>NZ_CM143686.1:0-3819278 GCF_055179795.1 Acinetobacter sp. BZX-2 | reverse complement strand
TGAAACCCCTTCATTCTATTTTAAATTTAAAAAAGACCAATCCCCCAGATAAAGGGGTCGCCATTCTAACCAAGTTATCCACATCTGTCATGACTAATTCAGTCTAAAATGCTCAAAAAAGCAACCTTCCGCAAATAAATTTAAATTCAAAGCACTTGTGGATAATGTTTTTCACAACCTGTGGATAAATTATCACATAAACTTATCCACAATCCATCATTTTAATAAAAACAGCAATATCCACAACATAAACGAATGTTATTCAATAGAAAAACATGGTTTTCCACACAAAAAACAGCCCCTAATAATAATAAATTTAAATTTTAAATTTGAATTTATTTATAAAGATCCAGAAATCTGTGGATAAAACGCATATTATGAATTTAAATTCAAAAAGCCTCTGTTTTAAATTTAAAAATAGGGAATTGAATTTAAAACTTGAATAAGTCTAGGGATAACTTTGCGGATATGCTTGTTGGTAACTATTATTTATACTATAAAATAATAAGTTATGTTGTGAATAGGTTTGTTTGAATATTTATTATAGATAAATAAGAGAATCGGATTGACTGGGTAAAAAAACAGCAAGTATAAAAAGAAAAGTGTATATTCATTGACAGCATAAAGAATGCACAATACAATCGCGAACCTTTAGAAAGATCAATTTTGGAGTTTCGATATGAAACGTACATTCCAACCATCTGAATTAAAGCGCAAGCGCGTTCATGGTTTCCGTGCTCGTATGGCTACTAAGGCTGGTCGTCAAGTATTAGCTCGCCGTCGTGCAAAAGGTCGTCACAGCTTAACTGTTTAATTTATTAAATCGTTAGCATACGACTTGGGTGTTATGTCTCTTTATAGTTTCAGTCCAGAGGTGAGAATCCGCTGTGCTGCAGATTACAAAGGTGTATTTGATGGTGCGCTTTTTAAAGTGCATCAACCCCATTTTATATTCTTAGCAAAAATGACCGAACAGCCTAAAAGCCGTTTGGGTATAGTTGTTGCAAAGAAAAAAGTGCGCCGTGCGCATGAAAGAAATCGAATAAAACGTTTAACGCGTGAAAGTTTTCGTTTAAACCAGCAAAATATAGATTTGTTGGATATTGTTGTTATGCCAAAAATTGGTATAGAAGCAATTCCAAATGCTGAACTGTTTCAGCAGCTTGAATTTGCTTGGTCGAAATTGCAGCGTATTGTTAAAAAGCACCAAAAAATAACTCAATCTTCCCCTCAAAAATAGAGGAAGCCAATGATTCGTTTATTGCATTGGTTGATTCGTTTCTATCAAATTGCGATTAGTCCACTCATTGGGCCTCGTTGTCGTTATATTCCGACTTGTTCACAATATTCGTTAGAAGCAATCCATACGCATGGCGCATTAAGGGGCTCATGGTTAGCCACTAAGCGTATATGTCGTTGTCATCCTTGGGGTGGACATGGTTATGACCCTGTGCCTAAAAAAGCAATTCGTTTTATTTCATTTCAGCAAATAGATTCTCAAACGCTTCATGTTCCTGTACCCTTGCGTGAACGTTTATTGAACCAAAAACACTCTAACCACTTGGGGTAATAGATATGCAACAATGGGCCAGGTTTGCGATCCTCGGAGCCATGTTAGTTACAGCATATTTGCTCATTTTGGCTTGGCAAAAAGACTATGGTCATAACACGACAACTAAAGCTGAAACTCAGCAAACTGTTGTTGCGCATGATGTGTCTGCCGATTTGCCAAATGGTCAAAAGACTGCAGCGACTAGCGATGTTCCGCAAGCAAATATAGCTGCTGCACAGCAGAAGACTGCTGCACCAGCCACAGCAAATCAACAACTGATTTCAGTACAAACTGACCTCTACCATCTTTGGATTAGTCCTAAAGGTGGTGATATTGTGCGTATTGAATTACTCAATCATGACAAGAGCAAAGATAGTGATCAGCCTTTTGTTATGCTTGAAAGTGATGCAAAACGTACCTACGTTGCTCAATCTGGTTTGATTGGCCTAAATGGTCCAGACAGCAATCCAAATCGACCAGACTATGAGTTTGAAAAAGCGACTTATACGGTTGCTGATGCAAAAGACGTAAAAGATAAAGATGGCAAAACTGCTAAAGTATTATCTGTACCGATGGTGTATAAAACTGCCGATGGCGTAGAAATCATCAAGACATTTACTGTGAAAGAAGGTAAATATCCGATTGATGTGAGCTATCAGGTAGTGAACCGTAGTGCACAAAATTGGCAAGGTCAAATGTTTGGTCAAATCAAACGTGACAACTCTGACGATCCGGGTAAATCTGACCAAGGTATCTTTACCCTTGGTACATTCCTTGGCGGTGCATGGGGTACGCCAGAAGAGCATTACAATAAGCTCAAATTTGCGAATTTTACTGAAGAAAAACTCAATACCGAAGCAAAAGGTGGTTGGGTGGCAATGGTTCAGCATTATTTTGTGAGCGCTTGGATTCCAGGTCATTTTGGTGGTCAAGAATACACTGCAAAATTAGAGTCTCGTAAATCTGCAGATGGTATGAATATCATCGGGTTTACATCTCCTACAATTAATGTTCCTGCTGGTAAAGCAATGAGCATTGATGCAACATTTTATGCAGGTCCAAAAGTTCAATCAGAATTGAAAGATTTAGCCGCTGGTTTAAACCAAACTGTAGATTATGGTTGGTTATGGCCAATTGCTAAATTATTATTCATGGGCTTACAGTTCTTCCATGGCATCGTGGGTAACTGGGGTTGGTCAATTATTTTATTGACTGTGTTAGTGAAATTGATTCTGTGGCCATTATCAGCTAAGGGCTATCGCTCTATGGCGAAAATGCGTGTGATTGCACCTGAAATGCAACGCATGAAAGAAGAGTTTGGTGAAGACCGTATGCGTTTCTCTCAAGAAATGATGGCGCTTTACAAACGTGAGCAAGTCAATCCACTTTCAGGTTGTTTGCCATTACTTCTACAAATGCCAATCTTCTTAGCATTGTATTGGGTATTGATGGAGTCTGTAGAACTTCGACATGCACCATGGATTCTTTGGATTCAAGATTTATCGGCAATGGATCCTTGGTTTATCTTGCCATTGATCATGGGTGTAACCATGTTTGTTCAACAAATGTTGAACCCGCAACCTACTGATCCGATGCAAGCGAAAGTTTTTAAAATCATGCCAATCATGTTTACAGTATTTATGCTGTTCTTCCCTGCTGGCTTGGTTTTATATTGGACTGTGAACAACTCGATTACGATTTTACAGCAATGGTTTATCAACAAAAATGCTGAAAAAACCAAACTCACTAAAGATGTGGCTTAATTGATTTAATCATCATTAAGCAATAGCTGAAAAAATCCGCTTGAGATGGTAATCTTAGGCGGATTTTTTTATTGTCAAAATTTGAGTAGATTTAGATGACCAATAGTGTAAGCCAAACCACAATTGCAGCCATTGCGACTCCACCAGGACGTGGAGGGGTTGGTGTTATTCGTTTGTCTGGTCCTAAGGCTTATGCGATCGCAGAATCTTTTACTCAAAAAACTTTACCTCAGGCTAGATTTGCAGGGTTTCGTCAGTTTTTAGATGAAAATGGCGAAGTGATGGATGAAGGTTTGGTTATTTGTTTTCCAAATCCAAACTCATTTACTGGGGAAGATGTTGTGGAGTTACAAGGTCATGGTGGCCCTGTGATTCAGAATGCATTATTGGCTCGTTTGTTAGAACTAGGTGCGACAGCTGCTAAAGCTGGTGAATTTTCTATGCGTGCCTTTGAAAATGGCAAGATGGATTTGGTTCAAGCTGAAGCAATTGCAGATTTGATTGATGCTACATCACAAGCTGCGGCACGTTCAGCCGTTCGTTCTCTACAAGGCGTATTTTCAAATAAAGTGAATACTGTTTTAGAGAAATTGATTCACTTGCGTCTACATGTAGAAGCTGCGATTGATTTTCCAGAGGAAGAAATCGACTTTTTGGCGGATGGAAAAATTTTAGCGTTGTTACAAGAGGTACAATCTTCTGTCGCTGCTGTTCAGCAATCTGCACGCCAAGGACAGTTACTGCGTGAAGGTTTACAGGTAGTGATTGCAGGTAAACCGAATGCAGGTAAATCATCTCTACTGAATGCACTTGCAGGAAACGATCGTGCAATTGTGACAGATATCGCTGGAACCACGCGTGATGTTTTGCATGAAAAAATTAGCTTAAATGGCTTACCAATTACCCTAACTGACACCGCAGGTTTACGTGAAACGGGTGATATTGTAGAAAAAGAAGGTATTCGTCGTGCGATTAAAGAGATAGAGCAAGCGGATTTATTATTATTGGTCTATGACTTAAGCCAAGGGGAAAACCCTTTAGCACTAGCGGAAAATTATTTTGCTGAACATATTGAACCTAAGCGTTTAATGTTGATTGGAAATAAATGCGATTTGACTGATCAAAAGCCTGAATTGAGTGATTTTGATGGTTTTAGACATATTACTGTTTCAGCCAAGCAAGAGATGGGTGTACAAGCGCTTATAGAAGCGATTACAGCGCATGCAGGCTTCCATCCAGAAGAAGATACCTTTATTGCACGTACACGTCATTTAGATGCCATGAAGCGTACTCAGCACTATCTAGCTGAAGCACATGAGCAGCTTGTGGTTTACCATGCTGGTGAATTGGTCGCTGAATCGTTACGTTTAGCGCAAAATGCTTTGGGTGAAATTACAGGTGATTTTAGTGCAGATGATTTACTGGGTGTAATTTTTGGATCGTTTTGTATTGGAAAGTAAAAATTACTGATCTAGATAATATCTCAAAGCTGACTTCGGTCAGCTTTTTTATTAAAAGTTATTGTTTTGTAAGCTGAATTTACAAGGAACGAAGAATTCTTTATTGTGATTAATCTTTACCCACAATAAAAGGTTTGATCGATGAGAAAAACGCCTTTATTACTTTCAGTTACGGTTTTAATGCTGACATCCAATGTTTGGGCTGAACAAGATAATTCTAAGATTCTTGAAGAAGCAGCAAAAAATAATATTACGATTGTGCAAGCACTCAGAGCCAATGATGAAACGGCTGTAACCCTGCAAGGTCATATTGTTGGTCAAATTAAGCATGAACATTATGAATTAAAAGATACAACAGGTTCGATGACGATCGAGGTTGATGATGATTTAGCTACAGCAGATCAACTAAAAGTCGGAACAGAAGTAAAAGTTGTCGGTGAGATCGATACGCATCGCTATAAACCGACTGATATTGAAGTGATAAAAATTGAAATAATCAAAGAATAATATATCGATTTTTGATCAATATGTAAGTGTAAGTACTTACATATTGATGCAATATTTTCTAACTGTATTTTATATTTAAGTGTTTGATCAATAAATAAATACACAATATACCGACATCTAAGCAAAACCCAAGAATACCCACCATAAAACCAAAGTGATCTGACAAATATCCTGCTGTAATGATCGGTATGATGGTTCCAAAATAAGCGATAAACAAATAAGTGGAAACCACTGCTGCACGATTTTCTATAGTGGTCATATGATGAATTAAAGCAAAAGTACCCAGCAAACTTAAACCATGTCCGATTCCCACACAAAGAACACTGAAAAAGAACAGCATGCTCCAATGCATGGTCATGCAGATTGAAAGAATGACATAACTCGTAATCAGAAAGATCAAACCCACATTTAAGGTTTTATGCATGTCTAGGGATTTGGCAAACCATTGCACAGATGCTGAAATCAGTAAAATACTCGCAATCGTTGCGCCACTAACCAATGGGCCATGCCATGGAATTACATCTTTGATGAATGACGGCGCTAAGGATGCAAATAAACTAAACGAACCAAAAGCACAAAATGCACTGAAACTAGCAATATAAAATAAGGTTTTAAATCGTGGTTCAGGATGCTCTAAGTGAGGTGCAATTGAAAATGGCTGCTTTTCAAAAGAAGCTGTTTTAATGGTGAATAGGCTGATTAAGCTTAAAATTGCAGCAAAAATGACGGGTAGGTATGGAGTAATAAGTGGCTGATTTGAAAATTGGGCAATCGCTCCCCCAATAAAAGGACCTAAACCAAAACCTATTACAGTAATAATAGAACTGAGTTGTGCTGCATTCTGCTTATGTGATTCTGGGATGGTATAAATTAAACCTAACATAGCCGATGTACTGATTAAACCAGACGCAATTCCAATGATAAAACGTCCAAAACCAAGGAAATAAGTATTTGAAGCAAAAACAGAAAGCGTTAAGCCAATCACTGCAAAAAACAAACCGATTTGTAGTGTACGAATAAAACCAAAACTATTACTGGTACGCCCTAGAAATAATAAAGTGGTCAAACAGCCGAACATGTAAGCGACAAAAATATAGGTAATTTGACTGGGTAGCAGATGCCAAAGTTGTTGATAAATTGGATATAAAGGGCTGGCTAAGGCTGTACCAATAGTCCCAATGCACAAGGCGAGGCTGATCATTAAAAATGGTCGCCATGATTGCTGATTCATGAGTTTTGAACTGTATTTGCAAATAAAGATTGCACATAAAAAAGCCAAGCTCTAGCGTATTGAGTTTGGCACGGAGGATTTTGACTATTTAAAAAGATTAAAACTTAATCAATATAAGGTCAATCGATTTTTAATTGTTTGTTATAAAATTACGCATAGCGTTTTAATAGCTGAATAAACGTTTGTAGCTCATCCTCATTGGTTGTCGAGTCAGAAATCACATGTTCTCTTAAATGTGCTTCAATCAATTCATTCATTAATCCATTCACAGCGCCTTTGATCGCTGCGACTTGTTGTAAAACATCGATACATGATTTTTCTTCATGGTTTAGCGCAGCTTCAACAGCATTGATTTGCCCTTGTATGCGCTTAACACGGTTTAAAACTTTTTTATTTTGATGTAAATGACCCATGTGCAAGCTCCAAAAAAATATACTCCCTTATAGTATATTTGATTATGAAATAATATACTCTATGGGAGTGTTTAGGATGTCATTCAAATGCAATTTAAAATGATAAATCGTGAGCATAATCATCAGTTTGATGAAGGGAACCCACTCGCACAAAAGAAAATATTACTGGCAACAATATTGACTGGGCTCATGATGCTTTTTGAAATAGCTGGAGGGTGGATTTTTAACTCTATGGCCTTACTTGCAGATGGTTGGCATATGAGTTCACATATGCTGGCTTTAGGTATGGCCTATGTGGCATATCGAGCCGCACGTCATTATGCGAGCGATATTCGCTTTAGTTTTGGCACATGGAAAATCGAAATTTTAGCGGGTTATAGCAGTGCGATTTTATTGATGGTTGTGGCTTTATTGATGGCTTTTCAATCTATTCAACGTTTATTTCACCCTGTACAAATTCATTATAATGAAGCGATTTTAATTGCTATTTTAGGGTTAGTGATTAATTTGATTTGTGCATGGTTACTACATGATGACCATCACCATCACCATCACCATCACCATCACCATCACCATCACCATCACCATCACCATCATTCGCATGAGCATGGCGATCATCACGAGCATGATTTAAACCAAAAAGCTGCATTTTTACATGTGGTTGCAGATGCCTTGACTTCTGTTTTAGCGATTATTGCACTTGTAGCGGCTAAAGTTTTTGGTTGGGACTTTTTAGATGCTGTTTTAGGTATTGTGGGTGCAATTCTTGTTGGAAAATGGTCTTTGGGTTTGATTAAAGAAACAGGAAAAACCTTATTAGATGCAGAAATGGATCATCCTGTTGTTGATGAAGTACGTGAAGTCATTGAAAGTTTACATGTAGAAGTGAAAATGACAGATATTCATGTTTGGAAAGTAGGAAAAGGGAAATTTTCAGTGATTTTGGTTTTAGAAAGCCATGATAAAAATTTAAATGCGGATATGGTTCGTCAAGCATTGTCTATACATGAAGAATTGGTGCATATTTCGGTGGAAATTAATCAGCCAGCTTTGTTTAATTTTGTTCCACGTGAAACCCATTAAAGACAACAGTTTTCAAACATCTAGAGGGATAAATTATGTTTTAATGCCCTACACTATTTTTTTAATTCTAAAGCTATATGTTAAAGCAATTGATCGCCTTGGGTTTAAGTTTAGGACTATGCAGTACCAGTTTTGCCAATGTGGATAATGTGAAAGCGAAGTTGTTACAGCAATACCCCAATGTAAAAATTAATAATTTACAAAGTACGGAAATGCAAGGCTTGTATAGCGGAACATTAGACAATCAAATCGTGTATGTAAATGAAGATGCACAGCATTTATTCATTGGTTCGATGATTCGTTTGAAAGATCAGCATAATTTAACCAAAGATTTAGCGCTAAAACAAAATACAGTAGATTTTAAAAGTTTACCTTTAAATGATGCGGTGAAATCTGTAAGGGGGAATGGTAAGCGACAGCTTGCCATCTTTTCTGACCCAAATTGCCCATATTGCAAGGCTCTTGAAGGGAATTTAGCCAAGTTAAATGACGTCACTATTTACACGTTTATTTACCCAATCAAAACGCAATCGATTATTCCTTCTAAGCAAGTGTGGTGTTCTAGTAATAAAGAATACGCATGGAAAAATTTACTTCAAAAAGGGATTAAACCGACTACTGCAGCTACGTGTGAAACTCCAATTGAGCGTAATCTTGCCTTGGGTAAAAAATTAGGTTTGCAAGGTACACCAGCTATTATTTTTTCAAATGGTTATAAAGTGATGGGGGCTTATCCTGCTGAAGAAATTGAGAAAATTTGGAAACAGTCAGGTTTATAATTATTTTAAAATAGAGCACTGCTGTTTATTCAAAAAGTGATTCTGTAAAAAATTATTCAACCAAAAAAGCACTGAAAATTCAGTGCTTTTTTATGCGATGTATAATCTAAAACGAATGACCAATAAAAGTTTTAAGTCAATCAATATTAAGTTCGTTTAGCGATCATGTTATAAATAAATAGTACGATAACTGCTCCGATGACCGATGCAATAAAACCTGCTGATGCGCCTTTTTCATACAAACCCAGTAATTGTCCACCATAGGTTGCAAGCAATGAACCGACAATTCCGAGTGCAACTGTGACAATAAAGCCAGCTTTATCGTCCCCTGGGTGTATTGCGCGTGCGATTAAACCTGCAAAAAAACCGATAATGATTGCCCAAATCAGTGCCATCATAGTAGCTCTCCTTTTTCTTTATTTTATCTAGAGTTAAGAAATCAATCTTTGTTTATTTTTCAATATTTATACAGAGAGTTAAAGCTTCTCTATGCTACAAGTTGTTGCATTTTTGTTCATTGATTAAAATTGAAAATATAGATTAAAATTGAAAATATAGATTAAAATTGAAAATATAAAAAAAGCGACCGAAGTCGCTTCATCATTTTAGCAATAGTGATGTCGGTTTTAATTACAGACCAATTTCACCAATAAAAGGAACATGGCGATATTTTTGATCATAGTCTAAGCCATAACCCACGATAAATTTATCTTCTACTTCAAAACCTAGAAATTTCACATCCAAATCAATTTCACGGCGTGAAGGTTTACTCACTAAAGTACACAATTCAATCGAGTTAGGTTGGCGTGTCTCTAATATTTCTAATACTTTGCTCAACGTATTACCAGAGTCGATAATATCTTCAATAATTAAAACATCTTTGCCGTGAATTTCACCGTCTAAATCTTTTAAAATTTTAACATCACGGCTTGAAGTCGTACCACCACCATAACTTGAAACAGTCATGAAATCGAGTTCATGTGTTTTTGTGATTGCACGGCATAGATCTGCCATGAAGATGACTGAACCACGTAATAAACCGATTAATACCAACTCTTTGTCGCTATTGGCATAATGCGCATCAATTTTTTTACCAAGTTCTTGAACTTTTGCATGAATTTCTTCGGCAGAAATCATCACTTTCATTTCAACAGTCATGGGAAATACCTAAAACTAAAACATCAAATTCACAAATTAAAAAAGGTGTTGACTAGCAACACCCAAAAATATGCCTTAATTTTAAAACATATCAGATCAAGATGCATCTTTTTTGGCATTGGAAAATGTAAATAGCCAATGATTTAATGCGCATCTTTCTTTAATAACAATGTACATACGATAAATACAGTGCTGATTAAGATGATCTTTTTCTTAGATTTTCCTGTCTTTTGATCAGGTTTAGCTTTTTTGCTCATAGGCTTTATTTCCATAAACATAGGTGGCTTGAACATTACGATCATCTCCCATCGTAAATAAAGCAAATAAAGCATCTTCAATATTTTTGGCACGGTCTTGGCGAAGTTGTTGTAAAGCCGTTGCTTTCAAATTCAGCACAACAAAATCAGCTTCTTTACCAAGATTAAAATTGCCCAATTGTTCATCCAAATGCAGTGCTTTTGCACCACCGAGTGTGGCATGATAAAACGCTTCAAATGCAGAAAGTTTATCACCTTGTAATTGTTGAACTTTATAAGCTTCATTCAGTGTTTGTAACTGGCAGAATGATGTACCTGCACCGATATCTGTACCTAAACCGACTTTGACTTGTTTTTCCCATGTTTTGTTCAATGGAAATAAACCACTTCCCAAAAATAAGTTTGAAGTTGGGCAGAAAGCAATTGCTGAATCTGTATCATGCATACATTGCCATTCATGTTCTTCTAAGTGCACACAATGTGCAAAAACAGACCGCTCTCCTGTTAGGCCATAATGATGATAAACATCTAAATAACCTTTTTGCTCTGGGAATAATTCTTTAACCCAAGCGATTTCATTTTTATTTTCACTGAGATGTGTATGTACATAAACATCAGGATATTCAGCTTTTAACTGCCCTGCTCTTTCTAATTGTTCAGGTGTAGAAGTTGGTGCAAAACGTGGAGTAATTGCATAGAGATTACGTCCTTTTGCATGCCATTTCTCAATCAATGCTTTAGAGTCTTGGTATGCGCTCTCAGCTGTGTCTGTCAGTGCGTCTGGTGCATGACGATCCATCATCACTTTACCTGCAATTAAACGCATTTGATGGCGTTCTGCAGCTTCAAATAAAGCATCAACAGATTGAGGATGAACCGTACAGAAAACTAAAGCTGTGGTGGTTCCATTTTTAAGTAATTCATTCACAAAAAAGTAAGCAATTTTATCGGCATAGTCTTTATCAGCAAATTGCATTTCTGTTGGAAATGTATAGGTATTCAGCCATTCTAAGAGTTGTTCGCCATAAGCACCGATCATCTCTGTCTGAGGGAAATGAATATGTGTATCAATAAAACCGGGCACTATTAATTGTTCAGGGTAATGATCGACTTGAATATTTTCATTTAACTGAGACTGTCCATCTTCCCAAGAGCCAAACCATATGATTTTGCCTTGTTCTGTAATGAGTAATGCATCTTCAATATAACGAACTTGATCTGAAATTTGAGATGCTTGTAGGACGGTATTTTGAATATCGAGAAAGCGACCACGAATCGCCGTTTTCTGAGCAACAGAAGACATGTAAAACCTGCAATTTATACTTTTTTCGAGTGATTGTACCTGAAATTTGCAAGTGAAGCTGTAAGCTGGTTTATCAAATTGAATATTTTAGTGAGTGCTCGGTTTAGCCTCAAAATGTTGATCGAAAAGTTGTAATTATTTTCATGAGAAAGTTCATTCTGCCGACAGAATGAATATTAAAATTTGAAAGGAAAGAGGTTTTAATCATCCACTTTCCTTTCAAAACGATCTTTGCTGTTATTTTTTATAAGCTTGTTGAAGCTCTTGAACGATCGGTGCTTTAACGCCGTCTTTCAAAATATAGCGGCTAATCATGCCCTGATCTGTATAGATATTCATGGAAATATCGTGATTCACAGATAAGTCATGGATCATGTTATTGGGTACGATGATGCTGTTACGAGATCGATTTGAACCAAATTGAAAATCGACATCTGTTGCGCCGATCGTATTAAATGAATGGCTTTTTGCACCATTGCTAAATACAACTTTTTTGATGTCGTATTTGTGATTGATACTGTTTAACGCAATTTGGATTTTTATCGCATCTTGTAGAGAATCATTTTTAATGACTGTGACAATAGGACAAAGTTCATTTGGTTGGCAAATGAGCAAACCATAAGTACGTACATTTGTCTTCGATTCAGGAGTGGTTGAAGCACAGCCAGCAATGAATAATGCACCTAAAGTAATGGATAACAATTTTTTCATAAATATTTCCTAATACAATCCCATAATCGTTAAATTTAACTAAAAATCACTTTGTTTATATGCTTGATGGTGAGTCTGCATTGATGTTGTTTATTATATCCCTGATTAAATTGTCTGATCACAAGCATATTCAAAGTTAAGTTAATCTTTCTTAAAACATAGATTTAAGCTGATTGAATTATAACATTCATCGGACATTTCGCATGTGTAAAACATCAGATTTATGAGCTGACCATTTAAATAGTCATCATCTAACTTATTCAGACCGTGTATACAAATGACTGTATCACTGCATTTTCAAAGGATGTAATAAGTAAACCCATAGCAGACATTGTATTTTGATGTTTCCATCGTGGTTGCTATGGGGTGAATATTCAATTTAAATATCCAGTTCTGGTATTGAGTTGAATGTTATTTAGGGAAAATAAAGGATGCGATTAGACGAACGCCAAAATCTTTAGGACTTGAATCTGTATCATGTGCCCAATATTTTACGCCACCACCTACGCTAATCAATTGACCATTTAAATTGACGATTTTGGTTGCAGTAACATTTACAGGTATTGTGGCTTTTTTAATGTTCCAGTCATAAGTCGTTTCACTATTGAGTGTTACGGTTAAACTACTTGGATATGTATAAGAAACAAATGGCTGTAGGAATGTACTATTCACATCTTCTACATCACCATGATTTTCTACTGCCCAAAGGTGGTTTGCCAATGCACCTAATGTCCAACCTTCACTTTGTTTTAAAATAACAGCTGTTGGCCCTAGACCATATTGGTCTGCACCTAATAACTTCTCTGAAGCAGTTGGCAATAACATCGCTGTCCCCACTCCCCAAGTGATGCCATTAGAGCCAGTATTTGAAGGTGAAAAGAAGAAGCTTTGAACAATATCCCCTGTGCCCCAATCATCACTTTTATTGGTATCTTTATAGGTTTGAACCGTTACAGGTAAAATTGTACGTGAAATCAAATTCCAGTTTTCATTCAGTTCAATGGGAATAACAGGCTGAATATTGAGTTGATAACGTTGAACATTTTCATCTGCACCAATATTATCGTCAAAGTTAAATTGGAACGGCACACTGACGAGATTGGCTACAGGGTTTGAAAGCTTTTTTGCAAGATCATCGGATTCAGCAGAAAACACGCTACTACTCACTAAACCAAGTGAACAAATGATAAACATTTTTTTTGCTGAGATGCGGTTATATTTTTTCATGGCTTCGCCCCATAATTGCTATTCGTTAGTAGATTTGTAGATGACTATTTATTGCTGTAATTATCATCAATATACTGATCATTAATCTATAATAGCAATCTATATTTAGTCGTATTAAAAATTTAGAAAGTGATTTTTTCTAACGATTTATTTTGGGGTATTCATTTTTAGGGACTCTTTTTATCATATAAATACAACATTTAGCCCCATTGATTACCATTATTTATTTAGCTATTCACAGTAAAAGAGTATTTTAAAAAGCGTATTTACAATGACACAAATCACTTATTTTGTTGACCATGACGATCGGTCTAAATTAAAGCAGATCGTTTTTAATCAAGCTGCTTTAATGCAAAGATTGATGTATTTAAGACAAATCAATACTCAAGCGTATTTAAGTGCAGGTGTGATTCGAAACTTGGTCTGGTCTGTTTTACATCAACAAAATTATGAAATTGAACAGACGGAAATAGACGTGATTTTTTATGATTTAACGGATCAACATGCTGAACAACAGCGGCTTAAATTTTTGTTGAGTCAGAAATTTCCTGAAAATGAATGGGATGTGGTCAATCAAGCCTTTGTGCATACTTGGTATAAGACAGACCAAGGCTTAGCCATTGCTCAGTATTCATCGCTTATTGATGCTTTGAGTGTGTGGGTTGAAACTGCCACAGCGATTGCTGTGCGGTTATTGGAAAATGATGATTTAGAAATCGTTGCGCCGTTTGAATTAAATGATTTATTTGAACTGAAACTACGTTGAAATAATCGATTGGTCAGTCGTGAAGTATTTACACAGCGTGTGCAATCTAAACGGTTTTTAGAAAAGTGGCAAAATTTACAAATGATCGAAATTGAAGAATAATTTTTTATCGTGCTTAGATCATATTTTTTATTCATTTTATCATTTGGTTTTTATCAGCTTAGAGGTGTAGATGAAGTGCAACACAGTTTCATATAGGCAGTCTGATAAAAACAAAAATCGAGCTAATGAATTAACTCGATTTTATTTGTGAAAAGTATCCATCTATTTTAGGAGTGATCACTCTCTGAAATAGTTTAAGAGTTTAATTCCAACTGCTTATTACGACGAATTGATAACCAAGCTGTAATCGCCAATACCACAACAATAAAGCCTAATGAAATCAAAATCGGCATATGGAAGACATCAAGCATGAGCATTTTAAAACCGATAAAGACTAAGATAATACCTAGGCCATACGGTAAATAATGCATTTTTGATGCTGAACCTGCCAATAAGAAGAACATTGCACGTAAACCTAAAATCGCCATGAGGTTAGCAGTCAATACAATGAACGGGTCACTGGTTACGGCAAAAATTGCTGGGATTGAATCCACCGCAAAAATCACATCGGAAGCTTCGACTAAGATTAAAACTAAAAATAGTGGTGTTGCCCAAAGTAGACCATTTTGACGAACAAAGAATTTATCGCCTTGTAAATTTGGGGTGATGCGAATGTGTTTACGTAACCATTTTAAAATCGCCATATCTTCAATATTGGTTTCTTCTTCATCTTGCCCTTTAAGGAATTTATAACCTGTGTAGACAAGGAATGCGCCGAAAATATACAGAATCCAAGAGAATTCTTGTACGAACCATGCACCAATAAAAATAAAGATTGTACGTAGAACAATTGCACCTAATACGCCGTAAAGTAAAATTTTACGTTGTAGACCAGGTGGAATAGCAAAAGCAGCGAAGATCATTAACCAAACGAATACGTTATCGATCGCAAGAGATTTTTCGAGTAAGTAACCTGCGAGGTATTCCATGGTTTTGGTGTTTGCAACAGCAATGCCCGCAGTTTGCTGTAGATAAAGCCATAAACCACCCGCAAAAAGCATGGACACAGAAACCCATGCAATACTCCAATACGCAGCCGTTTTGATTTTGACGTCTTGACCTTCTTTTTGCTTAAACCCAAGAAAGTCGATGATGAGCATGACTGCAACGATAGCGAAAAACGCCAAATACAGCCACGGATTGCCAATAGATTCCATAAAATTCTCCAAATCTGGCAATCAGGCATAAAAAAACCTTGACCTGTTGCCAGATGATTAAACATCTGTATCAACATGATCAAGGTCTTGCCTACATCATCTGTATTTTGATGATGCTCAGATACCGGCTTTTTGCAAAGCGTAATGACGATATTCTGACTGGAGAGGCTACTCCCCTTGTTCGAAAACTGTTTAAAGAAATATGTTCATTTCTTAATATGAGCAGAGAATGGCACATTTATCGCAATTGTGCAAATTTTGAATGAATTTTTACATTTAAGTACACGTTTCAGAGATTTTTTATCAATCATTAGCGTCTTTCAGCAAGCAACGATAGCGATGAAGACTAAATCGAACCAATAAAATCGATGAAATTATATTTACACTGAACTGTTCGATACTCTGTGCCCTAAAAAGATCGTTACATTTTAGGGCTAATTAGGGCTAAAATCTTTACGTTGTACCAAAATGAGTGCCAAAATCGTACCCAATACAGCAAGTATTCCTCCAACCACGCCAATATTCATGAGTCCATAATGGGTTGTCACCCATCCACCCAGTAATGCACCACCACCGATACCAACATTATAAAGACCTGAATAAATAGCCATCGCAACATCAGTTGCATCAGAAGCTAAATTCAAAGTTTTGGCTTGCTGCGCTAAGCTAAAACAAATAATCGCCATTCCCCAAAATAAACTGAGAATACTAAAACTGGTAAAATCAGTTGAAAGTGGGATCAGTAATAACATTGAAATTGCTAGAAGAGTGCTACTGAAAGGAATGGGTAATTTAGGATATTTTTGACCAAATTTCCCAAATAAATAAGAACCTAAGAAGCCTGCAGCACCATAGATCAACAATAAAGTTGTGGTTTGTGATGAGCTAAAATGTGCAATATTTAAAGCAAAGGGTTCAATATAACTATAAGCCGTAAATTGTGCTGTGATCACGAGAACGGTTAGCGCAAAAACAATCATCAAGCTCGGTCGTTTCAATAGCACTTTTAGACTGCTTAAAGAGCCTGAATTGACACTGGGCAAATGCGGTAAAGTTTTGGCGAGTATTAAGCAAACCACGCTCGCGCCAATCGCAATTAAAGCAAAAGTATTACGCCAACCATAAGATTCACCAATCATACGACCAAATGGAATGCCTAAAACCATGGCTAAAGCAGTACCTGTAGCCAGTAAACCCAATGCTTGAAACTCTTTGCCTTTAGGTGCTACGCGCACAGCTAAAGAAGCAGTGATCGACCAAAATAGTGCATGTGAAAATGCAATACCAATACGACTGATCAGGAGGATATCAAAACTCCATGCAATGTAAGATAAAGTATGGCTGATCACAAAAACGATAAATAAAGCGATCAGTAAAAAGCGCCGTTCAATATTTTTGGTCAATAACATGATTGGCAGTGAAATCGGAGCAACCACCCAAGCATAGAGTGTAATCATGATGCCAACATCTGTGGCTGGCATTGCAAAACTGTGACCAATATCGCTGAGTAACGCAACAGGAACAAATTCAGTGGTATTAAAAATAAAAGCAGCAAAAGCTAGACTAATCACACTGACCCATTGCTGTGTTTCACTGGGCGGTGGTTGAGTAGGAGAGGTTTGAGGAGATAGAGATGACATGGTCAATTAATTTAAAAACGAATATTAAATTTTAGGCTGAATGAATTGGGTTGTTAAGTGTTAATAATGATGCAAAAGCTATGAACGCTCGGACAAAATTGGTTTTTAATATAAAGATTAGTCGATCCATGATGTTTTGAAATCTTAGAATCACTTTGTTAGAGTGGAATTGTATAGATAAGCAATCAAAGTCGAGATCAGGTTTATGCAATTCCAACATGTAAATAATCAAAAAAATGGTGAATTCTTTTTAGATAATGAACAAGGCAAGCGCATTGCTGAAATTAGTTATGTATGGAGCGGTGAGCATAAAATTATTGCCAACCATACATGGGTTGATGATTCATTACGTGGGCAAGGAATAGCACGTCAATTGTTAGATACTTTGGTTGAATTTGCACGTGAAAATAACTTAAAAGTTGTGCCAACCTGCTCTTATGTCGATGTCATGTTCCGCCGTGAGAAAAGTTTTGCAGATGTGGCAGCTTAGTTGCTATTTTTAATTCAATTTAAATCAATCGATGTAATCTATAAGTATGTGTAGAGAAGCTTCCCTATCATCACGTATTGTTAAGAAGCTTCTGTATTCTATGGGTATTTTCACAGAAAAAATAACTGCTAAAAATGGTTCAGACCATTAAAGTCGTTCAGTGTAGAAAACAACAATCCTCGGATCAATAAAAAACGATACGCATTCATCTTTTAGCAATCCAGTCTGTAAATTGAGCACTTTAAGTATTCATAAAATACATAATTTAATTTATAAGTATAATTTCTCTATTCACTAGATATTTCAAGATTTTTATAAATATGAAGTCATTACATTGAATAATTAAAGAATAAAGGAACATAGAATGCCTATACAATTATGCTATGCAAGTACTCGAGTTGAAGGTGATTCAGATTTATTACAAGATTTAACGGATATTTTGTCTGCAGCTCGAGATTTTAACCATGAAAATCAGCTTTACGGCGTATTGTATTATTCTGATGGGATATATTTTCAATGTTTAGAGGGTAATAAAGAAATACTTGAGGTTTTGTTTGAACGGATTCGACAAGATCGTCGTCATGTGAATATTCATCGTTTTAAAGACCATGAAATTGAGAAAAACCATTTTTCTAAATGGTCGATGAAATACGTGAAAAATTCTACTCGAATTTCTCGTTTTTTTGAAAAGCAAGGCTTTAAAAGGTTTCAACCGCATCAGCTGGATGAACAAAATATTGTTGAGTTTTTAAGTCTATTGGTGAAAATTGAAAATGCGAATTTATAAGGAAATTTAAATCGTCCGAGAATCTCAGCCTTTAACAAAAATCCATATGATGGATCGATCAAAATGAAGAAGCTAATTCTGCAAAGCTGGATTTTAGATGAATCGATTAAGCTTGATGATTAACAATACCAATATAGAGAAACACCCTTCAAATTAGATTAAAAGTACCCAATTTTCGAGGTGTTTCTGTTAGCACTGTTTGATTTAAAACAGTTTATTTTGCTTTTAAAGCAGCGATTAATTTCTGATGTAAACCACCAAAGCCACCATTGGACATAATCACCACGGCATCGCCCTCACCTGCTTCTGCAACCACAGTGTTGATGATGTCGTCTAGTGTACGAGCGACGACCGCTTTATTCGGTGCTGCATCAATAACAGGTTGTAAATCCCAGTCCAAACCTTCAGGCTGATACCAAATCACTTCATCTGCCAAACGTGCAGAATGTGCTAAACCATCTTTATGGCTACCCATACGCATGGTATTTGAACGTGGTTCAATGATTGCCCAAAGTTTACGTTCACCTAAGCGTTTACGCGCGCCTTCGAGTGTTGTATCAATAGCTGTTGGATGATGCGCAAAGTCATCATAGACTTCGATCCCATTAACCGTATCGAGCAATTCCATACGGCGTTTTACACCACCAAAATTCGATAAAGCTTCACAAGCAGTTTCAATTGAAACACCAACATGTTCAGCCGCTGCAATGGTTGCCAAAGCATTCGCAACACTATGCTGCCCTGTCATGTTCCATTGTACTTCGCCTTTTACAATGCCGTGTTGTAGAACTTTAAAATGCGAGCCATCGGCTGAAAGTTGTTCTGCATAGACTTCAGCAGTGTTATTGGCTTCAAGTGATGTACGTACCACAGGTGTCCAACAGCCCATCTCTAAAACTTCATCAATATTACTTTCAGTAATTGGCGCAATAATGCGACCTTCACTTGGAATGGTACGCACTAAATGATGGAATTGTTTTTGAATAGCAGCCAAATCATCAAAGATATCAGCATGGTCAAATTCAAGGTTATTTAAAATTGCGGTTTTTGGATGATAATGTACAAATTTAGAGCGTTTGTCGAAAAATGCAGAATCATATTCATCTGCTTCTACACAGAAGTATTTTCCACCGCCTAAACGTGCGCTTTCGCTAAAACCTAAGGGTACACCACCGATTAAAAAACCTGGGTTTAAACCTGCTTGATCGAGTACCCAAGCCAACATGGTTGTCGTTGTCGTTTTACCATGTGTTCCTGCAACACCGAGGACATGCTTGCCTTGTAATACGTGATCTGCAAGGAATTGAGGGCCTGAAATATAAGGTAGACCTTCATTGAGCATGTATTCCACAGCATCAATACCGCGCTTCATGGCATTGCCCACAATGACAAGATCAGGATGAGGCTGTAAATGGCTACGATCATAACCTTGCATTAAGGTAATGCCTGCATTTTCAAGCTGAGTGGACATCGGTGGATAGACATTCGCATCTGAGCCTGTCACCTTATGCCCTAAATCACGAGCCAATAGTGCTAAAGAACCCATAAAGGTGCCACAAATACCCAGAATATGCAGATGCATTCTTTTTAACTCCACTGCTTTTTAGACACATCACTTTTTGTTGTGCTGTTGTCGTGATTAATTCGATTTGAAAGCAACGATAGCAAGGGTTAAGGGGAAAAGATAGTTTTTCTTGTTATGATTTTGGATGAGCTATTTTTATCAGCTAATCTTGTAAATCTGGTCTAGGGATGTAGTAACTTTCTTTTAATCATATGTACAGCACACTTAAAATCATGGTGAATCTACAACGATAAAAAATAGCATTAAGATTTATCAATCTTTTAAAATATCCGTGTAATCTATCTGTTTTAGAATAATTTTGAGCTAAAAATGGCTTTATCCCTTCCCCTTTTATTGTTAATTATCTCGAATTGCTTCATGACTTTAGCTTGGTATGGGCATTTAAAATTTTTACACGATGCGCCGTTATGGCAAGCCATTTTATTTGGTTGGATCATTGCCCTGCTTGAATACAGTTTTATGATTCCTGCGACACGTTTATTGGCGCAACATGGCTGGTCTTTGGGGCAAATGAAAATTACCCAAGAAGTTGTAACGTTATTGGTTTTTGTTCCTTTTATGATTTTTCTATTTAAACAACCTTTTAAGCTCGATTACTTATGGGCTGGTCTGTGTTTATTGGGCTGTGTATTTTTTGTTTTTAGATCTCAATGATCCATTTAAAACAGCGATGCATGCTCTATTTTCTAAAAAAATACTGAAAATAATGCTCGACGAGCTCTGTTAAATTTTCGTGAGATGAAAAATCAGTCTATAATAGCGAGCTTCTTGATATTCATTTAAAGACTGGACGACCAGAATTTAAACTTCCTTACATTCGTTTATGGAATATTTGCAATGAATGCGGCCGCTGTACAAGACGCTCCTTTAGTTGGAATTATCATGGGTTCTCAATCGGATTGGGCGACTCTCGAAAACACTGCCAATATGCTGAAACAGCTTGGTGTCCCTTTTGAAGCTGAAGTTGTTTCTGCGCATCGTACGCCAGATCGCTTATTCGAATATGCAGAAACAGCACGTGAACGCGGTATCCAAGTGATCATTGCAGGTGCAGGTGGCGCAGCGCATTTACCAGGTATGTGTGCTGCTAAAACAGATCTGCCAGTATTGGGCGTTCCTGTAAAATCTTCTATTTTAAATGGCGTAGATTCATTGCTTTCCATTGTACAAATGCCCGCTGGTATTGCCGTAGGTACTTTGGCGATTGGGCCTGCTGGTGCAACTAATGCAGCCATTATGGCGGCGCAGATTCTCGGTTTAACACGTCCTGAAATTGCAAAAAATGTTGCAGATTTCCGTGCGGCACAAACGGATAAAGTGGCAAGTCACAATATTCCAGGTCAAATTTAAAGCCAAGTTTAAAACGGGACACAGGTTATGAATAAAACCATCGGTATTTTTGGTGGTGGTCAACTCGGCCGTATGATGGCGCAAGCTGCGCTACCGTTAAATATTCAATGTACATTCTTTGAAGCCACAGCAGATTGTCCATCCGCAATATTAGGTCAAGTCTTTTCAAGTCAGACTGAAAATGGCTTACAGGATTTTATTGCAAGTGCAGATGTTTTTAGTCTTGAGTTTGAAAATACCCCATTGGCAGATGTCGATGTTTTAACTAAACAAAAAGATTTGCATCCACCACGTCAGGCTTTGGCTATTGCACAACATCGTTTGTCTGAAAAAGCATTATTCGATGAATTAGATATCCCTGTTGCGCCGTATAAAGCAGTCGATTCGTTGGACAGTTTAAAAGCTGCTGTAACTGAACTGGGCTTACCAATTGTCTTAAAAACGACAACGGGTGGTTATGACGGGAAAGGTCAATTCGTATTGCGTTCAGCAGATCAAATTGACCAAGCGTGGACAGAACTTGGCCCTGCAGGGACTTTGATTGCAGAAAGTTTTGTGACTTTCTCACGTGAAGTATCAATTATTGCGGTACGTGGTATCGATGGCGATGTTAAAACTTGGCCGTTGGCTGAAAACCACCATCATCATGGCATCCTTTCACATTCGATTGTTCCTGCGCCAAACAGTGCAGATTTACAACCTGTCGCGCAAGATTACATCACGCGTTTACTCAATCATTTGAACTACGTCGGTGTGTTGACACTTGAGCTATTTGTCACTGACAAAGGCTTATATGCCAATGAAATGGCGCCTCGTGTGCATAATTCAGGCCATTGGTCGATTGAAGGTGCAGTGTGCTCACAGTTTGAAAATCATGTTCGTGCTGTCGCAGGTTTACCATTGGGCTCAACGGAAGTTGTACGTCCAACGGTGATGGTCAATATCATTGGTCAGCATCCAAAATCTGAAGATGTCTTGGCTTTAAATGGTGCGCATTTACACCTTTATAATAAAACTGAGCGTGAAGGTCGTAAGATCGGTCATATCACGCTTATGCCAAATGATAGTGCTGAATTAACGAATTTGTGTCGTCAATTGGCGAAGATTTTACCGAATCCATTGGCACTCAGCGAAGATATGAGCACTTAAACTCAGCTTTGTTTGTTAAAAAGGCGGTCAATCAATTGACCGCTTTTTTATTGCCTCGATTTCGGTATCATGGCGCTCCTTGATTTTGCTATACGCCGTTAATCGAAAAAACAAAAGTTAATTTGCATGAAAAAACCACAATTGATATAAAAATAAGGCAAAAGCTTCGGCTTAAAGTGTAAAAAAATTTAAATTTAAAAATGAATTTAAAACGATTTTGTATCTTTAAATTCAAAAAATAAGAAGAGTGAAATGGATGTTATCCACAATCAGGTTAAATTTAAAAGCTAAGAAATTTTGAATTCAAAACTTTAAATTTAAACGGTCATGGTTTTTGAATTTAAAAATTATTCTAAACGTACTTGGAAATAACTTAAGTGCTCAATTTTAAAATAATGATTCAATATCAATGAGTAATGGTTTTTTAAGCATATTTCCCCATGTTTGAGTTTAAAATGGTGCATGTGAATAATTGTGAGTTGTGCATACGTTTGTTTTGAATTTAAAATTGAAAGGTCACTTTTGAATTGAAAAATAATAAATCAGATGCTTCTGGATAAGATTTTTAAATTTAAAACGGATCAAAATATATGAATTTAAAATGAAGGAAATGAATTCAAATTTTACGTTTTTACATCTGTCATTTTATTCACAGGCTGATATGGTATTCACATAATTTAAATTTAAAAGCAATTGTGGATATTATGCGTTACTTCTCATTACTTTGCGGATCTGCTTTATTGGCTATTTCTCATGCGCATGCGGAATTGATCATTAATGGTCAACCGTCATCAGGCACTACAATTACAACATCAAATCCAACATTTTCACCTAATTCTAATTTTCAAAGTTGTCTTGCCAACCTTCGTTCTCAAGCGATGGCATCAGGTGTGAGTGGTTCGACCTATGATCGCTATACTCAAAATTTAAGCCCCGATTATTCGGTCATCAGTAAATTGGATTATCAACCTGAGTTTTCTACGCCAATCTGGGATTATTTATCGGGTTTGGTGGATGATGAGCGAGTAGAAAAGGGGCGTCAAATGTTGGCGCAACATCGTGATGTGCTGAATCGTGTTGCAGCTGCTTATGGTGTACCTGCGGAAACGGTGGTGGCTGTATGGGGTGTGGAAAGTAATTTTGGAGATATTTCAGGTAAATATCCTCTATTACAAGCTTTAGGGACACTGAGTTGTGAAGGTCGTCGCCAAAGTTATTTCCGTGGTGAGTTTTTTGCCACAATGCGTATTTTACAGCGTGGTGATTTAAGAGAAGAACAATTGAAAGGTTCATGGGCAGGGGCTTTTGGTCATACTCAGTTTATGCCATCTACTTATGAGGAATTAGCGGTAGATTTTGATGGAGATGGCCGTCGTGACTTGGTTTCAAGTACTTCAGATGCTTTCGCATCTACTGCCAATTTCTTAAAAAAACGGGGTTGGCAGACAGGAATGCCGTGGGGTTTTGAGGTTAAAATTCCACAAGGTATTTCAGTCAATGGTGAAAGTCGTCGTAATAAAAAATCTTTAAATTCATGGGTGAATCGTGGTTTTACCCGTGTAGACGGCACGCCGATTATTCAGGGTAATTTATCTGAAAGTTCTCAAGCGGGTTTGATGATGCCTGCGGGCGAAAATGGCCCAGCATTTTTAGTCTTTAAAAACTTTGATGCAATCTATGCTTATAATGCTGCGGAAAGCTACGCATTAGCCATCGCACATTTATCGGATCGTTTACAAGGTAAGGGCTACTTCCAAACGGCTTGGCCAACCAATGATGCAGGGACTTCTCGGGCAGAACGCCGTGAAATTCAAAACTATTTGTTGAAAAAAGGTTATGCAATTGGTGATGCAGACGGTTTGATTGGCGACAAAACCCGTCAAGCGATTCAGCAAGAGCAAATTAAATTGGGTTTGAGTCCAACAGGTAGAGCAGGGCAACAGATTCTAAAAGCATTTAGAAACGAGGCTGCTAAACAGATGATGCAGTGATGTATATCGTGAGAAATGATTTAAAACAGTAATTCATATTGTTGTTTATAAATGGTTGTATTTAAAAAGGTCTGCAATTGCAGACCTTTTATTTTATGTGAACTTGGTTTGGTATTTATTCAATTGCAGACTGGTCAATTTTAACCGCTTCCAAAAGATCTAAAACAACAGCGGTCACATCTTGGGTATGGTCACGATCGTTGAAAATTTCATAGGCTGTGATGGTTACATCGGTATCGCTCGGCAACTGTTTTTGTTCTTCTTCAATTAAGTGTTGAATTGGTAATAATGTCTGTTTGATTTCTAGATGGAGAATATCTTTAAATTCAACATTATCATCTTCAAGCTCAATCATTTGTTCATTGAAATAAGGCAATAAGATCGAGTAGAGATAAGGCTGAATTTCAGTAATATCAAAAATTTCGATATCACGTGTTTGTTCAATCGTGCTGATGTGATCATTTACTTCTAGAATAATATGATAATAACTCACAGCCTTCTCCTTATATATTGCGTTATCGACTCACAATAACATGATTTTTAACAAAAATGGGACAAAAGCAATTTAAATACATAAATTAATTATGGGTTGTCAAACACATAAAAAAGTATGATTTTGATGATTTATTATTCTATTTTAACATGGCTAAATCGGCTGTTGTTAATTTGAAATTCTGCAAATCTTGATCTTTCATTGTCGGATACATTAAGGCTTTTGGGTCAGAATTGTGTTGTAAACCCAATGCATGTCCAAGCTCATGTGCAATGGTGACACGTAAATCATCATGAGATTCAAATTCATAAATTTTAATACTTTTGCCATCAAAAACACCTTTATCAAACTGTCTAGGCTGAAAGCGAGTATTAAATTGATCAACGGATTGGTTAAATTGTTGGTTAATTGAATTGAGTTGATCAACTTGACGATTCAAATCATTTACTTTTTGATTGTAGCTATCAAGCTGTTGTTTTAATTGGTTTTGATCAAGTAAAAGTTGCTCTTTTTGCTGTTCAAGTTGCTGTTTTTCATATGGGCTTAAATTTTGTTGAGATTGATTAATCATGCCTATAAGCTGGTTATATTGGTCAACTTTGGTTTGATAATTGATCTTTTGAATATCCAGTTCTCGGTTGGCAAGATCTAATTCAGCGTGTAAGTGTTGAATTCTTTGTTTTTCACTTTGCGTATATTGTTGCGTATTTTCCAAAATCCGCATTTCTTGTTTTCGTGCAGAGGATTCTGCTTGGCGTTCATCATAGATTAAATTGATGGTGAGCTGGGCGTTAGGATCGTAGACAAATAAGCTTTTCATTGTACCTAAATGCCAAATATCTGCTGCTTGTTGTGATAGTGTTTTTATCTGATCTTGACTTAAATTAAAACGTGGATCGACATCGCCAATACGATAACGTAAACGAGTATCAAGAGGGTGTGAGAGTCGATCAACCACAGAGTTATGATTGAGTTGAGGATACATCATTCGTTGTATCGAAAAATAGGCTGTAAAAACAATCAAAGCAACCAGTAACCAAAAGCGCATGTATTTTATTAAAAATAATTTTTGTTATGAATAATTTATCTGAAATTTACAGAAGCGCAAGCTATAGCGATATGGGTTGTGATTATTTGGAAATAAGCATTTGATTTTAATTAATTATTTAATATTAGCTAAGTTGAAAATAATAAAATACCGCTATGAATGCGCCACATTATATAAAAGCTGTACATCTAAAAATAATAAGATAAAGGCAATCATACTGAGTAATCGATTGATCCATATTGATTTTGTTAAATAGTCTTGATGGCTATATAAAGGCTTAAATTCCAGAGGATGCAGCAAGATATAGCTTATTTTTTGTTTAAAGACTGCGCTGACAGATTGTTGGGTCACTTGTTTTAACAGGACTTGATGAATAATCCATGCATTTAGACTGTATAGAAAACCTAAAATCAGTAGCGTGACCATCATGCTCCACGTGAAACGCACCCATGCGCTTTGTTCAAAGAGAGCGACCTCCGTATAAATATGATTCATCAGTATGATGCTGATCAATAATAGGGTGCGATAAAAAGTGTGCTGAATGAATTGAAGGTATAGCGTTTTTCTTTCATTTTGTACCACGACTTTATTTAAACTTTTACGCATAAACAGAGCAAAGCCATGGCATAATAATTCGAAGAAAATATAAAGTGTTATGCTGATCAACAGTATTTTATACATGACTCATTCTTTTTCAAAGATCGGTTCATATAGGGCTGGTGTGACAAAAATCATCAGTAAAACACCTGAACAGACAAAGGCTAAATCATTGAAAATCGCTGCAAAGCTGCTCATATAAAACCAGTGCAAATAGGGCATGAAATAAACTAAAAAAGCAGGGAAGAACATATATAAATAGGCTTTTCTTGCCCAATCTTTACGGAAAAATAGCCCAAAGGTGATAACCAATACCGTGATGGCAACAATAGCAATAAAAATACCTTCCCAAGCTTGCGGTTCAATATACAAGGTTCTGTCTAAGAGTCTTAACTCAGGATCTGTACTGAACATATCGATGGCAGATGCAAGTACAGGCAGCACCAATTGAGCAATGATCAAGGTATAGTAAACATTAAGAGAAACAATTGGTTGGTTTTTCATTGAAAGCCTTTTTATTCTGCGACCCTGTTATCGAGTTAAATTAACATATTTATTTTTATTTAAATGCGTTCATCGGTATTTTTAGTGAAATGTTTTTAAAATTAGATAATAAAAAACCGTGCTTTCGCACGGTCTTTTACTTCCAAGCTGAATCAAATCAACTTATTTTTTGTCATCTTTAACTTCAGTGAATTCAGCGTCTACAACGCCATCATCCGCTTTTTGCTGTTGTTGACCAGCATCACCACCGAATTGGTTCGGGTCGAAGCCTTGAGCTCCACCTTGACCTTGAGCAGCTTCATAAGCACGCTGTGTGATCGGCATGATGATGTTTTGTAAAGCTTCAGTTTTCGCTTTAATCGCATCAAGATCATTGTCTTTTGCAGTTGCTTCAAGTTCAGAAACAGCAGTTTCAATTGCAGTTTTTTCATCAGCAGTCACTTGTTCACCAAGATCTTTCACTGCTTTTTGAGCGCTTGAAACTAAAGCATCTGCTTCGTTACGTGCTTTAGCAAGTTCTTCAAACTTACGATCTTCTTCAGCATTTGCTTCAGCATCTTTGATCATTGCTTCGATTTCAGCATCAGACAAACCTGAATTTGCTTTAATCTGGATCGATTGCTCTTTACCTGTGCTCTTATCTTTCGCAGATACTTTCAAGATACCATCCGCATTGATGTCAAATGACACTTCAATTTGTGGCACACCACGTGGAGCAGGTGGAATATCGCCTAATTGGAAGTTACCCAACAATTTGTTTTGTTGAGCCATTTTACGTTCACCTTGGTAAACTGAAATGTCTACAGCAGGTTGGTTATCCGCAGCTGTTGAGAATACTTGAGATTTCTTTGCAGGAATCGTTGTATTTTTCTCAATAATCGCCGTTAAAACACCGCCCATTGTTTCGATACCAAGAGTCAATGGTGTTACGTCTAGTAACAGTACATCTGTTTTATCGCCAGACAATACAGCACCTTGAATTGCAGCACCGATTGCAACAGCTTCGTCAGGGTTCACGTCTTTACGTGGCTCTTTACCAAAGAATTCCTGTACTTTCTGTTGAACCATTGGCATACGTGATTGACCACCTACCAAGATTACATCAGAGATGTCAGAAGTCGAAAGACCTGCATCTTTAAGTGCAATACGGCAAGGCTCAATAGTACGAGCAACTAAATCTGCAACCAAACCTTCAAGTTTCGCACGTGTTACATTCATCACTAAGTGTTTAGGACCAGTTGCATCCGCAGTGATGTATGGAAGGTTAATTTCTGTAGAAGTGGATGAAGAAAGCTCAATTTTCGCTTTTTCAGCTGCTTCTTTTAAACGTTGAAGTGCAAGCGGATCTTGTTTCAAGTTGAAGTTTTGCTCTTTTTTGAACTCTTCAACTAAATAATCGATCAATGCATTATCAAAGTCTTCACCACCAAGGAATGTATCACCATTGGTAGACAATACTTCGATTTGTTGGTCGCCATCTAAGTCAGCAATTTCAATGATTGATACGTCAAAAGTACCACCACCTAAGTCATAAACAGCAACTTTACGATCGCCTTCTTTTTTATCCATACCGAATGCAAGAGCAGCAGCAGTTGGTTCGTTGATAATACGTTTAACATCTAAACCTGCAATTTTACCTGCATCTTTAGTTGCTTGACGTTGCGCATCGTTAAAGTAAGCAGGAACTGTAATTACAGCTTCTGTTACTGTTTCACCTAAGTAATCTTCCGCAGTTTTCTTCATTTTTTTCAAGATTTCTGCAGAAACTTGTTGTGGTGCAAGTTTCTTGTCGTTTACTTCAACCCAAGCATCGCCATTGTCTGCCTTAACGATTTTGTAAGGAACAAGACCAATATCTTTTTGTACTGCTGAATCTTCGTATTTACGACCGATTAAACGTTTGATTGCATACAATGTATTTTTAGGGTTCGTTACTGCTTGACGTTTAGCAGATTGACCTACCAAAATTTCGCCATCTTTATACGCAACAATCGATGGCGTTGTACGCGCGCCTTCAGCATTTTCGATTACTTTAACTTTATCGCCTTCAAGTACTGCTACGCATGAGTTAGTTGTACCTAAGTCAATACCGATAATTTTAGCCATTAATATTTTCCTCTAAATTTTTTTGAATCCCTTATATTTCCCCTTTGCTAAAGAGGAGTTAAAAGGGATTTTCTTGTTATCCGATATGAGAGCTTTTCGAAATTTTTCAAGTCATCTACGATGAAAATATTTAAAAAAACTCTAATTTTTACACTGCAAGCAATACATTGCCTGTTATTGACCAACCATCACCATTGCAGGGCGAAGTAGGCGACCATTTAAGGTATAACCTTTTTGTAAAACAGTACCAATTTGATTGGCTTGCGCATTTGGGTCGATGCCTACTGCTTGATGAAGGTCAGCATTAAAACCATTGGTTGTATCGGCCTCAACAACACCAAATTTTTCGAGCGTAGTTAATAACGATTTTAATGTGAGTCTTACACCTTCAACCACTGGTGTTTCTTCAGTTGCAGCTTGAATAGCACGCTCTAAGTTATCCACCGACTCAACAAGCTCTTTGGCAAATTTTTCGAGCACGGTATCTTTATGTTTTTCAGATTCACGTTGAATACGTTCAACACTCTTTTGAGCTTCATAAACAGCATTTGCTGTACGTGCTTTTTCAAGCTTTAAATTTTCTTCAAGTTTTTGGATATTTGCTTGTAAATCTTCAACGGTCACTTCAGCTTGCTCTGTTTCAGCTTGAGTTTGCTGTTCGGCTTGCTCGTTTTGAAGATCTTGAGCGTCTTGGTTATGCTCAGTCGCCATTGATTTACTCCGTTTAAATGGGTTTTTAAACATGTACAGTCCTTTTCGGCATCAGATTAACTGCGTTAGTACTGAACTGCCATGATCGTTTAATTCATGAATAATCTTAAAGGTATGGGCGAGTCGTTAAAATTCAAGTCATTGATAAGAAAATTTACGTTTTTAAATCGTACAAAAATATAATTGTATTTAAAGGAAAACTTTCTAAGCTTATTGCTGTTCTATATTGCAACAGTTGAACTGCGTTTTATATTGATCGGTTATAGATTTTTTGATGTCGATTTATATGGTTTCGATTTAAACGATATAGAGTTTCATCTCTTAGAGAAGAGATGGCATAGATAGAAAGATGAGAGAATTAAATAGACCAATGATTGGATCAAATCGTAATCATTAAGCCTATATTCCACCCTAAATGTGTTTTCGTAGCTTATCCAGTCTTTTTTGGGTAAGCTTTTTTTTGTCTAAAATAATCTAGTGCAATTTTTTAACTTTTTAGTTTTTCATTAACAATGTAACGAAAGTAGATGGTTTGATATCAAAATATATATTTAAGATTTGCAAACAAACACCAAAAATTCATAAATTGAACAATAAAAAATACTGAAAACAAAATCTTAGATTAAAAATAATCACAGGTAAAAATAAATGATTGATTTAATAAACTTTGCATAACTTATACGTCAACACGTTAAAAGCCTAACCAAGTAATAACGATTCTTTTGGAAAAATTAGCAATGATATGCAGCACGGCAGTACTCGTGTTGTCGTAATTTTTAAATTCGAGTGAAAAAGGAATATATGATGAAAAAGACAGGTCTTATTTTAGGTGTGTTGGTTGGTGTTGCGACGTTAAGTACGGCATGTACTTCAAATCAATCTACGCAGCCGTCTGAAACAGCACAGCAAACAGCAACAATGAGCGATCAACAATCTGCCCAAACAGCAACAGTTGATTCTTCACAGCAGGGTATTGCCGTTGAAAGTGATGCGAATATGCAACAATCACAGCCAACTCAAGCAACCAATGATCCGAACTCCATGCAACAACCTTCAGCGCAGTAAGGAGTAATACTCCCAAGTCGTTTTTAAGCTTGAAAATAAAAATCAGACAGTTTTAGGATGCCACCTCTGTCTGATTTTTATTGTATCGAGTAGTTTAAGTATTTTGTTAATAAACTATTTACTCTCCACCAAGTGAACATTCAAAATTGGTACGATCTACAGTACAACGTGCTCTTTTTAAAACAGACATCATGGTTGGGTCATATACGCCTTGTTTGGTTAAATCGATACGGCCTTCACGGAGCAACATTTGATATTTTTCAACATCTGCTTTACTTAAATTTAAACGGTATTTGGCTGGAATACTGCTTTCCAAACGTTTCACCATATTAAATTGTCGCGGAAGTTGTTTAACAAACCATGCTCTAGATTGAGCACCAAAAGTAGCAGGGAATTTTTGTGGTCTAAAAACGAGATCCATCGTGACATTTAACACAGGGAAATTGATCAATGCACCTTTAGAACCGAGCCCTTTTTCCATTTCTAACGGTTTAAAAGCATAGGCAGGTGCACCCACCATAGGAACTTCACCGCTATTAAATTTTTTAACGAAATTAGAGATATCGGATGGTACAGGAATTGCGCCAACACGTTCGACCATTGCGATTTGGGCTTTATCATAAGAAAGTACAGCAAACTTTTTACCACGACCTTTTTCAATGGTATTAATTGCGCGGTCATTGACAAAAATATAAGCAGGCCCAATTTGCCCAATGCCCCCAATTTCAAACTCTTCACCATCAATCGTGGTTTTTAAACGTTTTGCATTTCGTTTGTCCAAAACGAACGTGATGGCCTTGAGGGCAATCGCATTATTGGGCACACCGCCAAGCGCATCGATTGAACCTGCGAATTTATTATATTGGCGTGCACGCATGGTTGTCATATATACGGCATCACATTTACCGCTCTTAAAATCTTTATCCGCAAGCTCTTCATTTTGGTAAGGGATCAGCTGAATATCTCTAGTCCAATCTTTTGCAGCTAATGCCCATTCTTCCATCGTTTTATATGATTCACCCGCTTTTCCCATTAAATCAAAAATACATATATCTTGCTTTGCTTGTGCCAAGCTAGAAATACTTGACATGAATATAGTGCATACAAGTAATTTATTTTTCATAGCATTTCCCTATACTTACGTTTTTAATTTGATCGTGTTTTGTCCAATATATGACAAGAGTAGAGTTTTTGCTCTATTTTCCGATAAAAATAATGTTATTAGTCGATAATTTGTATAATTCAATACGGATAATAAAATCTATTTTAAAATTCAATGTGTTGAAAAAATAATGGTTCCATGATTTATTCAACAACAAATGATCTTCAAAATGAAAAAATTATGATACTTATTTTATATAAAATTAATTGACTTGATTCAATATAATTTATCACTTTTGTGATTTTATTTACTATTTTAATGTTTGAAAATACAAATTTCATCACATTATTTCTTATTTTTAACTTTGATGACTGGGCGTTTAACAAATACAGCATGAGATATCGGTTATTTATGATAATTGTATTTGAATTTACAAGAGCATGGCGTGTAGTGATTGCTGTTAATTAAATGAAAATATTCAAAACCTAAAATGATGCATCAAATCATGACTCAATTAAAAAAACGGTCAATACCTTAATTTAAATAAGTTAAACTGAAATAATTTGAGGGAATAAATTTAAGAAGAACGAGCAGTAATTCATCAAATCTAAACAAATATTTGCCAAGCTACACATTATTCTCATTATTTATTGGTTTTATCATGTTGATTAATAATAAAAAACAAGTATTAATTTTAACGACTGTTTCATTCATGCTGATGGCTTGTAATGATGACAATAACAATACTGTACTTCCTCCAGCCGTTGAAGCGAAACCCTTAGAGCTCAATATTTTACATATCAATGATCACCATTCACATTTAGATGAAGAGACAATCAAATTTAAAATGAATATTGGAACGGGTGATGAGGAGTTCAGTGTTGCGAGCGGTGGTTTTGCAAGAGTTGCTGCACTTATCAATCAGCTTGCTATAGAAAAGAAAAATGTTTTAAAAATTCATGCAGGCGATGCAACCACAGGTGATCTCTACTATAACTTAACGGATGGTAAGGCTGATGCCGATGCAATGAATACGGTTTGCTTTGACACCTTCACACCCGGCAATCATGAATTTGATTCAAAAGATGATGGCTTAAAGAAATTTATAGATTTCTTAGATCAAAGCCCATGTAAAGAAAAAACCAAAATTTTAACCGCCAATGTTGCTTTTGGCGCTTCTTCACCTCTTTATAAAACCAATCGTGTTCTAAAATCACAAATATTTGAAAAAGATGGCGTAAAATTTGCCATTATCGGTTTAACGGTAGCGAAGAAAACCAAGAACTCTTCACAGCCCAATGCAGATACCTTATTTACAGATGAAATTGAAACTGCACAAAAGGAAATTGATCAATTTAAAGCGCAGGGTATTAAAAATATTATTTTGCAAACCCATGTGGGCTACGATCTAGATCAACAATTGGCAAAATCATTGACCGATGTCGATGTCATCATAGGGGGGGATTCGCATACCTTGTTGGGGCCGAACAGCCTTAAAAAATATGGAATGACGCCTGAAGGTGCTTACCCAACGCAACTTAAAAATAAAGATGGGCATTTGGTCTGTGTTGCACAAGCTTGGCAATACAGCTACATCGTTGGCGATTTAAAAGTGAATTTTGATAAAAATGGTAATATCGAAAGCTGTAGTGGTACACCGCATGTACTCATTGATGATCATTTTTCACGAACAGCGAAAGACGCAAAAGTAGTCACTGAAACAGAAAAACAAAACATCCTCAATCAATTTAAATCTGACAATGTACCGTTTAAAGTTGTTGCACCATTACAAAAGACCTTAGATATTTTAAAACCGTATCAAGAACAGAAAAAGAAATTCGCACAGGAAATCGTAGGACAAGCGACAGATAATTTATGTTCACGTCGTGTACCAGGCACGCAAAGAGATGTGAATCGCTCAACCTTAGGCGATGTATGTAATAAGAATACCCATGTTGATCAACATGGTGGAGATATTCAGCAAATTATTGCAGAAGCATTTTTACAACAAGGAAAAAGCTTTTTTAATGCAGACATCTCATTTCAAAATGGCGGCGGGGTACGTGAAGACGTGGGACTCGGAGATGTCAGTGTTGGTAAAATTTATAATGTTTTACCTTTTAAAAATACCTTAGTGCGTTTAGACCTAACAGGTGCAGAGGTTAAAGCAACCTTAGAGGATGCAATAGATGGTGTGATTGCACAAAACAATACAGGAAGTTATCCATATACAGGCGGTTTACGTTGGAATGTTGACTTCACAAAAGATAAAGGACAGCGTCTAAGTCAAATCCAAGTACGTAACAGTTTGGGACAGTATGAAAATTTAGACCTAAATAAAACATATAGAGCCATCACGATCGATTTTTTAGCCAATGGCGGTGATTACTATGCGACATTCAAGACAATTACTGGGGATCGACGTTTGAACGTGGGCCTAGACTATGCAGAAGCCTTTTTAAAATATACACAAAGTTTATCTGGGCAAATGGGTCAAAAGAAAATTCAGAAATTAGCAACGGCTGAATACAGCACTCAATTATTTATGGATAAAGCAAAATAAACTGAAATAAAAGCAACAATAAATCCTGCTTTAGCGGGATTTTTTTATAAAATTGCTCAAAAAATAGATAAAAAAACGATTTTTTAATGAATTTAGCCGAAAAAACACGCATACGAAAGAAATAGCGTAAAAAAGGGGTTGTGTTGGTTTAGGAATGGTGTAGAATGCACATCCATCGGCGGTGATGTTAAATAAAACTTCTGATAAATCAATAGCTTGAAAGGTTTAGATAGATTTCTAAAGGAAATTTGTTGAATTGATTAAAGAATGATTTGTTAGAAAAAAGATTAACATTAACGATTGACTTTTAAGAGATTGAGAGTAATATAGCCGACCTAGCTTGATGCTGACGAAGCATTGAGAAGATCATTAAGAGAATATGAAGAACAACTTGTGTGGATTTTTACTGATTGATTGATCGAAAATATTTCATTGATTGAAAGGTTTAAATTACTCGAAGTTTATTTGAGAGAATTTGTCAGGAAATTGATGAGCCAGAATTGTGACCTTAAGTCACTAATGATTTTAACTGAAGAGTTTGATCATGGCTCAGATTGAACGCTGGCGGCAGGCTTAACACATGCAAGTCGAGCGGGGGATGTAGCTTCGGTTATATCTCTAGCGGCGGACGGGTGAGTAATGCTTAGGAATCTGCCATTTAGTGGGGGACAACATTCCGAAAGGAATGCTAATACCGCATACGTCCTACGGGAGAAAGCAGGGGATCTTCGGACCTTGCGCTAAATGATGAGCCTAAGTCGGATTAGCTAGTTGGTGGGGTAAAGGCCTACCAAGGCGACGATCTGTAGCGGGTCTGAGAGGATGATCCGCCACACTGGGACTGAGACACGGCCCAGACTCCTACGGGAGGCAGCAGTGGGGAATATTGGACAATGGGGGGAACCCTGATCCAGCCATGCCGCGTGTGTGAAGAAGGCCTTATGGTTGTAAAGCACTTTAAGCGAGGAGGAGGAGCTCTAGGCTAATATCCTAGATGCTTGGACGTTACTCGCAGAATAAGCACCGGCTAACTCTGTGCCAGCAGCCGCGGTAATACAGAGGGTGCGAGCGTTAATCGGATTTACTGGGCGTAAAGCGTACGTAGGCGGCTTTTTAAGTCGGATGTGAAATCCCTGAGCTTAACTTAGGAATTGCATTCGATACTGGGAAGCTAGAGTATGGGAGAGGATGGTAGAATTCCAGGTGTAGCGGTGAAATGCGTAGAGATCTGGAGGAATACCGATGGCGAAGGCAGCCATCTGGCCTAATACTGACGCTGAGGTACGAAAGCATGGGGAGCAAACAGGATTAGATACCCTGGTAGTCCATGCCGTAAACGATGTCTACTAGCCGTTGGGGCCTTTGAGGCTTTAGTGGCGCAGCTAACGCGATAAGTAGACCGCCTGGGGAGTACGGTCGCAAGACTAAAACTCAAATGAATTGACGGGGGCCCGCACAAGCGGTGGAGCATGTGGTTTAATTCGATGCAACGCGAAGAACCTTACCTGGTCTTGACATAGTAAGAACTTTCCAGAGATGGATTGGTGCCTTCGGGAACTTACATACAGGTGCTGCATGGCTGTCGTCAGCTCGTGTCGTGAGATGTTGGGTTAAGTCCCGCAACGAGCGCAACCCTTTTCCTTATTTGCCAGCACTTCGGGTGGGAACTTTAAGGATACTGCCAGTGACAAACTGGAGGAAGGCGGGGACGACGTCAAGTCATCATGGCCCTTACGACCAGGGCTACACACGTGCTACAATGGTCGGTACAAAGGGTTGCTACCTAGCGATAGGATGCTAATCTCAAAAAGCCGATCGTAGTCCGGATTGGAGTCTGCAACTCGACTCCATGAAGTCGGAATCGCTAGTAATCGCGGATCAGAATGCCGCGGTGAATACGTTCCCGGGCCTTGTACACACCGCCCGTCACACCATGGGAGTTTGTTGCACCAGAAGTAGGTAGTCTAACCTTAGGGAGGACGCTTACCACGGTGTGGCCGACGACTGGGGTGAAGTCGTAACAAGGTAGCCGTAGGGGAACCTGCGGCTGGATCACCTCCTTAACGAAAGATTGGTTATTGGTAAGAATCCACAACAAGTTGTTCTTCATTGATGTATCTGAGGGTCTGTAGCTCAGTTGGTTAGAGCACACGCTTGATAAGCGTGGGGTCACAAGTTCAAGTCTTGTCAGACCCACCAAGTCTACTGATTGAAATTGAAGAAATTCAAGATTACAGAGAAACAGATATATTAAGATCTTAAGCTGGGGACTTAGCTTAGTTGGTAGAGCGCCTGCTTTGCACGCAGGAGGTCAGGAGTTCGACTCTCCTAGTCTCCACCATACATTACGAAGTAATGTGAAAACGAAAGTTAAATCCTAAAGATAGTTTATAGAAATTAATGAATAAGAAGATCACATGGTCTTGATTTATTAACTTCTGTGATTTATCACAGTGAACTACTTGCTGACGAGGCGGTAGTGAATCATTAACAGAATAAATTTGAGTTGAAATAATTGTTTAACTCGTTTCAAGCAAATTAACAAGCAATTGTTAATGTTGAATGAAATGAGCACTAGCGATAAAACTGAATCAAGCGTTTTGGTATATGAATTAAATTGAAGCTGTACAGTGCTTAAGTGCACGAACAACAGATAGTAGCAATTAAGTTTGCAACGATAACACTCACTTGTATGTGTTAGCGACTGTTTGGGGTTGTATAGTCAAGTAATTAAGTGCATGTGGTGGATGCCTTGGCAGTCAGAGGCGAAGAAAGACGTAATAGCCTGCGATAAGCTTCGGGGAGGCGGCAAATATCCTGTGATCCGGAGATTTCTGAATGGGGAAACCCACTTACCATAAGGTAGGTATCGCATGATGAATACATAGTCATGCGAGGCGAACGAGGGGAAGTGAAACATCTCAGTACCCTTAGGAAAAGAAATCAATTGAGATTCCGTCAGTAGCGGCGAGCGAACGCGGATCAGCCCATTAAGTTATATGTGTATTAGCGGAACGCTCTGGGAAGTGCGACCGTAGAGGGTGATAGTCCCGTACACGAAAGTGCACATATAATGATGACGAGTAGGGCGAGGCACGTGAAACCTTGTCTGAATATGGGGGGACCATCCTCCAAGGCTAAATACTCCTGACTGACCGATAGTGAACCAGTACCGTGAGGGAAAGGCGAAAAGAACCCCTGTGAGGGGAGTGAAATAGATCCTGAAACCGCATGCATACAAGCAGTGGGAGCCGACTTGTTCGGTGACTGCGTACCTTTTGTATAATGGGTCAGCGACTTATATTCAGTAGCAAGGTTAACCGTATAGGGGAGCCGTAGAGAAATCGAGTCTTAATAGGGCGTTTAGTTGCTGGGTATAGACCCGAAACCGGGTGATCTATCCATGAGCAGGTTGAAGGTTGGGTAACACTAACTGGAGGACCGAACCCACTGTCGTTGAAAAGCCAGGGGATGACTTGTGGATAGGGGTGAAAGGCTAATCAAACTCGGTGATAGCTGGTTCTCCCCGAAAGCTATTTAGGTAGCGCCTCGGACGAATACCATAGGGGGTAGAGCACTGTTTCGGCTAGGGGGTCATCCCGACTTACCAAACCGATGCAAACTCCGAATACCTATGAGTACTATCCGGGAGACAGACTGCGGGTGCTAACGTCCGTAGTCAAGAGGAAAACAATCCAGACCGCCAGCTAAGGCCCCAAAATTATAGTTAAGTGGGAAACGATGTGGGAAGGCATAGACAGCTAGGAGGTTGGCTTAGAAGCAGCCACCCTTTAAAGAAAGCGTAATAGCTCACTAGTCGAGTCGGCCTGCGCGGAAGATGTAACGGGGCTAAAACTATATGCCGAAGCTGCGGATGTGCACTAAGTGCACGTGGTAGGGGAGCGTTCTGTAAGCCGATGAAGGTGTGTTGAGAAGCATGCTGGAGGTATCAGAAGTGCGAATGCTGACGTGAGTAACGACAAAACGGGTGAAAAACCCGTTCGCTGAAAGACCAAGGGTTCCAGTCCAACGTTAATCGGGGCTGGGTGAGTCGACCCCTAAGGCGAGGCCGAGAGGCGTAGTCGATGGGAAATTGGTTAATATTCCAATACTTCTGTGTAATGCGATGAGAGGACGGAGAAGGTTAAGTCAGCCTGGCGTTGGTTGTCCAGGTGAAAGGTTGTAGGCATGTATCTTAGGCAAATCCGGGGTACTCTATGCTGAGAACTGATAACAAGCTAGTTTACTAGCGAAGTGGCTGATACCAAGCTTCCAGGAAAAGTCTCTAAGCTTCAGTTACACAGGAATCGTACCCGAAACCGACACAGGTGGTCAGGTCGAGTAGACCAAAGCGCTTGAGAGAACTCTGCTGAAGGAACTAGGCAAAATGGTACCGTAACTTCGGGAGAAGGTACGCTGCTGACGGTGATAGGACTTGCTCCTTGAGCTATTGGCAGCCACAGAAACCAGGCCCCTGCAACTGTTTATTAAAAACATAGCACTCTGCAAACACGAAAGTGGACGTATAGGGTGTGATGCCTGCCCGGTGCTGGAAGGTTAATTGATGGGGTTAGCGTAAGCGAAGCTCTTGATCGAAGCCCCAGTAAACGGCGGCCGTAACTATAACGGTCCTAAGGTAGCGAAATTCCTTGTCGGGTAAGTTCCGACCTGCACGAATGGCATAATGATGGGGGCGCTGTCTCCAGCAGAGGCTCAGTGAAATCGAAATCGCCGTGAAGATGCGGTGTACCCGCGGCTAGACGGAAAGACCCCGTGAACCTTTACTGCAGCTTGACATTGAACTTTGATCTTACTTGTGTAGGATAGGTGGGAGGCTATGAAATTGGGACGCCAGTTCCAATGGAGCCATCCTTGAAATACCACCCTGGTAATATTGAGGTTCTAACTCTGTCCCGTTATCCGGGACGAGGACCATGTCTGGTGGGTAGTTTGACTGGGGCGGTCTCCTCCTAAAGAGTAACGGAGGAGTACGAAGGTGCGCTCAGCGTGGTCGGAAATCACGCGTAGAGTATAAAGGCAAAAGCGCGCTTAACTGCGAGACCCACAAGTCGAGCAGGTACGAAAGTAGGTCTTAGTGATCCGGTGGTTCTGTATGGAAGGGCCATCGCTCAACGGATAAAAGGTACTCTGGGGATAACAGGCTGATACCGCCCAAGAGTTCATATCGACGGCGGTGTTTGGCACCTCGATGTCGGCTCATCTCATCCTGGGGCTGAAGCAGGTCCCAAGGGTATGGCTGTTCGCCATTTAAAGAGGTACGCGAGCTGGGTTTAGAACGTCGTGAGACAGTTCGGTCCCTATCTACCGTGGGCGTTGGAAATTTGAGAGGATCTGCTCCTAGTACGAGAGGACCAGAGTGGACGAACCTCTGGTGTACCGGTTGTGACGCCAGTCGCATCGCCGGGTAGCTATGTTCGGAAGGGATAACCGCTGAAAGCATCTAAGCGGGAAGCCTACCTCAAGATAAGATTTCCCCGAGGCTTTATGCCTCCTAAAGAGCCGTTGAAGACTACGACGTTGATAGGTTGGATGTGGAAGTACGGTGACGTATGAAGCTGACCAATACTAATTGCTCGTGAGGCTTGACTATACAACACCCAAACAGTTGTATATAGAGCATCATTTGATTCATAAAAGATCAATCATACTTGATTTAGTTGTAAAGCTAGTTACAATACCCAACTCAAATGTTCTGTTAAACTCATTTGGTACCAAGTAAGGCATTTAAATAAGACCCGAACAAGTCCATAACAGTTTGCTGGCGACAATAGCAAGAGTGAACCACCTGATCCCTTCCCGAACTCAGAAGTGAAACCTCTTAGCGCTGATGGTAGTGTGGGGTTACCCATGTGAGAGTAAGTCATCGCCAGCTTTTAAATTCAAAACACCCTCTGCTAATCCAGAGGGTGTTTTTTTGTTTGGGGTTTTTTAGAATTAGTTATCTGACCTTTTATGAAATGTCGCATTATCCATAACAACAATGCTCTGCTTTGGCAATTCAGGGATAAGAAACTCCTTAACCCAAAAATGAAATACGTCTGAATTCACTTTACAATCAAATAGTCCAACTCCAAATAAGCGGCCTTGATATATTGCACCAATAATTGCATTGGTTTGATTCTTCAGCTGCCAGTGATATGACCCATAACAAGGTGTTCCTTGTTTAGAGTAATCATAAGGTCGTTGTTCATGTGATTTAAAGCCTAGGATGCTTGCGCTTTTACTCATCCAGATTCTTTAAGTATTGTTCTCTGATTTCAGGTATAGAATTTCCTTCTGCAAGCTTAACTAAAACTTTTCGTCTAAAATGTTCTGAATAACTCATTTATCTATTGTCTTATATTTTTAACAGTTTGATACAAAGCAGTTTTTTAAAATCCAATTTTGCAGTTATTATTTTATAAATTGTTATGAAAAATTATTTATGAAATTCAACTCATTCTCTCCAATTCCCGAAAATGATGAAGAATTACATCTTCCTGAACTGGTTTATGCTGCATCACTAGGTGATATTGAACAGGTAGAGCAATTATTATCACAGGGTGTAAATGCCAATCAAGCAGATGATGAAGGCTATAGTGCTTTACATGCTGCAGCTGAGAATGATCATCTTGAAATCGTAAAGTTATTAATCAGTAAAGGTGCAGAGGTAAATTACAAAGCTGAATATACTGCGTTAGAACTTGCAGAAATGGCTGAAAATAAAGAGATTATCGACTATTTAAAAAGCTTATAAAATTTAAACCCATAGATAAAAAGAAACCCCATCATCCTGACGGGGTTTCTTTGTATTGGTTAGTTAGATTTGACTCCTGTCTCATCTCACGTTCCTGATGCTCAGACCGATTATTGTTGTTTTTTGTCTGGGAAACTTCCTGTTCCCTATGTGTTTAGAATATGAAATGTAGAGGCTGTGGAATAGATGACAAAGGATTTAATTCTTGTAAGCTATTTCTTACATAGCTCAATAATGCACTGATATTAAAAAAGCAGATCAATTGATCTGCTTTTAGTACTGCAATGAAGAGTAATTTTCAAGTTCAAAAATTAAAAGTGAGCGTTTAAACCCACATATGGCCCTTTAAACTCAAGTTTCAAATCTTGGTCTTTAGCTTCATCAATATCTATTTGCATAAAGCGATAGCCAACTTTAGCGCCAAGATCCAAGGCCATTGATTGAACAAAATCATACTGAAGCTCGGCTTGGATATCCATAAACTGTCCATCCGAAAAACTACTATGTACAAGTTCTGCAGAAGTGCTTAAGCCAGTAAATGGTAATTTAGCTCCTATATTTACATAGCCACTTAAACCATTACCATCAATAGTATAATTAACATAGTCTACTGGAGTGTATTGCTTAATATCACCATCTAAGTTTGCTAGACCTAAACCAACGTCGAGACTGATAACGTTGTCTAAAATTTCGTAGTATAAAATATAGTCTGTATTTGTAAGTGAAGCATCTGTTTTATATAGATTATTTGATGCTGTACTATTTAAGTCTACATATTTAATTTTAGCATTTGGAACAAATGGAATTGGGTGTTCGAATGCTAACGATAATTGAACTGCACCATCTCGATCAAACTCATCATGTGATTCATATGGTTTATTAACATCAAAGCTACCCTCAGTGATCCAATAGCTAACATCACCTTTTAAACCAATAAAATCAGCTTGTGCAAAAGAACTTAGTCCAAGTGTAAGCATAAATGCTGATAATTTAAATTTATTCATTTCTATCTCCCAAAAGATCTTTTGTCCTGTATTTTTGTTACGTAAATACATTTATTACTTTACAAACTGAGCGCATGATATAGGGGTTTTTTAAATTTTGCATTATTAAAATAGAGAATAGAGGGTAATATGAAAGACACAATCGATCAGCCAATTTTAGAGTTTCCGTTGTACCTAGCAAGTAAACCTGTAAAAACAGGGCAGTGGCTTGAAGTACATGATAAGTTTTCTGGAAATGTTTATGCCAAAGTGGCTTTAGCTGATGCTAAAGTTTTAGAAAAGGCGATTAATGCTGCTGTGAAAGCTGAAAAGGAAATGGCGGTTTTGAAACCATTTCAAAAACAAAAAATCCTTTTACATTGTGTCAATCGTTTTAAAGAAATGCGCGATGAGTTAGTACAACTGTTAATTATTGAAGGCGGAAAGCCTAAACTTGCAGCAACAGCGGAAGTTGAAAGACTCATTAATACCTTTCAGCTTGCTGCCGATGCAGTCACAACCTTAGACAGTGGCTATTTAATGCCGCTTGCTGTAACACCAGCTGCATCTGCATATCGTGGTATGGTACAACATGTGCCAATAGGTGCTGTTTCTTTAATTAGCCCGTTTAATTTCCCCTTTAATTTAACAGCACATAAAATCGCACCTGCAATTGCTGCTGGTTGTCCATTTGTTTTGAAACCAGCAAGTTTAACACCGATTTCAGCGCTTAAAATAGCTGAGGTTTTAGCAGAAACTGACCTCCCTAAAGGGGCATTCTCAATCTTACCGTGTCCTCGGGAACATGCAGATGTTTTAGTCACAGATGATCGTTTTAAATTGTTGAGTTTTACAGGTTCTGACCAAGTTGGTTGGGATATGAAGGCGCGTGCAGGTCGTAAAAAGGTCACTTTAGAGCTGGGTGGTAATGCAGCGGTATTGATTGAACCTGAAACTGAAATTACTGATGCATTGGTGGATCGCCTAATTGGTGGGGCATATAGTCATGCGGGGCAAGTGTGTATTAGTGTGCAGCGCATTTTGGTTCATGCAAATATTTATTCTGAATTAAAGAAGAAACTGATTACCAAGTTAAAGAATATTAAAGCAGCTGATCCAAGTTTAGATACCACGATCGTAGGGCCGATGATTAAAGAATCAGAAGCTGTGCGCTTAAAAAAATGGGTGGATAAGGCTGAGAAGAAAGGGGCAAAAATTCTCAGTGGAGGAACTTTAAAAGGCGTTTTATTTGAAGCAACGCTTCTTGAGAATGTTGATGAGTCTCTTGAAATTTATCAAAATGAGGCCTTTGGCCCTGTGGCAATTTTAGAAAAATATAAAGATTTTGAAAAAGGAATCGATATAATCAACAAAAGCCGTTTTGGCTTACAAGCAGGTGTTTATACACAAGATTTGAATAAAATGTTATATGCATGGGATCATTTGCATGTGGGTGGTGTAATCATTAATGATATTCCAACTTTCCGTGTGGATAATATGCCGTATGGTGGGGTAAAAGACTCTGGTTTAGGCCGTGAAGGGATTCAATCTGCTATTCGGGATATGCAAGAGGAAAGGTTGCTTGTGATTAAACAATAGGCCATATTTAAAGGAGCTTCGGCTCCTTTTTTGTGCTTGGATTTTTGAGTGAGGTTTTTAAAAATGATAATAAAATACGGATTGAGGATATTTACCCTCTGCTTTTTTATGGGCACAGCCTTTCAGACAGCAGCATTTCAAAATAATAAATTGGTTACAGATGCTCGTTCTCAAATTTGGAAGACTTTGTATTATGACCCAAGTTATACCCAGTTAAAGTATCCAATGGGTGATGTTCCGATCGTAAAAGGTGTGTGTACCGACGTTGTGATTCGAGCTTTACGACATCAAAATATTGATTTGCAACAGCGTATCCATGAAGATATGAAAGCAAATTTTAAAAAGTATCCACAGAAATGGGGCTTAAAAGGAACGGATAAAAATATTGATCATCGGCGTGTACCCAATATCATGACCTATTTTCAAAGACAAGGTTATCAAGTCAAGGATCAAAAATATTTGGCAGGCGATATCGTGACTTGGGATTTGGGCAAAGGTTTGGTACATATCGGTATTATTTCGGATAAAACCACGATGTTCTCCAGTACGCCTTTAGTCATTCATAATATTGGTTATGGTACGCGAGAGAATGATATTTTATTTGAGTATAAAATCATTGGGCATTATCGATTACCTAAAGCTTTAAACTAGCCATAAGTTGAGTTAAAAGAACACTTAAATGGATTTAATGAATAAATTGAATAAAAAACTATCAAACCGAGATAAATTACATGAAAAAGTCTGAGATTTAGGTTGGAAGTTACAGAAAAAAGCGAGGAAAACAGGTATTGTTGCATCATTAAACAGTACTTTTAAGAAATTTCTTTTAAGCAAAGATGATTCAAAAATGGACTGGTTTGTAATTAGAAGAAAATGCTCAAAAGGCATCATTCTTATTCAAACAACAAAATTTTATTATTGGTACTTCTTTTGCTTGCGATATCACAAAGAAAATAAGCGGCATTTGAAGGCATCTACAGATTAGGTGTTGTATGGCAGATTCTCGTGAAAACTGGACGTCACGATCAGGCTTCATTATCGCAGCAGTTGGTTCTGCTGTTGGTTTAGGTAACATTTGGCGCTTTCCTTATGTTGCTTATGAAAATGGTGGTGGCGCATTTCTTATTCCTTATCTACTTGCTTTAATTACAGCAGGTTTACCACTTTTATTTTTAGATTATGCTGTTGGGCATAAAAGTAATAATTCACCCCCTAAAGCATATCGTGCTTTGTTTAAAGGTGGTGAAACACTGGGTTGGTGGCAAGTTTGTGTCTGTATCATTATTGGCTTGTATTATGCAAGTGTACTGACATGGGCAGGTAGTTATGTTTATTTCTCGATCGGACAGATGTGGGGTTCAGATCCAGAAGCATTTTTCTTCAATACTTATTTACAAACCACCAAATCAGCAACTTTTGATTTTCAGTTTGTCAGTCATTTATTTTGGCCAATCGTTGGGATTTGGGCGCTAACACTCATCATCTTGTATGGTGGTGTGAAAAAGGGTGTAGAACTTTCGAATAAGATCTTTATGCCATTATTGTTTGTTCTATTTACCATTCTCGTGATTCAGTCATTACGCTTACCAGGTGCAGCACAAGGTTTAAATGCTTTCTTTACACCGAACTGGGCAGCAATGATGGACTATAAAGTTTGGTTGGCTGCTTATGGTCATACCTTCTTTTCATTGTCTGTCGGTTTCGGGATCATGGTGACCTATGCATCTTATCTCAAGCCAAAAACTGATTTGACAGGTTCAGGTTTGATTGTTGGTTTTGCCAATGCATCAACTGAAATTCTAGCAGGGATTGGTATCTTTGCTGCGCTTGGCTTTATGGCGCATTCAGCAGGAACCAATGTTCAAGATGTGGTCAGTGGTGGTATTGGTCTAGCCTTTATTGCATTCCCAAAAATTATTTCAAGTTTGGGTTCTGGCGCAGATTTATTTGGTATTTTATTCTTTACTTCATTATTCGTAGCAGGGATCTCATCGATGGTGAGTATCTTGGAAGTGCCTATTGCTGCGATGCAAGATAAGTTGAAATGGGGTCGTAAAAAGGCAGTAACCATCGTTGGTGGTGGTAGTGCTCTCGTTTCAGTTATTCTTTTCTCAAGTGTAAATGCGATTAAATTGGTTGATATTGTCGATCACTTTATCAATAACATTGGAATTATTGGCGGTGCTTTGCTTTCAATCATTAGTGTTGCATGGTTCAAACGAGATGCATTAATTGCGTTACGTGATCATGTGAATCGTATTTCGACGATTCAATTGGGTAAAGGCTGGGCTTTCACTTTAACTGTAATCACATCGATGATTCTGTTGGTGACATTATCGATGACCGTTTATAATTTGATTATGAAAGGTTATGACACTTATGATTTCAGTATGCAGTTTATCTTTGGATGGGGCAGTGTGATTTTCTGTGCTGTGATCGCTATACTTTTATCTAAAATGAAAGATCGCTAGGAGAAATAGAATGAATACTTCAGCTATCGTGATGATGGTCATTTCCATGGTGTTTTTATGGGGTGGTTTAGCATTATCAATCATGCATTTAATGCGTCACCCTGAAGAGGTCGATGATGTTTTAAATGAAGTTAAAGATCATCATACCTTGTAGTTTTTAAAGTTGGTAATAAAAAAGCAGGCTCGAAAGCCTGCTTTTTTATGCAATTTTTTGAATTCGACAATAATAAAAACCATCACCATGATCTGTTTTAGGCAATAACTGACGGCCATGGATTTGTTCAATACCCCAAGATGCATCAATTTTCGATTCAACAGCATCAGGATGTTCTGCAAAGAAGTTCAGCATTTGCTGTTCATTTTCAACTTTGAGAATAGAGCAGGTGATATACAACAAAGTTCCGCCAACTTTGAGCTGTTGCCACATTTGATTTAAAATCTGTTTTTGTAAATCTACAGTTTTTGGAATATCTGTGGATTGACGCAATAAACGAATATCAGGATGGCGACGCATCACACCGATAGCAGAACATGGCGCATCTAAGATAATGCAATCCACAGGTTCGTTGGTGACCCATTGGGTTGCATCTGCTTCAACAATGTCTACCTCTGTATAAGCATTCAGTTCTAGGCGTTCTAAATTTTCAGAAACACGTAATAAACGCTTTGCATCATGATCCAGAGCAATCAATTTTTTAGGATTAAAACGTTCCAGAATATGTGCTGTTTTACCACCCGGTGCAGCACATGCATCTACAACAATTTGGTCATCTAAGTTTGGTAAAAGCGTAGCGCACAACTGAGCATGTTCATCTTGAACAGAGAAACCACCTTCTTCAAAACCGGGTAAAAGCGTAATATTTCCACTCTGGTCAAGCACGATACCGACATCCGAAAAATCGCAGGCATGCGCATCGATCTGTTCTTCATCCAAAATGTCTAAATATTCATCACGACTGATTTGACGTTCATTGACACGTAAAGTTAGCGGAGCAGCTTGTTTGAGATTTTGGCAAATGTCTTGAAGCTGTTCAGGCCAATCTTTTTTAAGGCGTTTGTACAACCAGCTTGGTAAACCATGCGAATCATTTAATGCGCTTTGAAACGCTTCTGTTTCACGTGAAACACGACGCAGAATCGCATTCACCAAGCCACTTAAAGGTTCAAAGCCTAATTGTTTTGCAGCATTCACTGTTTCTGAAATTGCAGCATGGGCTGGAATACGCGTACACAAAATTTGATATAAGCCTAGATATAAACAACTTTCCAGCGCTTCATTGTCTAAAGGCTTGGTCAGCAAAGGCAGTGTGATGGCTTTTAGAGAATGCCATTGACGTAAACAGCCCAAAGTCAACTCATGATATAAGCTACGATCACGTTCAGATACGCTATTGATATGCTGATTTAAAACAGAGGTTAAGGATTGTCCATTTTGGACGGCCACGAGCGTTTTGACCACTTGTGCACGCAAATTCAAATTTTTTGCAGAAGATTGAATTTGGCTCATGCGAATTTATATCCTAAAGAGAGTTTTTGAGTTTGGTTAATTTGTACGGCATTTAAAGCTTTACCACCGGGCCATTGTAGATTGGTGATACAGATTGCTTTTTGGTCGCCACACATGACATGAACACCTTGTTTATCAATTGCAATCACTTCACCTGCGACAGCAGTAGAAGAGCTTTGATCGGATAATGATGAATTCCATACACGCAGATTATTGCTTTCATCAATCGGAGTGAAAGCGACAGGCCATGGATTAAATGCACGAATATTACGATCAATATTGATTGCAGGCTGTGTCCAATCAATTTGCGCTTCGGCTTTAGACAGTTTTTGAGCATAAACCGTAAAAGCTTCATCTTGCACTTCACGGTTGTCTAAATAGTCTTTAAGTTTTTCTTCTGAGGCTAAAACCGCACAAATGGCCTCTGCACCTTGCACTGCAAGTTTATCGTGCAAACTTGCTGAAGTATCTTCCGCAGTAATCGGACAGAATGTTTTAAATAACATATCACCTGTATCTAATCCAGCTGCCATTTTCATAATGGTCACACCTGTTTCAGCATCACCCGTTGCGATGGCACGTTGAATCGGTGCTGCACCACGCCAACGCGGAAGCAATGAACCGTGAATATTTAGACAAGCATATTTTGGCAAATCTAAAACAGCTTGAGGCAGAATCAAACCATAAGCAGCAACCACCATCACATCTGCATTTAAATCAGCAAGTTCCTGCTGTGCCGCTAAACCTTCCTCAGTAGAAGCTTTAAAATGTAAGGGTTGATAAATAGGGAGATCATGCGCTAAAGCCAATTGTTTGACTGCAGATGCAGTGAGTTTCTGCCCACGCCCTGCCTTACGATCAGGTTGCGTATACACTGCAACAATCTCATGTTCAGTTTGAAGAAGTGCAGCCAAAGCGGTCGCTGCAAACTCAGGTGTGCCTGCAAAAATAATTTTCAAAATATGGACTCGTTTAATATCCGTTCTAAAGGAATTATAACAAATCTTTAAGGTTTAGATGACGTGTAAAAAAGCAATCATTATTTAGATAATGAACATAAAAAGTTAACCCATATTTAATAGTTTTGCAAGTGTGAAGTATGTCACACAAAATGCGACTTATAATGACAAAAATTGTCACAAGTGTGATTTTCATCAAACTTAGTAGGGTCAATTTTAACAAACGATATATTTAAAATAAGTAATTGATTTTATTTGCTATAATTAATGATTATTATCATATAATTTAGATTTAATAAAAATGTAAACATAATTAATGTTTACTGCTTAAAAAAGTGAAATATATCTTAAAAAAATGATTGAAAAAATTGTATATAGATTGTTAAATATCAAAAAAATTGTATGTTTTGTATGCATTGTTTAGCCAAACGGTAACTGCTGCAGCCTATCTCCTAGAGGAAAGTCGAAATGAATAAGATCTATAAAGTTATTTGGAATGCAACTTTAGGTACATGGGTAGCAGTATCAGAGCTTGCAAAAGGCAAAACAAAGTCGTCTAAAATTACAAGTATTGTCGGTGCGGCTACTATAAGTTTGATGGTAACGTTTAGTCCAGAGGCGATGGCGGCATATACTGTTGCTGGTGGTACGAGCAGTACGATTACGGGCATAGCAATTGGTAATACGACTGGTGGTAGTGGAGCTGGGATTGGTACAACTCAGTCAAATGCTGTTGAAGTGATCGCGATTGGTCCAAATGTTTATGGTAATGGTGAGCAATCCACACTGATTGGTAATGATATTACTACAAGCACAACTGCTATACAGGCAGTTGTCATTGGTTCAAATTTTAATGCGAACCCTACAACAACAACAGGTAAAGGTGGTGTTTCTATTGGTAGTGGTTTAACGACTACTCTTAAAAGCCCGATGGCCAATGGTACAGGTTCTGTTGCAATTGGTTCAAGTGGTGATGGTACGACCAATAGTTTGAATGGTGCTGTTGCTGCGGGTAACCATGCTTTGGCATTAATGGCGGGTTCTAATGCGAATGCGGTGAATTCTATTGCTATAGGTGTGGCTTCAAATGCACTAGCGACCAGTGCTATTGCAATTGGTGATGGCGCGACTGTTGCCGCAACAGGAGGAAATGCTGTAGCTATAGGGAATGGAGCTAAAGCTTCTGATGCTAGAGCTACTGCATTGGGATATAACTCAAATGCATTAACTGTAGATTCAGTATCTATAGGTTATAATTCCAATGCAGCTGGAGGGCCTGGTGCTTTTGCTGTTGGCGCAAGCTCACAAGCAAATGGGAATAATGCCTTTGCAATTGGTACATCTGCGAAAGCAACGCAACCTAAAGCAGTGGCTGTTGGTGGTGATTCATATGCGAATGCATCATTTGCAACATCAGTTGGTAATGGCTCCTTAGCGAATGCGCAATATGCAACAGCTATTGGTGGTACGGCTGACTGGTCTGGAACCTCTTATGCAAATTCTGTAACTGCAAATGCTGAAGGCGCTGTTGCCATTGGTAGTAACTCAACTCGAGGTGCTCAATCTGCTGGTGCTAATGCTGTTGCTATTGGTGCGCAATCAACGATTACAGCTGCAGGTACGAGCGCAGTTGCTTTGGGGGCAAGAAGTAATGTAGTAGCAGCCAATGCAGTCGCTATCGGTGCAGGAGCAAATGCATCTGTTGCAAATAGTGTTGCGTTAGGTAGCGGTTCTACAACAGCTGCTTATGTTCAAACCAGTAGTGCAACAGTAAATGGTAAAACATATACCTATGCTGGTGCGCCTGCAAGTTCAAGTACAGTGAGCATTGGGACAGCGGGTAGCGAGCGTACATTAACTAATTTAGCTGCAGGTCGAGTAAGTGCGACGAGTACAGATGGTATTAATGGTAGTCAGCTTTTCCAAACAAATACTGAGCTAGGTAATCTTGCTACAAATACAGCATCAGCTTTGGGTGGTGGATCGCTAGCAAATACGGCAGCTGGTGGTATTACAGCACCGAGCTACACAATTACTAAGACAGATGGCACGGCATACACAGCGGCGAATAACGTAGCAACTGCACTAGGTAACTTAAATACAGAAGTGACGAAATCACTAGGCTTTGTAGGTGATAGCGGAACGAAAGCAACACGCAAATTGGGTGAAGACCTGAATGTTAAAGGTGGAGCTACAGGTACACTCACCAATAATAATATTGGCGTTGTGGCGAATGGTAGTAACCAACTTGATATCAAACTAGCAGAAGCAATCAATTTAGGAACTGCAGGTAGTGTTACAACAGGCGCTACAGTAATTAACAACACGGGTATTACGACACCACAAGCAGTGATTGGAACTGGAGCAAACACGACTACTTTAACCAGCACAGCAAATGGTCTAAATGTAGGTGGGGATAAGATCAGTGGATTGGCAGCTGGCGACATCAGTTCAGCAGCATCGACAGAAGCAGTGAATGGTGGACAGCTGTTTACAACGAATACGAATGTAACAAATTTACAAAACCAAACATGGAAACTTCAAGCAAATGGAGATGTAGCATCCGCGGTTAAATCGAGTGATACGGTTAAATTCCTTGACGGTACTAATATTAAAGTTACACGAAGTGGTAATGATATTACGATTGGTACAAGTGCTACCCCAACCTTTACCAGTGTAACGGTGACTGCTGCACCTACGTTAGGGACAGATGCGACCAACAAAACCTATGTTGACGGTAAAGTACAGACTCTAGCAGACAGTCCACTAGGCTTTGTAGGTGATAGTGGAACGAAAGCAACACGTAAACTAGGCGAAGACTTAAATGTTAAGGGTGGATCTACAGGTACACTTACCAATAATAATATTGGTGTTGTGGCTAATGGTAGTAATCAGCTTGATATCAAACTAGCAGAAGCAATCAATTTAGGAGCTGCAGGTAGTGTCACTACAGGTGCAACAGTAATTAATAATACTGGTATCACGACACCACAAGCGGTGATTGGAACTGGAGCAAACACGACTACTTTAACCAGCACAGCAAATGGTCTAAATGTAGGTGGGGATAAGATCAGTGGATTGGCAGCTGGCGACATCAGTTCAGCAGCATCGACAGAAGCAGTGAATGGTGGACAGCTGTTTACAACGAATACGAATGTAACGACAGCGCAAAATACAGCGAATGCGGCACAAACCACGGCCAATACGGCTAATACGACAGCGAATACAGCGCTGACTACAGCCAATACAGCCAATACGACAGCAAATACAGCACTGACTACAGCCAATCAAGGCTTAAACTTTAGTGTGAATGGTGGAACTGCAGACAACGTTAAGCTTGGAGAAACGGTTAACTTTGCGAATGGCACCAATACAACGGCAGTCTATGATGCTGCAACGAATACCTATAAATACAATGTAGTAGATGCACCAGTATTTAGTGGAGTGGTTAAAGCGAATGGTTTTGATGCAAACAATCAAAAGATTACGAATGTAGCAGACGGAAGTATTGCATCAGGTTCGAAAGATGCGGTGAATGGTAGTCAGCTATTTAACACAGCAGACAACGTGAAGAACATCATTGGTGGCTCGACCACGATTGATGCAACGACAGGTGCAATCACAACCAGCAATATTGGTGGCACAGGTGAAACGACCATTGATGGCGCAATCAGCAATGTAAAAGATGCAGCGACCAAAGCGAAGACCACGGTTACAGCGGGTGACAACGTTGTTGTGAATGCAACCACCAATGCAGATGGTTCAAGCAACTACGAAGTCGCGACAGCGAAAGATGTCAACTTCGATTCAGTGACAGTTGGCACAGTTGCTATTGATGGTACGACCAACAAGATCAGTGGCTTAGCGGCAGGAGACATCACCTCTACCTCAACGGATGCGGTGAATGGTAGTCAGCTATTTAACACAGCAGACAACGTGAAGAACATCATTGGTGGCTCGACCACGATTGATGCAACGACAGGTGCAATCACAACCACTAACATTGGTGGCACAGGTGAAACGACCATTGATGGCGCAATCAGCAATGTAAAAGATGCAGCGACCAAAGCGAAGACCACGGTTACAGCGGGTGACAACGTTGTTGTGAATGCAACCACCAATGCAGATGGTTCAAGCAACTACGAAGTCGCGACAGCGAAAGATGTCAACTTCGATTCAGTGACAGTTGGCACAGTTGCTATTGATGGTACGACCAACAAGATCAGTGGCTTAGCGGCAGGAGACATCACCTCTACCTCAACGGATGCGGTGAATGGTAGTCAGCTATTTAACACAGCAGACAACGTGAAGAACATCATTGGTGGCTCGACCACGATTGATGCAACGACAGGTGCAATCACAACCACTAACATTGGTGGCACAGGTGAAACGACCATTGATGGCGCAATCAGCAATGTAAAAGATGCAGCGACCAAAGCGAAGACCACGGTTACAGCGGGTGACAACGTTGTTGTGAATGCAACCACCAATGCAGATGGTTCAAGCAACTACGAAGTCGCGACAGCGAAAGATGTCAACTTCGATTCAGTGACAGTTGGCACAGTTGCTATTGATGGTACGACCAACAAGATCAGTGGCTTAGCGGCAGGAGACATCACCTCTACCTCAACGGATGCGGTGAATGGTAGTCAGCTATTTAACACAGCAGACAACGTGAAGAACATCATTGGTGGCTCGACCACGATTGATGCAACGACAGGTGCAATCACAACCACTAACATTGGTGGCACAGGTGAAACGACCATTGATGGCGCAATCAGCAATGTAAAAGATGCAGCGACCAAAGCGAAGACCACGGTTACAGCGGGTGACAACGTTGTTGTGAATGCAACCACCAATGCAGATGGTTCAAGCAACTACGAAGTCGCGACAGCGAAAGATGTCAACTTCGATTCAGTGACAGTTGGCACAGTTGCTATTGATGGTACGACCAACAAGATCAGTGGCTTAGCGGCAGGAGACATCACCTCTACCTCAACGGATGCGGTGAATGGTAGTCAGCTATTTAACACAGCAGACAACGTGAAGAACATCATTGGTGGCTCGACCACGATTGATGCAACGACAGGTGCAATCACAACCAGCAATATTGGTGGCACAGGTGAAACGACCATTGATGGCGCAATCAGCAATGTAAAAGATGCAGCGACCAAAGCGAAGACCACGGTTACAGCGGGTGACAACGTTGTTGTGAATGCAACCACCAATGCAGATGGTTCAAGCAACTACGAAGTCGCGACAGCGAAAGATGTCAACTTCGATTCAGTGACAGTTGGCACAGTTGCTATTGATGGTACGACCAACAAGATCAGTGGCTTAGCGGCAGGAGACATCACCTCTACCTCAACGGATGCGGTGAATGGTAGTCAGCTATTTAACACAGCAGACAACGTGAAGAACATCATTGGTGGCTCGACCACGATTGATGCAACGACAGGTGCAATCACAACCACTAACATTGGTGGCACAGGTGAAACGACCATTGATGGCGCAATCAGCAATGTAAAAGATGCAGCGACCAAAGCGAAGACCACGGTTACAGCGGGTGACAACGTTGTTGTGAATGCAACCACCAATGCAGATGGTTCAAGCAACTACGAAGTCGCGACAGCGAAAGATGTCAACTTCGATTCAGTGACAGTTGGCACAGTTGCTATTGATGGTACGACCAACAAGATCAGTGGCTTAGCGGCAGGAGACATCACCTCTACCTCAACGGATGCGGTGAATGGTAGTCAGCTATTTAACACAGCAGACAACGTGAAGAACATCATTGGTGGCTCGACCACGATTGATGCAACGACAGGTGCAATCACAACCACTAACATTGGTGGCACAGGTGAAACGACCATTGATGGCGCAATCAGCAATGTAAAAGATGCAGCGACCAAAGCGAAGACCACGGTTACAGCGGGTGACAACGTTGTTGTGAATGCAACCACCAATGCAGATGGTTCAAGCAACTACGAAGTCGCGACAGCGAAAGATGTCAACTTCGATTCAGTGACAGTTGGCACAGTTGCTATTGATGGTACGACCAACAAGATCAGTGGCTTAGCGGCAGGAGACATCACCTCTACCTCAACGGATGCGGTGAATGGTAGTCAGCTATTTAACACAGCAGACAACGTGAAGAACATCATTGGTGGCTCGACCACGATTGATGCAACGACAGGTGCAATCACAACCACTAACATTGGTGGCACAGGTGAAACGACCATTGATGGCGCAATCAGCAATGTAAAAGATGCAGCGACCAAAGCGAAGACCACGGTTACAGCGGGTGACAACGTTGTTGTGAATGCAACCACCAATGCAGATGGTTCAAGCAACTACGAAGTCGCGACAGCGAAAGATGTCAACTTCGATTCAGTGACAGTTGGCACAGTTGCTATTGATGGTACGACCAACAAGATCAGTGGCTTAGCGGCAGGAGACATCACCTCTACCTCAACGGATGCGGTGAATGGTAGTCAGCTATTTAACACAGCAGACAACGTGAAGAACATCATTGGTGGCTCGACCACGATTGATGCAACGACAGGTGCAATCACAACCAGCAATATTGGTGGCACAGGTGAAACGACCATTGATGGCGCAATCAGCAATGTAAAAGATGCAGCGACCAAAGCGAAGACCACGGTTACAGCGGGTGACAACGTTGTTGTGAATGCAACCACCAATGCAGATGGTTCAAGCAACTACGAAGTCGCGACAGCGAAAGATGTCAACTTCGATTCAGTGACAGTTGGCACAGTTGCTATTGATGGTACGACCAACAAGATCAGTGGCTTAGCGGCAGGAGACATCACCTCTACCTCAACGGATGCGGTGAATGGTAGTCAGCTATTTAACACAGCAGACAACGTGAAGAACATCATTGGTGGCTCGACCACGATTGATGCAACGACAGGTGCAATCACAACCACTAACATTGGTGGCACAGGTGAAACGACCATTGATGGCGCAATCAGCAATGTAAAAGATGCAGCGACCAAAGCGAAGACCACGGTTACAGCGGGTGACAACGTTGTTGTGAATGCAACCACCAATGCAGATGGTTCAAGCAACTACGAAGTCGCGACAGCGAAAGATGTCAACTTCGATTCAGTGACAGTTGGCACAGTTGCTATTGATGGTACGACCAACAAGATCAGTGGCTTAGCGGCAGGAGACATCACCTCTACCTCAACGGATGCGGTGAATGGTAGTCAGCTATTTAACACAGCAGACAACGTGAAGAACATCATTGGTGGCTCGACCACGATTGATGCAACGACAGGTGCAATCACAACCACTAACATTGGTGGCACAGGTGAAACGACCATTGATGGCGCAATCAGCAATGTAAAAGATGCAGCGACCAAAGCGAAGACCACGGTTACAGCGGGTGACAACGTTGTTGTGAATGCAACCACCAATGCAGATGGTTCAAGCAACTACGAAGTCGCGACAGCGAAAGATGTCAACTTCGATTCAGTGACAGTTGGCACAGTTGCTATTGATGGTACGACCAACAAGATCAGTGGCTTAGCGGCAGGAGACATCACCTCTACCTCAACGGATGCGGTGAATGGTAGTCAGCTATTTAACACAGCAGACAACGTGAAGAACATCATTGGTGGCTCGACCACGATTGATGCAACGACAGGTGCAATCACAACCACTAACATTGGTGGCACAGGTGAAACGACCATTGATGGCGCAATCAGCAATGTAAAAGATGCAGCGACCAAAGCGAAGACCACGGTTACAGCGGGTGACAACGTTGTTGTGAATGCAACCACCAATGCAGATGGTTCAAGCAACTACGAAGTCGCGACAGCGAAAGATGTCAACTTCGATTCAGTGACAGTTGGCACAGTTGCTATTGATGGTACGACCAACAAGATCAGTGGCTTAGCGGCAGGAGACATCACCTCTACCTCAACGGATGCGGTGAATGGTAGTCAGCTATTTAACACAGCAGACAACGTGAAGAACATCATTGGTGGCTCGACCACGATTGATGCAACGACAGGTGCAATCACAACCACTAACATTGGTGGCACAGGTGAAACGACCATTGATGGCGCAATCAGCAATGTAAAAGATGCAGCGACCAAAGCGAAGACCACGGTTACAGCGGGTGACAACGTTGTTGTGAATGCAACCACCAATGCAGATGGTTCAAGCAACTACGAAGTCGCGACAGCGAAAGATGTCAACTTCGATTCAGTGACAGTTGGCACAGTTGCTATTGATGGTACGACCAACAAGATCAGTGGCTTAGCGGCAGGAGACATCACCTCTACCTCAACGGATGCGGTGAATGGTAGTCAGCTATTTAACACAGCAGACAACGTGAAGAACATCATTGGTGGCTCGACCACGATTGATGCAACGACAGGTGCAATCACAACCACTAACATTGGTGGCACAGGTGAAACGACCATTGATGGCGCAATCAGCAATGTAAAAGATGCAGCGACCAAAGCGAAGACCACGGTTACAGCGGGTGACAACGTTGTTGTGAATGCAACCACCAATGCAGATGGTTCAAGCAACTACGAAGTCGCGACAGCGAAAGATGTCAACTTCGATTCAGTGACAGTTGGCACAGTTGCTATTGATGGTACGACCAACAAGATCAGTGGCTTAGCGGCAGGAGACATCACCTCTACCTCAACGGATGCGGTGAATGGTAGTCAGCTATTTAACACAGCAGACAACGTGAAGAACATCATTGGTGGCTCGACCACGATTGATGCAACGACAGGTGCAATCACAACCACTAACATTGGTGGCACAGGTGAAACGACCATTGATGGCGCAATCAGCAATGTAAAAGATGCAGCGACCAAAGCGAAGACCACGGTTACAGCGGGTGACAACGTTGTTGTGAATGCAACCACCAATGCAGATGGTTCAAGCAACTACGAAGTCGCGACAGCGAAAGATGTCAACTTCGATTCAGTGACAGTTGGCACAGTTGCTATTGATGGTACGACCAACAAGATCAGTGGCTTAGCGGCAGGAGACATCACCTCTACCTCAACGGATGCGGTGAATGGTAGTCAGCTATTTAACACAGCAGACAACGTGAAGAACATCATTGGTGGCTCGACCACGATTGATGCAACGACAGGTGCAATCACAACCACTAACATTGGTGGCACAGGTGAAACGACCATTGATGGCGCAATCAGCAATGTAAAAGATGCAGCGACCAAAGCGAAGACCACGGTTACAGCGGGTGACAACGTTGTTGTGAATGCAACCACCAATGCAGATGGTTCAAGCAACTACGAAGTCGCGACAGCGAAAGATGTCAACTTCGATTCAGTGACAGTTGGCACAGTTGCTATTGATGGTACGACCAACAAGATCAGTGGCTTAGCGGCAGGAGACATCACCTCTACCTCAACGGATGCGGTGAATGGTAGTCAGCTATTTAACACAGCAGACAACGTGAAGAACATCATTGGTGGCTCGACCACGATTGATGCAACGACAGGTGCAATCACAACCACTAACATTGGTGGCACAGGTGAAACGACCATTGATGGCGCAATCAGCAATGTAAAAGATGCAGCGACCAAAGCGAAGACCACGGTTACAGCGGGTGACAACGTTGTTGTGAATGCAACCACCAATGCAGATGGTTCAAGCAACTACGAAGTCGCGACAGCGAAAGATGTCAACTTCGATTCAGTGACAGTTGGCACAGTTGCTATTGATGGTACGACCAACAAGATCAGTGGCTTAGCGGCAGGAGACATCACCTCTACCTCAACGGATGCGGTGAATGGTAGTCAGCTATTTAACACAGCAGACAACGTGAAGAACATCATTGGTGGCTCGACCACGATTGATGCAACGACAGGTGCAATCACAACCAGCAATATTGGTGGCACAGGTGAAACGACCATTGATGGCGCAATCAGCAATGTAAAAGATGCAGCGACCAAAGCGAAGACCACGGTTACAGCGGGTGACAACGTTGTTGTGAATGCAACCACCAATGCAGATGGTTCAAGCAACTACGAAGTCGCGACAGCGAAAGATGTCAACTTCGATTCAGTGACAGTTGGCACAGTTGCTATTGATGGTACGACCAACAAGATCAGTGGCTTAGCGGCAGGAGACATCACCTCTACCTCAACGGATGCGGTGAATGGTAGTCAGCTATTTAACACAGCAGACAACGTGAAGAACATCATTGGTGGCTCGACCACGATTGATGCAACGACAGGTGCAATCACAACCACTAACATTGGTGGCACAGGTGAAACGACCATTGATGGCGCAATCAGCAATGTAAAAGATGCAGCGACCAAAGCGAAGACCACGGTTACAGCGGGTGACAACGTTGTTGTGAATGCAACCACCAATGCAGATGGTTCAAGCAACTACGAAGTCGCGACAGCGAAAGATGTCAACTTCGATTCAGTGACAGTTGGCACAGTTGCTATTGATGGTACGACCAACAAGATCAGTGGCTTAGCGGCAGGAGACATCACCTCTACCTCAACGGATGCGGTGAATGGTAGTCAGCTATTTAACACAGCAGACAACGTGAAGAACATCATTGGTGGCTCGACCACGATTGATGCAACGACAGGTGCAATCACAACCACTAACATTGGTGGCACAGGTGAAACGACCATTGATGGCGCAATCAGCAATGTAAAAGATGCAGCGACCAAAGCGAAGACCACGGTTACAGCGGGTGACAACGTTGTTGTGAATGCAACCACCAATGCAGATGGTTCAAGCAACTACGAAGTCGCGACAGCGAAAGATGTCAACTTCGATTCAGTGACAGTTGGCACAGTTGCTATTGATGGTACGACCAACAAGATCAGTGGCTTAGCGGCAGGAGACATCACCTCTACCTCAACGGATGCGGTGAATGGTAGTCAGCTATTTAACACAGCAGACAACGTGAAGAACATCATTGGTGGCTCGACCACGATTGATGCAACGACAGGTGCAATCACAACCACTAACATTGGTGGCACAGGTGAAACGACCATTGATGGCGCAATCAGCAATGTAAAAGATGCAGCGACCAAAGCGAAGACCACGGTTACAGCGGGTGACAACGTTGTTGTGAATGCAACCACCAATGCAGATGGTTCAAGCAACTACGAAGTCGCGACAGCGAAAGATGTCAACTTCGATTCAGTGACAGTTGGCACAGTTGCTATTGATGGTACGACCAACAAGATCAGTGGCTTAGCGGCAGGAGACATCACCTCTACCTCAACGGATGCGGTGAATGGTAGTCAGCTATTTAACACAGCAGACAACGTGAAGAACATCATTGGTGGCTCGACCACGATTGATGCAACGACAGGTGCAATCACAACCACTAACATTGGTGGCACAGGTGAAACGACCATTGATGGCGCAATCAGCAATGTAAAAGATGCAGCGACCAAAGCGAAGACCACGGTTACAGCGGGTGACAACGTTGTTGTGAATGCAACCACCAATGCAGATGGTTCAAGCAACTACGAAGTCGCGACAGCGAAAGATGTCAACTTCGATTCAGTGACAGTTGGCACAGTTGCTATTGATGGTACGACCAACAAGATCAGTGGCTTAGCGGCAGGAGACATCACCTCTACCTCAACGGATGCGGTGAATGGTAGTCAGCTATTTAACACAGCAGACAACGTGAAGAACATCATTGGTGGCTCGACCACGATTGATGCAACGACAGGTGCAATCACAACCACTAACATTGGTGGCACAGGTGAAACGACCATTGATGGCGCAATCAGCAATGTAAAAGATGCAGCGACCAAAGCGAAGACCACGGTTACAGCGGGTGACAACGTTGTTGTGAATGCAACCACCAATGCAGATGGTTCAAGCAACTACGAAGTCGCGACAGCGAAAGATGTCAACTTCGATTCAGTGACAGTTGGCACAGTTGCTATTGATGGTACGACCAACAAGATCAGTGGCTTAGCGGCAGGAGACATCACCTCTACCTCAACGGATGCGGTGAATGGTAGCCAGCTATTTAACACAGCAGACAACGTGAAGAACATCATTGGTGGCTCGACCACGATTGATGCAACGACAGGTGCAATCACAACCACTAACATTGGTGGCACAGGTGAAACGACCATTGATGGCGCAATCAGCAATGTAAAAGATGCAGCGACCAAAGCGAAGACCACGGTTACAGCGGGTGACAACGTTGTTGTGAATGCAACCACCAATGCAGATGGTTCAAGCAACTACGAAGTCGCGACAGCGAAAGATGTCAACTTCGATTCAGTGACAGTTGGCACAGTTGCTATTGATGGTACGACCAACAAGATCAGTGGCTTAGCGGCAGGAGACATCACCTCTACCTCAACGGATGCGGTGAATGGTAGCCAGCTATTTAACACAGCAGACAACGTGAAGAACATCATTGGTGGCTCGACCACGATTGATGCAACGACAGGTGCAATCACAACCACTAACATTGGTGGCACAGGTGAAACGACCATTGATGGCGCAATCAGCAATGTAAAAGATGCAGCGACCAAAGCGAAGACCACGGTTACAGCGGGTGACAACGTTGTTGTGAATGCAACCACCAATGCAGATGGTTCAAGCAACTACGAAGTCGCGACAGCGAAAGATGTCAACTTCGATTCAGTGACAGTTGGCACAGTTGCTATTGATGGTACGACCAACAAGATCAGTGGCTTAGCGGCAGGAGACATCACCTCTACCTCAACGGATGCGGTGAATGGTAGCCAGTTATTCAACACAGCAGACAACGTGAAGAACATCATTGGTGGCTCGACCACGATTGATGCAACGACAGGTGCAATCACAACCAGCAATATTGGTGGCACAGGTGAAACGACCATTGATGGCGCAATCAGCAATGTAAAAGATGCAGCGACCAAAGCGAAGACCACGGTTACAGCGGGTGACAACGTTGTTGTGAATGCAACCACCAATGCAGATGGTTCAAGCAACTACGAAGTCGCGACAGCGAAAGATGTCAACTTCGATTCAGTGACAGTTGGCACAGTTGCTATTGATGGTACGACCAACAAGATCAGTGGCTTAGCGGCAGGAGACATCACCTCTACCTCAACGGATGCGGTGAATGGTAGTCAGCTATTTAACACAGCAGACAACGTGAAGAACATCATTGGTGGCTCGACCACGATTGATGCAACGACAGGTGCAATCACAACCACTAACATTGGTGGCACAGGTGAAACGACCATTGATGGCGCAATCAGCAATGTAAAAGATGCAGCGACCAAAGCGAAGACCACGGTTACAGCGGGTGACAACGTTGTTGTGAATGCAACCACCAATGCAGATGGTTCAAGCAACTACGAAGTCGCGACAGCGAAAGATGTCAACTTCGATTCAGTGACAGTTGGCACAGTTGCTATTGATGGTACGACCAACAAGATCAGTGGCTTAGCGGCAGGAGACATCACCTCTACCTCAACGGATGCGGTGAATGGTAGTCAGCTATTTAACACAGCAGACAACGTGAAGAACATCATTGGTGGCTCGACCACGATTGATGCAACGACAGGTGCAATCACAACCACTAACATTGGTGGCACAGGTGAAACGACCATTGATGGCGCAATCAGCAATGTAAAAGATGCAGCGACCAAAGCGAAGACCACGGTTACAGCGGGTGACAACGTTGTTGTGAATGCAACCACCAATGCAGATGGTTCAAGCAACTACGAAGTCGCGACAGCGAAAGATGTCAACTTCGATTCAGTGACAGTTGGCACAGTTGCTATTGATGGTACGACCAACAAGATCAGTGGCTTAGCGGCAGGAGACATCACCTCTACCTCAACGGATGCGGTGAATGGTAGCCAGCTATTTAACACAGCAGACAACGTGAAGAACATCATTGGTGGCTCGACCACGATTGATGCAACGACAGGTGCAATCACAACCAGCAATATTGGTGGCACAGGTGAAACGACCATTGATGGCGCGATCAGCAATGTAAAAGATGCAGCGACCAAAGCGAAGACCACGGTTACAGCGGGTGACAACGTTGTTGTGAATGCAACCACCAATGCAGATGGTTCAAGCAACTACGAAGTCGCGACAGCGAAAGATGTCAACTTCGATTCAGTGACAGTTGGCACAGTTGCTATTGATGGTACGACCAACAAGATCAGTGGCTTAGCGGCAGGAGACATCACCTCTACCTCAACGGATGCGGTGAATGGTAGTCAGCTATTTAACACAGCAGACAACGTGAAGAACATCATTGGTGGCTCGACCACGATTGATGCAACGACAGGTGCAATCACAACCACTAACATTGGTGGCACAGGTGAAACGACCATTGATGGCGCGATTCAATCCGTATCAGACAATGGTGTTCAATATGACAAGAATGCAAATGGTAGTACCAACTACAACAGCATCACTGCTGGAAATGGTAAAGGTACAGCGGCAACGATCATTAAAGATGCTGCGGGTAATAACGTAGTGACCTCAGGCGGCACAACGATCAGTAATGTTGCCAATGGTGTGAATGCAAGCGATGCGGTGAACAAAGGCCAACTGGACAGCTTAAGCACAGGTTTAACCGATAAAGGCTTAATCTTTGGTGCGAATAGTGGAGCGGATTACACAGCAAAACTTGGCACTAAAGTGACTGTAAAAGGTGCAGACACCAATACAGACTTTGCTCAGTTTGATGGTGGCAACAACTTGATGACTCAAGTTGATACAGCTGGCAATATTGTGGTTGCATTGAAGAAAGATGTATCTGTAACTAGCGTAACTGCTGGTGCAAGCAAACTGGATACAACAGGTTTAACAGTAGGCACAGTGGGTGACCAAACTGTTATCACTAAAGACGGTATTACAACAGACAAAGTGACTGTAGGTAATATTGTCGTTGATAGTACGACGAACAAAATCAGTGGTTTAGCAGCAGGTTCATTGGCAGCAGGTTCAACCGATGCAATCAATGGAGGACAGCTACACAAAGGCCTTGACGCTGTTAAAGACATTTTGGGTGGTAATGCAACAAACAACTCAAGCGACCCAACAGCACGCAATATAACAATGAGCAACATTGGTGGAACAGGCAAAGATAACATCAATGATGCGATCCAGTCTGTATTAAGCAATGGTGTTCAATATGACAAGAATGCTGATGGTAGTACCAACTACAACAGTATTACCGCTGGTAACGGCAACGGTACAGCAGCGAGTAGCACTAAAGATGCAACGACAGGTAAGATCACCACAACTGGTGGTACGAGCTTGAGCAACGTAGCGAGTGCGGGTGATTACACTAATGTTGCAAATGCTTCTAAAGCTGTAAATGCAGGTGATTTGAACAATGCGGTTACAGATGCGACGAATGCCGCGACTACAAAAGGTTTTGCATTACAAGCAGCTGATGGCAGCAAAGTACAGAAAAACCTAGGTGAAGCTGTAGAAGTAATTGGTGCAGATAGCAATATCACCACCAAAGTTACTGGCGGTAAGGTTGCGATTGAGTTGAACAAGAACTTGAACAACTTAACCGGTATCACTGTAAATAATGGTACAGATGGAACAACTGGTTCAACAGTGATTGGCAAAGACGGCATTTCGGTTAAAGACAATGCAGGTAAGACCATTGCTGGTGTAGACAATACTGCTCTGACTGTGAAAGATAGCAGTGGTAATGCTGAAACCAGCATTAACAAAGCAATCAACACTTTAAATACAGCGCAAAGTACATTAGACAACTACGCTGTGAAGTATGATGACAAGTCAGGCGTACCAAACAAAGACAGCGTAACTTTTGCAGGAACGACGTCTAACAGCACCAAAGATGCGACAACAGGCAAGATCACCACAACAGGTGGTACAAGCTTGAATAATGTTGCAAGTGCAGGTGATTACACCAATGTTGCAAATGCGTCTAAAGCTGTGAATGCTGGTGACTTGAACAATGCTGTAGTTGATGCGACAGGAAATATTGTCAATAAAGGTTTTGCCTTAACTGCTCAAGATGGACAAACTGTACAGAAAAAATTGGGTGAGTCTGTAGAAGTTGTTGGTGATGACAAAAACATCTCAACTGAAGTGAAGAATGGCAAGATCGCAGTTAAACTTGCAGATAACTTGAATGTTAATTCACTGACTACAGGTGATACTGTTATTAAAAATGGTGGTGTAACAGTTGGCTCAAATGTCACTCTAGGTAATACTGGATTGATCATTACCAATGGTCCAAGTGTAACGACAGCAGGCATTAGTGCAGGTAATAAAGCCATTACCAATGTATCGAATGGTGTGAATGCAACAGATGCAGTCAATAAAGGCCAGTTAGATACAGCGATCACCGATGTTCAAAACAAAGTTGATCAAGTTGCGAACAATGCTGTTCAATATGACAATGCAAATAAAGATTCAGTGACATTATCGAATAACAACGGTAATGGAACAAAACTGAATAATGTTGCAGATGGTACTGTTGCACAAGGTTCTAAAGATGCAGTGAATGGCGGTCAGTTGTGGAATGTTCAACAGCAGATTACCAATATTAATAATGGTACTTCTGGTCTTGTTCAACAGGCTGATAAGAATGCGCCAATTACTGTTGGTAAAGACACTGGCGGTACGACTGTAGATATGACGGGTACCGAAGGTGCGCGTGTTGTGACTGGTGTTAAAGATGGCGCTGTCAATGCAACTTCTAAAGATGCAGTGAATGGTAGTCAATTGAATAAGACCAACCAGACAGTTGTTGATTATCTTGGTGGTGGTGCTGGTTATGACAATATCACAGGTAGCTTCACGACGGCTCCAAGCTATAATGTTGGTGGCAATACTTATAACAATGTCGGCGGTGCAATTGATGCATTAAATCAAGCGGATCAAACATTAAACAATAAAATTGATAATGTGAATAATAAGCTTGATAACGCATTCCGTGTAACCAATAACCGCATAGACGATGTTGAGAAAAAAGCCAATGCAGGTATTGCAGCTGCATTAGCAATGGAATCGGCACCATATGTTCCTGGTAAATATACCTATGCGGCTGGTGCGGCATACCATGGTGGTGAAAACGCTGTAGGTGTGACGTTACGTAAAACGGCAGATAACGGTCGTTGGTCTATCACAGGTGGTGTGGCAGCAGCATCTGAAGGTGATCCAAGCGTACGTATCGGTATCAGTGGCGTAATTGACTAATTCACTAGACAAGGAAGGTTTTCGAACCTTCCTTTTTCTTCCCTAATTTTAGAGAGACAAAAAATGAAAGCATTCAACAAAAAGATTCTGTTAAGTGTAATCAGCGGTCTAGTGATGTCTTTAAGTCATGCTGCTGAAATAGAAACACAAACAGCTCAAGAAATTCATTTTCCTGAATTAAAAGACAGTTATTTAAAACAAGTACCACGTTATGAATATGACAATGTTGCTCGATTAGATAAAGGTTTGAGCAAAGATCAAATTCGCCATATTCTAGGCAATCCACAATTCTCTGAAGGCTTATTTGCTGTCAGAACATGGAATTATGTATTAGATATTAGAGAGCCTGATTCTACTCAATATAAACGTTGCCAATTGCGTATCGATTTTGATAAACATTATTTATCTGAAAATCTGTATTGGAAAGGTGAAGCTTGCCAAGGTTTAATGGCATGGGGCGTGAATAATCAATCTGATACAGAGCAAAGTGTGATTTCTCCTGCAAGTCAGACTGCAACAGTTTTATTTTATTTTGATCGTTCAGATAAAAAGGGCGTGAAAAACCCAGAAGTGATTGGAAAAATTGTTGAAGAAATTAAACAGTCTAATGGTAAAACTGTACAAGTTTATGGTTATACAGATCGTTTAGGGTCATTTAAGTATAACCAAAATTTGTCTGTCGCAAGAACCAACACGGTGACTCAGCTTTTGACTCAGCAAGGTATAGATGCAAACCAAATTCAATTTGAAGCGAAAAACAAAACAGATGCATATCAACAATGTTCTGGGGTAAATAGGAAAATTCAATTAATAGAATGCCTAGCACCGAATCGTCGCGTTAATATTTCATGGTAAAAGTGATAGAGTTAAACAGGGAATTGGATGGCAGCATGAAAAAAAGACTTGTTGTATTAAGCTTATTGATGAGTTTAGCTGGAGTGAGCAAAGCAGAAACATCATCTGTAATGCAGGTTTTACAAAAAACACCACAATGGGGTTTGGTACAAACTGGAACGGCATGTATTGAAAAATATCGTTTTTTACCATCAGGTGAAGTTTTGATTGAAAGCAATCAAGAGCGAGTTTCTGGGATGTATAGTTTTATATCGAAAGAAAATGGTTTTGAATTACCAGCTGTTGTGATTGGTTTTCAAACAGACAATCAAAAACCTGATTGCACAGGAAGCCGTGAGAATCAAACAGGGTTGTCAACCACCCACTTTTTAAAGAAAGAATCGGATCAAAAAATTTATTTTTGTATAGACTCTCTCGGAAAGAACTGCCCAGTTTATCTTCGTCCAGAACATTAATTTAAATACTTTGAGAAATACGAAATGAAGAAAATAGTATTTGCTGCACTTGGTTTAGGATTAGCTATGCAAGCGCAAGCTTTTGATAAATCACAAGTCAATTTAGCCAACGATTTTTGGGGAATTTGGTCGATTTATAATGCTAAGACGCAATGTACAGAAACCTATCAATTCACTAAGCCTCAACAGTTCACCTATACTACGAAACAGAAAAGAATGACGGGTGAGTTTTCTGTACTTAGAAGTAAAGATGCCAAAGCTTTAGATATTTTGGCAATGAAAGTGCAAACAGACAATAAAAAAGCAGGCTGTGGCGGACAACCTGTGGATTATACCAATGCTGATATTCGTTTGAGTTTAAGATGGATGTCTGCAAAAACAGCTGAATTGTGTACAGACCGCGAAGGCAAACAATGTACAGGTTTGTATTTAATCAAACAGAAGTAATCAATATTTGAATAGATAGGCTTCCTCGGAAGCCTTTTTTATTCGTGAGTTTTGTTTGAATTACTTATATTTATAAAATTTAATTATGCTTTTTTTAAAAATTATTCATATAAGTTTTGTATTGTATTCTCAAATATCAGTTTATATTAGTTTTTAGAATACCCGATTGACAAAATAATCGTTGAAATCATCACAAATCACGATTGTATAAAAACGATCCTGCGTTTGATCATCTGTTACACAACATCTTATAGTATGATGTAGATATATTTCGACTGATTATCAGTTTTATTCCGCCAAAATGAATTATTGAATTCATTTCAGCTCAAATAATGTTGGAAGTAAAAATGCCTGACTATCGCTCAAAAACATCGACACATGGAAGAAATATGGCTGGCGCACGTGGCTTATGGCGTGCGACAGGAATGAAAGATGACGATTTTGGTAAACCGATTATTGCGGTGGTCAACTCATTTACGCAATTTGTACCTGGCCATGTACATTTAAAAGACTTAGGTCAGCTCGTGGCACGTCAAATTGAAGCGTCAGGCGGTGTAGCGAAAGAGTTTAATACCATTGCCGTCGATGATGGTATCGCAATGGGGCATGATGGCATGCTCTATTCATTACCTTCTCGTGATTTAATTGCAGACTCAGTTGAATATATGGTGAATGCACATTGTGCCGATGCAATGGTGTGTATTTCTAACTGTGACAAAATCACACCGGGAATGTTGATGGCCTCTATGCGCCTAAACATTCCAGTGGTTTTCGTGTCAGGCGGACCAATGGAAGCGGGTAAAGTGAAAATCCGTGGTAATGAACACGCCATTGACCTTGTTGATGCCATGATTGTTGCTGCTGATGACAGCTTTACCGATGAAGAAGTTGCAGAATACGAACGTTCAGCATGTCCAACCTGTGGTTCATGCTCAGGGATGTTTACCGCAAACTCAATGAACTGTTTAACGGAAGCTTTAGGGCTTTCATTACCAGGCAATGGTTCAACTTTAGCAACGCATGCAAACCGTAAAAAATTATTTGAAAAAGCGGGTCAGTTGATTGTTGAGATTACCAAACGTCACTACGAACAAAATGATTACAGTTTGTTGCCACGTAACATTGCGACGAAAGCATCGTATGAAAATGCCATGACTTTAGACATCGCGATGGGTGGTTCGACCAATACAGTTCTTCACTTATTGGCGGCTGCGAACGAAGCAGAAGTTGATTTCACTATGGATGATATTGACCGTTTATCGCGTAAAGTGCCTGTATTGTGTAAAGTTGCTCCTGCGAAACAAGATGTACATATGGAAGATGTGCATCGAGCTGGCGGTATCATGTCGATTTTAGGTGAATTAGACCGTGCAGGTTTACTCGATACTTCTGTACCAACCGTACATGAGAAAACACTGAAAGATGCTTTAGATAAGTGGGATATTATCCGTACAGAAGATGAAGACGTATATAACTTCTTTAAATCTGCACCGGGTGGTGTGCCAACTCAAACAGCATTCTCTCAAGATCGTTATTATTCACGTTTAGATGGTGACCGTGAAAATGGTGTGATTCGTAATGCAGAACATGCATTCTCTAAAGATGGTGGTTTGGCTGTCCTTTACGGCAACATCGCACTTGAAGGTTGTATTGTTAAAACTGCAGGCGTTGATGATTCAATCTTGAAATTCAACGGTACAGCTCGTGTATTTGAAAGCCAAGATGCTGCTGTGGAATCTATCTTAGCAGGTAAAATTGTTGCTGGTGATGTGGTGGTGATTCGTTACGAAGGTCCACGTGGTGGTCCGGGTATGCAAGAAATGCTTTATCCAACCAGCTATTTAAAATCGAAAGGTTTAGGCAAAGATTGTGCATTATTAACAGATGGTCGTTTCTCTGGTGGTTCTTCAGGTCTTTCAATAGGCCACGTCTCTCCTGAAGCTGCTGAAGGCGGTGCGATTGCATTGGTTGAAGATGGTGATCGTATCGAAATTGATATTCCAAACCGTACCATTCACTTGGCGGTTGATGATGCGACAATGGCGCACCGTCATACCAAACAAGAAGCAAAAGGTTGGAAACCTGAGGAAGAGCGTCCACGTAAAGTCTCTAAAGCTTTGAAAGCTTATGCAATGCATACGACAAGTGCTTCAAAAGGTGCTGTTCGAGAACTTTAAAACATCGAATTAAATAGCATGATGATATTTTAAAATATTCAAAAAGCACTCACTGGTTGGGTGCTTTTTCTATTGTATTGACCTAAATGCTTTCATTCATTTTGGATTTTAGACATTGATCATTTCGATATGAATTGTTATAAAATTTTGAGCCATTCATTCATATTGATTTTTTTCAGCATCCAAGGTGAATGGATGATATGCTTGAATGAGTTTCAATCAAATCCTATTTATTTTTAAGCGCTTATTTCGAGGCCCTACACATGTCATTGCTACGCCGTTGGTTTGATCCAATCCGATCGAGCTGGTTTTATCAAAAACCAACTCGTCAAGAGGTGTTATCCACGGAGCATGGGCTGAGTATTTATTTGCGTTTAGACGATGTTTATAGCTATCTTGCAGTACAGCAGTTACCACAACTTGAAGAAATACTTCGAGATGATTTAAAACCATTAAAAGTAATTATTTCGAATACTTCAGCAGAACCCCCAAATGGTATGACTGTGGAGGAATGGCGGACCTATAGTTTAAATGATGCCAAGATTCTCGCAACGCAACATCGTTTTAGCTATGACAATGAAAAACCTGAGCAACCGACCCAAGAAGCATTACAACAAGCGGAAATTATTCTAAGAAATACCCCTTTATTAGGTCAGAATTTTCTTTATTTACTCGAAGATGTGTTCCATATGTTATGGCAACAACAGTATGGAAAATTACGCACTTTATTCGTTATGGCGAGTAAGCATCAAAAACCACAAAATTTCCCAGAACGTGTCTTTAACGATACACCTATTTTAGAAAGTTATTTTGAATTTGGTGGGCGCAAATATCATGCTGTAGATGATTTATTGCGTTTAACACGTCGTTTAAAACAACAAAAGGTACTGGTAGATAATCCAATCTTCTTGATTAATCACATTGAATGGCGTGAACATTTGATGAGTGATGCAGAGGAACTGGCTGAAATTCAAGCCATGCATCCCGAATTGGACTTATACATTGCTTTAGAAGATCCAATTAGTTGGTTATTGTTGGCCTATATCAAAGAAGAGTTGGCAAATTATTATAATATCCAGTTGAATTTATTTCCTTTAAGTTATCACGGGCGTGATTTTTTTGATTGGAGTTTGGCGACTCGTTTATCCAAACGGACTGAAGTGAAATTCACGCCATTTTGTAGACCAACAAAGGACAGTATTCTGAATATGGCGCAACTTTATTACAGTGTGCTAGAAGAACAACGTGTAGATGCGATGTATGAGATTTTACAAGCTGTTTGGACACGGGGTCAGGATTTGTCTTTTCAAGCACATTTTCAAAAATTACAGCGTGATTTAAATATTGAAAAGCTGATTGATATTGATGTTGAAGCATTATTAAAAGATAACGATCGACAATGTGCCGAAAAGCATCAGCCTGATTTTCCTGTCTTAGAGTTAAGAATTGAAGGAAAGCGTTACGTATTTAACAGTCTATATCGCGTTTGGATGATTGAAAGTATTTTTAGTAATGTGTTAGAACAGAAGTATAAGACAGAGAATGAGCTGGAACGTGCTCAACAAGACGCAGAAGAACAGGACTTAGACGGATCAAATGATGAAAAAAGAGAAGTGTGAATCTTTAGAGCAAGTCCGTGAAAATATCGATCAACTTGATCAGCAATTGATTGATTTAATTGCAACTCGCCAATTTTATGTCGATCAAGCCGTGCGGTTTAAGAGAACTACAGAAGATGCTCAATCTCCTGAGCGTGTGCAACAAGTGATTAATAAAGTACGTCAAAAAGCCTTTGAAGTTGGCACAGATCCTGACTTGATTGAAAGCATTTATAGAGAAATGATTCAGCATTTTATTCAACGAGAATTAAAAGAAATTAGACCTTAAAACAGTAATTTCACACTTGTGATGATGGGTAAAAAATCGCGATCACAACCACATCAAATCAGCCTCAATTTTTAATTGAGGCTGTATTCCAAAATGAATGATTTTACCGCCGTTATTGATGTTTTAGCATTGCTTATGAAAAATGAGGTAATGCGAAATGATCGGTTTTGTTGTTGGCGTGTTTGCTATTGCGGGAATGATTAAAGGAACAATTGGACTAGGATTGCCAGCTGTTTCTATGGGGTTGTTGAGCTTAGTCATTAGCCCATTCCAAGCAGCAACATTATTGATTATTCCTTCAATGGTGACCAATATTTGGCAACTTTTTGCCGAAGGATATGTTTGGCGTTTGGTGTGCCGTTTTTACCCATTATTGATCGGTATTGTTGTTGGTTCAATTTGGAGTATTTTCCCGACTTTAGGCCACGCAAATACTAGTTTCCATAGCGAAGCCTTATTAGGTGCGATGTTGGCATTGTATGGATTGTACGGTTTATTCTCAAAAAATATGCCTAATCTTGCAACACATGAAAAATGGTTATCTCCAATCGTTGGCTATTTGGGTGGTGCGTTAACTGTTGCTACTGGGGTTGTGGTGATTCCAGTGGTGCCGTATTTGCAATCTTTGCATCTGAAAAGAGATGATTTGGTACAGTCACTCGGTTTGGCTTTTACTGTTTCAACTCTTTGTTTGGCGGTATTTCTGCATTTAAACCCTGTTGAAAATACGCCAATGGATTATAAATTATCCTTGATTGCTTTAATTCCTGCACTCATCGGTATGTGGATGGGCACAAAGATTCGTTACCGTATTCCAGAGCAAAAATTTCGCAAAGTGTTTTTCTGTGGATTAGTGATTTTTGGAATGTATGCTGTTCTGCATCAGCTTAGATTGATTTGAGTTTAAGATTTTAAGTCCTCATCCAAAATCAATTTAGATTTTTGCGAAAGTAAAAACTGGGCAAAGTGTTGGTAAGCTGTTGGAAGTTGATCAAAATTTTGTGCAGCCAAAAGTAGTTGGCGTTTTGCCCATTCACCTGTTAACTCAATTTGATGAAATGCATATTGCGAGCTTAGCCGCTGTGCTGCCCGTTTAGGCATAATTGCAATCCCTACGTCGTTGGCAACCACTTGAGCAATAGCGGTAAAATTAGGAAGTCTTAAACGGTATTGAATTGCACAATTGAGTAACTTTGCCTGAGTTTCTATAGATTGCTGTAAAGAATGATATTGCATGAGCCCCACAAAAGGATAATTCAAACTGTCGATGAGTTTTAATTCAGTATGTATTTGTAATGGATGATCAGTGGGGCAAATCAAAACCAAAGGATCGTCAAAAAAGTCCAAAGCTTGAAGTTGTTGTGAGTTAAAAAAACTGGAAATTAATCCCAATTTCGCAGAACCTTTTTCAATTGCTTGAATAATATCGTTGCTTTCAGCCTCTTTTAGATCTATGTGTACATGTGGATTTTCGACCAAATATTGTGGCAATAACACAGGTAGATATTCACTGTGCGCAGATGAATTACACCATAAGGTCATGTGTGCTGTGAGACCTTCTGCATAGGGTGACATAGCTTGTTCGAGTTGCTTTCTTTGCTGAATTAGCATTGAAGCTTGTTCTGCAAAAGTTTGACCAGCAATGGTTAGTTTAACCCCAGAAGCATGACGGATAAAAAGAGTGGTTGCATAGTGTTGTTCGAGTTTCTTGATACGTTCACTGGCGGCTTGTAATGAAATAGATGAGCGCTCAGCACCTTTGGTCAGACTTCCAGTGTCCACGATATGGAGAAAAAGTTGTAGATCAAAAAAATCTAGACGCATGATTTTAAGATGTATAGTGATTTCTTTAGATTATAACTGAGTTATTAATCGAATGATGATGTAACTAAAGTGTACCAAGTTGAGGTTTAATTTTTTTAAAGCATATATCAATCAAAAATTGTTTAAAAAAAGATCGTTTGAAATGGTTTTATGTTATGATAAGTCTCAATTGAGATACAAAATAAGAAGGTTATATTATGTCTTCGCAAACTTCAATGTTGCATGTACGAATTGATGATGAAACAAAGTTGCAAGCACAGCAGGCCTTAAAAGCAATGGGTTTGTCTGTTTCGGATGCTGTACGCATTTTTTTGACACGTGTTGTTGCAGAACAAGCAATTCCGTTTGATGTGCGAGTACCAAATGCAATGACTGTTTCAGCGATGAATGAAGCCGATGATCTTATTCAGGCGAAAAAAGCACGTTTTGAGACAGTAGAAGGCTTGTTTAATGACCTCGAAAAAAATAGCTCAAGATAAACGTGCTGTTTTGGCTCGATCATCGGATTATACAAAAGAGTTTTTAGCAGATTGGCAACGGCTTTCTCGTAATGGTCGTTATGATATGAAAAAACTCAAAACAGTGATGATGCTGTTGATTGCAAATGATGAACCTTTAGGTGCTGAATGGAAAGATCATTCATTAACAGGTCATTGGATTAATTATCGTGAGTTGCATGTTGGTGGGGATTTCCTACTGATTTATCGAATTGAATCTTTATCTAAATTCGAGATGATTGTTTTTGTTCGTGCAGGTACTCATAGTGAGTTGTTTTAAAAACTGATTGATAAAAAAAATTGATAAAAAATTCCCAACAAAAAAGCTCCCTCAGGAGCTTTTTTTAAACTGATGAAATTACATCAATTTCACACCTTGCTGACCAGCAGGGGTGACTTTAAAGATTTCAACTTCAAAAGTAATATTTTTACCTGCTAATGGATGGTTAAAATCGACTTCAGTGATGTCATCACCCACCGTTTTCACCACACCAAATAGGCTTTGCTTGGCTTTGTCTTCAAACTCGATCATGTGACCTTCAACAGGGCGTTGTTCAAACTTCACAGTATCAAATTTTTGTACATTTTCAGGATTCCACGGGCCGAAAGCATCTTCAGGAGGAAGACTAACAGTACGACGGTCACCTGCACGAAGACCAAATAAAGCCTTCTCAAAACCAGGTAATAAGCTACCATCGCCCATGACTAAACTCACAGGTTCTTCACGGCTACGTGTGTTATCAATCTCAACACCATTCTCAATCGCAACAGAAAAGTGTAAGTCTACTTTTGATCCATCTGCGATACGAGTTTCGTCATTTGGATTAATTATTTCATCAGTCATTTTGCGCTTCCGCACGTTGAATACGATGTTTTTCTAAAAAGAAAGTATCGATTAACAATAAAATCGTACCGAGAGTGATGGCACTATCGGCAATGTTGAATGCTGGAAAGTGGTGATTTTGGTAGAACACATGAATAAAATCAACAACGTAGCCTAAGCTAACGCGATCGATTAAATTACCAATTGCTCCACCTAAGATCAATGCAATGGCCATCGGCAAAATCACCGTACTTTTTGGCATACGCAATAGCCAAAAAATAAAGATGATCGATACAATCCCAGCCAACCCAGTAAACAAATAATGTTGCCAACCGCCTGCATCAGACAAAAAGCTAAAAGCTGCGCCGTAATTATGCAGCAATGTCCAGTTTAAAAAGGGTAGTACAGGTACAGGCTCTGCATAAGTCAGATGTGTACTTGCAATATTTTTCGTCCATTGGTCAATAATGATGGCAAGGACGGAAAGTCCAAGCCACATTAAATTATGAGGATAAAATTGGAATAAGCCCTTTTTACTTTGCGGATTAGGCATATTTTCTCTCTTCGCCTTGACCTGTAGGAAGGTTGATAATACAACGAGAACAAAGACCTGGATGTGCATGATGTGTATTTACATCAGGTAGAACATGCCAACAACGCGCACATTTTTCACCATCCGCAGCAGACACTTTGACACGTAGACCGTCTAGATCTGTTGCTTCACCTTGAGTTTCATCCAATGCATTTACAATCACTTGAGATGTGATTAATACGAAACGAAGCTCATCACCTAACTGATCTAATACAGCTTTGAGTTCAGCATCTGCCCAAAGTTCGACTTTTGCAGAAAGATTTGAACCGATCAATTTCGCATTACGAGCTGCTTCAATTTGCTTATTCACAGCAGACTTCACTGCGATCAAAGTTTGCCAATCCGCTTCTGAAATTAAGTTCGCTGTAGATGAAACTGGAATGTCATACCACTCCGCTGTAAATACATATTTCTCTGACTGCTCAGGAATCAGTGGCCAAGCTTCTTGTGCAGTAAAGCTCAAGATTGGCGCCATCCAACGAACAAAAGCTTGTACTAAATGATACAGCGCAGTTTGTGCTGAATGACGTGCTTTAGAATCTGCTTTGGTGGTGTATTGACGATCTTTGATGATGTCTAAATAGAAACCACCCAAGTCATTGATACAGAAATTGGTCAAAGCATTGGTTACGATATGGAAATTCATATCTTCATAAGCTTGCTGAATGGTTTTTTGCACATCCGTAGCACGTTGTAAAATATATTGATCCAATGCGATCAATTGATCTACAGGCAATGCATCTGTTGATGGTTTGAAACCATTTAAGTTCGCCAATAAGAAACGCAAGGTATTACGAATACGACGATAACCATCAGATGCACGGCTAAAGATTTCTTTACCTGCCGTCATTTCATAACGGTAGTCAGCCGAGGCGATCCAGAAACGTAGACCATCTGCACCCATGTCTTTAATGATGTCTTGAGGTGTGATGATATTACCAATCGATTTTGACATCTTACGGCCTTTCTCATCTACCACGAAACCGTGAGTGAGCAAGCCTTTGTAAGGCGCACGCTTATTGATGGCAATCGATGTTAATAATGAAGATTGGAACCAACCACGATGTTGGTCTGAACCTTCTAAATACAAATCAGCTGGATCAGTCAAATCTTCACGTTCACGCAATACAGCATAGTGTGTTGTACCTGAGTCAAACCACACATCCAAAGTATCACGAACCGCGTTGTACTGTTCAGCATCTGCACCGATGAATTCGCTCGCTTCACGATTATACCAACCGTCAATGCCTTCCTGTTCAATCAGTTTAGCAACTTCTTCGATGAGTTCAGGTGTACGAGGGTGCAACTCATGCGTATCTTTATGCACGAAGAATGGGATTGGCACACCCCAAGTACGTTGGCGTGAGATACACCAGTCTGGACGACCGTCAATCATCGATTGAATACGATTTTTACCCCAATCTGGAACAAAATCGATATCATTTTCAATGGCATTCAATGCATCTTGGCGTAAACCTTTGGCATCCATGCTGATAAACCATTGTGGTGTCGCACGGAAAATAATCGGTGTTTTATGACGCCAGCAATGTGGATAGCTATGCGTAATCGCAACATGCGCCCAAAGTTTACCCGCAGTGCATAAAGCTTCAATAATTTGCGGATTGGCTTTATAGATATGCTCGCCTGCAAAAATCGGAGCAGTCGGTAAATACACGCCATTGCCGCCGACAGGATTATCAACAATTAAATTGTATTGTAAGCCAACTTTATAATCGTCCACACCATGACCTGGCGCAGTATGTACCGCACCTGTACCACTGGTTGCAATGACATGTTCACCTAAAATTATAGGTACTTGGCGATCTGTAATGAGTGGATGCTGTAATTGTAAATGTTCAAGTTTAGCACCGACAAAATCAGCCAAAACTTTTGGATTTTCAAGTTTATAACGTTCACATGCAGAACTAACTAAATCTTTGGCTAAGATCAGGTTATGCGTACCACGATCAGATTGGATTTCAACCAATTGATATTCAATGTCAGCATGAAGGGCAACAGCTTGGTTAGCAGGAAGCGTCCAAGGTGTTGTTGTCCAAATGACAATATCGGTAGGATTGTGAACAGTAACACCGACTTTTGTAGATAAATCAGTAAGATCGACCACACCAAAACCAACATCGATGGCATCTGATTTCTTATCTTGATAATCAACTTCAGCTTCAGCAAGTGCAGAACCACAGTCTAAACACCAGTTAACGGGTTTAAGACCAGGTTCGATATGTCCTGCTTTGGCAATTTCACCCAATGCACGGACGATATCAGCTTCTTGTTTGAAGTTCATGGTGAGATAAGGATTGCTCCAATCCCCAAATACACCCATACGCACAAAATCTTTTTTCTGTAATTCGATTTGGGTATTGGCATATTCACGACAAGCTTTACGGAATGTCGATGCATCTACTTTAACGCCAACTTTACCGACCTTTTCTTCAACTTTAAGTTCGATTGGTAAGCCGTGGCAGTCCCAACCCGGAACATAAGGCGCGTCAAAGCCATCCATCACACGGCTTTTGATAATAATGTCTTTAAGGACTTTATTCACCGCATGACCTAAGTGGATCTGACCATTGGCATATGGAGGGCCGTCATGAAGCACATATTTTTTCTTGCCAATACGCGATGTACGAATCTGCTGATAAATATTGTCGGCATACCACTCTTCTAACCATTTTGCTTCACGTACTGCAAGATTTGCTTTCATTGCAAATTCAGTACCTGGGAGGTTGAGTGTGGCTTTGTAATCCACAGCATTTTCAGGAGTTTGCTTATCGCTCATGCACGTTGTCATCCAATATTATCAGCTCGATTGCTGACACGTTTTACAATAAAAAATTTGATTAAAAAGGAAACTTTGGGGTGTTTTTGCGAAATTCAAGTAATCGCTCAACATCATCGTCAATTCCTGCTTGAAGTGCTTCAAGCGATGGGTAATTTAATTCGCCGTGTAAATAGTCGAGGAAAGTCACCCGCATTAACAGACCATACAGATTAGCAGAAACATTTGGAAAATGTACTTCTAATCGCCACTCTGGGTGTTCTTGCTGAATTGCAGGACGTGTTCCGACATGACCTGCACCAAATAAAGCATGCTCTTGATAACCAAGGACGCCCAGTTTATGTGGATTTTCTGCTTTCACTTTCGCAGTTAAAGCAGTTGTTTCACAAATGACTTCAACGCCATAAATTCCGCTTAAACACGGTCTATGACGTCCAACTCGAACATTGATGGTTGGAAAATTCAGGGTACGACCAATTTGGTCACCATATTGCACACGACCAATCATGCTATATGGACGACCGAGTAATTTTGCTGCAAGTGATAAGTCACCTGCTTGAAGAACTTGACGAATTCGAGTTGAACTGACACGTTCACCATCAAATTCAATGGTATTGAGATTGGTGACGTGAAAGCCGTATTGTTTTAAAAATTCACTATTACCTTGGCGATCTTTACCAAAATGGAAGTCATCACCAAGCACTAAATTTTGTGCATTGAGTTTATTTTTGAGAATGTCGGCAAAATTTTCTGCGCTTAAACTACGGAATTGATTATCAAACTTAGCAATCGCAATATAGTCGACACCTAACTCAGTTAAATATTCTACTTTTTCTCTGAGTGAACTGATACGAGGCGGCGCTTCATAGCCTTTAAAAAATTCTAAAGGTTGTGGCTCAAAGATCATCACCAAAGTCTTTAAATTTTGTACTTGGGCAATTTGTTTGAGTTGTGAAACCATCGCTTGATGTCCCAAATGGACACCATCAAAATTGCCAATCGTCACTGCGGTTTTGGGCAATTGAAAATTCGGTGCTAGAGCATTTAGACGTAACAGCTGCATGATTTCAAAATAAGCTTAAAATTTGAAAGGATATATATTGCCATATTCTCACAGTTTCGTCTTTGTTGTTGTGTTTTTATCCAGAAAATTTTATAAAGAATAATTTTAATATCAGTTTTGGTGATTCATTTTATAATTATAAATCAATTTTATTTATTAATAGGCGCTCTTATAATCAATTTATCTGCTGAATTGAGGGGAAAGCGATGAAAAAGCCATTTTACCAACTTGAAAAACCTAAAGAAGTGATACGCCAGTTCACGCCAAATTGGTTTACTGTGATCATGGGAACAGGTGTCGTTGCGTTGATTTTACCTGAATTTCCATTTGCACAGGCATGGTTATGGCAATTGGCAACATTACTTTGGCAATTCAATGGCTTATTATTTGTGACATTTACAACCCTCTATATCTTACGTTGGCTGATTTATCCTCAGGAAGCAAAGCAAATCTTTTCTCATCCGAGTATGGCATTGTTTTTAGGGGCAATTCCGATGGGTTTGGCGACTGTATTGAATGGTTTTTTAAAATTTGGTGTTGTGATTTATGGAGATATAGCAGTCCAGATTGCACAAGCACTGTGGTATGCCGATGTTATTCTAGCTGTAGGCATTGGAATTCTTGTTCCATTTTGCATGTTCAGTAAACAAGATCATCAATTACATAGCATGACTGCGATGTGGTTATTACCTATTGTCGCATGCGAAGTTGCAGCAGCTTCAGGCGGCTTATTACTGGCACATTTGGATGTAGGCCAACATGCTGTTGGGATTTTGTTTACAAGTTATATGTTGTGGGGAATGTCTGTTTTACCAGCTTTTGCTATTCTGAGTATTCTTATGTTGCGTTTGGCACTACATCAATTGCCAAGTAAAGAGTTAGCCATTACAGGTTGGCTAGCTTTAGGACCGATTGGTACAGGTGCTTTAGCGCTTTTGGTTTTGGGCGCTCAAGCGCCACAGGTTTTGGCCGTCATTCAATTACAAAGTTTAGGTCTGTTTTTTCAAAATACGGGTGTTTTGGCAAGCTTTATTCTGCTTGGTTTCGGTGTTTGGTGGTTCGCAATTGCTGTGCTTACGACACTGAAACATGCAGCAACAGATTTACCATTTAATTTAGGTTGGTGGGGACTGACTTTTCCATTAGGTGTGTTTACTTTAGCTATTTTGAATTTAGGTCATCAAATTCATGTCAATTTTATTGTGGATATTGGTTTAGCTTTCGCCACAATTCTGATGTTGCTGTGGATGATGGTCATGAGTAAAACTTTAAAAGGCATGTATCAAGGTCATTTGTTCTTTTCTCCTTGTTTGAAGGTTTTATTAGAACGTGAACAATAAAGTTAAAAGTTGGTGAATGATTTAGAACCCAATAAGAGTTGGGTTTTTTAATGATTAATAGATTTATATTTTCGATTAAGTGAAGTTTTTTATAAGGTATATTCTATTCGTTTAAAAACTTATTTATTAACATTTATTTATAGATTTTTATTATCATAATAATGATTATTCACATAATTTTATAATTTAATTATATTCAATGATTTAAGTTTTTTGATTCAAATAATAATTAAATAAAATTATATTTGTTATTGAAAAATATGAAATATTTTTATTTTTAGCCATTATTGTGTCAGGTTGTTAATTTTTAATTTTAAATGCATTAATAGAACTTTATTTAGACATAAAAATAATAAAAAGCAACAGTATTTTAAAATGACGTGGATTAAATTTTAATTGTAATAAATACATTTATAAGGATTTATCTTATGTCTCGAATTGTTTTATTAGCAACATGGCAAGACTCGGTAAAAGCCTATGAAGCTTTTAGTGAAGCAAAAAATAGTTTATTCGATGGAATTAATAATGTTTTAGTTGTTGAACGTGGTGAAGATGGACGCATTGAACTGAAAGATTTGCAAAACAATAGTATTGGTGGCGCGACATTAGATGGTAGTTTGATCGGTTCTTTAGTTGGAATACTTGGTGGTCCGTTGGGTGTTTTACTCGGTTTTACCTCTGGTGCATTGATTGGTTCACTGGTTGATGTAGATTTAGCAGATACAGACGAAACAGTATTATCTGAAATTAGTAAATCACTTCCGATTAATACAAAAGGATTATTAATTGATTTTAATGAAGAGATAGAAGGTGTTGCAGATGCTTACTTTTTGACTAAAGGTGCAACCATTCAACGGTGGTCTTATCAAGAAGTAGAGGCTGAAATAGAGGCTGCTGAAGAAGCGTGGAATCAGGCACAAAAAGAAGCGAAACGTGCTATCAGAGAAGAAAAACGTGAAGAGAAGAAAGTTGAACGTAAGAATAAATGGGAGGCATTTAAAGCAAAATTTAGTTAATATTTAAGTGATATAAATTAAATGTTAATAGCATTAGTTTAATACAATCAAAGATTTAATAAGCATATAAATATGCAACAAACATTAAGAAGCCGATTGGAGACCAATCGGCTTTTTGCGAATAGGAATATTTAATTCATAATTTCTCAATTTGTGTGAGCAATATTTTAGAGTGTTCTATTTAATCTGTACGCTGTAGCGTACATCAATTTAGGTGTTTTACGGCTAGTACAGGAGCTTTGATTTTTCTATTATAGAACCATAGAGAACAGGATGTTCCAGATAAAAATAAGAAAAGATAGCAATGGAGTGAAGGTACGACAGGAGTTATACCACAGGTACAAATACGAAAAAGCCCGACAGGATGTCGGGCTTTTTTATTGGGTAATTATTTCATTCTGAAGCAATTGATATTCATATCAAAGTGTTAAAAAAAGCAGCCTTTCGGCTGCTCAAAAGTGAACTGTGTTTTTATTGTGATTTATCGCCGAAACTAAAGAGCCAATTCAGAATCAATGCTGCAAATGTTGCAGTACCAATACCACCTAAGTTGAAATCGCCAAATTGTAAAGCGAAATCACCTGTTCCTAAAATAATCGTCACTGCGGCAACCATCAGGTTCTTATTTTTAGAAAAATCGACTTTATTTTCAATCCAAATTTTCGCGCCTGCAATGGTAATCAAACCGAATACAACAATAGATGCACCCGTTAAAATTGCCGTTGGAATGGTATGAATGATTGCACCGAACTTTGGTGAAAATCCTAAGAAAATTGCAAAAACACCTGCGATCACGAAGACAATTGTAGAGTAAACACGGGTGACCGCCATGACGCCAATGTTTTCACCATAAGTGGTCATTCCCGGAGCGCCGACACCACCTGAAAGCGTCGTTGCAATACCATCTGCAACAAAAGCTTTCCCGATTTGTGGATCTAAGTTTTCACCTGTCATCGCACTTACCGCTTTGATATGACCTAAGTTTTCTGCAACTAAGATCAAAGCAATCGGTGCAATAATTAACATTGCATTGACATCAAAAACGGGTGAATGGAAGGTTGGAAGGCCGAACCAAGCGGCTTCTTGAATAGGTGCAAAATTAATTGGTGTACCATTTCCCATCACATTTGCAACAACAAAGTAGATGAGATAAGCCAGTAACAGACCAACTAATAAAAGTAAGCGTTGTAATAGGCCTTTTGTGTAGACAGCGATGATGCCCATACAGAGGACGGTGACCAAAGCCATCCACATATTAAAGTTATTGCCTGCCACACCTTTGATAGTCACTGGAGCGAGGTTTAGACCAATGATCATGACTACAGCACCTGTAACGACAGGTGGCATGAGTTTTTCAATCCATTTGGTCCCCGTTGCCATCACAATCAAACCAAAAATTGTATATAACACGCCACAGGCCATGATGCCGCCAGCAGCATGGGCAATGTTAATATTTGGTGCGCCTGTACCTGATGCTGCATAACCTGTTGCAGCAATCACAACGCCAATAAATGCAAAACTTGAACCTAAGTAACTTGGAACTCGACCACCTGTGACGATAAAGAACAAGATGGTACAAATCCCTGACATTAAAATGGCAAGGTTTGGATCAAAGCCCATCAAAAATGGCGCTAAAACGGTTGCACCAAACATGGCAAAAGCATGCTGAATGCCAAGAACTACACTCTGTGCAGGCGGTAGATACTCATTGGTTCCGACAGGTCGTGCATCGATGCTACCTGTATATGGACGCCATTTAGGAAACCAGTTGGACATAAATTAAGCACTTAAAAAACAAATTGCGCACATGATACTCTTTATTGTTTTAAGTTTTAAACACTTTGGTAAAACTAAAGGTTTGCATTTATTAGGAATAACGTTTGTTTTATACCGTTCGGTCAAATAAATGAATTGTGTAAGTTTGTAAAATCAAAGTATTAAAAAATGTAAATCGAGGAATTGTTCATAATTAAATATTTTGCAATTGATTAATTTTTTTTATTCATTATTGATGAGGAAAATAAAATTATTGACAAGATCGACATTTTTTTACAAATGGAGGAAGTGCTGCCGCATTCCTCCATCATTAAAAAATAACAATTTAACCCGTATTACGCAATCCTGCGGCAATACCTGCAATACTCACCATCAATGCATGATCAACAGGTGTATGTTCAGCTTGACGTTCTGCCAAATAAGCACGACGACGCTTCATTAATTCAGCTTGTAATAAGTGTAGCGGTAACAAATACGGTTTACGCACTTTCATGGCTTGGTCAAGGACGTCATTTGAACTTAAAAGTTTGGATTCACCTTTCATTGCCAACAACGTTTGTACCGCATCGTGTAGACGTTGGCGTAATTCAGCACCGAGTACTTTTAGATCTTCATCATTGGTTAAATGTGATTCATAGTAAAGTGCGATATTGGAATCGGCTTTAGACAATACCATTTCCAACATATCAATCAATGTTTGGAAGTACGGCCATTCCTTTAACATTTCATCTAAAAGTGCTTTCTGACCTTGATCAATCACTTGGTTAATCGCTGCACCAGTGCCTAACCATGCTGGAAGCATTAAACGAATTTGAGTCCATGCAAAAACCCATGGAATTGCACGTAGAGATTCAATCCCGCCACTGACTTTACGTTTTGCAGGGCGTGAACCCAATGGCAACATTTGTAATTCAAGCTCAGGGGTTACGGTACGTAGATACTTCACAAAATGTGGGTTTTCACGCACCGTCTGACGATACACTTTGACGGATAAATCAGTCATGGTATGCATTAAATCACGCCATTCCTGTTTTGGTGTCGGTGGTGGCAATAACGTTGCCTCGAGTGTTGCAGCAGCGTAAATTTCCAAGTTTTGTAAAGCGATTTCTTCCAAACCGAACTTAAAGCGGATCATTTCGCCTTGTTCAGTCACACGAATTGCACCAGAAATAGAACCTGGCGGTTGAGAAAATAAAGCTTGTTGGGTTGGTGCACCACCACGACTGATAGAACCACCACGACCGTGGAATAATGTTAATTGTACGCCGTGTTGTTTTGCAATCGCAGTCAATTCTTCCTGCGCACGATATTGTGCCCAATTGGCAGACATGAATCCTGCATCTTTTGCAGAGTCTGAATAACCAATCATGACCTCATGCTTAGCTTGGATATGCTGTTTATACCAATGCATATTAAACAAAGTGGTCATGGTACTTGCAGCACCATCTAAGTCTTTCAAGGTTTCAAATAACGGTACAACACGTAGCGGATGTTCAATACCCGCTTCTTTTTGTAATAACAATACAGCTAGCACGTCACTTGGATATTCCGCCATAGAAATAATATAAGCCCCTAAGCTTTCTTTTGGCTGTTCTGCCAAAGTTCGCATCGTTGCAAAAACTTCTTGAACATCAGGATGTTCAATCAAGCTGCCTACAGGCTCATTTAAATGTTTTGGCAATAATGGACGTTTGCTTTGTAACTCTTGTAATAAGAAGTTTTGGCGCGCTTGTTCTGTCCAAGTTTCAAAATTACCCAGTCCTAAATATTCAGTGATTGCTGAAATGGCTTGACGATGACGACCAGATTCTTGACGAATATCCAGTTTAAGCAGTTCAATTCCAAAACAATTCACTCGATAAATAAAGTCGAGTAATTTGCCATTGGCGATTTCAGGCAGATTACATGCCATCAATGAGCGATAGCAAAGTAGCAGTGGTTGTAATAATTCATCTTTGTGGCGAATAATTAAACTGCGATCAACGTCAGAATGCAATCCACGTAATTTATCTGCTAACCATTGACGAGTGGCTTTTAAGCGTTCACGCGTTGCACGTAAGTACTCACGATAAGGCTCTGGATGTTGATAGCCCAAAGCTTGTACCAACTCATTAGAACAGGCTTCGATAGACAGTTCCCAGCGCAAATCTTCAATATCACGAACATATAAATCTGTTGCTTTCCAACGGGATAACCACAACACTTCTTGGGTAATGTTATGTGTTACATTTGGATTGCCATCACGGTCACCCCCCATCCAAGAGGCAAAGCGGATCGGTGAGATATCTAAAGGCAAGGTTTTATCGCAATTGTCGTGTACTAAATCATCCAATTCACGAATGAATTTGGGTACAGCATTCCATAAAGTTTGCTCAATGGTAGTGAACCCCCATTTTGCTTCATCAATAGGCGTTGGGCGATGTTGACGAATTTCATCGGTTTGCCATGCAGAACAGATCAATTGTTTTAAATCTGTGAGGACTTCGGCACGTTGTTTCGGTGTGAGTTTTTGCTGATCAAAAGTTGAAAGACAATTATTAATGCCATCATATTTTTGAATTAAAGTACGACGACTGACCTCAGTTGGATGCGCCGTAAGAACCAATTCAATTTTGAGCTCACAAATTTGCTTATATAAGGTTTCTGCTGAAATTTGTTGATCTTTAAATTTTGAAAATAAATGATCGAGTACATTTGGAGAAGGTGCATTTTCATCACATTCACTTTGGCGACGACTGCGTACCACATGATATTGCTCAGCAATATTGGCGAAGTTTAAGAAATGTGAAAATGCACGAGTCAACGGCAAAATTTCATCATCTTTTAAATTTAAAAACAGTTGTTCGAGTTGTTTTTCTGCTTCAACTTGACCATCTCGTGCGCCTTTTCCTAAGGCACGAATCTGTTCAATTTGATTAAACAAATCTTGTCCCGCATGTTCTTTTAAGGTTTCACCCAAAAGATTTCCGAGTAAGCGTACGTCTTCGCGCAACGGAGCATCAATTTGTTGAATCATTTTGCCACTCTCCAATTCTTGTTATTTCGAATATAACGTGATTCCTTCACAATCCAAGAGGCTTCCTACAAAAGTATGTAAATGACTGTGCAAGAAGTCTGCATTACTTGATTTTGATCGAGATATATCGAGTATGCCTGAAACTAAAAAGCGGTATTATTTAGTTTTTTAATACTATGGCTGAGCTTTATATTTCATCATAAATAATTCAATGCTTTCTAAAATGATTTGGTGTTTCTCTTCTGGAGTCGGTGGTTGTTGTATACCCAATAGAACTTCGTGGTGTCGAATACCTAGTAATAAAGATAAAATTAGATTGATTTGTTTTTCAATATCATTGGCTTGAATAAATCTAAACTGTGTGGCTTGTTCGAAAAAGTCTTGCCAAACATTACACATACGTTGGTGTGAAACATTATAAAACTGCATGGCCAATGGATTTTGTTCAGCAGCTAACTCCAATAATAAGTGTTCAAGTTTAATTGCTTCAGGCAAATTAATGATATGCAACGCCAATTCACAAACTTGATAAAAATGTGTCTGAAAATCGCTATTTGCATTCAACCTAATGAGGCTAGCATTGATCGTTTTTTCACAAGTTGCTTCGATCGCACAACAAAATAAAGTCTCTTTGTCTTGAAAATGATTATATACCGTAAGTTTGGTCACGCCTGCTTCTTTGGCGATTTGGTTCATACTAGAACCATGATAACCAAGCTTAAGAAACAGCTTTTTAGCCGCTTCTAAAATATGTTTACGTTTTTCTAAGTCCTTTGGACGTCCAACAGTTGTTTGCACGATTATTTCCAAAAAAAGAAAAATAAGTCATTTACACAATAGATTGTTCTCAATTAGTGTACCATGCAGTATATTAATTAAAAATTAGCCAAATTAATATCCCAACGCTATTTTGCCTGAAAAAGTGCATTTGAATAAGAGCTTTGCGTATGAGTATTTTAAAATCAGCTGTGATCAGCTTGCTTATTGTGTCAAGTGTCACCCTTTGGGGGTGTAGTAAACCAGCGCCTGAAACAGAACAAATTCCTTTCGTGATGGTCACTCAACCGACGACATCACTTGAAGATCAAAAAAGTTATGCAGGAGATGTACAAGCTCGACAGCAAACTGCACTTGCATTCCGTGTTGGCGGGCAAATTACTGAACGTTATGTCGATGTTGGCGATCGAGTCAAAGTGGGGCAAGTTTTAGCAAAACTTGATGTGAAAGATGCGCAATTACAGTTGAACTCTGCTAGAGCTCAACTCGAAAGTGCTCAATCTGCTGCTAAAGTTGCAGCAGATGAATTCAAACGATTTCAGCAATTGTTACCCATCAATGCAGTCAGTCGTTCGCAATATGATGCAGTTAAAAATCAATACGATTCGGCAAATGCAGCCTTAAAACAAGCGCAGTCTAACTACGATGTATCTTCAAACCAAACAGGTTATAACCAGTTGGTTGCCAATAAAAATGGTGTAATTACCCAGCGTAATATTGAAGTTGGGCAAGTCATTTCAGCAGGGCAGGCAGCGTACCAACTCGCAATTGATGGTGATCGTGAAGTGGTCATTGGCGTACCTGAACAGGCGATTTCAGACATTAAAGTCGGGCAAAGTGCATGGATTACGTTGTGGTCAAAACCACAAGATAAATTTGCAGCTTATGTCCGAGAGATTTCACCTGCGGCAGATCAGTCACGTACTTTTAGTGTCAAAGTGGCTTTAAAAGAAGGTCAATCTGCGATTCAGTTGGGACAAAGTGCACGGGTTTTCTTTAATCAAAATATTCAAAATGTATTGAGTGTGCCTTTATCTAGCGTTTCGTCTACAGAGAAACAAGCTTATGTTTGGGTTGTCAACGCAGATCAAACTATCCATAAAGTTGCTGTAACTTTGGGTGCATATGGTCGTGACAGTGTGCCTATTTTAAGTGGTTTAAACGCTGGGCAATGGGTTGTTGTTGGTGGGGTACATCTACTTCGCGAAAAGCAAAAAATTAACCCCATTGATCATGAAAATCGTGCTGTGAAAGTTTCTGCTACGCCTGTTAAAGCAGGAGGTTGAGCATGAACTTTAACCTTTCAGAATGGGCATTAAAAAATAAAGGCTTGGTGCTTTATTTTATGATTTTAATGGGAATTGTCGGTGCTTATTCCTATTCAAAATTGTCTCAAAGTGAAGATCCACCATTTACCTTTAAAGTGATGGTGGTCCAGACCTATTGGCCAGGCGCTACGGCACAAGAAGTTTCACTACAAGTGACCGATAAGATTGAAAAAGAGCTGATGAGTACGGGTCTATATGAAAAGATCATGGCTTACTCGCGTCCGGGCGAGTCGATGGTCATGTTCATGGCAAAGGACTCATTAAAATCGAGCCAACTTCCTGATGTTTGGTATCAAGTACGTAAAAAAGTTGGAGATATCAAACAACAGTTTCCTTCAGGTGTACAAGGCCCCTTTTTTAATGATGAGTTTGGCGATACCTTCGGTAATATTTATGTATTAACAGGCAATGATTTTGATTATGCCACACTCAAAGAATATGCAGACCGTTTACAGTTACAGCTACAACGTGTCAAAGATGTCAGTAAAGTTAATTTAGTCGGCTTACAAGATCAAAAAATCTGGATTGAACTTTCCAATACCAAAGCGGTACAAATGGGTGTCCCTGTTACTGCAATTCAAGAAGCATTAGCCAAACAGAACAGTATTACCAGCGCAGGTTTTTTTGAAACAGGTACAGATCGTATACAAGTTCGCGTGAGTGGTGCGCTACAAAATGTAGATGACCTGAAAAAAATGCCGCTATTGGTTGGTGATAAAACCATTCAATTGGGTGATGTTGCAGAGGTCTATCGCGGTTTTAGTGATCCTGCTCAGCCACGTATGCGTTTTATGGGTGAAAATGGGATTGGACTTGCTGTATCAATGCGTAAAGGTGGCGACATCATTGCGCTTGGGAAAAACTTAGAAACTGAATTCCAAAAATTACAAAAAACCTTGCCTTTAGGCATGGAGCTGAAAAAGGTTTCAGATCAACCTGTTGCAGTTCAACGCAGTATTCATGAGTTTGTAAAAGTTCTCGCTGAAGCGGTGATTATTGTACTACTTGTGAGCTTTTTCTCTTTAGGTTTCCGTACAGGTTTGGTGGTTGCTTTTTCTATACCACTGGTTTTGGCCATGACCTTTGCGGGAATGAATTTGTTTGATGTGGGCTTACATAAAATTTCACTAGGTGCTTTGATTCTCGCTCTAGGTTTATTGGTGGATGATGCCATTATCGCCGTTGAAATGATGGCGATAAAAATGGAACAAGGCTATAGCCGAATGAAAGCGGCTGGTTTTGCATGGAAAACCACGGCGTTCCCGATGCTGACAGGGACGCTCATTACTGCAGCAGGCTTTTTGCCTATTGCGACGGCAGCATCAAGTACAGGTGAATATACGCGCTCTATTTTCCAAGTGGTGACCATTGCACTGATTGTGTCGTGGGTTGCAGCAGTTGTTTTTGTCCCTTATTTGGGCGACAAACTATTACCCGATTTTACTAAAACTGCGCATAAAGCACCGTGGTATGTCCGTTTATGGGCGAAATTACGTAAACAGCCTGAACCTCAAGCCGTTATACATCATGCGGGTGAGCACTTCGATCCTTATCAAAGTAAGATGTACCAAAGCTTTAGAAAAGTGGTGAATTGGTGTGTGACTTATCGTAAAACAGTCATCGCAATCACCGTGGGAATATTTGTACTGTCTGTGGCAATGTTTAAATTGGTTCCGCAACAGTTTTTTCCACCTTCGAATCGTGCTGAAATTTTGGTGGATTTAAAATTAGAAGAGGGTGCTTCGTTAACAGCAACAGAGAATGCAGTTAAAAAAGTTGAGAAATTCTTATCTCAACAAAAAGGGATTGATAATTATGTGGCCTATGTGGGTACAGGTTCGCCACGTTTCTATTTACCTTTAGATCAGCAAATGCCGCAAGCCAGTTTTGCACAATTTGTGGTTTTGGCTTCTTCTTTAGATGATCGTGATGAAATTCGTAAATCTTTAGATACGCAAATTCGTCAATTATTACCACAAGTCCGCACACGTGTGTCATTGTTAGAAAATGGCCCACCTGTCGGTTATCCGTTGCAGTATCGTGTATCTGGGGAAGATGTGAGCATTGTGCGTCAACAGGCTCAACAGGTTGCAAAATTACTGAGTGAAAACCCAAATACCACCAATGTGCATTTGGATTGGGGTGAACAAAGTAAAATTATTTCGCTGAATATTGACCAAGATCGTGCACGTCAAATGGGGGTTACTTCTGAAGATTTGGCAAACTTCTTAAATAGTTCTTTGACAGGTGTCATCATTAACCAATACCGTGAAAAACGTGAGTTGATTGATATCCGTATTCGCGGTGATCAAGCTGAACGTGTTGATGTGGCTTCTTTATCCAGCTTGGCTGTGCCAACCAGTACAGGAAACACTGTACCTCTCGCTCAAATTGCTCAAATTGATTATAAATTTGAAGATGGCTTGATTTGGCATCGTAACCGCTTACCAACGATTACGGTACGTAGCGATATTCGAACCAAGTTGCAACCCGCAACCGTGGTCAACGAAATGGCTGAAAAGATAGGTCAACTTCGTGACACATTACCAAGCGGTTATTTGGTAGAAGCAGGGGGAACTGTGGAGGAATCTGCCAAAGGTCAGACTTCAGTCAATGCAGGTATGCCATTATTCCTTGCAGTTGTGTTTACACTATTGATGATTCAGCTGAAAAGTATTTCACGTTCATTTATTGTATTTTTAACAGCGCCATTGGGCTTAATTGGTGTGGTTTTATTCTTATTGCTCTTCAATAAACCTTTCGGTTTCGTGGCAATGTTAGGAACAATTGCTTTGTCTGGGATGATTATGCGTAACTCGTTAATCTTAATTGATCAGATCGAGCAGGATATAAAAGCGGGACAGAATCCATGGGATGCAATTTTGGATGCAACTGTGCGTCGAGCACGTCCAATTATTCTTACCGCATTGGCTGCTGTGTTAGCCATGATTCCACTCTCACGAAGTATTTTCTTCGGACCGATGGCAGTGGCAATTATGGGTGGATTAATTATTGCGACACTTTTAACCCTATTTTTCCTACCAGCGTTGTATGCAACATGGTTTAAGGTTAAAAAAAGCGTGCATAATCCATAAAATTTTGTGAATATTAGGTGCGAAATATTAAAAACTTTAATATAGTAGCACTTAATCTTTATAGAAAATAACACAGGAAATTTCACTGCATTAGAAGTAAAGGAATGTGCAGTGGATTTGAGGTTAGAAACACCCATGGGGCAAGACAATTTAGAAAAGCAACGTCGTTATATAACGAGTTCTTATATATTCATGTTTCTTGCATTATTTACGGTGGTTACAGCTGTATTTGCTTACTGGTTAGCCCGAAAAGTAAGCATGGTGAATGATGTAGAAGTATGGATGCACGCTCAATCATTATGGGTGATGCGTAATGCTGCGATTTTTTTAATGCTTGCACTTTTTGCAGCGCTTTGGTTTATTCCATTGATCTTTTTTTATTGGGACAGTTTCATTTGGGTTAAAGCATGTACGGTTGCAGGTGTTGTATTTAGTGCAATTGCATGGTTATTTTTATTGAATGCATGGCTCAAAGGTTTTACTAAATATTTACAGAAAAAAGCAGTATTTTAAAAAAATCTAAAATTCAAACTTGTAAAAAGAATTAATGCCCCCAATTAAGTTTGCATAGAAATATTATCAAATTTTGTGGAGCATCGCCAAACATGGCTAAACGTGATTATTATGAGGTTTTAGGTGTTGCTAAAACCGCTAGTGATGATGAAATTAAAAAAGCCTACCGTAAGTTGGCGATGAAATATCATCCAGATCGTAACCCAGACAACCCAGAAGCTGAAGAAAAATTCAAAGAAGCTTCGGAAGCTTATGAAATCCTCTCTGATGGTGAAAAGCGGAGCATGTACGACCGTATGGGGCACAATGCCTTTGAAGGTGGTATGGGCGGTGGCGGCTTCGGCGGTGGATTTAGTGCTGAAGATATTTTTAGCCAGTTTGGTGATATTTTTGGTGGTGCTTTTGGTGGCGGTGGTCGTGGTCAACAACGTGCGCGCCGTGGTTCAGACCTTCGCTATGTGATGGAATTAAGCCTTGAAGAAGCAGTTAAAGGGGTTAAAAAGACCATCACTTTTACTGCTCCTGCACCGTGTGATACGTGTGATGGTAAAGGTTCAAAAAATCCAAATGATGTAGAAACGTGTAAGACTTGTCATGGTGCAGGTCAGGTGCGTATGCAACAAGGTTTCTTCTCTGTTCAGCAAACTTGTAGTACTTGTCGTGGACAAGGCAAAATTATTAAAAATCCATGTACCAAGTGTCATGGTTCAGGTGTAACAGATCGTCAACAAACCCTTGAAGTCACGATCCCTGCTGGTGTAGATAATGGTGATCGCGTTCGTTTAACCGGTAAAGGTGAAGCGATTCGTGATGGTCAATCAGGTGACCTATACGTAGAAGTAGTCGTTCGTGAACACGAAATCTTCCAACGTGATGGCGCTGATTTGTATATGGACGTGCCTGTAAGTATTGCAGATGCTGCTTTGGGTAAAGAGCTTGAGATTCCGACTTTAGATGGTCGTGTGAGTTTGAAAGTGCCTGAAGGTACTCAAACGGGCAAAATGTTCCGTCTACGTGGTAAAGGCGTGAAACCTGTACGTAGCAGTATGCAAGGTGATTTACTTTGCCGTATCGTGGTTGAAACTCCAGTACATTTAACTGCGCGTCAGCGTGAATTGTTGAAAGAACTTCAAGTGACGATGGATGGAGATGACAGTAAGTCGTCACCTAAGAAAAAATCATTCTTCGATCGTTTATTTGATTAAGTAATTGATGATATAAAATTAAAGGGAGATATGTTTTTCATATCTCCCTTTTTTATTGGATTGTTGAGCTATTTGTTTTCAACAGTATCAGGTTCGCTGAGTTCATTATTATCAGGGGCAGCATCAATTTCGTCATCATCTTGTGGTGAGGGTTGTTGTACGGTCGTTTCTGTATCTGTTGATGATTTTGTTTCCGTGTCATCAGCCCATGAATGAGTGTAGTGAATTGCTAGAATGAAACCCAAAGCCATTTTAATTAGACGCATTTTATTTCTTCCTTGATATAACTTTTTGTATGATTCTTCGGTTCAGAATCATAAGAACCTATTTTTATTCTAATCGAAATTTACAAAGAGCGATGTAATTGCTTACGGATTGTTTTTATTAATATTCGCCAGTATTGTACTGGGTTGTATTTTAACCTAATGAAAATACTAAAAAATTAAAGAGATAGCTTAAATATCTCTTTAATTTGTATATGTATATAAACTATCGATTATTCCAAAATAGGTGTATCAATATCTTCAATTTTCACTTCTACTGGTGGTTCTGCTGAAGTATTTGAATCAGTTTGAACTGTTGCTTTTTCTTCAGTTGTCGTTGGTGTAGTTGCAGGTGCTGAGTCAGCCCAAGCATGCGTTATTGTCATTCCCATTGCGATAAGCAATGCTAAAGCCATTTTATTCGAATGCATATTGATCTCCTTATAATCACTGTTATTTTCATTCGTGGCAGTAGTCTGCTGTGTATTTTTTGCACTTTGATGAAAAAGTAAGAAGACGATGATCATTATTTCAAAGTTTTATCGATGTATTTCAATAAATTAATCTATTTCACCATTCAGTTCGAAATGACTAAATCATAAGTTATGGTTTTTATTGAAATAAAAAAAGTTCATGCGATTTTTAAGGATGAAACCTAGTCTTAAAACTGAGTTTTGTTATAGTAGTGGCAATTCTCAAATTCAGTTTTAGGAAAATCTTATGTCAGTCGCTCCACGTATTGGTATTGTAGGCGCAGGTGGTCGTATGGGTCGTACATTGATCCAAGCGGTACAACAAGCAGGTTATCAGCTTGCTGCTGCTGTTGAACGTCCAGAAAGCTCATTAGTTGGTGCTGACGCGGGTGAGCTTGCAGGTATTGGTGCTGTTGGTGTGAAAGTTGTTGGGCATTTAGAAGAAGTATTAAAAGATGTCGATGTAGTGATTGATTTTACTGCGCCTGTCGCAACTGAAAATAATTTAAAGCTATGCAGTGCTGCTGGCGTGGCCATGGTCATTGGTACAACAGGTTTTTCAGATGAGCAAAAAGATTTATTAAATCAATCTGCGACCCAAACACCTGTCGTGTATGCGGCAAACTATTCAGTGGGTGTAAATGTATCGATTAAACTTTTAGAACTGGCTGCAAAAGTATTTGCTGATACGGTTGATATCGAGATTATCGAAGCACATCATCGTCATAAAGTAGATGCACCATCAGGCACAGCATTGATGATGGGTGAGGCAATTGCGGATACTTTGGGTCGTGATTTAAAGAAAGTTGCGGTTTATGGTCGTGAAGGTCATACAGGCCCACGTGAACGTGAAACCATTGGTTTTGAAACGATTCGGGGTGGTGATATCGTCGGTGAACACACCGTGATGTTTATTGGTGAAGGTGAGCGTGTTGAAGTCACTCATAAGGCAACCAGTCGTATGAATTTTGCTTCGGGTGCAGTTCGTGCGGCAGCATGGGTTGTGGGTAAAGATGCCAAAAAGTACGATATGAAAGATGTTTTAGGCTTAAATGACATTTAAGTATCAAGCGTATTTCTATAAAATCAGAATAATGACTCAATTTTTGAAAATTAAAAAATGAAAAAAATAATGATGTTACTCACTTGTGCAGTTAGTGCTTTGAGCCTAACTGCACAAGCAGCTTTGCCAAGCAATGCTAAATTAAATCTTAATAAAAACAATATTAAGGTTTGGACATATAAGGACACCAATAACCCAGTTTTATCGTATAAAGCTGAAACGGTATTTGATGTTCCTATTGAGAAAGCTGTGACTTTAATTTTGGATGTGAATAACACACCAAAATGGGTACCTAATGTTGCCAAGGCTGAAATCTTATCTCGTGATGATAAAAAGGGGGAATTCACGATTTATATGGTTTTAGATTTTCCATTCCCTTTAAAAGACCGAGATATGGTGGTGAAAGGGAAAATGTCTAAAGAGGCCAATGGTACTATTAGTATTAAAAATACGGCAATTCAGCAGGGTAAACCGCTTAATCCAAATTATATTCGTTTAAAAGATTATTTTGGCGATTGGACATTTCAAAAGTTAGGTACGAATCAAGTAAAAGTGTCTACGACTGGGCATGCCAATCCAGAAGGTTCTATCCCTGCCAGTGTCACCAATCTTTTGGTTGAACAACAACCTTATCAAATGTTGCAACGAATGAAAGTAGAATTGGCAAAAAAGACGAAAACACCTGTTTTACCAGATATTTTAAAATAAAATTTAAAAAACCCATCTTGGTAAACAAGATGGGTTAGAGAGGAGAGGCATTTTATATTGGCTGTTAATGTGTCATTTCTACAGGCTTAACTGTAGGATTTGAGGCCGTAGTGGCTCTAGTCATTTTCATTTGAATAAACACTAAAACTAAACCTAAAGCAGTGAGCACCGCACCTGTGATTGAAACAGCAGCGTAGCTCATGCCCATACTCAACACAGCACCGCCAGCTACTGCACCTACAGCATTACCTAAGTTAAATGCACCAATATTGACAGAAGATGCCAGTCCAGGAGCTTCATGTGCAACTGACATGACGCGCATTTGAAGAGGTGGAACAACGGCAAAGGCTGCAGCACCCCAAACCACCAATGCCAAGGCTGCGCCGATTTGAGTTTTTGCCAAAATTGGAAATAACAGCATCATCACCATCAACAGTACTAAGAACGTTGTGAGTGTTTTAGTGAGGGATAAGTCTGCGAATTTTCCACCTAAATGGTTACCAATGGAGAAACCAACACCAATCAAAACCAACATCAGCGTGATAAAAGTCGGACTTGCATGGGTAATGTTTTGCAAACTTGGGGCAATGTAAGTGTAGAGCGTAAACATTGCACCTGCACTCATGACCGTAGTCAGTAATGCCAAAACCACAGGCATGCGAGTCAGTACTTTTAATTCCGCTTTTACGTTAGGACGTTGTCCAACAGTACCCTCAGGGAGTGCTTTCCATAGGAATAGCATAGTAATCACACCCAAAATTGCAATTGCAGCGAAAGACATACGCCATCCAATGTTTTGTCCAACCCAAGTGGCTAAAGGTACACCGCCAATATTGGCAATGGTTAAACCCATAAACATCATCGCTACAGCACTGGCTTGTTTGTCTTTAGGTACAACACTGGTTGCAACAATAGAGCCGATCCCAAAGAACACGCCATGATTGAGACTGGTGATAATACGCGCGCCCATTAAGCCCCAGTAATTGGGTGCAATCGCAGCAAGGATATTACCTATCGTAAAAATGCTCATGGCAAGAATCAGTGCTTTACGGCGTGGAAAATGTCCAAACCATAAAGTCATGATTGGTGCGCCAATCATGACACCTAAAGCATAGGCAGTGATGAGCATACCTGCTGTAGGGATCGAGATATTTAAGTTTTCAGCGATTTGTGGCAAGAAACCCATCGGTGAAAATTCTGTGGTTCCTATTGCAAATGCACCGATGGCTAAAGCAAATAAAGGAAAGTTAATTTTCATTTTGATTCATCCCAAACGGGTGCTAAGTTTTCAGGATCAACTTCACGTCCATTTCTATCTAGTTGAGCAATCATCTGCATTTCTTCAGTAGACAGTTGAATCTCCTGAGCTTTGAGATTGGCAATGAGATTTTCACGTTTTGTTGAAGAAGGGATCACGGAGAAACCTTTTTGCAATGCCCATGCCAAAGCAATTTGTGCGGTAGATACCTGATGATGTTTGGCAATTTCAGACAAAATAGGATCATGTAGCACTTTGCCATACGCCAAGGTCATATATGACGTAATATCAATCTGTTGTGACTGTAAGAAGTCGACGAGCTTAGGGCTTTGTAAATAAGGGCTTAATTCAATTTGATTGGTTGTAATATTGTCTAAGCCCACTGCTGCAATGGCTTGTTGGGTTAAATCAATATTGAAATTCGAAATACCAATATGTTCAGTTAAGCCTTGCTGTTTTGCCTCAAGCAGGTTGTGCATCATTTCAGCAACAGAAATTCCAAGTTGTGGCGCAGGCCAATGAATCAACGTTAGATTCACAGCATCTGTGCCTAGCTTTTGTAAGCTGTCTTTTAAACTAGGAATCAATTTGTCGGCTTTGTAGTGGTCTGTCCAAATTTTCGTGGTGATAAATAACTCTTGGCGAGCAACCTTACTTTCTGCAATTGCTTGGCCGACCTCTGCTTCATTGCCATAAATTTGCGCAGTGTCCACAGCACGATAACCAACCTCTAACGCATTTTTAACAGAATCAATGACAGTTTGACCTGTTAAACGGAATGTACCTACACCGAATTGAGGAACGATTTTAGACATGAGTTTGACTTCATTTTTAAGATTGGGTGTATTTTGCAGGGTTTATTGTTGCTTAAAAATATTGAAATCTGCAAAATATTATTGAGTATTGGTCAAGAATCAAGAGTGATGAATTCAAGTGAAATCAACATTAGAAGAATTACAGGCATTTATTAGCATTGTAGACAGTGGCTCAATTGTTGCTGCGGCGGAGCATTTGGAACAAACCACATCTGGGGTGAGTCGTGCTTTGCAACGCCTTGAAACCAAACTCAATGTGACTTTACTAGAACGCACTACACGTAAGCTAAAATTGACGCAAGAAGGGCAATTATTTTTAGAAAAAGCCCGAAAAATTGTCAATGATTTAAATGAAGCAGAAGATGCTTTGCTGAAATCGGACAGTGATACATCAGGTCTAATTCGGGTCGATTCAGCCACACCTTTTGTTTTGCATGTGATTACACCGTTGATGCTTGAGTTTGTTGAACGCTATCCAAATATTGAAATTGAGCTGAATAGTAACGACCAAATTATTGATTTGTTAGAACATAAAACAGATGTTGCGATTCGATTTGGGGAGTTGCATGATTCAAGTTTGCATGCGCGACTACTGTGTAAAAGCCGTTTATATATCGTGGCAAGCCCAGAGTATTTAGAAAAACATGGCTATCCAGCAACCCCTCAAGAGATTCTTAATCATTCACAAATTGGTTTTAGTAAGGTGGCACATTTAAATACGTGGCCAGTGTATGTGAATGGTGCAAAGCTGACAGTCAAACCTAAAATTAAAGCATCGAATGGTGAAACTGTACGTAAAATGGCTTTAGATGGGTTAGGTATAACCTGCCTATCTGCATTCCTTGTGCATCAAGACATTAAACAAAAACGTTTGGTTGCATTATTTGAAGAGCAAATCGAAATTTATGAGCAGCGCATCCATGCGGTCTATTATCAACAAGAACATTTGCCGAAACGTGTCCGTTTATTTATCGAGTTTTTAGCTGAAAAGCTGTCAAAGTATCGATAGTTTGCTGTGATGGTAAGTCTAAACTCAGTAAGGTTTGTTTGCTATTTTGCTGTGGATGAACCAATTTAATGTCATAGTGTTGTGCTGAATTTTGCTGACATTCAAACTGTAAATTTTGTTGTGTTGGGATGTTTATTTTCATGGTTGTGTCACGACTTGCACGATAACGATATGCTCTTACTGAAGCAGTTTGGTGCAAAGAGGGTTGTAAGTGATCAAGCTGGTATTCGCTTAGACGTTGGGTTTTTAAAAAACCTTCAATCAATGATTTACAGATAAAGTGTTGTTGCTGCGCAGCTTGATTGATTTGTTGTGGTTGGCATGCACTTAAACCTAAAACAGTGCTGAGCAAGATGATTGTTCTCATTTATTTTCTCCTTTCAAATCAACTATATTTAAAAAACTGGCTGTGAAAGAAGCATAAATCTGTTAAGTTTGTGGATACAGATACAACAAATATTAAAAAGTGGATACAGATATGGCTTTTCAATATCAAACACTTGCACAGCAAATTGCGCAAAAGATTTATTGTGGTGAATTGGTGGTTGGACAACGTTTAAGTTCATTGCGTCAATTTGCAGAACAGCAGAAGATTAGTTTGAATACTGCAAAAAGTTGTTATGAATTGCTTGAGGCGCAAGGGCTGATTTATGTCAAAGACAAATCAGGCTATTTTGTACAATCGCAACAGAAGGTTCAGCAAATCGCGGTACCGGATCACCCCGATTTTAAATCTAGACCACGTGAAGTCTCCAATTTAGAGTTACAAATCCAAATACATGAAGCTGCAATCAATAATCGATTGATTCATTTGGGTTCTATTCAATTGTCACCCAACTTAGTTCCTGTAGACGCTTTGCGCCGTTCGATACAACGTGCTTTAAAACATTGTAAACCTGAAGATTTTTTATATAGTGATCGGCAAGGTCATCCACAATTACGAGAAGCACTTTCAGCACATTGGGCTGAAGATGGTTTTTATATTGCCAAAGAAGACATTTACATCAGTAATGGTTGTATGCCTGCTTTATCTGTTGTGATTCAAAGCTTTACCCAAGTGGGCGATAGCATCATTATCCCGACACCAAACTATAACGGTCAATTGCAACTTTTGGCATTGCTCAAACGGAAAATCATTGAAATTCCCGCCAATACAGAGGGTTTTGATATTGAGCGTTTAGAACAAGTGATGCGGGATTCGGGTGCAAAGGCTTGTTTACTGACTGCAAATTTTCAGAATCCTTTGGGTTTTTGTTTAAGTAATGCGGATAAGGAAAAGATTGCACAATTGGCAGCCAAATATCAGTGTTATGTGATTGAAGATGATATCTATGCCGAATGTAGTTTTAATGCGAAACGTCCTTTACCCATTAAATACTGGGATCAAGCGGGTTATGTGATTTATTGTGGTTCTATTTCTAAATCTTTATCCACATCTTATCGGGTCGGATGGTTCTGTATTCCTCAACGACTACAGCACTTACATGCTCAATTGATGACTCAAAATGTGTCAGTGAATACACCTTTACAATTGGGTCTAGCCGATTTGATTTTTAGTCGAGCGTATAGGCAACATTTAACTGAATTACGTCCTCAGTTGATGGCACAAGTAGAACAATATCGACAGTTTATTTATCAAGCTTTTCAAGGGGTGGAGATTCGTTTGAATCACCCACAGGGCAGTTATGCATTGTGGTTACAGTTACCTCAGCAGATTGATAGTTTGGCGATGTATTATTATGCGCAACAACACAGTATTAACATTGTACCCGGCTTAATTTTTGGTGAGGATAAACGCTATAACAATTGTATTCGTTTGAATGCAGGGCATGAATTGTCAGAGGACATTCGAGAAGCGATTGTATTGCTTGGGGAATGGGTCAAAAATCAACTTCATTTTGCTGATTCTACTAAAAACGCTCTTAGGTCTGATTTGATACAAGAGCGTTTATTTGAAGCAAGTTAATTAATCCTGAGCGTCAATACTTTGACCGTTCATATCCAAGCTGTCATCACCCATCAGGTAAAGATAAGCAGGCATGATGGCTTCAGGTGTAGGTAATGTTTTTGGATCTTCATCAGGATAAGCTTTCGCACGCATTGCAGTACGTGTACCGCCCGGATTGATACAGTTAAAACGAATATTGGGATAGGTTTTTTCTTTGGCAAAGATTTGGCTGACCGCTTCTATGGCAATTTTAGATACAGAATAAGCACCCCATTCTGCACGTGCTTCACGCCCAACACCAGAACTTGCAAATACCACAGATGCATTTTCAGATTTTTGTAGCAAAGGCAGCAGTTCTTGGGTCAAGACAAAGGGTGCACGTAAATTGACCGCCATCACATCATCCCAAACATCTTCAGGATACTGTGCCAATTCAACGCGTTCACCGAGAATGCCTGCATTGTGCAGAATGCCATCCAAATGCCCAAATTGCTGCTCTAGCGTATCGTAGAGCAACTCATAGTCTCGCGGCGATGCTGTTGAAAGCTGCAGTGGAAGAATCGCAGGTTGTGGCGCACCAAGCCCTTCAATTTCATCATAAATGACTTCAAGTTTGTTCAAGGTGCGACCGTGTAAAACCACAGTTGCACCATGTAATGCATAGCTCAGCGCAGCAGCACGTCCTATACCGTCTCCCGCACCTGTAATCAGGATAATCTTACCTTTTAATAAGTCTGGGCGAGGTTGATATTCTGAATATTTCATGGGAGACCTCCTATCATTGTTATTTAGTTATTTATACAAATTGCTTATTAAATTAAGCGGTAATTCGTTTGATATCCACCAGTTTATTGATGATTTGATGTAATTCAGGCACATTATTCACAATACAATCCGCTTGCCATGCCTCTAAATTATCTTTGTGTTCTAAAGGTAAATAGCCATAGGCTGCAAGAATGGTGTACATACTGGCATTACGCCCTGCATCAATATCACGTGGATGATCACCTACATAAATAATCTGTTTTGGATCAATCTGCAAGTGACTTGCTGCAAGATACATCGGTTCAGGGTCTGGTTTTGTATGCGTAACATCTTCAGGACAAACCAGTACTGCACAACGTTCGTTTAAATTCAATGCTTGGAGTAAAGACTTACTTAGCCCACGAGGTTTATTGGTGACGATTCCCCATGGAATATTGTGATTTTCTAAATCTTCGATTAAAGGATACATGCCTTGAAATAAGTCTGTATCCACAGCAATATCTTCGCCGTATAAATCTAAGAAACGCTGACGATGAGCGAGGAAAATAGGATCATCCACAGCCAATTCGGGATAAACCAGTTTGACCATGGCACGAGCGCCTTCTGATACTTGTGTGCGAATTAAATCGGCATCCACCACCGCACGACCTTCTTCACGACACATATTTTGAATGATACGAATAAAATCCGCTGCGGTATCAATCAACGTTCCATCTAAATCAAACAGTACTGCTTGCATTACACACCTTCATTTACCGTATAGACCATATAGTTCACATCCACATTTGGAGCAAGCCAATAATGTTTGGTTAATGGGTTGTAGTGTAGGCCAGTCATATCTTTGAGTTTTAGACCTGAATTGCGAATATCATGTGCTAGCTCAGATGGTTTGATGAATTTATGATAATCGTGTGTGCCTTTTTTCAATAAGCGTAATACATATTCAGCTCCGATAATGGCAAATAAATACGATTTAGGATTACGGTTAATGGTTGAAAAAAACACATGACCATTCGGTTTAACCAATTTTTGACAAGCTTGAATGATCGAAGCTGGATCTGGAACGTGTTCGAGCATTTCCATACAGGTCACAATGTCGTATTGGCCTGCTTGTTCTTCTGCAAGTTGCTCAACAGGAACTTGACGATATTCGATATTGTGTACATTTTCTTGTTCTGCATGTAGGCGTGCAACATTAAGCGGTGCGAGACCCATATCAATACCCAAAACATCAGCACCACGACGTGCCATGCTTTCTGCCAAGATACCGCCACCACAGCCCACATCTAAAATCTTTTTGCCTGCTAAACCACCTGAATGCTCATCGATCCAGTTTAAGCGTAGCGGATTAATTTGATGTAAGGGTCTGAACTCAGAGTGTTGATCCCACCATAAAGCAGCGAGTGCCTCAAATTTTGCAATTTCTTGTGGATCAACATTAAGTTGCGACATGACAGTCACCTCTGAGTAAATTGTTTTAATCAAAAATTAATTCAAGCTATGTTAGGGTCTGCTGACATTTCATAGATTGCTTGCGTTGTAGGCTAAAATTGAGCAGACGAGGCTTGAAACGATGAGAATAGCGAGACTATTTTCAAGTTTCATAACGAAGGCTGAGATAATTTTAGCGACAACCCTTCGGGACTAAAGTATTTTTTGCCGCTACGTCGTTGCGAACTACTCATTTAGAATAACTAAATCTCGTACTTCGCGCCTAGTATCGCCTAAAAAACACGTATAGTCGCAAGCATAAATGAATTGTCAACAGACCCTAGTGTAACGTTAATTCTGAAAAAAGCGATGAATCGTGTAAAAAACTTCACAGAAGGAAAACGATTTTCCCATATTTGTTTTATAGTTAGTGCATAAGCTATACAAAACGACTTCGAGGACAATAAAGTCAATGAAAAAATTTATTCTTGGTGGCATGACTGCAATGGTTATGGCATTTTCTGCAAATACCATGGCTGCTGATTTTGTTGCAGGTAAAGACTATACCGTTGTACAGAACCCTGGAAAGGTAACTGTTCCGGGTAAAATTGAAGTACGTGAATTCTTTTGGTATGGATGCCCGCACTGCTTTAAGCTTGAACCTTATATGCAAACATGGTTGAAAAAAATTCCAAAAGATGTGAATTTTATTCGTACACCTGCGGCAATGAACCCGCTTTGGGAGCAGGGTGCACGTGCTTATTATGTATCTGAAGCGTTAGGTGTACGTAAACGTACCCATTTACCATTATTCCATGCCAATGGAAATGGTCAGCAAATCTTAGATAAAGATGCTTTTGCTAAATTCTATACACGTTATGGCGTACCTGAAGCGAAATTTAACAGCATGTATAGTTCATTCGCGATCACTGCAAAAGTAGCAGAATCAAACCAATTGGCTGCACAATATCAATTATCAGGTGTTCCAGCCGTGGTTGTGAATGGTAAATATGTTGTACAAGGTGAAGATGGTAAAGTGACTCAAGTTGTTGATTACTTGATTAATAAAGAACGTAAAGGCAAATAAGTCTTCCAGTTCAAAAAACCCGTAAATGATTGCGGGTTTTTTATTGCTTAATGTCAGTTCGGGATAAGCTCTGATGTAAGTTATTGAAAATATAGATCAGGCAAAGCGGAGTCTTACCGTTTAAAGTCAGATGTAAGGATTAACCTTCGGTTCGACCTGAGAGGTATTACCTCGCAAGGCTTTCGGGATGAGTGGCACTGCCACGCAAGGGCAAAACCATTTGTCAGTCGCCAACTCGACAGATACTATCTAGTCCCTAATATATCGCAAAAACAGTATATTACAGATCTTGCGGAATATATTCCTCATGCCTCGAACAATGCGACTGACGTTTTCGCGTATCATATAGTTGGGATATATCGAGCTCAGGTTACTTATTGAATTGATATTTTTAGATCAAGGCAATGTGGTCGCGTCTTTTTTACAATCACTGATTTATTAGGCTTCAGTTTTTTTGAATTTCCCAATTTTCAATCCCTTTAAAAATCAGACGAATTTGAGTGACTGCTTGTTTTTGCAGAACCATTTTTTGTAGTTCTAGTTCGATTCCAGAGTAGAGTCGTTGTAAGCTGATCCATGACATTGCCCAAGTAAAAGATAAATTAATCAAGATGTTGGTAATCACTTTTAGATCATTTTCATCATGAAAATTTTGTACGATTTCAAACTTTTTTAGACTATTTGCAAGGTCATCATTTAAAAAGTCAATCTCACGAGCAATGGCTCTACGTACAGCTTCAGAGCCCCCCCAACGCTCAGCGATCATAAAAATCCATTGTTGTGGGTTTTTATCTACAGCTTCAAAAAACAATTGCATGCTGGTTTTGGTTTTTGCTTCAGGATGAGCGAAGCCTTTCCCCAACTGATGTAAAACATTTTTTAGATATAAAGCAACTTGATCGACCAATTCCTTACCAAGCTCATCCATGTCTTGAAAATGTCGATAAAAAGCCGTGGGAACTAAACCAACCTCTCGTGCCACTTCACGCAAGCTAATGCTCGAAAATGAACGACCTGATGTGCTTAAAGTTAAAGCAGCATCGAGTAAAGCCTGTCGACTTTGTTGTTTACGTTCATCCCGTATCGACATTCTGGTATCCAAAGTTTTTTGTTGTGATGAGTTTATCAAAAAAATAAACAAATTAAACGACGAATGTCAGTGTACAGGTGTTGACTGAATCTAAAAAACGGTTATAGTGTACATGTGTTCACTAAAAGAACATTTGTTCACTCAATAAATAGCAAGCACAAAGAGGAACGTAATATGAGTAGCTACATGCAGTATCAAACAGCCACGAATCAACAGGGTGGATATCGACCAGAAATCATTCGAGAGGATTTTGTCGATTTTATCGCTGAAAAAATCAATCCTATTTGGGCTTGGAAAAAAGTGAAAGCAGCTGTTGTTAAGACACGTGCTTTAAGTCCTGATTTTTATCAAATTCAATTACGTCCGAATCGTAATTTTAAGCATCAACAATTTAAAGCAGGGCAAAGTATTCTTGTCACTGTAGAAATTGCAGGTGTACGCCAACAACGCAGTTATTCTGTGGTGAAATTTTTAGCCAATGGCGACATTATCATCGCAGTCAAACAGCAAGGTAAAGTATCCAACGTACTGAGCCAGTTGGCTTTTGGCAATATTGTTGAGCTTTCTCAACCGCAAGGCGATTTTGTCCTTAGCCAAGATGTTACACCAATGTTATTGATTGCTTCGGGTAGTGGAATTACGGCAATTTATTCGTTATTACTTGAAGCTTTAAAAGATTCAAGTCATTCTATTGATTTAATTTATTTTAGTCGTGATCAAGCCTTCCATACAGATTTGGAACAACTTGATCAGCAAAATGCTCAGTTTAAATATCATGCGATTAATACAACGCAAAACAAACAACATTTGACTGTGGAATTGTTAGAAGAATTGGTACCTGATTTTCAAACACGTCAAAGTTATGCATGTGGTGCGGCAGCAATGATGCAAAGCTTGAATCAGATTTTTAAAGATTTAAATATTGAACAGCAACTGAAACAAGAGTATTTCCAAATTGCAGTTGATGAAAGCTTAGAGGCTCAGCCAGTCGTATTCTTACGCTCACAACAAGCGTTTGAGGCGAAATCAAATCTTCTAGAGAGTGCTGAACAAGCAGGTTTGAAGCCTACACATGGTTGTCGTATGGGGATTTGTAATACCTGTACTTGTACGAAAGTAAGTGGCTCAACCAAAAATATGCTGACAGGTGAAATTGACCATGCTTCTAATACTCAAATTAAGTTGTGTATTAGCCAAGCGATCAGTCCTGTGACGATTAACTTGTAATTTCAAGTTCTTATTTTCATTCAAATTTAAAAATTAAAAAACTCAGAGTTTTAAGTTTAAAGCTCAGGGGAACGTATATCCAAAATTTAAGGCACAGTTCAGAAAAAATGAATTGTGCAGGAGTTAAGCAATGAATATGTCGGTGAATTTTCCAAACAGTAAGTCAAAACATTTAAGTCCAGAACAAACAGCTGAATTTGGTCGTCGTGTCGATGAAATCCGCCGTGAAGTGATGGATTGCTTGGGTGAACAAGATGCCAAGTACATCTATAAAATTCGTAATTTTGTACGTTATAGCGAAATTGTTTCACGTGGAGCGTTAATGTTTGGTGGCTGGATTCCACCTGTTTGGGTATTTGGTACAGCGTTGTTGGGCATTTCCAAAATTGTTGAAAATATGGAATTGGGTCATAACGTGATGCATGGGCAGTTTGACTGGTTGAATGATCCAAGTCTAAACGGTGCAAACTATGACTGGGATACCATGTCTACAGGTGATGATTGGAAATATACTCATAATTATATACACCATACCTATACCAATATTGTCGGTAAAGACCATGATGTCGGTTATGGTTTATTACGAGTGAGTGAATCGCAAAAGTGGGAGCCTCGTTTTTTACTGAATATTCCTATGGCAATTCAATTAATGGTGTTTTTTGAATGGTATGTTGGCGTTCAAAACTTACATTTAGAAGATGCTTTGGTTTATAAAACAAAAACTTGGAAACAAGTATGGGCAGATGCAACGAAGTTCCGAAAAAAAGCACGCCGTCAGATATTAAAAGATTATGTATTTTTTCCAGTGATTGCAGGGCCGAATGCGTTACCTGTTTTAGCAGGGAATGCAATTGCCAATGTGATCCGTAGTTTGTGGGCATCTGCGGTGATTTTTAATGGTCACTTTACTGAGGATGCTGAAACTTTTGAGGCTGATAATACTGAAAATGAAACACGTGCGGAGTGGTATCTACGTCAAATTCGTGGTTCAAGTAATTTCACAGGTACAGATTGGTTGCATATTTTAAGTGGAAATTTAAGTCATCAAATTGAGCATCATTTGTTCCCAGATATGCCCGCCAACCGCTATTCTGAAGTTGCACCTAAAATCAAAGCTTTATGTGAAGAATATGGTATCAACTACAATGAAGCAAACTTCTTGCAGCAGTTCTGGAGTGTCTGGGTACGCTTGGCGAAGTGTTCTTTACCCAATAACTGGACGTCGACGATTACGCAGTCTTTGCAAAAGGTGAAGGGGATTTTTGCTTAAAGAATGCTGAGTTGGTGGTTTTATTTGTTTAAGCAAGGTTATGAAATATAAAAATTTAAAAGCCTAATTTATGTAAATTGGGCTTTTATCAATCGCAATATATTGATTTTTAAATTTGTATGGTGAGTTTTGAATAAAAAATATATGTTAAATGGAAGGTTGATTCCAAATTTCATCCAATTTCTTTAAGTCATTATATGCTTGTTCAAACTCTATATATTTAAAAGTTAATATTGGAGCAGAAATCGGATTTTCCCAAATAACAGATGTGACAACATCATCCATATTTCCGTATGCTAATCCAAATCGAATCCATTGTATTTTAGAATCAGTAACAACTTGCTCAACCATGATAACGCTACATACGAGATCTAAATCATGAGGACAAATTAAGAGAGGTATAACAGTAGAAACTGCACCATATTCAGAGGATTTTGGTTCAAGGAGTTTCCAAGCATTGCTTAATGAATGGTTATTCTCAAAATTATACAACCACCCTTGTGCTGGAACTAAGTTGTCTATTCGATCGATAATATTTGTATTTTCATTTATCCATACATTGAGTGGAACACCATCAATAACAAGTATAGGAAATGGTTTTGAGTTCCCATTTGCTTCTTGAATGCAGGTATTGACTGGATGTTCTTTCAAAAAAATAGCTGAAATTGAATTCATATATTTATTAATTACTTTGATTGCTCAAATTTACGTGATTGGGGGAAAACTAAACACATAAAGTTTTAAATTAAGCTTGGATGTGCATCTAAAATACGAATGAGTGTTGCTGCTGGTCCCGTTGGATAGCGTCTACCTTGTTCCCAATTTTGAAGTGTACGAGGGCTAATATGCAAACGTGCAGCAAATTCAGTTTGACTCAAGCCAGTTTTTTCTCGTACTTCTTTAATATCAGGTAACTCAAGTTTTGTTACCCGACTTGCTTGAATATCTTCACGTTTAATTGCACCGGCTTCTTTAATTGAAGAAACGAGGTCATCAAATAAATTATTATCCATGAAGTTGCTCCTTCACTAATTGACGCAGAATAGCGGTCTCTTTATCTGTAAGATTGTCTTTCACTGACTTGGGATAAGCGGCTAAGAAAAAGATTTGTTGATCAACTGAAACCCAATAATAGATTACACGAATACCGCCACTTTTTCCTTTATGGCCTTGGGCACAACGTATTTTACGTATTCCACCACTATTTTTAATAACATCACCCTTATCAGGTTTTGTCAAAAGCTCTTGTTGTAACTGACGGTATTCGTCATCGGTAACAAGTGCTTTGATTTGTTTAGTAAAAATACTAGTTTCAATGAATAACATAATCTAACGATACGCCATTGGCGCATAAAAAGTATAACAATTTAATCATAAAATAGCGAGAGCCTGATAAGATATGCATTTTATATGTCTAATTTGGTTTATGAATTAAGCTTACGGCTTTTGAATTAGAACTTATGTCAATTTACAACGACAAGATCAGAAATTTTTAAAAATTTAGCCCCACAAGTCGAAGTGTCATTTGCAACGACGATACTTTTACCATTTACGGTTATAAAACCTTGATTAGAAGCAATCGCTTTGGATTGGACTTGGCATTTAGGGCAATAGTGTGTCATCCCATCGAGATGTACGGCTTTACCTTCAACGATAAAAGAAGAATCACCTAGAAGAATGATTCCACCATGATCAGTTTTACATCCGACTGTGATGAATGCTTTCATTTTTATTTTGTACTTTTAATTAATAATGTGTGTATTAAAACATAATAAACTTTAAATCTGAACTTAAAATTGTCTTAATTTATGTATCATAATAAACAATTGAAAATATTATACAAAAACGATATCAGTTGAATTTCACCATGGATCGGCTTTGTCTGAGTTTAAAATATTGATCATTTATCAATTTAAAAAACCATGCTCTTGTAACAAAACCATCTCTCTTGCATCTGTTATACTTGTGCGCAATATTTTTAAATCCCATAAGGATAAGCCATGCGTATCGACCAACGTGCATTAGATCAATTACGTGATGTTAAAATTACCCGAAACTACACACGTTATGCGGAAGGTTCTGTATTGGTTGAATTTGGTCATACAAAAGTGCTGTGTACAGCGAGTATTGACAATTCAGTACCGCGTTTCCTCAAAGGTCAGGGACAAGGTTGGGTCACGGCTGAATACGGTATGTTGCCACGTTCTACACATACCCGTAGTGACCGTGAAGCAGCACGTGGCAAACAATCTGGTCGTACACAAGAAATCCAACGTTTAATTGGTCGTAGCTTACGTGCAATGGTGGATTTGAAAAAATTAGGTGAAAACACCATTACCATTGACTGTGATGTGATTCAAGCAGATGGTGGTACACGTACAGCGGCGATTACAGGCGCAGCGGTTGCGTTAATTGATGCAATGAATGTATTGCTTGAGAAAAAGAAAATTAAACATGATCCGCTAAAAGGTTTAGTTGCTGCGATTTCGGTGGGAATCTATGCAGATGAAGTCTTACTTGATCTTTGCTATGAAGAAGATTCAAACTGTCAAACTGATATGAATGTGGTCATGACGCAAGCAGGTGAATTTATTGAAATTCAAGGGACTGCTGAAGAAAAACCATTTACACGTGCGCAATCAAATGCAATGCTTGAAATAGCTGAAAAGGGTATTCAAGAATTAGTGAAGAAACAACAAGAAGCACTTGGTTGGTAATACAAAACCAATTTAATTTGTGATCAAACGCACTCTAGGGTGCGTTTTTTATTTGGACAATAATTATTTCTCAAGCTAAATAGAAGAATGAATTAAATGCTATTGGATATTGATGTGAATTTTTCTCTAGTTTAACGGTACGTAGGTACATAGCGATACAGGAGAATTAGCAGCATAAATACAACACCAATTGCGTGATGTTGCTGATTTAAGTTTCAAGTCATGTAATGTGGTTACGAGATACAAAACTCATCAGAAGCCGTATTCCTTTTAATACAACTTCTTCAAATCATCTAAAAAGGTATCGATTAAGCTATTTGCAATTTCAAAATAAGTCTCGGTGTAAATATGCAAATCCTGATCTTCCTTTTTGCTATGATTACTTTTGTGTTAATGGCCAGTGACCCTCGCTTAGACCGACTGGATAGACAAGATACAACTGCACAAAACTCACAAAAGACTGAACATTTTCAACAAGATTTGAAAAAAGCCGATCGTGAAGAATCGGCTTGAACTGTGTTAGCTTTCAGCTTTCGCTTGCAATAACTCATAAGTAAAATTCTTCCCATTCAACACATCCATATTCATGTCTTTATATTGTTGAAGAATTTCAGCTGAGTTTAAATCACAGGATTTTTGTGGTTGTGTACCCGTTTGATGAACTGTTTTATAGCAAGAATTCACTTTATTCACAAAATTATAATAAGGTGAAAGTGGTACATGCGCTGCTTCTAAAACTTTTGGTGCAAGAAAATGTGCCGCAACAAATTGTCCTTGAAATTGCTTTTTATCAATTGGGAAGTTTGCCCAAACAGCCAAAGGTGTTTCAAAGAAACGCACATCTTTTTTCTCGGTTTTTTCTTGCTCAGACTTAAAGAAACCATATTCATCATAAACTTTTTGTAAGTTTGGTAAATGATCTCCGAAGAAAATTACAATGGTTGGGCGATCGAGTTGTTTTACATTTTCAATCAAAGCCTTAAACTTGTCATCGGCACGTTGCATACCTGTTAAATACGTATTTAATGCACGTTTACTGCTATCACTGATCCCTTTTTTATTGAGTTTAAAGTGATCTTTACCAAAACGATCATCACTGTACATTGGATGGTTTTCAACACTAATCGCATAAATAAACTGCGGCTTATCGGTATTTTTGAGCTGATTTTCAATGCTGTTGTAAATTAAATCATCCGTAGCCCAACCTGCTGCATTGATGTATTTCGCACGATCAGCCATGTTGATCATATTTTCAATTGAGGTAAAACGATTAAAACCTAAGTTGTGATAAACAGCGCTACGGTTATAAAAATATTTTCCGTTATTGTGCATCGCTGTGGTTTCGTAACCTAAACTATTTAAATACATGGGCAATGAATAGGTTGGACGTTTTAATTTAGACACATAAGCCAACTCATTATGATTTAAATAGGTGTTTAAGCTGGTCAAAACTTCAAATTCAACATTGGCTGTACCACCACCAAAACTTGGTGATAGCAATGTAGAAACCTGATTTTTATTAATCGTTGGTGTGATATTTTGTGGAATGCTTTTATCAAGTTGAGTTGCATCCCAATGTGATTCACTCATCACAAAAATAATGTTGGGTAAGGGTTGTGGTTCAACCTTTTCATTACTCGCAATCGTAGTTTGCTCTGCAACAGGATTATTATTTGTTATTGGCTGATAAAATGTAGCAACTTCTTGCTCAGGAATAACTTCAGTTTGAAAAATTTTATTATTCAAACTATCCACAGATTTTGAAAAGAAAAAGGTCGAAAAACCTAGATATTTAATGGTTAAATGATCACCGATCCAGTCGCCGCGAGTATTGGGTAAATATTGTGTATATTGGCAAATGGAGTCTTTTTTCGCATTGGCGCAGGACTCGCTAAAATTATTTTTAAAATTTGCAGTCACAAAAAAGCCAAGGATCGTGACCGATAAAAGACTATTGGTTAACCATAATGGTTTTGTACCAATTTTTTCTTTTTTATAAATAAAGGCAAAGAGCGCAATAAAAACTGCAATACTGGCAAATACTGCAATTTTTAGAAAAATGGGTGAAGCAATAAAGGTTTCTTTAAATAATAGAAAATCGCTTGGAACAAGGCTTGCTGAAAGGTATTGCTCTTTTTTGATATTGATAAAGGTGAGTAAAAAAATAATGAACTGAGTCAATAATATCGTGGCAAAAGTCTTTCTTAAAATTAAGTAAAATAAGCTGATAAAAGCATAATTCAATAGAATCGAAAAGCCATATTTAAATAAACGTGGTTTTAAATAGATGTCACGTAACTGAAAGAAACGCGTGATATCTTCTTGGTATAAGAAAAAAGCAAATACAGATAAAAAAGCGACAAGTAAAAACAGCACTTGTTGTTTCAAAGTCTTCATTGGCTTAATTTCAGAGATGATTTGGAATGGACAATAATTATAGGCTTATTATTCGGGTTTTTCTATGTATGCGTTGTTTATTTTGTAAGCATACTTGAGTAAGAATTTAAAAGTTGAAAAACATCATTTAAAAATAGGAAGTAATAAATCCCCCAAAGAATGACTTGATTCCTTGGGGATCTTTTTAATGGCTTACACGTTGTATGGCTTCATCATAAGTTGGGCTAGGTTTGTATTCATTCGCCAGTTGATAATGTTGTTTTGCCTGAGCATAGTCTTGATTATTCTCATAAATTTTACCAATATTATAATGAGAATAAGCTTTGGTGTTGTTATTGCTTGCAAGGGCAATCGCTTTTTGGTTCGCCCAAAGCGCTTCAGATGAACGATTCAATTTTTGATAAGCTACTGCAAGATTACTATAGGTTTGTCCTACATTTGGATTGTAATCAATAGATTGTTGATAAAGCATGGCCGCTTGTTCAAATGAATTAGCTTTGTACGCTTTATCTGCTTTTAAATTCAATGATTTCGCACGGTTTTGTGCATCTACTGAAACAGGAACAATATTTACCCGTGTACTTTGACTTTGATAGTTGGACACACTTGAACCAATCTGACTTGCCCCGACTGTTGTTCCAGAGATACGGTTAATATCTTGGATTTCACCCTCAGGACTGATTCGAAATACAGTCCATAAATTTCCTGTCTTGGTTGTTGGAACATAATAAGATCGAATCAGTGATTCACCTGCGTAGACCATGACCTTGGCTTGGCTATTTGACAGGCTATGGGTATTGGGTTGCGTACGATTTGAATAATCATGCACCGAATAGACGTAGTATTGTCCATCCAGTTTTTTATCAATGGTCACCGTTTCAGGACCATAGGAATCGACATCATCGACATCTAAATTGGCAGATAAACCTTGTTTATTGTCCCAATAAATATGCTGATTTTTATAGCTTAAATGTGAGTCTAAATCTAAAGGATTTTTACCCCAATTCAGTACGATACGCATACTGTCTAAGTCTTTCAATACTGGGCTGAGCGCATAGGTCATACCATCACAAGGACATTTTGCAACGAGGGTGGAATAGCCTGATTTTTTGATAATTAATAAATTATCCGCACCATCTGCACTATTCCCATCAACAGTGGTGCGGCCATTTGCATTGGTGGTATTCGATGCAGAACGTTCCCCATTTTTTTGCAGAATAACTTCTGCATTGGCAATATTTTGGTCTTTGATTGTCGCACTCAGAACATGAATATTGATGCTATCTGCATAGCTGATGCTTGGAACGAGTAGACCCAGTAGTGAAGAATATAAAAGATGTTTTGTCATTCTGTGTCTCTTCTTATCTATTGAAAATATATTGATGATTGTATAGAGATTCTTGAGCAAAATGAGTGAATTGTATAATTATTCATCGTTATGTTTTGTAATGTAAATAAAAAGCAGTGATGATTCACTGCTTAGAAATTTAAGACTACTTTTATCAATTAGGCATTAAAACGCATTGATAGATCAATTGCTTTTACATCTTTAGTGAGTACGCCCATTGAGATGTAATCGACACCTGTTTGCGCAACTTCACTTAAATTTTCAAGGGTAATATTACCTGAGGCTTCAAGTTTGCAACGACCCGCAACATGTTTAACAGCATCGATCATTTGTTGTTGGCTAAAATTATCTAGCATCACAATATCTGCTTTGGCGTCAATCGCTTGTTCAAGTTCATCCCAAGTCTCGACTTCAACTTCAACAGGTTTACCTGGTGCAATTTGATGTGCTTTGGCAATCGCTTGCACAATTCCACCTGCTGCCATGATGTGGTTTTCTTTAATTAAAAAAGCATCGAATAGACCTAAGCGATGGTTTTGCCCACCACCGACAGCAACTGCATACTTTTGCGCAATACGTAAACCCGGTAAAGTTTTACGAGTATCGAGTAGTTTGGTCGCTGTGCCTTCAAGATATTTTATGTATTCAGCAGTTTTAGTTGCCACAGCAGATAAAGTTTGTACAAAATTCAAAGCAGGGCGTTCAACTGTAAGCAAACTACGTGCAGAACCAGCGAGTTTATAAATGGTTTCATTGGCTTTGACTAAGTCACCATCATTTTTTAACCATGTAATTTGTACAGATGGATCATAGGCTTGGATCAGTGCATTGACCCATGGCTGACCAGCAAGGATCATGTCTTCACGGGTAATAATCGTTGCTGTAGCTTGCTCATCTTCGGGTGTAAGTAGGGCGGTAATATCTCCCTCACCGATATCTTCTTGCAGTGCTTGTTGGATATTCATTTGAATCGATTGTTCAAGCAATGCTTTTGAAATACTCATGGAAAATCCCTTTCGGTTCATCCTAAAATTTGTGCGATATATTAGCATTGTCACTGCAAGTTTGAAGAAGTTTTTATTTTATACAGATCGGAGTAAACTAAAATATCAACGCTATTGAATGAAAATATTCACATTAACATTGAATAGATGCATCGAAAATAGAATTGTCTTTTAGGAATAACACATGCAATCAGCAGCACTATTTCAGGTTGAAAATGGACAACTTATTGGCGCAAAACAAGTTCCATCTCCAAATTTTAATCAACGACCTGAGAATACTGAAATACAACTGATTGTCATTCATAATATTAGTTTACCTCCTTCTCAGTTTGGTGGTGGTTATATTGAACAATTTTTTCAGAATCAATTGGATTGGTCATTACATCCCTATTTTCAAACCATTCAAGGGATGCAGGTTTCTGCGCATTTATTGATTTTAAGAACAGGTGAAGTCTTACAATTCGTCAATTTTAAAGACCGTGCTTGGCATGCAGGGCGTTCAAGTTATTTGAGTAAAGTTGAATGTAATGACTATTCGATAGGGATTGAACTGGAAGGCAGTGATGATACTGATTTTGAAGACATTCAATATCAAACATTGGTTGATGTGGTCGCAAGTTTGCAAAAAGCTTATCCCAAAACAGATCAGCACTTAGCAGGGCATTCTGATATTGCACCAGGGCGTAAAACCGATCCTGGACCACATTTTCAATGGCAATATTTTAGAGAATCGCTTGCTCAGAAAAAATCCAAAGCAAAATAAACATTTGTTTATGATTTAACAACCCAATTTTAAGAATATTTAATTACAATAGCGATTTTATTTTAACTAGGTGAATACGATGGCGCTGTGGCGATCCACCTTTATTGTTAGTGCAATGACCATGTTGTCACGAGTCTTAGGATTAGTCCGAGACATGGTTTTGCTTAATGTGTTTGGTGCAGGTAAGGATTTTGACACATTTGTTGTCGCATTTCGTATTCCTAACTTTTTTAGACGTTTATTTGCTGAAGGGGCTTTTTCTCAGGCCTTTATTCCAGTTTTAACAGAATATAAAACCACCAAGTTACATGCTGAAGTGCAAATTCTAATTAGCCGAGTTTTTGGCTGTTTGTTAATGGTGATGTCTTTGCTGACCTTAGTTTGCATGATCATTGCACCTGTGATTTTGTATGTATATGCACCTGGTTTCCATAATGATCCCGCTAAATTTGATCTAGCAGTAGATATGTTTCGGTTAACGATTCCTTATCTGATGTTTATGTCATTAACGGCATTTGCCAGCAGTATTTTAAACAGTTATGGGTCATTTGCTTCACCTGCCTTTTCACCCGTTCTGTTAAATATTGCCATGATCGTCGGCGCATGGTGTTTTGCTTCAAATCTTGAACAACCGATTATGGTCTTGGGTTGGGCGGTTATTGTGGCAGGGGTTTTACAACTTGCGATTCAGATTCCAGAATTGTGGAAGAGAAAATTACTGATTCCACCTAAAGTAGATTTTAAGCATGAAGGCGTTGATCGTATTCTGAAACTGATGTTACCTGCACTTTTTGGTGTATCGGTGACTCAGATTAATTTATTGCTAAATACGATTTGGGCATCATTCATGCAAGATGGCTCTGTATCATGGTTATACAGTGCGGAACGTATGACGGAGCTACCTTTAGGATTGATTGGTGTAGCAATTGGTACGGTCATTTTGCCATCATTATCGATGAGTAAGGCTGAGCAAGATCAGGCTAAATTTAGAAAAATGTTGGATTGGGCTGCACGTGTAATTGTATTGGTCGGCGTTCCTGCAAGTATTGCATTGTTCATGTTGTCTACGCCGATTATCGAAGCGCTTTTTCAGCATGGTGCATTTGATGCTCGAGACACGGAAATGACAGCACTGGCACTACAATGTATGAGTGGTGGCGTGCTTGCATTTATGTTGATTAAAGTTTTTGCACCAGGATTTTATGCAATTCAAGATACAAAAACACCTGTACGTGTGGGTTTAATGGCCGTTGCAGCTAACGCTATTCTCAATGTGGTTTTTCTGGGTTTGTTTAAACTGATTGATTGGCAGGCTCAGCATATGGCATTGGCGATTGCATCGTCAGGTTCAGCATTGGTCAATGCGGGGATGCTTTATTTCTATTTGCATAAGCGTGATATTTTCAAGTTTGGCGCACATTGGAAGAAATTATTTATTCAATTCGCAATTGCGAATTTGGCGATGGTTGCGGCACTTTGGTATGCCATGACTTGGTATGATGGTGCACTTTCACAATGGATTCGTATTCTTGAAGTGATTGGATTGTGCATTGTTGGTATTGTTGCTTATGCGATTGCGCTATTCGCTTCAGGATTTAGATCAAGACAGTTAAAGCATTAATAAATCAAGATATTTATATTTTAGAATGAATAAAAACATCGCCATTGGGCGATGTTTTTATTTGCAAGGTATTCGCGTTACGGTAGCACTTTTAACAGTTCAACATCAAAAATTAATGTGCTGTTTGGTGCAATAGCATCACCAGCACCAATTTCACCATAAGCCAATTTTGCAGGGATAAAGAAGCGATATTTGGCACCTTCTTTCATCAGCTGCAAACCTTCAGTCCAACCTTGTATCACTTGGCTAAGTTGAAATTCAATAGGTTCATTACGTGCAATTGAGCTATCAAAAACCGTACCATCCAGTAATCGCCCTTCATAATTTACCGATACTTTGGATTTTACGGTCGGTGATCGGCCTGTACCTTGTTGCAGAACCATGTATTGCAAACCGCTCGGGCGAGTGATTACACCTGATTTTTTGGCATTTTCAATAAGGAAAGCTTCGCCTTTTTGAGCATTTTCATCTGCTGATTTTTTAAATTCTAGCATTTGTTTGGCTTCGCTCTTTTGCTTATATTGCGCTAAAGCTTTTGCCATTTCTTCATCAGTCAGTGTGGCTTTTTGCCCAGAAAAACCTTCTTTAATGCCTTGGATAAAAGCATCTAGATTGATGTCTTTTAAGGTTTCAGCATTGGTTCGTCCCATGACATAACCATAGCTATATCCAAGCTGATTTTGTTGTGAGCTTTTATTGTTAATTGGTGCTGCAAAGCTTGTCGTACCGATAAGAGCAATACAGAGGGTAATGAGGCTTTTTTTCATAATTCATATCCAAAAAAGGAGAGCATAGCTCTCCTTTTTTAACAATTATTTCACTTTAATAAGTTCAACATCGAAAATTAATGTGCTATTTGGTGGAATTGTTCCAGGAACACCTTGCTCACCGTAGGCTAGTTTTGCAGGAATATATAAAGTGGCTTTGCCACCTTCTTTAATCAACTGCAAGCCTTCTGTCCAGCCTGGAATCACTTGATTTAAAGGGAATTCCACTGGCTGACCACGATCATAAGAGCTATCAAACACTTTGCCATCAAGTAATTGCCCTTTGTAATGGACAGTGACTTGTGAATTAGCAGTTGGCTGTTTGCCTGTGCCTTCTTTGGTCATTTTATATTGAAGACCTGATGCAGTTGTTATAACACCAGATTTCTTTGCATTTTCAGTCAAGAAAGAATCATTTGAAGAAGCAGTTTCTTTGGCTTGTTGTAAGTGCTTAGTTTGCATTTCTTTTTGGAATTCAACATAAGCTGCTTGTAATTCTTCATCTGTATAAATACGTTCTTTTTTCGCATGACCATCACGAACACCTTTGATGAATGTATTTACATCGACTTCAGGAGGTGTCTGACTCGCAACTTCATAACCGAGAGCATAGCTGATTTTTTCTACAGGTTTTGCATCTTTTGACATTGAACTACTGTTTACATCAGCTGGATGTTGAGATGCATAATAAACAGGTACAAGCGCAGCACCACCTAAAATTACAGCAACTGCGATGGGTAAGGCTTTACTCATAAAAATTCCCAAATTTTAATCTTTTAAGAGGCTAATTTGACCATTAGCATAAACTGAACAAGCATATAACGTCTTCATCATAAACGATATAGTAATCTGATGATGACAACTAAAAATATACAGAGATGTAGGCATAAAAAAGCCAGATTAGAATCTGGCTTTTCATTAAAAATTAATCATCTTTGGATGAGGTATATGCATAGGCATAGTTATAACCGTAGCTACCGCCAGCTGTTGCTTGAATATCATTCAGGATAATACCGCTCACTTTAGTACCAGCTTGCTCAAAACGACTGACAGTCAGCTCTAACTCTTTCATTTGCGTTTTCGCATAACGCGCAACAACAAGATTTACACCGACAAATTGAGAAATAATGATCCCATCTGTCACTGCTAAAATTGGTGGTGTATCAATGATAATGTGATCATATTGCTGAGAAAGTTGTTCAAGTAATTCGCTGAAACGTTGCGAACTGAGCATTTCAGAGGCATTACCTTGATTTTTACCACGAGCAAAGAAGTCTAAGTTTGCAACAGTCTCTGATTTGACAATACATTGTTCTAAACTATTTTGATTGGTTAAGTATTCGGTTAAACCTGGTGAAGCTTCTCGATCAAAATACTTATGTAGATAACCACGTCTTAAGTCAGCATCAATCAATAATACTTTTTTATTACTTTGCGCAAAAATTGCAGCAAGGTTGGTCGAAATAAACGATTTACCGATCTCAGGTGCAGGACCTGAAACTGCAATAATATTATTCTTCGCATTCGCAAGGGCAAAGTGAATCGTGGTACGAATACTACGTAAACTTTCAATTGCAATGTCTTCACTGTTCTTAACAGCAAGAATAGGAATTGATTTTTTCTTTTTCAGTAATTGAACACGGCTTTCTTGAATCGGTGAACGAGGTACCGTTGCATAAACAGGTAAATCCAGTTCATTTTCAATGCGGCTCGAATCTTTGATTCCTGAAGCAAGCATATTACGAAGCAACGCAATTAGTACACCAATAAAACCACCGACAAAAATTGAAAGAATTAATACAATCAATTTTCTCGGTTTAATTGGTTTTACAGGTTCTACTGCTGTATCAATAATGCGTACGTTACCAATTTCACCAGCTTTGACAATTTTGAGTTGTTGGTAGCTATTTAAGAGTGAAGTATAAAGCTCAGTATTCACTTTAACATCACGATACAGTTGTAAATATAAACGTTGCGTTTCAGGTAGACGTTTAATCGCCTGATTGAGTTCTGTTGATTTTTTATCAATCGCAGCAAGTTGTGCATTGATTTCAGTCATTAACGGATGATCAGGCGTATATTTTGCAGAGTATTCAGCTTGTTTTTGCTTTAACTCAATTCGCATTTTTTCCAATTCAACATTTTGCTTTAACATGAGCTCAGATTCTTGAGTCACATCAACCGTATTGTACTGTTCACGGAATTTATTAAATTTAATTTCAGATTCTTCCAATTGCTTCTTCAAATCAGGCAATTGTTGATCGAGGAAATTTAATGTCTGTTTAGATTCTAAAGTCTTACGTTCAATATTTTGTGCGTGATAGACAGCTAAAATATGATTAAGAACCTGAGTAATATGTTCTTTATCTGTACCGCTATAATTTAAACCGATTACACCTGTCATTTTACCTTTCTCTGCAACAGCATAAGTTTCTTGAAGCGCTTTCATTGCAGAAGGGAGGGATAGTTTGCTGATGGTGAAATCTTGTTGGAACAGGCTGCTGCTTTCAATATTTACAGACCAAAGACCTTTATTATCTTGACTTTGGTTAAGCTGATTTAAGCGACCTTTAAAAACCACTTGGTCTTTATAACTTAGACTAAATTGGTTTTTATCTAAAAAGTTTAGAACTAAATCTTTGTCATAGTAATATGCTGGAATTTCAAACTTTTTAATTGAAAATTCAGCATTTTTTTTCTGAAAACTTACACTATTATTGGTGTATTGAATTTTTATTTTGTCTTGCGAAATTAAACGATGAAATAAATTATCTTGATTATCTTTAATTTGAATATTTAAGTTTAAATTCTTAATCACTTCACCAAGCACGAGTCTTGAATTTAAAATTTCAATTTCGGCATCTGCTGGAGATTTTGCCCCTAAGCCACCAGAAATATCTTTTAACTCACCCATTAAGGCCGCAGAGGCTGCACTTTTCCCATCTTCAACTTGTACCATGGCATCAGTTGAATAGACTGGAGAAGTAATACGTAAATATAATAAAGCACAGATTAAACTTAAGATGATACACAGAGCAATCACTTTCCATTGTGCAATTAAAGAGAAAAATAACTCTTTTAGATCAATAGTATCATCATTAGTTTTTGAATTTTGGTTCATAAGTTAACAACTAATTAAAATTTAAAGATGTGATTGCCAGTCAGCAACATAAGTTTGGATATTTTTACATGTTTCATCAAAAAAAGCTTGATCATGTTTATACGGATCTGGGACATTTAAGTTTTGCCAATGCCCTAACATAAACACTTTACCTTTAGCAAAAGGCCATTTTTGTTCAATATGCTGTGATTGATTTTTACTCATCACTAAAATCAGATCGGCTTTTTTAATCAATTCAGCATTGATTTGACGTGCAATATGGCTACGCATGTCGATATTTAAAGTATCCATACATGCAATGGCTTTATCATCTGCTGAATGGCCCACCATTGCAGAAAGTCCAGCAGATTCAATGCTTAAATGAGGAAACTGATTCTTGAGGAAAAACTCTGCCATTGGGCTACGACAGATATTTCCTACACAAACAACCAATATATTCTTGATCTGCATGTTATTTACCTAGCTGATCAAATGAATAGAGTGCGCTTGAGAAAGGAACAATCTGATTCATGATACGTTGCCAGCGGGTTAAGCCAGTCGAATCTATATAAACAATGTCATTCTTTTTCATTGCAAACTGATTAGCGAGCGCTAAGTTACCTAAACTACTTAAATTTAAATGATAAATGGTTGATTGCTTGGTATTTAAATCAGTACGCATCACATAAATGCGAGCAGCACTTGCTGAATATGGATTAATCCCTTCACTTTCACCCAGTACATCACTGAGTGTCATACCTTGATCACGTAGAGCAAGTGCTTGGCTTTTATTTGATTCACCCATGACATAAAGTTTTTGATCTTGTTTGGTATTCACATAAATCGTGTCATTCGGTTGGATGAGTAGGTTATGTAAAGATAGACCTTGTTTTTCGAGTTGAATCGTATTCAGATGAAATGTTTGCCCATTTCGGATCAGTTGAATATTGGTTGTATCCCCTGTTTTTGTATCAATACCACCTGCTTGACCTAGGGCTGTATAAATACTAATCGGTTGGTCATTTAAAGTATACTGCCCACTACGTAGGACTTGTCCATTCACAAAATAGCGACGACCTTCATAAGACAGAACACGAACCACAACGTCAGGATGTTTTAAGTATTTTGCAAATTGGTTATGCAAAAAGCGATTGGTTTCAGCCAGTGTTTTGCCCGCAATACGGACTGAACCAACCAATGGCAGTTGTACATTACCGTTTGGGTCAATCGGATATCCAATCGCCTTAACATTATTTACATCTTGAATAGGCGGTGTAATTTCAGGATAAGCCCAAAGCTGGATTGAAAGGATATCTCCTGAGCTTAAACGATAAATATTTTGCTGATGGCGAAATAGTGAAACGACGCTATTCGAATTTTCTTGGTTTGTGAAATTTAGATTTGGAATATTGTTTTGATTCAATTGAACGACAGAAAGCTCTGCACCTTGATCCGTTTTATATTGACCTTGCTCAGGTAAATCATAAGTTTGAAGTCCAGAGGTGATTGCACAACCAGAAAATGAAACAGAAATTGCTAAAATCGTAAAAAGTGATGTGCCTGAATACTTCACATTCAAAACCCTTATTTTATATTGCGTTGCTACTTAGAATTCAATCTTGAAGCTGAATTGTATGCTAAAAAACTGCAGTTGGGTATCTTATTGTTTAGATAGTATTGTATGAAAATCGAAAAAGTAAGTTATTCATTTATATTTTTAATTGCTTTGTAAAACAGAAACAATAAGATCAAAACCAAGCATTCATACTGTATATACATAACATTACTAAGATAAACGATTGTTATAGGTAAAAATCGGTTTATCATATGAATTGTTATATATTCTGAGTATAATGCCTCAGAAGTTAAATTAGAAAGCGTCTCTTGCGGCAATATCTTTTTACAGCAATGTATTGATCAATTGAAGACACTTCAGAATGCATATTTTTATTAAAAATGATTCATAGGATACAATATGAGAGTTTTGGTTACTGGTGGTGCAGGCTTTATTGGTTCTGCCGTTGTAAGACATATCATTAATAATACGAATAATAGTGTACTTAATGTAGATAAACTGACATATGCTGGTAATTTAGAGTCATTAAAAGAAATAGATCAAAACCCAAGATACCAGTTCTCTCAAACAGATATTTGTGATCGACAAGCCTTAGATAAGCTCTTTGTAGATTTTAAACCAGACTTGATCATGCATTTGGCTGCAGAGTCACACGTGGATCGTTCGATTACAGGTTCTGCTGCATTTGTTGAAACGAATATTATAGGAACTTATCAACTGCTTGAGGCAGCACGCCATTATTGGAATGATTTATCTGAAGACAAGAAACAAGCTTTCCGTTTTCATCATATTTCAACCGATGAAGTTTATGGTGACTTGGAAGGCACAACTGATTTATTCACTGAAACAACATCTTATGCTCCAAGCTCACCTTATTCAGCAAGCAAAGCGAGTTCAGATCATCTAGTTCGTGCATGGCAAAGAACTTATGGTTTACCAACGATTGTGACCAATTGTTCAAATAACTATGGGCCGTACCATTTCCCTGAAAAGTTGATTCCTTTAGTGATTTTGAATGCACTTGATGGAAAGCCTTTACCTATTTACGGCAAAGGTGATCAAATTCGAGACTGGTTATTCGTAGAAGATCACGCACGTGCTTTATATAAAGTAGTCACTGAAGGTATGGTCGGTGAGACATACAATATAGGTGGCCATAATGAAAAACAAAATATTGAAGTTGTTAAAACCATTTGTAAAATTTTAGATGAGTTAAGACCTCAAGATAAGCAACAATCTTATGAAACCTTAATTACTTTTGTCAAAGATCGTCCTGGACATGATCTACGTTATGCAATAGACGCGAGCAAAATTAAACAAGATTTGGGCTGGATGCCTCAAGAAAGTTTTGAGACAGGCATTCGCAAGACTGTTGAGTGGTATTTAAATAACCAAGAATGGGTAGCGAATATTCAAAGTGGTGAATACCAAAATTGGATCCAACAACAATACCAAGCTAAAAAAGCCTAATTTTGAGTAAATCGATGAAAATTCTTTTATTAGGTAAAAATGGTCAAGTGGGTTGGGAATTGCAACGTGCTTTACAACCACTAGGTTCAATAATTAGCCTTGATCGCTCTATAGGTGTTAATGGTCTGTGTGGAGATATCACAAACTTTGATGCAATATCTAATGCGATTGAGCAAACTCAACCTAATGTTATCGTTAACGCTACAGCCTATACAGCAGTAGATAAGGCTGAAAGTGAAATCGAGCAAGCGGATTTGATCAATCATTTGGCTGTTAAACACCTTGCAGAAATTTGCGAACAGAAAAATATTTTGTTCATTCACTATTCTACAGACTATGTTTTTGATGGGACAGGTAGTGCTGCCTGGTCAGAAGAAGATGTATGTAATCCTGTGAATTTATATGGGAAATCGAAATATGATGGTGAAATTGCCTTAGAGCAAAGCGGGTGTAAGTTCTTTAATTTTAGAACCAGTTGGGTTTATGGTTTGCATGGCAATAACTTTATAAAAACCATGCTAAAACTGGCAACGATTAAAGAAGAGTTGGGAATTATTAATGATCAAATTGGTGCTCCGACAGGAGCGTCATTAATTGCGGATGTAACGGCACAAGTCATTCGTTTTTGGGATTTGAATACAGTTTCTAAAGAAAATTTATATGGGCATTACCATCTTGCAGCAGCTGGAGAGTGCTCATGGTATGATTACGCACAATTTATTTTTTCTCAGGCAAGTAGTCATGGGAAGGATTTTGTTTTGAATAAGGTTAGCCCAATAGAAACATCTGCTTACCCAACTCCAGCAAAAAGACCATTAAATTCACGGTTAAATACATTAAAGTTACAACAAAATTTTAAGTTGCATCTCCCGAATTGGGAACTTGGTGTGGCACAAGTCATTAAGGAACTTCGTCAATGAGTCAGAAAAAAAGAAAAGGTATAATTTTAGCGGGTGGTTCTGGCACACGTCTATATCCAATTACGATGGGAACATCAAAACAACTGCTTCCAATTTATGACAAGCCGATGATTTATTATCCTTTGTCAGTTTTAATGCTTGCGGGGATTAATGAAATTCTCATTATTTCTACACCTGAAGATTTACCAAACTTTGAAAAACTCTTAGGTACCGGTGAAGACTTAGGCTTAAAATTATCTTATAAAATACAACCGTCACCAGATGGTTTGGCTCAAGCTTTTATTTTGGGTGAAGATTTTGTTGGTGAAGATAATGCTTGTTTGATTTTGGGAGATAATATCTTTTATGGTCAGCACTTTAGTGAGCAACTAAAACGTGCCTCAGACAAAGAAACTGGCGCGACTGTATTTGGTTATTATGTAAATGATCCTGAGCGTTTTGGCGTGGTTGATTTTGATACAACAGGTAAAGCACTAAGTATCGAAGAAAAGCCAGAACAGCCTAAATCAAATTATGCAGTCACAGGACTTTATTTCTATGATAATAAGGTTGTTGATATTGCAAAAAATATTAAACCATCACACCGAGGTGAGCTAGAAATCACAGATGTTAATAATGTGTATTTACAACAAGAAGAGCTTAATGTTGAGTTGCTTGGTCGAGGCTTCGCTTGGCTAGATACAGGTACGCATGACTCATTGCTTGAGGCAAGTCAATTTGTGCAGACTGTTGAACATCGTCAAGGGTTGAAAATTGCGTGTTTAGAAGAAATCGCATTTAATAATGGGTGGATTGATGCTAATCAGCTATTAAATCGTGCAAATTTCTTTAAGAAAACAGGTTATGGTCAATATTTATTAAAATTACATGCTGAATATCAAAAAAACTAAAGTTTGATGATGTTAGGTCAATTTTATAAATAAACTAATGTAAATGCAGTATTGCTTTGTGTAGAGAATAAAGAATGAATGTTATTGAAACGAAGATAAAAGGTCTTTTGATACTTGAGCCAAAAGTCTTTGGTGATGATCGTGGCTGGTTTATGGAAAGTTTTAATCAAAAAGCTTTTGAGCAAGCGTTAAAAGAACGCGGTTTAGATATACCGCAATTTGTTCAAGACAATCATTCTTATTCGCAAAAAGGTGTTCTGCGTGGATTGCATTATCAGTCAGCCCCATATGCTCAAGGGAAGTTGGTTAGAGTTGTACAAGGGCGAGCTTGGGATGTGGCTGTTGATATTCGCCCTGAATCTATAACCTATGGCGAATGGGTTGGTGTAGAGTTGTCAGGTGAGAACCATAAACAGTTTTGGATTCCTGAGGGTTTTGCTCATGGGTTTGTTGCGTTGGAAGATAATACCCAATTTTTGTATAAAGCAACAAATTATTATAATAAAGCAAGCGAACACGCAATTATCTGGAATGATGAGGACTTAGCTATAGATTGGCAAGTGAACGGTTTAATGGAAATATTAGTGAGTGGAAAAGATCAAGAGGCAAATCAGTTTTCCAATATCTAAATTTTTGGAAACTTTTGATCAATGAATTGTGATTGATGAAACAGTACGGAAAATATTACTGTCATTCAAATGGCTATAAAATAGACTTATGATTGAAATCAATTACTAAAAATAGATTTCAATATTTTATATAAGTAATGAAGTAAATAATTGAGGATAAAATGGAAACTAAACACGCTCAAGAGCTATCTGATATGTTTAAAGGAAAAACTCTTTTGATTACAGGTGGTACGGGTTCATTTGGTAACGCTATGATTAAAGGTTTCTTAAATTCACAGCTTAAAGAAATTCGAATCTTTAGTCGTGATGAAAAAAAACAAGAAGATATGCGAATTGAGTATAAAAATGAAAAACTTGATTTTATTCTTGGAGATGTCCGAAATTTTAATGATATAAATCAAGCAATGGTGGGGGTAGATTTTGTTTTTCATGCTGCAGCTTTAAAGCAGGTGCCATCTTGTGAGTTTTATCCAATGCAAGCGGTGCAAACAAATATTTTAGGTGCAGAAAATGTACTCGAAGCTGCAGCTAGAAATAATGTACAGCGTGTTGTTGTTTTGAGTACAGATAAAGCGGTTTATCCAATTAATACTATGGGTATGTCAAAAGCTTTAATGGAAAAGTTGGCTGTTTCAAAAGCAAGAGATACAAGAGTAAAAAAAATAGAGGCAATTTATACCGCAACACGTTATGGTAATGTGATGTGCTCACGTGGCTCGATAATTCCACTGTTCATTAAACAAATTAAAGAAGGTTTACCTTTAACTATTACAAACCCCAATATGACTCGTTTTATGATGTCACTACAGGATTCTGTAGAACTGGTTATGTTTGCTTTCAGTCAGGGTAATCCAGGTGATATTTTGGTACAAAAATCACCAGGTGCAACCATTGAGGTTTTAGCTCAGGCACTTAAAGAGCTTTTTAATGCAGATAATGAGATTAAAATTATTGGTGAGCGTCATGGAGAGAAGCTGTTTGAAACTCTTTGTTCTAAAGAAGAAATGGCGAAAGCTGATGATTTAGGAGATTTTTACCGAATTCCTGCTGATTTTAGAGATCTAAATTATAGTAAGTATGTACAAGAAAATGCACCTGCTTTACTTGATGATGAATATAATTCACATAATACTCATAGATTGAATGTTAAAGAGCTAAAAGAATTATTATTAACTTTAGATTATGTTCAAGATGAATTGAAATCAGGTGGTATAGATGTGGACGTAGCATAAATGAAGAAAATATTAATTTTAGGCGCATCTGGCATGGCGGGTCATGTGGTGTACACTTACCTAAAAGAAAATAGCGCCCATCAGACTATTGGTACAACTAATAGTAAAAGTTTTGGCGATGATACAATTCAGCTAGATATTTTTAATGTTGAAAAACTTGAATCAATTCTGAAACAATATCGTCCTGATGTCGTGATTAATTGTGTTGGTATGCTGATTAAAGGATCTAAACAGTATCCAGATAAAACAATTTATTGCAACGCCTACTTTCCGCATTTACTTAAGAGACTTATCAACGAAAATGGCGGAGAGTTGATACATATATCTACGGACTGTGTGTTTTCTGGTAAAGATGGTGGATATAAGGAGAATTCTTTCAAAGATGCAACTGATGTGTATGGGATGTCTAAGTCATTGGGTGAAATCAATGATGACACTAATTTAACAATACGAACTTCAATTATTGGTCCAGAATTGAAGGAAGATGGTGAGGGGTTGTTTCATTGGTTTATGAATCAAGAAGAGTCTGTAACGGGTTTTAGAAGTAATTATTGGTCTGGTGTGACAACATTAGAGTTAGCTAAATTCTTAAAATGGGCTTTGGATAATAAGTTTTCGGGACTTTATCACTTAACTAATAGTCAAGCTATCTCAAAATTCGACTTATTGAATATTTTTAAAAATGTATATTCTAGGAGTGTTGAAATTAATAATCATAAAGATTATGTGTGTAATAAATCATTTTTAAATACAAACAAATCAGTGGATTATAATGTGGTAGGGTATTCTCAAATGCTAGATGAACAGAAAGTTTTTATGTTAGCGCATAAAGACTTTTACAAACATTATGACCTATGAGAAATTCTAATTTAGGAAGATTAATCTCTAATTATGTGACACGTATTTGGGGGTTATTTTCTGTTTTTTTATTTATTCCAATCTATATAAAATACTTGGGAATTGAATTCTATGCTGTAATAGGATTTTATGCCTTGTTGCTTGGTATTGTGAGCTTTGCAGATGCAGGAATGTCATCAGCTGTAACTAAGGAGTTTTCTAAGCAATCACCAATAAATGAAAAATATAGTGTATTGAAAATTATTGAGAAAAATTACATATTAGTTTGTATAATAATTAGTTTGTTTGTTTTGTTTTTCTCAGATTTTATTGCTAGATATTGGCTCAAGTCAGATGGAATAAATATAATTGATTTATCTCTTTATGTAAAATTAATTGGAATTGGTATTTCATTACAACTTCTTTCATCGTTATACTTTGGAGGTTTATTCGGTGTAAATAAGCAATTTGAAGCAAATGCTATTCAGTTTTTTTGGAGTTTCTCGAAGTCAGCTTTAGTGGTGCTTTTGTTAATATTTGTTAAGCCTAGTTTAACTCTTTTTTTGGTTTGGCAAATATTTTGTAATTTAGTTTATGTATTGGTGCTTAGAGCTTATCTTATAAAATCTATAATATTTGAAGCGAAAGGTCTAGTTTTAAGTTTAATCATGAATAAACTTCCTAAGGATATTGTCCAATATATAGGAGGTATGACTGTAATTGCTGTTATAGCTGCGGTAAATAGCCAAATCGATAAAATTATGGCATCAACATACCTTAGCCTGAAGGTCTTCGGATATTATTCCCTTGCGTCGAATTTAGCTCAAATACCTGTAGTAATGGCCTCACCTTTAGCTATGTCAGTATTTCCATTATTTTCAAGATTTAGTTCTATAAGTTGCGATGATAAAGTAGATATAGTTTATAAGAAATCATCTTTTGTAATGCATCTAGTATTGATTCCAGTATTTCTTTGTTTTTACATATATGCACCCGAATTAATTGTATTGTGGGTAGGAAATGCAATTGATGTCACTTGGTTTGATAAAATTGTTTACGTGATGCGATTGTTGTTAATTGGGTCATTTTTTTTAGGTCTGCAATTTTTACCCTATTATCTCCTGCTTTCTAAGGGCAAAACATCGTATACAATTTATCAGGGTTTAGCGCAAATATTGATAGGTGTTCCTTTATTATTCTTATTTTCAAAAAAATTCGGTATAGTTGGATTGGGTTGGGTTTGGATTATTATTAACTTTGGAGCATTGTTGTTTCTAAATGTTATTGTTTTTAAAAAATATCTAAAAGGCTTATCATTTCTAGATTATATACTAAAAACATTTTTTTCTGTGTTGTTAATAAGTGGTTTAGTTTTCTCTTTTGCTACTTTTATTAATCAATATACTAACATTTATTTTTTAATTGTGCTGATTTTATCCGCAGTAATATCGGTTGGCTTAACGTTAGTACTGCATAATCGACTAAATCGTAGATCAATATTCAATATACATGGCGTTGTGGATTTTGCAAATGAATAAATTATTGTCAGTAATTGTGCCTACTAGAAATAGGCAAATTTATTGTATAGATGCGGTAAAAACAATATTACAAGATCTTGATGATAGGTGTGAATTGATCATTCAAGATAATTCCTCTGATGATCGCCTAAAAAAACAGTTGGAAAAGTTAGCTGATGATAGGATTATATATAACTATAATGCACGACCGCTGTCATTCATAGATAACTTTGAAGAGGCTCTTGATCTAAGTAATGGTGACTTTTTCATAGTTTTGGGAGATGATGACTCAACAACTAAAGATACGATAAGGGTCGTTGAATGGATGCAAAAAAATAATATTGATTCAGTAGCATCTACTAAAGTAGTTGACTATATTTGGCCAAATTCTACTATTGAAAAGTATAAAAATGGGTTGTTGACTTTCTACAGCTATAATAAAGATATTCAACAGGTGGATACCTTAGAGCAACTTAAAAAACTGATAAAAAATGGTTTTTTATCGTACCAAATGTATAATTTGCCTAGAACTTATCATGGAATTATACGAAAAAACTGTATGGATGAGGTCAAGAGTATTTCTGGTAGATATTTCGGTGGATTGACTCCTGATATATATTCCACAATTGCTCTATCATGTGTTGTTAAAAAACACTATGTGGTTGATTATCCATTTTCTATTGCTGGTGCATGTCCTGCCAGTGCGACAGTTAATGCGAGTGTAGGTGGTCATTCTGGAAAGCTTGAAGAAGCCCCTCATTTTAAAAACAGAGGTTCATATCATTGGGAAAATACTGTACCAGCTTATTACAGTGTTGAAACTATTTGGGCAGAATCAGCGATAAAAGCTCTTAAAAGTTTAGATAGAGTTGATTTGCTATCGGGATTTGATATGTACAAACTCTACGTTTACGGTATTCTGCTTAATAGAAACTATATCTTAGGCTTATCTATAAATGAAACATTGAAGCTACATTCAAAACTAGATACGAATTTACTAGCACATGTTTTCAAACTTGGCATAAAATTAGTTAGTGTAGTGGTTTCTGTCTTGAGAAAGAGAATAATAGGCGGTCAGCAGTTTAATGAGGCTGTGCAGATTGATGGTATCTATAGTTTAGATGAAGCTAAGCAAATTTTACATGAGAATTTGAAAAGCGTTGTATGGAAATGAAAGTTTTAATTAAGTTTTTGTTAACTCCAGTTTATTACTACTTTTGGAGTGTTTACATTAGGATTAAGGGTTCTATTTATAGAACAAAGATAACTAACGGTTATGATATTCCTATTATAATAAATAATCGGAATAGATTGACTTTTTTACAAAAGTTAATTGGATCATTAGAAGATAAAGGTTATAGAAATATTTTTATTATTGATAACAATTCTGACTATCAACCATTATTAAATTACTATGAAAATTGCCCATATAAAATCTTTAGACTCAATAAAAATGTGGGTTATCTTGCTTTATGGCAAACTGATATATATAAAAAATTTATAAAAGATTTTTATGTATATACTGACTCTGATGTTGTGCCAACAGAGGAATGCCCAGATGATTTTCTTAATCAATTTCTTCAAGTGATGAAATCTGACAAAGGTTTAATGAAAATAGGGTTGAGTTTGAATATAGATGATCTACCAGATTGTTTTTCGATGAAACATCAAGTTATAGATTGGGAGTTCCAATATTGGCAAAAAGAGTCAGATGATCATAAATTTTATATTGCAAACGTTGATACGACATTTGCTTTGTATCGTCCATTCATGAAAGGTGGGGCGAGTCGTTTAAAAATGTACCGTTCAAAAAAGCCTTTCTCTGCATACCATATGCCTTGGTATAATGATTCGGCAAATTTGTCAGAAGAAGAAAAGTTTTATATTGAAAATGCAAAGACAAGTACACATTGGACTACAAAATAGATGAATACTTATTTATTTATCTTTCTACTATTGCTGTTTTTTGCATTCTTAGAAATTTCAAATGTTTCTGGCCGGAAACTTAAAATATTGCATGCTGTAATGGCATTTGTGTTTGTATTTGTAGCAGGACTTCGATATGAGACGGGAGTAGACTGGTTAGCTTATCAAAATTACTTTGATGAAGTCATTCCATTAAATGAAGCTTTTAATTTTAATTCATTTGGTGATGTCTTTTTGACATTAGATATTGGTTATAGCCTTTTAAACTCAATAATTAAAATGTTTGGAGGAAATATTCAGGTCGTTTTCTTCATAGTTTCTACAGTTTCCACGTTTCTTTTGATAAAAAATCTAAAATATTATTCTAATCACGTTTTGACAAGTTTGCTGGTTTATTATCCTTTTTTCTTTTTTGTATTTGATATGAGTGGTCTTAGACAGGGACTGGCTATACAGATTGTTTTATTTTCAGTTAAGTACATTACAGAAAGAAAATTCTATAAATTTTTATTTTATATAGTATTAGCAACAAGTATTCATTGGACGGCAATTTTTTTATTGCCATTATATATATTTGCAAATAAAAGAGTTTCTGTCGGATATACAGTATTTCTTGTCTTGGTCTCTATTGTTGTATTTACATTTAAAATAAAGTGGATGGGGGCGATCTTGGGAGACCTCGTTGGGCAACTAAATGCTTTTACAATGCTATCAGATAAAGTGACAGCGTATACTACAAATGAGGTGTTTTCCCAAGAAAGAGGTTGGGATATATTTTCTATATATAATTTTTTACGGATCACGTTAATTATTTTTGTTTTGCATGCTTTTAAAGATAAAATATCAGAATCTATTCCAAGTTTTACTATACTTTATAATTTTATACTTTTTGAACTAATCTGTATGTTTTGTTTATTTGAGTTTTTTGAAATTTCAGAAAGACTTAGGTTTTATTTTACTATTGCGGAGGTTGTTTTATTATCAAATATTATATTTATTTTAAGAAATCACATTATGAGAATTTTTGCCTTAATGTTTTTAGCAATAGGTATTTTTCTAAATGCATATCCTTTTTTATTACAATTTCCTAGCACAGTTGCGTATCACCCGTATCAAAATTATCTTTTATATACGATATTTGATTTAAAGAGTGATGGTTACTCTAGGTTGCAGGAGCACAAAATATCTCATGAGTAGTATTAAGATCTCAGTTTGTATGGCGACCTATAATGGTGAAAAGTATATTATTGAGCAGTTAACTTCTATTTTATCACAATTATCGTCAACTGATGAGGTTGTAATATCTGACGATCATTCTACAGATGAAACTTTATCATTAATTAAATCATTAAATGATCCAAGAGTTAAAGTAATAACTAATGATTTAGGTCAAGGATATACTAGAAATTTTGAAAATGCTATTAATTACTCTTCTGGTGATTATATTTTTCTTTCTGATCAAGATGATGTTTGGGTGGAAAATAAAGTTGAATCAATGATGAAATATTTGCTGAATTTTGATTTGGTTGTTTCTAATGCAATCATTTCAGATTCTCATCTTAAGCCAACTTTAGGTTCTCATTTTAAAGTGCATAATACTAAAGCTGGTTTTCTAAATAATTGGCTGAAGACAAGGTACATTGGTGCATGTATGGCATTTAGACGAGAAATTTTTTCTAAACTACTACCTTTCCCTACCCAATCAAAATTGTGTGCCCATGATTATTGGATCGCAAATGTTGGTGAGTTTTTTTTTAAAGTAAAACTTCTCGAAACTCCCCTTATTAAATATAGACGTCATGGAAATAATGCTTCAACTGGTGGAGAGAAAAGTACAAATACTTTATTCCATAAGCTAGTTGTTCGATTGTATACATTATTGCAGCTAATTAAGAGAATGTAATATGAAAATATTGTATCAATATGGATATCTGGGGCTAATTAAGCTTGCAATTAATGTAATAAAAACGAAACTTTTTTTCCCAAATGTTAGATTAGTTCGTTTTCCAATTGATGTTAGAAACATGAAAAATATTGATTTTGGTGAAAATCTTACTACAGGGGTTGGATGTAGAATCGAATGTTTTCCAAATAGAAGAACGAGTGAAAAATTATTAAAATTTGGGAAAAATGTGCAACTCAATGATTATGTGCATATCACAGCAGCTAATTCTGTAGAAATTGGCAATAATGTGCTCATGGCAAGTAAAATTTATATATCTGATTGTACGCATGGAAGTTATATTGGAGATACTAATGATAGTGATCCAATGACTTTACCCGTTGAAAGACCTTTATCTGTAAAATCGGTTAAAATTGATGATAATGTTTGGCTGGGTGAATTTGTATCTGTATTGCCTGGTGTAACAATCGGAAAGGGAACAATTGTTGGTGCAAATTCTGTGGTATCTAAAAGTTTACCTCCTTATGTGATTGCGGTTGGGTCACCAGCAAAGCCTATTAAATGTTATAATTTTGAAACTCAGAAATGGGAAAAATATGTTAATTAAAAATGTACTAATTACTGGCGGCGCTGGTTTTATCGGATCTAACTTGGCTTTGAAGCTTATTGAAAAAGGCTACCAAGTTACTGTGTTGGATAATTTGTCTCCACAAATTCATGGTGACAATCCAACGGAGACATCTCCTTTATTTTTAAGTATTAAAGATAAAGTTAGATTTATTCAAGGTACAGTTACAAGTAAAGAAGATTGGGAAAAAGCGTTAAAAGGGCAAGATGCTATCGTTCACTATGCAGCAGAGACTGGTACTGGGCAGTCTATGTATGAAGTTGAAAAATATGTAGATGTCAATATTAATGGTACCGCTTTGATGTTAAATCTACTTGTGAATGGTGATTATGCTATTAAAAAAGTCATAGTTGCCTCTTCGCGTTCAATTTATGGTGAAGGTAAATATATTAGCAAAGAGCTTGGAGCGGTATATCCTATACAGAGAACGGCTGAATACATGGACAATCGAGATTTTGAAGTTAAATATCCAGGATCATCAGCGTTAACATTAGTTGGAACAGATGAAGAGTCAAAAATACATCCTTCATCTGTTTACGGCATAACAAAGCAAAATCAAGAACAAATGGTTTTAACAGTATGTCCTACCATCGGGATAGCTGGAGTAGCATTTCGCTATCAGAATGTTTATGGGCCAGGCCAATCTCTGAAGAATCCATATACAGGTATCTTATCTATTTTTTCTACTCAAATCAAAAATGGTAATAATATAAATATTTTTGAGGATGGTTTGGAAAGTCGAGACTTTGTTTATATTGATGACGTTGTTGATGCTACTATTCTAGGTTTAGAAAAAGATGAAGCAAACAATCAGGTTTTTAACGTTGGAACAGGTATAGCAACGAATGTACTGACAGTTGCTAATGAATTGGTTAAAAATTATGGTATTGATGTTTCTATCAAAGTTTCAGGTAATTACCGTTTAGGCGATATTCGTCATAATTTTGCAGATTTAAGCAAAATTAACAAGTTTCTTGGTTTTGAACCTAAAGTTTCATTTCAAGAAGGACTGAAGGTGTTTGCTGATTGGGTAAATACCCAAGAAATCCAAGAAGATAAGTATCAAAAATCTATTGATGAGATGAAAGCAAAAGGGCTGTATAAATAAAATGAAAAACCTAGAGCATCTAAAAGGGAAAAAAATATTATTTTTTTGTGTACAATCGTTTAACTTGGAAAAAGATATAGTTAAACAGTTGGAGAAGCATGGTGCTCTAGTTACCTATTTTGATGAAAGACCAGCAAATAATAATTTCACAAAAGGCATGATTCGTATTAATAGGAATTTTCTGCAAAAACGAATCAATAAATATTATAAAAAAATTTTAAAACTGATAAAAAATGAAGAGTTTGATTTTTTATTGGTTAATCGTGGGGAAGTTGTACCTAAATTTTTTCTAGAAAAATTTATAAAGTCGCAGCCGAAATGTCAACGCATATTTTATACTTGGGATAGTTTTGGGAATCACAGTCATGGACTATCAATTTTAGAGTATTTTCATAAGAAGTTTACGTTTGATCAAAAAGATGCCCATAAGTATGGGTTAGGCTTCAGACCTCTATATTTTACTGATCGATACCGTGAAATTTATAAAAGTAAAACGGCTAAAATTATTGATTTGTTGTTTCTAGGCACGGCTCATTCTGATCGATATCTTATTAGCAATCAAATTGCAGGATGGTGCCAGGAAAATAAACTTACAACTTTTAATTATTACTTCATGCAAGGAAGACTAGTCTATTTCTATAAAAAATATTTTGATCAGAGTTTCAAAATGTTTGACTTTAAGAAATTAAGTTTTAAAAGTTTAACAGCTGAAGAAATTGTACAATATTATGATAAGTGTAATGTCGTTTTAGATATTAGTCATCCAGGTCAATCTGGTCTAACAATGCGTACTTTTGAAACGATTGGTGCTGGGAAAAAATTAATTACAACAAATATAAACATTAAAGATTATCCTTTTTATAATCCACAAAATATTTTTGTGTTTGATCGGAGTGAAATCAAATTAGACAAACATTTTTTTCTTAATGAGTATGAGTCTCTTAGTAAAGAATTGTATGAAAAATGTTCTATTGATGGTTGGATAGAAGATGTTTTTTTTGGTGAGGAGCATAATTCTTGGAATATGAATAATCTACGGTAACTTTTTTGGCCATAAATTTTTTTTAATTTGCTAAAGATATACGCTGCATCATTATTTACTTAGGCAAAAAGCTGAATTTTAATAGTAATTGTTTTAAGGAAATTGATTTTTGTCGTATATATAGTTAAGGATTAACAAGAAAATTGTGCTATTTTATACTATATTGAAATGAATTATTGATTATCGTGTGGTGACGTGATTTGTGTAAAATTAGTTTGGATTTAGGTTTTTAATAAAAATTATTGTAAATTATGGGTTTAGAAGAGACAAATGAAAAGACTGTTTGATATTATTATTGCATCAATTGCATTGTTTTTACTCTCTCCAATTTTCATATTAGTTGCTTACAAAGTGCGTAAGAACCTAGGCTCCCCAATTTTTTTCTATCAAGAGCGACCAGGAATAGACTGTAAATATTTTAAAATGATGAAATTTCGTTCAATGAAAAGTGCATTCGATGAAAACGGAATCCCATTACCAGATGATCAGCGAATTACTCCTTTTGGGCAAAAATTACGTTCAACTAGTTTAGATGAAATGCCACAACTGATTAATGTTCTCAAAGGTGATATGAGTGTGGTTGGTCCTCGTCCCCAACTTCCTGAATTTGTAGAGCATTATACGCCTCATCAAATGCGTCGGCATGAAGTTAAACCAGGTATGACTGGACTAGCTCAAGTGAGTGGTCGTAATAACTTATCTTGGGAAGAGAAGTTTGATTTAGATGTGGAATATGTTGAAAAACAATCGATCCTGTTTGATTTCAAAATTATGTTTAAAACAGTTGAAGTGATGTTGAAAAAAGAAGGCATAGATTCTCCAGATCAAGCTGTTGGTGCAAGTCGTTTTTCAGGTTCAGAAACGACAGATACCGAGTCTACAAATCGTTAATATAGTGTTATTGAAGTAAATTATGATCAAAAAAGCCATTCTCCCTGTTGCTGGTTTAGGTACCCGTTTTTTACCTGCGAGTAAATCTATTCCTAAAGAAATGGTTATCGTTGTTGATCGTCCAGCGATTGAGTACGTGATTAAAGAAGCGGTTGCTGCAGGGATTGAAGAAATTATTTTAGTTACACATCCTTCTAAAGCATCGATAGAAAACTATTTTGATCGTAACTTTGAGTTGGAAACAACACTAGAGAATAAGAAAAAAATTGAGTTACTCAAAGAAATTACAGAAATTCTACCCAAACATGTGAGTGTGATTAGTGTACGTCAACCCCAGCCTTTAGGTTTAGGACATGCTGTTCTATGTGCTAAAGCGGTTGTTGGTGATGAAGATTTCGCTGTACTTTTACCTGACGTATTGGTGAAAGAGAATCACGCAGAAAATGATTTAGCGCGAATGATTCAGCGTTTTGATGTGTCTAAAGTAGCACAAATTATGGTCGAGGCTGTACCTGATCATCTTGTGGATCAATATGGTATTGTTGATGTTGCTCATTCACCTGAGGAAGGTGAAAGTATTGTGATGCAAGGTATTGTTGAAAAACCAACTGTAGATAAAGCACCTTCCAATTTATCAGTGGTTGGGCGTTATATTCTTCCTGCCAAAATCATGCAGTTGTTAGAACAAACGCCTAAAGGCGCAGGTAATGAGATTCAATTGACCGACGCAATTGCAGCACTACAAAAATTAGAAAATGTTGAAGCGTATCGTATGAAAGGACAAACCTTTGATTGCGGTAGTAAAATAGGGTATTTAAAAGCAGTTTTACATTATGGTGTGGAACACCCTAAATTAGGTGAAGAATTCAAACAACTCATTAAAGAGTTGAATCTATAAAGTATTGGATCAGATATGAATATTTGTGTTTTTGGCACAACCCTCCAAGCTGGTGTAATTGCTGGCTTGTTTGCTGAATATGGACATCAAGTATTTTGGTGTCCTCAAATTGCGACTGAAAACCAAGCTTCAGTACATTACCAAGATGAAAATTTAAATCAGCTCATTCATAAACAAATCAAGAATCACTCTTTGAAACTGGTCAATGTAAAAGAAATTAATTTACAAAGTGATGTGTTTGTTTTTAGTTTTAATCCATCAGAATTTGATCAAGCCATTGCCTTGGCGGAAGAATTAAAAGGTCAACCGATTATTCATCCTAAACTGATGATTAATGGCTCAACTTTTGGTCTGGAAGGGACTGAAAAGCTCAAGCAAATTTTAGTCACTGATCACTGGGCCTATTTACCTGATACCATTCAAGAAGGGAATGCAATCCAAAGCTTTATGGATTTAAAACAGATTCTTGTAGGTGTTGACAAAGAAGAAACCCAAAAAGAAATTCAAGAGTTACTACGTCCATTTTTTCAATTAAAACAACAATATCTGTTTATGCCATTTTTAGATGCTGAATTTACCAAATTAAGTATTTCAGGTATGTTGGCAACGCGAATTAGCTATATGAATGATATGGCCCAAGTTGCTGAAAAGTTAAATATTGATATCCAAAATGTGAAGCAGGGGTTAGCTGCGGATAGTCGTATCGGTGCAACCTATCTTTCACCAGGAGTAGGTTTTGGTGGGGAGAATTTCTCTCATGATATTCTAACACTTACGGGTACTGTGGCTGGTTCAGGCGTTAAAAGCCAACTGCTCGATCAAGTGTGGAATATTAACGAACAACAAAAAGAAATTTTGTTTAGAAAATTCTGGAATTACTACCAAGGGCAACTAACGGGTAAAGTCGTTGCGATTTGGGGGGCTTCTTTTAAAGAAAACACCTCGAGTGTTGATAACTCTCCGATTCATACCATGCTTGCAGCGCTTTGGGCTCAAGGAGTTACGGTAAAGTTGCATGACCCACAAGCTTTAGAGCGAATTTCAGATATTTATGGTGATCGCTCAGATTTAATTTTATGCGATGATCCATACCAAGCAACAGAGCATGCACATGCTTTATGTATATTGACGGCTTGGAAGCAATATTGGAGCCCAGATTACTCACAACTTTTACAGAAAATGGCACATCCTTTGATTCTCGATGGTCGTAATATTTTGGATCCTGATTTTGTCAAAGCACAAGGTTTTGCTTATCAAGGGGTTGGTCGAGTATGATAAATTCTATGTTAGATATTGATCAAAATGAGCAAAATTTAAAACAATTGCAAAACCAAGCTGTGGCACAACAGCAAGTACGTTTAACGGATTTATTTGAACAGGATGCACAGCGTTTTGAAAATTTTTCAGTGCCTTTTAATCAATTAAGTTTTGATTATAGTAAGCATCGGATAAACCAAGAAACCCGTGCTGATTTATTTAAATTTGCTGATTCAAAATCGTTAAAAGAATGGATCAAACGATTATTTACTGAAGAATCAATTAACTATACCGAAGGCCGTGCGGCAATGCATTGGGCTTTGCGTTTACCGAAAGATGATCAAGAGTATCCTGAATTAGCTGAACAGGTCCATCAACAATTAGATCGAATGTATCAACTTGTTGAAAAAATACATGCAGGACAATGTCGTGGTGCTACAGGTGAAGTCATTCAGGATGTGGTCAATATTGGTGTTGGTGGTTCTGATCTTGGGCCATTAATGGTGAGTCATGCTTTATCCGATTATAAAGTAAGCACTGCTAAACCCTTAAAAGTTCATTTTGTTTCAACGATGGACGGTAGTCAGCTTTCTGATTTACTACACCAACTTCGTCCTGAAACCACTTTATTTATTATTTCTTCAAAGTCATTTGGTACGATTGATACGCTTTCAAATGCTCAAACTGTGCGTCAATGGTTAGAAAAAGCTTTAGGTACACAACAGAGTGTTGTTCAACATCATTTTATTGGGGTATCGACCAAACCTGAAAAAATGACTGAGTGGGGTATTGCGAAGGACAATCAGTTCTTATTATGGGACTGGGTTGGTGGGCGATATTCACTTTGGTCGTGTATTGGTCTGCCGATTGCTTTACAGATTGGTGTTGAGGGATTTAAGCAACTGTTGGCTGGTGCTTATGCAATTGATCAACATTTTCAAAAAGCACCATTTGAACAGAATATTCCGGTATTGATGGGGCTGCTGGGTGTTTGGAATAATAATTTTCTAAATATTCAAACACATGCAGTATTGCCTTATGATGGACGCTTAAAATATTTTGCTTCTTATTTACAACAGCTTGAAATGGAATCGAATGGTAAATCGATCCAACGCAATAATGAGAAAGTGGATTTAAATACTTGCCCAATCGTGTGGGGCGAGGTTGGTCCAAATGCACAACATGCATTTTATCAGTTGCTTCATCAAGGGACGCATGCAGTAAGTTGTGACTTTATTGCACCTGTACAACGTTATAATGCCAATCAATTTACTTATGCAGAAAGTGCTGAAGCATTGATTGAACAGCATCATTTGGCATTATCCAATTGTTTGGCACAATCACGATTATTGGCTTTTGGTAATAAAGCATTAAATGCGGATGAATTGTCACAATTACCACGATATAAACAGTATGAGGGTAATCAACCGAGTTCGACTTTGCTATTGCAAGAGTTGAGCCCTTATAGTTTAGGTATGCTGATTGCGCTTTATGAACATAAGGTATTTGTGCAATCCGTAATTTGGAATATTAATCCATTTGATCAATGGGGTGTTGAAAAAGGCAAAGAAATTGCCAATCAATTGCTTCCGATCCTGAGTGGTAAAGAAAAAGATCTTTCTCAACTTGATGGTTCTACACAAGGTTTAATTAAGATATTGCTTGGTAAAGCATAAAGATACTGAAAAATTATGGCGAGTATTTTAGTGACTGGTGGTGCGGGCTATATCGGTTCGCATACTTGTGTTGAGTTGCTTGAAGCTGGGCATGAGGTAGTTGTTTTAGACAATCTCTCAAATAGTTCGGAAGAGTCGTTAAAACGTGTGCAAGAATTGACTGGCAAGGCTCTTAAATTTATTCAAGGTGATATTCGAAATCAAAATGATTTAGATCAAACTTTTTCCTCATATCAAATTGATGCGGTGATCCATTTTGCGGGCTTAAAAGCAGTTGGTGAAAGCCAGCAAATACCACTAACTTATTTTGATAATAATATTGCAGGATCAATACAGTTGGTTCAAGCAATGGAGCGTGCCAATGTCTTTAATTTGGTGTTTAGCTCTTCAGCGATAGTTTATGATGAGAAAAATATTGCTCCTTTGGATGAAACGATGTCGACAATGCCATCCAGTAACTATGGTTATACTAAGCTGATTATTGAGCAGTTATTAGAAAAATTGTCGATTTCAGACCAGCGTTGGTCGATTGCCTTATTGCGTTATTTCAATCCAGTCGGCGCACATAAAAGTGGTCGTATTGGAGAGGACCCTCAAGGTATTCCAACTAATTTAATGCCTTATGTGACGCAAGTTGCGATTGGTCATCGTGAAAAACTTTCGATTTATGGTAATGATTACGATACGGTTGATGGTACTGGTATTCGTGATTATATCCATGTCGTTGATTTGGCAAATGCACATTTATGTGCTTTAAATAATCGTTTGGCAGCTAAAGGCTGTAGAGCTTGGAATGTAGGTACAGGTAACGGTTCGTCTGTTCTTGAAGTCAAGAATACTTTTGAGCAAGTGAATGGTGTTGCTGTCGCTTATGAGATTGCACCACGTCGCTCAGGTGATGTGGCAACTTCGTTTGCAAATAATGCTCGAGCGATGAGTGAACTGGGTTGGGCACCAAAATATAAACTAGAGGATATGCTAGCGGACAGTTGGAATTGGCAAAAACAAAATCCAACAGGCTATAAAGCATAGTTTTCTACAATATTCTCTTCCATAAAAATAGGCGCATGATGCGCCTATTTTTATATTCTAAGATTTAAAATTGAGCAATTAACCTTGAATTAATTGAGTTAATTCATCCACATAATCTTGCATTGGTTTAGGATTTTTATCCGCACGGCTTTCAATATTCAAACGCAATAAAGGTTCAGTATTAGATGCGCGAACATTCAAACGCCAAGCACCGAAATCTAAACTTACACCATCCGTTTTATCAATAGCAGGATTTTGATCTGCAAAATAATTAAAGATTTTTTGAATCGTGATTTGGGTATCTACAACTTTAAAGTTGATTTCACCACTGCAAGGAAAACGTTCAATCATATCTTCAACGAGGCTTGATAGAGATTGTTGCGTTTCAGACAGTACAGAAACCGCCAATAACCATGGAATCATACCACTATCACAATATGCAAAATCACGGAAATAGTGATGTGCACTCATTTCACCACCGTAGACAGCATTATTTTCACGCATGACGTCTTTGATGAAAGCATGGCCAGATTTCGATTGAACCGCGATGCCTTGATATTGTTCTACAATATCTAAAGTGTTCCAGACTAAACGAGGATCGTGAACAATTTTTTCCCCAGCTTGTTTAAGTAAAAAGGCTTGTGCCAGTAAGCCAACAATATAATAACCTTCAATAAATTGCCCTTTTTCATCAAATAAAAAGCAACGATCAAAGTCACCATCCCAAGCAATCCCCATATCCGCTTGATGCTCTAAAACAGCATTACGTGTACTGTCGCGATTTTCAACTAGAATTGGGTTAGGAATACCATTTGGAAAGTTACCATCTGCATCATTATGAATTTTTATAAATTCAATAGGAATATTGAGTTGTTTGAATTTTTCTTCAATTGCATCTATAACATGGCCAGCAGCACCATTGCCCGCATTCATCACAAGTTTAAGTGGGCGAACTTTAGCTGGATCAATATAAGTCATTAAATGATCAATAAATTCTGGAAGAATATTATATTTTTGAGTCGTTCCTTTTTGAGTAACTTCAATAAAATCTTCTGATTCAGCCAATGCCTGAATGTCTTTTAAACCCGTATCCGCACTGATTGGTCGTGCATTTTCACGGACCAATTTCATGCCATTGTAGTCCATTGGATTGTGGCTGGCAGTGATTTCAATACCACCTTGAACATCAAGATGAAATGCGCCGAAGTAAACTTCTTCAGTTCCTGTCATCCCTAAATCAAGTACATTGACACCTGCATCATTTAGACCACGAATCGTTGCTTGTTTTAAGTCTTCACTGGTTAAGCGTACATCACAACCGACAACAATTGTTTTGGGTTGGTAAATTTGCCCATAAGCACGACCAATTTTATACGCAATTTCTTCATTCAACTCCGTGCCAAGTTTCCCACGAATGTCATAGGCTTTAAAACAAGTAAGTGATGCCATGTTTGCTCATTTCTTATGATTTAAAAAGACACAATTATACATGATCAATGATGACAGGATTTGCAATATTTGTTCGGCTTTGATTGCATTGGCCTGAAAACATCTCAAAACGAATTTTTTGAAATAAAAATAAACAAATAATTAAAAAAAAATAACGAATAGGTTGAAAAAAAAGCAGTGATAAATGAATAAGTTATTCGCATAAAAACTGAATTGATTCTTATTTACCTGTAAAAACGATAGTTGAATAGTATTTTAATGTTTGTTTTGTTACATAAGTCACATTATTATGTCATGGATTATATCTTTTTTCATATTTTATAAAAATGAGGCTACATAATGACAAGAATCGTAATCGTTGCTAAAAATGGCGGAGATTTATTACAAGATACTCAAGCGAGTGAAGTTGTACTGAGTCAACCATCTGTTGTACAAGTCGGTGTGACAAAAGATGCGGTAGAGTCTATTACAAGAGAAGGCAATAATGTCATCATTGTTTTAAAAAATGGTGAAAAGATTGTTGTAGATAACTTCTTTAATGATGAAAATAATGCCGATAATTCATTGGTTTTTCCTGAACAAGACAAAGGTTTTGCTTTAGTTGAATTTGATTCTGCTAACGGTGCTGTGAATTATCTTGGTTTAGATAGTCTTGAGCCGTTACTTTATTCAAATGACAGCGCTGGGCTGATTGCTTGGCTATTTCCCGTTGTTACTGCTGGTGGAATTTTGTGGTGGGCACATCGAGATCATGATAATAACGACCGAACTTCTCCGACTGCAAAAGCAACATTGACGGGTATTACTGAAGATACAGGTCTAAGTTCTACAGATTTAATTACCAATGACAAGACATTGATTTTGAGTGGTAAAATCACTGAACCTTTAGCTGCGGATGAAACCGTTCAAATTAGTTTGGATGGTGGGAAGACATGGTTAGATACGGTTGTAGATCGAAATAATGGTTCTTGGAGCTATGATAATACCAAAAATCCTCTGGCTGATGGTGTTTATACCGTTCAAGTTCGGACAGTTGACGAAGCTGGAAATGTTGGTCCAATCTCAGAACAAAAGATTACCATCGACACTACTGTACCAATCCAACCAGAAGGCATTGGCGCTACGGATAATGTAGGACCAAATGTAGGCGAAATTCCAGCGGGTGGCACAACGGATGACACTACACCGACCATTACAGGTAAAGGTGAGCCGGGTGCCACTGTTGAAGTGATTGACAATGGAAAGCCTATTGGTACAACGACTGTAGATTCAACAGGCAACTGGACATTTACCCCAGACACGCCATTGACTGATGGTCCACATGAGATCACAACCACTCAAACAGATCCAGCAGGAAACACCAGTGATCCAAGTGATCCGCTTACATTAACTGTAGATACCACACCACCAGCAAAACCAGAAGGCATTGGCGCTACGGATAATGTAGGACCGAATGTAGGCGATATCCCTGCAGGTGGAACAACGGATGACACTACACCGACCATTACAGGTACGGGTGAGCTGGGTGCCACTGTTGAAGTGATTGACAATGGCAAGCCTATTGGTACAACGACTGTAGACTCAACAGGTAACTGGACATTTACCCCAGACACGCCATTGACTGATGGTCCACATGAGATCACAACCACTCAAACAGATCCAGCAGGAAACACCAGTGATCCAAGTGATCCGCTTACATTAACTGTAGATACCACAGCACCTGCAAAACCAGAAGGTATTGGTGCTACGGACAATGTAGGGCCCAATGTAGGTGATATTCCTGCGGGTGGCACAACAGATGACACTACACCAACCATTACAGGTAAAGGTGAGCCGGGTGCCACCGTTGAAGTGATTGATAATGGTCAACCACTAGGTACAACGACTGTAGATTCAACAGGTAACTGGACATTCACCCCAGACACGCCATTGACTGATGGTCCACATGAGATCACAACCACTCAAACAGATCCAGCAGGAAACACCAGTGATCCAAGTGATCCGCTTACATTAACTGTAGATACCACAGCACCTGCAAAACCAGAAGGTATTGGTGCTACGGACAATGTAGGGCCCAATGTAGGTGATATTCCTGCGGGTGGCACAACAGATGACACTACACCAACCATTACAGGTAAAGGTGAGCCGGGTGCCACCGTTGAAGTGATTGATAATGGTCAACCACTAGGTACAACGACTGTAGATTCAACAGGTAACTGGACATTCACCCCAGACACGCCATTGACTGATGGTCCACATGAGATCACAACCACTCAAACAGATCCAGCAGGAAACACCAGTGATCCAAGTGATCCGCTTACATTAACTGTAGATACCACAGCACCTGCAAAACCAGAAGGTATTGGCGCTACGGACAATGTAGGACCCAATGTAGGCGATATCCCTGCAGGTGGAACAACGGATGACACTACACCGGCCATTACAGGTACGGGTGAGCCGGGTGCCACTGTTGAAGTGATTGACAATGGCAAGCCTATTGGTACAACGACTGTAGACTCAACAGGTAACTGGACATTTACCCCAGAAACCCCATTGACTGATGGTCCACACGAAATCACAACCACTCAAACAGACCCAGCGGGTAATACCAGTGATCCAAGTGATCCACTAGTATTAACTGTAGACACCACACCACCTGCAAAACCAGAAGGCATTGGCGCTACGGATAATGTAGGACCGAATGTAGGTAACATCCCTACGGGTGGCACAACGGATGACACTACACCGACCATTACAGGTACGGGTGAGCCGGGTGCCACTGTTGAAGTGATTGACAATGGCAAGCCTATTGGTACAACGACTGTAGACTCAACAGGTAACTGGACATTTACCCCAGACACGCCATTGACTGATGGTCCACACGAAATTACAACCACTCAAACAGACCCAGCTGGCAATACCAGTGCTCCAAGTGATCCATTTGAAGTGATTGTGGATACGACTGCACCGACGATCACCGCTGAAATTACAGGAATTACTGAAGATACAGGTCTTGCAAACGACTTTGTGACCAATGATCCAAGTTTAGTGATTAGTGGCAAAGTATCAGATGCAACACAAGTCCAAGCGGGTGATAAAGTCCAAGTCCGAGTAGATGGTGGCGTTTGGACAGATGCAACATTGAAAGCGGATGGAACGTGGAGTTTAGATAACACAGCGAATCCATTGGCAGAAGGTCAGCATACGGTAGAAGCGCGTGTTGTAGATCAAGCGGGAAATGCGACAGCACCGACGAGCAAAGAAATCACGATTGATACGACAGCACCAGTCGATGGAAGTTTGACAGACGTTAAACTATTGGATGATGTTGGTGCAGTCACAGGAGAAATCCAAGACGGCACCAGTACCGATGATACCCGTCCAGAATATACAGGACAGGCGACCCCAGATGTTGAATATGTCAATGTATATGACAATGGTGGATTGATTGGAACAGCGACAGTGCAGCCAGATGGTACGTGGACATTCACGCCAGAATTACCATTGATCGGAGGAGAGCATAGCTTTATAGGCAAGCCAGTAGATGCAGCAGGCAACGAAGGTACAGCCACAGATCCAATCGACTTTAATGTGATTGGTTCAGCGCCATTGGCACCGACAATTCAAAGCGTTGATGACAACGTAGGTGATGTGACAGATCCTTTACAAAAAGGTGCGACGACGGATGACAAGACTCCGACAGTGAGCGGAACCGCTCAACCGGGTACTATCGTTCACGTTTATAGCAATGGTACAGAAGTTGGTTCAGTTGCAGTAAAACCAGATGGTACATGGACACTTGAAGTTACAGACTTGGGTGCAGATGGTGAGAAGAAACTCACAGCTGTTGCCAAAGACCCAGCAGGTCAGGTTAGCCCAGCTACAGGTGAATACCCAATCATACTCGACACTACAGCACCTAGTCAGCCAGAAGACATCACTGCCACAGATGATGTGGGTCCTACGATTGGCGATATCCCTGCGGGTGGCACAACGGATGATACGACACCAACCATTACAGGTACGGGTGAACCGGGTGCCACCGTTGAAGTTTCAGATAATGGGCAACCATTGGGTACGGCAGTTGTAGATCCAACAGGTAACTGGACATTCACCCCAGAAGCACCGTTGACTGATGGTCCACACGAGATTACAACCACTCAAACAGATCCAGCAGGCAATACCAGCGTTCCGAGTGACCCACTGAACTTTACAGTGGATACCTCTACATCTGATGTACAGATTACTAACTTCATTGACAATACAACACCAATCGAAGGCAATATTGCCAAAGCGGGTGAGACCAATGACACCACACCAACAGTGGTGGGTATTTCTAAACCGAATGCCCAAATCGTTATTACAGACGAAACAGGTAAAACGGTAGGTACAGCAACAACAGATGGCGCAGGTAAATGGTCAGTAGAGCTTACAGCGCAAGCTGAAGGCGAACATACCTACACTGCAACAGCAACGCTACCAAATGGTAATACTGCAACAGATACCGCAGAACTCACTATCGATACTACTGCGCCAATCGCAGCAACGATTGATACAGTGACAGATGATGTGGGAGAAAATCAAGGTCCACTTACTTCAGGTGGAACAACGGATGACACTACACCAACCATTACAGGTAAAGCAGAGCCGGGTAATGTAGTCACAATTTATGATGATGGCAAACCAGTAGGAAGTGTGGTTACAGATCCGCAAGGCAACTGGAACTACACCTTACCAGCACCAGGCTTAACAGAAGGCCCGCATGACTTAACTGTTACTCAAACAGACCCAGCGGGCAATACCAGTGCTCCAAGTGATCCATTTGAAGTAATTGTGGACACGACTGCACCGACGATCACCGCTGAAATTACAGGAATTACCGAAGATACAGGTCTTGCAAACGACTTTGTGACCAATGATCCAAGTTTGGTGATTAGCGGCAAAGTATCAGATGCAACACAAGTTCAAGCGGGTGATAAGGTTCAAGTTCGAGTAGATGGTGGCATTTGGACAGATGCAACATTGAAAGCGGATGGAACGTGGAGTTTAGATAACACAGCGAACCCATTGGCCGAAGGTCAGCATACGGTAGAAGCACGTGTTGTGGATCAAGCAGGAAATGCGACAGCACCATCAAGCAAAGAAATTACAATTGATACGACAGCCCCAATCGATGGAAGTTTGACAGATGTTAAATTACTGGATGATGTTGGTGCTGTGACAGGAGAAATCCAGGACGGTACGACAACAGACGATACCCGTCCAGAATATACAGGACAGGCGACCCCAGATGTTGATCATGTCAATGTATATGACAAGGGGGGATTGATTGGAACAGCGACAGTGCAGCCTGATGGGACATGGACATTTACGCCAGAGAATCCATTAACATCAGGGCCACATGAGTTTACTGCTAAGCCTGTAGATAAAGCGGGTAATGAAGGCAATCCTATATCTACAACGGCATTCACAATTATTGGTGAGCCACCTCAAGAGCCTGCGATTACTCAGGTTCAAGATGATTTTGGCGCAATAGTTGGGGACTTACAAAAATCTCAAACTACAGATGATAAAACGCCAACGGTGAGTGGTACTGGACAGGCTGGTTCTGTTGTACATGTGTTTGTTGATGGTACAGAAGTGGGTTCAGCTACTGTAAATCCTGATAAGACTTGGTCAATGACATTGCCTGATCTTGGTGCAGATGGTGAGAAGAAAATTACCGCAAATGCTACAGATGGCGCGGGTCAAGTCAGCACAACGACTGATGCATATCCAATTGTACTAGATACAATGGCACCTACAAATTCAGGGTTTATAGCAAATGATAATGTAGGATCGCAAACAGGTTCTATTGCAGATGGAGATACGACGGATGACACTACCCCAACATTAACAGGTACGGGTGAACCGGGTGATGTGGTTGAAGTTTATGACAATGGTACGCCGATCGGTTCAACTACTGTAGATTCAACAGGTCATTGGACTTTTATACCATCACCAGAACTTGAAAATGGTCCGCATGAATTACAAACAACGCATACAGATGCTGCTGGTAATGAAAGTGCGAAAAGTGACCCATTATCATTCACTGTAGATACAGGTGTTCCTGTTATTACAATTGAATCGGTAACAGATAATGTCGATGTGACTGAAGCTGTTGCTAGAAATGGATTAACCAACGATAACACGCCAACATTTGCGGGTACGACAAATCCAAATCAGCTCGTGACGATCACGGATAAAGCGGGAACACCTATTGCTTCTGTAACGGCTGACGCAACTGGAAAATGGTCTGTTGATTTACCTCAACAAGCTGACGGAGTGCAGGACTATATTGCAAAAGTTACGTTGCCAAATGGTCAAACAGCTAGTGATAGCTTTGCACTGAATATTGATACTCAAGCACCGTCAAAACCTGCTTTTGAAGCAAGCGATGATGTCGGTCCAGATCAAGCTGTCCTTAACTCTGGTGATGTAACAGATGATGCTACGCCAACGTTAACAGGTACAGGGCAGGCGGGTGATAAAGTCACCATTTATGATAATGGTCAGCCTTTAGGTACAACGACTGTTAAACCTGATGGTACGTGGGCATATACACCGACAACACCATTGACGGAAGGACCACATTCACTTGAAGTTACTCATACTGACCCTGCTGGGAATGAGAGCCCGAAAAGCGATCCTCTCGATATTCAGGTAGATACGAGTACAGTTGATATTACAATTGATGGTATTGAAGATGATCAATTGCCTGTAATTGAAACAGTGGCTAAAGGTGGGATTACAAATGATAATACACCGATCATTTTTGGTACAACTAAACCTGATTCACTGGTTACGATTCATGATTCAAATGGACAAGCGATTGGGTCAACAATTGCTGATGGATCTGGTCAATGGTCAGTAACATTGCCAACACAACCAGAAGGACACCGTGAATATACGGCTGTCGCTGAGTTACCAAGTGGACAAACGGCTGAAGCTAAAGTTGATTTCACGATTGATACAACAGCACCAACTCAACCAAGTTTTGTTGCAACCGATGATGTTGCTCCAAGTGTTGGTGATATTGAATCAGGTGATACAACTGATGATACGACTCCAACCTTAACAGGTACGGGGCAGGCAGGAGATACGGTCACTATTTACGATAATGGTCAACCTCTAGGCACAACCACCGTAAAACCTGACGGGACATGGACATACACACCTACAACACCATTAACGGAAGGGCCACATTCGCTTGAAGTGACACAAACAGATCCCGCTGGAAATGAAAGTGATAAGAGTGAACCTTTAGACTTTACTGTAAGCACAACTGTGGCAGCTGTAAATATTGAAACTGCGACAGACAATCAAGCACCTAAAACAGGTCCAATCAGTGATGGTGGATTAACAAATGATGACACACCAATACTTTCGGGAACTGCAACTGCAAATCAAGTGGTCATAATTAAAGACCAAACGGATACTGTTATTGGGTCAGCCACTGCTAATGCAACAGGTCAATGGTCAATTGAATTGCCTCAACAGGCTGATGGTGCACATACTTATACTGCATCTGTGACTTTGGCAAATGGTAGTACAGCACAATCACAATATGATTTGGAAATTGATGCAACAAAACCAAGTCAATTAACGATCGATTCTGTATCTGACGATGTAGGTGTTGTGCAAGGTTTATTGGCATCAGGTGATTCTACCGATGATAAAACACCGACTCTAGAAGGTACTGCTGAAGCAGGGAATGTGGTAATTATTTATGATGAAGGTAAACCAGTTGGCTCTGTTACAGCAGGTCCGAATGGTCATTGGAACTATACGATTCCAGCACCAGGTTTGACTGAAGGCTCACATAACTTAACAGTAACGCAAATAGATCCTGCGGGTAATGTAAGCTTACCTTCGTCTCCATTCAATGTTGTAGTTGATATTACTGCACCAACGATTGTCGCTGAAATTACGGGTATTACCGAAGATTCAGGTCTTGCAAATGACTTTTTGACCAATGATCCAAGTCTAGTGATTAGTGGGAAAGTATCAGATGCAACGCAATTGCAAGCTGGAGATAAAGTTCAGGTTCGTATAGATGGCGGAGTGTGGAAAGATGCAACGCTCAATGCGGATGGAACTTGGAGTTTAGATAATACTGCAAATGTATTGGCCGATGGTAAGCATACTATTGATGCTCGTGTGATTGATAAAGCGGGTAATTATACTGCACCATCAAGCAAAGAAGTAACGATTGATAGTACTGCTTCTGCAGCACCGACCTTAGACAACATCAACGATGACGTTGCCCCAGTGACAGGTAGCATTGGAGAAGGAGACACGACCAATGATGTACGCCCTGAACTGACAGGAACAGGCGAAGCTGGGAACACCATTAGCATCTATGACAGTGGCGTAGAAATTGGTACAGCAGTTGTAGATTCAACAGGCAACTGGAGCTTCACGCCAACGACTGATTTGGCACAAGGGCCACATGCAATTGAAATCTCACAAAAAGATGCAGCGGGTAACGAAAGTCCGAAGACAGCACCAGTGAATTTCACAGTAGATACGGTAGCACCACCTGCAGCTCCGACCTTGGACAACATCAACGATGACGTTGCACCAGTCACAGGTAGCATCGAAGAGGGAGATAGCACCAACGACCCACGCCCTGAACTGACAGGAACAGGCGAAGCGGGTAATACCATTAGCATCTATGACAATGGCGTAGAAATTGGTACAGCGGTTGTAGATTCAACAGGCAACTGGAGCTTCACGCCAACGACTGACTTGGCACAAGGGCCACATGCAATTGAAATCTCACAAAAAGATGCAGCGGGTAACGAAAGTCCGAAGACAGCACCAGTCAACTTCACAGTGGATAGCGTTCCGCCACCTGCAGCACCGACCTTGGACGACATCAACGATGACGTTGCCCCAGTGACAGGTAGCATTGGAGACGGAGACACGACCAATGACGTACGCCCTGAACTAACAGGAACAGGCGAAGCGGGTAATACCATTAGCATCTATGACAATGGCGTAGAAATTGGTACAGCAGTTGTAGATTCAACAGGCAACTGGAGCTTCACGCCAACGACTGATTTGGCACAAGGGCCACATGCAATTGAAATCTCACAAAAAGATGCAGCGGGTAACGAAAGTCCGAAGACAGCACCAGTGAATTTCACAGTAGATACGGTAGCACCACCTGCAGCACCGACCTTGGACGACATCAACGATGACGTTGCCCCAGTGACAGGTAGCATTGGAGACGGAGACACGACCAATGACGTACGCCCTGAACTAACAGGAACAGGCGAAGCGGGTAATACCATTAGCATCTATGACAATGGCGTAGAAATTGGTACAGCAGTTGTAGATTCAACAGGCAACTGGAGCTTCACGCCAACGACTGATTTGGCACAAGGGCCACATGCAATTGAAATCTCACAAAAAGATGCAGCGGGTAACGAAAGTCCGAAGACAGCACCAGTGAATTTCACAGTAGATACGGTAGCACCACCTGCAGCCCCGACCTTGGACGACATCAACGATGACGTTGCCCCAGTGACAGGTAGCATTGGAGAAGGAGACACGACCAATGATGTACGCCCTGAACTGACAGGAACAGGTGAAGCGGGCAACACCATTAGCATCTATGACAATGGCGTAGAAATTGGTACAGCAGTTGTAGATTCAACAGGCAACTGGAGCTTCACGCCAACGACTGACTTGGCACAAGGGCCACATGCCATTGAAATCTCACAAAAAGATGCAGCGGGTAACGAAAGTCCGAAGACAGCACCAGTGAATTTCACAGTGGATAGCGTTCCGCCACCTGCAGCTCCGACCTTGGACGACATCAACGATGACGTTGCCCCAGTCACAGGTAGCATTGGAGAAGGAGACACGACCAATGACGTACGCCCTGAACTGACAGGAACAGGCGAAGCTGGGAACACCATTAGCATCTATGACAATGGCGTAGAAATTGGTACAGCAGTTGTAGATTCAACAGGCAACTGGAGCTTCACGCCAACGACTGATTTGGCACAAGGTCCACATGCAATTGAAATCTCACAAAAAGATGCAGCGGGTAACGAAAGTCCGAAGACAGCACCAGTCAACTTCACAGTAGATACGGTAGCACCACCTGCAGCACCGACCTTAGACAACATCAACGATGACGTTGCCCCAGTGACAGGTAGCATTGGAGACGGAGACACGACCAATGACGTACGCCCTGAACTAACAGGAACAGGCGAAGCGGGTAATACCATTAGCATCTATGACAATGGCGTAGAAATTGGTACAGCAGTTGTAGATTCAACAGGCAACTGGAGCTTCACGCCAACGACTGATTTGGCACAAGGGCCACATGCAATTGAAATCTCACAAAAAGATGCAGCGGGTAACGAAAGTCCGAAGACAGCACCAGTGAATTTCACAGTAGATACGGTAGCACCACCTGCAGCTCCGACCTTGGACGACATCAACGATGACGTTGCCCCAGTGACAGGTAGCATTGGAGAAGGAGACACGACCAATGACGTACGCCCTGAACTGACAGGAACAGGCGAAGCTGGGAACACCATTAGCATCTATGACAATGGCGTAGAAATTGGTACAGCAGTGGTAGACTCAACAGGCAACTGGAGCTTCACGCCAACGACTGACTTGGCACAAGGTCCACATGCAATTGAAATCTCACAAAAAGATGCAGCGGGTAACGAAAGTCCGAAGACAGCACCAGTCAACTTCACAGTGGATAGCGTTCCGCCACCTGCAGCTCCGACCTTGGACGACATCAACGATGACGTTGCCCCAGTGACAGGTAGCATTGGAGAAGGAGACACGACCAATGATGTACGCCCTGAACTGACAGGAACAGGCGAAGCGGGCAATACCATTAGCATCTATGACAATGGCGTAGAAATTGGTACAGCAGTGGTAGACTCAACAGGCAACTGGAGCTTCACGCCAACGACTGACTTGGCACAAGGTCCACATGCAATTGAAATCTCACAAAAAGATGCAGCGGGTAACGAAAGTCCGAAGACAGCACCAGTCAACTTCACAGTAGACACAGTTGCACCTACATCAACAGTTGAAATTTTAGGAATTACTGATGATAGTGGTGTTTCGACAGACTTTATTACCAATGACAATACTTTGTTATTTAACGGTAAAGTCAATGGAACATTAGGCGCTGATGAAAAAGTTCAGATCAGTTTAGATGGTGGTGTGACTTGGAATGATGCGATTAGTGATGCCAATGGAACTTGGACATTTGATCATACTGCTAATCCGCTTGCGGATGGAGCTTATACAGTTCAAGCACATGTCGTAGATCGAGCAGGTAATGTGGGAGCAACTGATACACAGAACGTGATTGTTGATACAACAATCAGTGTTCCAACACCTGCAATTTCAATGAGTAACTATGAAGATGTAGGCGTTTCCGCTACAGACTTCTACTCGAATGACACTCAGTTTACATTGAATGTGACAGGCGAAGCAGGCGCACAAGTGATTTACCAAACATTGGTAAATGGTACTTGGACTGATCTAAATACAGCAACGATCGCTGCGAATAACACTTCATCGTATGACGTGGATTGGTCTGCGCAGCAAATCAATGACGAAAGTCGTAAGTTCCGTGCAGTGATCACAGATGTCGCAGGCAATAGCGCAACAGTCTATGAGGGTGGTACAGATGAAACAACTGCACAAAACTACCGTGTCGATAATGTGGCAGCAGTGGGTAAATTCACAGCCTCACTGAAACCTTCAACACAGGGCGGACTAGATACCCAAAATGCTGCATTCCAATTTAGCGAAACAGGTGAGCGCAATTTTAAAGTCTATGAACAAGAGTACCGTGGCGAACATATTGAAAAGCTGACAGAACTTACAACAGTTGATGGTTTGGATACTGATGCCAATGGCAAACTAGATCTATCGGCGTTGCTTGCGCATATGGACAGCTTTAAAAACTACGTGTTTGAAACGGTGGATGATGCAGGCAATCTATCCATTAACCCACAATTTATTCAAGACATCTCATCACCTTTGAGGGAGTTTAATGGTGGAACCTATGCTAATTGGTATTACACACCATACAGTTATTTAGGTGGATTTAGTGCATTGGCCTTTATGGAAACAGATGGTATTAAATTCTACAATGACAATGGCAACCTTGCAGGTTTTGCAGAACGTTACGAGGGCAATGGATATTGGGGAGAAACTCAAGTCTATCTGACTTTAGGCAATGGTACAGTACTGACGACGACGGTTGAAGTTAACAAAGGTTACTGGGAGTTTAGCTATAACGGTGTGAATCCAATACCAGCAGGTGAGATCGCGGGTTTAAGAGTTGTTCCAGTCCACTTGCAAGGCTTAGCGCAGAATGAACCGATGGAATATCGTTATGACCAGTCCATAGATCAGACCATTGCAGAAGGTGGTAACTTGTATCCACCAACAGCTTATGGCGTGTTGGGTTCATATAATAACTTGAATGCACCAGTGCAATACATCAAAGGTCAGGCGGATACCACGGGAAGTGAAGACTGGCACGACTCACTGGTGTACCAAGAATACACCAGTACCCGTGATAACGATGCAATCTACTCAAATGGTGTAGCGACGACCTTGGTGTACAAAGTATTAGATACGATCACAGCTGATATGAATAGTGGAGGAGCGTATTTAGGAGAAACAGGAACCACGATTGGCAATGGTTATGGTTCACAATTTGACTTAGGTACATTTGGTAATAGCAACCTGAATGATTGGATTGATCGTAATGGTGATGATTCACTCAATATTGATGGTAATAAAAGCATAGACTTTGTTGATATTAATGGCGATGGGGTTTATGACGGCTCATCGGGTGATCAAAGTACGCAAGTGACGGATATTTGGAATCACTTTGACGTAGCGAAGGACAAGCTAGATATCAGTGATTGGATTGCACAAATTGAGCAAGAGACAGGTGTGAGCATTACGGACAGTAATATTGCACAGTACTTAACCGCCGAATCGGTGACGAATGCTGAGACGAATGCAATATCGACAGTATTAAGTATAGATCGAGATGGTGCTGGAACTGACTATGCAAGTAGCCAATTCTTGATTTTAGAAGCGACAGGTAAGTTGGAATTAGCAGATTTGTTAAATAACAATATTATCCTGCATTAAAACTAGATTCATAAGTGAAACTAAAAAGAGCCACATTACGATGTGGCTTTTTTTGTATTAATTATTAAATAAAGCTACAAAATTAATGTCGTTTATTTACAATATATCCTTTAAAATGTGATTTATGTCACATATTTATAATTTGTTATTTATAAAATTATTTACTAAATAAAAGATAGAGGTTTAGAAATGGCAATAATTCAATCAAATAGCTTTAAGGCTGGAACAAAAGTTACGATTTATTTATTGAAAGCAGATGGTTCAATTGATAGTTCAATAGTACCTATTGTAGTCACAGTACTTGCAAATGGTACATTTGCAAGAAATGTTCCATTTAATAATGGTGAAAATTTCTTACTCGTTGGTACGGATAAGCAGGGTTTGGCATATAGTACTAATTTTACCGTAGCAGATACAACAAGACCAGATAAGCCGCTTTTTTCAGCGCAGGATGATATCGGTGTTGTTCAGGGGGCAATTCAACCCAATACCACAACAGATGATAATCAACCTACATTTTCAGGTACAAGTAAAGAAGTTGGGGGTGTCGTTAAAATTTTTGACCAAGGCGTAGAAATTGGCTCTGCAACCGTGAAACCTGATGGGACTTGGTCATTTACACCAACAACACCTTTAGCAGATGGCAATCATGTCATTACCATTCAACAGGTTGATCCTAAAGGAAATATAAGTCCATTAAGTGATCCACTTACATTTGCTGTGGATACTCAACCTGTCAAAGTTGAAATTTTAAAGGCATTGGATGACTTTGGGTTAAACCAAAGTGATCTTGCCAATCATGCAATTACAGATGATGTAACGCCAACATTGGTGGGTACGGGGTTAGCAAATGCTGTTGTGCATATTTCTGAAAATGGGACAGAAATTGGTTCGACCACAGTAGATGCGACTGGAAATTGGTCTTTTGAGCTTCCTGCTCAAATCGATGGTACACATCAATATACAGCGACAATCATCAATAGCGCTGGAGTATCGGGTAGTACTCAATTTACATTGACGATCGATACAGTTGCTCCGACAACCACTGCAACTTTGACTGGTATTACGGATGATAGCGGTGTAGTTGGCGACTATATTACCAATGACCCATCATTGATTTTAAATGGAACCATTACAGGTACTGTTGAGCCTACAGATAAAATACAAGTGAGTATGGATGGTGGGGCAACATGGGTAGATGCCACTATTGATCCTATCAATAATACTTGGACACTTGATCATACAGCGCAGCCACTGGCAAATGGTCAACATGATGTTGTTGTTCGTGTGATTGATGAAGCTGGAAACATAGGCCCACTTTCAACGCCTCAAACGATCATCATTGATATAGAGATTCCAACAGCGCAAGCAAATATCATAGGGATTACTGAAGATACGGGTGTAGTAAGTGATTTTATTACAGCGGATACATCATTAATTATTTATGGAGCCACTACGAGTACTCTGGCGGTAGATGAAAAAGTTCAGGTACGTATAGATGGAGGATCTTGGGTTGATGCAACATTAGATCGTACAAACAATACGTGGACTTTGGATAACACTGCGAACCCATTGTCTGAAGGTTCACATCAAGTAGAAACACGTATTATTGATGCAGCAGGGAATACCACTGCACCTGTAGCAAAAGATATTGTTATTGATACAACTAAACCTGTAGATGGATTAATCACTATTTCAGGTATTACTGATGATACTGGTGTTGTTGGCGATTATATTACCAATGATAAAAGCTTAACGGTGAATGGTTTAGTCTTGCAACCTATCGCATCTGATGAACGTGTTCAGGTGAGTTTTGATGATGGTTTAACTTGGCATGATGCTGTTTTGGATCGTGTTCAGGGAACATGGTCATATGACAATACAGCGAATGAATTGTCAGAAGGTACGCATACATTAAAAGCTCAAGTGATTGATTTGGCGGGTAACGTGAGTTCACCTGTTCGTCAAATTATAGAGATTGATACGACAATCAGTCCACCTGATTCAAGTCATCTTACTTTTGATGCTATTACTGAAGATACAGGAACAGTAGGTGACTTTAATACTGGTGATAATACGCTTATTTTATCGGGTAAATTCCAAGGCTCAGCAGACGAACGTGTTCAAGTGAGCCTAGATGGTGGAACAACTTGGTTAGATGCTACGGTTGATTCTGCTACAAACACGTGGCGTTATGACAATACTGCAAATCAACTTGCAGATGGTTCATACACATTCTCTGCACGTATTGTTGATATTGCAGGGAATGTAACTTCACCTGTGTCTCATACGGTTGTTATTAATACCGCTCCGTTGGAAGCAGGGACGATTAAGTTTACTGCTATCACTGATGATACGGGTCTTGCAGCAGATTTTAAAACCAATGATAAGTCTTTGATTATTAGTGGAGAAGTTGTTAAGCCACTCAATGCAGATGAGCATGTGCAAATCAGTTTAGATGGTGGTTCTACATGGGTAGATGCAACGTTAGATCGTGCTGCTGGTACGTGGAGTTATGATAATACGCAGAACCAACTTGTTGATGGTACATATCGTTTAGAAGCGCGTGTGATAAATACAGTTGGAATTACAAGTCCAGTGATTACTCAGACGGTTGTTGTAGATACAGTTGCTTCAACTGCAATTGCAGACATTACGAGTATTACAACAGATACAGGAACCGCTGGGGATTATATTACCAATGATAATACCTTGCTGATCAGTGGTCGTATTCTCAATACGCTAGCGGCTGATGATCGTGTTCAAGTGAGTTTAGATAATGGCGTAACTTGGGTGGATGCTGTTGTAGACCCAGTGACACATACGTGGTCATTAGACAATACGGGTCATTCACTTGTTGATGGTACTTATAATGTTCAAGCTCGTGTAATTGATATTGTTGGAAATGTCGGCACTGTTTCAAGTAAAACGGTTGTAATTGATACACAAGCTTCTAGTGTGGTCAGTACGCTGACAGCGATTACAGAAGACACTGGTGTGGTTGGAGATTTTTCGACCAATGACAATAGTTTAGAACTGACAGGTTCTTTGTCAGCACCTTTAGCAGCAGGTGATAAAGTCCAAATCAGTTTAAATGGCGGTAAAACTTGGCTAGAAGCAACGGTTGATCCAGCAACAAATACTTGGTCATATGACAATACGGATAATCCGCTTGCAGATGGAACATATAAATTCCAAACACGTGTGATTGATCAGGCTGGCAATGTAGGACAAGTAACAGCTCAAGATATCGTTATCGATACACGTGCGCCATTAACATCGGCAGTATTTACAGGAATTACTGAAGACACAGGGATAACAGGTGATTACATTACCAATGACAACACATTAGTTTTTAAAGGAAAAATTAATGGTGGTGCCTTAGCGGCAGGTGATACTGTACAGTTGAGTTTGGATGGTGGAGTGACTTGGCTAGAGGCAACAGTTAATCCAGCAACACGTACTTGGAGTTACGACAATACAGCGAATCCATTGGCTGATGGGACGCATACTTTGATTGCACGTGTTGTTGATAAAGCGGGTAATCCTGGTTTTGAAACCACTCAAGAGATTCAAATTGATACAGCAGCATCTACCGCAACATCATCTTTAACCAGTATTACCACAGATACAGGTGTGCTTGGCGATTATATTACCAGTGACAATACGCTTATTTTTAAAGGTAAAGTTGAGGGTGTTCTAGCTGCTGATGAGCGTGTTCAAATCAGTTTGGATGGTGGCGCGACTTGGTTGGAAAGTACTTTAGATCGTGCTACAAATGTTTGGAATTATAATAATACAATCAATGAATTGGCTGATGGTAGTTATACTGTTCAATCACGTGTGATTGATACTGCGGGTAATGCAGGTGCTGTTTCAACACAAACAGTCGTTGTTGATAGCAGTATTCCTACAGCAACAGCAACATTAACCACAATTTCTGATGACACAGGTATAGCTGGTGATTTTATTACTCAAGACAGCAGCTTGTTATTCCAAGGGAATGTTACAGGTGTTTTAGCAACAAATGAGAATGTTCAAATTAGCCTTGATGGTGGTCGTAATTGGGTTGAAGTCACGCTAGATCGTACTGCTAATACTTGGCAGTTTGATCATACGAATACTCCTTTAGCAGAGGGTACTTATAACGTTCAAGTTCGTGTAATTGATACAGCAAATAACGTAGGACAACTCACTTCGCAAAATGTTGTTATTAACAGTCAGCCTTCTACGGCATCGGTTGAATTTACCAGCATTACTGAAGATAGCGGTATTGCAGGTGACTATATTACCAATGATAACAGCTTAGTTCTTCACGGTAAGATTTTGAATAATCTTGCGGCGACAGATTATATTGAAATCAGCTTAGATAATGGTGCAACTTGGCAAGGAGCAGTGGTTGATCGTACCAATCATACTTGGAGCTATGACAATACAGCCAATCCTTTAGCAGATGGTGCATACACGTTCCAAGCACGAGTCATCAATGTTGCAGGTGTAGCGGGTACTGCGAGTACTGTCAATGTTCAAATTGATACTCAAGCACCTGATGCAACCACTTTAGCAAAATTAACTACCATTACCGATGACACTGGTGTTATCGATGATTTTGTCACCAGTGATAATACTTTGCTGTTGAATGGTGAAATTACAGGTCAACTGGATGCGACGGATAAAGTATCAATCAGCTTAAATGGTGGTAAAACGTGGTCTGAAGCAACGGTTGATTATCCAAATAAAACATGGAGTTTCGACAATACGGATAATCCGCTTGCAGATGGAACATATAAAGTACAAGTCCGTGTCATAGATTTGGCAGGTAATCAAGGCGATATCTCTGAACAAGATGTGGTCATTGATTCTAGACCACCAGTTGCTTCAGCTTTATTCTCAAACATTACTGAAGATACAGGTGTGGCAGGTGATTACCAAACCAATGATAATACTTTAGTTTTCAATGGAACGATCATTGGTGATGTTGCTGCAAATGATGCTGTTGAAGTGAGTTTGGATGGCGGTACAACTTGGATTAAAGCGCTATTAGACCCTATTGCCAAAACATGGACACTGGATCACAGTGCAACAACATTGGTCGATGGGACTTATACTTTAGCTGCACGCGTTGTCGATCAAGCAGGTAATACAGGCCCACTTTCTACTCAAAAATTGGTGATAGACACTTCTGCACCAACGGCTACGTCTGAATTTACCAGTATCACTGAGGATACAGGTACAGCAGGCGACTATCAAACCAATGATCAAACACTTATGATTAGTGGGAAAGTTACAGGTATTTTAGCTACAGATGATCAAGTACAGCTCAGCTTAGATGGTGGTCAGACTTGGTTAAATGTCACTGTTGATTCAGCAACAAATACTTGGACATACAACAATACAGCCAATACCTTAGCTGAAGGGACTTATCAATTTCAAACGCGTGTTGTTGATAAAGTATTGAATGGCGTCGTCACAGATACGCAACAAGTGGTGATTGATCTAACACCACCGCCTGCGAGTTTAACCCTTGCATTTACTGGAATTAGTGATGATACGGGCATAGCAGGTGATTATAAAACCAGTGACACAACACTGATTATTAACGGTAAAATTGAGTCTGGTACGCTGACTGCAAATGACCATATTGAAGTGAGTGTCGATGGTGGTAATACATGGACAACTGTACAAATCGATCCAGTGAGTCATACATGGTCTTTAGACAACACAGCAAATACGTTGAGTAGCGGAACGCATCAATTTATTGCTCGTGTTGTGGATCAAGTTGGTAATATTGGACATCAAGTCACTCAAGATGTAACCATTGTGACTGAACCACCAAAAGCGACAGCTGATCTGACTTTAATTACTGATGATAGTGCTGTGGCAGGTGATTTTGTCACCAATGATCCATCTTTGATCTTCTCTGGAAATGTGACAGGGGCATTAGATCCTGACGAAACAGTTCAAGTCAGTCTAGATGGCGGCTTAAGTTGGTTAACAGCAACAATTGATCCTACGGGTACCCGTTGGAATTTGGATCACGCTGCAACAGACCTTGTTGATGGAAAATACACAGTGGTTACACGTGTGATTGATTCAACAGGTACAGCAGGTGCTGAAAATACAAAAGAAATCACCATTGATACAACAACACCGACTGCAACAACAACGCTATCAAGTATTAGTCAGGATAGTGGTCAAGCGGGTGATTTTATTACCAATGACAATACATTGATTTTTAATGGCACGGTTGTCGGTAATTTAGCAGCGGATGAGCGTGTACAGATTAGTTTAGATGGTGGTACAACTTGGACAGATGCAACTCTGGATCGTCCAGCAAATATGTGGATTTTGGACAATACGGCAGCAACACTTGCCGATGGCACGTACACAGTCGTGAGCCGTGTGATTGACCAAGCAGGTAATCTTGGCGCATCTTCAACCCCACAAAATGTCATCATTGATACCGCATTACCAAGTTCTCTTGCTTCTATTACCAGTATTTCTGAAGATACAGGTGTGAATGCATCTGACTTTGTGACCAAAGATGCAACATTAATCATTCATGGCAAAGCTTCAACAGCATTGGCAAGTAATGAAAAAGTCCAAGTTTCCTTTGACAATGGTGCAAACTGGGTAGATGCAACGAGCAAAGCAGATGGGACGTGGAGTTATGACAATACTGCACAGACTTTGCAAGATGGAACTTATACGGTTCAAGCACGTGTGATTGATACGGCTGGAAATAGTAGTGCTGTGGCAACACAGAATTTTACAGTAGATACGAAAGTGCCTACGGCATTGTCTGATTTAGATTTAAAAGATGATATCGGTGCAATACAAGGTACGATTCCAGAGCAAGGTGTGACGGATGATACGCGTCCAGAATTTACAGGTAAAGCCCCTGCGGATGCTGCATATGTCAATATATATGACAATGGTAGTCTCATTGGTACAGCAACAGTTCAAGCCGATGGAACATGGAGCTTTACACCAACTTTACCATTGGGTGCAGGGCCACATAGTTTAACTGCTGCACCTGTTGATGTTGCAGGAAATGAAGGCACTGTGACAACACCGTGGACATTTGATGTACTGGGTGCTCCACCGCCTGCCCCTGCAATTACCAATGTTGTTGATAATGTTGCAGGTGGACTATTCAACCAAACTATTCCAAAAGATGGTTTAACCAACGATAAAACACCGACGATTAGTGGAACTGGCCAAGTTGGATCTACGATTCATGTCTATAGTGAAGGTGTGGAAGTTGCAAATACAGTCGTCAAAACAGATGGTACATGGTCTGTTGAAGTTACCGATTTAGGTGCAGATGGTGCTAAAGCGATTAAAGCTCAGGCGGTCGATGCAGCAGGGCAATTGAGTCCATTTACTGGCGATTATGTGATTCATCTAGATACGCTTGTACCAAGCAAACCTGATTTGGCTGCGGTTGATAATGTAGGGCAAGTGGTCGGTACAATTAGCAATGGTAGTGTAACAGATGATGGAACTCCGACATTCTCAGGTAAAGGTGAGGTGGGTAGTACGATTACCTTAACCGATAATGGTACAGTTATAGGAACTGCAACAGTTCAACCAGACGGAAATTGGACATTTACACCAACAGTTGAATTGGCAGATGGTCCACACAATATTACTGTGACACAAACAGACCCAGCAGGAAACACCAGTGCGCCAAGTGATGCATTGACCTTCGATGTCGATAAGAGTGCTGTAGATATTACAATTAGTGCAACGGATAACAAAGCACCTGTTACAGGAGCAATCGCTGATGGTGGCGTAACCAATGATGATACGCCAGTATTGTCAGGTACAACCAAAGCTGGGGCAATTGTTAAAATTACAGATAAAGATGGGAATTCACTCGGTTCTGTAACGGCAGATGGTGCTGGAAACTGGTCACTTGAAGTGCCGACACAGAGCAATGGTGCACAGACCTATACGGCTACAGCAACATTAAGCAATGGCAATACCGCAACAGCAACAATCGGATTTAACATTGATACAATTAAACCAACAGGCTTAACTTTAGAAACAGTGAGTGATGATGTTGGACTTGTGCAGGGCTTATTGAAATCAGGTGATCGTAGTGATGACACTACACCAACAGTAGGCGGAAAAGCCGAAGCCAATAGTGTTGTTTCAGTCTATGAAAATGGGTTGTTGGTTGGTTCAACAACTGCAAAAGCTGATGGGACTTGGAGTTATACCATTCCTGCACCAGGTTTAACCGAGGGAACACATGCATTAACTGTAACCCAAACAGATCAAGCTGGAAACGCAAGTGATCCAACGACCGCATTTAATGTTGTGATTGATGTTACTGCGCCTGTTTCAACAGCAGTCATTACCGCTATTTCTGAAGATCGTGGTATCGCGGGTGATTTTATTACCAATGATAAGACGCTGGTAATCAGTGGTCAGATCAATGGGACTTTAGACGCTGGTGATAAAGTTCAGGTGAGCCTAGACGGTGGTGTGACTTGGAAAGATGCAGTGAGCAATGCCAATGGAACTTGGACATTGGATCAGACTGCCAATACGTTCGCAGATGGTACTTATAAGTTTGAATCTCGCATATTAGATGCTGCGGGTATTCCGGGTGTGGCGACATCGCAAAATGTAACGATTGATAGTGTTTTAACGCCGAATACTGCAATAAGTTTGACTGGTTATGAAGACAAAGGCGTTTCCGTTACAGACTTCTACTCGAACGACACTCAGTTTACATTGAATGTGACAGGTGAAGCAGGCGCACAAGTGATTTACCAAACACTGGTGGATGGTACTTGGACGGATCTAAATACAGCAACGATCGCTGCGAATAATACTTCATCGTATGACGTGGATTGGTCTGCGCAGCAAATCAATGATCAAAGCCGTAAGTTCCGTGCGGTGATCACAGATGTTGCAGGTAATAGCGCAACAGTTTATGTGGGTGGTACAGATGAAACAACTGCACAAAACTACCGTGTCGATAACGTGGCAGCGACAGGTAAGTTTAGTGGTAGTTTGAGTTCTTCAGCGCAAGGAGGATTAGATGTGGCTAACCCTGCCTTCCAATTTAGTGAAACAGGTGAGCGCAATTTTAAAGTCTATGAACAAGAGTACCGTGGTCAACATATTGAAGGATTGACAGAACTCACAACAGTTGATGGTTTGGATACCGATGCCAATGGGAAATTAGTCCTTTCACCATTGCTGGATCATATGGATAACTTTAAAAACTATGTGTTTGAAACCGTAGATGATGCAGGCAATATCTCGATAAATCCACAATTTATTCAACACATTCCGACGCCTTTGAGTGAGTTTGATGGGCAATCTAACTATGTGAATTGGTATTACACACCATACAGTTATTTAGGAGAGTTCAGTGCATCAACTTTCATGGAAATGGACGACATTAAATTCTACAATGACAGTGGTAACCTAGCAGGATTTGCAACGCGCTACGAGGGCAAACTTTATTGGGGAGAAGCGCAGGTTTATCTGACTTTAGGCAATGGTACAGTACTGACCACGACACTTGAGCCAAACACAGGTTACTGGGAGTTTAGTTATAACGGTGTGAATCCAATACCAGCAGGCGAGATTGCGGGTTTACGACTTGTTCCAGTCCACTTGCAAGGCTTAGCACAAAATGAACCGATGGAATATCGTTATGACCAGTCCATAGATCAGACCATTGCGGAAGGTGGTAACTTGTATCCACCAACAGCTTATGGCGTGTTGGGTTCATATAATAACTTGAATGCACCAGTGCAATACATCAAAGGTCAAGCAGATACCACAGGTAGTGAGGATTGGCACGACTCACTGGTGTACCAAGAATACACTAGTACCCGTGATAACGATGCGATCTACTCAAATGGTGTAGCGACGACCTTGGTGTACAAAGTATTAGATACGATCACAGCTGAGATGAATAGTGATGGGGCTTACTTAGGTGAAACAGGTACCACGATTGGCAATGGTTATGGTTCACAATTTGACTTAGGTACCTTTGGTAATAGCAACCTGAATGATTGGATTGATCGTAATGGTGATGATTCACTCAATATTGATGGTAATAAAAGCATAGACTTTGTTGATATTAATGGCGATGGGGTTTATGACGGCTCATCGGGTGATCAAAGTACGCAAGTGACGGATATTTGGAATCACTTTGACGTAGCGAAGGACAAGCTAGATATCAGTGACTGGATTGCGCAAATTGAGCAAGAGACAGGCGTGACCATTACGGATAGTAATATTGCGCAGTACTTAACAGCTGAATCGGTGACGAATGCTGAGACGAATGCGGTATCGACGGTGTTAAGCATAGACCGAGATGGTGCTGGAACGAGTTACGCAAGCAGTCAATTCTTGATTTTAGAAGCGACAGGTAAGTTGGAATTAACAGATTTGTTAAATAACAATATTATCCTACATTAATAACTAGATTCATAAGTGAAACTAAAAAGAGCCACATTACGATGTGGCTCTTTTTTATAGAAAAAGCAAAATAAATTAAAAAAAACGATTTAAATGTGAAATAGATCACAAAAATATGTATAATGCTTAAAATTAAACCAGTTTAAAAAACTAAACCTATTTTTTGTGTTAAAAAAAACTTTATAGAGGACACATTTATGGCTTCAACAAATATAATTTCATCTCCCAATTTTATGGCGAATAGCCCAGTTAGTCTAAAATTTTATGATTCGATTACTGGTGTTTTTTTAAAAGAGGTGACAGTTACGGTAAGACCGAGTGGTACATTTTCTTATGTTACTTCAGAATTTATTAATGGTGAAAAAGTCATCATTACGGGTATAGATAAACAGGGGTTACCAAATACTCAAGAGCTTATCTTGAATGACTATAAGGCTCCAGATATACAAGCAACCATAAATGCGACAGGTACGATTGTTTCAGGAACGTCTGAGCCTGGTGCAACGATTCAAATTAAAAGTACTACAACAGGTGCTGTTTTGGGAACGGCGATTGTTGCAGTAGATGGGACCTATTCAATTAGTCTTAATCCTGCTTTAGTTAATGGTGAAAATATTCAAGCTACTGCGACGGATGCTTCAAATAACTCTTCATCAAAATCTCTCATTGCTCCAGATCTTACTCCGCCAGCAGCACCTACGGATGTAGATGTGGTTGATGCAGGAGCGACAGTAACAGGTAAAGCAGAACCGAATTCAACGATTGAAATTAAAGATCCGAATGGAGTGGTGATTGGCACAGGTACCACAGATGCAAGCGGAAACTTCTCGATTCCAGTTAACCCTGCTCAAAACAATGGTCAAACCGTTACAGCAACGGCAACAGATGCAGCAGGAAATACTTCTGTTCCAACATCAGCACTTGCAGATAACGCAGCGCCAGTGATTACGACAGCTATCGTTGATGCGACTACAGGTACAACGATTACAGGTCAAGTATCAGAAGCAGCGACTGTTGTTGTGAAGGATGCAGCAGGTGTTGTATTGGCTACAGGTGTTACAGATACAACAGGCGTATTCAGCTTTGCATTAAATCCTGCTCAGGCAAATGGTGAAAAGGTTTATGTGACTGCGACAGATACAGCGCCAACACCATTAACTTCGGCAGTTTATGAAGCAACAGCGCCTGATATCACTGCACCAAATGCACCTACGGATGTAGATGTGGTTGATGCAGGAGCGACAGTTACTGGTAAAGCGGAACCGAATTCAACGATTGAAATTAAAGATCCGAATGGTGTGGTGATTGGCACAGGTACCACAGATGCAAGTGGAAACTTCTCGATTCCAGTTAACCCAGCTCAAAACAATGGTCAAGCCGTTACAGCAACGGCAACAGATGCGGCAGGGAATACTTCTGCTCCAACATCAGCACTTGCAGACAATGCAGCCCCAGTGATTACAACAGCTGTCGTTGATGCGGCTACAGGTGCAACGATTACAGGTCAAGTATCTGAGTTATCGACAGTCGTTGTGAAGAATGCTGCGGGCGTTGTATTGGCTACAGGTCAAACAGATGCAACAGGCGTATTCAGCTTTGCATTAAATCCTGCGCAAGCGAATGGTGAAAAGGTTTATGTGACTGCGACAGATACAGCGCCAACACCATTAACTTCGGCAGTTTATGAAGCAACAGCGCCTGATATCACTGCACCGAATGCACCTACGGATGTAGATGTGGTTGATGCAGGAGCGACAGTTACTGGTAAAGCGGAACCGAATTCAACGATTGAAATTAAAGATCCGAATGGTGTGGTGATTGGCACAGGTACCACAGATGCAAGTGGAAACTTCTCGATTCCAGTTAACCCAGCTCAAAACAATGGTCAAGCCGTTACAGCAACGGCAACAGATGCGGCAGGGAATACTTCTGCTCCAACATCAGCACTTGCAGACAATGCAGCCCCAGTGATTACAACAGCTGTCGTTGATGCGGCTACAGGTGCAACGATTACAGGTCAAGTATCTGAGTTATCGACAGTCGTTGTGAAGAATGCTGCGGGCGTTGTATTGGCTACAGGTCAAACAGATGCAACAGGCGTATTCAGCTTTGCATTAAATCCTGCGCAAGCGAATGGTGAAAAGGTTTATGTGACTGCGACAGATACAGCGCCAACACCATTAACTTCGGCAGTTTATGAAGCAACAGCGCCTGATATCACTGCACCGAATGCACCTACGGATGTAGATGTGGTTGATGCAGGAGCGACAGTTACTGGTAAAGCGGAACCGAATTCAACGATTGAAATTAAAGATCCGAATGGTGTGGTGATTGGCACAGGTACCACAGATGCAAGTGGAAACTTCTCGATTCCAGTTAACCCAGCTCAAAACAATGGTCAAACCGTTACAGCAACGGCAACAGATGCGGCAGGGAATACTTCTGCTCCAACATCAGCACTTGCAGACAATGCAGCCCCAGTGATTACAACAGCTGTCGTTGATGTGACTACAGGTGCAACGATTACAGGTCAAGTATCTGAAGCAGCGACAGTAGTTGTTAAAAATGCAGCGGGTGTAGTATTAGGCACAGGTCAAACAGATGCAACAGGTGCATTCAGTTTTGCATTGAGCCCGGCTCAGGCCAATGGTGAAAAGGTCTATGTTACAGCAACAGATACAGCACCAAATCCATTGTCTTCGGCAGTATATGAAGCAACAGCACCTGATATCACTGCACCAAATGCACCGACAGATTTAGATGTGATTGCTGACGGTACAACAGTTATTGGAAAGGCTGAACCGAATTCTAAGATCATTATCAAAGATGCTACAGGTACAGTGATTGGTACAGGTGTTACTGATGCCAATGGTGATTTTACTGTAGGCATTAGCCCAGCGCAGAAAAATGGTGAAGAGCTAAAAGTATCGGCACAAGATGCAGCAAATAATACATCGCCTGAAGCACCAGTGATTGCCGATGATATTACGCCACCAACGTTAGGTACGCCTACATTTAATGCAGATGGTACTCAAGTTGTCGGTACAGCAGAGGCAAATAGCATCATCACTGTGAAAGATGCAAATGGTAATGTTATTGGTACAGCGACGACTGATTCAAGTGGCGTATTTGCAGTAACTTTAGATAGACCATATGGTTTTGGCGAAAAAGTTAATGTGACTGCAACGGATAGTGCTGGTAATGTGAGTTTGCCACAAAGCGCAACGGCACCAATTCTCATTCATGCAAATAATGATGTGGCACAAGCAGATGTTGATCTAGGTTATACAACAACAACGTCTACATATACTGAAAAGAAATCTTTTGGTTCAGTATTTAAATTCCTTGGTATGCCTATTTTGGGCTGCAAAGCTGCTGAAATTAACTTTAATGTTAGCGATACTCAGAAGACAAGTGTTGATATCAAAGCAACAAATCTTGGCTTAAGTAGTTTCTTTGATGCGATTAAGGTCACACTGTATAAGCAAAATACAGATGGTTCTTGGGCAAAAGTCGTTTCAAATAAAGATGCCGGTTTATTTAATAAATTCTTCTTATTCTTCCCTGAACAAGGTCGTATTTCTACTCAAAATCTTGAGGAAGGTAACTATAAAATTATTGCTGAAGATTTAACATTATTTAGCTTTGTGTCTGTAAATTGCCTAAATGTGACTTATAAAACAGAGACTAGATCTGATGTTTTAGAAGTGATCAAAGCCAATGTGCTTGAAGGCGATGTATTATTGAATGATGTAGGCGCGAGCAAGGTTGTGACGAAAATAACCAATGCTGATGGTCAAACTGTTGATGTGACTGCAACAGGAACGACATTGGTGGGTAAATACGGAACAATTGTTATTGAAGCAGATGGTTCTTATAAGTACACGCCAAACAAAGATATCAAAGTTGTGGGGCAGGTAGACCAATTTACTTATAGCATCACAGATGCCAATGGTAATGTTTCAACTGCTAAAGTATTTGTGCAAATTAAAGCAGATGAAGTGAAGTTGGAATGGAATCCAAATGATCCATCTCAACCAGCGAAAATGTTGAGCTTAAAAAATGACGTAGATACTGTACACATTGATCTATTTAAGCAAATCAATACATCTACGCAAGCTGTAACTTCAGGTGAATTAACAGCAACTTACAATAAATCATCGAGTGTTGTTTCGAGTAGTTTTACTGTAGCAAGTCAGTCTGAGTCAGTTGTTAAAGTTGCTGTAAAAGGCGGCTACGAGAAAAATATTTTTGGACAATATAAAGTTTATCAAGATGCAGATGACACAACATTTACGTGGCAATTGCAGCGTTACAATAGTAAAACCAGTCAATGGGAAAATGTTGCAGGGCAGTCAGGTTCTAAATATTTTGATAAATGCGGTAATTGTGTTTATACCGGTAATGAATTATTTAGTGCCAATGTAAATGTCACTGAAGCTGGAAAATATCGTGTGAATTTTACTGCGAAGTCTGGTTACTGTGGTCATCCATGTCCGCAAGAGTTTGATACAGATGTGACTGTTACAACGAAAACTGTGACTGATCAATGGTATCAGGATGGATATGGATCAACATCAGGCAACGTCTTTACTGGTGTGAGTACAGATACAGCAAATGTTGACACATTGGGTATTTTTGCCAAGAAACTTGCAGTTTCGGTTGATGGCGGAGCGACATTTACAGATGTGACTTCGAGCAGTACGGTACAAGGTCTATACGGTAAATTAGCGATTAATGCAAATGGCGATTATACCTATACCCAAACCAGCAATACGCCTGTTACAGATAATTTTGTGTATAAAGTAACTGCTGCAAATGGTGAAACAGCTATGGCAACATTGAAAGTTGGTTTTGAAAGTACAGTTCATGGTACTGCATATGCTGACAATGTGACATCTAACGCAATTGAACAGGTACTTGAGCTGGGTGCTGGTGCTGATACGGTTAAATTTACCGCATTTAATGATTTTGACAATCAAATTGATCTTTGGACTGACTTTTCAAAAGCTCAAGGTGACAAGATTGATGTGAGTTCATTATTAAGTGGGCAAACGGTAACTGACCAAAATATCAGCCAATACATCTCAGTTGTTCAAGATGGATCTTCAAGTGTTATCCGTGTTGATCTTGATGGAAGCGGTACACAATATAATGCGAAAGATCTTGTGATACTTCAAAATCAACAATTGAATTTAGATGACCTATTACAAAGTCACAGTATTTTGTACTAAGGTAAATATTTATTGATGATTGAAATTAAAAAGAGGGTTTAAGCTCTCTTTTTAATTTAAAAAAAGTGGCTATAATTTTGTTTTTAATAAATAAATTTGTGTATTAATATGCAAGATAAGTGATACATTCAATCTAATTTTATTTAAGAATAGTTATGTTTTTTCACTTATTTTGCTTAATAAAACAGATTCTAAATGTATTAAAAACAATGAATTTAGCGATGAATAGTATGCATAAAAAGATAAGGATTTGGGTTTAGAAGATGCCTGTACAGTAATATAAAATGTTGATTAAATTAAGCAATTTAACAGTACTGAGTTTATATAGATCAAATATCAATACATTTAATTCAATGCTAATAATTAAAAGCTATTTCCAGGTGAAATTCGCGAATGTGTAAAGCTAAGAAGCCATCATTTTCTGTAAAAAGTTTAAGCGTATTGGTTGGGTCAATGCTTTTTATACAGACACCTTCATACGCACAAGAACAGAGCTATTTAAAAAGTTTCAAAAACGGCGTTCAGGGTTTAATTAAACCTAAGGAAGATGATTCCTATAAAACCGCTCAAATGAACCAATTATCAGACTTTGTTTTTGAACCTGATGCACAGATAACGGAACTTCCTGTCGTGACTGCACCAAAGTCTGTGACTGGAAAAGACGACTCGTTAAATCATATTGATATGCTAGCGCAAGGCGAAATGGCAGCATATTCTTCTGTGGCACCAAAGCGTAATTTATCTTTAGATGAGGCTGTGCAAATCGCGATTAAGCGCAATCCAAATATTGCAGAGTCAATTGCAACCTTAGCAGCACAAAACTCGAATATCGATGTCGTAAAAGCACAATATTATCCTCAGTTAAAAGCCGGTTTAAATACTGGTGATTTTACCTCCAGTGACCGAGGGCGACAGGTGTACAGTGTTGAAGCCAATCAATTACTGTATGACTTTGGCAAAGTCAAATCGAGCGTAACCACGCAACAGAATAAACTGCTTGTTGAGCAGGCAAATGTTTTAATCAGTATTGATGAAATTTCTACAGATACTTCACGAGCTGTATTGGCTTTATTGAGATATCGTGCCTTAGTACAAATTGCGCAAGATCAAGTCAAAGGGGTGACTCGATTATATCAAATTGCAAAACTAAGAGCTGATGCAGGTATTAGTAGTAATGCAGACCCTGTACAAGCTCAGAGTTATGTTGAATATTCAAAATCATACCTGATTGCTCAAACCAATCAATTACGTCAACAAGAACAAAAATTAAGAACTTTACTTGGTTTTGATGTGGGACGGACGGAATTTGTAATTCCAGATGAGCTTGTCAACCTTTCAGGCTTATATGATGAACCTAAGATGAATACAATTCCGACAATGATCGCTGCGAAAGCAGAAATTGATGTTGCGAAAAGTCAGAAAAAACAAACTGAATTAAGTCGTTATCCAACGGTTTCTTTGGTGGGGTCTGTCAATAAAGCCTTGAATGGAAAAAATCCGAATACTGGGGTAGACAATGATACCGATAGCGCTATTTCGATTGCAGTGAGTAGTAATTTTTATCAAGGAGGTGCAGTTGGTTCACAAGTCAAAGCCGCTGGTTTTGCAGAGCAAGCAGCACGTTCTAAATTAAATGCAACCTATTTGAATATTTTAAATTCCACACGATCCGCTCGAGAAAATATTGAAAATACAGACAAACAGATTTGGGTGCTATTAGATCGTGAGCGATCTACAGCAAAAACCAAAGAGCTATATGAAGAGCAATACAAACTTGGAAAGCGTTCTATTTTAGATCTATTAAGCTCTGAACAATCTTACCATAGCTCAAGAATTGAAAGAGAAAGTGCCCGCTATGACATCTATGACACTGTGGCTGTTTACGTGAATGTAACCGGTAAAAGTAGAGATGTTTATCATTTAAATAATACAAAAATTCAAGGGTTTGAAGTGCAGCCATGAATAAGACATTAAATTATCAACCATGGCTACAAGCCATAATAACGGTTGCACAACATTATCGAATTCAACCTTCTGAAGAACAGATTCGTTTACAGTTGGAATGGAATAAATATCAAACGGTTGATGACCTGCTTGCGATTATCACACGTCAAATTGGTTTAAATGTCAGGAAAGCAGACTTTTCTACAGATGTATTAAACCCTTGGCGTTTACCAGTTGTTGTTGAGTTTAATAATGGGCAAGTTGCTGTTATTGAAAAAGTAGACAACCAAGGAAATGCGAGTTTACAACTCAGTGGAGATCAAGGTTTATCACAAACCTTTAGCTTGAGCGATTTACAAGCCAATACAAAACAAGTTTATATTTTCAGACCAGAAACGTCTGTTCCAGATGCACGTGTAGACGAATATATTAAGCCATACGAGAAAAGCTGGTTTTGGGATATCGTTCTAAAAGATTGGAAGCGCTACACAGATATTATGGTTGCTTCCATGATTGCCAATATTTTGGCATTGGCAACGATTATTTTCTCTATGCAAGTGTATGACCGTGTTGTGCCATCACAATCAGAACCGACATTATGGGTATTGGCAGGTGGCGTGCTGATAGCAGCCATTTTTGAGTTTGCCTTGCGTATTGCTCGTATTTATCTATCCGATATTATTGGTAAACGTGCTGATTTAAAAATTTCTGATCGTGTATTTGGCCACGCCTTACGTATTCGCAATAAAGATCGATCTAAGTCTACGGGTTCATTTATTTCACAAATCCGTGAGCTTGAAGGAGTTCGTGAATTAGTTACATCAACAACCATTAGTGCTGTTGCAGATTTACCCTTCTTTTTCTTATTCCTCGTGATTTTCTGGATTATTGGTGGAAATATTTTCTGGGTTATGTTGCTCGTTGTTCCATTAATGATTATTCCTGGGATTCTTGCGCAAAAGAAATTGGCACAATTGGCGAAAGAGGGTATGCGAGAATCATCGATACGCAATGCTATCTTGGTTGAAGCAGTACAAGGTATTGAAGATATTAAATTATTAAGAGCTGAGGCACGCTTCCAAAATCAGTGGAATCATATGAATGAGGTTTCTGCTGATATCAGTATGCGTCAACGTAAAATTACAGGTTGGCTCAATGCTTGGACGCAAAAAATCCAAGGTTTAACCTATGCAATTGTTGTTTTAGTGGGTTGTTTTGCAGTCATGAAAGGCGATATGACTACAGGTGCATTGGTTGCTTGTTCTATTTTATCCTCTCGGATGCTTGCACCGATTTCACAGATTACGGGTGTTTTAGGCCGTTGGCAGCAAGCCAAAGTTGCAAAAGAAGGTCTAGATGAGTTGATGAAGAAGCCTGTCGATCATCCTGATCGTGCACAACTTATTCACCGTAAAGCAATTGTTGGTGATTATGAGTTTAAAGGGGTTGTATTTAAATATGGTGATGAAGATCCAAGACCTTCGCTCGTTATTCCTCAATTAAAAATCAAACCTGGTGAGAAGATTGCGATTTTAGGGCGAAATGGTGCAGGTAAATCTACGTTATTGCAATTATTATCAGGCATGCAAATGCCAGTACAAGGTAAAATTGCTTTAGATGGGATTGATCAAACCTTACTTGATCCAGATGATATTCGCCGTGATATGGCGCTGCTCAATCAAAATGCCCATCTTTTCTTTGGGACAATTCGTGAAAATTTAACCTTAGGTGCACCTTTAGCGACGGATGCTGAAATTATTCAGGCTTTAAAAATTACCAATGCACTTGAAATTGTGGAACAAAAGAAAGAAGGTTTGGATCATTTAGTACTTGAAGGTGGTGTTGGTTTTTCTGGCGGTCAAAGACAAGCGTTATTATTGACTCGTTTATTACTGCGTAATCCGAATATTGTACTGCTTGATGAGCCAACTGCTTCGATTGATGACGTTTCTGAGAAATTGTTAATTCAGCATTTAAAAGCATGGTTAGGACACCGTACTTTGGTTGTTGCTACACACAGACCTGCTGTTTTGCAACTTGTGGACAGAATTATTGTGATTCACGATGGCAAAATTGTCAAAGATGGCCCGCGTGATGCAATTTTAAATCCTAATCAGTCAAAAGTAGGAGGAGCTTCAGCATGAGTCAGGAACAACAAGAACAAAAAGCAGCTCAAAATAGTGAAGTGGCGCCTGATGTACTCCATCGTCCGACGAATCCATCTGCGATTAAATTTTCTGAACCACCACTGCCAAAATCAACTTTTATTATTTGGATTATTGCGATTGGATTATTGGTGTTCCTTATTTGGGCATGTACCTTTAAATTAGAAGAAGTCTCTACAGGTACAGGTAAAGTCATTCCATCATCTAAAGAGCAAACCATTCAGTCCTTAGATGGCGGTGTGGTGACCAGTTTAGATGTTAAAGAGGGTGATATTGTTCAAAAAGGACAAACACTTGCGCAAATAGATCCAACTCGTTTTGAATCACAAGTGGGTGAGAGCCAAACCAAACTCTTAGCAACTCAAGCAACAGCTGCACGTTTGGAAGCTGAAGTGAATGGTACGCCGCTTTATTTCCCTAAAGTTGTCTTGGCGATGCCAAACCTAGTTCGGGAAGAAACCGCACTTTATACGTCAAGACGCGAAAATTTAGATGAGTCTATTGCAGGTTTAAAGCATGCTTTAACTTTGGTACAAAATGAATTGCAAATGACACAACCATTGGTTGCTAAAGGGGCAGCTTCTGAAGTTGAAGTATTGCGTTTAAAGCGTGATATTAATAATTTTGAAAACCAAATCAATGATAAGCGTAATGAATATTACGTAAAATCTCGTGAAGAATTGGCACGAGCGAATGCGGATATTCAGTCACTAAAACAAGTGGTCGCTGGACGTACAGATTCAGTAGAGCGAACGACCTTTAAAGCACCTGTTCGTGGTGTGGTGAAAGAAATTGCTGTAACAACCATTGGTGGTGTAGTACCGCAAAATGGTAAGTTGATGACCATTGTTCCTATCGATGAACAGTTATTGATTGAAGCACGTATTTCTCCACGAGATATTGCTTTTATTCACCCAGATCAACCTGCACTGGTAAAAGTTACCGCCTATGATTATTCAATTTATGGTGGCTTAGAAGGGAAGGTGACGGTTATTTCACCTGATACGATTCGTGATGAGGTGAAACAGGATCAGTTCTACTATCGTGTGTATATTCGAACAGATAAAGATCGGTTAGTGAATAAAGCAGGGAAGTCGTTCTCTATTACACCGGGTATGGTTGCAACAGTGGATATTCGTACAGGTCAAAAAACCATTATCGAATACTTGTTGAAACCATTTAATAAAGCGAAAGAAGCGTTAAGAGAAAGATAATTTTATATCGATGTTTTTATTATAAAAACCAATCTTCGGATTGGTTTTTTATTGCTTTGTACGATAGAAGTTGGATATTGACTTGAGTAGCTTGATAGATCTTTGATTAAGTGGTTTTAGTTGGATGAATAGCTTTCTCTTTTTCTCTTACACTATAAATGACGTTGAGTGATAGCAATTCTAATATAAATCATCAAATGATCTAAAAATAATAAAAAAGCCCCAATCTTTCGATTAGGGCTTTTTGAATTTGGAGCGGGAAAGGAGACTCGAACTCCCGACCCCAACCTTGGCAAGGTTATGCTCTACCAACTGAGCTATTCCCGCGGAGTCTACCCAGTTTTTTAAATAAAAAACCGAATCAAAAAATTTTGGAGCGGGAAAGGAGACTCGAACTCCCGACCCCAACCTTGGCAAGGTTATGCTCTACCAACTGAGCTATTCCCGCGGAGTCTATCCAATTTTTTAAATAAAAAACCGAATGAAAAAATTTTGAGCGGGAAAGGAGACTCGAACTCCCGACCCCAACCTTGGCAAGGTTATGCTCTACCAACTGAGCTATTCCCGCATGCGGTGTATAATACATCAACAGATGATAGGGTCAAGATTTTTCTGCAAAGTCGACGATTAATTGCATAAAATAAAGACATATTTATTAAAAAAAGTAAAAAAATTGAATTTATAGCCTTCTATTTAGATCACTTTAGCCCAATACAAGCAAAACGATTTCGAATCAACACAGCCAAAAGCAGATAATCCGTTATACTAAAGCCAAATGAAGATAAATTTTGAGAGTACAGCATGAGCCTAGAACAACAACTCATTGAGCAATTAAACTTACTTGAACCGACGCATTTAGAAGTTATAAATGAGTCTGCTGGGCATGGCGGATATTTTCCAGGTAAAGAGTCACATTTTAAAGTGGTGATTGTGAGTGAACAATTTGCAGGGTTACGTTTAGTGCAGCGTCATCAAAAAGTCTATGCAGAAGCAAAGGAATTACTGAGCCCAGGTAAAATCCATGCTTTAGCAATCCATGCTTACATTCCAAGTGAATGGCAAGGCCAAGCGCCTGCGAGTCCTGAATGTGCGCATGCACCTAAAGCTTAAGATTTAGAGTCGCGAGAATGGATATACATTTAGTCGTTAAAATTATTCATATGACCAGTGTTGCACTGGCATTGTTGGTTTTTGTATTACGTGCATTAACATTATTTGTTGGAACACAAGGGCAACAACCGAACCCAAATGGTCGAGTGGCTTTTGTTGCATTACAACACTTAAGCTATACGGTTGTGGTCGTTACAGGTGTTGTTTTACTGTTTATGAAGCACTTTGATGTAGAACCGTGGTTTTACGCAAAAATAATACTGTTTCTTGTCTTACTGTCATCGCAAATTAAAGCCTATAAAAAAGATGAGAACATTCTTCTCGCACAACGCCGTGCAGGTATTGTCATTGGGGCAGTTGCATTTATTGGACTGATCGCTTTAGTGATGATTAAACCAGTTTTTGGCTGATTGTTAGACATGAATTTCACAGTTATATAGTGTCTAGGTTAAACTATATACAAGCTTAAAAATAAAGACATTTTGGGAAAATTGTATGTTGACTCGTGTGGTATTTAATCAAAAAGGCGGTGTCGGGAAGTCAAGTATTGCGGTCAATCTTGCGGCTATTAGTGCTTATCAAGGTTACAAAACTTTGGTCATCGATTTAGACCCACAAGCCAACTCAAGCCAATATCTTTTGGGTGATGACGCAACCTATTCCGCAGATAAAACTGCATTAGAGCCGAATATTGAAAACTTCTATGATGATGTCTTGGGAAATAACCAGCAAAAAGGGTTAATTGGCAATGCCATTGGTTCTTTATTGAAAGCTAAAAATAAAGGCTTTGACCAATATATTCATCGTTCGCCTTTTAAAGATTTAGATGTATTACCTGCAAGTCCAAGTTTAGGTACTTTAGAACATGCTTTAGAATCTAAACATAAAATTTATAAGCTACGTGATTCTATTCAAAGCTTAGCAGGACAATATGATCGTATTTATATCGATACACCACCTGCATTTAACTTCTTTACATTATCGGCACTCATTTCGGCAGATCGAGTGTTGATTCCATTCGATTGTGATGTATTCTCAAAACGTGCTTTACAAACATTGATTGAAAATGTGATCGAGACCCAAGACGATCATAATCAACGTCTTGAAATTGAAGGGATTGTGGTTAATCAATTTCAAGCGCAAGCAAAATTACCACGTGAGGTGGTACAACAGCTCAAAGATGAAGGTCTACCTGTTTTGGAAAATATGTTGCCACCTTCAGTATTAATGAAAGAGTCGCACCATAAAAATCTTCCATTAATTCATTTGGCTACAGATCATAAATTGACTCAAGCCTATCAGGCGTTGTTCAATGAGATAGATAAGAAATAAGATCGAGAAATATATGAATACTTCGAATACGGTTGCTTATAAATTCGCTAAATTAATAAAGCTATCTGCAGTTGCAGCAGCGACGATTCTCGTTGCAGCGTGTGCAACAACGGTAAAACCGACCTATGTGTCTCCAACGCAATATCAAGCCATGAATTGTGCGCAGTTGGCGGGAGAGTTTGACCGTATCCAGCAGTATATTAACAATGGCGTTCAACCTGCAAAAAGCACAGGCGTGGGTGTAGGCCTCGGTCTTGGTGGTGGTTGGGGCAGTGGTGGTGGCTGGGGAATAGGCCCAAGTATTTCTGTGAATATGGGGCAATCTTCCAATACTAAAAATACTGAACTATCTCGTCTTTATGGTGAGCAAGATGCTTTGTCTCAAGCTGCTCAGTTTAAAAATTGTCCTTATGTGCCAAAACGCCAAGTTGCTCAGAAGTAATTTTTTTATAAAGCAATATTTATGAATTTTATCTTTTGATTTAAATAAAGAAGCCGATGAATAAACATCGGCTTCTTTATTTCTGTGTTTCTATATTTTGTCTGTATTTGAGCAGAATGGCTTATTTATGTGCAGCGCCTTTATTCTTATCAAAAAACTTATGGCGTATATAACCAAAAATCCCAGGAAGTACACTGATAATAATAATACCGAAAATCAAATGGGTAAAATTATCTTTGACAATTGGCATATTGCCGAATAAATAACCCAAGGTAATAAATGAACCAACCCAACAAATTGCACCAATCACATTATAAGTCAGGAAGAATTTGTAATTCATGCTACTCGCACCTGCAACAAAAGGTGCAAAAGTACGTGCAAAAGGAATAAAGCGGGCAAAGATAATGGTTTTGCCACCATGGCGATCAAAGAACTGCGACGTTTTAACCAAATGTTCTTTATTGATAAATCTTGATTCGATCTCGAAAACTCGAGGGCCGATATATTTACCTATATGATAATTCACTGTATCGCCCAGTACTGCGGCAATAAAGAGCAAAATAATCAAAACAACAGGATCCATTGCACCTGTTGATGCTGCCAATGCACCTGCTGCAAAAAGTAAACTATCCCCCGGCAGGAAAGGCATGACCACTAAGCCAGTTTCTACAAAAATAATCAGAAACAAAATACCGTAAACCCATCTCCCATAATTGGTAATAAATTCAAAGAGGTGTTCATCTACGTGCAAAATAAAATCAATCAGATCCATAAGGCAAAAACTATGCGAAATTGTGCACAAATCCTAGCAGTGTGTGCTATGAAAGTCAGTATTAAAACGTAAATAATTAAAGGTAAAAATTAAACTTTTTGAACGTTCTATTTCTGAGACGATGAGTATGATTATCAGTATTTCTAAAATTTTTAAACAGCGTTAATATGAGTACATATTTTAAACAAATTCAAAAAGGGTCACAAAATGTTTAATCCAAATGTCATCGTAAAAAACATCGTTAATCAACCAAATACAGATGCGAGTTTAGCTCTAATTGCACGTGTGCTCATGGCATATATTTTCCTTGTTGCAGGGTGGGGAAAAATCACTGGTTATGCAGCAACAGTAGGTTATATGGAGTCGATGGGTGTGCCTGGAGCTTTATTGCCATTAACCATTTTAGTTGAATTTGGCGGCGGTTTAGCTTTGTTATTTGGCTTTCAAGCACGTTTTGCTGCTTTTGGTTTAGGTGTATTTAGTATTATCACAGCATTTATATTCCATGACGGTACGCAAGATAGTATTAATTTCATGAAGAACTTTGCAATGGCAGGTGGCTTATTCTTTTTAATGTTACATGGTGCGGGTAAATTCAGTCTTGATCATGCGATTGAAAAATAATTTTTAAATCCGAATTTTTTTGATAAAGGCCAGATTTGTATCTGGCTTTTTTGTGTTCCTATTTCAATTCAAGTCGATTGAAATCATTCAAAAGGAATGAGCAACTTCTGAATAATATTCAATAAATTTTGAAAATCTAGTGAAGTTGATGGAATGGTGTGCGTCTAGCGTAGAAAAATGCTAGAATATGGCGCTTATATTCATTTGCCTGCATAGTTGTTTACCCATGACTACCAATACTCAAATTACTGAAGACCGTATCCTCATCTTGGATTTTGGTTCTCAATATAGCCAGCTTATTGCACGCCGTGTACGTGAAGCTGGTGTATATTCTGAAATGTATGCTTTTGATATGTCTGAAGAAGACATTCGTGCATTTAACCCTAACGGTATCATCCTATCAGGTGGCCCTGAAAGTGTGCATGAAGAAGGCAGTCCACGTGCGCCAGAAGTTGTATTCAATTTAGGTGTACCTGTATTGGGTATTTGCTATGGCTTACAAACCATGTCGGAACAACTTGGCGGAAAAGTAGAGCCGGGTACAGTTCATGAATTTGGTTATGCAGCTGTTGACGTTCTAGAGCGTGATCAATTGCTTGGTGATTTGAATGATGGTGACAACAAACTGAATGTTTGGATGAGCCATGGCGACAAAGTCAGCGCGATTCCAGCAGGTTTTAAAGTTACAGCAAGCACGCCAAGTTGCCCATTTGCAGCAGTAAGTGATGAAGCTCGTCGTTTCTACGGTGTACAGTTCCATCCTGAAGTCACACATACTGCAAAAGGTGCAGAGTTATTGTCTAACTTTGTCCATAGCATTTGTGGTTGTCGTAATCTTTGGAACTCAGAAAACATCATTGACTTACGTGTTGAACAATTACGTGAGCAAATTGGTGATCAAAAAGTTCTATTGGGTCTTTCAGGTGGCGTGGATTCATCTGTTGTTGCTGCACTTTTACATAAAGCGATTGGCGACCAACTGACTTGTGTATTTGTAGACAATGGCTTACTTCGTTTAAATGAAGGTGAGCAAGTGATGGACATGTTTGCGAAAAACATGGGTATCCGAGTGATTCGTGCTGATGCTGAAGAGCGTTTCTTAACTGCGCTTGCAGGTGAAGTTGATCCAGAGAAAAAACGTAAAATCATCGGTCGTGAATTCATTGAAGTTTTTGCTGAAGAAGCACGTAAGCTTGATGGCGTAAATTTCCTTGCACAAGGGACGATTTATCCAGATGTAATTGAATCTGCTGCGACTAAAAATGGTAAAGCGCATGTGATTAAATCACACCACAATGTGGGTGGTTTACCTGAAGATTTAGCTTTTGAATTGGTTGAGCCGATTCGTGATTTGTTTAAAGATGAAGTACGTCGTTTAGGTACAACTTTAGGTTTACCACATGAAATGCTTTATCGTCATCCATTCCCAGGTCCAGGTTTGGGCGTGCGTATTTTGGGTGAAGTGAAAAAGGAATATGCAGACATTTTACGTCTTGCAGATGACATCTTTATGCAAGAGCTTCGTGCAAGTGGTTGGTATGATAAAACTGCGCAAGCCTTTGCTGTATTCCAACCTGTGAAATCTGTAGGTGTGGTGGGTGATGGTCGTCGTTATGCATGGGTCATCGCACTTCGTGCAGTGGAAACTGTAGACTTTATGACAGCACGTTTTGCACATCTTCCTTATGAGCTTGTAGATAAAATTTCGACTCGTATCATGAACGAAATTAAAGATGTTTCACGTGTGGTTTATGACGTGTCATCTAAACCACCAGCAACGATTGAATGGGAATAAAATCGGGGTTTTAAAATGCAACGCATTTTACCGATTTTACGCCAAAGGCTATGCCTGCGGCAGAATCCTAGAAAATTACTCTTAAAAGAGCGCTTAGGCGCTCTTTTTCTTTTATACTTGTCCTGTTTTGAATAAAGTTCACACTTTCTAAAATTAAATTTGGATTTATATGTATACACATTATGATTTGATGCTGCCTTTGCTTCGTATTATGCAATCACATGATGTGACTTATAGTTTAAAAGAAGCTTATGAAGTGCTACTTCAAGAATTAAAGTGTTCAGAGGAAGATCGAAATGAAACAATGGAAGACGGACGAAATGTTATCTTTTATCGTTTGCAATGGGCCAAGACTTATCTAAAGAAAGCTGGATTAATTGATTATCCTAAACGAGCACATTTTAAGTTGTCTAATTTAGGGAAAAGTTTAGATCTAAATAAAATTAAAAAAATAGACGCACAATATTTATCTCAATTTGATACTTTCAGTGAATTTAGAAAAATAAATACAAAAAATGGAAAAGAACAAAGAAATGAAAGTACACAGAAAGATGATTTGGATTCTGAAGAGTTAACACCTCCGGAGGTTATTTCCCAGCAATCTAAAATATTAAATGATGATTTGAAAATTGAGCTACTAAATTTAATTAAAGGCAATTCTCCTGCATTTTTCGAACGTTTAGTTGTCGATTTGCTAGTTGTCATGGGTTATGGCGGGTCGCATCAAGATGCTGCAAAAGCCATAGGTAAAACCAGTGACGGTGGTATAGATGGAATTATCAGCGAAGATCGTTTAGGTTTAGATAAAATCTATATTCAAGCAAAGCGTTGGGAAAATACAGTGGGGCGTCCTGATATTCAACAATTTAAAGGTGCACTAGCAGATCAGGTTGCTAAAAAAGGTGTATTTATTACGACATCAACTTTTAGTAAAGAAGCTAAAGAATCCGCACTTAAGTCAGGTATTGTTTTAATTGATGGAAAGAAGTTAACTTCTTTGATGATTGAGTTTGGCTTAGGTGTACAGATTGAAAGAAGTTTTCATATTTATAAAATAGATCAAGATCGATTTGACGAAGATAATTTTTAAAGGCACATCAGCGCCTTTTTTATATCTTAATCTCTAAAGCTTATTCTTAAATAGAAAACAAATTCATTATTTATCAAAATATTGAAATCTATTTTCACATCCAAACTTTACAAAAGATATATTAAGATATATCTTAATAGTCATTAAAGATACAGATGTAAAAGCAAATGATCGAAGAACAGCATCATCATGGGCGCCGTGGGCGTCTGTTTGAAGCAGGACGAATGAAGCTCTTGGTCTTGCATTTGATCCAGCAATCACCGAAGCATGGTTATGAAATTATTAAAGAAATTGGTGATTTAGTGGGTGGCGGATATAGCCCAAGTGCAGGAACAATCTACCCAACACTGAATTGGTTAGAAGATATGAGCTTTGTTACTGTAGAACCCGCGGAAGCTGATCGTAAGCAATATCATATTACACAGACAGGTATTGCACATTTACAACAACAGCAAACGATCACACAAGAATTACTCGATAAATTGCAAACGCGAAGAGAAATTCACAACAACGACCAACTTTTAGATATACACCGTGCGATGGAAAATCTAAAAACGTCCTTACGCTTAAAACTGAAAAATCAAGATTTTAACCCTGAACAAGTTCGACAAATTGCTGAAAAAATTGATCAAGCAGCTGTTGAAATCACCCGTCTTTAAAACTGAAATTGAGAAGAATATGAAACAACATCAATATCATGTCACAGTACAACACCTTGCCGATGCACAAGGTAATCCATCCACTTATACAGAAAAACTAGAATTTGATGTCGGCAACCATGACGATATTTTTGTGATATTACAACGACTACAACAAGCTGAATTATTTGATGAACAAACCATGAAATCCTTTGCAGTTGGTTTAAAACTGTTTGGAGAAGTGATGTTAGAAAATAAAAACCATGCGTTATTTAAAGATTTTTTACCGCAGTTTGGGCAGTTTATGAAACACCTCAAACAACATGTTAAAAAGTAATCATAGTCAAATAGATAGCAAACCAATGCTGTGAGGAAAAAATGCAGAAAAACCCAAGCATGATCATCGGTAATATTCCAAAACTGCCTGTTAAATATGCGACTTGGATTATGCCTTTACTACTTTCATGTCTAATGAGTGCAGCAATTTCGATGTTTAATCTTTGGAAAAACCTAGGCATGATCGATGGATTCTTTTCCAAATGGTTCCCCATTTGGCTACTTTCTTGGGCGATTGCCTATCCAACAGTGCTGATATTCTTACCAATCGTTCGCCGATTAACAGGTTTAATTGTAGATCTTACGCCACCAGAAGTACCCAAATAGTTCTTTTGAGTGACAAAGCCTATTCAAAATAGTCTTATTTAAAATATAAAATGGGTAATGGATTACTCTCTCAAAGATCTCAAAGATTGAGAAAAATATGCTGTACACAAAGGCTTTTATTCTTAAAATAAAAAAATATTTACAACAAAAACAAAACTACTATTGTCCTATAGATAATATTCAGCGTATTAAGTTAATTATAGGTTAAAGCGGATTTAACCGCTATGATCATAAAATGGAATGATGTTGAATAAACATCCTAAGCTGAACAGCAACTTTAGGATAATAAAATGACCAATAGTAACTATACTGAAATTTCCAACTCTGACGATTGTGAAAAATATGTAAATCAATTTATACAAGATTTTCAAATTCGTTCTGCGGAAATAGGCAAAGGCACTGTCATTAAACGCGCTTTACCCAGTCGTCAAAAACGTATGATTGGCGCATGGTGTTTTCTAGACCATGCAGGTCCTGTCACTTTTCCTCAAGGTGATGGTTTAGATGTCGGGCCACATCCGCATATCGGTTTGCAGACTTTTACATGGTTGATTGAAGGAACCATGATGCATAACGATAGCCTTGGTTCTAAGCAGTTAATTCGACCGAAGCAAGTCAATCTAATGACAGCAGGACATGGTATTTCACATACTGAAGTCGCACCCGAAACTGAAACTAAAATGCATGCAGCACAACTTTGGATTGCGTTACCTGATGATAAGATCAATATGGCTCCACAGTTTGATCATTATCCAGTCCTACCTGTCGTTGAGCAGGACTATGTTGAATTTACCGTATTGGTTGGTGAATTCAAGGACACGATTTCTCCAGTAAAAGTACATACCGAATTGGTTGGTGTGGATTTGTATGCAAAAGAATCGACCAGTACACGTATTCCGCTCAATCCTAAATTTGAATATGGATTCTTAGCATTAGAAGGTGAGGCGGTCATCAATGGTCATGAATTAGATAGTGACAATATGGTGGTGCTCGAACCAGGTATTGAACATATCGAAGTGCAATTACACAAAGGTTCACGTTTATTGTTGATCGGCGGAGAACCGTTTGAATCACCAATTCTACTGTGGTGGAATTTTGTTGGTCGTACCCAAGAAGAGTTGAAAGCTGCAACTGAGCAATGGATTAATCAAGATGCTCGTTTTGGCACGATTCCCGAATATGATGGGCCACGCCTAGAAGCGCCTGCTTTTCCAGATAAAATGCGAGCTTCAAAGTAAATATTGATGAGAAGAATGACAAGGAAAACAACATGGCAGTTATTGCAAGTGCAAAAGTAAAAACCTTTCCAGAACAGTGGTCAGGTGAAATCAGCAGCGGTAAACACCGTTTCATTACAGATAAACCAGAGTCAATTGGTGGGCAAGATAAAGGGCCTGCACCGTATGACTTTATTTGCTCAGGTTTGATTTCTTGTACCATGATCACGTTGCGGATGTATGCAAAACACAAGGAATTTGATTTAGGTGAATTTACTGTTGAAGCTTTTTTCAATGCCAATAAAGAAGGCAAAGAATGGATTGAACGCCGTTTATCTTTTGTTGAGCCTTTGTCAGATGAAATGCATCAAAAGGTTTTAGATATTTGTCAAAAAACACCTGTGACTAAGACCTTATTGAGAAGTGTCGAAATCAGTACCTCAATTATCTGAATGGTTTTGATTCATGTAACTAAGAATGACACTTTGTATAAAAACAATGTGTCATTTTTTTATGTGAATCCGTTATAGTCGATATACAAAATTGAGGTCACAAAAATGATTACACTGCACCACTTAGAACAATCACGTTCTTTAAGAATTTTATGGGCACTTGAAGAATTAGGTGTCGAATATCAAGTTAAATTTTATAAACGATTGCCCACTTTTGCGGCACCACCTGAGTTAAAACAAATTCACCCTTTGGGCAAAGCACCTGTTTTGACGGATGGTGATTTAGTCATCGCTGAATCTGCGGTGATTTTGGAATATCTTCAAAGTACTTATGATACCGAAAACAAATTTAAGCCACAGAATCCTAAAGATTTAATGCAATACAATTATTGGATGCATTATGCAGAAGGTTCTTTGATGCCTTATTTGGTGATGACTTTGGTGATGAGCAATGTACCGAAGCATGTCCCATTTTTAATTAAACCGATTGCCAATAAAATTTGCGATGGGGTAAAGGGTGGTTTTATCAATCCACGCTTAAAAGAACATGCTGCTTTTTTAGAAAATTATTTGTCTGAACATGAATATTTTGCAGGCGATTTTTCTTTTGCTGATATTCAAATGAGCTTCCCTGTTGTTGCGATGCAAGAGCGAGTTAAAGCCAATAATCCACAAATGGTGGCGTATGCAGAAAGAATTCAACAACGTCCTGCCTTTCAAATTGCCAAAGCAAAAAGTAATTTTTAGAGAATGGTGTGGATTTGCTTAGTAGTGTAATGAATTTGAATATGATTTTCTTAGCAGGTGCGTCGGGAAATACCGAATTTTGGCAACCTGTAATCAATCGATTACCACAACAATATGAGAAGGCCACCATCGCTTACCCAAGCTTTGGTGGTCATCCTGATCATGTTGCTGTGCAAAGCTTTCAAGCACTGCAAAATTATGTACTTGAGCACATTCAAAAACCATCGGTTGTTGTTGCACAATCTATGGGTGGAATTTTTGCAGTACAAGCCGCTTTGCAGAAACCTCAGCACGTCAAAGCATTGGTCTTGGTTGCAACATCAGGTGGGATTGATTTAAGTCGTTTTGATGTTGCAGATTGGCGGAAAGATTATCAACAGACTTTCTCTGTGCCCGATTGGTTTGTTCAGCATCAATCTCATTTAGATGATTTCCTTGATCAAATCACTTGTCCTGTATTACTGATTTGGGGTGATGCAGATCCAATTAGTCCTGTAGCTGTGGGGCAGTATTTACACAGTAAAATAGTAAATTCGGAATTGCATATCATTGAAAATGGACAACATGACTTAGCAGAAGTTTATTCTGATCAGGTTACTGAGTTAATTCAGGATTTTATCATCAAGATTGAGCCATAAAAAAGGATGCAGAAGCATCCTTTTGAAATTCATTTATCTTTAATTCATTTTGTTAATTACGTTTAACCACAATTGAATCAATTCCACTGTGTTGCAAAGTTTGTTGTGCAATCACAGCAGCATTTTGAGAATCATAAGGGCCAGAAATCACACGATACCAAGTTTTACCGCCTTCAGAACTTTGTACAACATCGGCAGATAAACCATTGAGAATGATTTCTGCACGACGAGCATCCGCCGCATCAGGATCATCATAACTACGCACTTGTAAAATGTATTCTGGTTGAACTTGCACGGGTGTTGCAGGCTGCACAGAACCATCAACGCCAACGTCCACATCATTCGCTTGAGTCGGCGCTTCCACAATCAGTGGTTGTTGTTGAGTTTTCGTTTCAGGAACAGCTTGATCAGGAATAGGGGTGACTTGTTGTTGTGGTAACAAATCATAGAAACGGTAATCTTTATTGGTATCTTCTTGATAATGCTCAGAAGTGATTTCGTTTCGAGGCTGTACAGGTGCCCACGGTTTCCAGAGCAATAATGCAACTGCAAAACTTAACACGATTAATATGACCACAAGCATACCTAACCATTTGGGAATCAAAGGTTTTTTAGGCTTATTCGGTCGTTCTGACACACCGCGCTGCGTTTTTCCAAACACGTGGACTTCCTCTTATTCTTTATTGTTTACATGCTTTCAGGCGCTGATACGCCAAGCAATGTTAAACCATTTTTTAAGACTTGTTGTACATTTAATGATAACAATAAACGTGCTTGCGATAATGCAACATTTTGATCATCAATGAATTTAACGCCATCTTGTGCATACCAGCCGTGGAATAACGCTGCAAGTTCTTTCAAATAATTCCCCACTTGATGTGGTTCATAATGATTTGCTGCACGTACCATCACTTCAGGATAAGCTGCAAGCTTGGCCAAGATTTCAGTTTCAGTTTCAAGTGTAAGCTGTTCTGCATTTTCACGTGCAGTTGCAACATTAAAATCGATACCTGCGGTACCCGCTTTTTGCAAAATACTTTGAATACGTGCATGTGCATATTGAATGTAATATACGGCATTGTCTTTACTTTGTGAAACAGCAAGATCTAAATCAAAATCAATGTGTTGTTCAGACTTACGCATCACATAATAAAAACGAGCAGCGTCATTACCCACTTCTTTACGCAGGTCACGTAAAGTCACGAATTGACCAGAACGAGATGACATTTGCACCATCTCACCGCCACGCCATAAGCTCACAAACTGCACTAAAAGTACAGTGAGTTTCTTCGAGTCATAACCCATCGCATCGATTGCTGCTTTCACACGGGTAATATAGCCGTGGTGGTCAGAACCCCAAATATCGATCAGGTCAGTGTAGCCACGTTGCAACTTATTTAAATGGTAAGCAATGTCAGATGCAAAATAAGTGGTTTGTCCATTACGACGTTTGACTACACGGTCTTTTTCATCGCCAAATTCAGTTGATTTAAACCAAATATTGCCATCTTTTTCGTATAAAAAACCACGTTGATCAAGCGTTTGCAAAGCTTCATCAATTTTTTCTATGAGTGAGTCTTCACTAAACCATTGGTTGAACGTAACACCAAACTCACCTAGATCATCTTTAATATCATCTAAAATGGCATGTAAAGCGGCTTGATGGAAAATGCGATAGCCTTCGCCAATGAGTTTTTGTGAATTAGAAATTAATCCATCAATGTGTTTTTCTTTATCACCTGAAACAACAACTTTATTGCCTTCGGCATCCAGTTCGTCTGCATACTGCACATCTTCAGGAACATCGAGGTAAACATCAGCAACAGGGCGTACATAAGCATCGCCATCTTTGTCGATAATGCTTTGCGCGATTTCTTTTACATAGTCGCCTTGGTAAGCATTTTTAGGGAAAACTAAAGTTTGACCTGTAAGTTCCAAGTAACGTAAATAAGTCGATGTCGCGAGGATGTCCATTTGACGGCCTGCATCATTGACATAATATTCACGATCAACTTTTGCACCTGTTGCTTCAAGTAAATTCGCAACAGTCATACCATACGCCGCACCACGTCCATGACCCACATGTAGGCTTGACGTCGGGTTTGCAGAAACAAATTCAACTTGAATTTTCTTAGCTGCATTGGCTTGAGTTTTACCATATTGGTCTTTTTGAGCTTGGATTTGATCCAAGACAGCAAAACGCTGGTCAGCATTTAAAAAGAAATTGATAAAACCAGGGCCTGCGATTTCTGCTTTAGAAATATCGATGACTTCAGGAAGGTTCGCTAAGATTTTTTCAGCTAGATCACGAGGTTTCATACCCGCTGCTTTAGCGCCAATCATCGCAATATTTGAAGCGAAGTCACCGTGGCTTCGGTCTTTTGTTCGCGTCAAAGTGCTGGTGTTATTCCAGTCAGATGGAAGAGTCCCTTCAGCTTTTAGGGATTGCATTGCATGATCAAGAGCTGCTTGTATGGCCGTATTCATAATCTATCGAAAAATAAATGTCGCAGAAAAACGCTAAATATAGCAAATTTCCGAGGCTTTAGGTGAATGCATTTGTATAGAATAAAAGGTATTCGATCTGAAATATGCAATAACCATCAGCAAAGGCACTGTGTTGCAATCAGTTGATCAATATAATTTATTTTATTTATCGAAATTTTTACTTTAAAACACAATAAAAACAATATTTTATGTATATATTGGTGTTTAATTTTATTCCAATCAAAAAAATCAAATCATTCTCTACAGCTTACCGACTTATCTAAAAGTTCAGAATGAGCATTTTCAAAGGTATACAGTTTTGAATCATTAAAAATCTTAATCGTCTTTGCAGTTTTTAGAGCCTGTTTAAATGCTGGCATTTTTTTCGCATTGACCAAATCAAACGGATTGCCATAATTTTTATTATCAACTAAGAATTGAATAGAGCCTGTTTGAGGATCGTGAGCTTTGAGTAGGTCTTTACCTTTTTTATCCTGAATCGTAAAGCCTGACTGTTGTGAAGGAATTTTACAATTGAGTCGAAAATACAGCATGTGACCATCAGTTGATTTATTTTGAAGGGTATAAATGCCTTGTAGATCATTTTCAATATATACCCACTGACCAGTCGGCATATTCAGCGTCATTTGTTCTAATTTTTCAAGCGTGGCTTTGCTGGCATCAACCACACCTTGCTGATCTATTTCAGGGGCTTTCGTTTCACCTAAACCGACCAGATTTTTAACTTTATCTGAGGTTTTGGTTACTCCCGTAGACACTTTTTGAACAGTTTGACAGCCTGCACAAAGCAACATCGTAATCAGAAATAAAATATTTAATTTGAAATTCATATTGTTATAGATTTTTAGTTTTGTCATCTTGTTCATAACTTAGAGCGAATGGACAAGAAAATCAACAATTGATTAAAAAAACTAACAAATTAGATCAGGTCTTTTCTGATAAAAAAAGATAATATTTTGATTGGATCGTACAAGTTACTTGATCATTTGACCATGATCTGCTGCTAAAAAATAGCTGAATTTAATTTATCAATTTGTAAAATACTCTAAATATCATTATCACGTATCTAAATACCTATTTCGTCAAAAATAGGCTTAAGCTTATATGCGACAAAAGTCTTAGTTAAGCAAGATATCGAAGTTGAATAGATTGTTGACTTCAAAATGAGAATGGAAATGACAACGGAAAATTTGAAAAAGCATCCTTTATATATTCCTTATGCAGGAAATACCCTGCTGGAACTCCCGTTATTAAACAAGGGTTCAGCATTTTCTGAAGAAGAGCGAATCCGATTTAACTTGCATGGTTTGATTCCTCAGGTGATCGAAAGCATCGAAGAACAAAGCCAACGCTCATATCAACAATATTGCTCATTTAGCGAAGCAATCAATAAGCATATTTATTTACGAAATATCCAAGACACCAATGAGACCCTTTTTTATCATCTGATTGAGAATCATCTCAGTGAAATGATGCCGATTATTTATACCCCGACCGTAGGTGAAGCATGTCAGCGTTTCTCTGATATTTATCGTCGTCATCGTGGTGTATTTATTTCCTATCCTGACCGTCAGCATATCGATGATATTTTACACAATGTAAACCGTAAAAATGTCAAAGTGATTGTGATTACCGATGGCGAGCGAATACTTGGACTAGGTGACCAAGGGATTGGGGGTATGGGCATCCCGATTGGTAAATTATCACTTTATACTGCATGTGGTGGTATTAGTCCTGCCTATACATTACCCATCACACTCGATGTTGGAACCAATAATCCGCAGCTTTTAAATGATCCAATTTATTTAGGTTGGAATCAGCCACGAATCAATGGTGAAGAATATTATGATTTTGTGGATGACGTCATTACTGCGGTAAAACGCCGTTGGCCAAAAGCATTGATTCAATTTGAAGACTTTGCTCAAAAAAATGCCATGCCTTTATTGGAAAAATATCGCGATAAAATTTGCTGTTTTAATGATGATATTCAAGGAACTGCGGCAGTTTCGGTCGGAACTTTGATTGCTGCGAGTCGTGCAGCAGGAAAACAACTGAAAGACCAAAAAGTTGCATTTCTTGGAGCAGGTTCAGCAGGCTGTGGTATTGCGGAACAAATCATTGCACAGATGGTGGCAGAAGGTTTAACAGATGCTGAGGCACGTGCGCAAGTCTTCATGGTCGATCGCTTTGGTTTAATCACTGAGAATCAGCCTAATTTATTGGATTTCCAACGCAAATTGGCACAAAAAACTGATCAAGTTGCGCATTGGGGCAATGCAGAGGAAATCATCTCATTACTGGATGTAGTGAAAAATGCGAAACCTACGGTATTGATTGGTGTCTCTGGTCAACCAGGTTTATTCACTGAAGAAATTATCCGAACTTTGGCTGAAAACTGTGAATATCCAATCGTTTTACCATTGTCTAATCCAACTTCACGTGTAGAAGCGGTTCCTGCGGATATTATTGAATGGACCAATGGTAAAGCATTAATCGCAACGGGTAGCCCATTTGCACCTGTGAATTATCATGGCCAAACCTTTAATATTTCACAATGTAATAATTCTTATATCTTCCCAGGTATTGGTTTAGGTGTGATTGCTGTTCAAGCGACACGTGTGACGGATAATATGCTGATTGCGTCAAGCTCAGCATTGGCTGATTGTTCACCAAAACTGCATGATAAAAATGCCGATTTGTTACCAGATTTGAATGAGTTGCAGCAAGTCTCTCGGATTATTGCTTTCAATGTGGCAAAAGCTGCGATTGCGGATGGTGTTGCACCTGCGATCAGTGATGAGCAATTACAGCAAAATATTGAAAAGAATTTCTGGAAACCAGAATATCGTGAATATAAACGTGTGCCTTTCTAAAATCTATTGATATTGATTCATGGGGGACGATATCGTCCCCTTTGTTTTGTTTAGCTTCATAATACTTGCTTTATTCCAGTTGTATTTTGAATTTTTTTGTTTAATATAGCTTCATATATAATTCACTACAAATAATTAAAATGTTAAAAAATATTCATGTATTACTAGAGCGCTTTGGTTTAGGACTGCAAAAAAGAGCGATTCATGTTCAATTTTCAAATCCAGTGCTCAATGCCAATGTATTTCTACAGTGTATTCAAGGCACACAACATATCAATCAAGGCTTAAAGGCAGAATTATTGTGCCTATCGGTCAACGCACATATCCCACTAAAGCAATTTATTGGTTGCCAAGTTGCTGTAGATCAAGTGAATGATTTTGGTGAACTTTATCGAACTACGGGCATTATCACTGAGGCGAGTCAGGGGCAAAGTGATGGGGCACTTACTGTTTATAAAATCATACTCGAAGATGCAACCAGTTTATGGCATAAGCGCCGTAACAGCCGTGTTTTTATGAATAAAAGCGTGGTGGAAGTTTCAGAAATTTTATTTAAAGAATGGCAATCTAAAAGTCGCTTGTTTGCAGCAAGTTTAACTTTGGACTACCGCGGTTTAACCAAAGACTATGACATAAGACCGCTGATTATACAGGTAAATGAAACAGACCATGAGTTCTTAACTCGCCTTTGGCGGAGTGAAGGTATTAGCTGGTTGATTGATGAATCAACGCCGATCGTTTCAGTCTCTGCAACCGAAATTCAAGCACAGAAATTACGTTTGATTGATGATAATTCACAATACAAAGCAATGCCACGACGAATGATTCGTTTTCATCGTAGTCATGCGACTGAACGTTTTGACACGATTACCAGTCTAATTGCAAAGCGTTCAATTCAATCGACCGCAATTCAGGTTCAACGTTGGCAAGCTGCTTATTTGTCACAAGAACAGCCCTATGCGATGTTCAGTCATCATCAGCACAGCGAACAGCAAGACAATGAATCTTTAAGTTTAGAACAGGCATGGACACTGAGCCCTGCATGGACGAGTGATCTAAAAGGTGAAGATCAGACGACCATTTCCAGTTCGGCACAGCTGAATCAGATGAATGCGCAACTCATGCGTTATCAAGAATTACAATCTAAATATTTTACCGCAATTAGTTCTGTGCGAGATGCACAAGTCGGCTATTGGTTTGAGTTGAAAGAGCACCCAGAAATTGATCAGCATGAAGGTTCTGATCGAGAGTTTTTAATTATGGGGAAAACATTTTATAACCAAAATAATTTACCTAAAGAACTACAAGATCAACTCTCAAAGTTACTCAATTTAAGCTATTGGCATCATTTAATCAAAGATCAGCGTCAAGCCAACGAATTGTCTTTGGTGCGCCGTAGAATTCCGATAGTCCCTGAATACAATCCTTTAATACACCGACCAGCAGCATTTCCACAACGTGCCAAAGTGGTTGGGCCTGAAGGCGAAACGATTCATGTAGACCAATGGGGACGTATTAAGGTTCGTTTCTTATTTACCCGTCAGGAGGACAATACGCATGATTGCGGGGCAGGTTCTAATGATAATGGTATGGATTCTGCTTGGGTTGATGTACTGACACCATGGGCAGGTGAGGGGTATGGCACGCGGTTTCATCCACGGATAGGTGAAATCGTTGTGATTGATTTCTTTGATGGCAATGTGGATCGCCCATTTGTTGTGGGGCGTTTGCATGAAGCGCAACGCCATCAAACGAAGTTTGATGGTAAAGGACAACTCCCTGATACGAAAAAACTCAGCGGTATTCGTTCTTCTGAAGTAAATGGGTCTGGTTTTAATCAGCTTCGTTTTGATGATACAACCGGACAAATCAGTGCCCAATTGCAGAGTAGTCATGCTGCGACTCAATTGAATTTGGGCAATCTAAGTCATCCGAAAGATAAAGCAAGTAGTGATGGTCGCGGTGAAGGTTTTGAGTTGCGTACAGATGCTTATGGTGCAGTGCGAGCGGGTAAAGGAATGCTTATTAGCACCTATGCGCAGGAAAATGCACTTGCTGAGCATTTGGAAGCAGCACAAGCTCAATCTTTACTGAAACAAGGTGCTGATAGCATGAATATGCTCAGTGAAGTTGCAGTAAAACAGCAAACAGATGCGTTGAATGTATTGAATCGGCTGCCAAAACTGATCAATTCTTTAGAGTTGAAAGGTGCTAATCAAGCGCTTCAAGCAACTGTTGGATTATTTAAAAATGCGGTGAGTCGCGATCCAATTTCAGCTTTGAAGGATTGCGGTGGCTTTATTGATGATATTCAAAAATTTGGTACGGACTCTGAAAATATTATTGATGAATTTAAAGACTTTTTCAATGAAGCAACAGAGTCAGTTGATAACTTAAAAGCGTTTATTGAAAACATAGAGGAGCATGGTTCAGATCTGTTAAAGGTCAAACTTACGGGTTTAAAAGACCAATTTGATTCTGACCCTTTTGCAGGATTAAAAGCCTTAGGTGAAGTCATTACTCATGTTGAAATTAAAGATTTTGATGTGATGAGCCCATGTGGAACGTTTAGCAAAGGCAGTAAGTTGGATGTTAATCCAATACAGGCGCTCAATTCTTTACAGGGTTTTATGGAAGGTTATACCCAAGATTTAGAGAATAGTGATGATGAAAAGGATCAAGCACAAGGCAAGATTTTCCGTCAAGCGTTAATGTTATTGGCTTCTCCCAATGGTATCGCTTTAACCACACCAGAAGACATCATTTTACAAGCTTCTCAAGATATTGCTGAAAGTGCTCAAGGTTCGATTAATTTAAGTGCGCAGAAGAATATTGTGGCTCATGCGCTGGAGAAGCTGAGTTTGTTTGCGGCTGAAAAAGGCATAAGTGCTTATGCAGCCAAAGGTCCAGTCAAGGTACATGCTCATGATGATTTGATTGAAATGATTGCAAAAAAAGTCATTAAGTTTATTTCAACTGAAGGCAAGATTGAAATGATAAGTACACAAGAGATAAACCTCAAAGCTGGTGGCTCACAACTTATTATTAATAAAGAGGGCATTTTTATTAATACTGGTGGTTATTTCAAAATTAAAAGTGGACAGCATGTATTTGAAAGCGGGGCAAAGGTATTTTATGAAGTGCCTGAGCTACCAAATACGGTCATGTATAGCAATAAGTTGGATGTATATGATTTATTTTGGGAAAGTGATTTTAGTCAATTAAATTATAAAGCATTTGTGCCACAGACAGGTGCTTTTATTTCTGGGCAAATTGATGAGCATGGGCGTACTGGGAAGATTAGCACACCAGAACCATCAAAAATGCAAGTCTTGGTTGGTTCTGATGATGAATGGGGACTTTCAATAGAAAGCTTTGATGAAGAAGACTTTATTGAGGGTAATGACCAAAGTGATTCTAACTCAAATACCGAAAATAATGAATAAGATAAGGTTTTAAGGTATGACGAATAATAAAAAATCTTTAATTATGATTAAAGTCGTTGATTTGTTTGGTAACCCAATTTCTAGACTAGAATATAACGTAAAAAATCAGAGAACTGGGCAGGTGATTGCTGCTGGTCCAACAAATTCAGCTGGCTGTATCGTCGAAATAAGTAGGGATAAAGGGACAGTTTTAGATGTTTATATTAAGAATATTTTTAGTGGGCAAATGAGCAAAGTTCAATCATTTGTGATGTCTAAGGATCGAATGTTAGTAAAAATCATAAGTCCCAAAGTTTTATTGGATTTAGCGACCTTATTGCATCAAGGAAATGCTGGACAGTATAAAAGGAAAACTCATATTGTAAAAAAAGGGGAAACTCTAACGTCTATTGCGGCTCAGAACTATACTACGGTAAGAGCATTAGAAAACTTAAATAGAATTGATGATCCTGATAAAATAAGTATAGGACAAGTAATAAAACTACCAGTTAATATTCCAGCGAGTGGAAATCATTCTCATCAAGAAAAAGCTAAACGAGTTGTTCCATCTAAATTATCTGCAATACCTAAGAGTACCTCTCCTACTCAAAAGGCATCTACACCTAAAGCAAACTCTGGCGTGACTATTGCCGATTATGGTAATCAGGCATTGGAGCAAGCAAATGATTTATATGAAGAGGGGAAAAAAGTATTTAATACTACTGTCGGAACGGTAACAAAAATCTTAACGGTGGATGATCGTAGTCAAGGTAGTGGTACACCAAAGGTGCGTACAACGAATCTATGTAAAACTAACCCCCAATGTATTACTAGTGGAAAAAGTGAGTTAATTAGAGAGGTTAATATACGGTTAGCTGGCTTTGGAGGAGCATTGCCAACAGATGAATTTACTGAATTAACAGCTAAATGTATTAAGCAGTTTCAAAGGGATTATATGGGAGTACCTGAAACTGGAAAGATTTGTGGAAGTGTATTAGTTGCTTTAGATAAATTTTATTATGAATATCCAATACAAGAATTTATGAAAAAGGCTGATTGCCCATGTGGTAAATGTACTGGGTATGGAAATGATAGAAGAGGTGTTAGATCTGGATTAAATACAGCAAATGAATATCCTGGGCTTCATAGGTCTTTAATATGGATATTAAAAGCATTAGATTTCTATCTTAAAAATGAATTTAAATCCAAAAATATGTCTGTTGCATATATTGAGTCAGGATATCGATGTATAACTAATAATATTCAAAAGGGCAGAACAACTGTAAATCATATGGGATTAGCCTTGGATATTCATATTAATAAAAATAGAAAAAGAACTATAGAATTACAAGATATGGAGTATATACGGAAAAGTATATTAGTTGTAAAAATGGGTGCTTCAGAACAAAGATTGGATAACAAAATTTATTTAGAACCTAAAAAGTTTAATGATGGCACTTCAGGTGCTACATCTTGGATTCACTTCGATGTAACAAAATTTTCAATGACTTATCGAAATAATATAAATTTTAAAAAAACTATTGAAGAATTAAATGGTATGCCATTTACAACCTTATTAAAGAATATAAATAAAGAATCTTTACTAAGCTGTGCAGGTATTATCCCTAAGCAACGGTCAACAGTACTTACTAATTTAACAAGTGAACTTGTTCTTTCAAATCAAGATATTATAGATATTATGAAAGTTACAGAAACAGAAGTAATTAAATTCAAAAATGAAGTAAATTTTTCACAACAAGCGGCTGGTGTTGTAGATACGATTTTAAATCGTACTAAATCAGGAGTTTGGGGTAATTCTGTAAGAAGTGTTGTTAATGCCCATAGGCAGTTTTCAAAGATTACAGGACCCAAGAGTCTGGATCCGTATGGTTCTGTGCAAAATATGCCTATGTCTGATGTGAGTCCAAGAATACGAAATTTTGTAAATAGTTATTTAATTGAGAGAGAAAAGGGTAGGCAGTCTATAATTGGTGGGCATTTGAATTATGCAAATAAATATTATTCTGATGATTATAATCGAAGAACATGGGTAAATGCCTTTCATGATCAAGCCGTTCGCGATGGTTTAATATTTGGTCATGGTAAAGCAGTTCATGCACATGGTACAGTTTCTGAATTAAGAAAGAATATCCCTAAACCATTCAAAGTTAGATTGCCAGATAATTTTAAAGGAGCTTAATATATGCCAGTTTTAAATTTTAAACTTTTGTACCTGATTTTTGTAATAGGGCTGAGTATTTCGAATGTAGCGTGTGCAAAGAATAATGCAGAACTATGTAATTCAAGCAATGTTACGAAGAGCTTGCAATGTATACAAAAAGAAAATGATGTACTCAAAAATAAATTAAAAATATTAAAAAATAATGAAAAAACTGATTATAAAGTTTGGAAGGAAAATGTTGAAAAAAAATGTGAAGGGAGAAAGACTTATACTTTAGGTGAGGGAGCAGCTTTAATAAAAGAAGAGTGTTATAGATTAGAGTACACTAATAGGCTGAAAAAAAATTATGAAAATAAAAATATAGCGGTAAAAGAAGTTAAAGAGACAAATGATGATGGCTTAGTAATTACATCATTGCCTTATAATTCTGATAATCATGTAAATTGCTTGTTAAAAAAAATAAAATGAGTTGTGGTAAGGTTAATTTAATTAATATTACCGATTTATCAAAAGTTTATAATTTTATTAATGAAAGTAATGGTGCTTCAGTAATATTTCCTGAAACAGAGGATGGGGTGATTTTGATTGCCTCTCCATCATCTTCAGATTCAGGTGGGGCATTAATTAACTTAATATCAATAAGTACCCTTGGTTTAATAAAGCAAATTTCATTAGATGCTTCAAAAAATGTATTAATTAGCAAGAATTATGAAATTTCATATACTAAAAATGGGAAGTCATTAAAAATTATTTTGAATAAAAAAGGTGAATTTATTAATAAATAGATTAAAAGGATATTTGGTATTTCTTTTTTTAACTTATTTTATTCCATTGAGGGGTTTTTATAGGCTTATTCTCAATTTAAAAATAAGGACAATGTTTATGCAAATTTTTCATATTAATTTTAAATCCTTGATGGTAGACAACTCATGAAAAATATTAAAGCTTTAATTTTACTACTTGGTCTTAATCTAATTATTTCTTCTGGATTTGCGAAAACAAACAATAGTTGGGATGATTATATGCAAGATGCAATTCAAATAAACTCACCAATAGAATTTATTGATAAATATAATAAATATACAATCGTTAGCCCTAAGAAAAAAATAAGATTGACAGATTTTGGGAATATCGAAAAAAATAAAAATGGAGTGAAATATACTTTAAAAAATTATGGTGTTCAGATTTTAAATAATGATAAGGTTTACAATGTTTTTAAAACAACAACTACTTTAAAGTCATATGTGGATTTTGATTTATTATATCATGATAAAAATATTGTAGCCTTTAGAATCCGTGATAATAGTACGGTTGATTATGTTAAGGAACCTTTTAGAAGTTTCTTGGTAGATACATATGTTTATAATTTAAATTCAAATAAATTTGCGATAATTCCAGTTTTAAATTCTGACAGTGAGTTGGATGGAAAACAATTAAACCTATTGCAAGGTGATCAATTTACATTTAATTCTAAAAAAGGAATTTATACTTATTTAGCAAATATTAAATATGCGAAAAATGGAAAGATTGGTACATTTAAAGTTGATTTAAATAATTCTTTAAAGTGTATCTCAGCAACATTAGGTTGTGAAAATGTAGGGTTATCTTCAGCAGAATTGGATAGAGCTAGTAAGTAAACTATAAGAAAGCTAATCTAGTTGATCTTACGTGATTTTTAGATAGCACATCATTATGAGTACTCATTCATGAAGAACATTTATATCTTAATTTTTATAAGCGCGTTAATTGCATGTTCAAATACGGCAGACTCAAAACAGCAGAAAATAGATGAAAAAACTATTTATGCAAATAGTGAACAGGAGTTGAATAAAAAATATTTGGATATAAAGAATTATATTCGAGATAATCAGCCTGAGCTAAAGTATTTAGTTGATAATCAGCGAGCGTGGTTAAAAAATAGAAATGTGAAGTGTCAATTTGATGGTAAAAATCCTAATGTTGAAAATTATAAGTGTTTAAGTGATAGCAATTATCTAAAAGTGCAGGATTTGAAAAAAAGCTATTTAAACTTTGATAGTTTGGAAAATAGTTTAATAAGACCTTTTAGCTATACAGATGGTATAGGGAAAAAATTAGAGGTAGGAGGCTGTTGGTGTAGCGAGAGCATGATAAAAATTTTAAAAGATAAAATATATCTATATCAAGCATGTGATGATAAATTAAAAACACCAAGAATATACAAAATTGTTGGAAAGAAAATTAGCGAATTTTCTGTAGAATATCAGATTGATACAAATAATAATGGTGTTGCAGAGTTTAATTTATCATTTGTTACAAATGGAAAAAATGTTTGGAATATTGTACCAACAGTTTTTAGAAAAGATGATTTGATAAATTTAAATTTTTCAATTAATTATACTACTGATATAGATATGAAGGTTGAAAAGCTTGATTGTTCTGATTCAGAAGAATGAGTATTGAAAGCTTAATGTTTTATTTTTTGAAAATTTATAAAAATATTAATCTGATAAGTTGGAGTAAAAATGTGAGAAGAAATTATATATGATTTTAAATAGAAAAACTGTATTCATTACACTATCAATTATTTATTCATCTTTAGCTTGGTCTAGTGAGATGTTAGTAAAAGAGAATCATAAAGTTTATTTTAAAAGTAATAATTCTAAAATCTTCCTATTTGAAGATCCGAATTATTGTTTTGATAAAGATGCTTTTTCAATAGAACATTTAACTAAAGATGAAAGAAAATATTTAGTTGTTAATTATACAGAGGATTGCAACCCAAGTGGGGAATATAAAATATTTGAAATCACTGATAAAAAGGCAGTTAACTTCTATTTCAGTTCATTATATGATCCTGAGTTCTTTTTAAATGAGGGAAAGATTGTTGAAAGATTTAAAGATGGTGCTATTAGTTATACTAAAATATATGCACTAAAAAATAATAGATATCATTTAAGTGAGGAAATAAAAACACTAGATGAGAATGTTAATCTCAGTACTACATTTAATAATGGGATGAAGAGGTTTCAGCTAAAAGATAATGAAAACAAAAAAATAGAATCATTTAGTGTCAGTGTGGATAGGTTATATTTATATAGTGACAACTTTAAAAAAAAGAAATCTTATTTTGTAAAAGGAGATATTTTGATTTTGCATGAAATTATTGAAATCAAAAAAAATTTATACATAAAAGTTGGTTATAAAGGGAATGATCAAATAGGATATGTGCTTTTAAAAGATTTGATTTAACGTATCTTCCACGTTGAAGGTCATACGTATAGGGGCTGCTTAATGGTAAGCAGAATTTTTTTATTTGTGATTGGTTTGATGTTTATCTGTGCAATCGAAGCGGTTCAGCCTAAGTCAAGTCATACAAAGTTATATTTTTCATATCACATTTGCGAAAGTTCTGGGAAGTGTAAAAGTTTTACCCCTACAAAAAATGCAGATCATTATCTTTTTAAAAAGCTTCAACCTGCGCATGATGAATTCTATATTAAAGATCATGATGGTGATTTTTATTTATATTATAAAAATATTTATAGTGAAGATGTCCAAGTTGGATGGGCCAAAGCTCAAAAGTTAACGAATAATAATGAACGTGAGTTAAATCTAGAAATTGATAAAATTAACTTAGCTTTGGGTGGAGTAAATTTTATAAAAAATGGATATGCAAATAAACAAGCTGAATCAAAAAACTTTAAATTAGGCTCGTATTATTTAGAGGATTATTATGAAGGTGCTCCATATTATCAAAAGCAGAAAATAATTTTTAAGAAAGTGGCGAATGATTTAGTTTTAGAATGCAATAGCTATCTGAATAATCCTTCAGTGAAAGATAATTTTTATGGCATGTTTTATGGAGTCTGCTCTAAAGGCAAAAAGGTTTATTTTAAGCAGATCAACTGAATGAACTCTCAAATTAATCGAAAAGTAACGTATTAAAGTCGCTATAATGCATTTTTTAATTTTTTTGTTTCAGTTATGTCATATCAAGTCTGGTTCGCTTATATGTTGGCATGCTGGGTGATTAGTATTTCACCTGGGGCAGGTGCGATTGCATCCATGTCGAGTGGTTTAAACTATGGCTTCCGCCGTGGCTATTGGAATGCGATTGGTCTGCAACTAGCATTATTAGTACAGATTGCAATCGTTGCAGCAGGCGTTGGGGTTTTATTTGCAACCACACCTTGGGCGTTCCTTGTCGTGAAATGGTTTGGGGTTTTGTATTTACTCTATCTAGCTTATGTACAATGGACAGCACCAACGCAATCGATTGATATTCAAAAAGAACAACCAACAAAGTCGATTCCAAAACTGATTGCATATGGTTTCTTGGTCAATATTAGTAATCCAAAAGCAATTGTTTTTCTTCTAGCAGTTTTACCGCAATTTTTAGATTTGTCTAAACCACAATGGATTCAATACGTGATCATGGCAATCACCATGGTGAGCATTGATTTGATCGTGATGGCAGGTTATACAGGCTTGGCTGCTAAAGTTTTAAAACTATTAAAATCACCAAAGCAACAAAAATATATGAACCGAACATTTGCCGTACTCTTTAGTTGTGCGGCGATACTTTTGAGTTTGGTACATCAATAAATATTACTGTGTGTGAAAAATGACTTGAAAATAAAATATAAGACAAAGGGAATGATTTGAATTATCTAGAATTTTATCTCTATGTGATCAGTGTCATTGTCATGATTGCGACACCGGGGCCTGTCATGATTTTAGTGGCAAGTGCAGGTTTAAAAGGTGGTTATCGTAAATCCCTACAAACAATTGTAGGAACCAATCTTGCATCATTGGTTTTGATCGCAGCTTCTATCCTCATTTTAAAAGGCATGCTGAGTGTAAATGAAACACTCTTTGTTTTGATTAAAGTTTTAGGTTGTCTCTATATTGGTTATTTGGGTTTTCAGATTTTAAAAGAGGCCTTATCTCAAGAGGATCAGCCTTTAACTACAGTGTTGTCACCTATTGAAGGGGGCTTAGTAAAAGGCTTTCTAGTGGGTATTTCAAACCCAAAAGACATCATTTTCTTTTCATCATTCTTTCCACAATTTATAGGGATTCACTCGAATATCAATATCAGCTTATTTATTCTAGTGATTGCGTGGATTATTTTAGATTTTCTAACCTTGTCTGTAGTGTATTTGTGTTTTAACAAGCTGTCTAAAAGCCGAATTTATCCAAAAATATTAGGGCTATGTGGCTGTATTCTCGTATTGATCGCTATTTATGGTTTATATATTTCAATACAGAATATGTTTTAGTATTCGGTATGGAATGAAACGCTGTATGTTTGAAAGAAGGTCGTCGTTTAAGCAGCCTTTTTCATTTTCATGACACTGAAAGTCACAGTAAAAAGTAACGACATACACAGCACAATACTTAAACCTGTCGAAATATTCAGTGCGGCACTCGACCATAAGCCCACAGTCACGCCTATTTGTGCAACGATAAACGCATTGAGAACCATCTGTTGCGGTGAGTGGGAAATTAGGCGAGAAGTTAAAGCTGGAATAACCAGTAAAGCACCCATTAACAATGATCCGACAGCACGTAATGCTAAAACGGTAAATAAAGCCAAAAGCAACATAAAAATTAAACGTTGCCATTTCGCATCAACCCCTTCACTGACTGCAATATCAGGGTCAATGGCAATCTGAATCTGCGCTTGCCAATACTTATAAAGTATCGCCAATGCACCAATAATCACTGCTGCAAAGGTCGGTAAATCAGACCATTCTATCGTGAGTAAATCACCAAACAAATAACTGAGTAATTCTGGACGTAATGCAGGTAAATGCTGAATCAGTAATAAACCAGAACACAGTAGCGTTGCTGAACATAATGCCAATAATGCATCATTGGGAAGTCGTGGATCGTGTAAAACCCACAGAATGGCAACCAATAATAGCGCAGTAAATGTCACGCCAAGCCACAGTGGTAAACTGAGTACAGCAGCGAGTGCTACACCGAGCAATGTACCGTGCGCCATGGTATCAGCAAAAAACGACATTCTACGCCATAACATTAAACAGCCTAAAGGAGCGGTCAGGAACACTAAAAGTGTGCCCATGATCCATGCTGGTAACAGTAATTCTAACCATTCCATCATGGCTTAAGCTTCCGGTTCAGGGTGAATATGTGGTCGTGAATCATGCTCGCAAGTTTTTGCTGCATCGCCATGTGCACAGTGATCATGGTGATGTTGATAAAAAGCACGTTGCGTCGCATAGGTATCGCCAAATAAGGCTTGGTATTCAGGGTGTTGCTGAATGCTATCGGGAAGACCACTACAGCAAATATGCTTATTCAAACATACGACACGTTGTGTGCCTTGCATTACCCATTGCAAATCATGTGAAACGATTAAAATAGCGCAACCATAGCGTTCAGGTAAGCTACGCACATAGCTATATAACTCAGCTTCGGATTGAATATCCAAGCCCTGCATGGGTTCATCAAGAACTAAAATGTCAGGTTGGCGTAATAAAGCACGTGCCAATAATACTCGTTGCCGTTCGCCACCTGAAAGCTGTTGTACTTTAGAGTTTTCGAGTTTGGCAATGCCTGTGTCGCGAATAATTTCTGCTTTAATCGCTTTGTCGCACTTTTCCAGATCAAGCAAGTCTTTCACACGTAAAGGTAGACTGTGTGAGGGATTGAACTTTTGTGGGACGTAGGCTAGTTTTAATTTTTTCTGGCTAATAATTTTGCCTGAGTTTGGTTTTAAAATACCCAGTAAGACTTTGATTAATGTCGATTTTCCTGCACCATTGGGGCCAATAAGCGTGACAATTTCTTTTTCTTGTAGTGAAAAATCGATATTTTTTAAAATGTCACGTTCATCGATGCGTACATTAATATGTTGCAATTGAACTAATGTGGGGTTTACACCTTGTTCGAGCACTGCTGGCATATTCCTGAAATCTCAATAATACTGTGGTGTGCTTTAAAGCCATCTGAGTTTGAAAGCTGGTCAAGTTGTTGAATCAGCCCTTGTGCAGAAGCTTCTTTGACAATATGACAACTTGAACAAATTAAAAAAGCAGCTTGATGTCCTTCACGTGGGTGACAACATGGGATATAGGCATTAATCGAGGTCAAACGGTGAATAAAACCTTTTTCCAATAGGAAATCTAAAGTTCTATACACAGTAGGTGGAGCAGCAGGGCGTTCTGAAGCGCCTTTCATTTTTGCCAGCAGGTCATAAGCACCAACAGGGCCAGTCGCATTCAAAATTAACTCAAGCACTTCTTTACGCAAAGGTGTAAGTCGCGCACCAGAGGTTGCACAAAGATTTTCTGCTTCTGATAGACGAGCTTCTACATTGAGATGGTCGTGTACACCATGTAAAGTGTCATGGTGTTCGTGTGAACAAAAGCTCATATCAGACCTCAGAACGTGTTATTTGGATAATGACAGGAATCGTGGATATTAACATGAAGCACAATCAACTTACGAATAGCATAGGCAATTTTTAACTTTTGTTATATTATAACAATAATAACATAAATTTTTCTGGTAATACATTTTCATGAATCGGATTATTGCTTTTTGTTTGTGTACACTTTTTTTTAGTGCGACATGGGCTCAAGCACCATTGGTGGTATCAACTCATCCTATTTATTTGATTGCAAAAGAAATTACTCAAGGTATTGAAGAACCTGTGCTGCTATTGGGCAATCAAACAGGTCACGATGTGCAACTCACCCCATCAAATCGTAAAACGATTATGGATGCTTCTTTGGTGATTTGGGTGGGTAAAGAGCATGAAGCGCCGCTTGAAAAAGTTTTGGGTGACAATGCAAAAGCTGTTTCTATTCTCAATTCAGGCATTATCCAAGCATTACCACTACGCAGCCCACGTGGCGTAGCACTCAAAGATACAGTGGATACCCATGTTTGGTTAGACCCAAACAATGCAGTACGTATTGGTTTTTTTGTGGCAGCATTGCGTTCACAACAATATCCTGAAAACAAAACTGCCTATTGGAATAATGCTAAAAATTTTGCCAAAGAAATGTTACTTGCCTCGCAGAAAGTCACTGGTGCAGGTGTCGCACGCCCTTACTGGGCATACCATGATGCATATCAATATTTAGAACGTTCTTTAAATTTGAAATTTGCAGGTGCATTGACAGATGACCCACATGTTGCTCCAACAGTCGCACAGATTAAATTTTTAAATGACACGCGTCCTTACAAAAAAATGTGTTTATTGGCAGAGTCGAGTGCGAACCCAAGTCAATACCGAAAATTAGGTGCAATCGCATTTCAATCGGTTGATGAAACTTTAGCAAAACAACAAGATTTTGTGGTTGCGTGGCAAACTTTGGCACAAGAAACACAAGCTTGCGTACTTAATGCACGGAAATGACGTAAAAAATAATCAACAATTGTTCATATGAAAAGCAGGCTACATTTTAAAAAATCACGACTAAGGTCGGGAAAAGATTGCATGTTCAGGGGTGTAACTCTATAATGCCTGCGATTAAAAACGATCATCAGCTAAACTTGTCAAGCATTTGTGCTGTGAGTGGGTAAAAAATGAGCCAAACTAATCGCTTGATTGACCGACGATTAGCAAAAGCTTTGGTCTATTTACAAGCGTTAATGATTCCTGTTTCAGCCTTGATAGCGTGGGTCTTGAAGGATACAACTGCGGCTCTGAGTGCGACATTAGGTGCACTTATATGTTGGCTTGCAAGTAGTTATTTTTCTTGGCAATCGTTTCGAGCAGCAGGAGCGCGTGCTTCAAAGCAAGTTCTTTCGAACATGTATAGAGGCTTGATGGGCAAATTTGCAATTGTGATCGTTGGTTTCATTTTAATTTTAAGCAATGTAAAGCCGTTATCCCCGGTTGCATTGTTTTGTGGTTTTATTCTCGTTCAAGCAATGTCGTGGGTCGCTCCTTTTTGGGTGGCACGTCAACAAAAACGAGTATAAGCGCAGCAGAAATTGAAAATTTTTTTGGGGATTAACGAGATATCATGCAGCACGCGATATTCGTTAACTCTATTTATTATTTGACATTGACCAGGTGTGATTTATGGCTGCTGAAGAACATGCCCTGACTTCGACCGAGTATATCAAGCATCACTTGACCAACATGACCTATGGCAAAATGCCAGACGGTACTTGGAAATTGGCTGAGAATGGTGCAGAAGCTCAACAGATGGGGTTCACTGCTATTCACTTGGATTCAATGGGTTGGTCAATTGGCCTTGGTTTGATTTTCTGTTTGATTTTCTGGTGTGTAGCGAAAGCTGCAAACTCTGGTGTTCCTACCAAGTTCCAGTCTGCAATCGAAATGATTATCGAGTTTGTTGACTCAAGTGTTCGTGATACGTTTCATGGTAAATCACGTTTAATTGCGCCTTTAGCCTTGACCATTTTTGTGTGGATTTTCCTCATGAATGCGATGGACTTAATCCCTGTTGACTGGATTCCTTATTTAGCTCAACAAATTGGTGCAAGTGTATTTGGTATGGATCCACACCACGTTTACTTCAAGGTTGTTCCATCTACAGACCCTAACATTACCCTAGGTATGTCGTTGTCTGTATTTGCACTTATCTTGTTCTATAGTATTCGTGAAAAAGGTATCGGCGGTTTCGTCGGTGAATTGGCACTTAACCCATTTAATCCAAGTAACCCAGTTGCAAAAGCGTTACTGATTCCAGTGAACTTAATTCTTGAATTAGTAACATTCCTTGCACGTCCAATTTCATTGGCACTCCGACTATTCGGTAACATGTATGCGGGTGAATTAATTTTCATTCTTATCGCTTTGTTACCTTTCTGGATCCAGTGGGCGTTGTCTGTGCCTTGGGCTATCTTCCACATTCTTGTTATCACGTTGCAAGCCTTCATTTTCATGATGCTTACAATCGTATACTTGAGCATGGCAAGCGAAAAACATTAATGGTATTGCCTAACTATCATCGGGTGGTTAGGTATAATTTTTTTACTTTAATTTGGTATAAACCTAACCTCTGAGGAATTATCATGGAACTCACTTTAGGTCTAGTTGCGATTGCAGCTGCTATTTTGATCGCTTTTGGTGCTTTAGGTACTGCGATTGGTTTTGGTCTTTTAGGCGGTCGCTTCCTTGAAGCTGTTGCTCGTCAACCAGAATTGGCTCCACAACTTCAAACTCGTATGTTCTTAATCGCAGGTCTTCTTGACGCTGTGCCTATGATCGGTGTTGGTATTGGCTTGTTCTTCATCTTCGCTAATCCATTTGTAGGTTAATCAGCTTAATTCCGAAATTCACTATTTGAGGAATTTGCAATGAATATCAACCTCACATTGTTTGGCCAAGCGATTGCATTTGCGATTTTCGTCGCATTCTGCATGAAGTTTGTATGGCCACCACTAATCAATGCGATTAGTGAGCGTCAGCGTAAAATTGCTGATGGCTTAAACGCTGCAGAGAAAGCGAAAGCTGATCTTGCTGATGCGCAAGCACAAGTTAAGCAAGAAATTGATGCGGCGAAAGCACAAGCGGCTCAATTGATCGAACAAGCGAACCGTCGTGCGGCACAATTGGTCGAAGAAGCGCGTACTCAAGCATCTGCTGAAGGTGAGCGTATTCGTCAACAAGCGAAAGATGCTGTTGATCAAGACATCAATTCTGCTCGTGAAGAATTACGTCAACAAGTTGCTGCTCTTGCAGTTGCTGGTGCAGAGAAAATTCTGAACCAACAAGTTGACGCAGAAGCTCATAATGCCATGCTGAATCAGCTGGCTGCTAAACTTTAAGAGAGGCGAATATGGCTGAATTCTTGACGTTGGCACGCCCATACGCTAAAGCAGCATTTGCTTATGCATCTGAGCAAAATGCAGTTGACTCTTGGTCTACTGCGTTACAATTGCTCAGTGCTGCGGTGCAAGATGAAGCATTTTCCGCTTATTTAAATCGCCCTGAGTTGACGCCTGCTGAGCAGGTTGGTCTTTTTGCGAAAGTTTTAGGTAATGAACAGACTGCGGCAGTGTCAAACTTTTTGACACTCCTTGCAGACAATGGCCGTTTGGCTTTGTTACCTGAAATTGACACAGAATACGAGCAACTCAAATCACAAAATAACAAAACTGTAGATGTTGTTATTGAGTCGGCTTTTCCGCTTGATTCAGTACAAGAACAGAAGTTGGCTCATGCGTTAGAAAAACGTTTTGACAGCGCTGTGAAAGTTACAGTTGAAGTAAATCCAGCGCTTATTGCTGGTGTTGTTATTCGTGCAGGCGACCAAGTGATAGATGATTCTGCGCTTAGCAAGCTTGAAAAAATGCGGACTCGTCTTCTTGCGTAATTATTTCTAAAAATTACTGCGTAAATGAAGACTGAACTTAAAAAAGATTGAGGTATAGCGCAATGCAACAACTGAATCCATCCGAGATCAGTGCGCTCATTAAACAGCGTATCGGCGATCTGGACACCAGCGCGACCGCTAAGAACGAAGGGACCATTGTTATGGTTTCCGACGGTATTGTGCGTATTCACGGCCTTGCTGATGCAATGTACGGTGAAATGATCGAATTCGACGGCGGCTTATACGGTATGGCACTGAACCTAGAACAGGATTCAGTGGGCGTCGTTGTTTTAGGTAACTACTTAAGCCTTCAAGAAGGTCAAAAAGCTCGTTGCACAGGTCGTGTATTAGAAGTTCCGGTTGGTCCAGAACTTTTAGGCCGTGTAGTAGATGCTTTGGGTAACCCAATTGATGGTAAAGGCCCAATTGATGCAAAATTAACTGATGCTGTTGAAAAAGTAGCACCAGGTGTAATTTGGCGTCAATCAGTGGATCAACCTGTACAAACTGGTTATAAATCAGTAGATACAATGATCCCTGTAGGTCGTGGTCAGCGTGAGTTGATCATTGGTGACCGTCAAACTGGTAAAACAGCAATGGCGATCGATGCGATCATCGCTCAGAAAAATTCTGGCATTAAATGTGTATACGTAGCAATTGGTCAAAAACAATCGACGATTGCAAACGTAGTACGCAAGCTAGAAGAAACTGGTGCTATGGCGTATACCACTGTTGTAGCAGCAGCTGCAGCCGATCCAGCAGCAATGTTGTATTTGGCTCCATATTCTGGCTGTACAATGGGCGAATACTTCCGTGACCGTGGTGAAGATGCGTTAATCATTTATGATGACTTATCTAAACAAGCGGTAGCGTATCGTCAAATTTCATTGCTTTTACGTCGTCCACCAGGTCGTGAAGCTTATCCAGGTGACGTGTTCTATCTTCATTCACGTCTACTTGAGCGTGCTTCTCGCGTATCTGCTGATTATGTTGAGCAATTCACTAAAGGTGAAGTTAAAGGCCAAACTGGTTCATTAACTGCTTTACCTATTATTGAAACTCAAGCAGGTGACGTATCTGCATTCGTACCAACCAACGTAATTTCGATTACAGATGGTCAGATCTTCCTTGAAACTTCATTGTTCAACGCAGGTATCCGTCCAGCTGTAAACGCGGGTATTTCTGTATCGCGTGTTGGTGGTTCTGCTCAGACTAAGATCATCAAAAAATTGTCTGGTGGTATCCGTACCGCTTTGGCGCAATACCGTGAATTGGCAGCATTTGCTCAGTTCGCTTCTGACCTTGATGAAGCGACTCGTAAGCAACTTGAACATGGTCAACGTGTAACTGAATTAATGAAGCAAAAACAATATGCTCCTTATTCAATTGCTGACCAAGCTGTTTCAATTTATGCATCTAACGAAGGCTATATGGCTGACGTTGAAGTGAAGAAAATCGTAGACTTTGATGCTGCGTTAATTGCTTACTTCCGTTCAGAACATGCTGCGTTAATGCAAAACATCGATGAAACTGGTGATTATAACAAAGACATCGAAGCTGCATTTAAAGCAGGTATTGAAAGCTTTAAAGCGACTCAAACTTACTAATTTCAATTTATGTTGTTGTTAGTTATGGTTTGGTTCACGGATCAACCTTCGGAAGCTCGAAAGGGCTTTCGAATACTAGGTTAAGCGTATGGCAAATTTAAAAGAAATTCGCGCCAAAGTAGCTAGTATCAAGAGCACGCAGAAAATTACTCGCGCGATGCAAATGGTAGCAGCTTCTAAGATGCGTCGTGCGCAAGAGCGCATGGCTCAGGGCCGTCCGTATGCCGAAAATATGCACCGTGTAATTGCTCATTTGGTTCAAGCGAATCCTGAATATAAACATCGTTATATGGTTGAACGCCCTGTAAAACGCGTTGGCTATATCATTGTTTCTTCAGATCGTGGCCTTGCTGGTGGTTTGAACATTAACTTGTTCAAAAAAGTGGTAAAACACGTACAACAGCAACAAGAGCAGTCAATTGAAGTTCAATTTGCTTTGATTGGTCAAAAAGCGGTTTCGTTTTTTAAAAGCTACGGCGGTAAAGTACTTGGCGCAACTACGCAAGTAGGTGACGCACCAAGTCTTGAACAGTTAACTGGTTCTGTACAGGTGATGTTAGATGCATTTGATAAAGGCGAGTTAGATCGTATTTATCTTGTATCAAACGGCTTTGTCAATGCCATGACTCAAAACCAAAAAATCGAACAACTTGTTCCTTTAGCTGCGGCTGAAACGAACGAGGGTCTAAACCGTCAGTATGGTTGGGACTATCTCTATGAACCTGAAGCTGAAGAGCTTCTAAATGGTTTATTGGTTCGTTACATCGAGTCTATGGTTTATCAAGGTGTGATTGAAAACATCGCATGTGAGCAATCTGCTCGTATGGTTGCAATGAAAGCTGCAACTGACAACGCAGGTGATCTCATCAAGAGCCTACAACTCATTTATAACAAGCTGCGTCAAGCCGCGATTACTCAGGAAATTTCTGAGATCGTTGGTGGTGCCGCTGCCGTTTAACATTATTTTGAATTGAGGAGACAGCAATGAGTAGCGGTCGTATCATTCAGATCATCGGCGCGGTTATCGACGTCGAGTTTGAACGCAACAGCGTTCCTAAGATCTATGACGCTCTCCAAGTTGACGGTACTGAAACTACTTTAGAAGTTCAGCAACAACTTGGTGATGGCGTAGTTCGTACTATTGCAATGGGTTCTACTGAAGGCCTTAAGCGTGGTTTGAACGTAACGAATACTAACGCACCAATCTCTGTACCAGTAGGTACAGCGACTTTGGGTCGTATCATGGACGTTCTTGGTCGCCCAATCGACGAAGCTGGTCCTGTTGCAACTGAAGCGCGTTTACCGATTCACCGTCAAGCACCTTCTTATGCTGAACAAGCTGCGTCTACTGACCTTTTAGAAACTGGTATTAAAGTCATCGACTTACTTTGCCCGTTTGCTAAAGGTGGTAAAGTTGGTTTATTCGGTGGTGCGGGTGTTGGTAAAACCGTAAACATGATGGAATTGATCAACAACATCGCGAAAGCTCACTCAGGTTTATCTGTGTTTGCTGGTGTTGGTGAGCGTACTCGTGAAGGTAATGACTTCTATCACGAGATGAAAGATTCTAACGTTCTAGACAAAGTAGCAATGGTCTACGGTCAGATGAATGAGCCACCAGGTAACCGTTTACGCGTAGCGTTAACTGGTTTGACGATGGCTGAGTATTTCCGTGACGAGAAAGACGAAAACGGTAAAGGCCGTGACGTTTTATTGTTCGTAGATAACATCTACCGTTATACACTAGCAGGTACTGAAGTATCAGCACTTCTAGGTCGTATGCCATCTGCAGTAGGTTACCAACCGACGCTTGCAGAAGAGATGGGTGTTCTTCAAGAACGTATTACTTCTACTAAGTCTGGTTCGATTACATCTATCCAAGCGGTATATGTACCTGCCGATGACTTAACAGATCCATCGCCTGCAACAACATTTGCTCACTTAGACGCAACTGTTGTATTGAGCCGTGATATCGCATCTTCTGGTATTTATCCAGCGATCGATCCACTTGACTCTACTTCACGTCAGTTAGATCCACTTGTCGTGGGTGCTGAGCATTACGAGATTGCTCGTTCAGTTCAAAACGTTCTTCAACGTTATAAAGAATTGAAAGACATTATCGCAATTCTTGGTATGGACGAGTTAGCAGAAGAAGATAAGTTGATTGTTTACCGTGCGCGTAAAATCCAACGTTTCTTCTCTCAACCGTTCCACGTAGCTGAAGTGTTTACTGGTGCTCCTGGTAAACTTGTACCACTTAAAGAAACAATTCGTGGCTTTAAAGGTCTTCTAGCTGGTGAATACGATCACATTCCAGAACAAGCGTTCTATATGGTTGGTGGTATTGATGAAGTGATCGCTAAAGCCGAGAAGCTTTAATTAGCAACTCTAATTTAGGAGATTCACATGTCGACTATGCAATGTGATGTTGTAAGTGTTAAAGAGTCTTTGTACTCAGGCACTGTGACAATGCTTATCGCAAAAGGTGCTGGCGGTGAATTGGGTATCATGCCTGGTCACGCTCCGTTAGTAACTTTACTCAAGCCGGGTGCAATTCGCGTTCTGCTTGAAAACGGTACAGAAGAGTTAATCTATGTATCTGGTGGTGTTCTAGAAGTTCAACCACATGTTGTTACGGTTCTTGCAGATACTGCAGTCCGTGCAGAAAACTTGGATGAAGCTGCAATTCTTGAAGCACGTAAAAATGCTGAACAATTGTTGGCAAATCAGAAGAGTGATGTGGATACTGCTGCTGCGTTGGCATCTCTATCAGAGATTTCAGCTCAGTTGGATACTATCCGTAAAATGAAGAACCGTGCTCAATAAGACATGGTTTAACATTAAAGAGACCACCCGAAAGGGTGGTTTTTTATAATGTAATATGTTGGAATTGTTAAAAACAATAAAATATCTACGAATAATAATGAATTTAATTTAAATGCAAAGATAAGTATTGACGGTGATTTAATGCTTAGTCAATTACCTGAAACTTATAGAACTATACTTAAATTTTTTAAAAATAATCTATCTATTCGTTATCACTGATATATCAAGTAGGTATTTCAGATGATGCTGTTCCTTCATTTGTTATTGAATTTGATATACCTGATGAATACATTAATCAAATGTTTAGAGATAAAGAAATGAGGGAGAGTCTATCAAAAATTAATTCAAAATCATGATTTTATAAGTACATGAGCTTTGATTAAAGCTCATCCACTTTTTTGCTGATATTTGGTAGATACAAAGTCTCTTTAGGTAACAAAGTCGTTGCTTCATTCAATTTTCCATCTAAAACCAACTGATGTACATGCTGTGCTTCTTGGGTAATGTCTGTAATATTGACAATCCAGTCCTGAATATAATGTTGAACAGCGATACCAGTTAATCCAATTTGAATCGCACGATAGTCTAAAGGGTTTAGGTATAGATTTCTCTCAGGATCCCATTGAATTCGTACAGGATGTTTATCTTTAAATTCTTGCCATGTTGTATTGTCCATATGCTCAGCTTTATGGCTTGTACAACTATGTTCTAAAGCCCAATCGAAGCCTTGCTTTGATATATCAATCGCGAGGATACTTTTTTGCCCATCATCTTTGTAGCCCCAACCACAGCGATACATCATCCATAAGTAAGATGGCTTAATCCAAGTCATACGACTTTCTTTAAAAAATGGATTATTGATGAAACCATGTTTTACCGCATGCTGTGTAAGGGCAGGATTGTATGCTTGATAAACACGTATAGTATTTTCAGTCTGAAAGGCACGTATTTGTTTAAAATTATTCATTTTTCTCCAATAAAAATTGTGTTTTTATAAATTGCTATTTTTAGCAAGATGCTTAAGTTCTTTTTTTGCATCCTGGCTTATTCTATGTGAAATTTAATTAATAGGCAATATGCCACTTTAAAATTCATCATAAAGGCATGCGATTTAATGATTCATTTGCTAAAGTCGAATTTTCAATTCATTGTTAAATTTATATATTAAAGCTTCATATTTAGAATAAATCACTATGATCCTCATCGAACAACAACCCCATTTTTGGGAACTCTACCAAAATCAAGATCATTACTACTTGAGTATCGCTGTAGACATGAGTTCAGTTGTATCATGTTGGGATATAGCCTTATCTGAAATAGAAATTCAGAATTATCAGAATCATGGACGTATTGCAATCGAAGAACTTGCAAACTCAATTGTAGCTGAAACCTACCGCGGGGACTTTTCCAACTTGGAAGCAAGGAAAGTTTCTGAGCAAATTCAGCAAGAGCTTCAAGCCGCATATAAAATTTGGTGTACTCAACAGCAATAAAAGGCATCTAGTCAGATGTTACATGAATGGAAAAATCGTTATTTTCAATCAGTTTTACGGTAAAAAGCGTATTAAAACCCTCTATGATATTGGGGATTTCCAATTTATAAAAAGTCGCTTTAACTCCTTTTTCGGGAATATTGGCTTTACCTTCACGTTGCGCATTACGTTGTAAAGTACTGTCTAAATCTGTTTCAAAATAATAAGAAACCACTTCAAAGCCATACTCTTTTGCACGTTGGATATATCGAGCGCGGTCAGATCGAGTCATGTTGGTATTATCAATCACGATTTTTGTTTTAGATGCCAAAGCTGCCTCAAAAAGGATATTTTCACGATGACGTGTTTTCAACATATCGAGGTTGATGCGTAAATGGCTGTGATAGAAGTGCTGTTGGTAAAATGTCGATTTTCCCGAAGCTTGAACGCCTGTAAAAATAATGAGTTGCATGAGCGACTACAAAAAATGATCATTTCTGCATTAAAACATGGCATCTGCTTTGCTACAATTCATTCATTGCCATAAAAATGAATACATTTAAAAGAAAAGTAAAATGAAGAATTATCCTAAAATATTATTTTTATTGCCTATTTTTATCTGTATAGCTGCTTGTCAACCGAATCAGTTTGTGACTACACCCAACGCTCCGACTGAAGCGAGTTTGGTTGCAGATTCTGTGGAAAATGGCTTAGAAACAGAACTCAATATCGACTATATCGTTGCATTTAAAAACTTGAAAATGGCTTATAGCAGATGTGTGGCATTCACTGGTGAGCAAGATTTTGTATTTACTGACAGTAAATTAGAAACTGACTTGGAAATGGGGACTTTGTTTGCGCGCACAGAAGGTGGGGCGTATTTGTCTAAAACACTGGTTGAATCAGTCGGAAAGGATAAAACCCGTTTAACTTTATTTTTACCATCCAGCTATAAGTTTGCGAGAACACGTCTAAAGCAGGATATTAAACGTGCCCTTGGGCAAGATTCACAATGTAATATTGCTCAGCCAATATGAACACTGAGCATTTAGTTTAAATTTTAGATTAACTTTGTGACGACTTATCATTCTCAGAGGTCGGAATCATCATTCCTGCAAGTTTTAACATGTCGGTTTGGATATTATCCATCTGTTGTTGGATTTTCTTAAAATCAACTTTCGAAATATCCAAGTCGCCATTTAAAAGTGATGAATTTAAAACTTGTTTATTGGCTTGAAGGACTTGCTGGCGAATACCATCAATTTCCTGACTCTTTAAATCTAGTGAAATCAGGGCTGTATTGAAACCTTGTAGCTCACGTGTCAAAGTCTGAACTGTGTTTTGCAATTCTGCTTGGTCTTTGGTTTCGATAGCTTGCTGTAAATCTGATTGAGCCTGTTGAAGCTTTTCAACATAGTTACCCGTTTTAAGCTGAACATTGGCAACATCCCGTGCGATATAGAACATATTGCCTTGTTTTAAATCTTCAACGTTTTTTTGCTGAGATTCATTTGAATGATTACGCTCTGAATGTATTGTTTCAGATTGCGAAGTTTGCTGTTCTTGTTGTGACGGTGGCGCAGCTTGATCGCATCCTAAAAGTAGAATGCCAGAAGTAAAAATAACAAAAGGTAAAACAGCACCTTGTAAAAGCTTTTTCATCATCATCCAAAATTAAATTGATTTGGTATTTGGCTAATATAGAGTGAAAAAGTGGAGAGATTGAGGATTGTTGCAAAGCATATACAGTTTGTAACTGTAATCGGCTTATTTCAGGACGGGGCAGCATGATGAAACAAAAAGAGTGCCATGAATAGCACTCTTTTTAGAATCGGAGGGGATTTATTTATTGAGTTCTGCTTCAATTGCAGATGTGATTCGTGGGTCATCAGCAGTGATATCTGGTGCAAAACGCGCAACAACTTCACCATTTTTATTGATTAAGAATTTCTCAAAGTTCCAAAGTACTTCTGGTTTTGGATTTGGCGTTAAACCATAGTCGACAAGGTCTTTCCACCAAGGACCTTCACCAATGCGCTCTGGAATTGCATGAATTAAAGTCTCGTAAAGTGGATGCTTATCATCACCAGCAACTGAAATCTTCGCGAAAAGTGGGAAATCCACATTATAAGTTAAAGAGCAAAATTGCTGAATTTCATCATTTGTACCTGGTTCTTGTGCAAGGAAGTTATTTGCAGGGAAACCTAGAATTTCTAAACCTTGATCCTTTTTGTCTTGATACAGTTTTTCAAGCCCTTCGTATTGTGGTGTTAAGCCACATTTTGAAGCGACATTGACAATGAGTAGAACCTTGCCTTGATATTGATTTAAAGTGCTGCTTTCACCTTTGATGGTATTTACAGGAATATCGTAAACCGTATTGCTCATGTTGCTGTCCTAATACTTTAAATAATGAATGTGGTGTGAGTGTTGTAATAGTTATGTTTTAACGATAATCCTGAAAAACAGCAAGTTGCATTTGTATATCTCAAGTAATAAAAAAGCAGATCATGTGATCTGCTTTACACTCTTTAGGAAGATTGAGTCAAATTATGGTGCAGTATTGGCTTTGGTTTGAAGCGCTTGCATCTCATCCATTAAGCTTTTTTGAAGCTCTATTCCTTTGGTTTGGATTTGCTTGACCTTTTCAGGATTTGGCGAGCTTGATAGCCCAGCTTCAGACATTTCCAAACCTAAATTGTTCGACTCTTTAATTTTTTCACGTACAGAAACAACCTCTTTACTTTTTAAAGCCAGTCCATCTAGCTCTTTATTAAAACCAGTGACATACGTTTTCATTTTATTCACAACGCCTTCTAGTGCTGCTTTATCACCTTTCTGAGCAGCTTGCATGACTTCGCTTTGGAAGTCCAAGGCTTCTTTCGCTTTGTTTGTAGACAGTGTTTGAATCTGAGCTAAATCACTTTTAATGTCTGCGGCATTATCCGTACTGAGTGTTACTGCAGCTACAGCAGGTTTACTGTCCGAAGCAGAAGATGCATCAGCAGGTTTTTTGTCACAAGCAGTTAAAGCAAATGCAGAAGCACACAATGTAGCGATGAATACTTTCTTCATTATTTATACCTTTAATTTTATAAGTTCAGATACATTGGATTTTTATTCCAAGTCCAAAACACAAAGCTGTTGAATGTTGAACACCCCATAAAAAATGCCGATATTTCATGTGGTTTTCTATAGTAGTTTTGTACATGAGTGCGTTGCTGAGGGTAATTTTTATCGAAAATATAAAGAGATAGCTTAAGTATTGCGAACTTGTGCAGGGGTTTGTCCTGTGTAGCGTTTAAAGAATTCGATAAAACTTGAACTGTGTTGATAGCCCAATTCTAAGCCAATTTTTTTAACGGAATAGCCGCGTTGCAATAAGGATATTGCATGAATGATTTTGGCTCGATTCCGCCATTCAGATAACGGGAGTTTTAATTGTTCTTGACAAAGGCGGAGTGCATGTCGTTCGGTAATTTGAAAGGTATTTAAGACTTCATGTAGGCTTTTTGAAAAAAATATTGGATTGGATAGATCTTGCAGAATTGGCTTTAAAATCGGATGTTCACTTTGAGGTAAATAATGTTCATAACAGCTACTGTTTTGGATTTGATCTAGTAGCAATTGCAGTAGATGTTCATAATAAGTATTTGATGGAATATTTTGCTTCTGCTGATCTAAAATTTCTTCAATCGTTTGACGGAAGAAAGGGCGGATATTTAAGGTCTTTGTTGCTTGAGCCAATGATTGACATAAATCAGGATGGATACGAATACAAATATAATGTGTGAGTTGATCATCCAAAGCCGTACAACAATGTTCAGTTTGTGGAGGAATCCATAAACCATAACTCGGCGGAGAAAGATAAGTTTGATCTGCAACTTTTAATTCTAAAGTACCATTTAGACTCAAATTAAAATCACCCCATAAATTTGAATGCGGGGTAACCACATCGTCTTTTCTATAGAAAAACTCTTCTACAGAAATCATCGTGTCGAATCGCAGATTTGGGTTGAATTTAAAAGACATGTTTGAGCGATCAACTGATATTGATGTTCACATTGTACATGGTGTTAAAACACTTTTTCGCTACGATTGTTAAAAGCGTGAAAACAATGAAGTCGTTACTAAAATAATAAATCAATGAATATTAAGATGATTCAGCATAATGTTTAGCCCCCGAATATAAGGTGTCTGAATTGCCCTATAGATGTCTGGAATACAGTATTTAAATTTAATCCGACTTAATTGATAATATTTCTCATATTCTTAATCAAATCGTTAAAATTATGTATACCGATTCCAAGCCCATGTGGTGGGCCGTGTGTTTACCTATTCTTGCTGTGTTGATCTGGTCTTTGAATATTGCAGTGACACGTTATGTGACGGATTATATTTCGCCTGTGAGCATTAGTTTTTACCGTTGGGTGGTTGCATTTATTATTTTAACCCCATTGATGTTGCCAAAAGTTTGGAAGCAACGTCAGCTTATTCGGCAACATTTAGGGCAATTTGCTGTATTGAGTGCTTTTGGAATGGTGCTATATCAAGGCTTAGCCTATACCGCAGCGCATTATACCACTGCAACCAACATGGGAATTATCAACGCCTTTATACCCGTATTCACGATTTTTGTTTCAATTATAATTTTGAAAGAAATTCCAAATCGTTTTGCAGTGATCGGGAGTCTCATTTCTTTCTTTGGCTTGTTGTATGTGATTGGGCAGGGCAATTTCTCGAATTTGACTCAACTAGGAGGGCACTGGGGCGACCTATTGATGGTCTTAGCCGTATTTTTCTATGCTTTCTATGGCGTGTTCCTTAAAAAATGGCAGTTAAAAGTCCCTTTACTGATCAGTCTATATGTGCAAGTCGGATTCACACTGATTTATCATTTGCCATTCGTATTCTATTTTGGGATTGATCCGATTAACCAAGACAATGCCGCAAGTGTGCTATATGCAGGCGTATTTCCATCACTGGTTGCACCTTTGTTGTGGATGGTCGCGGTGCAATATTTAGGGCCAAATCGCACCAGTATTTTTATGAATTTAATGCCTGTATTTACTGCAATTATCGCTTACTTCTGGTTACATGAAGCATGGACTATTTTTCATACAATTGGTGGCGTCGTTATCTTAATTGGCATTGCGATGGCGCAAAAAAAGTCAAATAGTGTCAAAAATGGTACATAAATTGAATAAAATTTAGGAGCTATAGCGTGAAAAATGAACAAACAAAATGTTATTTTATAACTTTTATAAAATTAATTTATATCTAATGGTATGAAAATTTATGAATTATTTAATTAAAAATTTAAATAATAAAATAAATTGAATAACTTAATTTTATTGATTGATATGAAACAGTTTTGTTATAGGTTTTAAGTCTTAATTGTATGCAAATATTGCATTTGTATTGAAATAGTATTTGTAGCATAATATTTCTATTGAGATGGATTAAGTTGTTTTTAATCTTAGATCCTTACAGTTTCATAATACCCTCTGGATGTGGTTTTACCCATCCTTTTTTATGCTCAGCCAACCCTATATATGGCTGAGTTTTTTTTTGCCTTTTTTACGTGTTTTTTTATAAGAAAAATGTATATTTTGTCCAAAATAATAGACTCATTTAAGCGCGTATTATTTGTCCTGAGGATGCATCTATAATCCGACTTGGTTCACGACTTGAACCTAAATCACCGTTTAGATAGTTTAATTCAGCACCAAAATATTGACTGGCATTTTGTAAAGATCTTGCAGGTTCTAAACCTGCTGGATTGGCACTGGTGGAGACAATGAAGCCGTTAAAAGCATTGCATAATGCTGTACATAAAGGGTGATTGGTGACACGAATCGCGACTTGAGCATGATTACCTTTAATCCAATGCGGGATACGTTCATCAGCATTCACCAGCCAAGTGGTTGCACGTTCAGTTCGAGAGCGTTGTGTCCAAGAATCAATGACTTGTTTACGAATGTCTGGATCAAGGTCAGTCAGTAAATGTTCGACTTGAGAGATTTGACCTGCCAATAAGATGACACCCTTTTCAATCGGGCGTTGTTTGAGTTTGAGAATTTCTAAAAATGCATTTTCGTTGAATGGGTCACAACCTAAACCCCATACGGCCTCTGTAGGATAGGCCAATACTTTACCTTGTTGAAGAACCTGAGCAGCTTCAGCGACTGAGGTTGTAATCATCTAAATTCACCATGTTCATTTATACAAGAGCAGCTATTGTGAACCTTAATGACTGACTCGGCAACGTAAGTAAAGCCCAGATTGTTGAATACATAAACCCAAAAGTTCCAATTCCATCAGGTAACTGGTTAATTCTGCTGTATTTAATGCTAATTTGATCGCAAGAGTATCCAAGTCTTGTCCAATCCAGTCTAAGTGCTGGTAAATCTTGAATAGATGTGGCGGAATTTCAGGGATTTGTTTTTCATTTTCAGTGTTTTGAGCACAATGCCATTGCGTTGGTAGTGCAAGATCTTCAACAATTTGCTCAGGATGATCAACAAGAATTGCACCTTCACGAATCAATTGGTGACAACCTTGATGATGTTCACTGTAAATATGCCCTGGAATCGCAAAAATAATTTTACCTTGCTCCGCTGCTGTCTGCGCCGTAATTAAAGAACCACTGCCTAACTGAGCTTCGGCAACCAAAATGCCTAGGCTTAAGCCGCTGACGATACGATTACGATGTGGGAAATTGCGTGGAATAGGTTGAGTTTCAGGGAGATATTCACTGATCACCGTACCTGAATTTTGTAAAATCTGTTCTTGTAAATGTCTATTCTGACTCGGGTAAACAAGATCTAAACCTGAACCAACCACAGCAATGGTGCGATGATTCTTTAAACCACCCATATGTGCAGCTTCATCAATGCCTTGCGCTAAGCCACTGGTAATAAAAAAGCCTTTTTCACTTAAATAATAAGCAAAATCATAGGCAACTTGTTTGCCATGAGGACTGGGTTTGCGACTGCCGACAATGGCAATCTGCGGTTGGCTTAAATTTTGAAATGAGCCTTTTCCAAATAGAATAGGGGGATGATTGCTATAAGGTAAAAGCTGTTGAGGATAGTGTTGTTCAGTATCGAGGACAATAAAGTCACTATGTTGTTTGATTTTTTCTAGGCAGTTTTGAAACTGGCTTTGTCCAACTGTTGTTATAAACTCTTCAGCTCTTTGAAGATGATGTTTATGTATTTTAAGTTCAGTCCAACGTTTTAAATTTTCAGGTAAAACTGCATTGGAAATAGAACCAAAATGTTTTTCTAATTTACGAAAACTGGAAAATGAGTGTTGAACCAAATACCAAAGTTTGATGGTATCTAGTTGATCATCAGGTATTTGATTCAACATCAATAAATTACAACAATGACTGAGGCATTGGTTTAATTGCCTGCGCCGTCTGTGATTGCAGGTGGTTTGATCTCAGCACCCATTTTGATTGGTAAATTACTTTCCAATACATAGGCATAGCTCAATTGATCAAAACTCTTAAAGATCATCACACTACCAATTTGTTGACTTGGTAATTTGATTGACTCTTTTGTCTTAGGATCACGAACAACTTCACCTTGCTGGTAAACGCTAAACACTTGACCCGGTTTTGCACCATGTAAACTACCACGGTCTATCGTCACCACACTATGTTGTGCTGCTGTGCCAATAGAGCCCTGAACACGAACAACTTTACCGCCAGCGGTGACTTCGTTGGTTGTGGTTGGATAGAACAAGCTTGGTAATTCAGCATCATAACGCGGTAAGACATAATCACCACGACGAACTTCTGCATTATAACTGTCAGTTAACTCGAGCGTAGTGACATCATTTTCACCTGCAACAGCAACGGCTGAAGCAACTTCAGTGAGTTCGATGCCAGCATTGAATTTCTTACCATTCGCATCGACAAACTCATAAGGTTGCCCTTCGCGATACACGCCGTAATGTTGACCTACAACTAAACCGTTACCACGTGCATAGACTGTTTGACCTGCACCTGTAATCACACGATTATCTGCTGCGCCAATGGTATATGGAATGTTTTGTAAAGATTCAGGGCTGATCACAATACTGTGCTCTAACCATTGTTGGATATCTGACAGTGGAATCACAGAGATTGCATTGCTTAAAGATTCAACACGCACTTGAGGACGTAAAGATGTTCCACCTTGGTGGCGACGGATAATACCTTCACAGCCATCACCTTCATCCACACCAATCAGTGGACGACCATCCAAAGTACAAAGCAGTAGCTTGTCCCCAGGATAAATCCAATGTGGATTTTTAACATGCTTATTGCTTGCCCAAATTTCAGGCCAACGCCAAGGTTTGCTTAAAAACTTTCCAGCAATTCCCCATAAAGTATCGCCACGTTTAACCACATAGACATTGGGTGCACTGGCTTTGAGTGCAGGCGGGTTAACATTTGGACTTGCATGCGTCATTTCCATGTAAGTGAATCCTGCACTTAAACATAGTGTTACAGCAAGTAATTGCTTTTTGAACCCCTTGGCATGAAAGCTCGTTATGCCAGTTAAAACCTTTTTCATTATCATAATTCCTAAAATTATGTATCTATATGCGTTATAATAAGCATATTACACACATTTTTTTAATGAAGCATATCCTTCATTTAGTTTTAAGATCAATGGCATAGCAAGAGAGGGTACAGTATGGCCTTATTAAATATTTTAAGTTTTCCTGATCCCCGTTTGCGCACCATTGCAAAACCTGTCGATACCGTAACTGATGAAATTCGTCAGTTGGCAGCAGACATGTTCGAAACCATGTATGAAGCGCCAGGTATTGGTCTGGCTGCTACACAGGTCGATCAACATATTCAGCTTATCGTTATAGATGTGTCTGAAAATAGAGACCAGCCTATGGTGTTCATTAACCCCAAAGTGACGCCACTTACGGAACAAACTTTACCTTATGAAGAGGGCTGTTTATCCGTTCCTCAAATATACGATAAAGTTGAGCGTCCGTCACGTGTAAAAATCGAAGCAATTGACCTTGAAGGTAACGCTTTTGAGTTGGAAGCTGATGAGTTGCTTGCTGTGTGTATTCAGCATGAAATGGATCATCTCAATGGCAAACTGTTTGTAGACTATTTATCTCCTTTAAAACGTCAAAGAGCACGTGAGAAAGTTGAAAAAGTGGTGCGTTCACGTGAAAAGCAAAAAGTTGCAGTAAAGCGTTAATGATTTGAACTTTGCTTTTCAGTACAGTTAAAAATTCATTGTAAATACAAGCCCAATTTCGATTGGGCTTTGTTATACTCTAGCCAGAAAAATGTTGAGAAGAACGTTTTGTTGAGAATGGGCTTACTGCTTGGTTTTATAGCAGTATTTTTACAGATTGCTGTATTTCTACAGCCTTTGTTACCGAAGCAATATCAAATTGCTCCGGTCTGTGAAACTATTTCTCAAGCTTTAGCACAAAGTCAATTTTACGAAAAACATCAACACAGTACCCATCATCAACATAGCACTCACCATCAACATAGTACGCATCATCAGCATGCGATGTCACATGATGTACATAGCGTTCAGACAGAATCTCCGTCACATCATCATGATGCAAGCCATCAATGCCAATATTGTACGGTCTATGGCAATTTAGTTTTACCGCCTGAACTGGAGGTCAAAGCTGTTTTAGATCGTATACAAGTTCGTTTAATTGCATTTCAAGACACCTTTTGGCATGTTTATTTTGCATTACAACGACTGTTTCTTCTGCCTCAAGGGCGAGCCCCACCACTTTTCGCATAAATCAAAACTTAATTTTCTAGGGTCTTCGTTGACTCCAGTCCTTGCGCTGCTTTAACCGCAGCTCATATTTATGATTTAAGAGAAAGAAAATGGCTCAACCTCAATTCTTGTTACAGCCCTTATCGGCTGCGATTTGTATCGCTTGTTATTCTTCAACGGGCATGGCTGCACAGCAAGAGCAAAATACTGCTCAATTAGCACCAATCGTGATCACTGCACAATTGAATAATGATGCCAATGGCTTAATTATTCATGCAGATCCGAAACAGCCGATTCAGCCTGTTCCTGCGACAGATGGCGCAGATTATTTACAAAGTATTCCTGGTTTTAATTCAATTAAAAGTGGTGGCACCAACGGAGATGTAACCTTCCGTGGTATGTTTGGATCACGAATTAAAATTTTATCGGATGGCACTGAAAACTTAGGCGCTTGTCCTGCACGTATGGATGCGCCAACGTCTTATATTCAACCTGAAAGTTATGATCGTATTTCTGTCATCAAAGGCCCACAAACCGTCCAGTATGCCAATACAGGTTCGGCTGCAACGGTTATTTTCGAACGAACAAAACCACAATTATCCAAAGATAAAAACTATCTCGGGCAAGCCAGTGTTTTAATCGGTTCGTTTGGTCGTCTCGATCATAATATTGAAGCAGCGGTGGGTGATGAGAAAAAATATATTCGTCTAAATGCCAATCGTTCTGAATCGAATCGTTATGAAGATGGCGATGGCAATACGGTTCCATCGGCTTGGAAACGTTGGAATACAGATTTAGCACTAGGCTGGACACCCGATGACGATACATGGGTTGAATTGACAGGCGGAAAAGCAGATGGTGAAGCTGAATATGCTGGTCGTAGCATGGATGGTTCGCAGTTTGCTCGTGAAAGTTTGGGTTTAAGATTTGAGAAGAAAAATCTAAGCGATGTGATTAAAAAGATCGAAGGGCAAATTAACTACAGCTATAACGATCATGTGATGGATAATTTCCGTTTACGCACGCCACCCATGACTCACGATATGACAACGCACAAGATGGTAGCGAATCCATCAGAAATGCAAGTCACACGCCGTACGTTGAATTCACGTTTAGCCATGACCAGTGAATGGGATAAATTAAGTCTGATCACAGGGCTTGATTCGCAGCAAAATCATCATGCTGGAAGTATGAAATCTATGATGATGAATATGCCATTAGCCACCAATATGAAGTTTCATTCTTATGGTGCTTTTGGCGAACTGACGTACCAATTGAATGATGCCTATAAATTGGTGACTGGCGCACGAATTGACCAAGTTAAAATTGATGCTTTAAAACTGAATGATGAACGTAAAGAAACTTTGCCAAGTGCATTTATTCGTTTGGAAAATCAGTACCCTGAGCACAATGCTAAATCTTATATTGGTTTGGGCTATGTAGAACGAGTACCTGATTATTGGGAGTTATTCAGTACAGCACATGGCAATACGGGTATGTCGAAGCCAACATTTAACGACCTTGATACTGAAAAAACCTTACAATTAGATATGGGTTATCAACAAGAACATGGTGCGTTGAGCTTGTGGACATCTGCTTATGCAGGATTGGTGAATGACTTCATTTTACTGAGTTATCATAATCATCCAACCACTGGAATGGGTGGGCATAGTCATGGTTCTTCTTTTAGTGCGGGTGCTAAAAATGTGGATGCGGTGATTGCAGGTGCTGAAGCAGGAATTGGTTACCAATTTACCGATGCGATTCAGGCAGATATCAGTACCATGTACGCATGGGGTGAGATCTCTGATAATAATGATCCACTGCCTCAAATTGCACCTTTGGAAGGACGTTTCAATTTAAGATATGTGCAAGACAAGTATTCTCTAGGTTTATTGTGGCGTGCCGTGGCGAAACAGGATCGTATTAACCTGAATAAAGGTAATATCGTAGGTTATGACATTGGTGAGAGCAAAGGTTTTAGCACACTTGCATTAAACGCAACCTATAAAGTAATGAATGATGTTGATCTTGCTGTAGGCGTAGACAATGTCCTCGATAAAACTTATACCGAGCATTTGAATAAGTTAGGTGTTGGCGTTGATGGTCAAGTGGGAACAGAACAATTTAACAATACAGGTCGCAATTATTGGGCTCGAATCAGCATGAAGTTCTAAGCGATTAAAGAGTAGAAATAGCAATTTTGAACGATTAAATTTAAGAGGTAAATGTATGGCGAATGAACAGAATTCGAGTAATAAACTTTCTCCTGAAAAATCATTTTGGGGATGGAAATTACTGATCATTGCAATTATTTTGGGCTTTCTTTTTATGGTGATTTTCTATTTGGCGATCACCAATGAGCCAGATTATATGCCGAGCCAAAAGAATAAGCAGATGCAACACACTGAAGCGCAAATGCCTGCAATGCAACATGATGAACCTATGCACATGCAACAAACTGCATCAGAAGCTACATCTTCGCATCATCACCAATAATTCATTTGTTAATGGATGATGATTTTAAATTTTAGCGTTAATTAAAGAAGGAAGCTTAATGCTTCCTTCTTTTTATCTTTTAAAATACGATATTTGCTAAAAATTAATGCATGCTTGCCAATTGCTTAGCTTGTTCTTTGTAAAGTGCGAGTCCTATTTTCTGCATTTCACGCCCATTTTTGAGTAAAAAATCATCGAGCACTTTAAAGCGTTTTGCACCTGTATAAAGTAAGCTATTTTTAGCAAATAGATAATAAGCAAACCAAGAGGCTGATTGTGCTTTTAACCCCAGTTTTTTCATCTGCTTACGTCCAATAAAAAATTGTGTAAGCTCAAGATGCTGTTTGTAGGCAAGTTTTTGTTGTAATGGGCGTAAATAACGATATCGGCGTTCAAAAGGCTCTTTAGATAAACTTGAACCGAGTGAAATGCTGCTCTCATCTGCATCAGGATGGGTGAAACGAAGCCAATAAAGCAGTTTCCAACTTTCAGATTCTTTATCGATTAACCATTTTTCATCGATTCCCATTAACCATCCTGTATATTTCCAAAAATGTAAAAAACTATCGACTTCACGTTTATTTGGGAAAATACCTAGGGCACGGATTCCAATTAAAACTACACCACTAAAAGCAATATTGGTCATGGCTTGATCATATTGGTTAATCGGTGTACCCCAAGTTTCAGCATCCCATTTTTCAGACTTATTCAGTTGAAAACGAACCAGTGAATGAATAAAACGCACATAAATCGTCGAGGTAAAACCTGCATTGAAACGCTCAAAAGCATGTGGCTCTGTGATATCCATCCACCACTTACTGGTTTCAGCCAGTCTTTTACTTGCTTGTTGACTCAAAGCACCTGTCAAAATCAGCGGTTGATTGAAGCCAGGATAGAGATACCCTGTCATTAAAGATAAATCTCTTAAAATAAAACTATTATTGGTACCGAGTTTATAGGTGAACTGTAGTGAATCATCGATTTTTTGCTGATCATACCAATCTGGTTTCTGTTCGACCAAATTAAAAAACTCAGTCAGTTCAGGGATTTGATGTGGTAATTGATCAATCCCTTGATATAAAGCCGTTTCAAAATATTTACGATGTTGTCTTGGGTTTTGCATCACCCAAGACATGACTTGATCCATTGCCACATCACCTGTTTGTAGCGCTTCATTCAAAGACAGGTATTCTGCATAGGTGGGTTGAATATGATCATGGGTCATATAGCCCAATATTTTGGCTTTTAGATCAGACTGCAACATTTTTTCAAATGGCGCTAAGCGTTTGGGAATAGTTTGCATTGTGCTTTTTTTCCGATTATTGTTTAATCAACTTTAATATGAATATTTATTCGTATTCAATTCGCATTTAAATGGAAAAATAATGAGAAAAAAACCACAACAACAACGTGCAAAAATCATCGTTGAAAATATTCTTGAAGCAGCACAATTGTGTATTGCTGAACAGGGTTTGTTGCAAGTGACGACACCAAAAATTTCTGAAAAATCAGGTGTTAGTGTAGGTTCTATTTATCAATATTTTGAAAATAAAGATGAAATTATTCAAGAACTCTTGAGCCGAAAAAGCGAAAAATTAGGTTTAGCTCTGAAACAGATTGCAATTTCTCAAGAGGGATTGGAACTCGAAGAAATTATTCCCATTAGTATTCAATTCGGCTTTGACATGATGAAAGCCGATGGTGGTTTCTTTATGGAAATCCTTAAAAACTGGCATGGTTATAACAATTCAGACGCTGCACAAATTTTAGAAAAGCATTTTTATGAAGTGGGGCTATATGTATTTAGTCGCTTTTTTCAACATTGGAGTTTTGAAACGCTGAAAAATAAGTCTTTTGTGATCATTAACAGCACTTTATTTACCATGATGAGATATGTCAGTAGCACCAATTTTCTGATTTCAGAACAGCAACTTAAAAAGGAACTCACATTGATGATTTTGGCTTATTTAGAACAAGCTGTACATCAAGATGAGTAAGGGAGGCGGATTCTTGCATGCATATAAACAGTGTTGTAGATTATTAAAAATAAAATTTTCAATTATTTAAGTATAAAAATATGAACTATAATAGTCATGCAGTATCAATCCGATTAGAAGAAGTCTCAAAGACATTTCTTCAAAAACCAATTTTTGAAGGGTTAAATTTTACTTGGCAAGGCTTAGGAATTTATAGTCTGATTGGAGAAAATGGTGCAGGAAAATCAACTTTACTGGGCATGATTGCAGGGTTGTTAGATTGTGATTCAGGAAAAATTTTTATCAATGGACAGCAATGCCTTTTAAATAATCAAGAATATAAAAAATTAATGGCTTTTGTGCCTGATCATTGTCCTATTTATTCATTTATGCAGGGACAGGAATTTTTAGACCTCATTTGTAGTATTAGAAAATTAGATCCAAGCGTTTATCAAAGCTATATTGAAAAATTTAGATTGGAAGATTTTTTAAAGACTACTTTCGCAGAAATGTCTTTTGGAACAGCTAAAAAATTTCTGTTAATTTCAGCACTTATGACAGAAGCTCCTGTTTTGCTATTAGATGAACCCAATAATGGTTTAGATCAAGCAACATTACAGGCGTTTAGACAAATCCTAATACAACAAAGTAAAACCAAATTGATTTTGATGTCTTGCCATGATCAAAACTTTCGAGAAAGCGTTAATGCAATCGACACAATCCTTGATGGGTTGAAAGCAGGATGAGCCTGAATCAAATGATCAAAACAACGGTGTCCGTTTCAACTGAAAGAAAGCTTATTCGTCAGCTTATACGCTATCGTTGGAAATTTTATATACAGACCACGGCTGATGCCGTACAACGGCATAAACATCTGATCTTATTGGTAGGTTTACTCGCTGGGCCGATGATATTTGCTATCTTGCTTGCTTTAGCAAAACCACTGATCAGTATATTACATGCTGAAAATATGTTGGAAAGTATCAAAATATGGAGCATTTTTCTGTTTATACATCTGTTATGGAGTGGTTGTCAGCAAAAAGCATTAAATGGTGGTGAGGGTTATCAATATATTGCAATGACACCTTTACCATTACGTATTCGGATCAGTGTTGAATTAGGATTTTTAGCATCGCTTAGCGTCGTTATTTTATTGCCTTTTATTATTGCACTTATCTACGTGTGGACAACAGGCGTATTTTATCAGGCGATCATAGATAGTTTTTTGATTGTTTTATGGGGAATAGAACTCTTACTGATCCAAATGTTGGTTTGTCAAAAAAATAAATATCTTATCGCTTTATGTCTTGCCTCATTTCTTGCGCCGTTGTCTTTAGTGTTGTTGAAAATAGAAATATTATCAATTTTTATATCTTTTATATTGCTTGCCGTGACTTATCGACAATGGATGATCGGTAAAACAAGCAAACCGAGAAATATTCCACTTCCTCAAGTTTTACGAATTCAGGCTAAACATTCTGTAAGTATCAATTGGATCCGAGTCAGTTTACGAAAAATATTGAATAAACACGTAATGAAGCAACAGCTACTGTTCTTTATTTTTGCCTTTAGTGCTAGCAGTGTATTGGCGTGGTTTGCACAACAAAAAGATACGTGGATTATCATTAACATTGAATTCAACCCACATAAACTCCTAAATCTCATGAGTGCTTTGTATATCACGGCTACTTTAGTGCACATCGGAACGATTAAAACCATGCTTGCCAGTACTTATACAACAACAGCGAGATTTTGGCTCAGTCAGGGTATTTCAAATCGGCAAGCGCTGATTTCAGAAATTGTGGTTTTATGGGGAGTAGCCGTTATTGCTGCATTGCCTACATTGATTTGGATCATGCTTGCAAATGGAATAGTAAAAAGTTTGTTTATGATTGGACTGATGATGCTTGCTGTAGCACTTATTCAACATATTTTCAGACAACCAGAACGAGTCCACGGGACTGTTCCATTGGTTTTAACCACAATATGGTTTGTTATAAGTTATTTATTGCTTTCTTTTTGAGCAAAAAGCGCTCTTTATAATAAAAAAAGCCGAATTTAGAAGAATAAACAACCACTCGGCACAATAATTAAAAAATAACTTAAAAAAGGGGTTGTGTTGGTTTAGGAATGGTGTAGAATGCACATCCATCGGCGGTGATGTTAAATAAAACTTCTGATAAATCAATAGCTTGAAAGGTTTAGATAGATTTCTAAAGGAAATTTGTTGAATTGATTAAAGAATGATTTGTTAGAAAAAAGATTAACATTAACGATTGACTTTTAAGAGATTGAGAGTAATATAGCCGACCTAGCTTGATGCTGACGAAGCATTGAGAAGATCATTAAGAGAATATGAAGAACAACTTGTGTGGATTTTTACTGATTGATTGATCGAAAATATTTCATTGATTGAAAGGTTTAAATTACTCGAAGTTTATTTGAGAGAATTTGTCAGGAAATTGATGAGCCAGAATTGTGACCTTAAGTCACTAATGATTTTAACTGAAGAGTTTGATCATGGCTCAGATTGAACGCTGGCGGCAGGCTTAACACATGCAAGTCGAGCGGGGGATGTAGCTTCGGTTATATCTCTAGCGGCGGACGGGTGAGTAATGCTTAGGAATCTGCCATTTAGTGGGGGACAACATTCCGAAAGGAATGCTAATACCGCATACGTCCTACGGGAGAAAGCAGGGGATCTTCGGACCTTGCGCTAAATGATGAGCCTAAGTCGGATTAGCTAGTTGGTGGGGTAAAGGCCTACCAAGGCGACGATCTGTAGCGGGTCTGAGAGGATGATCCGCCACACTGGGACTGAGACACGGCCCAGACTCCTACGGGAGGCAGCAGTGGGGAATATTGGACAATGGGGGGAACCCTGATCCAGCCATGCCGCGTGTGTGAAGAAGGCCTTATGGTTGTAAAGCACTTTAAGCGAGGAGGAGGAGCTCTAGGCTAATATCCTAGATGCTTGGACGTTACTCGCAGAATAAGCACCGGCTAACTCTGTGCCAGCAGCCGCGGTAATACAGAGGGTGCGAGCGTTAATCGGATTTACTGGGCGTAAAGCGTACGTAGGCGGCTTTTTAAGTCGGATGTGAAATCCCTGAGCTTAACTTAGGAATTGCATTCGATACTGGGAAGCTAGAGTATGGGAGAGGATGGTAGAATTCCAGGTGTAGCGGTGAAATGCGTAGAGATCTGGAGGAATACCGATGGCGAAGGCAGCCATCTGGCCTAATACTGACGCTGAGGTACGAAAGCATGGGGAGCAAACAGGATTAGATACCCTGGTAGTCCATGCCGTAAACGATGTCTACTAGCCGTTGGGGCCTTTGAGGCTTTAGTGGCGCAGCTAACGCGATAAGTAGACCGCCTGGGGAGTACGGTCGCAAGACTAAAACTCAAATGAATTGACGGGGGCCCGCACAAGCGGTGGAGCATGTGGTTTAATTCGATGCAACGCGAAGAACCTTACCTGGTCTTGACATAGTAAGAACTTTCCAGAGATGGATTGGTGCCTTCGGGAACTTACATACAGGTGCTGCATGGCTGTCGTCAGCTCGTGTCGTGAGATGTTGGGTTAAGTCCCGCAACGAGCGCAACCCTTTTCCTTATTTGCCAGCACTTCGGGTGGGAACTTTAAGGATACTGCCAGTGACAAACTGGAGGAAGGCGGGGACGACGTCAAGTCATCATGGCCCTTACGACCAGGGCTACACACGTGCTACAATGGTCGGTACAAAGGGTTGCTACCTAGCGATAGGATGCTAATCTCAAAAAGCCGATCGTAGTCCGGATTGGAGTCTGCAACTCGACTCCATGAAGTCGGAATCGCTAGTAATCGCGGATCAGAATGCCGCGGTGAATACGTTCCCGGGCCTTGTACACACCGCCCGTCACACCATGGGAGTTTGTTGCACCAGAAGTAGGTAGTCTAACCTTAGGGAGGACGCTTACCACGGTGTGGCCGACGACTGGGGTGAAGTCGTAACAAGGTAGCCGTAGGGGAACCTGCGGCTGGATCACCTCCTTAACGAAAGATTGGTTATTGGTAAGAATCCACAACAAGTTGTTCTTCATTGATGTATCTGAGGGTCTGTAGCTCAGTTGGTTAGAGCACACGCTTGATAAGCGTGGGGTCACAAGTTCAAGTCTTGTCAGACCCACCAAGTCTACTGATTGAAATTGAAGAAATTCAAGATTACAGAGAAACAGATATATTAAGATCTTAAGCTGGGGACTTAGCTTAGTTGGTAGAGCGCCTGCTTTGCACGCAGGAGGTCAGGAGTTCGACTCTCCTAGTCTCCACCATACATTACGAAGTAATGTGAAAACGAAAGTTAAATCCTAAAGATAGTTTATAGAAATTAATGAATAAGAAGATCACATGGTCTTGATTTATTAACTTCTGTGATTTATCACAGTGAACTACTTGCTGACGAGGCGGTAGTGAATCATTAACAGAATAAATTTGAGTTGAAATAATTGTTTAACTCGTTTCAAGCAAATTAACAAGCAATTGTTAATGTTGAATGAAATGAGCACTAGCGATAAAACTGAATCAAGCGTTTTGGTATATGAATTAAATTGAAGCTGTACAGTGCTTAAGTGCACGAACAACAGATAGTAGCAATTAAGTTTGCAACGATAACACTCACTTGTATGTGTTAGCGACTGTTTGGGGTTGTATAGTCAAGTAATTAAGTGCATGTGGTGGATGCCTTGGCAGTCAGAGGCGAAGAAAGACGTAATAGCCTGCGATAAGCTTCGGGGAGGCGGCAAATATCCTGTGATCCGGAGATTTCTGAATGGGGAAACCCACTTACCATAAGGTAGGTATCGCATGATGAATACATAGTCATGCGAGGCGAACGAGGGGAAGTGAAACATCTCAGTACCCTTAGGAAAAGAAATCAATTGAGATTCCGTCAGTAGCGGCGAGCGAACGCGGATCAGCCCATTAAGTTATATGTGTATTAGCGGAACGCTCTGGGAAGTGCGACCGTAGAGGGTGATAGTCCCGTACACGAAAGTGCACATATAATGATGACGAGTAGGGCGAGGCACGTGAAACCTTGTCTGAATATGGGGGGACCATCCTCCAAGGCTAAATACTCCTGACTGACCGATAGTGAACCAGTACCGTGAGGGAAAGGCGAAAAGAACCCCTGTGAGGGGAGTGAAATAGATCCTGAAACCGCATGCATACAAGCAGTGGGAGCCGACTTGTTCGGTGACTGCGTACCTTTTGTATAATGGGTCAGCGACTTATATTCAGTAGCAAGGTTAACCGTATAGGGGAGCCGTAGAGAAATCGAGTCTTAATAGGGCGTTTAGTTGCTGGGTATAGACCCGAAACCGGGTGATCTATCCATGAGCAGGTTGAAGGTTGGGTAACACTAACTGGAGGACCGAACCCACTGTCGTTGAAAAGCCAGGGGATGACTTGTGGATAGGGGTGAAAGGCTAATCAAACTCGGTGATAGCTGGTTCTCCCCGAAAGCTATTTAGGTAGCGCCTCGGACGAATACCATAGGGGGTAGAGCACTGTTTCGGCTAGGGGGTCATCCCGACTTACCAAACCGATGCAAACTCCGAATACCTATGAGTACTATCCGGGAGACAGACTGCGGGTGCTAACGTCCGTAGTCAAGAGGAAAACAATCCAGACCGCCAGCTAAGGCCCCAAAATTATAGTTAAGTGGGAAACGATGTGGGAAGGCATAGACAGCTAGGAGGTTGGCTTAGAAGCAGCCACCCTTTAAAGAAAGCGTAATAGCTCACTAGTCGAGTCGGCCTGCGCGGAAGATGTAACGGGGCTAAAACTATATGCCGAAGCTGCGGATGTGCACTAAGTGCACGTGGTAGGGGAGCGTTCTGTAAGCCGATGAAGGTGTGTTGAGAAGCATGCTGGAGGTATCAGAAGTGCGAATGCTGACGTGAGTAACGACAAAACGGGTGAAAAACCCGTTCGCTGAAAGACCAAGGGTTCCAGTCCAACGTTAATCGGGGCTGGGTGAGTCGACCCCTAAGGCGAGGCCGAGAGGCGTAGTCGATGGGAAATTGGTTAATATTCCAATACTTCTGTGTAATGCGATGAGAGGACGGAGAAGGTTAAGTCAGCCTGGCGTTGGTTGTCCAGGTGAAAGGTTGTAGGCATGTATCTTAGGCAAATCCGGGGTACTCTATGCTGAGAACTGATAACAAGCTAGTTTACTAGCGAAGTGGCTGATACCAAGCTTCCAGGAAAAGTCTCTAAGCTTCAGTTACACAGGAATCGTACCCGAAACCGACACAGGTGGTCAGGTCGAGTAGACCAAAGCGCTTGAGAGAACTCTGCTGAAGGAACTAGGCAAAATGGTACCGTAACTTCGGGAGAAGGTACGCTGCTGACGGTGATAGGACTTGCTCCTTGAGCTATTGGCAGCCACAGAAACCAGGCCCCTGCAACTGTTTATTAAAAACATAGCACTCTGCAAACACGAAAGTGGACGTATAGGGTGTGATGCCTGCCCGGTGCTGGAAGGTTAATTGATGGGGTTAGCGTAAGCGAAGCTCTTGATCGAAGCCCCAGTAAACGGCGGCCGTAACTATAACGGTCCTAAGGTAGCGAAATTCCTTGTCGGGTAAGTTCCGACCTGCACGAATGGCATAATGATGGGGGCGCTGTCTCCAGCAGAGGCTCAGTGAAATCGAAATCGCCGTGAAGATGCGGTGTACCCGCGGCTAGACGGAAAGACCCCGTGAACCTTTACTGCAGCTTGACATTGAACTTTGATCTTACTTGTGTAGGATAGGTGGGAGGCTATGAAATTGGGACGCCAGTTCCAATGGAGCCATCCTTGAAATACCACCCTGGTAATATTGAGGTTCTAACTCTGTCCCGTTATCCGGGACGAGGACCATGTCTGGTGGGTAGTTTGACTGGGGCGGTCTCCTCCTAAAGAGTAACGGAGGAGTACGAAGGTGCGCTCAGCGTGGTCGGAAATCACGCGTAGAGTATAAAGGCAAAAGCGCGCTTAACTGCGAGACCCACAAGTCGAGCAGGTACGAAAGTAGGTCTTAGTGATCCGGTGGTTCTGTATGGAAGGGCCATCGCTCAACGGATAAAAGGTACTCTGGGGATAACAGGCTGATACCGCCCAAGAGTTCATATCGACGGCGGTGTTTGGCACCTCGATGTCGGCTCATCTCATCCTGGGGCTGAAGCAGGTCCCAAGGGTATGGCTGTTCGCCATTTAAAGAGGTACGCGAGCTGGGTTTAGAACGTCGTGAGACAGTTCGGTCCCTATCTACCGTGGGCGTTGGAAATTTGAGAGGATCTGCTCCTAGTACGAGAGGACCAGAGTGGACGAACCTCTGGTGTACCGGTTGTGACGCCAGTCGCATCGCCGGGTAGCTATGTTCGGAAGGGATAACCGCTGAAAGCATCTAAGCGGGAAGCCTACCTCAAGATAAGATTTCCCCGAGGCTTTATGCCTCCTAAAGAGCCGTTGAAGACTACGACGTTGATAGGTTGGATGTGGAAGTACGGTGACGTATGAAGCTGACCAATACTAATTGCTCGTGAGGCTTGACTATACAACACCCAAACAGTTGTATATAGAGCATCATTTGATTCATAAAAGATCAATCATACTTGATTTAGTTGTAAAGCTAGTTACAATACCCAACTCAAATGTTCTGTTAAACTCATTTGGTACCAAGTAAGGCATTTAAATAAGACCCGAACAAGTCCATAACAGTTTGCTGGCGACAATAGCAAGAGTGAACCACCTGATCCCTTCCCGAACTCAGAAGTGAAACCTCTTAGCGCTGATGGTAGTGTGGGGTTACCCATGTGAGAGTAAGTCATCGCCAGCTTTTAAATTCAAACACCCCCAACTCGATAGTTGGGGGTGTTTTTTTTTGCTTGGGGTTGTCGACAAAATAGAAATCATTCAAAGAGTCAGCGATAATTTGCTATAGTGATCTAAAATTCAGAAATAAAAGGGGAGCAATGATGTTGAGTAATCTGTATCAACGTTCTTCTTGTTATTATTGTCATAACACTCAATTCACAAATAATATGTCGCGATATAAAGATGGGCGTTTGTTATGCATAGATTGTGTGCAGCATATCATTGTAACAACTGAAAATTTACAGAAAGTCGCTGTTTGGGTATTACAACAAATTGAAAATCTTGGATTTAAATTTAAAAGAGGCAATACGCAGGTTAGTTTAATTAGCCAAGATAAAATGCAGACTTTGGGATTCAATGGTGCTGAAGGGCTTGCTATAAATATAACCAAAACAAATATCTTTTCAAGTACTTGGCATGATCAGGCTCAGATAAAAGTGATTTATGGAATGCCTACAGCAAATTTAGTTTGGGTATTGGGGCATGAATTGGCCCATGTATTGGTTTCGCAACATCAATATAAATTCGCTACTCAAGAAAAAGAAGAGGGCTTTTGCCAATTGGTTGCATTATTGATCAGCGAGCGTTCTGCCAATCCATTGATGCCTAGAATTATCCAAAAAGAATTAAAAAATCGGGATCCTATCTATGGTGAGGAATTACGAGAGGCTTATCGACAATATCAAAAAGCTGGTTTTCAAAAATATTTTCAAACTTTTTTATAATCTTTAGATTGGCGGATTCAAAATAAAACACAAATTTGCTGTATATAGGCTACATTTTATTTAACTGCATATGAATACTGAACGATGAACAAATCTAAGGCCTTATCATCACAAGAAACGAATCAGTTATTCACAATATTAAAAGGTAGATTTGAACAGAATATGAATCGTCACCCAAATTCAATTTGGAGTGATGTTGAAGAAAAATTAATGTATAACCCTGAAAAGTTATGGTCTATTCACGAAATGGAGCGCACTGGCGGTGAACCCGATGTGGTTTTATCCATCACATCTGATGGTGTTTATAGATTTTATGATTGTTGTATCGAAACACCTAAAGGACGTCGAAGTCTTTGCTATGATCGGCAGGCTTTAGATGCACGTAAAGAGAATAAACCTGTAGATAATGTTATTGATATCGCTCAGGCTATGGGCGTGCAATTATTATCAGAACAAGAATATCATCATTTACAAACGATTTTTAATTTCGATTTTAAAACATCAAGTTGGGTTGAAACGCCTGAAACTGTTCGTAATCAAGGTGGAGCATTGTTTTGCGATTACCGTTATGGACAAGTTTTTACTTATCATAATGGTGCTCAATCTTATTATGCATCTCGAGGTTTTAGAGCATTTATAGAAATTTAATGAGAGAGTTAAGCTAGAAAGGTTGATGCAAATATCAAATGATCTAGCTTTAAAAGCTTTGATCTTTTGTTACCAATTGAATTGATCATTTGTTTTGTATGGATGTTATTTTAAATCATGACCACGTAGATGATAAAAGAGTGGAAAATATGCAAAGAAAATTGATCCATATATCTGTCTTTTCTTTATTTTTCAGTAGCCTATTTTTAAGTGCATGTAATGCGAATAATGATGCTATTGCAGAAATGAAACCTTCGCAGGTCAAACAAAGTTATCGAACTGAACAAATTGCAACTTTTGAAGAACCGTGGGCGATGGCGCAGCTTGCTGATGGTCGGTTGCTTATTACCGAAAAGAAAGGACACGTTAAATTATTTGATCCCCAGACTCGACAAAGTATTGATATTTCAGGTATTCCTAAAGTTGCTTATGGTGGTCAGGGCGGGTTAGGTGATATTGCTTTGCATCCTAATTTTGAAAAGAATCAATGGGTTTATTTGAGCTACGCGGAAGCAGGGAAAGGTGGCTACGGTGCTGTTGTGGTACGTGGTGAACTCGATCTATCAGATCAGAATCCAAAAATAAAAAATATAAGTAGAATTTGGGAACAAGTTCCTAAAGTTTCAGGTCAAGGGCATTATTCACATCGTATTCTATTTGGTCAAGATGGTAAGTTGTGGATCAGTTCTGGTGAGCGGCAAAAGTTTGAGCCTGCACAAGAGATGCAATCCAATTTGGGTAAAATTTTAAGATTAAATGATGATGGACGTCCTGCAGAGGGTAATCCATTTATAAATCAGGGTGATATTGCCAAGCAAGTTTGGTCTTTGGGACATCGTAATCCTTTGGGTATTGCTTTTGATGCACAAGGTAAATTGTGGGATGTGGAAATGGGGCCTCGAGGTGGTGATGAGTTGAATGTTGTTATTCGTGGTGAGAATTATGGCTATCCTATTGTTTCTAATGGTGATCATTATAATGGTTTACCTATTCCAGACCACCATACTCGTCCTGAATTCAAAGCGCCTGAAATCAGTTGGACACCTGTTATTTCTCCATCTAGTTTGATCTTTTACCAAGATAAATTGTTTCCACAATGGAGCAATAAAGCATTAATTGCTGGTTTATCTTCAAAATCAATTGTTGTGGTTGATACGGCTCAAAGTCCAGTGGTTGAAGTTCAGCGTTTAAAGATGAAGCAAAGAATTCGTGATTTAGAAGTTGCACATGATGGTAGTCTGTGGGTACTTGAGGATGGAAAAGATGCTCATTTATTGCAATTATTACCTGAGTAGCGATATAGAACTCAGTCTAAAAGTGAATTAAGATCAAAAGTTAAGCATAAAAAAGCCCCAACATCCTGTCGGGGCTTCTTTGTATCTATTCATTATTGTAGTGAACTGCCTGTTGACTACTTATGCGTCCATCTATTTTGTGCATTGCTTATTGACCGTTGTTGTTATTCTTGATCATTTGAAACGTCCTGTTTCTTTATGTAACTATAATATCGATTTTGCGAAACTCAGAACAGCTGCAAAACGCCTCATCATTTGTACGTTATGGCGTACAAAGAAGTATAGATAGTATGCTAATCTTTTGATCTAAAAATAGATATTTGAGAATAAGAATGCCTGCAGTCCAAATTGAAGTCAGACAACAATATGATTTGAAAATTAAAAATACAATTATGATTAAAATTAAACCCACGTACTAAAAAAGCCCAACAACCAAAGATTGAGGGCTCATTTAGCTTACATATTTTTGTAAATCGTATCTCGTCTATCAACATCTAGAACTAATACAATTAATTCATCATCAATAACTTGGTATACCAATCTATATCCTGCTGACTTCAATTTAATTTTATATAGATCAACAGATCCACTCAGCTTATTTTTAGGAATTTTTGGATTTTCTAGAACTTTAGCTAGTTTCTTCAAAATTTGTTCAGCAATATCAGGATTTAATTTACTAAACTTTTTTCTTGCGGTTTCTTTGAATCTCAGCCTGTAACTCATCGATTGTAACCTCAATTACTGGTTCATTTTCGACTTGTTTAGCTAGTTTTAAAAGTTCCTGATCTTCAATTAAATCCATCATTCTTTCGTACATATCAGCTGGAACGCAGTAAAAAGCAGGGTTATTCCTATTCAGAATAGCTACAGCTTCACCGAACCCATTGTTGACGACTTCCATCGGATTCTTTTTCAATTCAGAAATACTAGAAACAAATCGACTAAGGATTATGTTGTTCATGATTTACAGACCCTCTTATGGCTTCAGGTTATCAATCCAAAGCTAAATCACTATATAAGATACTCAAGTTAAAAACCAATTACAAGACCTGTTTAAAGATCATTTAAAACATCATAAAGAACTAAAGGGCAGTAACGACGAACTATTTTAAGGACTTGGTATCCGTGTAAACCATATTGTGGTACGCCACGGAGTTCCTAAAGCTATGTCATAGGATTGAGAATTATTTCTCGGATACACTGTCACTGTATTAAATGATAATGACTTTCCAAGCTCTTCTGAACGTAATGCAAAACAATCAGATGATAATGAAATCATTCAAATTCGCTTACCTCATAATTTGTATTAAATTTTCATATTGTGAGATTAAGTTGCTAAATAAGTATTTTAGCTTCTATTAAATGGTTTAAACAGGCGTATACTGAGCAGACATAAGGAGTGATTATGTCTGAAATATCTGAATCCTCAGTTTATATTGAATACGGTACAAAACCTTTTATTGCAATTTTACTGTCGCTATTTTTAGCAGGTTTTGCGGTATTTTCATCACTCTATTGCGTACAACCGATGATGCCTTTTCTGGCAAAATTCTTCCATATCACGCCAACACATAGTAGTTTTCCGCTGTCATTTTCAACCATTGCTTTGGCTTTAGGCTTATTGTTTGCAGGGCTTATTTCAGATCGTTTTGGTCGTAAGCCCATCATGGTCATTTCTTTATTTTCCACAGCAATATTATTGTTAATCAGTGCTTTTTTACCCTATTGGGAAGTTTTTCTCGCTATACGAATGATGATTGGCTTAGCTGTGAGTGGAGTTGCCTCTGTTGCCATGACCTATATTGGCGAAGAAATTGCACAAAAAGATGTTGGCTTTGCGATGGGACTCTATATTTCAGGTACAGCAATCGGTGGAATGAGTGGGCGTTTAATTGCAGGAGTATTACTGGATTATATTTCATGGCAAGCAGCAACCATGATTATCGGTGTGCTCAATCTATTGATTGCGATCATATTTTATATTGCTTTACCTGCATCTAAACATTTCAAAGCCTATCCAATTCAATTCTCACGCTTTATAGAATCCTTTAAAAAGAATCTCGCTGATCCAAAACTACGTTTGCTTTTCGCACAAGGCTTTATCTTAATGGGCTGTTTTGTAACCGTATTTAATTACATGAGTTACCATCTTTTAGAAAAACCTTTTGAACTATCACAAACATGGATTGGTCTTATTTCAATCGCATATTTATCAGGGATTTATAGTTCACCACGCGCGGCAGAGTGGAGTCAGAAGTTTGGTCGAAGTAAAGTGCTTATTGCCATGTTTTTAAGCATGATCATCGGCTTATGGATCATGTTCATTCCATCACTTTGGGTCATTTTGATTGGACTGTTTATTTTCACATTTTCATTCTTTGCGGCGCATTCTACTTCGAGCAGTTGGGTGTCTGTGCAGTCTTTACAATACCGTGCTGTGGGTTCTTCACTTTATTTGTTCTGCTACTACCTTGGGTCTAGTGTTTTAGGGAGTGCAAATGGATTGGTGTGGGAAAATTACGGATGGTTTGGGCTGACACTGATGATAAGCGGCGTTTTGCTTCTTGGTTTAATCATTGCTTTTAAACTGAAACAGCTTCAAACCCGTACGGAAATTTCATCTCAAAGTTGATTGAAAATAGATGAAATCTACTGTTTTTTAATAGATATGAATTAAAAAATATAAATTGATTTACATGTTTTTGTTTTTGAGTGTTTTTTAATCAAGCAAGATGAATGTAATTCATGGTAAAATGATCGGCTTTCATCTTAGATCTCTCCCGATCGCCAACTGCCAATCGAGATAATTCGCCATGTCTACCGCTTATACTGCTCAGACAGCGCCTACAGCGTTGTTTGATTATGACAAATATTGGGCATCGTGCTTTGAACCAGCACCATTTTTGCCAATGTCACGCGAGGAAATGGATCAACTCGGTTGGGACAGTTGTGACTTTATTTTGGTTTGTGGTGATGCCTATATTGACCATCCATCATTTTGCTCAGGCATCATCGGACGTACATTGGAAGCTCAAGGCTTCCGTGTCGGAATTATTGCACAACCTGATTGGACTTCAGCTGAAGCATTTAAAGTTTTAGGCAAACCTAATATCGCTTGGGGTGTGACGGCAGGCAACATGGATTCGATGATCAACCGTTATACGGCTGACCGTAAAATCCGTTCGGATGATGCATATTCACCAGATAATTTACCGAATAAACGCCCTGACCGTGCAGCAACAGTCTACTGTCAGCGTTGTCGTGAAGCATTTCCAGATGTTCCAGTTCTTTTAGGTGGTATCGAAGCATCTTTACGTCGTATTGCACATTATGACTATTGGTCAGATAAAGTACGTCGTTCAGTATTGATGGATTCTAAAGCAGATCTACTCATGTACGGCAATGGTGAGCGTTCGATTGTAGAAGTGATGCATCGTCTTGCCAAAGGTCAAAAAATTCACGAAATTACTGATGTTCGTGGTACTGCATTTATTGTCAATAAAAATAATCGTGCGTCTAAGGCACAGTTTGTAGAAATTGCGTCAAATGATGTCGACAGCATTGGTCGTGTTGATCCAATCATCAATCCTTATGTGATGACTGAGGATTTGGATGGTTGTGAAATCGAGCAAGGTAAAGGCAATTCACTGGCGCAATATCAAAATTTCCAAAAAGAAATTGTTGCCAACCCGATTGTCCGTGAAGGCGATGATTTGGATGAAAATACCCAAATCGTTCAATTACAACCTACATCTAAAGCCATTAAACATAAATTACCACCACGTGAGTTGGCGGTGATTCGTTTGCCTGCATTTGAAGACGTTTCAAATGATCCAGTTTTATATGCACATGCCAATCGTATCTTGCATCTTGAAACCAATCCAGGAAATGCGCGTGCAATGGTACAAAAGCATGGTGAACGTGATGTATGGCTCAATGCTCCACCGATTCCGTTGACCACTGAAGAAATGGATTATGTGTTTGACTTGCCTTATGCACGTCTGCCACATCCTGCTTATGGTAATGCACGTTTCCCTGCATTTGATATGATCAAATTCTCTGTCAATATTATGCGTGGTTGTTTTGGCGGTTGTACGTTCTGTTCGATTACAGAGCATGAAGGGCGTATTATTCAAAACCGTTCTGAAGAATCAATTTTACGTGAAGTTGAAAAGATTCGTGATACTGCACCGGGTTTTACAGGGATCATTTCTGACTTGGGCGGCCCAACTGCAAATATGTACCGTTTGCATTGTAAAGATCCTGAAATTGAAAAGAACTGTCGTAAACCATCATGTGTTTATCCGGGTGTTTGTCAAAACTTACATACGGATCATGCACCTTTGACTCAGTTATATCGTAAAGCACGTGAACTCAAAGGCATCAAAAAGATTCTGATTGGTTCAGGCTTACGCTATGACTTAGCGGTACTCAACCCTGAATATGTGAAGGAATTGGTTCAGCATCATGTTGGTGGTTATTTAAAAATTGCGCCTGAGCATACCGAAAAAGGTCCATTGTCTAAGATGATGAAACCGGGGATCGGGACGTATGATCGTTTCAAGCAAATGTTTGATCGTTTCAGTAAAGAAGCAGGTAAAGAACAGTATTTAATTCCGTACTTTATCGCAGCGCACCCGGGTACGACTGAATATGACATGATGAATTTGGCGATTTGGTTGAAAAAGAATGGTTTCCGTGCTGATCAGGTACAAACCTTTTACCCATCGCCAATGGCCACAGCAACGACCATGTATCACACGGGTAAAAACCCCTTAGCAAAAGTGGCGCGTTATACTGAAGATGTGGATATTGTGAAAGGTGAGAAGCGTCGTCGTCTGCATAAGGCGTTCTTACGTTACCATGATCCAAACAATTGGCCATTATTACGTGAAGCTTTAAAAGAAATGGGTCGCCAAGATTTAATTGGTAATTCAAAACAGCATTTGATTCCAACGTATCAGCCTGCGGGAACAACTGAAGGTCAGTATCAATCTGCACGTAAGAAGAATTCGACAGTAGATGGTGATTCGCAGAAGCGTAATGGTGATCATCGTAATCAACAAGCGAAGAATCAATCGCGTCCATCGAATACCAAAAAACGTCCAGAACGTGGTCAGATTTTGACGCAACATACAGGGCTACCACCACGCGAAACAGGTGATAAAAAACCGTTTGGTGGCAATAGCAAAGGGAAGTCTAAGCCAAAGAATCGGGCTTAATTTTTGAAATGAAAGAGGATGCGGAAGCATCCTTTTTTTATTGATTCAGTTTTAAACAAGAATTTTTTATTACATCTAAAAAATTAATGTAGTGGATTTATATAGTGTGATGTGTTTCACTGTTTTTTGATTTAAGTTTGTATCTTTAAAATGAATAACTAAAACAGGTCATAAAATGAAAGCATTTATAACAAAAGGTTGTTTTACCGATCATGGTGGAAAAATTGATCAAGGTGATGATTCATGGGGCGTTGAAGGGAAGGCGGTTCATCTTGAGGGAATGACTCATTACTGTCCTAAATGTAACGTTGTGTCTAAAGCAATTGCTTCAGAAAGAGGGTTCATATTGGTTAATGGGCGAAACGTCATTGTTGCTGGTGATATTTCGACTTGTGGTGCTAGATATATGAAGATTTCTGATTTAATTGTACGTGATACAGGTTCTAGTTTAATAAACAATTTGCATAATATTACTAATAAGTTGAGATTTGATGAGTGTGTACAACTTATTGATCAAGATGATGGTACACCATTAGTAAATGTTTCATATTATTTAAAAAACTCTAAAACTGGGAATATCGTAGCTAAAGGTATAACAGACCAAAAAGGGTATACTGAAAGAATCTATACAGAAAAATCAGAAGAAATTGATATTTATATTGGAGAAATAGAGTGACTCAAGGCACATGTAAAACGAATAAGGAGCCCGATTCAATTCATAAGCAACCAGTTAGCCTAAAAGAATATTTAATTTGTATTTATTATCATCCATTTTATAAGGATTATGATAAAGCATTTCAAAGAGCTTCTACCTACTGCTTATCCCAACTTAAATTACAATATTGTGGTGATAATTTTATTTTTCGAGAATATCAAATATCTTATGCGCGAGATTTAAAGAGAATTTGGGCCAAAATATATTTAGAAATAAATAAAAATGCTGCAAAAATAAAAGAAATGCATATTTTTAGTCATGCTAGTAAATCAGATGGGAGTAATGATGGGTTAGAGTTCCTTAGCACTAGAGATAATAAAAATAAAGTTATTGAAGATGGTACGATTTCTTATACTGAAATATCTAGATTAGAAAAGTTACGCTGGTCTATAAATGCTAATCTTATCTTACATGGATGTAATACTGGCATAAGAGGGAGTGAGCCTCAATCTATTGCTGATGTATTTGCAATAAGTCAAGAGAAGTGTAGAGTTCATGGTCAAAGAGGATATGCTTATTTTTCTAAAACTTTAGCTGTATATGAAGAAACAACAGCTAAGGATCAGAAAATTTATCTATGGTCTTACAAACGAGGGAAAAATGGCTATTTCGGAAATAATAAACAAATTCCTGCACTTATTGTCGAAAAGAAAAAGTGATCACATAAAATGAAGAAAAAAATTGATATATTATTTCTAATCGTTATTTTAAATTTAGTGGGAATTTTTTTAATGTATGCGAATTCATTCATAACTAAAAATAACCACCATTCTTTATCAATAGATACTATTTTTATAATAATTTCTTTGATTATATTGCTAATTTCTATTTTTTCATTAAAACCAAGAGTAATAATGATGAGCATACTTGCTCTTATACTGAGTATAGCTATGAATATTTTTAATATTAAAATTGGTTATGAAACATGGATAAAACGAGATCAGCCCGCTATTTTTACGTGGTAAGAAGCTAAGTGGAAAACTACAATTATTGGATTACAGTTTATTCTGTTGTTTTTACGTTGTTGATTGCTTCATTGAGTATAAATTCTATTTTTTTCATCAAAGATAAAATTAATAAAGTTCTATCATTTTTTGTCTTTTTAGGCATATATATGCGTTGGCTTTAAGTTATTTCTTTGAAAAATCCTCTATCGGTTATACACAACAGGAAGTATTACCAACCTTTATTTATAAAGGATATAACGCATATCTTTTTCATGGTAATGTTTACTTATTACTTGCATTAGTGGCTTTAACCATTTTAGTTACTAGATTGTTTATAATTAGAAAAAAATAGAAGCATATTTCCTATAAAAAACAATGATTGAGTCAAAAATAAGCAAAACTGTGGATAACTTTTTTAGAACTGTGGGTAAAATTTTGAATAAAAATCGAACAAAAGTCGTATAAATTGTTAGACAATAATGTTGTAATTTTATCGGATTAAGTTGTATTTAAAAATGAAAATGAGTATAACAATAATTAAAACCTATTCATTTATTACTTATGATAAGTGAATAAAATAAAGCTATGATTCAATTTATAATTAAAACTGAGACTTATGTCACATTGATTTTTTTGAAGTGAAATTTTAAGTCAAGATTTATAAGTGTTGTGTTGCAGTTCGTAGTGATTTTATCAAAGTGTTTGAACCAAAGGTATTAATTCATATATTAATATTACTGGGAAAAATAAACGGTCTAGAAACCGAATTATAAGAAAGGAAAGAGGACATGGATATGATGATTATTATAAGTATTTTCATCGTCGCTGTCGTAATCGTCATCGTTTATAAAGGACTAACGAATAAACGATTGAGTGATAGCGCATTAAGACAAAGAGCTGTCTTTAATTCGATTGAGCAACTAACCTTTATTCGTCTTAAAGAAATCTTATCTGAAGCTAATATTTTGGCACATGTGTCATTTGACGCATTAATAACAACCAAATTTCAACATACCCGTAGTAAATATCAAAAGATGTTTGCTGATTTTGTGATTTTAGACAAAGATTACCGTGTAATCGCCATCGTGGCTTTAGATGATCAGACATCGACAAAACGTGCGAATGAAGCGAAATATCAAGAAGCCTTATTACAATCTGCGGGTTATCGTGTGATTCGTTATAGTCATGTTCCTGAATATCAACAAATCAGAGATAACTTTTTAATTGAATTTTCTGACATCAAGTATGTAAAACAAGAGCAGTTTGCAGACTTGGGAAAGCTTGAACAGTACCATAATCAGGTCTCAAGACAGCGTGTTTATGGCTAAGCAAAACAACCAATAAAAAAATGCATGTCCGAACATGCATTTTTTATTGCAACACTGAAAGTGATTATTACGATGTCTAAAGTTGAGCTTTACTCAGGTTTGACTGCAACAACAGTCAGCTCCACTAAAACACGTGGATCATAAAGTTTTGCTTCGACGCAAGTACGGGGTAATGCATCAATATCAGCAACCCAAGCATCCCAAACTTCATTGAACGCTGCATAGTCATTTTCAATGTCTTTTAAATAAATCGTCACCGATAAAATATGGCTTTTATCTGTGCCAGCATCGGCAAGAAATTGGTCAATGATGTCGAATGTTTGTTGCGTCTGTCCTTTAATGTCTAAGTCAAAGTCAGAAGCCAATTGTCCTGCTAAATGCACCAAATTACCTGAAACAGCAATTTCAGAAAAACGATTTGAGACATGCAAACGTTGTACAGCCATCATATTTCTCGAATACAAATTATTAGGTAAAGTTTACGTGATCATGGTCATTCTGCAAATCTAGTTTGTTGCAATTGATTAAGTTTGTGGCGATTTTGAAAATGCATCGATTCGGATCAAAAGCTTGGTTTGAAAGATCAATATGCAATTGTATTCAGGACAGATAATCAAATTGCCTAAGTTTAAAAAATGAATCTGTGCCATTCTCAGTTGATTTAAACAAAAAGCAATCGAACTGTGTATCGGGCATAGTTGTTTTAACTGCTGATTTTTAGAAATATGTGTGGTGATATACGTGGTGTACATAACGGGTCTCGATATTATTCTGAGTTGATTGTTTTAAGCGTGTTGTGAATGGCGGGGCACCATTCACAAGCGGGGTTTTGTGATTATTGATTTGTGATTATTGAGGTGGGGTATAGGTTTTTAGCTCACGTTCAGGTTTATTCCCAATGCTGTACCAATCAATATGGCGAGTAATAAACATCACAACTGCGAGAACAACGAAGGAGATAATTGAACCCATTAAGAAAGTCTTGCCTGAAGATTGCAGTAACATATACATAATGGCGTATAAGCTGCTTAAAATGATGCCAAACAAAGCAGCAGCTTTGATGCCTTTCATTACAAAGTATAAATACCAAGTCATTAAGCCTATACAAGCAATCGCCGCAACGATATATGCCCATGCAAAGGCATAATATTCACTGATCGAAAGCAGTAGAACAAAGAATATACCTTGCGCCATGGCCACTAATGAGTATTGAATCGGGTGAATTCGTAAGCTTTTCAGCACTTCAAATAAGAAGAAGCAGCCAAAGGTGATGATGATAATCACAATGCCGTATTTAATTGCACGATCTGTTTGGGTATAGACATTCACTGATTCTAAAAATTCAGTTGTTAGGCCAATTTTTTCATGTCCTGCTATTTCATACTCACTGGAATTTGCAGTTTGAACGTAATTGCTTTGAGCGAATTGGCGAGTACATTCATTGCTTTCACAGTGGATGAATTTATTTAGGTTTTGATGACCTAGGGCAATATTTTTCCATTGAGCATTGAATTGCTGTTGAGTGCTGTTTTTTGCATACGGTAAATTCTGCCCATCGTATTTAATATCAGCCCAATTGCCTTTAGCTTGATAGCTCACACTGCGACTGGTTGGAATAAGGGTAAATCTATTTAAACCTGTCAAATTTGCCGTTAAATCAAAATGAAAGCCATTTTGAATGGCAGTGATCAATTCAGGGTATTTTTTTGCAGAAATACTCATAAAATCAAATCCTGAGCTATCATTGCCTTGCGGACTCATTTCAAAAGCATAGTCTTTATTCAAAATCTTAAGCGTGGGTTGGTTATCTAAACCACGTGGGTCATGGACTGGGAAAATAATTTCGGCACGATCCCAAAGATAATTTTTATTTTCTAATGGCGGTTTTTGGAAGATGCCTTTCGCTGTTAAATTGGCTTGGTAACTAATTGCACGATAAATCGTGCGTTTGTAGGTATCGTCTGAAACATTAAAGTTTGAGGTCCATTGCGTGCTATCAGCGCCGATATACATCCAACTTTCTTCTGTACATGGATGAGCCTTTTTTTGTTCATCCAAACACGTTTTTTGTTCCTCATAAGGGACGTGTATATAAGGTGAAACAATGGTTTGCGGGCTGATATTGTTTTGTGAGATTTCTTTAAGAAAGGCTTGTTGGTAGCCTTGGCGTTCTGATACGAGGCTAGTAATGAAAAATAAGCCACCCCAGAACATAGCGACCAATATAACGATTGCAATGATTTTAAGGCTAAGGAAATTAGAGCGCATAATGATTCCTGATGATTTGTTTTTTTCAGGACTAAGTATGTGAAAGTGAGATGGTTTTTGTTTGAGTTAGTTTTGATTTTTAGGTGAAGTTTAGGTGAAGTTTAGGTGAAGTATTTTAAATCTTAATCTAACAATTTATATAAGAATTCATGTTTTTAAATCCGATTAAGGTAATAGAATAGTCACCAATACGCCTTGTTGATGCGGTTGAATGTTCGAAATATGATTGGCTTGAATATTTTGAATATCAATTTGCCCATGATGTTGTTCAATCACTTGTTTGACAATGCTTAAACCAATACCTGAACTGCGTTGCTGGGTAACTGGGCGAGGCAATGAAAAATAAGTATCAAAGATTTGTGAGAGGGCGTATTCAGGAATCCATTCACCTTCATTAAAGATCTGCAATTGAATTTTTTGCTGAGTTTGGTGATGCAATTGAATCAGAATTTTTGCAGATTCTGCTGAAAAATCTAAAGCATTGTCCAAAAGATTGGCGAGTGTTTGTTGTAACCAAAACCGATCTGCTCGAATCATACAGTCGGCTTCAACCTCCAATAAACATTGAATTTTCTTGGCTTGAATTTGACTGGCGTGTTGATCTAAAACTTGTTGTATCAGTTTGGACAAATTAAATTCTTGAATCTCAATTTGATGTTTGGATTTTTCTAAACGTGTGAGCAATAACATGCGGTCAATTAAGGTTTTTAAGCGTTGGCTTTGACCATGAATATGACTTGCAAACTGTTGTTGATCATTCAATGGCAAATCTTCTTTGAGTAATTCTGCACTGGCTTGAATCGCTGTGAGTGGGCTTTTTAATTCATGGGTTAAAGTGTTGACATAGTGTTCGACATAGGCACGATCTTCGAGTTTTTCGCGCATATTTTCAACCGCTTGAGCCACCTGATTCAGCTCTTTGGCTGAACGGAAATAAGGGGTTTGATTCACAGGAGCAAGTGCCTGAGCGTATTTCCGAACGCGGTCGATACTGTGTTTAAGCCAATAGGCAACCAAACTGGCAAGAAATAAACTGAGTAAAGTAATCCATGCGGCTTGGCGCAGTAATTGATCTTCAGCCCTTTGGATATAAGGTTGTACAGAGCTATTGGGTTTACCAATACTCACCACACCAATCAATAGTTGTTGCTGATTCGGCATCGTTTGATAATAAATCGGTGCAGCAATAAACATGGTGCTGCTATTGGAATCATGTTCATAACTGCGAGTTGAGCGTACGCCATATTTACCTTGAAGCGTTAGATAAACGTCATTCCAGCGTGAATAATCTTGCCCAGTGGCGATGCCTTGTGAATCGTAAATTACAATACCCTTAGCGTCAGTAATATAGATTTGTTGGTTAATTTCTTTTTTATTGTGTTGCCAAATTTTCGCATTGAGTTTTCGATTCAGCCCTTTTTGAATTTTTGCATCAAATTGCGCTGTACTGACTTTATTCTCATACACATCTTCAGCGACTAACATCGCAATAATATTGGCATTTTCAGCCAGTGTATCTTCAACCACTTGGCGGACATTGGGTTTAACTTGCTGATTAAAGGTATAGGACATAAACCACAGTCCAAGCAAGATAATTAAACCGAAGAAAAACCAAATACGAATAAAGATAGACATTTTTTACACGATCCGTTTTAGGCTATAACCGAAACCACGATGGGTCATAATCGGATCATATTCTGCTGAAATCTGTTTGAGTTTTTGCCTTAAACTTTTGATATGTGTATCTACTGTACGTTCTAAACTATGTTCAGGATGTTCCCAAATATGATCCATCAATTGTTGGCGACTAAAGACTTGTTCAGGATGATCGATTAACAGCTTCAATAGACGATATTCATAACGAGTAAGTTGCAATGCTGTACCGTGATAATGAATTTGTAGTGACTCATCAATACATTGCCAAGCTTTAGAGGGAGTAGGTTGTGGATCAATACGGGGTTGAGTGGTTTGCAGTTGGTTTTGGATTTCCATCCTGCGCCAAATCGCTTTAATACGCGAGACAATTTCACGTGAACTAAAAGGCTTAGTGCAGTAATCATCTGCCCCAATTTCTAAGCCGATAATGCGGTCAATTTCATCATCTCGTGCAGTTAAAAACAGCAGTGGCGTGTGGTTAAACAGGCGAATTTTTTTACAGACATCAAAGCCATTTATATCGGGCAGGCCGATGTCTAAAATAATAAAATCGTAAGGTTGCTGTTGAATAAATTCAATGGCTTGAGTACCAGTATTGGCCCAAGTCACCTGCCATTCTTCTCGTTCTAGTGCATAACGTAAGGGCATCAGAATCGCGGCATCATCTTCAATACATAGAATCTGTTTTTTATTATTCATCTGTCTTTAAATGTTCATTTGATCATTTTGAGTGTACTGAAATTCTTTTTTTTAGGCGAATGAATTTTATGTGAAGTTTAGATGAACTGAGTGATTGAATTAAAAATTTTGTGTTGTGAGCGAGGTTAAAACGAATCTATTGCAGAGAAGGGTAACCATGTGAATATTCTGAGCGCCCTGTAATATTCGGATTTGATCGTCACGCCAATCACAGGACAGCAGAGCAAAAGTATTGGTAACTTTTGATCTCTCAGCAGATACATGGATAATGTATTGCGCCGAGTAGATTACTCCAATTTTGTGCGATGTTGGTAAATATTTAAGCAAACTCAGTTCTTTTGGCTGAAAATTAAGCAAAGTGATTTCACGGTAAATTTTCTATTTAGAATCAGGTTTAAGTGTATTTCTATTTGATATTAAGCTGGATTTACCATAACGATAATTGTGCTTCATCTTGTTGTTCTGACAATTGATACAAACCCACACCAATCAATCGAAATTGAAAGTGTTCAGGAATCTGCATTTCCACTAATAAAATTTTGATCACTTGAACCATTTCTTGTTGTGAATTTAAAGGCTGTTTAAAGCTTTTACTGTGTTGTAAAACTTGGAAGTTTTTGAGTTTAAGTTTGACGTTTACGCCACGCGCCTGCATGTGCTTTTTTTGTAAACTGAGCCAGACACGTTCAATCAACTTGTCCCAATAAGGAGAACATTGCGTGATACTTAAATCATCATCAAAAGTGGTTTCGTTCGAAATCTGCTGTCTTTGCCGTTCAGCTTGCACAGGTCGATCATCAATCCCTTGGGCATATAAAAACAGTTGCTTACCGTATTTCCCAAAATGATGAATCAGTATATTTTCTTCAACTTTCTGTAAATCGCCCAAAGTTTCAAGGTTTAAACTTTTTAATTTTTCTTGTGTGACTTTGCCTACACCAGGAATTTTCTTTAACGGTAGATCATGGATGAAATGTTGTACCTGACTGGGTTTAATGATGCAGATTCCATTCGGTTTATGCCAATCGGAGGCAACTTTTGCTAGAAATTTATTGGGTGCAACGCCCGCTGAGGCTGTTAATCCTGTTGTATTAAAAATATCGGCTCGGATACGTTCCGCGACTTCAGTTGCACTGGGAATATTTTGTAAATTTTCAGTGACATCAAGAAATGCTTCATCTAAAGATAATGGCTCAATGGTCGCTGTATAGTGCTGAAAAATTTCATGAATTTGACGGGATACTTCACGATATTTTTCAAAATTTGGTTCAATCACCACGACTTGAGGGCAACGTTTTTTGGCTTGTGACATAGACATTGCAGAGCGTAATCCAAACTCACGTGCAGGGTAGGAGGCAGCAGCAATCACTGCCCGTGGATGATGTGAAGAAATCACCACAGGTAAATGTTTTAAGTCGGGACGCTCACGGAGCTCCACAGATGCATAGAATGCATCCATATCAATATGAATGATTTTTCTCATGAAACACACAGTGTTAAAACGCTGTAGGACTATTCTAACCGATCATGATTTAGTTCAATTTATTTATTTTAATTTTGTTTATTCTCTGCGACAGATTGTGTCTATATAAACTATTTTTAAATAACTTACATACCATTCTACAAAAGGTAGTTAAATTTTTTAATGGCTTACACTGCCCCAAATTATAATGAAAGGTTCAAATTAACTTGTGCAGGCATTTGTTACTTTGAAGGATCAAAGTAACCAAAATCCTTTGTTGGTCAAAGGGGATATCCCTATCGCCCTTGACCAACGGCGGCATCCATGCCGCCTAACACGGTAGCAATACCAAGTATGATCAACTTATGAAAAAAGCAAAAGCAGTTAGTCACCAAGTTAATAATATTGACTGATATAAAATTCATTTTTCAGGCTGAGTAATCTGATTTTCTTCTAAAAATGTTTTCCATTCCTCTGCATTGCCATGGAAAACATTTAAATCGACTGATTTGCGAATGCCTTGAATTGAGCCTTGGTTGGTTTGTTGCCAAAATGTCCATGCACGTCCATCTTTTAAATCAGGTTGTTCTTTATATTCACGAATCCAAATCGGTGTGTTCTGAAATTCACCAACTAAAATAATGTTATAAAAATTTTTAGAGGTATAGAAAATCGGTTGTTTCGCATAATGATGATGTAATTCATCATGCATGATTTTGATTTGTTTTAATAATTGCTCTTTGGTAAAGGTGTTGATGCAATTGCTGTCATATTCCAAATCAATTACAGGCGGTAAGGCGTTGGATTTATTTGGAACAGTTTCAATAAAATTCTGTGCTTGTATTTTCCCTTCACGACATAAACGATAAAAATGATAAGCACCGACATGCATGCCTCGTTCACGTGCTTCCATCCAATAATTTTGAAATTGATCATCTTGATAATCACCGCCTTCGGTGGCTTTCAGATAAACAAATTGATACTGCTGAGGAGAGATTTTTTTCCAATCAATCACACCTTGATGGTGAGATATATCAAAACCTTTGATGGGGTAAGTTTCGGCAGAGGCGGAGTTATGATAGAAAATGGCCAAACTGATGCTGATCACGCCGCACAATAACGCGATGGCAAATATCGAACCATAGCGGGTAAATTGTCGTTGTTTTTTCATAGATCGTTTTGGCATGGGTTTTTATCTATCAGAATGAGGCTAGTTTAACGTGATCTGTATCTCAAAACTATGACGAAGCAGGTGTAAATGTTATATGGCTTGGTTTTTTGGAATCTGATAAAAGATCAATGCAGTGATGATATTGATTGCACCTAAACAGATGAGTGTGGTGTGGAAAGCCTGAGTGATGTGCTCTTCTCCAAAATACGCCGTAAACAGATTAAGCAATGCACCTGCTAAGGCAACTCCGATACTCATCGAAAGCATCATAATCATCGACAAGAAGCTGTTACCACTACTGGCATCTTGTTGAGGAAGGTCTTTGAGGGTAAAGGTATTCATAGTTACAAACTGCAATGAATTCAGTGTCCCAAAAATAAAGAAATGTACGGCTCTTAACCATGTTGGGGTATCTGCTGTGGTCAATGCAAAACTGGCAATACATGCGCCAACCAAGAATGTATTGATTAACAATATTCTGCGATAGCCGATTTTGGAAATAATCGGTCGAATAATGGGTTTGGAAAATAACGATCCTAAAACCATTGGTGTGAGCATGATTCCAGTCATCAAGGGTTCCATTTTAAAAGCCACTTGCAACATCAGTGGTAAAATAAAAGGAATCGCATTGCTACCAAAACGAGCAAAGAAATTTCCTAAAACGCCAATGGTATAAATTTTATTTCTAAATAAGCTGCTACGAAATAATGCATTTTGATGCGTATGTGCATGATAGGCGTAGACCAATGTGGCAATGAGCCCTGCCAGCAATAATCCAATACTGAAACCCTTTGAGACGTCACGACTGGCAATATTTTCAATGCCCAAAGCCATTCCAACCATAGCAATGACCAATAAAATAAACCCACTGAAATCGAATTTTTTTACTGTAGGTTCAGTGGTATTTGGCATGGCTTTAAAGGTGACTAACATACCCAAAAGCCCAATGGGTAAATTGATCAGGAAGATCCAGTGCCATGATGCAATTTCAACAAGCCATCCGCCGAGTGTTGGGCCGATCAATGGTCCCATCAACCCAGCCAAACTCATGAGACTCATTGCAGATAAAAACTGTTCACGAGGAATCAGTTTAAGCATAGCTAAACGCCCTACAGGCAGCAGCAATGCGCCACCGATACCTTGCAGTACTCGAAAAGCAATCAAGCTATTAAAACTATTGGAAAGTGCGCAGCCTAGTGAGGCTAAGGTAAAAATAATAATCGCTGTAAAAAAGGTATTTCTGACGCCAAAACGATCGGCTAACCAACCACTGAGTGGAATACATGCAGCGACAGAAAGCACATAACTGATCACCACGCCATGCATACGTAACGGATTTTCATGCAAGCTGTTTGCGATTGCAGGCAATGCCGTGTTGATAATGGTGGTGTCTAAGCCTTGCATAAAAAAGCCAATCGAAACCAAAAACACCAACAGATAAAACTGAGGCTGTAATTTTTGATGTGATGGCGTGGCTGCAGTCATATTTTTCAAATGCAAGATTTTGTGAATATTTTAAAGCATTCATGTTGTGAATTCTGTAGGAAATCGTTGTTATTATTCAGATCTATTATTCATTTATTTATGTAGATGGATTGCGCTCAGTTTTGAAATAAGCGAATGTGAGGTGATTGATCAGATAAAAGTGAGTGATATAAGCTGATATTATTTATTTGAAAAGGTATGCATGATCTTAACGTTAAAAAATAAAGCATTTAGCAGAGTCTTACATTTAAAGTTTATATTTAGAGTTAAGCCTTCGGCTCGACCTACTTTTCTTTCGGAAAAAGTAGGCAAAACCATTGTCATCCGCTGAACTCGTTCAATACCATTTATTAATCACACTCATCGCAAAAACATTCTCATTCAAATGTAGTCCTGCCTCAAACAATAGCGGATGACGTTTCCGTGTATCAATTAATCGTTATGAAGCAAGTTAAAAAACATTTTTTGAATTATCGCTGCATAACATCGGGTATAAATATATTCAGTCATTTATAAGAAAATTTTAGTCTTAGATGTTTTATTTTCTATACAATTTGAAAAATTAAAAGTTTTGAAAATTCATAAAAATGTCATAATCTCACAGACATTTATCATAAAGAAGACTGTTTTTTATGCGTCTGACTATACATCTAACCATGTATCTAAATAGAGGTTTAGCACATGAGCATTGATATTCTAATGATCATCGGCTTTTGTCTAGCGGCTTATTCGATTGTTGGAAATGATGTCCCGCAAACTTTAGGGACATTTATTTCTTCCAATGCACACCGACCATGGTGGATTCTCTGGATTTATACCAGTACGATTTTAACGGTTGTTTTGTTATATGGTTGGTGGGTGTCTGGTGTAGGTGATGCCTCGTATGGGCGTTTAGAAACCATTCCTTTTCCAAAAGAAGGAATGACTTGGTTATATGTCGTTCCGCCACTAATTCTTTTATTTTTAACACGTTTTGGTATCCCTGTAAGTACCACATTCCTTGTACTTACAATCTTTTCGCCCAGCAGTTTAAGTGCAATGCTGACCAAATCGATGCTAGGTTATGCCGTTGCATTTGTTGTCGCAATTATTATCTATCGTTTTGTTGTTAAAAAAGTCACCATCTATTTCAGTAAAACACGCCATCATCCACCTCCAAGAATTTGGATTGCAATCCAATGGGTTGCAACAGGTTTTTTATGGAGTCAATGGCTCATTCAAGACTTGGCAAACATCTTTGTATATGTGCCACGTGTTGTACCATTTTGGTTTATGCTGTTTGCTATCGCTGTCTTTATCACTCTGCTTGGTGTGGTTTTTTACCAACGTGGTGGAGCAATTCAAAATATTATTGATACCAAAACTGGGGTGCAAGATGTACGTTCGGCCACCATTATTGATTTCATGTATGCGCTGATTCTTTTGGTATTTAAAGAGATGAGTAATATTCCAATGAGTACCACTTGGGTATTCTTAGGTTTACTTGCAGGGCGTGAGTTTGCCATGGCGATGCATTTGAATGAAGTTAATAAATACCGAACTTCACGAAATGTCAGTAAGGATGCAATGAAATTGATGCTTGGTTTAGCTGTCAGTATTCTTTTGGCAACGGCTTTGCCTTGGCTTTATCGTGTGATTGAAGGCTAGTGTTGTTGGTTTAGAAATGATGATGTGTTTTCGACCTGATTAGATTCTTGAATTAGCATTTACATCCCTTGTATAGCCCTGTTACTACCAGTCAGTTAAGCGTAATTTAGTCGTTACTCATCTAAAAATCTCCCCTAACCCCTCTTTAAGAAAGAGGGGAACTATTGAGGATTTAAAAAGGCTTAACTGATCAGCATTACTGTTACTACCTATTGAAAATGTTGAGGTATTGGCTTTACAAAGGAAAGTATTAAAAACGCTTAATTCATAAATCTCAGAACTTTATTCTATTGGTCTAAACCCAACCATTGTCTTTGATGATAAGCGCTGTCCCAAAATAACCATTCCAATTCAGCGCCTTTGGTATAAGCCTTATGCATTTTTTCAAGCGTATCTGCATCACAACGTTCAGCAATACGGTCAATGGTGATTAAAACATTGCGTACAGCTTCGTTAAACTCTTCACCTGAATAGGTATCGACCCAAGCTTGATAGGGATTGTTGGCTATAGATTGACTGACAATATCTTTACCCACTTCTGCATAAATCCAGAAACAAGGTAATAAAGACGCTAACACAACAGGGTAACTTTCAGACCAAGCTGTTGCCGTTAAAAAAGAGGTGTAATGATGGCATGCCAATGTTAAAGGCGTATTTTCAAAATCAGCCTTACTGATTCCAAAACCTTTCATAAAACCATCATGCAAACTACGTTCAACAACAATGGCTTCTTTAGCGCCTTGAGTGAACTGGATAATGTCATCTGCTTCATAGGCTTTAGCACCACATATCGCAAGTGCACGTCCATAAGCCACCAAATAGTGTGCATCTTGAATCACGTAATGGCAAAACGCTTCACGACTTAAAGAACCATTGGCAAGCTCTTGGTTAAACGGTAGGGCTAAAGTTTTTTGATATAAAGCAAGGTTGCGTTGCCAAACGTCTTGAGAAAAGCTCATGTCATTTTCCTACAAAAATTCTAAATTTAGAATTAAAAATGATTAAATATTAACGAGGTTGTTGATTTGCAAAACTATAGCAGTTCTACGCTGTCTTAGGGATTTGCATATGATATTTTTCAGTCCGTCTTCATAAAAATAAAACAAACAACTTTGGCGAATAGTGAAAAAGTCGTCATAATATCCGCATTAAAAATTCAGTTTTTATTCTCACTATTTCTGATGTAAATCCATTTTTTGTAGGTGATGCTGATCAGTTAAGTGTAATTTAGTCGTTACGCATCTGAGAATCTCCCCTAACTCCTCTTTAGAAAAGAGGGGAACTATAATTTCTGTAGGTCACGTGTCATGATGAAACATTTTGGTTTCTCAATCTTTTTTACAATTGTGTGTTTGGCAATTTCTGCATATTGGGGCTTTACACATGGCCCAAATGCAGGATTTCAAGCGATGTTATCTGCATTAACCATTACTGCAATTCTTGCGGTGATGGAAGTATCACTTTCATTTGACAATGCGGTGGTCAATGCATCGGTACTACGCAATTGGGATCATTTCTGGAAAATGATTTTCTTAACAGTAGGTATTCTGATCGCCGTATTTGGCATGCGCTTGGTTTTCCCAATTGTAATTGTTGCTGTCACTGCTGATATGGGCATGTTAGAAGTGATTCAAATGGCCTTGAATGATCCGATTGATTATTCAGCACGATTGATTGCACATCATGCTGAAATTGCGGCATTTGGTGGTTCATTCTTATTGTTAGTATTTTTAAACTTCTTTTTGGATGAAGGCAAAGATACACACTGGTTTAAGTGGTTAGAAAAACGTTTAGCAAACTTAGCCAATGTTCCTGCAATGTCTGTTTTTCTCGCATTGATTGGTTTATTGATCATGGCAGCGAATGTGGATGAAGCAAAACGTTTAGTTGTGACAATGGCTGGTATTTGGGGCATTGTCATTTATATTGGAGTGCAAGTGCTGAGTCATTTACTCGGTGGTGAGCCTGAAGTCGATGAAGATGGCAATACGATTGGCCATGATGCAAGTGGTGCACCGACAGGCGTGATTAAAGCAGGTATTGGAGGCTTTATTTACCTTGAAGTTTTAGATGCTTCTTTTAGTTTTGATGGTGTGATTGGTGCTTTTGCGATTACTTCAGATGTCGTGATCATCATGCTTGGTCTTGCAATTGGTGCAATGTTCGTACGTTCAATGACTATTTACTTAGTCGATAAAGGGACTCTAGATGCATATATCTACCTTGAGCATGGTGCACATTATGCGATTGGTGCTTTAGCTTTTATTATGTTGGCAAGTGGTACAGGCTTACATATCCCTGAAGTTGTTACAGGTTTGATTGGTGTTGCATTTATCGTTTGGGCAATTATTGCTTCGATTCAATATAACAAACGAATGGAACAACAGCATTAATCCTTTTTTAAGAAAAACGATTACAATAGGGGGCGCTTTAAAAGCGTCCTTTTTTATACTCAATGTTTCCACAAAGTTGTCGCAATATGCGATGATGTGTGCGATGAATAGCTCGCCAGTTTTGATAAGCCAATAGATATGATGAATTCTTTAGAACGCCGATCGACTTTTGCATTAAGCAGTATTTTTGCTTTACGTATGTTGGGTTTGTTCATGATCATTCCTGTCTTTGCTGTTGCAGGACAGTCATATCAATATGCCACTCCAGCATTGATCGGTTTAGCTGTGGGTATCTATGGTTTAAGCCAAGCTTTATTACAAATTCCTTTTAGCTTATGGGCAGATCGTTTTAATCGTAAACCTTTGATCGTTTTCGGCTTATTGCTATTTGCTTTAGGTGGTGCTGTTGCTGCCATGTCTGAGACGATTTACGGTGTGATTATTGGTCGTGCAATTGCAGGTGCAGGCGCCGTATCCGCAGTCGTGATGGCATTATTGGCAGATGTGACACGTGAAGAACAACGTACTAAAGCCATGGCAGTCATGGGAATGAGTATTGGTTTATCCTTCGTAGTTGCATTTAGTTTAGGGCCTTGGCTCACGACATTGGTGGGGATTTCAGGATTATTTTGGGTGACAACGATCATGGGATTGTTGGCTATTCTGATGTTATTTCTCGTCCCGAAAACTACACGACACCATAAAAATTATCAACAAGGTTATTTAAATCAGCTTAAACAAGTTTTGAAAATGGGTGACTTGAATCGCTTACACGTTTCAGTATTTTCATTACATTTATTACTGACCGCTATGTTTGTTTATGTACCTTCACAGCTGATTGATTTTGCTGGGATTCCATTGTCTAAACATGGTGTGGTGTATTTGCCTTTGTTGCTCATTAGTTTGTTCTTTGCTTTTCCTAGCATTATCCTTGCGGAAAAATATCGCAAAATGCGCAGTATTTTCCTGACTGCGATTGCTGGAATCATCGCTGGACTGGTTATTCTGATTTTTGGTTATGAGTCTAAATATATCTTGTTGTTAGGACTCGGTTTATTTTTTATAGCCTTTAATGTGATGGAAGCTTTACTGCCATCATGGTTATCCAAAGCCGCACCGATTCAATCTAAAGCTACGGCAATGGGTGTGAATGCAAGTGCACAATTTTTGGGTGCATTTTTTGGTGGAACTTTAGGCGGACAATTAATTTTACTTAATAATACGGCAATGGGTTGGAGTGTTTTATCAGCACTTGCTATAATTTGGCTGTTCATAAGTTTTGGACTGGCTCAACCACGCTATTTGACATCCATCGTATTGCGATTGCCTGAGAATAAACAAACCGATGATTGGACTTCTCAGTTATTGGCAATTCATGGTATTGAAGAGGTCGTGGTGATGTCTGAACAACAGGTTGCTTATGTTAAAGTCGATAAACAGCAGATAAATGATGCTGCGCGACAACATTTAACGCACTTGTTGGGTAAAGAGGTAGCCATTTAAACATAACTCTTATAAAGTAAAACATAGAATTGAATAGGAAGATAACGTCTGATGCGTGGTGTAAATAAAGTCATTTTAGTCGGTACTTTAGGTCGTGATCCTGAAACCAAAACTTTCCCAAATGGGGGCTCTTTAACGCAGTTTTCAATTGCGACAAGTGAATCTTGGACAGATAAAAATTCGGGCGAAAGAAAAGAACAAACCGAGTGGCACCGTATTGTATTACATAACCGTTTAGGTGAAATTGCGCAGCAATATTTACGTAAAGGCTCAAAAGTCTATATTGAGGGTTCTTTGCGTACTCGTCAATGGACAGACCAAAGCGGTCAAGAGCGTTACACCACAGAAATCCGTGGTGAGCAAATGCAAATGTTAGATTCAAATAATCGTCAGCAAGGCGGTGAAGGTGGTGACGGCGGTGGTTATAACCAACCACGTTTTAACAATAACCAACAACAAGGTGGTTATGGAAATCAGGGCGGGAGCCAAGGTGGCTATAATCAAGGCAACCAAGGTGGTTATGGCAATGGCGGAAACAATGTCAATCAGGGTTTCCAATCTCCTAAGCCGCAACAAGCGCCGACCCCAGCAGCTGCACCAGCTGATCTAGATGATGATTTACCGTTTTGAATCATATATAGATTTAATCTGTTAAGTTGGTTAAGGTTTTATTATTTTAAATTTATTTAAAATTAAATACTTAAATAGAAAAATAGCTTCTTTTATTTTGTAAATAAGAGAAGCTATTTTTTATTTCGTAGCTTCAAAAGCGAAGTGCAACACATTTGTAATGGGTTGCACTTAACTTTTGAATCCGCGCTTTATAAAACTAAATACAACAGATATTTAAAAGCTTTAATCCATCATTAGAATAAAAGCTTGATAGCTTTTCGATACTTATTAGATTTAATTGTTCCTGAATTTCTTCTATACGTTGTTTTGAAAATGAATTTTTTTCTGAACTGGAAACTTTTTCCCAGAACTTTTTTAAATGCCAAAAAACATAAATAGCATGCAGTATTCCTTTATTATTTCGAGGTTCATATTTCCAAGGAGAATATATTTTTTTATCTGTTAAAAGATAGAAATCATATTTTTTTTCTAATAAAGATAGTTGCAAATGCATGGTTTCATGAATTAAATTTTCTACAGTTCTTTCAATCCAATTTTTTAGGTGAATATCTGGCAAATTGATAAAAATTGTATACGGTAAATTTGGATCGCTAAAACTGGTATCATTATAATCATTATCAGTTTTTAACAAATGAATCGATTTAACTAAAGACTTTGTATAAAAACCCATATAGTCATTATCATATTTAGAAATGTATTCAAAAGCATCTTTAATTTGTAACATTGACTTTTCGATATCATATCTTTGATCAAGATTAATACCAATATCTGACCAAGTATTAGACATATAATCTGGTAGTTTTTGGAGTATACATAAATCTTCATTTTTATTATTTAAGTTATTTATATAATCAAAAGTATTGTAGTTTTTATAGTGTATATCGCTATCTAATAAATCTAAAATATTCTCTTTAGTCGGATATAAACAATTATACATAAAATTTATCTTGAATAAAAAGTAAAAATAATAGTAAGTCTATTTTTTGAATAAATTTCACTTACAGCATGGTATGAATTTTCTGATATTTCAAAGCTTTGTAGTAAATTTCCTATAGGGACAACTATATTATGTATTGATGATGCATCATTGTTAGTGAAGATCATGCATAAACCACCATTCTCAACATCCCAATTCGAGTTGAAATGCATAAGTAATCTGTGACTCTCTTTTATAGTATCTTCATTTAGAAAATCATTATGTATTTTTATGACATGACCTTTTGTCAATTTATGAGCTACTACATCAATATTATCGAGTAAGTCTATTTTATAAATATTCTCCATTCTTGTTTTCAAGCCTGAAAGATATTCAGTTGAGATTATAAATTTCAAGAAGTCGGGTAGTTCAGCATCTTTTAAACTAAATTCATACTGTGTATAAAAGCTAGCTTTTACTAAGTTCCATTGTGCATCATGTAGTAACCAATTTTGTATGCTATTTTTTAAATATTCATCAATAGAATAATTAGAAAAGAAATGTTTATAAGGATATATCTCTAAAGGTATATCTTTTGGAAGGTTTATCATTTAATTTCCATTAAATCTAATAGTTTATAAATATAGTATTTATGATCTTGACAGTAAATGGATGGGTTGTCGAATTTTTTCTCTTTACTCCATCTTGATAAAGGCATTCCGCCACCACAAATGAAATTTATTTCACACTTTATACATTCTTCGCATGTTGGCTTTTGAATTTTAGATGCTTCTTTATATTCATTAGATCTTAGAATATCTAATAAGGCATTAAGTACATTAATATTTGGGCTATTCTCAAAGTAATCAGCACCATTAAAAGTTGCCCTTAATGTGTCATTTTTACGGATATCACCATTAGTCTCAATTACTAGGATCCCATAAAAATTTTCTCCCTTTCCTTCTTTATCTGGATTTCCTCCAAGAATTATTTTTATTAAATCATCAAAGAAGCGAATCGGAACTGGATTAGGATCGTTCAGATAGTGCTCTAATAATTCTCCTAACCACGTACCGTATTCTAAACTTTCAAAATTTTCTTTATTTTTTGGTAAGTACGTATGGTTTCCATCTTGTAAAAGAACATCAATACTTTTACTACCGATACTTTTTAAGTATTCATAATTTTCGATAGGTGATGTAGTCGGCTGAATTACAGATAATGTTCCTGAAAATAAAAAATCTTTATCAGGATGGGCAATTAATTTATCAATTCCATTTATAACTTTTTGAAATGAGCTTTGCCCATCATGTGTGAATCGAGCAATATCATTTGATTTCTTTACACCATCTAAACTTACAGAAATGCTGGTTTTATAATGACTACAGATTTCAATTATTTCATCATTTAAAAGTATTCCATTTGTTTGGATAGCTATCGGATACTTTTCATAATTAGGTAAAACTATACGTAACTTTGAGAGTATTTCTTCTAGTTTTACAGAACCTAATAACAACGGCTCACCGCCATGTAATACAACTGCGAAGCCTTTATTTTGGAACGTGATAACTTGATCTATACTTTTGCAAATTGAATCAATTGTTTCTGTACTGATTCTTTTTGGTTGATCAACCCAATTTTGATCTTGTCCTTGATATACGTAACAATAACTGCAATCAAGGTTACATCTGCTGGCAACCTTGATTAACAGAGTGTCTAAGGAATTGAACATTCTTAGCGATTATGTCGATTATGAACTCGGTCATAGTTACCACCAACACATGACATTTGTTCTTTTTCCATCTTTACTTCTTTAATGAGTCTTTGTAACACGACACTATTTAAAGCTGGTTGCTTGATGTCGTGAGCGTTTACTGTTGACTGTGTAATTGGTTGCATTGAAGTACACTCGTTTAATTATTGCTCTAATTATAAAATAGAATTTTAAAAAAACAAATAAAATAAATAGGTTATAGTTTTTTATTTTTTTTACTTTATATTTAAGTGATTGAAATTTAATTAAATATATTTTTTAAAATAGATTGTATCAAATTTATACAGAAATTTTATAGAATACATATAGGTTATATCTTCATGAATAATATATATTTTATGAATAATTTTCTGCATTAATATGAAATCTGATATAAAAAACAAGGATTTTTTGTTTGGAATAATGAAATCATAATGTCTCGTACTGAGGAGGATTATTTTAAAAAATATTTATTATTTTGGAAAAATTAAATCTTTGAGCGAATTCTATTTTAGAAATAGGGTTTGGTCTTGGAATTTCTAGTAATTTAATTCAAAAGCATCTTCTACCTACGAAACACCATATAGTTGAAATAGAAGCTAATATTTTTAAAGATTTACTTGTATTTTCCCAAGATAAGAGTGGAGTCGTAGCAACTTTAGGAGATTGGCGATTAACTGATCTTCCAGAAAAGGGATATGATTTTATATTCCATGATGCTTATGACTATGGAGCTATTTCTGAATATGCTAAGTTTTCTTATGATGATCATTATCTTATTTTTAGTAAAATTCTAAAAGATGATAGTGTTATATGCCATCCACATTTTGGTGATGGACCCGTAAGAGACGTTCCATGTTTTAAAACCACGATTGTTGAAAGATTAAAGGTAAGCCCTATTACTATTGGGATCAATCTATATGTGAAGATGCTGCCATAGTCTTAAGAAGGAAATGTTAGCCTTATTTGGGGGAAATTGATGAACTATTTGCAGAAGGTTGGACTGCCACTAATAAAGTTAATTTTGTAAAGTTAAAAGTGACTTAGAAAATAGAATGAAGCTCTATAAAATTTTATTTAACTTTACAAAAAATTAAATTAACAAGATAAACATATGAATTATAATATTTATTTTAACATATATGGACTGCCGTTTTAATTGATTAAAAAGAATCAATCATCATCCCAACCCTCTATAAAATAGAGGGTTTTTTATTTGTTGTGGATTATTTCTTAGCTGAAACCCACATCGTGATCACAGCTTTAAAAACGATATTATTCGCAGTATCTCGTACTTCAACATTCACGAGATAATCACTACCTTGGCTCCATTTAAAATTTTCCTCAGCGGGCTTGGCAATAGCAACTAAATCAGTTTCAGCCTTTTTAAGATATTCTACGGTCATGCCTTTTGGAATCCAGCGATGTGTTGAAGGAACAGTCACATCTGTCATGGTTCCACCTGCCAGTTCAGCCATATTACACATAGCAATCGCATGAACAGTGCCAATATGGTTTAAAACAGCACGATGTTTTTTAATTTTGATTTCACAATAATTCGGTCTAAGTTCCTCAAATACAGGAGAAATACTACTGAAATAAGGTGCTTTTAAACACAGTAATTTTGAATATGTCCATTTTCCTGCAGGCTTATTTTTAAAGCTGTTCCATAGTTTGAGTGCTTGGCTCATTTTTCTTTCCTAATGTATTTGAACAGAATATAATTCTAATACAGAATAATATTCTGTTATTGGTCAAGCAAACGAATTTTTTAGATGGGATGGTCAATATCATCATTTTAGGATGAATCAGCAGTAGGTTTTTTGAATGGATAATTTAGTTTTATTAGAGAGAATTTATAGTGGTCGTCGTGCTGAACTGAAACGTATTATTTTAAATGAAGCACTGTTTTGCTTTCTCAATGATGGGATTGAATCGACAACAATTGAAATGATTCGTGATCGTGCGAATACCAGTATCGGTGCGATTTATCATCATTTTAGGAACAAAGAAGGAATTGTTCGGGCATTGTATTTATCAGCTTTGCAAGATCAAGCTCAGCGCCGTGAACATGCTTTGCAGTCGGTGCAGTCATTACAGCAGGGCGTCGAAATAGTCATAGCCAGCTATATCGATTGGGTGGTGGAGTTTCCAGATTTTGCACGTTTTTTATATGCTGCAAATTTTATTCTTATAAAAAGCGATGATGTTTCTGAATTAAAACAAAGAAATCAGCAGAGAAATCAGCATTTATTGAATTGGATGAAGCAACAATCAGGCTCTGTTTCTCTTCAAAATATTCCCTATGAATTGCTGTTATCGTTAGTCATTGGTGCAACAGAAAGTTATTGCCGTGCATGGCTTTCAGGCAAAGTAAGTACCTCGCCTATGGTCTATAAGCAGACATTGGCACAAGCCGCTTGGCATAGTATGAGTTACATGGCTGACAGTGAAAACAAGGCGGAATAAGCGCCTTGTTTGAGTTGGTACATTCTATTTTAAACGGGGCAATTCTAATTAGAAAACGCGTGAACTTTGCATATAGTCAGCAGTCACTTGATTCAAACTGTCGAGAATCAGTGCCTTATCACCTGTTTCAATGGCTTGATTGAGCTGTTGCATATAGCCCAAGAGTTGTGTTTTGGCTGCTGCTGAAAATTCAGCTGTTACGCCTTGGTCTTCATAAAGCAAAACATAGTTTTTAGCAAAACCATAAATGAGGAAAAGTGAGCTTTTTTCTAAGTCAGCGTCAGTATTTAAAATCTGTGCTTCACACTGATTTTTGAGTTGCTTGAAAGCATCGCTACCATTAGAAAGGTTTTGGAATTGCTTTAGAAGTGTAGAAAAAATCATTTTTAAAATCCACTCAAAAAGAAAATTTACAGAACAAGTTGGTATAGGTCAAGAGAATTTGAAATAGAGTTTTTCGATAGCAACGAAGTTTTAAATTGAAATATTAAATCTAATTTTTCGATTATATTAATAAAAAACTACTGTTTTACCAATATAAGTTTGTTTCGTATAGTGGCTTCACAGATAAGCAATCCCTAAAACGAATTGAAGGAATACCTGATGAGTTTGATCAATACAGAAGTTAAAACGTTTAACGCAACAGCATATAAAAATGGTGAATTTATTGAAGTATCTGAAAAAGATTTCTTTGGTCAATGGTCGGTTGTGTTTTTCTACCCAGCAGATTTTACTTTTGTCTGCCCAACAGAATTAGGTGATTTGGCCGATAACTATGCTGAATTCCAAAAAATGGGCGTTGAGATTTATTCTGTTTCTACCGATACGCACTTTACCCATAAAGCTTGGCATGACCATTCTGATGAGATCAAAAAAATTCAATATCCAATGATTGGTGATCCAACTTGGACATTGGCTAAAAACTTTGAAGTCCTTATTGAAGCTGAAGGTTTGGCAGATCGTGGTACTTTTGTGATTGATCCTGAAGGAAAAATTCAAATCATTGAAATCAATGCTGGCGGTGTGGGCCGTGATGCGCAAGAACTTCTTCGTAAGGTTAAAGCTGCACAATATGTACATGCACACCCAGGTGAAGTATGTCCTGCGAAATGGAAAGAAGGTGATGCAACACTTGCACCATCAATTGATTTGATTGGAAAGATTTAATTTCTTACCAATAATTTTGATCAAAGTTTTTAAAAATCCAGAACTTCGCTTCTGGATTTTGTATTGATGCTTATATCACATAACCTGAATGATGATCGGCTAAGCTACGTAGTCCTTCAACCAGTGTATCAATCAATTTTTCCATGGCTAAACGTTGCCCTTTGCGTGAGGCATAGACCAACTGCACCGTCCCCATATTGGAACACCATTCAGGTAAAATATGGATTAAATTGCCATTTTTAATATCTTCTTCTACAGACAAATAGGGCAAATCTGCAATCCCTAAACCATCTTTAACCGCATAATAAACCCCTGCAAGATCATTACTTTTAATACGTGGTGTGAGTGGGATATTCACTTCTTCATTATGTTGGAGATGAGATAAATGCCAAGCATATTGCTGTTTTTGTGTACCCAGTACAATACTTGGAAATTCATGTAATTCTGGGAAATATTCAATTTTTCTATTTTTGAGTAATGTAGGGCTTGCAACCAAACAATGCACGGTTTTAATCACATCCCGTACAATTAAATTAGAGTCTTCATTGCTTTGGAAATTAGTGCGTATTGCCAAATCAATATCATCATGAATCAGATCAACACGACGGCTGGTCAACTCCAATTCGATTTCAACTTTAGGATAAGTTTTTAAAAATTGGTTGAGTAGGCTTCGAATTTGAAAATGCATCATCACTGTTGGGCAGCTAATTTTAATCAAGCCTTGAGGCTCACTTTTTTGACGCAATAATACATTTTCAGCACATTCAACTTCGGTGATCACTTTACGGCAAGCCTCATAAAATTCTTGCCCTAATGACGTGACTTTAAAATGGCGCGTAGAGCGTTCGATAAGACGAATATTAAATTTACTTTCTAACTCTAAAATGCGTCGGCTCAGTTTAGATTTGGTGATATTACTCGCCTCACTTGCAGCACTAAACCCGCCGTGTTTGACCACCAAATAGAAGTAGAAATAATCATCAAATGAATGCATAAATTATCCTAAATTTAGATCACTACAAAATAGCATAACCGAAAAGAAGTAGCATGGATCAAATAGAAATATATACAAACGTCAATTCGGGATAAATTTTGATGTAAGTTGTTGAAAAGATAGATCAGGCACAGCGGAGTCTTACCGTTTAAAGTCAGATGTAAGGATTAACCCACTTCGTCTTGCACTTCGCTTGAAATATATTTCAATCTTGTTCAGGTTCGACCTGAGAGGTATTACCTCGCAAGGCTTTCGGGATGAGTGGTACTGCCACGCAAGGGCAAAACCATTTGTCAGTCGCGAACTCGACAAATACTATCAATTACCAAATATATTGCAAAAACAGTATATTGCAGATCTTGCGGAATATATTCCTCATGCCTCGAACAATGCGACTGACGTTGCCGCGTATCATATAGTTGGGAATATATCTTATCTCGAACTCAGGTTATACAAATACAAAGATCAGTCAATTCAACAGCTTGATTGACTGATCTGTATATTATCGATATGAATGAATCACTTACTTTTGTGAAGTGTTCGCGTTAAAACTTGTGATGAGATTACGGTAGTCTGGAATATGGTTTGAAAATAACGTGCCTAAACCTTCAATATCATTACGCCAATCACGATGTAATTCGCAAGCCATACCAAACCATGTCATCAACTGAGCACCTGCGCTTGAAACACGATCCAAAGCTGAATCACGTGTTAAAGCATTAAAAGTCCCTGATGCATCGGTAATGACGAACACTTCAAAATCTTCTTCGAGTGCTGAAAGTGCAGGGAAAGCGACACACACTTCAGTGACGACACCTGCAATAATGAGTTGCTTTTTACCTGTGGCTTTTACGGCTTTAACGAAGTCTTCATTGTCCCATGCATTGATTTGACCTGGGCGGGGAATGAAAGGTGCATCTGGAAACATTTCTTTCAGTTCTGGAACAAGTGGGCCATTGGGACCATTTTCAAAACTAGTCGTTAAAATAGTCGGTAAATTAAAATATTTTGCGACAGCTGCAACAGCCAATACATTATTTTTAAATTTATCAGGATCAATATCACGTACTAATGAAAGCAATCCTGCTTGATGATCAACCAGTAAAACAGCTGCATTGTCTTTGTCTAAACGAACGTATTTTTTTCCCATTTTTCTATCCTCAGAAAGTGATTTCAAATCAATTATTTCAAGTAAATAGGTAGCGACATTTACTGAATACAATCGATCATAAAAATATTTCTGTGTGTTGTTAAGTCTATAAAATAGGATTAATTATCTTAAAAATGAGATAATTATTAATAATTATATTTTAAAATTAAATATTATCTTTATTTTGGGATTGATTTTAATTCATATTGCAATGGTTATCTCAAATATAGGAAGCTGAGTATTAATATCAATACTGATCTTAGCCTTTAAAAAGATTATCTTGCTCTCATATTACTCCCTAGAGATAGGAGCTTTGAGATGAAAAAAATTATCGGCGTTTATCGCAATCAAAATATGCATTGGGTTGGCGATGGTTTCCCAGTAAAAAATTTATTTTCTTATGATCGTTTGGGACAAGCCATTAGTCCATTTTTACTTTTGGACTACGCTGCACCCTATCATTTTGATCCAACCACAGCGCAACATGGTGTAGGTTCGCACCCACATCGTGGTTTTGAAACTGTGACCATTGCTTATCATGGTGAGGTGACACACAAAGACTCGTATGGTGGTGGTGGTACGATCAAAACAGGTGATGTGCAATGGATGACTGCGGGTTCAGGTTTGCTCCATGAAGAGTTTCACTCACATGACTTTGCTGAAAAAGGCGGTTTATTTGAGATGGTACAGCTTTGGGTCAATCTACCTTCAGCAGACAAAATGACTACACCAAAATATCAAGCGATTGATGCAACTGATATTCCAGTGATTCAGTTTGAAAATGATGCAGGGCATTTAAGAGTGATTGCAGGTAACTTTGCTGAACAAGCAGGCCCAGCGACTACTTTTAGTCCAGTCAATGTGTGGGATGGTGTGTTAAAAGCAGATCATGAAACACATTTGCATGTACCTGTTGATCACAATACCTTAGTCGCTGTTTTAGGTGGTGAGTTATTGATCAATGGAACTCAATCTGTGAAAGATAACTCAATTGTTATTTTTGGCAATGATGGAGAGGCGCATATTCAGATTTCGGCTGTGCAAGATGCTAAATTTTTGGTCTTAACAGGGAAACCACTGAATGAGCCAATTCAAGGTCATGGTCCTTTTGTGATGAATACCAAAGATGAAATCATTCAAGCGTTTAACGATTTCAATCAAGGTAAATTTGGTGAGATGGCTATAAATGCATAATCATTCAAAGATCACATCTATGATCTAATTTTTATTGAAACCGTGATAAAAAAAGAGCTTCTGTCATCAGACAGAAGCTCTTTGCGCTGTAGTCTACTTACTTTGAGTTTATTGTTATTAATAGTGTGAAGTTTTTCTTAATATTTGACAATAATAATGCGTTAAAAGTGTGATGTAAAGCACATTTTAATTTTTGTGGTTAATTTACATGCATTGTTTTTAATTGTATTTTTTACGGATACTAGATTCAGTATGCTTTTAAAAATAAACACAATCCAAACGAATATTTTATATATTTTGAGTATTTATCATCAATATAAGATCGAATATGCAGATGATCGAAAATAGTTAAAGTGTGATATCGCTGTGCTTAGTTGCTTAAAAATTGTTTTTAAAATCATAAATGAATGATCAAAACGTCTATAACAAGATGAATGTCTAGATAAAAAAAGAGGATCTCTACCCACACAGTAGAGATCCTTTTTGCGCTGTATTTTCTTTTATCATTTTACTGTCGTAAGCACTTATGATGATTGTTATTGTGACTTAGTTTTCATTTTATAAGCACTATGATAAATAAAAATAAACATCTTGTAAACAATATTTTAAAAAATAGTTAAATTATCTGTTTGTTTTTAATAAATATTTTATAAATATATGAAAAATATAAAATTATTATGACAGTTTTGTGCTTTATTTCCTAAAAAATTAAATTTTGTGAATAGCGTTTGGCAAAAGTGTGAAATATCTCTTTGTTTTGATCTTGTAAAAAAGCAAAAAACTGGAACTTTTTAATAGCATCATTTATCAAGGCATAGCTCATAATGAAAAAAATGGAAACTTACGGATAATAACTTTGAATATTGCAGTCATTGGAAGCGGCATGGCTGGGCTCGCTACCGCAAGAATTCTTAAAGATGCAGGTTATAACATCACGATCTTTGAAGCTTTGCCTGGTCGTGGTATGGATAGTCATAGTATAGCGTTTGAAGGTGGTTTAATTGATGCGCCTTTACGTGTGATGAATCCACATCTATGGAAAAATACATTAAGCCTTGCAACGCATTTAGGCATTAAAACATTTCCTGTACGTACTTTTATGGCTTGCAGTTGGTTATTTGAAGATAAGACAGAAACTTGGCTTACGACTTCACGCACTCGCATTGGTAACTTCCCGATTATCAATAATCGCAAAGGCATTAAGCAGTACGGTTGGCGTTTGGTGAAAGGGATGTTACAGCTTAAAACGGCTATTCATCAATTTTTTAAATCTAAAAATCAAGAAATTACCCTTGCCGATTTTATTAATCAGAATGAAATTGAAGAAGTTTTTTGGCATGGTGCTGTCATGCCAGTACTTTACACCATTTGTACATGTGACCCTAAAACGATTGGTGAATGGCCAGCAAAACCGTTACTTATTTTTCTTAAACAGTTGACTGATGGCGATGCTTTATTGCGTCTACATGGTGGAACACCTGCTTTTGTAGATAAATTGGTTGAAGGGATTGATATACATAGCGGTTCTGAAATTACCAAGGTTGAAGAGCAAGCTGATCATGTGCTTGTTGAAAATGTTCAAGGTGAAAAATTTCAATTTGATCGCGTTGTTGTTGCGACGCCAACCAATAAGTTAGAAGAATTTTTAAACGCTAAACAGTTTGCGGACGACATTGCGCTCTTGAAAAAATTCAAGTTTGAGCAAGGTGAATTGGTGATGCATACAGATCCAACCGTTATGCCACCAAACCGAAAGGATTGGAGTGTACTCAGCTATATGATGGATCGTAAATTTACCAAGCAACAATTTACAGTCTGGCTGAATTCGATTGAGCCGAGTTTAGTTGGAAAATCACCAGTATTCCAAACATGGCGTCCTGTGACTGAAATTGATCCAAAGAAAGTCATTTCAACGGTGACGTTGACTCGTGCCGTAGTGGATATTGAAACAGTCGCACTCAATAAAGAGTTACAACAACGACATAAAGCAGTAGATCGTAAAGTATTTTATTGCGGATCTTGGTCGTGTGATGGCTTGCCTATTTTAGAATCAGCAGTGACCTCGGCAATGCACATTGCAGAGATTTTTGGCGCACCATTGCCATTTGTAGGATTAAAACCTAAAGTAGAGGTCGCACCGCAACTGGGCTACTAAACGTAAATGGGTTCATCATTTGAAATGGTTACAAGCAATTCAAAATAAACTTCCACAACATAAATATGCCATCAATGCAAAATTATTGGGAGATGAGGCTGAATGTGCTTGGACTAATTTAGGCTACTGGAATGGTGATGCATTATCCTATCCACTTGCTTGTCAGCAATTGGCTGAACATCTTGCACAAGCTGTTCAGCTGCAATCTCAAGACCGTGTCTTGGATTTAGGTTGTGGGCAGGGTGCGAGTTTAAAATATTGGTTAGAACATTATAAAATTCAAGACTTAGAAGCCGTAGAGCTACAACAAAACTGTGTGAATAACATCCAACAACATATTCCATTAAATGCAATTTATTGCCAATCTTTTTTAGACCTACAACAGATTCCTTTTAAAAATCAGTTTGATGTGGTGATGTGTATTGATGCTGCTTATCATAGTGATTTGAACTTATTTTTAAATTCTGCAAATTCAGTTTTAAATCATAAGGGGCGTTTGGGATTCCATTATTTAATGCTTTCAGAACAAGCGCACAGTTTCCCAAAAAAATTAAAATATGCTTGGCTTTTAAAAGCAGCAGATGTGAATTTTGCTCATTTAAAGAAACAAGTACAAATACAACAACTGATGCAACAACAGGGATTTGATACAGTTCAGATCCACGATATTTCAGAACAAGTTTTACTGGGTTTTAGTGACCATATTTCAAAGCAGTCATTGCATGTGCAGCAGCGTGGAATGGATCATTTCAAGATTCAAATGACAGCAAAGCTCTGTCGAATTTTATTTAGAGATGGTGTTATAAAATATGTGCAAATCAGTGCACAGAAAAAATGAACACAGTGTTTTATTTTAAATAGAAGCTTTAAAAACAACAAAGCCTCACTAAAAAGCGAGGCTAAGTATAAGTGGTGCCGGCACACGGATTCGAACTGTGGACCTACTGATTACAAGTCAGTTGCTCTACCAACTGAGCTATGCCGGCGACTTGGCGTGAATTCTACAGAATATTTTCAAGATTGCAAGCCAAAAAATAAACACTTGAATGATCTGTAGTATTTACAAACATTTAAGAGAGGTTGATGAGTCTAAATCCAGATTTTTTAATTACGCTTTAATGCCAAACAAGTGACTCACAGCTTGTTTGACCGATTGCGTTGTCGATGTTTTAGTTAAATTTGAGGTTGAAAATACGATTGCATTAGCAACCAATAACACGGCGCATATAATCAATGGTAGTCCTTTCATAATATTTTTCTTAGTATGAACTGGTGTGCATTATTTTTATCAAAGTTGATTTTATTTGTAAATACATAGATGCTAATTTGCTTGAAAAATATTACTTTTGATCTACTTTATGCAGTAATTATAAATAATCGTTCTGAAAATAACGATAAATATGGTGTGAGACTAATTTACTTGTTTTAATAAATCCTAAGATTTTGAATAATTTCTTTAAATAAAAAAAAGAGCAAGGGGCCTGCAATGGATAAGGCTTACATCAGGTAAGCCTTATGGAACGATACTGCGTTGATAAGTAAAATTGCTATAACATTAAAATATAGACTTATTTACTCCTTAAAATAAGATCTAAATCTTGTGCACATTCTTCTAGCGTAATTGCCATATCAATTTGCATTTGAGGTTTTAATTCGTTTGCGAGCTTTCTCCATTCTTCAATCAATCGAATTGCTTTTTGAATTTTATGTTTATTGACATCTTTGGCAATAGTTGGGGTATATCCACCGCGTTTAGCATTTTTAACTTGTCTTACATAATTGGTGCTGGTATTCATCATCACTCCCGAATATCAGTTTTATGTTATTCACTTGCTTGAGTTGCTACTGGGTTGAGCTAGGCACTTTGATTATCTTTAAGGAATATTGCATCTATATGATCTTTTTTTTTAATTTGTTATGAGCTCCTTGAAATTGATCAGAAGTTTTATAATTTGATACTAATTCAAGAAAATGATAATTGAAATAGTGACTTGCATTTTTATATGCAACGTTATGTATCTATTTACTTCAAAACGTAAAAGAGTGATTGCACAAAGCCGTTAGGTTGGGGTTTAGGAACTTAAAATGATTCAAGGGAGAGCTTTAAAACTGAGAATAACTATGAAAATTAGCCATAACTGTTTACGTATGTATTTGGAATACGCTATTTTTAAATTGCATTATAAAAACTTGGCTAGATAGTAAATGAATGACTTAACAACAAGATTTTTAAATAATTATAGTCAATGGCATGAGGTGGCTCTAACAGCCATAAAAGCCATTATTGCAATAGGAATATTGTGTCTGGTTGCCTATCTTCTAACCATTGGTTATATCCCTTCAGAAATTAGCTTTGGCGATACCCTCATTTTTTTACTGATTTTTGCTGCCTGTTCTATAGTCTACGCCGGATTAAGTATGGTGCTATTTTTCTTTGGTATCTCTTTAATGCCAATGGTATACCTAATTTTTAGTACGGTTGATAAATATTTACCACCTCATATCAGAATTGGAAAAAAGCTTCCATTTCCAAAAATCAGTATAATCACACTAGTTGCATCCCTATATCTTTTATATACAATTCGTGGTTTGTTATTATTAGATTGGAAAATCAGCCTTTATGTTGTTGTTACAGCAAGTTTTATTTCCTTATTTTATTATGCTTTTTACCTGAACAGGCAAAAGATCAAAGAGTTTAATAATAAGTTTGAAAATCTAAAAGATATTATTGATGACCCTGATGCGAGTGATAATTTTAAAATATTTGCAAGAGCTAAATTAAAGCGATTAGAAGCTCATATTAAAGACAGCATACAAATTGCGCTTTTTCTTATTTTGACTCCACTTGTTCCCATGTATTTTATTGACGATATTGGGAAAGTATTTTTAGATTTTACGATGCAAAAAACAGGTGTAAGAATAGAAAAACCAACCTTATATATTAAAGCACCTTATGCCGATTTAATTGATTTACCAAAAACATCAACTAAAGTGCTAGCAGAGCAAAAAACCTTTATTTTTAAGGATGCAAAAGTATTATTTCAGGGTATTGGTAAAAATACTCTAGTTTCTTACACAGTGAAAAATATTGAAAAACAGATTGTCATTCCAAATGAATATATTATTGTCGAGCGAACAAAAAAAGTTGGTGAATAATTTGAAATTGATTGAGTGATACCTTGGGTAAATTTTTTCTTTCAAAATATGTTGTATTGCATTGGGAGTGGGGAATTAGAGCTATTCATTTCAAAACTATATCGTATTAGACATAAAAAAAGCCTAAACCCTTTAGATTTAAGCTTTTGAGTGCATTATGAGATATTGTAAGAATAGAAAATGGCGAGAGAGGGAATCACATTTTTATTTTAAGTTATTGAAATATAAATACATCAAAGTAACGAATTCTTATTTTTACCCCCGATTATACCCCCAAAATACTTAGGGTGGGGGATTTGGATTTCGAATTAAAAGCTACAAGGTTTCTTATTTCTTGATTGGACTATTTGTTCTGTTTTCTAAGTTCATATCTTTGATTTTTTTTGATTGATATATGAGTTTTGTTAATGCTGATAAGGTGGGAGCAAGATTTTTTGCTTGTGGGACAGCAGAAAGCCCTATAAGCATTGCTGTTTCAATAATAATACTTTTTATTTCAATAATTTTCTTAGCCTGTTTGGTGTTGTTGTCATTCAATAATTCGACTTCTTCTTTAAGCGATTGAACTTGATTTTTTAAATGTTGAATTTCTACATTATCGTCTTTTTTTAAATCGAGTAATTCCAACATTAAATCTTCATCAAACAGCTTATCTTCATCCCGTGTGATTGCACCTTTTTGAAATTGGTAATTTAAAAGATGCCTTTCAACTTGGTGTTTCTTACAAAATTCTGCGACATTTATTTTTGATTCCATATCGAGCAAGCAATTAAGTTGTAGATGTTGAATTCTATATCTATTTAGAAACAACCCCAAACTCTTCATAAATTTATAGGTTTTTATACGGTATATATAGGTTTATATTGTTATATTTTTAAGTTTATTTTATGGATAAATAGGTATTTTTTTATATTTTTAAAGTTCTATATGATATATATTACAATGGTTTAAATTAATTTAATTGTTTATTTCATGATGATTGATGATAAAAGTGTAATTAAAATTTTAGAGAAAAAATATCTTTATGAAATTGATGCATACGAAAATAAAAAGATTTCTATTTTTAAAAATTGGATTTGGCTGTTTGATTCCTTATGTAAGTTGGAAGAAAGTTGGCAGAATCATCAGACGATTAATGATGATGAATTTCTTAACTCACTAGCCAATTCGATGGATGAGCGTGAACTATTTATGCAGCTTTGGGATAAGCATCAAGCTATTTTTGTATACAAGAACACGATCAATTTTAAGCTTTTTAAAGTATATAAAAGGGCTTTAGAAATATATGATCAAAATGAACAGGGGTTGGGTGAAAATAAATTTTTACGCGTATTAGAAAATTATGCAATGTTAAAGGGGAGGTTTCCTGTTCAGCAATGCCTAAAGTTTTACACTATTTTTTCCGAACAGCTTAAGCTGAATGCTAGACAACCACTACCGAGTTATATTGAAAGAAATCATCAACAACTCAATGACGCACAGTATGATGTAAGCAGACTTTTTCTGCAGTATGGAAGCCTTTATACATTTAATATTACTTATCAGTTCAGAAAAATTGAGGGGGAAATTCTTTCAAATCGGATGGATCAGCAGTTTGAATTAGCACATCTAATTGAGAAAAAAATCGTTTCAGATCGTAGGTTACTGAAAGTATTTTTTAAATTTGAAGATGATGGTGTGCAAGGTTTTCTGCTCAATTGCATTTTAATTTACTCTAAACAACACTTTTCTAATCCAAATCAGTGTTTGAACTGGTTGGAAGAGATTCCCAATATGTTCAACAAATCCGTTAAGGTAGAGTTTAAAAATTGGGGAAAAACACTAAATCAAGTAGCGGGTACAGAAGTTATCGGATGGGTTGAAAACAATACACAGCTAGAAAGTTTTTTGTACTGGACAATAGGCTCATTTTATCGTCATGAAGATTTTTTTCATTATCAAAAACTATGGAAGGATGATGTTGAATTTCAACATGAGCAAGTTTCAACACCATGGATGCTAGGAGGGGAAAAATCTAAGGCAGGTGCTGTACCCAAAATTACGCAAGTGAAGTTGACTGAATGGATGCGATATATTTCAAATTTTGAAGACGTTTGGTCTATACAGGTTCTACCAAAATCTGATCAAAAAAAATTAATGATTGATAAAATTGTATTGTCTGAAATTCATTATGATCTTGTACCTGAGAAGAAAATAAGTAATGAGGTTTATTATTTTCTTCAAGTTTTTTACACGTTTTTAAGTTTAGGGACAGAGCCATTTTTTATCTTGGACAGCACCAAGAATCTTATCGAGCCAAGAAGGTTAGGACGCCAATTATTTTATGTGTTTAATGTGTTTTGTCAAAGACCGAATCTTTTAAATGATCTCAAAGAACTTGATTTAATGTTGGGTTCTAGGTTAGGGGCGTTTTTGAATGGTCAGCTCTGTGTTGCCTTAGTGGAATTATCGAAACAGGGTATCCATGCTTTTGCTGACAATTTGCAGAACTTTAATCAGCTTAGAGATCATTACTTACCGAGTCAATTCAGTGCTCGATTGCCTTCATTTGAAAATGTTCATGTTGAAAATTCAACATATAATGACCTAACGGTATTTGATCGACGTACAAAAACAGCAAAAGAGTATTTTAAAAAAGTGTTTCAATGTGATCGCTTAGTATGCAGGATTAATTTCTATGCAGAGGTCGAAGGGGAGACTTTTATCGTTCAAAGAAATTTTTTTTCAGAACACTTTTCTGAGTTTTTACGAACTCAACAAAAAAGTAATGGTGCATTAAATCATTTGAATAGTTATTTCTTAATTTGGTTGGGTGAGCCACAAGCACAGAGTTCTGAGAAGAAAAAGATTGTTCCATATGTAGAGGTAGTTTTTATTTTTAACTACACCTATGGAGATGATTTTGAGCGAATGATCGAAGCAATATCGAATGCGTGGCGAAAATTTGAAGGTAAGCAGACAGCAGACATTGAAAATAGGATGCACTTTAGGACGAGTGGTTTTGAATGCAAAAAACTGATGCATTCAGATGAGCTGTTAAACTCTTATTTTGTGATCACTGAAAAGAAAAACAAGAAATTGATACATACATTGTTTGAAAAATTACTTCCATATTTTACTTACAGGCATTTTTATCTACCGAAATTGTATGATGATCTTGAGCATAAAAAAATCAAAATGTTTACAAAAGGGGGCGATCCTGAGTTGTAATCAAAGACGTATTTTATGACTTAACTTTAGCTTAGTTTATAAGATTGATTTTATTGTGCTGAGCGGTGAAATGTGAAAGCTAGTTTTCGTGAATTGTGGTGTTTTACAGATATAAACCGAATGGGTTATTAATATAATGAATACACAATCTATAAAAACATTAAAAGAACATCATCAATATCTATACTGCTATGTTTTAAGTTATTAAACCAATTCATGACATAACATAAGCATAAACTGTAAAATTTAAATAAAGACCGAGTGGTATGAATTAAAACCACAAGGGTATTTGTATGTGTGTAGAAAAACCTAAAACCAATGAGTCTCAAGTGTTGATTGAGATAGAACAGTTTATACAATTTATTTATAGCAATGAATTGAATGAGATTGAACTTAAAAGCAAATTGATTGAATTGGTTCCTAAGTTCAAAGACGTTTATAAACCTGATTTAGTATATAGCGAAAGTGTTAAAGCATTCATTGCAATGGTGAAATCACTGGATGAGTTGTTAATAACTAAAAAGACGATTCATGATTTAAATACTTTTGAATCACGTGTTTTATGGAATGATGCTTTATATTATTTTAAGGATGTTGATTTAGAATTATTGTATTTTAAATCTCAAGAAGGTGAAAATCAAAAGTCTTTAAAAACCTATATAAAATCACTGACACAGCATTATTCTAAACTGTTATTTGTTCGTGTAGATTTAAGTATTCTGACGGAATATCAACATGAAATTGGTATTGAACAATTTAACCAGTATTTACGTACCTTTTTAAATCGAGTACAAAATCATGATACCTGTTTCAAAGACCTACAGGGTTATGCATGGGCAATTGAACAAGGTGAAAAGAAAGGCTATCACTGCCATGTCTTACTGATTTATGACGGGCATAAACACCAAAAAGATTACGGTATGGCAATACAGGTCGGGCAATGTTGGGATAAGATTACAGACAGCAAAGGCTATTTCTTTAACTCAAACACACCTGAGTACAAAGAGAAATTTAATCAAAAAGGCATTTTAGGTATTGGTATGATTTATCGTAACAAGCCTGAGCAGGTACAGAATGCAATCAATGCTGCTATGTATCTGGTAAATCCTGAAAAAGACAATCAGCATTTACGTGTGAAAGTCAAAAAGATGCGGAGCTTTGGCAAAGGTCAGTATGAAGTTGCAAAACGGAGAGGATGTGTAGCCACTACACCACCACCTGCTGTTCATGGCTTCAAGCTGTGTACAGATTACGATGATTGATATGGGTAGGGATGTGTAATGTATTACAGCATTACACATCCTATGTAGAATAAGTTAACCAAATAAGCTTATGTTAAATCTACTATATATCGTGTTTGGATACTTAAAATAAACGATATATTGTATTAATCTCAAAAATATGAGATTAAATTGTGTCTAATGAAACTGCATCAAAAGCATCAGTGACTCCACCATCTTCGGCTAGATTCAGTCTTGACCTGTATCTAGCAAAAACATGAAACATTAGAAAAATAAAACAAACGCAATTACTCTCAAAAGATATCAAGAAGATGTGCACGGGAAATAGTAGTTCAACAATGAAATTTGAATCCTGTGCTTGACATTGGAAATGTCGCTATAGGATATTTCTACTTAGGTTTAAACAAATGCATTTCGCATAAGCGCCATTATGTTAAATAAATAATTATTCTCAGGTCATTCTTATTGGTTGGTTAAAAAATAAACAACAATTATTTTGGATATTGTGTTGTATGCTTTTTGAGCAAAACAAAGAGTTTTGTACTTCTGATACTTCAAGTATTAAAGTAAAAAATATACATAAAGGAATTTAATAGAAACCTTTCCTTTATATTATTGGGAGATAAATATGGCTAAAATTTTCGAAAATGATGGGAAAGAAGCTTGGGCTGCTCTTCACAGAACCATTGTCACTAATTTAATAGGATCGGAAGAACCTTTAGGTGTTATTGTTCAACCTTTGAAAATAGCAGAAAGAGCAGATTGGGATACATCAAATCAACTATTGAATATGTATAGAGAACAGAGAATAGCAAATCAAATTCCTACATGGAATGCTTTATATTTTCCAGCTGCTGGCAGCAATGTACCAAATGAATATTTAGCCTTTCTAGATGAACTGAATTCATCATTGATCAATAAAAATACAGATGTTGATAAGGACAAACTAAAACGTTTAGATCAAGAGAGAAAAGATGCACAAGATAAACTTCAAAAAAATGAATTCTTTGTTAATCAACAATGGGATAGATATGTAGCAAATAACAGAGGGAAACCTCCACTTAGCCGCGTACAGTGGGAAACTGATTTTGGTTATAATTCATTGCGACTAAATTATCAAAATGATGTAAGAATTACCCTTGCTGCATATATGTTGGAAGCAAATAAAGTGGGTGGGGATATTTTGGAAGTAGGTAGAGTCATGAGTATGATTTCTGACCCACGTCAAAAAATTCCTTTACCACAAGATGAAAATGATACTCAGCTTTCCGCAGAATATTGGCAATATTGGTATCGTGCAGGACTTTCAGATGATCTTAAAGTATTTTTAGAAACGTCCTCAACATTAGATATATCACTTAATGATGAATCCGAAAAAACACATCGTTTTGAAGAAAGGTGGAATGCTGGTATCAATGGTAGCTATTTTGGATTCTTTGGTGCTGGAGGAGGAGCATCTAATGAAACTATAAAAATACAGACTGAAAAAGATACTATGTCAATTAAGATTCACTTTGAAAATATTCAGTCTTTTGCAGTTGATCGAGGACAATGGTTTCAAGCAGGAATAATTTCAAGATTTAGGGATCGAATGCCAAAAGGCTTTTGGGGGCAAGCAGGTAGATTAAATCTTATTCCAACCTCGGTAATATTAATACATGGTTTAAAAATAGAATTAATAACAAGTTCTGTTGTTACAGACTACTTTTTTAATAAGCGATCGGTTTCTGGAAGTGCTGGCTTTAATATTGGTCCTTGGTCATTTGGAGGAAGTGCTGGTAGAACAACAATTGAAGAGAACTATGAGATGACTCGAACAGGGACAGGATTTACGATTGAGGACAAATCTAAACGTGCACAAATCCTTGCTGTTGTTTCTATACGGAATCAAGATCTACTTAAGCTATCGGAAGATACAGTACCATTGTCTAGACTTTTAACGCAAGACGACTTACTTGAAGGGCACACTTTGGTTGACTTAGCTAGAAGAGCAGAGAACTCTAATCTAGAATCCTTTTTTGCTAAAGACTCTAGTTGATAGATATTTTATGTCGATAGTAAGTTTTAATATCTCCTAAAATTAACATAATACAGCTTATGCGAAATGCGTTGATTTATACTTTCTAAATCATTATCTTACTTTAAGCCGTTCCAACGTTCAGCGCACTGGGACGGCTTTTTTGTGATTATTCACGCTCCACGATTTTGATTTAAGCAATGTTTCACAAATTTGTTTATCACAATTAAATAGTTCTGATTCATTATAGGTAGTTTATAAAACTGGTTTCAGGTTATAAATATTCCTTGATTTAACGCATCTGAAAAGCATAAGTGCCATTTATTGTACTGACGCGAATCTCACGTATCTGTTCAATTTTACAACGCGGATATACCAAGGCGATTGAACCATAACGCATGTTTTTATAATCATACATGCTGGTCACCGCACAGTTGCCACGGTTGATTTGAATGCCTGTAATCGTCGTCGGCTGATCATTTAGTGAAGTCACATTAATTTTGTCGATATAACCAGTCAAAGAACCTTGTGACTCAGCACGATACGTCCGAACTTCAAACTGTTCATCTTGCACTGCTTCAGCCTGTACTTCGGTTTCCGCCTCAGATTCATCGTCAGGTAGCGTTCCTGTTTCTTCGTAATGTTTCAATTCTTCTGCTGATAAAACAGGAATTTCATCATTTGGACTCAGCCCACTGGTAGCAGTTTGTTGATCCACTGCAATGGGTTGACTGGCTTCACTTTGAGCTTGTGCCTCTTTGTTTTGCTGTTGCGCTGTATTGGGTGCTGGATGACACCCACTCAACAGCAACATGGAAATAGACAGCATTACAGACGTTGAAATTGGAACTGGTAAAACACGTTTAAAGAAGGGCATGCCATTCTCCTAATCAGTGCTGTTCGGAATCAAAAACCAACAGCACACTACATTGATGAATTATTGACATGCACCCGCTTTGACAGCGAGTACCATACGTGGTTCATTGAGATTACGATCCAGCTTTAAACAAATCTTCTGTTTAGATTTCACCGATTGCTGAATTAAGGCTTCACCTTTGATTGGATTCGTACCGCCTGCGTTAAACACCATAAAACGTTTGCCTGAATTGGCTTTAAATGTGAATGCATCACTTGACTCACCATAGCCTTCAACTTTTTGTACAGTTACCGTGGTGTTATTTGAGTTGCTTGCAGCATTCGATTGGGCATGTACAGAAAACGAGCAAGTGGCTAAAGCACATGCCAATGAAATAATGTGTTGTTTCATAATAAAAATCCTTATTGTTTTAAAATCGTGTGTGAACTTAGAACGCCTAAAACAATTAATCTTCGACAATGGCGGTGTAGGTCAATTTGCCATGCGCGGTATAAAAATAAACTTCCTTGATTTCGTCAGCGGTACAACCTTTGAGTAGAAGATTGAATTTTCCACCGTAGTGAATGTGCTTTGGCAATTTAAAGGTATACGGTTCAACAGCACTCACTTTGCAATTTGGATTGTCCATTTCAATTTTATCTAGCACATCGTCAATTTCAGTAAAGACACTCAAGCGAGTGGTATCCAAGACGGTATATGTGCTCACTTGAAATCCAACAAAAGCTTCGGCAGGTCTAAACTTCACTTCAAGCGCTTCGCCTGGGAGCAATTTACGTTTCAATTGCGGTGGTGGAATATCAATATTCTCCGCACCTGAGTAAATGCTGTCAGGGTCATAACGATCATGCGCAATCGCTGCCAATTCCGCTTCACGTTCTTTGGCAGGATCAATCGCATTGCTGTCTGATGCAATGGCTGAATTTAATTGCGCTTTGGTTGCTTCATCCATGGTGCTTGAAGATGCCTGAGAAGCATTGTCAGGGCTTTTATTGCACGCACTGAGTGCAATGATCAGCATACTGCTGAGAATCAGTCTGTTCATGGGAAATGTCCTTTTAAATTAAAAATGGGTAAATGACAAAGACTTAAATTACGGCTGTGAAAACTGCGTGCGTTGCACATATTTCAGCACCGATAAGCCTTTGAGATATAACCATCGGTCATTCCCATTTTCGGCATGATAGTCAAAGACCTGATAGGCAAAATCATCTAAATCCAACAACTTCTGTTCGTGTAAATCCTTACCTTCACGAATTAAGCCATTGAGGTCTGCGCTATAAATGAAATAACGCAAAGGGTCATCTTTAGGGATGATCTGCCATTGTTTACTGAGTGCCACAAAAGCATTGCAGTTGGCATTGCCTTCACAGCGTTTGATCGCAGGTGCAGTACTAGGATTGTTGACCAGTGCCATGACTTGATTCATGTCGGCATGGCTGAGACATGGCACGGATACCGCTAAGACCATTGCCCCAGTGCGTAAAAAAGATTGGATATGTTGATGCATGAATATTTCACCCCTGAATTATTGTTGTTGATGTCACGGTTTTGCTCAGCGTGTGGTGCTAAATGGCTCAGTCAGATGTGCTCTGCCCAAAATTGAGATGCAATTAAGCCAAACATTGAACAAGGCGTTATTGACCCATTGGATTGGGTTGAGCTAAGACTGAGATTGCTTTATCGCAAATGCCTGATTAGGACGCACGACACATGGTGAAGCCAGCAATGCTGTGCTGAAATGCACAAGCAAAATCAAAGGGTGGGGTGTTGTAAAAATATTGAGAAATAAAAGAAACAGTCATGATTGACTCCTGTATGTAAAAGGAGTTCTGCCAAATTACTGCTAAATAATGGTGGCAGAACGAAAAGGGGTTAGCAGACTGGACATACAGAACCAGCACGCGCGGACGCGTCCCCCTCCCGTTCTACCGCAAAGGGGGACGAGAAGGTTTTACGCACACAAAGAATACTCAGACGAATATACCCTGATGCGCTGTATGAAACGGTCTGCTAAAACCGACTGGCAATGTAGTCCAGCACGCTCATCATAATCATAAGACCGTAAACGGTCAATTTCATTTCTGTTGGAATACGCTGTAAAGAACTAAAAAATAACCATAAATCGCATTGTAAAAAATCTCAGATACATAACACCTGCATGAAACAGAAACGGGTCTTGGATGCATTGATGCATCAAGACTCAGCTTTTCTTAGATAAACATGATTGAAACATTCAGGAGTTTTTTTATGCCGTATCGAGATTTTGACCAAGAGGAAGAAGAGATGTTTCCACAGCGAGAACCCAGTGTAAAACCACTTGTACAAGGCTTAGGTCTGAATAATTCACCGACCACGCTGGCAATGCTTGGCATGTCTTTGGCGAAATCATTGGGCTATTCACCTTTTATTGGTGGTGTTGCAGGCGCAATGCTGGGTGGCGTGATTATGGTAATAGCTGATCAAACCCAACAGCCATATCGACCGCCTTACCGAAAATAAGCATCAACACAGGCGTAGCCTTGCACAGCTTAAGACTACACATGCACATCAATATTCAAAACATTTTCAGAAATTTATAAATAACAACAGGATTTATTTTATGGCACATCAACTTGAACACATGGCGTATGTTGGCAAAACCCCTTGGCATGGCTTAGGCAACCAACTGAGTCAAAACCAACCCATTGAAGTCTGGGCGAAACAGGCTGGCATGGACTGGCGTATTGAATCTTCGGATGTCAGCTATATGGCACAAAACCACAGAGGGCAAAACATCATTATGCCTTTCGAAGAACAACGCGTGTTATACCGTTCTGATACCCATGCACCGCTATCCGTGGTCAGTCAACGCTATCAGGAAGTCCAACCCACACAGATTTTAGAATTCTACCGTGATCTGACCGAACAATCAGGCTTCGAACTGGAAACGGCAGGTGTACTGAAAGGTGGAAAGAAATTCTGGGCTTTAGCCAAAACAGGGCAAACCACAGCACTCAAAGGCAAAGACATCAGCAATGGCTATATCCTGCTGGCAACCGCTTGTGATGGCACACTAGCCACCACAGCACAATTCACCAGTATTCGTGTGGTGTGTAACAACACTTTAGCCATTGCCTTGAAAGGTCAGAACAGTAGCACAGGAGTGGTCAAAGTCCCACACAGCACCCGATTTGATGCAGATCGAATCAAACAGCAATTGGGCATTTCAGTACGTGCATGGGATGAACATATGTATGAAATGAAACAGCTCAGCCAACGTAAAGTGACCCAACAAGAAGCTGCAGCCTATTTCGATGCAGTATTTAACAATAGCAGTTTGAGTCCAACCGAACAGGACGAAGGAATCATTCAATACTATCGTCAAGTGGCGAACCAAGCCCAAAACAACCCCAGTAAAACCGAACCCAATGGGCGAGCCATGTCTAAAGTGATGACCATGTTTAACGGACATGGACGAGGTGCAGAGCTTAGCTCAGCCAAAGACACTGCTTACGGTTTACTGTGTTCGATTACCGAGTTTGCCGACCATGAACGTCGCGCCATGAGTGCCGATCACCGTCTTGATTCAGCATGGTTTGGTGCAGGCGCAGGCTTAAAACAACGCGGACTGGAACAAGCCTTACGCATGATTATTTAATAGCCTAAGTAAACCAATTTAACCCACTCAAGTTAAGTAAAGCTGTGTCTACGGACACGGCTTTTTTTATGCCCAAAATTCAACACATAGGACATTTAAAATGAATACAGCACTCAATACAGTGAATCCAACAGCACAGACAATACCTCCAAAAATAACGCTAAATAAGCCACCACGACACAAAACATCATCAAGCCCAAACAACCACTCCAATAATCGCCCCAAGCTATTCACAGCCAAACGCTTTGTAGATACCAAAAAACTCAGCCAAGCCGAATGGTTAGAAATCCGTAGAAAAGGCATTGGCAGTAGTGATTGTGCAGCAGCCTGTGGGTTGAATCCATATATGTCGATGCTCGAACTGTGGATGATTAAAACTGGTCGTATTCAACAACTCATTGAAGATGAAAGTGAAGGACATGCACCACTATATTGGGGCAAACGGCTTGAACCTTTAGTGGCTGAATACTACAGCATGCACACCAACAACAAAGTCCGTCGTATCAATGCCGTCTTGCAACATCCCGAAGCAGACAAATACTTTATGTTGGCAAACTTGGATTACACCGTGGTCGGCTGTGAAGATGTACAAGTCTTGGAATGTAAAACCGCAGGAGAATATGGCGCAAAACTGTGGCGAGATGGTGTGCCTTTATACGTGCTATGTCAGGTACAACATCAATTGGCGGTGACAGGTAAAAAAGCAGCACATATTTGTGTACTGATCTGTGGGCATGAAACCCGTATCTTTAAAGTGACCCGTTCAGAATCGGTGATACAACACATCATCAATGCTGAACGCTACTTCTGGGAGTGTGTGGAAAATGATACACCGCCTGAAGCAGATGCCAGTGAATCAGCAGCGAAAGCCTTGCAACTGCTTTACCCTGAACATATTCCACTGAGTACCACCGATCTGTCAGCAGACCCGATTGCCAATCAACAATTTGAAGAATTGATTGAAGCACGCAATCAGATTGAAAAGCATGAAGAACAGTTCGACCGACTCAAACATCAACTGCAAGCCAAAATGCAGGATGCGGAACGCGCCACATTCAGCACAGGTTCAGTCACTTGGAAAAAGTCCAAAGACTCGATCAGCTTAGACAGTAAAGCATTACTGAAACTGCATCCTGAATATCTCAATCAATTTTCCAACCACAAACAAGGTTCACGACGTTTCAACATCTACTGTGATGATGAATAAAGCTGAACTGCATTTCACCAAAAAATCGCAAAACAGTCCCCGTTCCCTGTAAGCACCGAAGTACTTACAGAGAACAAAATGAACTGAATTGCGGAGAAATTTAAAACAAATGTTACGGGTGATTTCTACATATCAAACGAACAAACGTAAACAATTACCAAAAGCTGAGGCTTAGACCAAGCCAAGAGGAACAGATCATGATTAAAGGTTTAGCGATTACACCACCGATACTTGGACGGATCAGTATCGGTAAAGTGGTCGAAAAGAATGGAAAACGACTTCCTGAAAAGGATGATCAATTTACCATTACCAGTCAAATCCAAGGCAAGGAGGGATGGGTGAAGCACCCCTTGGATGAACAGCTTCGTGCCAAGGCATCCAATCAAAAGCTCAGAACCATACCAGTACGGATGATCTTTAATGATCCTGAACTGAATTTACGTGCAGAGTACAGTTTATTTGACCGTCAGACAGCAAGGCCTGTCTGTGTGGGTAATGGTGAAACCTGTCAACGATTGACCAATCAAGGGATTGAGCAACATCCTTGCCCATCACCTGACCTATGTCCATTGGCACAAGGTGGTAACTGTAAACCTTATGGACGTTTGCATGTCAATTTGGATGAATCGGATGAACTTGGCACCTTCATCTTTAGAACCACGGGTTTTAACAGTATTCGAACTTTAACAGCGCGACTCAGTTATTACCATGCAGCATCAAATGGCTTGCTCTCATGTCTACCACTGCAACTCATCCTTAGAGGTAAGTCCACTACACAAAGCTATCGTACACCTGTGTATTACGTGGATTTAACGCTCCGTGATGGTATCAATCTGCAACAAGCGATTCAGATGGCGCAAGACATTGATCAACAAAGCAAAGCTGTGGGTTTTAATCAAAATGCCTTAGATGCAACAGCACGATTAGGTTTTAGTAATGGGCAGTTTGAGGTGAATGCGGAGGAAGGTTTGGATTTAGTGGAGGAGTTTTATAGTGATGAAATTCAAGAGACTGACACCCAACAAGTTGAAACTACAACAACCACAGCGAGAACCAAAGCAAAGCTTAAGTCGAATCAGAGTGAGGGTTTTGTGCAGGATATTCAGCAGGGGTTGCAACGATCAGTACATTCCGTGATTTGAAGAGGTTGAAACTGCAAAAGTTATTTTTTACGAATCGCTCAATCATTTGAGCGAATTGACGCTCGCATCAATGATTAGGAGTAAACATCATGAATGCGTTCACAGGTCAGACCTTTCAGATGAATCAAATTATTAATATTAAAGAAGTCATTCAATTCACAAGTATCAGTCGGGCAAAAATCTACGAGATGATTAATGTTGATTCGAAGTATTATGATCCAAGTTTTCCAAAACCAGTTCGCTTAAGTGAATCACGTATTGGATGGGTTGCTTTGGAAGTTCATCAATGGATTGAGGGTAAGATACAAAGTCGATAAGTGTGGGAGCGAATGCTCCCTTATTTTTTTGTTAAAAACTTAGTGGTTACCATTAATATAAAGTTTGAGATTTCTACTGAAGGTGAAATTGTAAAAGCTTTAGAAGCCATCTAAAACTAAAAGCCAAAAAGCTTAGTCTGTTGTAAAAAAATAATGATGATGCCTAATATATAGACAAATGCAAATAAAAACCAAATCAGTAAGATACACGCGCCCTCTAAACGGAATTTTATTAGGATTGTAGTTTTTAAGCCTTTAAAGGTTTTTGAGATATCTATTAAATGGTTATCTTCTTTTATGGGATACTTCATTAAACGTATACGGTCAAATTTTTCACCTTGACGCCAAAGGTAGTCACGATAGTCATTGTTTAAAATGGATGCATTACTTGCTGCTAAATACATAGACCATAGTAATAATAAAAGTCCAACAATGTATAAACTGTTAAATTGATACCACGTAAAACCCAGTTTTGTGTCTGCACGATAAAGGCAGAGTAAACCTGTTCCACCTATTAGTAACTGGGAGGCAATATTTCGAGAAAAGGACTGTAATTCTTTATTCATTGCGTTATCAAATAGCATGATTCACTCATATTTTTAATTGTTATGACCAAAATAGCTTTTTAATGAAATAAAACAATCGGGTGAGATGATCCATACGACGCAAGGTGTCGTAACACTCAGAACTGGAAAAAATACCACTTAATAAAAGACGCTAAATATGTCAAAGTAACCGCATTCTAAAATGATGATTCTGGTTACTTTTTAACATGACTCAAGTACAGCTCCAAGAACTGCAAAAACAACTTTGGAATATTGCCAATACCCTACGTGGAAAAATGGGTGCAGATGAATTCCGTGATTATATTTTAGGACTTATCTTCTATAAATATTTGTCTGAAAAAGTGTTAAACAGTGCCAATGCTGAACTTGTCGATGAAGGCATTGTGTTTTCAGACTTAGATTCGAGCAATGAAGAACATCAAGAATTTTTAGAGGCACTTAAACAAGAAAGCCTAGAAAATATGGGCTATTTTCTTGAACCAAATCAGCTGTTTCACAGTATTGCTGTCAGAGCGAAGCAAGATGAGTTCATTTTAGATGATTTGATTCAGACCTTAAAAAGCATTGAGCAAAGTACGCAAGATGCAGATTCTGCCGATGATTTTGCACATTTGTTTGAAGACCTAGATTTAACGTCAACCAAGTTGGGTAACAACGCGAATGATCGTAATGAGCTGATTTCTAAAGTCATCATTCATTTAGATGCGATTGATTTTGATATTTCCAATACTGAATCTGATGTCTTGGGCGATGCTTATGAATATTTGATTGGTGAGTTTGCATCAGGTGCAGGCAAGAAAGCAGGTGAGTTTTATACGCCACAAATGGTATCGACGTTACTGGCACGTATTGTGACGCAAGGCAAGCAGCGTTTACGCAGTGTGTATGACCCGACGTGTGGTTCAGGTTCTTTGTTGCTTCGGGTAAAGCGTGAAGTTGGTAACCATGTCGATGCCATTTACGGGCAAGAGATGAATCGTACCACGTATAACTTGGCACGTATGAACATGATTCTGCATGATGTTCATTTTTCAAAGTTTGATATTAAACAAGAAGATACTTTAAAAAAACCACAGCATATAGGCATGAGCTTCGATGCGATCGTGGCAAATCCACCATTTTCAGCGGATTGGTCTGCCGATCCATTACTGATGAATGATGATCGTTTTAAAGCCTATGGCAAACTTGCTCCGAAAACAAAAGCAGATTTTGCATTTGTGCAGCATATGATTCATCACTTAGATGAGCATGGCACCTTAGCAGTCGTCTTACCACATGGGGTATTGTTTCGTGGTTCGAGTGAAGGCGTGATTCGTCAATATTTGATTGAAAAGATGAATGTGGTTGATACCATCATTGGTTTACCTGCCAATATTTTCTATGGAACGTCTATTCCGACGTGTGTATTGGTACTCAAGAAAAATCGTGAGCATCAAGACGATATTTTGTTTATCGATGCCAGCAATGAGTTTGAAAAGCAAAAGAATCAAAACAGGTTATTACCTGAGCATTTGGATAACATCCTTGGTGCATTTGAAAACCGTCAGGATATTGAGAAATATGCACATGTCGCTACTTTGAAAGAAGTCAAAGACAACGATTACAATTTAAATATTCCACGTTATGTCGATACTTTTGAAGCTGAGGATGAAATTGATCTCGATGCGATTGCACAACAATTGCAAGCATTGGAATTAGAGAGTAAAAAAACAGATGCAGTGATTGCAGATTTCTGTCAGGAGCTTGGAATTAACTCACCTTTTGGAGAGTCCAAGTAATGGACAATCAAGAAAATTTAATTATTTATCATACCGATGATGGTAAAGCCAAAGTTGCCTTGTATGCACGTGATGGCGACATTTTTATGAATCAGGCACAGCTTGCAGAACTTTTTAACACCTCTGTGCAAAATATAAGCAATCATATCCTAAATATATTGAATGAAAAGGAATTATTGGAAGATTCAGTTATCAAGGATTATTTGATAACTGCCACAGATGGCAAAGATTATACTGTTCGTTTTTATGCTTTGGACATGATTTTAGCCATTGGTTTTCGTGTGCGTAGTCAGCGTGGTACGCAATTCCGTAAATGGGCGAATACGCATTTAAAACAGTATCTAATCAAAGGTTTTGTGATTGACAATGATCGTCTAAAAAATCCAGATGGTCGGGTGGATTATTTTGATGAATTGCTTGAACAGATTCGAGATATTCGAGCTTCTGAAAAGCGTTTTTATCAAAAAGTGCGTGATTTACTGGCATTGTCTTCGGACTATGATTCGACTGATAAAGCCACACAGATGTTTTTTGCTGAAACGCAGAATAAATTGTTGTATGCCATTACTCAAAATACAGCGGCTGAGTTAATTCTTTCTCGTGCAGATGCAGATTTGCCGAATATGGGTTTGACCAGTTGGAAGGGAGCGATTGTCCGTAAGGGTGATATTGTAATTGCAAAGAATTATTTAAATCATGATGAAGTGGATAGCTTAAATCGTTTAACGGTCATTTTCCTAGAAAGTGCTGAGCTGCGTGTCAAAAGTCGTAAGGATCTCACGTTGAGTTTTTGGCGTAACAATATTGACCAATTGCTGATGTTTAATGATTTTCCTATTCTGCCTAATGTAGGCTCTCGCAGTCATGCGCAAATGGAAAAACAGGTTGAGCAGATTTATGATGTGTTTCATCTGAAGCGTAAACAGCTTGATGTTGTAAAAGCCGATGCGGATGATTTAGCGGATTTGGTTCAGCTTGAGCAAGATGTAAAAAAGAATAAGGAACAAAAATAATGACTACGCCAAAGTTACGATTTAAAGAGTTTGATGGGGGTTGGGTATTAAAGAAAATTGGTGAAATTGCCTCTAAAGTCGGTAGTGGAAGTACCCCTCGTGGTGGAGCAGAGGCTTATACAGATGAAGGTATTATTTTCATTAGAAGTCAAAATGTAAACAATGACCAGCTTTTATTAGATGACGTTGTATTTATTCCTGAAACTACTCATAAAAAAATGTCAGGCAGTAAAGTATTTGCAAATGATATTTTATTGAATATTACAGGTGCATCAATTGGACGTAGTTGTGTTGTTCCTAGTGTATTTTCTGAGGGAAATGTTAATCAGCACGTTTGCATTATCCGAACTCCAAATGATGATCCTATTTTTGTTCAATCATTTTTGAGTTCTGAAAATGGTCAAAATCATATCCAATCTAAACAAGTAGGTGGTGGGCGTGAAGGTTTGAATTTTCAGGCAATTCGTTCAATAGACCTTGCGATACCTTCAAAATCCGAACAAACAAAAATTGCCTCTTTTCTTTCTGTAGTGGATGAAAAGATTAGCCAACTCACCCAAGAACATGAGCTTTTAAGCCAATATAAACAAGGCATGATGCAAAAATTGTTTAGTCAGCAGCTTCGTTTTAAAGTGGATGATGGTAGTGAGTTTGGGGAGTGGGAGGAACAGACTTTAGGTAAAATTGTAAATTTTCATAATGGTAAGCGCATACCTTTAAGTGAAACTGAGAGACAAAATCGTCAAGGTACATACCGTTATTTTGGAGCATCAGGTGTTATTGATTATGTAGATGGCTATTTATTTGATGGTCAATATATTTTAATAGGTGAAGATGGTGCAAATATTTTAACTCGTTCTACAGCACTAGCTTTTGTTGTCCAAGGACAATTTTGGGTTAATAATCATGCACATATTTTCCAATCTAAAAGTGGCAATAATTTCTTTTTAGCTGCTTATCTAGAGAGCTTAAATTATGAAAAATTTAACTCAGGGACTGCACAGCCAAAGTTAAATTTAGAGAACCTAAAAAAAGTTCCTGTTCTTTATCCTTGCCTCGAAGAACAAACCAAAATTGCTAATTTTTTATCTGCCATCGACCAAAAGATTGAAGTTGTCGCTCAACAAATTGAACAAGCTAAACAGTGGAAAAAAGGCTTGTTACAGCAGATGTTTGTATAGGAAAAATCATGGGCTTAACCAATTCAGCATTTAAGCATTTTCAAAAAATTTTAAAAGAAGCTGAAAAGTTCAAATTCCCAATACGAGAAAAAACATTTTTCGATACAGCTATTCGTAACCATTACGAAAATCCGACCACTGAATTACTTGAATTCTTCTTAAATCCTCTAGAAACCCATGAGTTAGGTGAGGTTTTTTGGAAAGGATTCTGCGATGTTATTATTGCTGAAATCAAACTTTCACCTGAACAAACTCTAGGTCAGATTGAAAGTATAGAGCGTGAGTGTATGACTCATAGCAGTAATCGAATTGATTTGGTTATCGAAACAGATCTACACCTCCTTCTCATTGAGGCAAAAATTTATCATTCGCAAAATAACCCTTTTGAAGATTATGAAATATATGCAGAAAAGCGAGCAAATCACAAAAAAGTTTCAGGGTTTATTATTAGTATTTCAGGAAAAAGTGAAGCAAAAAATTGGTTTGGTATCTCGTATCAGCAATTAGTCAATGCAGTGCGCCCTTATCTTGCAGAGCAAATGCTGACAAATCCAATGAATAAATGGAATTTGTTTGCTCGTGAATTTCTATTACATCTTGAAAGCTATTATCAAATACAGAACTTAGATATGAACCGTGTCCAATTTATCTTTGAAAATTATCAAGAAATACAAGCTTTACAAAAACTAAGAATCAATACGATTAAAGAGGTCGTAGAGAACATTAGTCAACAATTAAATCAAAGTATTGAGGCGTATTTATCCAAGAACAAATATGAATCTTGGGGAGGTATCCGCTTTTACAATGAAAACTGGGGAAACTTGTCAAATACAACACTGCATATTCATGACTATAAGGGACGGACTGTATTTGATGTCACGACATATATTTTGAATCTTCCCACAGAAAAAGAAGAACAAATATTAATGATGTTAAAGACACAACAAGATTCAAGATTCTTAAAATGGCATATCGAAGGTGAGCGTAGTCAAAGCCAGCGTTGGTTGTGTGTCTTTTGGAGAGCACCTGAAAATACATTTGAAGCCATTGAAGCTTTAATACTTGAAAAAGCAAATTTACTCAATGTAATTGAAACTACTTTAAGAACTTAGGGTTTTATTTAAAGCATTAGAAATAAGGTGATAACATGGCAAATTGGTTAAATATGCCTTTCGATGCATTGGATGATCCAAAGCACATCGCAAGAGACGTTAGCCATGTTGGACATTGGGGAAATGGTGATTGTGAAATCGCCGTATCAGACACAGAAAATTTGGAATATATTCTGAGTTTGGTTAAACAATTATTCAAAGCCTGATGTTCTAAGTTCTTCCCAAATATCATGATTTTATCGCGTGTAAATGTAGAACAATTGATCGATCAATGCTATTTTGATAAAGCTGAATTGATATAGATCCGAAATTTATAAACAAATTGAAGAGATTGCAAAGTGAGTATCCAAAAAGAGCTTGAATTAGAAGCATTATTAATCGAACAATTACAGACTTTAGGTTATGAAAGGGTTCAGCTTCGTAATGAAACAGCTTTATTGGATAATCTGCGAAAACAAATACAGTATCTAAATCAAATTGCAAAACCATTTTCAGATACAGAGTGGCAGCAGGTTTGGCACTACCTGAGTAGCGAAACCACAATATTTAGAAAAGCAGAATTATTACGCAATCGTTGCCCAGTCAACTTCGATGATGGCACGGTGAAACACGTCCACTTTATCAGTGATCGGACTCAAGAAAATCTTTTCCAAGTTTCCAACCAGATTGTTGCAGATCACCGTGATCTGAATGGGCGCAGTAGTCGCTTTGATGTGACTTTACTCGTCAATGGATTCCCATTGGTACAAATTGAAGTGAAGAAACGTGGTGTAGAAATCAGCCAAGCGTTTAAACAAACTTTAGAATATGCCAAAACAGCATATAAATCAGGACAGGGTCTATTCGGTTTTATCCAGTGCTTTGTGATTAGTAATGGGGTGAACTGCCTGTACTATTCAAATGGCACACAAAATATTGAGTTTGCATTCCCATGGGCAGATGAAAACAATAAAAATATTAATGACCTGACTCAATTCACGGCTGCATTCTTAGCTCCGCAACATCTGACCAAGATGCTGACGCAATATATAGTCATGCATCAGTCTACCCATAGTTTGATGATTCTACGTCCGTACCAGATTTATGCGGTCGAAAAGATCATTGCGCATGTCAAAACCTCACAAGACAACGCCTATATTTGGCATACTACAGGATCAGGTAAAACACTCACCTCTTTTAAAGCCAGTCAATTACTGATCAAAAATCCTGAAATTCAGCGTGTGATTTTTGTGGTCGACCGAAAGGATCTAGATGGTCAAACTGCCGAAGAATTTAATAAATTCCGTGAAAACAGTGTAGACAGTACCACCAATACTGCAAATCTCGTTAGACAACTCCGTTCTTTGGATAATCGTTTAGTCGTAACAACCATTCAAAAGCTCAATAATGCAATTTCTAATGAGCGTTATGAACATGACATGGCTGCTCTTAAAGAGCAAAAGGTTATTTTTATTTTTGATGAATGCCACCGTAGTCAGTTTGGTGAAACCCATCAAAAAATTAAAAAATTCTTTAAAAATGCGCAAATGTTTGGTTTTACAGGTACACCAATTTTTAAAGAAAATAGCCACACGGTCGGTGGTGAAAAGTTTACAACGGAACACCTCTTCCCTGTACTGCTACACAAATATGTGATTGTTGATGCAATTCATGATCGTAATGTCTTGCCATTTCATATTGATTATTTAGGGCGCTTTGTTCATCAAAATGCAGAAGATGAAGCGGAACAGGAAAAAGTCGAAGATATTAATAAAAAAGAACTTTTTGAAAGTGAAGATCGCATTGAAAAAATTGTGCGTAAAATTATAGAAGCTCATCCAAGTAAGACTAAACAACGCCAATTTAATGCGATGTTTTGTGTATCCTCTGTTCCGAACCTGATTCAGTATTACGATAAGTTTGAACAAGTACAAGCTGAGTTATTGCAACAAGCACAGCAAAATAATGAACTGTATCAACCATTAAATATCGCTACAATCTTTTCTTATGCACAGGTTTCAACTCAGCAAGAGACTGATAACGATGGGGATTTTATTGCTGAAGAGGAAGTTGAAACACCTAAACACGTAGATACTGCTGCAGAGCAAAAATTAACCCAATACATTGGCAACTATAATCAGCTTTATCATACCAACTATAGCTTAGGCACAGGGTTTTATGATTATTATCAAAATATAAGCAGTCGATTTAAAGCTTATGGTACAGACAAAAATAAAGGCAAAGAGATTGATATTTTGCTTGTGGTAAATATGTTCCTTACAGGCTTTGATTCAAAATTATTGAATACCCTTTATGTCGATAAGAACTTAAAACATCACGGTCTCATTCAAGCATTTTCACGTACCAATCGGGTCTATACCGAGGCGAAGCCTTTTGGAAATATTGTCTGTTTTCGAAACCTTAAACAGGCGACAGATGAAGCATTGATTATGTTTTCGAATAAGGATGCACAAGACACCGTGATTGTGAAGCCTTATGAACAAGTCATACAACAATATGAGTCAGCTGTAAGGACATTATTCAGTATCGTACCCACGTGTCAGTCTGTGGATGATTTATATCGGGAAAGTGAAAAACTCTCTTTTGTTCATGCCTTCCGTGAAGTGATGAAGCTGAACAACCGTTTACGCATGTATTCGGAATATGACCAAGATACGACGTCATTAACCAAACAAAATTTTGAAGACTACTCTTCTAAATACAAAGATTTAGCCTTTATGTATCAGCGGGCTGATAACGCAGTAGAAAAATCTTCTGTATTGGATGAAGTCGATTTTCAACTCGATTTATTGTTTAGTGATCGCATCAATGTTGATTACATCATGGATCTACTTGGTCTAATCGCTAAAGAGAAGAATCAGGCTCAGCGAGAGAAGAGAATCAAACAGCTCAAAGAAATATTAAACAATGATATTTCCTTATACGATAAACGAGATTTGATTGAAAAATTTATCAATGAACAAATCCCGAAAATGGTTACAGGGCAAACCGTACGAGAAGCTTTTGCTACTTTCTGGGATACAGAAAAACAGCAAGCTTATGATCTATTTTGTCGTGATGAACAGTTGAAAAAAAATGAATTTCATAAGGTTGCCGATAACTTTAAGTTTACTGAGCGATTACCGCTTCTTCATGAAATTAAAGAGCTACCGATACAAAAGCCACCTTTGTTAAAGCGTAATCGTTACTTCTCAGAGCTTCATACAAAAATGTCTGATTTGTTAAGTCGTTATAATTTAAAAATATAAAATATTAGTGACCTTTCTTGGAAAGGTCTTTCAGAAAGCTTGTTTGCATACTTTTAAATATTGTGGGGAAATATGAGTTTATATACCGTAGATACAACAAACAAAAAATTAAAACCATTAGATGGTACTAAACTCAGTGAACAGCAACTCACAGAACGTTATGACTTACAAGAGTGGCTTGTTAGCCATCCAGAAGCATTAGGTGAAGAGTTATTAATTATTCAAAAGGAATATAATGGCTTTGATGGCACTGGTGAGCGATTAGATTTGTTAGCACTGGATACCCAAGGTCGATTAGTACTGATTGAAAATAAACGTGATGACAGTGGGCGTGATGCTGTCTGGCAAGCAATTAAATATGCATCCTATGTAGCTCCATTTACATCAGACGATATTGAAGATGTATATGTTAAATACTTGCTCAAGAATAAACCACAACTACCTGATTTAGATGATAATGCTTTTGATGGTGACCAAGTTCATAACACGGCGAAACTTTTAATCCAACGATTTTTAGATGAGAATCAAGAAACAGATACTCAAGTTGTTACATTAAATCCACGTAATTCTCAGCGTATCATTTTAGTTGCAGGTGAGTTTCGTAAGGAAGTTACGAATACGGCTTTATGGTTGATCGACCGTGAGATTGATGTGAAATGTGTAAAGGTGTCACCGTATATGCTAAGTGGTCAATTATTGGTAGACATTCAGCAAATCATTCCTGTGCCTGAAGCATCTGAATATATGGTGCGGTTAACTCGCAAAGATGCAGAGGAAACTACTGCTAAAATAAAGCGGACTGATAGTACAGATGTTCGTTATCAATATTGGGAACAATTATTGGGTTATTTCCTTCAGCAGAATAATACTTTGTATAACAATATTAGCCCTAAAACTGACCATTGGTTAAGTGCTGCAACAGGGGTGTCGCAATGTACGTATCATCTTATTTTTCTGCAAAAAGCATTACGAGTAGACATTGAATTTGCACGTAAGGATGCAATCGAAAATAAAAAGTTATTTGATTTCTTTTATGATAGAAAAGACGAAATTGAACGGAAATTTGGTCATGCTTTAAATTGGTTAAAATTAGAGGATAAGAAATCTTCGAGAATAGAATTTTGCATCGAAGTGGATGGGTACAGTCAAGAGCTTTGGCAAACACATACAGTGTGGCATTTGGAGCATATTCAAAAACTTGAATATGCATTTAGACCTTATATGATTGAGGCTTATCAAATTATTAAGTAGAAATGCTTATAATTTGAGGTAAAACAATGCAGGGCGAGCCTGTAAATTATTTTGTGTAAGTTCCATTTTTTATAAATGATCTTTTAATCGATCATCGAACTGAATCGTAAACCAATTCATTGCTAAACGCCAATTTTGAATTGGCATCGTCCATTTCTTCGCAGCATTTGATGTTGCTAAGTAAATGACCTTCTTTACTGAGTCATCAGATGAAAAGATTTTCCTCTTCTTCGTTGAATGGCGTATTACGCTATTCAACGACTCAATCGCATTTGTTGTATAAATTGCATGACGTATTTCGGCTGGATAGCTAAAGATCGTTCGGATATTTTCCCAATTGGCCCGCCAGGATTCTCCAATTTTGGGATACTGGTGATTCCATTGATCACAGAAGATGTCTAGGGACTTTAAAGCATTTTCCTCTGTACTTGCCTGATAAATCGCTTTCAGACCCGAGGTAACAGCCTTGTAGTCTTTCCAGCTTACAAATCTCAGGCTATTGCGTACAACATGCACGATACACAGTTGAATATCAGTATGAGGGTAAACGGAGGCTATCGCGTCAGGAAAGCCTTTTAATCCATCTACACAGGCAACAAGAATGTCCTGTACTCCTCGATTTTTTAGCTCTGTCATGACTGACAGCCAGAATTTGGCACCTTCTGTCTGAGCAATCCACATACCCAGTAATTCTTTTTGTCCATCCATATTGATGCCTAAAGCAAGGTATACGGACTTGTTAATCACATTGGAGTGCTGACGGACTTTGACAACAATACAGTCAAGATAGACAACAGGATAAAGGCTATCTAAGGCTCTATTTTGCCACTCAGTCACTTGCTCAATCACAGCATCGGTAACTTTGCTGATGAGAGATGCTGAGACATCGGCATCGTACATTTCTTTGAAGAAGGCTACAATTTCCCTATTAGTCATTCCTTTTGCATACAGTGAGAGGATTTGGTCATCCATACTGGTGATGCGTGTTTGGTGCTTTTTGATAATTTGTGGCTCAAATGAACCTTCTCGATCACGGGGAATATCTAAAGCCAGTTGTCCATCTTGAGTTGTAATGGTTTTAGAACTAAACCCATTACGGCTATTTGAGCCTTTCCTGGACTGATGCTTTTCATAACCGAGATGGTCTGAAAGTTCAGTATTGAGTGCAGTTTCAATCATGAATTTTTTAAAGACTGCTGTCATTTGGTTTAAGTCTTCTGGTGTTTTTAGACCTTTAGCCAATTCGGCAGCCATACTTTTGATTGTTGCTTCATCCATGTGAAGTACCTTTTGTAATTATCCTCTGAAGGATAAATGAAAATTAAGTACTTACACAAAATTTAGAACAGTCCCTGCAGGGCTGCTTTTAGTAACTTACATTGTATTAGTTCCGACTTGATCTGATAGTTCCCCATTTCTTTGTACGTCTGCCAGATTAAATTTTGATTTCATTCCATTTGCTTATTTATACTTTATTCCTATATTTTACTTTTCGATAAATCAAGTATTTGATGTATATTTTATTAAGATGAATCTATGAGTGGGAGATTTGCTTGGAACGGTTTAACAGCAAACTTTATGCATTACCAGCAAGAGAAGGTGATTGTTTACTATTTCAGTTCCAGAATCATAAGGGCGAGTATCGCCATATTTTGATTGATGGGGGAAATCGAACACAGTTAGATTTTAATAATTTAAAAAATACTATTCTTGAAATTTTAAAAAATGGGGGGAATGGGCAAATTGACTTAGTTGTTGTTACACATAGCGATGATGATCATATTTCTGGTATTTTAAAAATATTAGGTGATAATGAGTTAAATCAAAAAGTGAAAAAAATATGGTTTAATTCAGAAAGAACCATAAGTGACTTTTTAAAGAAAAAATGTAAAAATACACAGCGTTATACAGTTACTAGTAATAATAATAGAACAGTTAAATCATCTAGAATTCAAGATAATGATTTGTACAAAATACTTGATAAGGATGATAGATGGTACAAAGAGATAATTTTAGCAGGAAAATCAGAAATTATAGACAACTTAGAAATTACAGTTTTATCTCCATCTATTGATAATTTAAAAAAATTAAATTTATATTGGCCAACCCAAAAAAAACGGACAGTAAAGTCAAGTGCGACTAAAGAATTTGATTATAATATTACATTTAAGCAATTTGAAAAAAACATGCCTAAGTTTAAAGAGGATAGTTCTCCAGTAAATGGGGCAAGTATTGCATTACTACTAAAATGGGAAGATAAGAAATTTCTATTGTTGTCAGATGCACATCCAACAGTAGTAGTAAGTAGTTTGGAAGAGAAATATCAAGATAACTTGCCATTAGAAGTTGATGTATTCAAAGTTTCACATCATGGAAGTGCTAAAAATACAAGTGATAAATTACTTAATATGGTTGACTGCAAGAATTTTATCATTTCTGCAAATGCAAATAAAAAACACTATCATCCGAATAAAGAAACATTATGTAGAATATTGATTAATAAAGGGATAAGTAATACGGAATTTTATTTTACTTATTCAAATATTGACTTAAAAAGAATATTTAACGATTTACCAAGCGTAAATATGTTTTTCCCAACAAAACACGAAATAGGAGTTTGCTTTGAATATGAGCACTCAATTAGCAGATGAGCTTACGGTAAGAGTTCTTCACGAGGGGAAAAAAAGCAGCGGCTTTATTTATGCTAATACTACTCATACGTATATTTTTACAGCAAAGCATGCTGTTTGTACGAAAAGTGCTCAAGATTGCAGAGTTAGAAAGAATTTGAGGTGCGAGAAATGTGCATTAGCAAAATTTACGAAAACAAAAATTATAATTGATCGGCCTGATATAGCTAATTATGAACAGCTAAAAGTTCAGGAAGTTTTATTTTGTGAGGATAAGGATGTTGCAATATTGGTTGTTAAAGATGAATCTCATAAAAAATTACTAAATTTACCTAAAATTGAAATTGTTTCCACATTAGATCTTAAAAGTACTGATGAGTTTCTAAGTTGTGGTTATCCTAATATATCGGATCATGAAGAAACTCTACCGATTTCCTATACCAATTATGTTCCTTTTAGAAAAAGATTTAGTTTAAGGATCTTAAATGAAAGTATCGGGAATTTAGAAAGTTCTAAAGTTAATTTATCTGGTAATTCTGGTGCAGGAATTCTTCAAATCAAAGGAAATAAAGCATTATTACTTGGTATATATACTGATACTACAGGAATTGGTACAGGCTTTGGTGAAATTATTGATGAAAAATTAAATGATGTTCTGATTGCAAAAGGCTATCCAAAGCTTGAGCTTAAAAATAAAGCTAAAGGTTTTGAGACTTTAATAAAAAACAAATTTAAAGAATGTTTTTCTAAAATTGAACATGATATAAATTTAGAAGATAATAGAGAGTTAAATTTATATAGGTTAAATCTTAAGGGAAAGAGTTATAATTATGAATTTATTAATAAAAGAATAACGCATTGTATACCTTATTTTTCCCTTTCTAGGAAACAAATAAATCAAAGTATAGTAAATGATGAGTTTAATGCTGCAGTTATTCAAGGTGTTAAAGACTTTTTGAAGCTGGAGTCAAAGGATAAGATTCCAGAGATTCTTCTTCAAGGTTTTTTAGAAACCTATTGTGAAGCGCCTAGATTATATTCATCTCATCATAATGAAAGCTCAGCATTTCAAGGAGCACATATTAAATTTTCTAACATTTCTGATAAAAAAATAGAGATTATACATTGTATTGCATTATTCTCACCTATTTTGAAAAATTCATTTGGTCATGCAATACAATCTATAATAGATAAATATCCAGAAGTTAAACCTTATGGTGGACTAATTGATAATAGTTTTTTAGATGAAACTTATTCAGAGGAAGAAAGTAAAATTTTAGCTAAATTAATAATACCTAGTCAAGAAAATATCCTTAATAATTATACTGATAGGTTGGCAATATTTATTGGCTATGATAGAAAAATTGAAACGAGTTTAAAATTTTTACAACAGGGTGATTTCCAATTAGCTTTAGAGGAAATTATTGTTGAGGATTTGAAAGCTTCTATTAATGACTTAAAAAAAGAATTGGAAAAGATAAAAGTCTTAAAGGCAAGTATAGACTGTTTTTTTGTGCCTTTTGAGGACACCAATAAATTCAATCAAGATTTTTTTGAGAGCTTAAAGTGAAAAATTTAGGTCAATATATTTTTGAAGAAATACAGAAAAATGATTACTTTAAATCTATGAATGAACGGATTTTAAGAATTTATGCATCAAAAATAATAGATGATATTGATGATTATTGTTTTGATGAAATTGAGGAAGAAAATCTATTTAGATTTATAGATTTACTAGCCTCTACTGATAGCCAAAAAGCTCGTATGAAAGCTTATCACTTGATAAGTTTGTGTGAGCCATTTTTGAGTAAAACTGAAAGGTTTAAATTTTATTCATCATCAGTTTATTCAAAATTAGGTTTATATGCATTAAACATTGAGGAATCTCTATTGCCATTCGATAGGAGGTTTGAAATTGTAGCAAAGAAAAAAAATCAAAAAATTGATGAAAAATATATTTTAACCGATACTCAATATGAAATTTTTACAAGGATGGTAAAAGCACCTCATTTTAGTTTTAGCGGTCCTACTTCATTAGGAAAATCTTTTTTAATGCGCAGATATATAGAGCGAATAATAGAAAGAGGTAATGGCAATATTGTTGTTTTGGTTCCTTCTAAAGCTTTAATAAATCAGTTTTCAAGTGATATTAAGAGTGAGTTAGAAAACCTTATAAAAGAAAAAAACTATGTGGTTCAAACACATGGTAGTATTACAAATTACGAGGGAAAGTTTAACTTTATTTTTATATTAACACCAGAACGACTTCTTAGTCTTTTTGCAAAAAATAATAATATTAAAATAGATTTTTTATTCGTGGATGAAGCTCATAAACTTTCTTTTTCAGCCATAGATGATACGAGGAGTTTAACTGCTTATAGCGCGATTGATAAGGTTATTGAAAAATGTTCTAATGTGAAAATGGTATTTTCTTCGCCTAATATTGCAAATCCAGAGGTATTTTTAGAGTTGTTTGGTAAGGATGTAACTAACTCTATTAAAGTTGATGAAGCACCTGTGGCACAAAATCTTTATTTAATTGATTTTAAATTTAATAATGTGTTTTGTATATCTGAAGGGGAAAAAATAAAGTTGAAAATTGACATCTTAGAAACAGTAAGAAATCCAAATGATTTCATTTTTAATGTCGGCAAGGGAAATAGTGCTAATATGGTTTATTGCTCGTCAAAAGCAAAAGCAATAAATCACGCATTGGAATTTTATGATAAATTTGATAATTCTATAAAGATCTCAGAAAACATGAAAGAGGCTATTGATAAGATTTCATCTTTGGTACATCAAGAATATTATTTATGTAAGTTTTTAGAAAAAAGAATAGCTTATCATCATGGCCAATTACCACAAATTATTAGGAATATTGTAGAAAAACTTTTTAGAGAAGGAGAAATTGATTTTATTTTCTGTACGCCAACTTTGGTAGAGGGTGTAAATATGCCTACCAAAAATATTTTTATAAACTGCGATAGAAAGATAAGACTAAATAAAGGAAATACTCTTAATAATCCTAATAAAACAATAGCCTTTTGGAATTTAGCTGGTCGAGCGGGACGATATTGCAAGGAATTGTCTGGTAATATTTTTTGTATCCAAAATGATAGCTCTGAAAGATGGGAGGATCTTAGCATATTTGATAAAAGTGATAATGAAATACTAACGTCAATTGATAAGATAAATAATAAAAATGGCTTGAATCATCTTAAAGATTCACTTCAATTAAGTGACCCAAACAAAGAAAGTTCTAATAAAATATATGATTATTTTGCAAACTTAATGTCTATTGATGTTGTTAGATTTAAGGATGATTATAATGAAAGCTTCCTTTTGAGAAAAATGATAGATTTTAATAGGGATGAAGTAATTCATTTGGCAGAAGAAAACTCTAAAAGCATTGTTGATATACCATTTGAAATAGTTGATTCTTTCAAATCTTTGAATTTTGGTATTCAAAATAAGGTTTACAACTATATTCTTGAGGACCCTGATAGTCGTAAATTTCCTAAATTGGATTATGATAATATTAAAAATACTCTTGCTAAATTTTATAATCTTTATAATTGGGAGGTTGTTGAAAGTGATAATATAAAATCTTTTTTACAATTAGATTACTATGCAGTAATTATGTCAAAGTGGGTTTCTGGAATTTCTTTAAATATAATGATTAATGATGAATTGAAAAGAAAAGAGATTATATACTTAGATAGAAATATGCCACCTGTTGATTTTGATAGAGGAAATTTAGTTCATGTGAATCATGTTATTGATAAGCTACTTTTCGATATTGAAAATATATTAACATTTGTATTTGAGAAGTATTTTAACCACTATTATAAATGTTTAACAAATATTTTGGGTGAAGACAATGCTGGGCATAACTGGTCTACATATTTGGAATATGGTACGAAAAATCCAGTAGAAATTGGATTGCAAAATTTAGGTCTTTCAAGGCTTACTGCCCATAATATTGTAGAAAATAAAACTCTATTAAATTTTATTTCCTTTAATGAATTAAAAAATGAAATTGTGAGTATTAATAAGTTAGCATTACTTGAAAACATTGAATCTAACTCATTAGAGTATGATGAAGTTTCAATGTTTTTATAATTGAGCTTTAATTAAACATTAGATTTCAGTGTAAATTGCATAGAAATTCTGTGAGTGATCACTTAACTTTTTGTTTAGGGAATTACACAATGTTTATCGTAAACTATCAATAAAATCAGACCAGTCCTGCATCATTTTGATTCGGTACTCTAAATGCTGTGCATGGTTATAAGCTTGTGAAACAGCATTACCAACCCTATGCGCCAACTGAATTTCAATCGCATCATGCATATAACCTTGCTCATGTAGCGTCGTTGATGCAAGCCCTCTGAATCCATGACCAGTCATTTTGCCGTTATAACCCATAGTGCGGATCACACAGAGTAGAGCATTACTACTCATTGGCTTAGCTGTACTGTGATTATAAAAAACATATTGTTTATTGCCAGTAAGAGGGCGTAAGCCTTCAATCAGTTCAAGAGCTTGTGTAGATAATGGAACGATGTGAGGTTGAGCCATTTTCATTTTTTCAGCAGGTATGCGCCATAAATGATTATCAAAATCAATCTCATTCCATTCCATCATTCTCAGCTCAGCAGTTCGGACAAAAGTTAAAGTCATGAGCTGAATAGCTGTCTTGATCATTGGATTACCATGGTAGCGATCCATACGCTCAAGAAAGGGGGGAAACTCAGAAATATCCAAACGTGCCATATGTTTGACCTTACGAGGCTTTAAGGCTTCCTGAAGGTATGGTGTTGGATCACTCTCAATGATTCCCTTACGAATTGCAAAACGGAAAATACGTCCAGCTAAAGGAATAGAGCGTTTCGCCATTTCTTGGGCGCCACGTGCTTCAATTTTTTTAGCGCAGGCAAGCACATCTTTTCCTTTGATTTGATCAATGGGTATATTGCCCAAAGCAGGGAATAGATCTTTTTCAAAAACAGATAGATCACGTAAATAAGTTGCTTCTTTAATGACAGCTCTACGGTCTTCTAGCCATTCCATAGCAAGGACTTTGAAAAGCGTACTTTCATCGATTTGCTGTTTCTTTCTTTTTTTGGCTTCATTGGGGCTAATCCCATCTTTTAGCCCTAATCGTGCTTCGTCTCGAATTCGTCTTGCTTGAGCAAGTGTTGTTTCGGGATATGAACCGATACTGAAAATATTCTCTTTACCATTAAGACGAAACTTCATCCGCCAATGCATACCGCCTGAAGGTGTAACTTCCAAGTACATGCTTTTTTCATCAGGATATTTGGTTTTCTTTTCTGAAGGTTTAATTTTTCTGACAAAAGCATCTGTAAGCATTACAACGGTTTCCTTAAGATCTGGGGGTATAATTTTAGGGGTAAATTATTATACCCCCAGTTATACCCCCAGCCATATCGAGATTGCAACAGATAAAGTAGATTGTATTAGACATAAAAAAAGCCTAAATCCTTTAGATTTAAGCTTTTGAGTACATCATGAGATATTGTAAGAATAGAAAATGGCGGTGAGAGAGGGATTCGAACCCTCGATACGCGCAAACGTATACACACTTTCCAGGCGTGCTCCTTAAGCCACTCGGACACCTCACCAAGGCGAGCGATAATAACCAAAAAAAAGAGGTCTGCCAAGCTGAAACAATTGATTTAGAGCAAAAGTTTTTACACAGTGATATTATTGCGAAAAAATAGTGTCTACTTTTAGAAGACGTTTTATGCGAAGTACTGCAAAAAAGGCAGCATTGCCTGCAATTACGCTAGCGGCTTTAGGTGTGGTCTTTGGTGACATTGGAACCAGCCCCTTATATGCGCTACGTCAATGTTTTCTCACTGCACACATCGCCATCACTGAGGCGACAGTGCTCGGAATTCTGTCGTTGATTTTCTGGTGCATGATGCTGACCATCAGTTTCAAGTATGTCACCATTATCATGTGTGCAGATAACAACGGTGAAGGCGGTATTATGTCTTTGCTTGCGCTGAATTTAAGAACGAATCGAATTGCAGAAAATAGAAAAATCTATTTGATTGCACTAGGATTTATTGGGGCATCTTTATTCTTTGGCGATGGGATTATTACGCCCGCAATTTCAGTACTTTCAGCGATTGAAGGTTTAAGTATTGCTACCCCTATGTTTAATAAATGGCTGATGCCTTTGGCAATAGGCATCTTGACAGCATTATTTCTTGTGCAAAGGCATGGCACAGGAACCATGGGCAAGTTCTTTGGCCCAATTACGCTGACTTGGTTTATCTCGATTGGTTTGGTGGGGATTTACAGTATCAGTCAGACTCCATACGTATTGAGTATGCTGAGTCCGCATTGGGCATTGAACTTTATTTTTCATCAGCCGTACGTGGCCTTTTTAACCATGGGTGCTGTGATTCTTACCGTAACTGGTGGTGAAGCACTTTATGCAGATATGGGGCATTTCGGGCGACTCCCAATTCGTTTGGGGTGGTTTATCATTGTTTTACCTTGCTTAATTCTAAACTATGCAGGGCAAGGTGCATTATTGCTGCGTGATCCAAATGCAATTGAAAACCCATTCTATTTACTGGTTCCAGAATGGGGCCTGTATCCGATGATTGCCTTGGCTACAGCTGCCGCAGTCATTGCTTCGCAAGCTGTGATTACAGGTGTGTTTTCGATGGCAAATCAGGCAATACAACTGCGTTATTTACCTCGCTTAACCGTACATCACACATCAGATGTCGAACAAGGTCAGATCTATTTACCCTTTATTAACTGGGTATTATTTGTATCTATTATCTTACTCATTGTGATTTTCCAGAACAGTGCCAATTTAGCTAATGCTTATGGTGTTGCAGTCACCATGACCATGTTCTGCGACACAATCTTAATTTCTTTTTTAGCATATGGATTTTGGCGTTGGCCAAAATGGAAAGTGGCTTTGTTTGCCATTCCCTTTTTAATTATTGATGTGGCTTTTATTGGTTCAACCTCATTAAAAATTATCTCTGGTGGTTGGGTGCCTATTTTTATTGGTGCAATCGTATTCACGATTCTGATGACATGGAAAACAGGGCGAGAGATTGTTTTCAATCGCTTGGAGAAAGATGCTTTACCGTTAGACTTGTTTATTAAAAGTGTTAGTTTGAATGATGGAGCTATGTGTGTACCTGGGCAAGCGGTGTTTTTAACAGGGAATCCAAATATTGTGCCGCATGCAATGTTGCATAATATTAAACACAATAAAGTCTTACATGAGCGAAATATTTTGGTCACTGTGATTACTCGTGATGTGCCGTATGTTCCAGATCAGGAACGAATCCGAGTAGAAGTTTTGGATGATAAGTTTCAGCGTGTGTTTGTTTATTATGGATTTAAAGATCAACCTGATATTCCAAATGCCTTAGCGCTTGCTTACTCTCAAATGGAGATCGCTTTTGACATGATGCACATTAGTTTCTTCATTTCACGTGATCGTTTAATTCACACAGTGGGTGATGGTATGGCGCCATGGCGTGAAAAGTTGTTTATTTCAATGCAAAGAAATACCAGCCCTGTAAGTGATTTCTATCAAATTCCACCCAATCGTGTGGTTGAAATGGGCAGCCAAATCGAAATTTGATGATCATATCTATTCAGTTAAAATTTGTGGAGAGCCAAGATCATTCTTGGCTTTTTTATGCGCGCTAAAAATAGATTAGATTTTAATGTTTTTGTCATTTTGGTTGTATCAATGCCTCTATTTCTTTTTGCGATCATTTAGTGGTAATTAAAACGACAAGTGATGTCGCTTTAGCCTCGCCGATCTGATTTTAAAGTGGCATACTCAATGGTATAAATTCAGCTGAAACGATTGAATGAAAAGGCTTTTAGGGAAGTTTATTGAAAAAGCAATGAATTGTTACATGCAATGCTGCTTTACTAAGCAGAAGGTGTTGAAGGTTTATTCATTTGAATATTCACATAATATCTTTGTTGTGATTGGCTTGTTAGGCTACTGAAGTTCAAAAGTTGTTTTTGGATTTATTCATAAAGTGATTTAAGGTATTTGGGAAATTTTGGTTGAAAAATTCAGTTGTAAAAATGGTGTTAGGTGTAGTTGCTACTGGAAGTTTTGCCATTGCTTTTGGGCAGGAAAGAATTACTCAGTTTATTCCATTTACTCAAGAAAAACGTTTGAATTCAGATTGTTTGGCTCAGTTTTATAGAGATGAGCCACCTGTTTTAGCAAAAGAAAGTTTAAAGAAAAATAGTTATCCTTTATGTTTTAATGGTTTCAATGTTATGTATTCAGGGGTGTCGAAAACACCTTTATGGACCGCGGAATATTTATCACCACAACGTTTGAGTCAGAAAATTAAACGTGAAGATAATTTTCATGAAGAGCAACGTTTGAGTTCAGCACATCGTGCGTTATTGTCGGATTATCGTAGTTCTGGTTATGATCGTGGGCATATGTCGCCCAATGGTGATATGTCTGATAAAGCTTCACAATTTGACAGTTTTTCATTGGCCAATATCGTACCGCAAGTACCTAAAAATAATCAGCAGGTATGGCGTGAGCTTGAAGAAGCAACACGTGCAATCGTCACTAAGCAAAAGAAAGATGTTTATGTGGTGACGGGGCCTATATTCTCAGGTAAAAGGCTGAAAACGATTGGTAGTGGGGTAATTGTTCCTACCGCATTGTACAAAGCTATTTATATTCCTAAGCATGGCATTATTGGCGCATATTATTCACCAAATAATGATTCGCAACAGGTGAGAATCGTGAGTGTTTGTTATTTAGAGGAACAATTGGGAATCAATTTATTTCCACAATTGACTGAAGAACAAAAGCGGAATACATATAAATTGCCTTTGACTGCAAATCAGGTTAAAGCCAATAAAGAAATTGAATATTCGCATTGGGATGCTGAAAGTCAATGTGCAGAGGATGTTTCTAAAGATCAAATACAAGTGTTGCAAAAACAATTTCAACCGAAAAGTGCAGTAAATACTTCAGAGATTCAATTGCCTAAGGTCGATGAAGAAACCAAGGATGCCTTGGTTAAACAATTGGTTGAGGCTTTATTGCAATATATATTACAAATTTTAAAGTAATTTTATGGTTGTATTTTGGTCAGATTTTAAAATCACCGTATACTGGGTAATATCAAAAGAATGAGAATATTCAATGTTTAAACCATTTGAAAATGGAACGGAATCACATTCAATTCATGATTTAACTTTAGAAAATCAAGATGATTGTGTCAGTATTTATGGCAATTTACAGATCACCAAAGACCAAGCGGGTTTACAGGTTGCTTTAGTTTTACAGCGTTATTTAAATGATATTGTGGCAAATTTAGAGAAACAAACGGATCTCCCACAGCACATTACCCGCCGCACGGAAGGGGAGATTGAGAACCCTTTTCTTTAATTTTTTATTTATTCATATTTTTGAGACAATAAAAAACCTGCCGCAGCAGGTTCATTATTGTTGGAATCAATTAGTTTTGTGGTTCATTACCCACAACTTTATAAATCACTGCGCCTATGATCGCACCAACAATCGGTGCAATCCAGAATAACCACAATTGACTTAATGCAGCAGTTTCAGCAAATAATGCCACAGCTGTACTACGTGCAGGGTTTACCGAAGTATTGGTTACAGGGATACTGATTAAGTGAATTAGTGTTAAAGCTAGACCAATTGCAATAGGTGCAAAGCCAGCAGGAGCACGTTTGTCCGTAGAGCCTAGGATCACAATAAGAAAGATTGCGGTGAGTACGATTTCGATGATGAGTGCAGATACCATTGAGTATTTACCTGGTGATAAATCACCAAATCCATTGGTTGCAAAACCGCCAACACCGGTAAATCCAGCTTGACCTTGTACAATGATGTAGAGGATAAAGGCTGCAAAAATACCACCGACCACTTGAGCAATAATATATGGAAGGAGGTCTTTTGCATCAAAACGACCACCAACCCATAAGCCTACACTGACTGCTGGATTGAAGTGACCACCTGAAATATGACCCAGTGCAAACGCACCTGTGAGTACAGTTAAACCAAAGGCTAGAGCAACGCCCATAAATCCAATACCTAGCTCAGGGAAAGCCGCAGCCAGTACCGCACTACCACATCCACCAAATACGAGCCAAAAGGTTCCGATAAATTCTGCGAGATATTTATGCATGTTTATTCCTATTTCTTTTTATGGAAAGGGTTGGTTATCCAATGTTGTAATCAGTGAAGGATAGCCAGTTGATTATGTAAAACTTTATTTTGCTGAGTGAATAATAATCTAAAAATATGAAAATAAAATCACAAAATACATTTTTAACGTAAATTTTTTTATAATTAGTTTATGTAGAATATTTAATAAATATATTTAACAATAACTTGGCTTAAAATAAATGAATAAATTTATCATAAAAAAGATGAGAGGAATTTAAATCATTTTATTTTCAGGCAGGTGCTCATGTGCTATTTCGGCTGTTTATTTTGAATTCGCCACTGTTGAGGAGTGAGTCCTGTCCATTGTTTGAACGCACGTTGGAAAGCACTTTGTTCAGAATAACTAAGTAATAAAGCAATCTCATGTAGCCCTAAATAAGGGTCTTGTAAATACTGAACAGCCAATAATTTTCGAACTTCTTGGACGCGTTGTTGATAGGTTGTCCCTTGGTTTTGCAAATGCCTTTGAAGCTGTCTAATTGAGATATTCAATTGCTTTGCAACCTCTCCAATTTGGTACAGGTTTCGTTGTAGCCCTAAAAGAATATTTTGTTGTAAACGTTCATCAATTTGACTGGAATGAGGTAAATCATTGAGTAGCGCTTGGGCTTGTTGCATCAACAGTTTTTGCAAAGTTTGATCACCATGGCTGAGAGGGACAGTCATGACTTGTAGCGGAAAGATGAGCTCTGCTTGCGGTTGATTAAATTTGACAGCACATTGAAAGAAATTCTCATAAATCTTTAAATTTTGAGGTCTTGAATGCGTAAAATTGATTTGATGCAACTGAATATCTTTTGCAGAAAGAAAATGTCTTAGAAACTGCACCATCAGTGCAATAGCAATTTCATCTGTGATTTGTGTTGTGAGATGGAACGGTAGCGTTGCCCAATGAATACCTAGATAGCCATCACTAAAAGACTCTATTTTTAAAGGGCTTCCATCAAAAATCAAACGATGATAGTCAAAATAGCGAGTGAGCGCCTCTCCCATGGTATCGCAAGATTGGGCAATATAAGCAATGATTCCAAGATGTTTTGGTTGTACATGAGCTGCGATTTCAAGCCCTAAAGCTGGGCTTTGGGTTTGAGCTTGGATATCATCTAAAAGCTCACGCCATATATTGAAATCAAAACGTTCTAGGTTCTGAACTTGTTGTAATTTCTCAGAAATTTTCAATCCATTTGCTTCACTAAAAGCAAATAGTAATTGTCCAAGTCCTCCATAGACGGAGCCAGCGTAATCCTTAAATTGTTGCATCTCTATAATCTTTTTATTGTTGATCAAAATTGCGAATAAAACGATTTTACCTGAATATTTTAATCAAGTTTGTTTCTGATAAACAAGCGCATTTCAGGACACGTTTAGCTCAATAAAGAATAGTAAATTAATGTCGCAATTTGTCAATGTAAATGTTTTTTCATGTCAATATCTTTTTTAAAAGCTCTTCTATATTGAATATAAGAAAAGGAGATATCCCATGTTAAAAGGTTTTGTCGTTGGTTTGGTCTTTGCAAATGGTTTTGAATGGATGGCACATAAATTCATTTTGCATGGTACGCATCGTTCGGGTCAGCCACGTTATAGTCCTGTGCCTAGAAGTATGAAATCACATTGGGAGCATCATCGTGAAGTACGTAAGCAAGATTTCAATGATGATGGTTATGTGGAAGGGATTTCAAACTGGCGAACTAAAAATGAAATTGTTTCATTGGCTGTTGCTGCGGGAGCTGCGAGTTTAATTTTCTATCCAATTTCAAAAGGTATGGTTGCAGCGTCGTTATATAGCGCTTGTAATTATTATTATATTCATCGCCGTGCACATCTTGAGCCAGATTGGGCGATGAAAAAAATCCCTTGGCACTATGATCATCATATGAATTCAAATCAAGATGCCAACTGGTGTGTTACAAAGCCTTGGTTTGATTATTTAATGGGTACGCGTGTGGTTTCTTCTGCGGATTTAAAAGAACAAAATCCGTTGGGTGTGAAATTACCTGAACCTGTTGCGCGTTTATTATCTTCAACGGTAGAAAAATATTTTCCTGCAAAGTGGGTAGAAAAGACACCTAAATTGGTTCAGAAAGAAGCTGAAGAAAACATAGAGTCAGTTGCTTAAATTGATACTAAGTATTTTATTTTTATGAAAATATCATTTAGTGTTCAATATTAAAATCATATTTGTATGTCAATTTTAAACTTATTTTGTCATTTAAATAAGTCGCAAATTGTCAAAAAAATGTGCACATATTGTCAATATTTAAGTATGTGATTCAAGTAAACTAAGCGCTATAAGTACTTTTGTGCTTATTCAGAATGCAAACGCTGTAGTTTCTGAAGTTTATAGGAGTCTCCAAGACTCCTTTTTTTATGGCTAGGAAAAACTTATAGCTATTCTCCGTAATAAGAGCTAAACATAAAAAACTAATACATAAAAAAATCCCCATAAAAAATATGGAGATTCTTTTAAATGAAAGCCTACGCACGCTTGCAGCGATTGTTTCGTCTCAAATGGATTGTTCTATCGTATGCTTTTGTTCAGGCATAGCCTGCGCCTTGCGTTCATTAAACAATAAAAAAATCCCCATAACAAATATGGAGATTCTTTTGAATGAAAGCCTACGCACGCTTGCAGCGATTGTTTCGTCTCAAATGGATTGTTCTATCGTATGCTTTTGTTCAGGCATAGCCTGCGCCTTGCGTTCGGGTGGAGCAATGCTCCACTTACCCTCACTCAGGCTTTAGACCTTCAGCTTTTTCCAATGATTCATCATTGTTGAAGAATTTCTCACGTTGTTCTTCCAAAAACTTTTTCGCATCAGCTTCAAACACATTCAATCGTTTTTCATTGATCAAAGTGGTTTGATGTTTTAACCATTCTTGCCAAGCCTGTTTTGACACACTGTCAAAGAGTTCTTGACCCTTTGTACCAGGGAACGGTGCAAAGTCTAAACCTTCTAACTCTTTTTGATATTTACGGCAAAAGACTTGTCGAGTCATATCAAAACTCCTTATGCATAAAGTTTTTCTAAACGGGTGTAAGCACGTTCAATTGCGGCAGCAACTTGAGCAGGCGCAGTACCACCAATGTGATTACGTGCATTGACAGACGCTTCAAGTGTCAGTGCTTTTTCAAATACATCTGCTTGAATCAGATCTGAGAATTGCTGAAGTTGTTCAAGTGTTAGCTCGGATAAGTCTTTAGACTCTTGAACACCCAAAGCCACTGCTTTACCTACGATTTCATGTGCATCACGGAAGGCAACGCCATTTTTTACCAGATAATCAGCAAGATCAGTTGCTGTTGAGAAACCTCGAAGCGCTGCTTCACGCATGATCTCAATGTTTGGTACCAATGCAGGAATCATGTCAGCAAATGCCATCAAAGAACCACGAACAGTATCAATCGCATCAAACAACGGTTCTTTATCTTCTTGGTTGTCTTTGTTATATGCCAATGGTTGACCTTTCATCAGTGTCAACAGGCTCATCAAGTCGCCGTATACACGACCTGTTTTGCCACGAATAAGCTCAGGAACATCAGGATTTTTTTTCTGCGGCATGATCGATGAACCTGTGCAGAAACGATCAGGAATGTTCACAAATTTAAACTGTGCAGATGTCCAAAGAATCAGTTCTTCAGACATACGTGATAAGTGCATCATGATCAGAGAAGCAGCAGCATTGAATTCGATGCCAAAGTCACGATCAGATACCGCATCCAGTGAGTTTTCACACACAGCTTCAAATCCTAAAAGCTCAGCAGTGTATTCACGCTCGATCGGATAAGTCGTTCCAGCAAGCGCGGCTGAACCCAAAGGTAGGCGATTAACACGTTTACGACAGTCAATTAAACGCTCAGAGTCACGTACAAGCATTTCAAACCAAGCCATTAAGTGATGACCAAAAGTCACTGGTTGCGCTGTTTGTAAATGGGTGAAACCTGGCATGATCGTATTGGTATTTTGAGCAGCTAAGCCTAAAATGCCTTTTTGTAGTTTTTCAAGTAATTGTAAAATAGCGTCAATTTCATCACGCACGTATAAACGAATGTCTGTCGCGACTTGGTCATTACGGCTACGTCCAGTGTGAAGTTTTTTACCTGTGATACCGATACGCTGCGTTAAGCGTGATTCAATATTCATGTGCACATCTTCTAAATCGATGCGCCATTCGAAATGACCCGCTTCAATTTCAGCTTTAATCGTGTTTAAACCATTGATAATGTCGTCACGTTCTTGTTCAGTTAAGACGCCAACTTTTGCTAACATGGTTGCATGTGCAATAGAACCTGCAATATCTTGTTTATAAAAGCGTTGGTCAAATTGAACAGATGCAGTAAATTCAGCAACAAAAGCATCAGTAGCTTCGGAGAAACGACCGCCCCACATGCCTGAAGTTTGGGCTTGTGACGGATTAGAGGAATTAGAAGATGTGGTCATATCGGCTCAGTAGGAAAAAAAGCAGTAGAACTCGCAACAGTATAACAAATTCAGCCTCACTTGCCGAAGTAAAGCACAATCATTCATCAATAAAATCGAATCAGTATTTTCGACAGTCTTATTTTTTTAGGAAAATGGGACATCGACGGTATTTATGGGAGCTTTTTATTGCCAGTAATGTACTTGCTCTTTTATTGGCATTATCTGAAGCAAAGGGTTGGGAGAGTTTAAATTTTGGTCACGTGTTAGAGTATATTTTCTATATTAATTGGATATTGTTAGCATTTGCGGCATTTCAAGATGTATTCCAAAAGAAAATAGCTCAAATGGGATATTTAACAGCCACCATGTTTAGCTTTTTGTTGTTACAAATAATTGTGCTATGTACAACGGTGGTTTTAAACATTGTGCATTATTGGGGCCAGAATTTTTCTTTACAACATATTTCGGCGCAGGATATTAACCATAATCTGGTTTTACATCTCAGTTATGGCATTTTATTGGGCGCATTTTGTTTGCGTTATATGTATATTCGAGAGCAGACTGTTTTACAGCAAAATAGCGAGCTCAATGCCCGTATTCAAGCGATGCAAGCCCGTATTCACCCTCACTTTTTATTCAATAGTTTAAATAGTGTGGTCAGTTTGATTGCGATTGACCCTGATAAAGCAGAACAAATGCTGATCGATTTATCAAAATTATTTAGAGCCAGTTTTCAAGAATTAAAATTGGTCAGTTTAAAAGAAGAAATTGAATTGTGTCGGCAGTATATTGCCATCGAGCAAATTCGATTAGGAGATCGGCTCCTTGTTGAATGGAATATACCGCAACCCCTGTTATTGGGCAGGATACAAATCCCGCTACTGACCTTACAACCATTAATTGAAAATAGTATCTTTCATGGCGTAGAAGGCAAAATATCTAATGCTAAAATCGCCATATTGGTTGAAATATTAGAAAATCAAGTCAATATAGTCATTACCAACCCATTTTTACAAGATAGAATAAAAGTTAGAGAAGGGCATGGAATTGCTTTAGAAAATGTAAAACAGCGTTTGAAAGCACATTTTGGCGATTCTGTTTATTTTCGAAATTATGCGGGAAATGGATTATTTACCACAGTAATTCAATATCAGTATAAAAAGAGATGATTTGGATAAACATTAAAATAAATATTAGGTATCGGGGCAAGGAGGGAAAATGGACATCCTGGTTTGTGATGATGAACCATTGGCAGTGGAACGTTTGTCGCGATTAGTGTCTCAATTAGGACATCACGTTATTGCAACAGCGCAGCATGGTCAGCAAGCTTTGGACATGGTTCAACAGTTTGAACCAGATGTTGTGCTACTTGATATTCAAATGCCTGAAATGGATGGGCTGACTTGTGCGCAACATTTAGCACATTTTAACCCAATGCCAGCAATTGTATTTTGTACGGCATATGATGAACACGCTTTACAAGCGATTCAGTCTCAAGCAAAAGGATATTTGTTAAAACCAATAGCAAAGGATGAATTGGAAGCAGTTTTGGGGAATGTGACCAAACTGAATCAAGCTCAACTCACTCATTTAGAAAAAAAAGAACTCATGGAAGAAAAAGTGCAAAGACAGCAGATCGCTGCAAAAACGTATCGAGGTTTAGAATTAATTCCTGTTGAAAATATTTATTATTTTCTAGCAGATCAGAAGTATGTCACCGTGCGTCATAAAAACGGTAGTGTACTGATTGATGAAACTTTAAAGGATTTGGAAACTGAGTTTGCAGATCGATTTATTCGAATTCACCGTAATGCTTTAATTTCTTTAGATTATTTGGATGGTTTGGAAATGGTGGCATCTGGGCAATATCAGGCAAGGTGTAGAGAATTAGAGGAACGACTGGCGGTGAGTCGTCGTCATTTGCCTTTGCTTAGAGAGCGAATGCAAAACCTATAGTTTTGTATGAAAGTTAAATCATTTTGATAATTTACTTGCATTTTTGAGATAGCAGGGTAAGTTTACATTGTTTAAAGTTTGGCAACGCTGAAATGAAGAAAACCTTGAAAATAGCTACGCGTCAGAGTCCTCTTGCTTTATGGCAGGCGGAGTATATTCGTGATCGATTAGAACAGTTACATCCTCAGCTTCAAGTTGAGTTAGTCACTTTCGTTACTCAAGGTGATAAAATTTTAGATACCCCATTGGCTAAAATAGGTGGTAAAGGCTTATTTGTTAAGGAATTAGAAGCAGCATTGATGGATGGTCGTGCAGATTTAGCCGTTCATTCGATGAAAGATGTACCGATGCAATTACCGGAAGGTTTAGAGTTGGCAGTTATTTGCGAACGTGAAGATCCTTTTGATGCTTTTGTATCAAACAACTATGAAAAATTTGAAGATTTACCGCAAGGTGCAAAACTAGGCACATCGAGTTTACGTCGCAAAAGTCAGATATTAAAACAGCGCCCGGATTTAGAGGTCATCGATTTGCGTGGCAATGTTGGAACACGTTTATCGAAGTTAGATGCGGGACAGTATGATGCGATTATTCTTGCGAGTGCAGGGCTAAAACGCCTTGGATTGAGTGAGCGTATTCGCCATAGCTTAACAGCTGAAGTGAGTTTGCCTGCAGTTGGGCAGGGTGCATTAGGGCTAGAATGTCGTTCGAATGATCAAGAAATTTTAGATTTGATCATGCCTCTGATGCATGCAGAAACCAATGCATGTGTACGTGCTGAGCGTGCTTTTAATGCGTATTTGGAAGGTGGTTGTCAGGTTCCTATTGCAGGTTTTGCTACTTTGGATAACCAAACATTGTCTTTAGAAGGGCGTGTTGGTAGCGCAGATGGTCAAACTTTGTTGCGTAGCAATGTTCAAGGCGCACCTGAAGATGCTGAAAAACTCGGTGTGCAGCTTGCTCAAAATCTACTTCAACAAGGTGCTGGAGAATTACTCAAAGCACTTTATCAAGACTAAATGCTTTTTATCAATACTCGACCGATTGATCGTGCTCAGGCATTGACTCAATGTCTCCATCAATCGGGTTTTCAGGTACTTGATCTACCTTTGTTAGCACTAAAACCACGACCGTTTACGCAACAATTAAAACAGCTGTATTCACAGTTGTTGGATACGCAATGTATTGTTGTGGTGAGTCCGACAGCTGTGCAAATTGGAATGCAATATTTGCAACAAGCAGGTGTTTTAATTGAGCAAATCGAGCATATTCAATGGATCGCTGTAGGTAAAAAAACAGCTGAAACCTTGGCAAAATACCACATACAGAGTCATGTACCTGACGTAGAAAGTTCGGAAGGGATGTTGAGTCTGCCAATTTTCAAGGATTTACAGGGCATCTCTCAAATTGCATTCTGGCGTGGAGAAGGTGGACGTCAATTTATGATGCAGCAATGTACAGAACGTCATATAAAGGTTTTAAACTTTGTTTTGTATGAGCGAGATTGTCCACAAACGACTTTTACCAAATTTTCTGAAGCGCTTCCGCAAATCATACAAGCGGAAAAACCATATTGGAATTGTATTACCAGTGAAGCCAGTTGGAATAATTGGGTTGTATTAACCAAAGATCACCCAGAGGTTTTTGATCACTGTCATTATTTGGTTTTAGGTGAGCGTTTGTATCAATTATTGCTTGGTGAGAGAAATAATCAGCAAAAGTGTTTTAATATCACTCAGGTTTTGGATTTAGAACCCAATACAATTCTACACATGATATTGCAGTTACAAAGGAAACTATGAAGAAGTTTATTTATTTCTTATTGTTCGTCGCTTTAGGATGGCTCATTAAACTGAGTTATGACTTCTATCATGTTTCACAACAGCTTAATGATATTCAACAGGTTTTACATAAAAGTGAACAAAAAAATGCCAGTTTGAATGATCAATTGGTTGCAGTACAAAGGCAAGCAGATGAACCTGCTTCAAAAGAATTAAAAAAAACCACAACAGTTGATACGCAAATAGAAGGAATCAGTCCCAGTATTGTGATTAAACAGCAGCTTGAATTGGTACAATTTGCTTTACAACAACAACAGTTTGTTTACGCACTTGAGCATTTAACACAACTGAATCAGTCTTTAGATCGTTACACATTAGCGGATACGGTAAAGCAAAGTTTGCATCAGACCATTGATCAAGATATACAAAGTATTCAACAGTTTGTGATTGCCAAAAATGCACAACAAGCGCAGTTGGACAGTATGATGAAACAGATTGATCAAAATCTAATGGTCGAGTTGAAAAATAATCGATTGAGTCCTGCAAAAAATCAGCCTGAGTATTTTTGGCAAAAATGGTTGCAAATAGATGTGGTTGAAACCACTGCACCAGAATTGGTGAATCGTAAATTTATTTTAAAAGAAGCTCAATTTAGACTTTTACTTGCACAACAATTGCTTGCTAAAGGACAAAATTCAGAGTTTCAAACGATGTTAAATCAAGCGATCCTACAACTGGATCAATTACCTGATCAATCGAGTCAAAAATTAAAACAACAATTGATTCAACTTAAACAAATACCGATGCTGCCAGTGCCAAAACTGGGTAGTTTGGCTGTATTGGGGTAAGTCGATGAAACATATCTTTCAGATTTATGCACTGATCAGCTTAGTTCTTGTTGCGATTTTAAGTGTAATGAGTTATGCCGCAGGTGCGGGATATGTTTATGTGCTTTGGAATAAAATTCAAATACAAAGCAACTTGTGGGTTGTTGTTTTTCTTTGTGTTTTGATGAGTCTGTTGATGCAACTGGCTTGGACCGCCTTTAAGCGTTATTTGGCTTTAGAAAAAAGAAAACTAGAGCATGTATTGAATTTTAATCATCTGCATCCTTATGAAAAGTTGGGGGTGCTTTGGTTGATGGAAGGTGATGAAGAACAGTCAGATGTTATTCAGCAAATTTTTGATCAATCAGGATTATTAAAACAAATTATTCAAGCACGTTTATTATTTAAACAAAACAACTATTCAGACGCCTTAACAAGATTAGAAACCAGTCCTCCTTCTGCATTTGAACTGGCTGAAATTTTAAGAATAGAAATTTATTTAGCACAGCAAGATGCACAGCAAGCTTTAACACATTTAGAATTTTTAAATGGGCATGATTTATCGCCATGGTTAAATCCATTAGCTGAAAGTTATAAACTGTGTATGAAAAAGTTATGGGGACAGTTTGCAGTAGAGTTTCCATGGGTATATTTGCATTCGACACAATTTGGGCAACTTGAAACCATTACCAAACAGCAATGGTTAATACAGTTATTAAATGATTATGATCAGGCAACTTTTGATGATATTGAATTATTGCAACAGAAGTTTTTGGAAATAGAATCTCAGCTTGATCAAATGCCTTTTGAAAACAAAGTATTGTGGTTGAAAGTAATTACGCGCTTAGCTGAATTGTCGGTACAACAGCAGCAATTGGCCATTCAATTGTTAGATGAAAAGTTTGATGAAGATGTATTTTACTTGTGGTTCCAACAACAATTATTAAGACAAAACCCAGATTACATTTATTTAGAGCAACAGATTTTAAATTTAGAGAATAAATATATTGATATTCCAATGTTTAGTTTTGTCAAATGGCATATATATACAGCTACGCAAAGAGAATCTGAAGCAGAGCAACTTTTAGCGTTATATCCGAATAATATTCTAATGAATTATCTAAGAATTAAAGCAACATTAAATGGTAATGATGAATTAATTCAACAATTAAATTTAATTTTTGAAAAAGACACCAAATATATTCAATTTAAAATTTGAGAGCCGAGTATGAATCAGTTAGCACAATTTCCGATTATTTATGAACAGAAAGTCGCATGGGGAGATATGGATGCTTTCGGTCATGTGAATAATGTCATGTATTATCGCTATATAGAAAGTGCGCGAATCGCTTATTTTGATCTTTTAAATATATTTGAACAAAATGTTCTGACTGTTGTGGCTTCCAGCCAATGTAAATATTTAAAACCTGTATTTTATCCTGACGTGTTACATATTGGTGCACGAGTTGAAGAAGTTCGAAATAGTGCGATGAGAATGCATTATATTTTATATAGCACTCAACAACAGGCTGTTGTTGCAGATGGTGAGGCTGTTATCGTTTTTGTTGATAAAAAAGAAATGAAGAAAACATTAATTCCTGAACTGTTGCGTCAATCAATTTTTGATTTAGAAAGTTCAGTTCAGAATCATTTAATGTCACTTTAGTCTATATTTAAGTGGTAAATAAGCTTTAAATTGTGTCATGTCACACATAATTTAAAGCTTATTTCAAAATGTAGCATTCATTCCCCATATTTCATTAGATTATTTTTTGTTTTTTTATGTATTTAATCTAGTTTATCTATATTTAAATGTATTGCTAATTTGAATAAATGAAAATATTATTGCTGGGAAATTATTTTAAATAAATATTATGGATTAAGTGGAGTGTTAATAATGCCTGATATTAGTAATCTATCGGTTGAAGAGTTAAGAAAGTTAACAGCGGAAGCGGAAGCTTTAATTGAAACTAAAAAAGATCAAGCTGTTGAAGATGCTTATAATAAAATTATTGAAATTGCAGAGTCTGCAGGTTTAAGTTTAGAACAGTTTATTGAATACGGTGCTCAAAAGCGTAAAAAGACAACACGTAAAGCAGTTGAACCACGTTACCGTAATAAAAAAGATGCTTCTGAAACTTGGACTGGGCGTGGTAAACAACCACGTTGGTTAGTTGCAGAAATTGAAAAAGGCGCAAAATTAGAAGATTTCTTGATCTAATCTTCATCTAAGTGTCATTCAACGCTTATAAAGTAAGAGAACCAAGCAAAACAGCTTGGTTTTTTTATACGAGTGAATTGGCGATGTGAAAAAATTATGCATAATGTATAGATAATGAGGGCATCATCTCGCACGGAAGAAAAAATGAATATGGTAAAGCTGGATGAATAAAAAATCTAAACAAATCACATGGTGGATGATTGGGGTTATTGCATTTTTATTTTTTGTGCTTTTGCAGGTTCCTGCAACTTGGATAATTTCTAAATTTTATCAAAATAATCAGATGCTTCAAAATGTTAGTGGGAATATTTGGCAAGGTCAGGCAGATTGGCGTAAAGGTAATTTACGTGGTTCAGTGACATGGCGTACACGTCCATGGGATTTGATTTTATTGCGCGTGGGTGCCAATGTGGAAATCCATAGTGGTCAAACCGAACTCAACGGCATTGTTGGCTACGGTCTTGGGAAAAAGATTATTATTAAAGAGATCAATGGTCAAATTGCACCTGAGACTTTAAAAAATATTGCCAATTGGCAATGGCCATCCAATTCAATTCAGCTAACCGATATCAGTATGCATTTCAAAAAAGATGCAGGATTTAGCAATGCTGATGGTAAGTTACAATGGGGTGGTGGTGAATTAAGGTATACCTTTGGGCAGCGTCAAGATCAAATGAATATCCCTTCATTAAATGCTCAACTTAAAGATGAAGCAGGTAAACTTATTTTTGATATTCAAGATCAACGAAGTCAGAAAATGGCGAATATTAGCCTAGATCAAAGCTTAATGCTTGATGTGCAACTGACTCAACGGATGTTGTTGAATGTCCCTTCATATAACGGTAAAGCGGGCTTAGACACCTATGTGATTAGTTCAAGACAGCCACTGATACAAGGTGGTTTTTGATGATGAATTTAAAAGAAAAACTTGAACATATTTCGTGGAAGAAAACTGAACATATTGCTCCAATTGTATTATTTCTTTTGATTCTGGCATTGTGTTGGAAATTAGCCTCTATTTTTTGGTGGGTTATTGCCCCACCTCAAGTCATGCAGCCTGAACAGGTGAGCTTGGGTTCTCAACAAGTTCAAGTTCCTAATATCTCCAGTTTCTCACTCTTTAATGAGGTGGGTACAAATTCTGCTGCAGATGATAGTGTTGCAATGGTTTTGCAAGGTGTAGTGGTCAGTTATCCTGCTCGTTTCTCGTCGGCCGTGATTAAAGTAAAAGAAACAGCAGAACGATATCAAGTCGGAGATATAATTGAGGGTACGAGTTATAGCGTATCTGAAGTATATTGGGATCACATTGTCCTGAGTCAAAATGGAAGTAATACTAAGGAGTTGCGCTTTACTGGGTTAGATAGTTTATATCAACCACTGCCAAATAATGCGTCAGGGCAGAATGTAAGCACACCATCGGCTAACCCTGAACAAACGTCACAGATGCCATCGCCAACTAACCCAACTCAAAATGCGTTAGGTCAAGCGATAGATCGAATGAATGAAAACCGAGAACAATACCTAAAGAACATGGGGGTGAACACCAATAGCGGTCAAGGCTATGAGGTTACAGATCAAACCCCCGCAGCACTTCGAAATAAATTAGGATTGAGATCTGGGGATCGTATTCTTTCACTCAATGGGCAGTCAGTTGGTCAAGGACAAAATGACGTTCAACTGTTAGAACAGGCAAAGCGTGACGGAAAAGTGAAAATTGAAATTAAGCGTGGTGATCAGGTGATGACCATTCAGCAAAGTTTGTAAGTGGCTAGGACTACAAATAAAATTAGGATAGATAATAAGTTATGTCTTTTTTGAATCACAATCGACCACTTTGGGCTTTAGTTGCTGCAGCGCCAATGATGGCTGCAATCAGTACAGCAGCGCATGCACAAACGTGGAAAATTAATTTACGTGATGCTGATCTCACTGCTTTTATTAACGAAGTAGCCGATATTACAGGTAAAAACTTTGCTGTTGATCCACGTGTACGTGGCAATGTGACGGTTATTTCAAACAAACCACTCAATAAAAATGAAGTTTATGACTTATTTCTTGGTGTTTTAAATGTCAATGGTGTTGTTGCGATACCTTCAGGCAATACGATTCGCTTGGTACCTGACAGCAATATCAAAAATTCAGGCATACCGTATGACCCACGCAATAACGCCCGTGGTGATCAAGTCGTAACACGTGTGATTTGGTTGGAAAATACCAATCCGAATGACTTGATTCCTGCATTACGTCCACTCATGCCGCAATTTGCACACTTGGCTGCGATACAAGGTACCAATGCGCTGATTGTTTCTGACCGTGCAAGTAATATTTATCAGATTGAAACCATTGTCCGTAATTTGGATGGAACGGGGCAAAATGATATAGAAGCAATTACTTTACAAAGTAGTCAGGCTGAAGAAATCATTAAGCAATTAGAAGCGATGAGTGCAACAGGTGCAGCGAAAGATTTTGCAGGCTCACGCGTTCGAATTGTCGCGGATGCTCGAACCAATCGTATTTTAATCAAGGGTGATCCCAATACACGTAAGCGCTTACGTAATATGATTGAAATGCTGGATGTTCCTTCGGCGGATCGTTTGGGCGGTTTAAAAGTTTTTAAATTGAAATACGCCAGTGCTAAAAACCTGTCTGAGATTTTACAAGGCTTAGTGACTGGTCAAGCGGTTAATTCAAGCTCAAATAATTCTTCAAATAGTGGCTCAAACAGTAGTAGCAGTTTGAGTAATAATAATTCTTCGTCTAATACAAACTCAAATAGCGGTGGCGTTTCTACTCCTTCTATTAATTTAAACAGCAATTCAAATAATAATAACCAAAATAGTGTGACAAGCTTTAATGCCAATGGTGTCAGTATTATTGCAGATGGTGCGCAAAATGCTTTAGTGGTTAAAGCTGAACCACAACTCATGCGTGAAATTGAAGCGGCAATTCAACAGCTTGATGTACGTCGTCAACAAGTGCTTATTGAAGCCACCATTATTGAAGTTGAAGGGAATGATGCAGATCAACTTGGTGTGCAATGGGCAATGGGTGATTTAAGTAGTGGTGTGGGTTTAATTAACTTCTCTAATGTGGGTACAAGTCTATCGAAATTGGCGGCAGGTTATTTAACAGGAGGTGCAGCAGGGCTTGGTTCTGCTGTAGGTTCTGGTACATCACTGATTTTAGGTGATTATAAAGAAGGTGCAGATGGTTCGCGTAAGCTATATGGGGCTTTGATTCAAGCTCTGAAGCAAAATACAAAATCTAATTTACTTTCTACGCCATCTATTTTAACCATGGACAATGAAGAAGCTTATATTGTTGTGGGGCAGAATGTACCTTTTGTGACGGGTTCTGTAAGCACGGGTACAGGTGGAACGGTGAATCCTTATACATCTATCGAACGTAAAGATGTCGGTGTAACTTTAAAAGTGATTCCGCATATCGGTGAGGGTGGTTCGATTCGTTTAGAAGTAGAGCAAGAGGTTTCCGCTGTTGCTGAAAATAAAGGGCAAGCATCTGACCTAGTCACAAGTAAAAGATCAATTAAAACATCAGTACTTGCAGACCACGGTCAAACTGTGGTGTTAGGTGGCTTGATTTCTGATGATACGATTCATAGTCGTCAGTCGGTACCGTTATTGGGTGATATCCCAGGTTTGGGGCGTTTATTTAGATCAGATGGCAAGTCAAATAATAAACGCAACCTTTTAGTGTTTATCCATCCAACCATTGTTGGGGATAGTGCTGATATACGTAAGATGGCGCAACAACGTTATGATCAGTTGTATAGCTTGCAATTGGCAATGGATAAAGATGGAAACTTTGCCAAATTGCCTGCACATGTTGAGGATGTTTTTCAGCAACGGTTACCAATTACATCTTCGAAAAGTACGCAACCAACCATTGTTCAACCACAAGTTAAACAACAGCCAAGTCAATATAAGCAAGTGCCTTCAGGCGGGGCGACTACTATTCCAGCAAAGGGTAATGCGGTGACGACACCATTGGCTATTGAATAAAATGTTGATTATGTGGTGAAATTTTTAGCGTTTAAGTTGAATGTTAAATCGATCTTTTATGCAGTTTTTTAGTATTTAAATCTGCTTCTTAAGCCGTAATTTAGGGCTTTGGAAATGTCGTGCTAAAATATTATGAATTGGAATGAGAAAATCATTATGACTTGGAAATTACAGGCTATTACGGGCGAGTTTGAAGGGCAAGAAGTTGCAATCGAACGAGATATGTTGATCGGTCGCCACCAAGATGCCGATTTGGTTTTACAATCTGCGGAAATTTCTCGCCGTCATGCAGCATTTTTATTGAAAGATGATGCGCTTTGGGTGCAAGACTTAAAATCGTCAAATGGTACTTTTGTCAATGATATCCGTATTGAGCATGACAAAATGCTTAAAGAGGGCGATATTGTGCAATTCGCGAGTATTAAATTTAATGTATTGGCGCCTGCTAAAACTGAACCAGTGATTGAGCAGTCTGTCCCAGAGATTGAAATCGAGCCAGTGACTCAAGCCATTGAGCAACCGATTCAACAGCCTTCAGAAGCGATTGCAACAGCTGAAATTGAAACACCAGTCATTGCCGAGAAAACAGTTGCGCAACAGATGAATGAGCAAGGTATGCCTGAGCTTGCTGCACGAGATAACAATGTTCAATTGTCACGTGATGGCATGCCAACAGGTATGGGCGTACCTAAGCCTGCGCCGATTCCACAAGGTGTTGACCTTCAAGCTCACGTTGAGCAAGCACCTGTTGCAATACCTGAGATACCATCTGTAGCAGACCAACAGCTTGAAGAAAAGAAAAATACCTCTGTGGGCTTAATCACCATTGTGACTTTGGTTATTTTGGCGATTATTGCATGGCTATTCTTTAAATAATTTTTAAATGCGATAGACTCAAAGGCATGCAATCGCATGCCTTTGTTCTATATCAAAAGTGTTTTATCTATTCAATTTCAGGTGTAAGTCATGAATGTTGCAAAATTAGACCAACGAGAACTCATTTTATTTGATTTGGATGGAACTTTGGTGGATTCAGCATTTGATTTGTATCGTGCCATGAATTTGAGCTTAGCGAGTTTAAATTTACCTTTAGTCACAGAAGCTCAGGTGCGTGTTTGGATTGGTAAAGGGACTTCATTATTTTGTGAAAGTACTTTGAAGTATTTAAAAGGTGAGGTTGACCCTGTATTGCATCAGCAACTTTTAGATACATTCTTAGAAATTTATAATGCTGAACCCTGTGTAGACACAAAACCATTCGTGGGAATTTTAGAATTTTTAGAATGGGGTATTCAAAATAATAAAAAACTGATCTGTGTGACGAATAAGCCTGAGCAGCCTGCACGAAAAATTTTGCAAGAACTTAAAATGGATCACTATTTTGTTGATGTGATTGGTGGTGATCGTTTTGAAGTGCGTAAGCCGCATCCAAAACCATTGCTATATTGTGTAGAAACCTATCAAACTTCAAATGATAAAACCTTGATGATTGGTGATTCAAGTAATGATGTAGAAGCTGCACGCCGTGCAGAGGTTGATTGTATTGTAGTCAGCTATGGCTATAATCACGGTGAAGATATCCAACTTTGTCAACCGCAACAGGTTGTGGATGATCTGACAGTACTTTTGGTTTAATTGATTACACCTTTGTAATATCGTTGTGAGAAAAGGAAGAGGAATGAACAATAAACGTATTTTTCGATGGCGTCATTAAGTGAAATTTACAGACCTAAACACTTAGTAATATCGAAAGTAGAGAGAATTCCTCATGACAACTTTAGTGCAATTTGAACAATTAAAATCAGCGGGTTACAACCTGATCCCTGTATATCGTCAACGTTTAGCAGATACAGATACGCCGTTATCCGTATTTGCACGTTTAAAAGATCATCAACAAGCTTATTTATTTGAATCGGTTGAAGGTGGTGAAAACTGGGCGCGCTACTCAATCATTGGTTTGGGTGAGTCGACCGTATTTTCATGCAATGCAGGTCAATTGACGATTCAAACACCTGATGGATTGATTCAGACAGAGGCATGTGCTGATCCTTTTCAATACATTCGAGATTTTCAAGCACAATTTAAAGTCCCTGCCCAAGAAGATTTGCCTGCATTGCCAAGCTTTACAGGCGGTTTAGTGGGGTATTTTGGCTATGACTCGGTTCGTTATATTGAGCCACGGTTAAAGAATGTTCCTGAAGCTGATCCTGTTGGCGTACCTGATTTGTGGATGATGCTGTCTAAAACAGTGATTGTTTTTGATAATTTAAAAGATACTTTATTTGTCATTGTGCATGCCGATGTCAATGACGAAGATGCTTATGCCAAAGCACAACAGCAACTTGATCAGTTAGAGGCGTTATTGGCAACCCCAATCAGTTTGGTTGCAAAAAAACATACGCCACCACATTTTGAATCATTGACTGGCCATGACAAGTTCCTTGAATCAATTGAAAAGGTGAAAGAATACATTCGAGCAGGGGATGTTATGCAGGTTGTTCCGGGACATCGTATGGTTTCGGATTTTGATGGTGAGCCATTACAGGTGTATCGTGCACTGCGACACCTCAATCCTTCACCTTATTTATTCTTGGTGCAGGGTCAGACATTAACCGACCAAAAACCATTTCATATTGTTGGTTCTTCGCCTGAAATTCTTTCTCGTCTTGAAAATGGTATCGCTACAGTGCGTCCACTGGCAGGAACTCGACCACGTGGTAAAACCAAAGAAGAAGATTTAGCACTCGAAAAAGATTTGCTTTCAGATGAAAAAGAAATTGCAGAACATCTGATGTTGATTGATTTGGGGCGAAATGATGTCGGACGTGTCTCTAAAATCGGAAAAGTACAAGTGACTGATCAAATGGTGATCGAACGATATTCACATGTGATGCATATTGTCTCAAATGTACAGGGCGAAGTATTGGATGATGTTGATGCTTTGGATGTTTTTAAAGCAACTTTCCCTGCAGGAACGCTTTCGGGTGCGCCAAAAATTCGCGCAATGGAAATTATTGACGAAGTTGAACCAGTAAAACGTGGAATTTTTGGTGGAGCTGTTGGTTATTTAGGCTGGCATGGTGAAATGGACATGTCGATTGCGATTCGAACCTGTGTTATTCGTGAAAATAAGGTCTATGTTCAGGCTGGAGCAGGGTTGGTTGCGGACTCAAATCCTGAATCTGAATGGAATGAAACCCAAATAAAAGCTCGCGCAGTGATCAAAGCGGTTGAATTATCATCAAACGGATTGATTTTATGAGTTTTTGACAGTTTTTTTGCAAAAAACACTTGCAAGGATTCTGAGTTTTGCTAAACTGCACACCGTTCCGATACGAAACGTACGAAACACTAAGAAACGCCGGCATAGCTCAGTTGGTAGAGCAACTGACTTGTAATCAGTAGGTCCACAGTTCGAATCCGTGTGCCGGCACCATCTTAAGGTTTTGTGATATAGTAGTAAAGGATAACACTGAAAGTAAGTGTAAATGGTGAGATTCCCGAGCGGTCAAAGGGAGCAGACTGTAACTCTGCCACGAAAGTTTCGAAGGTTCGAATCCTTCTCTCACCACCATTAACTTCGATAAGTGGTTAATTACCAACATTAAGCGGGAGTAGCTCAGTTGGTAGAGCGGTAGCCTTCCAAGCTACATGTCGCGAGTTCGACCCTCGTCTCCCGCTCCATCGAAGATGATTGCTCTTATAGCTCAGTGGTAGAGCACTCCCTTGGTAAGGGAGAGGTCTCGAGTTCAAATCTCGATAAGAGCTCCAGATACAGTTTAGTAGATTAATCTACACCAGTTATTCAAAAGCAGGCTTATTAGTCTGCTTTTCAAGTATTAGGTGTCTAGTTTTTTAGACGATTGTCGATGCTGAGTTGTTTAACTCGTGTTCGACATAAACGAGGAAGAACAAATGGCTAAGGCTAAGTTTGAACGTAATAAGCCACACGTAAACGTGGGTACAATTGGTCACGTTGACCATGGTAAAACAACTTTAACTGCTGCAATTGCAACAATCTGTGCAAAAACTTACGGCGGTGAAGCGAAAGACTACGCAGCAATCGACTCTGCACCAGAAGAAAAAGCACGTGGTATTACAATTAATACTTCACACGTAGAATACGATTCTCCAATTCGTCACTACGCGCACGTAGACTGCCCAGGACACGCCGATTATGTTAAAAACATGATCACTGGTGCTGCTCAGATGGACGGTGCGATCCTTGTATGTGCTGCGACTGATGGTCCAATGCCACAAACACGTGAACACATCCTTCTTTCTCGCCAAGTAGGTGTACCTTACATCCTAGTATTCCTGAACAAGTGTGACCTTGTTGATGATGAAGAATTACTAGAATTAGTAGAAATGGAAGTTCGTGAACTTCTTTCTACTTATGACTTCCCAGGTGATGACACACCTATCATCCGTGGTTCAGCACTTGCTGCACTTAATGGTGATGCTGGTCAATATGGCGAATCTGCAGTACTTTCACTTGTTGAAGCACTTGATTCTTATATTCCAGAACCAGAACGTGCGATCGACAAAGCATTCTTAATGCCAATCGAAGACGTATTCTCTATTTCAGGTCGTGGTACAGTAGTAACAGGTCGTGTAGAGTCTGGTATTGTTAAAGTAGGCGAAGAAGTAGAAATCGTTGGTATTAAAGATACAGTTAAAACAACTGTAACTGGCGTAGAAATGTTCCGTAAATTGCTTGACGAAGGTCGTGCAGGCGAGAACTGTGGTGTACTTTTACGTGGTACTAAGCGTGAAGACGTACAACGTGGTCAAGTACTTGCTAAACCAGGTACAATCAAGCCACACACTAAATTCGATGCGGAAGTATATGTACTTTCAAAAGAAGAAGGTGGTCGTCATACTCCATTCCTTAACGGTTACCGTCCGCAGTTCTATTTCCGTACAACTGACGTAACTGGTGCAATCCAATTACAAGACGGCGTTGAAATGGTTATGCCAGGTGACAACGTTGAAATGTCAGTAGAATTGATTCACCCAATCGCAATGGACCCAGGTCTACGTTTTGCGATCCGTGAAGGTGGTCGTACAGTAGGTGCTGGTGTTGTTGCGAAAGTAACTGCATAATCACTTAAAAATGATTCTAACCGAGAGTTTCGACTCTCGGTTTGTGTCTAAAGGTCAGTAGTTCAATTGGTAGAGCGTCGGTCTCCAAAACCGAATGTTGGGGGTTCGAGTCCCTCCTGGCCTGCCATATTTTTGAAATAAAAACTTGATGTCGGCTAAACTGGTCATATAATAAGTCGCGAAACCTACGACGAGTACAAAAATGTCGAATGATAAATCACGTGACGCAATGAGCGACGCGGCAATTCCTCAAAGAAACAATTCTGCTGAAGTGGTGAAGTCAAGTTCTCCATTAGATTATCTTTTGTGGATTATCGCACTGGCTTTATTTGGCTGTGCTTTGATGACAAATCAATATCTTCCAGCATATTGGGCACCAGCCAATGGTATTTGGGTGCGTGTTGGGGTAATTATAGCTTGTATCGTAGTGGCTTTAGGTTTATTATACGCCACCCATCAAGGCAAAGGCTTTGTTCGTTTGCTAAAAGACTCGCGTATCGAATTGCGTCGAGTGACATGGCCAACGAAACAAGAAACAGTGACTACTTCATGGCAGGTTCTGCTTGTTATCATTGTTGCTGCAATCATTCTGTGGTGTTTTGACTACGTTATTGGTTGGTTTATGAAGTTTATTATCGGGTAAGAGAGCTATGAAACGTTGGTACATTATTCATGCCTATTCAGGCTATGAAAAACAAGTGATGCGTTCGCTTAATGATCGAATCCAGCGTAGCGCTGTTGCTGATAGTTTTGGTGAAGTCCTTGTTCCTACCGAAGAAGTGGTAGAGATGAAGGATGGTAAGAAACGCAAATCAGAGCGTAAATTCTTTCCAGGCTATGTTTTAGTTGAAATGGAAATGAATGATGAAACTTGGCACATTGTTAAAGAATGTCCAAAAGTATTAGGTTTCATCGGTGGTACGGCAGAAAAGCCTGCACCTATTACGCAAAAAGAAGCTGATGCGATTCTTGCACGTGTACACAATAAGGGTGAAGCTCCTCGTCCTAAGACGATGTTTGAACCTGGTGAAGAATTACTTGTTATTGACGGCCCATTCACAGACTTTAAAGGTGTGGTAGAGGAAGTTCAATACGAAAAATCGCGTTTAACGTTGACGATTAATGTATTTAATCGACCAACTCAGGTTGAATTGGAATTTCGCCAAGTCGAAAAGTCGATTTAATCTAAACAGTTTTAAAGCGCCCGATTTGTTATGGATCGGGCATTGTTGTTGTAACGGTATCGTTACTTAAGAAACTTGGGGAGCTCTAAAAGGCGTTTGTACCCAGAGGTAATTTGAAATGGCTAAGAAGATTGACGGCTATATCAAGCTGCAAGTTCCAGCTGGTAAAGCGAATCCATCTCCACCGATTGGTCCTGCACTAGGTCAACGTGGTGTTAACATCATGGCATTCTGTAAAGAATTCAATGCTGCTACACAAAAAGTTGAAGTGGGTCTACCAATACCAGTCGTGATCACTGTGTACAACGATAAGTCGTTCACTTTCATCATGAAAACTCCACCTGCATCTATTCTTCTTAAGAAAGCTGCTGGTATCCAAAAGGGTTCAGCTATTCCTAACAAAACTAAAGTTGGTAAGTTGACTCGTGCTCAATTGGAAGAAATCGCGACTACTAAAGAACCAGATTTAACTGGTGCTGATTTAGACGCACGTGTACGTACCATCGCTGGTTCTGCGCGTTCTATGGGCTTGGAAGTGGAGCTATAAGACATGGCTAAATTAACTAAACGTCAAAAGGCCATTGCTGCTGCTATTGAAGCGAACAAAGTTTACACTTTGGAAGAAGCAGTACAAGTTCTTAGCAGCCTTCCTGCTGCAAAATTCAAAGAATCTTTGGATGTTGCGGTAAACCTAGGTGTTGATCCTCGTAAATCTGACCAAGTTGTTCGTGGCGCGACTACACTTCCTGCAGGTACTGGTAAAACTGTACGTGTAGCTGTGTTTGCTCAAGGTGCTGCTGCTGAAGCTGCTAAAGCTGAAGGTGCGGACGTTGTTGGTTTTGATGATCTTGCTGAAAGCATTCAAGCAGGTAATCTTGACTTTGACGTTGTTATTGCTGCTCCAGATGCAATGCGTGTTGTAGGTAAACTTGGTACAATCCTTGGTCCACGTGGCTTAATGCCAAACCCTAAAGTGGGTACTGTAACTCCTGACGTAGCAACTGCAGTTAAAAATGCAAAAGCTGGTCAAGCACGTTACCGTGTAGACAAAGCGGGTATCATTCACGCTGCGATCGGTCAAGTAGGTTTTACTGCTGAAGCTGTTCGTTCAAACGTTGAAGCGCTTATCGCTGACCTTAAGAAAGCAAAACCTGCTACTTCTAAAGGTATTTACATCCAAAAGATCACTTTGAGCTCTACTATGGGTCCTGGTCTTGTTGTTGATGTGCAAAACGTTTCTAAATAAGTTTCGACTTAATTAAAGAATTTTAAAGTCCTGTGAATCTCCTTCTCCCAGAGGGAGAAGGAGTTTTTCAGGCGGGCTTTGAATTGATAGATGTAAATTTATCAGCGTCAAAGACCTCAGGCGAGGCGGGTTTTCGGACTTGCTTCTTAATCTAACAGCCTGAGTAGACGCGGTGGTGTGATTTGTTCATCCTCCGCGTGTAAGTTCAATGATGGGCTTACGAATTGGGAGTGTACCTGTGTATTCGGGTGCATAAATCACCGTTAGGAGGTTTTACAATGGCTCTTCTTATCGAAGGCAAAAAACAGATCGTTGCTGAAGTTGCTGAAGTTGCTTCTACAGCGTTTGCTGCCGTTGTTGCTGACTATCAAGGTTTAACTGTTGAGCAATTAACTGCTCTTCGTGTTGAAGCTCGTAAGCTTGGTGTTTACACACGTGTTGTGCGTAATACTTTGGCTAAACGTGCTCTTCAAGATACTCAATTTACTATCTTGAATGACAACCTTGTCGGTCCAACAATCTTGGCTTTCTCGACTTCTGAAGATGACATGGGCGCAGCTGCTCGTTTGTTTGAAGAATTTGCTAAAACTAACAAAGCATTTGAATTAAAAGCTGCTGCATTTGACGGCAAAGTTTATCAAGGTGCTGAAGTTAGCGTTATTGCGAATCTTCCAAACCAAGAAAAAGCACTTACTATGCTTGCCAATGTTCTTCAAGCTCCTATTTCGAAATTGGGTCGCCTTATTACAGCGCTCAAAGAGAAAAACGAGTCAGAAGCTGCATAAGCTTAAATCTATTTACACACCATTCAATTTCCATTTGGAGTTATTCTCATGGCTTTAACTAACGAAGAAATCTTAAACGCAGTTGCTGAAAAAACTGTTCTTGAACTTGTTGAACTTATTTCTGCTTTCGAAGAAAAATTCAATGTATCTGCTGCTGCTGTAGCTGTTGCTGCTGGTCCAGCTGCTGCTGCTGTTGAAGAGCAATCAGAATTCAATGTTGAATTGACTTCTTTCGGCGCGAACAAAGTTGCTGTAATTAAAGCAGTTCGTGAAGTAACTGGTCTTGGCTTGAAAGAAGCTAAAGATTTAGTTGAAGGCGCTCCTTCTAACCTTAAAGAAGGCGTTTCTAAAGAAGAAGCTGAGGAACTTAAGAAAAAACTTGAAGAAACTGGTGCTACAGTTACTGTTAAGTAATTTCGCTAGGGGTCGAATTTTAATTTGACCCCAAAAAGTGGCTGATGGCTCTTGGGTCATCAGCCTTTTTGCGTTACAATAATCGGCTCGATTTTAGATTGATTGATATAAAAATCATCAATTTTTAAAATAAATAAACTAAATCAAACGCTTACCAATATTTTTCAAATTTAAAAATATTGTTAAGCGTTTTGTACCACTGAAATTTGCAGCATTTGTATAAAAGTGGTGGTCATATCGACCTGCGTAATTCCTTCTAAGTTCGTTCTGCAGGCGGACTTAGTTTACTTTCCGAGGACTCCAGATGGCATACTCATATACCGAAAAGAAACGGATCCGTAAGAATTTTGGTAAATTGCCCCAAGTCATGCATGCTCCGTACCTGCTCTCGATTCAAGTCGACTCGTACAGAACATTCTTGCAAGATGGCAAAACACCAAAAAACCGCGAAGATATCGGTCTGCAAGCCGCGTTTCGTTCAGTTTTTCCAATTGAAAGTTATTCTGGCAATGCTGCTTTAGAATTCGTTGAGTATAGTCTTGGTAAACCAGAGTTTGACGTACGTGAATGTATTTTACGTGGTTCGACTTATGCGGCACCAATGCGCGTTAAAATTCGTTTGATCATCAAAGATCGTGAAACGAAATCTATCAAAGACGTTCGTGAGCAAGAAGTGTACATGGGTGAAATGCCACTCATGACTGAGAATGGTACCTTTGTTATTAACGGTACTGAGCGTGTAATCGTATCTCAGTTACACCGCTCTCCAGGCGTATTCTTTGACCATGATAAAGGTAAGACGCATTCAAGTGGTAAAGTGCTTTATTCAGCACGTATCATTCCTTACCGTGGTTCATGGTTAGATTTTGAATTTGATGCGAAAGATTTAGTCTTTGTTCGTATTGACCGTCGTCGTAAATTACTTGCGACTGTGGTATTACGCGCATTGAACTATAGCAATGAACAAATTCTAAATATGTTCTATGAGAAAGTACCTGTATATCTTGATATGGGTAGCTATCAAATCGATCTAGTGCCAGAACGTCTTCGTGGTGAAATGGCGCAGTTTGATATTGCTGACAATGATGGTAAGAACATTGTTGAACAAGGTAAGCGTATTAATGCACGTCATGTACGTCAAATGGAAGCTGCTGGTTTAACTAAACTTTCAGTACCTGATGAATACTTATATGAACGTATTACTGCAGAAGATATTACTTTACGTGATGGTGAAGTGATTGCAGCAAATACTGTGCTTAGCCATGAAATTATGGTGAAAATTGCTGAAGGTGGTGTTAAACAATTTAACATCTTGTTCACCAATGACATCGATCGTGGTTCTTTCGTTGCCGATACTTTACGTGCAGATACCACATCTGGCCGTGAAGAAGCACTTGTAGAAATCTACAAAGTGATGCGTCCAGGTGAGCCACCGACGAAAGAAGCAGCTGAAAACTTATTTAATAACTTATTCTTCTCTACTGAGCGTTATGATTTATCGCCAGTGGGTCGTATGAAGTTTAACCGTCGTTTAGGTCGTCCTTACGAAGTTGGTACAGATCAAAAGTCTCGTGAAGTAGAAGGTATTCTTTCTAACGATGATATTATTGATGTGCTTAAGACATTGGTTGAAATTCGTAACGGTAAAGGCGAAGTTGACGATATCGATCACTTGGGTAACCGTCGTGTTCGTTCAGTTGGTGAAATGACTGAAAACCAATTCCGTGTTGGTTTAGTTCGTGTTGAACGTGCTGTTAAAGAGCGTTTAAACCAAGCTGAAACAGATAACTTGTCTCCACAAGATTTGATCAATGCGAAACCAGTTGCTGCTGCAATCAAAGAATTTTTTGGTTCAAGCCAATTGTCTCAATTCATGGATCAAAACAACCCATTGTCAGAAATTACACATAAACGTCGTGTATCTGCGCTTGGGCCTGGTGGTTTGACACGTGAGCGCGCGGGCTTTGAAGTACGTGACGTACATCAAACTCACTATGGTCGCGTATGTCCAATTGAAACGCCTGAAGGTCCAAACATTGGTTTGATCAACTCGCTTTCTGTTTATGCAAAAGCCAACAACTTTGGTTTCTTAGAAACGCCGTATCGTAAAGTTGTAGATGGTCGCGTAACTGAAGATGTGGAATATTTATCTGCAATTGAAGAAGTAGGTACTGTGATTGCACAGGCCGATTCTGGTGTAGATAAAGATGGCAACTTAACAGAAGAATTTGTTTCTGTGCGTCATCAAGGTGAATTTGTTCGTATGCCTCCTGAAAAAGTGACGCATATGGATGTATCTGCTCAGCAGGTTGTATCTGTTGCTGCATCATTGATTCCATTCCTTGAACACGATGATGCGAACCGTGCATTGATGGGTTCAAACATGCAACGTCAGGCTGTTCCTACATTGCTTGCTGACAAGCCACTTGTTGGTACAGGTATGGAAGCGAACGTAGCGCATGACTCTGGTGTGTGTGTAATCGCTGGTCGTGGTGGACGTATTGAGTTTGTTGATGCTTCTCGTGTGGTTATTCGTGTAAATGAAGACGAAATGATCGCGGGTGAAGCGGGTGTAGATATCTACAACTTGATCAAATATACACGTTCTAACCAAAACACCTGTATTAACCAAAAAGTACTTGTGAAGTTGGGCGACAAAGTCGGTCGTGGTGACGTACTTGCTGATGGTCCATCAACGGATGGTGGTGAATTAGCACTTGGTCAAAACATGCGTGTCGCATTCATGACTTGGAATGGTTATAACTACGAAGACTCGATCTTGTTATCTGAGCGTGTACTTCAAGAAGACCGTTTGACTTCGATTCATATTCAAGAATTGTCATGTGTTGCTCGTGATACTAAGTTAGGTGCAGAAGAAATTACTGCGGATATTCCTAACGTCGGTGAAGCTGCACTGTCTAAACTTGATGAGTCAGGTATTGTTTATATCGGTGCTGAAGTCGCTGCTGGTGACATTCTTGTCGGTAAAGTAACGCCTAAAGGTGAAACACAGTTAACACCAGAAGAAAAATTACTTCGTGCAATCTTTGGTGAAAAAGCGGCTGACGTAAAAGATTCTTCTTTACGTGTTTCTTCGGGTGTTAAAGGTACGGTTATTGATGTTCAAGTGTTTACACGTGATGGCATCGAGAAAGATGAACGTGCTCAAGCAATTGAAAAAGCTCAGTTAGATGCTTACCGTAAAGATTTGAAAGAAGAATTCAAAATCTTCGAAGAGGCTGCTCGTGAACGTATTGTACGTTTGTTGAAAGGTCAAGAATCTAACGGTGGTGGTACAACTAAACGTGGCGACAAGTTAACTGAAGACGTATTGTCTAATTTAGAACTTGTTGACTTGTTAGAAGTGCAACCTACAGATGAAGGTATTGCAGAGCGCTTAACTCAAATTCAAGTATTCTTGAAAGAGAAGAGCCAAGAGATTGACGAGAAATTTGCTGAGAAAAAACGCAAACTTTCTACAGGTGATGAACTTACAACTGGCGTATTGAAAGTTGTTAAAGTTTACTTGGCTGTAAAACGTCGTATCCAACCGGGTGATAAAATGGCGGGTCGTCATGGTAACAAGGGTGTTGTATCTAACATCTTACCAGTAGAAGACATGCCGCATGATATCCACGGTGTTCCTGTTGATGTGGTACTTAACCCACTGGGTGTACCATCACGTATGAACGTTGGACAGATTCTTGAAACTCACTTGGGTATGGCTGCTAAAGGTCTTGGTGATAAGATTGACAAGATGATGAAAGAGCAGCGTACTGTTCTTGAACTTCGTGAATTCTTAGACAAGATCTATAACAAAGTTGGTGGTGAGCAAGAAGATCTTGATAGCTTAACTGATGATGAGATTTTAGTATTGTCAGGTAACCTTCGCCAAGGTGTACCTTTAGCAACACCAGTATTTGATGGTGCTGAAGAGAGCCAAATCAAAGAGTTACTTGAGCTTGGTGGTATTTCACGTACAGGTCAAACAGTATTGTATGATGGACGTACAGGTGAACGTTTCGACCGTCCAGTAACTGTTGGTTATATGTACATGTTGAAATTGAACCACTTGGTTGATGACAAGATGCATGCGCGTTCTACGGGTTCTTATTCATTAGTCACTCAACAACCGCTTGGTGGTAAAGCACAATTCGGTGGTCAGCGTTTCGGTGAGATGGAAGTTTGGGCACTTGAGGCTTATGGTGCTGCTTATACACTTCAAGAAATGCTTACTGTTAAGTCGGATGACGTTGAAGGTCGTACTCGCATCTATAAGAACATTGTAGATGGTAACCATTATATGGATCCAGGCATGCCTGAATCGTTCAACGTATTGACCAAAGAGATCCGTTCTTTAGGTATCAACATTGAACTGAAAAATGGTGACTAAGAAATCTCCCCCAACCCCTCTTTGAGAAAGAGGGGAGAAAGTCCCCCTTTACAAAGGGGGATTTAGGGGGATTTTTCGAGATTCCCAAATTTCAGTAAAAAACAATATTTGTGACCCAGTCGGTGAGTGAAAATCTCTCTGACACACGGAGAAAAAAATTGAAAGACTTGCTCGATATCATGCGCAAAAAGACGGACTCAGACGGTCATGCTCCTGTAGAGTTTGATCGCATCCGTATTGGTCTTGCGTCACCAGAAATGATTAAGTCATGGTCTCATGGTGAAGTTAAAAAGCCTGAAACTATTAACTACCGTACGTTCAAACCTGAACGTGATGGTTTATTCTGTGCCAAAATTTTTGGTCCAGTAAAAGATTATGAATGCTTATGCGGTAAGTATAAGCGTATGAAGTATAAAGGCGTCATTTGTGAAAAATGTGGCGTTGAAGTAACAACTGCGAAAGTTCGTCGTGAGCGTATGGGTCACATCGAATTGGCTTCTCCAGTTGCACATATTTGGTTCTTGAAATCATTACCGAGCCGTATTGGTTTACTTCTTGATATGACTTTACGCGATATCGAGCGTGTATTGTATTTCGAATCTTACGTTGTTACAGATCCTGGTATGACTCCTATGGAGAAATATCAACTTCTTAACGATGAAGAATATTTCACAGCGTTAGAAGAACACGGTGATGAATTTAGTGCGAAAATGGGTGCGGAAGCTGTTCAGGATTTGTTGAAAGACATCGATCTTGAAGCTGAAATTTCTCGTTTACGTGAAGAAATTCCAAATACAACTTCAGAAACAAAGCTGAAAAAAGCGTCTAAACGTTTGAAGTTGATGGAAGCGTTTAAAGAGTCAAACAACAAGCCTGAATGGATGGTGATGAATGTACTTCCTGTACTTCCACCTGATCTTCGTCCGTTGGTTCCTCTTGAAGGTGGTCGTTTCGCGACTTCTGACTTGAACGATCTTTACCGTCGTGTGATTAACCGTAACAACCGTTTGAAGCGTCTTCTTGACCTTGCAGCGCCAGACATTATCGTACGTAACGAAAAACGTATGTTACAAGAGTCTGTAGATGCATTGTTAGATAATGGTCGTCGTGGTCGTGCAATTACAGGTTCGAATAAACGTCCTCTTAAATCTTTGGCAGATATGATCAAAGGTAAACAAGGTCGTTTCCGTCAAAACTTACTTGGTAAGCGTGTTGACTACTCGGGTCGTTCAGTTATTACTGTAGGTCCATCTTTACGTTTGCACCAATGTGGTCTTCCGAAGAAAATGGCTCTTGAACTATTCAAGCCATTCATTTTCGCTAAACTACAAGCATCTGGCCAAGCAACAACCATTAAAGCTGCGAAGAAAATGGTTGAGCGTGAGACACCAGAGGTTTGGGACGTTCTTGCATCTGTGATTCGTCAACATCCAGTGATGCTGAACCGTGCGCCAACACTTCACCGTTTAGGTCTTCAAGCATTTGAACCTATTCTTATTGAAGGTAAAGCGATCCGTTTACACCCACTCGTTTGTGCTGCGTTTAACGCCGACTTCGATGGTGACCAAATGGCGGTACACGTTCCATTAACACTTGAAGCTCAGTTAGAAGCTCGTGCGTTAATGATGTCGACCAACAACATCTTGTCACCTGCAAACGGTGAGCCAATCATCGTACCTTCTCAGGACGTTGTCTTGGGCTTGTATTACATCACACGTGATGCGATCAATGCCAAAGGTGAAGGCATGGTGTTTGCGGATACTCATGAAGTAAACCGTGCACTTGCTACAGGTCAAGTTGATTTACATGCGCGTGTTAAAGCGCGTGTACATCAAACTGTGATTGATGAAAATGGTAACCGCGAACAGCAAACGATTGTTGTAGACACGACACCTGGTCGTTGTTTACTTTGGGAAGTTGTTCCTGAAGGTATGGATTTCCAACAAATCAACCTTGAGATGACGAAGAAGAACATCTCTAAATTGATTAACTCTTGCTACCGTAAATTAGGTCTTAAAGATACGGTTATCTTTGCTGACCAATTGATGTACTTGGGCTTCCGTCAAGCAACACGTTCAGGTGTTTCTGTGGGTATGGAAGACATGTTGATTCCACCACAAAAGCACGCAATTATCGAAAAAGCAGAAGTTGAAGTTCGTGAAATTGAACAACAATTCGAGCAAGGTTTCGTAACTGCTGGTGAGCGTTATAACAAAGTTGTCGATATTTGGGCACGTACGAACGACCAAGTCGCGAAAGCGATGATGGATAACTTGTCATTTACCACTGTTAAAAACAAACAGGGTGAAGATGAGAAGCAAAAATCATTTAACAGTATCTACATGATGTCTGACTCTGGTGCCCGTGGTTCGGCAGCTCAGATTCGTCAGCTTGCGGGGATGCGTGGTTTGATGGCGAAACCAGATGGTTCGATCATTGAAACACCAATTAAAGCAAACTTCCGTGAAGGTTTGACAGTACTTCAGTACTTCATTTCAACACATGGTGCACGTAAAGGTTTGGCCGATACTGCATTGAAAACAGCAAACTCAGGTTATTTAACACGTCGTCTTGTAGACGTAGCACAAGATTTGGTGATTACTGAGCCAGATTGTGGTACTTACGAAGGTCTTGTAATGACTCCGTTCATTCAAGGTGGCGATGTAATCGAAACCCTTGGTGCTCGTGTACTAGGTCGTGTTGTTGCTGAAGATGTGAAGAAAGTAGGTACGGATGAAGTTCTTCTTCCACGTAATACTTTAATTGACGAAAAACTTGCTGCGTTTATTGAAAATGCAGGTGTCGACGAAATCAAAGTACGTTCAGTTGTAAACTGTGCTTCTACTTTCGGTGTATGTGCGAAATGTTATGGTCGTGACCTTGCACGCGGTCACTTGGTCAATCCAGGTGAGTCTGTAGGTGTAATGGCTGCACAATCAATTGGTGAACCTGGCACACAGTTAACCATGCGTACATTCCACGTGGGTGGTGCTGCGAGCAGAACATCTGCTGCAAACAGTGTTCAGGTGCGTAACAAAGGTACTGTACGTTTCCACAATGTGAAAACTGTGCAACATGCCAAAGGTCACTTGGTATCTGTTTCACGTTCAGGTGAAATCGGTATTGCGGATGATTTAGGTCGTGAGCGTGAGCGTTATAAACTGCCTTACGGTGCAAGCATCTTGTTGAAAGATGGTGAATCTGTAGAAGCAGGTGGTATCGTAGCGACTTGGGATCCACATACACATCCATTGGTAACAGAAGTTGCTGGTAAAGCACGTTTCAGCCAAATCGCTGATGGCGTAACTGCAACATCTAAAACTGATGATGCAACGGGTATGACAACTGTTGAAATCTTGCCTGTAACAGCACGTCCTGCTTCTGGTAAAGATATGCGTCCTGCAATCGTGTTGGATACAACCGATGGCGGCGAACAATTCTACTTCTTGCCACAAAACACGATTGTAACTGTCCGTGATGGCGAAACAATTGGTGTGGGTGACGTTATTGGTCGTGTACCACAAGAGACTTCACGTACACGTGATATTACCGGTGGTCTACCGCGTGTAGCTGACTTGTTCGAAGCACGTAAGCCGAAAGAACACGCAATTCTTGCTGAAATTTCAGGTGTTGTAAGCTTCGGTAAAGAGACCAAAGGTAAGAATCGTCTTGTGATCACTCCGGATGATGGCTCTGAGATTTATGAAGAGCTTATTCCGAAATGGCGTACCATGAACGTGTTTGAAGGCGAACATGTAAACCGTGGTGAAACTGTTTCTGATGGTCCACAAAACCCACATGACATCTTGCGTTTGAAAGGTGAAGTTGCGCTTACAAACTACATCGTGAACGAAGTTCAAGACGTTTACCGCTTACAAGGTGTAAAAATCAACGATAAGCACATTGAAGTCATCGTACGTCAAATGTTGCGTAAAGTTGATATCACTGATGGTGGTGATACAAGCTTCATCAAAGGCGAACAAGTGGATTACATCCGCGTTGTGGGCGAGAACCAAGCCGTTCTTGCACAGAACAAGTTCCCTGCGAAGTTTGAACGTCAATTGATGGGTATTACTAAAGCATCGCTTTCTACAGACTCGTTCATCTCTGCTGCATCGTTCCAGGAAACAACACGTGTGTTAACTGAAGCTGCTGTAACAGGTAAAGAAGATGATTTACGTGGCTTGAAAGAAAACGTTGTTGTAGGTCGCTTGATCCCAGCGGGTACAGGTTTGGCTTACCATTTAGAACGTCGTCGTCAAGAAGCAGAAGCTGCTGAACACGAACTTGTAAATGACTTCTCTGAAGTTGACCAAGCATTCTCTCAAGCTTTAAATGAAGATTCTTTCTAAGTTTAAAATTTGAAGTCAAGAAGGCGCCTTAGGGCGTCTTTTTTTATGTATTGGTTTTTTTGAATAATGCGAATTAAAAACCGATGCATAAACCGAGTTCACATTTTCTATAGAGCGAAGACCATAAAACGAAGATGTGCATATATTTAAGTGACGAAGGAACTACACAGCATTAACATGAATATTATTTTATTCAGTAGCTTAATATTTGATAATAAGTCGTTACAAATGACAGCATGAAATTACGATTTCTTCCATAAATGAGTGCTTTCATAGACTCAGTAGATAGTAGTATCGAAACATACATCGTTCGTATAGAAAAGGATGAAGGACATGAAAAAGACAGTAATGGTCGCAATATGTGCAGCATTGCCAGTGGTAATGTTAACAGGATGTGAAAACATGTCTGCCAATGATAAACGAATTGGTAGTGCTGCTTTAGGTGGTGCCGTGGGTGGTGCTGCGGGTAATCATATCGGTGGTAGCGTTGGTGCTGCTGTAGGTGCTGGTGGCGGAGCAGCCGTGGGTAGTAAAACCAGTAATGGTTCTAATCGTAATGCAACTTACAGTGGTGTAGGTGCAGGAATTGGTTCTGTGATTGGTAAAGAATTAATTGGTGGTGATACTGGTGCTGCTATTGGTGGCGCAATCGGTGGTGGTACAGGCGCTGCTATTGAAAGTAAAAAATGATTTCATTGAACAATAGGTTTTAATGAAATCTAATGAAAAATAAGCGCACTGAGCGCTTATTTTTTTGTATATGAATTTTTGATTGTAATCCATCCATTCACCGCTTAGCATATTTATCTTCTCAATGGCTGAGGATTTTTCCTTCTGATGTATAGCGTTTTTTGTACTTCTGCGATTCTCAGCCCAGAATCATCAAAAATATTTAAGGTATAGTTTCGGTAGACAGGCTGATAATTTTCAGTCGCCTGTTTAATCTGCTCTATTTCCGCAAAATCTAAACGAATATCTGCATAGACTGTACTGCGACCTGGTGAAAGAAAGGTAATCGTTGCAGCTTTATCCCAAACCACGTACTTAGGCCCAAGATGATGCATAAGAAGCAGCATATAGAATGGATCAACCATTGAATATAAGCTTCCTCCAAAATGCACACCCACAATATTTTGATTGCGATGTGTGAGTGGCATCTTGATACGAATGTGGTAATTTTTTAAATCAATTTTATCGATTGCAATACCTGCACCTTTATACGGCGCATAGTGATTCAACATAAATTTAGACACAAAAGGAATTGTCTGTAGTTTTTTGATTAGTGTATTCATGGTCAATTCTAGTTATCTACTTTTCAACCATAATAAACAACAGAATGGAACGTGGCATTGATCGAAATGCCTGAGATGATTAAATCATAGTCAATGGTTAAAACAATAAAAGGTGACTCAATGCAAACGCAGATGACTTGGATTTCAACACAAGATAATCAAAAACTCTGTGCAAAAACATGGGGTAATGTTGAAAAACCCGCATTAGTATTGGTACATGGTTATCCAGATAATCAAGAGGTGTGGGAGCCTATTATTGAACAACTGATCCATGATTTTTACATTATTACTTATGATGTAAGAGGCGCAGGGCAATCCTCTATTCCAAAACGTATTCGTGATTATGCTTTGCCAAGATTATCTTTGGATTTGGAATGTGTTGTTAATGAACTTTTACCCAATCGTAAATTTCATTTAGCAGCGCATGACTGGGGTTCAATTCAATCGTGGGAATCGGTGACTGAAACAAAGTTTAAACAACGTATTTTGTCGTATACAACCATTTCTGGGCCATGTTTAGACCATGCAGCGTTTTGGATGCGTGATCAGTTTATGCATGAAAAACCAAAATTTTTTAAACAGTTATTTAAGTCTTGGTACATTGTTGCTTTTCAGCTTCCGATTATCGCACCGACAGTCTGGCATTTTTTTAGCCCGCAAGGCTGGGGGAAAGTATTAAGCCAACTTGAAAAAACCAAAGACTTACCGCTCAATCAAAATATTTCAAAAGATGGTGAGTTTGGCGTCAATTTATATCGTGCGAATTTCATTCCTCGTTTGACTATGCCTCGTCAACGCTATGCTATTTGTCCTGTACAAGCTGTGGTTTTAAAACAGGATAATTTTGTAAGCCCTGAGTTGATTGATGAAATGCCGAAGTGGGTCGCAGAATTTGAACGTGTTGAGGTAGATGCAAATCACTGGGCTGTATTAAGCCGTCCACAAGAAATTGCACAATATATTCAAAAGTTTGCTTTGAAAAATAATTAAAAAATCAAATCAAAGATGACTTTGGCTTTTAATTTTTAAGTAGCTCAAAGTATTCAGTCAGCTAGGGTTAAATGTAAATATCATGACCTAGCTGACTAAATTACAGCAGCATAGTAGTGAATCTGATAAAATATCGGCTTTCCAAATTCTGAAATTTTTTCCATGAATGCTGTCGTTATTGCGATTGCTGTGATGTTTATATTATCACTGGCACGTGTTTCTGTTGTCTTGACGCTCGTCATTTCAGCAATTATTGGTGGTTTGGTTGCGGGTTTAAGTCTATCTGACACTGTGGCAGCCTTTAATGCAGGTTTAGGCGATGGTGCTGAAGTTGCTTTGGCTTATGCTGTTTTAGGTGCATTTGCACTTGCATTGTCAAAATCAGGTTTACCCGATTTATTGGCACATAAGTTGATTGGTTTGTTGGGTTTAGAAGCAACTCAAAAGCAGGCTAAAAAAGTTAAGTTCTTGCTATTGTTCATTTTATTGATTGCTGCAATTTGTTCACAGAACGTCATTCCAGTACATATTGCTTTTATTCCTGTACTTGTTCCACCTTTATTGAAAGTGATGAATCACTTGAAACTGGATCGTCGTGCGGCAGCTTGTGTGCTGACACTTGGTTTAGTGGGAACCTATATTTTCTTACCTGTGGGTTTTGGTGCGATTTTCCTTGAACAGATTTTGATGGGTAATATCAACAAAATTGGTGCCGCTTATAACTTACATGTCGATCGTGGCATGATGCCAATTGGTATGGCGATTCCAGTATTGGGTATGGTTATCGGGACTATATTTGCGGTATTTGTCAGTTATCGTAAACCTCGTATTTATATCGATCGCGATGTTACACCTGTGGCGACGATTGATTTAGATAAACCTCTTCGTGCAATAGATCCCGAGGTGATTAAAGCAGATGGGATTGAGTTAGAAAAAGAAGCACAGCAAGCCCCGAAAATTGCAAAGAAAACGATTTTGATGGCGCTATTGGCAATCGTTTTGACACTGGTTGCTCAGCTTTATTCGGGTTCTATGATTCTTGGTGGCTTGGTTGGTTTCTCGGTGCTTTCTGCTGCGGGTATTTTCAAATGGCAAGAAGCAGATGATGTCTTTGTACAAGGCATGCGAATGATGGCGCTGGTTGGTTTTATTATGATTTCAGCCGCAGGGTTTGCATCTGTGATGACGCATACAGGAGACATTAATCAGTTGGTGAATGGTGTTGTTCATTTGATTGGTGACAACAAAGCACTTGCTGCATTCTTGATGTTATTCATTGGTTTATTTGTAACCATCGGAATTGGTTCATCATTCTCAAGTGTGCCAGTACTTGCTGTGATTTACGTTCCTTTGTGTGTCCAATTTGGTTTTTCACCTTTAGCGACTGTGGCATTGATTGGTACTGCTGCGGCATTGGGTGATGCAGGTTCGCCAGCTTCAGATTCTACACTTGGCCCTACGGCAGGTTTGGGTGTAGATGGTCAACATGATCATATTTGGGACACGGTTGTTCCGACATTTATCCACTTTAATATTCCGTTATTAATCTTTGGTTGGATTGCGGCAATGGTGCTTTAATCGAGCATACCCTTCCCCAAAACTGCTTTGATCAAACCTTAAAATAAGCGCCATACACTAGCGTTTAAGGCGGTTTTAATACCACGATCAAAGCAGTTTTTATTAGAAAATAAAAATAAAGTTAATCAAGTTTCGTCGATGTTAATTAAATGTATAAAATATTGAATAATCATTTTATTTAAAATCAGAATATCATTACAAATAAAAAAGATATATTTTAAATATATTTTATAAAGCTTTAATAATAATATTAAACCATACATGAATATCTTGAATTGATTGTTTAAAAAATAAACTATATTGGTTTAGTTGGTTTTAATAAACCAACTATTTTGATATGTTTAAGTAAATTTCATTTAAATACAATTAGTTAAAAATAATATTAAAAATTTGAAATAAATGTGTATTGCAATATTTATAATGAATGTGTTTAATGCAATTAATAACAACGCAGAGGTTTTATAATGTTTAAGAAAGCTATACTTATTACATTAATGGGGATTTCATCTACATCGTTTGCACAGTGGCAAGTTAAGGTTGGTGCTTCTGCAATTGCGCCAACGCAAGATACTGCAATTCTCGGTGGTGCAGCGGTAGTTAAGGCAGATGATGAGTATGCATTTACACCATCTGTAGAATATATTTTTGGGCAAACACCTTTTTCTGCTGAAGTTCTTTTAGCAACACCGATTAGCCATGATGTGCTATTGGATGGTGAAAAAGCAGTTAAGCTTAAACACTTACCACCAACAGTAACGTTTAAATATAACTTTAAAAATTCCACAGGTTTCACACCATATATTGGTGTAGGTGGAACTGCATTTATTGCATGGGATGAAGAAACATCAGGTGGGCTTGAAGGCGCTAAAGTAAAAGTGAAAGAAGACTTTGGTTTTGCAGGTCAAATCGGGTTTAACTACCAACCTGCAGATGCGAAAAACTGGGGCGTATTCTTTGATGCACGTTATGCTCAGTTGAGCCCAGAAGTTGAAGTGAAAGGGGTAACAACCTTTGACTTAGACATTGATCCTATGATTTATACGATTGGTTATAGCTATAAATTCTAAGTTTTAGCCTATTAAAAACTCGGCAAATACGCCGAGTTTTTATTTTAGTTTGAATGATTTAAATAAAAGTGAGCGTTAAAAATATTCAATTGGGTGGGCCAAATTTGGTTCAAGAATGAACAAACAAAAGATATAGAAAAAGAACAAAATAGCTACTTTTCACTATATCCGTTCTTTTCAAATCCAACTAATCTAATCACAATATTTTAATAATTTTAAATTCATATGAAATTCTATCTTTATATTTTTTGCGTATTCACTTGCATAACTTCGATCACACATGCTGCGAGTTTTAACTGTGATAAAGCTCAAACGAAAACTGAGTCTGCGGTGTGTGAACATCGAAACTTAAATGATGCCGATGTGAAAATGGCAACCACCTATAATATTATTCGTAAACTTGTACCGATGGGCACACGTGGTGTGATTCAAGATCAACAAGTAAAATGGTTGCAACTTCGGGATCAGTGTCAGGACAATGCCAGTTGCTTGGCGGATGTCTATAAAATGCGTCAGCAAAAACTGGATATTTATATGAATCGTGTTTATCAACAAGGTCCATTTTAAAAAAAATTAAGATTTCCCATTGAAATATCGTGAACTCACTCCATTTCTAAAGCATTCAAAAATTCTTTTATCTACACTTAGAACACATTGATCTTTTCGCTAAGTTAAGAAAATAAAGGGTGGGTGGAAGAATTTTAATAACAAAATTGATATGAATTTAACGGAGTGATTTATGAGCGAACAAAGCGCACAACAAGGTTCACAAAAGCATAGCTTTCAAGCTGAAGTAGCCCAACTTTTACATTTAGTGACGCATTCTCTCTACTCAAACCCTGAAATTTTCCTACGTGAATTGATCTCCAATGCATCTGATGCATGCGATAAATTACGTTTTGAAGGGATTAATCATCCTGAATATTATGAAAATGACCCGAACTTACATGTTCGTGTGAGTTTAGATAAAGACGCTAAAACGATGACTATTTCAGATAATGGCATTGGTTTAAGTCAACAAGAAGCAATTGAAAATTTAGGAACGATTGCCAAGTCTGGTACCAAAGACTTTATGTCTAAATTGTCAGGTGATCAGAAGTCTGATGCACAGTTAATTGGTCAGTTTGGTGTTGGTTTTTATTCAGGTTTCATCGTTGCCGATAAAATTACTGTTGAATCACGTCGTGCAGGTTTAGAAGCAAGCGAAGGCGTTCGTTGGATCAGCGGTGGAACAGGTGATTTTGAAGTAGAGCAGATTGATAAAGCTTCACGTGGAACAGATATTATTCTACATTTACGTGATGATGCTTTAGCGTATTTAGACAGTTATAAAGTTAAACAAATTATCAATAAATATTCTGATCACATCAGCTTGCCAATTGAAATGCAAAAAGAAGTTTGGCAAGAAGAAGCGGTTGCTGAAGGCGAAGAAGCTGATACGGCAAGTGGTGGTCAATACGTTAAAACTGATGAGTGGGAAGCAATTAACTCAGCCAGCGCCCTTTGGACACGCAGTAAGAGTGAAATTACAGAAGAGCAATATGTTGAGTTCTATAAAAACCTAACGCATGATTTTGATGCACCATTGGCATGGGCGCATAATCGTGTGGAAGGAAGTACTGAATATACGCAATTACTTTATATTCCAAGCAAAGCACCGAGTAATATTTTTACTCGTGAAGCAAAAGCAGGAATTAAGCTTTATGTAAAACGTGTGTTTATTATGGATGATGCAGACAATCTGATTCCAAATTATCTACGTTTTGTGCAAGGTGTCGTCGATAGTGCTGATCTTCCTCTAAATGTGAGCCGTGAATTACTACAAGAAAGCCGTGATGTAAAAACCATTCGTGAAGGTAATACACGTCGTGTATTAACAACTTTAGACAGCTTGGCGAAGTCTGAAGATGAAGCAGATCAGGAAAAATTCAAAACGTTCTATGCTGAATTTGGTTCGGTAATTAAAGAAGGTTTAGGTGAAGACTTTGGGAATCGTGAACGTATTCTCAAACTATTACGTTTTTCTACTTCAAATAATGATGATATTTCGACTTCACTTGACGCTTATAAAGCGCGCATGAAGGAAGGGCAGAAAGCAATCTATTATGTGACTGCGGATAGTTTAACTGCTGCAAAAAATTCACCTCAACTCGAATTGTTCCGTAAGAAAGGCATTGAAGTTTTACTCATGGCTGATCGTGTTGACGAATGGGCAATGGAGTTTGTGAATGAGTTTGATGGTACACCGATGCAAAACGTTGCCAAAGGTGCTGTTGATCTAGGTGATTTGCAAGATGCGGAAGAGAAGAAGGCTTTAGAAGCTGCAGCTGAACAGTTTAAGCCAGTGGTTGAAAAACTCTCTGATTCATTGAAAGCAAAAACCAAAGAAGTCCGTGTAACGACACGTTTGGTTGATTCTCCTGCATGTTTAGTGACCAGTGACGGTGACCTTTCGCCACAATTGATCCGTATGTTGAAACAAGCTGGTCAGGCCGTTCCTGAGTCTAAACCTATTTTAGAGATTAACCCTGAACATCCTTTGGTGAAAAAGCTTGAAGGTTCAGCACAGTTTGACGATTTAGCCAATGTGATCTTTGATCAAGCAGTGATAGCAGAAGGAGGCTTACCTGAAGATCCTGCTGAATATGTAAAACGTATTAATAACTTATTGCTTAAAGCTTAAATAAGTTTGTCATTGTTAAAAAGCCTATCTTCAAGATAGGCTTTTTTTTATACATAAAATTATCAGATGAAGAAGCAGTGGATAAGTCGGAACTTATCCACAGTTGGTACAATATTTTATTCAAATTTTTAAAATAACGCTTCAAAGCGTACCAGAGCCCTTGGATAATGACTACGATCTTCACGATGATCATTAAAATAGTTTAAATCACCTTGTACATAGAACCACTCACGCCATACAGGTTGCCGCCAAGAAACGAAAGGCCCCCAACTGTTCAGTCTGAGATCGCTATCATTATAATAACCACCTGTATAGATACCGTAGTTAAAACAATTGCCTTTAAAAAATTGATGTTGGCGGTAAGTTCTATTATTCCACGTCAAATCATCATCTTGCTCATCGGCATAGGTGACATTAAATTGGTTGGAAAGAAAAGGTTGATCAGGGCGTGCATGTGTCAGTTCTAGATTTGTTCTGAGATAATTTTCACTGTCGATGCCATAGCGGTAAATTTGTTCAGCATGGAAATAGAAATCATCGCCTAAATCCCAATCTTTTTCAGCTTTTAACCGTGCATAAATATCGCTTCCTGAGCGGATACCTAAGTCAGCATCGACGTCAAAGGGGAGTCTTCTAGCGGCTTGTGACCAACGTAATGCGATTGAGCTATTGTCATCTCGAGTACGTTTACCATCAAATTTTTTATCAGATTCATTTTCTGGGTTTAGGTTGCTAATGGCAATATTATTTTCAATTTCATCATCTAAAGAGTCATCACCAAAAACCACGCTTAAACGATTCTCTAGTGTTGGTAATTTAATTCTGCCTCGGACACGTGGGTTAATTTCATAACCATCATGTTTATCCCAACGGTTATCGATTAAAACCCTTAGACTCGCTGTTGCTGGTTTCGTAGGATCAGTTTCTCCAAACCAGCCATCTATTTTATGAGCTGTTTGATCGACCCAATCGCGGACCCCTTTTTGTTTTTTATCAGTCCACGTTTGATCCTCGGTCATTGCCGTTGGTGGAACGATATTTTGATTAGACTCATTGGGGAAAATAGTTGGTGTCGCATCGACTGCACGCGGAATATAATTCAGCCAGCCTTTTTCGCCTTCTTCAACAGTATAGAGTGATTCAGATTTTTGTGTCTGAGAATTGGCAATACTACTTGTACTACTGACAGTTTCGGCAAAGACTGTGCTTCCACAAAAACTTCCGAGGAAAAAAAGATAAGACGCTGTCGAAAGGATCACATTTAAGTTTTTTTTCATTTTTGCTCTTCTATCTCTTTAAGTTTCTGAATTTTCAGTCTTCAACATCACTATGCCCTAAAAAAACAGTAAATTTCAATCTATTCATTGTGATAAATATAAAATGGATTCAAAAAGATTAAAATTGACACGAAAATAGCATTTATAAATGTGTCTATATCAGGTATAGCTTTAAGTCGATTTCTCTTGTCATGAAGCATCCTCTAACGGGGAGTAGGGCAGTTCATCTTTGATCGCTTTTCTTTTCGTATATGCTATTTTTTTGGTGATATTGTCAAATTAGATTTGTATTGGCCTGCTTATATCCTTATCGGATAGTTGAAGCGATAAAATATTTACGGAGCATGAGATGAAGCAGGGTATTGTTATTCATAATTTCTTAAAAAAATGTATCGTTCTCACGTTGAGTGTTTTATTTCTACCGCTTGCACAGGCTGAGCAGCGTGATTTATCTCAAAGTACGAAAGCTCAGTCGAATGTGGCTGTTATTGTCAAAAATCTAAATTACAAGACGATTTTTATGCAGTTCCATCAAAAAGATATTCGCCATTTAAAAATGAATGACGTGTTGATGGATCAGGCTGTTGGGCTAAAAGGGAAAGACGGTAACATTGATTATGCAGTGTTTAATCCAGTACAAACTTATCAAAATGTACAGGGTGAGAAACGCTTTATTGTTCACTTAGAAATTTTTGAACAGGATGATGGATTGATCATTACAGGGCATCCTTCACGACCAAAAGTAGAACTTTATTTATTCAAACAACTGAGCAATGGACAATATCAATTATTGAGCAGATCTCGCCCTGATCTCGATATTTCAGGCAGTTGGGGGGATTCACATCTAACGGCAGAAGACTTTAAAAACATTCGCCGTGTGGGCAAAGATCAAATGGGGCTAACTTATTCAGGTGGATATACTTCAACAGGTTCTCATTCTGAGTTTTCATCATTAATTGTGTTGAATGAACGAGGCTGGATTGAGGAATATCCATTTGGTGTTTCTGAAGATAATTCGGGGGCGTATGAAAGTGGTGATCCAAAATTGGCTGGTTTTTCAAAGGAATATCAGCTCAAAGTTGATCCGACAGCAACGAGTTTGTACCCCATTCAAGTCCATTATTCAAGTTTTGGAAAAATGAACTGGCGTCATGATTTCCCGAAAAATGGAAGCACATCTACCCTTAAATTTAATGAAAAGAAAAATTGTTATATCAATGAAAAGGGCAAATGTAATGCTGATTTTGAAGATTGAAGATTGAAGATTTTAATTGTCCTTCTTCTTTTTTTTGCTGATGTATTGAATTTTCAGGGTTCATCTAAAATTTCATGTAGCGTTATGTATGATTATCTTGTTTAAATTTTAACCAAGCTTAAAAAGTCTTATATTTGTAATAGGATGCAGTTTCCTTTTATAAAAAATCGAGTGCGTCACATGGCAATTGCAAAAGTTGTAGAGGTAAATTCGAGCAGTACTAAAAGTTTTGAAGACGCGATTCAAACAGGAATCGCCAAAGTCACTGAAACAATCAAAAATGTACAAGGGGCATGGATTAACGAACAAAAAGTCATTATCAAAGAAAATAAAATTACGGAGTATCGCGTGAATCTTAAAATTAGTTTCTTGGTTGAATAAGTTTTTTTATAAATCTTTTGAATAATCAAAATCATAAAACCCCTACATTGACATCATGTAGGGGTTTTATTTTTAGGTCATGACGATCACAAATTATTTATTTGGAACATCGCATGATTCATCATTACACACAGCAGCATCTTGTTGCTGAACTTCACTATTTTCGGTATTTTCAGTTTGTTCAGCAGTTGCTAAGGCTTGTTGTAAAACTTGAACAAAAACATCACGTGGTTGTGCACCTGCTAAAGCTACACGCTGGTCAAAAACAAAGAATGGAACACCTGTAACTTTAAGTTGATCATGTGCCACTTCTTCATCAAATTTTACAAAATCTGCATATTCATCCGAGTTTAGTACATCTTCAACTTCAACAGGATTTAGTCCAATACGTGCGGCAACATCTTCAATAGTTTCACGTTCACCAATTGGTAAGCCTTGGGTCATATAACTATAGAAAAATGCTTCTTCAGCTTCTGAACCCAAACCTTTGCTTTGTGCAAGGTGGATAATACGATGCGCATTGAAAGTATTGCCTGAATTTGCATTTTCCCAATTAAATTCAATACCTTCTTCTTTCGCCATAGCCGCAATATTGCGTTGCATTTCTTCTACTTCAGCAATAGTGCGTCCATATTTTTGTGCAAGGCGTTCAGAGTTTGAAACTTCCTGACGTGTAGGTGCGTCAGGGTCAAGCTCAAAACTGTGCCAATGAACTTCAAGTTCAATACCTGTTTCTTTGGCAGCAGCTTCTAAACGTTTTTTACCGATATAACAAAATGGGCAAACTACATCTGACCAAATATCTACGCGCATGGGAAATCTCTAAATTCTTAAAAAAGTCATGCTCTATATGATGGGGTTCATGCATGTAAATTTAAAGAGAGTTCCTAAATGTGAATGCCTCAAAAAGACATGATCGAATAGATTTATCGCCTAATTGTATAATTAATATGCAAATTCACAATACTTCAGCTATTCTAAGCTAAGAGAAAAATATTTTTGGACTCAATGTATGCGTCGGATCATCATTATTTTGGCAATGGTCATTTTTGCTATCGTTGGTTTTTTCTACTATGACCATATTACGACTAAGCGTGATGAAACAAGCCGTCAAAATTTTGATTTAGTGATGAGCGATAAAATGCGCCAGCTTTATGAACAAGCGCAGGATCGTACTAAACCTGTCAATATCGACATCCATGATTCACGCTTAACAGGTGACTATAAAACCTTATCTGAGTTTTTATTGAAATATTGGATTAAAAATATTGATACGCGTAATGCTTATTTAAACCAACTTGCAACGGCGAAATGGAACCATTTTTTAGATGTAAAACGTTTAGATGCAGACCGTAAACAGAATTACCAAGAAACAGAACAGATGATGACGACAGTGCGGCAGGCTATGTTGAATTATCAAAAGCAAAATACTGCAAATAAAAATGATGCTTTGGCACAGTTAAAAACGTTAGATTTAAAGCAAGATTTAAAAAAACCACTTCAAGCCAAGTTAGAAGATAATTCGGATTTAGACCCTGAAAATTCTTTAATTTTAAATGAATTAAAAATATTGGCCAAAGCTGAAGCCATGTTTGAAATGCTAAAAAAATATGAGTGGGAAGCTCAAAAGAATCAAATATTGTTTAAAAATGATGCTCAAGTGAAACAGTTTAATCAATTATTCCAAGATGTTTTAAAACTGAATGCAAAAATAAATGATCAAAAGGAGCAGAATGCAGAAGTTTTAGAAGAGGCTTTATAATCTATTTAATGAGATAAAGTAGGAACGCAGATTTTATTTTTGGAAAAGCTGAATCACTTTTTTGATCAGCCGTTTATCCGAGCTTTGGTGAATCAATAGACACTTTGGTATAGGCTATTCATATAGATTTTAATTTTGCCGAATCATTTAGTCTTTTATCGAATGGCTAATTTTATGGGTGAAGGGTATGAACTTTATCAAAGTTTTAACACTTGTAACTGCACTTGGCTCTGTTGGGCTAACATCTGCTCAGGCTGAAGAAGTGAATACATTGCCTACGATTAAAGTAATGGCAGATGCTGAACTACGTGAAGAAGTGGGTATCGTTCCTTTTCAGGATGATAAAACTGCACGTAAATCATTGCAGCACCAAATTCAGAAAGATGAAAATGAAATCCAGAATTTTGCGATCGGTGATAATTTCGCATTGATCGACATTCAACCAAATATGTCGCAAGTGGATATGACCCAGCTTTCTCCTTTACAGCAAGAATATGTGCTTGCTGTTGCTGAAGGTTTACAGTCTTCCGATCCGACGAAGGGCTTATTTATCATGCTTCAACCCTTAGGTGTTGACCGTGGTAAAGCACTTGATGCAGTCAGTAACAATGAACCGATTAAATTTAATTTTGATACCAATCGTTTAAACATCATGTTTGGAGATAAGTGGAGGAAGTAATTTACCTAAATGGTAAGTTTGTGAAAATTTGACTGATGAAATACGCCAAGGGTAGAGTAAACTGCTCTAGTAAGCTTACTATTAAAATAGAAAAGTTGTGTCTGCATACGTTCTCATTTGAGGGCGAGAGTATTTTCGAGCTTCATTTTTGATAAAAAAATTGGGATCTTTTATGCAAATCTTCTTTGAGTTTTACATAAGAACGTGGCAAAATTTCTGAAGAATCTCAGTCATTTTTTGAATAAAAATTAAGATATTAGATAGTTTGGATCTTTTGCCAAAAACTTAGAATATATTTTCGAATACAAAAAAATTTAAAATCAACTATTCTGGTATGGGGATGATGTTATGACAACAATTCAGATTTGGTTCGACTTTGCTAGTACTTACTCCTATCCGGCCTTAGTACAAATGTATCAACAACGACAACATTTTCATCTTACAATTCATCCCTTCTTGCTTGGGGGTATTTTTCAAAAACAGGGGTGGAATGATTCCCCTTTTAATCTTTATCCTGCCAAAGGTCAATATATGTGGCGGGATATGGCAAGAATTTGCCAACAAGAGAATCTTTCTTTTCAGCAACCCAGTCAATTCCCAAGAAATGGGCTATTTGCGGCACGTATTACACAGCGTTTCGCCAAAGAAGAATGGATTTGGGATTTTATTCTTACAGTTTATCAAGCAAATTTTGTAGAAGATTTAGATATAGGACAAAAAGATGTCATTATAAATATTTTACAGGCTTTAAATTTAGATGCAGATGCTATTTATGATGCAGCCAATACTGATGAAAATAAAAATGTTTTGAAATTAAATGGAATACAAGCAGAGCAACTTGGAATTTTTGGCGCACCATCTTTTATTGTTGATGGAGAGCTTTTTTGGGGACATGATCGTTTAGAATATGTATTAAACTGGGCAAAAAAATTGAATAAATAATCTAAAACCCTTCTCATATACTAATACCAGTCAGTTAGGCTGAGTGGTATTTATTTCAGTTTTACTAAATCAAATGAAAACATAATACAAACTATCATTTAAGTAGTAGATTTATTCCTTATTTATTTTGGTCAAAAAAATCCCCGCATAAAGCGAGGATTTTTCTTTCATCTCAGTATTTAATTAAATATTAAACACGTTCGATAATTGTCGCGATACCTTGACCAAGACCGATACACATGGTCGCAAGACCGATTTGAGTATCTTGTTGTTCCATTACGTTCAACAATGTTGTTGTGATACGCGCACCTGAACAACCCAATGGATGACCAAGCGCAATCGCACCACCATTCAAGTTAATGATGTCTTGTTTCTCGTAGATGCCTAAGCCTTTCATTACAGATAGACCTTGAGCAGCAAACGCTTCGTTTAACTCGATCGTTTGAATATCATTCATTGTCAAGCCAGCACGTTTAAGCGCTTTTTGAGTTGCAGGAACTGGGCCATAACCCATGATCGCAGCATCACAACCTGCAATCGCCATAGAGCGAATCACAGCACGAGGCTTAAGACCAAATGCTTGAGCACGTTCAGCAGACATCAACAACATTGCAGATGCACCATCAGACAATGCAGAAGAAGTTGCAGCTGTTACTGTACCGCCTTTAGGGTCAAATACAGGACGTAATGCTTTAAATGCTTCAAGGTTAGCATCTGGGCGAATTACTTCGTCAACGTCGCAAAGGATTTTGAAACCATTTGCATCATGACCTTCAACACCAACGATTTCGTTTTTGAAACGACCTTCTTGTGTTGCAGCCCATGCACGACGGTGAGATTCAACACCAAATGCATCTTGCTCTTCACGGCTAATGCCATTCATACGACCTAACATTTCAGCCGTTAAGCCCATCATGTTAGACGCTTTTGCATAGTGTTTAGACGCTTCAGGGTTCAAGTCGATACCGTGCATCATCCCAACGTGGCCCATGTGTTCAACACCACCAACGATGAAAACATCACCTTGGTTGGTTGCAATTTGAGCCGCAGCAGTGTGGATCGACTGCATAGAAGAACCACAAAGACGGTTAACCGTTTGACCACCAACAGTCTTCGGTAAATCAGCCAATAACACAATGTTACGGCCAATGTTCATACCTTGTTCAAGTGTCTGGTTTACACAGCCCCAGATTACGTCTTCAACTTCGTTTGTATCAAACTGGTTACGAGCAACTAAAGCACGAACCAATTCAGCAGATAAGCTGTCAGCACGTACATTGCGGAACATACCGTTTTTGGTTTTACCCATTGCTGAACGTACGCCATCAACGATGACAACGTCACGTGGATTTAAAGTAGCCATTCACGTTGCTCCTTAACCGTAGAATTTTTTGTTGTTAGCAGCCATGTCACGCAACATTTGTGGCGCTTCATAAGCCTTACCTAAGTGTGCGTATTTGTCGCAAAGCGCAACATACTCAGCTACACCTGTTTGGTCGATGTAACGGCATGGACCACCACGGAATGGAGGGAAACCAACACCCATGATCATCGCCATATCTGCTTCAGAAGCAGTAGCAACGATGTTGTCTTCTAAGCAACGAACTGTTTCGTTACAGAAAGCAAGCATCATACGATCAATGATTTCTTGTGCATCAAACTCGTGCTTTTCAGTTGTCGCCATTGTTGCAACAAGTTCATACGCAGTTGGATCAACAGTTTTCGCTTTCTTGCCTTTACGATCAAGCTCGTATTTGTAGAAACCAACGTCGTTCTTTTGACCAAGACGTTTGTTTTCATACATGATTTCGATCGCACCTTTGAAGTCTGGCTTCATACGATCTGGGAAACCTTCAGCCATCACTTCTGCGCCATGAACACCTGTATCGATACCAACAACGTCGATCAAGTATGCAGGACCCATAGGCCAGCCGAATTTTTCCATCACTTTGTCAACTTGTTGGAAGTCAGCACCATCTTTAAGAAGAAGGTCAAACGCACCAAAGTAAGGGAACAATACACGGTTTACAAGGAAGCCCGGGCAGTCGTTGACAACGATTGGTGTTTTACCCATTTTCTGAGCAAGAACTACAGTTGTTGCAATCGCTTCTTCAGAGGTTTTCTCACCACGGATCACTTCAACCAATGGCATCATGTGAACTGGGTTGAAGAAGTGCATACCTACGAAGTTTTCAGGACGTTGTAGGTTTTCAGCTAAACGTGTGATTGAAATTGTAGATGTGTTCGATGCGATGATCGTGTTGTCACGAACATTTTTCTCGGTTTCAGCAAGTACGATACCCTTAACTTTAGGGTTTTCTGTCACTGCTTCAATCACGATGTCCACTTCTTTAAACTCGTCATAGCTTAAAGTAGGACGGATGCGCGCAAGTGTTTCACCCATTTGAGCAGGTTTCATTTTCTTACGTTCAACTTGTTTGGTCAGTAAACCATTTGCTTCTTTCATACCCAAAGCAAGTTGTGGATTACCAATATCTTTCATGATGATTGGCGTACCTTTGCTTGCAGCTTGGTAAGCAATACCACCACCCATGATACCCGCGCCAAGTACAGCAGCTTGGTTTACAGGATGCGCACCTTTTTCATGCTTTTTAGATGCTTTTTTCACAACTTGATCGTTGATGAATAATCCGATCAAAGCACCTGCTTGTGGTGTGATTGCCGCTTTAGCAAAAGCTTCAGCTTCAGCTTTTAATGCGCCATCACGGTTTAAGCTTACGCCTGCTTGAAGTGAATCAAGTAGAAGCTTTGGTGCAGGGTATTGTGCAGGATTTGCTTTCGCAAGAACGACACCTTTAGAAGAGTTGAACGCCATCATTTGTTCAAGCATGTCTAATTTAACAGGCTCTAATTTTTCTTGACGTTTTGCTTTCCAGTCTAAACGACCAGCAATTGCTTGTTTAACAAGATCAATTGCAGCTGCTTGTAATTGCTCAGGAGCAACAACAGCATCTACAGCGCCGTCTTTAAGCGCAGCATCAGGACGTTTGTTTGCAGAAGTCGCAATCCACTCAACAGCGTTGTCGATACCGATCACACGGCTTAAACGAACTGTACCACCGAAACCAGGGATGATCCCAAGTTTGATTTCAGGTAAACCTACAGTTGCTGTCGTAGACATGACACGGTAGTCACATACTAAGCACATTTCAAAACCGCCGCCCAATGCAACACCATTGATCGCAGCAACTTTAGGAACGTCCAAGTCTTCAAACGCATTGAAAATATCATGGACAGGCATCGCCCATTCCACAATTGCGCTTTCGCCTTGTTTGAAGTTCTCACCGAATTCAGTGATATCCGCGCCGACGATAAATGTAGATTTACCAGAAGTAACGATTAAGCCTTTTACTTCGCTGTTATTTTTTACAGCTTCAATGGCAGCTTTAAAGTCTTCAATCGTTGCACGGTTGAATTTGTTAACCGACTCACCTTGTAAGTCAAAGCGGAATTCTGCAATTCCGTCCGAAAGCATTTGGACGGTAATGGCATTGCCAGCGTGGATCATGCCCTGATCTCCTTTTGTGGAGGACTTCTAAGTTGATGTTTTGAAGTGTGTATGCAATTCCCGCACACATTTCGACTTCACTAATCTTACGATAACTATATCTAAAAAGAACATAACAAGTTGTATCAAGCCGTGACGCAAGGGTCATCAATTTTTATGTTGCAAGCACCAATTGTGTCGTAGCTCTTATTCATTCTTCACTTTAAAAAACAGATGAAGTCTATGTTTAATTTGATATTTTAAAATAATGATCTTGATTCATATGCGGCGCCTTTTGCTTATTTCAAGTGGCTGTGTGAAAAGTACTTTTTGTCATTTTGGTCAATATGAAAAGATAATAGGTATAATTTTATGGAAGAGCGCTTTGTTTTATTTCAGATTATTCGTGATATAAAACACGGAATTTTTATCTGATAAATTGACATTCTTATCGTGAGTTTTGCTAGAATTTGAGAAAACTGGGCATGGATAACGGTGTTCAGTCAAATGATTAACCTGAATTCTCCTATATCAAAATAAAGAGTGCTATATGATTAAATGGATCATATTGGCGATTTTTGTGATTTCAGCTTTGTATATCCAAAATCGCGGAAAAGTGCGTCATTCGTTTTATCGTCAATTTTTTGACCATTCTACGATACTCGCACCCATCAATTTCCTGATGTATATGTTTTCAAAAGTGCCAAATCAACCTTATATCGACACACAACATTTCAAAGATTTAAAAGTCTTGGATGAAAACTGGGAAATGATTCGTGATGAAGCCAAGGCTTTATATGCTCAAGGTGGTATCAAAGCATCAAGCACTTATGATGATCTCGGTTTTAATTCATTCTTTAAAACAGGTTGGAAGCGTTTTTATTTAAAATGGTATGACTCTGCACATCCTTCAGCGGCTGAGTTATGTCCAAAAACCACCGCATTACTCAAAACTTTACCGACCATTAAAGCAGCAATGTTCACTGAGCTGGCACCTGATAGTCGTTTAGTGCGCCACCGTGACCCTTACGCAGGTTCACTGCGTTATCATTTAGGACTTTTAACTCCAAATGATGACCGTTGTTTTATCGATGTCGATGGTCAGCGTTATTCATGGCGTGACGGTGAAAGTGTAGTTTTTGATGAAACTTACATTCATTATGCAGAAAATAAAACGGATCAAAACCGTATCATTTTCTTTGCTGATGTTGAACGTCCATTAAAAACAAAATTAATGGAACGTTTTAATCATTGGTTTGGTAAAAAAGTGATGACAGCTGCAAGCTCTCCAAATGAGGCGGGTGATCAAACAGGTGGCTTAAATAAAGTCTTTGGTTATGTTTATCAAATTCGTATTAAAGCCAAGGCATTGAAGAAAACCAATCGTCAGTTGTATTACTTCTTAAAATGGTTCTTGATGCTCGGGATTTTCTTCCTGATTTTTATACGACCTTATATGTCACAAATCATTGCTTTTTTTCAAAAGCAATTTTAACCAGTGAACATCAGTAAACGCCTTTAGGGGCGTTTTTTTATAACAAATTATGACTTGCGTTTGTGTCTTTATTTTCTTAATTTAAACTGATAATGGATAAAAGCACTAGGAAAAACACATGTTTAAAAATTTAGCTTCTGAAATGATGGGTACCAGTGATATTGGGACAATTATTGAACCACAAGATTTTAATAAAACCGATATCGATGATTATATTTTCCATGAAGACAATGAAAAAATCTTCTTTGTGATTAAAAGTAAAACAGATGAGTATTGCTTTACCAATGTTGCTTTTATGCATTTAGATGGTAAAAGCGCAATGAGTAAAAAGCGTACTTTATACCGTTATTTATATAAACATAATCCGATTAAAAATGTGTTGTTGGAAACAGCAGGCACTGTTGATTTAGATGTCGAAATTAAGTTTCAGTTAGGTGAACAGCATTTCTCTATTGATATTGATAAAAAGCAAATTGAGAAAATTCGTGATTTGTATAAAGCATTGTTTAGCATCGGTGAAACCTGTAAGGAAATCAATCGTAAGCGTAATATCTTGTTGCAAAGCAATGAAAACGTTCAAAAAATGTTTAATTTGCGTGAATTAAGTGAGCAGGCGATTTTAAATTTACCTGAAATTATTAACCAAACTGCACATCAAGTTGAAGAGTATACCAATCAGCGTATTCGAGAGATTGATCACTATGATTTCTCTGAAACTTTTGAGCGTTATTTAAAGAACTAATGGCTTTAAATGACTTTGAAGAGAAAAGCGTCCCTAAGGGCGTTTTTTTTTATTGCAAAAATTGGTTTTTATCGTGAGGGTTCTGATTGTAATTTCAGTTAGAATGAAAGCAGATTGGGGAAAAATATGCAGAAATTTCATTCTAAAATAGATTGGTGGGTATTGGGCTTTTTAATTGCGATGACAGGTTTACTGGTCCAATTATTACTGACGATGTATGCCAAAGGGACAATGGTTGAATATCCTGAGCATACCACAGTGTATCTGCTCACCATTGCGGTGATTTGGTGGCCAGTTTTCAATACACGTTATGCAATTCAAAATGATACTTTGACGATTCGCTGTATGTTTTTAAAATGGGTGATTCCATTCAGTGCGATTCAACAAATCTCGAAAACCAATAACTCCATTTCTTCTCCTGCTTTATCATTAGATCGTTTAAAGATTGAGTATATTCAAGATGGTAAAGCCAAACAAATTCTAGTTTCTCCACGCAATCCTCAACTATTTTGTCAGGCGGTGCAAGGCCAGAATGCTCAAGTTTAACCCGCAAAAATATATTTTAGGTGATATTTGCAGTATTCGATGTATTTGCCTGAAGCGGGCTAATATTGGAAAGCGCGCCTTGATATTTTGAATGAGAACTTGAAAAACAAGGTTAAAGCATTACATCATGTATGCTAACGATAAATCATGAGTCAGTTGTGAACGAAAACGCACGAGAAAATATTGAAAAGATTTTAGCCAATATGACCACACTTCCCGGTGTCTATAAAATGCTGGGGAAAGAGGGCGAGTTACTTTATGTCGGCAAAGCCAAAAATCTTAAAAATCGTGTATCGAGCTACTTTGTCAAAACCATTGAGCATCCAAAAACACAGGCTTTGGTTGCACGTATTTATAATATAGAAAGCTTAGTGGTTCGTTCAGAAACGGAAGCTTTGTTACTTGAACAAAACCTGATTAAATTACATCGCCCGCCGTATAATATTATGTTGCGGGATGATAAATCTTATATCTATATCTTTGTTTCTGCGGATAAACCTTATCCACGAATTGCTTCGGGGCGCGGAAAGGGTAAACACCAAGTCGGTAAATTCTTTGGCCCTTACCCGAGTGCATATAATGCACGAGATACTTTATTGGTTTTACAAAAATTGTTTAATGTACGCCAATGTGAAAATAGTTATTTCTCACAACGTAAACGTCCGTGTTTGCAATACCAAATTAAACGCTGTACCGCACCTTGCGTCGGTTTGATTAGCCCAGAAGCCTATAATGAAGATGTGCAAAACTCGATTCGTTTTTTAAATGGTGATACCAAAGAGTTGAATCAGGAATTGATTCAAAAAATGGAGCAGGCTGCGGAAAATTTAGAATTTGAAAAAGCAGTGTTTTATCGTGATCGAATGGCACTTTTACGCGATGTGCAAGCACAGCAAGCGATTTATAAAGTTAAAGGTGAAGCCGATATTCTGGCCATTGCATATCAAGCAGGCGTAACTTGCGTACAGATTATGCATGTGCGCAATGGCAAAATGCTGGGTGGAAAGAGTTATTTTCCTGACATGTTGGGTGATGATTTAGGGCAAATGCTGTCAGACTTTATGGCGAACTTCTATTTCCAAGTCGCCGATGAAGTACCCACAGAGTTGATTGTGAATGTTGAAATTCAAGATAAAAAACAATTAGAAGAAGCGCTACATCAGCAATTTGAAAAGAAAATTCAAGTTAAACACAGTGTGCGGGAGACTCGTGCAGAATGGCTTGAATTGGCTGAGATGAATGTACAGCATGCCATTAAAGGAAAGCTCGCTAATCATTTGGAGTTAAATGAACGTTTTCATCAACTTGAGCAAGTCACGGGTCGTCCAATTGACAGTATAGAATGTTTTGATATTTCGCATACCATGGGTGAAGCGACGATTGCGTCGTGTGTGGTTTTTGATGCAGGTGGTGCACGTAAGCGAGATTATCGCCAATTTGCAATTGATGGAATCACTCCCGGGGATGATTATGCGGCTATGCGCCAAGCGCTGACTCGCCGTTATAAAAAAGCCATGCTCCCAGATTTACTGCTGATTGATGGTGGTAAAGGTCAATTACACATGGCAATGGAAGTCATGCAAGAGCTGGAGCTTGAAGCATTTATGGTCGGTGTTTCTAAAGGTGAAGGGCGTAAACCCGGACTTGAAACTTTACATTTTACCGATGGTATCAAGATTCAACTACCTGAAGACCATAAAGCCTTACATTTGATTCAACAGGTACGTGATGAAGCGCATCGGTTTGCGATTACCAAACATCGTGCCAAACGTGATAAACGCCGTGGTGGGTCTGTATTAGAAGCCATTCCCGGATTAGGACCAAAACGTCGTCGTGATTTACTCACACATTTTGGTGGCATTCAAGGCGTGTTAAAAGCTTCTGAAAATGATTTAAAGCTAGTTCCGGGTTTGGGTGATGTAATGGCAAGAATGATTTATAAAGTATTGCATGAGTAAGATGAATCCTTTTTTGAAATATTTATTCAGTAATGTGCCGTATTTCTAAAAATTTTAAATTGAAATGCTGAATAGAGATCCAATTTTTCTGACGGGAGTGGAGCGTTGAAAGATGAACTACCATGCACATGTATTTTTTGAACTTGATCAGACAGCTCAAGTTCAGGAATTACACTTGAGACTTCAGAAAGTATTATCTGATTCAATTACTGTCGGCAGATTGTTATATAAAGCTGTAGGACCTTTACCCAAACCCATGTTTCAAATAGAGTTTGAACAGGCTGAATTAGCGCAAGTAAAACAAGTTTTAACTCAAATTTTTCATGGGTTTTCGATTTTAATTCATCCTTTACTTGAGAATGAATATCTTGCACATACAGAATATGCAGAGTGGACTGGTACACCATTAACTTTGAATCTTGAACATTTATAATATCTTAACGAAGGTCATTAGCCGAAGTGCTCACTGACGCTTGAGTCACAGATCATTTTCATCACATTAAAAATATGAAACAGTAGCTCGAAGGATAGGAATTTAGAGCAAAAGGATGTCATTAGAACAATTATTTCAGCAAATTGAACACAGCGAATGGGTCGATATACCGCAAGGATGGCTACAAGGCAGAACAATCTTTGGCGGTCTGGTTGCAGGTATGCTGATACAAAAGGCGATTGTCACGATTGCGGATGTAGAGAAAAAACTACTGAGCTGTAGTGTGACACTTGCTGGACCAGTTGAACAAAGCAAAGCTCGCTTGACGGCTGAGATCCTTAGACAAGGTAAGTCAGTTACAACGATTGAAGTACGTCTTTGGCAAAATGATGCTGTACAAAGTATTCTTATTGCAAGTTTTGGTAAGCAGCGTGAATCTAATATTCAGGTGGCATTGGAACCACAAGCACCTGATTTTCCACCTATTGAGCAAGCCAATATTGTTCCTAAATATTTGCCTTTTCCTGAGTGCGTTAAAAACTTTCAATTGGCATGGACAGAAGGCAATTATCCAATGTCAGCCAGTAAACAACCTGATTTTGCAGGCTGGTGCCGTTTTGACCCAGCGGAACATGCCCATCGAAAAATGAATACAGCGGATCTATTAACCTTGATGGATGTTTGGCCACCGGGTGTGTTGTCGATGTTTCGTAAACCTGCGCCTGCCAGTACCTTGACATGGCATATGACATTTATTCATCCCTTAGAGAATGATTTAAATGATTGGTTTAAGTATAAAGTGATGACTGATCATGCTGCGCATGGTTATGCAACTGAGCATGCTTATTTGTGGGATGCACAAAATCGACTGATTGCAATTGCAAGACAGACCGTTACTGTGTTTGCCTAGTCGACAGTTTCTTGTGAATCGTATAAAGTATTGACGAAATAGAGCATTACTCTAAATTATATTTTGCCTGAATTCAGGTAGAAGGGGACTCACTGGCGGTGTCTATGACTACAGGTCGTATCCTGAATATTCCAAATATCTTGACGCTGGCTCGTATTGCGTTAATTCCAGTTTTTTTAGTGATTGCTTATTGGCCACCTGCGATTGGTGTAGGTGGACATGAGGGCAGTATGACACGTCATATTATTTTGACAGCAATTTTTGTTATTGCAGCAATCACAGATTGGTTTGATGGCTATCTTGCACGGACATTAAATCAAAGCTCTGCATTTGGGCGCTTTTTAGACCCTGTTGCAGATAAACTCATGGTTGCTGCTGCCTTAATCGTCTTGGTTCAATGGCAACCGAGTATCGCAATGGCATTTGCTGCAATTGTGATTATTTCACGAGAGATAACCGTTTCTGCCTTACGTGAATGGATGGCAGAATTAGGCGCGCGTACCAATGTTGCAGTGTCTACTGTTGGAAAATACAAAACGGCATTTCAAATGATTGCAATTACGGTATTTTTATTGAACTGGCAACCACTTGAATTACTTGCTTATGCTTTGTTGTATACAGCCGTTATTTTAACATTGTGGTCGATGTTTATTTATTTAAAAGCAGCATGGCCTTATTTAAAACAACCTTGATGCTGATCATTTTTTTTACAAAGCCTTTCCTTAGAGAAAGGCTTTGTTGGTTTTGGAAAGCTCAAAACTTAAATAATGTGTTCGAGCATAGCACTCATGTTTCATGGATAGACTGTGCTATATTGCGCTTGAATGAAGACCATAAAAATGAATTGAAGCGGGAAAATTTAGAAATAGTACCCGTTGTTCGTTAAGAGAAGGATTATACATGCCGTCATTACTTTATTTATCCAATGAAAACTTATGCTTATTAGAAGGGAATAAAAATATTACTGTTCCATGCCAATCTGTGGAGCAATATAAAAAGAACTTGGTCGAAATCCAACAGCGTAAAGAATGGAAGTCTAAAGGCACAGGTGCTCAGTTTATGGGGGCGTACGCACAACAGGATGAAGCAGATTTACGTTATATTTTTCCAACCGACGCAGTGATAACTTCAGACCAAAAAATTATTTATAGCGCCTGCTTACAAGAAGGTACGGCAATTAATATTAAGTCACTAACCGATTTGCAAGAAGTTGAAGGTTTAGTGCTGCGTAAAAATGATTTTGTGGTTCAAGATATTGCCTATGATGAGTCTAAACGCCGTTTAGCACTTTCAGTCAATACCCAAGGTTTGGAACGTCATATCTGTATTTTACCTTTGGATGCCAATCGAACTCAGTATTTGACGGAAGGTGATTGTCAGGATTCCAATCCAATGTTTGATCCTCGAGATTCTATGCAGTTGTATTATGATTCTTGCGGTTTGGCTTATGGTGAACATCGTATCGCTTATGGCCCTCGAGAAATTTGTCATTTAGATATGGGGACAGGAGATTTAATCACTGTGGCCGCAGATGCTAAATTTGATTTCTTTAAACCCAAAATGGATCAGCTTGGAAACTTATATTTCCTCAAGCGTCCATATTCTCGAGATGGGCAGAGTCATTCACCGATTACATCTTTGAAAGATATTATTTTTGCGCCATTTAAAATTATCCGAGCAATTGTGGGTTGGTTGGACTTCTTTACGCAACGTTATACTGGCGAATCATTAAAAACCACTTCGGGCAATAATCCTGCTAAGGCGCAACAAAAATCTGAAGAAGAACTATTCGTCGAAGGAAATTTGATCAAGGCTCAACAGAATTTAGAGCGTAATAAAAATGCAGGTGAAAAATATCCAGGTATGATTCCAAACTCTTGGGAGTTGATCAAAATGACCCCTTCAGGCGATATGAGCACTTTAAAAAAGGGGGTGATGAGTTTTGCTTTAAAGGATGGCTCTATTTTCTACTCTAATGGTAAATACTTAGTTGAAATCACAGCAGATCAGAATGAAAAGCTCTTGGTTGAGGCAAAGTTAATTTCTAAGATTATTTGCTGAGTGATGTTTTATCAATCGTCTTTAAAGCAAAGATATGTTTGTAGCTTATACATTTATTTTTGCTTTTTTAGATAAAATTTGACAAAGAAAATCACTTGTTTCTCATAAAAAATTCATCCATTGTTTTGCTAAATCTCTATTTAATTTTGTGCGATGAATCTTGAATTATTTGAACCCGAAGCCGTAGACAACTTGCTGCCTTGTGATGGGCGAGTAACGGACTATGGCTTAATTTTAGATGCAGCGCAAAGTGACTTATACCTAAAATACTTCTTACAACATTTGGCATGGCAACAAGATGAAGTTTTCTTGCATGGTCAATACTACAAAACTGAACGTAAAGTGGTTTGGTATGGTGATGAAAATTATCAATATCATTATTCAGGTATGGCCAAACAAGCGCATGTTTGGAATCCAGCGCTATTTCGACTCAAACAACATATCGAGCATTTAACAGGGCAAACCTATAACTCATGCCTTGCCAATTTATATGAAAATGGTACCCAAGCTGTGGGTTGGCATAGTGATGATGAACCTTCACTGATTTCTCCCAATCAAGATGTTGTGATTGCCTCATTGAGTTTAGGCGCAACGCGCAAATTTAGTTTTAAACATAAATGGAAAGCTGAAAAAGTCGATTTATTGTTACAAAGTGGGCAATTGATTGTCATGCAAGGGCAGACCCAACGTTATTGGAAACATTGTCTGGCAAAGTCCTTACGTGTAGTTCAACCACGAGTGAATTTGACCTTTCGTCATTTTTATTCGGATTAATTGGTTGATGTCAGTCAATCATTCGGATGCTTGATCCACAATTCAGGCTAATTGCAGAACCGAGAAGCCATAAAAAATGCCAGTCAGCAATAAAGCTGATTGGCATTACTCTGAGTCGCTATTATTTTCGGAAAAATAACAGTGATATATCATGTACTACTGAAGAACAAAATCATAATATGAGAATTTATTGAAATATACAAGAATACTCATTGTAAACTTTTGTTTAAATTATCGGCATGATCAAAAGATCTTGGCATTTGTATTGATTTCGGCAAGCTGATGATTTTCAGAAAGTGCTTGATAGCGTTTTTCAATTTGCGCTGCTGAATCTTCTAATGTTTCAATCAGTTTTTGCAAATTAACATATTCAAAGCGGTTTTTAGAGGCGACCACTGTCAGAGCCAGAGGTGCTTCTTTACTCGAAAATTTTACAGGAATAGATAAACCAGAAACATTCGGGTCAAGTTCACCTTGAGAAAAGTAATACCCTTGTTTTTTGATTTTCTTCATTTTATTGACAAAAGTTTCTTCATCTTCAGCAAAACCTACTTCTGCCAATTGCGTTTGAAAACGAGTGTAATAATGATGAATATTCTGTTTGGACAAATGTGCCATGATCGCTTTAGGTGATGAGCCCATATAAACAGGGCGTGGACAACCACGACCATAACTGAGCAATGTTTCATCACGATATACTTCATGATGAATATCAATACAATAATCATCATTTAGATGGGTCAATAAACAACAAAGCTCAGTCCGTTCTGAAATTTCTTGCATGAAAGGTTTGCTGATCTGTACCAAAGGATCTGTGGTTCTAGAAATATAATCCATCACCGCAATTTTGGGGCCTAGTGTGTAATCACCTGAAGTACCACTTAGGCGTTGTAAAATATCAGCTGAGACCAATTCTTTTAAATAGCGATAACTGGTGGGTTTAGATAACCCTAACTCTTCACAAATAACATCAACATTGATGACAGGGCGAGATACTGAAAATAAATCTAGTACAGTGAGAATTTTGCCAAAACTAGAAAGAGCCATGAATGACCTACTCAATAAGTGAGAATCAAAAAATAAAAGCTAATGTTACGTTATAACAAATTGTTCAAGAAAAATCAGCGTAATTTGTATTCTAATTACAGATAGTTTGAAAATGAGCAACTTAACTCAATGTTCGAGAAATTCATATAAATTAAGCTATATTGCTGATATGGAAATTAATAAATTATCAAATTAAGATATTTATGTTGACTGATATTGTTTTTATTGCCAGAATTACTATCAAGAATATTCAATAGTGAAATTTCTACTTATAAGTAATTTTAAATTTCACGATAAATTGGATTTATTCTCTTCTCAAAGTTGTACTCAGAACTCAGTTTTATCGTTTTCTCAAATTCATACTTCATTGTTTTTGAAGATTAACTTCACTGTTTATATGTTAAATGGTGCGGTTTTTTTGGTCGTGTGGAAAGCATAGGTTTGTGGCATTTGGTGGGCTATTCACGGTAAAGCATGCTGCGAACATCAGAATTGTTTTAAGCCGAACAGGTACATAAGCGGAAGAGACACACATCATTCAGGTTATAGCGAGTCGTATTCATGTTATTAATCAAACCACTATTGGCTTTTAGACCCAATAAATTGGATTGGATTTTTGCGACGAAAACTTTTATCGCAGGCATGTTGGCGCTATATGTGGCATTTGAACTGAATTTGAGCTATCCCATTTGGGCGATAGGCACGGTTTTTGTGATTGCCAATCCTTATTCGGGGATGACAGCTTCAAAAAGTATTTATCGTTTGTTGGGAACCTTATTTGGTGCGGTTTTTGCGGTCGCAATCATGCCTTTTTTAATCAATACCCCATTATTATTTACTTTTGTATTGGCATCATGGGTTGGTGTATGTCTCTATCTTTCCTTAATTGATCGTTCACCACGAAGTTATGTAGTCATGCTGGCGGGCTATACTGCTGTTATTATTTGTTTTAATTCAATTTATTATATAGATACCATTTCTATTTTTGACATGGCCTTAGGACGTTTTCTAGAAATTTCCATAGGCGTTGTTTGTAGTGCTGTAGTCACAGCAACTATTTTTCCAATGCATTTAGGGCCTGTCGTGCAAGTACGGGTGACCAAAACATTGCAAGATACCAAACAGGTTTTTGATTCAATTTTATCTGATCCCCAGCATTTGGAAAATTACACTCAATTGTTGGCAGGTATTACCCGAGATACTTCTGATATTCACACCATGGCTGTGCATTTGAGTTATGAAAAGTCTAAATTTAAAGGCATGACCAAACCGCTTCAGGAGTTACTGCATCAAGTGACCATGTTGGTGGCGAACTTGGTTGCCATGTCAGAAAGAATTAAACAACTAGATCAAATTGATTTGAATTATCGACAGTACCTTCAGCAATTGCATGGTGACGTAGATGATTTTCTAGACGATAAAAATGTAATAGATGAAAGTGAGCTTAGGCATTTGCCTGAACAATTTGATCAGAACTTTCATGTCATCACTCAGCATGCAACTTCTGAGCAGCAAGTGATTTTAGGTAGTTTGAAAATGGATATCCGCCATTTTATTCAAAATACCCGTGCTGTGAAGTTGATTTGGCAACGAATACAAGCTGGAGACAATACTTTACCGAGCATGATTGCACCCTTAACCACAACTTATCCAAGTTTACACCGTGATTATGGGGTAGCCGTACGGGGTGGATTATCGGCATTTTTAACAATCATTATCGCTTGTATGATTTGGATTTATAGTGGTTGGAAAACAGGTTTCATGCTGGCTGAAATGGCCGCAATCACAGTGTGTATTTTGACTTTTCTCGATGATCCTGTACCTGCACTTAAAATATTTATTCGTGCCAGTATTTACGGGACAGTTTTAGTCTTTATTTATGCATATGGCATCTTTCCGCATGTCACTTCTTTTTGGGAATTGATGGTGGTTTTAGCACCTTTTGTTTTCTTTTGCGTCATGTTGTATTCACATCCACCTTTAAACGTGCTTGGACTGCCTTTAATTATGAGTACCGTGATGGGCTTGGGGCTACAAAATCGTTATGTCTTAGATCAAGTTGCTTTTTTCGATTTTTCTATCAGTACGATTTTTGGACCAATCATTTCGGTCTTTGTCGTACATGTGGTTCGCTCTATGTCTCCTGATATGACGGTACAACGTATCTTGGCAAGGCACTATAAAGCGATGCGAGAAACCATAGACATGCCCTATGGTGTCGGTTTTAAAATTCACTTACGTAGTATGTTAGATCGTATCGGGGTACTCAATACCAAGCCTGTGCAATCGGAATTATTAAAGATTGAAATTAATAATGCCTTGATTGAATCGAGTGCAGCGATTGATTTAACCCGATTACAAGAACTTGTTAAAAAACTCTCTCCAGATTCCACTGTCAGACAGACTCTTGTGGAATTACAAAGATTATTAAATCAATGGTTGGTTCAATGTGAACTCAATCAGCGCAATGAAAAATTATCTGCTTCGCTGGGTTATATGTTTGATCAAGTGCTTGCCGATGTTCAATCGCTTGGCGATGAGGATATTCGTCAGCGTGTAGAAATTTCAATCAATAATATTCGAAATAGTATTTGCCACCAAAAAGTTGGATTTGATTCAGCAGCTGTCGTTGGAGCGTAAAATGGGTGAGTTCAATATTTATGGTGTTTATGTTCCTGCATTTTTAATTCAAGCAGTTTTGGCCTACATCCTCTTTAAAATCATTGTGATTGGTCTAGATCGCTTGGCTGAGAAAGACTGGATTGTTTTTCCTGCGATTTTTAATTTGTGTGTGTATTTGATTTTATTGTGTGCTATGCATGGGTTATTTATTGGCTTAGGGCTGTAAGTTCGATTTTAAAATTTGATGAATGAATAGGTAAATCATGAAAACATTTGATATGCGGAAAGCAATACGACCATTTGGTTTTGTTGTTGTGCTATTGATCGCCATACTCTGTATTGTTCATGTTTGGAATTATTATAATGCTGAACCTTGGACACGAGATGGTCGGATCCGTGGCGATGTGATTCAAGTTTCTTCTGATATTTCAGGTTTAGTAACTGAAGTTTTGGTTCAGGATAACCAAACGGTGAAAAAGGGGCAGGTTCTTTTTAAAATTGATTTAGCACGTCAGGCTTTAGATGTTGAGCAAGCAAAGTCAGATTTAGCCAAAGCAAAATCAGGTCTTGCTGAAGCCGAAGCAGGCTTGGCACAGGCCAAAGCCAATGTGATTAAGTCACAAGCCAATATAAATTTGGCAGATAAAAATGCAAAACGCTATTCGGATTTGATGGATGGTGCGATTTCAAAACAAGAGCAAGATCAAGTGTTTGCTCAGCGTGATCAATCACATGCAGAGCATCAACAACTTGAAGCGGCAATCCAACAGTCAGAAGCCAATATTAAACAGCAGAAAGCCTTAATCGAAGCAGCAAACAGTAATGTGCATTTAGCACAGTTGAATTTAAATCGGGCAGAGGTGGTTGCACCTGCCGATGGAACACTCTCAAATTTTGATATGCGCGTAGGGAACTATGTCAAAGTTGGGCAAGCTGTTGCTGCATTATTAGATCGAAAGCAGCTTTATGTGGTTGGTTATTTTGAGGAAACCAAGCTGAATAAGATTCATTTAAATGACCCTGCAACCATTCAATTAATGGGTGATTCACTTCAATATCAAGGTCATGTTCAGGGAATTGCATCTGGGATTGAAGATCGTGAGCGGACGACATCTTCAGGATTATTGGCAAATGTAAATCCAACCTTTAGTTGGGTACGTTTGGCGCAGCGTGTACCTGTTAAAATCGTTTTGGATGAAGTACCACACCATTCGTTGGCTTTTGTCGCTGGACGTACAGCAACCGTTCATATCTTAGAGCGTAAAAATAATTAGAGTTTATTGGTTGTGTATCAATCATTGTTTTTTGACCAATGAGTTCATCAAATTTTAACCCATCCAAAGATGGGTTTTTTATCAAAATCTTAACGATTGAGTTTTTCAGTTTTATTACTTATTCACTAAGGTGTAATACCTACAGGATCTCGATACCAACTTTCAATGAATAACGCTGCGGCAATACTATCTGCTGCTAAGTTTTTAGCACGGCCTTGAGTTTGATAATGTTCTAGCTCATCACGTGCTTCACGGGTTGTTAAACGTTCATCGACCATCAAGGTTTCAATATTGGTTTGATGACGTAAGCGCCGTGCAAACTTTCTTGCTCGGGTTGATAATTCAGATTCTGAATCATCCATATTCAGGGGCAAACCCACTAAAAATAAACTGGGTTGATGTTGTTTAACAATTTTCAATAAGTTGTCCCAATTTGGGATTCCATCTTTCATTGGAAAAAGTGCTAACGGTGTTGCGCTGTGTATGAGGGATGAGCCTACTGCCATCCCCATTTTTTGTGTTCCAAAATCAAAAGCCATAATCAGTTGTGGCATTGTTAAATCAGGCATGTCCAATCTCAGAAGATAACCAAGTACGGTCAATGCCTATTTTACGATATGCAGCATCCCAACGGTCGGTATAGGGTAAATTAAACACTAGATCCATATCAGAATCACAAATTAACCAATCACCTTTGGCAATTTCTTCTTCAAGTTGGTTCTTTGACCAGCTCGCATAACCTAAAGCGATTTGATAACGATCTACGCCTTCATTATGTGCAATCGCATCTAAAATATCTTTACTGGTGGTAATACATAGGTTCTCACCGACAGCAATTGAAGAATGCCACGTCGGCTGTCCTGTGTGTAGTACAAAACCAGCTTCTGGGCGCAGTGGCCCACCCTGTAAGACTTCATGTGGGCGTACATGATCTGCTGCTATTTCCAAATCATTGAGTAATTCTTTGACCTGAATTCCTGCAGGACGATTAATAATAATGCCTTGAGCGCCGTCTTCATCATGCCGAGCAATATAAATCACGGTATTTGCAAAAAAATCATCTGCTAAATCAGGTGGGGCAATCAAGCAGCGATGTGAAAGATATTGTTTGGTCACCTATGGACTGCTCCTGCTGTTCATATATTTAGTATTTGAGTGCTAATGCTATGTAGATTGTCTTGTTTAAATTTCAACATACTAGACAAATCGATATTCACCAAATGGTTTTTAGGGAAATATTTCAAGGTGAATATCGTCATCATCAAGTTTTTTACTGAAATTTCAATTGGCGAAGTTGTTTTGCATGTTGCAAGGTAGTCTCACTAATTTCAACACCACCGGTCATTCTCGCTAATTCTTGAATGCGTGCATCTTCTTCTAATTCAATAATGGTACTACTTGCAGGATCTGTTTGTTGTTTCTTGACTAAAAGATGTTGATCTGATTGTGCTGCAACTTGAGCTTGATGGGTAATACACAGAATTTGAACATGCTGCCCTAAGCCTGCCAATAAACGACCGACGATTTCAGCTGTACCACCACTAATACCCACATCAATTTCATCAAAGACTAAAACTTCGGCTTCAGTTTTTTCGGCATTCATCACCTGCATGACTAAGGCGATTCGAGATAGTTCACCACCCGAAGCGACACGAGCTAAGGGCTGTGCAGGAATCCCTTTGTTTGCTGTGAAGAGCAGTTGAATAAAACTGAGTCCTTCACCAGAGACTTGTTCTAAAGGTTCAAACCTAAATTCAAAATGTGCTTCAGGAAGTGCAAGTTGTTTGACTTGCTCGGTTAGGTGTTTGGCCAAAGGGAGCGCAGCTTCACGACGAATTTGATCGAGATACTGTGCTTTTTCTAAAAAGGTTTGATGTGAAATTTCAACTTGCTCAGCCAAAGTTTCAGGATCTTGCAATTGATGCAGTTGAGCCAATTCAGCTTGCCAAGTTTCAAACTGTTGTTTGAGTTCATCGGGTTGAATACGATATTTACGTGCTAAACGATGGAAAATTTCTAATTGAGTATTCAATTCATCCATACGTTCTGGGTCAAAACTTTGACGATCAATAAATTGACGTAAATTTGCGGCAGCATCTTCAATTTCACTTTGTGCATTGATCAGTGAATTATATATTTCAGTGAGTTGTTCACTACGTCCTGCATGTGATTCTAAGCGACGAATGACCGAAGATATTTCTTGGCTGATGTTTTGTTCCGATTCATCTAATACATTCAGACTATATCCGCAATCCTGCATGATGTGCTCATGGTGGCTTAAGCGGTCAAATTCTTGTTCAATTTCTTTATAATCAATACGAATCACATCTTCGAGTTCTTCAAGTTGTAACTCTAAAGTCGCAATACGTTGTAAACGATTGGCTTGAGCATCAATAGCGGCTTGATGAGTTCGGATATTTTTTTGCCAAATATTAAAGCTTTCACGCACTTCTTGCGCAGGTTGATAGAAATTACTATAACGATCTAACCAATGCTTTGGGTAGGGTGGTTCGAGTAATTGTTGTTGGCTATGCTGGCTATAGAGTTGAACCAGTAAACGTCCAATTTCTTTTAATTCAGCAAGGCTGCTTGGTCGACCATTGATCCAAGCTTTACTACGACCAGTGGCAAAAATGACACGTCGTAAATGAATTTCACCTGATTCATCATCCAACTCATGGGTTTTGAGCCATTCGGCTTCAGGACTATTGACCTGATAGCTAAAAACAGCAGTCACATCTGCTTTTTCGGCATTATAGCGGACATAATTGGTATCTGTACGCTCGCCTAAGCATGCCGATAAAGCATCTAAGAGTAATGATTTACCAGCGCCTGTTTCCCCAGTCAGGACGTTAAAACCGTGCTCTATATCGATTGCAAGATTATCAGCCAAGGCAAAATTCATTAAATTTAAGTGTGTCAGCATAAACGCATCCAAGCTGCGAACGATGAGGTTCTAAGATAGTGAAGTTTTGTTTTTGTCACAAGTCAGAAAATATTCTAATATAAAGCAATTCTAAGTATTCTAAATAATTTTAATATGAAAATGAAACTCCCTTTGCCCAAGGCGCCGATTAAACAGCACATCAATAAAAATAATATTGCACAGTTAAACCAAAAGCTGGATCAATTGTCAGCACAGTTTAAACGTGCAACTGCACAAGGAAACTATTTAGAAGCCTATAAAGCGGTTTCTGAGGTCGCACAACGAATGCCAGATCATGTGGTCATCATGATGGATTTAGCTTTTACTGAATTACGTTTAAAGCGTTATGAAGATGCACATGTGCATTATCAACAAGCGATAAAACTCAGTCCAAATACAATAGACACCAATATTTATGATGGCTTGGCTGAAGTTTGTTATTTTTTAAATAAATCAGAAGAGTTAACCAAATATGGCCGATTAGCAATCGACAGTAAGAAAAAACAAGTCAAAGATCAGGCAGCTATAGCATTGTTCGCTGCGTCGCCACCGCCGTTTAATACTGAAAACCCATCTGAAAATATTATTGCATTTTCTCTATTTGGCTCAAATCCACGTTATTGTGAAACTTCTGTAATGAATGTGGACTTAGCTAAAGAAATTTATCCCGATTGGGTTTGTCGCTTTTATATAGACAATAGTGTCCCTCAAGATGTTGTACAGCGCTTGCTTGCAAAAGGTGCGCAAGTCATTGTTGTTAATGAACAACAGCGACAAATTTCAGGGTTGTTTTGGCGCTTTTTTGTGATGGATGATCCAACCGTAAAACGTTTCTTAATCCGTGATGCAGACTCATTGGTGTCTTATCGTGAGCAAGCGGCTGTCAATGAGTGGTTAAAAAGCGATCGGTGGTTTCATATTATGCATGACTATTATTCACATACAGAATTGATTTTAGCGGGTATGTGGGGTGGATGTCAGGGTGGTGTGCGTGATTTGGAAAGACACATTCTACAATTTTTGAATACTGGAAATTATTTAAATAGTCGTGTGGCAGACCAGCATTTTCTGCGGTTTTGTATTTGGCCAATCGTCAAGCAGAGTGTAATGAATCACGATCGTTATCATTTTGATGAAAACAGTGTGGATTTTCCACATGCTCAGCAGTTTAAAGACTATGAAGCAGAAGCGCAGTTTCATGTTGGAATGAATGAAGGTTCGTCTAAAGTTGTGATCCATGATCTTAAGGATGAGCAGCTTTGCTGGGCGATTTATAATCAAGAGAAACAGCAGATTTGTCGCTATTTGGCCCAAGCATCTGCTGGTAAATTAGAATTAGATATGCCAAGATTTTATGCCAAACAGATTGAAAAACAGAATTGGAAAGTAGAAGTACATCCAGTTGAAAACATAGATTGATTAGTTTGAATCGCAACATTAAACTAGCTTGATCATAATTTATATAAATGCGCATTATCTGGAGAATACGCATGTCAACTCAGTACGATCATGTATCAGTGGTAAAAAAATCAAATGTATATTTTGGTGGCTTGTGCATTAGTCATACAGTGCAATTTGAAGACGGAACTAAAAAGACTTTAGGGGTTATTCTTCCAACTGAAGAAGCATTGACGTTTGAAACGCACGTGCCTGAACGTATGGAAATTATTTCAGGTGAATGTCGTGTGAAAATTGCTGACAGTGAGGAAAGCGAGTTGTTCCGTGCGGGTCAATCCTTTTATGTACCAGGCAATAGCCGCTTTAAAATTGAAACAGATGATGTATTGGACTATGTCTGTCATTTAGAAGGTTAATGGTTTTATTTAAAATATTGTTATCTTTGGTGTGAAACAAAGTGTCTTGAAATTAACGTATTTTGAAATTAGCACGTTTAGAAATAAGACAAACAAATTTTAGTGCAAATCGGTTAAACTAGAGCATCAAATAAAATCCTGTAAAGTTGGCTTTGCAGGATTTTTCATTTCTATCATTGTATTACGAATAGAGGTCGTTCATGGCGAAGCCCGAATATTATTATGGCGTTCATTCTGTGGAGTCATTATTGGAGTTGGAACCAGAACGAGTTTTAACTTTGTTTACCCTAAAAGGTCGTGATGACCAACGTTTACAACGTATTTTACAGTTGGCTGAACCGTTTGGTATCAGTGTGCAAAAAGCCAGTCGTGACAGTTTGGAAAAATTGGCAGGTCAACCTTTTCATCAGGGCGTGGTTGCTGCTGTGAGAGCACTTCCGACATTAAATGAAAAAGATCTAGATCAAATTTTAGAATCGACAGATCATCCTTTATTGTTGGCTTTGGATCATATTACCGATCCGCATAATCTGGGTGCATGTATTCGTACTGCAGCAGCGATGGGTATTGAAGCTGTGATTGTTCCACGTGATCGAGCAGCGACCTTAACACCAACAGCACGCAAAGTTGCTGCAGGCGGGGCGGAAAAGGTTAAATTTATTCAAGTGACAAATTTGGCAAGAACACTGGGGCATATCAAAGACAATTTTAATGTACGTGTGGTTGGAACGATGTTGGATGAAAAGGCTTTACCTATTCAACAATTTGATTTTACAGGCACACCGATCTGTGTGGTCATGGGGGCAGAAGATACAGGACTTCGACCAATTACCCAGTCACAATGTGATCAAACGGTATTTATCCCAATGTCAGGTAATTTGCAAAGTTTAAATGTCAGTGTGGCAACGGGTATGGCGCTTTATGAAGCTTGTCGTCAACGTCAATCATATTAATTCTTATCATCAATATGTTGTAATGGTGGATTGATTATTCATTTATTGTGAATGACCAATCGACCTTTCTTTAATTCGAGAAAATCATGATGACCTCCCGTACGCAAGGCTATATATATGTCGCAATCACGATGTGTATTTGGGGAGGATTTACCATCACATCACGACTCAATGCACTTTGGCATATCAGCGCTTGGGATATTGCAGCATTACGCTTTTCATTGGCATTTTGTATTCTTATGCCTATTTTAATTTATAAGAAAGACACAGCTTTTTTATTTAAAAAACAGCCATTTATTTTGGCTATGATTGGTGGTGTTGTTTATTGTTTAACCTCTTATAGCGCCTTTCATTATGTTCCTGCAGCACATGCGGCGATCTTTTTAAATGGTTGTATCCCTTTATGCACCGCAATTGCAGCATTTCTATTGTTTAAACAACCTTTTGATAAGCACACATGGCTTAGTTTAGTGATTATGTTGGCTGCAATTTCAGGGATGAGTTTTTTGATGTATCAAGAAACTGGCGTTGCATTTGGTTTTGGAGATTTACTGTTTTTTATCAGTGCGATTTGGTGGGGTATTTTTACTGTTTTACTCCGTCAATGGAAATTATCGGCTTGGCACTCTATGGCGGGTGTGGCAATTTGGTCAGCAATTGTTTACGTACCCATCTATTTATTATTTTTACCAAAACAACTTGATCAAGTTGCAATGCCACATTTGATTATGCAAACGCTGTTTCATGGCATATTTGTTGTCATCATTGCAACCTTGGCTTATGTTGAAGCAATTAAGCGTTTAGGCGCATTTAAGACGGGAAGTATTGTTACATTGGCACCTTTTATCGCCGCAATTATTGCTGTTCCTTTACTCAATGAACCATTAAGTGCTGCGATTATTTGTGGTTTGATTGGTATGGGAATAGGGGCATTACAGCCTTGGCGATGGTTTACTCATCAAGACAGTTTACAACAGGGTTTAGATCAACAAAAACAACGACAATAAAATAAGCCGAACAAATAAGTTATTGCTTTGAATGGGTTAGATATTGTTGATGTAATACTGCAAGCTTGGCATATAAATGCTCAATATGACCATCATTGAGCACGATATCATTGGCTATTTTTTGCTTTTCTGCACGAGGCATTTGAGCGGCAATGATTTTTTGAATTTGATCAATCGTTTGATCATCACGTTGCGATGCACGTAAAATTTGTAAATCCTCACCGGCATCAATCAATAAAGTATGGTCAGTTAATTGATGCTGATTGGTTTCAAACAACAGGGGCGAAACCAAGACCACATATGGGCTCGTTGCATCTGCTAATTGCTGAATAATCGCACTACGAATCGCAGGGTGGGTGATTTGCTCAAGTTGCTGGCGAGCTTCAGGTACTTTAAAAATATATTCACGTAATGCACGACGATTGAGTTCTCCATTTTCAAGTAAAACCCAATCACCAAAAGTATCTTTAATTTGTGTTAAAGCAGGTTGACCTTTTTCGACAATTTCTCGTGCTACGATATCCGCATCTACCACTTGAATACCTTGGGTTTCAAACCATTGGCTTGCAGCAGACTTTCCGCTCCCAATTCCACCTGTTAAACCCAAGATAAATGTCATATTAGATCCTTTAAAGCACGATTTGATGCGTCATTTAGATTGTTAAATTATTGACCTAAATACACTTTCATAATCTGTTCGCCCCATAAGAATGCAATCCAGCCTGCAATTGCAATATAAGGCCCAAAAGCAAAGGGTTGATTCTCTTTACGTGTCTTGAGCAAAATAATACCGATAATAGAGCCGACTAAAGAAGAAAGTAAAATGATCAAGGGTAGCATAAGTGGTCCCATCCAGGCACCTAGTGCAGCGAGTAACTTAAAGTCACCATAGCCCATTCCTTCTTTACCTGTGACTATTTTAAATACATAGTAAACCACCCATAAACACAAGAAACCAATGATATAGCCCCAAATTGCTGACGTAGGAGAGGTGTAAAGGTGAAATGCATTTGCAGCTAGACCAATTCCTGCCAAAGTTAATGTGAAACGATCAGGCAATAATTGCGTATCAAAATCGATAAAGGTTAAGGTGATGAGAACCCATGTCAGCAAGATACCAAAGATCATTTGTAAGGTTGGCCCATACACGGCTACAACGATTAAAGAGCAAATCACTGTCAGTATTTCAATGAATGGATAGCGGAAACTAATCGGGTTTTGGCAAGAACCGCATTTTCCTCTTAAAACCAACCAACTGATGACGGGTATGTTTTGATACCAGCGAATCGGGGTTTTACATTTAGGACAAGTTGATGCCGGTTGACTTAAGCTGAGCTTTGATTCATCAATAATCGCTTGTTCAGGATGCAGTAACATTTGGCATTCTTGTTGCCATTCTTGCTCCATCATTTTTGGTGTTCTAAAAATCACAACATTTAGAAAACTGCCAATGCACAGACTTAAAATCCCAACAGTTAAATAGAGTACTGTTGGGGATTGGATAAGTAAACTCAAAAGATCATTAAGCATATTTAGAACCATTCATTTAAGCTGTGGTTTATCCACCGACAACTGCACCCATTTTGAAAATAGGTAGATACATTGCGATTACAAGTCCTCCTACGAGCACCCCCAATACTGCCATAATCAATGGTTCCATCATCGAGGTTAGGCCATCGACAGCATTATCTACTTCATTTTCAAAATGTGTTGCGACTTTATCGAGCATCGCATCCAGTGCGCCTGATTCTTCGCCGATTGCAACCATTTGTACCGCCATAGATGGAAATCGATTAGTGACACGCATTGCAAAGTTGAGTTGTTGGCCTGTTGCAACATCTTCACGAATTTTCATGACGGCTTGTTCATAAACCACATTATTGGTTGCACCAGCTGTCGATTCTAGTGCTTCAATCAAAGGCACACCTGCAGCAAAGGTCGTTGCTAGTGTACGACTATAGCGTGCAATAATCGCCTTATAAACTAAATCTCCAAAAATAGGCAATTTTAATGCAGTTTTATCAAGGAAATCTCGAAATTTTTTACTGCGTTTTTTAGTTTCTAGAAAAGAAGCGATTATAATGCCAACGATAAGTAAGAAGATAAACCAATATTTTTGCATCCAGTTTGACATATTGACCACCATTTGAGTAAATGCTGGTAGGTCCGCACCAAAAGAGCTAAATAAATCTTGAAATACAGGAACAACTTTGACCATGAGAATAATGGTGACAATGACTGCGACTACAATAACCGCAATTGGGTATTTCATGGCTTTTTTAATTTTTTGTTTGAGAAGTTCGCTTTTTTCTTTATAAATTGCAACGCGATCCAGCATGGTTTCTAAGGCGCCAGATTGTTCACCAGATTCAACCAGTGAACAAAATAGATTATCAAAATAGCGCGGGTATTTTCTTAACGCACCAGCAAAAGTATTGCCCCCTTCAACTTCACCTTTAATACCCAGTACTACTTCTCGCATGGAAGGATTCTCTAAACCTTCAGCGACGATTTCAAAGCTTTGTACTAAAGGCACACCAGCTTTCATCATGGTTGCCAACTGACGAGTAAAAATGGTGATATCGAGTGTTGAAATTCCTTTTTTCATTAAGCCTTCGAGAAAGTTTTTCTTTTTCTCTCGAATGGTCTTGATGGTGATGCCTTGCTTTCTCAAAGTCACTTTTGCAAGTGCCATATTTCGAGCAGGAAGTTCCCCTTTGATTTTGACCCCTTTACGATCTACCCCGTCATAAGCAAATGTAGGCATCATTTGAGCTTTTTTCGCTGCCATAAGATTTTCCTTGAATATTGATTATATTTATTCACTTGTCACGCGGTTAATTTCTTGTAAAGAAGTTAGTCCATTCATGACCTTTACTAATCCTGAGCGTCTGAGATTATCAAACCCCAATTTGGCTGATGCAGCTGCAATTTGCAGTGCATTGCCATCTTCCATGATAATCTTTGAGATTTCAGGTGTTACTTTCATTACCTCATAAATCCCTACTCGGCCTTTATAACCCTCACGACATTCTGAGCAGCCAATAGGCTGAAAAATTTGTAAATCAGGATTGCTTAAATCTTGTTCTGTGAACCCCAGTTCCAACAGACTCTGTTTTGGTATTTCTATAGGTGCTTTACAATGGCTACATAAACGTCTTGCAAGTCGTTGTGCGATCACTAAGTTTACTGATGTGGCAATATTAAATGAAGGGACTCCCATATTGCGTAAACGGGTGAGCGTTTCTGGCGCGCTGTTGGTATGTAATGTTGACATGACCATGTGACCTGTTTGTGCTGCCTTAATTGCAATTTCAGCCGTTTCTAAATCACGAATCTCGCCGACCATGATAATGTCTGGGTCTTGACGAAGAAATGATTTCAGTGCAACAGAGAAGGTTAGTCCAGCTTTTAGATTGACATTGACCTGATTAATGCCTTCTAGGTTGATTTCAACAGGATCTTCGGCTGTTGAAATGTTGGATGTTTCGGTATTGAGGATGTTTAAGCCAGTATATAAAGACACTGTTTTACCAGAACCTGTTGGACCTGTAATCAATAACATCCCTTGCGGTTTTTCCAAAGCCTCCATAAATAAGGCTTTTTGAGCTTCCTCGTATCCTAAAGCATCGATACCTAACATAGCGCTTGAAGGATCTAGAATACGTAATACTAGCTTTTCCCCAAATAAAGTTGGCAGTGAGTTGACACGGAAATCAATTGCCTTAGTTTTTGAGAGTTTGAGTTTTATACGACCATCTTGTGGTATGCGTTTCTCGGAAATGTCCATTTTTGACATCACTTTCAAACGAGAAGCAAGGCGTGTTGCAAGTTGTAAGGGTGGGTTGGTAATCGTTCGGAGTACACCATCCACTCGATAACGTACACGATATGATTTTTCATAAGGTTCAAAATGTAAATCAGATGCGCCCATACGAATGGCATCGACCAATAACTTATTCACATACTTTACAATTGGTGCTTCATCTTCTGATGTTTCTTCATGATCTTCATCTTCTGAGGGTTCTTGATCACTCGTTGCAATAATATCAACATCGAAATCTTCATCACCGAAGTTAAAATTTTCTTCTATAGTAAAATGTTTGGCTAAAACTTTTTCTAATTTATCGTATTCCACAATAATAGGCTCAATACTCAAACCACAGTTAAAGCGGATGGCATCAAGTGCTTCTATATTGGTAGGATCACTGGTTGCGACATACAGAATCTTGCCACGTTGGACAAGCGGTACAAGCTGATGTTTAGCGAATAAATTGTTATCAGCAACCTCTTTTGGAAACATATCTGGATTAAAACTGTCCAAATCAAAAATAGGTTCCCCAAACTCAGAAGAAATCATTTCTGCAATGAGTAAGGGTTTAAGGTTTGATTTTTCAATCAGGTACTCAACAGTGCTCATTTTAATTTTTTGAGCACTCTCCAGCGCATCTTTCATTTGCTGTGCAGATAAAAAACCTTCATCGACTATGCGGCGGATATATCCTGAAAACCTAAGTGAACCATTCTGTATAGACATCCCCAAAACACCTTAAATTTCATTTTATAATTGGAATACGAAAATTATACGATTATCGGCAAAAATATCTAGAATTAAACGCATTATTCTACAAAGATATTTGCATGATAACTTGAGCCAATTAGAATTTTAATCATTATCCATGAAATGATTTATATTTCCTATAATTTTCCACACCACGACTTTAAATGAGAAGCTTAAATTGATAAAGAAAAAATGCTTTAAAATTGAAAATTCCGTGTAGAATGTGCACATTTTCGATAAAAGGTTAGATGTATGTCGGGTTCGAACATTATTCCTTGGGTTGTCGGCAATTGGAAAATGAACCCAATGCAGGCTGATTCACAGCAACTTATTCAAGATTTAAAACAGCTTTTACAAGATGCACCAATTACAGAACAACAATGTCATATTGGTGTCGCACCTATTTCTCTTGCTTTATTGTCAATAAAACAATCACTTCAAAATGTATCGACTGTAAAAGTCGTTGCACAAGATGTTTCGCAAATGGCTGGCACAGGTGCATATACGGGCGAGGTGAGTGCAGAACTACTCAAAGATAGCCAGATTGACTATGTGTTGATTGGTCATTCAGAGCGCCGTGAAATCTTTGGTGATGATGTTGCTAAAATTAAAGCAAAAATCGGTAATGCTTTAAATGCTAATCTTCACATCATCTATTGTGTTGGTGAAAGCTTAGAACAACGCGAAGCGGGACAAGCTGAGCAGATCGTATTGCAACAAATTTGTGATTTAGCTGCAGTTGTAAAACCTGAACAATGGCACAATATTGTGATTGCTTATGAGCCGATATGGGCGATAGGAACAGGTAAAACGGCTTCTCCACAGGATGCTCAAGCAATGCATGCTAAAATTCGAGAGGGTTTAACTCAAATTACAACTGAAGGTCAACGTACAGCTATTTTATATGGCGGTAGTGTTAAACCTGAAAATGCAGTAGAGTTAGCCGCTTGTCCAGATATCAACGGTGCACTTGTTGGTGGTGCATCACTTAATGCTGAGTCATTTTATAAAATTGCTCAAGCATTTGCTAAAACAAAATAATAGGAGTTCAGCATGCATAGTTTTGTGCTGGTTGTACACATCATCTTGGCTGTATTAATGATTGTACTTATCCTTGTACAGCATGGTAAAGGTGCTGATGCAGGTGCATCTTTTGGTGGCGGTGGTGCTGCAACTGTATTTGGTGCATCAGGATCAGCAAGTTTCTTGACGCGATTAACTGCCATTTTAACGGCTTTGTTTTTTGTAACGAGTTTAACTTTAGCTGTGTTTGCAAAAAAGCTAACTTCGGATGCTTATGGTTTAAAAACTGTACAAACGACGACTCAGCCGGCGACACCAGTTCAACCAAATACGAACGAAACTTCGCCAAATGCACCAAAATAAATAGCTTTTTGAAATTAAACCTTTCAATTTGGCGCACAAGCTACTAGAATGCGTCACAGCTGCGGTGGTGGTGGAATTGGTAGACACGCTACCTTGAGGTGGTAGTGCTTTCGGGCGTGGGGGTTCAAGTCCCCCCTTCCGCACCAACAATGAACCAGATTGTTGGTGGTACAGCTAAAAAACATTGATGCGGGATGGAGCAGTCTGGTAGCTCGTCGGGCTCATAACCCGAAGGTCGTTGGTTCAAATCCAGCTCCCGCTACCAATTTAATTAAGATGCAACTTAATTAAAGACATTTAAATTGAAAAGTTTATTTTGTGTGTGAATTTGCAGTATCGGTGCGGGATGGAGCAGTCTGGTAGCTCGTCGGGCTCATAACCCGAAGGTCGTTGGTTCAAATCCAGCTCCCGCTACCAATTTAATTAAGATGCAACTTAATTAAAACATTTAGATTGAAGGATTTATTTGTATACAAAATGCAGTGTCGGTGCGGGATGGAGCAGTCTGGTAGCTCGTCGGGCTCATAACCCGAAGGTCGTTGGTTCAAATCCAGCTCCCGCTACCATTTTGATTAAGGTGCAACTTAATCAAGCAAGAAACTGATTTTCAATACATTAAGTTTGATTGAATTTTTTTAAATTCTTGTGTATAATTTTGCAACGTTGATGCGGGATGGAGCAGTCTGGTAGCTCGTCGGGCTCATAACCCGAAGGTCGTTGGTTCAAATCCAGCTCCCGCTACCAAGTTTCTTAAAGGGCTCACATATAGGTGGGTCTTTTTGCATAGTGAGCCTATGGTTTTCTGTGCGATAATAGGGGCGATTACGCCCTTTTTTATTGGCTTATCGTGTAGTGTGGACATCAATTGGTCAAAAAGACATGCTTCACTATAGTAAGTTTGAATTGGTCCGATGAGCGATTGAATCGCACAAATATGACGAGAGTAAATGAAGCTATCAAATAAAACTCAAGCACTCCAAGATTTAATTACTCCTGCAGTGCAAGCTTGTGATGTGGAACTTTGGGGAATTGAATTTATTCCTCAAGGTAAAAAGTCTTTATTGCGTATTTATATTGATAAAGACGTTCCAGAAAATGCTGAACCTGTCATGAATGAAGATGGTGAGGTTGAGTTGGGTCGTGGTATTGGTGTACAGGATTGTGTACGTGTGACTCAACAAGTTGGTGCAATTTTGGATGTACATGATCCAATTTCAGGTGAATATGCTTTAGAAGTTTCATCACCTGGTTGGGATCGTCCATTTTTCCAATTGGCTCAATTACAGAATTATATCGGTCAACAAGTTGCATTCCGTTTGATCGCTGCGGTTGAGAATCGTCGTAAGTTCCAAGCAAAATTGGTTGCTGTAGATTTAGAAAATGAATTCATCCAAGTCGAAGTTGAACAACAAGTACTTGAGATTGATAGTAATAATATAGATAAGGCAAATTTGGTCTTTCAGGATTAATCCAGAAATAGAAATCTGAATATATAGGTGACTTATGGCACGTGAAATTCTCACCGTCGTTGAAACGGTTAGTAATGAGAAAGGTGTGAGTCGTGAAGCAATTTTTGAAGCGCTAGAACAGGCTTTGGTTGCGGCGACTAAAAAGAAATTCTACGAAGGAACGAATTCGGAAGAAGCTCAGTTACGTGTAGAAATTGATCGTAAAACAGGCGATTACAGTACTTTCCGTCAATGGGAAGTGGTTGCTGATGAAGATCATGAAATGCCTGCATGTCAAGATGCGATTTCTGATGTTGATCCTGCAAAATGGTCAATTGGTGATATTCGTGAACTCGAAGTGCCTTCAATTGATTTCGGTCGTATTGCGGCTCAAATTGCAAAACAAGTAATTGTGCAAAAGATCCGTGAAGCAGAGCGTGCTTTGGTTGCAGATGCTTATGAGTCTAAAGTGGGTGAGTTAATCTACGGTGAAGTGAAAAAACAAACCAAAGATGGCTTTATTATCGACTTAGGTGACAATGCTGAAGCGTATTTAGCACGTGAAGAGATGATTCCAAAGGAAATTCTTCGCCCAAAACAGCGTATGAATGCAATCCTTTACAATGTAAATCGTGAAGGTCGTGGTGCACAATTATTATTGTCACGTGCAAAACCTGAAATGCTGATTGCTTTAATGAAGAAGGAAATTCCAGAAATTTCTGAAGAAATCATTGAAATTAAAGCAGCTGCGCGTCAACCAGGTGTTCGTGCAAAAATTGCTGTAAAAACCAATGACCATCGTATTGATCCTGTGGGTGCTTGTATTGGTATGCGTGGTACACGTATCCAAGCGGTACAATCAGAGTTAAATGGCGAACGTATTGATGTGGTTGTATGGTCTGATGATCCTGCTCAGTATATCGCAAGTGCTTTAGAGCCTGCGGATGTATCGGGTATTGTGATTGATGAAGATGCACATACCGCAGATATTATTTTCGCAACCAGTGATCAGCTTGCACGTGCAATTGGTTCACAAGGTCAAAATGTTCGTTTAGCGTCAGAACTAACAGGTTATAAGTTAGATATGATGCTTGAAGATGAGTATCGTGCTCGTCAACAAAATGAAGCTCAACAATATTTAGATATGTTTGTAACACGTCTTGATATTGAAGAAGATCTTGCAATGGCTTTGGTAGAAATGGGCTTCACTTCACTTGAAGAGATTGCTTATGTACCTGCAGAAACTTTCGATGAAATCGAGTTGGATGCAGATATTGTTGAATTACTACAAAGTCGTGCAAAAGAAGCAGCTTTAGCTGATGCATTAAAAGAGCAAGAAGATATTCAGGACCCAAGTCCAGAACTTGTTGCAATGGAAGGAATGACTTCTGAAATTGCTCATGCTTTAGCGGCTCGTGGTGTGGTCACAATCGATGACTTAGCTGACCAAGCAACTGATGATATTGCAGATATCGAAGGCTTAGGTGCTGAAAAAGCAGGTCAATTGATTATGAAAGCACGTGAATCATGGTTTAACTAGGAGGTAATACATGACGGATAAGTCAATTCAAGAGTTAGCGGTCAGCGTAGGACTTCCTGTTTCAAAGCTCCTTGATCAGGTGCGTGAAGCTGGATTGCCGCAAAAAAAGGCTGAAGATAAAATTTCTACTGAACAGCAAGGTGTTCTGGTCAACCATTTGAAAAAATCACATGGTCAAGACACAGGGCATGCAGGACAAATCACGTTGAAACGTAAAACAACCAGTACTGCTAAAGTAGCCAGTACTTCGGGTAAGGCTAAAACAATTAACGTGGAAGTTCGTAAGAAGCATACGTTTACTAAGCCTGATCCTGAGCAAATTAAAGCTGAAGCTTTAGCAAAAGCACAAGCAGATGCTCAAGTAAAAGCAACACAAAAAGCACCAGTCGCAGAAACTAGCTCTAAAGATAGCGAAAAAGCTGAAAGCTCAGCAAAAGCGAATTTAGAGAAAATGCGTGCGGCTGCGAAACAACAAACCGCTGCAAAAGAAACACCAAAAGCAGCGGTTGTGGTAAAACGCAAATCGACAAATAAGCCAATTACCAAAGCAACAGTGAAAGCTGTTGAAACGCCTGAACAGAAGCGTGCGCGTGAAGCTCAAGCTGCTCAATTGAAGGCAACTGAAGAAGCAGCACGTCGTAAATCGGCAGAAGAAGCTCAGCAACGTACACTTGAGCAAATGCGTCAAATGGCGTCTAAGTATTCTTCTGATGATTCAACGACGACGATTCGTGTAGTAGATGACTCTCCATTGGCTGCTGGTCTTGTTGGTCAAGCTTATGAAGACTCATTTGCCAAAGAAGACCGTGAAATCAAACGTGGTACCAATACTGCCAATACACGTCCAGTGAAGAAAGGCGGTCGTCGCGGTCAAGAAGAGCAAAGCTTTAGCTCAAATCATCATAAACGTGGTTTAAAAACCAGCCAAGCGAACAAGCATGGCTTTGAAAAACCAGTTAAGAAACAAGTTTATGATGTTGAAATTGGTGAGACCATTGTTGTTGCTGATCTCGCTGCGAAAATGGCGGTTAAAGTTCGTGAAGTGATTAAATCACTCATGAAAATGGGTGAGTTGGTTACTCAAAACCAAGCAATTGAGCAAGATATTGCAGCGCTTGTTGTTGAAGAAATGGGGCATAATCCAGTTCGTGTATCTGATACTCAAGCTGAAGATAACTTACTTGAAGCAGCTGAAGAAGCGCGTGGTGCACAAACAACACGTGCTCCAGTGGTTACAATCATGGGTCACGTTGACCATGGTAAAACTTCACTTCTTGATCGTATTCGTCGTGCTAAAGTGGCGCAAGGCGAAGCGGGTGGTATTACTCAGCATATTGGTGCTTATCACGTTGAGACTGAGAAAGGTATTATTACTTTCTTAGATACGCCAGGACATGCGGCATTTACTGCTATGCGTTCTCGTGGTGCTAAAGCAACCGATATCGTTGTCCTTGTTGTTGCAGCAGATGATGGTGTAATGCCACAAACTGCTGAAGCAATTGATCATGCGCGTGCTGCAGGTACGCCAATCATTGTTGCTATTAACAAGATGGATAAAGAATCTGCTGATCCAGATCGTGTATTGAATGAATTAACAACCAAAGAAATCGTACCTGAACAATGGGGCGGTGATGTACCAGTTGCAATGGTTTCAGCACACTCTGGTCAAGGTATTGATGAACTTCTTGACCTTATTTCAATTCAAGCTGAATTGTTAGAATTGAAAGCGTCTGAAGAAGGTGCTGCGCAAGGTGTTGTTATTGAAGCACGTGTAGATAACAGCCGTGGTGCGGTAACTTCTATTCTTGTACAAAACGGTACATTAAATGTTGGTGATTTAGTCCTTGCTGGTGCATCTTACGGTCGCGTACGTGCGATGGTTGATGAAAATGGTAATCGTATTAAATCTGCAGGTCCTTCAATTCCAGTGGAAATTTTAGGTCTTCCAGAAGCGCCAATGGCAGGTGACGAAGTTCTTGTTGTCAATGATGAGAAAAAAGCACGTGAAGTTGCCGATGCGCGTATGGATCGTGAACGTCAAAAGCGTCTTGAGCGTCAAAGTGCAATGCGTCTTGAAAATATTATGGCGTCTATGGGCAAGAAAGATGTGCCTATCGTAAATGTTGTATTGAAGACAGATGTACGCGGTACTCTAGAAGCATTACATGTGGCACTTGCTGAACTTGCAACTGATGAAGTTAAAGTACGTGTGATTGGTTCAGGTGTAGGCGCAATCACTGAATCTGACGTGACACTTGCAGAATCTTCTGAAGCTGTACTTCTAGGCTTTAACGTACGTGCTGATAGTGCTGCGCGTCAAAAAGCAGATGCAGATGGTATCGACATTCGTTACTACAGCATTATTTATCAATTGATTGATGATGTTAAAGCAGCGATGAGCGGTAAACTTGCACCTGAACACCGTGAAACGATTCTGGGTGTTGCACAAGTACGTGAAGTATTCCATTCAAGTAAATTTGGTGCAGCTGCAGGTTGTATGGTACTTGAAGGTGTATTACATCGTAACAAACCAATTCGTGTACTTCGTGATGATGTGGTTGTATTCCAAGGCGAGCTTGAATCTCTTCGTCGCTACAAAGAAGTGGTTGAAGAAGTTCGTGCAGGTATGGAATGTGGTCTTGCGGTTAAAGGCTACAAAGACATCAAAGCACTTGATAAAATCGAAGTTTATGATGTTCAGTTGATTAAACGGAGTCTTTAATGGCGGGTAGTCAACGTCTTAAGCGTATGGCGGATACAGTACAACGTGAGTTGTCTGAGTTGATTCGTCAAGAGCTGAAAGATCCACGCTTAGGTGGTCTAGTGACCATCTCTGCGGTAAAAGTTAGTCCAGACTTAGGTTATGCTGAAGTTTATGTCACTGTCATGGGGCGTGAATTAGGTGATGAACAAAGTGAGGCTGCGAATAAAGAAACTTTAGATGTTTTGAATAAAGCATCAGGATTCTTGCGCCATGAACTTGGTCGTCGCATTAAAACACGTGTAACGCCACGTTTGCGTTTCCATTATGATAAAACCAATGCATACGGTAACTATATGTTTGGTCTTATTGCAGAAGCAGTGAAGGATTTACCCGAAGCTGATGAAGCAAAAAAAGATGAAGAATGATCTCTTGATCTAAAAATGAGCCACCTGAGGGTGGCTTTTTTGTATCTAAAATTTCATTTTTTCAATCTTTAAGCTTAATTTTTATTAAAACAGCAATAAAACTAAAGGCTGCATCGAATAACGACTAGCGCTTAAATTAATTTGGAATAGATATTTAAATAAAGATTTAGTCTATTGATTTATAAAATATATTCCTTAATGGCTAATGATAGTCATTAAGTAAAATGCAGATTTGACACATACTTTTATATTGATGATTGGATTTTAAAGACAAATTTGTGACTGAAATAGCAGAAATTAAACAAAACTTTGAATAAAACTGTATAGAATGCTGATAAATCAACAAATACAAATAAATATCTTTGAAGGAATAAATAAATGATCAATTCAATGAAAAAAGGCTTACTGGCACTTACATTGGCAAGTACTTTGGTATTTTCAGGTTGTGGATACAATACACTGCAAGCCAAAGATGAATCTGTGACTGCTGCATGGTCAGAAGTTGAAAACCAATATCAACGTCGTGCTGACTTGGTACCTAATCTTGTTAATGTAGTCAAAGGTTATGCAACCCATGAAGAAAAAGTATTAACAGAAGTGACTGAAGCACGTGCTAATGTTGCGGGCTTAAAAGTCGATAAAGAAGTATTAAATGATCCTGAATTATTTAAAAAATACCAAGAAGCTCAGTCACAAATGACAGGAGCCTTGTCTCGCTTATTAGCTGTTACCGAAAATTACCCTGATTTAAAAGCCAATGAACAGTTCCGTGATTTACAAGTGCAATTGGAAGGGACAGAAAACCGTATTAGTACTGCGCGTACGCGTTATGTAGAATCCGTGCAAGATTATAATACTTATGTACGTCAGTTCCCTCAGGTAATGACCGCTAAAGTGATTGGTATGAAAGCAAAACCAAACTTTAGTGCAGAGGCAGGTGCATCAAAAGCACCAACAGTTAATTTTAATTAATAGTGCTTAAACTTTTATGACGTTCTGCTGTATAGGTAGAACGTTAATGATTGTGAATCATTAAAATAAGGATAAAGTATGATTGAATGGCAAAAAAAATCAGGACTTAAAAAGCTTGGTACATCCTTATTTGTACTCTTTGGACTGATTTTTTCTGTTCAATCGATTGCTTGGGCTGAAACAGCAACGGCAACAGATGATCAAGATGCACAAGATGTTGTGGTCTTGGGGAAAGTTGCTCCAAATACAAACTTACCCAATGTACTTACCCCGAATGCAGTTAATCCAACATCACAACAGACTGCAAATCATAGTAATCAATCAACAAATGTTCAGAATCTACCTCAAGTCAGTAATGACATGGCAGATGGGCAAACAACTCGAAATATTCCAACTTTAAATCAACCTGTTGTAGATCAAGCCAATATACTTTCGGCAGCAGAAAAACAAAATTTAGATCAGCAAATTCGAGATATTTACCGTCAAGGTAAAGCGCAAGTCGGCATTATCATTGTACCAACGACTGGACAAGAAGATATTTTTGATTTTGCCATGCGTGTTGCTGAGCAATGGAAATTGGGTTCTGCCAAACAAGACAATGGTTTATTAATCGCAGTTGCGATAAATGATCATAAAATTCATATTGCAACAGGCTATGGATTAGAAGGGGTATTACCCGATATTGTTGTTAGTCGGATTATCCGTAATCAAATCACACCATATTTTAAACAAGGTCAATATACACAAGGGTTGCAGGCAGGGGTGAATGAGATTGAGCGTATTCTCAATCTAGATCCTGAGATTGCTAAACAAGTAGCAGATGAGCTAAAAGAACGACAAGCTCAAGCGATTCATGAGCAAGAAGCCAAAGACCGAACATTAACCACAGCGATGATTATTCTGATTATTGGAACATTTGCGTCATTTATCATTGGAAATCGTTTAAGTGCTTCTGTGGCGGGTGTGACGGCTTTTTCAGCAGGACTCATCTATGGTTCTGGTATTGGAATGAGCTTGGTTTTAGGTTTTGGAATATTCTTCTTACTCATCACCTCATTTGCACAACTGATTTTTCAAATGTTTTTATCTGGTGGTGGGCGTGGAGGTGGAAGCAGTGGTGGTGGTTTTGGAGGCGGTGGTGGCTATAGTGGTGGTGGCGGAGGTTTTGGCGGTGGAGGTGCATCAGGCTCATGGTAACGAAAACTGAAACAACAGAAATTTTGACTGAACCTAAATTACAGGAGCAGATGCAACCAAGTTTTCAACGCTGGTTAAAGCACTTTCTTTATATGCCGGCGTCTAAACGCTATTTTTCGAAACAAGACCAGCAAGCCATTGCTCAAGCAGTTAAACAAGCTGAGCAGGGGCATGTTGGTGAGATACAGGTAGTCATTGAAGGGCATATTCCGAGTCACCAAGCCTACCGACAAAATACACGTTTAAGAGCGCAACAGCTTTTTGCAGAATTGGGTGTGTGGGATACCGAATATAATAGTGGGGTGTTGTTATATCTAAACTTATGTGAGCAAACTGTTGAAATTGTGATAGATCGTGGGATTAATCAAGCAACGACACAGCAGATATGGCAGCAGATTTGCGATCAAATCATTATTGAGCTTAAAAGTAAACAATACCGATCTGCACTCGAAAATGGGGTGATAGAAATCGGTAAAGTGTTGAATTTATTTTATAATCATCAGCAAGGGCAAAATAAAGCTGATACAATGAATGAATTGACAAATACTCCAATAATTTTGAACTAGATCACTAAAAAAGTGACAAGAAATGTCACTTTTTTACGAGAAATTACGTAAAAAAATAAGAATTAAAAAAAATCTTGTAAAGCGTTACATTCCAATTAGAATGAAATTGTTACCAAACGATTGCTTGTTTTTTCCACACGATGCAGTCAAATAAATTTGCTTGTTAAAGCTATAAAAATTTTTAAAACATTGGAGAAATGTTATGAAATCAGTTCAAAAAGGTTTTACACTTATTGAATTAATGATCGTTGTTGCGATTATCGGTATTCTTGCTGCGATTGCGATCCCACAGTATCGTGATTATACAATTCAATCTGCAAATAATGCGTGTTTAGGTGAAGCAAAAGCTTATGCGAATAAAGTACTTGCAGATTTAAACTTGGGTAAAACACCAGGTGCTGCAACAGCTAAGGCTTGTACATCTATTACTGCTGCACCAGCTAACCCTACTTTAGCTACATTTACTGGTGTGACTGCGGTTAAAAAGTCACCTGGTGATAAAGATGTTACTTGTGATGATTCTGCAACTTGTACATTAAATTAATCTAAACGATCTATAAAATGGGGGCTTCGGCCTCCTTTTTTAACATAATTAATAATTGATGAGATCAAAATATGAAAATAATAAATGGGTTTACTTTAATTGAATTAATGATAACTGTAGCTATTATTGGAATATTGGTGGCTATTAGTGTTCCTATTTATAGTGCTTATACTCAAAATGCTTATGTAAAGTCATGTCTTTCAGAAGCTAAAGCTTATGCAAATATAACTTATTATATGTTAAATGATGTAGATAGTAATACTCACCCATCAGCGCCTAAATTTTCCTCATGCCAAACTTTAACTGATGCTTCAGCATGGGATGAGGCGACAACAGATATTGTGATTGAAGCAAAAAGTAAAAATTCGCCTACTGCAAATATTCAGTGTGACTTAAGCAAAGGCGCAAATTGTACAGTTATTCCTTGAGTAATAAAAAAATGAAAGCGGTATAATATCGCAAATTCTCTAATTCTTTCTTTTTTATGAAAGCCATCCCATACATCCTTTCAGCCTTACTTTTATTACTCGCATGGCTTCTCCCGATCCATAAAATGCCATGGACAACTTTTGGTAGTGAAGTACTGACTTTTCTTTCAGCTTTGGTATTACTTTCAACGTTTATCAATAAAGATATTAGAATACCAAAACCACAATTGTTAGCTATGCCCATTTTAGCCATTCCCTTGATTCAATGGGGATTTGGCGAGATTTTGTATTTTAGTAATGCATTGCTGTGTACAGCTTATATCACCATGTTTTGGTTAATGGTCATGGTGGGCTATAACTTAGCAATTGGTGAGAAAGGGCAAAGAGAGCAAGTCTTTAAAATATTTTGCCTTGTGGTGTTTTTTGGGGCGAGCCTTTCAAGTGCTATAGCACTTTGTCAGTGGTTAGGATTTAGTGATTATTTTAGTTTATTCATGAATCGTTTGCGTGAAAATCGTGTATATGCAAATTTTGGACAGCCGAATAATCTAGCCACCTTTATCTGTATGGGACTGTTTGCTTGCTTATATTTCTATGAAAAGAAAATATTACCCAATATTGTTTTAGTCCCTGCAGCATTTATCTTTCTATTGACGATCGCATTGACCCAATCACGTACAGCTTGGGTGGTATGTATATTTACGCTTGTTTATTTAACGATTAAACAATTTGGACAAAACAAACGCTTTGGCTTTGCGAAGTTATTGGCTTGGGTGGGTGTGTTTATTGCATTAATTGCCTGCCTACCTATGTTTAACCAGTGGCTTGCATCATTCACTGCACAGGACATTACACAAACGGCGACAGTGGTGCAAAGGGCTTCATCGGGTTATCTGCGTTTAGATATGTGGAATCAAGCGCTTGTCGCAATTACACAGCAGCCGTGGTTCGGTTATGGGTGGAATCAAACAGGAATGGCGCAAATCGCTGCATTTGATTTATATCCTTCACATGAGTGGTATAAGACAGCACACAATGTCGTTCTAGATTTACTGATTTGGAACGGTATTCCAATCGGTACCATGATCATTCTTTATGTGGTGTGTTGGTTGTTTTGGCTGAATCGTGGTGTTAAAGAACCTGTTTCAATTGCTGCAAGTCTGATGGTGTGTGCCATCCTGATTCACGCTTTATTGGAATACCCAATTCATTATGCTTATTTCTTGCTCCCACTTGGCTTTATTCTCGGTATTGTTCAAGCGCAATATTCATATTTACCAGCAATTAAACTTAAGCCAGCAGTGACAGTCAGTATTGTGGTAATCGGCTTTGTTTTGATTGGGGTTATTTATCGTGATTATGTCTTATATCGCCAACAAAGTGTCTTTATCAATAAGAAAACACCGTTAACTGAAGCGCAACAACAAGTGATGAATCAGGATATTTTCTTGCTCACACAGTTTAAAGAGCGCGTGTGGTGGATTGGTTTTAATCCACATAGCAAAGTATCTGATCAGCAGCTTGAACATATCGGGCGAATGGTGGCAAATCTCGCGTCTAAATATGATATTTACAAGTATGCTCAAGTTTTAGCATTTAACGGTAAAAAAGCAGAAGCTGAACATCAGTTGTGGATTCTTAAAACATTACATGGTCAAGAAAGTTCTTATCAGGATTTATTGGCTGTACCAGCAGTAAAATAATTGCAAATTGGTCATAAAAATCCCCTAATTTATGGATAATGCTGATTAGTTAAGCCTTTTTAAATCCTCCCCAACCCTCCTTTGATAAAGGAGGGATGAGCAGCACTGCTGCGCAAGGAGTCTAAAATTACAATTGGCTTTGAATGTAATTTTCAATCCCAACACTTTCAGTTAGGTCAAGTTGAGTGGTTGTCCAATCCCAATATTCTTCTTCTTTTTCAAGAATTTCTTGAACTAAATCGCGAGTGACGTAATCTAAACTTTTTTCAGCCAAATCAACAGCAGCTTTGAGTGCTTCAATATTCTCTTTCACTTTACGTACATCACAGTTTAAAACTTCAACGGTATGTTGACCGATGTAGAGTTTGCCTAAATGTTGTAGGTTGGGTAAGCCTTCTAAGAACAGAATACGTTCGATAATTTTATCGGCATGCTTCATTTGACGGATTGATTCTTTATATTCAGCTGAACCGAGCTGTTCAATTCCCCAATCATTAAACATGCGTGAATGAAGGAAATATTGATTGATTGCAGTCAAGTGATGATAAAGCACTTGATTGAGTTGGTTAATAACGTCTCGATTGCCTTTCATGGTCAAAGCTCCATTCAGTTGTGTGCCTTAAAAAGCTTAAGGCAATCCATGTTGTTATCTTAATCAACTTTATCAATAGTTTCGAGTGATTTATGGAACAGCAAATGAAAATCGCAATCAAAAACAATCGGTATATTTTTAATAATGCTCAATTATAACTAAAAATAAACCCGCTTTGAGTCGAAGCGGGGGAGGAATATGATCCGAAGATCATGTAAAACTTATTATGATTATTTAGGGGAATTGATAAAGGTTAAGCGGCAATGGAAATGCGTGCAGCAATTTCTGCCAATTCTTCATTGATAATACTTTTTGCCTCTGGTGCACAACGCCCACAGCAAGTACCTAAATCTAAAAGGTCACGAATTTCACGATAGCTTTCTGCACCATTAGCCACAGCATCTTTAATATCTTGATCTGTAATACCACGACACAAACAAACGTACATGAGAGTAAACCACAAAGTTAAATGCGATAACTAGTATTATTGATAATTATTACCATTTGTCAATAAAATTCATTTAAAAAAGGATTTATCTTGATTGGGTTTTTGAATAAAAAAATACTACCTGATCGGTAGTATTTTTGATTAATTTTTAAACATATTAAAAATCATTAACTTACTTTATTTTGCTCAAAAGCATTATTGGCTAATGATGACAATACCGTCCATTTCAACCAGTGCATTTTTAGGTAAGGCTGCAACACCCAAAGCTGCGCGAGCTGGATAAGGCTGTGCGAAATATTCACCCATAATTTGATTAACAAGTTGGAAGTGTGAAAGGTCTGTAAGGAAAATATTCAATTTCGCAATATCTGCCAATGAGCCACCAGCAGCTTCACAAACTGCTTTGATATTGTCAAAAACACGACGGATTTGTGCTTCAATGCCTTCTACAAGTTCCATGCTATAAGGATCTAAGCCAATTTGCCCTGAAAGATATAAAGTGTTATCTACTAAAATAGCTTGTGAATAAGTGCCAATAGCAGCAGGGGCATTCTCAGTGTGGATCACTTGACGGGACATTGATTTCTCCTTGATTTCAACTCATTTCATCATAATGGATGAAGGGGATACTTGAAAGCGACATTGATTAAACTGATGAGTTTGTTTAATTAACACGCTTTGGCTTTAATGTTGTCATTGATGACAATCGGCATAGATAAGCGCTCAATGCGAGGGAAGCCAAATTGCATGCGCAACTCACGAATGATCTGAGCAATCTGTTTACGGTTATTCACCACAACATTGACATAGGTTTTATCTTCATGGGAGCGTACAGACTCAACCCCTGTTTTCGCTTTACGACATAAATAAATCAGTTCTGAGATTTGTTCATCGTTCAACACGAGGTCAATGCTTAAATACGCATTAAAGTTCACATCTTCTTCTTGTTCTGATGTCCATTGTAAAGACATGATATTTTCAGGATGTAAGTGTTGTTCGTGGATCAGGTTGTGGCAACGTGCGCGATGCACAATTAAGCCTCGACGCGATAAATGCCCTTGAATTTGATCACCAAACACAGGATTACAACAATGCGCATACTTAACATCAACCCCTTCAGTGCCTTGAATTAAGCGTTCAGAAACGGTGTGGTCGCTAGGTTGTGATTGCGCAAATAAATGATTGGCGACCAGTTGAGGTAATAAGTCACCAACAGCAATTTGTTCAAATAAAGCATTTTTGTCTTGAATATGTCGCCATTGCAATAAATCAATCCAATCTGCTTCTGATAAATCTTTGACAGAGCGATTAAAAAGTTTGAGCGCACGATTTAAAGCTTGTTGTCCAACTAAACGTTGTTCCTCTAAATCTTGTTCTCTCAGAATATTTTGAATTGCACGACGAGCTTTTTGAGTATTAATAAAACTTAACCAATCAGGATTTGGTGTTGCTAATACATCGGTAATAATTTCAATCACTTGACCGCTGGCTAATGGTGTGGAAAGCGGTTTAATTTCATTATTAATCTTAGCCCCTACAGCATGGTTACCTAGAAATAAACTGGCTGAATAGGCAAAATCAACAGCTGTTGCACCTTGAGGAAGTTCATGTAGTTGACCATGCGGGGTATAAACCCAAATCTTTTCTTGATGTAAATAATCAAGCAAATCATTAAATGTGGTTTTTGCACATTCACCACCAACTAGAATATCTAAATTCTTCATGGATGCTTGAATTGCAGAACGACAAGCTTGAGGTGCATTTTCACCTAAAACCACACCAAAGCGAGCAGCTTTGCGCATCAGCTCGGTTTGAATGGTTAACGATAACGTTGTGCGCTCACCTTTAAGCTTAATCATTAACGATTGATTGCCACCAGGTAGTGGGCGACGAATATGATCTTCATAAGACAATACTTGGAAATTTTCGCGTAAAGCATCTACAAAACGATCACAATCGGCAATACTTTGTAAAATAATTTCAAAAGCATGACTATGTGTGAGCTCTTGCAGATCAATTTCATTTTTGACAAAGTGACGTAGTAACTCAATATTGTTATTTTTTTTCTTAATACGACCCAAGATATTATAATTATTCAATAAATCAACGAGATTCTGTTCCCATATCGACTGATATTTGCATCGTTCAGGTTTTGTTTTAAGTAAAGATTCTTGAACATCGTTATACATATCGAGATCAAGATTTTGATAGCAAAGATGTTCTAGATTATCCGCCATTTCGTTCATACCGACCAAGCGGGCCATTGGAACGAAAATATCAAAAGTTTCTTGAGCAATGCGAGCACGTTTATCTGGACGTAACGCACCAAGAGTCGTCATATTATGATAACGATCGGCGAGTTTGATAATGATTACGCGCGGGTCTTGAAGTGTTGCTTGTAAGATTTTACGAAATGATGCTGCTTTATTATATTCTTTATCGCTTGAATGGCTGAGTTTAGTGACACCATCCACTAACTCAGCGACGGTTCGCCCAAATTTTTCAACAATATCTTCTTTGGTGAAATCAGTATCTTCAATTACATCATGTAATAGGGCGGCCATCAGCGTTTCAGGGTCCATACGCATATGGGCTAAAATACAACTCACCGCGATTGGATGGAGAATATAAGGCTCACCACTTTTACGGGTAATGCCATCATGCGCAATATCAGCATAATCACAAGCTGCAAGAACCCGCTCGACATCGCTTGGTTTTAAGTAAGCGTCGATAATTACATTGAGCTGCTGCTTGGCTTGGCTGACCTCTTGGCCTGGCATAAAACACCTATCATTAATTGCGAATTTGAACGATTTTTCCCAATTCTTTAATGAAAAGCATATTGAGTCACTTGTCAATTTCTAGAAATAAAAAATATCTATTTTTTTTAACAAATATTTAGGATTTTGTCGATGTGTTGGCAAAATTATTTGCGATAAATTTGCAATAAAAAAGCCTAGTATAAAAACTAGGCTTTTTAAGAAAATTTAACTTATTGGAAAGAAAAACCTTCAAGATTGAGATTGTTTGCAGAAAGAGCAAGATCAAGACTAGACGTTTGATAATCTTGATCACGCTGTTTCAAGATATCTTTAGTCACATGACCAATCGCAATTTCACGTAATGCAACAACAGTTGGCTTGTCATTGTCCCACTCAACAGTAGGTTCGATACCTTGACGTGCCAATTGACGCGCGCGTTTGCTTGCCACTAGTACAAGCTCAAAGCGGTTGTCTACATGGTCTAAACAATCTTCAACGGTTACGCGTGCCATAAGAATTCTCGTTTGAATACAAATTTTTTAAATAGACTGTGAAGTATAAAATGCTTTCACGATAGACTCAAGTTTTAATCGACAGCTAACTCAAGATTGTGGCGTGATTAACTTTTCAATCAATGCTTGATGACGATTTGTCTGTTGCTGAATTTTCAAACGATTCGCATTAATTACAGACTCTAAATCGTGCAAAGCTTTATTAAAATCATCATTGATAATAATGTATTCAAAATTAACATATTGTTGCATATCAGCAACCGCACAGCTTAAGCGATGTTCAATTACTTCAACAGAATCTGTACCACGATTAGACAAACGCTGTCGTAAGTCAAACTGTGTCGGAGGGAGAATAAAGATTTGTTTGGATTCAGGAAAAATCTTACGAACTTGTTCAGCCCCTTGCCAATCAATTTCTAAAAGTACGTCATGGCCTTTTGCTAACTGATCTTTTACTGTGGCTTGAGCAGTACCGTAATAATTACCAAATACTTCAGCATATTCAATAAAACCGCCTTGATTCACTTGATCAAGAAAGTTTTCTTTTGAGGTAAAATGATAATGAACGCCGTCGAGTTCGCCAGGTCGTTGACCACGAGTCGTATGAGAAACTGAAACATGCAAATTACTAACACGTTCAAGTAGCGCTTTAACGAGAGATGTTTTGCCTGTTCCCGATGCCGCAGAAACGACAAACAATAGACCCGACATGATATTTTTCCTGATATGATAAAATATCTTCTCTATTTTAGAGTAGACGGCACACAAACAAAACAGTTTTTAACGGTTTTTATGATTTGTTTGTGTCTTATCGATTAAAATTATCCAAGCATTTAAGTGAGTATTGAGGGTTCTATGGAAATTGTATTGGCCAATCCACGTGGATTTTGTGCAGGTGTAGATCGTGCAATTGCCATCGTCAATCGTGCACTTGAATGTTTTAATCCGCCTATTTATGTCCGCCATGAAGTGGTACATAACAAATTTGTGGTGGATGACTTACGTCAACGTGGTGCGATTTTTGTCGATGAACTTGATGAAGTGCCTGACGATAATATTGTTATTTTTAGCGCACATGGTGTTTCAAAAGCGGTACAACAAGAAGCAGAACGCCGTGGCTTAAAAGTTTTTGATGCAACATGTCCTTTGGTCACTAAAGTTCATATCGAAGTGACTAAATATGCGCGAGAGGGAACGGAAGCAATTCTGATCGGTCATGAAGGACACCCAGAAGTCGAAGGGACAATGGGTCAATATGATAAAAAAAGTGGTGGTGAAATTTATTTAGTTGAAGATGAAGAAGATGTGGCTTCTTTAACTGTGAATCACCCAGAAAAAGTGGCTTTTGTAACACAGACGACACTGTCTATAGATGATACAGCAAAAGTTATTGATGCTTTACGTGCAAAATTTCCACAAATCCAAGGGCCACGTAAAGATGATATTTGTTATGCAACACAAAATCGTCAAGATGCAGTTCGAGATTTGGCTGAACAGTGTGATGTGGTTTTAGTTGTGGGTTCTCCAAACTCATCTAACTCAAATCGTTTGCGTGAACTCGCTGAGCGTATGGGGAAACATGCATACCTTGTAGATAATGCTGATGAGCTTCAACAAGTGTGGTTTAAAACGACAGATAAAATCGGTGTTACAGCGGGCGCATCTGCGCCTGAGATTTTGATTAAACAAGTCATTCAACGCTTACAAGACTGGGGTGCAACAGCGCCGCATGAACTCAATGGGCGTGAAGAAAACATTACATTTAGCTTGCCAAAAGAGTTACGCATACAAGTCACGCAAGCTTAAATTTAATCTAATTTTTTAGGCAGATAGCTGAATTTTTCAGTTATCTGCTTTTTTATGCCACTTATCCAACTTGTATTGGTTTTGTAATGAATTGGTCTATGATTTTAAATAGGGTAAAGTTTTGTTGCTATGGAGTTGCGATGCGAAATAATCGAGGATTCACCTTAATTGAGTTGATGGTGACGATAGCCATTTTGGCGATTATAGTTTCAATTGCTATACCTTCTTTTTCGGATTCGATACAAACTTATAGATCCAATCAAAGTAAAGAGCAAATGATGAAAGCTTTAAAGGAAGGGCGGAGTCGTGCAGCTGCACTTAAAGCTTCAGTTATGGTTTGTCCTAATAAGGATGGAGCTAATCAGCCGATTACCAAAACCATTTGTTTGACAAAATCAGGTGTTAGTAGCTCAGATGTTTCAAAGTATGGTGATAATCGGGTTGTTTTGGCAACTATAGATAAAGTGGTAGGTGTTAGTGGTGATATGAATGTTGTTTTTAGTGCGATAGGTTCATCATTGGATAGCGCAACTAGTATAAGTCCAAAAGCTAAAAAAATAGCATTATGTGGAAATAAAGAGTTATCTGAAATAACAATATCTATTTTAGGAGTAGTAACTTCTGAAAAAAAGGGAACATGCTCATGAATAATAAGAATAATCAATTAGGCATAGGCCTAGTGGAAGTTTTGGTTGCTTTGGTTTTACTTGCAATAGGCGTGCTAGGTTTTACTGCTTTACAGCTAAAAGCTGTTGATGCTACTGGTGAGGCTCTAACAAAGTCTCAAGCGACGCTAATTTTAAGAGGGTTAACAGAGAGTATTCGTGCAAACTCAAGTGGGCAGTCAAGTTACCCTGCTGCTGTAAAAAGCTATATAGGGGTAGGAGATAAGACTCCTTCAAAAAAATGTTTTAATTCAGTGTGTACTCCTGCAGAAATGGCTGCATATGATGCATATTTGGCTGCTGATGCAGCCTCCAAGCTTGGTATCAGTATAACAATGGCTGATTGCCCAGGAGTAGGTAATACAATAAAAAGACAATGTTTGTTTGCTGCTTGGGATGATACAGCAGCAAAATTAAAAGAGAATGATTATAGTGCTTGTATGAAAAACAATGGGATATACGAGTTTGCTGCTAAATGCTTAATGATGGAGGCATATTAAATGAAATGCCAATTAAGTAATGAAAGAATGGATTATCAGAAGGGTTTTACCTTAATAGAACTAATAGTTGCTCTTACTATTGGTCTTATTGTGAGTGCTGCTGCTTTGCAATTGTTTACGGGTGGTCTAATTACTACAAAAATGCAAGAAGCGAGTGCTGAACTACAAGATAGTGGTGTTTTTGGTGTTGAATATGTTGCACGAGATATTCGGTTGGCTAATTTTGGAAATATTAATAATCCCGTATTAGATACTACTACCCCTAAAGGAGGGATAGTATTTACAAGTGGTGAAGCTGCTGCAGGTAAAGCAAATTTGCAGTTAAAAGATGTGAGTTCAGGTTTGCTGACAAAATCAGGTGATGTGTCTGATACGAATTTAAGTAGTGATCAATTGACGATTCAGTTTCAAGCACCAAATAAAATGATGAATTGTGAGGGTAAAGAAGTACAGGCAAATGAATATGTTATTCAACGATATTTTCTTAGAGGAAATAGTGGTGAATTAGCATTAGCTTGTGATGCGAATACGCCAGGAAGTGCTGATCCTACAATTATTGGTTTAAGCGACTCTAATAATGGCGAAGTTATTATGCCAAGAGTTGATTTATTGAAATTTTATGTAGGAGCAAAGGTTGGTAATAACTTTAGTTATTACACAATTGAGCAGTTTAAAACAGCTGTAAATAGCGCCACTTCTCCGGACATTCCAAGAGTGGTGTCTATTCGAATGATGGTTTTAGTTCGTTCTAAAGATCCGATTACAAATAAAAATATTGATCCATCGAAAGAAAGTTTTAACTTCCCAGATGGCAAGGTGACGTTAAAAGATAAGGACACCAAATATTTACGTCGTTTATATACTACAAATATAGCTTTGCGAAATGGTTTGGGAGAAAAGATTTATGAAACATCAAATTAACTTAAGCCAACAAAAAGGTTCGACGATCATCGTTGTGATGATGATGTTGTTACTATTAACAGTTGTAGGAGTCATGGCGATTCGTACTTCTATGACAACATTGAATATAGCCACAAATGCACAGGTGAGTCAGCTTGCCAGTCAAACAGCAGATACACCAATTAATCAAATCTTTTTAGAGGACTTGAATAAACAAGTGAACCTTTCAAGTGTGGTTGGAAAAGCATTAAAAGACGTAGATACAGAACCAGGTAAGGAATATGTCTTTTGTTATAAGCCTAAAGGAAGCACTCGTTTTGGTTCAATAACATCAGTAGCGGTACTGAGAAGTACAGGTGGTAGCGTGGAGTTGGTTGAGGGAAGTACAGATAATTTTTGTAACTTAACCAGTGATTTTGGGAGTGCAAGGAAAGGCGTAGTTACACAAGTTGCTATTAAAATTCCGACAGATAGTTCTGATTTGCCTCCTTTGGCGTTATTGGCAAGGAATATTAATGTCAGTGGTGGGCAGAATATTCCTCAAGGAGTAACCGAACAAAAACGTATTCGAATGACAACGGTGGCTGTGATGCCAATATATGCTAAAAGTCTAACGGCAGCACAGGCTTGTCTTAAAAACAATCTCAATGATAATGCTGATACTGAAGTTAGTGCGAAACAAACTACCGCGCAATGTTTAGTGAATCTTGGTATTCCTGTAAATAGCCAAGTACAAGAGTTTAACCTACAAACGTTTTTAAAAATGGTTATAGCGCCAACATGATTAAGAGGAATGTTAAATGAAATCTAAAAAGTTAATGGCCTCAAATTATGACGGCAAACTCAAATATCCTAATAAAAATCTAATTGGACTCACAGCTTTCTTGAGCACATGGATGGTCGTCTCTTCAATAGCGCAGGCGACAGATTTGCAGATTTATGCTGCGCCTACAGCTGGGAAAAAAACGATTGTAATGATGTTGGACACTTCGGGGTCTATGGCATATTTTGATGATAGCAGATGTTATGACCAGTATGGATATCTTAATGGTTCTGGACAAGAGAGTGTTACTTCCGATATTCCATATAAAAGAAGATATTGTCAAAATTTGTTAGGGAAAAAAATTGCTGCATATGATCGGTTGACTCGATTAAAAGATGGGATGTTTGCATTTTTAAACAGTGAGGATGCTTCATTAAGATTAGTTCGTGTTGGTTTAGGAAATTATTCTGCTGGTGGGGATGGTCGAAGTGGTCAAATTTTAGTACCAGCAAAAGAATTAGGGGTAGTCGATTCTGACCAAAGAAAAGCTTTAAAGAATGCTATTAAAGGTTTGACAGCAGACGCTGGCACACCTACTGCACATGCTTATGCTGAGGCGGCAGCATATCTCATGGGTACGCGAACATTATCTTCTTTGTATTTAAATAATGCGCCAATGATTTTTACATATACAACGGGTGGTTGGAGGCCATCCACTTACTATTATCAGTGTAATCAATGGAATGGAGCTGCAACTGATTGTGTTTCTTGGAAAGAGGTAAGAAGTCCAGATATAAGTGGTTTAACATCCCAAGCGTGCACAATAGATGGAATAAGTGGTACATGCTATAAAAAAACAGGCACAATATTGTTTTCAAATGCTGATAGTGGATTTAGTAAATCCGCTGATACTACTAAAATCAGTGATAAGACTAGATATGAATCACCTTTACCTGCCGTCGAAGATAGACAGAGTTGTGATGGGCAAGGTGTTTATGTTCTTTCGGATGGTGCTGCGAATTCTACAACTGAGACTAAGGCCGGAGATTTAATGTCAGTCGCACTAGGGGCATACGGTAGTGGTTTTAGTTGTAGTAGCAGTGGTCTTGATGAAGCCAATGATAATGGTAGTCCTGGCGGTTGGCGGTGTATGGGAGAATTTGCTAAAAAATTATTTGATAAAACAAAGAATCCAACAGGTGTGTCTATCCAAACTGCTTTTGTTGGTTTTGGTAATGAAATGAATGATCTAAAGAATGGATATGTTGAGAATGCTTGTAGATTAAGTTCTCGTACACAAGATGATCGAACTTCAGATGACCAATGTTCACCGACAGCCCCAAGCTATAAAACGCCGAAACCAGGATATGGTAATGGTGGCTTCTTTATTGCGAAAGAATCAACAGAAATTACCAGTAGTGTAATACAATTTATTGATAATTTAGCGAAAAATCCGATTAGTCCGCTATCGACGGGGGCTATTTCTGTTCCAGTTGATGCATTAAGTCCACAAACATTTCAGTCATATGGTTATTTAAGGGCATTGGAGCCAAAACCTGGTACGCAGAATATTACGTGGACTGGAAACTTAAAAAAATATGACATTTTAGGTGGTGCATTAAAATCTGGCAATAATTTTGTTTTCCAAACAGATGGTAAGCTTAATCCTGTTTCTCAAGACCTTTGGAATAAAACATCTCTTAATGATGGTGAAGGAATTACAGTTGGAGGAGTATATTCCAAACTTAAGTTGCCAACTATTACAAGTCCAAATGGATTTAGATCATTATTTTCAGATATTAAAACTGTAGCATCGGATGGAGCAATTACGACTACAGATAAAAATTCAGATTTATTTTCAATTACCCAATCTGCAACGACTGGCGATCAGCTATTAGATAAATTTAAAACGGACGATAGACTGAAAAATTTACCTTTGAATATCCAATTAAAATTATTGAATTATTTGGGATATGACTTAAGTTTAAGTGCAATAAAACTTCCAGATAGTTTAAGTGCTCCTAAAGAATTATTTACTTCAATGGGCGCGAGTATTCATTCTTTCCCTGTACAAATGACTTATAAGGGAACACTAGATGCTGATGGGAATTTGAAGCCTACGCGTGATCAATCAGTACTCTATGGCAGTATGGAAGGCGCATTACGTATTGTGGATACAACGACTGGCGAAGAACAAATGACATTTGTTCCGACGGAAATTTTACAAGATGGAGAAGCATCAAAAGCACTTAGGAAAGGGGAATCAAGTACGAAGGGGGTTGCACAAGGTATTAATGGTCCTTGGGTATCAGACTCTGATTATACTGTGGTAAGCGAGAGTGATACAGAAACCTCTGTGAAAGCTAACAAAATGAATGTTTATGGTGGTATGCGTATGGGAGGGAAAAGCTATTATGGTTTAGATGTACTTAACCCAACCTCGCCGAAATTACTATTTAGGGTAATTGGGGGACAAGGTGATTATGCAAATATGGGGCAGACATGGTCTAAACCAGTATTAGCGAATATTCGTTATGATAATAAAATTACCAGAGTCATGATTGTTGGTGGTGGTTATGATCAGTGTTATGAGAATCCACGCTTTAAATTTGGCACTGCAAACCCTGCCGAATTTAATGGAGGTTGTAATAAAACGGTTGCTGAAGGAAATGCAGTTTATATTATCAATGCTAAAACTGGTGAGAGAATTTGGTGGGCGAGTAATACAGGTGCAAATACTAACAATGCAAATATGACTCATAGTATTGTAAGTCGTATTAGCACACTTGATCGTGACGGAGATGGACTTGTTGATCATTTGTATTTTGGCGATTTAGGAGGACAAGTATTTCGCGCTGACCTAAATAATGCAAAAGACACATCAACAGCAGCTTTGGGGAAAAGAGTTGTACGTTTAGCGAATTTAGCTACAAAAGCGGATGGGACAGTAATTAGTAATGGAGATCAACCTCGTTTTTATCAACCACCTACTTTGACTGTGCATGACCAAGGAGTCTCTACATTTGTTGTCGTTGGTATTGCTTCTGGAGATCGTAGTACACCATTGGATGTTTCTCCAGTTAAAGGTCGTGAATTAATGTTACCTTTAAAAGAGTTAACAGATCGTCCAACTAATAAAGTATATGGATTGATAGATCGAGATATCGCAGAGAAAGGTCTTTTTACAGGTGAACTAGATACTACAACAAAGACCTATAAGGATATTGAGTTAAAAACGATTGATATTACTTTAAAATATTTACAGGAAAATCCTCAAAAAATATCAGGTATAGTTGCTTCTAAGTTCTTTCCATATGCAAAAACTGGTTTGCAAGGTTGGTATCGTTCACTATCTAGTGATTATAATGGAGATCCAGTTGCAAATCGAACTTCTGGAGGGTTAAAGGCCTTTGAAGAAGAGCCTGTTGCTATGACAGGACGTTTGATTATGTCAGTGTATGATCCAGAAGGGACTGGAATTGATAATAAACAAAATCCTTGTCAACCTCGAACGATTGGTGAAAGTAATGTTCAGCAATTTTGCTTACCATTTGGAGCATGTTTAGACTCAGAAGGTAATGTTGATTGGGGTATTGAGAAAAATACAGGATTCCAAATAAAGGATGGTAGAAATCTCAATATATTAGGACCAGGGATTCAAGGAATTACTTTTGGTCCAGACGATACAAATAACGGTGGGAATACTGGTACTGGTACTAATTGTGGTGCTTTGACTTTGTTAGGTTTACAACAAGGGAAAGGAAGATGGGAATGTAATAAAATCCTAAATCCAATTCGATGGTATGAAAAATATGTTGAAGCTAAATAAAACTAATCAATATGGACCTGTGATAAGCAAAACTTATCACAGGAGGGATGATGGCTTTACATTGATAGAGATGATGGTTGTTGTGGTTGTTATTGCAATTTTAGCAGCAATTATTTATCCCAACTATCAAGATTATGTTAGAAGGGCGGCGGAGGCACAAGCTCAACAAGAAATGCAGAAAATTGCAGAGCAATTAGAGCGTTTTAAATCTAAGAATTTTACATATCAGAGTTTTGATTTAAAAAATGTATATAGTTTAAATTCTCCGGATGAAATAATGACCCCAATTGGTTCAACGGGAGATAAAATCAAATATAAAATTACAATCAAAGATTTATCAAATCCAAGTTTATCTCTTACAGCTTCAAATGCATCTGGTTTTGGTTGGGCTATTAAAGCGGAGAGTACAGATGTTAAGAACTATAACTTATTGATGACAAGTGAAGGGCTTCGCTGTAAAACAATAGATAGTGTAACGTATACTAATTGTACTGGTGGCGAAGTCGAGTCATGGTGATACATATGAAACAAAAAGGATTTACATTAATTGAAGTGTTAATTGTAATTGTCATTATAGGTATTCTAGCAACAATTGCTTATCCTTCTTACAAAGATTATGTAATTAAGACAAATCGAACAGATGTGCAAAGCGAAATGCTGAAAATTAATCAAAATTTGTCTAGTTATAAAATGGCAAAAGGGACTTATAAAGACGCACAGCTTCAAAATAGTACACTTGAAGAAAATTATCCAGTTACTGGAACTGCAAATTACAAAATAAAATTGGATATTTCTTCTGATAATTTGGCATGGACTTTAACCGCTAACCCAATTTCGGGTTCAAAACAAGATGGAAACGGTAGTGTTATCTTAAATAACCAAGATCAGAAGTGTTGGACCAAAGGTTCTACATGTACCCCAACAGCCACCTCAAACTGGGATGGTAATTAAAAACAAATTCAAAATTGTGGATAAATAAATTTTGATCTTTCTTTCGCTGTAAAGATAACGTAAAATACTGCCCTCTATGAAAGGGGTTTGAAATGTGCCGATGGTCGGTACAGGGATAATCCGTAAAAACTATAAGGTTCTATCATGGTTGTAATTCGTCTAGCACGCGGTGGTGCTAAAAAACGTCCGTTCTATCAAGTAATCGTAACTGATAGCCGTAATGCACGTGACGGTCGTTTCATCGAACGTATTGGTTTCTTTAACCCTACAGCTCAAGGTAAAGCAGAAAAACTTCGTTTAGATGCTGACCGTTTTGCTCATTGGATCGCTCAAGGCGCTCAACCGTCTGAACGTGTTGCTTCTTTAGCTGCTCAAGCTAAGAAAGCTGCTGCTACTGCATAATTAAATTTTTAATTAGGCAGTAAGCCCATGACACCAGCACAGAATGTGCCCGAAGATCGTATACAGATTGGACAGCTACGTTCAGCATATGGATTAAATGGGTGGCTCTGGGTCTATTCCAATACAGAACCTATGAGTAATATTTTTGACTATCTGCCTTGGTACATAGAAACCAAAGCAGGTTGGCAAATGATAGATGTAAAACGTTGGAAACCACATGGCAAAGGCTTGGTTGTTTCGTTAAAAGGTGTGAGTGATCGTACCGCAGCGGATAATCTCGTTGGTGCAAATGTCTGGATTTCAAAATCGCAACTGCCTCAAGCAGGCGTGGACGAGTATTACTGGTCAGATTTAAAAGGCTTAACAGTGTTAGGTTTAGATGATGAAGAACAGGAAGTGAATCTTGGTAAAATCCACGAATTGTTTGAAACAGGTGCCAATGATGTGATGGTGGTTCGCGCAACCCCAGAAAGCATTGATGGCGAAGAGCGAATGATTCCATGGCATAAAGATGTGGTACAGCGTGTTGATCTCGAAGCTGGTCGTATCTACGTGAATTGGGGCGTAGATTATTAATCCTTTAAGGATGAACGCAGCAGGAAAATAGAGGAGTCTGCGATGTTTTTTGCAGTCATTACGCTTTTTCCTGAAATGTTTGAAGCGATTACAGCGTACGGCATTAGCGGGCGCGCAGCAAAACGTGAGCTTGTACAGGTCCATTGTATAAATCCACGGGAGTTTGCAGAGGGCAACTATAAAAGAGTGGATGAACGTCCATTTGGTGGTGGTCCTGGTATGGTGATGATGGCTGAGCCTTTGGCAAAAGCAATTCACCGTGCTAAAGAGCTTGCAAAGCAAGCAGGTGCAGTTCATGTTCCTGTGGTGTATATGTCACCCCAAGGAAAAACCTTAAACGAAACTGCAGTACAACAATTCATTGAATATGATGGATTAATTGTACTCTGTGGACGCTATGAAGGTGTTGATGAGCGTTTGATCCAAAAATATGTTGATCAAGAATGGTCAATAGGTGATTACGTATTGTCAGGTGGAGAGTTACCTGCGATGGTTTTATTGGACAGTATTATTCGACGTTTGCCGAATACAATGTCTGATAAACAATCAGCAATACAAGACTCATTTGTGGATGGTCTTTTAGATTGCCCGCAATATACCAAGCCAGATCATTTTGAAGGTTTGGATGTGCCTGAAATCTTAAAATCAGGGCATCATGCAAATATTGAGAAATGGCGTTTTTTGCAGCGTTATCAGCGAACTTTAGAGCGTCGACCCGAGTTGGTTGAAAAAGTTGAGCTGACGAAGCAGCAAAAAAAATGGCTAAAAGATGAGCAAGGTAATAACCGTTAAAAGTTGTTGTCCGAGCACAAGACGAGAAGCATTGCTTCGAGTTGGTATTTAAATAAAGTTTTAAATACTCTTTAATAGGCTTTTTATGCATTGAAGTGGTCAAGCGTAAAGAGAAATATAATCGGGTTGATATGCGCTTAGCCTCTATCCCCAGCGGAATTCAGACCTCTTCTGAGCCGCAATATTGGAGATTCCCACAATGAGTGGTAAACATCCTTTAGTTCAAGCTGTTGAAAATGCACAGTTAAAACAAGACATTCCTGCTTTTGCACCTGGTGATACAGTTATCGTTCAGGTAAAAGTAAAAGAGGGTGATCGTGAACGTCTTCAAGCATTTGAAGGTGTTGTAATCGCGAAGAAAAACCGCGGTTTAAACTCTGCTTTCACTGTACGTAAAATTTCTAGCGGTGTTGGTGTTGAACGTGTTTTCCAAACACATTCACCAGTTGTTGCTAAAATCGAAGTGAAACGTCGTGGTGACGTTCGTCGTGCTAAACTTTATTACCTACGTGAATTGTCAGGTAAAGCTGCACGTATTCGTGAAAAGTTACCAGCGCGTAAACAAGGTTAATTTAAACTTTGTTTTAAAGCAAAAAATGCGCCGTTTGGCGCATTTTTTATGTCTAAATAAAATTATAAACCTTGTAGTTTTAATCGATTTGCATGTTGGCGATAAACAGAAACAGGATTCGCAGCAAATAAACCACGGATTCCTAGCACCTGATTCACCTCGTCAAGGTGGTTCCAATCATAATTATCCCGAATAACTTTACCAAAACGAGCATTACAGCGTGGAACTAAGCCATCATTGTCTAAACTACCGTAAGAAATAGGCCCTAAAACAGCAATGGCACTATCAACGACATCTAATATATTGGTGACTTGTGAAGTTCCAGTCCAAGAGTAGTAGTAGACACCATTATAAGATGCTGCACCATTTTCAGAACAACTGCTGGCAAGGGCAGGAGTCGGGTAGCGTTGATTGAAAGCATTTGAACCTTGTTGGCTGATGGATGTCAGTGAAGCATTCAAATTACTTTTCAGTCCAGTATTGCCCTGAGAAAAGGCAATAATAGGGCCAATGATATAGTTGGTTGCAATACTTAGGAATTGAGCACCTCCTTTATTTGCTAATAGATCATCTGCAACTTTTGATCCTCTAAACGTTGCGCCAACACCTGTTAAAGATGCCACATATCCAGGTTTAACAATTTCAATATAACGGATCGTTGGACCACCATGGCTATGACCAATTAAATTGACTTTGCTTTTACCTGTTAATGCTCTGACATCTTCAACTTGTGCGAGTAATTGTTCTCCCCGAACCTCTGTAGACTCAAGTGGTGAAATTTGAGCAGCAAATACTGTTGAACCATTACGAGCGAGATCAGGTAAAATTTGATACCAATAATCAAGCCCAAATGCAGCGACACCTAAGCGACTAAATCCAAACATCCCATGTGTAAATAAGATGGGGTATTTGGTTTTTGCATAATCGGATTGAACGGATGCAGTCACTTGTTGTACTCCTGGAGCAGCATGTGCAGAGCCAATACCGATTGCCCCGCAGAGTGCAGAAATAGAACAAAGTAGTGCATATTTTTTGTTTTTTAACATTTATATTTCATCCTGAAAAAATGTTGAGTGTCGATATATCAGTTTAGGGCATCGTTATCCCTAATCGGCAAATGGTAATTTCCCTCCTTCATCATGAACTTTTTCAAAGGTTTGTAGTCGTATGTAATCTTGTTGATTGCTAAACTGTTGTGATTTTAATTGTGAAACAGCGCTTTGTTTTGCAGCATCACTCATTGATGAGCTATTGATGATCGTGTCACGTGCAGCTAAATATTGATTGACTTTGCTTTTCCAATCGCTACGTTGTACATCAAGTGCTTCTAGGCGTTGAGTTGCTTCAGCACCGACTAAATTGGTACGCATTTGATGTAATTCTTCAGCTGAACCACCACGTGCTTTAATTTCAGAGGTGAGCTTCCTGAGATCTTCAAGTTGAGAAATTTGTTGTAAGTTTTCTTTCCAGTCTTCAGGGAGTTGGTTAAATAATTGCTTTAATTTTTCAGCTTTTTCAGTTGCAGATAAATCCTTATCGTCCATCACTTGCATACGATCAAGGGTATATTGATCATAAATATCTTGTGTGCCAAATAAACCTTGAATTTCATAATCAGAAAAGAACTTTTTTCTCAAACTCTGAGTATTGTCCACAATCTGTTGATAATACTTCGGACTGTCTTTGTCTGCTGTAGGTGGCTGTAGATCACCCAATTTGCTACGATAATCTACATAGCGTGCCCATAGGTCGGTTAATTGCGATAAAACAGGTTCTTTATAGCTGGCTTTGATGTAAGCAAGGAAATCCGCTTTAATCTGATCAAGTGTTTTTTCGCCATATTGAGTAATAAAATACTCAAAACAATCTTTGGTTTGTTCATTCACCATTAAGCGATTTGAGCGGTCTACACGAATCTGACAATTGACTTGGGTATCTTGTTGGCTTTTACTGGAAAAGGATTGTGCTTGAGCCGTTGAGAGCGTCGTAGGCACCATTTGTCCTAGCGCTTGCTTGGCAAACTTTTCTGAAGATGTTTGCAGATCATTATTTGACTGTTTTGGTGGTTTTAGCCAAAAAATAAAAGCAAACAATGTCACAATAATTAAAACAATTGCTATACATAGCAACTTTTTGCTTGCTTCCTGCATGTAAGTCCTTTGATTTATATTGTTTTTCTGGTTAAAAAATAATCGGCTATAAATATTTATTTTGCAAGGGAGAAAATTGTAAAAATAGGTAAATGGATTTGTTAGAATAAGCACACATTGTTCCGATTACACAATATGTCTGCAAAATCGCCAAAAATTCAACGTCGTCATATTAGTGGCGTTTTTTTATTGAATAAGCCATTAGGAATCAGTTCGAACGCTGCGCTACAAAAAGTACGCTGGTTGTATCGTGCACAGAAAGCTGGTCATACTGGTGCGCTCGACCCACTTGCATCTGGTTTATTACCCATCTGTTTAGGAGAGGCGACCAAATTTTCACACTATTTGCTTGATTCAGCGAAGCGTTATCTTACGACGATTCAGCTTGGACATAGCACGACCACAGGCGATGTTGAAGGTGAGGTGTTATTAGAAAAAACAGTACCTGTGCTCACAGAAGAAATGATTCAACTGGTGTTAGCGCAATTTAAAGGCGATATTCAACAAGTTCCACCGATGTATTCTGCATTAAAGAAAGAAGGTCGTCCTTTGTATGAATTGGCTCGTAAAGGGATTGAGATTGAGCGTGAAGCTCGCCCGATCCACATTTATGCCATTCAGTTAATCAAATTTTCAGAAAATACAATGACTTTAGATGTGACATGCTCTAAAGGAACTTATATTCGTGTATTAGGTGAAGATATTGCTCAAGCACTTGGAACCTATGGGCATTTGGTCTATTTGCATCGAATTCAAACAGGGCATTTTGAACTCAATCCAAGTTATACCATTGAATATTTGGAAAGTTTAACTGAACAAGAGCGTGAAACCTTGTTGCTACCAGTTTATGCACCAATCGACCATTTCACCAAAGTCCAAGCACCAGAAGGGCGTGCAGAATATTTTAGCCGTGGTATGGAAAGTAATATAGACCATGAAGCTGATGCAGAAGTGCTGGTTTTTGATGGTGAAAAATGCTTAGGTTTGGCTGAAATCACTGATAGAAAGCGTTTAGTACCTAAGCGTGTTTTAAATCTCTAATTTGAGTAAGTTGTATGGAATTGGAAATTATTGTTAGCCTGATTTTTTTCGCCTTTTGTGCAGGAGCAATCGATGCGGCTGTGGGTGGAGGAGGCTTAATACAAATTCCAGCGTTGATGGGAGCATTGCCTCATTATCCAACAGCAACGGTTTTTGGTACCAATAAGCTCGCTTCAATTTGTGGTACAGCCTCGGCAGCATTTTCTTATTTAAGACAAGTTAAAATTCAGTGGAAGCTTTTGGCTGTTATTGCCGTGACGGCTTTTATCAGTTCTTTTGGTGGTGCAGCTTGTGTGTCACTGATTCCACAGGAAATTTTACGTCCGTTTGTGTTGTTCATGTTGATCATGATTGCGATTTATACTTTTTTTAAAAAGCAATTTGGACAAGTACATTTTCAGCAAGAAATCACCAATAAAATGTTACTGATTGCAGGCGTTGGTGGTTTGGCGATCGGTTTTTATGATGGAATTTTTGGGCCGGGAACAGGTAGTTTCTTTATTTTCTACTTCATCCGTTATTTAAAAGTTGATTTTTTACATGCATCAGCATTGTCGAAAATTGGTAATTTTATGACTAACTTTGCAGCCTTAAGCTTCTTTATTCCAACAGGACATGTGCTGTTTCAACTCGGCTTAATGATGGCTATTGCCAATGTTTGTGGTTCATTGGTTGGGGTGAAAATGGCTTTGAAATACGGTAGTGGCTTTATTCGTATTCTATTTTTAATTTTAGTCAGTGTGTTAATTTGTCGTTTGGCCTATCAAATGTTTATGGGCTAACCTCGTTTGATGCGTAAGCGTTTCGATACAAAAAATTTCATTTAATGACGGTGTTTTTTTAATCACTCTTTTATGATGTTATGTTTATTAAATCAATTTTATTGGATTTAATGAGGGAATTGTCACAAAAGAGGGATTTGAATGGATATTTTTGAAGCATTAAAAGTGAGTCACGACGTTCAAAGGGATTTATCTGAGAAATTAGTTGAAACATCAGGTGATACTTCTGAGCGCCGTGAGATATTTGCACTACTTAAAAATGAATTATTTGCACACGCTGTTGCAGAAGATCGTTATTTTTATATTCCATTGATGATGACGGATTCAGGATTGAATATGACGCGTCACGCACTTTCAGAGCATCGTGCAATGGATGAAATATTAAAATCTTTAACTGAAACTGATTTTAGCCATTCTCGTTGGTTAGTACTGGCGAAGAAACTCTTTGAAACGGTACATCAGCATTTACAACAAGAGGAATATCGTTTTTTTCAACAAGCGAGTAAAATTTTGGATGATAACCAAAAGAGGCTACTTGCAAAAAAGTATCAAGCTGAATATAAAAAATATAAGGCAAAACACAAAGATGCGCTTATAGATTCATCCCAATAAATTTTACATTTTTGAATCATAGATGGTTAAAAAGATGGAGTATTCCATCTTTTTATGTATTGAGTATCTGGGAAACTCAAGATGATAAATGATAGAAAATTACTGTTTATAAATCATGAGAATCTTGTTTAGATCTAAACGTCACACCTATAGAGGCGAGCATAATGCAAACTAAGGCAATGCATTGCCATAAGCTAATCTGTTCTTTTAATAAGAAGAAACCTGCAATTGCTCCTAAGGCGGGAGATAAGCTTGAAAGTGTTCCATAGCTGAGCTTACTTAAACGTTTTAAAGCCATCAAATCGAGTGCGTAGGGAATTGCAGTGGCTAATAACGCAATCAGTAAGGCTTTACCCCAATATTCAGTTTTGAGTAGGGCTTCAGGATTGTGTACAGCACTGATGGGTAACATGACCAGTGCTGATAATACGATCGCGATACTGAGGGCATGCATACCAATATTTTGACGAACCACCCTTTGCCCATAATAGATATAGATCGCCCAACAAATCCCTGCACCCAATGCAAAAGCTGCACCTAGATATGAAAAATTATGTGCTGTTGCATCTTGCCATGGCACCATTAGGGCAACACCAATAATGGCAAGCAAGACCCAGAGATAATCACTTTTTTGTTTAATCGAGAGTAATGCCAATGTAAGCGGGCCAAGGAACTCTAATCCTACGGCAATTCCCTGTGGTAATTTACCTAAGGATGCATAGAACAAGACATTCATTAAACATACAGAACCACTATAAAGTAATAAGTCTTTCCATCTTAAATACGGCAAACGTTTAATGATTTTCCAAGATCTAAACATTAAAACAATGAGAATAGAGGCAAAACATAATCTCAAGGTAACGACCGTAAGTGGATCTAAAACTTCAAAAAGCTGTTTAGCAAATGATGCACTGATTTGGTACGCAACCATGGACAAAACCATGAAGAGTACAGCAGTAAGATGAGAGTTCTGCATAAGTATAAAAGTGTAGGGTTCTTGAGCGATTTTATCATTAGTCGATAATAAAGCGACTATTTATAAAGTTTATATCGAAAGATAAAATATTTGCTTGGAGATTGGAAATTCTACGCTATGATGAAGAGAATAAATTATAGATACATCACATAAATTAAATTTTAAAAGATGTAAGTAGGGTGGTTAATGATGAATTTAGAAAGAATAGATCAAGCTTTACTAAAACAAGCTGAATCCGGAGATCCTGCAGCGCAATTTGAAGTGTCTATGCAACTCCCGCCAGAGCACGAACAGCATATTTCATTGTTGAAATCCGCAGCGCAGAATGGGCATGAGCAAGCAATACTTTGTATGGCGACACATGAGCGACAACAGCAAAATATTGAAGGCACTTTATTTTGGTTAAATCAGGCAAAAGACTTAAATAATGCGAAAGCTTATTTTCTTTTGGCTGAAATTTTTAAAGTAGGCGAAGGCGTCTCTTTAGACTTACAGCAGAGTCTTGAATACTATAAAAGTGCAGCAGATTTAGGCGATATTGATGCAGCTTTTGAATTATTTAAAATCTACAATGAAGGAATTGGTGTAAAAAAAGATCGAGAAATTGCTGAGAAATATTTAAATCTGGCAAAGCAAAATCAACATATCGAAGCTGCTTCTATTGAGCTGGAATGACTGATTAATTGATTGTTTTAAACAATAAATCCCTTTGCTTATTCAAAATGAAGGGATTTATTTTTTTGCCTTTTGTACGGTGATCGTACATCCAATCGATGCACTAATAATCGTCGCTAAAGCCAGCCATTGAGTCCATAACAATTGTTCATTTAAGAAAATGAATCCTGAAAATGCAGCAACCGCAGGCTCTAAACTCATCAGTGTACCAAAGCTCAAAGCAGTTAAATTTCTTAACGCAATCATTTCCAAAGAAAAAGGTAATGCGCTGGCTAAGATGGCTAAAGCAATAAAATAGATCAAGTTGGAAGGTTGGAAAACACTTGCAGGCATTCCTGTAAATAAAGCAATCGGCATTAAGCACAGCATACCGACAAACATACCGAGACAAACGGTATGATTCCCTGAAACTCCAGAGGGCTTTTGCCCTGCAATAATATACAGCGCCCAACATGCACCAGCGCCCAATGCTAAAGCAATACCGATCGGGTCTAATCGATGAGCAGCTTGATCGAAAGGGAACAGTAAAACCAATCCTAAAATTGCCAATCCAACCCAAACAAAATCAAACTTTTGCCGTGCATGATACAGTGCGACACTTAATGGGCCAATAAACTCAAAAGAAACGGCAATACCTAAAGGCAGACGTTTAATCGATAAATAAAATAGGGCATTCATACCAGCTAAAGCGATGCCATAACTGATGATCGCTGCCCATCTCACTTTTTTGAAATTGGCCTGCCAAATTTTGAAAATAACAGCCAAAATCAATGAACCTAGTAAAAGACGCATAGCGGAAATGGTCAATACAGGAAAATGATCAAAGAGGGTTTTGGCAAGCGCACCACTACTCTGGATACTGATCATCGCAATGAACAGTAAAATTAAAGCTTGAAGATGAGGTGCAACTTTTAAATTTGGCATTCTTTCAGCAATTTAGAGTAAGGGCTTGTAGAAAAATATTGGCAATGGACTTTATTTTATAAAACAATTTTTGTGAAAAGTCATGTGATTTTGACGCTGTTTAGCTTTAGACCCTACATTGTTTTGTATAGGAGCATAAGAGAAGATATTTAAATCGATGAGTGATCAATAAAACTTAATTGATCTGAAAATTATTAAATTTAAAAAATCGACTAGATTGATCAACCCAATAAAAAAACCACAGGCAGATACCTGTGGTTTTTCAAATCAGAAATGCTTAGAACAATACACGAACGCGGATTGTACCTTCAACTTCGCTAAGTGTATCCAGTGCTTCTTTAGATGCAGTTGCATCAACGTCCATCACTAAATAGCCAACATCGCCTTTGGTCATTAAAGACTGACCAGAAATGTTGATGCCATGTTCAGCAAACAAGTTGTTGATCTTAGAAAGAACACCTGGCACGTTTTTATGAATGTGAAGTAAACGATGTTTACCTTCAGTCAATGGAAGTGCGATTTCAGGGAAGTTTACAGCAGATAAAGTCATGCCTTTATCTGAGTAAGCAACAAATTTCTCAGCCACTTCTAAACCGATGTTGGCTTGCGCTTCCATGGTCGAACCACCCACGTGAGGGGTTAAGATCACGTTGTCTAAACCACGAAGTGGAGAAACGAATTCTTCACCATTGGCTTTAGGTTCTTTCGGGAATACGTCAACCGCAGCACCTGCGATGTGACCAGACTTGATCGCATCAGCAAGATCTTCAATGATCACACATGTACCACGTGCAGCATTGATGAAGATTGAACCTTCTTTCATTTTCGCAAATTGTTCTTTAGTAAAGAAATTACGAGTAGAAGGAACATCTGGAACGTGTAAGCTCACCACATCAGCATTGGCAAGAAGTTCATCTAAAGAACCCACTTGACGTGCATTACCCATTGGTAACTTAGTCACTGCATCATAATAAATGACGTGCATACCCAAGCTTTCAGCTAAAACTGAAAGTTGAGAACCGATTGAGCCATAACCCACGATACCTAGCGTTTTACCACGTGTTTCAAACGAACCTACAGCAGATTTGTTCCAACCACCACGGTGAGTAGAAGCAGATTTAGCAGGTACGCCACGAAGTAAAAGAATAGCTTCAGCAAGTACAAGTTCAGCAACTGAACGCGTATTTGAGTAAGGTGCGTTAAATACAGGAATACCACGAATCATCGCTGCATTTAAATTCACTTGGTTTGTCCCGATACAGAAACAACCCACTGCGATCAATTTATTCGCAGCTTCAAAGATTTCTTCAGTTAATTGTGTACGGGAACGAATACCAATGAAGTGTGCATCTTTAACCGCTTCTTTCAACGCTTCACCCTCAAGCGCAGTTTTACGGGAATCGATATTGGTATATCCAGCAGCATTTAGAGTGTCGATCGCGTTTTGATGAACGCCTTCTAACAACAAGAAACGAATTTTATCTTTAGGTAGTGAAAGATGTTGGCTCATTACGGCTCCGCTACAAAGGCCAAATTTAGTCGCAGTATGATACCATAGACACTGTTCTATAGATATTTCGTTTGTCATAGTAAAGCGGATATTTTATCTACGATTTCTGATAAGCATTATATATAAATCAAATAGATCGCTAATTTATTGATTTTTATAGTGCTTGAAACATGCTTTATACACGGAGTGTGGATAATGTGAATCAGATCTGCGCTTTATCCTCAGCAGTCATCTAGGTAAAATACTGCTAAAATCAGTAAAGTTGACCATTTTGACTGCATTTGATTGTAAAAAAATGCTGAAAAATTTTCACTGACTGATTTAAAATTTTGCATGTTGTAGTACCACAACTTTATTTTCTACTTGCTAGGCCCGCAAAACGATGAATGCTCCAGTAACGATAGCACCTGAATTATTGACCCAATTGACGGAAATTGTCGGTGAAAACCGCATCAAAACCGATGCTGATAGCTTAGAAAATTGGGGTAAAGACCATACTAAGCATTTTGATCCAAATCCGTCAGTGATTGTTTTCCCATCCTCTACTGAACAAGTACAAGCGATTGTGAAACTTGCCAATCAGTTTAATGTGGCGATTACACCATCTGGTGGTCGTACAGGTTTATCTGCGGGCGCTGTGGCTGCCGATGGTGAAATTGTCATTAGCTTTGACAAAATGAATCAAATTTTAGAGTTCTATCCTGCTGACCGTATGGTACGTATCCAAGCGGGTGTAGTGACTGAGCAACTACAAAATTATGCCGAAGAACAAGGTATGTATTATCCAGTCGACTTTGCTTCTTCTGGTTCATCACAAATGGGCGGCAACATTGGTACCAATGCTGGTGGTATTAAAGTCATTAAGTACGGTATGACACGTAACTGGGTGTTGGGCCTGACTGTTGTAACTGGTAAAGGTGATGTGCTGCGTTTAAACAAAGGCATGATTAAAAATGCGACGGGTTATGCGCTGCAACATTTATTTATCGGTGGTGAAGGGACATTAGGTTTAGTCACTGAAGCTGAAATTAAACTTGAACGTCAACCGCATGACTTACAAGTCTTGGTATTGGGTGTTCCTGATTTTGATGCGATTATGCCTGTGCTACATGCTTTCCAAAGTAAAATTGATCTGACTGCATTTGAGTTCTTTGGTGAATTGGCAATGCAGAAAGTCTTGGCTCGTGGACATGTGCCACGTCCATTTGAAACAGAATGTCCGTTCTATGTATTGCTTGAATTTGAAGCACCGTACGAACCAATCATTGATGCTGCGATGGAAATCTTCGAGCATTGTATGGAGCAAGGCTGGGTACTTGATGGTGTGATGAGTCAAAGTCTTGAACAAGTACAGAGCTTATGGCGTTTGCGTGAAGATATTTCTGAAACGATTGCACCGTTTACACCGTATAAAAATGATATTTCAGTATTAATCACACATGTTCCAGCTTTTATTAAAGAAATTGATAGCATTGTTGCAGAAAACTATCCTGATTTTGAAATTTGCTGGTTCGGTCATATTGGTGACGGTAATTTACATCTAAATATTTTAAAACCTGAAAATTTATCTAAAGATGAATTCTTTGCAAAATGTCAGGTCGTGAATAAGTATGTATTTGAAACTGTGCAAAAATATGATGGTTCGATTTCTGCTGAGCATGGTGTCGGCATGACGAAAAAGCCTTATCTTGAATACACACGTACTGCTGAAGAAATTGAATATATGAAAGCGTTGAAAAAGGTTTTCGATCCAAACGGTATTATGAACCCGGGTAAATTGTTTGATTTGTAAAATTTACACTGTCATAGAAACATAGTTTCAATAGTGTAAAGTGAAAAGGTATTGCATGATATGTGTAATACCTTTTTCTTGTTATAGGGGAATAATAACAATGAATCGTTTGATTTTAACTTCAGCTTTATGTGCAGCAGTACTGTCAGGTTGTGCAACGACACAGAATTTAGTAAGTAAAGTTGGAGGTGGTTCTGAAACACCTTTGGCTCAGGTGTTGAATGAGCGTAGTGATCTGCGCAAAGATTTGTCTACTTTAGAAATTCGTCAGTATTTTAATAGTGTTGAATCTCCGACTGTGGCAGAAGTGAAGTTAACTGAAACAGGTTTGATGGATGATTCTGTGAAGTCGATTCGCACCGTATATAGTTTTAAAAAGGTTGATGATGATTGGAAGCGTGTCGATACGCAAAAAGAATATCAATGTTTGCGTGGTAAAAATACCAAGGCTTTTCAGAAGGCAAAGTGTCCTTGATGAGTGATTGATAAAACTAAAATATTTGTAATGAAATAATCTGAGTAGTCAAAAAATGAGAAAAATTAGGGTTGGAATAATTTTTGGTGGTAAATCATCAGAGCACCGTGTTTCATTACAATCTGCACAAAATATTGTTGATGCAATTGATAAACAAAAATTTGATATTAGCCTGATTGGCATAGATCAAGATGGTGGTTGGCGTATTTTAGACACGACGCATTACTTAGAGAATGGTAATGATCCTAAATTGATCTCACTTGCGCCTCGTGAAAATTCTGATCAGCAACATACAAGTCAATCTCAAATTTTTGAAATTGAGAATGCTCAAGGACTTCCAAAAATAGATGTTGTCTTTCCAATCATTCACGGTACTTTAGGTGAAGATGGTGCATTACAAGGGATGCTTAAAATTTTAGATTTCCCTTTTGTCGGTTCAGATGTTCTGAGTTCAGCTGTATGTATGGATAAGGATGTGACTAAGCGTTTACTGCAAGGTTCTGGTATAGCTGTAGCGCCATTTTTAACAGTTCATTCATATAATCCACATGAAATAAGCTTTCAAGCGGTTCAAAATATTTTAGGACTTCCTGTCTTTATTAAACCAGCGAACCAAGGTTCTTCTGTGGGGGTAAGTAAAGTTGAAAATGAACAAGAGTATTTAAAAGCATTAGATTATGCTTTTGAATATGACAATAAAGTCTTGATCGAGAAATTTATTAAAGGACGTGAAATAGAGTGTGGCGTTCTAGGAAATTATTATCCAAAAGCCAGTGTTTGTGGTGAAGTGGTTGTTAAATCAAGTTTCTATTCCTATGAAGCAAAGTATATTGATAATCAATCCTCTGAGGTGGTTATTCCCGCATTAATTTCAGAGGAAGAAAGTAAAAAACTTCGAGATATTTCAATCAAAGCATTCAAAGTTTTAGGTTGTCTAGGTCTTGCACGTGTTGATTTTTTCTTAACTGAAAAGGGTGAGATATTCTTAAATGAAGTCAATACTTTGCCTGGTTTCACCAATAACAGCATGTATCCAAAGCTTTGGGAAAATACAGGAATAAGTTATTCTGAATTGATTACTCAACTTATAGAATTAGCATTAGAACGTCATGAACATTCAACAAGAAATTCAAAACTTATTTAAAGATCGAGATGACCATCCTCTGTTTTATATCGAAAGTGGTAGTCGTTTATGGGGTATGGCAAGTCCAGACAGTGACTACGATGTACGTGGCTTTCATCTCCCTTCAAAAGCACAATATTATGATTATCGAAAACACCGTGATTTAATCGAAATCATGGATGGTGATTTCGACTTTGTTTCATTTGACCTGAATAAAATGTTTGGGCTTTTGGCGAAAAGTAACCCGACTGTTTTGGAATGGGTTCGTGCGCATATTGTCTATTTAAATGAATTTCCTGAATGGGAAAAGTTTAGAGATGGTTTGCTGGAACGAATAGACTATAAGGCATTGTATTATCATTATTTATCTCTTGCGAAAGGTGGTATGGATGTCATGCAAACCGCTGATAATTTTACCTATAAAAAAGTCTTTTATTCGATTCGTGGTTTGATGTCAGCAGAATTGGCAACACAGCAAATCATGCCTGAATTATTGATTACTCAACTATTTGAGCAAATTAATGCCAATGATCCATTACGACATTGGGCAGAAGATTATTTAGAAATTAAAAAACAACAGAAAGAAAGGGCACAGCTACCTGAAATTGAACAAGCTCAGATTTTAAAATTATTGAATGACAAAATTGAAGCTTTAAATTTACGTGCTATTGAGCCGACCAACGATATTGAAAAGTTACAGCGTTATTTAACAGAATATAGCTTTAGCCTAAAACAACATTTTTATGGTTAATATTTTTCTGACTAAGAGAATAAATACAGTATGAAAACCCTCGCTTTTATTCACCGAAATGACACATTGTTTTCTGTTGGGGATTTTCATCCTGTAAAAACCATTTTCTCACATCATGAGTTAGGAAATACGGTTTCACCTTTTTTACTGCTCGATCATTTAGGTCCAGGAATTTTAAAACCGACCAACTTACGCAAAGGCGTGACAGAGCATCCGCATCGAGGTTTTGAAACTGTCACCATCATGTTTAAAGGTGAGTTGGAACACCGTGATTCTACAGGTGGCGGAGGTATTATTGCCGAAGGGGATGTGCAATGGATGACGGCTGCATCAGGTGTGATGCATAAAGAACTGTTTAGTGAGGAGTTTTCTAAACAAGGCGGTGCGTTTGAGATTGTACAACTGTGGGTCAATTTACCTGCAAAAGATAAACTCAAGCCTGCCCGTTATCAAAGTTTAAAAAATGCGACTATTCCAACGGTTCAGTTAGAACATGACGTAGGTTCTGTTCGAGTCATTGCTGGTGAATATGCAGGACAGATAGGGCCAGCCAAAACGCATAGCCCAATTTTGCTGTTAGATATTCATTTAAAAGCAGGGCAAAGCGCTGTATTTCCTGCCAAAGTAGCTGACAGTACTTTAATCTTCTTACGCACAGGACGTTTACAATTTACTCCTGAAGATGAACAACTCGATGACCAAGCGCTTGCAGTAATGTCGAGTCATGGTGAACAAGTTGAAATCACAGCATTGCGAGAAAGTCATTTTTTATTCATGAGTGCTGCGCCACTGAATGAGCCGATCAATGCCAAAGGCTTCTTTGTAATGAATACTTATGCTGAAATTTTGCAAGCCTATGAAGATTTAAAGGCTGGAAAATTTATTCAGTCTGTCGAATCTGATTAAGTAAAATCGTTCTTCTTGTTCAATTTTGCTTATATTATGATCTTTGCAAATCCTTACTCGTCTTTGTAATTAAACTTTGTTAGAATCTCGCCAATCAGCAAGATGGGTGTATTTTGCTGAACTTAAAATCTCACAAATATTGTTTTATTGTCGCTTTTTATTCATTGATCTAGACACCTTGTGAATACGGTGTTGAACGTTTTATTTCAAAGCAAACCTCACAACTTATTATTTAAAATCTCAGTGCTTGTCATTGGGCTGTCGCTTATCTCCCAAAACAGGGTGTATTGGTATTTTATAAAATGAATGATCAATAAACCCTAAGCTACAGCCAAATAAGCCAAAAATTATATGTAGAAAACAATGCAAAATTTAATGCAAAAAGAACAGACCACGACACTCAGTCGTGCCACGCTGATGTTTCCATTGGCCTTGGTGCTGTTCGAATTTTCAGTCTATATCGGCAATGACTTGGTACAACCTGCCATGCTTGCGATTACCAAAGACTTTGGTGTAAGCAGTGTTTGGGCGCCATCTTCCATGTCCTTCTATTTGCTAGGAGGGGCGTGTGTTGCATGGCTTATGGGCCCATTGTCTGACCGATTCGGTCGTAAAAAAGTTCTATTAACAGGCGTCGCATTCTTTGTCATCACCTGTTTATTGATTCTATTCACACACACCATTGAAAGCTTTTTGGCTTTACGATTCTTACAAGGCTTTGGTTTATCGGTGATTTCTGCGGTTGGTTATGCTGCGATTCAAGAAACTTTTGAAGAACGCGATGCCATTAAAGTCATGGCGCTGATGGCCAATATTTCCTTACTTGCGCCGTTATTAGGGCCAGTATTTGGTGCATTTCTCATCGACCATGTGTCATGGCATTGGGGTTTTATTGGGATTGCATTTCTGGCTTTTCTCAGTTGGTTTGGGCTAAAAGCCAAAATGCCAGATCGTAAAGTCAGTATTCCCAAACAACCTTTAAGTTATATCTGGGATGACTATAAACAAGTCTTGAAGAATAAGACCTTTATTGGGCTGACTTTGGGGCTACCGATGCTCGCCATGCCTTTAATGTTGTGGATTGCTTTGTCACCAGTAATATTGGTCGAAGAGTTAGGACTGAGCAGTGTGCAATATGGATTGGCGCAATTCCCCGTTTTAGGTGGATTGATTGTTGGCAATATTGTGCTCATCAAAGTGATTGATCGTTATGCCTTAGGTAAAACCGTGTTAATCGGTATACCACTGATGTTATTGGGTACGCTGATTGTGTTCTTAGGTGTGATTTGGCGAGAATATTTCCTACACTGTGTCATTCTTGGGATGACTTTAGTCAGTTTTGGCGAAGGGATTAGTTTCTCTGTATTGTACCGTTTTGCACTGATGTCTTCTGAAATATCGAAAGGCACGGTTGCTGCAGCTGTTTCAGTACTGATGATGTTTACTTTTTTCTTTGTGATTGAATTGGTTCGTGTGTTGTATGAGCATTTTCATCTTTGGGCTTATGCATTGTCATGCCTAACATTGATTGTTCTATGGTTTACCTTCCCACGAGCAACCTTGAAAAAAATTATGTTGGGTAGAAAGGAACGAGGCGAATTTTAAGCTTTTAGATGCTTGCTTCATATTCCTATAGCATATTTGCTGTTAAAACCAAGGGAGATGTTTATCTCCCTTGGTTTCACGATCATATTCAAAAATAAAACTTTATAGGCGACAAAATTGAATTTTAATTTTGTGCAAATTTCTTCAATTTATGATCAAAAACAAATGGCCCAAACGGCAAAATGGATGCAATTAGACCGAGGATAAACATTTTAATAGACCATTTCTGTTTTTCACACACCACAAATAAAACAGCAAGAAATGCAATAAAAAGTACGCCGTGTCCCATGCCGACATATTTGACTAAAATAGGATTACCCCAAATGTATTTCATTGGCATAGCAACAAACAGGAGAAGAAGGAAGGAAATACCTTCGAGAAAACCAACAATACGTAAAGATTTGATATTCATGGTCACTATTTAAAAATGAGAATGAGTTGCGAGTGTAACGTAATTCGATGAAAAGTTGGGCGAAATTATAAAATTGATGAAGTTGAATGCTCCCCAAACCCAAATAAAAACCGATTGTGAACTACTTAATTTCTAGTTCAAGTAATATCGTTTTCAATCTTAACAATTCTGGTAAGGTTTCCAATAACAAACTGATTTGTTTTAGTGCCAGTAATAAATCATCCGACAAATTCTCTTGCTCACTCAACTGGTTAATTTCTAATAATTTGTGTTGAATCGATGCTTCATCTAAAGACACATGATGGAGTAAAACATCGTTCAGTGTTTGTTTACACCACAGCATTAAATCTAAAATCTGTTGATCATGTACTTGCTGACGATGGCTGCCCAAAGCAGACACATAGCTAAGTTGACTGTGGCTATAGACCAAATAGCGAAAAGCATGATGAATTAAATCCTGTTGAGGATTGGGTTCGGTACTTAAACTTGAAATCATGCTCGACAATTCAATTTGCGCATTATGTGCTGAGCGGCGAGCTTTACGATAATCAACACTGTTGTTTTTACCATGTTGATATTGCTCAACAATTGCATCGAAATAATCTAAAGTAGCTTGTGTGCTGTTGCGAATATTGTTGGAAATATTGCGGAAGTTCCAATCTGGCCAAATAAAGCTGACTGCAAATAGGGCAATTAAACAGCCTAAAATTGTGTCAATAATTCGAGGTAAAATAATGGCATAACCTGCACCTTTTAAATTAAAGATCAACAAAACCACTAAGGTTGCCATCAGCGTTGCCATGGCATATTTTTTTGAGCGTAAATAGAAAAAACATACCCCAAAAATAATGGTCAATACCAACTGACCTTCTACACTGGGTACAAAATAGAGAATAGGGATCCCTAAAAAGACACCTAAAATTGTCCCTAAAGTTCGTAATTTCAAGCGACTCTTGGTTGCAAAATAACTGATTTGGCAGACAAATAAACTGGTGAGTAAAATCCAATATCCATTTTTAGCAAAGGGCAATAGCGAGATGCTATAGCCCACTGCAAATACAAAGGCAATCCGTACAGCGTGGCGAAACAATGCAGATTTAGGCGTTAAATGTTGTTTGATTTTAAGCCATAAATCCTGCACACCATGAATATCGTCATCCAACAGATTCAAATTATCATGATGTTGACTATAACTTTGTTGATAGCTGTCTTGTTCGATACTGAGATTAATAAATTGTTGTTGTACATTTTTCAGGTTATTTAAAACTAATAATAGATTCTTCACTTCTAAATTATAGGGGTTCTGTTGAATCCACGCTTGCATCGAGTGTTCTAAATTTTCTAGGACTGCTGAATTTTCTGGATTGGTTTGAAAAGTATGTTGTTTTAAAATACTTTCAGCGAGTTTTTGACAATTGATGGCTTGTAAGCGCACATTTTTTTGAATGCGATAGATCAAATCTGTACGACTAAAATTTTTGTGAATATTTTCATAATGTAAGTAATTTGAAGTGACTTGCTCGTGAATGTCTTGGGCTAAGAAATATAAATTCAGCCAGTAAATCGTATTTTTATTGGCACGAGATGCTTTTAAGCGCGTCAGTAAAGACGCTTTAGTGGTATTTAAAGTTTGTACAACAGCACTGTTTTGTAAAGATAATTCATATAAAAGTCGTTCGACATTATCGGTATTGTCAGGATCAAAAAGTCGTGCTTTACTCATTAATAATTGTGCTAATGAATCAAAACTTTGCGATAAATTATCTTGAACAGCTTGTGTCGGTTTAAGTACATAGAACAGAATTGAAGTAAGGCCGTACCATAATGTGCCCATAACGAAATACGTGGGTTGTTGGTACCATTCACTGTATTCACCCAAACCAAACATGGTGTAAATAGACAAGAGTACTGTGCCGAATGAAATCGTGGCATACCGTTGCCCAAGTGCGCCCATTAAAATAAAAGCAGCACTAGAAAGTGATAAATAAATTAAAAATAATAACTTATAAGGCGTGAGAAATTCGAGAATGCTACTTACACTGAAAAATAACACGCAAACAAAGGCAAGATTACGCAAACGAATGGTCAGTCGATCATCAAAATCTGTCAGTGCTGTTGCAATTGCACCTAAGGTGATCGGGACAATTAAGTATTCATAATCAAGAAAATAAAGCCCCAGTGTTGTTCCAGTCAGAACAATAAAAATTTGTAAGCAATAGATCAGTGTTGAATTGGATTTGAAACTCAGAAACAGATCTTTAATGCTATTCACAAAGATTCTCTATGTTGAAAAATCAACCAATTATAGCTTGATCAATAGATAAGTGAATGAGCAAATAGGCAGTTTTGAAAATAAAAATGTGGATAAGTCTTTTCTTATCCACATCAAATAAATCGTTCAGTTCTGTTTTAAACGTATTGAGTGAAGTTGTTCAACTTAAGCTGCAATCCACAATCACTGATTAAATAACGCCACAGGCAATACGGTCACCGCCACCACCCAATGGTTTTGGATGATCTGAATAATTATCACCACCTGCATGGATCATAATCGCAAGCCCTTGGACATCTGAAAGTTTAAGACGAGGGGCGATCACAGTCGTATTGGCATTGCCATTGGAGTCAACATTCAACACAGGTAAATCACCCATGTGTCCTTCATTTGGTGTGCCATGTCCCGTATGATTTGGATTGAAATGGCTTCCTGCTGCCAAAGCTGCCCCCATTTTTCCATCTTTTTCAGCAGGATCGCATGAGCCTTTTTCATGGATATGGAAACCATGAAAACCTGAAGGTAATTCCGATAATTTTGAAGTGATACTTAAACCTTTTGCTGTATCTTGAAAACGAATAGTCCCAATTTTATTGCCAATACCTTGTGCTGAGACGCTATGAATGTCTACAACCTGTTGTGGTGATTTTGAGGATTCGGTATTGTTTGGATTTGAAGTGCAACCCACTGAAATTAAAGCGAACAAAGAACAAAATATAGACGTTTTAAAAAGTATAGATGACATATGAAGCATCCTAATCATTTTGAAATTATTGCATCTATTGCAACAAAACTTAGACTGCGAAACAATGCGCTTTAAATATTTGATTGTATAAGTTTCTTAAATAAGTTTTATTTTATTAAAATAAGTTTTTATTAAAACTTACCAATTGACATGAATTGATAAGTTTTAAAATTGAATAAAGTGAGGCTTAACTGATATTTAAAACATCAAATTTAATGGTTTAAAGCTGTTTTGATTCATCATCAATATCATACGCCATGGTTGTTTTAGGCATAGGTTCAGGATCAAAAGTTTCATGTAACCATTCACGCCAAATTGCGAGAAGGATTGCCAAGATCACTGGACCAATAAATAAACCGACCAATCCAAAACTTGCTAGCCCCCCTAAAACGCCAAACATGATCAATAAGAACGGAATCTTAGTCGCACCTGAAATGACCAATGGACGAATCACATTATCCGCAGTGCTGACAATACAAACGCCCCATGCCATAACGCCAATCGCTTCCACAGTTTGACCTTGTGAAAATAGCCACAGCGAAATAGCAGTATAGGCAACAGGAGGGCCGAAGGGGATTAACGCCATGAGGAAGGTGATAATGGTTAACACCATTGGATTGGGTACGCCTGCCACAAAATAGCTCACGCCTGCAAGAAAAGCTTGAGCCACAGCAGTTAATCCCACACCATAAACAACAGCACGTGTGGTTTCAGAAATGGTGTCTAAATAATGATGAATACGTGGGCCGATCAGCATTTCTAAGGCCTTACTGACTTGCCCTAAAATGGTTTGCCCATCACGATAGAAAAAGAACAATGACATGACTGCAAAACACAGCTTAATGATATTTTTAGTAATTTCATTGAGAACCAGTTTGCCGTAATTTAAATGTCCCTGAATCCAATTGCCAATGTTTTGGGAAAGACTGGTTGGGTCTGTGTTTATTTCACGAACAGTACGGCTAATTTCTTTACCGATAATGGGTAATTCACGAATAAAATCTGGAACAGTTAAATGACCAGAAGACAGTTGACGTTGTAAGTCAAAATAAAGATTTCTGCCTTCATGTTGTAGAATAAAAATCGCAAATGTTAATGGAACGCCAACCACTAACACAACGAGCGTAATCATAATAGATGCACTAAGCGTAGGGCGATGTGTTCCGAATATTCTTAAGATGCGTTTATACATTGGCCAAGTCATATAGGCGATAATACAGGCCCATAAAACAGGAACAATAAAGTATTTTAGAATATCATAACCCAAGAAAATCAGGATAAATAATAAACTAAACAATAAGATACGTTGTATGTTCGAAGAAAATTCTTGCACTAATTACTCTGAATAAAATGCTGAGTTAATCACCCAATATTAACTGAAAAATGCAATGTGGCAAATTCTAAGCGACATTCATATGATCTTTTATAAAAAAAGTTTTAAAACCAATCGCTTGGGTCATCGATTAAGGCATCTAAAAGTGGCTGCCATTGTTGTTGAATGGTGATGAAATTCTTTTGCGTTTTATCGAAAATGGTTAAGCCGTGCATTGCCAATAGACCATAGGCACTACGTTCAGATATCCATGCGACAGGCTTCTGCTCAATTTTATCAAAAAACTGCTGAATATCCTTAGCGCTGGCACTATTTGGTTTCATACGGTTTGCAACCAAATGCACAGCAACTTTACCTTTACGAATTTTCTTAATCTCTTGAATATGCTTGAGAAAACGTTTGGTACTGTCGATATCGAAAAATGAAGGCTGTAATGGGGTAACAACAGCATGACATTCACTAATCAATTGTTCCGCATGCTCACCAGTCAATGCGCCCGGAGCATCAATCACTAAATAATCTAAATTTTTAGGTGCATCACCAATCGATTTCTCATGTCGCCAATCTAAACTTTGAATCCGAGCAGCATCTTCGGGACGATGTTTTAACCATTGCATTGCTGATTTTTGTGTATCGGCATCGGCTAGAGCGACTTTATAACCTTTTTGTGCAAGTGCAGAAGCCAATGTTATTGCTGTAATTGTTTTACCGCAGCCACCTTTTAAGTTTGCAATGAGGATCGTTTTCATGATTTGACAATTTTTTAGGCAAGTAATCGTTTGTCTTAGCTTAGCATTAATTTGTCATGTGTAGGTTACACATGACAAAAGTCTAGTAGTTGTTTACATTGTGCAGTGTGTTGTTTTTGGAAGAAAAGCATGTCCATTTGGATGGCAATGTTAATAGGTGCATGTATCGGCATCGTTTTAACCACAATTGTTTTGTCGAGTACACGTAACGGCAAAATTAAAGCTGAATACGAGCAATATATTGCTGAATTAGAGCTAGAGCATCAGCAGACATTGGCCAGTGCGCAAAAGCGTAGTGTCAATACCAGTCGTGCAGTTCTAAAAGGCAAAATGGCAGAGCAAATGGCACCGATCATGCCTGAATTTCGTTATTTACCCAGTGATGCTAAGTTTTTAGGTGACCCTATTGATTATGTTGTCTTTGATGGCTACACCGATTTTCGTGATGGTGACGGCTTGGCAGAGGATATTGAGGTGGTGTTCATCGATATTAAAAGTGGTGGTGCACGTTTAACCAAAGGTCAACAGGCCATTGCTCAGGCGGTTCATGAAGGGCGAGTGCGCTTTGAAACGATTCGAATTGATTTTGAGGGGTAGGATTTGAAATGTATTTTTTTAAATTTAATTTATATTGTATTGATTTTTATAATGTAAATCTAAGACTAGATGAAAGGTATAGAAGATATTGTTAAATTTTGATATTTTAAATTTTTAGCAAAAATTAATAAATAAAATGAAAGCATTAATAACTAGAGGTTGTATTACAGATCATGGTGGAATTATTTATGAGGCAGATGACTCCTTTATCATTGAAGGAGCTGCTGTTCATTTGGATGGTATGAAGCATTTTTGTCCTCAATGTAATGTTATTTCTTATGCTATTGCATCTAACTCAGGTTTCATGGTGGTTGGAACAAGAACTATTGTTGGAAATGGAGATTCATCAACCTGTGGTGCAAGATACATCAAAAATCAGGATTTAGTTATCCGTGATGGTGATACCAATAGGCACACCACAGCAAGCAATTCAAATGAATTGTTAAAACAGAAAAATGTGTTTGATGAGCAAATTGTTGCTATAGATCAAGATGGTCAATATTTACCTAATATAGCATTTTATATTGAAACAGCTGAAGGGGAAATCTATCAAGGTATGACTGATTCAGAAGGAAAAACATCAAGAGTTACGACTAATTCGAGTGGTGAATTAAAAATATGGTTAGGTGATGATGCTGAGTTAATGATAGATAAATAAGGCAAGGTAAATGATTACTCCAACAGGAACGGCATTAACCAATCAAAAGAAAGGTTCAATTCAAAAAATAACAGTCACTCGAAAAAATAGGATTATTGTTTGGGGTGGAGCATATAGTAGAAGTGACAATAATACATTTAGAGATGCGGCTAATAATCTTGAAAGAATGTATAAAGAAAAATATGGTGAGAAGTTTAATTACTATATTCGTGAGGTTAAGATAAGACAGGATTTAGTTGACTTAATTAATCGGCAACCTGATAACAGCATTAAGTCATTAGACATATTCACTCATGGTGGGAAAAATTCTCTTTATATGGTGAGTGTTAGGGAGGGAGATGGTAGCTCGATATTTAACAAAAATTGGTTATATAGATATGTTGTGAATGATGAAACATTTGAAACACCTTATTTAAAATCATTAAACATGAATGTATTTACAATAAATACAAAAATTGAAGTACATGGCTGTAAAACTGCTGAAAATCCGAAAGGAGAAAATAATCTAGTAAGTTATTGGTCACATTTTCTATATCAGTCTGGTAAGACTAAGTCTGTAACCATTGGCCATACAACGAATACGAGCCCATTGATCAATGGCGTAACAACCAAAGCAAAGGAGCAGTCCTATATGTGGCTTGAAAGAGCTATTTATAAAAATGGGAAACTGATACGAACAACAAATCAAAAGGGCTTCTTAGATGAAGAGGCTTTAACAAAATAGGAAGAGTATCGTGATAAGTGAGGCAACATTTTTTACACAATCATTACTTTATTTTTGTCTATTACTTTTTTTTATTTTTGGTATTTGTGCTTTTGTAAGTTTAGTTAAGCCTTCATTATTTATTCGTTGTAAATTACCGAGCCACAGATTTTATCAATTTATTATTTTTTTGATCCTATCTTTGGCATTTTTTGGAATAGCACATATTTTTATACCTGAAGGATTCCCATAACTCTCCAATGTTGATTTAGCTTTAATATTGAAAATAAGGAATTTTTCACTGGTAAAATAAATACTATTAAGCATTTGTTTTATGTGAATAATTCTAATCTAAGCTTGATTCCGAGTTGGTTTTACGGCTTTAATGTTTCTGTATAGTGGTTGGATTGCTATGCCAAAAAGAATGACCTTAAAGCCGCATTTATTACATTTAACCTTTAATTTAAATGTAGAGTTCACCAATTAAATTTTAGAACTCAACCTTTTGCGCCCTTGCCATAAACATTCGTCGAGCGACTTTAGGAAGATTCTCGGCATCAAAATAGTATTTTTCAGAAAATTTGAAATTTGCATTTAATAGCTCAAGTTCAATATTCCGATTGAGATGACAACCATCTGCAATCACTTTTTGTACAGGAGTGAGTACATCCTGTAATTTTTTCAATAACTTATTGTCTTGATATTGCACATGCTCAATCAAATGCAATGTACCATTGGGCTTTAAAACACGATGGATTTCTTGAAGGGCTTTGCCTAATTCGGCAATACTACACAACGTCCATGTACTGACAATACTATCCACTGAATTGTCCGCAAAAGGCAGTTTTTCAGCACTGGCTTGAATATGTTGCACATGAAAGGGCGCATCTAAAACACGTTTTTTAGCCAAATCATAAACATCACGATTAGGTTCAAGTGCATAAATTTGATCAACTTCTTGATAAAAAGGCAGATTAAGCCCCGTCCCAAAACCAATTTCGAGTACATCACCACGAACTTTGCTGAGTAATTCTGCGCGACCTTGCATCAAACTCGGTGTTTGCATGATTTGATTGAGTAGGTGTGGAAAAACCCGTTGTTGATAAAATTTATAAACCATATTTTTAGGCTGTTGTTTTGCTATTGCTTTGATTTTAACGAAAGCGGGGACTAAACATAAGACAAAAAGATGACGAAATATCTGTATTTTGTTACTGAAACTCGATTTTTATTTTATTCAGTATTGTTAATAATAAACATGAATATTGAGCCTATTTGATGTGTGATTTATTCAAGGTTTACATTTAAAGTGATAACAGAGAAGGGCATGTGATGACCAAAAAACTTATTTATGCAGCAGCGTTGATTCTGAGTGCATTTCAGGTCAATGCTTCTCAATCTGTAGGTGTATCTCCTGAATTTAACATAGCCAATGGTTTAGCACCTGTCGATCAATATCAAAAAATTTCTGTTTTAGAACCATTTCATGGTGAGTTTCGGATTTTAGGTTCGAAAGAATATAGTACGGATGAACAAGCCAAGTTTTCTCCGATTGATTATGCGGTGACACGTGGTATGTTCACTGCACCTGATATTGCACGTCAAATCTCGATTAATCAGTATGATCGTTATTTAAATTGGCAAATGGCAAAACCACCGATTCCAGCACAGTATGCGACACAGTTGGTCAGTAATATGCATATTATTCCTGCCAATCCAACGATTGCCAAAGCCATTAAAAAAGTGAAACGTGGTGATTTGGTACGCTTAAAAGGCGATTTGGTTCAGGTCAACGATAAAAATCTAGTTTGGAAATCTGCATTGGACTGGAATGGTGTAGGTGATGGTGCATGCAAACTGATTCGCGTAGATTCAATTCAATGGATTGAAAAGCAGAACATTTAGATTCTCATTTGAGCCTTATTCAAGAAGGTGATAAGGTATGTGCTGAAATGATAAGCAAATACTGTCAAAAAGAGTGGATAAATGAAAGGTTTAGTGTGTTTTAGCCTCGTTTTTTTTAGTGTGGGAATGAGCGCTTGTCATGCGCCTTCAGCCCCCGTTGTTAAAACACATGAGTACACACCAGAGCAAAAGTGTGCGACCTTAAAAGATATGAAAGTGGGTGAAGTGTTGGTTTTTAATGCACCTGAAAACCCAAGTACAGGCTATCAGTGGCAATTACAACAACCTTTAAAAATTTTTAAAACAGAAGAAACATATTTACAAAATCACGTCGATGAAAAAGCAGTTGGCGTTGCTGGAACGAAAACCTTCCGCTTTACTGCTGAAAAGCCTGGACAGGACTATATTCAATTGGTTCATGTTCGTGCTTGGGAGTCATCTAAAGAACCTGATCAGAAATGGTTATGTCGTATACGTGTGTCTTAAATAATTTTTGGGTGAATTTTAAAAGAGTCTTATCCCACCCCAATATTGATTTAATTTAGCGGAATGGTATCCATTTAAAGTTAATATATAATTAAAAAGTGAACACTACCTTAAATAACATTGAAAATTTAAATTAATTTGCGTAGGTAAGGCTTTACTTTTCAAGGATGAAAAGTAACAAAAATCCTTTGTTGGTCAAAGGGGATATCCTATCGCCCTTGACCAACGGCGGCATCCATGCCGCCTACGCGGTAGCAATATCATGTATGTCAATAGGTGGAAAAAACAGTTTTATATAACAAGTTAATTATATTGATCGAAATTAGCTTTTTGGTTGTATCTTGTTCCAATGCTCAAGCTGCTCATCCGCCGTGAGCATATCGCCCATCCCTTTTAAAGTATCACTCGGATGATCTTGCTCAGGGCTGGTCGGTGTCGTTGATGGCTTTTTCTCATCATAGATTTTGGCTTGGATTTCCCAGTATTGATAATACAAACCTTGAATATAGCGGCCTTGTTCGGTTTTTAAATCCAATTCTTTTAGCATGGTTAATGCAGACTCAATACCATCTCGTTTAAGTTGATGATCAATTTCTGCTGTTAAATTACCCTCAACGCTACGTTTCTTTAAATCAGCTTCAAGCGCATTGTTATTCTCAGCCAACTTTTGTTGATATTCTTCTAGTACAACAATGTCATGTGCATCATCTGGAGTATTTGGAAATGCTTTAATGGGCTTAGTTTTCAGTTGATCCATCACCTCCTGTGAAGTATTTTTTGTTTCTGAATCATGATTTGGTTGCGCATCGTTTTTGGGTGTACAAGCCGTAGTCAAAATAAGTGTAGCCAACAATCCAGAGATGAGGATTGGGCGGAAAAATGGATTGATCATATTATTCACCATATCGCTTTCAAGTTATGGGTTAAGGTTCTAACTTTTTAAAGTTGTATGCATAGGTGACATAAGGAAAGTCAATTTCATCTTGAGGTCGTTTGCCAGTATATTCAAAAATAATCTGTTCAAACTGCTGTTTTAATTTGAGCTGCTCAGTTTCAGACATTGCCGCAATAAAACTGATCGAAAGGAATCGTTTACTCACCACATTTTCGACTGTACCTGTTTGTACTTGTGAGAAAATTTGAGTGCTTTCCAGTTGGAATAAAAACTGGTTTTCAAAGACCTGTTTCCATTGCCCACTGTGGTAACGAGGTGTGTCTCCTTCAATCGGTAAGAGCACATTGGTCAATGCTTTGACCCAATCGGTCTGCTCATCTCGTTGATTCCAAATCAGTCCTAAATGTCCATTTTGCTTTAAGATTTGATGGATTTCATTCAAGGTTTCAATGTTGGCAAACCAGTGGAAAGATTGAGCGCATAGAACCGCATCAATACTTGCTGAATTGAGTGGAATTTGGTCACTCTTGGCTTGTAGTGTTTGTACATCAGGATGTACTATTTTCAACTGTTCCAACATTTCTGTGACAGGTTCGACAGCTGTGATATGTGGCGTAATTTGTTTTAAATAAGGTAGGAATTTTCCAGTACCCGCACCCAAGTCAACGACATTGGAATGGGTATTGAGTTTTAGATCTTCTTTTAACCATTTTACAATGTCTTGTGGGTAATCGGGACGCACTTGTTGATAAAGTTCAGCGGCAGAACTGAAACCTTTTTGAGCAGCAGGATGTAAGGAATGTGTCATATTTTGCGCTTTTTAATCTGCTTAGATTCTATAAAATATGACACTTGATGCAATGAATAGGCAAGTCGTCTGTTTATTTAATTTTAGCTAAAATCAGAGAGCCTAAGCTCGGTGTTGCGAATGGATAAGCAAATAATTTTTGAAGATGATCATATTAGAGCGATCTATTTACCAGGCAATTCAAATACTTTAGTTCTCTCATTTGGTGACTTGATCACTCGTGCCAAAGGACTTTCGATCAATGCTGAAAAGTCATTGATGAAATATGATTATGCTGTGGTTGGTATTATGCCAAAGCAAAAATCATGGTTTCCTGCCATGAGTATGGCTGGATTGTTAGAACAGCTACAGCCGATCTTAAATCAATTTAAAAATATTGTCGGCTATGGCGGTTCGATGGGTGGTTATGCTGCCATTAAATACGCTCAACCTTTGCAAATGAATCGTGTCGTGGCAATGGTTCCTCAGTATTCAATCGATCCTACCGAGGTTGAAGATAAACGCTATACCGATTTTTATGATGCTGAGCTGAATGCAGAGATGCGTATTCAGGCGCAGGATATCGTTGCAGATTGTGAATATATTATTGTTTATGACCCTTATTTTGAAAATGACAAAGAACATTATTTAAAAATAAAACCCTTAATCCCCCAATTACACACATTGCATTTACCTTATACAGGGCATGATGCGATAGCGGTTCTAGCCAATTCTGCCTTATTGCATGATTTTATTGAACGTCCTTACGACCAGACTTATTTTTATAAGCAAATTCGTGAGGTGAAGAAAAACAGTAAATTCTACTATCGTAGTGTGATTGCGCATTTGCTTGGAACGCACAATGAGGCACTTGGTAAAATATTAAAAGGAATTGATATTCAACTGGATAGCACCTTTTTTGATGCCAGTTTAAAACAAACCATTACCCGAATTTTATTGACCAATAAACGTGTAGATGAACAAGATTTACAAAAATTGGGTATTCAGGTCAATTTTGCTTTTGAAGATAAAAATCAACTCAAAGACTATTATGGAAATATCTTGGTTTTTAATGTGATTACGCAAAAGTTAGAAAGTTATGATCAACAAGTCATTGATGTGAATGGGAAATATATCATTCCATTGCATGTTGAAAATAGTGGCTTGGCACAGGTTGAAATTAAAAAACAAACCTATTTGATTTGTATGAATGACCGCCGTGTGACCAAACTATTTAAGCAAGATGATGCTTTATCTTTAGATATGAACCCAATTGTCATTCGAAAATGTACAGACTTTTATGTACTTTCGTATAAAGACTTATACATGAGTTGTGATGTACAAGGGCAAGTCACATTTGATGATGAAAGTTTAAATGAGTTCTGTCATTTTAAAATTTCTTAGCATGATTAAGCCGATGTTTTTAATTAGGAGTTTTTATATTAATTACATCGGTTTAAATCAGTTGTTGGGAATAAGGCTTTATAGTTTTTAAAGTCTTGTTGAACTTGAGGGTCATCTAATTTCAGTATATGACTTGCATCCTGATAGATATCGGTAACATGCAGTAATGAACCTTCTTCGCCCTTTTTATAGTGATATTTAAATATTTTATGGCTGGCTTTATACAACTTTCCATAAATAAAAAAGTAATGATATAAATGGTTTTGATTGGATAAATAGAAACGAGCATCTATACGACAGCCCAGATCCAGTTGGACAAGTTCAAAATAATTACCATCATGTGATGAATATTTTTCAATATTTTCAACTGACTGCAATAGGTTTTCTTTTGCAAAACTTTGTATGTTGAACAATGTTAGGCCGAGGATCAAAAGCCATTTTTTTAGTTTTTTCATGATTATTTTGAAAGCGTGAAAGTAAAGAATATAGATTTAAACACTAAGATTTGAAACTAAAAATCGCAATATTTTGATCTTAGTTTAAATGAAAAGTTGAATAGTTATTTGTCCTGAATCAATATCAGTTATGATGATGAAAATAAGGACATCATTTTATAAGACTTGTCAGCATTCGTAGGATTTTCAAATGCAAAAAAAAATGACGAAGAAAGTAAATTTACCAAAACAAGAACGTACTCAAAAGCGTATGGAAAAGGTGATTGCGACCACGCAAGAGTTGCTTCTAGCGGTTGGAATTGAAAAAATTTCTATTCCTGAAATTGCCAATGCATCGGGCGTTCCACGAACCAGCATTTACCAGTTTTTCCCCAGTAAGTACGATATTTTACGACATATTGCGTTAATGCATTTAAATGTATTGATTAAACAGTTAGGGCAAGCCGCGGTACGCGTATTAACAGATAGCCCAAAAGCATCGGTGGAAGAAAGTGGTAAATTGCTTACAGCCAGTTTAATTCGAACCACGGCCAATTTTTTTAATGAATCTGATGTTGCGAGTCTAATTATCCTCAGTGGGCCATTTACACGACAGGCTTATCTAGAATACCAAGTTGAACTCAAAAAACTCAGTGACGGTGTTCGTAAGGCTTTGGAAATGATCAAGGTCGAAAGTTATGTACCTCAGAACCCAGATGTATTAACGGTGATCATGGAGCTGATTTTCACTTATATGAAGCATGGTTATTATAATGATAGCTATATTTCCGAAGAGATTATTCAAGAAGCATATCGGATGGTGATCGCTTATTTATGGTCACTTAAAAATAATTTACATCCTATTTCCCAAGTTTAATATTTACGGTACTTTTACAATAAGTAGAAATAAATTATTTAAATTTTGAATAGATCAGTGAGTTAAGCAATGAAGGCTGTATTTTTAGATTATGAATCTTTAGATAAAAATGACTTGGATTTTACCCAGTTAAAAACAGCTTTTGATGAACTTGTTCTTTATCCATCAACTACATCTGAGCAAGTGATTGAACGTGTTCAGGGGGTAGATGTAATTATCACCAATAAAGTGCTGATTGATGCAAAGACGATTGAGCAATCTCCGCAGCTGAAGTTAATCCTTATTTCTGCAACAGGCACCAATAATGTCGATTTAGAGCAAGCTAAGTCCAACGGTGTTGTGGTGTGTAATTGTCAGGGTTATGGCACTTCAGCAGTTGCACAGCATACGATTTCGTTAATGCTGGCATTATCCACATCATTATTAAAATATGATCATGCTGTGAAACAAGGACAATGGAACAAGTCGCCCATTTTCTGCTTACTGGATTTTCCTATTGTTGAACTGTCAGGCAAGACACTGGGCATTCTCGGTTATGGGGAACTCGGTAAAGCAGTTGCTAAACTTGCCGAAGCTTTTGGCATGAAGATACTCGTTGGCGCATTACCTCACCGTGGCGGCGATAAAACTCGTGTACCACTCGCCGAATTACTTCCTCAAGTAGATTTCCTGAGTTTGCACTGCCCATTAACAGACGAAACCAAAGATTTAATCAGTACGCCACAATTTGATTTAATGAAGGACTCGGCATTTCTAATCAACTGCGCACGGGGCGGTATTGTCAATGAGCAAGCCCTAGCCGATGCTTTAAGACAAGGTAAAATTGCAGGTGCAGCAACAGATGTACTTTCAGTAGAACCCCCAAAGCAGGGCAATGTATTATTGGCTGAGGATATTCCCAATTTAATTATTACCCCACACAGTGCATGGGGCAGTGTAGAAGCACGACAACGCATGGTAAATCAGTTGTATGAGAATGCTAAAGCGTTTAAAAATGGACAGGTTATACGCCAAGTAAATGGCTAAAGGTTCTTCATCTCTCTCGCTAATTTTATTGCGAGGAAGATTAAAACGTATGAAGTAAACCCTAATAGAGCCATGAAGTTTGTCAATAAATGCAGACTAACGTGGAACACCTGTTTCATCATTTGATGGATTGCTTGCCTTTGAATTATTCGAGCGATTTGCATTGCTACTGTTTGAATCGGTGGGGCTTGGATTATTCTCAATGGGTAAAGATTGTTTCTTAATCTCTGGTTCTTCGGAAACATTATTTTGAGATTGTGCTACTGTTGGTTGAGCAGGTTGAGCAGGTTGAGCAGGTTGAGCAGGTTGAGCAGGTTGAGCAGGTTGAGCAGGTTGAGCAGGTTCAGCAATGACAGGAGCTTGTGTAGCGATTGGCGCTGTAGCAGGCATGGCATTATTCATGCTACTGTTCGGTGATGTTGAAGATTGACTTAAACGCCCTTGTTCAATCGGTATATTTGCACTGGTTTTACCCATAATTTTATCTTTGGTTTGTTCTACTTTTTTAACTGCGGTATCAATCCCTTGACGAGTGTTATCACGTGCAATCGTTGCCTGTTCGGTGGTGTAGGTTTTAGTATTTTCAATGGTTTCATCAATTTGTGGTTTTATTTTTTGAATACCTTTTTCAGTGGCATTTCCAACTTTTTCAGCAGTATTTTGAACCGCTGTGCCTGTTTTATGAGCCAGTACTCTGAAAATATTTGGATTGTCACCATAAGGCTGGGTTTTGTTAGTATCCTCTGTTTGTGCATATAGTGATGGCGTAGTTAACATAGCAGTGACTATATATATAGCTTTGATTTTATTCATTAACACACTTATCTCTCTCTGCTGATTTCTGTTGAATCATCAACTTAAATAATATTGTCACTATCCTACTGTTTTATTGTTTGAATAGATTGATTATTAGGAAAATGAGTACAGAAAAACACATATCTCTACATTGCTAAGATTAAAAAAATTCATTTTGCATAAAAGCCCACCGAGGTGAGCTTTTCTGTATATAAATTCAATGAGACGACGCTTATTTTGTCGCTACTTTTGCTTCCGTCGATACGCCAACTTTTGCACTACCTATAGGTGTTTTTACTTGAGTTTGCGTGTTCACATTTACATTCGCAGGTTTCGGCTTCACAACATCTTTGGTTTTTTGCCAAGTTTTGCTTGTTGCTGCTTTAGTTTTGTCTTTGGCTTTCACAGCTGTTTGTTTGGTGTTTTTAGCAGCTTTAGAACTCAATTCCTTGGTATTTTTCCAAGCACCTTTTGTCGCTGTTTTACCTTTATCTACGCCGTTCTCGATACCATCACCTACTTTGTCAGCAGTATTTTTTGTACCATCCCAAGCATCTTTAGAGACTTCACGGGTTTTGTCTACACCTTTTTCAATGCCATGACCTGCTTTGTCGGCAGCGTTTTTAGTACCATCCCATGCATCTTTAGACACATCACGAGTTTTATCTACGCCTTTTTCAACGCCGTCACCTACTTTGGTTGCAACATTTTTGGTGCCATCCCATGCATCTTTAGACACATCACGAGTTTTATCGATACCTTTTTCAACGCCGTCACCTACTTTTGTTGCCACATTTTTGGTGCCGTCCCACGCATCTTTAGAGACATCACGGGTTTTATCGACAGTTTTGTCTACGCCTTTTTCAATACCATTGCCGACTTTGCCTGCCACATTTTTAGTACCGTCCCAAGCGTCTTTAGAGACATCACGGGTTTTATCCACGCCTTTTTCGATACCACTACCTACTTTGTCGGCTGTGTTTTGAATACCTTGACCAAGGTTATGTAAAAGTCCGCCTTGTGTATTTACTTCAGCAGACACATTCGCACTGCCATTCACTGTTGTATTTGCAAAAAGAGGAGAACTCGCAATAAGTGCTGTTGCGATGACTGTTGTTTTAAGCATTTTCATATTTGGTTTTATCCTGTGCTTGAATCACATCTAGTTTGAGTCAGCGCTATATTAATCGGAAATAAGTTTGAAAGTTGGTTTTGAGATAAAACATCAACAGCTTATCTACAGAGTTTTAACAAAAATGAAAGAATTGTGAATGGAATTTACAGAGTGAGCATTTTTAACTCATTGATTTATAGGTTTTCAATCTGTTTTATCGTTTTGGAAAGTTACAACTGTAGTCAGTGTTGTTAAGAAATTCTTGAATGAACATGTTTTGTATAAATGCAATCAAGCAGAAAACCATGCTCATTGTTGCAATAAATTGTCTTCGATTTTACGCAAAGCGTTTAAAAGAATTCGTAAGTGAATATAAGAAAATAAAAAAATCACTTAGACATCAAATATTGCCTAAGTGATACTTCATGTTTTTAATTACATTTTTCTAAATTTGATGCTTTAAAATTATTTTTTAGTGAATTGAAATTGTTGATCTTTTCAGGGTTTTGTACGTCAAAAACAGTTTGAGTATTTTCCACTTCCACTTTTACATTGGAAAATGCTGAAATCAATTGATCACCTTTAAAGATCCAGTATTCAGTGGCTTTGCCTGTTTCAAAGTTACCTGTAAATTCGATAAGGCAGTTGTCCTTTTGCTTAATCAAACGTGCCAAGTTGTATTTGGTTGCAGGTTCAGCAGAGATGTTTTTATGTTGTTCGATGACAATAGGGGCGTCGGGGTTTGTCGGTGTCGTTGAGCAAGCGGTGAGGGTTGTTAGAATAGTAGTGAAGAAGATTTTTGCATTCATTGCTTTTAGTCTTGGTAGATTCTAATGAGTTGAGTTTATACAATCCATTGAGAAGATTCAGATTTATTTGGTTTTTGATTGTTAATTTAAGACTGAGTCTATTACATTTTTACATTGAGTTAGTTTATGGTTATATTGTTAATATGACCATAAACTAAGTGATAACAGTGCTCTTAAGTCATTTAAATCATTTAAGAAAGAATTATTTTTGTCATCTATGTGATGTAAAGCAAGGCTATAAACATTATCTGCAATTGGCAAATTATTATTAGTAATTCTTTTAATAAATTCATTAGGGCTATCTGAAATTTTTATAGTATTAATAAATGTATCAAATTGTTCATTACTTAAACTACCACCGTTAAATAGATAACTAAACATAAACGTATTTTGTAATCTTTCGATTAATTGTGATTTTGTTATTTTTTCATTTTCTTTTTGGATAATATGATCTGTTTCTATACTTTGAGAGGCATTTAATAATACTTCTAAATAACTTTTTAATGTTAAATTTAGTGTCTCTAAATGCCTAATTTGGCTTTGAAGTGATTCAAGTTTTTTTAGGTTACTTCTTCTTATGAGAAAGTCTTTAAATAAACCAGACCATTGATCTCTAAGCCATTCCTCTATTTCATTATATTTTTCAAAGGCAAATATTGGATTGTTATTTGGTTTATTATGAATTTCATCAATAAGTTTGAAAATATTAATACTATCTACATGGGCATATTCAATATCAACATTTTTCCGGTTTCGTTTATAAGTTTGATATTCAGCATATACACCTTTCTCAATTAAAATATATGTTGGAATGCCATTCTCACTTGCTGTTTCATATTCTTTTCGCGTAATACTATTGTAATGTGTATATTGATTTTTTTCTTGGTCTAAACTTTCAGAGCTAGTTTCAGAACCATATCTACCACCTATAATTAAAACAAATATATCAGCAGCTTCAGCTTCTCTATAACACGAAATATCTAAAGGATCATCACTTACAAAAGCAATTTGCCCTTTCTCAAATAAAATTGATTCATAACCTAATGAATCAATAAATAAGCTTAATGAAGCACGGATATGTTTTAAGTCATAGTATGTAGAACTAACAAAGATACGTGGTTTAGCCATTATTTTGCTCAAAAAAGAGAACCCCACTTATTTAAGCAGGGTTCTCATTTTATTTCAATAATTTAGCTTAGTGTTGTAACACTGAAATATCCGCAATACTTGTAAACAAGTCGCGTAACTGAGCCAGTAAACGTAAACGGTTTGCTTTCAATTCAGCATCATTTGCCATGACCATTACATTTTCAAAGAATGCATCAATTGGCGCACGTAGCGCAGCTAACTTAGATAGCGCAGCGGTGTAGTCTTTTGCAGCCAAAAGCGGTTGAACCACAGGTAGAATAGCTTGAATCTCTGCATAAAGTGCTTTTTCAGCATCTTCAAGTAATTTAGACTCAACAATTTCACCAGTAGGTGCAGCTTCTTTCGCCAAGATATTCGCAACACGCTTATTTGCAGCAGCCAAAGCAGCAGCTTCAGGCAAACTACGGAAATGATTCACCGCAGTCACACGCTTATCAAAATCAAGAGGTGATTTTGGTGAAAGCGCTTGAACCGCTTGAATTACATCAACTGCAACGCCTTGGTCTTCATATTTCGCACGGTAACGACCTTCAAGGAATGCAACCGCATCCGTTAAAGTTTTGTCATGGTCTTTCAATACATCGCCATAAGCAGCCAAAGCAAGCTTGATCAATTCTTCAATTGAAACATCAAGATTGTTTTCAGTCACTAAACGCAAAATACCAATCGCAGAACGACGTAAAGCAAACGGGTCTTTCGAACCTGTAGGCGCTTGACCAATACCGAAAATACCTGTGAGCGTATCTAAACGATCCGCAAGGGCAATCGTAGTACCAGTTTTAGTTTGCGGTAAAACATCACCCGCAAACTTAGGTAAATATTGCTCACCTAAAGCTTCCGCAACTTCATCATTCTCGCCTTCAATACGTGCATAGTAAGTGCCTGCAATACCTTGAAGTTCTGGGAATTCACCGACCAATTCAGAAGTTAAATCACATTTTGCAAGCAGTGCTGCTTTTTCAGCATCCGCAGAATTTGCACCTGTGATTGCAGATAAAGTTACAGCCAATTTAGCAATACGTTCAGATTTATTCCAAAGCGTACCCAACTGCGCTTGGAAAACCATATTGGCGAGTTTTTCTTTACGAGATGCAAGCGGTTGCTTTTGATCTTGTAAGAAGAAGAATTCAGCATCAGACAAACGAGGGCGTACAACTTTCTCATTCCCTTCAATAATTTGAGTCGGATCTTTCGACTCAATATTTGAAACGGTAATGAAATAAGGCTGTAATTTGTTATCACTATTCACCAAACAGAAATACTTTTGGTTGTCTTGCATGGTGGTGATCAACGCTTCTTGCGGCACAGCAAGGAAACGCTCTTCAAAGCTTGCACGAAGTGCGACAGGCCATTCAACCAATGCAGTCACTTCATCACGTAAATCAGCAGGAACGATCGCAATGGCATTGACTTCATCCGCAAGTGCTTTCACTTGTTGGTCAATGATGGCTTGGCGCTCTTCAAAATTCGCGACAACTTTCGCAGCACGAAGCGCATCTAAGTAAACATCTGCATTGGCTAAAGTAATCGCTTCAGGTGCATGGAAACGATGACCATACGTCACATTGCCTGCTTTATGATCCTGAATCGTTGCATCAACAACATCATTGTCTTTTAACAAGACCACCCATTTTACAGGACGTACAAATTCAGTACGGCTTGCCGCAGAACGCATACGTTTTGCAATAGGAAGGTTATCTAAAGCAGTTTGTAAAATTTGTGGCAGTAAAACATCAAGGCTTTGACCTTGCACATCTTTTAAATAGCATACTTTTTCAACTTTACCTGCTTGGAAAGTTGAAACTTGATCCGCAGTAATGCCTTGACCACGCATAAAGCCTTCAAGTGCTTTGGTTGGCTTACCTTCAGCATCATAAGCAGCTTGTACAGCAGGGCCGTCAAAACGTTTTTGAGTATCTGCTTGAGCACCATCTACATTGATAATTTTCAATGCCAAACGACGAGGTGCTGCATACGCTTCAATTGCTTCAAAAGCTAAACCTGCATCATTTAAACCTTTTACAGTTTCAGCTTGTAATGCATCACGTAAAGTTTTTAAGCTTTTTGGTGGAAGTTCTTCACAGCCGAGTTCAAATAAAACGGTATGTTTAGACATTATTTGTTCTCCGCTGATTTTTCTGCTTGAGCCGCTTCAGCTTCAACCTGAGCTTTCAGTTGAGCTAAAACTTCATCACGTAAATGCGGTTCTGCCATTGGGAAACCAAGCTTGGCACGTGCAGCCACATAACTTTGCGCAATTGAACGTGCCAAAGTACGTACACGTAAAATATAGCGTTGACGCTCAGTCACAGAAATCGCACCACGTGCATCGAGTAAGTTAAAGCTGTGTGATGCTTTGATCACTTGCTCATAGGCAGGCAGTGGAAGTTCAGCTTCCATTAAGCGCGTTGCTTCAGCTTCATAGAAATCGAATAATTCAAACATTTTTTCAACGTTGGCATATTCAAAGTTATAGGTCGATTGCTCAACTTCATTTTGATGGAATACATCGCCATAAGTCACAGTACCAAACTGACCTTTGGTCCAAACCAGATCGTAAACTGAATCGACACCTTGTAGGTACATTGCCAAACGCTCAAGACCGTAAGTGATTTCACCTGTTACTGGGTAACATTCAACACCACCGACTTGTTGGAAGTAGGTAAACTGAGTCACTTCCATACCGTTGAGCCAAACTTCCCAACCTAAGCCCCAAGCACCCAGTGTTGGAGATTCCCAGTTGTCTTCTACGAAACGAATATCGTGAGTAAGGGTATCGATACCAATCGCTTCTAACGAGTCTAGGTACAGTTGTTGGATATTATCTGGGTTTGGTTTTAGTACCACTTGGAACTGGTAGTAGTGTTGCAAACGGTTTGGGTTTTCACCATAACGACCATCTTTAGGACGGCGTGACGGTTGAACGTATGCTGCGTTCCATGTTTCAGGCCCAAGTGCGCGTAAGAATGTTGCAGTGTGGAATGTCCCTGCACCCATTTCCATATCGTAAGGTTGTAAAATGACGCAACCTTGTTCAGCCCAGTAGTTTTGTAAGGCAAGAATTAAGCCTTGGAATGTATCAATGTGCGATATGGCGCGACTCATGCAGCATCCATTATAAATATAAGAAAAAATTGGTTCTAAGTATAAGGATTTTGCGAGTGAGTGGCAAAGGAGTTATGAGAATATCTTTTATTGTTTTCTATAACTTTGTAACGATGATTTATCAACTAGCTCGATCTTAATGGCGATCCAGAAATACAATTTTGTTTTTCTGTTAATGTTATGTTATAACATTTCAATTATAAAAATGATCATTCTATAGGAGAATTAAAATGATGATTTCTCAAAAAATGCTGATGGGGTTACTGTTTAGCAGCATTTTACTAGCAGGGTGTGGGGATGATGATTCAGATACTCAGCATTCTGTCACTCAGCCATCCGTTCCTAAAACAGAGCATCAAGGGCGTTTGGTGATTGCAAATGCCGATAATGAAAGACCATTGCTTTCTGTATATGATTTAAATGATAAAAAGAATATCAATACAATCGCTCTCAGCACCGCACCTGCCGCGATGTATAGCAGTCCACAATCGCGTTTTGCTGTTTTATTAAGCCGTAATGAGGGTATTGTTCAGTTTGCAGATAGTGGTATTTTCCTCAAAGATAATAAATTGCAGATCAATACGCCACATTTACTCACCTATCAATTTAAGGGCGCTAAACCTACACATTTCCGTAGTTTTAATGGGCAAGCTGCGATTTTTTATGATGGGAGCGAAACAGAAACTTCTAAATTTGACTATTTTAATGATCTTGCCATTGAGAAACAGTCAATTGCCACTCAGCAACTGCCTGTAAAGCATCATGGTGTTGCAGAGCCTCGTGGGAATTATGTTTTAAGTACATATTTACCCAAAGATTCTAATATTTTAAGTATGGTCAAAAGCTATGAACTGCATGGAGACCATTTTCATGAAGAACAAACTTTGCTTAATCCATGTGACAAATTACATGGTGCAGGATCAACTGCAAATTATACGGCCTTTGGATGTCTAGATGGCGTATTAGTGGTTGAGCAAAATGGTAATCAATTTACTGACAAAAAAATCTCAATTGATCAACGTATTACAACGATCGTTGGACATGAAAAGTTAAATCAATTGGTTGGATTTGCCACAGGCACAGGGGGCATGTTTATCATTGACCCTAAAAATTTAAATGCAATGAATGTTGATTGGGCTAAAGGCACTAAAGAAAGTGATGGTATAACACCTGTTAAGCGTTTACAGCATGTGATGAATGCGACTGGAAAATATTTTGTTATTTTAGATAGTGTAGGAACATTACATATCATTGATACAGGGAATTGGAGTGTGGTTGGGAAACTCAATGTGATTGAAAATCCAGTCGCTACTGAGTTAGCCAAAAGCCGTTTGGTAGTCAATGCTGCCTCTGAAAGCATTTTTATCAATGATACAAATACAAAGAAAATTCTTGAAATTGATTTGAAAACACCAAAAATCCTACAAAGCATTCAACTCACAGATGTCCCCAATACATTCACTTGGGTTGGTAGTCTTAGCAAGTAAAGTAACTTTATTGAGTTAAATGATGATTTAAAAACCTATGAATTTTCGTAGGTTTTTATTTTATTGCTTGGTTTTTTATTGCTTGGTCTTTATTGTTTGGCAGAATAGGGCGTGAAAAGAATTTTAAAGCTGACCAATAACAACAACCCACCAACACCGCAATTACATAAAAATACCAAGTTGAAACCCATTCCGATATTGAGGTGGGAAGTGATCCTATAAAAACCAAATAACCGATGATCGTGACGATGAGCCACATCAATAGTGAACCGATCATAATTGTAAAAAAGTTGAGCCAAGATCGGCGTGCAAGTAAGATTGAAATAGCATAAGCAATAGGCATCACAATCACACAATAAAGCATATAAATGATCAGGCTAATTCCACACACAGTGAGGATAGATTTCATGCTAAATTCATGATTTATCAAAATAAATAAAATAACGAGGAAGAGCTGAATAAAAATCGGTGCAAAAAATAAAGCTTTTAAAATGATTTTGTTATTATATTGATTCATGGCTTAAAACAACAAAGAGATAAAACATGATGAAAGCATGCATGACAACGATTATTTTAGCTACACTTATTTGTTCCACATTTGCTTATGCAGGTGATCAAAATAGTTCACCTGATGCTTATAGCCAATGTGTTGACCAAACCATTCAAAAATTAGATTTGGGCAATATTAATAATGCGGTGGTGGAATTTTGCAGTCAGAAAACCAAAGCTATGTATGAAAAACAGATTGTCGCTTTGTTAGATCAAATCAAGCAACAAAGTGAAAAATATCAGCAGCCTGAGCGCTATAAAGATATTATGAAATCACAACAACTTTGGAAAAACTATGTAGACCAAGAGTGCAAAAATGCAGGTGCTTATATAGGTTCTCCGATGTATGCATTTTGTCCGATGAAAGAATATGGTGCAAGAGTTGAGCAACTCGCTGAATATTCTCAATAAAAATCAGTAAGTGAGAATGTAGTTGAAATACTGATAAATCTAAGATAGATAATAGATACACCTTATCATCACAACATCGTATAATCACGCACCTCAAAAGTGCAAAAGCAAAGGACTGTCGTGTTTCATACGCAACTTGAATGGTTAAATACCTTAAAACCAAATTTTAAAGTCTTACCGCTCAAAGAACGATTACTTTGTGGTATTGGGGCTTTACTTGGTTTAGCAATATCATCATTAATCAGTTGGTATGTTCTTGGTGATTTAAATGCATGGTATATCGCACCAATGGGCGCTTCATCGGTATTGTTATTTGCAGTGCCAGCCAGTCCATTAGCACAGCCGTGGAATATGGTGGTTGGAAATACGATTGCAGGTATTATTGGCGTGACTTGCGCGATGTATATTCCCAATTTAACAGAAGCTTTTAGTGTTGCTGTTGCATTGGCAATCTTTTTGATGATGACCACTGACTCACTGCATCCACCCAGCGGAGCTGTGGCGATTACAGCCGTATTAGGCGGAGAATCTGTCCATCAACTGGGTTATCACTTCATTTTTTATCCAGTGCTTTTAAATTCAATCCTACTTTTAGTGGTTGCGATTATTTTTAACCGCTTATTGGGTAAGCAATACCCGCAAGTTGCACAGCTGAATACGCGTTCTAAAGATCCAACGCCTACACAGAAAGTGACGATTCAACCACAAGATATTCACGATGTTTTAGAGCATCAAACAGAGTTATTAGATATCAGTGAGTATGATTTACAAAAAATTATTTTAGAAGCGCAAGAAAAAGCCAATGCAAGGGCGGTGAATCAATATCTTTGCCAAGATATTATGACCAAGGATGTGATTTGTCTATTGGAGCAAGAAGAGATTCAAGACGCGTTGATTAAATTTAAACAGATCAATTTAATGAGTCTTCCTGTGATCAATACGGAGCATCAATTGGTCGGTACACTTGCACTTTATGAGGTAGTGGAATGGTTTAAACGTACCGCGGATCCAAGAGCGCCATGGCAACATCTTGTGAAGCAAATTATGGATCGTAAGGTCGTAACAGTTCAGCCTACTCAACCGATACAAGATTTGGTGCCTTACTTTGTTGAGCGTTCATTTAACTATATCCCAGTGGTTGAAAACCAGAAATTGGTGGGAATTATTAGCCGAGCAGACATGATTGCAGTCATGCAACAACAGCTGAATCGAGCAACGCATCCGATTTAATGTTGAGACGATTTACCACATAGAAAAATTTAGACATAAAAAAAGCTACGTCAGTTTGGGGGAACTGGCGTAGCAGAAAAGGAAAATCAACTTAGTATTAAAATCGACTCAGTATTAAAATTAATTATCGTGTTTTTTCATCAATCACTGTTCGAACTGGATGTTGATAGCTTTGCGGGCCATCTAATCGAAGTTCTTGCTTTGGAATAAGTAACCAAAGTACTAAATACACAATAATTCCTGGGAAAGCGGCACTCAAACACGATACCAAAATAAAAATGATACGTAATAATGTGACATTCCAACCAAAACGTTCAGCAATACCGCCCATTACACCGGCGATCATGTTATGTCGGCTAGAACGATATAAACCAGAATTGGCCATCAAAGTCTCCTTAAGTTTAAAAAAAGCTGCAACATCATTATTGATGTTTATCGCATAATTATTAAATGGTGATCGTGTGAATTTATTAAAGGGGAATGTGCAATTTATTTGTAAATATTATGTAAACTTTTGTGAATTCATGGATTTGTTTAAAACATTCAGCTTTAAAGTTGCTTGTACTTTTTTATACTTTTGTAAAAAATGAATGGAGATGATTTCGTCAATTGAAACAACACAATAATATACTCATATTCACAATCAAAATTTGATATGTATTTATTCAGCATAATGTGGTTTTGGGTTCATGTATTTAAATTTAAATAAAGTAGGATTTTGCAGAATACTAAGCATGAGTATTTGTTTGGTATTGGTTGCTTGTGATTCACAAGATTCTATTGATCAAGAACAATCTACAGATGCTCAAAAGACCTTAAATAAAGCCGAACAAGATCAGTCTGAACAACATGCAGATGCTGCAAAAAAATTAACTGAAGTTGCAGGGCAAGCAACTTTACCTGCTGCTTCAGAACGCAGAGGTCTGGACGCAGAACCGCTACCTGCAAAAGCAGAGTCATTTGTAGGACGCTATCATACTCAAATGAGTTGTGAAGATCGTTTTGCCCATTGTGAAACAGGGCGTGCTGAATTTATTGTCAATCTACTTGCAGATGGAACAGCACATCGCAATATTGTGTATATGGGGAAAATGACCTATGAAAACAATGAAATAAAACCGAATCGCTCATATCAAAAAAATACATGGGTTTATGATGAAGTGAACCATGAAATTGTTATCAACCGCATAGAAGGGATACAGTTTTTCTATAAAGTTGATGCAGATCGTAATTTGGTGATGGATTTAGATAAAATTTTAAACAGTAGTGAAAACAATAGGCTTTATTTCAGTCAAAATCCTGTACCAGCTAAAGCTTATGTCTTAAAAAAGCTGAACAATTAGCGTGTCTTGAATCATGCCAACTTTGAAAATTAACATAAGTTTTAAATTGGTCTTTAGGTAGAGATCCAAATACATCGATATTGAATGATTTTTATTCACTATATTCTATGCTGTGTTCTCCATAAAGTTAGAAGATTCAAGCTATTATTATAATTGAACTAGAAAAACAATTAAAAATGAATAAATTATGGTTTTTTATTGGCTTCAATAAATCATCTATTTCTGGTGCTAGTATCAATCCAATTTTACTCATGTGATTTTACTGTATGCAAAATCAGACGCCTGAAAAGGCAAGTACTGCAATATTGACTCTAGCTGCATTGGGTGTGGTTTTTGGTGATATTGGAACCAGCCCACTCTATGCGCTCAAAGAAAGTTTTCATGCAACACATGGTATGCCTATTAATGAAATCAATATCTTGGGGATTTTGTCATTAATTTTTTGGACCATTACGCTCATTGTGTCGCTGAAGTATGTCATGGTGATCATGCGCGCAGACAATAATGGGGAAGGTGGAATCATGGCGTTATTGGCCTTGAATCTTCGTCAAAAAGGCTTATCAAATAGAACAAAAATTATTATTACAGCTTTGGGTTTTACGGGTGCATCTTTATTTTTTGGTGATGGGATCATTACCCCAGCGATGTCAGTACTCTCTGCGGTCGAAGGTTTGTCTGTTGCGACGCCGACATTGTCAAAATTTATTTTGCCAATCAGTATTGGCATTTTAACAGCTTTGTTTTTAGTACAAAGACATGGTTCAGCCATCATGGGGAAATTTTTTGGCCCAATTACTTTAGTGTGGTTTCTAGCCATAGGTAGCTTAGGGGTGATGAGTATTGTTCAAAGTCCTTCAATTTTGGCTTTTTTAAGCCCACATTGGGGAATTTCATTTATTCTCACCAATCCAGTCATTTCTTTTTTTGTGATGGGTGCTGTTGTACTGACCGTTACAGGTGGTGAGGCACTTTACGCCGATATGGGACATTTTGGTGTTTTACCGATTCGTCTAGGTTGGTTTTTTATAGTCCTTCCTTGTTTGGTTTTAAATTATGCAGGACAAGGGGCTTTACTGCTTAGAGATCCTTCTGCAATTTCCAACCCATTCTATTTATTGGTTCCTTCATTGTTGCTTTACCCAATGATTGTACTTGCAACAGCTGCCGCGGTTATTGCATCACAAGCGTTAATCAGTGGCGTGTTCTCCATGGCAAAACAAGCCATCCAATTGGGATATTTGCCACGTTTAACGGTATTGCATACTTCTGAGTCGGAAGTGGGGCAAATTTATATTCCATTGTTGAACTGGCTTTTGTTTATCTCGATTATCGTGGTGGTTCTACTCTTTAAAACCAGTAGTCATTTAGCAGGAGCGTATGGGTTAGCGGTAACTGTCACCATGTTTTGTGACACGCTCTTGGTCGGTTTCTTGGCTTATAGTTACTGGAAATGGCAGACATGGAAACTTGTTTTATTTATTGTTCCATTCATTATCATTGACTTAGTGCTTTTAAGCTCGAATATGCTCAAATTCTTTATTGGCGGGTGGATGCCAGTATTGGTTGCGACAGTGGTCTTCACTTTGATGATGATCTGGAAGAATGGTAAGGCTACATTACAAGCTAAATTGCAGAGTGATACCTTACAGCTAGAGACCTTTATTCAATATTTAGGTGACAGTTTAAATAAAGTGTCCGGAACAGCTGTATTTCTGACAGGTTCACCAAACGTTGTACCGCATGCGCTTTTACATAATTTAAAGCACAATAAAATTCTTCACGAACGAAATATATTGGTGACTGTTGATGTTCAAGACGTACCTTATGTATCTGATGATGCAAGATATGATGTTGAAATATTAGATAAAGATTTCTTTCGTATTCATTTGAAATATGGTTTTAAAGAGCAGCCCAATATCCCAGCAGTGCTTGAAACCATTTTCAATGCCTATGGTTTTGAGTTTAATTTGATGGAAATCAGTTTCTTTGTTTCGCGTGAAAGAATTATCTCGAAGCAACAAAAGCTTCTAGCAAAATGGAGAGAGCAGGTATTTTCGACGATGCATAAAAATACCAGTCCAATTAGTGATTTTTATCAGATTCCTTCCAATCGGGTGGTTGAAATTGGTAGTCAGATAGAAATTTAAAGAATAAGTAGTGAGCATAAAAATGCCAGCGTTTTAGGACGCTGGCATCCAATCTCAGTTTAAATTTGGCTGAAACTTGATTGTAAATTTAAGCAGATAGGTTCTCCATTTTATCGAGCAAAACGGATACATCTATAAATCTTTATCTAAACCGTGTTCAACAGCAAAGACAGCAGCCTGAACACGGCTATTCAGTTCGAGTTTACGTAATACATTTTGTACGTGGACTTTAACTGTAGATTCGGCAACATTCATAGATCGAGCAATAATTTTATTACTGGCCCCTTTGGTAAGCCAGTGTAGGGTTTCTTTTTCACGTTGTGTTAAATAGGTCAACGCCGTTTCTTCTTTGACAATGATTGGGTTGCGGAGTTGAGAAATCAATTTTGTTGTCATTTCTGGTGAAAGTACATTGTCCCCATCGATTGCTTTATAAATTCCATCAATTAAAAATCGGGTTTCAATATTTTTAAGTAAATAACCACGTGCACCTAGACGCATACATTCAGTTAAATCGACGGCATCTTCCGAAACGGTGAGAATTAGAATTACCAAATCAGGATAGCTATTGAGTAATTGAGGTAGGGCCTCTAAGCCATTCATGATAGGCATATCTAAATCTAATAAAACAATATCTGGGTGTAATTGCTCAGCGAGTTTAATCCCACTGAGTCCATCAGTCGCTTCACCAATGACATTAAAATTTTCTTCTTGTTCTAATAAAAAACGTAAGCCTGTTCGGAATAAAGTATGATCATCGATCAATAAAATATTAATAATTGGCATGATTTCCCTCTAACTGACTAACTGATTGTTATGATTTATTGTGGCTTCAATACATGTACCTTGGTTCAAAATAGAATTTATTTTTAAATGCCCACCAATCTGATGAATACGTTCTTGCATGATAGATAAGCCTATATGATGTCCTTGGTGCTCTTTACTCAATTGAGTGTCAAATCCAATTCCATTGTCTTGAATTTTTAAAAATATTTCTTGGCTATTCTTAAAGTGAACTGTAACTAAACTCGCTGAAGCGTGCTTACGGATATTGGAAAGCGCTTCTTGTAAAATAAAAATCAACTGTAATTGCTGTTGTGGTGATAAATCAACACCAGAGGATTGATAAGTAAAATTGACCTGAGTTTGAGTTTGATTTTTAAAACGCTCAATGACTGAAAAAAGAATATCTTGAAAGGATTCTTGCGCTAGTTTTAAACGGAAATTATTGAGTAATTCTCGAATATCTTCATAGCACTGCTGTAATCCAGTATGTAAAAAGTCTAAATGCTGTTCAACTTTATCATATTGCTGTTTTTTCCAAACTTGATTTAACATTTGGTGTTGCATGTTCATAAATGAGAGTGACTGTGCAATGCTGTCGTGTAAACCTTGGGCCATAATATTGCGTTCTTCTAACACAGCATATTGTTTTTCTTTTAAAATGAGTCTGTTATTTTCAATAGCGGTAGCCAATTGATTACATAGCAATTGGATCAATGAGGTATTGCTATCCGTTTGAGCCGAAGGACTTTCAAAATATAGGGTTAATAATCCCAAAGTTTGTTCACGTAATCGGATGTGATACACCATTAAATGATCCATTCCCAATTTTTTACATAAATATTTTTGATTATCTTGTTGTAAAAGATCGATTTTAAGATCTGATTGATTGAGTGCCTGACCACATAAACAAGCTGTTGTTTCGACACAAGCTGGGTTTTGTAGCAAAACATCAGGAACATTTATACTTTGTATGGTCCACATTTGTGAACCTTGTTGATTCAACAGGCGAATACTACTGGTCTTGGCATGGGCTAGTGCAGTAATTTTTTCTAGAAATAAATTGAGTGTTTGCTCATTATATGGATTTTTATGTAAAAAATCCGTCATTTCATACAAGGTTGTGAGTTTGTCATTGCTGAGTTTAAGATCAATGGTTTTTTGCGTTACTTTGTCTTCTAAGTGTTGATATAGATCCTGAAGGCTAGTAACCATTTGATTAAAACCATTGGAAACTTGGTGAAACTCATCATTGGTTTGAATATTTAACCGCGTGTCTAATTCTCCTTTTTTAATTTTTTCAAAGCCTAGACTGAGTCGAGATAAAGGTTGTATCACTAAACGATTGAGTAAAAATAAGGATAGAAATGCGGATACAATTGCCATCAGCATCAATAAAATTTGAGCGATACGCATGATCTGTATATTTAAAGTATTTTGTTTTTCAATACTTTTGACCAAATTATCGATGTGTTGAATAAACAACATCGTGTCGGGTACTAAATTGAGTTGGGTATTGAGATCAGATTCTGCCGCTAAGATTTTAATTTTATATTTAGAAAATTCGTATTTGACTTGATTTAATTGCGATAAATATTGGTTATTTGAGTGAAACCAATAGGTTTGTGTTTCGAGTAATGACAAGTGTTTGAGTTTACTTTCAAACAATTGAATTTCTTGAGGTAGCTTTGTCGTCTGTTTAGCCTGCACCAAAGCGACCATGTAATAAGCCTGCTTTCGCAAACTACCAGCCTCATTGATCGCAATACCTCGGTCTTCCAACTTCCATATAATATTTAAAGTTAATCCGACAAAGAATAAGGCACCGACTAACCAAATAATAATTGCAAATTTAAGTTTGTTAGAAATGCTGTTGAAATATTTTTTTAACATGCTCATTTTCTTACTGGATTATTGTATAGATGACCAGAACGACCGCCTTGTTTTTCTAGCAATTGAACATCACTAATTTTCATATTTTTATCGACGGCTTTAAGCATATCATATATGCAAAGTAAACCGACATTGACTGCACATAACGCTTCCATTTCTACCCCTGTTTGTCCACATGTTTCAGTTGTTACGATCATATGAATGGCCGATTTTTTTTCATCGACATCAATATCCACAGAGACATGAGTCAAAGCAAGGGGATGACATAAGGGGATCAGTAAAGCAGTTTGCTTACTTGCTAAAATGGCTGCAACGCGAGCAATTCCAAGCACATCACCTTTTTTGTTATTGCCTTGTAAAACACAAGCTAAAGCCTGCTCCGAAATAAAAATTGTACCTGTAGCAATAGCAATACGCTTATTTATAGGTTTCCCACTGATATCAACCATGTGAGCTTGACCAGCTTGATCAAAATGTGTGAGTTGATTTTGAGACATGATGATTCTCCCTACTTTTGTTGATGTTACTACACCAAAGTTGGGGGTGAATATCGGTCAAAGTGATTATTGTTGATGAGAAACCCACAGTCTAAGCTAGAAAGGATAGTAAGACGATTGGTGGGTACAGACATGATTTATATTCAATATTTTGGACCATTGGCGACAGAACTAGGAACACGGACTGAATCATTACCGTGGGAAAATGGTGGAACAACTGAATCACTGCTGCAATTACTTCGTTCTCGTAATTCACGTTGGGGAACGGCTTTAGCTGAAGATAAAGTATTTAAATTGGTCGTTCAAAAACAGATTTGTCATCAAATTACGACTATTCCCGATGGGGCGGAAGTGGCTATTTTACCTCCTGTAACTGGAGGGTAGCTCGTGAGTATCATTATCCAGATTGAACCTGAAGTACTCAATATCAATGAATATACAGACCTCGCGATGCTGTTTAATCATGATCAAGGCGCGCAAGTCACTTTTACTGGATTTGTCCGTCAGCATGATTATGTCGAACCCATCACTCATTTGTATATCGAACACTATCCACAAGTTACTGAAAATGAAATTAAAAGTATAGTTGAGAAAGCACAGCAAAAATGGTTATTGAGTGCAATCGTTGTTGTGCATCGTGTTGGGAAGATTGCTGTTGGTGAGCCCATCGTTTGGGTCATGACGCAATCTAAACATCGTTTAGATGCTTACGCAGCAAATGAATTTATTATGGATTATTTAAAGACATCTGCACCTTTTTGGAAGCAAGAGCATTTTGAAAATGGAGAATCTCACTGGGTTGCGGCGAAGAAAAGTGATCAAAATAAAATAAAAAAATGGAGTATGTCATTATGAGTTTAGGCGGTTTAGTTTTGGCAGGTGGTTTAGGCAGCCGCATGGGGTATAAAAATAAAGGCCTAATGCCTTTTGGAGATGAATATCTGATTGACCCTGTTATTCAAGTTCTAAAAAATCAATGTGACTACGTTGCAATCAGTGCAAATCAAGATATCGAGCAATATCAGCAAAAAGGCTTGGATGTCTGGTCAGATCACGAGCCATGGTTAGGGTTGGGGCCTTTGGGAGGCGTTTATAGCAGTGCTAGTCAGTTTCCAGCAGATATTGATACGATTCAAGTTGTGCCTTGTGACTCTCCATTTATCAGTGAACAGGTCATTGCAACACTCTCTCAACAGTTAAATCTTCAATCTGCTCATGTCGTTTATGCCAAATCAGCGAATCAAATTTACCCTGTCATTTTTCAATTTAAACGACAGGTTTTAGCAAAGCTCGAACAATACTTGATCACTCAATCAAAGCATAGTATTCGACAATGGTTACATCTGATGCAGGCCGTCGCTATTGATTTTGAAGATGATTCCCAATTTATAAATATAAATGATTTTCAAACATTGCAGCATTACTTAGCTTAGGAACGATCAATATGAGTTTAATTTCCTATGATCAGGCACTAGAAAAATTATTACCTCAACTCTCTATAAATAAGCAAATTGAACTTGTTCCTTTATTGCAAGCTCAAGGTCGAATATTGGCAAAGGATATTGTTGCAACGCAAGATTCTCCTGCATTTGATAATAGTGCCATGGATGGTTATGCGATTTGTGGCTTAAATGAATCGGTATGGCAATTGGTTGCATATATTACAGCAGGTGATTCAACTCAAAATTTAGTTTTACAGCGCGGTCAAGCTGTTCGGATTTTTACTGGGGCAGCTATTCCAAAAGGTACTGAAGCAGTGCTGACTCAAGAAGAGGTTGATGTGATTGATGATTATGTCAGTACGAGCAGTCACATCAAAGCGCAGCAGCATATCCGTTTTTGTGCAGAAGAATATAAACAAGGTACGGTACTGATTGCCGCACAGCGTGTATTAAATGCAACTCATATCGGTATTGCTGCAAGTCAAGGGTATACCGAATTTCCATGCTATCAAAAATTAAAAGTTTGTGTATTTTCGAGCGGTAATGAATTACAAGCATTGGGCAAAAAATTACAAGAAAATCAAATTTATGATTCTAATCGACCGTTGCTGATGTCTTTACTCAAACAGAACCAATTCCTTGAAGTGAGTGATGGCGGTTTGCTACCTGATCAACAAGATTTGATTCAACAATCGCTTGCACAAGCAGCAAATCAAAATGATGTGGTTTTGATTTCAGGTGGGGCATCTGTTGGAGACAAAGACTACAGTATCGCTGCTTTACAATGTTTAGGTTCAATACAGCAGTGGAAACTAGCAATTAAACCCGGAAAACCCTTTGGCTGGGGGCGAATTAATCAAGCTCAAGTATTTGTATTGCCAGGAAATCCTGTGGCATGTTGGGTGACCTATTTGATTGTTGCATTGCCTGCTTTAAAAATATTGGCGGGTCTCACGAATAAACAAGCATTGCCTATGCTGTTACAGGCCAAAGCGCAATTTAGTATAGATCGGCCTCAGCGTCGGCAACAATTTTTACGTGGTCAGTTGGCAGTCGAATTTGGTCAACTTCATGCAAAGATTCATTCATCACAAAGTAGCGCCATGCTTGCCAATTGTGGTTCGAGTAATGCACTTGTCATAGTACCTGCACAGCAAACAGTTCGTGAGGGACAATCCATTCAGGTTATTTATTTAAAAGAAGTTTAGGAGGGGATTATGGAAACTGTAAAAATTGGCTTAGTCTCAGTAAGTGATCGTGCTTTTAATGGTATTTATGAAGATTTAGGTATTCCAGCATTAAAAGACTGGTTAACAGCTGCCTTGAAAAATCCATTTTTCTGTGTTGAGCGACTAATTCCAGATGAACAAGCACTGATCGAAAAGGTTTTAATCGATTTGGTTGATAATCAAAAATGTGACCTAATTTTGACTACAGGTGGAACAGGTCCTTTTCCTCGAGATGTTACACCAGATGCGACTTTGAATATTGCAGATCGTGTCATTCCCGGGTTTGGCGAACAAATGCGTCAAGTCAGTTTATATTTTGTACCAACAGCAATTTTGTCTCGGCAAGAAGGGGTTATTCGTAAAAATAGTTTAATTTTAAATTTACCTGGCCGCCCAAAGGCTATAGCAGAAACGCTTTCGGGGGTTAAAGATGCAGATGGAAAGACAATTGTGCATGGTATTTTTTCAGCTGTGCCGTTATGCATAGATGCAATTGGAGGGCCATATATAGAGACTCATCACAATATTTCTGAAACGTTTAGACCTAAAAATTTTTAATTGATTGTTATCATAAAACTGCATGATGAAGCACACACCATTATTCTAAGTTTGAGTTTGATCTAAAGCGCAATAAAAGCGACGTATTCAGGTGTTTTTGAATCTGAATACGTTATTTGTAAGATGTTGTATTGAAAGTTTGGTTTTTGAATTAGCCACCTGTTATCGACATAATCCGAATCATTTTATTTGGCTTTTCATTAAACTCATGTTTTAACGGTTTTAGATCAATCGCCTGTTGAATTGCTGCCTGTAACGCTGCATCACTGGCATTGGCCTTGAGTAAGGGTGCAAGAGCATACTGATGATCCTGACCAAGACACATATATAATGTGCCATCCACTGCAAGACGTACCCGATTGCAACTTGAACAAAAGTGTTGAGAACGGGGAGTAATATAACCCATCAGGAATGAACCATCTTGATTTTGCCAATAGCGTGCAGGGCCACCCCCATAGTTATCTTCAGCAGGTTTTAAATTAAACTTTTGATTAATGCGTTCGATGATGGGTTGTAGATTGACATAATCATATTGCTGGGCTGTTGCGCCCATAGGCATCAATTCAATTAATCTTAAGATAAAACCATTATTGAGACAGAGTTCGGCCATGTCATCGATCTCATGTTCATTGATGCCTGCAAGCGGTACCATATTGATTTTGATCTGTTTGAAGTTTGCTTCTTTGGCAGCTTTCAAACCAGCCATGATTTTTTCTTGTGCATCAAAACCAACAATTTTTTGCACTGTATATTGTGTTAAAGAATCTAGACTAATATTCAGTCGATCCAAACCTGCCTGACGTAAATCATGTGCATAATGCTGTAACTGAGTGGCATTGGTACTCAATGATAGGTCATCTACACCTTCAATTTGTTTGAGTCTGCGCACCAATTCAACCACGTTTTTACGCAATAAAGGCTCACCACCTGTCAACCGAAACCGTCGCGTCCCCATATTTGCAAACTGACGGACAATACGCTCAATTTCATCAAAATTGAGCCAATGACTGGGTTTTTCAAACTCGGTAAAGCCCTTGGGAATACAATAGGTACAGCGCAAATCACAGCGGTCTGTAATTGAAATTCGTAGGTAGTCGATAGTACGTCCATAAGCATCTACTAGCATGGTCAACTCATGAATAAATAAAGCTAATCATTCATTATAACCTAATGATTTAGCGCTAGTAGTTCATCAGAAGTAGAGCATTGATCTAGTTATAAAGGGGGAGATGAAAGGGTGCATTAAACTTCAACTTTAGAGTGAAATTGTCCACAAACAGGACAGTCTGGATTTTGCACAAGTTGTAGTTCATAGGTGGAAAAATTCAATGCTTCAAATTGCCACATTTTTCCAATGGATGATGCAGCAAAACCAATCAGTAGTTTGAGCACCTCAGCAGCTTGTGCCGCACCAACTATATGCACTAATGGAGAGAACACACCATTATTGGTACAGCGTCGATCTTCTGTTTTTAGCAGTGGAAATAGGCAGGCATAGCAAGGCGAATGAGATTGCCGTACATCAAAGACGCTGAGTTGCCCACTAAATTGAATCGCAGATGCACTGACTAAAGGCACATGACGTTGTACTGCATATTGATTAATCAGATGGCGAGTGGCTGAGTTGTCAGTACAGTCCACAATGACATCACAAGTCGGTAAATAGTGTTCTAATAATACGGCTGTGATTTTGCTATGAATGGCTTGAATGCTAATCTCTTGGTTACGTTGTTGTAGATATTCTGCCAAGACTTCAACTTTGGTACGTCCGATATCATTAAGACGAAAAGCAAACTGACGCTGTAAATTACTCTGCTCAATGATATCGTGATCGCAAAGGATCAGTTGCCCAATACCTGCACCTGCAAGTATCGGTGCGCAGGCATTGCCTAAACCGCCACAGCCAATGAGCAGAACTCTTGCCTGATTGAGTTTTTCTTGTCCATCAATATCAATTTCATTGAGCAGGATATGACGGCTATAGTGCATAAGCTGTGTTTCATTCATACAATCACTCTTGCGTATTATGCGAAATAAATTACCCAGCGAGTTGTATCACTGGGTAATAGAATGTGTGTACAAATTAACGACGACGACGGCGTACCAACTGTGGGCTGCGGATCAGGTAGGTTACTGAACCAAAACCGCTCCATACATGGACTAGACGTGTAAATGGGAAAATAATAAATAAACTCATCCCCATAAACATATGCAGTTTAAATAACCAACTGGCATGTACGATATAAGATGCGGCATCACCCTGGAAAGTCACGATATGCTGTGCCCAAGTCATCAGTAAGACCATTTCATGCCCATCGGTATGTTGTGCTGAAACAAAAATCGTAGATAAACCAAGTAATAATGTGACAAAAATCCAGATGAGTACCAGCTTATCACGCCATGTGGTATTGGCACTTAAGCGATCTGAGCTAAAGCGACGGATCATCAGGATCACTAAGCCGATCAGACAGATCGTCCCCATGATGCCACCTGCTGCCATGGCGAAGATTTGCTTTGTACCGTGGGCAATACTCAAATAGTCCCATACAGCAACGGGTGTGAGTAAACCAAATAAATGTCCAAAAAATAGCCCTAGAATCCCCACATGGAATAGAATGCTACCCAGTCGTAATTGACCACGATGCAAGAGCTGGCTGGATTCACTTTTCCAACTATATTGATCTCGATCAAAGCGAATCAAGCTACCCAGCAAAAAGATACTCAGGGCGATATATGGGTAAATTCCAAAAATAAATTGATGTATGGTATCCATTATTTCACTCCCATATTTTCATCTACTGAGCGTCGTGGAGAAATTTTGACGATCTGGACATCGTCTACTTTCATTGTAGGTTTTAATAAAGGTTCAACACCGTCCGCTGTTGGACCGAACATTTCTAAAGCTTCGTCCATATCACGTACTGGTGCGACAGTTAAGGCTTGTGGTTCGACCGTTGCGAGGCTAATCAGTAGATCAAATACACTGGCATATATGGATTGATGTTCATGTAGTTTTTCAGCAACATAATGAATGACATGCACAGCCTCATTCAATAAATGTGTTGCTTGTTCTGCCTCTTGCAAAGACAAAAATTCTAAAAATAAAGGCAGATAGTCAGGCAGTTCATAGCCTTGAGGTTCGAACCCTTGTTGCTGGTATTCATGCAATAGATTGACCATTGCATCACCACGATCACGATTTTCACCATGTAAATGCTCAAATAGATGCAAAGAATGGTTAGGGCTGCGATCAAATGTCGCAACATAGTTTTCTTGTACTGTGATGAGATCAGTATCAGCGATATAGCGTAATAATATACTGAGCTCTTCTTGCCATTTTGAGTATTGTGCTAATTGCGGCAGTATCTCTTGATCTACGGCTGCTTGTAGCTCAGCCGATGGATAGGTCAATAAGGCAGAAAATAATCGATATGCATTCATTATTTTTTCTCCTCTCGTGCTCTAAAGAAGATCGTTGGAGATGCTTTATTTTGACCAAAGAGGCTGGCTTCAGATGCACCATCTGAGCAGCCATTGCCAAAGGTAAATCCACATGCACCTTTGTCAGCAAAGGTATCTTCAGCATATTCTTTATGTGAGGTTGGAATGACGAACCGATCTTCATAGTTGGCAATCGCCATGATCTGATACATTTCTTCGATTTGTTCACCAGTCAGATGCGAGCCTTGCAGAATTTCATCAACACTGATATTCGGCTGGGGTACATTCTTTTGGCGCATATATCGACGCATGGTGAGCATGGTTTCTAGCGCATCCAGTACAGGTTCTTCTTTTCCTGCGGTGAGTAGATTGGCGAGATATTGCAAAGGAATGCGCAAATCTTTGACATCAGGAATCAGACCGTGTTTGCCAATCACACCACTCTCAACAGCAGACTGAATTGGTGATAGTGGTGGAATGTACCAAACCATTGGTAGAGTACGATATTCAGGATGGAGTGGGAAAGCAACTTTCCATTCCATCGCCATACGATATACGGGTGAGTTCTGTGCTGCATCCACCCAGGATTGAGGAATACCTTGTTTTAACGCTTCAGCTTGAATTGCAGGATCATTTGGATCTAGGAATACATCAAGCTGTGCCTGATAGAGATCTTGTTCATCTTCTGTACTTGCTGCTTGTTCAATTTTATCAGCATCATAGAGTAGGACACCAAGATAGCGAATACGACCGACACAACTTTCTGAACAGATGGTTGGTTCGCCTGCCTCAATACGTGGGTAGCAGAATACGCATTTTTCTGCCTTACCACTGGTCCAGTTATAATAGATTTTTTTGTATGGACAGCCAGACACGCACATCCGCCAGCCACGACATTTGTCCTGGTCGATGAGGACGATCCCATCTTCCTCACGCTTATAGATCGAACCCGATGGGCAAGAGGCGATACATGCAGGATTTAAGCAATGTTCGCACAGACGTGGCAGATACATCATGAAGGTATTTTCAAATGTAGAGTACATTTCTTTTTGAATACCTTCAAATAACTCATCTTTGGCACGCTGGTGGAATTCACCACCTAAATCATCTTCCCAGTTTGGTCCCCAATGGATTTTATCCATTTTTTTGCCTGTAATGATCGATACAGGACGTGCTGTTGGTGGTGTTGGCATCTCAGGAGCATTCTGTAAATGCTCATAATCATAGGTAAATGGCTCGTAGTATTGGTCAATACTTGGCAAGTTAGGGTTGGCAAAAATATTTGCCAAAATTTTTAACTTACTGCCTTGTTTTAGTTCCAGTTTACCATTGGATTTACGAATCCAGCCACCTTTATGGATATTCTGGTTTTCCCACTGCTTTGGATAGCCAATCCCTGGTTTGGTTTCGACATTGTTAAACCATGCATATTCGACACCATCACGGCTCGTCCATACATTTTTACAGGTAATTGAACAAGTATGGCAGCCTATGCATTTATCAAGGTTTAGCACCATACCAATTTGTGCTCTGATTTTCATATCACTTTCCTTATCTTGAGCTTAGGCGTCTTGTTGGGTATTACCTGACACAGGCGTATCCATCCAATCAATTTTGGTCATTTTACGAATGATGACGAATTCATCACGATTTGTGCCTACTGTACCGTAGTAGTTAAATCCCCACGCCAGTTGGGCATAACCACCGATCATGTGGGTCGGTTTTAATACCGTTCTCGTCACTGAATTATGAATACCGCCACGCTTACCTGAGACTTGCGCACCTGGGACATTGATGATTTTTTCCTGAGCGTGGTACATCAGAATCATGGTCTCTGGGACACGTTGACTGACGATGACGCGTGCAGTAATCGTTCCATTGATGTTGAAGACTTCAACCCAGTCATTGTCAACGATCCCTGCTTTTTGAGCATCAATCTCAGAAATCCATACATGTGGACCGCCTCGAGATAGGGTCAACATACGAATGTTGTCAGAGTAAGTACTGTGGATACCCCATTTTTGGTGCGGTGTAATGAAATTGAGAACAATCTCTTTTTCACCATTTGGATAATGTCCCAACACTTTGGCAGTCGTCTTGAGATCAACCGCGGGTTTGTAGACACAGAACCCTTCACCAAATCCACGCATCCACTGGTGATCTTGGTAGAATTGCTGACGACCTGTAATGGTACGCCAAGGAATGAGTTCATGGACGTTGGTATAACCTGCGTTATAACTGACTTCTTCACTTTCTAGCCCTGACCATGTTGGTGAGGAGATGATTTTACGAGGCTGTGCCTGTACATCACGGAATCGAATTGAGTCATGCTCACGTGGTAGTGCCAAATGGGTATGGTCAATACCGGTCGCTTCTGATAACGCAGCCCATGCTTTGACCGCCACATGACCATTGGTTTCAGGTGCTAAGGTCAAAATCATCTCAGCAGCATCAATGGCTGTATTGAGTTTTGGCAGACCTTTGGCAATCCCTGTGTTATGAATCTTGTTAATGCCACGTAAGATATCTACTTCATGCTTGGTTTCCCAATCAATCCCTTTACCACCATTACCAATTTTTTCCAGTAGTGGTCCGATTGCGGTGTATTTATCATAGATCGCACCATAGTCACGTTCGACTACGGTCATGGCTGGCATAGTTTTGCCTGGAATCGGTTCACATTCACCTTTTTTCCAGTCTTTGGCATCAAAAGGTTGACCTAATTCTTGTGGGGTATCATGCATCAATGGGGTCAAGACGATATCTTGTTGTACGCCGAGATAGTCTTTAGAGAGTTCAGAGAATTTCTTCGCCAAGCCTTTATAGATTTCCCAATCCGATTTACTTTCCCAAAGTGGCTGTACGGCTTCACTGAGTGGGTGAATGAATGGGTGCATATCGGAGGTATTTAGATCATCTTTTTCATACCAAGTTGCCGTTGGTAGCACGATGTCGGCATAGAGACATGTGGTGGACATACGGAAGTCAAGTACGGTGAGTAAATCTAGTTTACCTTCGGCGGCAGGGCGTACCGTGATTTCCTGTGGCTTAATACAGTCTCCTTCATCGCACATCAAAGCATTTTGTGTACCAAGTAAGTATTTTAAGAAATATTCATGTCCTTTGCCGGATGAGCCCAAAATATTTGAACGCCACACAAAAAGGTTACGTGGGAAATTGGCTGGATTGTCAGGATCATTACATGACATATCAATGCTGCCATTTTTCAGCCCATCAACAGTATAGGTCACTGCATCTTTACCCTGTGCCTTGGCATCTTTGGTAATTTGGATCGGATTGACCGAAAGCTGCGGTGCTGATGGTAACCATCCCATGCGCTCAGATTTTGCATTATAGTCAATCATCGACATATTACTGAGCTCATGTCCTTGTGTTGGTGCAAGGATTTCATCCATACCCAGTTTTTCATGACGCCATTGACTAGTATGCGCATAGAAGAAGGATGTACCATTCATCAGGCGAGGTGGGCGCTGCCAGTCAAGAGCAAAGGCAAGCGGTGCCCAGCCTGTTTGTGGACGTAATTTTTCTTGTCCAACATAGTGACACCATCCACCACCTGATTGACCGACACAACCACACATCATTAGCATATTGATAATGCCACGATAGGACATATCCATGTGATACCAGTGATTGAGACCTGCACCAACGATCACCATGGATTTACCATGACTGTCATGGGCATTTTGTGCAAATTCATGTGCTACACGGATGACCTTGTCCGCAGGAACACCTGTATGTTTTTCCTGCCAAGTCGGTGTATATGGCACATCATCGGTATAATTGGATGCAACATTGCCACCACCAAGACCACGATCGATACCATAGTTGGCAATGGATAGGTCAAATACTGTGGCGACATAGCAGGTTTCACCATTTTCCAGTTGAATTTTCTTCACTGGAACTTTACGAATCATGACATCATTGGCATCTGTTCCACCAAAGTAGTCAAATGCGACATCAATCACGTCGTCATGATGATTAATCAAGCTCAGTTGTGCTTTGATGACGGTGCTATCACTGCGTTCATCTTTGAGATTCCATTTGCCTTTTTCACCCCAGCGGAAACCAACTGAGCCTTTTGGTGCAGCAAGTTCGCCTGTATTTTCATCAATGACGAGGGTTTTCCATTCTGGATTATTATTTTCATTAAAGTCGTTGTTTAATTGGCTGGCACGTAGGTAATACCCTGGCGTGTAGCTATCATTCTTTGCATTCAACATCACAAGAACAGGCATGTCGGTGAGACGACGGCAGTAATCAGTGAAATAATCTGATGGATTGTTTAAATGGAATTCTTTAAGAATGACATGACCCATTGCCATGGCTAAGGCAGCATCGGTACCTTGCTTTGGTGCGAGCCAAATATCACTGAATTTGACCATTTCGCCGTAGTCAGCGGAAACGGCAACAGTTTTTGTCCCCTTGTAGCGGACTTCTGTATAGAAATGTGCATCGGGTGTACGTGTCATCGGGACATTCGAGCCCCACACCATCAGGAATGTTGAGTTGTACCAATCTGCGGATTCGGCAACATCCGTTTGTTCACCCCAGACTTGAGGGCTTGATGGAGGCAAGTCGCAATACCAATCATAGAATGATAGGGGAACACCACCAATCAGGCTGAGATAACGTGTACCTGCAGCATAGCTGACCATTGACATTGCAGGGATGGGTGAGAAACCAAACACACGATCAGGGCCATAAGTCTTGATAGTATAGGCATTCGCTGCGGCGATGAGTTCATAAGTTTCATCCCATGAGCTACGTACAAAACCACCTAGACCACGTTTGGACTTATAGGATTTGCTGAGTTCAGGATCACTGGTGATGTAATCCCAGGCTGTAATTGGATCACGTGTCTTACGTACTTCACGCCATAACTTGGCAAGCTGTCCACGCATCATTGGATATTTGACACGTTGAGCAGAGTAGACATACCAACTATAAGATGCACCACGAGGGCAGCCACGTGGTTCATGATTAGGTAAATCAGGACGAGTACGTGGATAATTGGTTTGTTGAAGTTCCCAGGTAATCAGCCCACTTTTAACAAAGACTTTCCAACTACACGAACCTGTACAGTTGACGCCGTGCGTAGAGCGCACGATCTTGTCATGGCTCCAGCGGTTGCGATATGCTTGTTCCCAAGCTCGGCTTTCATTCGTGACACTGCCATGACCATCTGAGAAGGTCTCGGTTGTATGACTCAAAAAGTTTAAACGATCTAAAAAGTGACTCATGAAACTCTCCGTCTATCACGGGTCTGTGGTTATGAAGTCATTGTACAAATTGACAAAATAATCAACTATTGGTCAGAGGTAGCGTTATGAATAGGTATAACTAATCACTTTGGTGGAGGGTGAATAGTTCTTTTGAAAAAAGAAGCACCTTACAAATCTATAAGGTGCTTGTTGGAAAAAAGAAAATGTGTAGTTTTAGTATGTTAGTTCCGATATCATTATTATTAACTTAGCATTTTACCTCGGCATTTTTACGTGCATAAAACCACCAATTGATAAAAATACAGCAGAGGTAAAAACAAATAAAGCAAATCATGGCAGCTAAGGCATCACCAGTCAGATCAATAGATGTCCCAAAGCTTTTGGGAATAAAGAAACCACCATAAGCTCCGATTGCGCCCATAAAGCCAACAACTGCTGCGGACTCTTTGGTTGCATTATTATCCGCTTCAGATTCAGATAGACCATAGGCTTTGGCGTGCTGGCGATGTAGGGTAGCAAAGATACGTGGTGCTTGAGCAAAGGTAGAGGCATTGCCAATACCTGTGGCTGCAAATAACAACATAAAGCACGCAAAGAAACCTGCAAATGAACCACCCATACCATGTGTGGGCATAAAAATAATGATGCCTATCACGCCGGCAATCATTAGAATAAAACTGATTTGGGTGACTTGAGATGCTGCGAATTTGTCAGACAACCACCCACCCACCACACGCATGATCGCACCTATCAAAGGGCCAAAGAATGCATATTTGATCGGATCAATATCAGGAAAGACTTGCTTGGTCAGTAGTGCAAAACCTGCGGAAAAACCAATAAATGAACCAAATGTGCCGATATAGAGCCAGCACATCAGCCAGTTATGTTTACGTTTGAAAATCACTGCCTGGTCTTTAAAGGATGCTTTGGCTGAGTCGATATCATTCATGCCAAACCATGCAAAGAGTGTCGATAAAATGATAAATGGCACCCAAACGAACCCTGCATTTTGTAGCCAAATTTGTTGGGTCGAACCATCAGGGAGTGTTGCAGTTTGTGGTGCACCACCTATTGCACCAAACAAAGAAAAGGTGATCACGATCGGTACGACAAACTGTACTGTAGACACCCCTAAATTGCCTAGACCTGCATTGATTCCCAGCGCATTGCCTTTCTCTGACTTGGGGAAAAAGAAGCTGATATTAGACATGGAGGAACTGAAGTTCGCCCCACCAAAACCACACAATAATGCCAAAATTACCATTGTGGTGTAGCTGGTTTCAGGATTTTGCACAGCAAAGCCGAGACCTATCGCAGGAATCAATAAGCTTGCTGTAGAAATCGCCGTCCAGCGTCGCCCACCAAAGATAGGTATAACGAAAGAATAGAAAATACGTAATGTTGCACCAGATAATGCAGGCAAGGCTGCCAGCCAAAATAATTGATTTTTACTGTAGGTAAAGCCAATGGTCGGGAGTTTGACCACCGCTACACTCCATACTTGCCAAATCGCAAAGGCAAGCAGTAATGCTGGGACAGAAATCCACAGATTACGGCGAGCGATGGCGCGGCCTGTCTGATTCCAGAATTGTTCGTTTTCAGGTTGCCAAACTGATAAATTTTTAGCCATGATGACACCTTTTAACCTTGATTAAGGATGTGTTGTTTTTGTAATGGTTTGAAAGAAAAGTGCATCCAGATCAAACTGACACAAACACAGCCATACAGCAGCATGAAAGAGCTTGAACGTATGCCTGTGAAGTCAACCAACAAACCAAATAAAATCGGTAATAAAAAACCACCTAAGCCGCCAGCGAGACCAACCACACCTGATACCATGCCAATCTCATTGGGGAAATCATTAGCAATGAATTTGAAAACAGATGCCTTGCCAATCGCCATCGCAATTCCGACGATAAATAAAATAATCGTGAAGATCGTGGCATTCAGATAGATCTTAAATTCCAATGGTCCATTGACTGTCTGAATGACCATTGCTGTCTGTGGGTAAGACAAGATAAAGAACGCAACCCAACAGACCCACATCACCGCCCAAGTGACTTTATATGCGCCATATTTGTCAGATAACCAGCCACCCAAAGCACGCAGTACCCCTCCTGGGAGAGAGAAACAGGCTGCAAGAAAGGCGGCATGTTTGAGGTCAAAACCATATTCTTGCGTGTAATAACTCACCATCCACAGCGCCAGACCGACATAGCCTCCAAAAACCACGGAATAATATTGGCTATAACGGAGTACAGCGGGATCTTTTATTAAGCGTAGTTGATCAGAAAGTTTGATATTGGATGTCGTTTGATGGGTGGGATCGGTATAGGTGGTGAACCAAAATATAATTGCAGCGCCAAGTAAAATCAGGGTATAGACTGTGGGAACCATTGCCCAGCCAAAACTCATAATCAGCGCAGGTGCAATAAACTTATTTAAGGCACTGCCTGCATTTCCTGCACCAAAAACACCCATGGCGAAGCCTTGATGTTCACGGTCAAACCATTTTGCAACATAGGGTGTGCCGACCGAAAAAGAGCCGCCAATCAGACCCATCCACAGACCTAAAGCAAGGAATTGCCAATAACTGGTGGCGTATTGCAATAAAAAAACCGCAGGTGTGCAAAACAGCATTAAGCAAAAAAAGACAATTCGACCACCGTAGCGATCTGTCCAAATACCGAGTGGTACTCGAGCCAATGAGCCTGATAGCACAGGCATTGCTGCCAAAATACCAAATTGGGTCTGGCTGAGCCCCAGTTTCTCCTTGATTGGAATCCCCAAGACTGCAAAGATCATCCACACCATAAAACACACAGTAAAAGACAAGGTACTTGAAATTAAAATACTATTGGCTTTGGAACGTTGCGTTTCCATGAGCATCCCCCTGACTTTAGTTAGTTTCTTAGGTGTAGGGTAATGCTTTGTATGTGAAGAAAATATTCATCAGATTGGCGAGATAATTAGGAAAATAGAGGGAGAAGGAACTAGTTATTTTGGAGAGTGTGTGATTAGGTGGAATACCATTGATCTTATTATTTAAGCGATATTTGATGTGATAAGAAGATGTGTTTAGACATAAACCAAACGATTAAACATACTAAAATCACGATCAAGGATTATCGTGTTGTAAGTAAATCGTTAGGAATTAGATGCATCTCATCAATGTTTTTGTGCTGTAGCCTAAAGCAGAGATAGCTTATTGTTTGGAGCAGCTGAATTTTGTATTTATGAAGAATATTGTCAAAAATATAAATTAAGAGATCTATTTAGTCTTTCAATTTTTAAATATAAGAATCCATTGTTAAAATAATTTTTAAACTGATCGGTAATTGGTATTTTATGGGTTGTGTGGGGTTCGAACCCACGACCAATAGATTAAGAGTCTACTGCTCTCCCAACTGAGCTAACAACCCAGAACAGATTTAAAACATTAAAAATGTAGAAGATGTCGCGAAATTTCAAGAATGGTGAATTGTTTAAAAACGGATATTTACTTTGGAATATCTGAACTGGAACATATGCAAATATGCTTTTCTGTAAACACTATTATAATCTGAATTTAGCAGTGCAGAAAGCAACATTAACAATTTGAGAATAAAGAAGAATGGTGGGTCGTCCGCGATTCGAACGCGGGACCAACGGATTAAAAGTCCGCTGCTCTACCAGCTGAGCTAACGACCCTGAGCGAGGTATAACGAAAAAATATTCGTTGAAGTTTTTAGAAAAGGGATTTTCTTAAAACATTCGACCTGAGCAGGTATGTAAAATTAGATTTTACAAGGAGATGGTGGGTCGTCCGCGATTCGAACGCGGGACCAACGGATTAAAAGTCCGCTGCTCTACCAGCTGAGCTAACGACCCATCAAGGAATCAAAATAAGTGGTGGGTCGTCCGCGATTCGAACGCGGGACCAACGGATTAAAAGTCCGCTGCTCTACCAGCTGAGCTAACGACCCACATATATTTAAGTTTTCACTTAAATATGCAGTGCAAAATGAATTTTAACACTACTTTGTTTTGATGGAGCGTATTTTAGCAAGTTATTGATAGAGCGCAAGTGAAAATTAATAAAGTTTGCAACGTTCGGTTATAAATAACACAAATTTAGCCATTTCTCAGGTGAAATGGCTTGAATTTGTCTTAGAAACGATATTGATATGCTTCAATATTTGCAAGAATTTCAGCATTTACATCGCAATAAGCTGTTTTGCTTGGCAACAGAACCAATAAACGATCAGACGTTTTATTTGGATCGAAAGCTTGCTCTTTCAATTTATTTTTCTGATATTTAAAGGTACCTGTGGTTTCAACAGTTTGTTGTACACGTAAAAAAACTGGAACAGCATAAGCAGGAAGGTGCTTTTTAAACTCTGCCACCATTTGCTCTAAATCATCACTTGTGAGGCTTTCACCATCATGTAGTGTAATCGCTGCCATACCTGCACGACCATTGGTATTGGGGATCTCAACGCCATAAACCACTGCTTCAGTGATCTTAGCGTATTCACTGACAATGTTTTCAACTTCTGTAGTTGAAACATTTTCACCTTTCCAACGGAAAGTATCCCCTAAACGGTCGATAAATTGTGCATGACGGAAACCAATATCTCGAACTAAGTCACCCGTGATGAAATAAGAATCCCCCTTTTGAAAGACATCTTTCATAATCACAGATTTATTTTTTTCAGGGTCTGTATATCCATCAAAAGGTGAACGGCTGGTAATTTTTCCAATCAGTAGGCCAACTTCACCTTTTTTAACTTTACAGCAATGACCATTTGAATCACGAACAGGTTCATTTTTGTCTTTATCAAATTGAACAATCGCATAAGGCGTTGGAGAGAAACCAACAGTATTGTCAAAGTTAAAAATATTACTAAAGCCTACATTACCTTCACTTGAAGCATACAGCTCTAGAATTTCTTTTATACCAAAACGTTGTTTGAATTTACCCCAAATATTCGGGCGCATACCATTACCAATCATTTTGGTGACACGATGAGAGCGGTCAAGTTCTGATGCTGGTGCATCTATGAGATAGCGACATAGTTCGCCGACATAGCCAATTGCAGATGCATCGAATTTTTTAACATCTGACCAGAATGACGAAGTTGAAAATTTACGACGGATTGCAAGTGCTGAACCACCAGCAATCACACCACACCAGCACACCACCATACCTGTAGCATGATAAAGCGGCAGGGTACAATACATGACATCATCTTCACCAAGGTTTAAGATATGGCCGTAAGTTCCGTAAGCGAGTGTCCAACGGCTATTGGTGAAGATCACAGCTTTAGGTAAACCTGTTGTTCCTGATGTATAGATATAAAATAAACCATCTTTACCTTTGACACTTTGAGTCGTAGATGGATTAAATTTAGGAAATTGATCCGTTTGTTCTGCAAGGTTAATAAAGCCTTGTGGTGCAGTACCCGGTTGCTTAAAGGTATCTTGGTCTGCAAACCAATGAAAGCGATCTTGGGCAATATTTAAGTCTTGGCGTATTTCATCAACAGCAGCACGACATTCTTCACCAACAATGATGGCAACAGGATTGACTAAGTTGATGCTATGGGTCAGTACTTTGCCTGTTTGTGAAGTATTCACTAATGCTGTAGTGACCCCAATCTTGGCAAGTGCAATAACCGAAACAATCAATTCAGGGCGATTTTCGATCATTACAGTGATCACATCGCCTTTTTTGATACCTTTAGAGAGATAAAAGTGAGCAATTTGGTTTGCCCAATTGTTCAGCTCTTGATAACTGTAACGTTGATTTTCAAATAATAGCGCATCTCCATAGGGATTACGCTTTACAGCACGTTCAAAAGCTAAACCTAGACCAGTGGGTGTTTGTGGCGTTCTAATATACGCTTGTTTTAGACCAGTCAAGATGTTGGGAAGTTTGCTTATTAACTGTGGTAAGCGTTCTGCTACATCAGCAAATCCGATGAGATCGGTCTGTGTTGTTTGACTCATATCAATCCTATTTATTTTTCGTAATCCGATACAATTTTTAGAGCATCATAAACTCAATATTGTTATTTTCACATTTTGGGATAAAGCAAAATATGGAAATAAAATAATCCAATTTACACGTGTCTTTTTAATGGTTTTGGTCTAGTGCAATCAACCTAATCTGACAAATGTATTTATAATCCTTCCAAAATAACAAAAAAACCTAGCCATCGAAATGACTAGGTTTTCTTTTCTCGCTATATTTTATGCAAATTATAGCCAATTACGCATTACTCTGCAGTTGGCGGAGTGGTTTTCTTTGGTGGACGTCCACGAGGTCGACGAGGTCGAGCAGGTTTTTCATCAGTTGAAACGTCTGCCTCGTCGTTATTACTCGCTTTTTCCTTCGCTGTTGTGTCCAAAGCTAAAGATTGCTGAGTTTCTTCCTTTGGGCTTGATGTTTCAGTTGGAGTGACTGGCTCAGCCTGCACTTCAATTGCTGCAACAGTTTCTTGAACTTCAACAGTCTCAACTGGTGCGATTTCAGCATTCACTTGAGTCGTAGTATTAACAACAGTTTCAGCTTGTACTTCAACAGTCGTATTTTCTGTTTGAGGTGCTGTTACTTCACTTACAGTTGCTTCCACAACTTTCACTTGAGTTTGGTTATTTTCAAGTTCAGCTTGGTGCTCTTGCTTTGCTTGTACCGCTGCTTGTTTTGCTAAACGACGACGTTCACGTGGGTCATTTGCAACACGTTGATCATTCACAGCTTTAGGCGGTGTTAAATCAAGTCTTTCAGCAGGCTGCGCTTCAGGAGCAGCTTTGCTAATGGCAACATCACGTGTGACAGGTTTCTTTTCTTGCGCTTCTGGAGCTGCGGCAACTGTCAACGTTGCGGCATATTCTTCAGTGAACTTAAGCAATGCACGGTTAAATGTTGGAATTAAACCAAATTGCTCGATAAGAACTGCACAATCATCACCATAAACCGCACGGATTAAAGTACCCACAGTGTACTGATTTAACGTCGGTACTTGTGAAGGAACGATTTTAGGTGCTTCAGCTTTTGCTTGAGCAGCAGCACGTTGTTCACGACGCTTTTGACGTGGATCATTGCTCGCACGTTTCACTGGCTCTTGAACAGGTGTAGTTTGTTCAACGGCAACAGGTTCACTTTTCGCTTCGACAACAGCAGGTGCAGTGACTTCAACAGGTTTATCTGTTTTAGCTTCTGCTGGAGCATGTTTTTTCGTTTTCGCAGGTGCTTTAGGTTGCTGTTGGTTCAACGCTAAAATTTCACTTTGTGCTTGATCAACATTGACCACTAAAGCGGTTGTTAATGGTGCATGCTGAGGTGCATCAACGACTTCAACTTTAAGTTGTTTGTCAGATACAGCTGCCTTATTCGGTTCAGCTACAGCATTGTTAGCGACCGGTTGCTGTTCATCATTAAACACGTTGTTATCGCGATGACGATTTGGACGGTTTGGTCGTTGATTGTTATGACGATCACGACGAGGAACTGACTGCTCAGCATTGACTTCAGGTTGTTGATCATGCTGTTGACGTTGTTTTTGCTGACGTCTTTGATCACGTTGTTCCTGACGCTGTTCTTGGCGTTGCTCTTGATGAGATATTTGAACAACTTCTTCAATCATCTGATTTTGTTCAGTTGATTGTTCACGTGGTTCTTTATGCTTGTTACGCTTTTTATTGTTGTTATTATTACGCTGAGTTTTTTCTTCTTTCTCCGCTGACTTTTCATATTCACGTGGTTCTTGTTTTTGAACAGGACTTTGTGAAAGATAAGCATTGGTTTCAGGAACAACACGCGCTTCAACTGCAGTGCTTGTTGCATTGACTTGACCAAATTGGCCACGGCTGACTGCACCACCATTCACCATTTGTTCAATCGCAGCTGCTGCATTATTTGCAGAGCGTGATTGATCAACAGTCGCTGCTTGCTTTTGTACAAACAAGTTTTCTAACCAAGCACATGGGCTTGATGATGTTTGTGCAACTTGAGCTTGAACGGCTGCTGGTTTAGCTTGCTGTTGTTGGTTTTGTTGCTTTCTTTGAGACTTATTGTTTTGAGCAGGAGCACCAGCTGGTTGCGTTGGCTCTTCCTCTAAATGCCATTCAGAAGATTGGTAACCCAATTCTTTTTCACTTGAACGTGTCGCTTCTGTACGTTCATAGCTTGTTGGTGCAAAACCTTCAGGGTTATACGAAATTTCGTAATGTGGTGTTTCTAAATGTGGATGTGGCAATACAGTCACACGTACATTTGAAGTTTGTTCTAAGTAAACAAGGCTGTGACGCTTTTCATTCAATAAGAATGCTGCGATTTCTACAGGAACTTCGACTTGAACTTCACCATGACGTTCGCGAAGAGCAATTTCTTCCACTTTACGCATGATTGAAAGTGATAAAGAGCGTAAGTCTCGTACCATACCTGTGCCATGACAGCGCGGGCAGACATAACCTGTTGCTTCTTCTAAAGATGGACGTAAGCGTTGACGGCTCATTTCCATTAAACCAAAGCGAGACAATTGTCCAAACTGGATACGTGCACGGTCACTTTGCGTTGATTCACGAAGTTTTGCTTCAACCATACGCTGATTGCGTTCTTTGGTCATGTCGATGAAGTCGATGACGACTAAGCCGCCAATATCGCGTAAACGAAGTTGACGTGAAATTTCTTCTGCAGCTTCTAAGTTGGTGCTTAGCGCAGTTTCTTCTACATCATGACCACGAGTTGATTTTGCAGAGTTAATATCAATTGAAACCAAAGCTTCAGTTTGGTCAATGACAATAGAACCACCAGAAGGAAGTTTTACTTCACGTTCATAAGCCGTTTGAATTTGGCTTTCGATACCAAAATGAGCAAAAAGTGGTTCATTTAAAGTATAAGTTTTAAGCTTATCAACTTGATTCGGCATCACTGCTTTTACGAAGTTATATGCTTCGTTATATGCTTGTTCAGAATCAATTAAAATTTCAGTCACATCATCGCGTAAATAATCACGGATAGCACGAGTCACAACACCCGCTTCTTGATGTACAAGCATTGGTGACGGGCCAGAACTTGCCGTATTTTGGATTTGAGCCCAAAGGTCTAACAGATGCTGTAAATCAAGTTGTAATTCTTCTTGAGAACGACCAATACCTGCAGTACGGACAATAACGCTCATGCCACGTGGTGTGTTCAACGATGCCAACATTTCTTTTAATTCTTCACGAACTGAACCTGAAATTTGACGACTAATACCACCACCTTTAGGGTTGTTTGGCATTAAAACTAAATAGCGACCTGCTAAAGAAATATAAGTAGAAAGGGCTGCGCCTTTATTACCACGTTCTTCTTTTTCAACTTGAACTAGAAGTTCAGTGCCTTCCGTGATCAATTCACGGATATTTGAAGTTTGGCGAGGGTCAGCTTTGTAATAGGTATTGGCAATTTCACGCATCGACAAGAAACCTTGACGACCTGCTCCATATTCTACAAATACTGCTTCTAATGAAGGTTCAACACGCGTAACGTGACCTTTATAGATGTTGGCTTTCTTTTGCTCACGCGTACGATTTTCTAAGTCAAAATCGTAAAGGCGGTGACCAGTGATGAGTGCAACGCGAACTTCTTCGGCATGTGTTGCATTGATCAACATACGTTTCATGGGTGTAACACCTAGTAGTGATTCACACCAACAACTCGCTATCTTTAAGTGATGCGAACATCTAAAAGCTTGGATCAATATTCAAAAACATGGATACATCTACATGTCTTGAGTATTCACCAACCTGTTTTTCAAAAGGTTTGGATTTGATACCTATTGATGTTGCAATACTTCTTTAATCTTTGCACAATTAAAGTTTTGAGCTTTTCACTGGCACTTAAAGTGGTGCATTGGATGACTTATTTTGTTCGTCTTTCACTGTCATATTGCTCGAAGATCAACTCTACTCATAGGTAAGGGTGTCTTGATACGGAATGATCATCGTATCTTTACAAACTATGCAGTTCCAATGCCTCAAACACTTATGTCCTGAATAACACTCTAAAGCGACTTGTCTGGCGTGCATCAGTTTATGTTTAAAAACCAACGTCTCGGTTGGCGACATATATTTTTAAACAAACCGATTTCTGTACTTTAAGTACAATTAAACGCAACAGTTTGTCTTTTTGCCGATATAATAAAGCCTTCGGCGTCGGCATATTCTTTTGGGACCATTCCGAGCTAGTGGTGAATTTTTACAATGTGTTTTGCTTTCCAAGTTTTTGAAAAGTGCAGAGTAAATTTCACTTACGGCGGTATCCGTGCGCTGACTATAGCAAACCTTGCATCATCTGCCTATGGGCTATACGCTTATTTTGTATGAAAAGCATAGTCTAAATGATCAGTTTTTAATCAAATTTCGTTTTTTATTGGATCACCTAACTGTATGAATTCTACGCAACAATGGCAAAGTGTAACTTGGTTTGAAGTCGATGAGCATCAAGAAGGTCAACGTATCGATAACTTCTTATTTACACGTTTAAAAGGTGTGCCAAAAAGCCGCATTTATCGTTTGATTCGAGAAGGTCAAGTTCGTGTTAATAAAAAGCGAATTAAGGCTGAAACTAAATTGGCGATTGGTGATCAAATTCGTGTTGCGCCAATTCGCTTTGAGCAAAAAGATGAAAGCGATGCACCTGTATCCGATAAGGTTGCTCAAAGCCTACTTAGTCGTGTGGTCTATGAAGATGAAGGTTTAATGGTGGTCAATAAACCTTCAGGAATCGCAGTGCATGGTGGTAGTGGTGTGGCATATGGTCTGATTGAAGGTTTACGTGCTGCAACAGGTAAAAAATATCTAGAATTGATTCATCGTATTGACCGTGATACTTCTGGTTTGGTGATGATCAGTAAAAAGCGTAGCGTTTTAAAAACACTTCAAGATTTATTACGTGAACATAAAATTCGTAAAACCTATGCTGCGATTGTGAAAGGGCAGGTCAGTTTGGATGATCAATTGATTGACCAACCTTTATTGCGTTATGAATTGGCCAATGGTGAACGACGTGTTCGTGTGTCAAAAGATGGTAAAGAATCGAAGACACAATGGAAAGTAGCTGAGCGTTTCATGCATGCCACCTTGGTTTATGCATCACCGCTATCAGGTCGTACGCATCAGATTCGTGTGCATGGTTTAAGTATTGGTCATCCACTTGTTGGTGATGATAAATATGGTCATGAAACCGAGTATAGAGGGCCAAACCCACGTCGTTTATGTTTACATGCGATGCGTTTGGAAATCCCAGGTTATGCGATGATTGAAGCGCCTTTGCCTGAAGATATGCAAAGTTTGGTGGCGCAGTTAAGAGCGCAGAAGAAAGATTGAGTTTTTTTACCTCTCCCTAACCCTCTCCTGAAAGGAGAGGGAATTATGGAAAGATAGAATTTAATTTTTGAATCTTTCCCTTGGGACGAAGGTTTGAATGATTTGAATGAGGGGGTATTTACTAAAAACCTCTCTCTAACCCTCTCCTGAAAGGAGAGAGGATCTTATAGAGGAAATTCATGCAAAAACCTGTAGAACTGATTGTCTTTGATTGGGATGGAACATTATTTGATTCAGTTGGGCAAATTGTAACGAGCCTACTTTATGCAGCAGAGCAGTTTGCGCAACCGTTAACGTCTGAGGCAGCAAAAAGTATTATTGGCTTGGGCTTACCTGAAGTTGCGCAAGTTTTATTTCCAAATGTGTCAGAGTTACATGCAGATATTCTAAAGTGTTATGGTGATCATTATGTTGAGCATTCAAAGGATGATCAGTGGTTTTCCGGTGTTGCAGAGATGTTGTATGGTTTGAAAAATCAGAATATCAAGCTGGCTGTTGCAACAGGAAAAAGTCGTAGAGGTTTAGATCGTGTTTTAGCTCAAACCAACAGTCGTGATTTATTTGAAATTACACGAGCTGCAAGTGAAACTAAGTCTAAACCCGATCCGCTCATGCTTGCGGAGATATTGGATTTCACTGGTGTAAACCCTGAACGTGCAATTATGGTTGGTGATACATCTTATGATTTAGAGATGGCGCAAAATATTGCCATGCCACGTGTCGGTGTAAGTTATGGCGTGCATACTGTGGATGTTTTACAACGTTTTAATCCTTTAATAGTTGTTCATAATGTAAGTACACTACATCAATTCTTAAATGCTCAGGTCAGTACATCTGAGGTCGCTTAAACAGATCGAGGCATATAAAAAATATGCCTTATTTATAACACTCATCTCAATCGCATAATGAGTTAAATAATAAGAATATACCTTATGAGCCGTTCGATTCGACTGTTAAATTTATTACAACTTTTACGTGAACAGCGTTATCCAATTACAGCACAACATTTGGCAGAGCACTTGGAAATAAGTGTGAGAAGTGTTTATCGGGATATTGAAAGTTTGCGTGAGCAAGGTGTAAATGTTGAAGGTAGTGCAGGACTGGGTTTTCAACTGAAAGAAAATTTCTTATTGCCACCAATGAGTCTAAATGAGACTGAGGTTGAAGCTGTATATTTGGCTTTGCAATGGGTGAAATCGATACCAGACCAAGCGTTGCAACATGCTTCACATTCGGTATTGTCCAAACTTAAAGCGGTGATGCCACCGCAGAAGCAAGCATTTTTAAACAATACTTATTTAAGATCGATTCACTCTTGGGTAGAGGTGGATCAAGCTATTGTGCAGCAAGTTCGTATCGCGATTCGTATGCAATTTAAGCTACAAATTGATTATGTAGATGAACAACAACACGTTTCGAAACGACAATTATGGCCGTTTGCACTTGGGTATTTTAACGACAAAATGTTAGTAGCCGCATGGTGTGAATTGCGTGAAGACTTTCGTAACTTTAGATTGGATCGGATTCAAAAAATAGAGTTGATTGAGCAACATTACCCTCAGTTCAAACGCCATCTTTATGAACAATGGTGTCAAAAAGAAAATTTAGCCATTGAAGTAAAACAAAACACTACTGACAAAAACTGACACAGCATCGCTCTACACTCGATTTAGAACAAAACAACAGAGGGTAGAACAATGGCTTTAACTTTATATACAAATAAGCAATCTCGTGGCCTAGTCGTAGATTGGTTGGCTTTAGATCTCGGGATTGAGCTGGAGCGTAAAGAAATCGCTTATGGCGCAGAGATGAAATCCGCAGAATTTTTAAAATTGAATCCTTTCGGCAAAGTTCCTGTTTTGGTGGATGGTGATGTGGTCATTTATGAGTTGGATGCCATTTGTGCATATTTAGCAGATAAGTTTTCTGAAAAAGGTTTAGCGCCAGCATTGAATGATCCAAAACGAGGTTTGTATTATCGTTGGTTATTTTTTGGTGCAGGGCCTTTGGCTGCTGCCTCAGATAATGAATATTTAAATATCAAAGTGACGCCAGAACAAAAAATGCATGTTGGTTATGGTGATTACGAGGATGTTTACAATGCCTTGATTCAAGGTTTAGAACAGGCTCAACCATATTTGTGTGGTGAACAGTTTACAGTGGCAGACATTAGTGTTGGAGCGATGATTATGTGGCAATTGAAAATGGGTAAACTCCAACCACATCCAGCCATTGATCGTTATGTTGCTGCATTACAACAACGAGAAAGTTTACAGAAGCATCAGGCCAATCTTACTTTATAATTGACTCTGGGTTTTGTATTTTAAAGGAAAGATAAGTTGCTCAACCCAGTGACTTATTTTTTGCTATTTAGACTTTAATATGATTTAAGTTTTTGATCATCAATCTTATTCTCATATAAGTAATTCTTTAAGTCATAATAAAACTAGCGGCAACATTGATACAGATTGCTAAAATCGTGGTGTTGAAACCATAAGCCAGCAGAATGTGTAAAATATTTAAAATTCGCATTGAACGAGAGGTAATGGATACATCAGCTGTTTGTGCAGAAGTTCCAATCACATAACTAAAGTAGATAAATTCGGGGTAAGTCGGTTCAGTGGTTTTGGGAAAATCCAAACCGCCATCTTGATGTTTGGCTATAGCCAAGTAATAGTCATGTGCATAATGAATCGCAAACACAGTATGCATAAATAGCCATGCAAAAATAATCGTCAGAATTGAAAGTGCCAAATGCCCATATTTAACGATTGCAATGTTAGGTAAATGACTAAGTTCGACAATAATCGCAATAAAACACATAACTAAAGTCATCACGACCAGTAATAAAATAAACCACTTACTGGCATCTTGTTGTTGAGCACGTTTTAAGATGTGAGCATGGTTGATCGTCCATAACACTCGCATTGTCAGTACTAGATAAGTCAAAATTGAAATATTCCAACCCAGTAAAAGTCGGGTTGACCAAGTCCAATCTGTGAATAAACCAATCACAACGTACAAAATGGCAGTCAGTAGAAAGGTAATAAAAAAATAGGGGCGAGATACAAAGCTAGATCGGATCTGATGAATGGCATGTATAGACATAAAACCCTCTGTGCTTGGTTTATTTTTTGACTAAAATTGAAGTAAATGACCAATCAAACTTCAATTTTAGCTGGATTTAGCCGTTTGTTTATTTGGTTTTGTTGCTTTCAGTTTCGGTACTTTAAATTTTGGAATTTTAAAGAGTACAAGCCATTGTTGTATGAATATTACTTATTCTAAAAGAAAGATCAATCTTTGCTTAACACCTCATCATCACTGTTCTATCCAGTACGATGAGGCGATTGAATATGCTTTAAATATCAGTATTATTCATGTCTAAGTAAAATACTTTGGTGAGTAGCTCAATAAACTTTTGAACAGCAATCGATGTTAAGTTTTTACGATAACTGACATATAAATCAAAATAAGGCAATTCAACATCTAAAGGGCGAATGACTGTATTTTCCATGGCCAATGGCGCGATATAAGCGGGTAAGATTGTGCAACCTACGCCCAAACCAATAGAGTTGATACTAAATAGAATATTATCGACTTTTTGCACAATATTAAGTTCAATGCCTTGTGCTTTGGCAAAGTCTAAAATGATGTTGTGTAAAGTACCAGATTGCTCTTCTGCAGGAATCACAAAGTCGATTCCATTTAACGCTTTAACAGGGATTCTTTCATATTTTGCTAAAGGGTGGTCTTTCGGCAAAATAAAAATTAAGGGTTCACGGAACACAAATTTACTTTCAATTTCATTGCTTTGAAAATTATGGCGAGTGAAGGAGACATCCAGTTCCCCTTTTTTGATGGCTCGCATTTGCTCAAGGTTATTTAAACTCAGCAATTCAATCTTAAGCTCAGGATTTTGTACGCGTAAGTTAGGTAAGACATAGGGGAAAACTTTTATTTCAGCAACAGGGACGAAGCCAATACGTAATAATTGTTGTTTGGCTTGAGAAACTTGCCTTGCCATCGCAACAGCTTTTTCAGCTTGGGCTAAAGTTAAACGAGCTTGTTCAAGAAATACAGCCCCTTCTTCTGTAAGTTCTACTTTGCGCTTTGTACGATTTAAAAGTCTAACACCGACGTCTTCTTCAAGATCCTTGATTTGTTGGCTGAGAGAGGGCTGTGCAGTATAAAGTTTCAAAGCAGCTTTACTAAAATTAAGTTCTTCTGCAACAGCAATGAAGTATCTAAGGTGTCGTAATTCCATATAACCTTTCCATAGAGTAATCCAAAAAATGTCTTACTGTAAATTCACTTGAGTATAATCTATAAACAACAGCGCAGTGAAGATGATGTAATATTTAAAAAATAAATAGCTAAATTTCAATGATGGTTATTTTTATATTAAAAAATTGCGATAAATAATCTATAAAAAATATTAATCAAACAGGATGCTTTGAAGTTCGCATCAGTTGAGCGCTTGCGTCAATTGATTGGGTTGAGTTTGTGCATCATCTGAAAAAGATGATCCTGGTTTTTTACGTTTTAAATGTAAAATTGGGAAAGGGTTACCTTCAGCATCAAATTCAGAACGAGCCACTTGTTCAAAACCATGCTTTTTATAAAAGTTAAACGCATTTGGATTTTGCTCATTCACATCAACTTCATAAGCTCCCAAAGTCAATGCATACTGAATTAATTGCGAACCGATACCTTGATTAAAAAATGCAGGATCAATAAAAAGCATTTCTATCTTGTGATAGGCGAGCCCCATAAAACCAATAATCTGCCCATTTCGTTCCACATGAAACAGTTGTACATGGTCAAAATAATGATGTTGGATAATCAATTCTTTGATTTGTAAGATGTGTTGTTCATTGAGAAACGCATGTGTCGCGCGTACAGAAGCTTCCCAAATTTTTAATAATTCAGAATGAGATTTCGAATGAGTATTTAAAATATTGGTTAAAACAGGTTCCATATCAAATTCATTCAATGGTGAAAAGCAACAAAAAATAAAGAAAAATCACAACTTATTTAGCTAATATGAATGAAGATTGGTATAAAAATCAAATCTATGTATTTGATTATAAAAAGTAGGACAATAAATGTCAGATTCCAACAAAATTGTCGTTTATGCAGCACTTTTGGGTAACTTGGCGATTGCTTGTGTGAAATTCGTTGCAGCATATATAACAAATAGTTCGGCAATGCTCAGTGAAGCTGTACATTCGGTTGTTGATACACTCAATGAAGTTTTATTGCTCTACGGCTTAAAAAAGTCACAGCAACCTGCAAATCACAGGCATCCTTTTGGCTATGGTCGTGAGCTCTATTTTTGGGCATTTATTGTGGCTTTGCTAGTTTTTGCCTTAGGTGCTGTTGTGTCCATTTATCAAGGAATTCAACATATTCGGCAACCAGAGGAGATGAAATCTCCATTGGTGAATTATGTAGTGCTCGGGTTCGCTATTCTATGTGAAGGTGCTTCATGGTGTGTTGCATTGAAGTCTTTTAAAAAGATGAAAGGTGATATGGGATATTTTGAGGCATTTCGTCGTAGCAAAGACCCAACAACATTTACGGTATTATTTGAAGATACAGCTGCTTTGATCGGTCTATTGATTGCGTTCATTGGTATTTTCTGTGCGCATCAATTGAATATGCCCGTATTGGATGGTGTAGCTTCTATTTTAATTGGTGTGGTTTTGGCAATTTCCGCTTTACTTTTGGCAAGAGAAACGAAAGGATTGCTGTTGGGCGAAACGGCTGATCCCCAATTGCGTCATAATATTTTAAAAGTCGCTCAAGAAGATCCCGCAGTTTATTCTGCAAATGGTGTATTGACTGAGCAAATGGGGGCACATCAAGTGATTGCTTCTTTAAGTTTAGAATTTAAAGACAATCTAACTTCAGATGAAATTGAAACCTGCGTAAATCGGATTGAAACCAAAATTAGGAGCATTCATCCTGAAATCGTGGCATTATTTATCAAACCACAAACCAAGTTAGTTTGGCTCGAAAGAATGAAAGGGCGTTTAGAGTAACCATGTCGAAGCAAACGGAAACTGCTGGTATTGAAGATAAGACAATATCAGACAAAGAAGTTCTACCAGAGAATATCAAACAATTACACTATCGTTTAGTGACCGAAAATTGTATGTCACATACTTGGTCTAAGCCATTTTTTAAGGTAATTGGTTCAAATCATCACAATGGTGAACGTTTTTTTAATGAGGTTCGCAAGCCAGAAGGGCGTAACCGTTGGGATTTACTGAAATGGTTAGGTACTCGAAAATCATATACGTGGAATGTAGATAGTCAAAAAGAATCCGCAGAGTTTTATGCGACGAAAAGAATGCTTCCACAAAATCGCCCTGATGCAGATCCAAATGATTGGCAAGTCTGGTTTGTGAGCCATGCAACTGTTTTGCTTCAGATTGGGCCTTACAACTTTTTAACTGATCCTGTTTGGGCAGATTATGTCAGTCCGAAACATGGGCAAGGACCTAAACGTGTGATTCCAGCAGGTATTGCCTTAGAGCAACTGCCACAAATCCATGCTGTTCTATTGAGTCATAATCACTATGATCATATGGATTTAGCTTCACTGCGTTGGTTACACAATAAATTTGCGATGCCAATTTATACAGGGCTAGGAAATTCACATTATCTACCTAAAGAATTTCATGTCATCGAAATGGATTGGTGGCAGTCGGCACTCTATAAAGAGCTCAAAATCATCTACACACCTGCACAACATGGGTCAGGTCGTGGCATACGAGATCAAAACGTTGCATTGTGGGGCGGTTTCTCAGTGGTTTCACAACATGGTCATTTCTTCTTTGCGGGAGATACAGGCTATGCGCCGCATTTTAAAGAAATTCATAAGCGACTAGGAGCGCCTCGTATTGCACTGCTACCAATCGGTGCTTATGAACCTCGCGCATTGATGAAGTATATGCATATGAATCCACAAGATGCGTTTCAAGCACATTTAGATTTACAGGCTAAGCGCTCATTGGCAATTCATTATCGCACCTATCAACTGACGGATGAAGAGCGTGAGCAACCCGAGCATGACTTACACAAAGCCATGAAACATTCTTCGAAAATGGTGAATCCATTTTATTGCATCAAAGAAGGACGTAAATTGGTGGTGTGATTTTCATAGCTAATGATGGTGATCACTTTAAACCCAATTTGAATGGTGTTTTATTCAAATTGGGGGAGTGTTGATGTTTGGAGACATGAGTTGGATTGCAACCACTGAAAGTCCGATCATGGCAAGATTCATTACAAAAGGGTTGAAGGAAGAGGTGAAATAAAGTGGATAAATCACAACCACAACAACAGTTAAAGCAATTAGCCCTAGAATATTGAAGACATGTAGAATTTTGGAGTGTCTAAAAATTAAAAATAACAGACCAAAAATAATTTCTATGAAGCCTGAAACTTTAATTAAAAACAGCATCAGTAATTCATCTATACCTAAATATTGCCAGAATCGTTGTTCTTCAACGGTGTGGTAGATAATTTTGGGCACTAAACCTTGATAAATCCACAAGATCGCTAAAATTGAGTTAATTGTCAGTAAAGGCTGCTGTACCGATTTAGATATTTTCATGGATGACATTGTCCAAAAAATGCTTTTTATTTTGCACAGAGGGGAGTAGACAGTGCTCCGTTGTACCAAATAAACGGTATCGATTTAACGCAACACGCCGATATAAAAAATCACGAATAAATTTGGGTATAACATAAGCGATTTTGAGTATTGAAAACGGAAATTTGATCTCTTGAATAACTTTTAAAAAAGCGGTTGATTCAGAATAAACCTGAGTATTTTTAATAACTAACATGGTATCAAAGTGATCGGTGGGCATTGCATAATATTTCAAAATTTCTTGCCCAAGTGCTGATTGTACAGAGGCTAATTTGAATCGTGCACGTGTGTCGTGCTGAATTAGAAATTTTGCCCAACCGTTGCAAAGTACACAAATTTCATCGAATAGCACAATGTCATGCTGTTGAATAATCTTTTCGATGTTGTATCGCATGATGATGTATTCACTCAGGGCGTTTTTTACAATTTAGCAGTTTAGTGGACAAATAAAAACCACCCGAAGGTGGTTTTATAGTGGGTTTATATTTTAAAGAAAGCTAGGTAAACCTTTGGCTGGGTCAGTTTCACGCGCAGCTTGCGCATCTGCAACAGTCATGCCTAAAGCCTTAGCCACACCTTCACCATAAGCAGGATCACATGCATAACAATTACGGATATGACGGTACTTAATAAAATCTAAAGCATCACCCATTGCAGCCGCGGTATTGTTGAACAGTGCTTGCTTTTGTGAATCATTCATTAAATTAAACAAAGCACGTGGTTGACTGAAGTAGTCAGAATCATCCTCACGATAATCCCAAAAATCAGCATCACCTGTAATTTTCAAAGGAGGCTCTTTGTACTGCGGTTGTTCATGCCATTGACCAAAACTGTTCGGCTCATAGTGTGGCAAGCCACCATAATTATCATCACTGCGGCCTTGACCATCACGGTGATTTGAATGTACAGGGCAACGCGCAGCATTGACTGGAATTTGTTGATAATTCGCCCCTAAACGGTAACGTTGCGCATCTGCGTAGTTAAACAAACGTGCTTGCAACATACGGTCAGGTGAAACACTGATCCCAGGCACGAGATTGCTTGGAGCAAAAGCAGATTGTTCAACATCTAAGAAGAAGTTTTCAGGGTTTTTATTTAGTTCAAATTCACCCACTTCAATCAATGGATAATCGCCATGTGGCCACACTTTGGTTAAATCAAAAGGATGATACGGTACTTTTTCTGCATCCGTTTCAGGCATGATTTGCACGTACATTTTCCACTTTGGAAAATCTTGACGTTCAATCGCTTCATACAAATCACGTTGATTACTTTCACGATCATCGGCGATGACTTGAGCAGCTTCACTATTGGTTAAATTTTCAATGCCTTGTTGGGTACGGAAATGAAACTTCACCCAAAACCGTTCATGATTTGCATTAATAAAACTATAGGTATGGCTACTAAAACCATGCATATGACGATAGCTTTTTGGAATACCACGATCTGACATGACAATCGTCACTTGATGTAGTGCTTCTGGAAGCAGTGTCCAGAAATCCCAGTTATACGTTGCACTACGCAAGTTTGTTTTTGGGTCGCGTTTTACTGCTTTATTGAGGTCTGGGAATTTACGTGGGTCACGTAAGAAAAACACAGGGGTATTATTTCCGACCATATCCCAGTTGCCTTCTTCAGTATAAAACTTCAGGGCAAATCCACGAATATCACGTTCAGCATCGGCAGCACCACGTTCACCTGCGACTGTGGTAAAGCGTGCAAACATAGGGGTTTGTTTACCAATTTCACTGAAAATTTTAGCGCAGCTATATTGGGTAATATCATGTGTAACCGTAAAGGTACCAAATGCGCCAGAACCTTTGGCATGCATACGGCGCTCAGGAATCACTTCTCGAACAAAGTTGGCAAGCTTTTCATTTAACCATAGATCTTGAGCGAGGAGAGGGCCGCGTGCACCTGCCGTCATACTGTTTTGGTTGTCTACTACAGGCGCACCAAAATCAGTTGTGAGGTGAGTGACGGGACACTTTTTAGTATCATCTTGGCTCATCTTAATTCTCCATTATTTTCATCAGGTATTGTGAGCAATGTTCCATCCATCAATATGGATAACACGCTTCTTTTCACATGACATTAATTGTTTTGTTAACATTTTATAAGGCAGTCATATGGCAATGACAGGTTGTTTTTAGTCGCCATTCACAACTTGAATATACAGATTCAATTTTGTGATTTTTAAAATATAACGGCCTTAAAAATATATACCTACGCTATAAATGTATCGGTCAAATATTCATTTAGCAAACAAAATAAAAAGGTTGGTTTTATAGGTAAATTCGATTAAAAAGCTTTTAATTTGAACAGTTGAAACAGGGCGTAGCTTTAGCGATTTTTTTGCTATAAAACTGGATATGTGTAAGAAATAATCTGTTTCAATTCTAATATTTTTAATGTGTGGATGGTATGTGTTTTATTCCTTGTTGGGGGAAGTGATGTTTTTAGAGGATTCTTATTGGTGACGAGCGACATTCAAAATCATCGGCTAAATCAGTTAAAAAGTTCACTCTTAAGTAGCAAGTAGCAAAAAGTAGCGAAGCTAGATAACTAGGTAAAGTGCAGGTAAAGAAAACTTTGTAGTTATTTGGATTGAGTATCATCAGTTTTTTGGCGCTATTTGCATATCATTTGTCGTGATCCGATTTATGACTCACGCATTAAAATTTCTAAAATACCTCTAAGCAATGCAAATACACGCAATATGAATACTGAGGTAATAGAAATGAATAAGGTTCAAAAACAAGTTGTACTGATTACTGGCGCTTCTTCTGGAATGGGGAAAGCTTTTACTCGAGCGCTGCTTAAGCAAGGGGCGATTGTATATTCAGTAGCACGCCGTGTTGAAGCAATGCATGATTTAGCTGAGCTTGGCGCACGTATCTTAAAAATGGATATCACCAACCAACAACAGGTTGATGAAGTTATTCAACATATTGAAAAAGAAACTGACGGTATAGATATCCTTATAAACTGTGCAGGCTTTGGTTTATATGGTGCGATGGAGGATACCTCGATTGAGGATGCACGTTACCAATTTGAAGTGAATATATTTGGTTTGGCGTATTTAACTCAGAAAGTGATTCCATCCATGCGTCAGAAAAAGAGTGGTCGTATTATTAATATTTCTTCGATGGGTGGGAAAATCTATACCCCGATGGGCAGTTGGTATCATGCCAGTAAGCATGCTTTAGAGGGCTGGTCAGATTGCTTACGGTTAGAACTCAAACCCTTTAATATTGATGTTGTATTGATTGAACCAGGTGCAATTGCAACAGAGTTTGCAGATGTTATGGTCAAGCCTTTAATTCAACGTTCAGGCTTTGGCGCTTATAGCAAAATGGCTAATGCAGTCGCGAATACAACCCATGAATCTGTACAAAAAGGCAACTTATCTGATGTACAGGTTGTAGTTGATATGTTGATGAAAGCCGTACAAGCAGATCGCCCCAAAACACGTTATGTGGGTGGAAAATATGCCAAGCTTATGATTTTTGTTAGAAAATGGTTTGGGGATCGGATATTCGACAAAATGGTGATGTCTGTTGTTAAATAGCTTTACCAAATAAATTTATGAATAGGTATCAATGGGACGAACAGTCATGAAATATTCTTCAAAATTTATGTTGCAACCGAATTGGAAGCTTTTTCTCATGGATTTAGGCGTGCAGCCCGAAGATGTTTTACGTTTAGCTTCATTACCCCTTGATACCTTCAATCGAAAAGATTTTTATGTAAAACCTGATCAGTATTTTCAATTTTGGAGTGCGATAGAAACTGTATCCGGTATCGAAGATTTACCCTTAAAAATTGGACAAATGATAACAGTTGAGTTATTTGATCCTGCAATTTTTGCATGTGTATGTAGTCCCAATCTAACCATTGCATTACAACGCTTATCGCATTTTAAAAAACTCATTGGGCCAATGTTGTTAAATGTGGCAGTTGAGCAGGATAAGCTATGTTTGGATATTGAGTTTTATGAGGTGCAAAGCAATATTCCTACCAGTTTGATCATGACGGAATTGGTGTTTTTTATACAACTTGCCCGAATTTGCACACGTTCTCATATTATTCCTCTTGCAATTTATCTACCTGAACTTCCAAGCCATCTTGAAGAATATAAAGAATTTTTTGGTATTCGCCCGAAAAAGGGAAATCAAGTTTCAATCCATTTTTCAAAAGATGATGGCGAACGCGCTTTTCTAACTTCCAATGCGATGATGTGGGATTTTTTTGAACCCAATTTACAACAAAAGTTAGTTAGCCTTGAAAATGATGTGGTCATGAGTGAGAAAGTAAAAGCGATATTATTAGAAAGCTTACCTGCGGGACACAGTAGTGTAGATATGGTTGCCCAAAAATTAGCACTCAGCAAACGGACTTTGCAAAGAATATTGCAAGAAGAAGATACAAGTTTTAAAACGATATTGGATGATACTCGTCAAGCTTTAGCACAGTATTACTTAAAGCAATCCTCCATCAGTCCAAGTGAAATTTCATTCTTATTGGGTTTTCAGGAAGTCAATTCATTCGCAAGAGCTTTTAAAAGTTGGACTGGACACACTCCTAATACATATAGATTTCAATAGTATTGCTGTCCCTAGTTTACGCTCCATGGTTTTGAACGTTATACAAAACAGTTTAATCCATTGATAATCTCTTTCTCCAAAATCTCCCATTCTGCAAACTCAGGCTGCGTCAATAAAGTCTGAGAAACAAAACCATAGCAAATACGTTGAACATTTAAACTGGTATGTTGCAATTGATGATTATCCTGAATAAACGGTTCAAGAATGCTTTGCCACATGTGCACCATCATGGCATAACTTTTTTGATAACTTTTAATGCTTGAAACTTGCCGTTCCAATAAAAAAGACTGTGCCCACAAAAACTGTTGCGCTTTAATTTCTTTAAGCTGGAAATGAATAATCTGCTGTAAATAAGCTTGAAAACTCGGAATTGTGGATAACTCATATTGGCTTTGTGCATAACTTTTTAAGACTTCTGCATTACTTTTGACATGCTGATGAATGGTTAATGCAATCAAATCTTCCTTCTTCGAAAAGTATTCATAAAATGTTCCTAAGCCTACACCTGCAAGATCGGTAATTTCACGAATGGTAATTTCATTGGCTGAACGCTCAGCTAAAAGCCGAACAAAACTTTCCATCAATGCTTCTTGAGTCATTCTCGCTCTTGATTGGCGTGGCTTACGACGGACTTGAATGTCAGGAATTTTCATAAGTTAAAGCTGAACACCCGCAAAAGAATTTTATCTTATACTGAATGTAATTCGATAAAACAACAAGGTGAAGATTCAGGATGAATACGGCACACAACTGGCAAACACACCAAATTCATAATCAATTTGATGAATTGCAGAATTACAACGTGTTGAGTACAGATCAAGTATTGCAAGAAATTTTGCAGCGCTACGGTAGTCAGGATCAATACAATTTAACTGAGTTTGGAAAAATTGTAGGTTCTGCTGAATATTATGAATATGCAGATTTAGCCAATAGACATACTCCTGAATTACATAGTTTTGATGCACGTGGTCGCCGTAAGGATTTTCTTGAATTTCATCCTGCATGGCATAAATGGATGCGCTTGAATCGACAATTCGATACCCATGCTTATCCATTTAATCATCCTCAATCATCGAGTAAATGGGTGGATTGGGCGGCACGGTTTTTCCTGAGTGGGCAGGTTGAGGCTGGTAATTTATGTCCTAATTCAATGACTTTGGGGAGTATTCCTCTGATTCAGAATGAACCTGAGCTTTGGGCAAAAATCGGTGAGAAATTACTGTGTAAAGAATACGATGAACGTGACGTGCCGATTAGCCAAAAAAAATCCATTTGGATGGGCATGGGTATGACGGAAAAGCAAGGTGGTTCAGATGTTCGAGCCAATGAAACCTTTGCTGTTCCTGTCACTGAGTCTGGCCGTGGACAAGCATATTTACTCACAGGACATAAATGGTTTTTCTCTGCACCAATGTGTGATGCGCATCTTGTCGTGGCTAAAACTGAGCAAGATGGTTTGGCATGTTTCTTTGTTCCTCGTTGGTTGGAAGATGGCACTAAGAATACGATTCAAGTACAGCGCTTAAAAGTTAAGGTCGGTAACCGTAGTAACTCAAGCTCAGAAGTAGAATTTAAAAATGCTTGGGGCATTATGATTGGTGAGGCAGGGCGAGGTATTCCGACCATTATCGAAATGGCAAACTATACACGCTTAACCTGTTCAGTCGGTTCAAGTGCCATGCTACGCCAAGCTTTGGTGCAATGTATTGCTTATACACGGCAACGTAAAGCATTTGGAAAGCATTTAGCTGAACAACCTTTGATGCAAGCGGTTTTGGCAGATTTAGCACTGGAAACCGAAGCTGCGATGCAACTCAGTTTTCATCTTGCACATTGTTATGAAAATGATGATGAATTGTCCTTGGCATGGAAACGTATCATGACACCTGCGGCTAAGTTCTGGGTATGTAAACGTGCTGTGGAATTGACTGGTGAAATGATGGAAGTCTTTGGCGGCAATGGTTATGTCGATACTGGAATCATGGCACGTATTTTTAAAGAAGCACCTGTGAATACCATTTGGGAAGGTTCAGGCAATGTCATGTGTTTAGACGTATTGCGTGCGATTCAACGTGAGCGTGAATCGATTGAAATATTGTTTAAATCATTTGCCAAAGTGGCAAGCCAAGATGCAATCTTACAAAATGAATTACAGTCTTTGTTTAAACTATTCAGTAGTTTACAAGCGGATGAATTGCAGTTCATGGCACGCAGTTTGGTCAGCCGTTTGGTGATTCTTGCACAAGCGATTTTACTTAAACAGTATGCGCCAGATTATGTTGCTCATGCTTTTATTCAAAGTCGTTATAGTGAGTTTCATGGCAGAGTTGTTGGTATTCTCGATCCAAAAACTGTCGATGTAGAGCGAATATTGGAACGGGCTTTGGCGAGCTAACTCTACATTTAAAAGCCTTGCCTATTTAAAATTAGGTGAGGCTTTTAAATAGGCAATTGGGTATTACTTGTCTTTGCGGGTTCTTTGAATCGCATGGGTTTCCTCAGTAATGATTTTACCAGTGATTTGATCAATCAAAATAGGCTGGGTTGCTTGTCCTGTTTGCTTATCCGCAATCACAACAGTGACCTGTTCAGGTGGGAAATGCTGATTTCCCCAATCCATGAGTGAGATAAGAACAGATTTAAAATCTCGACCTCGTTGGGTCAAGTGATATTCATCACGAGGTGGTTTAGATGAATATTGGTATCTTTCTAATAAGCCTGAATCAACCAATCCATTCAATCTACGAGTTAGTGTGCTAGAAGCAATGCCTAGACTGGTTTGGAATTCATCAAAACGTTTCATACCATAAAATGCATCTCTTAAAATGAGAATGTTCCACCATTCTCCAACATTATCAAGGCTTTGAGCAATAGGGCATTGCATACTACTAAAACTTTTCTTTTGCATTTTAATGATCTCGAATGACTTTACATCTTTATAAAAGCACAAAAGAGGTAAACCACCTCTTTTGTTTGAATCATTATGAATTTTAATCTCACATCATAGATCATAATATGTTGTGAGTCTTGTTAGCTTGGTTTTGCAAAAGATTTTTTTAAAAATGGTAGAACATATTTTGTATATTCATCAGGTTGATCTCGATAGATATATGTATGCTTTCCACCAGAGATGACGTGCATTTCTACATTTGCAGAGTTTCTCATGGCATGGCTGAGTTTTTCTCCATGTTTAGGTGGTGTATAAATATCTTCATCTCCATAGATCAACATGATATTGGGTTTACCTAAAAGCTGAGATGCATCTTCAATCGGTCTAAGATCTCGTTCAATCCACGGCCAAATAATTTTAGAGGTTTGGATTGCGGTATGTGCGATTGGATAATGTTTCCAGAAATCAGGAAGTGTTGGAAATACTGCTTCCAAGATTGCAGTGGTGTATGGACTTCTTTCTCTTGCCATAGAACATAGTCCCCAACCTGCACCAAATGATGCACCAACCAAACCTACATCTAAACTTGGTGCTTTATTCTTCGCATATATACCTGCGGCTAAAAAGTCGGCAGGATAGTCAAAGGATGCAGCTTCACTTTCTCCAAAACCATTCGCATCGAATAAAAAAACATTAAAATTATTGTTTAGGAATAATTCTGCATGTCCATAACGTAACCAAAAACCTTTGGCGGCTTTCCCCATAGGATGGCCTAATACTAAAGTACCTATTGGTGCTACGGCACTTTTCCAATAACCAATGAGTTGAACGCCTTTGGCATTTTTGAACGCAACATGTTCCCAGCCATCTTGTGAAATATCTTGAGGCCAATTCCACGGTGTTTCAAAGCGACCAAAAAAAGGTTTTCTTAATATTCTATGTGCAATGTGATTCATTCAATTTTCCTGTTTGTTTTTTGAATAGGGAGGAGTCATTTTTATAACTTACTTTCATAATGAAAGCAACTAGTGAATTTATTCTGATATGTTTAAAACAAATATTTTGAATGTGGTGGTGTCGTCATAAATACTGAATGAGTTGATTAGAATATTTGACCCTGATCGAACAAGATAAACGATCATATAGGTCAGACTATATTCTATTCTGATGAAATATAAGCCTTTTTCTCACAATCATAACAATAAAGAAAAAGGCTGATTTATTTTGTCAATTCAAAACAAAAAATTGTTAGGAAGCTCTAAACGCATTCACTAAAAAGTCGATTAAGGCTTTGACAGAAGGCAAGAGTCCTCTTCTAGAAGTATATGCCAAATGAATCAGCTCAGGTTTAGGTTCCCATTCAGGAATGACTTTAACCAATCGACCTGATTTTAAGTCTTCACTCACAATCAAATCGGGTAATTTTGCAACACCTAAGCCTTGTAATGTTGCAGAGTGCAAAGCACTAAGATCTGTGGTTGTCAGTCTAGGCTCACATTTAAAATAATAGCTTTCATTGTTTTGATTAAATAAATTCCAATGATATTCAGGCGAAAATGATTCCATCATTAAAACGGGCCATGTATTTAATTCTTCAGGAGATTGAACAGAATAATATTGATGTGCTAAGTCAGGACTAGCGACGATATATTGGCGAGATACAGATAAGTCTCGAACAACTAAATCACTATCGTTTAATGGTAAGGGTCTAATTCGAATCGCGATGTCATAGCGTTCATTGATTAAATCCACCTTTCGATTTGTCGCTTCAACATGCAGTTTAACTTTTGGATATTGCTTTAAAAACTGATTAAACATCGTGCTGACATTGAGGTGTAATAGATTGGTTGGGCATGAAATTTTAACCGTACCCATGGGCTCAGCGCTGAGCATTTCAATGGCTTCATCGGCAGACTCTGCTTCAATGAGCATGGCTTTACAATGTTGATAGTAAATCTTTCCAACTTCTGTAATCGAAATTTGTCGTGTTGTACGGTTTAATAATTTGACACCTAAACGTGCTTCAAGTTCTGCAATTCTACGGCTGAGTAAAGATTTGGTCAGCATCAATTCATTACTTGCAGCAGAAAAGCCGCCGTATTCAACCACCTTTGCAAAATAATATAGATCATTTAAATCTTTCATTTCTGCCTCTTAATATTGTTCTCTACATAAGACAATGTGTCATATTTTAAATATTTAATAAAGATTGTTTTATAAATAATATTGGTTACACAAGTTAAGCAACATTAAGGTCATAAAAATGTCTACACCAGCAAACTTCAACGGCCAACGTCCTGTAATCGATCCTGCAGATACAGCAATGCTATTAATCGATCATCAAAGTGGTTTATTTCAAACCGTTGGTGATATGCCAATGCCTGAGTTACGTCAGCGTGCAGCTGCATTGGCGAAAATGGCATCACTTGCAAATATTCCAGTGATTACCACGGCATCAGTACCACAAGGTCCAAATGGTCCACTTATTCCAGAGATTCATAACAATGCACCACATGCACAATATGTTGCACGTAAAGGTGAAATTAATGCTTGGGATAATCCTGAGTTTGTCGAAGCTGTCAAAGCAACAGGTAAGAAAACATTAATTATTGCTGGAACAATCACCAGTGTATGTATGGCATTCCCTGCAATTAGTGCTGTGGCTGATGGTTATAAAGTATTTGCCGTGGTTGATGCGTCTGGAACTTATACCAAAATGGCACAAGAGATTACTTTAGCGCGTGTGGTTCAAGCGGGTGTCGTACCCATGGATACAGCTGCTGTAGCGTCTGAAATTCAGAAAACTTGGAATCGTCCAGATGCGCAAGAGTGGGCGCAAGTTTATACACAAATTTTCCCCGCATATCAGTTGCTTATGGAAAGTTATGCCAAAGCTCAAGATGTGATTAGCCATAACGAAATTTTAGATTCAAATCGTTAATCCGCACTTGAATGAATACTAAGAAGCCATCATTTCTATTGATGGCTTTTTTTAATGATCGAACTCATTTTTGAGTGATTTATCTTGATCAAAAAATGGAGACTTAAATACAAATCCACTTTAAAACGATGCTGTAAAGTGCTTGTATTCTGTACAAAAAGGCGTAATATCACATTCCCACATATCGCGTGGGAAGCCCATCATAAAGGTGAAGAACATGGCAAAGAAAAAGCAACAGCTTGAGGTTGTAATCAACAACTTTGTAGCAAAACATATGCATGAAGTGAACAAAAGCCAAGTGTTTGTAGATCGAAAGAAAAATGCAAAACGTGGTTATAACAAACACAGACAAGGTCGATATTCTGATGATTATCGACCTTTTTTATGCGCCGCTATTTTTGCTTAAAAATTTAGAAGATACAGAAAAATAAAGCGTTAGACATTTACCATACGATTTGATTTGACCATGTCACCTAGACCATGATGTCTAAAATAATATTCCATCCAACTTTTCACCATCAGCGGATTATTCATCGCATTTACTTCACTTAACAGCTTCTGAGCATCGCTCATCGACACGTGGCAAATGGCTTTACGCACACGCAGAATATTACTTGAACTCATCGATAAAGTATTGAAACCCATTGCCATGAGTAGAATCGCAGACAATGGATCACCTGCCATTTCACCGCAAATACTCACAGGTTTATCGTATTTATGACACTCTTTGACTAAACGTGTGAGTGCTCTAATCACAGATGGATGGAAATGTGAATAAACGTTTGCAACACGTGGGTTATTACGATCTACAGCCAATAAGTATTGCGTCAAATCATTAGAACCGACAGAGAAGAAGTCTACCAAAGGCGCAAACTCTTCAATTTGCAACAACACGCTTGGAACTTCCACCATGATGCCGATTTTTGGCTTGGTGATTTTGACTTGTTCTTCTTCTTGTACCGCTAACCAGTCGCGTTCCAATAAGTAAAGAGCTTCTTCGACTTCACTGACACTGGTCACCATTGGCAATAAAATATGTAAGTTATTTAAACCGATACTGGCTTTGAGCATTGCCCGAATTTGTGAAGAGAAAATTTCAGGATGATCAAGTGTGAAACGAATACCACGCCAACCTAATGCTGAGTTTTCTTCTTCGATTTGGAAATAAGGTAAGTCTTTATCTGCACCAATATCTAGTGTACGCATGACGACTGGTTTGTTGGCAAAGTGGCTTAATTGTTGGCGGTAAATCGCACGTTGTTCTTCTTCACCTGGAAAGCGTTCACGTAACATGAATGGAATTTCAGAACGATATAAACCGACACCTTTGGCACCACGTTGTACACCACGAACCACATCAATCATTAGGCCTGTATTGACGTACAGTTTTACAGCAACGCCATCAGGAGTGATTGCATCTTTGGTTTCGTATTGCTTCAAATCTTTAGCGATTTGTTCTTCTTCTTTTTGGATTTCTTTGTAGCGGGTACGCAAACGGCGTGGAGGATTGACGAAAACACGCCCTTGATATGCGTCCACAATCATTTCAACGTCATCAAGGGTATTAACAGGTAGTTCAGTTACCCCAACCACTGTTGGAATACCCAAAGCACGAGCAACGATGACCATATGTGAGTTGGCTGCACCTTCTGAAGTGACGATAGCCGCAATTTTATCAACGGGTAGTTCAACCAGAGCAGCGGTACTGATTTCTTCACCAATCAGAATACTTTCAGAAGTCAGTTCTTTATGACTGGTATCACCTTCTTGTAATGCAGCTAAGATCCGCCGACCAAGATCTTTTAAATCAGAAACACGTTCGCGTAGGTAATCATCTTCCATTTGTGCAAACAGTGCGACATGGCGTTCGATCACATGCTTTACAGCACCTTGCGCCCAGCTACCATCTCGAATAATTTCTTTAATTTCAGAAGGTAAGGCATTTTCATCTAACATGCGTAAGAACACACTAAAAAGAGCACGTTCTTCTGACATGAGGGAGTCTTGCATTTTTTCATCAAGAGATTCGATTTCAGCACGAACTGACTCAATAGCTCGGTCTAATAGCTCAAGTTCTTCACTAATATCATCTGCGTCACGGTCTGGAACTGCTGCCAAGTCCGCAGGTGGATAGAGAATAATGGCACGACCTAGGGCGATACCCCCCGCACCTGATGCACCTTGGAAGGTTTTATAGTTTGGAGAATTACTAGGCTTACGGAATACATCAATATTACCGACTGCATGTGCGTGTGCAATTACACCTGAAAGTTGAGCGCAAAGAGTGACAAGGAATGATTCAGCAGCTTCGCTGAAATCTTGCGGCTCTTTATTTTGAACCACCATGACGCCCATCACTTTACGACGGTACATTACGGGTACGCCAAGGAAGGAGTTATAGATTTCCTCACCTGTTTCTGGAAAGTATGCAAAACGTTCATGCTTGAAGGCATTGTCTAAGTTGACAATTTCCTCACGTTGTCCCACTAAACCGACTAGACCTTCGCCCAGTTGTAGTGAAACATTGCCTACAGATTCAGGATTTAAGCCTTTACTTGCCATCAACACATAACGTTGATTGCGTTCATCGAGCAAATAAATAGAGCAAACATCCACATGCATGGCTTCGGAAACTTGGTTGACCATAATTTCTAAAGAATCATGCAAACTGACGGACGCATTGATCTCTTGTACAATGCGTCTTAATGTGTCTAGTTGCATGTTCGACATGAATGTATGCTCCCTATTTAATGTATATTTTAAAGCGATTTAATTAGTATTATTTATAACAGTACGGGCTTGAAAAATCATTCATATTTTGAAGAAATTTCAGGTGTATGTTGTGGCATTTGCATACATAACTCCAACATCGCTTTACGATAAACATCACGTTTAAAATTCACCACTTGCCCAAGTGGATACCAATAGCTGACCCATTGCCATTGATCAAATTCTGGCGGATCAGATAGATTCAACTGAATATGCTTTGTTGAAGCTACCAATTTTAATAAAAACCATTTCTGTTTTTGCCCAATACAAATCGGATCGGAATCCGAACGAATGTATCGAAGCGGCAAACGATAATGCAACCAGTCATCTGTCTGGGCGATTATTTGGACATGCTCGGGTAGGAGCCCAACTTCTTCTCGTAGTTCTCTATAAAGAGCTTGCTCAGGAGTTTCTCCAAACTGGATCCCCCCTTGAGGAAATTGCCATGCATTGTGACCAATGCGCTTTGCCCATAAGACTTGTCCAATATCATTTGCCAAAATGATCCCGACGTTGGGTCGGAAACCTTCTGAGTCGATCATTTGGCTACCTAAATTTTGTGAATTTCATTGACTTTGTATATGGGGACGAACACTCTTTAGTCCAACTCGACGCAGTCAAAGTAATAATGTTATAAAATTGCTATGATCTTAACGAATTTCTATCGACTAGCGGTGATAGATTTACATTTTTTTTCTTAAATTTCAGTTTGAACGAGTATTTTCATGAAATTGGCGTTGTTTGACCTAGATCACACCTTATTAAATACCGACTCTGACCATTCTTGGGGCGAGTTTTTAGTCAACGAAGGCTTGGTCGATCCAGTCCGTCATCGTGCAATGAATGATAAATTTTATGAAGACTATAAAGCAGGGCAGCTTGATCCGATTGCTTATAACGAATTTGTTTTTGAATTTCTAACTCAGTATGATGCTGAATACTTAACTGAGTTACATCAGTTGTTTATGAAAAAAGTGATTCGCCCACAAATGCGTACACAGGGTTTTGATGCGATTGAAAAACATAGAGCAGCAGGGCATGCACTTGTCGGGATTACAGCAACTTCTGATTTTATTACTGCACCCATTTTTCGTGAGTTTGGTATTAGCGAAATTATTGCAACCAATGCCGAAGTAAAAGATGGAAAATACACGGGTAAAGTGATCAATATTCCATGTTATCAAAAAGGTAAATTGGCACGTTTAGATCAGTGGTTAGAAGGTCGTGATGTCACGGAATCTTGGGCATATTCAGATTCCATCAATGATCGCTTTTTATTGGAATACGCAGATCATGCTATTGCGGTCAATCCCGATGATCGTTTGGAAGTATTGGCCAAAGAGCAAGCTTGGGATATTCAAGACTGGTCGATTTAGTGATTGGCGAGACAGCATAGCGTTTTAGTGCTGTAGTGTTATAGCTAGGCAGTGATCATCACTGCCTTTTTTATTGAGGCACTTTAGACATCAAAATACTGAGCTACAATCTAAGTCTTTTATGAAATCTGAACAGATGCTAAATCATCGTTATGTTTTGTAAATATTTTTATAAATGAAGATTTTGCGCTTCACTTTAATGATAAAAATGCTATGTTGAGTTGAGCTTTTAAAAATTTTATAAATAGATGGAGAATATAAAATGAGCCAAACTCGCCCAAGAATGACCAATTTATTTGAACAACTTGGTTTAGATTCAAGTGAGGAAGCAATTCAAAAGTTTATTGCAACTCATCAATTAGATGCAGATACCTTTTTGACGCAAGCAAGTTTTTGGACAGAGGCTCAACGCCAGTTTTTAGAAGAAAAAATAGAATCAGACGGTGAATGGGCTTTGGTGGTGGATCAGTTAAATGAGTCATTGCATGAAGATTCTGTGAAATAGTCACTTTTGAAGTGATTATTCACGATTCATTATTTTAAAAGTTATTCTTTTAGAAGTATTGTGATTAAAGCCTTTCCGCCTATAAGTGATTTTTATCATTTAAATGCAGAAAGGCTTTTTAACAGCAAAGAAAATTATGGGTTATTTTATTTCATCATATTAATCAATTCTTGTACTGCACGTGATTGTGTACGTGCTGGATGCCAAACCATGCCCAACTGACGATTCATTTCAAAATCAATATCCAACTGTCGTAAGTCTTGGTTCAGCAAAGTTTTAGGTAGCACAGACCACCCCAAACCAATAGAAACCAACATGCGAATAGATTCTAAGGGATTGTTACTCATGGTGATTTTAGGTTTGAGTCCTTGCTTTTCAAACTCAGCTAAAGTGATTTGACTGGTATAAGTTTGAGCTGCGGGCAATAGACTAGGATACTCAATCAGGTCTTCAAGTTTTAAATTGGTTTTTTGCGCCAAAGGATGAAATGGTGCAACAACGAAAACCAGTGGATCATCCCAAATGGTGATATAACTTAAACGATCATCACCCTGTGGTGGTAAGGTTAAAAAGGCAAGTTCTAAATCTCCAGCAAGGACTTGCTCATGCGCCTGTTCTGAGTCCACAAAGTGTACGTCGAGTTTTACTTCTGGGAAATGTTGCACATATAATTTTAGATGTTGCGGTAAATGATGCAAACCAATATGGTGACTGGTGCCAATTTTCAATTTTCCACGAACTTCGCCTTGTTCATGACTGAGTGTGTGGTGAATATCGCCGAGTTCATTCAACCAATTCTTTACTTTAGGCAATAATGAATGTGCTGCATGCGTTGCTTGTACACCACGACCAGCAGATTCAAAGAGTTTAACCCCAAAATATTCTTCTAAGCTATGTATGCGTTTGGTCACCGCAGGTTGGGTAATAAACAGATGTTCTGCTGCCATCGAAATAGAACCAGTTTCCATCACTTTAACAAAAGCTTCAAAAGCAGCGAGATTCATAATATTTACATCCATAAAGAATTTTTATGCGTAATTCATTATTTAGAAGTTTTAAGAATTAATCAAAGCAATTTTCAAATTTTTTTTGATTTATCTATGAAAAGGCGATGGTTCTAGCAATTTTAGAAAAATTTGCATACAAGTTTTTGCTATACATGATTGATGATCATGCTTTATAGTGAGCTCATAAAAACAACAAAAAGGAAAAAATATTTGAATCAAACAACATCTACACCCATCCGTTATTTTCAACAACTTAATCGAAATACGCTAACAAAAACATGGTTAAGTTTCTCGATCACTCTTCTTATTCTTTGCTGTATCGGTTTAGTGTTTGCATATTTCTTCAATGTTTATTTTCCAATCATAATCATGATAATCATTGCATTATTTTGGTTCAGAGCACGTTTGAATCATTTGAAGAAAATACAAGATTTAGCTGATTTTAAAATACCCAATAATATTTGGATTGCTTTTAAGCAAAGGCATCCAAATCTAAACTCAGCGACATATCCATGGATTGAAGAGGGTTTTAAAGACTACTTGGCAATTCATATGTGGCGTAGAAATTCTTATGCAATGCCTTCCAATGCTGTAGATGCTTTGTGGCATCTGTTGATTGAAGAGTTTGATGATTTCTATCAGTTCATGTGTCAAAACTTTTTAGGTTATAAGCTGATTCATAAGCCACATGATCAGCAACCAACTGCATCTCAAAAAGCATCGCAAAAATTACAATTAGTAAATACTTGGCACGGGGCATGTCATTTACATGGGTTAAATCCACAAGACCCTCAATGCCTACCTCGACTATTCCAAATTGATGAACATATTCGATGGGAACAAGGTTTGATTTTTAGTTTGCCTTTTATGGCGGCAATGTATGCCCAAACGATGCAAACAACTTCTGATGTAACAATGACAACGCCAACGCAATCCTCTTGTTCATCTACATCGACGGCATGTTCAGGTTCATCTTCTGATTCTGGACATTCTCATCATGGTTCAGATTCAAGTTCAGACTCATCATGTAGTAGTTGTAGCAGCTGTGGCGGTGGTGGTGATTAGTACACTTTCACAGCTGATGTTTAAAATTTAGATTTTAATCAAGCCTAGATTTAGGCTTTAACAATTTGAGTCCGCGCTACTTTTTGATCTTTTTTGTTCCATGCTTTTTCATGGAAGAAGAATGCAACGGCTTGAACAGTCGGTTCGACTAAACTTAATGTCACTGCCATCCATAAATTACCTGTAATCACATAACCTACAAGCATTGCCACGGTAATATGCATGATGTAATAGCTTAAGGTTTTCTTGAAAATACGTTGATTGCTTTGTACGAAGTTTTGAATACGCGCCATGATCATCACCACAAATGCTTTAAGTTAATTAAATAATAATCATTATCATTTGAAAAGTAAAAAAGAATTTTTGATTGATGCTGATTGGTTTTCTAAATGAGTATGATCTTTGAGAGAAAAATAAACATAATTATGGAGCGAAATTATAATGAGGGAGCGACACACAAAAACTTTCAAATGATTTCAATGGTTAAACTTATCGATCATTCATGAAAAAGAAATCATTAAACATGAGCGTTTTTTTACTTGAAATAATTCCAAAAAGTTTTTAAATTAATAAAAATGATAAATTAGATTTATGTGAAAACGTCGCTATAATCGATATTAATGAAAGAATTACCCAGTCCAGTGGAGCACCTCGACATGGCAGGCGAAAACCAAAAAGCAAATACCTCAATTCCAAAAACATTGTATGACAAATTGTGGGATGACCATTTAGTAAAACAACGAGATGATGGCTCTGCATTACTTTATATTGACCGTCACTTATTGCATGAAGTGACTTCTCCGCAAGCCTTTGAAGGCTTACAACTTGCAGGTCGTAAACCTTGGCGCTTAAGTGCCAATGTTGCGACACCTGACCATAACGTTCCGACATCAAGCAAAGAGCGTTCAGAAGGGATTGCAGGCATTGAAGATGATACTTCTCGTATCCAAGTACAGACTTTAGATGACAACTGCAAAACTTTTGATGTGGTTCAATTCGACATCAATGATGTCCGCCAAGGTATTGCACATGTGGTTGGTCCTGAACAAGGTTTAACTTTACCGGGAATGACGGTTGTATGTGGTGACTCGCACACTGCAACGCATGGTGCATTTGGTTGTTTAGCACATGGTATTGGGACGTCTGAAGTTGAACATGTATTGGCAACCCAATGCTTAGTTCAAAAGAAAATGAAGAACATGTTAGTCCGTGTTGATGGCGTATTGGGTCAAGGCGTTACACCTAAAGATGTGGTACTGGCGATCATCGGTAAAATTGGTACGGCTGGTGGTACAGGTCATGCCATTGAATTTGGCGGTCAAGTGTTCCGTGATATGTCTATTGAAGGCCGTATGACGGTGTGTAATATGGCAATCGAAGGTGGTGCACGTGTCGGTATGGTCGCTGTGGATGACAAGACCATTGAGTACGTTAAAGATCGCCCATATGCACCAAAGGGTGAACAATGGGATGCTGCTGTTGCGTATTGGGATACTTTACATTCTGATGATGATGCGCATTTTGATACTGTGGTTGTGTTACAAGGTGAAGAGATTGAACCACAAGTATCGTGGGGAACATCTCCTGAAATGGTGATTCCTGTTTCACAAGCTGTGCCAACATTAGAACAAGCCAAAGATGAAGTACAGCGCAATGACTGGACACGTGCTTACCAATACATGGGTTTAAATGCAGGTCAGGCATTGGCAGATATTCAATTAGATCGTGTATTTATTGGTTCTTGTACCAACTCACGTATTGAAGATATTCGTGCAGCTGCGAAAGTGGTGAAAGGGCGCAAAGTTGCTTCTTCAATAAAACAAGCCATGGTTGTTCCTGGTTCTGGTTTAGTAAAAGCGCAGGCTGAAGCTGAAGGCTTGGACAAAATTTTGCTTGAAGCTGGTTTTGAATGGCGTGAACCAGGCTGTTCAATGTGTTTGGCAATGAATGCTGATAAGTTACAACCGGGTGAGCATTGCGCTTCAACCTCAAACCGTAACTTTGAAGGTCGTCAAGGTAATGGTGGTCGTACACATTTGGTCAGCCCAGCGATGGCAGCTGCTGCTGCAATTGCAGGCCATTTTGTTGATGTACGTACATTCTAGTTTAATCCCTCATCCCGACCTTCTCCCAGAGGGAGAAGGAGTTCCATCTCCTTTAAGGAGAGGGCTAGAGAGAGGTTACGGATTCAGTGAGAAATAATCATGAAAGCTTATACCGTTGAACAAGGTATCGTTGCACCATTAGACCGTGCCAATGTAGATACAGATTTAATCATTCCAAAACAGTTCTTGAAATCAATCAAACGGACAGGTTTTGGCGATAACTTATTTGATGAATTACGTTATTTAGATGAAGGCTATTTAGGTCAAGATATTTCTAAACGCCCTAAAAATCCAGATTTTGCTTTGAATCAACCACGTTACCAAGGCGCAACAGTGCTGATTTCACGTGCCAACTTTGGTTGTGGTTCAAGTCGTGAACATGCACCGTGGGCATTGGAAGAATATGGTTTCCGTACCGTGATTGCTCCAAGTTATGCCGATATTTTCTTCAACAATAGTTTTAAGAATGGCATGTTACCTGTCATTTTGTCTGAAGAGATTGTTGATCAATTATTCAGAGAATGTGCTGCAAATGAAGGTTATCAACTTACGATTGATTTAGAAGCTCAAGAAGTACGTACACCAAATGGTGAAGCTTTTAAATTTGAAGTTGATCCATTCCGTAAACACTGTTTATTGAATGGCTTAGATGATATTGGTTTAACTTTGCAAGCAGCCGATGATATTCATGCTTATGAAGAACAAACTAAACAATCGCGTCCTTGGGTATTTGCTGAAATTAAAGCTTAGTGAAGTCAATCACACTTTATACATAGCGTGAGCGCCCAAGTCTTGTTAACATGTTGAACATAAAAAATGAATGTTTACTCAGTGAAGTAAGGTTGGGTTTGAACAATGACGAAGCTTTTAGGCTGTAGTGTTGTAATTGGTTTATCAAGCTTAGTCTTGAGTGCTTGCCAATCGAATCAAATGGTTGATTTGAATAGAATTAAGCAAGCTTCAAAAAAACAGTATAGTCAAAACACAGTTGCTGTTTATTGTTCGGGCGCAGAACATTGTGAATTTGCACGATTAAATGATTTAGTCATTGTTGATGAAAAAGTAGCACGTACCAATCGTAAAGCCATTGAAAAAGGTTATTTGAAATTAACAGGTGAACCTTTGGATCAAAATGGTGTGTATTTAACGATTCCACCTCAGCAATATGAAATGGTGATTCGATTCTATCCAATCACCAAACAACATGCTGAAGTGTTTCACGTGATTCATCAATTTGAAGGCGATCAAACTTATACATTTAAAATGTATCGTCAAAGATCATCAAATTCAGGCAGTTTGCTCAATGTTTCTGCACCTACGCCGCTTTGTGTAGATATGATTCAAGAAAAGCGTACGATTCGCCGTTTTTGCCGACCACACAATGCGGTAACGGGTGTTAGCGAATTTGTAGAACAAAAAATTTAATCTCAAACAACAGTTAAGCTGTTCATATAATCGGAACGACAAATGTCTAAACAAATTTTGATCTTGGCAGGTGATGGTATTGGTCCAGAGATCGTTGCTGCTGCTGAAAAAGTACTTACACGTGTCAATGAAAAATTTAATTTAGGATTAACATGGGAACATGGTTTATTGGGCGGTTCAGCGATTGATGCCCATGGTGAGCCATACCCAGCGGTGACATCTGAACAAGCCAAAAAAGCAGATGCAATCTTACTTGGGGCAGTAGGCGGGCCAAAGTGGGATAACATTGAACGTTCGATCCGTCCTGAGCGTGGTTTATTAAAAATTCGTAGTGAATTGAACTTATTCGCAAACTTGCGTCCAGCGATTCTTTATCCACAATTGGCTGATGCTTCAAGTTTAAAACCTGAGATTGTTGCTGGTTTGGATATCTTGATCGTTCGTGAATTAACAGGTGGAATTTATTTCGGTCAACCACGTGGTATTCGTGAACTCGAAAATGGTGAGAAGCAAGGTTTTAACACGGACGTTTATTCTGAGTCTGAAATTAAGCGTATTGCCAAAGTTGCTTTTGAAATGGCAAATTTACGTGGTGGTAAAGTGTGTTCAGTAGACAAAGCCAATGTTCTTGAAGTGACTGAGCTTTGGAAACAAACAGTCACTGCGATGAAAGAAGAACAGTATCCTGAAATTAACCTATCACACATGTATGTGGACAATGCTGCAATGCAGTTGGTACGCGCGCCAAAACAATTTGATGTGATTGTGACTGGAAACTTGTTTGGTGACATTCTGTCTGATGAAGCGGCAATGCTTACAGGTTCAATCGGGATGTTGCCATCTGCATCATTAGATGAAAATGGTAAAGGGATGTATGAGCCATGTCACGGTTCAGCACCTGATATTGCAGGGCAAAATATCGCAAACCCATTGGCAACCATTCTTTCTGTTGCAATGATGTTGCGTTATACCTTCCGTGAAGAAGAAGCTGCAAAAACAATTGAAGATGCCGTGGGACGTGTGCTTGATCAAGGTTTACGTACTGGCGATATCATGTCTGAAGGTATGAATAAAATTGGAACATCTGAAATGGGTGATGCTGTTGTTGCAGCAATTGCTTAAATTCTGAGTTTAATAAAAAACACAGCTTCGGCTGTGTTTTTTTATTGCGCGATTAACACGCTTTACCTAAATACTGAATAGATTGTGCAATACCATCTTTAAGTATAAAGGTCACTTTACAATTAAAATTAATATCATAAGTGGGTACTGCTGTCGTGTTATGACGAATCACAGGCGCGCCCATTGAATTTGTACCTACAGTGGCATTACCTGGCATAGGAATGCTCACTGGTCTGAGAATGGTATAGCTGAGCGCTGAGTCGCTGCTTTGTACATCTTTGGTAGTTTGGTAACCCAATGCTTTAAAATCTAAATTCTTTTGAATATCTGAGCTGCTAGAGCCTATAAATTGCTGTAAATATTCATCTAAATTCACTTGCCGAGTTGCACTTGTTTGGCATCCTGCGAAAGGGATTGTCATTAAACAGACTGTCCATAAAAGCGGTTGAGTTAACTTCATCATTGCACCTCAAGCCATATTGCGCTATATCTAATTAGTGTAGTCGTAGTGCGATTAATAAACAAATCTCAGTTGATGTACATAATGAAAAATAGACAAAAGGAAGCATCTATAGATTGAATGATAAGCGTAGTATGCAAGAGTGTTGAATAATTGGCGCTGAAAATGCACTTAATATTGGATTGTGATATTCACCGCAATATTCTCAATTATTTTTTCAATATTGTTCAATATTATAGAAAGAGCGAATAAGCTTGGAGTGAAGATTGATATTCAACAGCAACTTTAACTTTATATTAGTCATCTAAATATCTTGAAAAACAGCATTGGCGCTGAGTTGATCAAGTTTTTGTGGGTAAAAGAAAGAGTTGCTAAACGATAGCAATCGATCGATGAGTGGAATAAGAATGATCGTGAGAATGAAAAAGCCACCTCAAAGTGGCTTTTGCTTCCGCTAAAACTTAGCGTGCACGATAAGTAATACGACCTTTGGTTAAGTCATATGGTGTCATTTCGACTTTAACACTGTCGCCAGTTAAAATACGAATATAGTGTTTACGCATTTTACCAGAAATGTGCGCAATCACTTCGTGACCGTTTTCTAGACGTACACGGAACATAGTATTAGGAAGCGTTTCGGTGACAACGCCTTCGAACTCGATAAGTTCCTCTTTATTGGCCATAGCCTACCTGATGATCAAATTGGAAAGGCGCAAATTATAGGCAATTTTTTATAGAAAGACAAGATTATTCGACTTTACAAGGTGGCAGATGACTTGAAAATAGGCGAACATATTGTTAAACAATTTCTACAAAAAAAAGCGGATAAATATTGTCAGTTTAGCCAATCGACTGTAATCTAAAACTGATGATTTAAGTATAAATGAATAACATACAAGGAAGGGCACTGCGTGAGTCAGCTAACTGATGCTTCGGTTGTTTTACGATTAGGCTATCAAGCGATCCGTCGTGCAGGATTGCCGACAGAAGAAATATTATCTAAAGCGGGAGTGACATTAAATCAAGTTGATCAAAATGCACGTACTCCGCTTAACGCACAATATGCTTTTTGGACTGCGGCTGAAGAAGTTAGCCGTGATCTTGATATCGGGTTACATCTTGGAGAGCACTTACCTTTATACCGAGGGCAAGTGATTGAACACCTGTTTATTTCAAGCGAAAACTTTGGTGAAGGGCTTAAGCGCGCTTTGGCCTATCAACGTTTAATTAGTGATGCTTTTCATGCCACACTGGTGATCGATGACAATGGACGTTGTTATTTAACCAATGGTCAGCAGCCTTGGGGAGATAATATTGTCAATCGTCATTTTTCAGAATGTGCACTTTCTGGGATATTACGATTTTTTAAATTTATTACCGAAGGGCGTTTTGAACCGATTTATATCGACTTCAATTTCAGCCAAGGTGCTTCTGATGCAGAATATTTTCGTGTTTATGAATGCCCAGTAAGTTTGGGGCAGAAAGAAACGCGTTTGTATTTTGATCCAGCCATTTTAGATTATCCATTGTGGCAAGCTGAACCTGAGCTTTTACAATTACATGAGCAATTGGCGCTAGAAAAACTACAAGAGCTTGCACGTTATGATCTTGTTGGAGAAGTTCGCCGTGCGATTGGTTCAACTTTAGAGAGTGGTGAAACCACGCTGGAAACAGTTGCAGCACAATTGAATATTACTCCACGTCGTTTACGTACTCAGCTTTCTGAGGCAAATACTAGCTTTCAGCAAATTCTTTCTGACTATCGTTGTCGCTTAGCTAAAAAATTATTGGCCAATACCAATGAAAGTGTAGAGCGTATCGTTTATTTAACGGGTTTTTCTGAGCCAAGTACGTTTTATAGAGCGTTTAAGCGTTGGACCAATGAAACGCCAGTGGAATATAGAAAACGTAAACAGCGTTGAGAAATCTCCCCTAACCCCTCTTTAAAAAGAGGGGAATTATTGAGAATTTAAAATTATTTTAGATTCCCTTACGCAGTTGTGCTGCTCATCCCTCCTTTGAAAAAAGGGAGGTTAGGGAAAGGATTCAAAAATAAACTACTCTGGCATATTCAGCCAATGTGGTCCTAAGGGCATTTTAGGTAATTCGAATTGTTCAGGATAATCTGCATGGATGAAGTACAGACCATCTGGTGGTGCTGTGATTCCTGCTGCTTTACGGTCTTCGGCAGCAAAAATTTGATCGATATGATCCACCTCATACATCCCTTGACCGATTTCCAATAAACAGCCCATGATGTTGCGTACCATATGGTGTAAGAAACCATCAGCTTGAATATCTAAAACCAAATAATTGCCATGTCTAATTAAACGGCAGTGTTTAACATGACGTACAGGTTGATTAGACTGACATGCTGCGGCACGAAAGCTTTCAAAATTATGTGTACCTTCAAATTTTGTGGCAGCTTCAATCATCTTATCGACATCGAGCGGATAAAACGCATGTGTCACTTGTTTATGTAATAAAGCTGGACGATTTGCAGATTGATAGACCACATAACGGTAGCGTCGTGCCTGTGCTTTAAAACGGGCGTGGAAATCGTGATCCATTTCTTTAATCCATTGGATCGAAATGTCTTTTGGCAATTGGCTATTTGAACCCATTAACCAGCCACGGATTGGACGGATTGCATTGGTATCAAAATGCGCCACCATATTGGTCGCATGTACACCAGCATCGGTACGACCCGCACCATGTAAAATAATGGGTTCATCAGCAATTTTACTCAGAACTTTTTCCATGGTTTCCTGAATACTTCGCACACCTGCTTGCTGAGTTTGCCAACCCTTATAACGAATGCCACAAAACTCAATACCAATTGCAAAGCGTTGCATAAAAACCTCTATTCAGGAAGATCATACCAATGGTCGTGCCATTGTTCCGAAGTGGGGTATTGTAAATAAATTTTGAGGATTTTGGCATAAAGATCTGCTTGACTGAGTGCATCGCTGACTAAAATCTTTGCATCTTTGATCCATTGACTCACTGCATAGCGTTGGTCCATACCGCCTAATGGGACTTGTGTAGAGAGAACCACTTGGCAGTCATTCAACTGTAGTGCTTTGATCTTTTCGATAATGCGATCATTTACAGCAAGATTACCTACACCATAGGCCTGAATAATTAAAAAATGAGGTGGTTTATTGAGTATTAAATCTAAATTATGAGCCAATTGTTCTTGTTCGATAGGCAACATCATCCAATTGATAATATTGAGTGTTTCGGCCTTTTCAATATGTGTAAGTTGTACATTGATAACGTGAGGATCAATATTAATCTCTTGATCTGCGATTTGCCCTCTAAATGCATCCAGTGCAGTGCTGTGGGTTTTTAATGCAGTCCGAGCATGAATCACTTGGTGAAAAAAACTGAGATAGACACCAACAGGAAGGTTAAGGACGGCATCTAATGCTGTATTTAAATTATCAATGGCATCTGTAAATTCACGAGTATTTTCACCTGAAATATTCAGAAGTGGGTACTGACTCCCCGTGATGACTACATGACAAGATTCAGCAAGGAATCGAGAAAGTGTCGCTGCAGCATAACTGAGTGTATCAGTACCATGAATAATGACAAAATGTTGGAAATTTTGTAGTTGAAGGCTTTGTATTTGTTGAATGAGTGCTAGCCAATCTGAGGCAGTACAAGCACTGCTGTCTTTAATGTTCGGTGCTTTAAAGCACTCAATTTTAAGGTGTGGTGGAAGTACGTGTTGTAGCCGAGGTAGAAATTCAGCCTCAGGCATTGGTGCCAAAGGTTCACCCACACAGCCAAAAGTCCCACCCATATAAATTAAAGCAATTTTCTTGTTCATAATAAAAAAGCAGCCATGAATGACTGCTTTATCTTAGAACGAATAGAATTAAGAAGCTATGCGATTTAGTAGTGTTTGAGATAATTGACGTTGTTCAGCCGTATATTGTGATTCATTTTGTGAGAGAAGTTCACGTGCAGATGCATATGCACCCAAATCAATATATTGTTGAGCAAGATCTAAATCCAATTGAATTTCATCTGTTTGAGCTAACTCGGGGAAAGATTGAACTAAAGGATCATTTGAATCTACAGTTGCACCAATTTCAGTTGTGGTTGGCGCAGTTTCAAAGTTTAACGTAGGAGATGCTACTTCTACTTGCTCTGTTTTCTGATCTAAATCAAAGCTAAACGTTGGTTGTGTCTCGACCTCTTCGTTCGGGGTAAATTTAAACTCTAATTCATTTGAGTGTGTGACGGTTGTTTCTTCTTCAATTACACTTGGCTTAACTAAAGGTTCTGCAAAGTCGAGTTTAAATTCAGTGCTAATTTCTTCTGCTGGCTGATCATTTACAACAGGTGTTGCTGTTTCAGTTTGTGTAAAACTAAATTCTAAAGGTGCAATATTTTCTGCTTTCTTTTCTTCAACTGGAGCGGGCGCTTCAAATGAAAAATCAGCAGTAGGCGTTGTGTCTTTTTGAGTGATTGAATCAAGATTAAATTCTAAGGGTTGAATTTGTTCTTGTAGTGAATCATTTTGGTTTTCACGACCAACTGACGCATTAAACTCAAGTGTATTATCTAATGTTTGTTGTTCAGCGACTTGATCTGCTTGATCAGGCGTAGCTGAATGATCAATTAGAGCATCAAATGCAGCGTGATTGGTCTTAGTTTCAGGTGTATTTGATCGTGTAGGTTCAAATGCAATCGATTCAATTGGGCTTTCAGCTTGAGCAGCTTTTTGTTTTTCTTCAGCTTGAGTAACAATCTCATCTAAACCCAGTGAACGGATATGATTCACCAATTGATTGACAGCTAATTCATCTTTTTGCGCTAAATGTATATCGACTAGATAAAGATAAAGTTCATGCTGTGCGTTATCTTGATTTAAAGCTTGATTGATTTTTGCTTCAGCAGAGGAGTAATTCTTATCTGAAATTAATTTCTCAATATTTGTTTTTAATTCAGGACTTAACGGTTTTGCTGTTTGCTTAATAACAACTTCTTCTTTAACAACAGCAGTTTGTCGTTGAGACGTGCTACGTGCAGTACGCGCTACATTCTTCTTCGCAGTCTTTTTATTGTTATTCTTTTTAGCGCTGGTGTTAGAACTGGTATTTTCTTTGTTGGCATCTTCACGTTTTTTCAAAACGATAGCAACAACCAATAGTAAAATAAATGGAATCACATACAACAACATTTTATTTCCCCTTCATTGAGCACAATGAAACAATTTCCTAAATATATTCTAACTTTTTGGCTGTTTTACACTTTGTTGCTGCAATTGTTGTTGCAACTGAGCAAGCCGAGCATTTAATAGTTGAATTCGTCGGTTCTTTTCTTGTAAAGCCGATGCAAGTTGAGTTACGTCCCTCTGTAATTTAACCGTTTTTTCGCGGGATGTCATAACTTTTGTAGATAATTCAGTATTTGTCTGATTCACCTGAGTATTTTTCTTGGCAGACCCTTGTGGAGAATTTTGTTCATTGTCTGCAACCAAACTCATTTCAGCCTGATCTAAACGATACTTTGCAGATCCTGACTGTTTTCTGGTGGTGATTGGCGCAGTCGGTGTTTTGTATTTGACCTGAGGGCTTTGCTTATAACTTGCTGCTAAATTTAACGCAGCACCACGACGAATACGATTAATATCACCTTGAATAAATGCATTGGCATTATTTTCTTTAATTTGTTTCATGACTTGAGGAATGCTTTGGTGGGTTTCAGCTGCAATTCTTGAAGCAATTGTCCAAAGTGATTCATTGGTTTGCACAACATGCTCTGGATCATTGCCGTTGTTTGCTTTTTTCGTATGTGGTTTTACTGGTGGAGCTGTTTTTGCAGCAGCCTTAGCAGTTTCATTTTTTGCTGTTTCAGGTTTCGATTTTGTCGTATCTGCCTTTGCAGCTTCTGGTTTAGATTTCGCAGTTTCTGTCTTGGTCGTTTCAGGCTTAGGTTTTACCACTTCTGTATTTGCGGTTTCTGGCTTAGGTTGCGTGGCTTCTGTTTTTGTTAGCTCAGGCTTCGCTTTTACGGTTGCGACTTCAGTTGGCGTTGTTATTTTTTGCACGTTTTGAATTTGTTGAATAGTTTGCACCGGAGCTACAGCAGCTTGTTGAGTGATCGCAGGAATATTATTAGGTACGATCACTTGAGGCGCAGTTTTTTGTGTGCTTTGTAATATTGGTGGAGCGGTAACACTAATCACGAGTGGTCGTTGAGCGTTTATGGAAGCAACTGATTTTGCTGTACTTGGAGTCGATATGGGCGTGTTCGCTTGATACGAGGTGCTGCTTGGCAAATTGAGTGCGATATCTTTCTCACTGACAATAACTTGTGGTTTTAGCAATGTTTCATTATTTGTGGCAGTGAGTTTAGCTGTTGCAGGATTGGGGCGACCACGTGTTAAAGCTGTTTTTATTTGTTGAAGATGAGTTGCACTCCCTTCTTTTACTTTTAATAAAATATTGAGTTCAGGCTCAACCATAGGACGAGAAGAGGTGATTACAATAACCCCAGTACCATCATTAGAGCGCCGAGTATAAAAATTTAAGTGTCCTGGTGGTTGATTTGCAAACCCTACGCTCATCATATCTTCAGCTTCTGCTAAGCCAACTTCGATTTTTTCATTTGGATTTGCATTACTAAACTTCATTTCTGCATAGAGCAAATCCCCAGACCCTGATTGAATTTGAATCGGGTTGATGGTAATCGCACTGATTGATTGCGAAGTCATGATGGTTAAAATGGCAATTTTTAATTTGTTATATCTAGTCATCTCTATCCATTGCTCTGACGAAGTACAAGCCACTAAAATTATACAATACCTAGCTGTATTCTAAATGTAAAACTTTAACATTGTGGTTACATAAATATAGTTACATAAAAAAGCCGATCAAGATAGATCGGCTTTTTTTAATGTTGTGCTTTTTTACGATTTTAACTATTTTTATAGTCAATTAAAATACGTAACATACGGCGTAAAGGCTCAGCAGCACCCCAAAGTAATTGGTCACCCACTGTGAATGCGCCTAAATACTCTTTACCCATGTTGAGCTTACGTAAACGACCTACAGGTACAGATAAAGTACCTGTTACAGCCACTGGCGTTAAGTCGGTCATAGATGCTTCACGCGTATTTGGAACAACTTTTGCCCATGGATTAGACTGACGAATCATGTCTTCAATTTCATCAAGCGGTACATCTTTCTTCAATTTCAATGTTAATGCTTGAGAATGGCAACGCATTGCGCCAATACGTACACAATGACCATCAATAGGAACGATTTGAGAATTCCCTAAGATCTTGTTGGTTTCAACTTGGCCTTTCCATTCTTCCTTAGATTGACCATTTTCAAGTTGCTTGTCGATATAAGGAATCAATGAACCCGCTAAAGGTACGCCAAAGTTTGCAGAAGGGAAGCCTTCGCCACGTTGTAATTCAGCAATTTTACCATCAATATCTAAAATCGCTGAGCGAGGATCATCCAAGAGATCTTTGGTATTGTTATAAAGATAACCCATACCTGTGATCAGCTCACGCATGTTCTGCGCGCCAGCGCCAGAAGCTGCTTGGTAAGTCATCGCCGTCATCCATTCCACCAAGTTTTGTTGGAATAAAGAACCCATGCTCATCAACATTAACGAAACTGTACAGTTACCGCCAACGAATGTTTTGGTACCATTGACTAAACCATCTTTGATGACATTTAGGTTCACTGGGTCAAGCACGATAATTGCTTCATCATCCATACGTAAGGTAGACGCTGCATCGATCCAATAACCATTCCAACCTTCAGCTTTTAGCTTCGGGAAAACTTCAGAGGTATAATCGCCACCTTGGCAGGTAATAATGACATCCATTTGCTTCAGACTGGTAATGTCCGTCGCTTCCATAAGTGCTGGAGCAGTTTTACCACCAAAAGCAGGGGCTTCACCACCTGCATTACTGGTAGAGAAATAGAACGGCTCAAAATGAGCAAAATCATTCTCTTCAACCATACGTTGCATAAGGACGGAACCAACCATCCCGCGCCAACCGACCAGACCTACTTTCATGTCACTTTGCCTCGGTGCGTTAAAAAATAAAAGGGGGCTTGAGTGTATCAAAAGGGTGTGTAACTGCAATAGCATACACAATGAAAACACAACTATATTGTGCAATATATCTTGTTTATGATACATGCAAAATTGATATTAATTTATGAATGAATAAAAAATTAAGAATATAAGAGTGACAAAATATGATTTGGATGGAAATGCTGGCAGCTATTGTGATTTGGCTAAGCTTTTGGTCACTGATTCCTCGGGATGAGTGGTGGTTTCGTGGTGCGGATTTTCCAAGACTACAGATCTTGGCTTTAGGTATTATCGCCTTATTGTTTTTGCTGTTTTGGAAAGCACCGTGGGATCTAAGCCGTGAAGTTATTTTATTCTTTCTCATCGCAGCTTTGGCCTTTCAGTTGAAGATGGTTTTACCCTATACCTTTTTATGGAAAAAACAGGTTAAGCAGGTTAAAAAACATCAATTGAATAGCGATCAACAAATTTCAGTCATTGTTTCTAATGTGCTTACGCCGAATCAACAATATCATTTACTGATTGAGCAAATTGAAAAACATCAACCTGACATTGTTCTGACTTTAGAAACAGATCAAACTTGGCAAAATGAACTTGCTAAAATTGAAAAAGATTATCCATATCGAGTTTCTGTTCCTCTAGATAATTTGTATGGTATGCATCTCTATAGCAAATTAGAACTGGTTGATACAGATATTAAATTTATCTTGAGTGATGAAATTCCATCGATTCATACCAGTGTGATTCTACGTTCTGGACAGCCAGTTCAACTTTATTGTTTACATCCTAAACCACCAAGTCCGACTGAAGCGAAGGATTCAACATTACGTGATGCTGAATTGCTGATCGTGGGAGATCAAATAAAAGATTTGGATGAAAGCAGTATTGTGATGGGGGACTTAAACGATGTTGCTTGGTCACGTACAACACGATTATTTCAGCGCATCAGTGGTTTACTCGATCCACGTGTCGGACGTCGATATATCAACACTTTTCACGCGGATTATACGTTTTTAAGATGGTCTTTGGATCACTTATTTCACAGTACAGATTTTGCTTTAGTGCATATGGAACGTTTACCACATATCGGATCAGATCATTTTCCTATTTATGTGGTTTTGCAAACAGGGCGAGTCTTTGAACAGATTCAGGAAGAACTCGAACAGTCAGATGCAGATGAAGAAGAAGCACAGCAAGCGATTCAAGAAGGAATCGAAAAAGCAGAAAAAGAAGAAAAAAGAGTGACCGATGAGATAACTGACTCCTATCGGTAAATAACAAATTGTTTGACAATGATTGCTTAAAATGTCTGAGATTTGTAAGAAATTGCTTACATGGATTTAGTCTCTAAGCGGATAGTATCCCAAAGCATTTAGGCTTAATCTTTACTCATCGGCAAACGGATATGGGAAAGGAAGAGTCCCACTAAGGAAGACGAAGCTGATGGAATAATCATCATGGATTTGATGTTGGAATGGATCACCAAATAAAATAACAATAAGACACGAAAGCACAACCTCATAAGCCCGAGTTTTGCAGGATGCAGAACTCGGGTTGTGTTTTTATGGATATTGAAAATTAAAAAGACAGCAATTAAGACAATTACAAAAGTGACAATAATGAAAACTGAAAGCTATACATTCGATTTTTGTACACATCGCTCAGTCCGAGCAAGTTAAATCTAGTTTAATTTAATAAATCTTTTCGTAACCTTGAGGACGTGTTTTAAAGCGACGGTGAAACCACATATATTGGGTTGGTGCGATACGAAGCTGATTTTCAATGATTTTATTGACACGAATTGCATCATTTAATTCATCTTCACTTGGTAAAGGATCGACAGCAGGTTCAATCAGGACATGGTATTTAGGATTTTTAATATCACCATCGCGATAAAAATACAGTGGAATCGCGACGGCTTTTGATATTTTCAGTAAACGACGATGTGCGGTTACCGTTGCTGCTGGCGTTCCAAAGAATGGTGCCATCACCCCTTGTTTTAAACCGAAATCTTGATCTGGGCTATACCAAATCGCATCGCCATCTTTTAAATGACGAATCAGCCCACGCATATCATCATGGTCTATCTGAGCTTTATAAATAGTTGCTCGACAACGATAGATCAACATATCTAAAAGAGGATTATTTTGCGGACGATAAACAACATCAGGTTCAAAGAATTGAGCACATAAATAGCCACCTGCATCGAGCATGGTACTGTGTGTTCCAAGGAGTAAAATTCCCTGACCTTGTTGTTGCGCATGCGTGATATGTTCTAAACCTTGAATCGTGACACGATCTTTAAACCATTGCGGTGAATACCATGCATTGAGTGTTTCGAACACACCAATCATTTGGTCAATAAAAACTTGACGTGAATGTTCAATCACTTGTTCAGCTGACCATTCAGGAAAACAGACTTCTAAGTTGCGTATTGTGGTTTTACGCCGTGATTTGAGGCGATTAAATGCAATATTACCCAAAAACTTGGCTAAACGATGTTGAATAGACCATGGCAAGATTGCAAGCATCATTAGAAATACGATGGCAATCCAAATTCCCCAGTATTTAGGCTGTAAGAATGCCCAATAAAATTCTCCAGGTTCGTACTGATGCTTTTTGCTCATAGCAATTTTGTAAATTTGGGGTAAGTTAAGACTGAAAGAAGTGTAGCATGAACCTGATTAAAGTAGAAAATTGCATGCTCAGCGGAACAATTCGATAGGGAAATAGATCAATTGCATTCTCAACGCATGATCAAAGCGCTGTAATCGTTGAAATGGATAATGAATAACAAGGATAAGAGAATGAAAACGCTACGTTTGATTCAAGGTGATATTACGATTCAAAAAGTAGACGCCATCGTAAATGCTGCAAATAGCTCTTTATTGGGAGGAGGGGGCGTTGATGGTGCAATCCACCGAAAAGGTGGCGCCCAAATACTGGAAGATTGTCAAAAAATAAGAGCAAAACAAGGTGGTTGCGCAGTTGGTGAGGCTGTGATTACTACAGCAGGTTTATTGCCAAGCCGTTATGTGATTCATACAGTAGGGCCGACTTGGCAAAATGGCCAAGGGGGTGAGGATGAATTACTCAAAAATGCCTATTTGAATAGTTTAAAACTTGCTGAAAAAAACCAATTGACCACCGTTGCATTTCCAAATATTTCAACGGGTGTTTATCATTTTCCTAAACATCAGGCAGCGAATATTGCGATTCAAGTGGTGCTTGAATATATGCAAAATGCACAGAGCTTGGATGAAATTAATTTTGTCTGTTTTGACCTAGAAAATTTTAAAATTTATCGTAGACAACTGGCTGAAGTTGATCAAAATCAATTTCATGTTTTAGGTATATAATTGAATTTGTTTAAATAGAAAAAGATAACCATGAGAGATACCTATTTAGATACCAGCAAGGCTGTTCTGATCTTTCTTGTGGTATTGGGGCATTTTTTAGAAAGAATGATCGGGTGGAATGATCCAATTGGGCATACATTATTAGGTACGATTTATTTTGTGCATATGCCTGCATTTATTTTTATTTCAGGGGTGCTGTTTAAAGATAAAAATTGGTTTAAAAATATTCTGTTTTTTATTTCATTGTATGTTCCTTTTCAGATTTTATTTCCTGCTTTTGATGCAATTTGGTCGGGTAATGTTCAAATCAATTGGAATCTATTTGAACGACCGTATTGGATCCTATGGTATTTACTTGGCATGATGGTTTGGACATTGCTGACACATTTTCTGGTCAAAACAAAATTTGCAGTATGGATTGCTTTGATTTTGGCACTGTGTATTGGTTTAAGCCCTTGGAATAATTATCAATACTCAGTCGGACGAATTTTTACATTCTTACCATTTTTTGTGATTGGTGCGGTTTATGGCAAAGCAATCATTCAAAGTATTCGATCCATTCGCTATGCAGAATGGTTTGCAGTATTGATTTTTCTAGGTATTGTCAGTTTGGTTTATTTGAGCCAAATCAATCAATTCTGGCTGTATGGAAGTTTAAGTTATCAACAACTGAAAGTCAGTGCATTTGATGGCACTCTAATGCGACTAGGTTGTATGGCGGTTTCAAGCTTGGGGATTTTTGCTATTTTCGCAATCGTAAAACGATGCCAATCTCGCTTTCTTAAATTGGGGATAAATACTTTAGCTGTTTATTTACTGCATGGTTTTGTTGTTATTTTTATTTCAAAATACTGGAAATTAGAGAGTCATATTTTTATTGAGATCATGATTTGTATAGGATTGTCGGTAATAACCTGTTGGGTTTTCCAACAGCAATTTTTTGATATGTTATTAAGAAAAATGTCGTTATGGTTGATGAAACCTGTTGAGAAATTAGGTTTGAAATAATTTTATATTCCTTGTGCAGCTGTGCTGCTCATTCCTTCTTTGAAAAAGGTGAAGGTATATACCTCCGCAAGGGGAATGGATTATAAAAACCTTAGCTCAATAAAAAAACTCCGCACGATGGCGGAGTTTTTAATGGAATGATCGATTAACCCTTACTGAGGGTTTCTAACGCTTCCCAACGCTCTAATTTTTCCATTAGCAAATCGTCAATTTCTGCTAAGCGAGCGGATAGCTTCATTGCTCGGTCTGCATCTGAAACAAATAAAGAGCCATCTGCAAGTAATTCATTAATTTCAGCTTGTTCTTTTTCCAGAGCTTCCATTTCAGCAGGAAGTTGCTCTAAAGCACGTTGATCTTTATAGCTCAACTTTACTTTTTTAGCAGGCGCATCTACAGGTGCGGCCGCTGCCTCAGCTTTGGCAATGGCCTTTTTTACATCGCTCTTTTGATCAACAACTTTTTGGTCAGGACGTTGTTCTAAATAATCTTGATATCCACCAATGTATTCATCAATATTACCTTTGCCATCAAATACCCAAGTCGATGTCACAACATTGTCCATAAAGGCACGGTCATGCGAGATCAATAATAAAGTGCCTTTATAATCACTCAACATTTCTTCGAGTAATTCTAAAGTCACCATATCCAAGTCATTGGTTGGCTCATCCATCACAATTAAGTTTGATGGTTTAAGCAATAATTTCGCTAAAAGAATACGATTACGCTCACCACCAGACAGCGCTTTAACTGGTGTACGTGCACGTTCTGGAGAGAATAAGAAGTCTTGTAAATAGCTGTAGATATGACGTCGACCACCATTCACATCCACAAAGTCAGAACCTTCAGAGACGTTTGCCATGACTGATTTTTCAAGGTCTAAAGCGTTGCGTAATTGGTCAAAATAAGCCACTTCAAGCTGGGTACCCGTTTTAACTGAACCGCCGTGCTCTAATTCACCTAAAATCGCTTTCACCAATGTGGTTTTACCGACACCATTATCACCGACTAAACCAATACGATCACCACGTAAAACCAGTGCAGAAAAATCTTTAATAATCGGTGCATTGTTGCCAAATGTGACATTGAGATGCTCAATATCAAAGACCAATTTTCCAGAACGATTGGCTTCTTGGGTCGCCATGCTGACTTTGCCTTGTTGCGAGCGACGCGCCTTAGACTGTTCACGTAAATCTTTTAACGCACGCACACGGCCTTCATTACGCGTACGACGTGCCTTGATACCTTGACGAATCCAAGCTTCTTCTTCAGCTAAACGTTTATCAAATAAAGCGTTTTGCTTTTCTTCAGCTTCCATTTGCTGTGCTTTTAAATCGAGATAACGAGAGTAGTTACCTTCGTAGCTGCGCAAAATTCCACGATCAAGTTCGACAATACGAGTCGCAATGCTATCTACAAATGCACGGTCATGTGAGATGAAAAGTAAGGTTAAATTATTTTGATCAAGTAAGAATTTTTCTAACCATTCGATACTTTCAACATCTAAATGGTTGGTTGGTTCATCCAGTAATAACACATCAGGCTGGGTCAACAATGCACGTGCTAAAAGTACACGACGTTTACGACCACCAGATAAGTCAGCAAGATCAGCTTCAGGGTCTAAACCCATTTTACTGAGGATAGAATTGACTTTGGTTTCTAAAGCCCATCCATCAAGAAGATCTAACTTGTGCTGTAGATTTCCCATACGGTCACAGGCTTCCATATCGCCGAGTACACATGCATCACTGGCTTCATGGTATTCTTTAAGCACTTGAGCAGCTTCGCCTGCACCTTCAGCAACGATGTCCGCAACTTTACCCGAGTCCATTGGGACATCTTGAGCAAGCATGGAAATGGTGATCCCGTTTTGTAACGCAATCTCACCACGATCGGGTAATAAACTTCCCTCAATCAGCTTGAGTAAAGTAGACTTACCTTCACCGTTACGACCAATCAAACAGACTCGCTCGCCACGTTCTAAATTGAAGTTTGCGCCGTCGAGCAGGGCAGGTCCACCAAACGCGAGTTGGACATCCCTTAACGTAATATAGGCCATACTGTTTCCTAAACATCCCAAATGAGGACTTAAAATGACTAAACATAAAAATCTTGATGATCAGGCGTCATTTTCCGCACCCATAGAAGATTTGCAAGTCCGAATTGCATTTTTAGATGATTTAGTCGAACAATTAAATGATCAAGTGACGCAACAAAGCTTAGAACTTGCTGATTTAAAGAAACAAATGCAATTATTGTATCAACGTGTGGAATCTTCAGATTTGTCAGAAGGTATTGCTGCCTTTGATCCTTTGACCAATCGCCCTCCGCATTATTAATCCACATTTATAAATGTTGAATTTCTATATCGACCTAAAAGTTTGGATATTGGATTGGGTTAATGTCAAATAGGAGATATGCAATTTATCGGTTTATTTGATATTTCTATTTGACCTTTAGCCAAAAGCTCGTTGTAATGCATGACTTTAGATAAATAGCAAACTCTTTAACCATGCAGAATAAAGTCGTTTTACTTGATCTTGAAAATAATATGCCATCAGCAAAAATGCTGAGAGATATTGTTGAGCATTATCCAACTTTATATCTGTTTAATTGTGAGGGTGGTTTTCGATATTCGCTTGAAGATTTAACTGAATTTTCAAGCTGGATCAGTAGTGGACAAGTTGTCATCTTAGAAACACCTGAAGCCTCTCAGAGAGAGTATGAATATGCTGTTGTGGTAGGTCAACTGATGGCCTTATTAGATTCAGAAACACATATCGAAGTGATTTCTGCAATGCCCAATAGTGAAATGTTGATAGAGCTTTTATGTGGTTCGGATTTGAGTTGTAGTTTAATCCAGACTCAGTCGGATATTGAAGTACAAACGCATAAAAGCAACCTTCCGAGTGTGGCTACGATTCAAGAAAAGCCTTATTTACAATTGGTGAAGAAGTATTGTGATGCTTTAGGGAAAATGTCAGGAAAGCCAAATACAGTTGAAAAGTTAAGAAATTCGATCAGCAATGTTTTGCAAGTTGTTCCAGAGAAAGCACAACATTTGGTGGGAATGTTAATTAACCTGAGAATTGTCAAACATCTTGATGAGCAAGTTTCTTTTCGTAAGAAAGTTTTGAAACAATGGGTCATGTTAAACATTGATCAGCAAGAATTATCGGCTGAACTCAGTGCAGATGCGGCGGATGTAAAAGTTCTTCCTAAAATGAAGCTAGAAAAAATTGATCAAATTTTAGAAAGTTTAAAACAAAATGCAGGTCAAGATCTTAGTGAAGTTGCGCATCCAGATGCTACAGATAATGTACAAAAAGCGCTTTTTAAGAATTTTGAAAAAATTGATCCAGTGCAAATGGAAGTTATTCGTAAACTGAATGAATTGAAAAATAATAAACCCAAAGATATTTACCAACTCAGAGATGTATTGGAACAGTTGTTTCCAAAGACAGATATTCGTTTATTGCTCAAAGAATTGATTGAAAAGGGCTATATTTATTGGAATGGGCATGAAGTTGTATATAGCCATGAAATGTATTTAAACTGATTTCTATCTTATATTTTTTATTGGATTGAGTGGTTATAGAACTGTGATTATTACGATTTATTCAGCTGAATTAATCGTATATCGGGGGCGTTAAACCCATTAAATTGCAAATTTTAAATCGTCGAGTATTTATTCTTAAAAAATATTGAACTGAAAAACGAGTTAAATTAGCATTATTTTTACTTATGAATAATTAAATATTTCAGATAGTTATTTGGATTTGTCTGGAGTATAGCTGAATTCTATTTGCAAATTAATTTATCTGACAAACTTGCGTTTTATATTCAGCTTATGCAACTCTAATATAGGTAACAAAAGGTGAACTATGGAACACACAGGTCTTTGGGTTGCGCTCATCATTATTATTTTTGTATTGGGTTCAATCTTTGGTTTACGCGTAAGCCCTAGAGAAAAAGCATTAGGTTTAATGCGAGAAAAAGCGCGTAAGATGGGTTTACACCCGCGTTTAGTGGCTGCGCCAGATTGGACTAAAATACCCAAGGCAACAGAAACGAGAGCAAGTATGGTGGCATATTATAGTGTGCTTATCCCAGAAGCTCGTTTGCCTTTGATGCGTGCAAGGGTTGAGGATTCAAAATTAATAATCGTCCAAGGTGATGATAAATTTAATGATCTTCCCATTGCATTAAAAGGTATTTATGCTATTGATATGCAGGCAAACTGTGTCGGAATGTATTGGGATGAAGAAATAGACCTAAGAGCGACACAACTTGATGATATGAAAGCATTTTTACTTAAATTGGCTGAATTTTAATTTCATAAACACAGGATAATTGGTTCATTATGGCGAAAGCTCCTCGGTCCACAACAAGCAAAAGCACTACAGCAGACTCTCCTAATGCTGGGAAAAAACGTGCCTTAGTGATTGTGGAGTCGCCTGCAAAAGCGAAAACCATCAATAAATACTTAGGCTCAGATTATATTGTGAAGTCATCGGTAGGTCATGTTCGTGATTTACCTACAGGTGGTTCAAGTAAATCGGCAGAAAAAAAGCCTGTTACCCGTACTAAATTGACCGAAGCGCAGAAGGCTGAAAAAGCACAAACAGCTTTAGTGAATCGTATGGGGGTAGACCCTGAACATGACTGGAAAGCACACTATGAAGTGTTACCAGGCAAAGAACATGTCGTTGCTGAACTGAAAAAGCTTGCTTCGCAAGTTGACGAGGTTTATCTCGCAACGGACTTGGACCGTGAAGGGGAAGCAATTGCTTGGCATTTAAAAGAAGTGATTGGTGGGGATGACTCACGTTATCAGCGTGTTGTCTTCAACGAAATTACCAAAAATGCGATTCAAGATGCCTTTAAACATCCTGCACGCCTTGATATCGATAAAGTCAATGCACAACAAGCACGTCGTTTCTTAGACCGTGTTGTTGGCTTTATGATTTCTCCATTACTTTGGGAGAAAATTGCACGTGGTCTTTCAGCAGGTCGTGTGCAATCTGTTGCAGTAAAACTGGTGGTAGAGCGTGAACGTGAAATTCGTGCTTTTATTCCCGAAGAATATTGGCAAGTTTTTGCAGATACCAAGTCTCAAAAAGATGAAATTCGTTTAGAAGCCGTTAAGCAAAACGGTAAAACTTTAAAATTACAAAATAAAGCACAAACAGATGCTGTTTTGAAAATTTTAAATGATGCTGAATATAAAGTTGCGACACGTGAAGATAAGCCGACGAAGGTCAATCCAAGTGCGCCTTATATCACGTCAACACTTCAACAAGCGGCAAGTACACGTCTAGGTTATTCGGTAAAGAAAACCATGATGCTTGCACAGCGTTTGTATGAAGCTGGTTTTATTACGTATATGCGTACAGACTCGACATTCTTAAGTGATGATGCAGTCAATATGGTACGTACTCATATCGAAACTGAGTTTGGTGCTAAATATTTACCTGCCAAGCCAAATCGTTATGGTAACAAAGCCAATGCGCAAGAAGCCCATGAAGCGATTCGTCCATCCAATGTTGCCTTAAAAGGCGATAGTTTGGTTGGTGTAGAACGTGATGCTCAACGTCTTTATGATTTAATTTGGCGTCAATTCGTTGCATGTCAAATGACACCTGCAGAATATCTATCATCAACGATTCTAGTCGATGCAAATGGTGTAGAGCTTAAAGCCAAAGGCCGTACTCTTGTTTTTGATGGTTTTACTAAAGTCCGTGGTCAAAACAAATCTGATGATGATGTGCTTCTACCAGCAGTCAAAGTCGGTGAAGTGCTGAAACTTGAAAAACTTGATCCATCACAGCATTTTACCAAGCCACCTGCGCGCTTTACGGAAGCCTCATTGGTTAAAGAGTTGGAAAAACGTGGAATTGGTCGTCCTTCGACTTATGCTGCGATTATTTCAACTATTCAAGATCGTGGATATGTGAAGTTGGATAATCGCCGTCTTTTTGCAGAAAAGATGGGCGAAATTGTCACAGACCGTTTGGATGAAAACTTCAATAACCTCATGAATTATGCATTTACCGCAGATTTAGAAGGTCAATTGGATAAAGTTGCAGATGGTCAGCGTAATTGGAAAGAGCTTTTAGACAGTTTCTATGGTGATTTTAAAAAGCGTTTAACGACTGCTCAGGGTGAAAACGGTATGCGCCGTAATTTACCTGTAGAAGTGTCAGCTGTACATTGTAAAGAATGTGAGCGTCCAATGCAGATTCGTACTGGAACGACAGGTGTATTCCTTGGGTGTTCTGGCTATAACTTACCACCGAAAGAACGTTGTAAAGGGACGTTGAACCTGACACCTGTTGAGTCATTGGCTGTGCTTTCTGATGACGATGGTGCTGAAACTGCTGATCTAATGTCGAAAAAACGTTGTCCAGTTTGTGGTACAGCAATGGACAGTTATGTGATCGATGGTGGTCGTAAACTGCATATTTGTGGGAACAATCCTGATTGTGACGGTTATGAACTTGAAGAAGGTGAGTTCAAAATCAAAGGTTATGATGGCCCAACCATTCCATGTGATAAATGTGATGGTGAGATGCAGTTGAAAACGGGTCGTTTTGGTCCATATTTCGCATGTATGAGCTGTGACAATACCCGTAAAGTATTGAAAAATGGTCAACCTGCGCCACCACGTGTAGACCCGATCAAAATGGAACACTTACGCTCAACTAAACACGATGACTTCTTTGTTCTTCGTGATGGTGCCGCAGGTCTGTTCTTGGCAGCAAGCAAGTTCCCGAAAGTACGTGAAACACGTGCGCCAAAAGTTGCTGAATTACGTTCTGTTGCAGATCAACTTGATCCGAAGTATCAATTTATTTTGAATGCGCCTGATGAAGATCCAGAAGGTAATCCGACATTGGTAAAATTCAGCCGTAAAAACCAAGCGCAGTATATTGGTTCGGAAACGCCTGAAGGTAAACAAAGCAAATGGTCGCTGGTTTACCAAGATGGAAAATGGGTTGAAGCCTAAGCTTTAAAATAATTGCTAAAAAATGCTCACATTGGTGGGCATTTTTTATATGATAAAGGTCATTTCATAAAAATAAGTTTAGTTTGAAAATGATTCCAATACGCTCGATTGCTGTATCCGCAGTTTTATTATCTGAAATAGATGGTGAATTAAAAATCTTATTGATGAAACGTGTAAAAGGTGGTTTTTGGTGTCATGTTGCTGGCAAAGTCGAAGCAGATGAAACCGCAAGTCAGACTATTCTGCGTGAAATTCGTGAAGAAACAAGTATTCAAGTTCAACAATTATTTAGTGCAGATTATTTAGAACAATTTTATGAAGCGAGTCAGAATGTGATTGAAATGATTCCTGCATTTGTAGGATTTTGTGAGAAAAATCAAACTGTGGTTCTAAATGATGAACATACCGATTATAAATGGTGTAACTTATCTGAAGCAAAAGCAATGGCTGCATATTTAAATCAGAAAAAGCTTTATGATTTTGTTTGGGAAAATTTTGTATTAAAACAACCAGAAGCTCTATTGAAAATTGAATAAATATTAATTTTTATTATTGGCGCAACATTATCTCATTATGATTGAGGTTGAAATGTGGAAAACGATTAGAGTTATTATTTTATTGGCAATTTTATTGATTGTCGGTGTGAATGCTTGGCGAGAGATGAATCAAGATTGGTCTAAGCCAATTCTGGTGTTGCTTCATCCGATTAATGCAGATGGTCAAGCAAGTACATCACGCTATATTCAGCAAATTTCTAGTCATGATTTAGATGAAATCCAAAACTATTTACAAACCCAGTCTAAAGAGTTTCGTGGTCAACCTGTTGCATTCCACTTTCGACTCGGCAGAGAACTCAAAGCACTTCCCCCGAAAGTTCCTGAGCAACCAAGTGCTTTGGATAATATTCTGTGGAGTTTAAAATTCAGATTTTATGCGTGGAATCAACATGAGGGTATGGATGGATCGCCATCAGTAACTTTGTATCTGAATTATTATGATCCTCAAATTCACAAAACCTTAAAACATTCTACTGCGCTAGAACGTGGTCGTATTGGCATGGTGAACTTATTTGCATCTCATAAGCAAATGGAAACCAATCAAGTGGTTTTGGTACATGAGTTGCTACATACCTTTGGTGCAAAAGATAAATATGATCGAGCAACAGTACAGCCAATTTATCCACTCGGTTATGCCAATCCTGAGCAAAAACCTTTATATCCACAAAAACGTGCTGAAATTATGGGAGGGTATATTCCACTTTCTCAAACTAAGAGCAAAATACCGAACAATTTGCACGACACTATGATTAGCCGTTTAACTGCGCAAGAAATGGGATGGGCGAAATAAACATTGTTTTATGCGTATCTGATCACCAGAGTAAAGCAATGCTTTATTTTGGTTTAGATGCAGATTCTATACAGACAAAAAAGTGAATTAGATCAACAATAAATTAACGAATAACAACCAAGAGAAGAATATGCGTACAGTTGGAAATGATTTGGTTCGTCACCAGTTACATGAAAATCGAAAATGGTATCTGCTACTCGGGGCATTATTGGTGATCTTTGGATTGGTTTTACTTGCCTCGTTGGGAATGGCGACATTGACCGTTGTGGTTCTCTTTGGTGTATTGATGATGGTGGGTGGTGTATTGCACCTGATTGCGGCATTTAAAATTTTTGATGGTGGTTTTCGCTGGCTTTGGGCATTGTTTGCTGTGTTGTATTTTATCGCAGGCTATTATGCGTTTAAATCACCGATCACTACTGCTGTGGTATTAACAAATTTATTGGCGATTGCTTTATTGATCGGTGGCTTTATTCGAATCTTTAATGCATTTATTTTGAAGCCCATGTCAGGTTGGGGTTGGACATTATTTTCAGGTCTACTCACTTTAGCAACAGGTGCAATCATACTTGCATCACCTGATTCGCCATTCTGGGTGCTAGGTATGTTTTTAGGGATTGATATTTTATTCCAAGGTGTAAATTATCTCACTTTTGCAGCAGCGATCAAACAAATTCCACCTGCAAGCCATTCCTAATACTCAATGATGAGCATAGAAAAGTACTAAAACGAAAGGAGTCTAATTCAGACTCCTTTGTTATTTTTGCCTAACTCATGATAAGTTTTCACATTCTTTTGGTGATGTATTGCATTTTTGCTTAAGGATTCACTGCATATTGGCTTGAAATGGCAATACGATTCCATGTGTTAATCACAATCGCAACCCATTCAATTGCAGTAATTTCAGCTTCGGATAATACTTTTGTAGCATTTTGATAAGCTGAGTCTGGGAAATGTTGATTGGCAATTAAAGTAATTTCTTCAATTAAAATCAATGAAGCACGTTCCTTTTCTGAAAAATAGCCACTTTCACGCCAAGCACTGATCAAGGCAATACGCTCCATTGATTCGCCTGCTTTAATTGCGTCTTGCGTATGCATGCGTACACAGAAGGCGCATTGGTTAATTTGTGAAGCTCTGAGTTTGAGTAGGTGAGAGAATCCAATATCTAGTCCAGCTTGCTTAACTTTTTGCATAGATAGATTTTCGAGTTCTAATACCGCTTTATAAAGTTCAGGAGCAGTTTTACCTAAATTTACACGTTCCATATACAACCTATTTTGAAGTGAGAATTATTGTTCAGAATGATTTTATCTGTAAAATGAATCTCACTTTGTTTAGTTTACGCATAAAAATAATCATGAATAAAAGCTATAAAATTTCTTTCATTCTCTCTGCTATGGCGAGCATCGTATTTTTCATGGCTGAAGAATTAAAGCAGGATGGTATTCGTATTGATTTTGGGATAGGTATGATTCTTGGGTTCTTTGCACTGCTGATGATAATCGCATGCTACTTATATCTACGAAGTGAAGAAAAACGATATTTGAGTAAAAAAGAACAACGTCGTGACTAAGAAATCATGTTATTAATAAAATAAGTTTGATAAAAATGCTGGACGATGAAAACCTTTATTTTAGCACCTGATTCTTTTAAAGAAAGCATGACCGCAGAGCAAGCATGTAGTGCAATGCAGCGAGGTATTCAAAAAGCGATTCCCAATGCTCAATTTATCCATGTTCCAATGGCAGATGGTGGTGAGGGTACAGTCGATGCCTTAATTACCGTAAGGCAAGGCAGGAAAATTCAGATTCAAGTTTCAGGCCCATTCACTCATCAAAAAATAGATTCCTATTTCGGCTTTATTGATACGGATAAAACGGCTGTCATTGAAATGGCGATGGCAAATGGTATTCATCTCATCGAAAAATCACAACGTAACCCTTTATTGACCAGTACATTTGGTACGGGAGAAATGATCAAGGCTGCGTTGGATCACGGTGCCTTAAAAATTATTATTGGGCTTGGCGGTAGTGTCACCAATGATGCAGGTGCAGGCATGGCACAGGCATTGGGGGTGAAATTTTTAGATCGAAATGGTCAAAAAGTTGAACAAGGTGGTGGTCATCTTGATCAAATTTGCACGATTGATCTTTCTGAATTAGATCCCCGTTTGGCTCAAACTGAAATCATTATAGCCAGTGATGTGAATAATCCTTTATGTGGTGAAAATGGTGCATCGCATGTGTTTGCACCACAGAAAGGTGCTCATCCTGAAATGGTGGAAATTTTAGATCGCAATCTGAATTATTTTGCCGATCTTGTAAAACGACAACTCAATATCGATGTCAAAAATATTGCAGGAGCGGGAGCCGCAGGTGGTTTAGGGTTTGGTCTGATGGTTTTTGCAACTGCGAAAATCCGTTCAGGTGTTGAAATAATGATTGAAGAAACGCAACTCGCTGAAAAGATTGCTCAAGCAGATTATGTATTTACTGGTGAAGGTGGTATTGATTTTCAAACCAAATTTGGTAAAACGCCTTTTGGTGTCGCTCAAGTGGCAAAACGTTTGAATAAACCTGTGATTGCCTGTGCAGGTTATATTGGTGAGGGGGTTGAAGAACTCTATGCAGAAGGATTTACTGCTATTTTGGGGATTGTTGGTGGTGTATGTGATTTGCAGACAGCACTAAAGAATGGCGAGAGAAACTTAGAAAGAACCTGTGAAAATGTGGCACGACTTTTAAAATAGAGTTTTGCTATTAACGATCAATTTAAGAGATCAAAATTTCCTCGCTTATCTTGAAATGACGACTCAAAAACTGGGGTTGAAATACCAAGTTATTGATTCAAAAACGATTCGTATCGATAAATAATAGTGTTCTTTTTATTGAAAAATTGGAGCATTTTCATTCGAGAGATGAAAATGCTCCAATTTTTTGAAAAACAAAAATTACAGTTTCTGTTCTAAATATTTTTGAGCAAACGTCACTTCATCATCATAAGCTTGCTGATCTTTAGGAATCGGTAATTTGATATTGGGCGGAATACCAATATTATCAATTTCTTGTCCCGCACGACGATGTACATAGGATGTTGCATACCATAAAGACAATTTGGTAGATGGTGTTTTTATGTCTCTTAAATTAGAAGCATCTAATACTCCATAAGTATTTCTACCCATGGTCACAACCCTTGGGTTTTGTCGAACAGTTTTAACAAACTCTTCACCTGAACTTCCACAATCTTCGTCCGTCAGAACAACAACCTTTTTAGGGTTTGCTAATACATCTTTTTTCTTAATTTTGTCTACAAATAATGATGTATTACCTTCTATATAGACCCAATCATTTTTATTGTGTTCCATTTTATTGATGATTTTGCCAATTTCCTTTTTTGTTTCAGCATAGGGCATTACTTTTTGTAGGTCTTTATAAGCTTGAATATTTGTTGGTGAAGTGTAAAGTTGTGGTATTTCACTCCAATATTCGGCTTCACCAAGTAGTTTATATACGGGTTCAGCAGAACTGTCCTGACCTCCAGCATTTTTGCGCAAATCTAAAATTAAATAAGGAGCATTGAGTAAATTGTCCTGATTATTCTTAATAATTTTTTCAAGTTGATCTTTTATTGAGAGCCCAAAAGAGGGAATGAAAATATACGTGGTTAAGTCTGATAATTTTTTTGTTGTCACTAAATCATCTTGTTGAGGTGTAGAACTAGTCTGCACATAATCTTCCATTGATCTGCTATTTAGAGAAACATGCCCTTTACGAATAGCTCGAAGAAAAGGTTTGGCAATGTCTTGGCATTGTTTTACTGTTTGAACTTGCGTAGTTTTTTCTTTTTGAGTATTCAGAATGTTTTGAATATTTTCAGGATATGCTGTCCATTTCTGTGCTTGAATTCCTGCATCATTTTCCAATAAAAATTGAGCAGTAAAGTCGATGTCTTGCAAACATTCAGCACTGGTCATGGGTACAACATCTTCAGTTGCTTGAACGTTTTGAGTCAGTAAAATTGAACTTGTCAAAAGTAATAAAGAGGCGTGAGTGAAAGGGTAAGACATTGAGTGAAATCCTTTATTTTGATTGCTTAAAAATATTAATTTTTCTCTAAATATCTTTGAGCAAACTTCACTTCATCATCATAAGCTTGCTGATCTTTAGGAATCGATAATTTGATATTGGGCGGAATACCAATATTATCAATTTCTTGCCCTACACGGCGATGTACATAGGATGTTGCATAATTAAGTGATAGTTTTGCAGATGGTGTTTTTATTTCTCTCATTTCAGATGCATCTAATGCACCAAAAGTATTTCTGCCGATTGTAATTACTCTCGGATTTTGTCTTACCGTTTTCACAAATTCTTCACAAGAGCTACCACAGTCTTTATCAATCAATACCACAACTCTTTTTGGTGTTGCTAAAGTATCTTTGCCTGATACTTTTTGACTTATCTCTTTTTGATTAGTCATTTCAACCCAATTATTTTTATTTAGTTGCATCTCCTTAATCATTCGACCAAACTCTTCTTTCATTGATCCATTTGGAATACTTCCTGCAATATCTTGCCATGATTGAATATTGGCATTTGAGGAGTAGACTAAAGGCAATACAGTCCAATATTCTGCTTCACCTAATAGTGGATAGAGTGGTTCGATAGATGGAGCAAATCCCCCTGAATTTTTGCGCAAATCTAAAATTAAATAAGGAGCATTGAGTAAATTGTCCTGATTATTCTTAATAATTTTTTCAAGTTGATCTTTTATTGAGAGCCCGAAAGAAGGAATAAAAATATAAGTGGTTAAGTCTGATAGTTTTTTTGTGGTTACTAAATCATCTTGTTGAGGTGTAGAACTGGTCTGCACATAATCTTCCATTGATCTGCTATTTAGAGAAACATGCCCTTTACGAATAGCTTGAAGAAAAGGTTTGGCAATGTCTTGGCATTGTTTTACTGTTTGAACTTGGGTTGCTTTTTCTTTTTGAGTGTTCAGAATATTTTGAATATTTTCAGGATATGCCGTCCATTTCTGTGCTCGAATACCTGCATCATTTTCCAATAAAAATTGAGCAGTAAAGTCGATATCCTGTAAACATTCGGCACTAGTCATGGGCGCAGCATCTTCAGTTGCTTGAACGTTTTGAGTGAGTAAAATTGAACTCACGAGTAGTAAAAAAGTAGCATGCACAGAACGGTGTGGCATTGGTTTGAGTCCTATATTTTGATAGTTGTGTTCTCAATCTTTTGAAAAACAAAAATTACAGTTTCTGTTCTAAATATTTTTGAGCAAATTTAATTTCATCATCATAAGCTTGCTGATCTTTAGGAATGGATAATTTGATATTGGGCGGAATGCCAATATTGTCGATTTCTTGTCCCGCACGGCGATGTACATAAGTAGTCGCATAGTTTATAGAGAGCTTCTTAGATGGCGCAGGTACATCTCTGACGTTAGACGCATCTAATGCACCAAAAGTATTTCTACCCATGGTGATAACTCGAGGATTTTGTCGAATGGTTTTGACCAATTCTTCACAAGAGCTACCACAGTCTTCATCAATCAATACCGCAACCTTTTTCGGTGTTGCTAGAATATCTTTGCCTGATATTTTTTGACTTACTTCTTGCTGCTCCATTAAGCCGATCCAGCCATTTTTATTGGACTCCATCTTTTTGACCATTTGATTGAGCATTTTCTTTGAGTCGGGATCAGGTATTCCTGCTTCCAATTCTTTCCAAGCTTGTATCGTTACAGTTGATGTATAAATCTGAGGGATTTCAGTCCAATATTCTGCTTCTCCCAAAATTGAATAAAGTGGTTCTGCAGATGTATCGAATCCGCCAGTATTTTTACGCAAATCTAAAATTAAATAAGGAGCATTGAGTAAATTGTCTTTATTATTTTGAATAATTTTTTCAAGTTGATCTTTTATCGAAAGCCCAAAAGAAGGAATAAAAATATAAGTGGTTGAGTCTGATATTTTTTTTGTTGTCACTAAATCATCTTGTTGTGGCGTAGAACTTTCTTGAATAGATTTCGAAATTGATTGGCGACTTAACCAAAGATGTCCTTTACGAATGGCTTGAAGAAAAGATTTAGCAATATCTTGGCATTGTTTTACGGTTTGAACTTGGGTTGCTTTTTCTTTTTGAGTATTCAGAATGTTTTGAATATTGTCAGGGTATGCCGTCCATTTCTGTACTCGAATACCTGCATCATTTTCCAACAAAAATTGGGCAGTAAAGTCAATATCCTGTAAACATTCAGCACTAGTCATAGGCGCAGCATCTTCAGTTGCTTGAACGTTTTGAGTTAGTAGAATAGAACTCGTGAGTAGTAAAAAAGTAGCATGTGTGAAACGATACGACATTGAGTAAAATCCTGTATCTTTAAGTTTGGTTTTCTATTCGATAATCATCATTTTATTGGAGTAATAAATTGATTTTAAATGTTTTAGCTATACTTTGAATGTACTTATTTTTATCATTTAGTACAAGATTTTCTTGTTTGGAATGTAGAAATTTTTTATTTTGAAATTATTTTTAAAGAACAACGCTATTGTAAATAGAGATTTAAATAAGTATACCAAATTGATTGTGAAACCATGTGCGAAGAAACGATGAAATTCTGTTATCGTCTGCCAGCTCTGTTAAACTAGCGTCATCCACAAAACGATGAGTGCACATGAGTTTAGCCAACCTGATCAATGAATTAAACCCGCAACAAAAACAAGCTGCAACAACAGATTCAAAGCATAGCTTGGTACTTGCAGGGGCAGGCTGTGGCAAAACCAAAACTATCGTGGCGAGAGCTGCATACCTGATCGATCAAGGTGTGCCTGCCAATCAAATTCAAATTCTCACTTTTACTCGTCGTTCTGCAAGTGAAATTGTGGCACGTGTAGAACTGGCTTTAGGTGATCAAGCTAAAGGGCTACGCGCCTCAACATTTCATACCTTTTGTATGTATTTATTGCGTCGTGCACCTAAAGCTTTCGGTTTAGATCAATTTTCGATTATAGATCGTGATGATCAACTGATGATGTTCCGTCTTATTCGTGGAAAGGACGATAAAAAGAACCCGAATGCATTGCCAAAACCCAAAGAGCTATGTGATTTATACTCTTTTGCACGAAATACCCGTCAAAAATTAAGTCTGGCTTTAGAAAAGCAACTGCCTGAGTTTTTAGAATACAAAGATCAAATTGCTGAGATTATGAAAGAGTATGAAGCTCGAAAACGTGCTCGTTCTTTTCTAGATTATGATGATATTTTAGCGGTTGTTGCTTCTGCTTTGGCACAGTCAGAAGGGTTGGTGGATTATGTGGCATCGTTATGCCAGCATTTACTTGTCGATGAAATGCAGGATACCAATCCCTTGCAGTGGGCAATTCTCGAACCGTTGAAAGACAAAAGCGCTCTTTTCTGTGTCGGTGATGATGCACAGTCTATTTACGGTTTTCGTGGCGCAGATTTTGAAAATATTCACCATTTTAAAGAACGTGTACCTGATGCGCAGATTTTCAAACTAGAAAAAAATTATCGTTCAACTCAGGAGATTTTAGATCTATCCAATTGGTTACTAGATCAAAGCGAGATTCATTACGATAAAAAATTGGAAGCTTATCGTGGAGATGGTATTAAACCACGTATGCATGTTTTCCCGAATGAATTTGATGAAGCCAAATGGATTGCAATAGATATCAAAGAGCGTCATTTACTTGAAGGCTCAGCGTGGAATGAACATATGGTGTTGGTGCGTTCAGCATTTGCGGCACGTCATATCGAGGCTGCATTTATTCAGGCCAATGTGCCATACCGTTTTATTGGGGGAATGAAACTTCTTGAAACTGCACATGTTAAAGATTTATTGAGTTTATTGCGGGTAATCGCCAATCCATTGGATGATATTGCATGGATGCGCTTTTTAACCTTGTGGAATGGTGTGGGGGATGTAGGCGCAAGTAAACTAGCGCAGCAGTTATTACATGAACCTGATATTGATAAAATTACTGAAAAACTCGAAAAATTTGGTCGTATTCCTGATCATACTTTGCTGATCATGAAGCAAATGAGTGTGTTAAAAACAGAAGTTGAAGCCTGTGTGAAACTGGGCGTAGAAGCCATTCTCAATCAACTTGAAGAAAATTATGCCAAGAAGGATTGGCATAAACGGGTCGGGGATTTTGATCTAGTTAAGCAACTGGCTTCTAAACATTCACAATTGAGTGAATTTTTAGAGGAATACGTGCTTGATCCAGTATCGATTAGTGAAATTGAACGTCAATCGCAAGATGATGTCGTCACTTTAATCACCATTCATTCTGCCAAAGGTACAGAGCAAAAAGTGTGTTATGTGGCGAATGTGTCAGCAGGGCAATATCCTCATGCACGTGCGCAAGGTGATTTTGATGAAGTTGAGGAAGAACGCCGTGTGCTGTATGTGGCGTTAACTCGTGCGCAAAATGAATTAATTCTGACCAAACAAAATTTAAGTTTTTGGGCACATAGTCAGACAGATGATCAAGGTCGTCATATTGAAAGTTATTTTCTGAATGATTTAACACGAAACTTATGCACGACTGAAACACATTATAAACAACGTCAGCAAACTGTAAAAAGCGCGCTCATCGAACGTCAGGCGATTAATTTAGATTTTGGTATAGATCTAGATTAAACTAGCATTATTATGTTTTTCATTCAAAAAGTAGAGTAGGCGAGTGCTTTTTGATGTTTTTTGCCTATTTTATGTTTAAGGTTGTGAGATGAAAATTTTAGTTCGTAGTTTAGAACGTACAGTGACAGAAGCAGAATTACTTGAATTGTTTAAGCAATACGGTACTGTGGATTCATGTACTTTGGTATTAGATGCTGCAACGGGAAAATCGAAAGGTTTTGCTTTTGTTGAAATGCCACATGGTCGTGAAGCAGTAAAAGCGATTAAAGCTTTGAATACTTTACGTTTGCATGGACATGGTATTCGAGTTAAAGCTGCGGATGAGAAACCAGAAGCTTAACTGTTATGAATGTGTTGATGTAAAAGGAGCAGAAATTGCTCCTTTTTATTGGATGAAAAATGAAGAGAACATACCAAGCTTTGTCCATTGTTGCTCCTGCTGGGCAATGAGTTTCTGAAGGTAAAAAGACATTAGAAATTCGTTCATGACAACCTGAGTCTTTACCACTTAAAGATTTACTCATCGTAGAAAATAAAAATTATTTAATCCAAGATGAAGATGAGGAAATTGGACGAGCTGTCGCTATTGTTGATATTGAATCTGTTCATCTATGGACAGAAAATGAATTAGCGTTAGCAGCAGCTTCATATTGGGAAGAAGGCTATTGGGCATGGGTGATCAGCAATGTTCGTCCAATAGAAAAATTTGTTGAAGTTACTGCAAAACGAAAAATATATTCTATTGATGTCGATCTTGAGTAAAATTTATTGTGATTTTAGTGAAATAAAGATTAAGCTAAGCTTGTAATAAATGCCAAAACCTTAGGGAACTTTCATGTCACGTGTAGCTCGCTTTCATGCAGACCGTACCAATCAAAAACTTTATTTTGCACGCCTTGCATGTGTGCAAGCAGAGCAATCTGAAAATGTTCAACAAGCTCAGGCACACCGTGAAGCTGCTGTATTCCACTTACATGGTGGGATTTTGGCATTTTTGCAAGAATTGGTACGTTATTACCGTTTAAATGATTTTGCTCCAACATTGAAGTCAATTGAAGAAAACATGGCGGCAAAAGGGCAAGTTTCACCCGAAGTATTGGTGATGCAAAAATTAGCTCAAGACGGATTTATTGCAGAGCTTAAAAGAGCGTATCGCCTTTGTCAGTATGCGCCAGAACCAAGTGCACCAGAGCCTGAAGATGAAACCTCTTCAAATCTAATTATCAAAGTCACTCAAACACCACAAGCGTGGTTGCCTGATACTAAAATTTTAAGAGAATGGCATCGTGATTTAACCCAACTTATAGATGGTTTTCGTAACGAAATGGTTGAATTCTGATCTTTTTGATTGGTTTTACTTGAAATTATGGTTTAAATGACTATATACATTATCTACAAGATGCAAAATGCATTCGGCATTTTGCCCCATGTTGAGCATGGAGGATTTTATGTCTATTGAACAGTTAAAAGAGTTATTCGGGAATCAAGAAGCAATTTTAGAGTTGGTTCAACTTGAAAGCGGGGAGTTGGCTCTACGCAATGCAGGTTCTGAAAAAGAGCCTTTAGTCACTATTCAGTTTAATGAAGAAGTGAAAGCCTTGCTTGGTGATCAGACACCAATGATTGCTCAACAGATGATTCAAGCTGCATTATTTGGTTTGCTTGAAAAACAATCCAATGAGTGGCATGCGGAAGTTGTAGATGAACAACCGCAATTTCTGAGCTAATACAGCTAATGTTAAGTTTCATAAAATAAATAAAACGAAACGCACTCAAGAGTGCGTTTTTTGTTTTTACGATATATTTACTTTTACTATATCAGTGACTTGTTTCGTTCTGATGAGCAAGTTGGATCTGATTTAAAATATGCGTACTCATATTTTTTGCCATCTCCTCTTTTGCGTAATAAACATCACCGATCGCATCCTCACGAATGATCTCAGCTTCTTCTTTATTTTCAGCACACACCAAGACTTGAATTTGTGGATTCAGCAGTTTTGCTGTATCTACAATTTTATGAATATCTAAAATATCCATAGGTGAGATGATCAGTAAGCGTGCGTGTTGAATATGTGCCTGAATCAGCACACTTGGTTCAGTTGCACGACCCGAAACTGCTGCAACTTCTTTTTCACGTAGTTTTTCAACGATTTCACGATTTTCTTCCGCGATTACAACTTTAATGCCATTTTGCATTAAGGTTTTGGTAATACGACGTCCAACTTCGCCATATCCAACAATGACCACTTGATCACGTAAATAATCTTGATCGACTTCATCTGGAAGCATCGCTAATGGGTCGCCACTGCGCTCAAGTAAGCGTGCTAAATGAGAGCGTTCACGAATCCAGTTTTGCACAGGTTCAATCGCTGAAAATAGGAATGAATTGAGCGTAATCGAGAACAAAGCGCCTGCTAAAATCAGATTTTGCGCTTCAGAGCTAAGTAAACCGAGTGATAGACCGAGTGTGGCTAAAATAAAAGAGAACTCACCAATTTGAGCCAAACTTGCGCCTACAGTCAGCGCTGTATTGATCGGATAACGGAAAAATAAAACCAAAGCCATCGCAGCAATAGTTTTACCAATCATGATAATGGCGATGACAGCCAGAATATGTAAAGGTTGTTCAACAATAATTCTTGGGTCAAACAGCATTCCCACTGAAATAAAGAATAGGATTGAGAAAACTTCTCTCAAAGGTAAAGTTTCTTCTTCAGCACGATGACTGAAGTCGGATTCTTTCACTACCATCCCAGCAAAGAATGCACCCAATGCCATAGAAACGCCAAAGATCGCGTATGAGCCATAGGCAATTGATACTGCTGCTGCAACAACGGTTAAAGTGAAAAGTTCTCTAGAGCCTAAACGAGCGACATATTGCATGATCATAGGCACTAAACGTTTACCAATGATCAGCATGAAGGCAATAAAACCAGTCACTTTTAATAGTGTAATGCCGAGTGTTAACCAAATATTTTGATCTGATTGCTGATTTGCAATTGGATGTCCACCCAAAAGTGCCGCAGTTGCAGGTAAAAGAACGAGGACCAAAACCATGACCAAGTCTTCAACCAAAAGCCAACCGACCGCAATTTTGCCGTTAACTGAGCTGAGTAAACCTTTATCTCCCAAAGCTTTGAGTAAAACCACTGTACTCGCACATGATAAGCTCAGACCAAAGACTAAAGCAGATCCAAAACTCCAACCCCAAAACAACGATACTGCCATACCAAGTAAGGTGGCTACTGCGATTTGTAGAATTGCACCAGGTAAAGCAATTCGGCGGACTTGCATTAGATCATTTAGAGAAAAATGCATCCCTACACCGAACATCAGGAACATGACGCCTAATTCAGCAAGCTGATTGGCGAGTGTTATATCTGCAACAATCCCAGGTGTGTTTGGACTGATGATGATTCCTGCGATTAAATACCCAATCAAAGGGGGAAGACGTAGCCGTGCAGCGATATAGCCAAAAACAAGCGCGATACCAAAACCAACTGCAAGTAAAATGATCAAATCTACATCATGAGGCACTAAACACTCCTTAAAAATTTGGAGGAATTAAATAAAATGACTAAAAGCACAAACAGTGTCAAAAGAAAATATTGAGAATTTTAACAACTTGAGTAAAAAAAAGGCAAAAAAAACGACCCAAATGGGTCGTATTTTTTAAGAAAGCTGAAATTATTTAATTTTAGCTTCTTTGAAAATTACGTGTTGACGGATTTTTGGATCAAATTTTTTGATTTCCATTTTTTCCGGCATAGTACGTTTGTTCTTAGTTGTGGTATAGAAATAACCTGTACCAGCAGTAGAAACTAGGCGAATTTTATCACGCATGGTTCAGACTCCTTAGATCTTTTGACCTTGAGCACGTAGGTCAGCAACAACCTTTTCAATGCCCAATTTGTCGATAATACGCATACCTTTAGTGGTTAAACGAAGACGTACGAAACGCTTTTCGCTTTCTAACCAGAAACGGTGGTGATGCAGGTTCGGCTCGAACCGGCGCTTAGTTTTGTTGTTGGCGTGTGAGACGTTGTTACCAACGACTGGACGCTTGCCGGTAACTTGGCAAACCTTAGACATGGTGTAACTCCATTGATTTAGCCAACAGCAAATCTGTATGGCCAGTCAAAATAAAACGGATTGAATTCATTCAAGGGGCGTTTTATATCAAAATTCCGCTTAAAAGACAAGCGGAATCGACAAAAACGTAGCATGAACTATCTCAATAGCTCATGCCTTGATCAGTTAGCGGAGAAAGGCTTTCTCTAAAATTTTATTTAATGGTTTATCGTATGGTGGCAAGATGAATTTTAAGCTGAAAAGCTTAGGAATAGACATCATTGAACGCTCATGCGATAAACTAAAGAAACCTTCCGGACCGTGATATTTGCCCATTCCTGATGCACCAACGCCACCAAATGGTAGGTCGTCTTGTGCAACATGGGTAACTACTGCATTTTGACCAAAGTGCCCAGAATGTGTACGTTGAGCAACATACTCTGCACGAGCATCGTCAAAGTCGAAGTAGTATAATGCAAGTGGACGAGGTCTGCTATTAATAAAGTCAATAACATCGTCGATTTGATCATATTCCATGATTGGAAGGACTGGACCAAAGATTTCATTCTTCATGATCTCCATGGTCGGCAATACACCTGTTACAAATGTTGGTGCAATTTTGCGCACTGGCGCTAAATCTTCATTTTTCGGATTAAGCTCAATCAGTTGAGCACCTTGTTGGCGGGCATCTTCTAAATAATTTTGAATACGCTTGTATTGTTTATCATTAATGATCGATGTGTAGTCCTGATTGTCACGCAAGCTTGGATACATTTCTGTCGCAACTTCTTTAAAGCTGTCAATAAATTCTGCAGTTTTGCCTTTTGGTAAGAAGATATAGTCAGGTGCAACACAGGTTTGCCCTGCATTCCATAATTTACCAAAAGAAATACGTTCAGCAACGACTTTCATATCACTTGATGGATGAACGATAACAGGGGATTTACCACCCAATTCTAAAATCACAGGAACAAGGTTTTCTGACGCCGCTGCCATCACGGTTTTACCGACATTGCTTGAACCCGTAAAAATGATTTTATCAAAAGCTAAATGACTGAACTCATCCGAAATTTGTCCACCACCATTGATGACAGTAACTAACTCTTGCGGGAAAGCTTCAGATAAAGCATTTTCTAAAACAAGACCCAAATTTGCAGATGCACTTGAAATCTTAATCATGGCATGGTTACCCGCAGCCAATGCGCAAATTAAAGGTCCAACTGAGAGTAGTAATGGGTAGTTCCAAGGTGCAATAATTCCAATCACACCTAGAGGTTGATATTGTACCCATGCTTTAGCAGGTTGGTGTAACATAGAAACGTGACGTTTAGATGGTTTCATCCAAGCGGTTAAATGCTTGCTATAATATTTAATTTGCTCTAAACATGTAAGTAACTCACCGATTTTTGACTCGCTGTATGAACGGTTACCGTAATCTTGATTAATTGCTTCTGCAAACTGATCTTGATATTTAACCAAAACTTTCTTCAAACGAGCTAAGCGTTCAATACGTTCCTTCGCTGTTGGCATAGGATAACGTTGATATGCAGTTTTTTGTTGTTGAAGAACATCATGCATATGTTGAATTTCAGGGGAAAAGGGAGTCATTGAATTTGTTTTTGTATGACTGTTCATGACAAGCACCATTTACGGATTAGGTTAATATAATGTATTTTTTTAGAGTAAATACTCTAAATAGTCAAGTCACTTTATGTTTAGCTTGCGCTAACGGTTAAGAATGGTAATAGGATGTCGAGCTCCAAAACTTCAAAAACGAAAGATCGAATTTTGCAGATTAGTCTGCAACTTTTTAATGAACGTGGTGAACGTTCTGTCACGACAAACCATATAGCTGCTGAGCTTGGGATCAGTCCTGGAAATTTGTATTACCATTTTCGAAACAAACAAGAAATCATCAAAGAGTTGATGGAGCAGTACCAAAAAGAAACATTAGACATGCTCTCATTACCCGATGACCGTGCAGTCAATGCAAATGATAAGATTCGTTATTTCCAAGTCTTAAGCAGTCAACTTTGGGAATTCCGTTTTTTGCATCGTGATGTTTATCATTTGATTGAGAATAACGAAGATTTTAGGAAAATTTATCCACGCTTTGCAGGCAAGGTGATGCAGCAGGGGCAAAAGATTTATCATGCCTTTGTTGAAGCGGGTTTGATGCAAATGACTCATTCAGAAATTGAAGCGCTGATTATCAATATTTGGATTGTACTCACCAACTGGACAAACTTCTTATATATGTCTGGACATTTGAGTGATTCAAATCATTTAGATGAAAAATGGATTTGGCAAGCTTTAAGACAAATGGTGTTTTTAGAAGGTCCTTATTTGCGTGGCGAGAGTCGTGAAACGTATGAGCGCTTATTAGAAAGCTTTGGTTCTTCCGAATTATTTGCCAGTTTATCGTCCATTCATCAAGATTGATTTATAACGATGATTGAAAGCTGGTAAAAAAGCGTTAGAATATTCGGCTGTTTTTAAAATTAACTTATAAGTGATATCCATCAACATGAACATGACTACTGCCCACACAGCACGTTTACTGATTACTTGTGAAGACAAGCCAGGTATCGTGCAAGCTGTATCGAGCTTTTTGTATCATCAAGGCGCAAATATTACTGCGCTTGATCAATATGCTACAGAAGCTCAGGGTGGGCGTTACTTTATGCGTGTTGAGTTTGAACTTGATCATTTACAGTCACGCCGTGAGAGTTTGTTACAAACTTTTGCAACGAATGTTGCAGAGCGTTATGCAATGCATTGGCGCTTGGCTTTAGTCAGTGATATTAAAAAAGTCGGTATTTTAGTTTCTAAAGTTGATCATGCTTTGCTTGAATTGTTATGGCGTCACTCACGTGGTGGTTTACCATGCGAAATTACTCAAGTGGTTTCAAACCATGAAGATTTACGTGAGTCAGTCGAAAACTTTGGTATCCCATTCTATGTTGTTCCAGTCAATAAAGAGAACAAACGTGAAGCGTATGCGCAGATTGATGAATTGATGCAAGGCAATGATTTATTGGTTCTTGCTCGTTATATGCAAATTCTGGATGAAGAATTTGTTCAAAAATGGGAAATGAAGATCATCAATATTCATCATTCATTCTTACCTGCATTTGTCGGCGCAAATCCGTATAAGCAAGCGTATGAAAAGGGTGTGAAGTTGATTGGTGCAACAGCGCATTATGTCACTGCTGATTTAGACCAAGGCCCGATTATTGAACAAGATGTAGAGCGTGTGAACCATGATTTCACAGTTGAGCAATTGCGTGAGCTGGGTCAAGATGTAGAGCGTAATGTTTTAGCAAGAGCAGTGAAGTGGCATCTTGAAGACCGTATTATTGTCGATGGGAATAAGACGGTTGTATTTCAATAATATGTGAAAATTATCGTATATTATGGTTTGAGAAAAGGATGCTTTTAGCATCCTTTTTACATTTTTGATTCGTAAAATCGATTAACTGCAACGAAAAAGCAGTTGCAAATGAAAACACTTCTCATTTATCATTAGCCCACTTTAGTTGTTCTATTCGACGTGCTTGATCTATGAAATGCTTTTTTTGTAGCTTGAGTCAGTTTTAGGTATTTAGATTCTTATGAGTCACTCTTCCACTGCACCACTTCATACGCCTCCATCGATGAAGAAAAAAGTTGTTGCTGCTATTTTAGCAGTGATCGTTGGTCATGTCGGTGTTCTCTGGGCTGTTAGTCAAATGAAAGCACCAGAGTTACCTCAAATCAAAAAAGAACCATTAAAAGTTAAATTTGTAAAAATTAAAGAACCACCACCGCCGAAAGAGCTTCCTAAGCCGAAAGAGCCACCAAAACCTAAACAAGTGAAGATTGTTGAAAAAGAATTACCGCCACCGAAGAAAGTGGAAAAAGTGGTAGAAGTTAAAAAAGCTGAAACCAAGAAAGTTGTAGAGAAGACTGTAAAAGCCGAACCTACTCCTGTGGTTTCAACGACAGTGACAACCAAGATCACAGCAAAACCCAAGCCTGAACCAGTACAAGATCCAAAACCTGAGCCTGTGGCTGAACCTGTACAATCCTCTCCAAAAAGTGTTGCTATTGGTGGAGCAGGCGTGCAGTGGAGCAGATCTCCTAAATTGAGTTTTAAATCGAGTGAAATAACCACGAGTTGCCGTGTTGTTATTTCGATTAAAGCCAATGAGAAAGGCAGTGTCACCACGGCGAGTGTGAAAAATTCAAGCTGTAGTCCTGAATTGACCAGTAAGGTTGCAAATTCAGTACGTAATGCAAAATTTAAACCTTATAAAGAAAATGGTGTCGCTTATCCAATTAGTGCAGAGCAACCATTTGATTTAACACCGACTACAAAATAATAGGAGTTCTACATGAACTTTTCAGTTTATTGGCAACATGCTGATGCAGTCAGTAAAACACTGTATTTCGTGTTATTGGCAATGTCTATCGCAACTTGGACTGTGTTCGTTTTGCGTATTTTAGGCACGCGTCAACTCAAGCAAATTGCTCAAGCTCAATTGACTCAAGCAATGAGTGCGCTTAAAGCTAAGCTTGCGCCATTAGGTTTTGAACAACGTAAGGCTGTTGCAGAACAAGCTTTATTACGTCAAATTTCAGTAGAAAAAGCCAATGCTGAAAAAGGCGTTTCTGTATTAGGTACGATCGCTTCTCTTGCTCCATTTGTGGGTTTATTCGGTACAGTATGGGGAATTTTCCATGCATTGGTGGCTGTAGGTAAGAGTGGTCAAGCTGGTTTAGCTCAAGTTGCTACGCCTGTCGGTGAAGCATTGATCATGACTGGTCTTGGTCTTGCTGTGGCGATTCCTGCGGTATTGGCTTATAACATTTGTGTGCGTTTTAATCGTACATTGGCAAATGATTTACAAGATCATGCACATGGTTTGTTAATTGATACGATGCTACAACAAGATTCTTCAACTCAAAAAGTTGAATCTGCATCTACACAAAAAGGTTTAGTTGGAGGTCAAGCTTAATGGCTTTTCAATTGGGAGAAGACAACGATTCTGGCATGAATGAGATGAATCTCATTCCGCTGATCGATATTATGTTGGTATTGATGATCATCTTTTTGGTGACAGCAACCGTTGCTAACCCATCGATACCATTAACTTTACCAAAAACCACTGCTGAAGTCCTTGCTCCACCACCTGAAGCAATTACGATTAGTATTAACCAGCAAGGTGAAGTGGCTTGGAACGATCAAATGATTACGTTAGATGAATTGTCTACTCGTTTTAATGAAGCAGGTCAAAAGCCAGTCAAGCCTGCTGTACAGCTTCGTGCAGATAAAGAGTCCCGTTATGATACTGTTGCACAAGTCATGTCTCGTGCCAGTGAAGCAGGTCTGAATGATTTGGCTTTTATGAGTGATAATTAATTTAAGCATCAATGTATGTTTAGTTATTAAAATAATTGATGTAAAAAAGCGATCTATAAAAGATCGCTTTTTTTTTAACGCTATCACTTCACCCAATTGTTGAAGTCAATCATTTGAATAGATCATTTCAGTAAATCTTGAAATTTGGTGCGTAATTTTAACAATTTAGGTGGAATCGAAAAGTTGCAATAGCCTTGAGAGGGATTCTTGGCAAAGAAATTTTGATGATATTCTTCAGCTGCATAGAATGTCGGTTCAGGGCTGAGTTCAGTTGATGTAAAAAAGCGATCTATAAAAGATCGCTTTTTTTTTAACGCTATCACTTCACCCAATTGTTGAAGTCAATCATTTGAATAGATCATTTCAGTAAATCTTGAAATTTGGTGCGTAATTTTAACAATTTAGGTGGAATCGAAAAGTTGCAATAGCCTTGAGAGGGATTCTTGGCAAAGAAATTTTGATGATATTCTTCAGCTGCATAGAATGTCGGTTCAGGGCTGAGTTCAGTCACGATAGGCAGACCCTCTGCTTTTAATTGCTCAATATATTGTTCAGCTTCAGCTTTTTGTTGCTCATTAAAGTAATAAATCACTGAACGATATTGGGTTCCAATATCATTGCCTTGACGGTTCAACGTCGTTGAATCGTGGACTGCAAAAAATACATCAAGTAATTGTTTATAACTAATTTGATTTTCATCAAAATCAATCAAAATTACTTCAGCATGCCCTGTATTGCCTGTACAGATATCCTCATAACTTGGGTTTTGAGTTGTACCGCCTGCATAACCGCTCACCACTTTTTCTACGCCTTTCAATTGCAGAAAAACGGATTCAGTACACCAAAAACATCCACCACCCAAAAGCGCTTGTTGCATTGTGATATCCTTTTATTGATCAATACTTAGTATTGAGAATATAGAAAATTAATGTGAATTAGTCATGTGAAATTGAGATTGAACGGTAACAATATTTTGAACATGTGAACTCTATTCAGCCGATTTTATCATTCAGTGAATGGAGCTTATTACCGACCATTGGTTCAATTTGATACTCTCTAATTCCTCATTGTAATATGAGGGGAGTAGGCTATTTATGGGGTCGTGGTTGTATATTGCAATACGCGATTGCCGTGTTGATCTAACAGCTTAAGTGTTTTGTCATAGACTTGATAAGCGGTCACTTTATTTAAAGCTTCGCTATATTTAGCTGAAAGTTGCATGCTGTTTTTACAAAGCATTTTAGTTGAGCTCAATTGACCTAAGCTAATATGCTCTCCTTTGATCGCATAAAGCCCCATCAAGCGATTACAGCCATCTGTGCCACTCACACGTAAGTCTGTACCAAATTGAATGATGGGTGTATTTACAGTGGAAACCGCTTTGTATTCGGTTGCTCCGATGTATGTCAGTACCCAACTTTTATTCTGCAATAGGCTTAAATTCTTTGCTTGCTGGTCTGCACTTGGCATAGAGGTACAGCCAGCTGCGAATAAGGTCGCGCTGATTAACGTGGTTGCAAATACAGATTTCAACATAGCTATTCTCTTGAATTTCAATTGTTTTAAAGGTGTCGTTTTATATTAATAAAAAATATCTGAATCTTGATCTATACACAAACAAAATTACAAAACGATGTTGTATATTTGAAGTTATATATTACTGCGCTTGCTCTTCAGGTAACCCTAAACGAACCACTTTTGAAAAATTGGTACTATTGGGGTATTTAAAATGGGCAAATTTAGCGGTTCGTGGGTTAATGTGTGCTTTTTGATACCATTCTTTCATTGTCCATTTATGGTTAAGTGCACCAAGATCATAAAGATAATTTGGTAAATAACCAGAAGCAAATAAGCGATAATCAATCGGGAGTTTTTTCGGTGAAATTGCTTGGGTCATATCAAAAACCAATGTCGTGCAGTTACTGGTTAAGGTGTTATACCACTTTGGTTGTTGCGCCAATTGACTTGATTTACTTAAGTATTCTTGAAACAGTGCTTTCATTTCATGTTTTGGCATTTGGACTGGGAAGAAATACACCTGTTCCCCACGAATATTACTACGGGTATAAACAATGTCCTTTTCATCCGCAGCAATCAAACTCAGCTCAAATTTTCTGAAAAAACCACCAATGGCAGAAAAACTTTCAGTTTTTTCTTTTCGAATTTCAATTGAAAATACTAACGGTTTTTGGTCTGAAAAATTAAAACTAACCAAGGTGTGTGCAATTTCAGGCCCCATCCAATAGGAGGTAATGACATTTATCCCAGTGATGTGGTCGAGATTGTAGCTGCGGGTATCCCAACGCTCATCGTACTGGCTTTCTGAATGCCAATTGAAATTTCGAACATTGTGAATGGTGACCACATTCCCTTGCTGTTGGTAACTGAAAATTCTCGAAACCTCAGGACTCCACTCTCGATCTTGCTTTGCAGGAATATTGAAATACCACAGTAAACTGACCATAAAGACCAAAAGATAAATCAAGCTGTCAGTTTTACGATTGAAAAGGTTTTTTGTGAAATAAATGCCTAAAATACCGAGTGCAAAGACACTCCAAATGACGATTAACGTATAACTAAACGTTTGCCCGAAAGGTTGTTGAATCCAGATTGCTAAGCAAAACCAAACAGAACTGAAGAGGACAAAAAGACTAAAAAAGGAATGCGCTAAGAACATTCCTAATGAATAAATAAATTGTTTTTTTCCAGTATTATGCATAATGAGTGCGTTTTTATTTAGCTACTCTATTTTCGATAGGTTGCGAACTCAAAAGCAATAGCTGTTTTGTCATCAATATGTGATTCGCTCGAAACTTTGCTAAATTCCTTTGGAATTTCTGGATAATGTGCATCACCTTGAACATCAAGCTCAACATGAGTCAGCTCTAAACGATCGGCAATAGCCATGGTTTGTTTAAATATTTCACCACCGCCAATAATAAAGATACTGTCAGGTTTTTCTGAGGCTAGAACATCAGGGATCGCCAACTCTAAAGCCTGTTCAATACTGTGTGCAGTTTTTACACCTTCAAATGACCAGCTTGTATCTCGAGTAATGACCCAATTCACACGCTTTGGTAGCGCACGTCCCATCGAATCAAGGGTTTTACGCCCCATGATCACCACACCACCTTGAGTAATTTCTTTAAAGTGTTTGAGATCAGCGGAAATATGCCACGGAAGGTCATTACCTTTACCGATACAACGCTGTTGATCCATTGCAACCACATGCACAATTTCAAAATTTTTAAAGCTCATAACTTACTCTTTCTAATCGTTCCCACCTCTCTTTGCCAATTGTCAAAGAGAGGTGATTTCCCCTAGTTCAAGGAAATGAAGGTATTTTATAAAATTAAACCGCTACAGGCGCTTTAATCGCAGGGTGTGATTCGTAACCTACGATTTCGATATCTTCAAATTTAAAATCGAAAATGTCTTTGATTTCAGGGTTTAACTTTAATTGACATAATGCTAACGGGTCACGAGTCAATTGTAGTTGAGCTTGTTCAAAATGATTGACATATAAATGTGTATCACCACCAGTCCAAACGAAATCACCTACACCTAAGCCACAGACTTGCGCAATCATATGGGTAAGCAATGCATAACTGGCAATATTAAATGGCACGCCTAAGAACACATCAGCACTACGTTGATACAACTGACAAGAGAGTTTTCCATCCTGAACAAAGAATTGGAATAGAGTATGACATGGCGGTAATGCAACATTACCTGCTTCATTTGGATTCCAACCTGAAACGATCAGACGGCGTGAGTTTGGATTGGTTTTGATTTCATTCACCAACCATTTAATCTGATCAAAACCATCATTTTCATACAAACCGTTGTCTAATTTGGTTGCGCCAAAGTTACGCCATTGATGACCATAGACTGGACCTAATTCACCTTCAGGGCGTCCAAAACGGGCAGTTTGTTCTGCGGTAGACCATTCATCCCAAATAGAAACTTTATTGTCTTTTAAATATTGAACATTGGTATCGCCTTTTAAAAACCACAACAGTTCAATCACGATAGAACGGAAATGTACTTTCTTTGTGGTCAATAAAGGGAAACCTTTTGAAAGGTCAAAACGCATTTGATGACCAAATACAGAACGTGTACCTGTACCTGTACGATCACCTTTGTCACCGCCATTGTCTAGGATATGTTGTAAGAGGTCTAAATACGCTTTCATAAATTTTCCAATCTGAGGGTGAATCATTGTAACAAGAGAGACAAATTCTGCCATCTAAGCACGGATTCACACTGCTTTAAATGACACCTGAGTTTATACTAAACTGAAGTTTTTTTTAAGACTGATTGATTCTGCCTGAGTATTTTCACTTTAATCTTTTATTTTTATTCTAATTAAAATCGCTGTTTTATCAAAAATTGGAAATTGCTCTATGAATAGCAATTTAAGTAAATTCTCTGATCTGTAGCGTGCTTTAAAACAAAAAGATCCATGAATGTAAGGTTTTCAAACGATAAGGTTTGAATGAGCAAAATTTACAATTTATGCGTAAATTAGTTTTGCCGAGAAAATTTTGTTGATGGAGGCTTTTATGAATATTTACTTTCATTGAAGTGATAGAAGCTTATAAATATTTATAAGCTTTTTATTTTAAAAATGATGAGGTTAGGGTGTTGTTGAAGGTTGAGTAAATCTAAAAATGTGACTCAATTGACATTAAAAGCTATTGATTCAATTGAGTTAATTTTTTACCAATATGGCTTAGAGTGTATTTTTTATTGAGTATAAATTTTGATCAAACAGATGCAAACGAGCAGCGGCACAATATCATTGGTTTCAGTCAGTTAAAAATATACAAATGAGATTTATTAACACTTACATATTTTTTTACATGTTTTTAATCTACTTTTTAAGTTTCGCTGATTAGTATGCTTTGCTTATGAAATGTTGTTATTGGTTTTTACAAGGTGTTTTAACCAATTCATGATGCGAAGTTTGAGGATTAGGCATGATTTACGACCATAATGTTAATATGAATGAATACGTGAGCCCCACGGTTCATATTCAAATACGATCGGAAAATCAAAATAATACTTTCCAACCAGAACAATACTTAAAAAACAAAGCATTAGAAAATTTTAAAAACCAAACTGAAAATTTTAAACAAGAAAGCCTGATTGATATTGAAAAATTCACACAAAAGCTCGTCAGTATGTCACGTAGTACCACAGCGCATCGTTGCGCACGATATGTGCGTATTGCTTTACAATCGGCGGGTGCACGGTTTTCTGATCATCCAGTCGCAGCTTCAGATTGGGGAAGTACCTTGACTGAAATTGGTTATAAGAAAATCCGCCCTGATTTTGATAATCCACAAGAAGGCGATATTTACATTATCAATAGAACCAGCCGTCATCGTTATGGACATATTGCAGGATTTACAGGTTCACAATGGGTTTCAGACTTTAGACAGCGTAGTTACGACGTGTATAAAGATCCAAACGTGACGTATGAATATTACCGTTTAAATGCTTAATTTATCTTGATTAATACGAGATTGTAGAGCAATTAAACTGATTTTGATTGTAAATCAATCTGCGAAAAGATAAAAAAGGAAGCGATTTTAATCAACCGCTTCCTTTTTTATTCAAAGCGTTTTTGACGACTTTCGTAAATCGAAACAACAAACAGACCTAAAGCAACAAATCCTAAAGCTTGAATAGCTGTATAAAGCTTATTGGCGTTGGGTAAGAGGAAGACTAAGATTGAAAAAGTGAATATTGGAAAGACTGCAAATAAAATTTTATAAAGCGTGAGATATGGCGTACCCGTTGCGATTTTAATGGATATTTTTCTAAGTACATGGATGGAAATACCAATCGCTAAACTTGCGAGGGTAAATATAGGGCTTAGCTTTTCAAAGGTTGAACAATAATAAATGATTGCACAGGTGATGACTGAAACAATTAGTTTAGTGTGTTTTGTGCAACGCTCTGAGTACCAAAAGTCTAATAGCATATTGAGTGATTGCCATAAAATGAAAAGAAATCATTTTGACTGATAATGTTGCTATGAACAGCCCTATAAATCATCAAAATGATTGGGGAATGTATGGTTTAGTTTTGTTCAGGCGTATTCTTATTCAATAACGCCAGTGGAGAGAAAATACAGACTGCCAAAGCCATAAATGCAACGCCTTGAGCACCAGGAATCAAGATTTCACCATTGTTCATATTTTTAAAAATAAGCGCTAAAAGAATCGCAATTGGAATCCAAGTCAACAAACGATAAAGTAAACCTGTTGGATTTTTTGCTGCAAAATGCACTTTGCAATAACGGCAGATTAAAAAAATAATCCCAGTACCTGCAAACAGTAAGATGTTATCTAATGTTAAAGGTTGGTACCAGTACAGTGCGATTGAAGCGATGACAATCACAAGAAAGAATGCCAATTTCTTAGCAATGGCTACTTTAGGATCAAACCAAAATTCAAGCATAATCAATCAACGTGTCAATATTATATGTACTTTAACATAGTCGGAATAATGAGACACTTGCTCATTATTCCCGAATCAATTTAGTTCAATGTGGTCTTTTGCGGACCCCAATCAAAGATTTTCTTTTGATATGCGTACCAAATTAACCATACACCAATCAAAATCATAGGTAGCGACAGCATTTGTCCTTTGGTCATCCATCCAAACAAGATATAGCCCTGATCTGCATCAGGCTCACGGAAGAATTCCATAAAGAAGCGAGCACAACCATAACCCATTAAAAAGACAGCTGAAACTGCATAACGTGGGCGTGGTTTGGCACTATAGAACCAAAGGATTATAAACAGCAATAAACCTTCGCAAAGCGCTTGATAAATTTGTGAAGGGTGTCGAACCAATTGCAAAGGATCTGTTGGGAAGATCATACCCAAAGCAAAGTTTGGATCAGTCACTTGGCGACCATATAATTCGCCACCAATAAAGTTGCCAATACGACCAAACATTAAACCTGTAGGTACACAAGGTGCAATAAAATCAAGGGCTTCAAACCATGTTTTTTTGTATTTATGACACCACAATAGCATCGCGATCATCACGCCAAGGAAACCGCCGTGGAAGCTCATACCGCCAGTCCAGACTTTAAACAGCCAGATCGGGTCTGCAAGAAACTTATCAAACTCATAGAAAATAACGTAACCAAGACGACCACCAAGGACGACCCCGAGTGCGCCGTAGAAAACCAGATCTGAAACCATTTCCGCGTTCCAGTTGTCACGTTGTTTAGCACGATATGTTGCAAGTCCCCAAGCACATAAAAATGCCAATAAATACATCAGTCCATACCAATGGACTTTTACAGGCCCCAGAGCAATTGCAATGGGGTCAATATTCGGGTAGGTGAGCATTCCTATTCCTTGATTATATATTTCGCACAGATTTTAGCTGAAAGATATGAAAAATGTTGTACATTCAATGTGTAAAGTTCATGGAGTGTATTTATGTGTATTGTGGCATTGGCTTGGCAGGTTTTGGATGATTTACCTGTTTGTCTTATTTCAAATCGTGATGAGTTTTATCATCGTCCGACATCACAACTGCACCAGTGGACAAAAAGCCAAATTATTGCAGGGCAAGACTTACAATCGGGTGGAACATGGATGGGTGTAACCCATCAAGGACGTTGGGCGATTGTCACCAATTATCGTGATGGAACGGATCAGCGAGGCTATCCAACTTCACGTGGTCATTTGATCCAAGCTTTTTTAGAATCTGAACAAACGCCGATTCGTTTTGCACAACAATTAGAACAATCACAAATGAATTATGCAGGTTTTAATTTATTTATTGGGGATCAACATCAAGCTGTTTATATGAGTAATCGTGGTGAAGCACCGCAGGTTTTATCCAAAGGTGTATTTGTGGTTTCTAATGGACTCATGTCTGACGATTGGGAAAAGACCCAACATTTACGTAAACGGTTTACTCAAGAATTTTTGCCAATGATGCAATTGCCTTCAACGCCAGAAGCAGATTTAAAATATGCTGTGTGGGATATTCTAGAAGATGAACGAAAAATAATTCCAGACTTATTGCCAAATACGGGAATCAATTTAGAAATGGAAGAATTATTGTCTTCTACTTTTATTCAAAGTCCAATTTATGGGACACGTTGCTCCAATTTTTTAAGAATAAGCAAATCACATATAGATTGGGTAGAAAAGACCCAACAGGGTGAACATCAAGGTGATTTTGTAGAAATCAAATTGCCCATGATTGAAAAAAACACGTGTTGATATTAAACCTCTTGCCATAGTCAAAAAAACAAGAAATTAGCAGTAAAATGAATATTAAAAGTCTCTTCTCTCTCTCTGGGATAATGAATATTGTTCAACAAAAGAATGAGAGGATTTATCATATAAATCCTCTCCCTAACCCTCTCCTTTATATAAGGAGAGGGAACTTCCTTTGTGAATCAATGTCTATCACAACTCGACTTACGAAAGAAGTCTATTGAAACAACACGTATTGAAAATGAAAGCTTCTGATACAAAATTCAAGGCAAATTCAAAGTCTTAACCAGCAATCAAACCGCCGTCTTTACGTGTAATCACAACTGTTGCTGAGCGTGGACGAGCTGTTTTATTGTTTGGATCTTTTTGTGTAGCAGGCCAATGACTGGTTGGTGTGCTATAAGACTTCGAATCTTCACCCGGGTGTTGAACATTGATAAAGATGGCTTTGAAGTCTGGTGTCATGGTTACACCTGTGATTTCACATTCTTTAGGTCCGGTCAGGAAGCGACGTAAGTTTTCATCGGTTACTTTTGCTCCGACGATGGTTTCTTGTCCTGCTGAAGTTGTCGCTTTAGCACCGTCACCCACTTTACCCGGTAGGGCAGCGAGCATCATACAGTTTGTAGTGTCTGTATATGCGCCATCATCGGTTTGTATCCACAATACACCACGTGGATCAAACCACATGCCATCTGGAGAAGATAAATCATTATTATCATTCAAACCAGAAAGGTTGATGTTGCTTGCCATTTTTGCTTCAGCACCGAATAAGTAAATATCCCAAGTGAAACTTTCAGCTGTGGTTTTGTTGTCTTTTTCATGGAAACGGATAATGTGACCATTCACATTGCCTTTGCCACCTTCAGGATCAACATAGTTACGAGGGTTTGCTGCATCTAATGCATGTGCAGTACCACGGTTTGAGTTGTTGGTCAGTGTTACGTAGACTTCGCCATTTTCAGGATTGACGGCAACCCATTCTGGACGATCCATCTTGGTTGCACCGACTGCATCACCTGCTAAACGAGCGAAAGTGGTTACTTCAGCTTGTGATTTAAAAGGATAAACTGCATTGGTATTGGTTAAACCATTTTTACCATAAGCAAGTTCAATCCATTGCCCAGTACCATCATTATTAAACTTAGCAACATATAATTTGCCTGAGTTCATGTATTTGTCACCAGCACGGTAGCCACCATTGACATCTTTGGCATCCCATTTTGCATCAGAAACAAATTTGTAGATGTACTCACCACGAGAGTCATCGCCCATATAGAAGGCAAGGTTTTCACCTTCGATTAAACGGCTTGCACGACAGTCTTCGTGCGCAAAACGCCCTAAAGAGGTACGTTTTACTGGGTTTTGACTACGATCAAAAGGATCAATTTCAACGATCCAGCCAAAGGTGTTTGCACTATTGCGATAGTCTTGTGTCGCTGAGTTTGCTGTTACAGATGCGTTCCAACGGTCATATAAATCTTGTTCTTGTAATGAGCCAATTGCTGTCTCCCAGCCGTAACGAGAGCTTGCACCATCTTTTAAACCATAGCGATTGAGCGCCACAATTTCAGCAGCTGTACGTTTTGCATCATCACCTTTATTACGCACGAAGTAACCAATATAGTTTTCTTCAGTCGTTAAATATGTTCCCCACGGCGTATAACCATTACCACAGTTATTATGTGTACCACGAGTTTGTTTCGCTACTGGAGAATATTTGGTTGTAACTAACTCACTACCTGCCACGATACCGCCAAAGTCCATGACTGTAGCTGCGGTAATACGACGATTTAACACCGAGTTTTTAACGATTTCGACCTTCTGAGTTTTACTGTCTTTCTTTAACTCAATAATCGAAACACCGTGTGCGTTCACTTCACGAATGACTTCGTCTTCAGGGCGGCGACCATCGACTTTGGTTGCGCCTTGAGGGTGTAAAAATGTCGGATTGATGTACTCATGATTCATCACCAATAAACCACGATCAGCAGCTTTTGCATCATACTTTTGTGTTGAGCCATTTAGGCCAAAATAACTCATACCATCATGGCAATCGCCTGAGCGGAATTGAAAACTTAAACCTGTTGGAACGTTATTATCATCCCACTCTGCATATGCAGGGTTAATTGAGTCGCCCATTGCATAAAGCACATTTGCCTCATAGCCTTCAGGAACTGTAACGATATCATTTAGATTTTTTGCAACTGGTTTGAAAGTTAATTTTTCTGGTTTCTTAATCGTTGTTGGCGGTGTTGTCGTACTTGAATTGTCATCATCATTACAGCCTGTAAGACTTGATGCCATGGCAAGTGCTGCTGCACCACTTGCTGTTTTGGTAATAAGACTACGACGAGAGATACGTTGTTCTAAAATGTCACGAAAATGAATATTATTTGAAGTGTTATTGTCTAACTCTTGCTCTTCATGATATGGCGTGAGGTCTGTCATGATGCTTCCCTTTGGCTTAAAGTAATTGATAAATAAAATATTGAATAAGCCATAGACCATAGCGAAGTAATATGTAAGCTTTCTTACGTTTATATTTAATATTGGTTAAATTTAAGCTTTATTTAAGTTTAAAATTTTTAAGCAATTTTTTGATGGGAAAGGGAAGTATTTAGGTGTTTTGAGAACATTGTGTTTTATGTTTTAGCAAAGTCTTAAATATAAAAAAAGCGACTTATGATAAAGTCGCTTTTTTATGATGTTGAGATTATTCGATTATGATTTAAGCTTCTGTTCTATGACGCTTTTCGAGTAATTTACCAAACAGTAAGCCCAGTTCAAACAGCATCCACATTGGAATTGCGAGCATAATCATTGAAATAGCATCAGGTGGCGTAATAAACATTGAAATAAAGAAACATCCAACAATAATAAAACGACGTTTTTCTGCGAGTGTTTTTGTCGAAACCAGACCCACTAAAATCAGGATTAGCGTGATAATGGGGATCTCAAAAGTTACGCCAAAGACCAAAAACAGTTTCAAACAAAAGTTAAGATAGCTATTGATATCTGTCATGGGTGCAACCGTTTCAGGAGAAACACTCATAAAGAAATGCAATATCGATGGCAATGCGATGAAGTAGGCAAAAGCAATGCCTGAATAAAACAGAACAATACTGCCCAATAACAATGGAAAGGCGAGATTCTTTTCCTTTTCATATAAAGCAGGTCGAATAAATGCCCATAATTGATAAATAATAAAGGGCATTGCCAACATCAGTGCAATAAAGAAATTCAACTTAAAAGGTGCCATAAATGTTGCAGTAACATCTGTTGCAATCATGGTTGAATTTGCAGGCAGTTGCTTTCTGAGTGGCTCAGATAATGCAATATAGGTTTTATTGGCAAAGGGCAATAAACAGAAAAAAATCAGTAATAATGCACCAACGATTTTAAATAAATGCTTACGTAACACAACAAGATGTTGGGTAATTGGCATAGCTTCAAGTTGTGGTTGCTCAGAATCTTGCTGTTTTTCTGCAGATGTTTGAATTTGTGGGATTAATGAGTCTGTCATACAGCCACCTTAAGTTCTGCTGTATTCATTGTTTGGACATTCATAGTTTGAATGGTGTGTTGTGTACAGTGTTGTTGGTCGAGCCAAACTTTAGCCATATAACTTGGAGGAACCGTCGTGCTTAACTGAGTGAAATCAGTAAAAGTATAGGAGAAATTTTTATTATCCGAGGGCGCTGCCTGTTTTTGTTGCTCTGCAGCAAGTATGGATTGTTGTTGTAACTCATTCATTTGAGCTTGCATTTTTTGTTCAAGCTCTTGGATTCGTTTCATTTCTTGCTGCATTTGCTCACGGAATTCGGAAAGACGTAATTCACGGTCAATATCATTTTGAACACTCGTAATGGCTCGCTTAAATTTGCTATACCATTTAGCAGCAAAACGCGCAGCCTCAGGAAGTTTTTCAGGACCGAGCACGAGCAGTGCAATGATCCCGAAAACGAGTAATTCAGAAAAACCGACATCTAACATGATCTACGCCTCTACGATTAATGTTTTACAGTAGAGTTCACATCAGTATTGGTATTTTGATGTTCTAAAGTACGTGGTTCAGCCGTTGAGCTTGCAGTGGTTTCTTCATCTTTGATCGACTTTTTAAAGTCTTTTACTGCACCACCAACATCTTTACCTAGATTTTTAAGCTTAGATGTACCGAACAATAAGATCACTACAATAGCAAAAATCAGTACATGCCAAATTGATAATCCTGCCATGATTCATTTCCTTTTTTAAATTAAAAATATTAATTGTTTTCACTATAACAAGCTAAAATGACAAAAATATGTCGTCTATGATTAAGTTGATTCAATTACACCGGTTGTTGTTGCGTCGTACAATGAATACCACCGCCACCAGCAGCAATATAATCAATATTAATTTGCACGATGTTTCTATTTGGGAATAAGGCTTGAAGCTTTTGTTTAGCTTCAGCATCTGCAACTGGATCACCAAATTCAGGCATAATCACTGCCTTGTTGCAGACATAATAATTGATATAACCAGCAGCAAAGTCTTCGCTAGGATTTTCTGCACGAAGGGTAGTCGGTGCTTGTAATTCAATCACTTTTAATTTATTGCCTTTCACATCTGTCGCTGTTTTTAAGATTTCAAGATGTTGTTTGGTGACAGCGTGATCATAAGATTGAGGATCGCTATCATACGCGGCAACAACAACACCCTCGCTAACAAAACGCGCATAAAAGTCGGTATGTCCATCTGTGATATCTTTATCTTTAATCCCCGGTAGCCAAATCACTTTGCTAATTCCAAGGCAACGTTTCAATTCAGCTTCGCAAGCAGCTTTTGTAACACCTGGGTTCCGATTGTCATTTAATACACAGCTTTCGGTAATAATAGCTGTACCTAGGCCATCGACTTCTATACCGCCACCTTCAAGTGTTAATGTAGAGCTAACTCGATCAATATTCACATTATTAAGTATTTGTGCTGCAACGGTTTTATCGTTATTGTGGCTTTGTTTTTTGCCCCAACCATTAAAATTAAAATCAATACCTGTTAATTTATTCTGAGCATTTTTTACAAAGACTGGACCAGTGTCACGTGCCCAAAAGTCATCCATAGTCCCTGTAACCAAAGTAATATTTGAATGATTCATTTTTGCTCGTGCAATATCCATTTCCTCTGCACGAACCAAGATCGAAACAGGCTCAAAAGCAGCAATGCTCAGTGCGATTCTCGCTAAGTCATCACGCAAACCATTGATATTTTTAGGCTCATGAATTTGATCAGATGCACCAAAGACCATCCATGTACGTGTATGTAGTTCAGCTTCATCGGGCATTGTACCGATATTTTTTGTGTCTGTACCATTTCCCCCTGTAGAGCCTTCAGAAGAGGAGTTGTCATCACCATCGCTACCACCGCAACCTGTAATGATTAAAGCACTTACTGCAGCAGATAAACCTAGAAATTTTCTACGTGTTACATTGATCATTATAGAATCCTTTACCATTTTATAATTTGTGCTCAATCATAATGACTCTTTTATTTAAATTCTGAGTGATTATTCATCGTTGCCCAACGTGTAGAATTTTTATTCGTATCAGCGGGGAATCACTGGATTTTCCAAATACCAGATATTTTCCATACTAATTCAAACGAAAACATTGTCAATAAATAATACTTGAATATGTACTCAAATATTCACTTAAAAGCGTTGCTTTTTGTAATGATAATTATTATTAAATATTTAATTTATAATAATATATTTAATAATAATTATTTTTATAAAAACGTTTAATGGCGAGTTTGGTTTGTCGTTCAATACGATATGTTACTATCGACACTCTAATCACTTGAGATGCGTACTGTGGCTTTGTTATTTCCACTATTGTCTTTTATTTGTGGCTTAATACTGGCGAATAGCAAATTTACAATCAGTTTAAAATCGATACTGTCATTATTACTTGCTCGGTTATTTATTCCGATTGTGATTATTTACAATATGGTTTTTTATAAATCGGGAAGTATTACTTTAATTCTATTTGCATTTTTCTCTTGTTTTATTCTGTTCTTTGTTTATTTGAAACTGTTTAAAGATCGTTTGGCCGCATTGTGTTTCAGTTATACCAATATGGCATGGTTGGGTTTTCCAATTGCTTTGGCAATTTTTGGTTCTGAACATAGTATGGCCATGATTCCACTCTATATTGGCGTTTCAATCTTTGGAAATTCATGGGCTGTCACCTCAGTGAGTTCTGAGCCTCAATCGATTTTCACCATTCTCAAAAAAATGCTGCAATCACCACCTGTTATTGCATTAATCATGGCTGGAATAATTCGTTGTTTTGATGTGCAACAATTTCAAAATCATATTGTCATCGACTGGATTTATACCCTTGCCAAATGGTGTATGAGCTTTGCAGGGATGTGTGTTTTGGGAATGTGGTTACGCAAAACCAAAGTGCATATCGAAGATTTGCTGTGGAGTTTTCGTGTTGCGATACTCAAACTGTTTTGTGGTGCAATACTTTGTGGCTTTGTTTTTTATTTTTTATCGATACCACACATTGAAAACTATATTGGGGTCATGTTTTTACTGTTTTGCCTACCGCCAGCCGCAAATATTGTCGCATTAGAAACGCATTATCAAGGGACAGGTATTTCTGCAAAATATATTGCTTCTGGAACCATTGTGAGTTGTGTCGTCTGTGTGATTTATGGGGTGGCGGTGCATGTGTTGTAGAGAATTATAATAACAATAAGGAAAAGCTTTCTTCCCTTTGGAAGGGATTGAGGGAGGATATAGTATAGACCTCACCCTAACCCTCTCCTACAAGGAGAGGGGATTTACAAGGTTTTACTTTTCCAAACTCGCTTTAAACAATTGCATTGCTTGACCACGATGGCTGATTTTATTCTTTTCTTCTTTGCTCATTTCAGCACTAGAAATACCCAGTTCAGGTAACCAAAACAGAGGGTCATAGCCAAAACCATTTTCACCACGTGCTTGTTCTAAAATTTCACCTTGCCAAATGCCTTGGAAAATTTGTGGAAGTGGGTCATCGGCATGTTGAACCAAAGCTAGTACGCAAACAAACATACCTTCAATTACGTCACCCTCTTCACGGAAGGAAAGATCAGCCAATAGTTTTTGGTTATTGGCAGCATCATCGCCGTGTTCACCTGCATAGCGAGCTGAATAGATCCCCGGTGCACCGCCTAAAATTGGTACACAAATACCTGAGTCATCTGCAATTGCAGGTTTACCCGAAATACGGCTTGCATGACGTGCTTTGATAATGGCGTTCTCAATAAAGCTTAAACCATCTTCAATCGCATCTTCGATATCGAGTTTCCCTTGTGGAACCACGTCTACAGGTAGGTTTAATTCGGCAAACATTTTTTCAAATTCAGCAATTTTGCCTTTGTTGTTACTTGCGAGTACCAATGTTCCATGGAATAACCAATCTTGTGCAGACATTTCAATTGCTCTGATTTTGAATAATGTGACGTATTTTAGCTGATTCTGTTAATAAATTGAAAATAGTGATATTTATGAGTTTTGAAAATCACTAACTGATGTTATGCACTTGATTTAAATTAAGTAGGTGAAAAAAAAGCTAGACTTACATGACGGAGTCTTGCATCCAAAGTTTAAATTTAGGGAATAGCCTCCGGCTCGAGGTACTTTTGTTTTGGCAAAAGTACCCAAAACCATTGTCATCCGCAGAACTCGTTCACTATCGTCAAAATATTCAAAGTTTCGCAGAAACTTTACTTATTAGAAGAAGTCCTGCCTCAAACAATTGCGGATGACGCTTTTGCGTATCCACATTCTGTTAGGTCTAATGTTTAATTTTAGAGTTACTACGTAACAATCAGTCAATAAAAAAGCACCCGAAGGTGCTTTTAAATGATTTCCAATAAATTCAGCTTATTGTGCTTGAATCCATTGGTCTGCACGTTGAGTTGCAGTACGGATTTGGTCTTGAGTTAAGTTTGCAGCCAAGGCAGTTTTCTTGCTTTGAGACATGCTGATGACTTTATTGTCTAGCATCCCATCACGTGTAGAAAGTTCATACCATTGGTAAGCACCCATGTAGTTTTTCTTTTGCTCTTCCATTACCGCTAAGTTAAAGCTAGCACGGTTATCGCCGTGACTAGCTGCTTTTTCAAAATATTGACGCGCAGAAGTTTCACTCTTAGAAACACCAAGACCATCTGCATACATACGACCAACATTCAGTTGCGCAGCAGAAACACCTTGGTCAGCAGCAGCTTTATACCAAGCAAAAGCTTGTTTCATATCTTTAGAAACGCCACCAGTTCCAGCTTGGAGATGGGTTGCGAGATAAAATTGTGCTGCTGCTTGTCCAGATTTAGCTGCTTTTTGCAAATCTGCAACATTCATATGTGCATATTGTGCAGCCATTTGAGATACAGATTGTTGTTGCGGAACATAGTCCGCATGGGCTTGAATGCTTAACAGTCCAAAAAATAAGGTACTACCTAATAATAATTTTTTCATAGAGCGCTCACTCGATAAATAGCGACTTCGCCGAACAAATTCGGTACAGCTTTACTTAAAAAGCTTCCTTGTTGGTTCCCATTCACGGCGAGTCGATCGATAATTTGAATCTGATTTTCTGCACACAGTGCTTCAAAATCACGAAAGGTGCATAAGTGGATATTGGGCGTATTGTACCACATATACGGTAATGCATCAGAAACGGGCATCATCCCTTTAAGTGCAAGAAAAGAACGAGTCTTCCAATATGCAAAATTAGGAAAGGTAATGATCGCTTGTTTCCCCACACGCACCATATCGCGTAATAACACATCAGGTGCATCTACAGCTTGCAAAGCTTGTGCCATAACCACGTAGTCAAAAGACTGGTCAGCAAAGCGTCCCAAACCGAGGTTTAAGTCTTGTTGAATAATATTTAACCCTTTGCTTACAGCAATTGCAATCTTTTCTTGATCAATTTCTAAGCCATAAGCGCGAATTTGCTGCTTTTTGCCCATTTGTGCCAATAATTCGCCATCACCACAACCTAAATCGAGCACACTTGCACCAGGGGTGATCCATTTTTCAGACAGTTGTTGATCTATACGCATTACAATGCCTCCTTTAGTGTCGCCTTGAGGTGTTCAGGACCACCTAAAAAAGCACGTAATGTTTTGACATACAACGGAATTGGGAATAAGAATGAGTCATGCCCTTGTTCTGCATCAATATCGATATAACTGACAGATTTATGATTGCTGATCAGTGAATCGACAATTTCTTGTGAACGTTGTGGGGTAAAACGCCAGTCTGTAGTGAATGACACCACCAAGAATCGACATTTTGTATTGGCCATAGCTTTTTTGAGTGATAGCTCATATTCACGAGATGGATCAAAATAATCCAAAGCTTTGGTCATGATTAAATAAGTATTGGCATCAAAGTTACGGCTAAATTGTTCACCTTGATAACGCAAATAGCTTTCGACTTGGAATTCAACATCGAAACCATACATAAATTTGCCTGATTTTAAGTCACGACCAAATTTTTGTTTCATCGCTTCTTCAGACAGGTAAGTAATATGTCCAACCATACGTGCCAAAATTAAGCCACGCTTTGGATAGCTGTCATGTTCTAAATAACGACCATTGTGAAAATCAGGATCAGATAAAATTGACTGGCGTGCAACTTCGTTAAAGGCAATATTTTGTGCAGAAAGCTTTGGCGCACTGGCAATAATGACGCAATTTTTTAAACGATCAGGATAATCTACAGACCATTGTAAAGCTTGCATTCCACCTAAAGACCCACCAATCACTGAATACCAAATATCGATACCTAAACGGTCAGAAAGCATGGTCTGGGTTTTCACCCAGTCTCGTACTGTGACTAAAGGAAAGTCTGGGCCATAGGGGCGATTTTCATTTTCAGGGTTCGGTGAAGTTGGGCCAGTTGAACCATTACAGCCCCCAATATTGTTTAAAGCAACAACAAAAAATTTCGAGGTATCAATCGCTTTATTCGGGCCAATACATGCATCCCACCAGCCTGCTTTTTTATCATCTTCATGATGATAACCTGCTGCATGATGATGACCAGAGAGCGCATGACAAATCAAAATCGCATTGGATTTATCAGCATTGAGCTCGCCATAGGTTTCAACCATGATTTCAAAACGTGGTAAAACACGGCCACACTCTAGCTCTAAAGGTTCTTCAAATTGGAACTTTTGCGGGGTGACTACACCCACCGAGTCAGCTGGAAAAGACACAGAAATAATTCGCCTTAAAATGATAAAAAGGGTATAGATGAATAACTGATGTTACACACTCAAAAATATTAAACCGATTTTTTAGTTTTGACGGAGTCTTATATCAATAGTTTTGATTTAGAAATTAGCCTGCGGCTCGCCCTACTTTTGTTTCGACAAAATGAGAAGCGAAGCTTTGCAAGAAAACCACCTTGCGGAGCATTGCTCCTCACCGCAAAACTCGTCAACAACCATCTTTTGATTGATATATCGCAGAAACGTTAACTTATCAATTTAGTCCTGCCTCAAACACGTTGCGGATGACCTCATCGCGTATCGATATACATCAAGATTAAAAAATAAACTTTTAATGCTGTTGTGTAACATCAATGAATAAAAGAAAGGATACCACTTGGGACATCCTTTCTAAAGTCATTTAATTGATATTGCTTATATAGATATGGCTTATACGGCAGCTGCAATCACTTGCTCAGTGCTTAATACACCTTGATCAATCAAACGATTGGTTGCGGCAATAATCGCTTCAATCGATGAGGTGACGATATTGTCATGTACACCTGCGCCAAATGCAGATTTACCTGTGCCTTGTACTTGAAGTTCAATTAAAGCGAGTGCTTTGGCATGCGCACCAGAGCTGATACTGCGCTCTTCATAATTCACGACGTCAATTGGTAATTGAAGCGCATTCAAAATTGCAGAGATAGGACCATTACCTTCACCACGTAAATGCTGTACTTCACCATTTACAACCACATCAAGTTCAATCACTTGGTTGCCATTATCATCAGATAATCTGTAGTTTTTAGCAGCATAATGTGCATCTTTTATTTCAACATAAGTGTCTTGGAATAATGTCCAAATTTGTTGAGCTGAAACCTCAACACCTTCGTCATCTGCAACTTGTTGAACGATTTGCGAGAATTCAATTTGTAAACGACGAGGCAATACCACGTTGTAGTTGGATTCTAATAAGTAAGCGATACCACCTTTACCAGACTGTGAATTGACACGAATCACTGCGTCATAGTCACGCCCTAAATCTTTCGGATCGATTGGCAAGTAAGGCATATCCCAAATTTCTTCATTTTTTTGGTATTCAAAGCCTTTTTTAATCGCATCTTGGTGAGAACCAGAGAATGCGGTGAAGACCAAATCACCTGCATACGGATGACGTGGGTGTACGGGTAAGCCTGTACATTCTTCAATGGTTGCAATGATTTCATTGATATTTGAGAAATCTAATTCACATGCCACGCCTTGGGTGTACATGTTCAAAGCAATTGCTGCAACGTCTACATTACCAGTACGTTCACCATTGCCAAAGACACAACCTTCGACACGGTCAGCACCCGCCATGATTGCCAATTCAGATGCAGCGATACCACAACCACGGTCGTTATGACAGTGTACAGAAATAATCACACCATCACGGCGTTGTAAATTACGGTGCATCCATTCAATTTGGTCTGCATAAACGTGAGGCCCTGAAACTTCAACCGTTGCAGGTAAGTTCAAGATCACTTTATTCTCAGGAGATGCTTCCCAAATTTCAGTGACAGCATCACAAACATCTTTAGCAACTTCTAGTTCTGTTGCCGTAAAGCATTCTGGGCTGTACTGGAAAATAAAATCAGTTTCAGGCTGTTTTGAAGCATATTCTTTGACTTTAGTTGCTGCATTGATTGCCAATTGTTTTGCACCAGCCACATCAACATTTAATACTTTTTGGCGGAAGGTTGGGGAGTTTGCATTGTAAATATGCACAATGGCACGTTTTGCACCTTGCAAAGACTCAAAAGTACGTGCAATCAAATGGTCACGTGCTTGTACTAAAACTTCGATATAAACATCTTCTGGAATATGACCTTCTTCAATTAATTTACGCGTGAAGTCAAAGTCAACTTGTGATGCAGAAGGGAAGCCAATTTCAATATGTTTAAAGCCAATTTTCACCAACATTTGAAACATTTTGAATTTTTGTTCAATGTTCATCGGTTCAAAAATCGCTTGGTTACCATCACGGAGGTCGGTACTCATCCAAATCGGCGCTTTATTGATTTCGTTGTTTGGCCATTGACGGTCAGGCAAGTCAACACGTTGGTACATGCGACGATATTTTTTACTTGGATCAGCCAACATCATGAGATAACTCCTTGTGTAGTTGTCGTTGCTCGTATCTTGGGTAAAGGCAACTTACTACTCTATAGATTGTGTCTATTCACGCAATTTACAAGTATTTTTCGGAGTATATTCGCCTAAAGTGGCATAAAATTATGGATGGAAATAACATCACATAAAGTCAGACTCTGACTGCTTGTAAATGGTTTAACTTAAGCTTAATTGTAAAACAGATGGTTCGGGAATAATTTTCTTAATTTGCACTATTTAATCGAATTAAGAGAAAAATTTTCTTTAAAATCGTTAATCTTGAAAAATGTATTCTTGATTAATCTCATTTACGGTAGCTGTTCCCATTAAAGCCATAGTAATCTCAAATTCTTCCTTTAAGATTTTGATGACATGAGCAACACCTAAAGCACCTGCAACTGCCAGTCCATAAATTGCAGGACGACCAATCAACACAGCAGAAGCACCAAGTGCTAAGGCTTTGAATACATCTGTTCCACGGCGAACACCGCCATCCAATAACAATGGAAAATCACTCGGTACAACGGCTTTAATTTTCTCTAAGGCTTTGAGTGGAGAAATAGCCGTATCTAAAACACGCCCACCATGATTGGAAATGATTAAGCCTTTTACGCCGATGTCTATTGCTTTTTTTGCATCTAAAGGGTGAAGCACACCTTTTAAAATAACAGGCAAGTCCGTATTGGCAATGATAAATTCAATATCCGCCCATTTGGGTGCAATATGCATAAGCCCACTAAAAACAGGATGTTGATCTTCTGTTATTACAGGCAAAGGAATATGAGTCGGCGTATGCGGATGCTGCATACTCTCAGGCAGTTGAAAGAAAACACGACGCTCACGATCTCGGATACCAGTGTGTGGTGAATCTATCGTAATTACAATCGCTTTAAAGTTTTGTTGTTCAGCGAGCTTAATCAAGGCTAATGATTTTTCACGATCCCCTTGCCAATAGAGCTGAAACCATTTGTATGGATTTTCTTTTTTAAGATTTTGAATATTGGTATTGGTAAAGGTACTTAAAACAAAATTACTGCCTAAAACTTCAGCAGCAAGAGCAGAAGCCGCCTCTGCATCGCTATGAAAGAGTTGTTGATGTCCAATGGGCGCTAAAAAGATCGGATGCGGAAATTTTTGTCCTAAAATCTCACATGCAGTATTGCCTTGGGTTAGGTCATTTAATAAACGTGGAATAAGTTGAATATTTTTAAACTGTTGCAGATTGTCTCTGACACTGTATTCATCCATAGCACCGCCTTGTAGGTAATGCCAAGTATTTACAGCTAAATGCTTTTCTGCCTGTTGTTCATAGTCTGCTATGGTCTGTAAGTAGGCTGGGATTTGTGCAAAAGGAGGCAGAATTTTTTTAGAATCCGTTTGGTTCATAAGTCGCCCCATTGTCTTAATAAATTATGATAATGACTGGTTAGACTCACCGTTTCTTCTGAATCACCGTACTTTTGGCGCAGTTGCATAATGGTCATATCTAGATTGAATAACATGCTGCGTTGCCAATCATCTTTGACCATACTTTGTATCCACGTAAATGCTGCAATACGTTTGCCTGCGGTTACAGGTTCAACCCGATGCAAGCTGGTTGCAGGGTAGAGTATGGCATCACCTGCATTGAGTTTAACTTCGTGAGTGCCATAATTGTCCTCAACGACCAATTCACCGCCTTCATATTCTTCAGGTTCTGATAAAAATACCGTTATAGACACATCGGTACGGATCGGTTGTCCTGTTTCTGATGAATATTGCACGGCATTGTCTACATGATTGCCATAGTTTCCTGAGTCTTGGTAACAATTCAGCATCGGCATAAGACAGTGTCTTGGCAATGCTGCTGATTGAAACATCGCTTGCTGTTTGAGAGCTGTGAGAATAAATGGTGAAATTTGCTGATAAATGTCTGAATGGACATCGATTTGTAGATTATTCTTAATTGACTGAGCCTGTGAGCCAGCACTTTTTTTACCATCTATCCATGCTGTTGAATGGTCAAGTCTGTGACGAATATCGAGAACCTGTTGTTTGGTCAAAACGTCAGGGATATGCAGCATCATGGTTCAGTTTTCCCAAGATTTAAAAAGAAAAAATCGTGCATTCCTGAGAATACACGATATAAAAAACGAGTGTTAAATTTATCAGAACTTATAGTTAAAAGATAATGCAGCAGAACGAGGTTGGCCTAGTACTAGACGTGAGCCACCATTATTTAACGTACTGATATATTCTTTATCTGCTAGATTATAAATATGCAGACTTGCGGATGCATTTTTATTAAACGTATAACCCGCCATGGCATCAAATACGACATAACTCGGAATCGCAGGCATGTTGGTCGTTGAGGTCGAACCTGCTGTGATGGCACGTTTTTGCTCATCTACATAACGTGCGCCAACACCCGCTTTAAATCCTGAAATGCTATAGGTTGTCCATAACGTCGCAGTTAAGTCTGGTGACCAACGAACGGCATTGGTTTCAGTCCAAACTTTTGTTGTTGTATTGTAGGTTTGCTGATTCTCTTGCTCAGTGTCCATGAAGGCAACACCTGCTGAAACATTCCATGCACGTGTAATTTGACCTACAGCCCCAAGTTCCAAGCCTTTAACTGTCATTTTCCCTTCAGGAACATATTGTAGGCTAATCGGATCTTGCGTAATTTGATTTTCATTTTCAGTATGATAAGCCGCAGCGGTTAGAATGACTTTGTCGTCATTCAGTGTCCATTTAGTCCCCACCTCATAATGGTGAGTTTTTTGTGGCTTCGCTGCTGGGTTATTGGTAACGTTGTTTGCAGACGTTGAACTGTCAGTTAAAACAAAAGCCGTACCTGGAGGCGTTAATGATTTTGCATAAGATGCATAAATGCTACTTGCAGGCGTTGGTTTAAATACGCTACCTAATTTCCAACTGACTAAAGTGCCATTGGTACCTAAATGACTCGCTGTATTGGTGACCGCCAACGTTTTCGCATCGGTTGCAACAGTCAGTCCATCATATTCAGTATCATAATAATCAACACGAACACCACCATTGAGCTGAAAACGTTCACCAAATTTTAAAGTGTCGAACAAATACGCCGCAGCCGTATCCGTTTTGCCTTTTGCATATGCTCCAGTATGTACTAAGACTGGTAATTTCGAATATGGATTAGGATCGTATAAGCTTGCAGGTGGAATAACAGGCGCTGCTTGTCCAGGCGTTTGAACATTCAATGTATTGTTAAACTGTTCTTCTCTTAAGAGTTCTAGGCCTGCCACGACGTCATGTTCAATCGAACCTGTTTTAAGATTCAAGTTGAGAGAGGTTTGATTGGTTAAAATTTTATTGGTTTGATCTACGCCTTGACGAGTACGAACCACAGACCAAGAGTTTGGATCTTTAGGTGTATTTAAATCACTAATGACCAGTGCATTGACTCCAGTTAATACGCGGTCCATTTCTGTTTTACCAAGACGTGTGATATTGGTCAGTTTCACATTTTCAGCAAAATCACTTTCAACTTTTGCAGTGACCATATTGGCATCGATATCTTCATAGTCGTCGATACTGCCGTAAAAATTTTCACTATCAACAGGTCTTGCAGAGTTAACGGCATTGTTAATAATATCGCGCTGTGCCTGCGTTAGTTTAGTGTCGGTATTATTATAATAAAAACCTTTCATCCCGATTGTGGGAATACCACCATCTGGAACGTTACGTTGTTGAATATGTTGTGAATATAAGTAAAAACGAGTGTCACTATCTAGACCAAAAGCAATCGATGGTGCGACGGCCCAACCATTTTGTTCAACATAATCGCGACCTTCTACACCACCTTGTTGACCCATGACATTTAAACGTACAGCCACGCTGTCATTAATTGCTTGATTGATGTCAGCGGCTAAACGACCATGTTCTGCTGTTTTATAGGTCGCAGAAACTTCACGGCTATTTTCAGCATAAGGAAGTTTGCTGACAAGGTTAATATAGCCGCCCGCACCACCACGTCCAGCTTCTGCCCCAGAAGGCCCTTTTACCACTTCAATTTGTTCAATGTTATATACGTCACGACTAACAGCACCAATGTCACGAATACCATCGACATAAATCGAGTTTTTAGTATCAAAACCACGCATTTGGAATGCATCACCTGCACTGGTATTACCATTTTCACCCAGTTGCAATGTGATTCCCGGCGTATTACGCAAAGCATCCACAAGCGAAGTCGCGCCTTGTTCTTTTAAAATTTCTTTTTTAATGACAGAAATGGTTTGTGGGGTATCCACCAATGGCTGAGTGTATTTCGTAGAACTAACTCGTTCAGCTTTATAGTTGTTTTCAGCTTTTGCCTCAACTGCGATCACAGGTAATTTTGCTGTGTCACTTTCCTGTTGAGCGGCATGTGCCATCAAAGGAAAAGAAGCTGCTAGAGCAACAAGCTGAGTTGATCTGTTATGTTTACGGCTTTTAATCTGCGCCATTGTAGGGTATCCCTAGTATATGAATGACAAAATTCTTTGACTGCATGGCATTGCGTATTGGCAAATTTGAATATGCAGTAAAAGTGAAGATATTGTTAAGGCCTGTAACAATTGATGCGAATTTTAGTGATAATTATTATCATTAACAATGGCTATTATCTTTGTTTATGCATAAATATTGATGAAAAAAATGTTTAATTTCGATATTTTGATTCAGTAAAACAATGACAGAATGTAAAAGTTGAGTGATTTTTTCTGTTAAAAATCAGTGTTTTTTAATTGGTGGTAAATTTTAGTGTCTAAAAATCTTCAGTCATCAATTTAACTTTTTATTGCATAGAATCACGATGTGAAAATGAACAACTATTGAGATGAACTAAGTCATCGAAAATCAAAAAATAAAGAGGATAAAAGAGCAGGGGGAGGCTTTGTGTAGATGGCGTTGATTTTATTTATTCATCTACATGATTAGAATGATGAGTTTAATATTTACTGAATTTTTTGGATTAAAAAAGGAGCCTTTAGTACAAAGACTCCTTTTTCTCTAAGTGCTACCTGTCAAAACAGGAGTATTCGATCTTAATTTTTCGATCTTAGTATTTGAAATTAATAGAAAGTACTGCGCTACGACCTTCAGCTTCTGTTGCATAGTGAGATGAGTATGCTTTGGTGAAATAACGTTTGTCAGAAAGGTTGTTTACATTGAGTTGTAAATCAACATTCTTATTCACGTTATAACGTGCCATTGCATCGTAACGAACATAGCCTGGAACAAATTTAGTATTCGCCGCATTTCCATAGACTTTGTCCATAGCAATTGCGCCAGCACCTAAAGTAAGTTCAGGTAAAACTTGGTATGTCGTCCAAAGTGTCCCACTATTTTTTGCAACGTTTTGAACTTGGTTACCGTTGCTTCGGTTTGTAATATAAATTGGTGCTGTAGATGTTCCGATATTCTCGAAACCACCATCGACAAGTTCGCTATCTAAATAAGTATAACCCGCAGATACACTCCATTTTTCAGTGATATTACCGTTGATACCTAACTCCAAACCATCGACACGTGTCTCGCCGATATTTTGGGTTGTACCTTCGTCAGTTGTTGCGCGAGTATTGGTTTTTTCAGTACGGAAAATGGCAGCAGTTAGGTTTAACTTGTCATTTAAAACATCCCATTTCGTACCAAGTTCCATCGTACGAACTTCTTCTGGTTTTAGATTCTTGATTGCAGTAGTAATACCCTCAGAACCATCACCGCCATCTACACCGACTGGATTTGATGAAGTTGCATAACTTACATAGATCGAACCATTTTCTACAGGTTTATAAACTAAGCCAGCTTGATAATTGATAAAATCAGAATCATTTTTAATGGCAACTTGATCGCCTGCTTTCGCAGTAATTTTAGTATTATTTGCACCAGTAACGGAATTGTTAAGTGCACCATAAGTCATAGTCTGTTTAGCAGAATAATCATCCCAACGAAGACCTAAATCTAAAATCCATTGTGGGTGTAATTCAATACTATCAAGGAAGTAAACTGAGGTATTTTCATTTTCAATTTTATAACGATCGGCACCTACTGTGCTAAGCGTCCCCGTCCATTGACCACGATTCGGATTTTGTACAGAAGTACACCAGCCCGAACTTACTGAGTCAGTTGGGGTGCAGTTTTGATATTTATTTCCAGTTGTGTTGTCGCCATTAATAATATATTGCGTACGATCTGTATCTTGCTCAGAGTATTCAGCGCCTAAGTTGAAGCTGTGCTTGAAGCGACCAGTATTAAACTTGCCTTTTAAAGCCAGTTGATCTGTAAATGCATCGGTATCACCAACACGTGAGTTTGCACGAGCCCAAACATTTCCTGTTAAATCACCTGTAGCATTATAGAAGTTCCCTTTTGAATCATCAGGGTTAGTCCAAAGGTAATCGTTCTTTGATTTGTTATAAACAGCAATATTGCTAATGGTTAAATCATCAGTAAAATCATGCTCAAGCTTGATGGTTCCCGATTGGTTTTCTTGTTTTTGGAAATCACGATCTTTCCAGCCATAGTACATGCCTTGTTTAACATCGATCGGCTTACCATTACCATTTAAACCTACTTTAGGACTTGTAGCTGGAAATGGGTTGTTATATGGAATACCTGAATCTGGCGTATCGTCAGTTTTTAAGTAGTAATAACTTAATGTTGCACGTGTATCACTGTCTAAGCCAAAAGTAATGCTTGGAGCGATACCAGCACGTGCATATTCAGTACCATCTTTTTGGCCAGCTTTGTCATTGTGATGTCCCATGACAGCAACACGTGCAGCAATACCATTACCAAAATCTTTGTTACCGTCTAAAGTAATACGTTGGTAATCGTCTGTTCCAGCGCCAACAGAACCTTCTAAAAAGTCACCTTGTTTAGCGACTTTAGAAATCATGTTAATACTGCCACCAGTTGTACCTGCACCGCCCATAGCAGATGCAGAACCTTTGGTAATTTCAACTTGCTCTACGGCAAACATTTCACGGTTTTGTGATGTTGAATTACGTACACCGTCTACAAACATTGAGCTTTCAGAGTTATAACCGCGGATAAATGGACGGTCACCGTTTGGGTTACCACCTTCACCAGCACCTAGTGTAATCCCCGGAACAGTACGAAGTGCGTCTGCAAGTGTTGTGACTTGAGTGTCTTGAATCAGTTGTTTTGAAATCACAGATACAGATTTAGGCGTATCTAAAAGAGGAGCTACAAATTTTGTATTTGCAGATTGGTCTACTTTTAAGCTTTGTTCACTTGTAGCTTGTGCTTTGATTGTTGGTAGTTGAGCAGTTTCTTCTTGTGCAATGGCTGTAGTGGCGATGACTGATAAAGAAGAGGCAATTGCTGTAGTAACAATTTTTTTACGTGATTTGATAAAAGACATACTGGAACTCACAAAGAGTAATGCAAATTTGTATGCGAATAATAATGATTCTTGTTTTTTATACCAATTTATCTAAATTGAAATTAACGATTGTAGATTTATGATAAAGTGAAAAAATAAATGAAATAGTGTAACAATATGTTTTTAAACGTATGATTTTTTGTGAAAAAAGAAAACCCTGTTAAAACAGGGTTTTTCATTGAAATTTTAGATTTAGAATTTAAATGAAGTACTTAGCTGAACTCGACGGCCTTCTTGAGTATTGCTATATCGGTTGTAATAGCTTGAACCTACTTTTTCATAATCAATGAAGTTTTTATCAAAGACATTATATAAAGCAACACCAATGTCCCATTGGTCATTGACAGAGAAATTCGAACCAACATGTAAAAGTGCATATGATTCATAATCGCCTAAAGCATCATATACTTGTTTGTTTGCAGTACTTAAGTTTTCATAAGTAGAGGTGAAGCGAGCTCGATCACTTCTATATTCACCCCGAGTCCATAATTGTATGTTTTCGTCTGCTTGCCATTTTAAAGAAGCATTAACAATATGCTTAGGCGTATCATTTAAAGGTGGATTTCCAATTTTAGAGTCTTTTATTTCAGTTTCTGTCCAAGTGTAATTTAAGCCTAATTTCCAAGCTGGAAGGAATTCCCAATTTAAACCCGTTTCAATACCATAAATTTTAGCTTCTTCAGCATTTACAGAACGTGAAATTGTCCAAGAACGACTACCACTATCACCTGATTGCATGACCCATGGCGTACCAATACTCACCATTATTCCTTCACAATAGGCTTTGTTTATATTCGCATCACACGTTTCTTCAATTGGCCCAGAAACAATTTTATCTTCGACTTGATTGTAAAAGGCTGTGATATTGGCATCGAAATTTGAAATGTTATTGAAGTATGCGCCAAGTTCAAAGTTTTTACTGGTTTCTGGTTTTAAATCAGGATTACCAAATAAAGGTATGCGTCCTTGCCCACCGACATTATAAATACCATCGGTTAAACGTTCTAATCGTGGCGCTTTATAACCTTCTGAATAACCACCTTTAAAAGTCCAGTTATTATTGGCATTCCAAACTAAATATGCACGTGGAGTCCAGAAATCCCCAAAAGTATCATGGTCATCAAAACGTAGACCAAGCGTTAAAGCTAGATAATCTGTAAGTGCCCATGTATCTTCGGCAAATATGCCAAGTTGCTCAAAAGAAACTTTTTTATTGGCTCTAAGACCATCTTTAATACTGGCATCCCACCATTGTCCGCCTACTGTAATGTTATGTGCATCAAAGAATTTGGTTGTAAATTTAGTATCAAAAATGGTGTCTTCACTTTCTAATAAGCGAGGGGTAATTGCTGTAGAACCATTTTGTGCACGAGAAGGAATTAGGCGTCCAATCGTTTCAGTTTGAGTATTGGTGATACTAGAGTCTAAAGTGCCGATGTTGTTGCGCCATGTATGCGCCAATATCATTTTTTCTCGGTTATATTCTTGTGCTTTGTCATAACCACCATTTGCACCCAAAGTACCTAGTTGTCCGAGTGAATTGTCATACCATTGTTCAGTTTGTTCATATTCAGCTGAAAGATCGTGCTGATCTGTTGGTGTTAATGTTAAACGTAATCCTATGGTTTCTAAATCAGACTTTGTTGGGTTATTGCCCATATTTAATTCTGTTGAATTATCTTTGTCATCTGTACGTGTGATATGTGATTGGCTTCTTTCAGCTTTTCTTCCTCGAATTTGAAGCCCAAGTAAGTCTTTAACGATTGGACCTGAAACAAATGTATCAGCAGAATATTGATTACCAAAATCAGAATTATTAGGTAATAATGTTCCATCTAAGGTGATAGATCCAGTCCACTCATTTGAAACTTTTTTTGTAATAATATTAACAACACCGCCCATTGCATCAGAACCGTATAAAGTTGATGCTGGACCACGAATTACTTCGATACGTTCAATCGCTGAAATAGGTGGAATAAAACTATTATTCGATTCACCAAAACCATTTGGTGTAATGTCTCCAGTGCTGTTTTGGCGACGGCCATCGACTAAAACTAATGTATATTCAGAATCCATACCACGAATACGAATATTTAAACCACCTGTTTTTCCTGCTGTAGGACTGATATCGACACCTTCGACATCAATCAACGCATCCGCTATTGAATTAATTCGTTTATTTTTTAAATCTTCAGCAGTAATCACAGTCATTGTAGCTGGTGCATTTTTAATATCTTGTTCAAACCCCGCAGCTGAAACCACAATTGTTGAAAGTTGATGCATTGAGGAGGAATCCTCAGTTTGCGTACTTGCAAATGCTGAACTTGCGGTTATTCCGATAATAGCGAGGCTTAATGGGCGGAGATTGAACTTACTCATAAATAGAATTCCAAATTGGACGAGATAAATATATGAAAATTAATAAAATATTAAAAACAATAGTAATGATAATGATAAAGTTTATCATTTGCAATAAGAATCATACAAAAGTTGAGTATTTACTCAAAAAAATAAAAGAAAACGAAATAATCGAATAAAACAAGATAAAATCTTATAGTTTCGTCATCCTGTTTTGTATATCCTTTAATGTTGTCATATAATGTGGCACTTTTTTAAAAACTGTAATTATTAAATTCTATCGAGGAAGCCATGCAAGTAACTTCTGAAGCGGTTTCGGGCGTTGCCCGTCGTTTAAATGTATCTGTACCGACGAGCCGTATTAACGAGCAGTTTGAAGCTCGCTTGAAACGCACTGCTAAAACTGTGAAGATTAACGGCTTCCGTCAAGGTAAAGTGCCTGTAAATGTTGTACGTCGTGAATATGGCGCTGGCATTTACCAAGAAGTTGTCAACGACATTATTCGTGACACCGTATTTGAAGCGATTCAACAAGAAAAAATCAACGCTGTTGGTATGCCAAATATCGATAAAGTTGAGAACAAAGATGATGCTTTAGTTTATCAAGCAACTGTTGAAGTTTATCCAGAAGTTGAAGTTAAATTCGACGGTCTTGAAGTTTCACGTAAAACATCTGAAGTGACTGACAAAGATGTTGACGCAATGCTTGAAAATCTTCAAAAGCAACGTGCTGAGTGGACTGAAACTAAAGGCATGGCTAAAAAAGACATGCAAGTGACTTTCGATTTTGAAGGCACTGTAGATGGTGAGAAGTTTGACGGCGGTGCTGCTGAAGACTTTAAACTTGTTTTAGGTTCTGGTCGTATGATCCCTGGCTTCGAAGACGGTATCGTTGGTATGAAGAAAGGCGAAGAGAAAGTAATCGATGTTACTTTCCCTGAAGATTACCAAGCTGAAAACCTTGCTGGTAAAGCTGCTCAATTCAAAATCAATGTAAAACTTGTTGAAAAGCAAAAGCTTCCAGAAATTGATGCTGAATTCTTAAAAATCTTTGGTATTTCTGAAGAAGAAGGCGTTGAAAAATTAAAAGCTGACGTTCGCAAAAATATGGAACGTGAAGTGAAAAATGGTCTTCGTAACCAAGTGAAAGGTGCAACTTTTGATGCACTTGTTGCTGCAAACGAAGTTGAAGTTCCAGAATCTATGTTGGCTCAAGAAATTGATCGTCAACGTCAACAAATGATTCAACAATTCACTCAACAGTTTGGTGCTCAAGGTGCAAAAGCATTTGACAGCAGCATGCTTCCAGATGAATTGTTCAAAGAACAAGCTGAAAAAGCAGTTAAACTTGGCGTATTAGTCAGCAAAGTATTGGCTGATGCTAAACTTGAAGTAGATGCGGCTCGTGTAGATGCTTATATCGAAGATATGGCTTCTTCTTATGAAGATCCTACAGAAGTAATCGAATACTTCAAAACTGATAAACAACAACGCGCTCAAATTGAAGGCGTTGTGTTAGAAGATCAAGTTGTAGATCATCTTCTTGCTGCTGCAAAAGTAACTGACGAAGTTGTAAGTTACCAAGACTTATTGAAAGAACAACAAGCTCGTCAACAAGGCTAAGTTCTTCAGTCTAAAAAGGGCGCTTCGGCGCCTTTTTTTATGCGATTTGATAGAGGCTTGTTAGATTCATTCACAATACTGATGCAAAAAATATCGGATATTTGGTTGGGAATATTTTGCATTTTCAGTCATTATCCCTCATATTGTGACTATGAGTGCAGTAACAAAAATTCAGGAATAAATAACATATGTATGTTCCATCAATTGAAAACGCTTTAGTACCAATGGTCGTAGAACAATCTTCTCGTGGTGAGCGTTCTTTCGATATTTTTTCACGTCTTTTACGTGAGCGTGTGATTTTTTTAACAGGCGAAGTTGAAGACAACATGGCGAACTTAATTGTTGCGCAAATGTTGTTCTTGGAAGCAGAAAATCCGGACAAAGATATTCATTTATATATCAACTCACCGGGTGGTTCTGTGACTGCTGGTATGGCAATTTACGATACCATGCAATTTATTAAACCTGATGTTGTGACCTATTGCATGGGGCAAGCAGCATCAATGGGCGCATTTTTATTAAATGCGGGTGCAAAAGGCAAGCGTTATTGCTTGGAAAATGCACGTGTGATGATTCACCAACCATTAGGTGGTTTCCGTGGACAAGCATCTGATATTGAAATTCATGCACGTGAAATTTTGTTCATTAAAGAACGATTAAATCGTTTGATGGCAGAACACAGTGGTCAAGATTATGAAAGAGTTGCGAAAGATACAGATCGTGATAATTTCATGACTGCTGAGCAAGCGAAAGAATATGGTTTAGTGGATCAGGTATTAAGTAAACGCCCTCAAAACTAAACTTTAAAGACAAGATTTAAGAATTTGGAGTGAAAATGTCCGATCTTCCTCAAGGACAAAAGCATTGTTCATTTTGCGGTAAAACGCAGTCTGAAGTCGGTAAACTGATTGCAGGCGAGGACGCATACATTTGTAATGAATGTGTGGATGTATGCTTAGACTTAGTCCAAACCAGCCAGCAAGTGGAAACAGGTGATTGGGCGACGCGTCCATTACCAAAACCACATGAAATTCGTGCGGCATTGGACCAGTATGTGATTGGTCAAGATACAGCAAAGAAAACCCTTTCTGTTGCAGTATATAACCATTACAAACGTCTAAAAGTAAGCCAAACAGGTCATAAGCCTGCTGACGCCGTGGAAATTGCGAAAAGTAATATTTTGCTGATTGGACCTACTGGTTCAGGTAAAACTTTACTTGCGCAGACACTTGCTCGTTTGCTAGATGTTCCATTTGCGATGGCAGATGCGACAACATTGACCGAAGCAGGTTATGTCGGTGAAGATGTTGAAAACATTATTCAAAAGCTACTGCAAAAAGCGGATTATGATGTAGAGAAAGCTCAGAAGGGCATTATCTACATTGATGAAATTGATAAGATTACCCGTAAATCTGAAAATCCATCGATTACCCGTGATGTGTCTGGTGAAGGTGTACAGCAAGCATTATTAAAAATGATTGAAGGTACCGTTGCATCGATTCCACCACAAGGTGGTCGTAAGCATCCACAACAAGAGTTTATTCAAGTGGATACTGCAAATATCTTGTTTATTTGCGGTGGTGCGTTCTCAGGTCTTGAGAAGGTTGTACAACAACGTCAAGAGAAGGGTGGTATTGGTTTCACGGCTGATGTGAAGAATAAAGATGATAGTAAAAAATTATCTGAATTGTTCCGTCAAGTTGAAGCAGCTGACTTGGTTCGTTTTGGTCTGATTCCAGAATTCATCGGTCGTTTACCTGTCATTGCAACGCTTGAAGAGCTTGATGAAGAAGCGTTGATGCAGATTTTGACTGAACCTAAAAATGCATTAACACGTCAGTATCAATACCTGTTTGAGATGGAAAATGTTGACCTGATTTTTGAAGACTCTGCTTTACGTGCAGTGGCGAAAAAAGCACTTGATCGTAATACTGGTGCGCGTGGCCTACGTTCTATCCTTGAAAATGTATTGCTTGAAACAATGTATGACTTACCAAGCCGTCAAGATGTCGGTACAGTCATTATCAATGAAGCAGTGATTAACGATAAAGCTGAACCTGTTTATCAAGCAGGACGTCAGCCGAAGCAAGAACAAATCGATGTAGAAAAAGTGGATTTAAAGGTACTTGATACAAAATCTGCTTAATTCCGTGGATTTTGTTTGAATAACTGATGCAATTCATCTGAAACGTGTAATTAGTTTGACTATTTACACGTTTTTTATTTTTAAATGGTCATTGAAATGTTAAGCTCAATGGCGAAAATAGTGTTTATCAAGAACGAAAAATAAAAAATACGCGGTGAGGGATAATCATGCGTTACATCGGTTTAGTTGTTTTGATCAGTTGTGGTTTAGCAGCGTGTCAAAGTCATCAATCAGTTGAACAGCAATCTGTAAAAGTTGTTTCGACTTTAGATCCAATTGATTTGAAAAAAGAAGACTCATTGATTCATGAGAAACTTGATCAATATAAGATTGCTTCATTTTCTGCTGGCTCTTGGATGAAACAAAAACCAGGTCAATATTTCAAACTGGTGAAACCTCAAAATCCACAAGCTGCGATCGTTTATTTTTATCGCCCAGATAGCCGATGGAACAGACAGGAAATCATTCCAACCAGTTTCTTTTTAAATGGCGAACATATCCCAAGTCTCATCAGTAACCATTATTATTGGGTTGAGTTAGCGGAAGGGGATTATAAGTTAAGCTTAAGTCGCCCTTTGGGTGTTTTACATTTCCAAAAACCGAAAGTTGCCTATTTTTCTGTTGAAGCGGGTGGGCAATATTTTGTGAAATATGAGGAAGAGAAGTTTCGTGGTGGCCCCAATGGCGAAGCAGGTTTGCTACGTGTCGGCCCTTTAATGCAAATGCCAACACGTCAAGCGTTAAAAGAAATCGCAATGACGCAGTTAAAATCACCGGGATTAAATTTTGTTGCAGAAGTTACAGCAGATGGTCGTGTGATCAAGCCTAAAGAAAAAATTAAAGGTGAAGATTATAAAGTCAGTGATGATGTGCATTTAACTCAACCATTCAAAATTTGGAACCCAATGACTTGGTAATTCAACAAGTTAAGTCAGTGGTTTTTAAATCAGTGCTTTTGAGCTGAAATAGACTGATCCTCTTATCAGAAATCGAGTTAATCGTTTAACTCGATTTCTTTGTTTTTATCGCCATTATTTTCGTCGTTTTAATCAGCTTGTTTTTTTAGTTCACGTAACTGTTTATCAATATCTGCAAAATCTTGTTGTGTGGTTTGCATCACTGAAAATAACTGGTCATTCATAATTTTCATACTTTCCTGAGCGACCAGTGGTGTTTTTTGTAAAATCGATTGGCCAATAGGACTCGAATAAAAATCAATCTGTGCTTTGATTTCTTCGGCATTAAATACATTGCTATAAATTTTTGAATAAACAGGTTTTAATTTATCCCATGCCAACATTTTCTGGCTTTGCCCATACAGCTTATCTGCCAATTGATTGGCTATCACTTGTTCCTGTGGGCTTAAATTTTCATGTTTTACAATGCTTTGTACAATGGTATAAGCCTGTTGGTCGAGCTGTGGGCGAATTTGCTTGAGAGTATCTTGGATCAGTTGATTTAAATTCATCACATTGATTAATTTATCCACATCTTGAGAGGATGCTTGGGCTGCAAAACTTAAATTTGCAGAACAACAGAACAGACCACAGATGAGATAGTTGATGATTTTCATATTTTTTCCTTTATACCTACTATATCTAGAATTGGATGTATTTATAAATTCAGTCTTCTCGCCCTTGAACCAAAGGCACTAAGATTGCTTCCATTTTTTGTTTAATCAGCTTTTGGTTTTCTTCTTTTAGCATCTGTTCTTGGGAAAATTTTGTTGTTTCTAACATGATGTCTGACATCAGCAGATTCATTTTTTGATTAATCGATTGTCCAATCGGAGTGCTTAAAAATTCGATATTGGCTTGAACTTCTTCTTCTGTAAAAGTCTTTTTGAATAAGGCTTTAAACATATTAATAAATTGTGGATCTGTAGTAATTTTTTGTTGAACTTCACTGTAAAGTGCACTGATTTGTAGAACTGCATTTTGTTGATCAATATTTAATGTTTGAGCACCAGTCACTTGACGTACAAGGTCTTCCGCTTGTTCATCAAAATAAGGTTGCATGTCTCTGGTACTTTGCTTAAATATTTCGGAAATATTTGAAAGCTGCATCAGTTTATCGATACTTTTATCTGTTGCAGGATTGGCAAAAGCACTCGATTGGACTGCCAATAATAAACTGGTAAATAGAAGTGATGTGATCCATTGTTTTATTTTCATTATTTAATCCAAATTAAAAAAGCACCTTACTCATCATAAAGTGCTTTTTTATCAAGATTCAAGCTGAATCTGAAAAGAATGATGGATCAACTTGCAGCAGCATCGACCACTGGGATTTTCCCAATTTTAGCTTGCCAGATTTTTGGCGCTGTTGCATGAATTGATGTACCATTCACATCGACAGCCACTGAAACAGGCATATCTTCAACCACAAATTTGTAGATTGCTTCCATTCCTAAATCAGCAAATGCAACAACTTCTGCTTGACGAACTGCTTTAGAAACTAAGTAAGCAGCACCACCAACAGCCATTAAATAAGTCGCTTTGTTGTCTTTGATTGCTTCAATTGCTGTAGGGCCACGATCCGCTTTACCGATCATACCGAACAAGCCAGTTGCTTCTAAAACTTGACGTGTAAATTTGTCCATACGTGTAGCAGTTGTTGGACCAGCAGGGCCAACCACTTCATCACCTACAGGATCTACAGGACCAACGTAGTAAATAAATTTACCTTTAAGATCGACTGGAAGCTCTTCGCCATTGTCCAGCATTTCACACATGCGTTTATGTGCAGCGTCACGACCTGTATAGATCGTACCGTTCAACAATAATGTGTCACCTGGTTGCCAAGTGTTCATTTCTTCTTGCGTAATATTGTCTAGGTCAACACGCTTAGAGCTTGAAGAATCCCAAGTCACTTCAGGATAATCAGAAATTTTAGGTGCTTGAATATGTGCAATACCAGAACCATCTAGTTGGAAATGTGCATGACGAGTTGCAGCACAGTTCGGAATCATACCGACTGGTTTACCCGCAGCATGGCAAGGGTAATCTTTGATTTTAATATCAAGAACAGTGGTTAAACCGCCAAGACCTTGAGCACCAATACCAAGTGCATTTACTTTTTCGAAAATTTCCATACGGAGTTCTTCGATTTTATTTTCAGGCCCACGACGAAGTAACTCGTCCATGTTGATTTCTTCCATGAGTGATTCTTTTGCAAGCATCATGGCTTTTTCAGCAGTACCACCAATACCAATACCTAACATACCTGGAGGACACCAACCTGCACCCATGGTAGGAACAGTTTTTAGCACCCAATCCACGATAGAATCAGAAGGGTTTAACATCGCAAGTTTAGATTTATTTTCTGAACCGCCGCCTTTAGCGGCAACAGTGATATCTACCTTATTACCCGGTACGAGTTTGTAGTGAATCACAGCAGGTGTATTATCTTTGGTATTCTTACGACCAAAAGCAGGGTCAGCAAGTACAGATGCACGAAGAACGTTACTATTTTCTAAATAACCTTGGCGTACACCTTCATTAATTGCATCATCTAAGCTCATGGTTAAATCAAATTTAACATCTAAGCCCACATCAACAAATACGTTAACAATACCAGTATCTTGACAGATTGGACGATGACCTTCTGCACACATACGTGAGTTAATGAGGATTTGTGCAATTGCATCCTTTGCGGCTTTGTTCTCTTCACGATCATAAGCACGGCTCATCGCTTGGATGAAGTCTTGTGGATGATAGTAAGAAATGAACTGAAGCGCATCCTTGACCGATGTGATCAAGTCATCTTGCTTGATAATAGTTGTCATATCGAAAATCTCTTGAGCGGGCTGATAGCTAGCGGGCTAAATTATACGTGATAAAGCAAGATTTGTGGGTACTTTGCTTAAGATTTGGGCTAAAGTTTAATAAATATCACTTATCATTTATGCTCATATTTGGTGATTATGCAGTGTCATAATTAAGGTAATATTTTAAAAGAAAATTAATTATTTTTAACGGTCGGAATAAGTATTTATTAATAAGTATTTGTAATTTATGATTAAAAAGTAATTTAATGTTAATTTTTTAAATATGACGATATTGTCATAAAGTTGTCATAATACTTTCACATAATAGTCATAACAAAAAGTGAGTGATGAAATATGACAATGTTAAGTGTCCTGATGGTTGTAGCTTTTAGTACCTTTATTGCAGCAACTTGGATTTATGGTCAGAAAGAAGATCAAGCCTAAAGCTTTATCTTCTTTTTTTATGTCTAAATTTTAAAAATACGTCTTCTTTTCCGCTTAAAACCGTTATATTTACTTTAATAAAATAATTTCAATTTATTGTCTAAATAAAGCTTTCCCAAGATAAGTATTTGCTCTCGCATTTACACAACATCCTCATTCAACACAATCTGCTCATTTTTATCAAAAGCTTTGGGATAAAAGCGAGAATAAGCCCCATGAATTTCATCTTCAGGTAAAGCCAAAACTTGTCGAAGGTCTGAACTAAAAAATGATACGACTGAAGCAGATACAATGATCAAACTTAGTACAATCATTGTTGTATATAAACCTAAATAAGTGATAAACATACCTGCAATCACAACGCCAAGAGGACTGGCAATACCTGTACCAAAAGTTGATGATGCACTGATTCTATTGAGAAAATGATTTGGAGATGCAGCGCTACGCATAAAACTGGTATTGGTCACAGCCACCATTAAGCCACAGCCAGCTAACCCCATTCCAAAACATAAGAGTAGAAAATAAGCTAGATGAAAAACGCTTAATACTTGGCACATCAGCGCAGTAATAAAAATACCCACACCTAAACCTAAATACCCCATATAGGTGGTGGGTGCACGACCAAAATGAGTATTAGCCGCGACCCCAATTTTTGTTGCACCGATAAACATACCGAGCGCAAAAGCAGTATCTGCGATCCCAAACAACCAAGGACTTTTGCTGTAATTTTGATAAAAGAACGCAGGTAGAACGACGCCTAAAAATGGATAAAGCCCTAAGTTCATGAAAAAAGTAATTTTAATTAAACTGATTTCAGGTGGTAGTCGTAAAATTGCAGAAAAGCCACTGTACCATTTGGGGCGTTTGGGTGCATGTTCGAAATCTTGAGGAAGATTTGTTGGCTTAACAAATGCTAAAAGTACGATTGAAACAACAATTAACCCAACACCTAGCCAAAGGGTATTTTGTGCACCGATGATTGAAATGAATCCAGTCCCCATGATAGGTGAACAAAATGTCACGATGGTGATAGCAGCTGAACGCCATTGAATTGCCTTAGAAAGCAATGCTTTAGTCACTTGAAAAGGAATAATACTATTTTGTAATGGTTCACGGATTCCGACCGCTAAACCAGCGATCACTTGGCAAAAAATCAGCAATCCTGACCAATACAAATTTGCTGTAGCAAGCAGAGCAATAACCACTGATGAAATTAAACTCATCAAATAGCAAATTGAAATCAGTTTTTGTTTGTCGTAAGTATCACCAAGTGAGCCAAATAATCCACGTGCTAAGATATCAGCCGCAGCGCCTACAGCAACAAAAACTGCAAAAGCAGTTGCATCATGGGTGACAGAAAGTACCCACCAAGCAAGTGCAAGATATGTGCAGCGAGAAGCAATACTGTTAAAAATTGCAGAGAACTGAATGAAATAAAAATTTCGTCCAAATGGAAATTTGCTTGTACTTGTTTCATTCATCGAGGTAGCTACCAGTTTTTATTTTCTGTTCAAATTATGTTTTATCTATTGGCTTTAAAGATATTGAAATAGAAAGTATTTAGCAACTTTAAAACATTCATAAATCGATTTTATTTTTGCAATTTTTTAGATAAAAATCATGAAAATTTTAGAATGTGTAAACTGCTTAATCATAATGGTACTGGCTGGTTTTTTATTGTTTAATCAAGGCATCTTCTGATTGAAAAAATTTAATATAAGTTCGTAATATGAGAAATCACTCAATATTTATCAGTTTTTTAACATAATTTTGAGCTGATATAGTGTAAAAGTGGTTTATTCTGTAGTTGAATTAATATGTTTTGTAAAGTTTTATAAACTTGTATTATAATGATAATTATTATCACTATGTTTTCGGTGTGTCATGCCATTTGCTAAAAAAAGCTTAACTTTGATGATGTTATCAACAGGTTTTTTCTTTGTTTCTTCTACAGTTTTTGCCAATTCAGAAATTGATGAAACACAAAAAAGTAGTTCTGCAACACTTCCAACCATTGTTATTGAGGCAATGGAGGAAGGGGATCCAATCAAGACTTATGTCGATTATAAACAAGCAAATGTCACACGAAATGGCTTAGATAAAAAAGACATTCCACAAACGATTGATACCATTGATGTATCAAAATACAAGCTTTATGGTGCAAATGACTTAAGTGTGATGTTGCAAGGTACACCAGGTGTTTCGACAAGTTATGATGCACGAAATGATGGTATTTCTATTCGCGGATTTAATGCAGATACCAATGATATTTACCGTGATGGTGTACGTGAAAGTGGACAGTATCGTCGTAGCACTGCAAATATTGAACGTATCGAGATATTAAAAGGCCCAGCATCAGTACTTTATGGTCGCAGCGCAGGTGGCGGTGTCATCAATATGGTGACTAAGGTTGCGAACTTTGATTCTAAAAGTTCTGTTGGCGCCTATGTGGGTTCTTACGATAACGTAGGTGGAACCATTGACCTGAATAAAATTTTAAATGATAACTGGGCAGTACGTTTGGTTGGCGAAAAGTCTGATAGCAATAGTTTCCGTTCAGGCATCGGATTTAATCAGGAAATGCTATCACCTAGTGTGACCTATCGTAGTGATGATGAAAAGTTGCTTTGGACAACCGAATTCACCTATGACAGCCTGAACAGAACACCAGATCGTGGGCCAGAATATGTAAATCTACCCGCAGGTGTTTCGATCAAAACAGGGTTTGCTGGACCAAATGATAATATTGTTGATGAAACAAAGTCATTTAGAACTGACTTAAAATATGAATTTGCACCTGACTGGAAGTTTCATTGGGCACTCAGTCACCGTGAATCATTCCAAGATTTTGATAATTTCTTTGCTGGAACATGGTGTTCAACAGAGGGACTACAAAATGACGGTAAGCCATGTGATTGGCAAGGTAAAATCCGCCAAAACTACGCTTGGCAGCAAACCACAAATAAAACATTGGTGAATACTTTTGATATTACTGGTCAATTTAAAACGGGTCTTTTAGACCATAAAATTATGCTAGGCAGCGATTGGTCAAATGAAAAGAGAGAACCAATCCTTGGAAACTATTCAAGTGGAGAAAAGGCGGGAATTTATTATCGTTATGTCAATCCATTTGATACAACGGATAGTTTCTTGTCTCCAAGTTGGACAGCATTGAATGGTGCGCGACCTGATGAAACATCGCACAGTCAAACGGATGCCAATGCGCTGAGTTTTTTCCTTCAAGATCTGATTTCATTCAACGAAAAATACAAGATGATGCTTGGTCTGAGATATGACAGTTATGATTTTAAAACTCATGATGTTCGTAAAAACAGCACTCGATCTTATAGTGATGATAGCGTAAGTCCGAATATTGGTTTTGTTTGGCAGCCAGTTGAAAGCCAAAGTTTTTATGCATCTTATAGTAAAAGTTTTTCACCGTATGGTGGTCGAGGTTTGTTAGGTGTGAGTGCTTCGATCGATCCGAGTTTATATGATGCTGAGCCGCAATATAACGAACAGTATGAAATTGGGGTAAAAAGTGATTGGTTAGATGGCAATTTGAATACACAACTTTCGATCTACGATATTACCAAAAACAATATCCGCTATCAGCCGGACGCTATCAATAAGCCAGATGAATGGGAAGTGGGACAAAAACAGCAATCAAAAGGTGTAGAGTTTAGTTTTATCGGTAAAGTACTTGAAAATCTCTACGTTCGTGGTGGTTATGGCTTTACTGATGCAAAATGGAAAGATGATAGTCGTAATGTGAAGGAAGCTGATAACTTAAAAGGCAATCGACTTGGGGGTATTTCTGAAAATACAGGGAACTTATTTGTTCGTTATTTACCGACTCAAAATTGGTATGGTGAAGTGGGTGCAACCTACGTGGGTTCTTATTATACGACAGATAAAAATATTGCAAAAATGCCAGACTTTACTCGCGTAGATGCTGCAATTGGTTATAAAGATGACAAATGGGGTGCAACTATTGCCGTGAATAATTTAACGGATAAAGAATACTGGCGTTCGAGTTCTATGCCAGGAACGCCACGCAATTATTTATTCCGAGTGAATTATTTCTTCTAAGTCATCGGTAAGCATTTTCTAAACATGGAATATGAATACTTTGTATTCCTGTATAGTATTTGATCTATAAAACAAAAGCCATCCAATTGTTCGATTGGATGGCTTTTTATATTAAGAAGTTTTTTATCGACTAGAACGTCTTAAATTAAACTTCTTGTTGCTCTGCTTGGATTGCAGTCAAAGCAATGGTAAATACAATATCATCGACCAAAGCACCACGAGATAGATCATTTACAGGTTTATTTAAACCTTGCAACATTGGGCCTACACTCACTACGTTAGCAGAACGCTGCACCGCTTTATAAGTGGTATTCCCTGTATTGAGGTCAGGGAAAATAAATACATTGGCACGACCTGCAACTTTAGAGTCTGGCGCTTTAGAGCGTCCCACACTTTCAACTGATGCTGCATCATACTGGAGCGGGCCATCAATGAGTAAATCAGGGCGGCGTTGTTTGGCAATTTCAGTCGCCTTAGCAACTTTCTCCACTTCTGCACCTGTGCCTGATGTTCCTGTAGAGTAAGAAATCATCGCAATGCGAGGGTCTATGCCAAAAGCTTTTGCTGAATCGGCAGATTGGATGGCAATCTCCGCCAACTGTTCTGCATCAGGATCGGGATTAATCGCACAGTCACCATAGACATAAACTTCATCTGGTAACAGCATGAAAAATATAGAAGATACTAAAGAATAGTCTGGTGCGGTTTTAATCAACTGAAAAGCGGGTCGAACAGTATTTGCTGTGGTATGTATTGCACCAGAAACTAAACCATCTACTTGATCGAGTGCCAACATCATGGTACCTAAAACCACAGTATCTTGAAGTTGTTCACGAGCTTGCAATTCGTTGAGTTTGCCTTTGCGTAATTCAACCATTTTAGTGACATAATTTTCACGAATCAGGTCAGGATCAATGATTTCTAAATCAAAAGGTAATTCAATATTACGTGCTTTAGCGACTTCAATCGCAGCTTCAGGTTTTGCCAATAAAACACATTGAGCAATACCACGCGACTGACAGATTGCAGCAGCTTGAACAGTACGTGGCTCATCACCTTCAGGCAGAACAATACGTTTTTTTGCAGCAATTGATTTTTGTACCAATTCATGGCGGAACGCAGAAGGGGAAAGGCGCGGTTTGTAATCGCCATTGAGCATTTGAGTCAACCAAACAGGATCAATATGACTCGATACAAAGCGGGTCACTTGATCAGCACGTTGGATATCATCAACAGGGATTTCATTGCTTAAATTTGAAAGCTTTTGTGCAGTTTCAAAGGTACTGAGAGGTGTATGTAAAATCGGTAAACCATTCTTAATCGCAGATTGGCAGAACTCAAGAACCAAAGCATTGGGCTCATAATGTTCTGTTAATACCAAACCTGCTAATGGGATGCCATTACTGGTGGCTAAGCTACTTGCCAATAACACATCAATACGATCAGATGCACTGATAATCAGCTCACCTGCAATGAACTTATCCAATTCATGTTCAATGTTGGATGCGATTAAGCTACTGTGTAATACACGACGTGTCGCTGCCTTACCTTCATTAATCCACGTTGCTTGGATTTGTTTTGCAAGATCTGAAACACGTGGCACGCTTAAAATATCGCTGAATGGTACCATACCGATGATCGGTAATTTCGCAGAACCAATGTATGGATGGCTTTTTTGGATTTCAGTACTGAATTTTTCAATATCACTGATTAAGCGTAAATCTGTATCAATGGTTACAGGAATTTGTGCAGAATCAGCGGGTAAACCACGAGTACGCATGAGCAAAACGCCCGCATTACGTGATGAAGATGTGCCACCAAAATTACGCAATTGGGTTTCTATTTTTTCAGCAGTTTGTTCGGGTTTGTGAATATCTGCATTACTGACAAAAATGACTTTCGCATCTAAAGCTTGTGCTAAAGAGGCATTTAAATCACTTGCGAAAGAATCACGTGAAGTCGGAACAAGACCTTCAACAATAATAATGTCATGTAACTTCGCAACTCGACGATGTAGACTGACTGCTTCTTCTAAGAGTTCATCTGTTTCATTGGCATTTAATTGTTGAGTGATTTTTGCAAAAGAAATCGGTTCGACTGTTTCTGAATTAGAGATATGGCGATATAGCGCAGTGGTGCGGTCAGGTTCAGTGCTTAACTCTTGTGAGAATGGTTTTAAAAAACCTGATTTTACACCTTGGCATTCCAAAGCATAAACAAGACCTAAACAAGCAGAGGTTAAACCAACGCCTTCCCCAGTAGGAACCAATAAAATTGTTTTCATAGACGATTCTTGAAAAATAAAGAGATTTGAAAATAAATAAAGTGCTACGACAGCTTAAACTGTCGTAACCTCAGATTCAGACTTTTTTGCAGCCTGTTGTACCTCATGTTCTACAACATTGACAGTTTCTTGTGCAATGCGTCCTTCTTCATCTGTAGGGATGACCCAAATTTGAGGACCGTGACCCGCATCGATACGACCTTCTGTACCACGTTTTAGATTGTTATTTTTGTCTTTACTGAGGTCAAAACCAAAGTGAGGCAAGTAAGCAACAGTTTTTTCACGGATATAAGCTGAATTTTCACCAATACCGCCAGTAAAAAATAAACCATCAATACGCGGTAAGCCACAGCTTAAAGCTGCTAATGATTTTGCCAAGCGGTAGCAGAAAACTTCAATGGCTAAGGTTGCATCTTCATTGCCTTGTTCAGAAGCTTCAATCAGCGTACGCATATCATTTGAGAGGTCTGATAGGCCGAGTAAACCCGATTGGCTATTTAACATCTTGTCAATTTTATAGATGTCCCAACCTAGGTTTGAAGCCAAGAAACTGTGAAGACTTGGGTCTACATCACCACTACGAGTGCCCATCACCACACCTTCAAGCGGTGTTAAGCCCATAGAGGTATCAACACTTTGCCCATTCCAAATTGCACATGTTGAGCTGCCATTGCCTAAGTGTGCAGTGAGCCAACCGCCTTGTTTGAAACTTCCTGCAAGTTCAGAACCTCGCTCAGAAACATAAGCATGGCTTGTGCCGTGGAAACCATAACGACGTACATTGTGGTCGGTATATAAGAATTTAGGTAATGCATAGCGATAAGCATGCGGTGGCATGGTTTGATGGAATGCCGTATCAAACACAGCGACTTGTGGTAATTCTGGAAATAAACGCATGGTTGCATTAATTCCCACAAGGTGTGCAGGATTATGTAGTGGAGCAAGAGGGGTTGCTTCACGAATTTTTTCGATAATTTCAGGGGTTAATAATTCAGCTTTGGTAATTGTACCGCCGTGAACGACGCGGTGACCAATCGCTTGAGGTTTGTATTCAGATAAACGACCTAAAATCGTTTCTAAAGCTTTCTCATGGTCGGCGTATGGAATCGGTATTTCAAGCGGTTGATTACCCGCAGTGATTCCTTTAATACGTGCATCAGCAGAGCCCAAGTTTTCTGCTAAACCAAAGATGCGATTTTCACGATCTTCAGAAATAAGCGCATATTTGATTGATGAAGAACCGCAGTTAATGACTAATACTGATGTAGACACGTTTTAATACCCGAAATTGTAATTTGAAAAGTCTTCCTGATTGATCTGATTACACTTTTTATAAATAGGGTAAATGAGATCAGTGCGTATGTTTTACCATGTGTAGATTTTTTGTCCTAGCTAGACTTTAGGTGATTAGACTTTAGAACTATCGACCTGAAAATGATTAATACCTAATATTTATCAGTTGATTATTCATTTAATTAGTAAAAATTAGCACTCATTGCCATTTTTATCCATTCGCAAAATATAGTTTCTTGTAAGTGTTGATTTCAAAATTGTTAATTTGAAAATGATAAAAGAAAACTCAGTATTTACAAAGCATAAATACTGAGTTTTGATGAGTTTTTTAGACTGAATTATTGACGAATTTGGCCATCGCCTAACACAATCCATTTTTGCGAGGTTAAGCCTTCTAAGCCGACAGGGCCACGTGCATGAATTTTGTCAGTAGAGATGCCAATTTCAGCACCTAGACCATATTCAAAACCATCGGCAAAGCGAGTTGAAGCATTCACCATGACCGAGCTTGAATCTACACGGGTCAAAAATTGACGTGCTAGGCTGAAGTTTTCAGTAATAATGGCATCGGTATGATGTGAACCATATTTATTAATATGCTGAATCGCTTCTTCAAGTCCTGAAACAACTTTTACTGCTAAAATTGGCCCTAAATATTCTTCATACCAATCTTCTTCGCTAGCAGGTTTAACTGTCGCACCTAAGATTTTTTGAACCTTTAAGCAACCACGAAGTTCAACTTGCTTTTCAGCATACAGTTCTGCAATACGTGGTAAAAATTCTTCAGCAATTTTTTCATCAACCAACAAGGTTTCCATTGCATTACACACGCCGTAACGATGTGTTTTTGCATTGAGTGCAATCGGTAATGCTTTGTGTAAATCCGCCTGTGCCTCAACAAAAACATGGCAGTTACCATCTAAATGTTTAATCACTGGAATGGTTGCTTCATTGGTAATACGTTCAATCAGACCTTTGCCGCCACGTGGAACGATGACATCTACATATTCAGACAAGGTGATTAATTGCCCTACAGCTGCACGGTCAGTGGTGTTAATGACTTGTACGCATGTTTCAGGTAAGCCAACCGTTTTTAAACCATGTTGAATCGCTTGAGCAATGGCTTGATTTGAGTGCAAAGCTTCAGAACCACCACGTAAAATAATGGCATTGGCAGATTTTAATGCTAAAGACGCAGCTTCTAGTGTGACGTTTGGACGTGATTCATAGATCATGCCAACCACACCTAAAGGCACGCGCATTTTACCAATTTGAATACCTGTCGGGCGGTAAGCTAAATCAGTGATTTCACCAATCGGGTCAACCAAGCCAATTACATCTTTTAGACCCTGTAACATCCCATTAAAGCGTGTGGGGTTAAGTTCAAGGCGATCAAGTAAAGCACTATCCAAGTTATTTTCACGACCTTTGGTCATGTCAATTTGATTGGCAGCTAAAATTTCGGGTTCACTATTTTTTAAAGCAGTATAAATAGCAGATAAGGCATTATTTTTTACAAGTGTAGTTGTACCAGCCAAAACACCAGCAGCTTGGCGAGCTTGTTTTCCTACAGTTTGCATATACTGTTCAATTGAATCTTGCATAGCGGTTTATTTGATCATTAAAAATATCTCTTTGATAGTAACAGTCTACGCACGGGCAAGGAAGTATTGTGCTGAAATAAAGCTGCTTAAAAATCGATGAGATAAATATTTTGCAATCTTTTTGCCCTTTAAACTAGATGAGCGGTCAATTTAGCGATTGCGTATAAATCACACATCTGTATAGAATGAAACAATAAGGACATTGACGTAATACAAAACACACCTTGTATTACTATTAGCGATAATAATGTGAGTTAAACTATCTTGCATATTAAAAGAATAAAGCAGGGATGGAGGAAGGATATGAATTCCATTATCCAAATGGACAATGAATCACACCAATCTTTTACAAGTTTTGGTTTTTTCGATCTATATCACAAACACAGTTTTAAACAACCTCCTCGTACCACGTGGATCGATGGTTGGAAAATTGAATATATGGCCATTGCGGATCCTAAGACGATTCACAATACCCCTATTGTGATTGTCGGGGGCGCATTTCAAAATTTTAACTCTTATAAGTATTGTGTTGAACAGTTCTTTGAAAGTGGGCCCGTCATTCTGATTGATTTACCGTCGATGGGCGCAAATCAACAAATCACCAATGTAGATACAGGTCGTTCGGCAGGAACATTAGAATTACCTGACTTATCTTGCATGTTAGGTGAGTGGTTAGACATTGTTGGAATTTCTAAAGTCGATGTCGTTGGGATTTCATTGGGTTCAGTGATCGCCTCTTTTTTTGCACATCAGCGTTCTGAACTTGTCGAAAAAATGATTCTTATGGGCGTGATGCAAGAAACCCGTAAGAGTTGGCGCATGCTGTTAGAGGAATCCTTGATGCTCATGAAAGAGCAGCGTATGGATGAGTTTGGTCAAGCTGTGATTTTATATTTGGTTAATCATGCGAAACTTGATAAAACACGAATGTCACCGACAGCGAAAAGATTGTTTTTTAAACAAATGGCTGAGTTTTCAAATACTGAGCAAGAGCGTTACGAAATTAACTGTAATCGCTTATTACGCTTAAATCATGTCCCTGTTCCACAAACAGATACACTGGTTGCATGTGGTCAATATGACAGTTTTACATTGCCTCATGAAAATGCACATTTTGCTTTGCAGTGCCCAGATATGCAGTTCGCAATGATTGCCAATGCAGATCACGTACCGCAGTTGCAACGTCGTAAAGAAACCATGACTTTATTTACCACTTACTTAAAAGGTGAGTCGATTCATGGTCTAGATGGCATCATTAACCTGACACGTGAAGAGATGCAAAAATTAGAACGTCGTGGCGAAGCACGTATTCAAGTGTTGCAATCACAACGTCAGTTGACGCATCGTCATTCTGAGCAAGTTGTAAATGTTGAAATCGTCGATTTAAACTATTTTGGTTTATGGATGAAGTTAAATAATCAAGATGATTTAACTTTTGTGAATGATCATCCACGTGATTTGGCGCTGAATTTAAGTGATGATGAAGGCGAGTTTGCGATTGAATGCTTAATTTTTGAAACATCTGAACAAGGTGTTCGTGCATTGTTTAAACATGGTAGTTTTGAAAATGCAGATCGTTTATTGCGTTTTGTGGCACGTCAGACTCAAGAAGAACAGACAGATGTAATAGTTTGATCTAACCAGATTAGAGGCTAAAACCAGTCGATTGATTCATGCCAGTCAGCTAAGAGTAATTTGGTAGTTACTCATCTAAGAATCTCCCCTAACCCCTCTTTACAAAAGAGGGGAACTATCGAGAATTTAAAGTAATTTTAGATTCCTTGGGGAGGATTTTGAAAGGCTTAACTGATCAGTATTAGTCAATCGACGGTTTTTCTTTTCTTAAAAAGTGCCTCAGTCGCCTTACAACTGAGCATCAATCATCCAAACCAAGTCGCCCAAATGTTCTTCAGGGTTTAAGTCTGCAGTATCTTGATGAAAGTAAAGACTTGGTTGAATCACTTTAACTGTACTAAAACCTGCCTGTTGTATAAAATTTCTTACTTCTTCAGGCGTAACGAAGTGAAAGCTAAAAGCACTACGTGACATCACTTTTAATAGTTTACTGCTATTCCAGATGACCTTTGCCAGTTTGTTTTTGACAGGTTCAGGGTATAAATCAGTTAAATAATACAAGGCTTTAAAGTCTTTTCCATAATGTGCAATGGATTGAATCAATTGTTGTAAAAGATCTTTATTAAAATAATTAATCAAGCCTTCACTGATGACCACAAGCGGACGATGAGGATCAAATACCTCAAAAGCCTTTTGAAAATCTGCTGTAAATAAATCGACAGAAAGTACATCTGGGCTGTGTGCATCAATTTGTTTGAGTGCAGTTTGTTTGGTTTTTGCCATGTCGGGCAAATCAAGTTCACGATAATCAATGGTTGGATAATGTTGTCTAAACCACCAGCCACGAGGGGATAGCCCTGCAGCAATTTCTAAAACTTGTAAATCTGGAGATTGTTCAATGAGTTGTTTAAGACGTTCATCCAGCATGGTGTGTCGTTCTTTGAGTGTGGTACGCATACTGCCACCCACATATTTTTCACCCCAACTTTCAATTGGATGTGCAATCATGGCTAACGTTTTGCCTTTAGATGTTGCGAGTAAAGGGTGTGAAATCCCCATCTGATACCAAATATAGCCTGTGTAATGGGCTGTAAATGAAATATGACGATGCTTGGAAAGTTGTTGCTCTGATTGATCTGACATAGTTATCCTTAACTTTTGTTTTTCTAATTTTGATTACAATTCATAATGAACATCAAAAAAGGAACACCGAAGTGTTCCTATTCTTTTTAAAGGGAATTTTTAAAATCTTCAATGACTTTTCTGACAGATTGCCATTCATTTCCTAAATCCAGTTGTTCACCAATCTGAATATTTGGAATTTTACCACGCATACGTTCTAAACGTTCTTGGTTGGGGAGTGGTAAGTTTTCAATACCCATCAATGCAGTACATGCAGCCTCACGATCATTACAGACCAAGCCCATATCACAACCTGCATCTAAAGCCGCACGAATACGTGCATCGGCATGACCTGCCACACAAGCCGCTTGCATACTCAAATCATCTGAGAAGAGTACACCATCATACTTCAATTCTTGGCGTAATACTTTTTGAATCCAATAGGGTGAAAAACCTGCTGGATTTGGATCAACTTTTTCATAAATCACATGGGCTGGCATGAGCGCATTCAGTTGAGCTTGCAATTGAATAAAGCTTTGCATGTCATTGTTATAAATTTCTTGGTATTCACGCTGATCAATGGCTGTGGCGATATGTGAATCTGCTTTTACTGAGCCATGACCGGGAAAATGCTTTCCTGTGGTTGCCATACCCGCACGTTGCATACCCGCCATAAAGGCACTTGCAAGTGGCACAATATCTTGTACATTTTTTGCAAATGCACGATCACCAATCACATCACTAATTGCATTAATATCTAAAACAGGAGCAAAACTAAAATCAATACCAACCGCAAGCACCTCGATGGCCATTAACCAACCACATTTTTCAGCTAAATCTAAAGCCTTTTCAGGTTGCGTTAAGTAAAGTTCACCAAAATGTCCCATTGCTGGAAGAAGTGTAAAACCTGTTCTGAGTCTTTGTACGCGACCACCTTCTTGATCCACCGCGATCAGAATATCTGGGCGAATTTGGCGCATATGATCAGTTAAAGCACGGACTTGAGCAGGTGATTCTATATTTCTTGAAAATAAAATCATGCCGCCGACTTGCGGAGCCTGTAATAGTTCAATATCTTCTTGAGTAAGTTTTGTGCCTGCAATATCAAGCATCAATGCGCCGATCATAAGAATCCGTGGTTGTATTTATAGAAACCTAGAAACAATACCTGATTTCTGCAATGATTTGCTACATTTAGTCTGCACAGATTATGATAAAACTACACAACATAAACAGATAAAGTCGTTTAAGATCTTGAAACTGTTGAGTTCAGATTGAAAAACGATATAGAAATTGGAAAACCCAAGGAAATATTAAGAATTTATGAAACTTCAAACTCTCGCTTGCGCTATAGCTCTGGCAACTGGTGGTTTATTTTTTTCGCATACCATCAATCAGGCAATGGCTGAAACCAATGCTACAAATGTTTCTCAGTCAATTCATCCTACGCAAGAGCAGGCTTTGGTTACGCGACAGCTCGCCACGTTGATTGATCGTCAACATTATTTAAATATGCGCTTAGATGCCAATACATCAAATCGTATTTTAGAAATGTATATCGACAGTCTTGATCCTGAGCACACGTTATTTTTAGCTTCTGAAGTTGAAAACTATAAGAAAAAGTATGGATCGACTTTAGGTGCTGCCTTAAAAGCAGGTAATTTGTCTGCGCCGTATGAAATACATGCGCAGTATCGCGCTCGTCTAAAAGAATTTTATGAATTTGAATTGGCTGAACTCAAGAAAACACAAAACTTACATCAGCCAAATCAGTTTATCGACACAGATCGTGAAAAAGCAGCATTCTTTGGAAGCAAAGCAGAGCTAGAAAATTACTGGCGTAAAATGCTAGTTTCGCAATTGATTAACCTAACCATTGCGAAACAAGAAGATCAGGCTAAACAAAAGGCCTTAAAAGATGATCCATCTTTGGCGAATGGGCAAGATCTTGCTTCATCTGAAGATTTAACCCCAGTTCAAACCTTGACTAAGCGTTATACCCGTCAACTAGAACGTATTGGACGAACCAAAAGTGATGATGTGTTAGAGCGCATTTTAAATGCAATGACACTGACGTATGACCCGCACAGTAACTATTTCCCACCAGTAGATGCAATGGAGTTGAATCGCCAAACCACCTTACAGCTGGAAGGAATTGGGGTTTCTATTCGCCCTGAACGTGGCAATGAAGATTACACCAAGATTGAAACCATTGTGGATGGTGGGCCTGCAAGTAAAACAGGACAGGTAAAATCAGGCGATCGTATTATCGGTGTTGCCCAAGATGGCGACAAAATGGTTGATGTGATTGGTTGGCCAAGTTCAGAAATTGTCGGGTTAATTCGTGGTAAGCGTGGCACAAAAGTTTCAGTCAAACTTTTAGCGGCTGGCGCATCGATGAATCAAGCGAGAGTGGTCACGATTACCCGTGATGTGATTCAAGAAGAAGATGCAGGTGTGCGCTCACGTACCGTGGATGTGACACGCAATGGTGTGAAGCATAAATTCGGTGTGCTAGAAATTCCTTCATTCTATTTAAACTATCGTGCTCGAAGAGCAGGAACTGAATATCGCTCAGTTGCGGAAGATACCAATAATGCCTTGAAGTCACTTGCTTCGCAAAAAGTAGAAGGCATTATCATTGATTTACGTAATAACCCAGGTGGTTCTTTAGAAGAAGTTGCCAAGATGATTGGACAAGTCATTAAAGAAGGGCCTGTTGTTCAAATTCGTGATGGTAATGGTAATGTGAGTGTGTTTGAAGACACCGACGGTGGTGCTCAAACTTATGCAGGACCATTGGCTGTACTTGTCAATTTGGCATCGGCATCAGCCAGTGAAATTTATTCGGCTGCATTGCAAGATTATGATCGTGCGATTGTATTGGGAAGCACCACAACAGGTAAGGGAACAGCACAAGTTCAATTAGACAGTTTGGCTTATGGTCAAGCAACGCTGACGCAACGTAAATTTTACCGAGTAACAGGTGGGAGTACACAAAATAAAGGCGTAGTTCCAGATATTAAACTGGTCGATATTTATGATGAAGAGTTTGGTGAGCGTAAAGCTAAAAATGCTTTGAAATGGGATACCATTCCAACTGCACCATTCAAGCGTGAAGGGTCAATTCAGCCCTATGTTGCACAGTTGGGTGAAAAATCAAAAGTGCGTGTTGCGGTAGATCCACAATTTCAGTATTTAGAAGCGCGTAAAGCGATTGCGCAGCAAGCGAAAGACCAGAAAAAGACCTCTTTGGATATCGATTTGCGTAAAGCAGAACTCAATGCGCTTGAAGCGAAAACGCTAGCCGCAGAAAATAAGCGCCGTACAGAAACAGGATTGAAGCCTTATTCAAATTGGGAAAGTTATCAGGCGAGTTTAGATGCTTTAGCTGAATCGAGAGCAAAAATGAAGGCAAATCAACGCCCTGCATTGGCCGAAGAAGAAACTTTTGTCACCGAAGCAGCCAATGTTTTAATGGATATGGCGAGTCTGAAAAGTAAATAACTAAGCCCCTAACTAAATATACTATTTAGTCAAATTAAAAAGCATATTTAATATATGCTTTTTTCTCTTTTATCATTAAAAAATAACTTGACGTTCAATAGGATAGTGATATTTTAAGGGTAACTAAAGATATTTAAAAAAGGTGAACCTGATCGCAGTTATGCGTCGTATTTATAGGGGCTTCTTATAACAAAAATAGATTTATTACGGGAAGAAATATTGTATGAGTTATGATAGTAACCTCGTAATAGGTTCTGTATGCGCTGCAGTAATCATTTGTTACGTGGCTATTTCATTGCAACAACTCATATTTAAACAACAAACTACCCATATAAAAAAGTTGATGTTGTGTATATGTGGAATGGTCTTTGGTTTTGCGATTTGGGTTATGCATTTTATCGGAATGTTTGCTTGTCATTTACCTAAAGGCTATTCGTTTGATCTTAGTTTAACCATCATTTCTTATGTCATTGCTGCGATTGCTTCTACATTTGCGGTTTGGTTGACTACTCGTGATACCTTACCTATTTTACGTTTGATTTTGGGCGCTATGTTAATGGGTCTAGGCGTTTCAGGAATGCATTATGTCGGTATGATGGGGTTAAATATTCCTGATCAACTGATTTATTATAATATTCCATTGGTGGTGTTTTCTGTACTCATTGCAATTAGTGGTTCGGGACTCTCATTCTGGCTCGCTTTTAAATATAAAAATACATTCAATCACAAGACATTATATAAAATTGCTGTTGCGTTTATGATCGCTTTTACAATATCCGGTATGCATTATACAGGTATGGCTTCAGCGATATTTTATCCAGTTGGTGATATGGTCAATGCGACACAGCATGGGCAAGAGCGACAAGATGTTCTGTTGTTTACCATTATTTTCGTGACCAGTTTGGTTTTAGTTGCCGCATTTAGTGTGGCGATCTTAGAAAAAAGGTTGGAAGAACGTAATCTACAATTATTGCAAGTCAATAAAGAACTGGAAAGTTTGGCGCTACAAGACAATTTAACCAAGTTACCTAATCGTTTATTTTTAGTTGAATACACAGATGCTTTATTCTTACAAAATAAAGAAAGAAAATCTAAAATTGCTTTGATTTATATAGATTTAGATCGTTTTAAATCGGTAAATGATGCATTTGGTCATCATGTTGGTGATGAATTATTGGTTAAATTAGCACAGCGTCTATACCCATTATTAGAAGAAGGACAAAAGCTGATTCGGATTGGTGGCGATGAATTTATTCTGATCGCAGAAAGTGTCAATAGAGCGCAAACTGAACAGATTGCAGATTTAGTTCTACAAAAAATTCAAGATAGTTTTCAAATTTCAGGTAAGGAAATCAATATTTCTGCAAGTATTGGTATCGTTTTTTTCCCTGACAATGGGAAGAGTTTGCAGGATCTATTGATCAATGCTGATTCAGCAATGATGCAATCTAAAGAGCAGGGACGAAATACATTTAGTATTTATAGTAATTCTTCTGATCAACAGCTCTTAAGTAGAAGCCAATCTAAACTGATTAATGATCTTTATAAAGCAGTTGAAGACCAACAGTTTATCTTGTTTTATCAACCCAAGTTTACTGCAAATTATCAGATTTGTGGTGTTGAAGCGTTGATTCGATGGAAGCATCCTACTTTAGGTTTGCTTGCACCGAGCATGTTTATTGATGGTGCAGAGCAGACGGGTTTAATCATTCGAATGGGGTATTGGGCGCTCGAACAAGCCTGCATGCAGATGCGAGAATGGGAGGAGAAGCAATATGCTTTTGGACCAATTGCAGTCAATCTTTCTGCCGTACAATTTGAACATAAACATTTGATCGAATCGCTAGAGAAACTGATTAAAAAATATAATGTTAAGCGTGGCAATTTAATTATAGAAATAACTGAATCTACTGCGATGCACCATATTTCAAGTAGCATTCAAACTTTTGAAAAATTAAGAAATTTAGGTATCAAATTAGCGATTGATGATTTTGGAACAGGGCATTCAAGCTTTTTATATCTAAAAGATTTACCTGTAGATGAATTGAAAATAGATCGTGAATTTATTCGTAATTTAAGTGTGGGTTCAAAAGAAGAAATTATTTTGGAAAGCATTATTCAGTTGGCTATTCGTTTGGGGCTTGTCGTAACAGCTGAAGGTGTGGAGACTGAACAGCAAGCTGAGATTTTAAAACGTTTAGGCTGCCAGCAACTACAAGGTTATTTGCTTGGCATGCCGTTGCCTGTAGATCGTTTGGAATCGTGTTACCCTGTATTTGCTTGATATAAAAATCATGAGTTGAATGGTTTTGGGTTATTGAGGATTTTAAATATACTCACTCATATTTAAACGGGTAGCTATGTTAAAAAGTAAGAGTAATCATCAAGGTCAGATTGATGTGAGTACAATTTTATTGAGTTTTGAGTCCCTTAGTTTGAAGGAGGGGAATGGCTTGAGATGCAAGCTGTGAATTTCATTCTAAAGTGAATTTATAGAGGTAGACCTATTATTTATGAAATACCAACCGCCTTATTCTATAACTTCAAAAATTATTCATTTGATCGCTCAGATTAGTGAGAATGTAGGACGTTTAACTGTTTTGGAGGAAATTCAGGGTAGCTTAAAACTTAGGAAAGCTAATCGTATTCGTACTATTCAAGGTTCTCTTGCGATTGAGGGAAATACGCTGAGTACCGAGCAAATCACGGCGATCCTAAATGGTAAACCTGTGATCGCACCTCCTAAAGAAGTTCAGGAAGTTCGAAATGCCATGAAAGCCTATGAAGCATTTCAACAATGGCAACCTAGTCAAGAAGTGGATTTATTACGAGCACACCAAATTTTAATGACAGGTTTGATTGATGAAGTCGGTCAATATAGGCGTAGTGGTGTAGGTGTAATGTCAGGTGATCGAATAGTACATATGGCTCCACCAGCCAATCAGATTAATCGTCTTATGGTAGATTTACTCAATTGGTTGGGTGAAAGTGAAGAACATCCTTTGATCCGTAGTTCTGTATTTCATTATGAATTTGAGTTTATACATCCATTTACAGATGGTAATGGGCGGATGGGTAGGCTTTGGCAAACATTGATCCTTAGCCAATGGAATCCAATTTTTGCCAATATTCCAGTTGAAAGTTTAGTCTACCAAAATCAAAATGCTTATTACGAAGCTTTACAGACAAGCACTGATCGGACTGATTCAGCGCCATTTATTGAATTCATCTTACAGATGATTTTAGATGCAATCCTTAGTTCAACTGATACCGCTCAAGATAGCGATCATGCTACCGCTCAAGCTGACGTACAAGCTTATCAAGGAATGAATGATCAAGTACAACGGTTAATTTCAGCAATGAAACAAGAAGACTATACTTTGGCTGAATTAATTCAATTGGTAGGATTAACCCATCGAGCGACATTCCAAAAGAATTACTTAAATCCTGCGATAGAAGCAAATTTGATTGAACGGACAATTCCAGATAAACCCAAAAGTCCGAAGCAGCGCTATAGATTGAAAAGCTAAAAATCTTTATAAACATGAAAACAAGGTATTTACCAATGTGAACACTCGGCACTGTAGTTAAAACTACTTTCAAGATTACAGCGTAGCATGGCGTAATTCTGCTACAATATTGCCAATTTTATATTTGGGTCAGTTTTGATCCTTACAACTGCGTGTTCGCAGTAGGTATTTTGCATGAGCTTTCAAAATGAATTAGCGACTCAGGTCGCTCAGCGACGTACGTTCGCTATTATTTCCCACCCAAATATTTGACTCCATTTTAAGCTCATTCAACCTATTTCAATTTTAATTATAGAAAAATCTAAGTGATGAAAATATATATAAATATCGTTATTATTTATCTAAAATATCATTCAACCCCATTCAATGAATTTCAAGTCTAGTCAGTATGTTTGTGTACATAAGTGTGTACATATTTTCTAGGATTAGCGATTTGAAAAAAATATGTACACAGGTGGAACAAAATGCCTTTAACAGATACTTGGCTTAAGAAGAATTTAGATCGTGAACGTTCTGTGGTACATATTGAGCCTGATCAAGATGGTCTGAGCGTTCGTGTGTCGCAAAAAGGCAAACTCACTTTTCAAATGCGCTTTAGGTATAATGATAAACAGGCCCGTTTAGACCTTGGCACATACCCAAATATGAGTCTTAAAGAAGCCCGTGTTGAATTGCAGAAAATGAAAGCAATTTTAGAAAAAGGACATGATCCTCGTATTCACAAAAAAGTCGAACTTCACAAAATTACTGATGCGATTACTTTTGAAGCTTTGTTTAGAGAATGGCACACTAAATATAGTATTCCGAATAAGAAGAATGCAGATCAATATTTAAGATCATTTGAACTTTATGTTTTTCCTAAATTAGGTGGAATACCTGCTGAGCAAATTACCTTACATATGTGGTTGGATTTATTGGAAGAGCAATTTAAACAATCTCCATCAATTACTGACCGCATTCTCACAAATACTAAGCAATGCTTGGATTGGGGGATTAATCGAAAGTTAATCGAGCAAAATCCTATACGTCATATTACGGGAAAGCGTGATTTAAATATTAAGAAAAATAAAACGGATCGAGTGCTACGGGATGATGAGTTGTCTTTAATTTTTAGAATTTGTGATGAGTCAAGGACGTCTCTTAGAAATGTTTTGTTTCTTAAGTTATGCTTGTTTTATGGTAATCGCTACAGTGAACTGAGACTTGCAAGGAAATCAGAATTTGATTTTAGCAAAAATACATGGACAGTACCTTACGAGAATCATAAGACAGGAGAGAGCAAAGGTAATATCATTCGACCAATCATTGAAGAGATAAAACCTTGGCTTCAGTCTGCAATAGATTTGAGTAATTCTGAGTACATCTTCCCACATGAAAATGGTAAAGAGCCTATGGGGCGCAGTGGACCAACTGATACTCCTTATAATTTTATGCAATTTGCACGTAAGAATTTTGGTGTAAATATGGGTCATTGGTCTATGCATGATTTACGTCGTACGGCTAGGACAAATTTTAGTGCGTTTACAAGTAGGGATGTTGCTGAATTGATGGTTGGTCATGTAATGCCTGGGGAGCAGAGCACATATGACTATTATGATTATCAAAAAGAAATGTCTAAAGCGTATAAGAAATGGTGGAAAAAGCTTAGCAATCTATCTAACTAGATAGATTGCTAATTTGATTGTTATTGAAATGGTTGTGTAACCATTCATTAAATATTTCTTCATCCCAGAGATTGGTGGAACCAGTACATTTTTTTATAGGCTGTGGCATTGGTTTTTTAAACATTCTTTGATTAGGTTGTTGATAGCGCCATAACGTTGATGCGGAGCAATCCTTGAGTTTTTGGCGAATTTCTTTAGATGTTAGGTAACCCATATCTTTGATCCTTTTGAAACAATGTCTATATAAAGATCGGATTTTTAACCTGAAAGGTTTAAGAATCTGTCTTGTTTGTTGATAATGCAACTATAGAATTTCATAAAAATAAAAAGTAGAGTGGTGCGTAATTAGTAAATAACTAGCGTATCATGCTATTCAATATATTGTTATTTAAAGGATTAAAAATAGTGAATTTAGACATCATTTCTGATTTGAATGATTTAGAGCAAGAAATGCTTTTCACATTTAAGTATTGGTATGACTGTGATTTTGAGGCTGATATTACGCATCCTTCATATGTAGCAGCTAGAGATAAAATCATACTGAGAATGCAACAAAATGATTTCTTAAAGAACCCACTTAGAGTGACAGTACTTCCACAGTTTTCAAATGATCCTAGTTTTAGACCAAATCAAATATATGATTTTTTTATAAAAATAGATTTGTTAAAAAGTGAAAGTGGTCATTTATCTTCAAGAACTTGTAAGCAACGGTTTTCCGAAATTTTAATGGCATATGTAGATACAATGGGGGCTTACTATTATTGTTATAACATTGGATTAGCAAGAAAAGTGAGTGCAATTCGTGCAGTTAGGGCGCGCTATGATAAAAAATTATTACCTAGGCGTGAAATTTTATACAGTGTTTTACGTGAGCAATGTGCTTTAAATGGGTGTAAGTGGAAGAGCTTGAATCAGGCTGTAACTTCAATAATTCCGACATTGATAAAAGAATTTGAAAAATTTGATGTTGATTGGGTGAAAGCCTTAATTAAGGAAAAAGAAGAAGAGTTAGGAGAGGTAATGAGTGATGGGTATAAGCACCGTAAAGTATTATCCGATAAAAAGGCTAGGCAAGTAAAAGAATTACAAGAAGAAATTGAAAATCTAACAAGCATTCTAAATTCGAAAAACCCCTCCGTTGCATTAAAGCGTTTTGGCTACAATATGCCATATAACAATACTGACTACATGGAGGAAACAATTATCCACGAGTTAAGAAAAAATCACGATTTATTGAAAGAAATTTTAATCCCAAAAAATGAAAGTTAAATAAGAGAGAATCACATTTTTACTGTTACACCCAATTATTCCCTCATATGGATTAGGGGAGAGCGGTACTTATTACAGTACTTTTTTATTAGATCGCTATCAGATTCTACAGCTCTACTTTCCCCACATAAATCGCACAGAATTCACTTTGTATTTTTAAAGTATCGCCAGCAGCAGCCTGTTTTACTTTGCAGGGCTAAGAGGATTTTTGCCTTAAAAGCGTCAAGTAGTATTTAAAAATTGAATAGGTGTGTCTAATTTTTTTTGGCTAATAGTCTCTCTGATATTTTGAATAATAACTATAAATAGTGTAATTTTTGATTTAAAAAATATGATTATTATGATAAAAAGTACTGAATAACATTGAATTAAAAATTTCATAAGTACCGTATATAGAGGTTTTTAATGAATATAACTCCAACTTTATCTAAAATTTCAAAAGAACAAATGTATGATTTACTTAGGGTTCGATATAGAAAGACTTATGATGAAGCCAAGCAAGAGGGGGTGGATCAGAATATTCTCATTTTTAGGGAATCAATTGATGTCATTCAGCTCTATGATTGGTGGCTGTTAAATATCAAGAATGATGAGGTGATGAGTAAAAGAAGATTTGAAAAAATGGACTTTAGTCGTAAAGAACAGTTCTTAAAAGATGTTGGTTCTTTGCAATATGCATCTGGATTATTGCCTGAATGGCATGGATTGGAGATACCCGCATTTAGAAAATTTGTACAATATTTGATGGAACCAGAAGTGCAAGGCGGGTGGGGAAATCAGACAAATATTGTTATGTGGTTTAATCAGTTTTTTCAACAAAATAAATTTTGTATGAACAGCCCTCAGGATTTTAGTTCTATTCCTCGTGAGCAATTGGCACAGGTTTATTTTGAAATATCTGAATATTTAAACCCAAAAATGAAAACTGATGAAACAGTTAAACAAACATTTGCCTTGTCGGATGAAGAAGAGAGCTATTTTCAGTATTTCAAAGACACATTAGATCGAAATGGGCAAGTGTACGTCATGTGTTTGGACATTAATCTGTATGCACCTTCCGATGATTGTTCAAACAGTTACACCAGCTTATTCAAAGTACTAAAAGGTAAAATTGATGCTATACGCCAGTTGATAGCTCAAACTGAGAATTTACAAAGTTATTTATTAAAATTAGAACCGATGCAGGAAGCTGGTCTAAATTTGCATTGTATATTGATGTTTAATTGTAAACATTTGAACTTCTCAGAAGATGGGATTATTGCTCAATTAGATAAGAAAATGAAACAGGAGGCTGGTCTGTCTGCCGAAAGTTACGACCTAAAGAATTGGAATAAGCATCTTCGAGATTATCATCATAGTAATGCCGTGGGTTTAATAAAGAAGGGTAAGGGCAATGAGCTTTCACTTTATTATTGTTGGTACTGGGTTTACAGCTATTTTTTTTCTGTAGACCAAGTCATAAGCCTGAACATAGACGGCTATAATAGTAACGATGATATTTTTAAGGCTCACTCAAATAAGTCTTTAATGCCTCAAGGGGCATTACTGCAAAAGGATATAACAAAACAGATCACATTTGATGAGCTTTTAACACTTTCTAAGTGCAATAAAAGCTACGATTGCCAGCACCTCCCTCAAATAGCTCAAAATTATCTCGATAAAGTTGCATTGATGGATTTACGTTCTGTTTTACCTCCTCCTATCAGTCACAAGGATAAGATTCCACGCAGTAGCTTACTTTATTTGATGGAGCTGTTCTGTGAGACGTTGAAAACGGTTCCAGCAAAACTATTCAATGTAGTAATAACGCCAGCCACTTCTAATAAGAATCGTTCTCCTAAATTTTATAGCGATAGCATGACGCGTTTAGGGCGTATTTGGTTTGGTCTTTTCAAACACTTAAACGGTGTGGATTATCCTTTTATTCAAATAGAAATGCTTGGTTTCGAATCACAAAATGTAATCGATTTTAGGAGCTTCTTTTCTTCCAAGGCGAGTGAGTTATTGGATTTATGTAATCACACAATAGGCCCTGAAACAATTCAAAAGTATGAAGAGATATTAAGAAGTTTTAAAGCAAGTCTGAATGTGAACACTTATAACAAGCAACTAAAAGAATTAGATAAGTCATTTGAAAAGTTGTCAGAATATGCTGAATACCTTTTAGAAAAGGATGTACTTGTTTATCGATTGCATCTGAAGTTTGGTCGTCTACATGGTGGTAATTTTAGCAAAAAAGAGCAATCGGCAATTTTGACAGAGTTCCTTCGGGTAGGGCGCTCAACTCAACCTTTACGTTGGTTAAGAGGGTATATACTGCGTTGGGATGAAAAAGGATTTGTAGTTGGGCAAGACAAAACGTTGTATGCAGACCTAACCTTGATTTTTAATTATGACTCAGAGTTACAGTCTATTGATATATATCAAAGTTTAGATTCATTTTTGAAAAGGTTTATTGACCAGCGCAATGAAAAATATCGAAATTCAGAGGATTTATCTCATAGTGGTTCTCTTGCTTTTATAAAAGCAGAGTTTACTTACCTTCTAGATCCCCAAGTTATTTGGGATGGAGTGATCGAACTTTCGTCAAAACCCTTAAAAATTGAGACTATAGACAAAGTGACTAGGGGAGCTTTTAAAGAAAAGTATTTGCCATATATTTGTTACAAGAGTTTATTTAGCCCAATTCAAGGTTGGGTGCCTAAAGAAAAAAGGCTAACACCAGGGCAAAAACCTAAATCAAAGCATGTGCTTGTCAAGAAAAATGACGATGAACAATCATGATTGTTTGCGTGTTTTTTCATTGAAAGCGTTGAATAACTTTAGCTCTGCTGAAAATGATCAATTTTCTATCATTCCCTAGGGTAAATTGATTGAAATGTTTCTATATTTCAATGAATCTTAGGGCATTTTTTTGTCTGAAAAGCTGTAGTAGATATTATATATATGAATTATATAACTAAAGATTAAGAATTAAAAAATACTCAAACACCTGATCTGATGAGCATATTACGGAATTACTCATCATGAACATTCACCAACACACTCTCCATGAACCAAAGCGACTGATTGAAATTGAATCTTTTACTAAAAGAATTATCAATGATGGTTTGAAGAGAAAAGACTTACCTGAACTGGTTAGATTGCTAAATGCCTTTGAACAAATTTATTCCTGTAATCATGTATATGCAGACTATGTTGATGTCTTTCATGTCATAGCCAAAGGTGAACTTCAACGTTACAGGAAAATGGAAAATGGCTACTTTACGTATGACTCCCTTCTAAAGGTAGATGAGGGAATATTAAACGAATACAGCAAACTGTTTCATGAGTATCGGTCAAAAGTTAAAAGTGATTTACGTCAATATAGGTTTGGAGTAAGTGCTCGGTTTAAAAGGCTTAAGCAGCTCTCAGAAAGATTGTTCCATCGTTATAGCCGTAATCTCGTTGTCAGGGTGGATTTGAAGTATCACGTGGATAAACAGCATATGGTTGATATTGAAATGTTTAATCTACATGTTCAAACGCTTCGTAACCGTATGGCAAATAAGCATACGTGTTTTAAAAATCTGAAACTGAATGCTTGGTGTTTAGAGCAGGCTCCTCTAGGGAGTTATCATGTTCATTTGTTTTTGATCTACGATGGTTCTACATCTACTTATGACTGCAAGCTCGCTAGATGGGTAGGCAGGGTATGGATGGATGAAATAACGGAAGGGCTTGGTTATTATTGGAATTGTCATACTTGTAAACATGCGGATGAAGATGTGGAAGACAGTGAAATTATGGTGGCGAATACAGAAAACAGTCAGGAAAAGGAAAATTATAAATATCTTAATGGCTTGGGAATGATTCAGCGTGAAGATCCAATAGGATTAGCAAGGCTTAAATCTGTGTATGGCTATTTAGCTCGTATGACTGTTGAAAAGATTGAGCAGCGTCTTAGAGTGCGTGTGAAAGGTATGAGGGCTTTTGGCTGTTCTTCATGTTGATTGATTAAAAGACTATACATCTCAATACAGTAGGATAGAGTTATACATTATTAGCTAAAACAGTCATTTGGGGCTCTTAAGGAATTGATTCAGGGAAGGCTCAACCTTTAGATGAAGTTTGGATAGTCTACTTGGTTAGGAGTACATAATAATTTCATATAAAAGCTTTATACTAAATTATGTTTTAAGGCTTAGTTACAACTTTTGATAATTTAGCCATTTACGAAATTTCATGTAGTATCTATTCTTTTTAAAAGGATAAAACATGTTTGAAAAAAAACTTAAGGGTGCATGGATTATTCACCACGCACAAAAATTAAATGAGATAAAATATGCAGATAATACTTTTGATAACACTTTAACTGCTGGTAAGGCTGGTCTACTTTTATCATCCTTATCTAAGGATGATGAATCTGAAATAACTTCTTCCAAAGTACAGGCTCTCAGTACTTATGTAGGAATATCTAATTTAGAAAGAAAACCGTTACTAGAGTTACTAAAAGAAAAAGAATTAATTGATTATAGTAAAAATGGTGATGTTGTAACTTTAGGGTTAACTCAGCATTCAATTTTAGAGCATACAGCTAGTATATTTGACCAATCAATTGATTCTTTTGATAATATTGAGAATGCTTCGATCTTTTTGGCTGAAAAAGCATCTCAGGAACCTATTTTTCAAAATGAAATAAAACCTTTACTAAGCGATGAGTTTAAGCTTACTTCTGAGAATTTAGATTATTTATTCACATCTGCCGAAACTATAGGCTTTACCGATGTAGAAACATTATCTGATAAAGGTAAATTATTATTTAATGGTAATCTTTTTAAGAGGCAATATTCTGAAAAAATAGGACGAGTCTTTCAGTCTTTATCAGCTCAAGAGAGTATAAAGATAAATGAGTTAAATTCTATTATTCGTTCGGAAGGTTGTGTAGCAATAAGTGAAGGTGAACGTGTACTAGGGCAAAAGCTTTTAGATAAGTTGCTACCTATTGGTGTATATGAGGTAAACATAGTATCCAATTCTAAGGAAGAAATAGGTTTTCTTACTCTACCAGAGTCCTTTTCAAAATTTGGAAGTAACTCTATTGTTGATGATACTTTTGATCTAGCTAAAGCATTTATTAGTTCTTTGAAATACGGAATGACACGAAGTGCTTATGGAAGAGGGCAAATTCAAGCAATAGAACCTTTATTAAGAAAATTAATTTCGGGAGGGCAGGTTGGACCTGTTACTGCAATAGGTCAGGATTATAGAGTTCTTGAACTAAAGGGAGTTGTTCAAGTCATTCCTTATGCAAATGATAGATTTTACTTAAGACTCTTAAAAAAAGAGGTTGGCGAAATAGCTTTACTAGTCTTAACTTCAGGAAATGCTAGTGAACATGCTCTAATTTCAGATAGCTTAATACCTTCGACTGCAGCTACTCAATTCAGTGGACCAGAAATAAATCGTGATTTATTAAGAAAAAAACAAGTAAAAGTGAATCCGACTGCAACTAATAACATGTTAGATGCTTTACGGACTGGAGGCATTTAATGGCTGATTTAATCACTTTACCTAAAGGTATGGCACTGGAAGAAGTTTTAAGAGACTATTTTCTAAAAACAGGATCTTACGTTGTTCGTGGTGTTCCATTTGTGTATGAAAATGATGATGTAACCGATATAGATCTATGGGTATATTCGAGAGCCTCGTCATTTTCTAGGGAAATAACTGTCGTTGATATAAAAAATAAAAAAGTACCTCATGCTCTAGAAAGAATTTTTTGGGTAAATGGCTTGAAGCAAGCGACATATAGCAACAAAGCTATTGTTGCTACAACTGATTCTAGACCGCTTATTAAAACTTTTGCGAAGAAACAAGATGTAATGGTATTGGATGGAAAGTTTTTATCAAAGTTAGTTAGAAATCAAAGTCCGAATGAAGAAAGACTTTTTGAAGAGCAGCTATCAAATTTGATAGATTCATATGAATTACAAAAAGTAGATGGAGATTGGAAAAACAGGATGAAATATTGTAAATCTATTTTATCTAAACCAATTAATTTTGATTCCTGTAATTCATGGCTTGCTGAAGGGAAGTTCTTTGCTCAATTAGTTTTAACTAGGGAAAGAGAAAGATATACAGCTATTAGATGCTTATATTTGATCTGTTCTTATTTAGCTTTGGGAATAGATTTTTGCATGAGAGAAATTTCTTTTCTTGACCCTCATGAGAGAATTGAAAAACTCAAAGAAGGATTCCTTTTCGGTGATAGGGGGTTTGCAGGTACCAATGATTTAATTAAGTTTTCAATGAATATGATCACTCAATATGTAGAGGGTGGAGATGTTCATGCAAGGCTTTTAAAACAAAGGTTTGACAGTGATGTATCAAATCTTCCTGTAAATATCTTGGCTGAGTATTTTGCTAAAACTGAAAATATTAATCATATGTTTCAATTTGCAAAGACGTTAGAGCAAATGGCTATGCAGTCTAAAAATCCAACTTTACCAGAGACACTTGATATTAAAGGATACTTATATTGTCTTTTAGATTATTGGCAAATAAACAGGCAAGAATTTTCAGCTGCTATGAGTCTTACTGAAAGTAGTTAATATTTTTGTAGATTAAGAGCGTGGTTTACCACGCTTTTTTATTAAAATTAATTAAGTGTTCTATATGGTAGGTTTTAAACCTAAAGCATTGTGAATATTAGAGCTTCCACTACACTAAAATTTTGGGTAATCATGGTACTTTCTTACTAATTAACCTATAAAATAACCATCTGAATTGACTTCAATCCCCCTCACCATTATTCTTAGTATGCTGACCTACATTGTCAGTCGGTTTTAGCAGACCGATCCATCTAGCGTATCAGGTACTTATATTCTTCCTGAGTATAAGTCTTGTGCGAAACCTTCTCGTCCCCCTTTGCGGTAGAACGGGAGGGGGACGCGTTCGCGCGTGCTGATACTAGATGATCAGTCTGCTAACCCCCTTTCGTTCTGCCACCATAATCAAATAGCAGTGATTCGGCAGAACTTCTATTACATCTAGGAGTCTATCATGGTCATTCAAAACATCCCCTTACTGTACTGAATTCTATTTCAAACAACTGACTTTTCACCAAGCAGTTGATGGGATTTATTCATCTCATTTTATTCATATTCGCACATCTTCCTGACTCGGGAGCATGCGTCGTTGTGTCTTAAATTTTGATTTCAATACAGAACAATACCAAAGGGGAGCTTTATGAGAATTCAAACATTCAGCATGCTTGCTGTATTCCTTTTACCTATTTTATCTGCTTGTTCATCTACGGATAGCAAAGACCGTAAAGCTTATATCGAACAATGCATGTATCCAAACGCTGCCATTAAAACCGCAGTGGAAAGTGAAGAAGCCTGTAGCTGTCGCTATGACAGCATCCGTGAACAATACGGCAAGCCATTCTTTACTGTACCGATCAGCAATGATGAAGACAGACGTCGTCTGGACTTTGCCAGAGGCTATACCGTGGGCAAATGCAGAGGGTAGGAACATGATAAACAAAAAATTACTTTTCATCATAGCCGTTGCTTTGCTGACAGGCTGTAGCTCCAAACAAGAGAAAGCCTGTCAGGAAGAAGCGAATGTAGCTGAAACCGTGATGCAGGCTCGTTTGACCTACGGTGGTTTTGCCGAAGCGACTTACATGCTTGCAGGCGATAACGATGAGCTGAGAGAACAACTCAGACCGATGATTCATGATGCCTTTGAATATAGTCGAGGTGGGACAGCAACTTTTGAAAAAACCAAACAAGTTTTTAAAGACAAATACTACCAACAATGCATGGATAGACCAGCACCTTGATGTGAATACCTAAGCATATGGGGAATAAGGGAAAAGAGATAAAATGAAAAAGATCATAATGTTGGCAACCATAGCCATGTTCACAGTCGGTTGTGAAAAACAACCAGAAGCAGCACAAGCGCAGAATAACGCAGTGAAAACCGAAGCAGTCAAAGCAAAGGCTCAAACAGACAAACTGACCGAGAAAGAATTACAGGACTTGGAGTCCTTAGAAAAATCGCCTAGTGAAGAAACGGCAGCTACCGCAGGCTATTATCTCAGTAATTTGGAAGTGACACCCGTTGCGGAAATACGAGAATTTATTACCAAAGGCTGGGATGAATGGGAAACCCTGAATAGACAAGAAGCGGAGAAGGACGCACAACAAACATCATCCGACCAAGGCGATGCTTCAATGCAATATCGTATTGAAATTAAGAATCAGGTCTTTGGTGAGAAACATGAGGTTGAAACAGCCTACCTCCATTTAATTTCATTGTCCGATAGCATTACATTGGATCGAGTGGTGGTGAATCGGGGTAACTGTAAAGCAGATTACCGTGATGGTGCCAATCCTATTTTGTATGGGAAATCCATGCGCTTCTTCTTGAATTGTGATCCACGCAATGTCAGAGAGGTGGTTGCAGTACTCAAGGATGGACGTGAAATTGTGATGTCACCACAATAAGCTGAAGGCGATATTTATTCTACATACGCACCACGTACTATACAGTTGAGTCGTTGAAGCTTTTGAACGGATTGAAAGAAATTTCACTTATATAACATAAAGATGAATCAATACATTGAATGTGTTTATTGAGCCTATTACACAGGACTTAATAAGCACATTCACAAGACAAATCTGAATCAGGCTGCTGGACTTCATTCCAATCAAGGGATGGGGTTCAGCAGCCTTTTTGTTTATAAGGACAAAACGCATGGCACATCAACTTGAACAAATGGCGTATGTAGGCGAAACCCCTTGGCATGGCTTAGGCAACCAACTCACCCAAAACCAACCCATCGAGGTCTGGGCACAGCAGGCAGGCATGGACTGGAGGATTGAATCCTCCAATGTTAGCTATATGGCACAGAATGAACGAGGGCAAAGCATCATCATGCCCTATGAGGAACAGCGAGTACTTTATCGTTCCGATACCCATGCACCGCTATCCGTAGTCAGTCAGCGTTATCAGGAAGTCCAACCATTGGAAATCTTAAATTTCTATAAAGACCTGACCGAACAATCTGGCTTTGAATTAGAAACCGCAGGTGTACTCAAAGGTGGAAAGAAGTTCTGGGCATTGGCACGAACAGGACAAACAACATCACTCAAGGGGAAAGATGTCAGCAATGGCTATATTCTCTTAGCAACGGCTTGCGATGGCACCCTTGCCACCACCGCACAATTCACCAGTATTCGAGTGGTGTGTAATAACACCTTAGCCATTGCCTTAAAAGGACAGAACTCAAGTGCAGGCGTGGTCAAAGTGCCACACAGCACCAAATTCGATGCTGAGAAAATTAAACAGCAACTGGGTATTTCCGTGCGTGCATGGGAAGATCATATGTATGAAATGAAACAACTGAGTCAACGTAAAGTGACGCAACAAGAAGCGGCGGCTTATTTCGATGCAGTGTTTAACAACACTAGTCTGAGTATTGCCGAACAGGATGACAGCATTATTCAGTTCTATCGTAATGTTGCTAATCAGACTGAGACTACAAAAGCCGAACCCAATGGACGAGCAATGTCTAAAGTCATGACCATGTTTAATGGACATGGACGAGGGGCAGAACTCAGTTCAGCCAAAGACACCGCCTATGGCTTATTGTGTTCGATCACAGAATTCTGCGATCACGAACGTCGTGCTATGAGCCAAGATCATCGACTTGATTCTGCATGGTTTGGTGCAGGGGCAGGTTTAAAACAACGTGGATTGGAGCAAGCTTTAAGGATGATTGCTTAAGTTTGCTTTAAGCTTTTGAGATTAAATTAAAAATTGTCAATCAAGCAAAGTTTATGTTGCACCACCTCCAGAGCATAAACCCTTTATAGCCACATCACACGATGTGGCTTTTTTTATGCCTGCTGTTTTAAACACCTCATTTCAGTCACTCAAATTCATTGAGCCACGACACAGAGCCACATCTTCGGATGTGGCTTTTTTATGCCCGAAATTTACAAAATAGGAAATCATCATGAATACAGCACTAAACATGCCTCTCAATGTAACACCGAATCCAATGGTCAATATTCATACCCATCGTCCCAAACTGTTTACCGCTAAACGCTTTGTAGACACCAAGAAACTCAGCCAAGCCGAATGGTTAGCAGTACGTCGACAAGGCATCGGTAGCAGTGATTGCGCCGCAGCCTGTGGACTCAATCCCTATATGTCGATGCTCGAATTGTGGATGATCAAGACAGGTCGGATTCAACAAAGCATCGAAGATGAAAGTGAAGGGCATGCGCCTTTGTATTGGGGCAAACGACTTGAACCCTTGGTCGCTGAATACTACAGCATGCATACCAATTACAAAGTTCGTCGGGTCAATGCAGTGCTACAACATCCTGAAGCTGATAAACACTTCATGTTGGCTAACTTGGATTATTCCGTGGTGGGTGATGCTGATGTGCAAATCTTGGAGTGTAAAACAGCAGGGGAATATGGTGCTAAGTTGTGGCGAGATGGTGTGCCTTTATACGTGCTGTGTCAGGTACAACATCAATTGGCGGTGACAGGTAAGAAAGCTGCGCATATTTGTGTGCTGATTTGTGGGCATGAAACCCGAATCTTTAAAGTGACCCGTTCTGAATCAGTGATTCAACACATCATCAATGCTGAACGATATTTCTGGGAGTGTGTGGAAAAGGATACACCACCTGAAGCAGATGCCAGTGAGTCGGCAGCCAAAGCCCTACAACTGCTTTATCCTGAACATGTACCACTCAGCACCACAGACCTCACTGAAGATACGCAAGCCAATCAACAGTTTGAGCAACTGCTTCAAGCGCGCAACCGAATCGAAAAGCATCAGGAGCAATTCGACCTACTCAAACACCAGTTACAAGCCAAGATGCAACAGGCTGAACGTGCAACATTCACCAATGGCTCAGTGACGTGGAAAAAGTCCAAGGACTCAATCAGTTTAGACAGCAAGGCTTTACTCAAACAACATCCTGAATATCTGAATCAATTTCCACAAAGTAAAACAGGTTCACGGCGTTTCAACATCTATACCAATGATGATTGAAAGCGATTTAGCCTAAGCAAAATATTCAACCACTTAACATTAAAACACCCAAGCAACCTAAACATTCCATGCCTCAGCGCATGGGATTTTTTTATGCAAATTTCATTTACACAATAGAGGAAATCACCATGATCAAAGGTTTAGCAATCACGCCACCCATACTTGGCAGAATCAGTATCGGTAAAGTGGTAGAAAAGAATGGTAAACGATTGCCCGAAAAGGATGACCAGTTCACGATTACTAGCCAAATCCAAGGCAAAGAAGGATGGGTCAAGCACCCCTTAGATGAACAGCTTCGCGCCAAAGCAACCAACCAAAAATTCAGAACCATTCCTGTGCGGATGATCTTTAACGATCCTGAACTCAATCTACGAGCGGAGTACAGCCTATTTGACCGCCAAACAGGACGTCCCGTTTGTGTAGGGAATGGAGAAACTTGCCAACGCCTCACCAATCAAGGTGTAGAACAACATCCATGTCCATCCCCTGATTTATGTCCATTAGCACAAGGCGGCAACTGTAAGCCTTATGGACGTTTGCATGTCAACTTAGATGAAAGTGATGAGCTGGGTACATTTATTTTTAGAACCACAGGTTTCAACAGTATTCGGACTTTGTCAGCACGACTGAGCTATTACCATGCGGCATCGAATGGCTTACTGTCCTGCCTACCATTGCAATTGACCTTGAGAGGCAAGTCCACCGCACAAAGCTATCGTACCCCTGTGTATTACGTGGATTTGACACTCAGGGATGGCGTTAATCTGCAACAAGCGATTCAAATGGCGAAAGAGATTGACCAACAAAGTAAAGCCTCAGGGTTTAATCAACAGGCTTTAGATCAAATGGCACGGCAGGGTTATGGTAATGCACGGTTTGAGGTGAATTCGGAGGAGGGATTGGATTTGGTCGAGGAGTTTTATACGGATGAGCTTGTTGAGTCTGAAACAACAACTAGAACCAAGACAAAGCCTAAATTCAATCAGGGGGATGGATTCGTGCAAGATATTCAGAAGGGATTGCAGGGGAGTGTGAGGGCAGTTAATTAGGTGAATTTGCCTTATATTAAAAATATAAGGCTTTTTCAGAATCTTAAAAACCAAATATTTTAGCTTGGTGAATTAAAATACTAACCATCCCTATGGAGTAAATGGGAACAAAGATAAAGCAAATTAAAAAAAGGTAACTGTCAGATCAAGTTTAAGCTAGTACAGCCAGATTAAGTTGGAGCTAATACAACTTAGGTTTAAATAGGTAATTTCTAATTTTTTTAATCAAATAGTTTGTAATTTTCAAGCTATTTATATAATAAATTTCATCATCTACATTGGGTTTGTTTAAATGCAAAATCTCTTCCACAAAATCAATTTCAGATTTATTGAACCTAAACTCACCACGTAGTAAACAAGGAACTTGTTGTATTTCTTCAAGTAAAAGTAAGCACATTTCTAATTGAGTATGATTTAAACTTACTTGGGGGTTGAGCTCTGTCAAGTAGCGAACCACCCATATATCGTATGTCCAACAAGTTATATTTTCTAGAAGTTCTTTTTTGTCTTCTTCATCTGCTTGAGTTTCAATAATTTCTTGAAATACATTCAAGCGTTCAGGAGAGTCATCACCTTCAAGGTAAAAGTCATTACCACTCTTATCTTCAAAATAACTAATACTATCTTCTAGAATGATTTTTAATAGTTCAAACTCTTTATTTGAAATTTCCATCATTTTTTCCAAAATTGCCAAGGTTTTTTATCGGCACTTGGTTTAATCGTGTCAGCATAAAGTCCCTCCTTTGCAAAAAGACCATCTGCAAAGTCTGGATATTCTAATCTTGCACGTTTCAAGATTTTTAATAAAAAATCGTCCATATAAGGTTTTTTATTTGGATAAAATTTTCCTAAAGGAGTTGTCATAATTACATGGTTTAAAATAGGATTTTCTAAGCCTTTTTCTGTTCTTAACCTTAAGATTGTATGTATTTCAAAGGGCAAATATGAGAATGTAAAATCTGAGATATCAAAAAATTTTGTTGCTGTATCAAATTTTGATTGATGAGTGTGTCTATCACATAAGCATAGTAATAAATGTTCTAATAATATAATATTTTCTGTATCCCAATTTTCAATTAATTGATTGAATAATGGTTCATCAAATGCACATGTTGGAAAATTAATATCTTTTTTAAACCAATAGTTGTTTAAAAGTCGTAATACAAAATATTGAGTTCTTCGATGATATAAATCACCCTCGTCATTAAATATTTTTAAAGATGTAGGTGAATTAATAAAATCTAAATATTTATTAGTTAGAAATTTGGCTTCCTCTAACATGTCAAATTGTAAATATGTTCCAAGATCAGAAACTTTACTTTTTAAGAAGAACGTAGTATTTAATTGATCATTTACTCCATTGTTGAATAGCTCGATAGATTTTGAGCATTGATGTAGTTCAAAACAAGTTTGCCAATAAAGATAGCTAATGGCTTGAAAAAAATAACTTTCATTAAATATATTTTTAGTTTGAAAATCTTCGAATGACTTTTGCTTCAAACGTTGTAAATAACTTCCCAAACCATTGAAAGCATAAAATATGTTGTAATCTAATACTCCAAATTCAGATTTATGTTGAAAATTCCCATCTTTTATGTATTTATCTAATAAATCAAGGAAAATTTGATCATTAGAGTTATCCAAACTTTGAATATAAAACTCAAAACTTGGAAATTTCTTATAGATTCCTTGTCGTTTGATATCTATTATATCTGAATTCATTTTAATAACTCCGTAGGTTTACTTCCTGCTTTCCAATCAAATGATTTAGTGATAGTGTTACCTGATTCACCTAATTTAGGTAATGAAACCTGCATAACTTTTTTAATTTTAGCTTTTGATGTAGATTCAATAATTTTATAAATTATAAGATCTTCGTATGAATTGGAATAATTCTAAAGAAAGATAGATGAGCGTTTGACCCATCTATTTATTTAAGAGAGTAATTATTATGGTCTATTTTTTCCAGTAATTTCGGCTAAGGATGTCCCTATACGTTTTAAATCTTCTTCAATATTAAAAGACCAGATTTTGGGCTGATCGATAAGGTCACGTAGAAGTAGCATGTGTACACGAGCATCGACTTTGACAAGATTATCCATTGTTAAGGCTGCATCACCAACAATCGCAAAAGCTGGTTCAAAAGCATACATTTCGTACCAGCCTAAAGGACCAAGTTTTTTGACTGCTTTTTTAAAAATGGGTTTATTATCTAAAAGAGTGAAATCTTCTTTATCCCAATCAACCAAACCAAAAAAGCTTCGAATAGAAATTTCTTTTTCTTTATTTGTAAAATGTTCCTTAAGTGACCCGCTAATAGTTCTTAAAATAGTATCAATTGTTAGTTTTGTCCCCGTATCTGGATTATATATATATATACAACCAAAACCATTACGAGCTAAAGCATAAAAATTACCTAACTGTTGAAAAGGGGTATTTTCCATCCAGACATCAACTACATCCTGCCAATCATCAGGGTTTATAATATTGTATAATCCTTGTTGAAATTGACAAAACCCTTCCTGTTGCCAAATTTCCAATAAAATTGGTGGCATGATATTTTCATATCTGTCTAAAACCTCTTTTGAAATTGGATTCACTGGTATTGGTTCTCCAAGTGAATCAATGATGTTTTTTATACAACCTTGGCGCATATTAATCTCACTTATTTGCAAACATCTAATTGTAGATTGAGTTTGGCATTACCCGTACCATCTTTAATAGCTTTTTCTGCATATTTATCCATATCACCAATGATTTTTTTCCATTGTGCTCCAATAGATGAGTTAACGCTAGCATCACCCATACAGGTCGGTTTACAGTCAAAGTAACCTCCTGCAAACATATCAGGCTCATGTAAGGCTGCCATATTTTTCATAGCATCTGAGGCATCTGCTTTTGCCATCGTTTTAGCAATATCATCATCAAGACCTTTGGCGATATTTTGCTCGTACAGATCGCTTTCCATATCTGCCTGATATTTATCTCGATAGGCTTTTTGCTCTTTAGCTGATTCAGGTGGTCTTCCATTCTTTTTATAGGCATCTCGAGCAGCTTTATATTGTGCTGCATTCATATTGTTAAGTGCTTGCTGTTGCCTGCTCAATTGACGATTATATTCAGTGACATAATCCTGTTTATCTTTACTAGATGTTAGCTTTTTATAACCTGAACCATAAGGACTAAAGCATTTATTAAACTTCTTCAAATCCAGTTTTAATTTGGATTTAGGACTACCACTGGTTTTACTGTCTTGTTTTGGAGCAACTGTCTTACTGACCTTTTTGCCCGAGGCAACCATGAGTTTAAGACGCTTTGCTGGACTAATACCACCAATAATGTTGCCAAATACATGTGTGAGTAAGCGTCCGAGTTCTTTGGATGCACATTCTAGCTCCCCTCTGGATTTTGCTCTACTTACTTGAGCAACCCATTTCCCTAAACCTATTGCCATATCTATGGCTTCTTTACCCATACTGTAGGCTGCATATCCAACCATTAAAGCATTGGTAATAGCACCTACAAATGGAATCGCTGTAATGACTTGCCATGCAACAAATGTAGCGACAACCGTTGGTAAATCATTAACCATGTCTTGAAGTGTGTTTTGTAATTCATTTCCTATTCCAACAACGCCAGGCGCTTTGACTGCATAGACTAATACCCATTCCAATTTCCATGCAAAGGTTTGCTCTCCATAATTAACTGGTGCTAATCCCAAAGGATCACTTGTTGTATGAGGCTGTCCCAATGCAAAAGCATATAAATCAGGACCAACAGCTAAACCTAACGGGTCAGGTGTAATATACTTTTCATTCTTCGCATCAAAATAACGATTTGTGTTGTAATGTAAATTGGTCTCAGAGTCAAAATACTGATTAGAGCCTCGTAAATTAAACTCAATAAAACCAAACCGACCATGATTGTAGGCAAGAGGCGAGGCATATAAGTTATCACTCAGTTCAGCTTGCCAAACCACCTTACGCTGACTATTGGTAACAGAAATAGGTGCTTGACGGTGATCGACATGAATATAAAACAACTCATCATGATCAATCATTGCCACAGGAATCTGATTCATCCAAATATAGGATTTCTCAACTTTACCTTGATCATCAGCCTCAGCAACCAACTGGCTACCATCATAAAAATAATAAGTGGTCTTTGTACCTTTTCCAGTCGTCGTTGCAACCGTTTTTTGAATACGTTGACCAAACAAATTATACTTATACTCAGCCAAAGTGTGTTTACTTAACTGAACATCAGGAGCTACATAATCACTCACCGTTTTAGTTTGTTCATTTGGCTTGAGATATTCAACCTTAACCAGACGATCTATACTGTCATAACTAAAAAATAGAACCTTATCATTTTCAATTACCCAACGCTTACGACCCAACTGATCATACTCAGCACCATACTGTGCCGTTTTGAGATAGTCCTTATAATTTAGATTATCAGAACCACTGACAGGAATTGCTTTAACGGATGCAGAAGGGGAGCGATCAAATAAATTTAAAACTTGATTGGTTAAAGTTGGATTAAATTGCTTAGGTGCATTTGTACCTAAATAAGTTTTGCTGTGATAAGAAACCTGAGTAGGTTCATTACTTTGATCATCTAAATAATCTAAAGTAGTTTCACCAGTATTGACATTACCAGAAGTAATCATACGTCCTTGTTTATCAAGAACTTCACGATGTTCTAAACCATTACCAAACTGATAGCCATAATTGACAGAAGTATCTTTTGCACTGTTTAAATTTTCAATAATAGATTGAGAAATGAGTCCTAATGGACCACGTTTAAGATGAATAGATGCAAGTAAACCTGCACGAACTTCATCTTTAGTCCTATATTGATATTCTAATTCTTGGCCATCTGGTAAGGTTCTTCCAACCAGTTGGGCATTTTTATTAAACGCATAAGCTATATTAAAACGTTGACCATCAACAAAGAGTTCATGTTTAAGCAGTTGTGCATTTTCATTATAAGAAAAACGCTCTTCGCCTACTTTAAATTGAATACTGCTTGGCTTATTATATTTGCCCCAAAGTACTTTTCCATGCTCATCAATTTGTTGTTGAGCATTTAAAGATTTAATTTCAACCACACGTTGAGCTGCATCACGAGTGTAAAGACTACGACTCCCATCCTGGCGTTGTTGACCAATAATTAAACCACTCGCATTGTATTGATAAGTCGTTACGCCAGTAACAGGACTATGGACTTTAACCACCTCACCAAAATCATTATAAAAATACGAGGTCGTTCTATTTTGAGAGTCTAGATCAGTGTTTTTAGCTTGAAGCGGTGTAGCCCAATCTAAACCTTTGGGAGATTGCATTAAATTATACAATTTCAAGGCTGACAGCCCTTGTAAATCGGGACGGGCAATATTGCCAACAGCATCATTAGGTGTACTAGGGGTATTTTTTAATGCTGATAAAACAGGATCATTATTTGGATGACTATTTAAATCGTAGGTCTTTTCTTGCGCGATAGAACCATCAGGATTCAATAACTGTGCTTGGCTTACCTGATTTTCAGAATTTTTAATGAGCCTAATCTGATTATTTTGCCCATCATAGAGAGATAATAATTGATCTGCTTCATCATAGTTAAAATTCATTCTTTGACCAGTTTGGTTAAGAATTTCTTTTAATTTCCCATTGTTGGTATAGTCAAGTTGAGTTGATGTTCCAGCGTACTTAAATTGACTGACTTCACCTTGAGCGTTATAACTCAACTCGGCTTCAAGGTGGTCTACACCAATATATTTAACTAAGCGCCCTTGAGTATCATATTTAAATTGGGCTTGTAAATTTTCAGGGTAAATAATTCGTGCAATTAAATCTGATTGATCAGAGGTATACACATATTGAGTAATATCACTATCTTTAGGAGAATTAGATTTTCCATTCGGTAGAGGACCATCCTCCCAAGCTAAACGCCCTTGAGCATCATAACCATACTTAGACTCACGAACCAAAGTATCGCCCAAAGGAGAAAACCCAGATTCTTTAACCGAGATCAAACGATTATCTTGATCATAAGCATAAGACTTACGATACTGCTTACCTGCAACAACACTATTCCTAAATTCAGTTTTTAAACGGCGAGAATCACGTTGATTTAATTGAGCAAGCAGGGGATTGGTATTTAAAGGATTCGAAGATTTTAATTGAAAAGCCTCATACTCATAATGAGTAGTTTGAGGTTGAACACCTACTCCAGAAACAGTACGCGCAATGACTTCACCCAAATCATTATATTTCAGATCAATTGCACGAATGGCGCTCCCTTTAGAATCAAGATCAGCAGCATAACTCACCAAACCTTGAGCATTAAAACGATAACGCTTATTGACCTCACCACAACTGGCACAACCAGCACCAAGACTTTCTAACAACTGAAATTGAGTACCGTCAATTTGATACGAATAAGCAGTTTTCTGACCTAAACTATTGGTCACAATATTTTTAAAAACAGACTTAGTCGCAGCATAATTGGCTGGCATATCCTGACGAGTACGAGCATCAAACTGAATGGTGACTTTTTCAACCCCACCCGCATGCTGACTTAAAAAAGCACGATCTTGATTGTCATACTGCCACTGAGAGAGCAACTTAAACTTTTTCGTTGTTCGATCAAAGACAGACTTCGCAGTGAGATTATGAATATCCCCGCCTTGAAACTTTGGATCATAGCTATACTTAAAGCGGCGCCCATCAGGATAAACGACTTGAGCGAGATTGTTATTACGATCTAAAAAATAGAAATATTGACCAAGTGGTGTGGTTAAAACAATTTGAGGCAAACCAAACTTAGTTGTTGAATAAGCAAAATTAAGCTGCTGACCTTGCCCATTTTTAACACTAACTAAGCGCTGTTGCTGATCATAAGCAAAAGAAAAATTCAGAGTAGGATCATTTTTTTCAATATCTGCGAGAGCAGTAATCTTGGTGATGTGTGCTAGATGAGGATCTTTCCCACCTAAATACTGAAAGAAATAATCTTGATTGGATTGAGTTTTGTGCCAAACCCATCCAGAACCATCAATTTTCTTTTCAATCCAACCATCGGAAGGATTTAGAGGAAGAGCACGAATAACAAACTGATTATTACCGAGGTTAATCTTATTTTTTTTGAAATTGATACGTTTTCCAGATTCAAGACGAATCTGGATAATATCGGGTTGTTCATAAAGTTTAAGATCAAAAGAGCTGTACCAACCATAGCCGAAAGGAGTATTGGCATGACTTTGGCTATTATAAAACCGAGAGAAGGAGAGACCTTTAAAAGCGGGGAGTTCTTTAAAGTCTTCCACAGCTTCAAACTTATTGCCATTGAGGACATTGATAGGGTTACCAACGCCAGTGTCGATCCCACCACAAGCATAGGTTGGCCCTTCACTTTGAGTGACGATAGCGAAAGAAGAGTTTGCACCACATTGGCTAAAGTCCACAACGCCTGCAAAAGAAGAAGAGGAATACGAGCTACACAAGAGAGCTGAATAGAATATTCCTACTGACAAAATATTTTTCATTTTTAAATTCTTTTAAAGTATAAATTAATAAAAATTAGTAATGGTTTGACCTGAACTACAGCTGATCAAGTTATTTGTATCACCAATAATGCTATTGGTAGATGCACCTGTATGCCCAGTGGGTGAGTTGTTTCCTAAAAGCCCACCTGCTAGCTGAGAGCCAATATCGGAAACTCCATTAAAATTGGTTATATCATTTTCAAAATTAGAAATTAAAGACTGTTCAGCGGAGTCAGTGATTCCGTCTAATAGGTCAGTTTTCTTTTGACCAACTTGCCATTGCATTGCTTGATTTTCAGTTAGGCGATCAATGAGGTCTTCACCCACAATGTAACCATTCCGATTAACGGTATTTGTAGGTAATCCCCCTTCAATTGGTGGGCTTAGCATTTGCGATGAAATATCGACAACGATAGGGATACGACCAGCTGCAAGCATACGAATATTTGCAGCATCACGGTCGCTAGAGAAAAAGGAGGTTAAAGAACTAAACACATTTTTCATCAATGGAATTCGTGGCTCGTAACCATATACAAAGCGTAGTTTCAAAACATTTGCATCTTGAAGATTTTGTTTAGACTTCGGCTTAATTTGCAAGTTATTTGTTAAATTAAACTTTTCATTCGGTATAACCCTAACGGTTTGCCCAGTTTTTATTTTATAAGCTGTTGAAAGAATAGGATCATTCCAGTCGTCAAAAGAGGCTTTTGAAGGATTCACCATATGCATATGGACGAATGCAGACTCTGATTTTTTGATAATTTCTTTTAACGCGGTACCTTGTAAACCAACTTGCGCCAAATTTGGATTTGTTCCACTTATCGGGCTGTCAATATGAACATTACCAGGCAAATAGATTCCTGGGGTTGAAAAATAAGGAACAAGACCCTTGAAAAAAGCATTTTGAATGCGTGCTGGATCTGCATTATAAATTGCTCCAGCTCTAGCAGCCTCATAAGCAGCATAAGTTACATTGAGCCTTGCAACATATATTAGTCCATATTGAATACCAACTAAGCCCATAAAAAGGACTAAAGGGGCAACAATAATAAATTCAGTGATTGAAACACCAAGTTGATTTTTTTTTCTACTCATAAGTAGCCCATTTTTTAATTCTAAAAATGTTTTCTTTTTGATGAGTTATGTATAATATAGTAAACATCGTACAAATAACAGACTGTACGTGTGAAAACATTACAACAAGTTTAAGTTATACAAGGTTTACTCATGAAAACAAAACAACTAATAAATGCGTTAAATAATAAAGCAATACGCGGTCAGGGTATGACTGAGTATATTATTATTGTTGCTTTAATTGCTGTAGCCGCTATTGGTGTATTCCGCTTCTATGGGAATACAGCTCGTTCGCAAGTTGCAGTTGCAGCATCTGAATTAGGTGGACAAGATTCTGCTAAAGCAAGAAGTGCTGCTACGACTGCTGGTCAAGCAGCTGTTACTGAAGGTGGAAAAGACAAAAAACTTAATGACTTTGAAAAAGGTTCTCAATAATTACTCTGTTCAGTTTTAGCTACATTTAAAGCATATTTGAATGTAGCTAAAGTTTCACTTATATAAATATTTATATTAAATTTTAAAATTCACTTAAATAGATTAAATAACACTTTGTATTAAAAAAATTTTTGATACTTTTTATAGTGGGTCTTTTATGAAATATCAGTCTGGTCAGTCAACAATGCTTATGTTGATTTTATCACTCGTTTTAATGCTGACCCTAGTTTTCGTCTTTAATACATCACAACTATTATCTGAACGACAACAGGCAAAAATGTTGGCTGATCATGCTGCATATGCAACTGCTACGCGTCAAGCCAGACTGATGAATTTGAATGCTTATATAAATAGAACACAAATTGCGAACCAGTTGGCAATAGCACAAGGTGTAAGTACTGGTTCATGGTCAAAATATGCAGCACAAACTTCAACGAATATAAGTAGGGCTACATCATGGTTTCCTCCAGTGAGTGCTGTTTTTGCAAATATAGGAACAGGTTTAAATTATTTTGCAGATGGTATGGGGGCTTATATTGCAGCATATGGTGTCGAAGTTAAGGTTTTGGAAACAATTCAAAGTACTTTGAATTTAGCAAGTAATGTGACCATCCTAAATGCGCCGCAGGAGTTCTCAGATTTAGTCAGTGAAAATCAACACTCTGAATATGATGTTAAATTGATCGCTTCGACATCTAAATTCCCAGCTCAACTAATTAAACAATATTCTGCACAAGAACGAGAAAGAATGGCAAAAGTTGTTTTAAGCTCAGCAGATCCTTTCATTACCAACCGAACTAAAACAGATATTTTACCGAAACTTGTTTTAGCACCTGGAGGATGGGATGAATGGCGAATCCATAAAGCAGGAGGAACTGAACTTGTTCAATTAGATGAGTGGAAGGGAGTAGATACCCTATCTTTACATCATTATTATAAAACAGTTAGTTGGAGAGGGGTTAAAAGTCGGCATAGAGAAATTCCTATAGGTTGGGGAAGCGCTGCTGGTAGTGCTTTGGGAGAAGATAAAGCTAAACGATCGGGTTCGTATGGTGGTGCAGCTTCAACTAATCCAAGTGCTAGAGGTCGTGCTGAAAATAATGTACCAAATTATTGGGATCCAAGATCAAATAGTTCAAAACTTACAGGCGTGGGTATACCTAAATTTTATGAATTGAAAGATTTAAGTGATAAAGAAACCATATTTCCATTAGTTGTATCTGCAAAAAAAAGTCGAAATAAATTAGAAACTGTAAATAGAAACTCAAATTTAGAAATATCAAAACAGTTTACGATATTGGATAATTATGATGAGCTTGAAAAAGGTACGATCAGTAATGGTGATATGCAAGCATTGACAAAAGCCGAAGTTTATTTCCAGAGACCATGGGAACTAGAAGTTGCAAATTCAAATAGTAGAGTAATTAATCATGAGTATGGTTCATTGTTTAGCCCTTACTGGAAAGTTAGATTGAATGATGATATGGAAATTTCAAAAAGAACAGTGTCACTTGTAGAAGCGATTACTTTGCATTAAAGCAGTGAGTTTTTTTATGAATAAATATAAACAAAAAGGTCAATCCATTGCTGAGTTTGTTGTTGCTTCTGGTGTAATGGGAATGTTAATGATTGCAATACCCATGGTTTCAAAAGTGGCTACAGTAAAATTGAAATCTGAACAAGCTGCAGACTATGTTGCTTGGAGGGTGAATAAAGGTGTTTATGTCAATGATGAAGCTGAGTTATCAAGAGAAGTTGGACAAAGATTTTTTGCAAGAACTGGGGCAGATGTTTTGAGTGATCGTAATGCTGACTGCGATGATGCTTCTGACAAAGATATTGCGGGTACTTCTTTAGTAAATTGGGATTCGATTTCAGTGAAAAATAGTTCAAAGCGCGAAGAATATAGTAAAACATTTGGGACAGATCCGTTAAAATTAGCCACTAAAGGTTTTGATAATTTAAAATCAAATGGACAATATTTAATTAATGTTGCCGTTCCAGTAAATAGTGTGACAGGAATAGAGGGTTTTCCTGAGACTTTTACAATTAAAAGTACTACAGGAACGCTTAGAAACAATTGGGCAGCCAATAACTCTTCAGACATAAAAAATGTAGTTAAAAATTCTGATTATTTAAAACCATATGAAGTTGTACAAGTGAATATAAACAAAGTTTATAATACAGCAATAGCTTCAATGGGATTTGAACATAAAATTCAGGATGATGGCATTTATAAAATGGATATCGTTCCAGATGATAGAAAGAAACAAATTAGATGATAAAAAAAATTTCATATTTTCTCGGTTTTGGAATGATTTTTATGCATACAAACTTATATGCATGTCTTGATAAAGATATATATGCTCAAGGGATGCTATTAAATCCTATTGGAAAACAAAGTATATTAAATGGGTCATCGGTTGATATGTATGACTTAGTTTCGCGTGATTGTAATTTAGAGTGTTATGCTAAATTTTTAGATAAAAATAATGTAAAATTCTCTAAACAAGGTGTTCTTTTTTATATTGAAAAAAAAGGAGGAATTACAATACAGGTTTTAAATAATAATGAAAGCGGTTTTGATGGTCGGCTAATTTGTAAGGCAAAAAAAGATTACAAAAAGTTGGCTTTACCAAGTTATTTTAAAATAAAGGGTCAAACTACGGATTTTCAAACAACAGATAATAAGTCGACAAGTAGAACATTATCTTATCCTAAAGTTAATAGGACTGTGTATTTGAGTTTAATAAAGACTTTAAAGTCAAAATCAAATAATGTAGATATTAATAATGCCTTCTCATATTTTGAATTGAATGACAAAAGTGAATTTAATCTTGTTTTTGATATGAGAAGAAATACTGGAAACCTAGTTGTTGTATATGTTAGGAATGGAAATTAATATGTATAAACACAAGCGTGGTAATACTACAACAGAATATTTGATATGCATGACTTTTGTTTTGATACTTATTGTTGCAGGAAATGGAATCTTTGGTGATGGAAGTTTGTTTATGATGTTTAAAAAGTCATATGAGTTATTTATGAATAAATTTAATGCTACAGTTTTAAATTTGGATGCTATACCCTAATGCAAATACAAAATATCAATAAAAAGGTTGTTGCTCTAATTATTTCAATACTGATTGGGGTGTTGAGTATATGGGGTTTTAAGACTGCTTTCGATTCAAAAGTGGAAAGTTTAAATAAAAAAGGACCTGAAATAGCATATGTTGTAGCAAGCAAAGATCTTCCTGCTGGCTCTATTATTTCACCTGAAACTGTTTCACAAAGAAAGTTACCTTCTGAGTATGAACAATCAAATGCAATTACTGCAGATAACTTCGCTGCAATAGAAGGGATGCCTTTAAGAGTGGATTTAAAACCTGGTGATTTAATTATGTCTTCGATGGTGGAAATGAAAAAAGATATTTCTAAATTGATTTCACCTGGTAGAAGGGCAATAACGATTCCTGTTGATGATGAAAGTTCAATTTCTACCATGTTAAAACCAGGTGATCTTATTGATCTAATCATAACCTTGCAGTCTTCTGAGAAAACGGCAACATTACCTTTGATGCAAGGGGTAAAAATTCTTGCAACAGGTAATCAATTAGATACAAATGACTTAAGTACAGAAACAACTGGTTATACAAATATTACTTTGGATGTAAGTGCAGAGGATGCCAAAAATATTACTTTAGCGGCAAGTTTAGGCAAGATTTCAGCGATATTAAGAAACCCTAATGATCAAGTCATATCAGATACAAGTAGTTTTATTCAACAAATCAATGCACAGAAAAGAGTGACTTTAAGCACCAAACTTATATCTGAACCCAAAAATACCATTCAGACAAATAATCAAATGGCAAATTTAGATAAACCTAAAAATTCTAATTTTAATATTATTTATGGAAATAAAGATGAATAAAACAGTGAGTAACATTTTGCAGTTTAACAAAATATATTTATCTTTGATTGCCAGTTTTATCACATTAAATGCTCATGCAATGTCAGATCATTTATATATAGGTGAAACAATTTATTTAAATGATCCTACAATTACTGATGTCGTTATTGGAAACGATCAGATAGTCAAGGCGAAAACAGTCGGTCGTAAAGGAGTTGCTTTAACGGGTGTTACAGCTGGTGATACAACAGTAAAAATATGGAATGGTCGGCAATATATTTCTTCAGATGTTCATGTATATCCAAGTAACGTTAAAAAAACTTTAAATGATTTACAACAGGCCTTATCCAATATTCCGAATATTTCAATTGAACTGATTGGTGATAATATTATTATACAAGGAAATAATATTTCTCTAGAAAACAAAGAGCGCATTGATAATTATTCGACGTTGTTTAAAAATGTAGTAAACCTTACTAAAACAAAAGAAAATAATGTCCAAGAAAAACAAAAAATGGTTTATTTAGATGTAAGAGTTGTTGAAATATCAACCTCATCTACAAAAGAAATAGGTATTAATTGGAATACGGCATCAATCGATGGACCTAAATTCGGCATTTTAGGTGACTTTAAACGGAGTGGTGCATTTACATCCGATACCAATCCATTAGCTGGAAGTATTCCAGCACTTCCAAAAATTGATCCATTTCAAACCTATTTTGGATTAGCAAGTTTTATTGACAGTAAAATAAATTTACTACAAGAAAATGGAACTGCAAAAATCATCGCAAGACCATTACTTTCTTGTAAAAATGGTGGTAACGCGACATTCCTTTCAGGTGGTCAAGTCCCTTTTCAATCTTCAGGTGCGACAGGAACGCCATCTATAGAATTTAAAGACTATGGAATAAAATTAGATATTAGTCCAACCATTACGAATGAAGGGATCGTGGCAAAGATACTTGCTGAAGTGAGTAATATTGATCAATCTGTTCAAATTTCTGGAATGCCAGGTTTTTTAACACGGCGTACGGAAACAGAATTTGTGGTTGAGCAAGGTCAAACCTTAGTACTAAGTGGTTTAGTTGCAGCAGATATTAGTGACACACAAAGTGCTGTTCCGGGACTAGGTAAAATTCCATTGTTTGGTAATCTATTTAAAAGTAAATCTAAAGCAAAAAAACAGAATGAATTGGTTTTCTTTGTTACCCCTTATGTATATGAAAATGATTTTAGTAAGAAAATGGAAAAAGTGGGTGAGGCATCAGACAGCATCGTGAAAGATGAATTAGGTGCAGGTTTAATTTTACCAAAAGATTTTAATAGTCAATTAGAGAATACCAATGAAGCTCAAGATAAAAAATAAACAACAAGAATCTATCTTGCACATTGATAAAAATGAGATCGTAATAGGCAAGTCTAAGGACTGTGATTTACAATTAAAGGGTTGGTTTATTGCGGATAAGCATTGTGCGATTAAAAAATTAAGTGGTGGGTATGTTGTTGAAGATTTAAATCGTGGTGCAAACGGAACACTTGTAAATAAAAAAAAGATTGATTTCTTTGGCCCGTTGGATTTAACGAATGATACTATTTTTATCAATAACTATTCTATTAATATATTAGAGGAAGATAGTGATGATGAAATTAAAATTGTTAATTCACATTCAATAGATCATAGTGTTTTAGAAAGCTTAATAAATGTATCAAATGAAGATACAGTCCATTCAACTCAGGTAGCAAACCTTCAGTATAACTCAAAAGCATATAAATCTCTTGAAGTAGAATGGATACAAATTTTAAGAGAAAAATTAGTCAAGAAAATGGATTTGAGGCGTAAAGATATAAATACGATGACGCCTGATGAGCTAAAAAATGAAACATTAACTTGTTTAGATCAGGTTCTATTTGAAATAGATGAGGAGCTTCCTCAAATATTAAATGTAGATCGATTGAAACAAAAAATTATTGATGAAGCGATAGGTCTAGGACCATTGGAAGAGTTATTGGCAAATTCGCTTGTTACTGAGATTATGGTCAATGCAAAAGATGAAATTTTTATCGAGCAAAAAGGAAAAATCATCAAAAGTGATTTAGAGTTTACCAGTAATAAAGCAATTTTAGATGTTATTGAAAGAATCGTAACACCGCTGGGTAGGCGGATTGATGAAAGTTCACCAATGGTTGATGCCCGTTTAAAAGATGGTTCTCGAGTAAACGCAATTATCCCCCCCTTAGCTATTAAGGGGCCTACAATTACGATTCGAAAATTCCCAGAGAAAAGAATATTAATTGAAGATCTTGTTGATTATTCAAGTCTAAATGATGATATGGCTGACTTTTTACAGCTATGTGTAAAAGCAAAGAAAAATATTATTATTTCTGGTGGTACAGGCTCTGGTAAAACAACATTACTTAATGTTTTAGCAAGTTTTATTCCGAATGGTGAGCGAGTTATTACGATTGAGGATGCTGCAGAACTTAAATTAGATCATGATCATTTAATTTCATTAGAAGCAAGACCTGGAAATAATGAAGGTAAAGGGTCTGTTCACATCAGGGATTTAGTTAAAAACTCATTAAGGATGCGACCTGATAGAATTGTTATTGGTGAATGCCGTGGTGCGGAAGCACTTGATATGTTACAGGCAATGAACACTGGGCACGAAGGATCTTTAACAACTTTACATGCGAATACACCACGTGATGCAGTTGCCCGTTTAGAAACCATGATTATGATGGCAGGCATGGATTTACCGTTAAACGCAATTAGAGAACAAATAGCTTCAGCTGTTGACGTCTTGATTCAACAATCACGCTTTTCCTGTGGAGCTAGAAAAATAACCTATATTACAGAAATCACTGGGATTGAAAGTGGTAAACTTCAGCTCCAAGATATTTATAAATTTGATAAAACTGGATTTGATTTAGAGCTACAAAAAACTAAAGGATATTTTGGTGCAACTGGATTGATACCAACTTTTTTACAAGAACTAAAAGAATCAGGGTTAAACGTTGATATTTCAAAATTCCAAAATAATGGGTTCTAAATGTATATTTATTTAATCATATTATCATTTGTGATTGTTTTTTTAACATATTATTTAATAACATCGGATGTTATTCAAAATACTTTTTTAAGGAAAACAAATAAATTAGAAGAGCAGTTAAATTTAAGCTATGTTTTTTTAAACATTAAGAAAATTATTTTTATATATTTTCTATTCTTAATTGTAGTTTTCTCAATCATCTTTTTATTTTTAAAATTCAGTATTGTTTATATATTTTTAGCACTCTTTTTAAGTATATTGCCATTTATTGTAATTAAAAAATTTAGGCAAAATCAAATTGAGAAAATAGAACAACAATTACCAGATGCTTTAATGTTGATTGCTGGAGGATTGAGGTCAGGCGCTAGCTTGAGCACTGCATTGTTTCAGTTGACAAATGAATGTCTACCACCTTTGAAAAATGAAATTTCATTAATCATTAAAGAGCAGAAGGTTGGTTTACCCTTAACAGATGCACTAATGAACTTTCAAACCAGATTACCAATTAAATCTGTTGTTTTAATGACAACAAGTATCCGAATTGCATTAGAAACTGGAGGCGAATTAGCAGAAACTCTGACTAAAGCAGCAGAAACCTTAAGACAAATCAATCAATCTGAAGGAAAAATAAAAGCTTTAACAGCTCAAGGAAAAATGCAAGCTTGGGTAGTTGGCTTAATGCCTGTTGGTTTAATTTTTGTTTTGAGTCAAATGGAACCTGAGGCGATGAGTAAATTATGGTCTACACCAGCAGGGTGGATCGCCCTTGCTGGAATTATCATTTTTGAGCTTTTAGGCATGATCGTCATAAGAAAAATAGTGAGTATAGATGTCTAACATGAATGAGTTTATTTTATATGCAAGTACCTTTTTTATGGGATGTGTCATTTCATTTATTTGTTGGCAGGTCTTTAATTTTATAAATGCGGTTCCAGATGAAAATAGAAGTTATTTAGACAAGCCACCAGTTCTATTTTATATTCTTTGGGTTCCAATAAAAACATTGGCATTCTATATTGAACCGTTTATTTCAAAAAAAACAGAAGAAAAATTAACAAGGAAGATAGTTTATGCAGGCTATGATTATGTTTTTAAAGCCAAGGAAATAATTTCTTCACAAATTGTATTTGCATTTTTCTTTTTTACCTTTAGTTTAGTGTTGCTGTATATTGCTAATATTGAGTTATTTTATAGTATCCTATTTTTTCTTTATGGATTAATTTATCCGATTTTATGGTTAAAAAGTGAAAAGAAAAAAAGAGAAAATATAATACTCAAAGAAATTCCCTTTTTTTTAGATATTATTGTCCTTTGTGTTGAGGCAGGATTAACATTTGTAAATGCTGTTGATCAAGCTGTCACTAAGTCGGTACAAAGCCCTATGAGGTATGAGTTTTCTAGAGTATTAGCAGATATTCGTAAAGGTGTGTCTAAGAGTGATGCACTTAGAAATATGGTTTCGCGTATAGATCATGCTTCAATACAAAATTTGGTTTCAGCAATTATTCAAGCTGAAAATATGGGAATGAATTTAGGACCAATTTTACGTGGACAGGCTGAACAGAGGCGTGTAGAACGGTTTTTACGAGCTGAAAAACTTGCACTGGAAGCACCTGTCAAAATGCTATTTCCACTAGTCGCATTTATTTTCCCATGCACATTTATTGTTATTGGATTTCCTTTATATATTATGATGAAAGACGCATTTGGATAATTATGAAACTGGTAAGTAGTCAAAGAAAATTTGAAGTAAAAATTGCGAGGAATTTTTTTTCTCGCGCATTTGGCCTTTTATTCAAAAAGAAGTTAAGTGACAAAGAGTGTTTGTTAATAACACCGTGTAAATCCATACACACAATTGGTATGCGATATAGTATTGATGTGGTTTTTATAGATGCATTTGGCTATATTACAGATATTTATTATGATGTTTCACCTTTTAAAGTATTAAGTGCCTCAAAAGAAGCTTGCTCAGTTATAGAGTTTTTAGGTGGTGAATTGAAAAATGAAGAGTTAAAGCTTAATGAGTTATTTTTTATAAAATAAGGAACATATTTTGTAAGAGCTTAGGAAGTAAACATACCCAAATTATATGATGACTTACTAATATAAAACATAAAAAATGAATACTATTTCCGTCCAAGAATTGCAGAGGCAAAATTCAGGTAAATCATTCGTTTTTTACCATAGATTTTACGACATCAGATGCTGCAAAAAATGTGCTAATAGTAATGAACAATCATATTCATTTAAAATGACCATAACTAATAAAGTTGAATTTAATTATGCCATCAAAATACAATACTAAAAGTTGTGAATTTTATTCTTTATTTGGATTAAAAGAATCTTGGTTTTTTGATCGTTCGGAAGAATACATGGAAAAACAGAGAATTCATTCATCATACGTTCAAACAACACGGCTAGAAAATCCAACAACTGAGCAAATGACTGAATTGAAATTATTTATGTATGAATTGTGCGGAAATTGCTTTGCTACTCATTTGACATTTCCTACGACAGCCGAGGATCAGCAATATTTATTTAGAGGTGTAGAGGCTTATTTTTCATTGAATAAGATTCATGAGCTGCTTGGTTTTCTACCAAATAATGATATTTTACTTAAAGTTTTGGCTGAGGAATGTATGAAATTTACTGAACCTAATTTTGTATTTCCGTTCGTTGATCCACAGAATAATTATTATTTATTTTATAAAGAAGGAAGAATTGAGCACGAAAACAACCTTATTTTAACCATAGCTATGGAAAAATTAAAGATGCCTAAAAAGAAGCTTTTTGGCTTATTTTAAACAATGATTTTCCATTGATCAATTTGATAAAAACAACTGATTAGTTAGAATGAAATTTACTGGTCAGTTGTATGAAAATATCCACTATTACAGGATTTCTATCAATCTATGTAAAAAATAGCTGTCAAATGTTAAGAAATACCTTCTTTCAAGATATTATTGAATTAGATAAATCCTATTTTGGTGCTCGTTATGTATGAGCAGCACTGCAGTGTAAGGACGAGGTGCTTCTAGAAAAACTATTGTATTTGACTTGCTCAAGTGAAAGGGAAGCATACACAGGAATTATGCTTAAGTAGTCCAAAGCTATATATTACAAGATATTATCCAATGTCATATAGGCCTTGATGATGGCAGGAGAAGATGTGCTAATTTAGTAGATATGGGCTTTTATAAGCACTTAATAGTGAATTATGGTAACAATGAATTCGCCTATGAAGAACGTCATATCAACGCCATAGAATCATTTGGGGGCTGTGCTAAAAAAGCTCATCAAATTAAAAATAGAGTATCGCTTTAAATATCAGCATGCTAATTAATACCTTAACTTTCTTAAATTACTCCGTAGAATTCTCTTTAATTTCTTAAACTCTATCCTAAACATAGTTTAAAGGTTTGGATAACAGTAAAGAGTATGAAAACAAAAATAGCCATGTTGTCTGCGAAACATCATCCTAGGATTGTTATCTGCGACTCAGTAAAGGTAGGTAAATTAAACTTATAAATCTGCTACAATTACGTCAATTTTGAATTCTCATTTTTTTCAGTTTAAGTACATATTTAGAAATGTGTACATAACTGTGTACATATTGTAGATTTTTATCATGTTTAAAGAAGATTTAGCTAGTCAAGTAAAGGTTCGTAGGACTTTTGCCATCATTTCCCACCCCGATGCGGGTAAAACCACAATGACAGAAAAACTGTTACTTTGGGGTAAAGCGATTCAGATCGCGGGAATGGTAAAAAGCCGTAAGTCAGATCGTGCAGCAACATCTGACTGGATGGAAATGGAAAAAGAACGTGGTATTTCGATTACCACATCTGTGATGCAATTCCCTTATAAAAATCACGTGATCAATTTACTTGATACACCGGGACATGAAGACTTCTCAGAAGATACTTATCGTACATTGACTGCGGTTGACTCAGCATTGATGGTGATTGATGGTGCAAAAGGTGTCGAAGAACGTACCATTAAACTGATGGAAGTGTGTCGTATGCGTGACACACCAATCATTTCATTCGTCAACAAAATGGACCGTGAAATTCGAGAACCATTGGAATTGCTTGATGAAATTGAAAATGTATTGAAAATCAAATGTGTTCCATTAACATGGCCAATGGGTACAGGACGTGATTTTGCAGGGGTATATAACCTGTTAGAAAATAAGTTCTATGTCTATAAGGCAGGTTTTGGTTCAACCATTACCGATATCGAAATTCGTGATGGCTATGATTATCCTGATTTACGTGACCGTGTTGGTGAGTTAGCGTTTGCATCATTTGAAGAGTCTTTAGAACTTGTTCAAATGGCGAATGATCCTTTAGACCATGCTGAGTTTTTAGCAGGGCGCCAAACCCCAGTTTTGTTTGGTACAGCATTGGGCAACTTTGCAGTAGATCATGTTTTAAATACATTTATTCAATGGGCGCCAGAGCCTAAAGCGCATCCAACAGAAGAACGTGCTGTAGAAGCAACGGAAGATGGCTTTAGTGGTTTTGTCTTTAAAATTCAAGCCAATATGGATCCCAAACACCGTGACCGTATTGCCTTTATGCGTATTTGCTCAGGTAAATATGAAAAAGGCATGAAAATGAATCATGTGCGTATTGGCAAAGATATTCGTATCAGTGATGCTTTGACTTTCCTTGCAGGTGAGCGTGAACAGCTTGAAGAAGCGTGGCCGGGCGATATTATTGGTTTACACAACCATGGTACGATCCAAATTGGTGATACTTTCACAGCAGGTGAAAATCTTCACTTTACTGGGATTCCGCACTTTGCTCCTGAAATGTTCCGCCGTGTTCGTTTAAAAGATCCATTGAAATCTAAACAGCTTCAAAAGGGTTTAAAAGAACTTTCAGAAGAGGGTGCAACACAGGTGTTTATGCCACAAATCAACAATGACTTAATTGTTGGTGCGGTAGGTGTGTTGCAGTTTGATGTAGTTGCATATCGTTTGAAAGAAGAATACAAAGTGGACTGTATTTACGAACCAGTAAATATCAATACAGTACGTTGGGTGTCTTGTGATGACGAGAAGAAATTCAATGAGTTTAAGAAAAAAGCCCATGATCAACTTTCTGTCGATGGTGGTGGTCATTTAACGTATCTTGCGCCGAGTCGTGTAAATCTACAATTGATGCAAGAACGCTATCCTGATATTCAATTCCGTGCGACAAGAGAGCACTAAGTTTGAATAAACCCATTTAAAAATGTAAAAACAGCTTCCTTGTGAAGCTGTTTTTGTATCAGAATACTAGGCCTCTGAGGTTGGGACTCGTGTCATGCAGTTTACAAAAAAAATAACATCAATACTTTGTCTAAGCACACTGCTTTTGGTTGCGTGTGATTCAAAAAAAGATCAAAACGATTCTGCGACTCAGCAAGGTCATGCTCAACAAGATGTAGCTGAAGTATTACCGTATTTAAATATTCAGGAAAGCAAAGCTGATTATGCATTGCCATTTTGTGAAAAGAAAAACTGTATTGAAATCGACATTCAAACGATTAAAACTCAAGATGAATGGTTAAATCAGTGGATTGCGAATAATCAATCACATGTGATCCAAGCGCAGATTGATTTAAAGCAAAATATGACGTTGCAACAAGCGATCAATGCTTTTGTAAAAAAGTCGGATGTTTGGCAAGCGGAGTTTCCTAAAAACAAAGCTTTTGAATTGCATATGCAAACACGTATGGCTTCACAACGGAATCAATATGTTTTGCTACAAATTTCAATCAATACAGTACAAGCCGATGTCCGTATACAAGAGCGTCAATATTTCTATGTTGCAGATCGTAAGTTAAAAAAAGCGCTGAGCATTCTTGAAGTGATTCAGCCTAAGCAACAGAATTTACTCAATAATTGGGTACAAGCTAAATATCAAGAATGGTTAGATAAACAAGATGTTGATGTGAAAAAACAAGCACCTAAAAAACTATATTGGGGGCAAGCAGATTGGTTCTTTGATGGTGAAGGTGTCGGTTTGCATTATCGTGCCAGTGAAATAGTGAAAGATGGTACGCAGCTAGATATTTACTTGAGTAAAGAACAAACTCAGCAAATTTTAAAAGCAGATGTTTATCAGCAAATGTTTTAATTGCTTTTATTCACATCAAAGATCACTTTAGTATTTTCAATAATGTTCTAATTCAATACAAATTTGGATTGAGCATTTGCGTTGAGAAGAATAGGCTATTGAATATACATATTTTTAAATCTCAGATAGGTTTGTGAGATGTTGAATCAAAAGAATACTTTGGCTTTATCAGTACTGGTCGTTATTTTAGGACTAACTGGCTGTCAAAAGACCGATCCTAAAAATACAGATAAACCTGTAGATCAAACTGCTGCATCACAAGTAATTGATACATCAATGCTTTTACAAGGTGATACGGAAAAGCTCAAACTGAGTTTGCCTGAGTGTGGTGGGAATAGTTGTCCTGAATTTTCTGTAGATCGCTTACACAGCAACCAAGCATTTGTTGATGAAATTATTGATCAAGCCATTTTAAAGAATTTGGATCATATTTTAGATATTGCTCAATTGGATAAAACCAAAGAAGAGAAAAATCAATCTTCTGCAAGTGAAGTTCAGGAAAATGCAACTAAAACACCTGCGCAACAAATGCAAGATCGGGTACAGCCTTATGTCAATTCTTTCCTTGAATTGCAGAAAGAATTACAAAATTTAGGTGCAAGTGGTCAACTCAGTTTAACCATTAGTCCAAAAATTTTAAATGCAGAACGACCGTTGGCAACGGTTGTGTTAAATAGCAGTAGCTATTTAGGCGGAGCACATGGCTCTTCTGCACAAACCTATTTTAATTTTGATTTGAAAACCAAGCAGCAAGTTGCATTAGATCAAATTATAGAAAGTAATCAAAAAGGCAAATTAAAACAATTGGCACATGACGCGTTTAAGGTGTGGGTTATTGATTCTAAATTGGCTGAAAATGTAGCAGAGTATGAACAAGCTTGGAAATTCAAATTAACGGACAACTTCTATTTAGGCAAACAGGGCTTGATCTTACAATATGGTGAATATGATATTGGACCTTATGTGGTGGGGTTGCCTCGCTTAACCATTCCTTATGATCAGTTAAAAGGGGTGTTAAAACCACAATATTTTCCAGCAGAAATGCAAGTGGATCAACCAGCAGCATCGTCTGTTGTAACTGATCAGAAAGCGAAATCATAATGACCTTGCCTTTGTTTGATACGCATACACATTTCGATGTTCCCGATTTCGATTTAGATCGGGAAACTTTAGCGTATCAAGCCAAGGCTGTTGGGGTTGAACGCTTAATTTTGATTGGCTTTTTACATGAGCGTTTTAATGATTTAGTCGATACACATCATTATTTGAATCGTTTGGTCGACGCGCCGAAAAGTTATCTTGCTCCTGGTTTGCATCCATTCTATATCGAACAGCATCAACTTGAATATTTGGATGATTTAGAAAAAATACTTAAAATGCATGATTGTGTTGCAGTTGGTGAAATTGGTTTAGATACTTTTTTAAAGCAGCATAAGCAAACAGAAGTTTTTCAAAAACAAAAGGATTTTTTTGCTACGCAAATTGAATTAGCACAGCAATTTCATAAACCGATTCTTCTACATATTCGCAAAGCACATGCAGATGTTTTGGCAATGCTAAAACAGCATCAATTCAATAATGGTGGAATTGCACATGCTTTTAGCGGGGGCGTTGAAGAAGCAAAAGCTTTCATTAAATTAGGATTTAAAATTGGTGTAACAGGGCAAATCACCAATCCAAATGCCAAAAAATTGCATCGAGTGGTTCAAGAAATCGGTGCAGAGCATTTAGTCATTGAAACGGATTGTCCCGATATGACACCGTTATGCTGTCAAACTTCAAGCGAACATCACACACGTAATACACCAGTCAATTTACCTTATGTGTTGGAAGGTTTGGCAAAAATATTATCTCTTCCGCAACAGCAACTTGCGCAACAATTATGGCAAAATTCTTTGAATGCTTTGGCTTTAGCTCATTGAGCTAATCTAAGTGAGAAAAATAACCAATTCATAACACGAATAGCCAAAATTTGGCTTACATTAGAAGAATAGTGTTGTACCTCGTACTCACCTGAATAATAAAAGTTCGAATGGAAATCATGCTCAGCCGGAGGATTCACCTATGGCAACGTATAGTCATATCAATAGTTTTAAGGCTTTAAAAAATCTAAAGGTCGGTTCAAAAGACTATCAAATTTTCAGTTTGGAAGATGCTCAATCTACATTAGGTGATCTATCTCAGCTACCCAAATCACTCAAGGTATTATTAGAAAATTTACTTAGATTTGAAGATGATATTACAGTGAACAAGGCGCATGTTGAAGCCATTGTGAATTGGCAGAAAACACGAACTTCTGATCAAGAAATCCAATACAGACCTGCACGAGTTCTGATGCAGGATTTTACAGGTGTACCTGCTGTTGTCGATTTAGCTGCCATGCGTGCAGCGATGCAAGAAGCAGGAAAAGATCCTAATTTGATCAACCCGTTATCACCTGTAGATTTAGTGATTGACCATTCTGTTATGGTTGATTATTTCGGCAATAAAAATGCTTTTTCAGAGAATGTTGAAATTGAAATGCAACGTAATGGTGAACGTTATCAGTTTCTACGTTGGGGCCAATCTGCATTTAATAATTTTAGTGTTGTACCACCAGGGACTGGGATTTGCCATCAGGTCAATCTTGAATATTTAGCCCAAGTGGTTTGGTTAAATGAGGATGAAGGTGCAACTTTTGCTTTTCCAGATACCTTAGTTGGTACAGATTCTCATACCACCATGATCAATGGTTTAGGGGTACTGGGATGGGGTGTCGGTGGAATCGAAGCTGAGGCAGCAATGCTTGGGCAACCGATCTCTATGCTGATTCCTGAAGTGATTGGTTTTAAACTCACTGGAAAATTACCTGAAGGAATCACCGCAACAGACCTTGTTTTGACCATTACCCAAATGTTACGTCAGAAAGGCGTTGTAGGAAAATTTGTTGAGTTTTATGGTGATGGTTTAGCGGATTTACCACTCGCAGACCGTGCCACCATTGCCAATATGGCACCTGAATATGGTGCAACATGTGGTTTCTTTCCGATTGATGAAGTGACTTTAGGATATTTAAAATTAACAGGGCGTCATGCAGATCGTATCGCATTGGTCGAAGCATACTGCAAAGCTCAAGGTTTATGGCGTCATGCTGGGGATGAACCGATTTTTACAGATACATTATCCTTAGATATGAGTACGGTTGAAGCCAGTGTTGCAGGCCCTAAACGACCTCAAGATCGCGTTAAATTATCCGATATACCACAAACTTTCCAAAAACTCATTGAGCTTGATCTCAAGCCTGCCAAAGTTGATCAAGAACGTTTAATCAATGAGGGAGGCGCAGGGACAGCGGTCGATGCAAAACAATCTACGGTACAAGCTGAACATCCTCATTGTGTGATCAATGGTAAAAATTATCCTTTAGTACATGGCGATATCGTTATTTCAGCGATTACTTCATGTACCAATACATCAAATCCAAGCGTCATGCTAGCAGCAGGGTTGTTGGCTAAAAAAGCAGTTGAACGCGGTTTGCAACGAAAACCTTGGGTCAAAAGTTCACTGGCTCCAGGCTCTAAAGTCGTAACTGACTATCTCAAAGCATCAGGTTTAATGAGCTATTTGGACCAACTTGGATATAACTTGGTAGGCTCTATGGTTGTACCACATGTATTGGTAATTCAGGGCCATTGCCCAAGCCGATTGAAGATGCAATTCAATGTTATGACTTAAATGTTGCATCTGTACTTTCGGGAAATCGGAACTTTGAAGGACGAGTACATCCTCTAGTCAAAACCAACTGGTTGGCTTCACCGCCTTTGGTGGTTGCATTTGGATTATTAGGTACGATTCGGAATGATATTACCGTTGAGCCTTTAGGTGTCGATCATAACGGGCAGAATGTTTATCTAAAAGATATTTGGCCAACCCAAGCTGAAATTGAAGAAGTACTGCAAAAAGTCAATACAGCGATGTTTCATAAAGAATATGCTGCTGTTTTTGAGGGCGATGAGCAATGGAAAGCCATTCAAATTCCAGACAGTCAAACCTATGAATGGGATGTTTATTCAACGTATATCCGACACCCACCATTCTTTGATGAGATCAATCAGCCGATTAAATCACTTCATGATATTGAGCATGCAAGAATTCTTGCAGTGCTGGGTGATTCTGTTACCACAGATCATATTTCGCCAGCGGGGAATATTAAAAAGGATAGTCCAGCAGGACGATATTTACAGGCTCAAGGCGTTGCACCCGTAGATTTTAATTCCTATGGTTCTCGCCGTGGTAACCATGAAGTCATGATGCGAGGAACATTTGCCAATATTCGTATTAAGAATGAAATGTTAGGTGGCGCTGAAGGTGGTAATACCCTATATATTCCGACAGGAGAACAACTGGCTATTTATGATGCGGCGATGAAATATCAACATGATGGTACACCATTGGTCATTATTGCAGGTAAAGAATACGGTACAGGTTCATCACGAGATTGGGCGGCTAAAGGCACTAACTTACTCGGTATTAAAGCGGTAATTGCAGAAAGTTTTGAGCGTATTCATCGTTCCAATTTGGTGGGTATGGGCGTTTTACCTTTACAGTTTATCGAAGGTCAAACCCGTCAAAGCTTACAACTGACAGGGCATGAGCAACTTTCTATCATTGGAATTTCAGATGCTATTCAACCGCATCAAATACTAGCGGTTGAGGTGAAACGTGCTGATGGTCGCTTAGATCATTTCCAAGTGTTATGTCGTATCGACACTTTGAATGAAGTTGAATACTTTAAAGCTGGTGGAATTTTGCATTATGTCTTACGTAATTTGATCGCTTCTTGATGCAAGTTAAGTCTACGTTTCAGTTCTCCAAGCCCTGCTGATCTTGCAGGGCTTTTTTTGATGAGCTTAGACTAGACACCTTTTGGATATTTAGATAAATGAGTAAAATAGCGGAATGTACTTTTTAATTGATGTAGAACATGACCGACCTTCTCCAAGATGATGAATATGACCGCCGTTTTGCAGGTGTAGCCAAGATTTATGGGGATGATGCATTTAATCACTATGAAAAAAGTCATGTGATGGTGATTGGAATCGGTGGAGTTGGTTCTTGGGCTGTAGAAGCTTTGGCACGTACAGGTGTTGGAGAGTTAACCTTGGTCGATATGGATTCAATCGCTGCATCGAATATTAATCGACAATTGCCTGCGATGACTTCTACTTTAGGTCAGGAAAAAATTGAAGTCATGGCAGAGCGTTGCCGTTCGATTAATCCACGCATCAAAATAAACTTAATCGAAGACTATTTAACACCTGAGAATGTCAAAGACATTTTAGAAAATGTCCCAGACCTAATTTTAGATTGTATTGATGATGTCAAAGCAAAATTGGCACTGATGTTACATTGTCGGTTTAATAAAATTCCACTGATTGTTTCAGGTGGGGCGGGTGGAAAATTAGACCCATTGAAAATACGGGTTGCTGATTTATCTAAAACTGAACAAGATCCGATGCTCGCAAAGTTACGTGCACAATTACGTTCTAAAGGAATCTGTAAAAAGCCGAAAGAAAAGTTTGGCATTACCTGTGTTTACTCGATCGATAATCCATTTTCGAGTGCTGATGTCTGTGCAAGTGCTGGATTACGTTGTGGTGGTTATGGCTCTGCTGTGGTTGTGACTTCAAGTTTTGCCATGATTGCAGTGGCGGAAGTATTAAAAAAATTAGAGAAGATTAAAATATGAAAAAAAAAATTCCAACAGTTTAAAACAGTATTACAACTTTATATTGAACTTGAAAATTCGAAACCGAAAATATGGAGACGTATACAAGTTCCCGTTGATTATACTTTTGCACAGTTACATCAAGTGATTCAAAAAGCTTTTGGTTGGGAGGATCAGCATTTGCACTTGTTAAAATTGACAGATCATGGTGTTGAACTTGTGCAATTGGGTGTTAAAGATAATGATTTTGACTCATTTGCATTGGAATCTTTGGATGAAAATGAGTACACATTAGAAGATCAGCTTGAGTTAGGGATGAATTTTGAATATCACTATGATTTTGGTGATGATTGGATTCATGATATTTTAGTTGAAGGTGTACTCATTGAGGCCAAAAAGCAAAAATATCCAGTTTGTCTTGCTGGTGAAAATAACCATGCATTTGAAGATATTGGAGGGGTCTATGGTTATCAGCATGCTCTAGAAGTATTAAATAATCCTCAACACGAAGAATATAAAGAATTGAAGTCTTGGTTAAAGGAGTGTTATGGGGCAGCAAAGATTAATAAATTTGATCCTACATTTTTTGATCCCAAAAAGATAAAATTTTAACTGTTAAAATAATTTAGCAGTTAAAATATATTGGCTTAAACCTAACTGTTATCGATATTTGATTCAACTTTTAGGTTAAATTATTGAGCAATGGATTGCTCTTTCAAATAATCCTCAGTCCGTTTCATCGCTTCTTTAATGTTGAGAATCGCATTTTCAACATCTGCAAAAGTCTTTGCATTTCCACCGCTTAAAGCTTGACGCCATTTTCGAGCACCTGGAAGATTTTGAAATAAACCCAAGATATGACGAGTGATAATTGATAGCGGTGCGCCTTCTTGCATACGCTGAGCGATATACGGCAACATTTGATCCATTATTTCAAAACGATCAGGTAGATCCAAATTCCACAATTGACCAATTTCAGCCAAAAGATAGGGATTATGATAGGCTTCACGACCAATCATCACACCATCGACATGCTGTAGATGTTGTTGCGTTTCTGCAAAAGTTTTAATTCCACCATTAATCTCAATGAGTAGATTCGGACGCTCTTGCTTTAAACGATAAACATCTTCGTAACGTAGTGGGGGAACTTCACGGTTTTCTTTCGGAGAAAGCCCCTGAAGCAAGGCAATACGCGCGTGTACGATAAAATTATCACAGCCCGTTTTGGCTACAGTATCTACAAAATGCAGCATTTCTTCATAAGAATGCATGTCATCAATCCCGATACGGTGCTTAACTGTCACTGGAATATCTACAGCACTTTGCATTTCGGCGATACATTCTGCAACGAGATCAGGTTCTGCCATGAGGCAGGCGCCGATTTTATTATTTTGTACACGGTCACTTGGACAGCCGACATTTAAGTTGACTTCATCATAGCCCCAGTCTTGTGCCATTTTGGTACAAGTGGCTAAGTCTTTTGGATTTGAACCACCGAGTTGTAGAACGATCGGGTGTTCTTCATTGTTATAATCGAGATGTCGATTGGCACCACCAAACAGAATCGCACCTGTTGTTACCATTTCTGTATAAAGGATGATATTCGGGTTAAATAAGCGTGCAAAGAAACGATAATCTTTGGTTGTCCAATCCATCATAGGTGCAACACTGATTCGTGGAGATTGAGGGGTTTCAATGGTTTTATTAATAGTCATTAAAAATCATACCTTTAATCTGTATTTCACAACCTGTGCGAATCTGTTTTAACCTGTGTTTAGGTGGGTTAATCGGTTTGCATTTACACCATAATCAAAAAAACAAGTTGTGGTGTAAATTATTGGGTCAATTACAACAAGGAAAGGTGCAGATGGTAAAGTTAATTATCGTGCTGCGATTCGAATCAATCGAAAGGGCTTTCCTACTTTCTCTGAAAGTAAAACATTTCACTCAAAGACGTTGGCTGAAAACTGGGTTAAGAAACGAGAAGTCGAAATTCAAGAAAATCCTGATATTTTGCTTGGCAAAGAAAAGCCCATTGATCTGACCTTAGCAGATGCCATAGATAAATATTTGGATGAAGTCGGGAGCGAGTACGGGAGGACGAAACGCTATTCTCTGCTCTTAATTAAGAAGCTACCAATTGCGCGCAATATTATCACAAAAATAAAATCAGTACATTTAGCCGAGCATGTTGCTTTACGAAAAGGTGGTGTTTTGGCATTTCAATTTGAAACAATGTACTATGATAAGATTGAATGGTTAGGCTTGGTCGCCTAACTTAAATAAACTATCTCCAATAAATACGGTACGATTCAACTCCTTATCCAAAGGTGAACAGATGACTATATATACCATTGGTTTTACAAAAAAAGTGCGAACATTTTTTTTAATTTACTCAAGGACAATCAAGTTAAGAAAATAATAGATGTCCGTTTGAATAATGTTTCACAACTGGCAGGTTTTGCCAAACGTGATGACTTAGCATTCTTTTTACGTGAGATATGTAACTGTGAATATGAACATATACCTGATTTGGCCCCCACGAATGAAATTTTAAAACCTTATAAAAGTGGCGATATACCTTGGGTCATTTATAAAGAAAAATTTTTAAATTTGATGGCTCAACGAAATATAGAAAAATACGCCAACCTTCAGCAATTTGAAAATGGCTGTTTGCTGTGTAGTGAGAACTTACCACACCAATGCCATCGCCGTTTAGTTATAGAATATTTACAACAACACACTGAATATCAACACAGTATTAAAGATCTATTCTAGTTCAAACGTAGCTTGGTTGATTGCTTTCACATAATGTCTAATCGTCATAACTACGCTAACTATACAAGAAGTAATGCGCAAATTGATTTTCTTAATTAACATAAAACTCAATATAATTCAATATCTTATATTGATAAACATTGTGACATAAATAAATTTTGACATTGTGTACTATATTGTAATAAACATTAATATAAAAACATGGCATACATATTTTAACGAACCCATCATTCTGGATCGTTTTGAAGTCGTTTAATTCTGAAAATAGTTAAATAGAGAGGGATTTCAATGCCACACGGTAAGTTTATTTTACACTCAAATTATATCCCCGCTGGAGATCAACCTGAGGCCATCGCGAGATTGATATCGGGTATAGATCATGACGCAACGCATCAAACATTAAAAGGAATTACGGGGTCGGGTAAGACATTTACCATGGCAAATGTGATTCATCGTTTAAACCGACCGACTGTGATATTGGCACCGAATAAGACATTAACGGCCCAGCTTTATGATGAAATGAAGCGTTTTTTCCCTGAAAATGCTGTCGAATACTTTGTTTCTTACTACGACTATTTCCAACCCGAAGTATATATTCCTGGCAGTGATCGTTTTATCCAAAAAGATTCTGCAATCAATAGCCATCTCGAAAGATTACGTTTATCTACCACAAAATCATTGATTGAACGTCGTGATGTGATTGTTGTTGCATCAGTATCTTCAATCTATGGTTTGGGGGATCCAAATAGTTATAAAGCATTGCAGATATTATTGGCACCAGATATTCAAATCGAACAAAATGAACTGATTCACCGATTGGCGCTGTTACAGTATGAGCGAACTGAACGCACTTTAAAGCGTGCAATGTTTAGAGTTCGAGGGGATATTATTGATATTTTTCCTGCTGATTCAGAGCACCACGCAATTCGTGTTGAACTTTTCGATGGGCAAATTGAATCCTTGACATGGTTAGACCCCGTAACGGGGAAAAAGTTAGATAAAATTGATCGATATTTAGTTTCACCAAAAACATTATTCGCCACACCGAGAAATCAAATCGAATTAGGTATACCTCAAATACGTGCTGATATGGAAAAAAGAGTTGAATCTTTAAATCAAGAAAATCGCTTCATTGAGGCCAATCGTTTATATGAACGTATTAGCAATGATACAGAAATGATGCAAGAGTTGGGATATTGCTCAGGTATGGAAAATTATTCCTGCTATTTCAGTGGTCGTGATTCTGCGTTACCACCCATAACTTTATTGGATTATTTACCTAAAGATGGATTGTTATTTATTGATGAATCACATGTCATGGTGCCTCAGATATCTGCAATGTATCGAGGTGATCAAAGTCGTAAAGAAACCTTAATCGAGTTCGGCTTTCGTCTACCATCTTCAAAAAATAATCGTCCATTAAATTTTCAGGAATTTGAAAAGATCAAACCGCAAACGGTCTTTGTTTCTGCTACACCTGGAGAATATGAGCTAAAAGCTTCTCAGCCGAGAGTAATTGATCAGATCATTCGACCAACAGGATTGCTTGATCCTAAAGTTGAGGTCAGAAAATCGGAAGGATATATCGATGATCTGCTCGTGGAAATTGCAAAATGTGTGAATGATAAAAATCGGGTTTTAGTAACGACACTCACCAAGGCCTCGGCTGAAAAACTACATGATTTTATTTCAGATCAGGGTTTTTAAGCGCGCTATATGCACTCGGATATTAAAACTGACGATCGAATCAAGATTATTGAGGGTTTACGTGCTGGCGAGTTTGATGTCTTGATTGGTGTAAGTCTGTTACGTGAGGGATTAGACATTCCTGAAGCATCTTTGATTGCAATTTTAGATGCGGATAAGGCTGGTTTTTTACGCTCAACTCAAGCACTACTTCAGATGATTGGTCGGGTCGCACGTAATGAAAACGGGATAGCTATTTTATATGCCGACACTGTGACTTCTGCGATGAGAAGGGCAATTGATGAAACCGCTGATAGAAGAGAACGCCAAATGGTTTTCAATCAAGAGAATGGAATTTCACCGATTACATCAAAACGTAAATTAGCTTCTGAAGAAAATCAGGACATGCTCAATCCAGTACATTCAGTCGCTTTCTGTGAGAATTTATCTGTTCTTTGCCAACAAATTACCAGTAAAGAACAGGAACTTCTTAAGTTTGAAGACAAAGGAGATGAGGAGAAAGTAGAAGACATTCGTCAGCAATTAGATGATTTATATCGACAATTCATTTATATGTGATTTGTATGATGAGCGGAAATTATTTGAAATAGTAATAACTTAAAGCCATACGTGTTGTGTCACATGACACCTTTTTGTTGTAATGAATATGTCTCACGTACAATTGAAAAAGAAACTCACAGCGAAATAAAATTCGGAAGAAAGGAGTAGATTTTTTCGAGACTGAAAATATTTAGTTCTCGCGTATCTGTGAAAATTAGATTAGAAAATTGAAGGCGAATTGGAAAAGAATATCGAGCTTTTGTCAAATCCTAACGCTTCTTTCATCCGATTAGATAATTGTAGCGTTTTTAAGTCGTGTTGATGTGATAAGCACAGTGCATACTAAAATGAAGCATTAAAGCAAGATTCATATTCAAGGTTTTCACTACACTATTACTATATTTGTGCGAAGTCTCTTGAAGTTGAATATCAAAGCTGTATATAGTTCCAAATATTCAAATCCTTTAATTAATTTGACCAAGTTCTCAAATAATGGCAATAAAAGCGACTCAAATTAAGTGTGTTAGAAGAAACTTATGAGCACTTGCGCATACATAGAGAAATGACTGTTGAAGCAAATAGTAATGAAGTTTTGAATGAAATATATCGAATAAACTGAAGATAATCGTGGAATTCATGAGGATGACCACAGACTAAGATGGAAAGCAGATGAGTACGGAAGCAGATTCAATAAGTTTAATTGGCCCAGTCGTGTTATTGAGTGCAGCCGTGATTGCTGTGCCTATTTTTAAGCGTATTGGTTTGGGATCTATTTTAGGTTATTTAATCGCAGGGTTAATCATTGGCCCATTTGGTTTTGCTTTTTTTAACGATCCTACGTCAATTCTGCATATTGCTGAGTTAGGGATTGTGATGTATCTCTTTATCATTGGATTGGAGATGCAGCCCTCTCATTTATGGAGTTTGAGGAAAGAAATTTTTGGATTAGGTAGTTTGCAAATTCTACTCTCAGTCATTGCACTCACTGGTATGGGGATACTCTTTGGTTTTAGTTGGCAAATCGCATTTATTGGTGCTGCAGGTTTTGTACTGACTTCTACCGCTATTGTTATGCAATTGCTAAGCGATAATGGTGAGTTGCATCAACCTCGAGGTCAAAAGATTGTCGCCATATTATTATTTGAAGATCTGTTGATTGTCCCACTACTCGCATTGGTTGCTTTCATGGCACCAAATAAAGCCGTTGAAAGTGCATCTGCAGGTATGCAAGGGATTGGTATAGGACTTCTTGCAATTGCTGCATTAATTATTGCAGGGCATTGGTTGTTAAATCCTTTATTTAAGATTTTGGCAGCAGCTAAAGCTAGAGAAGTGATGACAGCTGCGGCACTTTTAGTTGTGTTAGGGGCTGCTTTATTGATGCAACTAAGTGGTCTATCTATGGCGCTTGGCGCTTTTCTCGCAGGGGTATTGCTTTCAGAATCAACCTTCCGTCATCAAATTGAAGCAGATATAGAACCCTTTCGAAGTTTATTACTCGGTTTGTTCTTCTTAGGCGTAGGTATGTCCTTAGACTTAGCGGTGGTTGCTAAAAACTGGCCGCTCATTCTCAGTGGTGTGGTTGCGTTGATGTTAACCAAAGCTCTCATGATTTATGTGGTTGCACGACTCACTAAAAGTAACCATTTTGAGGCATTAGACCGAGCTTTATTGATGGCGCAAGGCGGAGAGTTTGCATTTGTTCTATTTAGTGCAGCAACCACAGCACAAATTATAGATAATACGATCAGGTCAAATTTGACAGCTATTGTGATCTTGTCCATGGTACTGACACCAATTATCGGTATTGTTTTTAAACGGTTTACAGAACCTACCGATGAAAATTTATTAGATCAGGTGAAAGTTGCAAATGGATTAACCGGTAAAGTGTTGATTATCGGTTTTGGTCGTTTTGGTCAGGTTGCGAGTCAATTACTGTTGGCACGAAATGTAGATGTTACGATTATTGATACTGATGTCAATATGATCCAAAATGCTGAAAAATTTGGATTTGATGTTTATTATGGTGATGGATCTCGTTTAGATATTTTACATACATCAGGAGCAGACACAGCGGAAGCGATTCTAATTTGTGTCGATAAAAAAGAAACAGTCAATAAAATTGCCGAGTTGGTGAGTGTAGAGTTTCCTTTAGCAAAGTTGATCGTGCGTTCTTATGATCGTGAACATTCCTTGTATTTATCAAAGCACAATGTTGATTTTATGGTTCGAGAAACTTTTGAATCTGCGATGGCTTTTGGGCAGATTGCATTGCAACAATTGGGCGTAAGCCCTGAAGAGATTCAGCAATTAAGTGATGATATTCGAACTTTAGATAATCAACGATTTGAAACAGAGGTTGCTGCTGATGATGTAAATGCAGGTATAGGGATGCAATATACACAGCGAAATCCTCGTCCAACAGCACCTTTAATAAAACCGCAACACAGTGGACAACTATTAAATAATATTGAGGTGGAAAATCAGCAAGCAGGTGATCAGCATTAGATTCAATTTTATAAAATTTGAATCGTTTTTAAATCAGCTATTTTTAGCTCATAAAGCTTAGTTTTAAGGCTGAGTAAATTGCCCTATAAGACGAATTTTATAGGGCAATGACATTGATATTTACCAATCAACACGTTTTAGTAAAATGTCTTTGTACATTTTAAAATCGCAGATCAAACTGAAGATCGGTTGTTTAAATGTGGCAGGTTTATTGTGTTCGAAAAAGAAATGTCCAACCCATGCGAAACCATAGCCGACAACAGGCAATGCCCAAAGTAGTTTGGCATTTCTCGTCATAGCAGCTGTAGCTGCAATTCCAATCACGCAACTTGTACCAACGAAGTGTAGACGTCGACAAGTTGGATCGGCATGTTGTGATAGGTAGAAAGGATAAAATTCTTTTAAGGTTTTATAACGACCATCACTACCCATGATTTCAATTGAAGGGCTTGGAACCAGTTCAGAAGTGAGGTTTGAGTTTTTAACCAGATGATCTATATGATTTTGAACCAGTGTTTGGGTATCCTGTAACATTTAACTACTCCTTTAGTGTGAATAAAGGGTATTTTTAAACAGTATGTCGAGGATGGTCTTGAACGAATATGCTACCACTACACACGGAATCAAGTTTAGACATTGCAATTAAAAGTAGGATTTACGTTTGGGATGGCGTGATGATGTATGTCACACGAGAGCATTTAAATAAAACCCATGCGCATTTTCCTGCATTATTACAAATTGGTTTAGGTACAACATTTGCTGTCACTTTAGAACATGAAGTACGAAGCTATCACGATATTGTGGTGATGGCGCCGAATGTGAGTCACAGTACGGATTCAGAAAAACAACCTTATATTGCTGTGCTTATTGATCCTGACCACGAGTTATATTGCTATTTGCATCCATTATTAAATGACGAGGCAATATGTTCTTTACCCGCTTCATATTTAGATGCCTTTCATTCACAATTTCAACAGCTTATTGAAGGGTATTTGAGTCTTGATGATGCCAAGCAGCTTTTAATTAACGTACTTACCGCTTTAAACCCAAAAACACTGCCCACATTGCCTTGGGATCTGCGTATTTTGCAAGCATGTACTTACATAAAACAGCTCGTTCCTCAGCAAATTCCAACTGTTGCACAGGTTGCGGCACAAGTCGGTCTGTCTGAATCAAGACTGATGCATTTGTTTAGTCAACAATTGGGTATTTCGATGCGGCGATATATTTTATGGTTGCGTATTCGTTATGCCATCAAACTATGGGTTGTAGGTTATCATCTTATTGATATTGCATTGGAAGCAGGGTTTTCAGATCAAGCACATTACACACGTACTTTGCGGAGTATGGTCGATTTTGCTCCTTCCATGCTAAAAGAAAAAGCGATTTTTATGAGTGATTTAGTCTAAGTGTAGTTGATGGTTTATAGCCAAGATTTAACTTTTAAACTATGACAACAATAAAAACTTTAAGGTGAAATGGACAATTAACTCTTTATTTTGTATATTGATATGCAATATTTTATTAAATAGTTATATGTGTCACTTAAATATTCATTTCCTTAAAACATTTTGGACTCATAGCTTTAAATGATTCGAATTTTTATTGAAAGGTGAGTAATTTGTTTGAATATTCGGTGGCAGTATAAGTTTGTAGAAAGGGAGGAAGTGATTTATAGCTTACCGCCTTAAGAATTATTAAAAGATTGGAATATTGAAAATTAGAATAGGTTATATATGGTTGATTTTAATAAAGATGATGTGGCACTTATTACACAAGCAATCGCAATCGGTTTTTCGCCAGCTGGTGTAGCCTTTGATGTCGCAGACTTGGCAAGAGCTTCGTACAATTTATATCAAGAAAAAAACAGATGATCATTATTTTGAAGTAATTTTATGCATTATTGGCTTTATTCCTGGGCCTGGAGATGGCGTCAAAGCAGGTTTAAGAATAGTGAATCGGAGACCTGAAATACTCTTTGAGCTTATTCGCTTTATCATGGCACATTGTAAAATATATGGTGACCCAGAAAAATGGTTGAGTGCAGTCGTTAGTGATAAAACAATAAGAGCATTAATTCAAAGTGCTAAGCGAGAAGCTTTAACTGCATCCAATAAAAATATTGACAATAAATGGGCGAAATATTGGATCAATGAAAGTATCGAAATTACATTTGATTTTATTGAAGCTTCAGTTTCATCGTTAATACAACTACTTGCAAGAAAGATTTTACATTGGAAAACAAAAGTACCCAAAACCTCTGCGATGCATGGTGGAAATAACTCGAAAGGAGGAAGAGGATACGAAAATCGTACTGCAAATAAAACCACCTATGATGGTAAAACTGGACAAAATGGAAATGGACAAGGCAATAAAGGACGGAGCTTATCAAAAGCAGATCTTTCAAAAGTTTTGACGAATTTAGAGGTTGGTGGTGTGGGTGAACATATGGCAGATTATTGGGTTGCTAAACAGCTAGCTGTATTTGCAGTTCATGATTCTGGACAACAACTCCCACAAAAGCTCCAAAGGATTATGACGAGGCTACATATTGGTGTAAATGATCAAGGGATTGATGCGATATGGAAATCGGATAAGAAAGATATAGGCATAATGAATACCAAGACTTATGCGATTATTGAAGCTAAAGCGAGTCTAAGTATGGGCGTTGGCAAAGGGCCGGGGTCTTTATTACTTGACTCAGATAAACAACAAGATGATAGAAATCGGCGTAAAGAAAGAGAAAATGCTCGAAGAGAAAAACGGGCTGAAAAGAAACTAACACCAAAGGAAAAACACTTAGTAAATCAACAAATGAGTAATGAATGGGTTAATAATAAATTACAGACTGCTAATTTGAATACGGTACGCGCTGCTGGATATTCCAAACATTTATTATATTTTAATTATGCGCATCCTGAAACAATTGAACATCTCAATGCTTTAGCTTCATCTATTCAAGAAGCTCGACCTGTTAATCATCGAGATCATCTAAATGAGCATACACCTTCCAACTTTTGGGGTGCAGCGAAAATAGATGAGGCTTTAAATAGTCGCGTTACTCGAGCAAACATTAAAAATGGTCATACTAAATAAAGATTTACTTATATAAGGAATAAATAATGACAAATTTCATAGAACAGCGTAGACAGCAATTTCTAACAGAAGAATACTATTTAAAAACAAAAGAGTATTATGCAGAAAGTATTCAGCTATATCTAGAAAGTGATGCCTTTGAGGATGATCAATATAATTGTGGTGAATCTGAGAGATGGGGATTGATAACTTATATTTATAGAGATTTATTATATATAGAATATACAGCAGGGAAATTTATAGAGGAACTAACTCCTTTATTTAATCAAGTAATTGAAAGTTATGAAAAAAAATCAGAGGCTTTAGCAGTCTATAATCAATCAGAAAAGCCATCAGTCATTGCCACTGAGTCTGCTACATTGAATATATTAGGTTTGGCTTTTTTATTAAATCGGAATGATCTCTTTGTACGAATACATCAACTGGTCAATGGAGAAGGGGAGAGACATTCAGGTGAAGATGAAATTATAAATAAATTTTTTAAGCTGAATGATTCAAAACATCCGACTATAAACGAAGGTAATTTGTTTTCTTTAGCCTATTCATCATTATGCGATGTGATAGACAATGTTTTAGTTAAAAAAAATAAAATTCATGCTTTAGAGTTGTTAGATGAATATTTGTCTGATTGGTACCAAATGAATAAGTATGAATCGTGGTATATAGCCACATGTAAATTAAAGGCTACATTTCTTTAAATCCAATATCTAAAGCCTCAGAGATAGAAATACTCTGCTGACTTACAATATTTCTGACTTTCCTTTTTAGTACAGACCATGCTTGTTCAATTGGATTTAAATCAGGGCTATATGCAGGAAGATAGGCAATTCGTACATTATACGCTTCCGCAAGCTGTACTATCTCTTTGCCTTTATGAATAGAAGCATTGTCTAGAATCAAAAGATACTTTGACCTAGGTAAATTTTGAAATAAATAATCAAGCCATCCTGTGAATAACTTTCTGTCACATGAACCTTGAAAAACTATTGGTGACAAAAAACTGTATGGGGAATTTGATCTCACGGCACTGAGCATACTTATTCTTTTTCCATGACCACCTGATTTTAAATCTTGACAACGTTTCCCTTTAAATGACCAGCCATATTCTGCTGTCTCAGCACTGTTTATTCCAGATTCATCTACATACAGAATATTTTCCTGACCATATTCACTTTCCCATTGAGGGAGAATCCATTGAAATACCGTTCTGCTTATTTTGCAGGCTTGTCTGTAGAGGAAACTCTTTTTTTATGAGTCCAACCTAATTTATGAAGTGCAGCAAGCACGACATCATAAGTAATCGCATATCCAAACTGAATTTCAAATAAGGCAACTAAGTCTTTTGCCTGTGAAAACTTTGTATTTTCCACGAATACTTTGAATGCCTGCCAATCCTTAATGGATGATGGTCTACCAACATTGACAAGTTTAGGCTGAGCCAGTTGTCCAGTCTGCTGTTCAAGTAGAATCCAGTCATCCAATGTTGTTCGGGCGATGTTGAAAGTCGTGCAGGTATTTGATTTATGGTTGCTCTTTGTGTAGAACTCCATGACTTTCTGACGTAAGTCTTCTGAATATATTTTTGGCATGTAAAAACAGTTTAAAAGAATTTATCTATTGTAGCTCAAAAATATCTTTTTTCTATAACGGTCATTTAGACTTAGAAAATAGCTCTGCGTATTCAGGCTATTGGGCATTTGAAGCTGCTGCACTGGTTTATTTATTAGATTTAGAGGATAGCGCATTACATAAGTATTTATTTTATCCAAAAGATATCGTTCAGTGGGCACGAAGCCAAAAACCAAGTCATGATCCAAGTCTAGATACCCAACAGTACAGTATTGCCGCAGGAGAAATTTGTCCACGATCAGGCTATTGGTTTACTATAGCGAAGGAAAATTCACGTCAATATTTTAATGAAGGCGAAGTATTCCCGAACTTTAAAAATAATTGGGGCATGGTGTATTGGCAGTTTAGTGGGGAAGAATAAATTAACTTTTACCTAACAATTGCTCAATAGTTAACTACAGCGATAACGGTATTGGAATAGCTTCCACTCGGGAAATTGCTATCTTGTCTTAATATTTCACCCCAAACAGAGACATGTTGTGCAAAGCTAACACCTGTATTGGTATATCCTTCATTTGAACAGATGGGTCGTGTGCAATCTGTTTTCCCAAGTCGAGTACCCAAATCAGAAGGCTTAAAAACTCTTGAGTAGTTTTTAAAAATCCAATAGGATAATTTTAATAAATAACAATATGATATTGAGAAAGTTAATGTTTGTTTTAGAAGAAATTTATAAAAGTAAAAAGCCAGAAAATTCAGATCAATTTAACTTACGTATTCAGCGCAGTCTCAGTTGGTTAAAAAAAGCGACCCAATTAAATGAGGATATTGATCTTAAATTTATCAGCCTATGGGTCAGTTTAAATGCAGCCTATGCACAAGAAATAGGACTAACTCCGGACAATCAAGGCTTTAAGTTATTTCTAAATGATGTTTTACAATCGGATCAAGAGCATAGAATCTATCATTTAGTTTGGGATAAGCTCAGTCAATCGATGGGGCACCTCATAGAAAGTTCATATATTTTTCAGCCATTTTGGGATTATCAAAACAAAAAAATAAGCCAAACCGCTTGGAAAGATGCTTTTGAAATAGAAAAAAAGCAAATTCATCAAGCTGTGCAATCTAAAGATACACTGGCTTTGGTTTTCGTTGTTTTTAATCGATTGAGCACATTGAAAAATCAGCTTCAACAAGGTGGTTCAACTTATAATAGTGCGATGAATCGTAAGCAACTTCATGAAGGTTGCACGATTTTAAGTGCAATTTTACCGACATTGTTGTATATCCTTTTAGAAAACCCTACCAAATTTGACTTGGGTAAACCATTCTATCCTGTGCAACAAATGTCTTAATCTATTGAGTATTAACATTTTAAAATAAAAGAGCTATAAAAATCCCTCGATGTTCGAAGGATTCCTTTTATTCAATGCTTAAAGTATTTAAGCAGTTTGAGTTTTTGGTAAAAGCAAACGGTCTAATAATGCAAACAGTGCCGAGCCGGCCACTAAGCATAAACCTACAATACAGGTCATTGTCCAACCACCATGGTGCCATGCATAAACACCTAGGGCAGAACCACATGCACCGCCTGTAAAATATACCGTCATGTAAATAGAGTTGATACGTGATTTGGCATTTGGACGTAGCCTAAAAATAATGTTTTGATTGCTGGTATGTACAATGGCTAAACCTAAACTAATCACGCCATAACCTAAGATATAGCTAATAAGCGATTTTCCACCAAAGTATAAAAATATCCAACTTGTCGCTAAAATGGCAACGCCAATCCAAGTCAGCAATGAGGTATAGCCTTGGTCTGCGATTTTCCCAATTTTAGTTGTACTGAGTGCGCCAAATACGCCAATGAGTGTGGCAACACCGACCATAACATCTGGGAGTTTAAAGGGTTCTGATGTCAGTAAAACCGCAATGGTTGAAAATAATGTACTCATTGCTGCAAAGGCAAAACCCCCAATCAACGAGCGGTAAATAAGACGTTTTTCTTCCAATAAAAGTACTGCCATCGACTGGAAGATTTTTGCATAACTCATTTTAGCCGTCGGTACGTGAGGCAAACGTTTTTTTAGCATAAATGCTAAAATTAACATCAGAATAGAACTGACGATGTAGATCAATTTCCAATTGACTAAATTTGAAAATAAACCTGCTAAACTGGTCGAAAGTAATAGTCCAACCAAAAGCCCACTCATTAAAAAACCAACAACTTCACCTGTTTTTTCAGGTTGTACTGCCATTGTCGCCAGTGGAATCAAAACTTGTGCAGCAACAGAAAATAGCCCGACCAATATCGTACCAATCCATAACATTGGAAGATTGACAGCAAAGGCACAGATTAATAACCCGATTGCGGCAAAGAACATGAGAAGTGGAATGAATCTGGTTTTATTAACAATATCTCCCATTGGAACAATAAATAATAATCCGAGGGCGTAAGACACCTGAGCAAAAGTAACGGTTAAAGCGACTTGTGACTCAGGGACTTGAAAATATTGTTGAATTGAATGAATCAACGGTTGGCAATAATAGTTTGCTCCTGCACATAAACCACAGGCAATCGCCATTAACCAAAGCAATGCTTTATCTTGGCTAATATCGAGTTGAGCATTCATAAAGGTTTCCTAGTTCTTGGAGTTACATACAGTAAGCGGTTGCTTCAATTTCAATGAGCATCCCTTGTAAAGCAAGACACGGGACAGGAATGAGGGTACACGCTGGAAAAGCATGACCTTTCCAACGCTGTTGCATTTCCTGAATTAAAAACTGATGTTTTTTAGGGCTGTGATCAACCACGAGTATTCTTAAAACAGCAATATCCAATATTGATGCATCGACTTCATCTAAAACATGTTGAACATTTGAGAAAGCTTGATGAACTTGTTGTGCAAAATCTTTGGATAGTTGTCCTTGTTGGTTTTCACCACCTTGTCCAGATATGTGAAGAATACGCAAATAATGACGCACTTCAGCGACATGACTATACGCAAATGCATTTGGATTATAAAGCGTATTTGGGTTAAACATTTCGAATGCTTTGATTTGCCACAATTCAGGTGTTGAATTCACGTTGTTATACTTACAATAGTTTTAAAATATTTGTTAGTATCAAAGCTCAAGTTAACTTGAGGTCAAGTGAGAATTGGAATTACACAATGAAAATGAAAAAGGATTACAGCAATGGTTAACCATTGGAGAATTGGCACAGCGTAGTGATGTCAGTGTCCCAGCAATTCGTTTTTATGAAGAAAAAGAACTGATTTGGAGTACACGTACGCAGGGCAATCAGCGGCGTTATCAACGGGCAATGTTACGCCGTGTTGCTATTATCAAAATTGCACAACAGGTGGGGATTAGCCTACAACAAGTGAAAGATGCTTTTCAGGTTTTACCTAAGCATCAAGTGGCGAGTAAAGCAGATTGGCAAAAGATGTCACAAACATGGCAAGCCCAATTGGATCAGCAGATTATCAATTTATTAAAATTGCGACAGCAATTGGATAAGTGTATCGGTTGTGGTTGTTTGTCTTTACAGCAATGTCCTTTGCGTAATCCTGATGATCAATTGGGGCAAGAGTCCGCAGGGGCTCATTTTCAAGATGTTTTGATGACTTTGTTAAACGCGCCAATAGACGAACAGTTGGATGAGCGTTAAGATTATAGGTAGATATTTGAATTTTATATAAATACATGATTCTTATTTTAAATTTTTGACTAAAATATAGAAATACATAATCAATCAATGGGGGGCATAAATTGTTGATTTTGGGTGTGTTGGTCTTTGGTGCATTCTTAACGCTTGCTGTTTTTTTTGTTTTTTTCATAGGCAAAGAAAAAGTGGCTGAAATAAAGAAAATCCTAGAAAAAATTGAGCAGGACATTGTATTACTCAATGCTGTTTTAAATGAAATAAGATTAAAACATCTGAAAAAACTAGGGTTAAAGTATCTATTTAGCATTGCTTATGGACTAAATAATCAGTCTATGTCGCTCAGTACATTGCAAGAAGTCGCCTTAGAAGAATGCTTTCCAATTTTAAAAGTGTTTAAGAGTGCACATGAATATCACAATGATATTGATGTTCAAGACATAAGCGATCAATTGAAGATGCGTAGAAAGGCTCAAGAAGACTTACAGTTCAATGCAAATTACAGCAAAGCCCCATTTTTATTCTTGGGCATTTGGTGGTTAATCACGATATCGATGGTTGTATCAACGCAAAATTCATTGCATTTTACCGCTTTCTTATTTTGGTTGATTGTGCTGTATTTCACTATCAGTAGCACTCTAACTTATTATAAAGATATTGATCAATTTACCAAAAAGCTCAAAAGGCGTTTTTCAGCAGAATGAACTACATTGAATAACTTCCACTCACTTTTACACCGTATTGGGCGCAAAATCGATACGGTGATAAACGAGCAGAGCAAAGCCTCGGCTTTATAAAATCAATTGTGAATCAATAATCTTTCCATTTTTACCAATCCAAAATGGACGATTATGTTCCCCATGCCCGAACCAATCGCATTGATATAGTGCTATGCCTAAAGGTTCTAAATGTTCATTGGCAATTTCAGCAATGCTTTGCGGTACATTTTTTTGTGGACATTGGTAAAAGTCACCTAAAACTACAGCTTTTAAATGAGTTGTATCAATGCTTTGTAGAAGTTGAGTTAAACAACGTTCAATTCGATAATACGGTTCACCGACATCTTCGATCAATAATACACTGGGTTGATGAAGTTGAAGATAGTAGGGCGTTCCTTGTAACGTACATAAAACAGTTAAATTTCCACCTAAGATTTTTACATCTTCAAGTGTTTGATCTTGAGCAAAACTATTCAAACTAGTTAATGCATAATGCTGTACTTTATCTTGATCGGTATTGAATAAACTGATGGTTTTTAATGCATCATAAGACAATGGACTACCGTCTAAATTTTTAACAGCTATTTCTTGAAAAACAGGTGCATGCAATGCTTTACCACCGTGCATTGCGACATAATTTAACAGCACGGTTGTATCTGAATAGCCAATAATCGGTTTATTTAAAATCCATTCATCTAAGTAGGGGAGTAACATTGCTGCCCCTGTACCACCACGGCCACACCAAACCGCATCGACCGTTGGGTCTAAACAGGCTTGTTTTAAATCTTCAATGCGTTGCTCGATTGTTCCTGCCAAATATCGATATTGTGAAAATACGTGTTGCCCTAAACTGACTTGATGCCCTAAGGATTCAAGATGAGATTGAGCCATTTGAATATTTTCAATATCGACGCATGCGCTTGGCGATACAATTTTGAAGTGCATAGATGTCCCGATTGATGTGTTGAGTATTTAAGCCTTAATGTGCGAGTTTCTTTTTAGATAAAGTGATCATCATGACACCGACAATATTTAACAAGCAACCAAACCATTGTATCGCATTCATGTGCTCGCCTAACAAAGCAACTGCTAAAATAATGGTGAGAATAGGGCCAATTGAACCGATCATGGCAGATTGAGCTGCACCTAAACGAGAAATACTTTGTGCAATGAATATGGTCGGTAAAACCGTCACCAGTAACCCCAAGGCTATGCCATACCACAAAACTTGTGCAGGAAGTTGTGTGAGCAATTGAATCGGATGCGGTGTTGCGATCATAAAATGGATCAATGTTCCGAAGCATGCGATGCTCAGCGCTAAACCTGTATAGTTCCAAGAGCCGAATTTTTGAATTAAGCGTGAAGTCATTAACAAATAGCTAGCAAAACATACGGCACTGGCAAAGACTAGACTGACACCCAACCAAAAACTGCCCTCATGCGATACTGTATTTTGTTCCTGTAGCATCACAATCACAGTACCGCCATAGCTTAGAGCAATAGCAATGATGGTTTTCAAACTTAGTTTTTGCTTATAAATAACACTGGTCAGTATGACTGTAAGCGTTGGATATAAAAATAGAATAATCCGCTCTAATGATGCACTGATATACATTAAGCCTGCAAAATCCAACCAACTGGAAAAGTAGTAACCAATCAAACCTGCTGAAATCAGCATTCCCCAATCTTTTGCTGTGATGTTTTTATTATGATGACGGTTAAACCAGCAAAGCAGTAAAAAGAAAGGAAGTGCACTCGCCATTCTTAAAGCCATTAATACAGTTCCATCCACCAGTGGGGACAGTGCATAGGTTTGCTTAATGAAAATAGCTTTGGTGCTAAATAGAAATGCAGCACCAAGTGCGAACAGCGAACCAACTTGAGTGCTGGAGAGGGTGAGTTTCATGTGAGCTACTTTGTTGATAGAGGCGTAAATCAAAATCTATAGAGAAGTATAGTTGTAGGTGGTGCAGAGGGAAAATGCAAAAAAAGAATCAATTCAATCAAAAAATGTAATAGGTCTATATTGCATGGAGAGAAAATATTTAAAATGCAATAAATATGTATCAAAATAATAAAAACATGAAAAATACAGGAAAATATTTGAGAAGAACGAAAATTGACATCTAAATGGGGCTGAAAATAGCACAAAAATGGTGCATTTTCATACTAAGCTAAAAATATTCTACTGTAGTATTACTTGATAAAATGGCTAAAGCGCTAAAATGCGTTTTTTATGTATTTAATCTAGCGTTAGAAATGGGCTGTATGGAAAAATATTCCAAGTACTTTTTTTTATTAATTAAATTAAAAAAAGGAATAGATTAAACTCACACTTTTGACAGGAGTAATGGCATAAATAGCCAATTTAGATCTTTAAAATCATGTTATATCTTGTCAGAAAGGCCAATTTGAAATGGCATGATCACGAATAGGCTTGTTTTCTTGACCATTTAAAGGTTAAAAATTTAAGCCCAATAAAGTGTGCTATGCCTAAAATGCCAATCTAGAATGGATTATAAGCAAAGTACAGCTCAAAGCTGAGCGTAAAAAAACAGCATTTTAATGTTTGAAAATACAGATTCGACAGAAAAAGTGGAAAATTGTTCAAATTAAGTGTAATAAAAATGAATACCTAGTATGTCGTAGAATGATATTTGTGAATCATCAGTTCAAAATATGGGTATTTATTAAATAAATATTGGGTAGCATTTTATTTAAGTTCAATTAGAATCCAAAAATACATAAGAACGCATCCTGAGGAAAACATCGTGTTTCACGATGTTTACTTGAAGAAAAATTAGCTTGAGGAACGCTCATGCAGATTGGTATCCCAACAGAAACTGTTACTGGTGAACACCGTGTTGCTGCTACACCAGAAACAGTAAAAAAGTTGATCAGCGCTGGTCATAGTGTAGTCATTGAACGTGGAGCTGGTAAAAAAGCCGCTTTTATTGACAGTGCCTATGAACAGGTTGGTGCAAAAATTACAGACGATGCTTATACAGGCAGTCAAATTATTTTGAAAGTTCGCGCACCTTATGGTGAAGAAATTCAAAAACTTGCTGCTGGTATGACAGTCGTTGCAATGTTTGATCCTTACCGCAATACAGAGCTCGATCAATTTGCGTCACAACAAGTGTCTGCATTTGCGTTAGAACTTTTGCCACGTACCTTATCTCGTGCGCAAAATATGGACGTATTGTCTTCTCAAGCCAACCTTGCGGGTTATAAGTCAGTCCTTTTAGCTGCTGCGGAATATCAACGTATGTTCCCAATGCTAATGACTGCTGCTGGTACGGTTAAACCTGCTCGTATCGTGATCATGGGTGTCGGTGTTGCTGGTTTGCAAGCGATTGCAACTGCAAAACGCCTTGGTGCGGTCGTAGAAGCAACAGATTTACGTCCAACTGCACGTGATCAAGTGGAATCACTGGGTGGTAAGTGGTTAGACGTACCTATGTCTGATGAAGAAAAGCAAAAAGCTGCTGATGCTGCTAAAAACGGTTATGGATGGATGCCAGGTGAGCAATACATCAAAGACCAAGCCATCATCGTAGATAAAGCAGTTTCAAATGCAGACATCGTGATTACAACTGCGCTGTTACCAGGTCGTGATGCACCTCGCTTAATTAAAGCTGAAACTGTTGCCAAAATGAAACCCGGTTCAATCATTCTTGATATGGCTGTTGAAACAGGCGGTAACGTTGAAGGCTCTAAGAATGGTGAAAATGTTGTCACTGACAATGGTGTCACTATTTTAGGTATTCCAAATATTCCTTCTACAGTTTCGACTGAAGCATCGTCACTGTATGCACGTAATGTATTTAATTTCGTTGAAACTTTATTTGATAAAGAGAAAAACTTCGCGATCAATCAAGAAGACGAAATTCAAAAAGCACTTCTAGTAACTCATGGCGGTCAAGTACTGCTCAAGCGTGGTTAAGGAGAGTCATCATGGTTGAAACTATTACTATTTTCGTCTTAGCCATCTTTGTTGGTTACTACGTGGTTTGGGGTGTTACACCTGCATTGCATACGCCGCTTATGGCAGTGACCAATGCTTTGTCATCGATTATTGTGGTCGGTGCAATGATTCAAACTGTAGGTATTCCAGGTATTGTTGATGCAAATGTGCAATTCCAATCGATCAATGTTGTAAGTGTACTTGGTGCAGTTGCAGTGTTCTTGGCAAGTATTAACATTTTTGGTGGCTTTGCTGTAACAGCACGTATGCTTGAAATGTTTAAGCCAAAGCAAAAGAAAAAAGAGGGCTAATACATGGAATTTATTCGAGAATATGCGGATTGGTTCTACCTTGTTGGTGCAGTCCTTTTCATTCTAACTTTACGTGGTCTTTCAGGTCCTAAAACTGCGATTGCAGGTAACCGTTACGGTATGATCGCGATGGCGATTGCGGTAATCACTACCTTCTTTGTTGCAGACCATCCTGTTGTTTGGATGATTGTTGGCGCAATGGTTTTGGGTGCTGTGGTGGGTATTGCTCGTGCACGTACTGTTCCAATGACGCAGATGCCTGAAACAGTTGCTTTAATGCACTCACTTGTTGGTTTAGCTGCTGTTTTAATTGCAATTGCTGCAATTCTACACAATAACCAATTGACTGCTTTATTTGCAGAAAATGAAGCTGCGTTAACTGCTGCGGGTGTACAACATGCGCACATGAGCAAAGTTCATTTGTTTGAATTGTTTGTAGGCTGTTTCGTTGGTGCAATTACCTTTACAGCATCTGTATTTGCTTATGGTAAATTGGCTGCGAAAAAGTGGGCAAAAACGATTTCTGGTGCATGGGTTAAACCTGTTCAAGCAATCATTTTCCTAGCGATGTTGGCGTGTGGTATCTACTTCTTCACGACAGGCAACATGAATGCATTCTGGGCAATGACAGCATTGGCATTGGCTTTCGGATGGGTGTGGATTGCACCAGTCGGCGGTGGTGATATGCCTGTAGTGGTATCGTTACTGAACTCATTCTCTGGTTGGGCTGCTGCTGGGATCGGTTTCACACTTGAAAATAACATGTTGATCGTTGCGGGTTCACTTGTAGGTTCTTCTGGTGCGATTCTGTCTTACATCATGTGTAAAGCGATGAACCGTTCTATCATCAACGTATTGTTTGGTGGCGCAATGGGCGGAGCAGCTGTAGCATCGGCAGATAAAGGTGAACAAGTTCAACGTAACTACCGTTCAGGTTCTGCGGATGATGCTGGTTTCTTGATGTCAAATGCAGATAGCGTTGTGATTGTACCGGGTTATGGTATGGCACAAGGTCGTGCACAAAACGCAGTAAAAGAATTGTGTGAAATCTTAAAAGAACAAGGTGTAAAAGTTCGTTTTGCGATTCACCCTGTTGCAGGTCGTATGCCTGGTCACATGAACGTACTTCTTGCAGAAGCCGATGTTGCGTATGAAGACATCTTGGAAATGGATGAGATCAACTCAGACTTCCCTGCAACAGATGTAGTCCTTGTCATCGGTGCGAATGACGTTGTAAACCCAGCTGCTAAAGATGATCCAAGTTCACCAATTTATGGTATGCCAATTCTTGAAGCACATAAGGCACGTACAATCATGGTGATTAAGCGTTCTATGGCGACAGGCTATGCAGGTTTAGATAATGACTTGTTCTACAATGACAAGACCATGATGATCTTTGGTGATGCCAAGAAAGTTGTTGAAGAAATGACGAAAGCAATTAATGGTGGCGGACACTAATTCCGCTATCGGATTAAATCCACCCCAACCCTCCTTTGATAAAGGAGGGAGCCTAACCACCTTCGGGTGGTTTTTTATATTTGAATCTTTTGTTAGGATGATTAAACTGATCTTGAATAAGAGCACCTATCCAATGAAAATAAAAATGAAGCCGTTCAACCTCATCCTGACGTGTAGCGTATTCATGTTGAGCCAAAATACCACTGCTCAAATTTTTGAAATCAAAAAAGCATCAAAACTTTATGATGTTGCTGTCGACGTACCATGCGATCAAAATAAATGTGGTGGTAAAGCGAAAATAGATCTCTATCAAAAAGGTAAAACCAAGAAGTTTCAAAGCTTTTCATCGGCAGATTTGACGACCTATTTAGGCAAAGATTTCAAACCCTCTGTAAATGTAGTCCAACTCTATGGTGAGCAAAGCCCTTTAATTTTTGATGATTTTAATTTTGATGGTCAAGAAGATATAGCCATCCGCAATGGAAATGAGGGTGCTTATGGTGGGCCGACCTATGACATTTATGTCTTTAACCGCACTCGAAATAAATTTGTTTTTAGTGATGAATTATCTGAATTGACCCATGAAAATTTGGGCATGTTTAAGCTAGATGCAGATAAAAAAAGAATTTTGACGTTTAATAAAAGTGGTTGCTGCTATCACATACGTTCGGAATATATTGTTGTTCCACAAAAAGGTTTGCGTTTAGTTAAAGAGTTTATAGAAGATGCAACTGTGGCGGCAGGAGATAAAGTCAAAGTTACGGAAAGAACGCTAAACAAAGGGCGTTGGGTAGAAAACACAAAATATTATCCAATCAAGCAGTACTATAAAGAGTAAGAGCAGTAAAGATTAAGAGCGATAAAAAGTAAAAGCCATAAAAATGAAGACTGTGGGCAGAAATGTCTACATTTAATTGTTTTTTCTCGATTTTTATATAAGTGTAACTATACTTATTATTTGTAGTAATAAGTTTAGAATATGTTAATATTATGAATAATAATGATAATCATTTTTATTAACTAGAGCATTTTAAAATGTTAATTTTATATAAGAGAAATACACAAGAAAAAATATTCAAAAAGCTGTCTGATCATTCTAAGGCGTGTTCCTATCTTTCAGTGTCTCTGATACTGGGTATTGTGACCCTGTCAGGCTACAGCACAAAGGTTTTTGCTGAAAGCAATGGGCAAATACAGGAGACAAATCAGGATGCAGTGACACAATTGCCCAATCTTGTTTTCCAAGCTGAATCAAAGCAGGGAACTGCTGAACAAGGCTATTTAGACAATCAGATTTCTCAGGTTGGCCCTTGGCAAGGAAGGGATTTGCAGGACACACCATATAGCGTAACGGTATTTTCTGAGGATTTGCTCAAAAATATACAAGCAACAACACCAGATCAAATTTATCGGATTAATCCTTTAACCCAACTCACACGACAGCAACGTGAAAATGATCAACCGCATGTGCAGATGCGAGGATTCCCTGTACGAGCATCTTATCGTGACGGTGTGCCGAGCGACCAATATAATCATAGTACTACCACTGAAGATACGGAGCGTGTTGAAATCCTTAATGGTTTATCAGGCTTTCTTTATGGTGTGAATAATATTGGTGGTGTAATCAACTATGTGACTAAACGCTCGACAGATGAACGATTGAATGAAATGACATTCAGCAGTTTGGGGAATGAAAGCTGGAATGTTCACGGTGATTTTGGTGGAAAATTTGATGAAGATGGCAGGTTAGGCTATCGACTGAACATTGCCAAACAAGGCAGTGATAGTGTAATTCAAGGTGAGGAGATCAAAATACGTTTTATGAGTTTGGGGTTGGATTGGCAAGCACTGGATAATTTGTGGTTACAAATCAACGGAATGAATCGCAAATATGAGGTCAATGGTGGACAGGCTGCGTGGTCTTTTGCAGAAGGGGTGTCTCGACTCGATGCCAGTAAAATTCAAAATGATGTTTCTTGGGGACAGTCGTGGACACATCGTTGGTACGATGCTGAGCGTTATGGTGCAAATGTAAAATGGGCGGTTAATGATGATATCGCCATTCGATTGAATTATTTACAAAGTCATGGCACACGTAGTGTTCCGAATGCACGAAATACTATCACTTCAGCACAAAGCTATGATCAAACCTTACTCAATGTTTTTGCGAATGGTGCGAATCCGATTCAAAGTGAACAAGAAGATGAGCGTAGTGCGATTTATGCAGATTGGAAATTCAACACGGGGCAGATACAACATAAACTCACCACAGGATTTCAGTGGAGCGATACGGTGCAGTTACGCCCAGCCAAAGGCAATAGCACCGAAAAAGTTACATTTACTGATCTATCTTTACAACAACCAACACAGATGCCTTTTCCTCAACTGAACTCAATAGACCGTGGGGAGATGCAAGTCATCCGAAATAATCGTAATGAAAATATCTTGCTTGGTAATGACGTGCAGTTTAATCAACAATGGTCAGCATTATTGGGTGTTGCATATGCGACAGTTCAGACCAAGCAAGATTCAATTTATAAAGAGTCCGCAGTTACGCCGTCAGTATCTGTGATATTTAAACCTTTGGAACAGCTAACAACTTATGCAAGTTATATTCAGGCACTGGAGCAAGGTGAAGTTGCTGCTGATACCTATAAAAATGCTATTGTTGTGAATGCAGGACAAGTATTTAAACCATTGGTGAGTGAGCATATGAGCTTGGATTAAAATATTCATTTGAGCGAGGTTTGCTGCTCAGTGTTGCACTTTTCAATATTGAAAAAGCTTTACAATATTACGATGTACGTGATCCGAATGCGCCTAAATATGTGCAAGATGGACAACAAGTACATAAAGGATTTGAACTGACAGCGATTGGTAAATTGACAGAGCATGTCAGCGTGATCGGTGGTTATACATGGCTAGACACAAAAATTAAAAAGCAAAAACAAAATGTCTTGTTAGAAGGTAAACGTCCTGTCGATGTTGCTGATCAAATATTTAAAGTACGTATGGAATATACGGTGCCAGAAGTTGAAAATCTGAGTCTATCGGGAGCGGTGAATTATAATGCATCCAGTTTTGCGGATCAGATGAATACGGATATTGTTCCAAGCTATGTTTTATTTGATCTTGGTGCAAGATATGTTCTCAATCGTGAGCAATGGCCAATCACGTTCCGAGCTGATTTACATAATGTGCTGAATAAGCATTACTGGAATGGCAATGGTGGATCGACACTCGGTGCACCAAGAACATTGACTGTTTCCAGTAGTTTTAAGTTCTAAATTTTTGTTTGGATCAATTGATTTTAGATCGGCAATGTTCATTTAAGCGAGTTATTTGGATTGTATGATTACTTTTAAAATGGTTAATTTCATTAATCCGTAGATTCAAAAATTTAAATCGATTTTCTTCTAATCTTTACTCATGCAATCAGTAAAAGTGGAATTGCTTAAAGATTAAGGCGCTTAGGAAGTGATCCTATAATTTGAATATATTGACTTTCTATGCCCAAAAATATTGGGCTAAAAATCATCTATAACAATAGTTGTTAAGTTATATTTCATGTTATTTTGGCGTATATTGAATAAAAACGATAAAATAAATGTTTCAAAAACAATAGCTAATATGCTATCCGATGTAAAAAGGTTTTTTTATTTTTTGAGAATCCTTATACTTGGTTATGTAAATGATACTTAGGTATCATAATTGATAATTATTGTGAAATTTTAAAAAAGAGAAAGTCACAGTAGCTTTGGATGTAAATATGGTGAAATTAAAGTATTTAATCGGTTTAATTTTAATCATATTGACCTTGCCAAGTTATGCTTTTGCTACGTCTTTAGAAAATGATATTGCTGCATTTAATTTAGTTCCAGATTTTAAAATTTTATTTTACGGTAGTGCCTTTGTTCTTCTCATGCAAGCAGGTTTTGCTGTTGCTGAAGGTGGCTATGAGCATAATTTAAAATCTATTTACAGTCTTATCATCAATTATGTTTCTGCAATTGTTGGAACTGTACTTTTTGAAATCATCTTTTCAAAACTGATGGTCTTAGGTTTTATCGATAGTCCTAGAAATCTAAATAATATTCAAGGTTGGCACTGGAACTTATTATTCTTTTATACCTTGATGGCAACGACAATTACCACAGTTGTGGGGCGAATTATTCCAAGTACATCATCAATTTTAGTCAATTGGGCGACAGGTTTGATGATTTCTGCTGTGATTTTTCCGTTTTTTAGTGGTTGGGTGTGGGGCAATCTTATTTTAGGGGATGGTTGGTTAAAATCTTTAGGATTTATCGATTTTGCAGGTTCAACGGTGGTTCATTCAACGGCTGCATGGATTGTTTTAGCAGCTTATTTATCTTTGAAATCTAAATATAAACAAGAGATTATTAAAAAAGACCTCATATTTGAAGATTATAAAATATTATCTCTAGCTTTGGCTGGATTTGTACTCTGGTTGGCATGGTCTGGCTTAAATGTGACCTATATTTCTGCGATTCATGTGAATATTGGGATGGTGGTGATTAATGCACTTTTAGCTTTATTTGGGTCAATCGTTTCTCCTTTGTTATTTTCCTTATTTTTAAATCATAAAATTATTTCAGGGTCTGAATTGATTAAAGCAACTTTGGGTAGCTTGGTGGCGATCACGGCAAGTTGTGCATTTGTCAGTTCGTCTTTAGCATTTATTATCGGTTTAGTTTCAGGCGTATTAACGTTATATGCACCTCGAATTTTAGCGCGATGGATAGATTCTCGATATGTGCGCGATGTTTTGGTGATGCATGGTGTTTGTGGGGTTTGGGGAACATTAGCAGTTGCATTCAATCAAAATGCCGCAGCTGAATTGGTGGGTAAGGGAAGTTTGATCGCTCAGAGTTTTGGTATTTTTGTGAATTTTATTTGGAGTTTTACCATTGCCTATGTGGTTTTCAAATGTATGTGTTGGATAACCACAAGAAAACAAATGGCGAATTTAGATGTAGATTTAATCAAATAATATGCATTAAATTATAAAAATCTGTCTCAGAACAGAAGAGATAAAACGCAAAGTATTAAAAAAGCGACTTTAAAGTCGCTTTTTTTCAAATCAGGCAACACTTTCAGGTGTGGTGCGCCATAAGCTTTCTAAATCATAAAACTTACGAGCAGTCGGTAACATGACATGTACTACGACTAATCCTAAATCAATTAGAATCCATTCAGCATCTCTCTCACCTTCGACACCAATTGGGCGAAAACCTGCTTTACGTGCTTCTTCAGCAACATTGTCAGCAAGTGCTTTAACATGACGAGTAGATGTTCCGCTCGCAATAACAATTGCATCTGCAACATTACTGATCGCACTTACATTTAGTTCGATTATATCTTTGGCTTTTACATCAAGTAGGGCTTCTTGTACGACTTTCAAGCAAGTGCGTACATCTTGATTTTGGGTGTTCATTGCAAGTTCGTGAGAATTAGAAGCGCTGGGCGATGGTTCTAAATTCATATAGTGTATATTTTCCAAACAATATCTCACCTTCTAATATAGCGCTTTTGTTCTAAAAATTCAAATTCTAGAACGCTTTGGTCTATTAAAAGTGAGTTGACTTAGTAACTGTGATTGTTCGAAAAATATTTATCCTTCCATGCAAAAGATTGATTTGAATGAGATTGTGGTCTGTATTCAGCCGCAATGTAGCCTGAGTAAGTGCTTTGTTTTAACCATGTAAAAATCGATGAGTAATCAATTTGTGCTGTATCAGGTTCATGGCGTCCCGGACAGTCTGCAAATTGAATATGCCCAATCCAATCTATATTTTCTTTTAATGCTGAAAGGACATCTTCACCCATCATTGCCATGTGGTAACAGTCAAACTGCATCTTTAACGCGGGATGATGAACAGCCTCTAACATTTCCTGAGCTTGGGCAATATTTTGAATTAAAAAACGTGGCATATCTGTACCGTTGATCATTTCAAAAAGCGGTTGAATTCCGTGGTCAGTCAGCATATGGCAGGCTAATTTAAGATTATTGGCTAAAGTGTTGAGGCAGGGTAATAAGTCTGCATCTTCAGGTTGTTTACCCGCCAAAATATTAACGCTGGGTACATTCAGCACATTGGCATATTCAATCGCAAGCTCTAGCGCTTGATGAAATGCAATTTCTCGTCCGGGAATACCTGCGAGTCCGTAGCCACCTTGCATTAAATCGCCAGCAGGAACATTAATCAGACAAAGGTGCAAATCATATAATTTGAGCTGAGATTGAATATCGTCAATACTCAACTCGTATGGAAACTGAATTTCAATGTTGTGGAAACCATGTGAATGAGCCAATGCAAATCGTTCAATGAGTGGCACTTCAGTAAATATCATCGATAGGTTTACTGCGAGTTTAGTCATCGTCATGCTCCTTGCTTTAGATTGCCTCTATTCCCAATGTAGTTGGCAATCCATTATTTTTCAACTGCTTTATGTTCAACCTGCTGAATAACTGTTGCTAAGTCCGATTCTGCAAACCCCTGTTGTTGATGATCTTGTAGTTGGGTTAATGCTTTTTTTGCCACAGGAATGTCTAAGTTAAATTGTTCTGCAAGTTTGACCGCATTATTTAAATCTTTTGACAAAGTTTGTACTTTCCACTGCACAGGTTCAAAACTATGCGTTGCCATGCGGGGTGTCAAAATCTGAAAAGGTTTAGAGTCTGCAAAACCACCAGCAAGTGCAGGAGCAAGTAGCGTGGTATCTACACCTGCTTGTCTTGCTAATGCGACTGCTTCTGCGATGAGGGTACTGTTTGCGGCCACGATTAACTGGTTGCAAATCTTGGTTGCTTGTCCTGTGCCAGTGTCTCCCATACGTGTTACACGTTGCGAAAGAACATTATAAATTAAACTGAGATCTTGAATGGTTTCAGCATCACCACCTGCAAAAATAACCAAAGTGCCATTTTCAGCACCCGCAGTCCCACCTGAGACAGGGGAGTCAATCCAAGTCACCTGTTGCTGTGCGGCAAGGTTTGCAAGTTGTTTGGTTTTGTCTACTGATAGACTTGAGAAATCGACAATAACTTGCGCAGGTTTTAAGTGCTTCTGAATACGTCCGAAAACGGCTTGTACGGCTTGATCATCTGCAAGACAGGTGAGAATAATCGGGTATTTTGCAATATTGTCCAAATCAAGTGCATGTGCGCCCATATCAATAAGTGGTTCACAAGCACTTGCTGTTCTATTCCAAACAGCAACATCAAATCCTGCTTGGACTAAACGAGTGACCATGCGGCTTCCCATCAGCCCCATACCTAAAAATGCAATTTTACTGTTACGGTCAAAATTCATTTTGCAACTCAACGATTTTGAATCATTTTGAAAAGACGATCAAAAGATGATTTATAAAAATTATTTATATTGGCGAGGTAAGAATTGCACTTCTGGATGTTTATCCTTTTTACGTGCAATTTGACTATTTTTACCCATCAGTAATTTCAATTGCCAAATTTTTTCTAAACGAAGTGATTTTTTAGGTTCATGTTCCATTGCATCTAGGACACGTTTTGCTGCCATCAGTGCATCGGGTGAACGTTGCAACATTTCTTCGGCAATACTTTGTGCTTTTGCTAAAGGTGAATTATCCACATGGGTAATCAAGCCAATTTCTTTTGCATAATGACCATCAAAAACTCGTGCAGTCAAAGTCAACTCTTTGGCTAAATCGATACCGATAACACCTTTAATTGAACGGGTTAAGCCCATGTCTGGAACCAGCCCCCAACGGCTTTCCATGATCGACATTTTTGTGTCTGGGTGAGCAATACGAATATCTGCCGCAAGTGCCAATTGCATTCCTGCGCCAAAACAAAAACCTTCAAGTGCTGCAATGACAGGTACAGGAAGTTCTTGCCAAATCAAGAATGCTTTTTGAAATAAACTTTGACCTGGCTTAATCAATTCCCACGCTGCATAGGCTTTGTTTTTCGGGTTGTTTAAATCGGCTAAGTCAATTCCAGCACTAAAAACATTTGCTTCACCAGTCAAAATGACACAACGAATCGAACGATCTTGTTTGATTTTTTTTGCTGTGCTGACCAATTCACGCAGTAGCGCAAAACTCATTGCATTGCGTTTATCAGGACGATTTAGATAAACCGTTGCGATGCCATTATTTTTTTCGATACGTAATAGTGCCATGAACTCAACTCTGAACTCTTATTTTTCCTTAATCATCAGCATAGCATGGACTTTAAAAGAGTTGCATGACACGAGAGTCACGGAAAGTGATTTCAAAGCCACTGAAAAGCATAAGCCAAACCATAGACTTAAATTTTTAGAGCAAATTTAGGCTGTAGGAAAAATTTGTTGTGCCGCTGTTTCAACTTCATGGATCACCAGTTGTAAATGATCTAAACGTTGTATGACTTCTTGAATAAAATCTTCATCGGCTTTACGACGTTCTTTTCTGAGTGTTGATACGAATTGTTCAAATTCACCAGTCACGCGTTGTAGTTTAGGTGTCCCGACATAACGCGTTGCGCCGTATAAACGATGTAATACATGTTCAAGCTGTGGAAAATCTTCAAGCTCAACCAATTGTTGAATTTCATCCAATTCTGTAGGGAAGCTATCAACCAGCATTTTCAATAAATCTTGAGCAAGATCTTCCTTGTTGGCTGCCAAAGCTAAACTTTGTTTCCAATCTAAAATATCTGAATCAAATGCTTCAATATAAACAGAATTTTCAACTTGTTGGTGTGTTTGGATGAAGGTATCTGAAGTCCAATTTGTCAAAATCTGAATAATTTGTTCGATCTGAATAGGCTTGGTGACATAGTCATCCATCCCCACTTTGAGAAGTTTTTGCTTTTCATCTGCCAAAGCATGTGCTGTTAAAGCAATAATCGGCATACGTAGATCATCTAGCGTCGACTCAAGAGAGCGAATGGCACGGGTGGTATCAATCCCAGACATGACGGGCATTTGGATGTCCATGAATATTAAATCAAATGCTTTTTCATCATGATCAATGCGATATTGAATTAAATTTAATGCTTCTTGCCCACTTTGTGCTTTGGTGGTTTTGACATTCAATTCACCGAGAAGCGCTTCTAAAACGATAAGATTCGGTAAGTGATCATCTACAGCCAAAATATGTAAATCACGACCTTTGAAGTCTTGATGATGTTCTTGATCAAATACAGGTTGATTGCTCAATAACTGGATCACTGAGCTACGGCTCAGTGGTTGGTACAATGGGCGTGCTTTATATTCATTTAACATGTTTGGATCAAGTGACATTTGATAACCATAAACGGCTAAATGACCTTGATAACGATTACGAATTTCTTTCAATAAGGCTTCTGTATCGCCACTATGATCAACTATGAGCCATGTGTTTTCAGACTGCTGATCAAGACTATTTAGGCGACTAAAGAGATCCAAAATTGATTGCGCTTCGGTGTGTTGAACTTGGTAATCTTCTAAATAATGACGCAATACATTGGCCGTTGCAGGATGTGCCAAGAATGATACGACTTTCATTTCTTTAAATGATGGATGAACAATTTCTTCATCTTCGTTCACCACAAACATTGCGGTAAACCAGAAGGTCGCCCCTTTTTCCGTTGGCGCACGTTCTTGGTTATCTTCAAAGCCAATTTGACCTTGCATTAAGTGTACTAGCTGTTTAGAAATGGCAAGACCTAAACCTGTACCGCCAAATTGGCGGGTGACGGATGCATCACCTTGCGAGAATGATTCAAACAGTTTTTTACGGTCAGTACCACTTAAACCGATACCGCTGTCTTGTACGCTAAAATGCAGTAAGCATTGTCCAATATCATCATGTTCCATACGTACACGAACAATAATTTCACCATCAGGTGTGAACTTGATGGCATTGGAAATTAAGTTGGTCAGAATTTGTTTAAAGCGTAAAGCATCACCAATCACGTACTTAGCAACGTTGTCGGCAAAATAGAACGCCATTTCGATATGCTTTTGTGCAGCCAAAGGTGACAACATATCCATAACATCAAAAATAGCTTCTTCCAAATCAAAAGGAGCGGTTTCGAGTTCTAATTTACCTGCATCAATTTTTGAGAAATCCAATACATCATTGATCAGTGCCAATAAGTGCGCAGAAGATTTGCGAATGGTTTGTAAATATAAGCTTTGATCATTACTCAGATTATCCTGACGTAACATCAAATGAATAAAACCATCGATACTATTTAAAGGCGTACGCAGTTCATGGCTGATATTGGCAAGGAATACAGATTTAGCTTGATTGGATGAAATCGCTTGGTCACGTGCTTGTTTATACGTAATATTTTGGACTTCTAGTGTGTCTAAGGTACGACGTAAATCATCTTCAGTTTGTTCAGTATGTTCTTTGAGTTCGAGAAAACTGAAATGTAAACGTTTCACAACATTAGCAATATCTCGCTGCAATAAACGCAGCTCACCAGTACTATTGATGATCATGTGCTGATCTAATGTATCTGCATTTAAACGTTGTAATTGCATGCGAATTTCATACATCGGTGCAATCCAGCGTCGAGAATAAAAATTCAAACACAATAAGAGTAAAAGTAAGGTGAATAATGCAGTCGTGATAAGCACGATCATGACACGATAGTGTGCGATTTCTAAAGGTTGATTATCCAGTTCAATCACCAACCACATGTCTTTGGCGGACTCGGTTGGATTAAGTTTTAGTCCATAAATATTGTTATGTTTACTCGATATTGGGCCAAAAAAAGTATCTGTTTTAGGAATATTGGGCCAGTCACGTTTATTTTGATAGCCAATACTCAAATGATTGACGTTATGTTCATCTAAGACTGCGGCACTGAGTAAATATTTTTCATTGAACATTTTTTGCAAAATATTTTCAGCTTTTGCTTTTTGGGTAGGGCTTTGATCAATGATACTGGTGAGTTGTTCCGTGGTATATTGATAACGACTTAAAATAGCAATCGCTGCAAAGCGTTGTTTGGATTTTGCAGCCGCAGATGTTTCGGACAGAACCAGTGCAGTCCCTACGCATGCCATAATCATAATAGGCACAAAAATCATCGCAATAAGTTGCCCATAAGCATGATTGAGCTTTAAGCGTTTAAACAGTTTTTTATTGAAATTCGACATGGATCCAGCTACTTATTGCCCATGCAAAGGATATTAACATGCTTTATTCATCCTGCATGACAATATGATTAAAAAGCTTCTGAATTGAGAATAGTTATGCTTATTTAAAGATAAGGTTATCACTTCTAATGCTAAGTTATAGGCTTGTGATATTATGTGTTTAATTTTATTGAGTTAAATATTTTTTCTTTATTTGAGTCTCACTTTTCTGCATCGGCTTGTTTTGAGCATTGTTCTTAAAATAACCTTGAAAGATGTGCAGTTATACACTTTTTTTCATACAATACGTCCACCTCAGTATAGGTGCAATTCATGAGTAATACACAATCTGATTTCTTAGCCAATGAATTTTTATTAGACCATTATGTAGGAAAAACTCCTTTGGTGCGTCTACAGCGTTTGGCAAGTCATACTCAAGCAACAGTATTGGCAAAACTAGAAGGGAATAACCCTGCGGGTTCTGTAAAAGACCGTCCAGCATATAATATGATCATGAAAGCGGAACAGCGCGGTCAGATTAAGCCGGGTGATACATTGATTGAAGCGACAAGTGGAAATACAGGAATTGCACTGGCAATGGTCGCTGCAATGCGTGGCTATAAAATGAAGCTGATCATGCCGGGGAATTCTAGCCAAGAGCGTAAAGATGCAATGCGTGCTTATGGTGCTGAATTGATCGAAGCGCCCAATATGGAAGCCGCTCGTGATATGGCTTTACAAATGCAGGCTGAAGGTCAAGGTTTGGTGTTGAATCAGTTTGGTAATCCTGACAATGTTGAAGCGCATTATCTAACCACTGGTCCTGAAATTTGGCAGCAAACAGCAGGGAAAATTACCCATTTCGTGAGTTCTATGGGAACAACTGGCACGATTATGGGAATTTCAAAATATTTAAAAGAACAAAATCCTGAGATTCAAATTGTAGGTTTACAACCTTCTGAAGGTTCAAATATTGCGGGAATCCGTCGTTGGCCTCAAGAATATTTACCGACAATTTTTGATCCTAAGCGAGTTGATCGTATTATGGATATTCCTCAGATTGAAGCTGAAAAAACCGCACGCCGTTTAGCACGCCAAGAAGGTATTAGTGCAGGGACATCTTCAGGTGGTGCAGTTTGGGCATCGGTTAAACTGGCTGAGGAAAATCCAGATGCTGTGATTGTATGCATTGTCTGTGACCGTGGTGATCGTTATTTATCGACAGGATTGTTTTCTGTAGATGATGCTGATTCATAACTGATTCATAATAAGTCATTTAAACAATGATGATCATCGGCTTGTATTTTTAGCCTTAGAGTAAATTTATTTATGCGCCTTCCCGTTTTAGTGTTTGATATTGAAACCCTGACTGATCTTAAATCAGGGGCGCATTTATATGGTTTAGATTTGCCCGAAGATGATTTAGCGCAAGCTTTGGCAAAATTGCGTCGCCAAGAGTCAGGCATGGATTTCCAACGCTTGGCTTTGCATGAAATTGTCTGTATTTCAGGCTTATGGCTCGATGAAAACGGTTCAATCAAACTGTTTTCTTTTAGTCGTGAGCATTATTCAGAAGCTGAAATTTTACAAAAATTTTTGTCTATTTTTGATAAGCGTCATCCGACCTTAGTGAGTTGGAATGGTTCACAATTTGATATTCCAGTGATCTTATTTCGTGCGATGTATCATGGACTTTCTGCACCAAGTTTATTCGATCAGGGTGAGATTGATACGCAAAAAAGGTATAATAACTATCAGAATCGTTACCACACACGTCATGTCGATTTGATGGATGTGATGGCAATGTTCAATGGACGACATTTTCAGAAGTTGGATGATGCAGCACATTTACTGGGTTATCCCGGTAAGCGTGGTATTTCAGGTTATTTTGTTCCTGAATATGTGAAAACTCAGCAATGGTTGGCATTGACCAGTTATTGCGAAGGTGATGTTTTGAATACTTGGTTGATTTATTTAAGGTGGTCTTTGCTCAAAGGGCAGCTTTCTTTGAATGATCACCGTCTTTGGATTCAGGCAACCATTCACTATTTGCAGGGTCAACCGCAGCAGCAAGCGTTCTTGGATGTTTGGCGTGAAACTTCACAACGGACAGATTTTACTGCTTCAGATTTTTCTTCTCTTCCCAATTAGGTATTCCTTTGAAACATAGAGCTAAAACTCGTCCATCTCAGCTTCCACAGTATATTTTTAAAGTTGAGAGATTGTCACATGAAGGGCGAGGGATTGCACACTATGGAACGGATACAGATCATCCGAATGATAAAAACGGAAAGAAGGTTTTCATTCGTTATGCTTTACCGGGTGAAACTGTTAAAGCACAGATTACCCGTCAAGTTTCAAAGCTTGAAGAGGCGGATAGTATTGCTTTAATCAGCGATCCCAATCCAAATCGGATAGAACCTTTCTGCCCTCATTTTGGAATATGTGGTGGCTGTAATATGCAGCATATTCACCCAGATGAGCAGATTCGTTTAAAACAAGAAGTTTTAAAATCGCATTTGAGTCATTTTGCGGGTTTAGAGCCAATGCAATGGCTTGAACCCATTCGGTCACAGCAAACGGATTATCGTCATAAAGCACGGATTGGTGTGCGCTATTTGCCGAAGCAAAATAAGTTGTTGATGGGTTTTCGAGAAGCGCAGAGCAATCATTTAACTGAAATCCAAAGTTGCAATATTTTGGCTCAAGCCTTAAATCAGGCTTTACCTGAGTTAAAAGTATTACTCGAAAGTCTAAAAGGCAAAAGTGCGATTGGTCATATAGAATTAGCCAAAGGTGATCAAGAAATTTCTCTTTTAGTTCGTCATACTGAAAAATTAAAAGAGCATGATGTCAACCTATTGCGCCAATATGCGTTACAGAAACAGTGGCAGTTGTATTTGCAGCCGTTTGGTGTAGAAAGTTTACATCGGGTGGACGATGCTCAGGCAGCAATGCATTTACATTATCGTTTAAATGATTTTGATGTTGAGTTTGATTTTAATCCCACGGATTTCACTCAAGTCAATCCAACGGTCAATCAGCAAATGGTTAAACTGGCATGTGATTTGCTTGAATTGCAACAAGGCGAAACTGTTTTGGATCTATTTTGTGGATTGGGGAATTTTTCACTTCCTCTTGCAACACAAGTCGGTACAACAGGGAAAGTGGTTGCAGTTGAAGGAAGTGAGGAAATGGTTAAGCGCGGTACACAAAATGCACTGAACAATCGTTTAACCAATGTTAAATTTTATTCACAAGATTTAACAAAAGACTTTTCACATTTTTCTTGGGCAAATCAAGGATTTGATGCATTATTGATTGATCCTCCGAGGGCAGGTGCTGAGCAAATTATGCATTATGTTCCAAAGTTTGGTGCAAAAAGAATCGTTTATGTGTCATGTAATCCAGCAACCCTAGCTAGAGATGCTGGAATTTTGGTACAACATGGGTATCAGTTAAAAAAAGCAGGTGTAATGGATATGTTTACTCATACGGGACATGTTGAATCCATTGCACTGTTTGAAAAGAAATTAGAGATAAACGATTTATAATGAAGTATAGAGTTAGAGGAGAAGGGTATGGTCACAGTTCGTGAACAGCTTCCAGATCAACTCAATGAGTTATCAGATGAAGCGACTGTAGAGCATGCCGATAAAGCGCAACAAGCTTTGGCGACATGGCTGGATCGTGTGCGTGGAATTTTAGACGGTGCTAAATTAATACAGTTAGAAGAAGTTGCTCAATTAGTATTACAAAAAGAATTAGCGACAACAGTCAATCATCGAACCAATACTTTTTCAACAGGTATTGGTATGGCCGATATTTTGGCGCATTTACATGTCGATGAAGATACGCTGGCAGCAGCAGTGCTTTATCGTAGTGTGCGTGAAGGCTTAACCACTTTAGATGAAATTCAACAACTATTCGGAGAGCAAGTCTATAACCTCGTCAAAGGCACTTTGGCGATGGGTAAACTTTCTGAATTGATCGAAAAAAATAAACGTTTAGAAGATCACTTTAATAATAATCAACGTGAACATTTGACAGGTATCTATAAGATGCTGATTTCTGTCACAGAAGATGTTCGTGTTGTACTGATTAAGTTGGCTGAGCGTACTTTTGCATTACGTGAATTGGCGCATTCTCCAAAAGAACGTCAGGAACGTGTTGCACGTGAAATCTTGACTATTTATTCACCTTTGGCACATCGTCTAGGGATTGCTCAATTAAAATGGGAGCTTGAAGATCTTGCTTTCCGTTATTTGGCACCTGAACGCTATAAAGAAATTGCCTCGTTATTGAATGAAAAGCGTTTAGAACGTGAGCAATATATTCAATTCGTCGTCGATCGCTTGAAGCATGAATTGGCTGAACATGATATCGAAGCTGAAATTTCAGGTCGGGTAAAACATATTTATTCGATCTATCGCAAAATGAAGAGTAAGAGTCTGAGTTTTGATCAGCTCTATGATATTCGAGCACTTCGTGTATTGGTTAAATCGGTTTCTGAGTGTTATCACGCTTTAGGCATCGTACATCAAATTTGGCGACATATTCCGCATCAGTTTGATGACTATATTACCAATCCAAAAGCCAATGGGTATCGTTCTTTACATACTGCGGTGATTGCTGAAAACAAATCTTTGGAAATTCAAATTCGTACCAAAGAGATGCACAATGAGGCAGAGTTGGGCGTGTGTTCACACTTCAACTATAAAGAAGGTTCTAAAACCACAGATTACTCATTTAACCATCGTTTGCATTCTTTACGCGCTGTACTGGAGCATTATCAAGAACGGACTGAAACCAGTGCACATGCCAATGATGATGAACCTGAAAATTTTGAGCAGATTCAAGATTTTGAGGGATTTGAGAAAATTTATGTATTTAGCCGTGATGGTGATATTAAAGAATTACCACGTGGCTCTACAGTCCTTGATTTTGCTTATCATGTGCATACAGAAGTCGGCAATAAATGCTATGCAGCACGTGTCAATCAGCGCTATGTACCATTAACCTACACCTTGAAAACAGGTGAGCAAGTTGAGATTTTAACCAAAAAAGATCGTGATCCGAACCGTGATTGGTTAGTGAACTCTTTGGGTTATATCAAAACGTCACGTGCTCGTGACAAATTACGTCATTGGTTTAGACAACAAGATCGTAGTAAGAATTTAGAAGTTGGACGTGAAATTCTCAATAAAGAACTTTCTCGTTTAGCGATTCATCCAAAAAGTATTGATTTGAGTGATTATTGCAATCATTTCAATGTTAAATCTGGCGATGATATTCTTGTTTCTTTGGTCAGTGGTGACATCAGTCTTCATGCCCTGATCAATCAAGTCAATCGCCATATGCATTTGGATCAGGATGAGCCTGAATTGGTGTTAAAGCCAACGTTGAATCCACGTGCAAGTCATACGCTATCTGCGCATGGTATTTTGATTGATGGTCTGGATAATGTTGAATTGCATATTGCACAGTGTTGTCAGCCTGTACATGGTGAATCAATTGCAGGGTACATCACGCTAAATCGTGGTGTGAGTATTCATAAAGTTGCATGTCCTGATTATCTGCGTATGATCAAATTGGAACCTGATCGTGCTGTAGAAGCGGATTGGGAAATGCAGCCAACACGTGGTCAAAGTGTACAGATTGTTGTTGAAGCTTATGATCGCCGTGGTCTGTTAAAAGATTTAACCCAAGTGATTTTTTCTGATCAAATTAATATTCGTCAAGTGAATACGATTTCTGAAGCAGATGGTATTGCCAATATGAAATTGTTGATTGAAGTGAAAGGTTTAGCACAACTTTCTCGACTATTGGCAAGATTAGAACAACAACCGGGTATTATTAGTGCACGACGTTTGGTGCAAGGGAATTAAATGTTGGAATAAAAAAACCTGCTGAAGCAGGTTTTTTATTGTCTAAATCAAACTAAGTTGTTTTACAAAATGTTGCTTTTGATATTCCTCAATCTGATTGAATATCGAACTGATGTAGCATTATGGCTTTCTAGTGAGCACCATATTCCCCAAACGATTGAGAAATTGTGGGCTTATACTGGAAAGTTGGTACATGATTTTACTTTTTAGCCCCACAGGGGTATGTGTTGCTGTAAGAATCGTACCTTTGGCTTTGGCCAAGGCGAAAATTTTTTCTGCAACATCTTGAGCACTTAAATGTACGCCAATATTTTTGATACTTCCTGCATCCATGTCTTTGACCATTGCTGTCTGTACAAAGAGAGGCATGACATCCAATACACGAATCCCATACTTTTGCCATTCGATATCTAAGCCTTCGGTAATACCACGAACTGCAAATTTACTGGCTGAATATGACACCAAATCTGCTTGTCCATAAATTGCTGAGGCAGAAGATAAATTAATCACACGTGCAAACTTTGCTTTCTTCAGATAAGGAAGTGCTGCATGACAACCATTCAAAACACCATTGACATTAATGTTGATGGTTCGGTGGTGTGCGGCAATATCAGTTTTTTCAAAATCACCTGAATAGAGAATTCCTGCATTATTCACCAGAATATTGAGTTCTCCTGCCCATGTGACGAATTCTTTTAAAGCTACTTGCCATTGATCGTATTGACTGACATCTAACTTTCCAGCTTTAGCATTCGAACCTAGTTGGTCTGCTAAGATTTGAGCTTGATCGACATTAATATCATAAATACCAACTTTATAGCCTTGTTGGTAGAATAGGCGGGCAATTGCGGCACCTATACCTTGTGCAGCACCACTAATGAAGATACTTTGACTCATTGAATTTCCCTTTTCTTGTTTTTGCATGTAGCGAGTTGAACATAAAATATGCATGGGAACAAGGGCTGATAAGTCATTTGTTATTGATCTTTAAGGATATAAAAATGGAACAGTTATTGGCGATCATGAAACAACTGCGTGCAGAATGCCCTTGGGATCGTGAGCAAACACCTGAAAGTTTAACGCAATATGCAATTGAAGAAGCCTATGAGGTCGAAGAGGCAGTTCGTTCAGGCGATGTTAATGAAGTGAAAAACGAGTTGGGTGATTTACTGTTGCAGGTGGTGTTTCAATCACAAATGTATAGTGAGCAAGGTGCTTTTGATTTTTCGGATGTGGTTGAGGCGATTTGTCAGAAATTAATCCGTCGTCATCCGCATGTATTTCAAAAAGATCAATTTGAAAATTTAAGTCCTGAACAAGTATCTTCATTATGGAAAGAGATTAAACAACAAGAAAAACAGGGTAAACCTCAATCTCGCCTAGATGAAGTGAAACATGGCCCTGCTTTAACTCAAGCAGAGGATATTCAAAAAAATGTAGCCAAGGTTGGTTTCGACTTTCCTGATGTTGCACAAGCCTATGACAAAGTCAAAGAAGAATTGTCTGAGTTTGAAGAAGCAATGCAGTTGCAAAAATCCGATGAAATAATTGAAGAATTTGGAGATTGTTTATTTTCATTAATCAATGTTGGGCGTAAACTAGGCATCTCAAGTGAAATGGCGCTTCTCGGCACTGTTCATAAATTTAAATCACGCTTTGCTTATATTGAAAACCAAATAAATTTAAAAAATAAACGATTAGAAGATGTGAGTTTACAAGAAATGGATCAATTTTGGGATCAAGCAAAGCAAAAATTAAAATACTAGGTTATTCATGGTTTTTTCAGAATTAAAAAATATTAAATTAATAAAATTAAATAATTGGCGTTTGTATTGGATTATTTTATTCTCATTGTTGAGCTTGCCATGCGTAGTGCAAGCTCAGCAATTTGATCAAAATTATTTGAAATGGAAAGCCAAGCAACAAGAGCAAGATGTCAAATTAAATAAACAAAATGAAAATTATTATTTGTCTCGTCCTTCGGTTGTAGCGCAACAAAAAACATTTGTAAATCAGACGTCGAATGGCAGTTCCACAAATAAAGTGAGTATTAATACTGCAACTATAGAGCAATTGCAGCAACTCAATGGGGCAGGTCCAAAGAAAGCCCAAGCCATTTTTGATTATCGAAAACAAAATGGTCAATTTAAGTCGATTGATGATTTACAAAAAGTGAAAGGAATAGGCGTGAAGTTTATTGAAAAGAATCGTTCAATTCTAACTTTGTAGTTTTTATTGCATGTTATTCAACGGAAAATTGAGATTAGATACTAAATTTCAAAATAAGTTGGTGAGAATCAAATTGCCCTTTAGCTGTGTAAGCGATATCATTAGCACAATTATGATTTTTACGTCCTGACGTAGGAGACAGTGTCTTTTGCAAACTTTGCGTGCGTCAAAGAGTGGATTATCCACCGCCCAATTACCTTCTTCCATTTTAGATGTTATTGATTCACTCACCAAAGCTGGCTATCAAGCATATATAGTCGGTGGCGGTGTACGTGATTTGATGCTTGGTCTAAATCCTAAAGACTTCGATGCTGTAACTGATGCAACACCTTCTCAAATCAAGGAAGTGTTTGGTCGCCGTTGTCGAATTATTGGGCGACGTTTTGAATTGGCTCATGTTTATTCTGGTCGCGAGTTGATTGAAGTCGCAACTTTCCGTGCGCCACCAAAGAAAGCAATCACTTCTGCTCAAGGGATGATTTTACGTGATAATAATTGGGGCACGATAGAAGAAGACTTTTCTCGTCGTGATTTCTCGATTAATGCAATGTATTACCAACCGCGTAAAGGCGAAGTTTTAGATTTTTGCAATGCAATTGATGACATAAAAAATAAAACATTACGTTTATTGGGTGATCCAACCTTACGTTTTGAAGAAGATCCTGTACGGATGTTACGTACTTTGCGTTTTGCGGCAAAATTAAATTTCAGTATTGATCCTAAAATTTTAGAAATTTTTACTGAAGATATGACTCAATTATTAAGAGATGTGTCTCCACATCGTCTTTATGATGAGTCTCAAAAGCTTTTTACAATGGGGCATTTGCATCGTGTTATGCCAATGTTGATTGAGTTTGGTGTATGGAAGCAGTTATTTGCAGACATTGACACTGAAATCACACCATTCATTGAACGTGCGGCGAAGAATACCGATCAGCGGATTCAAATGGGTAAAACCATTAATCCTGCATTTTTCTATGCGGTATTGTTGTGGAATAATTTCTTAGCACGTTGTGATGTTTATCAAGCAAAAGGTGTAGTCGCGGCGGAAGCGCGTGCTCAAGCTGGTTTGGATGTGTTAAAGCGTCAAGCCACACGTACCATTATTCCTCGTTTTGCTGAAACCTTTATTCGTGAAGTTTGGGAAATGCAAAGTCGTTTGCTGAATCCAAAACCTCAGCAAATTGAGGCGCTTTCAGGACATGCACGTTTCCGTGCAGGTTTTGACTTTTTACTGCTCAGAGAAAAGTCAGGTGATACTTCGACCAATGGCATGGGCGCTTGGTGGGAAGCTTACCAAGACATGTCTGCGGATGAAAAAGAACGTGCAATCAGTCTTTATAATCGCCAACGTGCCAAGAGCCGTCGTAAAACGACAGAAACGGCTGTAGATGAAAAAGCAACTTCTGCGCAAATTGAACCATTGGTGAAAGAGCAAGAGTCACGTAGTCGTCGTACACGTAATAAATCTACGTCGCATACTTCATCGAGTGATTCTCGTAGCAGAAATGATTTTAAATCAGCAGTGAATACTGGTGAAATCAATGCGGATCATCCAATTACTAAACGTAGACGTGTGCAACGTGATCTTAGTCAAGTGATTTTTGGGCCGACGCAATGATGATGAAAACCTATATTGGTTTAGGCAGTAATTTAGGTGATTCTGAGCAAATTTTACGTGAAGCCGTAGAAAAGCTCAGAGCTTTGGGTAGTGTTTCGGTTTCAAAACTGTATCAGAGCCCACCGATGGGGCCGCAAGATCAACCCAATTATTATAATGCTGTTGTACAACTCAGCACTCATTTAGCGCCCTTAGCTTTGTTAGATGAACTACAACGTATTGAAAATGAAGCAGGTCGTGTACGGTTGCGTCGTTGGGGTGAAAGAACTTTAGACTTAGATCTTTTGCTTTATGCTGAAAAAAACATTATAAATGAGCGACTCACAGTACCGCATATCGGTATTTTTGAGCGTGATTTTGTAGTGATCCCCTTATTAGATCTCGATCCTTCACTGCAAGTGAAAGGGCAGTCATTACAAAATTTAGATCTCGTGCAACATTCAACACTCAGTGCTCTTGCAGATCAGACTTGGGCAGATTGATTTTGTGAATATGCAAGAATTCTCATCGATAGAGGAATATCGTCATGATTAGTCTAAGTGATTTAAGACAGTTTAAATCTCAGAATCGTAAATTTTCATGTTTGACTTGCTATGATGCAAGTATGGCAAAAGGCATGGAAGTTGCTGAAATTGATACTATTTTAATTGGCGATTCTTTAGGAATGACTATTCAAGGTCATGACTCTACTTTGCCAGTGACTGTCGCTGATATGGCATATCATACCGCAGCAGTGCGTCGTGCAAATCAACATTCATTTATTTTTTGCGATTTACCCTTTATGAGTTATGCAACGCTGAATGATGCGTTGATAAATTCTAAAACTGTGATGCAAGCTGGCGCTCAAATGATTAAAATTGAGGGCGGTGCTTGGTTGGCTGAAACGGTTCAGGTGTTAACACGTAACGGTATTCCTGTCTGTGTACACTTAGGCTTAACGCCACAATCTGTTCATGTATTTGGTGGTTATAAACTACAAGCTAAAACACGTGAAGCGGCTGATCAGCTGATTGCAGATTGTAAAGCTGTAGTCGAAGCAGGCGCAGCAGTGCTTTTGTTAGAGTGTGTACCTGCACAATTAGGTAAAGAAATTACTGAATTGTTTCCACATGTACCTGTGATTGGTATTGGTGCAGGTGTGGAAACAGATGGTCAAGTTCTCGTTGTACAAGATATGCTTGGATTGACCTTCGGTAAAGTGGCACGTTTTGTCCGTAATTTTATGAAAGAACAAGCAGGTGAAACTGCTATTGTTGACGCATTTAAGGCATATCATGTTGCTGTGCAAGATCAATCATTCCCTGCACAAGAACATACTTTCCAAGTCGAGCTGTAAACATGAAAACAGAAACTACCATTCAAGGATTAACAGCATCGCTTAGTCCTGCTCGATCATCACGTAAAAGTATTGGATTTATTCCGACGATGGGTAATCTTCATCAAGGACATTTAAATCTGGTTCGTGAGGCGCGTAAGCTATGTGATGTTGTGGTGGTCAGTATTTTCGTGAATCCAATTCAATTTGGACCGAATGAAGACTTTGATAATTATCCTCGTACTTTGGAGCAGGATAGTCATCTTTTGGCTGAAGTCGGTTGTGATATTGTTTTTGCACCATCTGTTGAGCAGATGTATGGTAAACATACACGTTTAACCAATATTACTGTTAGTGATATCACCAATGACCTATGCGGTTTACAGCGTCCTGGACACTTTGATGGTGTTGCAGTTGTGGTGACGAAACTATTTAATATCGTTCAACCAAATTTTGCATTCTTTGGGCAAAAAGATTATCAACAACTGGCTGTAATTAAGCAGTTGGTTCGTGATTTAAATATGGCAATTGAAGTGATTGGTGTTCCAATTGCTCGTGCAGAAGATGGTTTGGCTTTAAGTTCTCGTAATGGTTATTTATCTGAACAAGAGCGTCAAACAGCACCCGTAATTTATAAGTCTTTAAAAACAGCGGAACATGATTTACAAACAGGTCAGGCATTGTCTGAAGTGCTTGCTCAAATTCGTGCAAGTTTGAACGAAGCTGGTTTAGTTGTAGATTATGTTGAGGCACGTAGCCCAATGTTACAAAAGGTTGATCAGTTTGACCAAGATGTTGTATTGTTTGTTGCAGCAAAATTAGGCAAAACACGCTTGATTGATAATTTGCAGGTTAAACATCCTGCTTAACCTTTGCTTTTTAGGATTGCCATGCCATGAAGCGCATACTTATCGTCACAGGACAGTCTGGTTCGGGTAAATCGTCTGCTTTGCAGGTGCTTGAAGATCTAGGTTATTACTGTATTGATAATCTGCCTTTGGCATTGCTTCCTGAAATTGTTGAAAAATTAGATAAAGAAAATAATTTGGAATTGCTTGCACTGGGGATTGATGTTCGAAGTGCAAAAGAAGATTTACATGGCTTTGATGATGTATTTCAGCAATTACAGAAGCATGGTAGTGTAGATGTTATTTATTTGACGACGCGTGATCAGGAATTAATTTCTCGTTTTAGCGCATCAAGACGTCCGCATCCATTATCAAGTCGCTTTCAAAGTTTGAATGAATGTATACAAGAAGAAAAACATTTATTACTACCCATTCAGCTAAGAGCAACGGCACATATTGATACAACAGATAAAAGTGTACATGATTTAAAGGATACCTTATTGTCCAAACTGGGACAGTCCGATAAACTCATTTTAATTTTACAGTCTTTTGGCTACAAACATGGTATTCCATTAGACGCAGATTTTGTTTTTGATGTTAGACATTTGCCTAATCCGCATTGGGACTTAGAGTTACGTAAGTTTTCAGGTTTGGATGAGCCTGTGCGTCAGTTTTTAGAAGCCAGTGACCAAGCAAATGAGATGTACCAAGACATCTATCAGTTTTTAAATAAGTGGTTGCCTGCTTTCGCAGAAGGTCATCGTCATTATATTACGGTGTCTATCGGCTGTACCGGAGGGCAACATCGTTCGGTTTATATTGTGGATAGGTTGAAGAAGGCTTTAGAGTCTCAATGGCCTGTTCAGATATTACATAGAGAAATGAAGCACTGGTCATGATCGACACAACTGTTGACGTAATTAATAAATTAGGATTACATGCGCGTGCATCTGGAAAACTAATCGAAGTCACGACTAAATTTAAATGTTCTATTCAAATTGGTAAGGGCGATAAATTAGTCGATGCCAAAAATATTCTTTCTTTACTCATGCTTGGAGCTGGTAAAGGAACCACCTTGCGTCTAGTGGTTGATGGAGCAGATGAAGAAAAAGCTTTGTCTGAGGTCCTTGCACTATTTGCAGATAAATTTTACGAGGCAGAATAATCGTGGCACGTCGTCCGCAACGTTTTACTGAAGATGATTTTGATTCTTTGGAAGGGCGTGCAAGTAAAACCGAACAGAAGAAAGCTGTGCAACGCATGGCTGCTTTAGGTGAGCAACTCGCTGAGTTGTCAAAGAAACAAATTCAAGCTTTACCTGTTGAAGAGCGCTTAATTGAGGCATTGCTGGATGTGCAATTGATTACGTCTTTTGAAGCACGTCGCCGTCAGTTTCAGCGTATTGGTAAATTATTACGTAATGAAGATGAGGCTGTCATTTTGTCTTATCTTACACCTAAGCAAGGCGCTAAAAAGTTAGCACAACTTGATCGTTGGGTTGATCGTATGATCGAACAGCGTGATCCTGCCATTAAAGAATTTTGTAAATCTTATAATGCAGCTGAAAGCCATTCTTTACGTCAGCATGTTTTACGTATTCATCGTGATATTGCGAAAGAAGTATCTGCTGAAGAGTTAGAGGCTTCTAAATTGAAGTTGTTAAATTATGCACAACAAGTTGCATTGATTTCAGATAATTCAAAGTAATTGATTTTTCTATAAAAAAACGACCTAAAAAGGTCGTTTTTTATTTAAACATGTCCCTAACTCTCTCCTTTCAAAAAGGAGAGGGAATTTAATCTATCCCTTGCGAAGCAGAGTTTCTCATCTCCTTAGAAAGGAGAGGAGATTTTATTTTTTGAGTGATTTAACTTAATTCACTTTCAGCACGTTGTTTTGCCCAATCTCGTAAGATAAATTTTTGTAATTTACCTGTCGAAGTTTTTGGAATTTCACAAATCACCACATCCTTTGGAACTTTAAAACGAGCTAAATGTTGTTTGCAGAATTCAATGACTTCATCTGTTGTGGTTTCAGCATCTTGTTTTAACTCGATAAAAGCACAAGGAACTTCTTGCCAACGTGAATCAGGTTTCGCAACAACGGCAGCGGTCATAATCGCAGGGTGGGTATAGAGCACTTCTTCAACTTCTAAAGATGAAATATTCTCACCGCCTGAAATAATAATATCTTTGGAGCGATCCATGATTTTGGCATAACCATCAGGTTGGCTTACTGCTAAATCACCTGTATGGAACCATCCTCCTTTAAAGGCTTCTTCTGTGGCTTTGCTATTCTTTAAATAGCCCTTCATGACAATATTGCCTCGGAACATGATCTCACCCATGGTGGTACCATCATTTGGCACAGGTTGCATCGTTTCAGGATCAAGGACGCGCATACTGTCTTGCAAAGGATATGGCACACCTTGTCGTGAATGTAGCTGTGCTTGTTCTTGAATGGATAAGTCACTCCAGCCTGCTTGGGATGCGCAGAGTGCAGAAGGACCATAGGTTTCAGTTAAACCATAAACGTGATTGACTTGAATACCAATATGATGCATGCCTTCAATAATTGCAGCAGGTGGTGCAGCACCAGCCACCATGACTTCTACACGATGAGCAAATTTAATTTGCTTCTCTTTGGGTGTATTGATTAGCATGGATAATACAATAGGCGCACCACATAGATAATCAATTTTATATTGATCGATCAGTTTAAAAACCAACTCAGGATCAACTTTTCTCAAGCAAATATTGGTGCCACCATTGGCTGCTATCGTCCAAGCAAAACACCAGCCATTACAATGGAATAAAGGTAGTGTCCAAAGATATTTACAACGTGGTGTCATGCCACAAGCAATGATATTACTGGCAGCATTGATATATGCACCACGATGATGATAAACCACGCCTTTGGGATTGCCTGTCGTACCCGAAGTATAATTTAGACTAATCGCATCCCATTCATCATGTGGTAAGTGCCATTCAAAATTGACATCCCCACCTTTGAGCCAGTCTTCATACTCGATTTGTCCGACCCCTGTCGTTGTATCATTTTTCTCATACTCGACATCTGCAACATCAATGATATAAATCTGTTGTGGGACAAGTGCAACAGCTTCAGCGGCCAGTGCTGCAAACTCAGGATCGACTAATAGCACTTTGGTTTCAGCATGTTCGAGCATGAATGCAATGGTTTTTGCATCTAAACGAGTATTCAATGTATTTAAAACAGCGCCTGACATTGGCACGGCAAAATGCGCTTCAATCATGGCTGGAATATTGGGTAGTAAAACAGAAACAGTATCGTTTTTTTGAATTCCTAAATTTTGCAACTGATGTGCGAATTGGCGACAACGCGTATAGGTCTCACGCCATGAAATACGACGCGAACCATGCACTATTGCATCTTGGTTTGGGTAAATGTAAGCAGCACGTTCAAGATAACGTAACGGTGATAAGGCTACAAAATTTGCAGGGGTGCGAGGTAATTCATCGTATGCGCTTACCATTTTAAACTCCATGTCTATTATTCTAATTTCTCAACTCAAAGATATGCATAACAACACTGAAATGCAGTTATGCTTTAGTCGAGTATTCACGTTAATCATAGTTTAAATAAATCGTTTATTTTTAAATGATCTAACGTCAGTTCGGGATAAATTCTGATGTAAGTTATTGAAAAGATTGATCAGGTGTAGCGGAGTCTTACCGTTTAAAGTCAGATGTAAGGATTAACCTTCGGTTCGACCTACTTTTCTTTCGGGAAAAGTAGGCAAAACCATTTGTCAGTCGCCAACTCGACAGATACTATCCAGTACCAAATATATTGCAAAAACAGTATATTACAGATGTAGCCCTGCCTCAAACAATGCGACTGACGTTTCCGCGTATCATATAGTTGAGCCTATATCTTATCCCGAACTCAGGTTAATCTATTTAATGACTATGTTGTAAGTGTATGATTTAAAAATAAAAAATTAGTTGAATTAAGGTTAAATGAGTTTGCTTAATTCAACTTTTTTATAGTCCGTTGGTGAAAATCCCGTCCATCTTTTGAATGCTCGTCTAAATTCACGTAACTCACTAAATCCTAGAAGATGACTAATCTCACTGATCGTATAATTTTCGCTTAACAGCGTTTTGGCTTTATGTTCTAAAACCTGTTGTCTAATCAATTGAAAATTGATGCCTTCATTCATTAACAGACGTCTTAAATGTCGTTCACTGAGATGAAAATGTTGTGCGGCTTGCAGCATGTCAAAACGGTCAGGAAGGTGAGTTTCAATCAAATGCTGTAAAACGTGAACAAGGCTAGGCTGATTGATCTGTTTGAATTGTTCAAAAGCTAAATCACAAATTTTAATTGCAGTTTGATAATTCGCAGGGCTGTAATTTTTCAGTGCTCTAGATAATATATTTTTGTTAAAACGGATTAAATTTCGAGTGCTATTGAATTGAATAGGGCAATTGAAAATACGCTGATAATCTTCTAAATAAGCAGAACCATCGTAACTGAGCTCTAAGAGAATAAGTTCTTGATGGTCGCCTAACATCATATTTAGACAGGTAATAATACTAGAAAAGACTTCATCACAAAAAAAGGCTGTTAAAGCACCGCATGGACTGCGTTCGGAGATTTCAATTTCGCAATAATCAGGTTGAATATGAACATCTAGGTTTAAAACGCTGCCCGAAATAGGATGATAATGCAGTGCTGTTTGCATAGCTTCAGCCACAGTTTTACAGGCTTGCATCGCAAAACCAAGGATTCCCATGGCAACTTGTCCTTCATGACTGCCAAGTAATAAACCAAGGTTTGGTCGTTGGGTATGGTTAACGGCATGTTGTACCACATTGCAAATATCTGAGAAATGAACAAAGCCTTGGTTTTGAATCATTTGATCCATATTGAGATTAACGTCTTTAAACCACGGTTGATAAGACCACTGTTGCTGTTCTGCATAATGAATCAAGCTACTCAGCAGTGTGGGTGGAATAAGAAATTGAGAAGTGACAAGTTCCGTTTGTTGAATAGGCATAAAGTCCGATTAGCCCCCCTTATTTTTGTTGCTTTAACCCTAGTGGGTATCGCATATTTTTGATTAACTTTCAATGTACTTCTCATGATGAGAAATAGAATTCAAATACAGGACAATGAAAATGTATATGGTTGGTTGGAGTAAACAAGAAATACCTATTCAGCCTAAAGGCTATGCCATGTTTGGTTATGGAATGTGGACACACCGTGCCGATAAAAAACGGACAGCACTATTTGCACGTACATTTTCTATCCGCGATGTGAATGAAGTACAACCGATTTTGATCTGCTGTCTTGATTTTGGCTGTATTACCCATGCGATGCGTAGTGGTGTGGTCGAAGTTTTAAAACAGAAACTAGCGGAACGCTTTGATGAGCAGCAACTGGTCTTGATGGCAACGCATACCCATTCAGGACCGGGAGGCTGCGCTTATGAAGCTTTATACAATATGCCGACGCCCGGTTTTGTCCCAGAACATTTAAATGCCGTGGTTGAAGCTGTCGTGCAGAGTATTCTATTGGCTATAGAAACTGAACAAGAAACAGAGATTCGCTATAACACGGGGCAATTTGATGAAAATACCCCTGTTGCATGGAATCGAGCTTTAAAGTCTTACAATCGTAATCCTGATGTGGTTCAACGAGATATTCATGAAACACATTTAGCATTGAATCGTGAAATGCAATTGCTTGGGTTCTATCGCCAACAACAGCTTTGTGGATTAATTTCTTTATTTGGTGTTCATGCCACTTGCTTGGGCAACAAACTGAATGCTTATGATGGCGACAATAAAGGCTATGCTGCGACATTCACTGAAAAATATCTCACTGCTCAAGGCATAGAGCAACCCGTGGCGATTTTTGCGCAAGCTTCTGCTGGGGATGTATCGCCGCATTTTCATGGGAAAAATCAGGATGCAATTCGCAATAAAATTCAGGGTGAAGCAGAATACCAATATGCGCAACAGAATGGACGCTATCAAAGTGATTTAGCCCTTCAAGCCTTGTCATCTTCAAGTCAGACATTAGAGGGGGAATTGGATGCAGTTTTGTCTTATGTCGATTTAAGTCAGGTTGAGATTCCGACTGAATTTTCCAAGGGAATCAAAGAAGCCAAGACCAGTGCTGCCTGTCATGGCGTGGCTTTCTTTGGCGGAACACCTGTTGATGGCAAAGGTGCAGCAAAACCCATCACCATGGCCATGTCTTTGCTGTCCAAGCAAGTACGTAAAAAACGTTTAGCTGATCCGAATGCGCCTGATTATGACAAATATCATGCTTTATACGCATCACAATTTCCCAAAGACATTATTTTAGAAAGCCCTGATAACCAATTGCTTGGAAAAGGATTGGATGTGCAACCGAGTTTTTTAGATCCTTTGATTCGGGAAATGAATCGTCAAGTTAAAGCGGGTGCAATTCAACACAGCCCATTGGTGCCCAGTATTGTCCCGTTACAGATTTTAAAATTAGGACAACTGTTATTGATTTGCTGTCCTGGAGAAATCACCACAACCTCAGCATACCGCGTGATTCAAACGGTTTATCAGGCTGTGCAAGGCAATTTGTCAACGAGTCAGGTTTGGTTAGCCTCTTATTGCAATGATTATATGGGTTATATCACCACCAATGAGGAGTATCAGCAGCAAGCTTATGAGGGCGGGCATACTTTATATGGTCAATGGACATTGGCTGCTGTTCAGTACAAGTTTCAAGGCTTGGCAAAGCAAATCAATTTAAAAAAAGCTTTGCGTAGCTATGATCAAAGCACACGACCTGTAGCAATCCCTCAGTATGAAATTGATCAAAGAACCAATTTTGGCAGTCTTAAAACTGCAGTACGTTAAAGGAATAATGAGATGAGTTCACAAGGAAAGAATCAGTGGAATAATTGGTCGGGCTATCAAAAGGCACAGCCTGAACATATTCTAAGACCACAAAATATTGAACAGTTGCAACAGTCGGTTCGAGAACATTCAAAGATTCGGGTGGTTGGTGCAGGGCATTCTTTTACGCCCTTGGTGTGTACGGATGCAACTTTACTTTCACTGGATCATATTGCAGGTGTGGACTCGGTGAATGCTGAATCGTCACAGGCCAGTATTTGGTCAGGCACTCGTTTATTCAATCTTGATCAATACCTACGGCCTGTCAATCAAGCTTTAATGCAACAGGGTGATATTGACCAACAAAGTTTAGCAGGTGCGGTATCGACAGGGACGCATGGTACAGGTATCGATTTACATTGTATTTCTGCTTATGTGAAAGAATTTGAATTATTAACGGCTTCGGGTGAAATCTTACGTTGTAATACGCTGGAAAATAAAGATATTTTTGATGCAGGGCGTGTGTCTTTAGGCAGTCTAGGGATTTTGACCAAAATCACCATGCAAAATAAGCCACGTTATAAATTAAAAGAACATGTTGAACTGTGCTCTGTCGAAGATTTTATTGCCAATATTGAACATTGGAAAACACAACATCGTCATATTGAATGTTTTGCTTTTTCACATGCAAAGCAGCTGATGCTGAAAACATTAGATGTTACAGATGAAGACGTTCAGCCTCGAAAAGAAAGTTGGCCTTCGGAAGATGCTTTATTGACAATGTGTTGTGAATTAATAGGAAAAGTTCCCGCATTGAATGCACAGTTACAGAAGCTTTTAGGCGTATTTATTAAACCGACAACATGCGTGGATTGGTCGAGTCAAATTTTCCCGACAGTTCGTAATACCCGATTTAATGAAATGGAGTATCAAGTTCCTGCTGAACTCGGTGTCGCCTGCTTACAAGAGGTTTTGGCAGCCCTAAAACATGCAAAATCACCAACCTTCTTTCCAGTGGAATTCCGATTTGTTAAAGGGGATGATATTTGGTTGAGTCCTTTTTATCAACGAGACTCAGTTTCAATTTCAATTCATCAATATCACAAACAAGCGCCAAGGCAGCTATTTGATGTGATTGAGCCCATTTTACAGCGTTATCAAGGTCGTCCGCATTGGGGGAAAATGCACAGCATGACCAGTGAGCAACTGAAACTACTTTATCCGAAGTGGGATGAGTTTATGCAGATTCGTGAACAACTCGATCCAACACAGAAGTTTTTAAATCCCTATTTAGAAAGCTTATTTCTATGAAAAAGTGATCGCATATAAATGTTGAAATATAAAGATTGAAAATAAGTGAGGCGTGTATGAATGACTTTTTTGAACAATTGAATGATGACTTAAAACAGCAAAATAATGCACTGCCACGCTTGATTATCGATGATCAGGCTTTTGCGCAAAATCTACAGTATGTTGCAACACAATTGCAATCTGCAAAGCATGTACAGCCACGAATCGTAGTGAAGTCTTTAGCTAGCCTTGAATTATTAAAACGGATTAGCCAACAGCTTGTTACACAAAGATTTATGGTCTTTCATTTACCACAATTACTTCCAATACTTGAAAACTTCTCCGAGGCCGATGTGCTTTGGGGTAAACCTATGCCTGTGAGTTCAGTACAACATTTTTATGAGATGAATCATCATTGGCAAGACGCAAATATTCAATGGTTGGTCGATACCCCTCAGCGCTTATTGCAATATCTTGAGGTCGCCAAGCGATTTTCTTTAAATCTGAAAATGAATATAGAGATTGATGTAGGACTACATCGAGGCGGGGTGAGTTCGCTACAAACCTTGTCAGATATGCTTAAAACAATTCGCCGTTATCCTGAATATTTAAAGTTTTCAGGGTTAATGGGTTATGACGCACATGTGGCTAAATTGCCATCAGTCATTAAGAAAGCAAACGATGCTTATCGGGAGTCTCAAGAGATTTATCAGCGCTATATTGCCATGATTCAGCAACACTTTCCTGATCTTTGTGTGAATAAACTTTGTTTTAATGGCGGTGGTAGCCCAAGTTTTAATTTTCACGTGAAACATAGTGTCTGTAATGATCTGTCATTTGGTTCGATGTTGCTCAAACCAAGTGATTTTGACAGTACAAGTTTAAGTGATTTAAAAGCAGCATTATGGATTGCAGCGCCCGTATTGAAAGTTTTGCCATATACGCAAGTTCCAGGATTACCCATTTTGAACAAATTACCTCATCGATTTAAGGCTTTGTTTGTTTATGGAGGCTATTGGATGGCAGATTATATTTATCCCAAAGGTATTCGTCCGCATTTGCTGTATGGACGCAGTTCAAATCAGGAAATGGTCAATGTACCGAAAGACACAGCAATAAATGTGGATGATTATGTGTTTTTAAGACCGACACAAAGTGAGGCGATTATTCCGCAGTTTGCTAGATTGTATTGTTATAAGAATGGGACATTTGCAGCGTGGGAAACGTTTAGGGAGTAGAGAAAATCATACAGGTGTTTAGGTGAATGATTTGTTTGTTGCTAGAATCACAGAAATAAAGATATTTGTTATTCGATTTTATTATGAAAAAAAATTCACCACTATTGCAAAAGTTGCTTCAATTACCATCGCTTGAAGAGAACTATCCACGGCTCAAGAAGTTTCCAACACAATTGACCAACTTGGAATTACACTTGCAGATGCTGAAGAGCTTGTAGAAATTGCAACCAATAAAAGTTTATTAGCAGGTACAGCTTCTGAATTTTTTGCCGTTCATTATGCATTATTTGCACTTGGCGGCTTAAAGTATGTAGAAGCATGTCCTAAGATTTTTACTCAATTTTACCGACTTGATGATCTTGATGATGAGTGGGCATGTAGCTTTTCAGATGCTTTCTCAATCATGGGGGAAGCAGTTATTCCTTATTTACTTCAAGGCTTACAGACAATTAAATTAGATATTATTTATGTGTTTACAGAGTGTTTAGGTGATTTAGCTCTTCAATTTCCACAATATCGTCAAGAAATTTTAGGTGCTTTAGATCAATTACATGAACGCTTTGAAAAGACAATGTTTAATCCGAATGCGATTTTTTATGGTGAAACTGCGGTTTTAATGGCATGGATGGATATGAAGGCTGTTGAGCGTATAGACTTAATTCGTGAGCTCAATCAAAAAGGATGCTTTGATCCACAATATGCAGGCTCAATAGAAGAGATTGAGTATGAATTCGGATTACGAGATAACCCACCACTAAGACCTCATTCGGCATTGCTAAACATGTATGAAATGAATCAACCCTTTCAAAGAACGGAAGAAAAATTTGGACGAAATGATCCTTGCCCATGTGGTAGCGGTAAAAAATATAAAAAATGTTGCCTGAAATAAGTTTATAGCGATTAATTGAAGACAAAGGTTTATAAATATTCAGCAAAGGTGTAAAATTTCACACACTTTTATATTGTTCCACCGATTTTATCTTGAGGAATTTCCTCGATCATAATCTCGCGGTGACATGCTCCATTGTACGGGGCATCACTCCTTAAGGATTTTTAAATATGCCTATTATCACATTGCCAAATGGCGATCAAAAAAGTTTTGACCAAGCTGTATCTGTGATGGAAGTTGCTCAAAGTATTGGGCCTGGACTTGCTAAAAATACAGTTGCAGGAAAAGTAAATGGTCGCTTAGTCGATGCAAGTGATTTAATTACCGAAGACGCTACATTAGAAATTATTACACCTAAAAATCAAGAAGGTGTAGAAATTATTCGTCACTCATCTGCACACTTGGTGGGTCATGCGGTAAAACAATTATTCCCAGAAGCAAAAATGGTGATTGGCCCTGTCATTGAAGAAGGTTTCTACTATGACATTTGGATGCCACGCCCGTTCACATTAGATGATATGGCTGCGATTGAAGAGCGTATGAAAAAGCTCATCGATCAAGATTATGACGTTGTCAAAAAAATGACACCTCGTGATGAAGTCATCGCAGAATTTACTGCACGTGGTGAAGACTATAAATTACGCTTGATCGCAGACATGCCTGAAGAAACGCAAATGGGCTTGTATTATCATCAAGATTATTTAGATATGTGTCGTGGTCCACACGTTCCGAATACTAAATTCTTAAAATCATTCAAGCTCACTAAAATCTCTGGTGCTTACTGGCGCGGTGATGCAAAAAATGAACAATTACAACGTATTTACGGTACGGCTTGGGCTGATAAAAAAGAGTTAGCTGCATATATCAAACGTATTGAAGAAGCAGAAAAGCGTGATCACCGTAAAATTGGTAAAGCTTTAGACTTGTTCCATATGCAAGAAGAAGCACCGGGTATGGTGTTTTGGCATGCCAATGGTTGGACGATTTACCAAGTACTTGAGCAGTACATGCGTAAAATTCAGCAAGACAATGGTTATCAAGAGATTAAAACACCACAAATCGTAGATTTTACGCTTTGGGAAAAATCTGGGCATGCTGCAAACTATGCAGATAACATGTTTACCACACATTCTGAAAACCGTAACTATGCGGTTAAACCAATGAACTGTCCGTGTCACGTTCAAGTGTTTAACCAAGGTTTGAAGTCATACCGTGATCTTCCAATCCGTTTGGCAGAGTTCGGTTCGTGTCATCGTAATGAACCATCAGGTTCTTTACACGGGATCATGCGTGTACGTGGCTTTACTCAAGACGATGCACATATTTTCTGTACAACTGAGCAAATTGGTAAAGAAGTTGCGGACTTTATTAAGCTGACTTTAGAAGTTTATAAAGACTTCGGTTTTGAAGAAGTACAAATGAAACTTTCTACTCGTCCTGAAAAACGTGTAGGTGCTGATGAGCTTTGGGATGTTGCAGAAAAATCTTTAGCAGATGCTTTGGATGAAGCGGGTCTGGAATGGGAAGAACAACCGGGTGAGGGTGCGTTCTATGGTCCTAAGATTGAATTTTCATTGAAAGACTGTTTGGGACGTATCTGGCAGTGCGGTACAATTCAGTGTGACTTTAACTTACCATTGCGTTTAGATGCTTCTTATGTCACTGAAGATAACGATCGTGACCATCCAGTGATGTTACATCGTGCAATTCTTGGCAGTTTTGAGCGTTTTATTGGTATACTAATTGAACACTACGCTGGCTTTATGCCACCATGGTTGGCTCCAGTCCAAGCATGTGTAATGAATATTACCGATTCTCAGGCGGTTGCATGTGAGCAAGTCGTCGCAAAACTCAAAGAAAATGGAATTCGAGCAATTTCAGACTTGAGAAATGAGAAAATCGGATTTAAGATTCGTGAGCGTACTTTAGAACGTATTCCATATTTATTGGTTCTTGGTGATCGTGAAGTGGAAGAGGGTACAGTCAATGTACGTACTCGTTCTGGAAAAAATTTAGGTACTATGTCAATTGATGCATTTGTTGACCTAGTGAAAGTAGCCGTTGCCGAACGCGGCCGGTATATTGTGGAGTAAGAAAGATTAAACAGCCTGACCGTAACCAACAACAAGGTGCTAAAAGCAATCGTCCTGCATTAAACGATGAGATTAAGGCAAAAGAAGTCCGTCTTGTCGCTGCAGATGGTGAGCAAAAAGGTATCGTGACGCTTGCAGAAGCGTTGCGTGCTGCTGAAGATGCAGATCTTGACCTTGTTGAGATTGTGGCAAATGCAGAGCCGCCTGTTTGTAAAATCATGGACTTCAACAAACATTTATTTGATCTGAAGCAAAAGCAAAAAGATGCTAAAAAGAAACAGCATCAAGTTCAGGTTAAAGAAATTAAATTGCGTCCAGGTACAGACGTTGGTGATTACAACATCAAGCTGCGTGCCATTCTGAAGTTTCTTGAAGAAGGCAACAAAGTTAAAATTACTTTGCGTTTCCGTGGTCGTGAAATGGCTCACCAACAGATTGGTCTTGCTCAATTACAAAAAATTGAAGCAGATGTGGTTGATCATGGTGTGATCGAACAAGCGCCAAAAATGGAAGGTCGTCAAATGGGTATGTTACTTGGACCGAAAAAGAAAAAGTAATCATTCATTTGTATCAAAAAGCACTGCTCTCAGCAGTGCTTTTTTTATTGGCTCATGAAAGCGATTCAAGCAACTTTTCAATACTTAGATTATTCATTGAGTTGAGGTTTACTTCCTGCTTCAACAATCGGAATATTTGCTTCAGTCGGGACATAAATAATTTGTTGAATTCTTCCATCACGTAGTGCTTTACCAAAAGCACCAATAAACTCTTGCTTACGATACTCAGGATATTCTTTTGCAGCCTGTCCAACCAGCTTGATTGCTTCGGCACGTAACTTAGCACTTTCTAATTCTGCTTTAGCGACTTGTACCTGAATCATTTTAGATTGTTCAGCCTCGGCTAAGGCTGCCTGACCATCCATGCCTTGTTTCCAGACTTTGTAATGTGGCCAGCCAAATAAAAATAAAATAATGAATACAACAAGAAAGATCGCACCAATAAGTACGACAAACAGGTCTAAATTTTTTTGTCGCATATCGTTCATTTTTCACCTACGTTTGGATTGAAATAAGCGTATTGGTTTCAAATATACGCATGCTGTAATCAGATCGCTTTATTGTTTTCTTTGTTTCAATCTATGCAATCGGTTGTTTAAAGAATTTAACATCTTATATGCATAATAAAAACTTTTTTGAAAATCTGCTGGGTCTCTATCTGAAACCAGTCAATCTATTGAATACACTCTTTGCTTGAAATATGAAAATGTTAGGCAATATCAAAAGGTGATATTTATCTGAATTCTAAAGGTGGTGATCACAATTTATTGGATAATAATTGCAAAAAACTTATATTGGTTGAGTATTGAATCATGTTATACAATGAATATTTTCCCCAGCTATAAAATTTAGAAAGATATGAAAATGCAGAAGGATGAAACATGATTGATTTATATTATTGGGGCACACCCAATGGTCATAAAATTACCATTGCTTTAGAAGAAATGGGTTTGGATTATCAAATTTTCCCCATCAATATTTTAGAGAATGATCAATTTCAACCTGATTTTCTAAGAATCTCACCAAACAATAAAATCCCAGCAATTGTTGATCAAGATGGGCCGAATGGAGAGGCAATTTCTGTATTTGAGTCTGGTGCTATTTTGCAATACTTAGGGCGAAAAACAGGATTGTATTATCCAACAAATGAACAAGATCGTGTTGAGGTGGAACAGTGGCTCATGTGGCAAATGGGTGGCTTTGGTCCAATGCTTGGGCAAAATCATCATTTTAGTCAATTTGCCAAAGAAAAAATTCCTTATGCAATTGATCGCTATGTGACTGAAACAAAACGCTTATACAGTGTTTTAAATCAACAACTCATTGGTCAAAAGTTTGTAGCAGGTGAATATTCAATCGCCGATATGGCAATTCTACCGTGGATTTTGCGCTATGAATGGCAACAGATTCAGCTTGAAGATTATCCTTATGTTAAAGAATATGTTGAGCGTATGACGGCTCGTCCAGCAGTGCAAAGAGCATTATCGATCAAAGTATAAATATGTTTTTATGCTAAACTCAAAAACCACCATCTTGGTGGTTTTTGAGTTTTTGTATTTGGATATGATGATGAAAGCATTCTTTTTAAACTTAACTGGTATTCTCGAATCCAATTCAAAAATTTATTGGAGTGTGATTGTTGGAATTGCTGGATGTTTAATTTTATATATTGCTGAAATTGTTCATATTCAAAATTTATTTTCTCAAATCAATTCTCAAGATACTTCCGTTGTAAGAGCGATGATCGATCCGATCGCGCAACGTTACCAAACAGCACGTTTTGTGGTATTTGGTATTGCTATATTGTGGTCAGTATTTGAATATTTTAAAGCAAAAAAGCGTTTGAATTTGCAGTAAGATTCTAAGCAAAGATTAAGCGTTTCATGGCTTATTTTGTACTGTTTATTTCGGCATTTGGTGCAGCAACTTTATTGCCTTTACAGTCTGAAGCTGTTTTGTTGGGGTTGTTGGCACAAGCTCAGTTTTCCTCATATTTACTACTTTTGGTCGCGACGATTGGTAATGTTTTAGGCTCATGTGTCAATTGGTTTCTGGGTTTTAAAATAGAGCAATTTAAAAATAAAAAATGGTTTCCAGTGTCTGAGAGGAATATGCTGAAAGCTGAGAAAATTTATCAAAAATACGGTTTTTGGTCATTATTATTGAGTTGGACACCGATCATTGGTGATCCAATCACTTTGGTTGCAGGTTTGATGAAGGAAAATTTTTGGCGTTTTCTTTTTATCGTAACGTTTGCAAAATCCAGTCGTTATCTGTTTATTTATTGGGTTTATCTAGGTCTATTCTGAAAAGCTCTAAAATTAAAGACGCAAATAGCGCCTTTAATTTTGTTGCAAAAGCTTATTTACAATCATTTTGCTTAAATTGGATTTGATCACTAAAACTTGATTTTTTATAGATCCATAAGGTGCGGTATGAGCGCTTCACACTGACTTGAGCGTGTTCAACGGCTTCAATAACCTGTTGATCTATTGCATTTACACCAGAAAGTTTTGTGAGTTTCACCTGAGTAATTTCACCTTGTTTATTCAATTTAAATTTGAATTTGACCACACGATCTTTATTTTTTAGTAGTGATTGATCGAGTGCGAGTGAAGGTTGTTGAAGATAACGGAATGCAACTGATTTATCTTTTTCTTGTTTGATCCAATTTTGAGAATTAAATGAATAAGTACATTGTTTCTTTGAAGATATTCGGTCTTCAGCATTATTTAAACTTAAGGTAAATGTCTGATAGCCAACGATTGGAACGGCTTTACCATTCTTCTGTATGGGTTTAACTTTCGCATTCTCAACAGCATCAATCAGTTTTTGATCCAATGCACGAAGTCCTGTACTTTCTTGCACATCAGCTTCAATCACTTTTCCTGCTTGATCTGTCTGCACTCGAATAATTGCAGAACGATCTTCATTCTTTAAATCCGCCGTTTGGTAACTAAGCTGAGGAAATTTCAACCATTGAATACGTGTAGTGAGATGCTGAGCACCCGATTGCTCGGTGGTTGTGCCTTCGACTTTAATCGTTGGAAGTTTTTCTGTGCCATGTGAGTAAACAGGCAGATATAAAAGGCAACTTAATACAAGAACTTTGTTCATAGAATTGGCGATCATGCATTGATATTGCATGAGAGTTGTTAAATTGAACGAAGTATTTATCGAATTTGATGTTCAAGCAATAGAAAATGCACCCAAAGGTGCATTTTTTTATCATTTCTAAATTGTGGGATGAATCGTTTATGACTTGTTAGAAGATTCTGAGTGGCCTTGAGTAATATCAACCTTAAATAAATCAGTTGTTTTTACCCAGCTAATCGCTACAACGGCCATGGTCGTACAACCCCCTAAAACTGTTGCAGCAATTGTGCCCATATATTTTGCAGCCAAGCCTGATTCAAAAGCGCCTAATTCATTACTGGAAGATACGAACATGCCATTCACTGCAGCAACTCGACCACGCATATTTTCAGGGGGATAGACTTGTAAAATGGTTTGGCGAACGACCACAGAAATACTGTCACAAGCTCCTGTCATAGCAAGTGCAAATAATGAAAGCCAAAGATGATTTGAAAATGCAAATAACAAGGTAAATACCCCAAAACCTGCAACAGCCAATAACATATTTCGCCATGCATGTTGGGTCGGTGGGAATTTTGTCAATGCAATCATGGTGATGAGAGCACCTATTGAAGGCGCAGCACGTAAATAGCCCAAGCCTTCAGGGCCGACTTTCAATATATCTTCGGCAAAGATGGGGAGTAGTGCAATCACGCCACCAAATAATACTGAAACTAAATCCAATGAGATCGCCCACAGGACAATCTTGGTTTTCCAAATAAAACGGAAACCTTCACTTAAACTGTCCCAAAGATGATCGTGTTCCATGGTTGGGAATGTACGTTTTTTTAAGAGAGAAATTAGACAGAAGCAGATAAATAAAAGTACAGCAACAGAGAGTAAACTGGTTTCTCGACCTAATCCTGCCAGCATGAAACCACCGAGCATAGGCCCAATAATGACACCACTTTGCCAGCCGATGGTCGTCCATGTAGCACCGTTAGCATACAATTCACGTGGGATTAAAAAGGGTTTTAATGATGTAGCTGAAGGATTGTAAAACCCTCGAATGGTACCAAGTGCAAAAATAACCGCATAAATTCCCCAAGATAGTGTATTTACACTGATTTGTCCTTGATCATAATTGTGAAATAACCACCACAATACTAAAGGCAGAGGAAAAGAAAAAAATAAACACACTTTCATAATGCTTTGTTTATTCAACTTATCTGCAAAATAACCACCCCAAAGAGAGAGTGCAATAAAAGGTATCGCTTCTGCTAAACCAATTAAACCCAGTGTAAGTGGGTCTTTAGTAATTTGATAAAGTGAATAGGCAACAATAATTTCTTGAATTAAAATGGCCAGTGTTAAACAGAATTGATTGATCGTGACAATTGAAAAATCTCGATAGCGGAGTGCAGCAAAAGCATCCTGAGCAGGGTTCATAATTATCCAGCTTTATCATAATGTGATTATTATAGTGTGAATAATAAACATGATGAATTATTTTTATTGTTAATAATACAACTCTGTGACTTGTGAATAGATAGATAAAATAACCACAGTTTTGCTTTTGTTTTATACAAAGATGATTTAGAATATTGCCTCCCTTACCTGCAGGTCGTCATCGCAATGGTGCGAACGTACCGAACAGGTGTTTAAAGAGGTTGTTATGGCTAAGTTAAAAACTCGCCGTGGTGCAGCTAAGCGATTCAAAGCGACTGCTAACGGTTTCAAGCGTAAACAAGCGTTCAAACGCCACATTTTGACCAAAAAATCTGCTAAACGTATTCGTCAATTGCGCGGTTGTGTCATGGTTCACGTAAGTGACATGAATTCAGTTCGTCGTATGTGCCCATACATCTAAGGAGATTATAAATGGCTCGTGTAAAACGTGGTGTACAGGCTCATCGCCGTCATAAAAAAATTCTTGCTCGTGCTAAAGGTTACTATGGCGCGCGTTCACGTGTTTATCGTGTAGCGTTCCAAGCAGTAATTAAAGCAGGTCAATACGCTTACCGTGACCGTCGTCAGAAGAAACGTCAATTCCGTGCTTTATGGATTGCGCGTATCAATGCTGGTGCTCGTCAAAATGGTTTGTCGTACAGCCGTATGATCGATGGCTTGAAAAAAGCTCAAGTGATCATCGACCGTCGCGTACTTGCTGACATCGCTATGCATGATTCAGTTGCATTTGCTGCTTTAGCTGAAAAAGCTAAAGGCGCATTGGCTGCTTAATCGTCTTAGATGATTAAAAAAGACCGCTTTTATAGCGGTCTTTTTTATGTCTGGTGTTTATTCTCTATTTTTATTTTTGAACTGTTATTGTGGAAATTTTTCTAAATGAATTTCCCCAAGACGTCCAAAATATTGCACATTTTTACCTGTAATCCATACAGAATAACCAATACAAGCTGCTTGATAAGTTAATGCTTTGAAAAGTGGATACATCACTTGTCCTGACTGCGCGCCTAGAATAGCTTGTTTAACCAATTGTGCATCAAAATGTGCGGCGATTGAAGTTGCATCAGTTTCAAAAGTATGGCGAACACTTGCCCCATTGGGAAGGTAATAGGTTGTTTCACCACGTCGATAATCTACAGTGTAAGATTCAATGCCAACAGAGATTAGTTGCTGAATCACTTCGCCAAAATGAATTTCACCTGAGTTGGATTGCTCAAATACAGCATTAATCGTTGAAATTTGTTTTGATGTAAAATCTGTCATTGTTACTGCTCTAACTATTTTGTTTATGGCATTTATTTGATCAAATTATAGAGTGTGGTTCTATGCGCAAACAATACCATTTTCGTCAAGTTGGTGAAGACAGTTATATTTGGGATGTGCATCATCTGATTCAACTGAGTCAAGATTTTCCAATCATTGAAGTCCCATTAGCAAATATTCAAGAATTAGATGAAGCATATTGGTTTCCAGATACACATCCAACAACTCAGCAAATCATTGAACATTTCAAACTAATTCAAGCAGCAGATTTTAACTATCCTATTATTTTATGTGCCAATGGGCGAGTGATGGATGGTATGCATCGAATAGCAAAAGCCAAACTTTTGAATTTACCAACTATTCATGCTGTACAGTTTGAAATCACGCCACAACCAAATTTTATCAATATTGATGAAGATGAGCTTGATTATGAAGATTAATCAAGACTTTATAAGCTTATAAAATCGCATAAATGCTGAATCTATACACAAAATCAACATGAAAAGTATAGGTCTTTGGCGGTACGTGAAATAAAGTTAAACTGACAATAAAAATTGGAGTTTTAGCATGCGAGTTGAAATTGAAGGTCTGCAACAAGGTTCAATCGAAGTAGAGTTACAAGTTTTACCAAGAATCGGGGAAACGCTTAAAGTGATGTATGGCGCAGATGCAGAAGTCAAAGGCGAAGTGACTGGTATTGAACATTACATTAACCAACATGCCAATGAACAAAAGGTGATTTTAACGATTCGACCATTATTCTAAATGTTCATTATTCTAAAGTTGACAATCTAACGATAGTTTCTTAATTTAAGTTTTACAAATTCAATAAGAAAGTGGCTAAATTTAGCTGCTTTTTTATTTGGTGCGTGTTTAAAAGCATCGGCAGAATTTTAAGAAGTGAATAAATCATTCATGAGCCAGCTAAAAAATTGACAATAAAAATATGGGGAGATTCAAATGATTCGTATTGCTTTAGACAGTGATGCACAACAAATTGCAGAAATTCATGTACAAAGTTGGAAAGAAACCTATACAGGTATCATAAAACCAGAAGTTTTAGATAATTTGAGTGTTCCCAAAAGATTGACGCTTTGGCAACACATTATTCCTGATCCAGACCATCAGCTCTTTGTGTATGAAAAAAATGGACGAATTTTAGGATTTTTAGATGGCTATTTGAATCCGAATAGTCATATTGCAGAAATTCGAGCATTTTATTTATTGAAAAATATTCAAGGTGAAGGGATTGGACGTGCGATGTTTGAAACATTTCATCAACTTGTGCATCCGAAGCAGCACAGTATTCTTCGTTTAGAAGTGATCAATAAAAACCCAAGTCGCTATTTTTATGAAAAAATGGGTGGACAGGCTGTGGGAGAGGAAGATGCTTCTGATCTCGGAGAAGGGGTTACGGAAGTATCTTATCAATGGAAAATTTTTTGAAAATTAAGAATCAGAAGTGATCGATGTCAGGTTTGAGATATTTAGTAAGCTAAAAAACATTGGTTTGTTATGGGTAAGGTTATGATTTATTTGGTTTTTTAATCAAAAAGAGACAGCAATTGTCGAGGAACAATATTGCTGTCTAGTTGCACAATTGAGTGTATTTATAGTCCAAAGTAATAAGCAGCGATACAAATTAAGATGGTAATAATGATTAAGGTTAAGACGCTCGATTTTCCAACCTTATGATCACCACTTGGTTTTGAACTAAACGATTGACGTTGTTCTGTTTTTGTATTCTCAAACGGTGAAGCGACCACTTTCGGTGTTAAGCGAGCGGATTTGTAGTGATTGGCGATTTTAGTTACTGATTTGGCAGTAAGATCATCCAATTTCTGAGAAAAATGACGCAAATTCAGCTGTTCATCAGCACTTAATGCATGTTCATTTTCATCATAAGGATGCTGAAGTTTAGCGTGTACAAACTGAGACAAGGCTTCTAAGCGATGCAGCGTTTCATGAGCATAATCTGCTTGATCGTCTGTTGGTAATAATGACAGCTTTTGCCCAATTTCTTCATCTAATTGTTCTGTTGTACTTAAACCTAAATAGGGTTGGTCTTTATTGATTGGTTCTTGAAAGCCTTGCGCATATTTTGTATTAAATAATTCATTATCGGTATAAGTATCAATATCATCCCAATTGGGTGGGGCTAAATCTTGTTCAATGCGTTTGTTGTATTTTGTATTGAGTTCAAATTGCCAAAATACTTCCGAGCGAAGTTTGGTTCGCTGAGCAAGCGGTGCTTCATAATCATTATCAGCGTTATACCATTCAGCCAATTCTTTACCAAAAATCCAAGCTGTCTTTTTCTGAGGGGTGTGACTGACAATAAAATGTGTAATTGGCAGTAGTTCAACATTTGGATTTGGGTTCTTTTCTTCATTCAGTACTGATGAGAGATGAAGGCTTAAACGATTAACGCCTTGTTTTTTAAGCCCCTCTAACCAAACTTGAAAATGTTGAGCAAGTAAGTGTTGACTGAGTAAATCTCGAAAAGCAAAAGTATGCTGATTAAATATGGCATGATTTACCCAGCGGTTGAAGCTGAGTTCTTGGGATAGATATTCATTGCCATAAGTAACAAGAGTAAGTTGTTGTTTCCAGATTTGATCGAGTGCCATTTTTTATCAATCTCAGCGACATTCGTTTCATTTTATACTTATTATAAATCAGAGTTCTAGCCTTTCATTTTCATTCGTATCGGAAAATATACAATTTATTGGGTCTAAGGAGTGACTAATCATCATTTTTGTCGCGGGGAAACTTCATCCAACTGCATAAAAACTGGTAGAATACCGAGTTATATTATTTTTCTAAATTGTTGCTTTGAGAGTTACTATGTCACTGGAAGCCCTGACCACTGAAGCGCTCGCTGCGATTGCAGCAGCTCAAGACCTTGCTGCACTCGATCAAGTACGAGTGCAATTTACAGGGAAAAAAAGCCAGCTTGCGGAACAATCTAAGGCACTTGGTAAAATGGATCCTGAAGAGCGTAAAGTTCAGGGTGCTGCAATTCATGCTGTTCGTGAAGCGATTAATACAGCGCTCACAGAACGCCAAGCGGAATTACAAAAAGCTGCGTTAGAACAAAAGCTTGCAAGCGAAACGATTGATATTACCTTGCCGGGTCGTGGGCAAACTGTGGGTAGTATCCACCCTGTGACTCAGGTTCAAGAACGTATTTGCCAATTCTTTACTAAAGCTGGCTTTACGGTTGCGACAGGTCCTGAAGTTGAAGATGATTATCATAACTTTGAAGCATTGAACATTCCGGGGCATCATCCTGCACGTGCAATGCATGATACTTTCTATTTTGATGCAAACCATTTGTTGCGCACGCACACTTCAGGTGTGCAAATCCGTACGATGGAAAGTTCTCAACCGCCAATTCGTATTGTCTGCCCAGGTCGTGTGTACCGTTGTGACTCTGATCAAACGCATTCACCGATGTTCCATCAGATTGAAGGTTTATATGTTGCGGAAAATACCAGCTTCGCAGAATTAAAAGGTTTATTGGTGAATCTTTTAAATGAATTCTTTGAAAAAGATTTGAAAGTACGTTTCCGCCCATCTTACTTCCCATTTACTGAGCCAAGTGCTGAAGTCGATATTATGGATGAACGTGGCAAATGGTTAGAGGTTTTGGGTTGCGGTATGGTGCATCCTAACGTGCTGCAAGCGGCGGGTATTGACCCTGAAAAATATAAAGGCTTCGCATTTGGTTTGGGTGTAGAGCGTTTTGCGATGTTACGTTATGGCATCAATGACTTGCGTATGTTCTACCAAAATGATGTGCGTTTCTTACGCCAATTTGCTTAAACAGATTTATACCTCTCCCTGCCTCTCCTAAAAGGAGAGGGGTTGTTCGTGATAACACAGGGTTCTCTCCCTTTGGAAAAGGGAGCGTTAGAGAGGGATTCTAAAATTTAGATTTATAGGTATTGATCAATCCCCCTAAACCCCCCTTAAAAAAAAGGGGGACTTTCACCGACAGCAATGCAGTGCGAGGTTTTCCCCTCATTTTGAAAGAGGGGTTAGGGGAGATTAAGGAATGAATGTATGAAAATTAGCGAGAATTGGCTTCGCACGTGGGTAAATCCTGCAATTGATAGTGAAACGCTATCTGACCAACTCACCATGTTGGGCTTAGAGGTAGATGACTTAACACCTGCGGCTAAACCTTTTACAGGTGTCGTTGTTGGTGAGGTTGTGACGGTAGAGCAGCATCCAGATGCAGATCGTCTACGTGTAACCACGGTTAATATTGGTACTGGCGAGCCTTTGCAGATCGTATGTGGTGCGCCGAATGTACGTGTAGCGATGAAAGTTCCTGTAGCAACGATTGGTGCTGTGCTTCCAGGTGACTTTAAAATTAAAAAAGGCAAACTTCGTGGAGTCGAGTCACAAGGCATGCTTTGTGGTGCTTCTGAAATTGACCTAGAAGATAAGATTGATGGGCTTTTAGAGCTTCCTGCCGATGCACCTATTGGCCTCAATATCCGTGAATATTTAAATCTTGATGATCATGTGATTGATATCAGTATCACACCTAACCGTGGTGACTGTTTTAGTGTTCGTGGTATTGCTCGTGAAATTGGTGTGATTAACCAACTTCCAGTCACAGCACCAGAAATTAAAGAAGTTAGCTCAACGATCACAGATCAAAAGCAAGTTAATGTTGATACAGATGGTTGCCCTCGTTATTTAGGTCGTGTGATTAAAAACGTCAATACCAAAGCACCCACACCTGAATGGATGGAGCAAGCACTTGCACGTTCAGGGATTCGTCAGCATAGTATTTTGGTGGATATTACCAACTATGTATTGATCGAACTTGGTCAGCCATTACATGCCTTTGATGGTGGTAAAGTTCAAGGTTCAGTGCATGTACGCCAAGCCAATGCCAAAGAAAAATTGGTGTTGTTAAATGATCAGGAAATCGAGCTCACTGAAGATGTGATGGTGATTGCTGATGATGAAAAAGCATTAGCAATTGCAGGGATTATGGGTGGTTTATCTTCATCTGTTACAGATGAAACCACTGAAATTTTCCTTGAATCGGCTTTCTTTGCGCCATTGCATATTGCAGGTCGCGCACGTCGTTATGGATTGCATACAGACGCATCACAACGTTATGAACGTGGTGTAGACTTTGAATTACCGATGATTGCAATGCATCGTGCATCACAATTGATTCAAGAACTTGCGGGTGGTGAATTTGGTCCAATCACTGTGGCTGAAAAAGTTGAGCTATTGCCAAAACGTGAAGCAATTGTGTTAAAACAAGCTCAAGTAGATCAATTGCTCGGTTATCAGGTTGAATCTTCGTTTATTACAGATGCTTTACAGCGTTTAGGTTGTAATGTGACTGAGAATGCTGAAGGTGAGTGGACAGTCGTACCGCCATCATATCGTTATGATATGGCAATTTATCAAGATCTTATTGAAGAAGTTGCACGTATTCATGGCTATGACAATATTCAAATCAGCTTGCCTGTGATAGATGTACAACTTGCAAAGCATCAAGATCAATTTGATCTAAACCAACTTCGTCAAACTTTGGTGACTTTAGGTTATCAGGAAGCGATTAGTTTTAGTTTTGCAGATTTGAAACTTGAAAAGCAGTTAAATTCGCAAGTGAATCCTTTGGTATTGGCCAACCCAATTTCAAGTGATTTAGCGGTGATGCGCTCAACTTTGCTTTCAAGTTTGATTCCATGTGTACAACATAATATCAATCGTCAGCAAAACCGAGTTCGTTTCTTTGAATTAGGTTTACGTTTTGATTATCAAAATGCACAAACAATTGATGATCTCAAACAAATACCGACTTTAGCGATGATTGCTGTAGGTGCTAAACAAGCAGAATCATGGCATGGTAAAGCACAGCCAATGGATTTCTTTGATCTCAAAGGTGAGGTAGAAGAGGTTTTAGCTGCTGGTCGTGTTAAAGTTGAATATGTACGCACTGAGCGAGAATGGTTGCATCCAGGTCAATCTGCTGAGATTATAGTTGCTGGAAAATCAGTTGGTTATTTAGGTCGTTTACACCCTTCTTTAGAAGATGCACTAGATTTGGGCATAACTTGGGTTGCAGAACTCGATCAGTCGGCTGTTTTGCAAACTTATGTATCTAATTTTACAGAATTATCACGATTTCCATCGGTTAGACGTGATATTGCGCTTTTAATTAATGATAAGATTAATGTTAGCGAAATTCAGCAACTTATCGAACAAACAGGTGGAGCGTTATTGAACTCAACTTGGCTATTCGATGTGTACACCGGTCAAGGTGTTGAAAACGGTAAACGCTCTTTGGCATTTGCATTGTTGTGGCAACACCCGTCACGTACTTTGGAAGATGCTGAAATTAAATCTGGTATGGATAATATTATTCAAGTGTTAGAAAACACTTATCAAGCGACATTGAGGGCCTCATGACAGCATTAACAAAAGCAGAAATGGCTGATCATTTAAGTGAGCTTACGAGTTTGAACCGTCGTGAAGCAAAACAAATGGTCGAGTTGTTTTTTGATGAAATTAGCCAAGCATTAATTGCTGGTGAACAAGTCAAACTTTCAGGATTTGGTAATTTCGAATTACGTGACAAGCGTCAACGTCCTGGTCGAAACCCAAAAACAGGGGAAGAAATTCCAATCTCAGCACGCCGTGTTGTTACATTCCGTGCAGGTCAGAAATTTAGACAACGTGTAGGTACAGAGCAAGACGATTAATCATTAATTGTATTGTGAAAGAAGCCCTGAGTTTAACCCGGGGTTTTTTTTATGCCTAAGGTTTTATGGGCTGAGAAGCTTGTTTAATGTGTTGCAGGTTTTTTATTTATCTTTTTATTTTTAAAGCAAAAAAAAGAGAACCAAAGGTTCTCTTTTTTCGATAATAATCTAAGCGATTATTAGTGAGCAGCTGAAGCAGCAGCAGTAGCGTCAGCAGCAGCAGCAGTAGCGTCAGAAGCAGCAGCAGTAGCGTCAGCAGCAGCAGCAGAAGCGTCAGCAGCAGCATCTACAGCAGAAGCAGCAACAGCGTCAGCAGCAGCAGTAGCTTCAGAAGCAGCTTCTACAGCTTGAGAAGCAGCAGCGTTTGCATCAGCAGCAGCTTCTTCAGTTTTTTTAGCACAACCAACGAAAGCTAAAGTAGTAGCAACTGCAGCAGCAATAGCGATTTTTTTGAATAACATGGCATCACTCTCATAAATTAAATTGAGACAAAAAACCCAAGTTAGCCTGTTTTTTGCTTTTTGCATGGGCAGCCTAACTGGTATGCGAATATGCTATCACTGCGCATTTTGAATTGCTACTGGTTAAAGTAAAAAAACTGATGAAATTGATGAAAAAATGTTGTTTTTTTAACAGAAAATTACAATTGATTTGTGTTTTTAGATTGGTTTGTCGATAAATAACTTATTAAAAAACATAGAATTTATTTGGTAATGATTTTATTATTCAATTGCTTGCAATGTTAGGTAACACGCTAAAGTGGCATTTGTATATTTATGTAAAAAATGTCAACCAAATAAAAAGCCACCTTTGTAGGTAGCTTTTTTATGTGCTTATTGACTTAGTTTGCAGCTTTACGCTTCATTTGATCAAAGAAATCATCATTGGTTTTGGTTTCTTTCATACGATCAAGTAAGAATTCCATTGCAGCTAATTCATCCATAGGGTGAAGAAGTTTACGCAGAATCCAAACTTTACGTAAATTTTCTTCACTCATGAGACGTTCTTCACGGCGAGTACCAGATTTCTTGATGTTCATTGCTGGGAAGACACGTTTTTCAGCAATACGACGATCAAGCGTGATCTCTTGGTTACCTGTACCTTTGAATTCTTCATAGATCACTTCATCCATTTTACTACCTGTTTCAATTAAGGCAGTAGAAATAATGGTGAGTGAACCACCTTCTTCGATATTACGTGCAGCACCAAAGAAACGCTTAGGGCGTTCTAGAGCATGCGCATCCACACCACCTGTTAAAACCTTACCAGATGAAGGAACAACAGTGTTGTAGGCACGTGCTAAACGCGTAATAGAGTCGAGTAGAATCACGACATCTTTCTTGTGCTCTACTAAACGTTTTGCTTTTTCAATGACCATTTCAGCAACTTGTACGTGACGAGCAGGTGATTCGTCAAAAGTAGACGCAACCACTTCACCACGAACAGTACGTTCCATTTCAGTCACTTCTTCAGGACGTTCGTCAATCAGAAGTACAATCAAGAAACATTCAGGATTGTTACGTACAATCGATTGGGCAATGTTCTGTAATAACATCGTTTTACCCGCTTTTGGCGGTGCAACGATAATAGAACGTTGTCCTTTACCAATTGGAGCAACGAGGTCAACGACACGTGCAGTTAAATCTTCAGAAGAACCATTTCCTAATTCCATAACCAATTGTTCAGTCGGGAACAGTGGAGTTAAGTTTTCAAATAAGATTTTATTGCGAGAGTTTTCAGGTGTGTCGTAGTTAATTTGATTAACTTTTAATAAAGCAAAGTAACGTTCGCCTTCTTTTGGTGGGCGAATCGTACCTGTAATGGTATCACCAGTACGTAAGTTAAAACGACGGATTTGTGATGGACTCACATAGATATCGTCAGGACCTGCAAGGTAAGAACCAGCAGCAGAGCGTAAAAAGCCGAAACCATCAGACAAAATTTCAAGAACACCATCACCAAAAATTTCTTCGCCATTCATTGCATGGCGTTTTAAGATGGCAAAAATGATGTCTTGCTTACGGTTACGAGCCATTCCTTCTAGGCCCATAAACTCAGCAATTTTAATGAGTTCGCCGATCGGTTTTTTCTTGAGTTCAGTTAAATTCATAGATGATCAGATTGAATAAGGATGTGTGGAACACAGATAAAAAAGAAGCAAAAGTCGTCCGCAGTGCAATAGGTGAGTTGAAACTGTGTGTGAACAATAGCAAACTCAGAATCTATATAGTTGTTTCGAGGAGAAATATGTAAAACAATTTCTGTTGCCGAGCGGCGATCTTATGTGTTGTCTTTTAAGAAACAGGAAGATAATCCTAATGTTCCTTGAGCATGGAATATAAGTGAGATCAATAGATTTGTCAAATTATAGTCAAAAAAATACGCTAGAAAATCTAACGTATTTTTCTTTTACATCAACGTGTACGGCTAAATTTTAAAAATTAAATATTTTCTTCAATAAAAGCCGCTAATTTTGATTTTGGTGCTGCACCAATTTGTTGAGCAACCACTTCACCATTTTTAAACATCAATAACGCTGGGATATTACGAATATTGTAATTTACAGCAGTCGCTTCACATGCAGTAACGTCAACTTTAACGATTTTAACTTTACCTTCGTATTCGTTCGACAAAACTTCAAGTACTGGTGCAATGGCTTTACATGGCGCACACCATCCTGCCCAGAAATCTACAATGACAGGGATGTCAGATTTAAGTACATCAGTTTCAAAGTTTTCGTCAGTCGTGTTTACGATATTGCCAGACATGGAATGTGCTCCAAAAAATATTTTAAAGATGAATCTTCTATAAATATAAGTATTACATAGTCATCTTTAACAATGTAGGGGGATGCGTAAATTTTCAGACTTTATTGTAAATTTGTCCAATTGGAGCTGTCGATATTTACAATCGGATCCTTAGCGGAAATAACTTAAATTGTCACATCATTGTCATATATGTTGAAAAAATAATGTCTCAGTAAATTGTCTAAATAAATGGCTTTTAAAAAGCGTGTATGTGAATTAATCTAAGCACACATCTGTATGAGTTTGTATAAATAATGTCTGATTTTTTGATTGATGAAGAATTACTTGCTGCCATCGATATGGGTTCGAACAGTTTCCACTTGGCGATTGCGCGTGTGGATCATGGTGAAGTTAAAAAAGTTGCTTCTATGTCAGAAAAGGTTCAGCTTGCTGCTGGATTGGATGAAAATAAAAATTTAACAGAAGCCGCACAACAACGTGGTTTGGCGTGTTTAGCTCGGTTTGTTGGTCGTTTAAGCTCGGTACAACCAACTCGCTTACGTATCGTTGCGACCAATGCTTTGCGTCAAGCGAAGAATGGTCATGAATTTATTCAAAAAGCGGCTGAAATACTGCCAAAACCGATTGAAATTATTGCAGGTCGTGAAGAAGCTCGTCTGATTTATTTAGGCGTTTCACATACTATGGCAAATAGTGGTCGTCGCCTAGTGATTGATATTGGCGGTGGTTCAACTGAGTTAATTATTGGCGAAGAATTTGAGCCTATTCATACAGAATCATTACAAATGGGCTGTGTTGCATTTACCAAAGCTTATTTTACCGATGGTGAAATCAACTCTAAAGCTTTTGATAAAGCAGTAGTTGCAGCACGCAAAGAGTTATCTTCAATCGCCAATACCTATAAAGCAGCGGGTTGGGATACTGTGGTGGGTTCAAGTGGTACGATCAAAGCCTGCCGACAAATTGCAGTCAATATGGGCTGGAGTGATGCTCAAGAAAACCTTACACGTGAAGGTTTAGATAAGCTAAAAGATAAAATGCTGAAATATAAACATATTTCAGATATGGAATTTGATGGTTTAAAAGAAGATCGTCGTGCTGTTTTACCCGCAGGTTTAGCGATTCTTTACGCCGTTTTTGAAGTTTTAAATATCGATAAATTAGTCTATTCGGATGGTGCGTTACGTGAAGGGGTCATGTACGACTTGTTGGGACGTTTCCAGCATGAAGACATTCGAGATCGTAGTGTTCAGGCCATGATGGGCCGTTATGGCGCAGATACTAAGCAAGCACAGCGTGTGGTCGAGACTGCACAACATTTATTTGATGGTGTTGCACAATCCTTGAAACTCAGCAGTGATGATAGTGATCTGTTACGCCGAGCGGCTTATTTGCATGAAATTGGTTTAGCGATTAGTCATAGTGGTTATCAAAAACATAGTGCTTATTTATTACAGCATTCAGACATTCCTGGTTTTTCGCAAATTGATCAAAACCATTTGTCACATTTGGTCGCTCATCATCGTCGAAAATTACGTGGCGATGCCAAAATAGATGTGCTTAAAGTCGGTGGACACAAGCTTATTTATCTCTGTTTATTGCTTCGTCTCGCAGTTTTACTGAATCATAGCCGTAGCGATGAGATGCTTCCTGCCATTGAATTGACAGTGGATAATGAGCAACAATGGCACCTCAGCGTTTCTGGTGATGCCAAACAATGGCCGTTGCTCGTTGCAGATTTGCATGATGAGCAAGTGCAATTTAAGCATTGGGACATTGAATTGAATATTCAGTCGGAACAGTTTATCGATTAACGAAAAGATTTTGTGATGATTGAATTGTATAGACGATTTGGTATCACAAAATTCTAAACCTCCGATCTAACCCATCGGTGAATTAGGGATAATACTCGACTCATGAAAAATAAAGCTGCTCAGTCTAAAGCTTGGAAAACGGTTCAAATTGCACGTCATCCTGAACGTCCGCAATTTTTGGATTATGTAGGCGAAATTTTTACAGAATTTGATGCTTTGCATGGCGATCGTTTGTATGGCGATGATGGTGCAATGGTCGGCGGATTAGCGCGTTTTAATGGTCAGCCCGTAATGATCGTAGGCCAGCACCGTGGTCGTAGTACACGTGAAAAATTACAACATAATTTTGGGATGAGTAATCCTGAAGGTTATCGTAAGTCTCAACGTTTATTAGATATGGCAGAACGTTTTAATTTACCTGTATTTACCTTTATTGACACAATGGGCGCATACCCAGGTGTGGGTGCGGAAGAACGTGGTCAAGCGGAAGCGATAGCAACCAGTTTGGCACAACTTTCTAGCTTAAAAGTCCCTGTTATTGCGACTGTTTTAGGTGAAGGTGGTTCAGGTGGTGCGCTTGGTATTGGTGTTGCAGACCGTGTAGTTATGCTTTCACACAGTATTTACTCGGTGATTTCGCCTGAAGGTTGTGCATCTATTCTATGGAAAACTGCTGAAAAAGCAGAACAGGCCAGCGAAGCATTGGCATTAACAGCAGACAAATTGCAAGAAATCGGCATTGTTGAATATGTTGTTGATGAAGGTGAAGGCGCACATTTACATCCATTTGAAGTTATGGAAAAACTGAAGGATGTGTTAAAACAAGCGCTTGATGAATTACAGCCAATGAGTGCAGAAGAACGATGCGAAGCACGTTACCAGCGTTTAATGAAGTTTGGCAGCGACAATTTAGGGCTCGCTTCTTAAAGCAATATTCGCAATTTTCTGAAAATACACACTTTTTAATCGGATGTAGCGGTGGCATGGACTCCATGCTCTTGCTACATTTGATGGCTCAACTTTTCCCTCAGCAAATACGTGCAATTTACGTCAATCATCGATTACAAAAAGTCAGTGATGAGTGGGCGGATTTTGTCGCGCAGCAATGCTTAATTCTTAATATTCCTTATATTATTCAGAATGTTCAAGTTGCAAATGGCAATCTTGAAAATCAAGCTCGTGAAGCCCGTTATCAAGCATATCGACAGCATTTACATGAAAATGAAGTGTTGGTTCTTGCTCATCATCAACAAGATCAAGCTGAAACGGTGATATTGCGACTACTTTCTGGGACAGGTGTTTCGGGTTTGTCTGCAATGCAAATTGTAGATTATCGGCTTATCGATCAACAAAAAATAACGGTATGGCGTCCTTTATTAGACCTTTCGCGTGAGCAGATTTGCCAATGGGTAGAACAACAGGATATTCACTATGTTGATGATCCAACCAATCTTGATACTCAATATGACCGCGCATGGTGTAGGCATGAACTTTGGCATATTTTGCAAAGCCGTTATCCCAAAATGCAGCAAGCTTTGGCTCGAACCAGTTATTTGATGCAGGATGCCGAGCAGATTCTGAATGAGGTTTTAGTCGAAGATTTAGCATTTTGTGGTAATGCTGAACGGCTTGATCTAAATAAATTTCAACAACTTTCATTGGCTCGGCAGCGGCAACTATTATCTGCTTGGATGAAAGGGGAACATACCTACCGCCCTGCATTTGATATGGTGAACCGAATTTTTGATGAGGTGATTGATTCAAAAGTGGATTCACAAGCTGCATTGCAGTGGAATCATTTTTATTATCTGCGTTATCAAAATTATTTGTATCGTATTGAAAAAGAAAAATATTTAGCTTCAAAATCAACAGAGTATCAGTTGGAGCAACAATTGAGTTTGAATCTCAAAGATAAATTGGATTTAGCATCAGGTGCATTTGTCATCGAAACGGCTAAAATGGGTCTGTCTTTTGCATTGCTGAATTGTAAGCTGACATTGAAAGCACGTTTGGGCGGTGAAAAAGTTCATCTCTATGGCAGAGTCGGTGCTTGGCCTTTGAAAAAAGCCATTCAAGAAGCACATATTTTTCCTTGGATGCGTCATACAATTCAAATATTAAGTGTAGATAATGTTATGCTTGGTGTTTTTACACCAAAAGGATTTTGGTTGGCGCAATCTCAATATTGTGAAATAGGTGGATGGCAACCAAATTTAATCTCAGCGTTTAAAAATAAGGTCGAGTGTGATTCATGAGTGCAGTTCTCAATTGTAATATTACTTTTATTGGTGGTGGGAATATGGCTCAAGCCCTGATAGGAGGCTTGATTAGTCGTGGTTTACCTGCAACTCGTATTACAGTTTCAGACCCTGTAGAAAGTGTGAGACAATTACTGCTCGAAAAAGATGTGCATGTCACAGATGATAATGCTGCGGCAATTAAACATGCGGATATTGTTGTTCTTGCTGTGAAGCCACAAGTTTTAGGTACGGTACTTAAACCACTTCAAGGTTTATTTGATGGTAAATTGATCATTTCGATCGTGGCTGGTGCTGAAATTAAAACCATTTCAGCATTAACAGGAAATGATCGTGTGGTTCGTGTGATGCCAAATACACCAGCTTTAGTTCAAACGGGTGCGCATGGTATATTCGCCTATGATGCCGTTGAAACTAAAGATCGTGAACTTGCGACACAAGTGCTTGCTGCTACGGGTTTAACGATTTGGGTGAGCTCAGAAGCTCAAGTCGATGCTGTTACAGCGGTTTCAGGTTCTGGCCCTGCATACTTTTTCTATATGATGGAAAGTATGATTCGTGCTGGAAAAAATATGGGACTCGATGAAAAAGTAGCAACAGCATTAACATTACAAACAGCTTTAGGTGCTGCCCAAATGGCAATCACCAGTTCGAATTCTCCTTCAGAATTACGTAAAAATGTAACTTCGCCAAATGGAACAACCCAAGCGGCACTTGAAGTATTTGATCGTGCTCAAATTTCACAAAATATTCAGACAGCTTTGGCTGCTGCGCAAAAGCGTAGTCAGGAATTGGCTCAAGAGTTAAGTGACAGTATTAAATAATTAATTGAATTTTTAGGAACGTTCCAATATGGGTGCAAATTCTGCGCAGATTTTTGGCATTATTATTAACGTAGCGATTTTGCTCGTATTCTTCCGTTTTTTAATGCAATTGGCGATGGTGAGTCCATATAACCCTGTGGTTATGTCGACAGTAAAAGCAACGAAAATTGTGGATGTGTTTAGCCGCATTTTCCCAACACTTGGCAAGGGTCGTGTCAACACGGCTGCTTTAGTGTTGATGGTGATTTTATATTTACTTAAAATTTTCGGCATGATGTATTTGCAAGGGGCAATGCCAAATAGCCCTGTACATTTGCTGATTCTGACTTTTGTCACGATGATTCAGGATTTAATTCGTTTTTGTCGTTATTTAATTTTTGCAACGATTATTTTAAGTTGGGTGGTGATGTTTACTCAATCTAGATCGCCTTATATTGAAGTGATTCAAGAGCTTGCAGAACCATTATTAGCACCGTTCCGTAAGATTATGCCGAATATGGGAATGATTGATTTATCTCCAATTTTGGCATTCCTTGCGTTGTATATTGCAGAAATTTTGATGAATGAAGTGGCTAAGGTTCTATTAACAGGTCTTTAATTTGTTGATTTAGAATTGGAAAAGGACTCAAATGAGTCCTTTTTTATTTGTTTGGAAATTTGTAAGAAAGAAGTAATGGTGTTTATCAATTACTGGCTTCCATTGGTAAAGAAGTTCTTTTAAAAGCACCTCCATCCCAACCTTCCTCCTGAGAGGAGGAAGGGGTTTGCACTTCACAAGCTTTTTTCTAAGAGGAGGAAGGGGAAAGCGCTGAATAGGTTATATTACTTTGCAGCATTCTTTTTAATATCGATTATCAGACTGTACTGATATATTGCAAAAACGTTAAATAACAAAAAAGTGAATAATATGAAATTTGAAACCCATAATCTTAATGCAGAGTTTTATTTGGCTTCGCTTGCACTAGGCATTTTGGAAGCAATAAAGCAAGGTATTGTACATCCAGATGTTGGGATTTGGTCATTAGGAAAATTACAATGTTCACAACAATTTGAAAATTCTTTATTTTTATCAGAGGATTTAAAATATGTGATTGGTTGTCTTGATGAGATTGATGTATGGACGAGTTTAGATCCAAAAAATGGTTTAGAAAAACAACAAATAATGATTGATAAGTTGAGGGTTAAATGTTTGAAAATTATAAAACATTTAGATTATAAAGAAATGAATTTAAGTATAGAACTGTCAATGGATGAGTATGATTTAGATTAATAATATCATGTGTTATTTGAAGAAAAATCAGAGATATGTTTGGTAAAGAGGTTCTTTTAAAAGCACCTCCATCCCAACCTTCCTCCTGAGAGGAGGAAGGGGTTTGCACTTCACAAGCTTTTTTCTAAGTGAAGGAAGGAGGTAAAAGCGCTTAATGCGCTTCATCCCAATTGTTACCTTTACCGACTTCAACCACTAAAGGTACAGATAAAGTCACGACTTTTTGCATCACATCTTGGATTTGTTCAGTCAATTGATCTGCAATTGCCTCATCAACTTCAAATACCAATTCATCGTGCACTTGAAGTAAAAGTTTAGCCTGATCTTGCGGTAAGATTTTATCGACTTCAATCATCGCCATTTTAATGATTTCAGCCGCAGAACCTTGCAGTGGTGCGTTAATCGCTGCACGTTCTGCACCTTTACGTACCATCATATTTCGAGCATCGATATCTGGCGTATATAAACGACGACCTGTAATGGTTTCTACAAAACCTTGTTCCAAAGCCACCTGACGAGTACGTTGCATGTATTCATAAATACCCGGATAGCGATGGAAATATTGTTTGATATAGTTTTGTGATTCTTCACGGGTAAAGCCAAGTTGACGAATCAAACCGAATTCAGACATACCGTAAAGTAAACCGAAGTTTACTGCCTTAGCCTGACGACGTTGATCATTGGTCACATCTTCAAGAGCAACACCCAAAACCTCTGATGCTGTACGACGGTGTACATCCTGACCATGTTTAAAGGCATCAACCAAAGCATCATCTTGTGAAAAATGTGCCATTAAACGCAATTCAATTTGCGAGTAATCGGCAGCAAGCAGCACACGACCTTTTGGTGCAATAAAAGCCTTACGAATTTGACGACCAATTTCCTCACGAACAGGAATATTTTGTAAGTTTGGATCGGTAGACGATAAGCGACCAGTTGCTGTTAAAGCTTGATGATAACTGGTATGTACACGATGTGAGTCTGTGTTGGCTTGTTTAACCAAAGCTTCGGTATAAGTGCTTTTGAGTTTGGTTAAACCACGATATTCAATAATCAATTCAGTAATTGGATGGTCGATTTTTTCTAAAACAGCTTCAGAAGTGCTGTACTGACCAGTTGCAGTTTTTTTACCACCTTTTAAGCCTAATTTTTCAAATAATACTTCGCCGACTTGTTTAGGTGAACCGACATTGAAGGATTCACCCGCAATCTCAATGATTTGATTTTCTAAGTTTTGAATCGTCTCGGCAAAATCTACACTCAGTTGATCAAGGAAGCTTAGATCGAGTTCAATCCCATTCTCTTCCATGGTGGTCAAAACACGGGCAACTGGCATTTCGATGTTATGCAAAATACCGCTTAATTCAGGAATTTCTTTTAGCTTACGGTCTAAAACCTCATAAAGACGATAAGTCACATGCGCATCTTCAGCGGCATAATGTGCTGCTGTTTCAAGTTCAATTTGATTAAAGGTTTTTTGTTTTGCACCTTTACCTGCAACTTGTTCGTAGGTTGTGGTTAGGTGACTTAAATAAACTCGAGCAACATCATCCATACCGTGTCGTGTTGCAACTGAATTCAACACATACGACGCCAACATGGTATCGAAATACCAACCTTGTAAATGAATGCCATGATTTTCAAAGATATGTGCATCATATTTTAAATGATGACCAATCTTTTCAACTTTTGGATCTTCTAAAATCGGTTTAATTTGTTTGAGAATGATTTCACGATTTAGCTGTTCAGGAGCGCCTTCATAATCATGCGCCAAAGGAATGTAATAAGCATCTTTGGCATCGAAAGCAACAGAAAAACCCACCATCTCGGCGATACGATAATCTAAACTTGTGGTTTCAGTATCAATGGCAAAACGTTTTTCAGTGCTTAAACGCTGAAATAATCTGTCCCAATCGGCTTGGCTTAAAACGGTATGGTAATTGGCTTCACCGAGGCGATCATCAACACTGCTACTGGTTGCATGGTCAGTGATAATTTCTGCATCAGCGGCTTGCACTGATTTTTCAATCTGCTTAGAGGCTTGTTGATAAGTGCCATTATTAGGATTATTAGGGTGATCCAAAGACTGCAATTGGTTACGGAATTCAAGCTCAGTATACAAATTGCGCAATGCTTCTACATCAGGATCGCACAGTTTTAAATCGTCATAAGTGAGATTCAAATCCAAATCGATGATAATACTTGCCAGTTGATGATCAAGGGCAATCCCTTCGACATTGTCTTTAATGCTTTGACCCACTTTGCCTTTAATGCTATCAACATTTTCTAAAATGCCACCAATGGAATCATACTCATTCAAGAGCTTAGCGGCAGTTTTTGCACCTACACCCGGAACACCACGAATACCATCTGAAGCATCGCCCATTAAAGTTAAGTAATCGATAATTTGGTCAGGACGTACCCCAAACTTTTCAATAACACCTTCAATATTCATTGGTTTGTCTTTAAAGCTATCTTCAAGGGTAACTTTTTCAGTCACCAACTGCGCCATGTCTTTATCACCTGTTGAAATCAGGACTTGATAGCCTTCTTTTTCAGCTCTTTTGGCCAATGTACCGATGATGTCGTCAGCCTCCGCACCGGGTAACATATGTAAGGGAATTCCCAATGCACGAATTAAGGCATGTAAATACGGAATTTGTTGGGCAAGTTCATCAGGCATGCTTGGACGATCACCTTTATAAATCGGTGAAAGTTCATGGCGAAAAGTAGGTTCAGGTGTATCGAAAATAACCGCCATATGCGTAGGCTGAGTACGACGCATCAATTTTTGAATTGCGGAAATTGCACCACGGATTGCATTGGTCTGTAATCCAGTTGATGTTGTTAACGGTGGGAGTGCATGAAAGGCACGAAATAAAAAGTATGACCCATCGACCAAGACAAATGGTGGCATGGCAATTTCTCTAATTGATTAAACTGGGTATAGTGTACATTGAAAATACTCACTCAGGGTGCTGTGAGTGAGGTCTGTTGACAATTCATCTATCTCTAAGACAAAGTATAGAAAGTATTCTATAAAACCGATAACTCATTTGATATTTCGTGATTTAAACCGATAAGCTGATCAAGGAAATCTATGCATTCACAACAAAAAAATAATGGCAATCAGGGTTTTAATCACAGCACTGCCCCTGTAAATCGTTATAGCTGGCCAGCAAAATTAAATCTGTTTGCACTTGCAGGGTTTGTTTTGGCTTTTTTTGTCATGGATGAGCAAGGCTGGGTTTGTGGCATAGGGGCATTTTTCTGTTTTCTTCTTATTTTTGTGTTTAGAGCATTAGCTGAACAGCAGAATATGATCCGTTTTCAGCAAAGGCAGATTCAGGATTTACTGGAAGCACAGAAGCTTAATCAAATAACTGAGACACCATCTCAAACTGTTGCAGCAAGAACTGAGCATATTGATAAAGTCCAACTAAATGATGTGCTTAGAGCAGAATTATCAGCACAGATAAATTCAGAACAAACAAATTCAACACAGACAGACTCAATACAGACAACAACACTGACGCCATTCGATGATTATTCAAAGGTCACGGATCATGTTCACAATACTGAGGTAGTAACAACGGATTTAGATGGGTCGCAAGCGCATTCATTCAAAGACCATACCGATTTTGCATCTTCTACGTTAGACACATCAGCATCATCCAATCTTGATTTAGAAATCAACAACAATCCAAATTCGCAACAAAAACAGCAATCTTCATTCAAAGACCGCCAGTTAAAAGACAGTGATCTGCTCAAAGACTTAAAAGGTATGACCTCTTTATGGAGTGCTTTTGTTGATTGGTTTAAGGGCGGTAACAGTATTGTTCGGGTTGCGATTATTATCCTGTTGATCGGGATAATTTTATTACTGCGCTTTGCCAGTGAATATTGGCAACCGACTTTAAGCAGTAAAATGATAGGGATCGCCGTTGCAGGTACAGTCATGACAGTGATTGGCTATCGACTAAGACGTAAGCGTTATGGTTATGCGATTAGTGTGCAAGGGGCAGGGCTGGGCATTCTATTTTTAGTGCTGTTCAGTGCATTTAAATTGTCTGTGATCACTTCAATCGGGGTGAGCTATGGTTTGCTGATCATTTTATTAGCAATAACCTTGCTTTTAGCATTACGACAAAATGCTTTAATTCTGGCATTTATTGCATTGGGAAGTGGTTTTGTTGCACCTTTTATTTTAAATACAGGAAGCAATAATATTCCTGCATTATTCAGCTATTATTTGGCTTTAAATACAGCACTTGCAGTGATTGCATTCTTTAAACCGTGGCGAATTTTAAATACAGTTTCGTTGTTGGCAACATTTGGAGTCGGTGGTTTAAGTATTTGGATGAAAGCACAGCCTGAACAATATGCTGTGTTAACACTTTTAGTTTGGTTACATTTCGCTTTATATCTATTTATTTCTATACGCTACAGCTTAAACATTTCAAAATATAAAATTGCCTTTAAAAATATACCTGTAATTGATACAGGTTTAATTTTTGCTACGCCGTTTATGGCTTTCACCTTATACGCAGGACTGGTCTATCACAGTGCCAGTCGTTTGAGTTTCGCGAGTGCTGTACTGGCATTGGTTTATTTTGCTATTGGTTACGCTTTACATAAAAAATATCAATCACTGACTTTGTTGATTCAAAGCTTCTATGGTCTAGGACTGACTTTCCTAGCCTTGGTTTTACCTTTTGCATTTAATGCGCAATGGACAAGTACAGGATGGGCAGTTCAAGCACTGGCTTTGATTTGGATTGGTTGCCGTCATCAGCTTAAAAATAGTACGTTGTTTGGCCTCGTTTTATTGGGGTTAAGCACAGGCTCTTGGTTTAAAAGCATTTTTATCGATGAGAATATCAGCTTGGTTGCAGTCACATTCCTGAGTATTGCATTGATGCTGAGTCTGTATATCTTCTACACCCCTCAGTTGGATGAATCACCTTCTAGATCAGAACATGAGCAATCCGATATCATGTCGCAGACTGAAGTCAGTTCACAGATGAAGTACAGCTCAATGTTCAAAGCATTGATTGAGATTACTCAAGTCGTTTGCTTTGTTACATTACAGTTGGTCATTCTCAGTTATAGCTGCACCTTATACAGAATGGAACAACTCGATCACAATGCAATATTGATGTCGATTTTGACCGTAGTCGCTATAGCGATTGCATGGCGAATACATCAAGTACAGCAACAGGTTTCAGCAGCAGTTCAGTTATTTACAGGGTGTGGATTATTTTATTTTGCCTTGATTCCAGTTATGTTGTGGCAGGCGGATATCGTTTCATTGTGGTGGACTGTTCAAGCCGTATCTATGCTGATATTCACCAGTCGTTATGCAATTGTAGGTTTGAGAAATTTTGCATCAATTCTGCTATTTTCAAGTGCATTCGCTGTAGTCGTGGCAATTTTAAATGATGATCCACTACGTTATTTTGCAGCGACTGTATTGATCTGTAGTTTGGCGGTTTCAGCATATTGGTTGAGGTATAAAACGCAACCTACGACAATGTCAACAGATCGTATCTTTGCTTGTATCAGTTTACTGATTTCATTCATGTTTACGCCGTATTTGGCGTATCAGCTGTTTGATACGTTGTCATGGGATCTACGCAGTATTACCTTACCCATGTTATTGTGGTGGGGGATATTGACGGTTATTTATCGCTTTAAGCAACGTGTACTGGACCATGTTTGGTTGTTTTTTACGGTTGGGTTGTTATTCATCAGTGCAGTAGAAATCGCTTTGGTGAGCTTGTTTGTGGCAGATGACTTGCAGTTATGGGCAATGTCCGATAAGTATCACTTGTCGATGCTGATGACGATTGTGATGTGGTGTGTTGCTTTTATCTTTGTTTTAAAAGTATTTACTGCACAACTCAATCGAGTACTTGCGCAATTTTTAATGTTGATCGCTGTTTTACTTCTAGCAATCTTTGGCGGTCTGATTGCCTCAAATGCGTTGTCTTTCACACCACTGCTTTTATTATTCCCAATCGTCGTGTTACTCGCATCATTAAAAATTAAAGCATTACAATTTTTACAATTTTTACAAGATTACTGGATTGCTAACTTTGCCATTGCTGGACTCGCTTTAGTGAGTTTATGGGGTGTGAGTCTGTTCCATGATGGTCATTGGAATCTAAGTTATGTGACTCTGTTGAATCCAATCGATATTTTGAGTATCGGTTTATTTATTATTCTCATTGTTGCAATAAAACCGATATTGCAAGGGCAACAGCGTAGTTTGCAAATAGTCAGTATGGCTGTGGTGATACTTACAGGTTTGACGTTGATCAGTAGTATCTTGTTGCGCAGTTTACATCATTATTTACAGCTGCCTTATTGGTCAATTGAAGCGTGGCAAAATGGAACGGTTCAAGCCAGTTTAACGATTTTATGGGTGGTTTTAGCCCTTGTTCTGACCACATTTGCAAGTAAAAAAGCCTTACGTTATGTATGGATGATGGGTATTGCAGTATTGGCATTGGTGATTGCTAAATTAATTTTCTTAGATTTGTCGCATACACATACCATTACTCGAATTGTCTCGTTTATTGGCAGTGGTTTGGTGATGTTGGTGATTGGTTATTTTGCGCCTTTACCACCTGCACCGAAAGATTTAAGTACTGAAAATAAAGACTAAAGTGGATTTTGAAATGGTGTTTTGTGAGGTTTCTAATTCTAAATAATTGTTATCGTTATTTATAACGGATATTACTTATTTGAAATGATGTGCACGGTTTTGATGTTTAAATTAATAGATTGCCCAGCAAAGTTTTACATTTCAAAGTTTATATTTAGAGGTAAGCCCACTGCGTCTTGCGCTACGGTTAAAGTAGTACTTTAACCGAGCTCAGGCTCGACCTGAGAGGTACTACCTCGCAAGGCTTTCGGGAAAATGAAAAGCGAAGCTTTGCAAGAAAACCACCTTGCGGAGCTTTGCTCCTCACCGCTGAACTCGTTTAATACCTTCTATTAATCAAATTCATCGCAAAAACATTCTTGTTCAAATGTAGTCCTGCCTCAAACAATAGCGGATGACATTTCCGTGTATCAATTAATCGTTGTGAAACGAATTGAAAAAATGCTTCTTTGATTATCACTGCGTAACATTAGTTAATAATAGAATCTAAAGATAATTTTCTCTTTTGATTTTACAACTGCTTATCTTGCTTCTTCTCAAGTTTTAAATCTTGAGCATTGGCATAGTCATCAATATCGCCATTTGTGGATGTTGCTGTCGTTGGTATCGGGCGATCTACAAAGCCAATTTTAGGCACAGCGATTTCAATTTTACTTTCAACAAAGCGATTTCGAATAAACTCATGGATTTCATCTTTGACTTGTAAATAATTATCTTGTTTGCACCATAGGGCAAACAAGATTTCAATTGAAGACTCACCAAAGGACGAAACCGTGACATGCGGTTTTGGATCGGCCAATACCAATGGATAAGCATTTGCAATGTCGATCAAAACTTCACGGACTTTGTTAATGTCTTCGTCAAAGTTAATTGGAACAATAATAGGAAGTCGTCGTATAGGAAATTTAGATAGATTATGTACAGGTGCTCGAATTAACTGTTCATTTGGAAGTCGTACATACACATTATCCAAGGTCAAAAGCTTGACTGAAAGAAGGTCAATTGAAATCACTTCACCTTCAATGGTATGACCACGAATCAGGGTGAGTTGAATGGTATCACCGACTTCAAAAGAGCCTTCACCAATCAAAAATAATCCACTAATCAAGTTTGATGCAGATGTTTGTGAGGCAAAACCTAAGGCAACCGTTAATATCCCTGCTGCACCTAAGAACACGCTGAGTTTAAAGCCTGCTTCTTTTAGGCTCGCAATTACAAACAGTAAGAAAATAAAATAGAAAATACCTCGACGCCAAACCAAACGTTGATGTGCATTAAAACGTGCACCAATGGTGCGAATAAAGGTATTGGAAACGACTCTTGCGAGAACGAAACCGACAAAGCATAAAACCAGAGCAACTGCAATTTCACTTAAACGGTCAACATTTACATTGGTAAATACGCCTTTCAAGCTGTCTATAATGTCTTTGGGAATATTGGATTCAGCCATATTTTTACCTCAGCCCTTAGAAGAATGAATCAAACATATTGAACAATGCACCACCTGGCGAACGTGGCGGATGTACATAAGTCACTTCACCTGCGAGTGGTGGAGTGCGATTTTCGATTCTGACACGGGCAGGGCGGTCACTTCCCTCATACAATACTTTGATTTGTGATGTCCAAAGTCGTCTCGTACTTTCACTATAAAATAGAGGGAGCGCAGGAACTGGAACATTCATGCGGTCAAAACGCAATTGATGATTACTTACATTGTGGAAATCAATCGGCGTTACTGCACGGAAAGCACGTGGGCGTAATAGTTTCAATTCTGTACGACCATCCACAGAGGTGGCGTAGCACATTTCACCAGTCCGTTGGTCAGGGCCAAACCACGTATCTTTAGGTAAGATCACAGGTATGTCAAACAACGGTTCTTTTTGTGCTTGCACAAAACCAGAAACCCAAAGCGGCGTGCTGATATACAAGGTACCACGTTGCCCAGCAGGAATATAAATTGGATCAACAGGGCGGATCACCACAGAACGATCTGCTAAACGTGGCATTAACTGAAATGTACTATGGGTTTCCCTAAACATATAGCGTTCAACGTGTACAGGTTCAGGGAAACCAAAATTTACATCATGAATTTGATGCCATTGTTGTTCATAGTCATATTGAAAATGTGGTCGGTAGTATTCCAAACGCCATTCTTGCAAACCACGGGTGATTCGCAACACCATTGAGCCAAATTGCCATGCTTTGGATTGCAAAAGTTCAAAGTGTTGTTCTCCCCACCATTTTAAATCAGGGAGATCTGGCTCTAGATGTTCATTCTTTTTAGACAAAAGTGTTCATCCTTCTCATTAAATCTTTAAAAACAGACTTCACGCTGTCATACGCATAGAGTACACTCAAAGCAATTTTAATCATTAATATAAGTTGTAATGCAAGTCCTTAAACAATTACAAATACCATATAGTTTTGCAAAACGGCATGGAGTGCTGTTGCGTTATGAGGGTGATCAAGTTTTTATTGTTCGCCGTCAGGATACCGCACAAATTGCGATTCAGGAAGCACGTCGCTATCTTGGTCGTACAGCACAACATCAATTATGTAGCGAAATTGAATTTAATCATATGCTCAGTTCAAGCTATGCAGGTGAAACTGGGGAATCTCAGCAAGTGGCTGCTGGTTTGGAGGATCATCCTGATTTACTGAGTCTTGCAGATCAAGTCCCTGAAACTGAAGATTTGATGGATCAAGAAGATGATGCACCGATTGTCCGTTTGATCAATGCTTTATTGTCTGAAGCCATTCGAGTTGGGGCTTCCGATATTCATATTGAAGCCTTTGAAAAGAAATTATCTGTACGTTTGCGTGTGGATGGTCAATTGCGTGAAATTGTGCAACCACGCCGTGAGCTTGCGCCGTTATTGGTGTCTCGTATTAAAGTCATGGCGAAACTGGATATTGCAGAGAAACGTATTCCGCAAGATGGTCGTATTTCTTTGCGTCTTGCAGGACGTGAGGTCGATGTGCGTGTTTCGACTTTACCGTCATCGCATGGTGAACGTGTGGTGATGCGTTTGCTCGATAAGCAAGCAGGACGTTTGAATATGACCCATTTGGGTTTAATGAATAATGACTATGAGCGATTGACGCAATTGGTTCATCGTCCGCATGGCATTATTTTGGTGACTGGCCCTACAGGTTCAGGTAAGACCACAACACTTTATGCAGCTTTGTCTGATTTAAATGATGGTTCGAAAAACATTCTCACTGCTGAAGATCCGATTGAATACCAACTTGAAGGGATTGGACAAACGCAGGTCAATACCAAAGTGGACATGACTTTCGCACGTGCTTTAAAAGCCATGTTACGTCAAGATCCTGATGTGGTGATGGTCGGTGAGATTCGTGATTTGGAAACTGCTGAAATTGCAGTTCAAGCGTCTTTAACAGGTCATTTGGTTTTATCTACGCTACACACCAATACTGCGATTGGTGCAGTAACCCGTCTAAAAGATATGGGCATTGAGCCGTTCTTATTATCGAGTTCTTTGATTGGTGTGATTGCACAGCGTTTAGTGCGTACTTTATGTGCGCATTGTCATACATGGCGTGATGCAGATCAGTTTGAGAAAGATGTATTTAAACCTGTTAGTACTGATTTAAACTTACAGTTACCTGTACCGAATGGTTGCGACTATTGTTCGCATACGGGTTTTACTGGTCGTACTGCGATTTATGAAATTGTCCCAATTGATGAGCAGATGCGCCGTTTGATTCATGGTAATGCAGCGGAGTATGAGCTTGAGGATTATGCACGTAAAGCATCAGGCTCAATTCGTGATGATGGTTTGCGTAAGGTATTGGCAGGTAAAACCACGATGGAAGAGGTTTTACGTGTAACCAATGAAGCGGCGGAGTAAAAAGAAGTATATTTTAATCGAATAGAAGCAGTCTTTGAGATTGCTTCTATTCTGATAAAATAGTCTTTAGTTAGCTTTTTCAAAAGTCACTTTTGCATCGTAACTTTTGTCATGTAAAGTAAGTTGATCTGAAGTAGTATTCAATTGAAATTCAATGGTGTTTAGATCTTTATATTTTAATGATCCATTTGACGAAACTTCCGCAATCGCCTCACTTGAGGTTGATGGGAGAGTTGAGTCTTTATTAAGCCAGAACTCATCTTTAATTTGATAGTCATTGCCCGATTTTTCTATAAAAAGCTTACGAGTGCTATTCTCTGTCTTTGGTACTTGAATCCATTCCCCTGAAAAGTCTTTGTCTACTTGTTTGTTGCAAGCAGTTAAAAATAAGCTAAAAATACATATGATTGTAAGTAGAAATTTCATTTATTGTCCTTAAAAGTGTGTTTAGTTTTTAATTTTGATTGTCTAGTTCACATTGTTTTAGCGCTATTTCATATCGCAGTTGTGCTAGCTGTTTCGGCAATAAACACATTGTTTGATGAAAGTCTAAAATTTCATGTAAGTACATTGATTGTAATATTTTTTTTAATACTTTTCTAGTTGCACTTGAATGCTGATAAGTTGAAAGCTAAGTTTTAAGAGTCGAAATCTCAGGGGGCAGTCTTTTGTTTAGTTAATGGGGGAGGACATTATTCACTATACCTATCAAATCTATAAAGCATTGATTAAATAGTAGGCGTTGTACATGAAGGATCAGAAAAAAGCCTAGTTTGACAAAGCTGAGCTTTTTTATGGGTAGTAAGTTATTGAAATAAATTAATATAAGCGATTTAGTATAAGCTGTATTATGTTGATTGTAGACAATTTAAAAAATCAAATGGCAGATCATCAATGAATAGGACACCCCCTAAAAAAGTAATTCAAACTCTTAGACAGGAAGTAGGATTTGGCTGTCCTGTTCCTAATTGTGGAAACCCTTATCTTGAATGGCATCATTTTGATCCACCTTGGAGTATTGAAAATCATCACAGACCAGAAGGTATGATTGCTCTTTGTACACAGCATCATAAAAATGCTGATAACTATGCTTATACCAATGATCAATTAATAGAGTTTAAAAAAAATAAGGTTAATTCAGAAAAAGTAAAAGGCAATTTTGAATGGCGGAGAAATAAATTATTAACCGTAGTAGGGGGGAATTTCTACTATGAAACACCTCGTGCGCTCGTAATTGATCATTATGATGTAGTTTCTTTAACAAGGGATGAAAGTGGTTATTTACTAGTAAATGTTGAAATGCTAAGTGTGTCTAAGGAAGAGCGTTTAGTAATGAGGGAGAACTGTTGGGAAAATATAGGAAATCCTATTGATTTTAAGTGCCCCCCTAGTGGTAAAGAAATTGAGATTAAATATGAAAATGGAGATATTCTATCAATTAAATTTTATGTCATTAATAATAAAGAATTATTTAAAAATAATTTTGATAGAGAAGCTCCTGATTTCTTAGAATTTCCTCTAACTATTTCTGAAATTAACTTTGAAGTATCTGGTATAGATATAAAAGTTTCACCAAAAGGTACAAACATTCAAACAAATCAATTTATAGGAAATTTTTCATATAATTGTGGTGTAGGTATGATGTTAAATTTAGGAATAAAATGGCGCCAAAATTGGAATTTAATACCAGTTCCTAGTCATAGAACAGCCCCATGCCCATGTAATAGTGGTTATAGATACAAATACTGTCATGGAAAAATAGAATTAGGGAACTAATTTTATTTGTAAATCTTCATTTAATATAATGGGTGTTATGAAACATCCATTCATAAAAAAGCCAATTAGAAAAAATTGGCTTTTTGGAATATAACGATTTCAATTATTGTTTAAAAAATCAAACAATCACATTCAAAGTAACATCAATATTGCCACGCGTTGCATTTGAGTATGGGCAAACGATATGTGCAGCATCAACGAGTTTTTGCGCTTCAGCTTGCTCTAAACCTTCTAGATGAATATTTAAAGTGACTTGGATACCAAAACCTGTTGGAATAGGGCCAATACCGACATCACCTTCGATATAAACATCAGGGGTAATTTTTAAGTGATCACGATTCGCAACAAACTTCATCGCACCAAGAAAACATGCTGAATAACCCGCTGCAAAAAGTTGTTCAGGGTTTGTACCACCGCCAGCACCCCCCATTTCTTTAGGTACTGCCAATTTAACATCTAAAATACCGTCTGAAGATGTTGCACGACCATCACGACCGCCAGTTGCTTTTGCATGAGCTGTATAAACTACTTTTTCTAAAGACATTTTGATTCCCTGAACATTTTATTGGAACCATTATCCTGTCTTAAATTAAAAAAAGAATAAGCAGTGTTTTTGTAAATTTATACCTATTTTGAGCATGAAAGAGACAAGTAAACGCTGATTGGTTTGATGAATCGTAAAGAAAAAAGGAGCTTTAATAGAACTGTATTTTTATTTAATTTTGATACATGGCAGAATCAATTTCTGAATTGAATTTATAACATTAAAATGTAATAAGTTTACGATGTTGCATGAGTGGCATAGATGCCCGAATAGAATCTTGTTCTTCAAGATCAAAAGGCACAGTAATCAATTGAGTACCTTCAGCATCCACGATCTCTAAAACCTGCCCACGACTATTTGTCACACCTGCATGCCCCCAAGTTTGACGTTTTTCACCATGCCAACCTTGTTGAGCTGCACCAAGCACCTGACATTGACTATCCATTGCACGGGCTTGCAGTAATAGTTGCCAATGCATTTGTCCAGTCGTATAAGTAAATGCAGCGGGAGCAGTTAGGATATTTGCACCTTGTGCGCGAAGCGTGAGTGCAAGTTCAGGAAACCGCAAATCATAACAAACCATTAAACCGATATTGCCAAAAGGAGTCTTTGCAACAACGAGGTCAGTACCTGGTTCAAAGAATTTAGATTCCTGATAACCGCCCACAGCATCACCCACCTGTACATCAAACAAGTGAATTTTGTCATAACGTGCTTCAGTTCGCTCAGGGCTGATACACAGGCTTACAGTGCGTACCCGACCGTCTTGAATGATGGAACCATCTGGACGGAATGGGCAGGGCAAAGTTCCAGCAACGATCCAAATTTGATATTGCTGTGCCATGTGTTCAAGACGTTGTTGAAACTCTTCGAAACGTTCAGCTGTTTCACGTTGCTTACCCGCAGCGAAACATACAAAATTTTCAGGAAAAACAATCAAAGATGCGCCATCAGCTTTACTTTGTTGAATCAATGATTCAATGACACTGAAGTTAGCTTCAATGTCATTCTGAGAATTCATCTGAACAACGGAAAGTAAAGACATATCGCATCCTTGAAAATATTACTTTGAAATGATGATTAAACACTTTCCTGATTTGGAGCAGTGCATTTCATCGTATCTTGTTGCTTTTCAAGTTGTTTGACTAATGGTTCAAACATATTTTGGTTATTTTCGTTAAGTTTCATTAACGTTTTATGTGCATCAAGTACAGTACATAACATCGAGTTATGCGTTATGTTGTCATCTAGCAACGCTTTGGTGCATACCTGAGAGTCACCACAGTAATTTAAGATGACAAAAACCTGCCCTAAGCCCATGCTATTGGCTAGAGTAGTAATATCTGGGTTTGTAGACAGCATGACCGCTTGGATATGATGAACCTGTTTAAGCTTTAAGCCTAATTTGGCAAGTATTCCAAGAACTGTGCTATCAATAAATGTGGTTTCGGTTAAATCAACAATAGCGCCAACGACGTTTTCTTGCTGTTCAATCCTCGCCAAAAGTTTGTCTAAGCTTATACAAGACTGGGCTCGCACTTCACCAATAAGTTTGAAGATATGCGTTCCATTCAAGCTTGCATATTCAACATGACCTGTTGACATATAAATGCCATTTGCAGAGAAGGATAGGAAAATTATCACATAGCGCAAGTCTATACTCAAGCATTTGCGTATAGGTTAATAGTCTATATTTGATTATCTGATTGATTTTTAAATTAATTCATTCTTCTAAAGCTGAGAATTGCAATATCATCTGCGACGTGATCGGGTGCACGAAATGATTGATTTTGTAAATGATAGACCAATTGAGCGAATTGCTCATTCAATCCACCAGTGAATGGTTCTAGTGCGCCATCAGAGCAAATAATGAATCGTGCATGTTTATTTAAGGTACATTCAAACTCTTCGACTTCAAGGTCTTCTGTTAAACCTAAAGGAAAGCTACTGGTATTTAAAACACGAGGTGCTTGATTGGGTTCAAAAATAATCGGTGGAGGATAATGACCTGCACTAGACCAACGTAGTTGGTGTGTTTCAAGATTTAAAATACCTGCAAGCATAGTGATATGCTTTTCAATATTTTCTTGAACCAACATGCCATTTAACTTTTTAATCAGTTCTCTTGGGGTTTTAGAACGACCATGAAATGCAGCCATCCAAGAGGTAAGCAGTGAACTGGTCACACCATGTCCTGAAACATCGGCTAAATAAAAAATAATTTCTTTATCGCTAATTTTCCAATAATCATACCAATCACCAGACAAATAAGCAGATGGCTGAAACAAGGTTTCCACTTTATAGTTTTGCAACTCCATTGGATTAGGCAGGAGTTTTTTCTGTAATTCGGCTGCTGAAGGAAGATCTCGACTGTCTTGATTACGCTTATATTGGGCATCAATTTTAAACAGTGAATGTTCAAGATTGGCTGGTAAACGTGTCCAAATCCAACCAGCTAATGCACCTAATTCCCACGCCTGAGAAAGTTCAGTACCCTCATTTTCTTTGGCGATGACAATAGTCGGTAAAGACCATTGATGTTGTAGGAAGTCATGCACATCAGCAATCGTAATAATCGTCGGATCATAAAGATGAATATCTTCAATGTTAATCATCTGTAAGCTCGGAAGAGCATTTAAGACGTGCTCAAGGCTAGAAATTTGACGACTTGGTTGAATGAAATACATAGAAGAGATAGATGATCCTAAAAAGTATGAACAGTTATAACAAGTAGATTTACTATAGATAACGATACTTTGCTAGTAAAACGATACAAATTACTAGCAAATAAGTTTAACAAAATATTGTTATTACGGAGTATCGTCCGAATCTGTGGTGTCATCAGTACCGTCATCTACAAAAGACACAGCTTCTTCACCTTGACCTTTCTTCTCAGCAATTTGGAATGCTAAGCGTTGTAAGTAAATGTCACGAATCGCAGCATAACGATCACCTTGCAAAACATCCTCAACTTCTAAAAGGTTAGAGCGAGAGTCAATACCACTCCAGAATGTTTGGCCTAAAGCTAATCCTGTTTGATTGTTATTAGACAAGATATAAGTCATTGGCTTTGCATAACTTTCAGCAGGATAATCCAAAGCACCGCGGAAAGTACTTGGTCCTAATATAGGTAACATTAAATAAGGTCCACTTGGAATACCATAATAGCCTAAAGTCATTCCTAAGCTTTCCTCTTCAGTGCCTAAACCTAAACGACGAGCAGGATCTGCTAAGCCTAAAGATGTCACTGTATTAATGGTAAAACGACCAAGGCTTTTTGCTGCACGGCTAAAACGACCTTGAGCAATTTGGTTTACGGCATTCCATGGTTCAGCCATATTTTTTCTAAATAAACGATATGAACTACGAACTTCACCAGGAACTTTTTGTACATATTGAACGGCTATTGGTCGAGCAATATTACGGTCTAACAGATCATTGAATTGATAAATTTCACGGTTTAACGGCTGTAGTGGATCTTTTACGCTGTCAGGTTGAGATGCATTCGCATTTACTTTTAAATCTTTAGAATTAACATTTTTGAGTTCTTTTAAAGCATCGATTCTAGGATGTTTAGACTGTTGTTGTTCAACTACTACAGAATCTTCATTAGGAATAGCATCCGTAGAAACAGCATTGGGAGTTGCTGCTGATACAGTTTCATCAGAATCTGTTTGAGTAGATGAATTTGTTTGGGCAGAAACTTGGCCTGTGACGCCAATGCTTAGTAAACATGCCCATAGTAAAGAATAAGGACGCATAGAATTCCTTGAGGTTTTCTTAATAGTAAAAGTAGTCAATAACAGTATTAACGACATTGAATTATATTCTAGCAAGAATTATTGCATGTGTATTAAAGCAAATTTGATCAAAAAATGTGAAAAAATGTGATTAATGGGTAATAAACAACCAAATAACCTAAAAAACCAAAAAAAGATGCTGAAAGGGGTTGTGTTGGTTTAGGAATGGTGTAGAATGCACATCCATCGGCGGTGATGTTAAATAAAACTTCTGATAAATCAATAGCTTGAAAGGTTTAGATAGATTTCTAAAGGAAATTTGTTGAATTGATTAAAGAATGATTTGTTAGAAAAAAGATTAACATTAACGATTGACTTTTAAGAGATTGAGAGTAATATAGCCGACCTAGCTTGATGCTGACGAAGCATTGAGAAGATCATTAAGAGAATATGAAGAACAACTTGTGTGGATTTTTACTGATTGATTGATCGAAAATATTTCATTGATTGAAAGGTTTAAATTACTCGAAGTTTATTTGAGAGAATTTGTCAGGAAATTGATGAGCCAGAATTGTGACCTTAAGTCACTAATGATTTTAACTGAAGAGTTTGATCATGGCTCAGATTGAACGCTGGCGGCAGGCTTAACACATGCAAGTCGAGCGGGGGATGTAGCTTCGGTTATATCTCTAGCGGCGGACGGGTGAGTAATGCTTAGGAATCTGCCATTTAGTGGGGGACAACATTCCGAAAGGAATGCTAATACCGCATACGTCCTACGGGAGAAAGCAGGGGATCTTCGGACCTTGCGCTAAATGATGAGCCTAAGTCGGATTAGCTAGTTGGTGGGGTAAAGGCCTACCAAGGCGACGATCTGTAGCGGGTCTGAGAGGATGATCCGCCACACTGGGACTGAGACACGGCCCAGACTCCTACGGGAGGCAGCAGTGGGGAATATTGGACAATGGGGGGAACCCTGATCCAGCCATGCCGCGTGTGTGAAGAAGGCCTTATGGTTGTAAAGCACTTTAAGCGAGGAGGAGGAGCTCTAGGCTAATATCCTAGATGCTTGGACGTTACTCGCAGAATAAGCACCGGCTAACTCTGTGCCAGCAGCCGCGGTAATACAGAGGGTGCGAGCGTTAATCGGATTTACTGGGCGTAAAGCGTACGTAGGCGGCTTTTTAAGTCGGATGTGAAATCCCTGAGCTTAACTTAGGAATTGCATTCGATACTGGGAAGCTAGAGTATGGGAGAGGATGGTAGAATTCCAGGTGTAGCGGTGAAATGCGTAGAGATCTGGAGGAATACCGATGGCGAAGGCAGCCATCTGGCCTAATACTGACGCTGAGGTACGAAAGCATGGGGAGCAAACAGGATTAGATACCCTGGTAGTCCATGCCGTAAACGATGTCTACTAGCCGTTGGGGCCTTTGAGGCTTTAGTGGCGCAGCTAACGCGATAAGTAGACCGCCTGGGGAGTACGGTCGCAAGACTAAAACTCAAATGAATTGACGGGGGCCCGCACAAGCGGTGGAGCATGTGGTTTAATTCGATGCAACGCGAAGAACCTTACCTGGTCTTGACATAGTAAGAACTTTCCAGAGATGGATTGGTGCCTTCGGGAACTTACATACAGGTGCTGCATGGCTGTCGTCAGCTCGTGTCGTGAGATGTTGGGTTAAGTCCCGCAACGAGCGCAACCCTTTTCCTTATTTGCCAGCACTTCGGGTGGGAACTTTAAGGATACTGCCAGTGACAAACTGGAGGAAGGCGGGGACGACGTCAAGTCATCATGGCCCTTACGACCAGGGCTACACACGTGCTACAATGGTCGGTACAAAGGGTTGCTACCTAGCGATAGGATGCTAATCTCAAAAAGCCGATCGTAGTCCGGATTGGAGTCTGCAACTCGACTCCATGAAGTCGGAATCGCTAGTAATCGCGGATCAGAATGCCGCGGTGAATACGTTCCCGGGCCTTGTACACACCGCCCGTCACACCATGGGAGTTTGTTGCACCAGAAGTAGGTAGTCTAACCTTAGGGAGGACGCTTACCACGGTGTGGCCGACGACTGGGGTGAAGTCGTAACAAGGTAGCCGTAGGGGAACCTGCGGCTGGATCACCTCCTTAACGAAAGATTGGTTATTGGTAAGAATCCACAACAAGTTGTTCTTCATTGATGTATCTGAGGGTCTGTAGCTCAGTTGGTTAGAGCACACGCTTGATAAGCGTGGGGTCACAAGTTCAAGTCTTGTCAGACCCACCAAGTCTACTGATTGAAATTGAAGAAATTCAAGATTACAGAGAAACAGATATATTAAGATCTTAAGCTGGGGACTTAGCTTAGTTGGTAGAGCGCCTGCTTTGCACGCAGGAGGTCAGGAGTTCGACTCTCCTAGTCTCCACCATACATTACGAAGTAATGTGAAAACGAAAGTTAAATCCTAAAGATAGTTTATAGAAATTAATGAATAAGAAGATCACATGGTCTTGATTTATTAACTTCTGTGATTTATCACAGTGAACTACTTGCTGACGAGGCGGTAGTGAATCATTAACAGAATAAATTTGAGTTGAAATAATTGTTTAACTCGTTTCAAGCAAATTAACAAGCAATTGTTAATGTTGAATGAAATGAGCACTAGCGATAAAACTGAATCAAGCGTTTTGGTATATGAATTAAATTGAAGCTGTACAGTGCTTAAGTGCACGAACAACAGATAGTAGCAATTAAGTTTGCAACGATAACACTCACTTGTATGTGTTAGCGACTGTTTGGGGTTGTATAGTCAAGTAATTAAGTGCATGTGGTGGATGCCTTGGCAGTCAGAGGCGAAGAAAGACGTAATAGCCTGCGATAAGCTTCGGGGAGGCGGCAAATATCCTGTGATCCGGAGATTTCTGAATGGGGAAACCCACTTACCATAAGGTAGGTATCGCATGATGAATACATAGTCATGCGAGGCGAACGAGGGGAAGTGAAACATCTCAGTACCCTTAGGAAAAGAAATCAATTGAGATTCCGTCAGTAGCGGCGAGCGAACGCGGATCAGCCCATTAAGTTATATGTGTATTAGCGGAACGCTCTGGGAAGTGCGACCGTAGAGGGTGATAGTCCCGTACACGAAAGTGCACATATAATGATGACGAGTAGGGCGAGGCACGTGAAACCTTGTCTGAATATGGGGGGACCATCCTCCAAGGCTAAATACTCCTGACTGACCGATAGTGAACCAGTACCGTGAGGGAAAGGCGAAAAGAACCCCTGTGAGGGGAGTGAAATAGATCCTGAAACCGCATGCATACAAGCAGTGGGAGCCGACTTGTTCGGTGACTGCGTACCTTTTGTATAATGGGTCAGCGACTTATATTCAGTAGCAAGGTTAACCGTATAGGGGAGCCGTAGAGAAATCGAGTCTTAATAGGGCGTTTAGTTGCTGGGTATAGACCCGAAACCGGGTGATCTATCCATGAGCAGGTTGAAGGTTGGGTAACACTAACTGGAGGACCGAACCCACTGTCGTTGAAAAGCCAGGGGATGACTTGTGGATAGGGGTGAAAGGCTAATCAAACTCGGTGATAGCTGGTTCTCCCCGAAAGCTATTTAGGTAGCGCCTCGGACGAATACCATAGGGGGTAGAGCACTGTTTCGGCTAGGGGGTCATCCCGACTTACCAAACCGATGCAAACTCCGAATACCTATGAGTACTATCCGGGAGACAGACTGCGGGTGCTAACGTCCGTAGTCAAGAGGAAAACAATCCAGACCGCCAGCTAAGGCCCCAAAATTATAGTTAAGTGGGAAACGATGTGGGAAGGCATAGACAGCTAGGAGGTTGGCTTAGAAGCAGCCACCCTTTAAAGAAAGCGTAATAGCTCACTAGTCGAGTCGGCCTGCGCGGAAGATGTAACGGGGCTAAAACTATATGCCGAAGCTGCGGATGTGCACTAAGTGCACGTGGTAGGGGAGCGTTCTGTAAGCCGATGAAGGTGTGTTGAGAAGCATGCTGGAGGTATCAGAAGTGCGAATGCTGACGTGAGTAACGACAAAACGGGTGAAAAACCCGTTCGCTGAAAGACCAAGGGTTCCAGTCCAACGTTAATCGGGGCTGGGTGAGTCGACCCCTAAGGCGAGGCCGAGAGGCGTAGTCGATGGGAAATTGGTTAATATTCCAATACTTCTGTGTAATGCGATGAGAGGACGGAGAAGGTTAAGTCAGCCTGGCGTTGGTTGTCCAGGTGAAAGGTTGTAGGCATGTATCTTAGGCAAATCCGGGGTACTCTATGCTGAGAACTGATAACAAGCTAGTTTACTAGCGAAGTGGCTGATACCAAGCTTCCAGGAAAAGTCTCTAAGCTTCAGTTACACAGGAATCGTACCCGAAACCGACACAGGTGGTCAGGTCGAGTAGACCAAAGCGCTTGAGAGAACTCTGCTGAAGGAACTAGGCAAAATGGTACCGTAACTTCGGGAGAAGGTACGCTGCTGACGGTGATAGGACTTGCTCCTTGAGCTATTGGCAGCCACAGAAACCAGGCCCCTGCAACTGTTTATTAAAAACATAGCACTCTGCAAACACGAAAGTGGACGTATAGGGTGTGATGCCTGCCCGGTGCTGGAAGGTTAATTGATGGGGTTAGCGTAAGCGAAGCTCTTGATCGAAGCCCCAGTAAACGGCGGCCGTAACTATAACGGTCCTAAGGTAGCGAAATTCCTTGTCGGGTAAGTTCCGACCTGCACGAATGGCATAATGATGGGGGCGCTGTCTCCAGCAGAGGCTCAGTGAAATCGAAATCGCCGTGAAGATGCGGTGTACCCGCGGCTAGACGGAAAGACCCCGTGAACCTTTACTGCAGCTTGACATTGAACTTTGATCTTACTTGTGTAGGATAGGTGGGAGGCTATGAAATTGGGACGCCAGTTCCAATGGAGCCATCCTTGAAATACCACCCTGGTAATATTGAGGTTCTAACTCTGTCCCGTTATCCGGGACGAGGACCATGTCTGGTGGGTAGTTTGACTGGGGCGGTCTCCTCCTAAAGAGTAACGGAGGAGTACGAAGGTGCGCTCAGCGTGGTCGGAAATCACGCGTAGAGTATAAAGGCAAAAGCGCGCTTAACTGCGAGACCCACAAGTCGAGCAGGTACGAAAGTAGGTCTTAGTGATCCGGTGGTTCTGTATGGAAGGGCCATCGCTCAACGGATAAAAGGTACTCTGGGGATAACAGGCTGATACCGCCCAAGAGTTCATATCGACGGCGGTGTTTGGCACCTCGATGTCGGCTCATCTCATCCTGGGGCTGAAGCAGGTCCCAAGGGTATGGCTGTTCGCCATTTAAAGAGGTACGCGAGCTGGGTTTAGAACGTCGTGAGACAGTTCGGTCCCTATCTACCGTGGGCGTTGGAAATTTGAGAGGATCTGCTCCTAGTACGAGAGGACCAGAGTGGACGAACCTCTGGTGTACCGGTTGTGACGCCAGTCGCATCGCCGGGTAGCTATGTTCGGAAGGGATAACCGCTGAAAGCATCTAAGCGGGAAGCCTACCTCAAGATAAGATTTCCCCGAGGCTTTATGCCTCCTAAAGAGCCGTTGAAGACTACGACGTTGATAGGTTGGATGTGGAAGTACGGTGACGTATGAAGCTGACCAATACTAATTGCTCGTGAGGCTTGACTATACAACACCCAAACAGTTGTATATAGAGCATCATTTGATTCATAAAAGATCAATCATACTTGATTTAGTTGTAAAGCTAGTTACAATACCCAACTCAAATGTTCTGTTAAACTCATTTGGTACCAAGTAAGGCATTTAAATAAGACCCGAACAAGTCCATAACAGTTTGCTGGCGACAATAGCAAGAGTGAACCACCTGATCCCTTCCCGAACTCAGAAGTGAAACCTCTTAGCGCTGATGGTAGTGTGGGGTTACCCATGTGAGAGTAAGTCATCGCCAGCTTTTAAATTCAAAACACCCCCAACTCGATAGTTGGGGGTGTTTTTTTTTGCTTGGTTATTCTATTGAAAAATAATCTTGCCCATAAATTAAAAACTAAATACAGTATAAATAATCCGTGATTTAGATTTGCAAATCGTGCTTATTGAAAAATAAAAATGGAATTCTTATGAAGTTTGTTTGGGTATTAGCTACATCAATATTTGTTCATTTAGCAGCACACGCGCAGTCTGAGGCTTTGCAAGATGCAAGTCCAAAATTATCAGAACTCAAAGGATCAAGTCTAGAGCCATTAGTAATACCTAAAATGATTTATCCGAAAAACTTACTTAAGGTAGGAAATGGTGGGAGGGTGAATATTAAAGTAGTAATTAATAAGCAAGGAGAGGTGAGTAAAGTTATCGTCTTAGAATCAAGTCATCCTGATTTAGAAAAAGTGGTTGTTCAAAATATTTTGGCGACTAAATTTAAGCCTATAAAAGAAGACGTTGAAATTGAAATACCCTATGATTTTATGATTGAGGAGCTAAATGCAGATAATAAAGATATTCCATTTAAAACATCAAATGCCTCTACTTATTTACAAGAAAAATTTCAGTTTGATGTCGCACCACAAATAAAAATTGTTGTCCCTGTTGTTTATCCCTTGGATTTATTGGAAAAAAATCAAACTGGCAAAGCAAATATAATGATCATAGTTGACCCTAATGGCCATATTGTGGAATCTAAAATATTGTCATCAACTCAACCTGAATTTGGTTTATCAGCCCAAGCTTCATTTAGTTCATGGGTTTTTGAACCAGCAATTACCAGCAATTAAAGGTGGGCAACCCAGTTGGGCTGCACTATCGAAAGAGTTTATTTTTAAACCAATGAACAGGGATACTGGGGTAAATCCTTCAGCTGAAAGAATTTTAAAATATATTGAAAATAATGATGGAAGACTGGTTAGCGCCAATCAGTTAGATTCGATTCCAGTAGCATTGTATAGTCCATATCCCAATATACCTTCAGAACTTATTAAGAGTAAAAAATACAATGAGGTTCTTATTGAATTTTATTTGGATGAAGAGGGAATGGTTCAGTTACCTAAAGTCATTTCAGCAGAAAACGATGATCTTACGTGGTTGTTACTTACACAGGTGCAACGTTGGCAATTTCAGAAGCCCTTGAAGAATGGAAAGCCTGTCATTACCAAATTACAATTACCGATCTCTATTGAATAATTAAAAATCGAGATGTTGATCGGTGTGCGATATTTAAGTAAAGGTTATTTATGTGATGAGTGAACCTAGTCTTTGCAGAAAATTGATTATTTAAAAGATCTTACTTTTTTGTTTTGATAGCGTGTTAATCAGCTATTTGAATTACAATTTCCTAGATAGAAAAATGCCTCAACAATTTTGATGTTGAGGCACTATTTATTAATGAACCATCGAGATCTTGTCTAAGAAAAACTTGGTTCTTTCATGGCGTTCTTCAGGTTTGTTAAAGAAGTCTTCTGTTTTACAGTCTTCAATAATTTTTCCTTGATCCATAAAGATCACACGACTTGAAACTTTGCGTGCGAAGCCCATTTCATGGGTAACACACATCATGGTCATGCCTTCTTTTGCAAGCTGACTCATCACATCGAGTACTTCACCGACCATTTCAGGGTCAAGGGCAGAGGTCGGCTCGTCAAACAACATACATACTGGATCCATGCATAGACCACGGGCAATTGCGACACGCTGTTGTTGTCCACCTGAAAGCTGTCCTGGAAACTTGTCTTTGTGTGCAGAAAGGCCAACACGATCTAGGTATTCCAGTGCTTTTTTCTTAGCTTCTTGTTCAGAGCGTTTGAGTACTTTCATTTGACCGATGGTGAGATTATCTAAAACAGTCATATGTGGGAATAATTCAAAATGTTGGAAGACCATACCTACACGTGAACGAAATTGAGCTAAATCCGTTTTAGAGTCTTTTAGCGCTGTTCCATCGACAATAATGTTGCCTTCTTGGAATGGTTCTAAAGCATTAACAGTTTTAATCAGTGTTGATTTACCTGAGCCTGATGGCCCGCAAACCACCACAACTTCACCCTTTTCGATAGAAGTTGTGCAATCAGTTAGAACCTGAAAATCTCCATACCATTTTGAGATATGTTGTATTTCTATCATTGGCATATCGATTCTCCAATTAACGAATAATTGCTATTTTTTGATGTAAACGCTTCACAAGTCTTGAAAGCGCAAAGGAAATACAGAAGTAAACGAGGGCTACGACTAAGTAGAAAGTTGCTTTAGTTTCAGCACCATAGGTGTTTGCCAATGTATTGGCATTGCCTAAAAAGTCTGGAGCGCTAATCACGTATACCAAAGATATGTCTTGGAAAAGAACGATCGATTGGGTGAGTAGTACAGGTAGCATATTTCTAAAAGCTTGTGGCAATACAACATTGGACATGGTTTGTCCGTATGTAAAGCCGAGTGCATAACCTGCGTTAACCTGACCTTTAGATACCGATTGAATACCAGAACGTACAATTTCTGAAAAGAATGCAGCTTCAAAAATTGCGAAAGTGACTACACTTGAAAAAAGTGGCCCGTAATATGTATCTGATTGGAATTCAAAAAATTTAGGCAGTAAGAAGTAAAAGATGAAGATGACTTGAATCAGTGGTACACCACGAAAGAAATCTACATAAATTTTAGCAAAACCACTGGCAATTTTATTATCAGAAAGTCGCATCATTGCAAGTGGCGTACCAATAAGAATACCGCCAATCACAGAAAGTATTGTAACTGTTACTGTAAATTTGAAACCAGCGAGTAAAGTTTGGATCACATCTTGGTTTTGTAATATGCTGAAATCCATAATTATTTACCCCCTGATCCTAGCCCAGGAACAGCCATACGCTTTTCAATCCAAGCCATAATGTATTTAATAGAATAGGTGATCACTAAATATACTGGGGTAGAGAGAATAAGAATAACGATATCTTGGGATGTTTCTTCACGCATTGTTTTAGTATAAGCAAAGAAGTTAAGAACGCTTAATGCATATAAAACGGCTGAGTTTTTAAACACGTTCATCGCTTCAGATGTAAGTGTTGGCCAAACAATACGATATGCGACTGGTAAAATAACATAGCGATAACTTTGGCTTTGGGTTAAGCCAATTGCGAATGCCGCATTTTTTTGTCCACGTGAAACGGTGTTGATCCCTGCACGGACTTGTTCTGCAATACGAGCCGCGGTGTATAAACCTAGTGCAAAAACACCGATTACAGCAGGATTATCATTGAGAATGTTTTGCCACCATCCACCATTTACGATTTCTCCACTGCCTGTACTTAAACTTTTCGGGAGTAATTCTGGAAATACAAATGCCCAGAAGAAAAGTTGAACAATAAGAGGAATATTTCGAAATAGTTCTACGTAGCAGGTACCAATAAATGACAATGGTTTACTGGGTAATGTCCGTAATATACCGATGAGAGATCCGATAGCGAATGCCAAAAAGAAAGCTAAAACAGCTGTCCAAACCATCGTCCAAACCCCAGAACCGAGGAGTTGTAACCAAGTTGGTGCATCAGCAACAGAGGAGTAGCTTTCACCACCAATTGCTTTACATACAGATTCTGCCCATGCTGCTTTTTCTAAACTGTATTCGTTGGAAGGTAGACAATATGCTGTCCAGTTAAGTGAGCCTACTGACATGCGTGCTCCTTGCAATTTTAATTTTTAAAAAATTATAGATCAAAATATAGGTTATATTTTGATCTACACACTATTTTCTAATAAGTGGGTAACTTAGTTGATACCAGCATCAGTAGGTTTAGCCATCAGCGCTTTATAAGATGAGCTCATCGGCATATTCATGTTGACATTTTTAGGTGCAATTGGAGACAAGAACCATTTTTTGTATAAAGCAGCCATTTGTCCATTTTTCCACATACCAGTGACAACACGGTCAGCAATTGCTTTATATGCTGCATCACCTTTAGGAATCATAATGCCGTATGGTTCTGAAGATAAAACTGGCCCAACGATTCTGAAATCTTTAGGATTTGAAGATTTTGCAATTAAACCTGCAAGAATATTGTCATCCATTACGAATGCAGCAGCACGACCTGACGCAACCATTGCAAATGAATCTGAGTGGTCTTTACCGTAAACGTTATTCACATTTACTTTTTCACCTTTCTCACCCATTTTGATGTATTTATCAGAAGTTGTACCTTGAGTCGTTACAACCGCTTTACCATTTAAATCCGCAATGGATTTGATTGGTGAGTTTGCTTTTACAGCCATGCGAACTTCAGTTGCATAGTAGTTTGTAGAAAAACCAACTTGTTGTTGACGCTGTACAGAGTTTGTCGTTGTACCACATTCCATATCAATATTGCCTGCCAACATTTCAGGAATACGAGTAGAAGAAGTAACGGCTTTATATTCAACTTTAAGATTTGGCATTTTCAATGATTTTTTCAGTTCATTTGCAAAGTTATTGCAAATATCTACTGCATAACCCATTGGTTTGCCGCCAACAATATAAGAAATCGGATCTGATGATTCACGATAACCAATAATGACTTTCCCTGATTGCTTAATTTTTGCGAGAGTATCTGCTGCTTGAACTTGCGAAAAAGCACCACCAGCCATAAGTACGCCAAGTGTAGTCGTTAATACCTTTGTCGATAATTTCTTCATTTTTGAAGTCTCCATTTGCTTTTATTGAGCAATCTAGCTTTAGGTTCGAATTGTTACATTTTTTGGTGTTATGTATTTTGCAATACATGATCCGTCAAACACCGTATTCCTATTTATTTTTATACCTACCCTTTAAATAAGTAAAGGATAAAACATAATAAATAGTAAATTTTGATCAAAATATAATGTGATATCGATCACGATAGGTTTGGTATTGTATTTAAAAAAAATGAAATAAATAGAGGGTAAGGTATTTATTTTAGCTTATGCGTTTTTAAACAGTATTTCTTTGTTTGATAATTAAACTGACAATATTAAATTTCAATGTAAGGGTTTTATTTTTAATAAAATCAATACAAGAACTGAAATTAATTTTAGTTGATCAATAATAAATATTTTTTTACCGATTCATTCTTTTTTATCACTAGGCGCATATCATTCAATATGCTATAAAATATAAATAGGCATGAATTTTGCTTATCTATATTCGGTACGTGTTAACAGTGTGGGGCGCATTTCTATGAAGTTATCGGTTGGATTGAAGGTTGCAAATTCGTTGTCGCTTACGCCACAACTGCAACAAGCCATTCGATTGCTCCAATTATCGAGTTTAGAGCTTGAACAAGAAATTCAAATACAATTAGATAGTAATCCGCTGCTCGAAAAAGTAGAGGAAGAAAGCCATGAACATATTGAAAGTTTAGATGATATAAAAAAAGAACAACAAGAATATGAACTTTCAGAGTCTTTAAATGCAGATCATCTGCCTGATGAATTACCTGTGGATACCGATTGGGATGATGTCTATACACATCAATCTACCGCAATGGAACGCCCAGAGTTTGATGATCGTGAAGACAATCATCATGCAGACGCATCATTAAAAGAACATATGCTTGGACAGGTTAATCTGTTGCACTTTTCGCCAGTAGATAAGTTAATTGCATACTGTATTGTTGATGCTTTAGATGAAAAAGGTTTTTTAGATGCAGATGTAGAGGAAATCGTCAGTTCTGTACAACATTTATTGCAACAAATGGACTATGAAATCGAGGTTGAATCTGACGAAGTTATTGTTGTTTTAAAGCATATTCAGCGCTTAGAGCCGATTGGAATTGGCTCTAGAAACTTGGCAGAGTGCTTATTTATACAAATAGATGCTTTGCCAAATACGACTTTATTTAGAAAAGAAGCCTTAATGTTGTTAAAACATTATGAACTTTTGGTCAGTAATGATTTAAATAAATTGGTGAAGCAAACGGGTTTGAATGCAGATCAATTAAAGTCAGCCGTTGATTTATTGAAGACTTTAAAGCCTTATCCGGGAGCTGAATTTGAGCAAAAAGAATCGGATTATCAAATTCCAGATGTTGTGGTGTCTAAGAAAAATGAACATTGGCATGTACAACTGAATCCAGATATTTTACCTAAATTAAGAATCAATTCTTTTTATTCTGGAATGATTAAGCGCGCAGATCAAAGTGATGATAATCAATATTTACGTAATCAAATGCTGGAAGCAAAGAACTTTATTAAAAGTGTTGATGAGCGGCATAAGACTTTATTAAAGGTTGCAAGTTGCATCGTAAGACATCAACGTGAATTTTTAGAAGTGGGTGCTGAAGGCATGAAACCACTGGTCTTACGTGATGTTGCAGAAGAAGTGGAATTGCATGAGTCTACCGTTTCTCGTGTAACAACCAATAAGTTTTTGCTTACGCCACGTGGCTTGTTTGAGTTGAAATATTTCTTTTCAAGTCATGTGGGAACAACAGCAGGTGGTGAGGCTTCTTCAACAGCGATTCGTGCAAAAATCAAAAAGTTAATTTCAGATGAAAATCCACGTAAACCATTGTCAGATAATACGATTGCAAATCTATTGAAAGAGGATGGGATCGAAGTTGCTCGCAGAACGGTCGCAAAATATCGTGAATCGTTACATATTCCTTCATCTTCAGATCGAAAAGTCTTGATCTAATTTTTAAAGTGTGACTATTCTAAATGTTCATTATGACCAAATAATGAATCGCTTGTTAGTTTTTTGAGTGGTTAAAATGATGACATGATTTAAGGTACAGTATTTCTCTCTACGTGAATTCTGGCATGGGATCATTTTGACTATGACTTTCATATCTTCATCATGAAGGAGAGGGATCGAACTATGCAAATTACAATTCGTGGACATCATTTAAGTATTACACCTGCAATAGAAGAAAGTATTCGAGATAAATTTACGCAGATGACAAAGCATATAGATCAAGTTAATAGTATGCAGGTGAAGCTGAGTAAAGATCATCAATTAGATAAAAGATCAAAAAAAGGGAGTGCAAACCATATCGCAGAAGCGATTGTTCGACTACCGGGCGTCGAGCTGTTTGCTCAAGCATCTGCTGATGATATGTATAATGCGATTGCAAAACTCACCGATAAATTAAAAAGGCAGTTAGAACGACATCGTAAAATGCAGTTAAATTATCAACCTTTGTTGGTATCTGTGTAGAATAGAAAAAATTGAACGGTAAAAAGAGGTTGCAAATACCTCTTTTTTTTATTGATAATTTTGTACGAGATAATGAATTATTTTGCAGAGTTATAGTAAAATATTCGGTTTTTACACTGTCAGTCCTATAAGAGGTCGATGCAATGAATAGTGAACAGCTCACTGAAATCTTAAAAGCAGCTTTTCCTGATGCTGAAGTTGCTGTCAGTGGACAAGCAGGTAAATTTGACCTCCGTATTGTAGACGATCAATTTGAAGGCAAGCGTCCTGTTGCTCGTCAACAAACAGTTTATCAGCCGCTTAATTCATATATCGCAAGTGGTGCAGTACATGCTGTGACTATTCGTGCAATGACTAAAGAAGAATGGCGCAAAGCCAGTATGTTTGGAGCTTAAGCGTCAATGGATAAATTTCTCATTCAAGGCGGTGTAAAACTAGAAGGCGAAGTTCGTATCTCAGGTGCGAAAAATGCTGCCTTACCTTTATTGGCAGCCATGATTCTTGCTGATACCCCAATTACTTTAACCAATGTTCCAAATCTTAAAGATGTGAACACTTTGGTTAAATTGATTGGTGGTTTAGGTGTCACCATGACTTATCAGGGGGATACAGTTGTTGCTGATACCTCTACATTAGATAACCAATTTGCACCTTATGAATTGGTAAAAACCATGCGTGCATCAATTTTGGTGCTAGGGCCTTTGTTGGCGCGCTATGGTAGTGCTAAAGTTTCGCTTCCAGGTGGATGTGCGATTGGTTCTCGTCCTGTTGATCAACATTTGAAAGCACTTGAAGCTTTAGGTGCACAAATTGAGGTCGAAGCGGGTTATGTTCATGCAAAAGTGGATGGTCGCTTAAAAGGCGGTGAAGTCATTTTTGATATGGTGACTGTAGGCGGAACGGAAAACATTTTAACGGCTGCAGTTTTAGCTGATGGTGTAACCACGATTCGTAATGCAGCACGTGAACCTGAAATTACAGACCTTGCACAAATGCTGATTAAAATGGGCGCAAAAATTGAAGGTCTAGACACAGATACATTGGTTGTTACTGGTGTTGAAAGTTTACATGGTTGTGAATATGCAGTCGTTGCAGACCGTATTGAAACAGGTTCATATTTAGCGGCCGCTGCAATTACTGGTGGGCGAGTTAAAACAACACATACCGATCCAAATTTATTAGAATCTGTACTCGATAAATTTGAAGAAATGGGTGCAGAAGTCACGCGTGGTGATGACTGGATCGAACTAGATATGATGGGTAAGCGTCCTAAAGCTGTAAGCTTCCAGACTTTGCCACATCCTGATTTTCCAACAGATATGCAAGCGCAGATCATGGCAGTCAATGCGATTGGTCGTGGGTTCGCAACAATTTCTGAAACGATTTTTGAAAACCGTTTTATGCATGTTCCTGAATTGGCACGTATGGGCGCAAATATTCAGGTTGAAGGTAATGATGCTGTTGTGACTGGCGTGGAAAAACTTTCTGCTGCTCCTGTAATGGCAACAGATTTACGTGCTTCATTCTCCCTCGTATTGGCTGCTTTGGCTGCTGAGGGCGAAACAATCATTGATCGTATTTATCATATTGATCGTGGTTATGAAGATATTGAGGCGAAATTACAAAGTATTGGTGCCCAAATTCAGCGTGTGAGCGAGAAAAGTTAATGAGCGATATGAGAAACGATGATCCAAACTTTGACGTAATGGGCAATTTTGATCATGGTTTAACTTTAGCATTAAGTAAGGGACGTATTTTAAAGGAAACTTTACCTTTACTTGAAACTGCTGGAATTAACTTATTGGAAGATCCAGATAAATCTCGTAAGTTGATCTTTCCAACGACGCACAAACAAGTCCGTATTTTAATTTTACGTGCTTCAGATGTGCCAACTTATGTTGAAAATGGTGCGGCAGATATTGGTGTAGCAGGTAAAGATGTTTTGATGGAACATGGTGCGCAAAATGTCTATGAGCCATTGGATTTGAAAATTGCGAACTGTAGATTAATGACAGCAGGCAAGGTTGGCATGGTACGTCCAAAAGGGCGTTTAAAAATCGCAACCAAATATGTAAATTTAACTCGTCAGTATTATGCAAGCCTTGGTGAGCAAGTTGATGTGATTAAACTTTATGGATCGATGGAGCTTGCGCCATTGGTTGGTTTGGGTGATTACATTGTCGATGTGGTAGATACTGGAAATACGTTGCGTGCTAATGGTTTAGAGCCATTAGAAGAAATTTGCAAAGTGTCTTCACGCTTGATTGTGAATAAAGCGAGTTTTAAACGTAAACAAGCTTTATTAAATCCAATTCTTGAACAGCTTGAAAAAGCAGTTGCAGAGCGTCAGAAATAATATTTTTTGACCGTCTAAAAAGATCAGCTTTATGCTGATCTTTTTATTTTTTCAGGATTTCGTTGTATAAAAATATTTTGAATACGTTGATCTGGGCTAAAGCTGAATGTAATGATCATAATGCAATTTTCAGAAGCATTATAAAAATTAAAACCTAAAGCACCATTAATCTGTTGCAAATCCCATCTAAATTCACGCCATGCCTGAAACAAAAGCCTTTGGAAAAATTTAGTAACACGATCAATAGATAATAAAGGCTTGGAAATTGCAGATACTTTCCCTCCACCATCTGCAAATAATTGAATATCTTGAGTGAGGAGGATTGTTAATTGATCAAGATTACCTGACTGAGTTGCATCTTTAAATGCGTGAAGAAGTTCAATTTGTTGAGAATTTGGAAGTATAAAATTTTGATTGCGGTCAAATACAAGCTTTTCTCTTGCTCTTGAAATAAGCTTTCGACAATAATTTTGATTTTCTTCTAAAATTTCTGAGAGTTCAGAATAGTCATAATCAAAAATGTCATGTAATAAATAAGCTGCACGTTCTTTTGGAGAAAGCTTCTCCAATAATAATAGGAATGCTGTAGATAAGGTAAAATCAGATTCAATCGAAATATGATTCACTGGTTGATAGGGCTCAGGAAGCCATGTTCCTATATATTCGGTGCGAGATTTATGTGCTGAGCGTAATAGGTCGATACTTTGTCGAGTGCAAACAGTTGTTAACCAAGCCTTTGGTGTAGCAATATTGGATTTTGGATGTTGAGACCATTTAATGAAAATGTCTTGTAATATATCTTCGGCATCACTTTTGCTTCCGAGTATACGGTAGGCGAGACCGAGCAAAAAAGCCCGATGCTCTAGGAAAGTCTCAACATCATGCGAATGTGTGTTGTGCTGAGTATTCATATTAATGTTGTGAAATTTGAACTCTATTCCATAAATTAATCATACTAATCAGTACGGTCAAAGCTGAAATTTGTTTTTCATTGAAATGCTTCAAAAGATTTTCACGTAAAGTGGCATAATCTGTTTTAATTTGAAGAGTTGTTAAAGATTCGGCCCATTCAAAAGCTACTTTTTCTTGATCTGTGTAATCTGTACAATGACGCCATACCACTAATCGATCTAACCTTTCTGATGTTTCTCCGTTTGCTCTTGCTTCTGCTAAATGCATTTTGACACAGAAAGCGCAAGCATTAATTTGAGAAACTCTAAGTAAAATTAGATGTTTGAGTCTTGTGTCTAAAAGAGATAAGGCATCCAAGCTGACATGGACTTGAATAAGGTTTTGGATAACAGAAGTTAAGTGAGTATTTGGATCAATATTTGATGTTGGCATCGTGGTCTCTTTATTTAAACAAAAATGAATGTATAAATATGACGATTGAGCTCGTATTTTTGTGACATTAAAATCGTTGATTCTTATAGAACAAAGAAAGAAGTGATTGTTTTTTATTTTTATATTTCTAAAAATAATTAAAAGTATTTTCCTATTAAACAAAATAAAATAGATGATGTTATCTTGCCCACAAGATAGCCAAAACAAGGTAAACTAAATCTTTCCTAAACAACCTTGTGGGTAAATTGATGCGACGTTTATCGACTCAAGAGCTAAACTTTAAACAAGTCTTTGCTGATTTGTTGGCTTTTGAAACAGTGAGTGATTCAGAGCTGTTAAAAACAGTAGACCAAATTATTGCAGATGTACGCCAACATGGTGATGCGCATGTACTTAAACTCACTCAACAGTTCGATCGACATCCAGCGCATCAATTTTCAGATTTAGAACTGTCACAAGAGCAACTTAAAGCAGCATTTGAAGGTTTGATGACAGAAGTACGTGACGCTTTAGAAATGGCTGCACATCGTATTCGTACTTTTCACCAAGCTCAAAAACAAGAGGGTTGGACATATATTGATGATTTGGGGAATACACTCGGGCAGAAAGTAACACCCTTAGATCGTGTTGGCATTTATGTTCCGGGTGGTTTGGCGTCTTATCCATCTTCAGTGTTAATGAATGCTGTTCCTGCGCATGTTGCAGGTGTGCAAGAAATTATTATGGTTGTACCCGCGCCAAATGGTGAATTAAATCCATTGGTTTTGGCAGCAGCGTATTTGGCTGGTGTGCATCGTGTGTTTACGATTGGTGGTGCACAAGCTGTTGCGGCATTGGCATATGGTACGGAAACTATTCCCCAAGTGGATAAAATCACTGGGCCAGGGAATCGTTTCGTTGCCGCAGCAAAAAGGGCTGTATTCGGTCAAGTCGGTATTGACATGATTGCAGGGCCTTCTGAAATTTTAGTCTATGCAGAAGGTGAAAATAATCCGCAATGGTTGGCGATGGATATCTTGTCGCAAGCAGAACATGACACTGTTGCTCAAGCTATTTTTATTACCCCTGATGAGCAACTTTTAAATGACGTTGCACAAGCCATTGAAGCACATTTAGCAGCTTTGCCTAAAGCTGAAATTGCACGAACTTCAATTGCGAATCGTGGCGCATTGGTTTTGGTGAAAGATCGTCAAGAAGCAATAGATTTGATTAATCAAGTTGCACCTGAGCATTTAGAACTTTGTTTAGATGAAGCTGAAAAAATGTCAGAAAGTATCCGCCATGCAGGAGCAATCTTCATGGGACGATATACACCTGAAGCGATTGGTGATTATTGTGCAGGGCCGAATCACGTATTGCCAACCTCAGGTACAGCACGTTTTTCTTCACCATTGGGTGTATACGATTTCCAAAAACGTTCAAGTTTGATTATGTGTACAGAACAAGGTGTGAAACCGCTTGCTAAAGCTGCCGACATTCTTGCACAACAAGAAAACTTAGATGCACATGCAAGATCAGCACGATATCGTTATCAGTAATTGAATTATAGTCTAGGTGAAAAAACCTAGTTTTCTAAAACTCTAACCCTCTCCTGAAAGGAGAGGGGATTCTAGTGATGAAAATCGTTTTGATCATTTAGCAGATGGAGATTCCTCTCACTTTGGGAGAGGTTAGGGGAGGGAGGATATAAAACTCATCCTAATCCTCTCCTAAAAGAAGAGAGAATATTGAGAAATTAAAATGTCAAATATCACAACTGAACAAATGCGTTTTTGGAGTCCATCTGTACGTGAATTAGAGCCATACGTGCCAGGTGAGCAACCTAAAATTCAAAACTTACTAAAATTAAATACCAATGAAAATCCGTATCCACCTTCACCTAAAGTGGTGGCTGCTGTTCAGGCAGTTTTAGTGGATTCAGCAGATGCATTGCGTCTCTATCCTGATCCTGACGCAACCGCGTTGAAACAGGCGATTGCAAAACAACAGCATGTTGATGTTCGTCATGTTTTTGTTGGAAATGGTTCGGATGAAGTTTTAGCACATATTTTTAAAGCATTTTTTGTGCAGGATAAGCCAATTTTGTATCCTGACATTACCTATAGTTTTTATCCAGTTTATAGTCAGTTTTTTCAAATCAGTACGCAAACTAAAATTTTGCCATTGAATGATGACTTTGAAATAAATATTGAAGACTACAAGCAGCCGAATGGTGGGATTATTATCACCAATCCAAATGCGCCAACCAGTATTGCATTAGGCTTAGATGTGATAGAGCAAGTGCTAAAGGCGAATCCTGATTCGGTGGTTGTGATTGATGAGGCTTATGTTGATTTTGGTGCAGAATCAGCGGTGAGTTTGGTTGAAAAATACGACAATTTAGTGGTGTGCCAAACCACGTCTAAGTCGCGCTCTTTAGCAGGATTGCGTGTTGGTTTTGCAATTGCACAACCCCATTTAATTGCCGCTTTAGAAGCTGTGAAGAATAGCTTTAACTCTTATCCAATAGATCGTTTTGCAATTGCTGCTGCCGTAGCATCCTTTGAAGATCAGGCATATTTTGAAGCACAATGTCAAAAAGTAATTGATAGCCGTGAGAAATTAACTGCTGATTTAAAAGAGATTGGTTTTAAGGTATTACCATCAAAAGCTAATTTTATCTTTGCTTCTTTACCCTCAACGGATGCAGGCGAATTAACAAAACAATTACGTGAAAGAGGTATTATTGTGCGTTATTTCAATAAGCCACGAATCAATCAATTTTTACGTATAACCATTGGTACAGATGAGCAAAATCAACGTTTAGTGGATACATTGAAAAATGATATCTTGGCTTAAATGAGCCAAGATATTGAATTGAAATTATTCAGGTCGATGCCATGTATTGAGTAAATCAAGCATGGCGGAGACTTTATCAAAACATTCTTGGTATTCTGCATCGCAGTCAGATGCAATGGTGATTCCGCCACCTGCCCATACAGACACTCGATTTTGGTATTTTTGGATTGAACGAATTAAAATATTCCAAGAACCCGTCCCATCAAAATTGAAATATCCCATAGATCCGCAATATGCACCACGTGGAGCACTTTCTAATTCTTCAATAATTTGCATTGCACGAATTTTAGGTGCGCCTGTAATCGAACCACCGGGAAGGGCTGAAAGCAACATTTCAAAAGGGTTAATATTCTCTTTTAATGTGGCAGTTACCTCGCTCACCATATGATGTACTTGGTTGAATGATTCAATATTAAAAAGTTTTGGGGTTTGAACAGAACCGACTTCTGCATAAACACTTAAATCATTTCGTAACAGATCGACAATCATGACATTCTCAGCTTGATCTTTTTGAGAATGAATTAATGTCTGTTTGGATTGTTCATCTTGAACTGGATCCTCATAACGAGGCATGGTTCCTTTAATCGGTTTTGTCACGATTTTGCGATTGGCTTCAAAATCTATAAATAATTCAGGTGAACAACTGAGTAATTCAAAATTATCAATCTTTAAATAACCTGAGTAGGGTGCATCCGTGAGTTGCCAAAATTGTTCAGCCGTATCAAGTAATGTGCCACTCGCCTGCGCTGTAAATTCCTGAGTTAAATTAATCTGATAACAATCGCCAGCTTTTATGTAATCTTGGATTTGATTAAATGCATGAGAATACTGTGATTTAGACCATGTAGGATGGCAAGGTGTGAGTAATTTGAAATCTTGAGAATTATTTTTTGTGGTTAAGAGTAAATCTTGAATATATTGGAATAATTCTTCTGCGCAAGACTCAGTGCTGTAGAAAAACCATTGATTTTTTTCAAGTTTTATAAATGTTTTATATTTACCAATAAATAGATTGGGTTGATTTTTAAATTGAGCATCAATGTTTTGCTGACTTGCATAATTATAATCAATAAACCCAATATAACCGCCTTGAAAAGAATTTGAATACGTTGTTGGTGTTGAAAATTCAATAAATTGATTGAGTTGTGTTATGTTTTGATTGATTTGATAGTTAAAAGTATTGTCTCTTTGATAAAAGTAAAGTTGGTCTTTTGTTGCAATACAATAACTTTCAGGTAAAAACGAAACCAATAATTCACCTGAGTTTTTTAAATAAGTACAGCCAAATAACAGTTTAAACTTCTGCAATGTATCTGAAATGCTTTTTGAGGAAAAATCTAATGGCTTCCGAAACATAGGGAGTTTTAACTCGATAAAATGCAAAATAATACCGAGTATTTTACCTGAAAATTAAGCTTTAAAAAGTGTTTACCGTTTATCGGTTAGTTGTCGTTTTTGACAAACAGCAGTTGAACAAAAAGTAACATGCAGTTAATTTAAAAAGGCAAAACGGACTACTCAAGGATTGAAGTTTCTGTTGTAAAAAAACAAAAACAACATGGAACTGCGGAGAGTGGTTAAAAATGAAAAAAAATGCTCTTGGGAGAGTACATATTATGAAATTATTCACTAAACTTGCTTTAGTTTCTGCAGTGGCTATCAGTTCAAACGCAATGGCTATGCAAGCAATGGATGATGCTGCACTAAGCGCAACAACTGGTCAAGACGGTATCTCAATTGGTATCGGTATTTCAAAAATTGATATTGCTAAAGTGCATGTTTTTGATGGTGATGGTTTGGCTGCTGCTGGTGCGGCTGGAACCCCAGGTTTTGGTGGAACCGCAGCAGCTGGTGCGATCACTTTAAATAATGTTGTTGTGAGTGGTCCACATAACACTGATGGGACTTTAGATACTACTCGTATGTTGGCAACTGGTAATTTAGCAGATATTAAAATTGACACAGATGCTGGTGCTGGTGGCACTGCTCCTTTCCTAAATGTTGCTGCTGCTGTATCTGGTTTAGATATTTCTTTGGGTAAAATCGAAGTGAATAATGCAACAGGTACTTCAGGTGCTTATGTTGCTGGTACAAGTTCTGCTGAAATTTTAAGTGGCTTAAGCTTAAAAACAGGTAAAATGAATGCTGTTGTACAATTAGGTAATACACCTCAAGGTGCAATGATTAAGTTGGCTGGTTCGATGGTAGGTGGTCTTGAGATTAAAGAGCTAGCTATTAAAGATGCTTCTACTGGTGGTGGTGGTTATGTTGCAATCAGTGGTATCAAAGTTACTGATGCTGATGGTAGTGGCAACTTGGCGATGGATGCAGATGTTGCTGTTAAACCTACAGGTCTTGCAATTACAGCGATGAAAAATGCAGCTGGTACAAATATTTACCTAACTAAAGTTGTTCTAGGCGGTGGTACTATCGCTACTGGTGGAACTGCATTTACAGGTACTGGAGCAGGTAGTGCATCGATTGGTGATGTTGCAATCTCTGGCATGAAAGTATTTAATGGTGCTGCTGGTACAACACCTGGTGCTGTGATCACGATTTCTGGTCACTAATCCAAATTTTAAAAAAGCGCGTTTTATACGCGCTTTTTTTTACAAAAAAACTTATGAAATACGACAAAAGTTTAAAAAAGTACTGTTTTTTTTCTCAAAAAGCGTTATCTTCTAGTCACAGGGACGTAGAGTGTTCACTCTAAAAATAAAATTAACACTTTGGCAAAACACTGCCGCTACTTGATAGTTAGAATTATGTTAGAAATTACTTTAGGTTCGGCATTAATCTATTATTTTGCCAGCCATGCCTTAGATGTGAAACCTAAGCCAAAAGATGCTGTGTACTATACAGAGCTTGCGGATTCACGAGATAAATCATTTTCACGTAACCATCGTGAAGTGGTGACCATCAAACCAGCCTTAGAAAATCAGTTCCGTGGTATTGTACGTCAAGCGTATGACTACAGCTGTGGTTCTGCAGCGCTCACTACATTACTCAATGGTTATGTAGGCACCAATCTTACAGAACAACAAACCATGGAAGGCTTACTTCGTTTTGGAGAATACAATCGTATTGTAGAACGAAGAAGCTTTTCACTTTTAGACATGAAGCGTTTTGTTGCTGCGATAGGTTATGAAAGTGGCGGTTTTAAAGGTGAGTTTACCGATCTGATTAATCAAAATCAGCCAGTCATCGTACCTATTTCCTATGCTGGATTTAAACATTTCGTGGTTTTTAAGGCCTATAAAGATGGTCGAGTTTATGTCGCTGATCCTGCATTAGGTAATATTAGTTTTGACCAAGAACGATTCAAACAGATTTGGGAAAATAATACTTTATTCATTGTGAATGTCGCAAAAGACCAACAACGCGATATGCTTGCTTTACAAGATGCAGATTTGCGTCATGTCGATGATGCGACTATCAACCGTTATGCATTGGTCGATGCACAGTTTGCAACCCCTGATTATGCCAATCGAGTTGCGGACAAAGCATCAACTATGCGTAAGGTCATTGACCGAGATGTTAACTCAGCGACATATAATCAGCCAATTACAACCTATATGCGACTCTATTATAAACGTAAGTAGAAGATGGATTAAAAAATTAAATAACGGAATTGAATCTTGGGTAGGAATAAAATGAATAATCAATGGATGAAAAGAACTTTACTTGCAATTAGTATTCAATTTGTAATGGGGAGTTTGTATGCTGCGGAAGAAGCAAGTGATGTTAGCACTGATGAGGCTGCACAACTAGATCAAGCTGTATCTACCGATACTGCAAGCACGCCAAGTGCTGAGGCTAAAAATCCGACTACTACTGCATCTAATCAAGAAGTAGCAATCAATAAAGATGAAACAAAATCTTTAGTACCGAAACCAGGTTCTCAAGCTGCAGAAGCTTTGCAAAAGAAAGAGGGTGATGCAACCCAAGAAACGAATTTACAAGAAGTTTTTACTTCAAATGAGCGCCAATACTCACTGATTAAAAAAGGTGAGTTTTCGACTTTTTATGATTTAGATTATTCTTATTATCGTGATAGTCAAATTAATGCAGGGATGAATGAGGGGCAACTTTATCAATTGCGTGTTGATGAAGATGCTAACCATACCATTACCAATACCTTTACTGCACAATACGGCGTACGTGATAATTTAACCTTTACAGCTTCACTTCCGTTGGTTGCAAAGTCAGACAGTTTAAAAGATACAACAACAGCAGGCTTAGGCGATATCAACCTAGGTGCGCGTTGGGAACCATTCCCATTAAAGGCTGGTCGCTTACCGCTAATTTTATTCGGAAGCCTGTCAACCAAGACGGGTGATAGCCCATATGAAATTAATCCAGAAACAGATCTTTCTACTGGTAAAGGCTACTATTCAGTTGGCGTTGGTGCAAGTACTCGTAAATACATAGACCCAGTCGTATTATTCGCTTCAGTTTCTGCAAACTATGGTTTTAAAGAAACAGGGCTTAATCAAGTACGTGGCGGTGGTAATTCCGAAGGGGAAGGCGGAAACCAAGCTGGTGGCCGTATTTTAGATGAGTTCGATCCTGGAATGACAGGCGGATTCTCTTTCGGTTTTGCTTATTCATTTAACTACGATGTATCGATGACAATGTCATATCAACAGTCGTTTAACATGAATACATCATTTAAATATAAACCAGTTGCTGGCATGTCTGATGAATATAAAGCAGCAGACCAGTCGAGTGGTATGTTCTCAATTGCTTTAGGGGTTCGTGTTAACCCTGAAACAATTGTAAATGGTACTTTGGGTATTGGTTTAACTGAAGATTCACCAGATATTTCTTTAGGTTTATCTTTCCCGCTTGATATTTTGGGCTTTGGTAAGAAGAAAGCTAAATAAGGGAGTGATGTATGAAAAACATACGATTGCGCCCATTAGTTACAGCGATCTTTTTGACAGGGTGCTCAACACAAGCGTTTGCGCATTTAGGTTTAAACCTTTCTGTAGATATACGCTCATTAACAATGGGTAATGCTGTTACAGCTGACCCTCCTGGAATTAGTGCAATTCATTTTAACCCTGCGGGTTTAACTAAACTGAAAGGTTTACAGACAGATGTGCAGGGGATTGTTGCTGATTTTAGTGTCCAACGTGAGTTTTCTGCTCCCGTTGGTTATAACGTATTTGGATATTCTGATGATCCGCTCATTTGTAATGATACTGCGGACAACCCATCAAATCTTTGTACGGATTATAAAGATTCAGTTAGCGGGGATGTTGAATACGCAAGCCTCTATGTTCCAATTCTAAAAAAAGTTGTCGATTTAGGTCCAGGTTGGCCTGTTTTAGCACCTACGGGTGGGGTTTCTTATAACCCGCCAGGTTCAAAGCTCACCTTTGCAACGGCTGCGTACGCGCCGATGGTTGCGGGCTTTGGTGCTGAAGATGGTAACCCCGGTAATTATATGGGCCAGCAGATCGCGATTGAGCGTATTACCTATTTATCGCCATCGATTGCTTATCAGGTGAATGACGAACTCTCGATTGGTGCTTCAGTCGGTATGTCATATAACGCAATGGCGTTAAAAACTGATTTGAGATTTCCCAATGAAATGATTGGTGTATTACGGATGATCGATGAGTCCGTTTGTGCGCCGTTTCGTAATAACTCGAATGCGATTACAGACTTACTGTTATTTGGTATTTGTAATGCCGATGAAGGGATGAATCCGTTTGGTAAATTCGGGAAAATGGAAGTATCTCTTGAGCAAAGTTTAAGCCCAAGTTATAACTTAGGTTTGATGTGGGAACCGACAGAAGAGTTCGGCTTTGGTATGGTCTACCAAAGTTCGGCAAAAATGCGCATGAAGGGTAAATACTTTATTGACAATGCCAATGCGCCTAGAGAGTTAATAAAAGGTTTAAATTCATCTGCTACAGGGCAAATTTTAGCAGCGATTTTAGGTTTCCCTGGTTATATTCCGCCGACAGAGTCTGGATTAATTGCAATGGATTTAGAATATCCAGCACATTTTCAGGCAGGGATTAAATATAAAGTTCTACCCGATTTACAAGTTAACTTCGATGTAGGTTGGACTGATTTTAAAGCATGGGAAAAATTTAAATTCGAATTTGATCGTCAAATTTCAGCACTTAAAATTGCAAAACTACTATCAAATAACGTAACAGATCAGTCATTAGCATTACCGTTAGGCTTTAAGTCACCTTGGAGTTGGGGTATTGGGGTAGAGTATTCAGCCAATGACCGTTTAACATTACGAGCAGGTTATGAACCTCGTGCCAGTTCAATTCCAGATGATAAACGTAATACCATGGTGCCAATTAACAATGCACAATTATATGGTTTAGGACTGACTTATCGTTTTGATGAAGATACGGATATTGACTTGTCTGCGGGTTATTTGCGCAGTAAGGATAATATTCCTGCAAACACCAGTAGCTTAGCCAACCAAACGGGTGTAGATAACTTATTGCTTAATCCATATGCGGGTTTAAATGTGAAAACAAAAACGGATGTAATTATCTTAGGTATTAACTATAGAACGAGATGGTAATGCGTTTGAAAATGAGTAATACAAAAGTTTTAAAACCACTATGGCTAGCCTTAGGTATGAGTCTAGCCATAACAACACCTTATGCTGCAAATTTTTATACAATCATTGGGCCAGATGGGCATCCAATGATTGTGCAAAAACCTGTAGACGCACCTAAAGAAATATCTAAAAAGCAGACATCTAAAATAGAAGAGTCAAAAAAAGAAATTTCTAGAAGTTCTGATACTCAAGCAAAAAGTATAGAGTCAGTACCTGCAGCTCAAAACAAACAAGTTATCAATCAGCAGAGCAAAGCACAGCCTGTTCTAAAAACCAAATCAACAGAAACCAATACTCAAGTTTCTGTTTCCCAACAGCAGCAACCTGAGTCAAAGCAAAACAGCGAACAGCAAAAAAAGCAACAGCAAAAGACAAATGTTGTCGATCAAATCATTACGCAGCAAGAAGATAAACAAACTCAAAAAACAAGTATCGCTTTAGCTGAAAAAAAACAACCTACTCCAGTTGTTCAATCAGCACCTCGTTCTATAGCTCAACCTGCTAAAGCTCAAAATGTTGAACAAGCAGTAGTCACTAAAGAGTCTCCTACGCAAAATTTAGATTTATCCCAAACTCAAGAGCCACAGAAGCAGAATGAAAATCATAATTTCACTGTGATTGATGGGGAAAAATATGTCAATAATGAATATTTGGAAGATCAGGAATTTAATTTAGAAGGAAAAAAACGATTCTATATGACACCTGAAGTTGGGGCTGTCCATGGTCGTTATGAGACAATTGAACGTCAAAAAGGTTTAAGTGCCAGCTTATTAGATCGGATACGTGGTAATTCAAAAGTTGCAGAAAAGAAAGCAATTGTATTAGCATCTACTTATTATCGCTTACCACAAAATGAAGTCGTTCAAAATCTTGAAAAAAGTTGCTTTACTGATAAAAAAGTTCAAAAAGCAAAAAAACTATCTATGAAAAATCAAGAGCTTGGGGTTTGGCCGGTTGCTCCAATTAAAGAAAATTTTGCTTATGAAGTTGTTGAGTTAGATTCACAAGTGCAAAATATTTTACTCACTTCATATGCATCTTCTTCAAAAGTTCCTTCATATTATTGGCCTTTGGTGGTTTTTCTTGATCAGCAAGGTTGTGTTTTAGAAGGCGTAAGTGGTTTTAAAAATGAAGAATTGCAAGATAACAATATACAATTTTCTGCGATGGAAGGCTTATTAAGAAAGCCTGAAAAAGCGGTTTATATGTTTTTAACCCCTTTATCCTCAGCAATAGATGTTGAAAATAAACAATTAACAAATCATGGACAAATTAAGCTGAGTGTTATTCAGTAAGGACGTAATGATGAAAAAAAGATTTTTAATCCCTTTTGCCTTAACAGGTTTAACACTTGCTCTTGTTGGCTGTGGCGGTGGTGAAAGTTCAACTGTGCATGAGAACCCATATCAAGGTATAAAAACCTATACCAATGGATGTGATGCAGATTCAACAGAAAAATGCTTAGGGTTTTACGTCGATTATCCTGTTGAAGGTTTAAACTTTGACTGTAGTACAGATACTCAAAATCATTATTCCACAAAAATAGAAGGTGGTTTGGCTTTAGGTGGTTGTTTAACTGGAGATAAAGCAAAGTTCTTTATCCAAGGCACTGAATCTGCGCGTAAAATTACGCTGGGTGATGTGGATTTATCTAAAATTAGACCATTAAAAGTTCGTGGTCAGCCAGCAGCGATTGGTTTAATTGATATTGCAAGTGCAATGACAGGTAAAGTGCCGACCAGTATGACCATGAGTGATGACACTTTTAAAGTCACGGTTGGATTGGTTCGAGTATTACAAGCGATTGCTGTGGAGCAAGATGCGAATCAAGCGGGTGATATACAACCAGTTGAACTGAGTGAAAAAATTAAAAATAATTTAAAAAACTTGGCAACAGATATTGGGCCTGCTGATTTCCTAGATGGGACTTATGTCGAGAAATTGAAGCCGTGGTTAAATGTTGGTGCAATCGATGAAAATACGGCAAAAGAAACAGCACAACGTTTAATTCAGCAATCTTTGGTGAATATTTATTCAACAAATTTCTTAATTTTTAGTGGTGCAAATGTTGATATTCAAGGTTTTACAGGTAAGAGTGATTTAAGTACCAAGAATGAATCGATTGCCAATATGTACCTTGTGACAGATCGCCAAGGCTATACCACGGGTTATGCTATGCAGTGGGTCGGTGTACCTCAAAAGGTTGAGGGAAGCCCTATTGCAGACTCATTATTGAGATTTGTATTGTTGAATCAAGCGCTTCCACATAAATTGAATGTAGATGCACAGCAAGGCTGGATTAGCCCGCTATCACGTAAAACTGCTACTCCTTTGGTATTTAAGTCAGATAGTAATAGCACGGATAAATTAGAAATTTATCAAGGTGCATTAGTCAATAATACCAATATCGCGGGTACAGAATATATGTACAAGCGCGCGATGGGAACAGCGACAGCACCTACAGATAACACAGTTTATGGTAAATGGCGTCAGACTTTAAATGGTGATCAACTTTCAGGAAGTATTGATGTCTATAAAACCAATCCTGCTAATTATTTAGATAAACAAGTCTTCCTTACACAAAGGACTGTGAAAACAGGTGAGAAATATTATTTCCCACTTTATGTAAACTTAACCTTTGCATTTGATAATCCTGAAGTAAATCCAAAAACACAAACTTTAGGTATTGTGATTGATGAGAATGGTGATATTCGTACTAATATGACATCCGCAACAGATTTGTCGGGAACACGTTGTGATAGTGAAAACTTTGATAAAACTACCTATCGTTATAGCAATTCGGATGTACAACAATATCGTGTAGGAACAACAGGGACAGCATATATCAATGGTAATGTAGAAAAATCAATTACCTTGCGTATGATTTTAGCCAATCCAATCTTTAAAAATCTTGATGGCGCATTACTTGGATTAAATGAGACATTGGTTATCGCACCAACAGATGGCTCTAATCTTGAAAATTCTACAATTGCTTCAGGTGGTATTCGTTTAAATCTTCAAAGATTGATTAATGAGCAAAATACGTCAAGTGGTGTCAATATCACCAGTTGGTCGGGTGATACCACGACTCAAGCGACTTGGATTAATTTACAAGCCGTTTATCAAACCATCTATAATAGTGTTGAAGCGAATAAAGATAAGGTAACACCTGATCAAACTGAATTGGCAAAACGAGTTTCAGGAACTTTATCGGTCAGTTTACCAAGCTGTTATACGGTTAAAACAAAATCATAAAGCTGATTTTATTGATAAAATTAACTTATAAAAATAGCCCCAATCCACTTTGATTGGGGCTATTTTTATTACATTTAATTGTATTGTGCTTATCAATAAAACCTTAACCCGTTTGATCTAAACGAGTGCCTAAAGTTTCTAAATGCATCGGGAAAACATTGTTTTTACGATCTTCAAAATAATGTCTTAATGTGCGTTCGACACTTGGAAAAGCCAAATCATTCCAAGGAATTTCATGTTCTTCAAATAAACGACTTTCAATAGTTTCTTCACCAGCACCAAATACGCCATCTTTGATTTTTGTTTTGAATAACACGTAAATTTGACCGATACGTGGAATATTGTACATACAATAAAGCTGTTCGATGTCTACTTCGGCTTCCGCTTCTTCACGTGTTTCACGTGCCGCACCTTGTTCCATGGTTTCAAGTAATTCCATATATCCCGCAGGCAATGTCCATAAACCATAACGAGGTTCAATCGCACGGCGACATAACAAAACTTTATTTTCCCAAATTGCGAGTGCACCACAAATGACTTTAGGGTTAACATAATGAATGGTACCGCAGCTGGTACAGACTTTACGGACTTTTTGATCACCTAATGGTATTTTTTCTATTGTCGTTTGACCACAAGCAGTACAAAAACTCATAAGCTTCATTGAAAATTTGAGATAACTCAGCATAACTGAAAAATTTTAGTTTCGCATCATTTATAGCCTTATCTATAAAATTTCATATATGATGTAATGAGAATTAAAAGTAAGAGTGTCGTAAATGCTGGATCAAGAGTTAACCCAAGTATTGCAAAATCGGTTACGTTTTGGCAAAAGAACACATCCTGCCAATGCAGCAGTGCTTGTCGCAATCACTCAAGAAAAAGATCCTAAAGTATTACTCACAAGACGATCTGCTTATTTGTCCAATCATGCAGGTGAGGTTTCTTTCCCCGGCGGTAAACGCGATCCCAATGACACAAGCAATATTGTTGTCGCATTACGTGAAGCATGGGAAGAAACAGCGCTCAATCCCTTTGATGTACAGCTCATTGGAGATTTACCCATGGAGCGTGCCAAAAGTGGAATGACCGTAAAACCTGTTGTGGGTTTAATTCCTCCAGATATAAATTTAGTTGCTCAACCAACTGAAATAGATCGTATTTTTTATGCACCCATTCGGAAAATGTTGGAAGCACAGCCGATTCCTTACGAAGTGCGACTGGCACATCAGTCTGTTTATTTTCCTAGTTTAAGAATTGAAAATGAAGTCATTTGGGGATTGACTGCACGAATTTTAATTTCATTGTTCAAGTATGGTTTGGATTATCAAAAAAACTGGCCTTTTTTGTTGAATTCTCCAGCATTTAATTCACAAGTTTTTAATAAAAAGTAATAAGTTACACAAGGATTGGTTGTTATGATGTACAAATTTAAAGGTTATGTACCCAAGGCATTGCATGAACCTTTTGATGGTTGGGTTGCAGATAATGCAACCGTGATAGGCCAAGTTGAATTTGGTCAACAAGTTAGTGTTTGGTTTGGTGCAGTGATTCGTGCGGACAATTCTAAAATTCGAATTGGTGATTTTAGTAATGTTCAGGAAAATGCTGTGCTACATACCGATGCAGGTATTGAGCTAAATGTCGGAAACTATGTAACTATTGGGCATCAAGCAATGTTGCATGGTTGCACGATTGGGGACAATAGCTTAATTGGGATTAATGCGGTTATCCTCAATAACGCCGTAATTGGAAAGAATTGTATCATTGGTGCAAATAGCTTAATTCCGGAAGGTAAGGTGATACCAGATAATTCACTGGTGGTTGGTTCACCGGGAAAGGTTGTGCGTACTTTGGATGAAAATACAGAAAATTTATTGAAAATTAGCGCTTTGCACTATGCATCGCATTATAAAGATTTTATCGATTTAGAAGAATTTCAATTTGAAAAATGATTTTTAAAACGGATGAATGTTTGAGAATAAAGCCAAGAAGTCATTCTTGGCTTTATTTTGGGTGATTTTTATATATTTGGCTTTGGTGCTAAGCGCTCGCACTCTTGAAATGAGTGGAGTATCATAGTCAGCATTTTTAATACAGTTAAGGTTGTGCATGAAATTGCTGGCATTGGAAACTGCCAATGAGCAGTGTTCCGTTTCAATTGTTGATGAAACAAAAACGCTATATTTTCAACTTGATGAACGAGCAAAGGCACAAACTCAAACCATTTTACCAATGATTGAGCAGGGCTTTGAGCAAACTCAAATTAAAAACGAGCAACTCACTGCGATTGCTTTTAGTCGAGGCCCAGGCTCATTTAGTGGCGTGCGTATCAATGCTGCTGTGACACAAGCTTTGGCGTGGGCAAATGATATTCCCGTTATTCCTGTTTCAACTTTGCAAGCGCTCGCTCAAGCTGCATTTAGATTACAACAATTGACTGAAGTTACCGCTGTATTAGATGCGAGAATGAAAGAAGTCTATATGGCGAGTTTCAAGCTAGATCAAAATAATATCATGCAACTTATCGATGAAGAAAAGCTACTCGATTATCAACATGCTGCTGAATATCAAAAATATACATTGATTGGTTCAGGTTCAGCTTTAGTTAAGGAATCCGCTATAGAGTTTCAACACATTACTGCGACAGCCGAAGATGTTGCGAGGATTGCACGTCAAAATGCAATTGAAAAACATTGGTTCAGTGCTGAACAGGCGTTGCCTGTATATTTACGTGATGATGCGTGGAAAAAAATTCCAGAACAAGGCAAATCATAACCAATTTTTAGATTTAATTTTTAGGATTGAACATGGATCTTTTACTGCTTCTCAAAGCAGCTATCATGGGTATTGTTGAGGGTATTACTGAATTCTTACCTATTTCAAGTACAGGGCATTTAATTCTTGCTTCTGAATTAATGAACTTTTGGACCAAGGAAAAAAGTGACGTATTTGTTATCGCTATCCAAATGGGGGCGATTGCAGCAGTTATTTATGAATATTGGGGAAAACTGTGGGGTGCAGCTACTGGCTTGTTCACAGGTGAGAAAAAAGGTCGACACCTAGGTATCAGTATTATTGTTGCCTCGATTCCAATTATTATTGTTGGGCTTTCATTCGGGCAAGTGGTTAAAGATCTATTATTTAATGATATTACGGTTGCTATTGGTTTGATTATCGGTGGTTTGATTATATGGTGGGTTGAAAAGAATCCTCCAAAAGTCAACGCTATGGAAGTCGAGAATATTTCGATTAAAGAAGCAGCATATATTGGCTTGATTCAGATTTTATCATTGATTCCAGGGACTTCTCGTTCAGGTGCAACCATTATTGGTGCGATGATGCTTGGTGTTTCACGTAAAGCAGCAACTGAGTTTTCTTTTTTCCTTGGTATTCCAGTCATCATTGGGGCAGGTTTACTTGATCTTTATCAAAGTTATGATGTATTTAAAACCAATCAAGATTGGGCTGTTTTAGCAACAGGAATTATCGTTTCTTTTGTTTCTGCTTTGATTTTGATTCGTGTTTTGGTGGCTTATGTGGCTAAACGAGACTTTATGGTCTTTGCTTGGTATCGTATTGCATCAGGGCTATTGATTTTATTATTTGCATTAACAGGTTGGAGATTATGGTAAGCGGTATTCGCTTATTTGCAGAATCCACATTTGTAAAGGAAGCACAGTCTTATCAAACTGTGCTTTTTTCGCGTGGAGTGAGCGTAAATGTTGAAATCATCGAAAAGCTCAATGCACGTTTTTTAAGGTTAAACCCTGAACTTGCTTTATGCGTAGATTCATCAGGTTTAAGTTTATCTGCCAATGGCATGAAAATGCAGCCAGATTGGAAAGCTGAGATTCCACGATTAAAACGTGCCAGTATCAAGTCTGAAATGATTGCTCGAGCCTGTAATATTTCTGAAAAGCCGTCATTGATTGATGCAACAGCAGGTTTGGGACATGACACTTTGCTTATGGCATATTTGGGCGCAGATGTCAGTTTAATCGAACGTCATCCGATTTTATTTACATTATTGGAAGACTCAAAAGCTCAGGCTGAAAATGATCCATTTTTATCTAAAGTGGTCAGTCGTATTCAATTGATTTTTGCTGATTCAAGTGAATATCTCAATCAAGCTATTCTTGCAGAAAAAAAAGTCGATGTGGTTTATTTAGATCCAATGTTTCCGCAACGTGATCAAAATCAACAAGCCGTTAAAAAGCAAGCGCAAGTTAAAAAGCAAATGCAGTTACTACATATGCTTTTACCCGAAGATGGTGAGATGGATTTAGGAGATCATCTTTTAGTCTTAGCGCAACAAATCGCCAAGCGTGTTGTGGTAAAACGTCCAAGACTGGCTGTATTTTTAAATGATCAGCAGCCCGATCATCAGTGGCAAGGTGATGCTTGTCGGTTTGATGCTTATTTTAGCAATAAGGTTATTGAGTAATTTGGTAACTGTTTCAATAATAGTCGAATTATTGATATATAGTTAAATGAAGCATTGATAAAATTTTAGCCGAGCATAAACTAGATATGCTGATTTATGCCACCGCCTTTAAAGAATCTTTATGATAGATCTTAAACCATCAATTAACTTCTGGCATGATTTAAAAAGTAACCAACGTGCAGGGGTTTGGTTATTTTTAGGATCTCGAAAGTCCTTACAAATTGTTCGACCCTCTATTCTCCAACTGATCTTTTGGGGACTATTGGGGGGCTGTGCCAACACATTATTCAGTTGGTTAGTGGCAGGCGATGGTGGTGTATTCAATAAACAAGGTTTGGTCAGTTATGCACTATGGCCTTTCATCGCACTGATTGTGGGTATTTTCCTATCTCAGCGTACCAATAATCCTCGGTTGATGCTTGTTCCTGCACTGTTGTGGTTAGTCCTCGATACACACATCATGTTGTTTCAATGCTTATTACAATATTTAGGCAATCAAGATCTTTTACCGTATGTTTTTTATGATGTGATTCCACTGCTCTTTTTTGCTTTGTTCATTTGGCAAAGCCTTGCAGTGGTTTGGGTGATTTCTCGAGAATTACATTGGCCGTGGTGGGAACGTGCTTTGATCATGTTTGCGACCGTAGCAACATTATTTACATGGCAAGTTTCTATTAAAGAACAACCGATTTGGAAGGTGGAAGAAACACCAGCCAGTTTGAGTGAAAAAGCCTTTTATGGGCAAGGTCAGCTACTCAATAAAGCTTTAGAACAAGTTCAATTTGGAGAATTTGCAAAAACACATTGGTATTTCTTAGGTGTTGCAGGTGCAAGTTACCAAGATGTTTTTAAGTTTGAAATAGATCGAATTAAAGAACAATTTGATACTCGTTTTGGTACTTTTGGGCGTTCTATCGAATTGGTCAACAATCCAGCAAGTATCAATGAAATCCCAATTGCCTCGAAAACCAGTATAGATCTTGCTTTACGCCGTATTGGTCAACAGATGAATCGTGAAAGTGATGTGTTATTTTTATATATGACATCGCATGGCTTGCCAAATCAATTTGAAATGGAAAATGAGCCGATTGATTTAGATGATGTCGATCCTAAATGGCTTCGAGAAAGTTTAGACAAGTCTGGAATCCGTTGGAAAGTTATTGTGATTTCTGCTTGTTATTCAGGTAGTTTTATTTCAGCTTTGCAATCGCCAGATACTCTGATTATTACTGCATCTGCTGCAGATCGTGCTTCTTTCGGTTGTTCAAATGAAGCGGATTACACTTATTTTGGGCGAGCATTCTTTGATCAAGCGATGCGAGAGCAAACGACCTTGAAAGCGGCATTTAAAGAGGCCACTGAGACAGTTGCTAAGTGGGAAAATGCACAAGGCTTTGAACCTTCTGAACCACAATGGGTGATCGGTAAAAACATGGAAATGATGTTGCCACAACTAGAGCAGCATTTATTCCCGCAACAGGCTGTGGCGAATACGACACAAAGCAAAAACATAGCGTTGGATACACAACAGAAGCCACTTTTAACAGCAACGCCTTAAGTTGCGTGTTGCTGGCTTTAAATATCAAAACATAGGGGATTTTAAGATGGAACTACTCAATAAAAATATCTGTTTTGATGGTGAACAAAGAGTCTATCAAACCCAATCTCAAGCTTTAAAAGGTCCGACGAAGTTTGCTGCTTTTATTCCTCCACAAGCCTTAGATGGGCAAAAATGTCCTGCTCTATATTATTTAGCAGGTCTAACCTGTACTGAAGAAACTTTTATTATCAAAGCACATGCGCAACGCTTAGCTGCGCAATTAGGTTTGATTCTGATTGCTCCTGATACCTCACCACGAGGTGATGCTGTTGCTCAAGGTGATTCGTGGGATTTAGGACAAGGTGCTGGTTTTTATTTAAATGCAACGCAAGCGCCTTGGGCTGAACATTTTCAGATGGAAAGCTATATTGTCGAGGAACTATATCCTTTACTGATTCAAGCGTTACCGATACAAGCTGAAGCGATTGGTGTGTTTGGGCACAGTATGGGAGGGCATGGTGCATTAACCTTGGCTTGGAAATATCCTGAGAAATTTAAATCAGTATCTGCATTTGCTCCAATTTGCGCTCCTTGTGAATGTCCTTGGGGTGAAAAAGCATTTTCAAATTACTTAGGTGATGATCGATCTGAATGGGCAAAGCATGATGCAACACAATTGCTTTTAGCCAAAGGACAATTATTTGATGAGGTTTTAATTGATCAAGGTGTTAACGATCAATTTTATAGCCAATTAAACCCTGAAAAATATCAGCAGGCCTGTAGCGAAGTAGGACAGAAACTGACGCTAAGATTTCAAGAAGGCTATGATCATGGCTATTATTTTATACAAAGTTTTATTGATGATCATTTGCAATTTCATGCGATCCAATTACAGAAATAATTTTTTAAATCATTAGATTGTTTAAAAATGATAGATTCAAGATTCGCATATTCTAAAAACACTTAAAAATAAGACTTTTTATTCGATCTATTGCTACTGGGTTGTAGATGTTTATTTATGGATAGACTTCTACAACGGAGAAACTATTTCATTATGCTGTTAAAAAATATACACTGAGTTAAACAATTTTTTGAATTAAAAATCAAATAATATTTGGCAATAAGAGAAGGATGATGCAGAACCAAACAACGTCAGATTTTCCTGAAAGTTCAACTTTAAACTTAAATAAAACACCGCCGCCTATAGAGGTACCAACGGAGCAACAATATCCAAGCGTTCGCCGTTTTAAATTTCATGGCGATGCGATGGAATATTTTGGTATTTGGATCGTCAATATTCTATTAACTATTGTGACTTTAAGTTTGTATGCACCGTGGGCAAAAGTACGTCGTTTACGTTATTTCTACGGCAATACTGAGTTTTTCCGTAGACGTTTTGACTTTACAGGCATACCGACAAAAATCTTAATTGGCCGTCTTATTGCTTTGGGTATTTATGCTGCGTTCAGTATTTCATCGCAATACTCTGGAATTGCAACATTGGTGGGTCTTGTTTTACTTTATATGGCTGTGCCTTGGCTAATTCGTGCCACGATGCGTTTTACCGCCAGAAATAGTAAATTTGGAAATAGTCGCTTTTACTTTGATGGAACAACCAAAGAGTCATATAAAGTCTTTTTCCTTAGTATTGCTGTTTATCTTTTTTCTTTGGGTATTTTCGCACCTGTAGCGATTTGGTTGTATAAAAAATATTATATTAATCATCTGTATGCTGGGCAATTAGAGTTCAAACTACATGCGGATTGGCCTGCGTATATGAGTGCAGTTTATATTCCAATCTTTATGTCTTTTGGTGTGATGATTGCGTTTGGCATTGTCTATTTTTCAATTGTTGGTGCAATTGCAGGGTTCTCGCCAGAGATGGTGATGATTGGTGTATTCGCTATTTATGCGATTGCAGGGTTATTTATTTATCCACTGAGTGCAGCGCGTATTTTTATTACCACCTGGAATAATACCACGGTTGGACATAGTCAATTTAAAACAGACTGTAATCAATGGCGTTATGCATGGATTGTTGCATCGAACTGGATTGCAAAAATTTTGAGTATCGGTTTATTGTCAGCTTGGGCTGCGATTCGTATTCACAAATATCAAGTTGAATCGATGAGCCTGATTTTACATGATGATCCTGATCAGATGATGAATCTTGCTCAACAAGACCATAGTGCGCTTGCAGAAGAAATTAGTGACATCTTTGATATCGATATTTCTTTATAACCACAAAAACCCATGAGCTGAATTGGATGATATATGTCGCAATCTATTGACGTAATTTTCTATGATGGTGTGGTGTCTAAGCCGCAACAGGCACGTATTTCTGCATCATCACCCTCAGAAATTCTGATTCGTTATGGTGAGCAGTTACAACAGCAACGGCGCTATTTGTACGACGATATGGTGCTTATAGGGGCTTTAGGGAAATTACACCCCGTGATTGAACTCAAAGATGATGCTCGGATTGAATTTCAAGCTCCATTACCTGAGTGGTTCAATTATGGGACAAAAGGTGTTCAGCATTCTGTTTGGAAATTGGAACGTTCTCCAAGTTTGATCATTTTTAGTCTTGTTTTTGTGGTGGCTTTTTGCTTTGCTTTAATTAAATGGGGCATCCCCGCAGCTTCTCATTATGTCGCATTTAAATTACCTGCAAACACTTTGGATAAAATTGGCGATGAAGTTGAAGAATATGTGATTGAAAATATGACGAAGCCAAGTCATCTGGCTCAAGGGCAACGAGATCAGATCAAGGCACAATATTTAGCTACGGTTGCAGAAGGTCAGCCTGCTAAATTAATTTTCCGAGAAGGCGATCATTTAGGTGCAAACGCAGTCGCGCTTCCAAATAATACGATTATTATTACAGATGAATTGATTGAATTAGCGCATAGTGATCAAGAGATTCTTGGGGTTTTGGCGCATGAACAAGGACATTTGATTGAGCGACATAGTTTGCAACAAGGGCTTTCTAGTTTAGGAATGAGCGTGTTGTATATTGCAATGACAGGGGATAGTTCAGATTTATTGACCTCTCTACCCGCAGCAATGATTGGTGCGAATTATTCACGTAAATTTGAAAAAGAAGCTGATTTATATGCTTTAAAATTGATGGATCGTAAACACATAGAAGTGGCGCATTTTGCGAACTTTTTACAGCGTTTAAATGATGAAGTCGCGGCCGAAGAAAAAGCAGAAGATTCTACTCATTCTACTAAGAAGTCAGATTCGGATAAAAAGACTGATTCGGATAAAAAGACCGATCAAAGCAAAGCGCAAACACAGAAAGAACAAACCGAAGAAAATACGCATTTAGCGGTTTTAGATGCTTTATCTTCACATCCTGCGACTGAAGAACGTATTCAAATGGTTCGTGATTTTGAAAAGCAGCAACAATCCAAACATTAATCAAGCGATATGAAGGGTTTAAATTTTAAATCCTTCAGGTCATTTTCATATAGTTCATATAGTTCATATAGATCGTAATCTTTGATCATGGCTTGCCCTCATTTCTAAATGATCAAGATCGGTAAAACTGTTGGTTTTTGAAACAATTCAGCGTTTTAAGTTTGTTATACTATGTAAAATCCAAATTTACGCTAGGTTGATTCATGTCCAAGCCCTATCTGATTGCACCTTCAATCCTTTCTGCTGACTTTGCCCGTTTAGGTGAAGATGTTGAAAAAGTATTGGAAGCGGGTGCTGATGTTGTCCATTTTGATGTCATGGATAATCACTACGTTCCAAACTTAACTTTTGGTGCAGGCGTATGTAAGGCGTTGAAAAAATACGGAATCAAGGCGCCGATTGATGTGCATCTCATGGTTTCACCTGTAGACCGTATGATTGGTGACTTTTTAGAAGCAGGTGCGGATATTATTACTTTCCATCCTGAAGCGACGCATCATATTGATCGTTCTTTACAGTTGATTAAATCTGGTGGTGCAAAAGCAGGTTTAGTCTTTAACCCTGCAACACCATTACATTATTTAGACTATGTTTTAGATAAAGTTGATCAAGTGCTATTGATGAGTGTAAACCCTGGTTTTGGTGGTCAAACATTTATTCCAATGACTTTAGATAAATTACGCCAAGCGCGCCAAATCATTGATGCATCGGGTCGAGATATTCGTTTAGAAGTCGATGGTGGTGTTACACCTGCCAATATTCGTGAAATTGCTGAGGCTGGTGCAGATATGTTTGTTGCTGGTTCTGCTATTTTTGGCAAACCTGATTATCAAGCTGTCATTGATGAAATGCGTGCAGAACTTGCAAAAGTTGGCAGCGTAAATGTCTAAATCGTTCTACTGTTTAGATAGAGTGTCTGTGGATAACTTTGACGATAACTCTATGGATAACTGTGTTGATAACCACATGGATAAATTGGTTTTAAAATAATCAACTAAATATCAATGGTTTGTAAAGTAGGCAAGTTGTGTATAAAAAGAGCTCAAATGAGCTCTTTTTTATATGATTTATAAAGTTAAATAGCGTATTTATTTTGAGCAATTTTTAGGGAAATTAAAAGCTCAATCATTAAGCAACTGATTTATGGATGTTTTGTTAAGTGTATTTGCTACACATCCAATAATTCTATATGCTTAATCTATATCTATTGATCGTTTTCATTTGGTTTCTATGTTGACTCAACTCTGCAAACAGGCTTGGTTTGTTTGTCTTATGGTTTTTGCCATAGGCTGGAGTAGTGTGTCTGTTGCATCAGTAAAAACGATGCATATAACGATGCAAATGCAACATGAACAGATGATGAATCAAACGGATTCTGTACAGCAGCAAACGATGCAAGGCATGTCTGTTCAAGATATGAAAGCGCATTGTGCAGATATGCAAATACAGACAGAAAATCAACATGTACATTCAGATGTCCAAACAGATGTGCAAAAGCAAAATTTGACAGATTGTCATAAGCAGTTAATTCAATCTAAGCAAGTTCAGCATTCTGAATGTCAGGATTGTGCTTTATTCTCATGTCAATCTTCAATTGTTTGGTTTAATACTGATATTCCTCAGCTCAGTTCGCCAGAACATTCACAGCACTTAGATTCTCTACAAAGTTTTTATCAGGCCCAACATCTTGCAGGGCACTGGCAAGAAATTTTACGCCCTCCCAAAGCTTAATTCTTAATTTTTAAATCATTAATTTTTTTAATATTTTTTAAAATTACAGGATTAAGTCATGTCTATAAAATTATCGCGGAGCATCATGCTCGCTGTTGGTTTAATGTCCTCATCATGGGGATTTGCAGCAGTGAAAGAGTATCATTTAACGATTGATGAAGGGACTGTCAATGTGACAGGTACGCCCTTACAACGGATTACGGTGAATGGAAAGTTTCCTGCACCACTTCTTGAGTTTGAAGAAGGTGATGAGGCCGTTATTCATGTGCATAACAATCTAAAAAATCAGGATTCATCACTACATTGGCATGGGTTACTTTTACCCGGAATTATGGACGGTGTACCTGGTTTTAATGGGTTTAATGGCATTAAACCGAACCAAGATTTTACTTATAAATTCAAGGTTCGTCAGAGTGGCACGTATTGGTATCATGCGCATTCTAAAGGTCAGGAACAAGATGGTTTATATGGTGCTTTAGTCATCTATCCAAAAGATAAAAAACCTTTGGCGACACATGAAAAAGCTGAACGTGATTACGTGGTGATGCTTTCTGATTTTCATGAGCAAAAAAGTGATGAAATTCAAAAAAATCTAAAAATTTCAGCTGAATACTATCAAAATCAACGTGAAACTTTGGGCGATGTTTGGAAGCAAGCTCAACGTGACGGTTTAGGTGCTACGTGGTCTGATCGCAAAATGTGGAATCAGATGCGTATGCTCAAAACAGATTTGTCTGATGTGACAGGCTATACCTTTCTCGTGAATGGTAAAACACCTGAACAAAATTGGACAGGGTTGTTTAAACCGAATGAAAAAGTACGTTTGCGTTTTATTAATGCCTCAGCCATGTCTTTCTTTGATGTGCGTATTCCCAATTTAAAAATGACTGTGGTGAGTGCAGATGGTCAGCCAGTGAAACCTGTAAATGTTGATGAGTTCCGTATCGGGACAGCAGAAACTTATGATGTGATTGTCGAGCCAAAAACTGCACATTATCAAATCGAAGCTGAATCAATTGATCGTTCTGGTTTTGCCATAGCGACTTTGCAAAATGAACTTGCACCTAAGATCGCCACGGTACAAAAACCTCAAGCCCGTCCACGTGCGTTACTCAATATGGCCGATATGGGACATGGTGGTGGTGATTCAGGCATGGATCATACGAAAATGAATCATGGCAATATGCAGGGTATGGATCATTCAAAAATGAATCATGATGATATGCAAGACATGGATCATTCAAAAATGAATCATGATGATATGCAAGATATGGATCACTCTAAAATGAATCATGATGATATGCAAGACATAGATCATTCAAAAATGAATCATGACGATATGCAAGATATGGATCATTCAAAAATGAATCATGATGATATGCAAGACATAGATCATTCAAAAATGAATCATGGCGATATGCAGGGTATGGATCATTCAAAAATGAATCATGCTATGCAAGCTAATGATCATTCACCGCATCAACAAACTACATCTTCTAAAAATGATGATGTGGTTGAGGGTTGGGCAAATGCATCTACACCAGCAGGTGATAAAGCATTGCAATACAGTGATTTAAAGTCATTAATACCGCAAGCTGATACTCGTGAAGCGACCAGTGAATTGGTGATTCGTTTAGGTGGAACCATGGAGCGCTATATTTGGACCATCAATGGCAAGAAATTCAGTAATGCAGAACCACTCAAAGTGAAATATGGCGAGCGTATTCGAATCAAATTTATCAATGACAGCATGATGGCGCACCCAATGCATTTACATGGCATGTTTATGCAGTTGGAAAATGGTCAAGCTGCTGTTGATATGCCGAATAAACATACCATTGTCGTGCCACCTGCAAAAACGGTTACTGCATTGCTTACCGCAGATGAATTAGGTGAATGGGCAATTCATTGTCATTTGCTGTACCACATGAGTGCGGGCATGATGAATAAATTAATTGTTGCCAATGTGACAGATGCAAAGCAATCAACTACGCCAATACTTAAACCAAACAGCACGATAGAGGCAAATTCAACAACTGAACAGAAAGGAGATGAACATGCACATCACTAATTTATTTCCTAAAACGTTTCCAAAAACAATGTTAGCGAGTTCATTGTTATTGCTTTGTGGCGTGGCTTTTGCTCATGAAGGGCATGCGGATATTTCACCGCAACAGCTATCTGAACAACAGCATGATATGTCTGAAATGGATCATACCAAAATGAACCATGATGATATGCAACCGATGGATCATTCGAAAATGATGCATCACACTATGCCAACTGTATCGAGTAAGAATGCTGTAAAAGTTGATGATTCAATAGAGCAATATTCTCTAGATAAAATAGATCATTCTCAGCATCAATCTTCTCAGACCCAGTATGCTCAAACTGAATATTCTCAGACTAAACATTCCCAAACAAAGAAGATGACTGAAAACCATCAAGGGCATGACCATCGTACAGAACACGGCGCACAGATTTATGCAGTCACAACTGTGGATAATAAATGGTCAGTCAATGAAGATAGCAAAGGTGCATTAAAATCTGAGTTTGAAACACGTATTGGTACAGATGAAAATAAGATCTTCATCAAAGCACATGTAGATAAACATGAGTCACATGATGCTGAATATGATGTCAAAGCACTCTATAGCCGTATGATTTCAGACTTTTGGGATGCACAAATAGGTGCGCGATACCGTGTGGAAAAAGTTGAATTAGATCAGCATCGTAAAGATACTGAGGAAAAATTGGATGCTGTGATCGGTTTGCATGGTATGGCGCCGTATTTCTTTGAAACCGATGCCTATTTCTATGCAGGTGAAGATCATTATGCTGGGTTTAGTTTGGAAACTGAACGTGATCTCTTATTCACGCAAAAGCTGATTGTTAAACCTTATTTAGATTTGGATGTTGTGTTTAGTGATGATTCTAAATATGCCAAGAAATCAGGTTTAAGCAATGTCACTGCTGGTTTAGAAACACGTTATGAAATCAGTAAAAAAGTCATGCCTTACCTTGATATTGCTTATGAATATTCTAAAGGTAATGATTTAACGACTTGGCAGTTAGAAAGCGATTCTGAAAAAGGCTGGCTTTACGGTGCAGGTATTCGCTTTAAGTTCTAATACTTAATTTTAATATTTTGATTCAAGATCATTTAGTAAAAGGGTTTTAAAGTTACGACTTTAAAGCCCTAATTTTTATAGGTGTATTTTGGGTCATTAAATGTAAAAAGGCATCCATTTAAAATAATTTGCAGTATAATTTTAAGCATCATTAGGAGGAACGACCTCCCTGAGTGTTTTATTCGTAATGGAAAACTCACTGAGAAAATTCGTCAGGACGACCTGATTCTCATTAAAATTTGGAGGTCGTCATGGCTTGGATTGTACTTATTTTTGCAGGTGTGTTTGAAATCGTTTGGGCATATTCTATGAAAATGTCTGAGGGATTTACGAAGCTAACACCGAGTATTATCACGATATTTTTCATGATCTTAAGTTTTGCGCTTTTAGCTTATGCAATGAAAACTTTGCCCTTGGGAACAGCCTATACGATTTGGACAGGAATTGGGGCAGTGGGTTCATTTCTTGTCGGGATTTTTATTTTAGGTGAACCTGCTACGGCTATGCGCATGGTTGCAGCTGTGTTGATTATTTCGGGTTTAATTTTGATGAAACTGTCATCTTCTTAATCAGCGCTTTTATTTCAAATCCAAGTTTATTCAATGGATAAGCTTGGTTTTTTTATGTCCAAAATTCTTATATTTACTTGCCCATGAATTATTTCTCGGTGAAGTTTTGCAATGACACTTGGTCTGCGTTGATTATTTCCACTTTAATTTTAATGAAATTATCTTCTCGCTGGGTTAACCTGATTAAAAATTGAATATAAGGTAGAAAGATGCAACTTTCTTTTATGGAAATGAATTCGCCAGTTGGTTTGCTAAAACTTGTGGCCAATGATAGTGCTTTGGTTGCTGTACTTTGGGAAAATGAAAATCCAAAACGGGTTCGTTTAGCAGAATTGATTGAAGATCAACAACATCCAATTTTGTTAGAAACACAAAAACAGCTTAATGAATATTTTGCAGGGCAACGTCAAAAGTTTGACTTAGCTTTAGATTTTGAAGGGACTGAATTTCAACAAAAAGTTTGGCAGGCTTTATTGAGTATTCCTTTTGGCGAAACGCGTAGTTATAAAGATATTGCTGAACAGATCGGCAATGTAAAAGCTGTGCGAGCTGTTGGTGCAGCAAATGGTAAAAATCCAATTTCGATTATTGCGCCGTGTCATCGTGTGGTGGGTGCAAATGGTAAGTTGGTAGGTTTCGCAGGTGGGTTGGAGAATAAAGATATTCTTTTAAAAATTGAAAAGTTACCATAAACTTAAAGCGTTTTTACTCAATTAAAATTTAAAATGATTTCTCAGATTTTTACACCATTGTTATCGAATCTTTGGTGGTTGGTTTTACTTTTTGCAGCTATAGCCGTTATTAAGCTCTTTAAGCCCTTTCTAAAAGGAAAAATTGGCGAATTTGCGGTGAGTGCACATGTCCAACTGTATTTAGATAAAGAAAACTACACTTTATTAAATGATTGTACATTACCCGATGAGCAAAATCAGACGACTCAAATTGACCATATTTTGTTAAGTCCTTATGGTATTTTTGTGATTGAAACAAAAAATTATAAAGGTTGGATCTTTGGTAGCGAGCGCCAAAAAATGTGGACTCAGAAGATTTATAAAAAGACTTATAAATTCCAAAATCCATTACATCAAAATTATAAACACCAAAAAGTATTGGAACAGGTATTGGCTGATATTGTTGATCCAACCATGATTCATTCGGTGATCGTTTTTATGCCAGATTGTGAGTTTAAAACGCAAATGCCTGAAAATGTTTTCCGTGGAGCCGGTTGGACAGATTATGTGAAAAACTTTAAGGACGCTGTAATCCCTACAATGAAATTGAAGCGTATTCAATTACGTATCGAAAAAGAAATTCTAGAAAAATCATGGAAAACCAATCGTCAGCATGTACAAAATTTAAAAAGTAAACATACCGAAAGTATAGAAGGGTGAATTGCTGATTGTGATTTAAAGCTTTTCACCATTTATATTGAATATGTTTAAACGACAAGTATCAGTCAGTTGAACGATTTGGGCTGATCCAAGAGTTCTAAAACCATTTCTAAAGAAGTAGATTCACGGTTCTTTAATTCTTTATTGGCAAATTCATGGATACTTTTTTCATGGTTCAATACATATTCAAAGAAATGTTTTGAGTCCTGATCTGCATGAGCACACAATCGTTCAAAGACTTGCATAAAAGGCTGAGTGCCATCTTTGACTAAATACATCGCCACAGACCAAGGTAATTTTGATAATAGATAACCCAGTGCAACGCCTTGTGCTTTGATATGAAAACGTGAAGAAGCTTGCAACTGATTTGCTTGTAAGAATACTTCTAAACGATGCAAAGTTTGTGACTCTAAAGCAGTCAGTGTTAGCCATTTTTGTTGTTTAGCTTCGGATTTAGTGTGCTTTGCAGCGGTCTTAAATAACGCTTCACCAAAAATCTCCGATTCTAAAATTTTATTTAAATCTTGTTGATATTGTTCATATTTCATATTCTAGTCCAATAAAAATTATTCAATTATTGTCATAAACCTTTTAAATTTCTTCTTTCAATCGCTTTCAAAAAGACAAAAAAGGATGTGTAAATAATGATGAAAAATTCATCACTAAAAAATATTTTAGAGTAATTACTCTAAAATTAAAAGAAAAACGATTAAGTTAATTAAGAAATGATTTAAAATTATTATTAACATATTGTTTATTAATTGCTTTTATTATGATGGCCGAGTTTCAAGCTTCAACTGGGTGATGAAACTTGAAACACGATTGTAAATAATCAAAAACGCTTTGGAATCTTTTGACCGCCTTCAATCGGTGTTTCAGCATTTTTTAATACGCCAAATAACCAAGTTTCAGCATGTTGAACAGCGGTTTTTAGGTTATCTCCAACAGCTAAACGACCTGCAATAAAACTGGCTAAAGAACAGCCTGAACCATGATATTCACCAGCTAGGCGAGGGCATTTCGATTCAGTCACCATTTCACCATTCACATAAAGTGCATTGCGAATATAGTTAGGTGTATCTTCATGGCCGCCTTTCACTAAAACGGCTTTTGCACCCATAGCAAAAAGTTTTGCAGTGGCTTTTTCAATCTCAGTTTCACCCGTTAAAGCACATAATTCCACAGTATTGGGTGTGAGTACACTTGCCAAAGGAATCAATTCAACAAAAGCTTTGACGAGGGTTGCTTGATCACCCAAAGACCCACCACTATTGGCCACTAAAACAGGGTCAAGCACATATAAATATTCAGGATGTTCACGTAAAAATTCAGCTAAAGCAGCAATATTATCCGTGGTACCTAACATGCCAGATTTAACCACTTTAATGGGCAAATCACCGACTACAGCATTGGCTTGAGCGAGAAGTAATTGTTTAGAGGTTGCTTCAAAACCAAAAACTTGTTGAGAGTTTTGAATGGTTAAGGCTGTACAAGCAATTGCAGCATGCGCACCACTTTGACCAATCGCTTCAATATCTGCCTGTAATCCTGCTCCACCAGAAGGGTCAAGACCTGAAAAACAAAGTACTGTAGGGCGCACGATGATGTCCTTAATTCACAAATTTGCGTTAGTATAGGCAACTTTAGAAAAACTCTCGATAGTATTTTTTTATAGATATCGATCTATTTGAGTGCAAGGTGAAGTTATGATTAAAAATATTTTGATTGATCTGGATGGAACATTAACTGACCCCAAAGTTGGTATTACCACTTCTGCACGTTATGGTTTGGCCAAAGTAGGACATGCTATTCCAGAGTCTGAAAATATTGATTGGATTATTGGCCCACCGCTAAAAGCTTCACTGGCTAAAATCCTCAATGTAGATGTGAATGATGTGCTAGCAGACCAAGCTTTACTTAGCTATCGTGAGCGTTTTGCAGTTACAGGCTTATTTGAAAATCATGTTTTTGAAGATGTTGCTGAAACTTTGGCAGCGCTAAAAAATCAAGGATATCGTTTATTTTTAGCCACGGCTAAGCCTGAAGTGTATGCACGTCAAATTCTCGACCATTTTGATTTATTAAAATATTTCGAATACCCGTATGGTAGCGAATTGAGTGGTGAGCGGACCAATAAAGGAGATTTGATTGCTTATATTCTAAAAAAAGAGCAATTAAATCCTGAGGAATGTTTAATGGTCGGAGACCGTGAGCATGATATTTTTGGTGCACGAAATAATGGAATTGAAACCATTGCAGTTGAATATGGTTATGGTACAGAACAAGAATTAGATCAAGCGCAACCTAAAGTAAGAATTCAGACATTCTCAGACCTATTGAATGTGATTTAAAAGTTTTCTTCACATCACTGAATTAGACACCACTTTAAGTACAAAAGTGGCGTTTAATTTTAGATTCCGAGCATTCTTCGGATTTCATTGACCAAAGTTGCTGGATTGGCATGTTGATGAGGAATGGTTAAACTTTTAAAACCATCGCCTCTAAACTTGCGATCAACTTCGAGTAGCACATGCGTTTGATGTTGTTCGACAACAAATGAAACTTCAATTTCGTTGATTCCATTGAAAAATGTAGTCGGTTTAAACTCTAATTCTTGGTAACAACCAATGGTTGAGTGAAAACCATGTCCACGCAGCTGTCCTTTTTCTACATCTACAGTTGCCAAATGAAAGCCACATTGTTGCATCGCTTGAATAAAAGCTTGCATAGTCGGTGTTGGTAAAATCTGTAGATGGTCTTTGTCTGTTGCATCAATTCCCCAATCCACATCCAAATGGGTATGTAACCAAACACGAGTTTTATTGATACGACAAGGCACGTGAGTGATTGGTGTTTCAAAAGGCAATTGGATTGAAAATGGCAAACTGTGCGATTGGTTTGCTTGTAATTCGAAAGCACCGCTAATATGCCATTGGGCAATGGTTAAAGCTGTATTGTATTCAGAATCATCAGTCTCAACTTCAGCAGTGGTCATCAATTTTAAAAAGATACCATTGATATTTTTATTGGATGAAGCGCCTTTAAAAATCACTTCACCATTGATCACTTGACCAGCTTGTGGTGTTGCTGTGTAAATACAGGTATTCACTTGAATGCCTTGCATACCAAGACCAGACATCAGTTTATTGAACATTTATTTTGAACTTCCAACGTTTAGTTTGTTAATTTTCTGCTATTCAAATATGAGACTAGAGCGATGTCAATATCACGTCTTAATGTACATCTAAATACAATGATTCTTTGATTTCTTCCATCACAATATAGCTATGTGATGAAGCAGAGGAGGGTAGCTTTTTCAGCAAATCACCTAACAGTCGGCGGTAAGCACTCATTTCTTTTAAGCGTGCTTTGACTAAATAATCGAAATCCCCTGAAATCAAATGGCATTCTTGTACTTCTGAAATTTCCATTAAATCCTTGGCAACTTGTTCAAAAACATCACCAGATTTTGCAGAAAGACTGATTTCTAAAAAGACCAATAAATTTCGATCCAGATGCTTAGGATTTAGCCGAGCGTGATAACCCATGATCACACCATCACGTTCTAGTCGTTTCACACGCTCAGAACAAGGTGTTGTCGATAAGCTGACCCGTGAGGCAAGCTCACTGATGGCAATTCGACCTTCATTTTGTAGAATATCTAAAATCATCCGATCGATACGGTCTAATTTATGCATCAATAATTTCCTCTTTTTAATCTTTTTTCACGACAAAAAATTAAAACACCTAAATTATAACCTCAAAAACAGTGAAATAAACTATTGAACCAAAAATATACTAGTGAAATAAACTAGTAAATGCGTAAAGGATGAGAAATGCGTGTAATCGTATTAGGTAGTGGTGTAATTGGTGTAGCAAGTGCATATTACCTCGCGCAGCAGGGAGCACAAGTTACAGTTTTAGATCGTCAAGCAGGGCCAGCAGAAGAAACCAGTTTTGGTAATGCAGGTCAGATTTCTCCTGGATATTCGACGCCATGGGCTGCTCCGGGTATTCCATTCAAAGCTGTGAAGTGGATGTTCCAACATCATGCACCACTTGCCATTAATATTGATGGTAGCATGTGGCAGTTACAGTGGATGGCACAAATGCTGAAAAACTGTAACTCAGAAAGTTATGCAATTAATAAAGAACGTATGACTCGTGTGGCTGAATATAGCCGTGATTGTTTACGTGAGCTAAGAAAAGATACAGGTATTAGTTACGAAAACCGTTCAAAGGGAACATTACAAGTTTTCCGTAATGAAGCGCAACTTGAAATGGTACAACGTGATATCGCTGTACTTAAAGAATGTGGCGTGCCACATGAGCTATTGTTGAAAGATGATTTAGCCAAAGTTGAACCTGCATTAGAACATGCTAAAGATAAATTGGTTGGTGGTTTACATCTCCCAAATGATGAAACAGGTGACTGCTATTTATTTACCAATGCTTTGGCAAATTTAGCGAAAGGTTTAGGTGTTGAGTTCAAATTCAATCAAAATGTTGAAAAGTTGATTACTGAAGGCGATGAAATTAAAGGCGTATTGGTGAATGGTGAAGTTTTAACAGCTGATCGTTATGTACTGGCTTTTGGTAGTTATTCACGTGATTTCTTAAAACCACTTGAATTGAATTTACCGGTTTATCCAGTGAAAGGTTATTCCCTCACTATTCCAATTGTTGACGCAGCTTATGCACCACAATCTACCGTGCTTGACGAAACTTACAAAATTGCGATTACACGTTTTGATCAACGTATTCGTGTAGGTGGTATGGCTGAACTCAGTGGATTTAACCACGGTTTAAATACCGATCGTCGTGGTACTTTGGAAATGGTCACTCAAGATTTATTCCCAGGTGGTGATTTGGCGCAAGCATCTTTCTGGACAGGTTTACGACCAATGACGCCAGACAGTACGCCAATTATCGGCGCAACACGCTTTAAGAATTTATTTCTCAATACTGGACACGGCACATTAGGTTGGACAATGGCATGCGGTTCAGGAAAATTGATTAGTGATTTAGTCCTTAATCATGAAACGGATATTAGTACAGAAGGCTTATCTATTCAGCGCTATCCGCATGCTGCATAAACTCAATAAGCTGTGAAGTACCGATTAATTCATTCAAAGTTATCCAACAAGATAGACGTTTAAGATTCAAGGACGAATGCAATGCCTAGACCCATTACTGCAATTATTCATCAGGATGCATTGCAGCATAATTTAAATGTTGCTCGACAATTCATGCCGGATAGCAAAGTTTTTGCTGTGGTAAAAGCCAATGCTTATGGGCATGGTCTTGAGCGAGTTTATGATGCATTTAAGTCTGCTGATGGGTTTGCATTATTAGATATTGCAGAAGCAAAACGTATCCGTGATTTAGGTTGGACTGGCCCTATCTTATTGTTAGAAGGTATCTTTTCAGCCGAAGATTTAGTTGATTGCGAACGCTATCAGCTCAGTTTTAGTATTCATAATGAAAATCAACTACATTGGCTTGAACATTATCAAGGTTCTGCACAATTTGATGTGTTTTTGAAAATGAATACGGGAATGAATCGTTTAGGCTTTAAACCGCAAATTTATCCAACGGTATGGCATGCATTAAAACAGTGTAAATCTGTGAAATCAGTTACGCATATGATGCATTTTTCAGATGCAGATGGCGACCGCTTTGGTCAGTCTGGAATTGAATATCAATGTACACTTTTTGAAGAAACCATCAAAGATTTAGCTGGTGAACGTTCACTGTGTAACAGTGCTGCGATTTTAAGATATTCCAAAGTGTTACATTCTGATTATATCCGCAGTGGCATCATGCTATATGGCAGTTCTCCTGATTATCCAACCCACTCAATCTATGACTGGAATCTCAAACCAAGCATGAGTTTACGCAGTGAAATTATTGCTGTTCAAAACCTAGAAGCCAATGAGACTGTAGGTTATGGCTCTAAGTTTATCGCAACACATGCAATGAAAATTGGCATCGTGGCATGCGGCTATGCAGATGGTTATCAACGTATTTCTATGGATGCACCAGTTTTGGTCAATGACGTTCGTACTCGCACGATTGGACGTGTCAGTATGGATATGTTGGCAGTAGATTTAACCCATATTCCTGAAGCAGACGTTGGAAGTGAAGTGGTGCTTTGGGGTACATCGTCCAAGGGTACTGTGCTTCCAATTGATGAAGTCGCAGCAAGCTCAGGAACAGTGGGTTATGAGTTGATGTGTGGTGTGACTGCACGTGTTCAATTTATTACCCAAACGAATTAATCAAAACCATTATCAACGACAAGGAAATCCTCATGTCAAATGATTTACAACATACTGATATACAAAAAATCAACAGCACAGAAGTGATGAGTGCTGTGACAATATTCAATAAAGTCGTGTATTTATCTGGTCAAGTACCTAAAAATACCGATGCTGATATCACAGGACAAACACAGAACATTTTAGCGACGATTGATGAATTATTAGCATCGGCGAATACCGATAAATCACGCTTATTGTCTGCACATGTTTATATTAAAAACCTTTCAGACTTCCAAACTTTTAATGCTGTTTGGGTTGATTGGTTAAAAGGTTGCGTAGCACCTTCACGTGCAACGATCCAAGCTGATTTGGTGAATCCAGATTGGTTGATTGAAATCGCAGTGACTGCTGCACAGAAATAATCGCTGTAATAACAACAGCTGTTGTGAATTAAGACTGAACCATGTTTAAGCAATATGGTTCAGTTTTGTAATAGGAAAAACGATAGAACGAGGATGTTCTGACGCCAAAAGCGAGTTTGACCTCCAAGAAAATGTCAAAAAGGATATTTTTATGACAACTTCAAGCCATTCAGATGACGCACAATCGTCGCCACATGAGCTACAACGAAAATTATCGAATCGTCATTTGCAGTTAATTGCAATTGGTGGTGCGATTGGTACAGGTTTATTCATGGGATCTGGGAAAACAATCTCCCTCGCAGGTCCTTCAATTTTAATCATTTATATGATTATTGGTGCGATGTTCTTTTTCCTCATGCGTGCATTGGGTGAAATTTTACTTTCAAATCTCCACTACAAATCTTTTATCGATATGGCACATGACCTGATTGGTCCAGGTGCAGGGTATTATATTGGTTGGTCATATTGGCTCGGGTGGATTCTGGTCGGTATTGCTGATTTAGCCGCCATTATCAACTATCTCAATTTTTGGCTTCCCGATGGAATGGCCTTTACGCCCATGGGGCAAGCACTGATCAGTGCCGCCTGTGTATTATTGGTTTTAGGTATCAACTTATTAACCGTTAAATTGTTTGGTGAAATTGAGTTTTGGTTTGCTTTAATTAAAATCCTCGCCATTATTGGACTGATTTTAATTGGTGGCTATATGGTCTTTAGCCATTTCCAAGCACCAAGTGGTTCAGTTGCAAGCTTTAGTAATGTTTGGTCGCATGGCGGAATGTTCCCTAAAGGTGTCAGTGGGTTCTTAGCGGGCTTCCAAATTGCTTTATTCGCCTTTGTTGGGGTAGAGCTGATTGGTACGATGGCTGCTGAAACCAAAGATCCTGAAAAGAATTTACCGAAAGCGGTGAATGCGATTCCAACACGTATCATTTTGTTCTATGTATTGGCATTGTTTATTGTGATGTCGGTTACACCGTGGACAGAAATTCCAGCAGATCAAAGCCCATTCGTTTCGCTATTCTTACATGCAGGAATTGGTGGCGCTGCCGTTATTATGAATTTGGTGGTGTTATCTTCGGTAATGTCGTCAATGAATAGTGGTGTGTTCTCAACCAGCCGTATGTTATTTGGTTTGGCTAAAGAAGGGCAAGCGCCTGAGAAATTAGCTGAACTTTCTAAACGTGCGGTTCCTGCAAAAGGCTTACTGTTTTCATGTGGCTTTATTATGGCAGGTGCAGCATTACAGTACTTTGTTCCAAATACGGTTGAAGCATTTACTTTGGCAAGCTCTTTATGCGTGATTTTATTCATTAGCATTTGGAGTATTATTATGGTTTGTTATATTCGCTACAGAAAATTGACCCCTCAACTACATGATAAATCAACATTTAAAATGCCAGGTGGCGTTTGGATGTCTTATGTCGTATTGGTATTTTTAGCGTTTACATTGGTGATTTTAAGTTTAGAGCCAGATACCTTAAAAGCATTAATGATTAGTCCGTTATGGTTAATTATTCTAGCGATCACTTATCAAGTGTTGTACAAACCTCGTATGAAAAAGCGTAATCAAAAATTGTAATGATTCCAATAATCAGGGGATGAACTTTGGCTCATCTCCTGAATATGGTTTTACATTTTGATCAAATTAAAATATTGAATTCATAGTGAAATAAATATAAAAATCTATTTTAATAACAGCATTCAAAATTAATAAGCATGTTATGAGAAATTATAAAATTGACGTACTGCGTGGGATTTCTATTCTTTTGGTTTTGATCCACCATTTTAATATTCCTTATAAATTGTATGATACCTTTTTAGGTATGCCAATCTTTGGTGAAAGTCTAAGTACTTTAGTTGCGCGTAATGGTAATTATGGTGTGACCATGTTTTTTGTTATTTCAGGCTTTTTAATCACACAACATACATTACAACGCAGTCACTCCCTAGCTCAAATCAATCTCAAAGATTTCTATATCCGTCGTATTGCTCGGATTATGCCATGTTTGATATTGCTGATCGCTATGGTCTCAATATTGGGTGCAATGGGGCTTAAGCCATTTATGAATCAAGCACCGAATGGTATTGAAGTCTCCTATGGACTAACTGTTTTCTCTGCTTTTACATTTTGGATGAATATATTGATCATTGAAAATGGTTGGGTCAATTATGCGCTTGGTGTTTTGTGGTCATTGTCTGTTGAAGAGGTCTTCTATTTAGCCTTTCCGATTCTGTGTTTAGCATTTGGTCGAGGCAAAGGTTTTATTGTATTTCTGCTCGTTATCATTGTTTATGCACCGTATTTTCGTGCCCTACACTTTGGGGAGGAAAGCGGTGCTTATCTTTACCATTATTTTTCCAGTTTTGATGGAATTGCAATAGGTTGTTTAACCGCTTTAATTGCTCAGAATATGCATGAGAAAATCCAAATCCCTAAATTAACTATTCCCGTAGTTTCTATCTTAATGATTACATTGTATCTGTACGCACCAATTAAAGAAGTGAGCATTTGGGGGATCAGTCTTTTTGCAATATTATCTGCGATTTTAATTTTCTGTTTTGCACAGAATCCACAATCTGAATCAGCATCTATTTTCTTAAAGGGTATGCTATGGATTGGTCAGCGTAGTTATGAAATGTACTTATTTCATTTGATTATTTTGGGTTTATTTAAGGTGTTCTATTTGCCTAAAGCAACCTTGCCTATCGAAAAATTAATGTTATTCCCCATTTATTTTATGGGTGTTTTTATTCTGAGTTGGGCGATTGAGAAGTATTATTCAACGCCGTTGAATAGAATATTTAGAGATAAATTTTTAGCTAATAAAAATAAGGTATAGAATCGGAATATATTAAAAAAACTTTAGATAAAATGATTATTTTTAGGGGGGAATTATGAAAATAAAGAATATATTTCCAATTGCAATTTATGTTTGTATTGTTTTGAATTTGGTAGCGTGTGGGCTGATTGTCGTTGTTACTGATGATGAAGATATAAAAGAATTTAATCAAGATTATGCACCATCTTATAAAATAATTGACAAAAATCTATACGTAGATTGGGATGGAGTAGTGATTGAACACAACTGGCGTGGAGATATAGTTGGTAGGAAAGAGGCACCTTTGAAATTAAAAATTCCGTTGTCGTATTTACAAGATGTTTTGTCTGAGAATGGCACGATAGGATATCTTGGTAGAGCATTGGATCCTATGTCGGTTGGGCATAATTATAACCCCGAAAGTAAGATCAAGGATGATCCAAACAACAAAAAACTGATAGCTACAATAAATTTTCAAATTACTAAGAATGGTGAGCCCGCAATTAATTATTTCAGATCTATTTTTCATTCAGAGGAAAGATCAAATAAAATAAGCGAGTATGAATCATCCTTGTTTCGGTTTTCACTTTCAGATCGATATAGTGATCCTATTGAAAAAGAAGATTATTTTAGCTTTCCTGGTATTGGCACAGAAAAAGACTTTGTTAGGGGGAAAAGATATAGCAGGTCTTGAAACTTATATGATTCCAGAGTGTTTTGATATAAAGAAACTTAAAGATGAATTTAAAGCTGATCCACATAATTATTATAAAGAAGAAAAATTATATCGTTTAGCTCATAAGAGTGATGATGAAAAAGATATGCCAGAAAATTGTATTGCAGACTTAAGGAGTCGATTTTGGATTACACCATCTACAACACCCAAAGAAGATATGGTGGCTATCGAATGTCGACTAATTGGATGTAATATTCGATTTCTTTATAAAAAGCATTATGTAAATATTCTTACGCCAATGCGTTCTGGAGATGTAACGGCTAATTGGAAAAATTATCGTAATGTAGTGATTATGTTGCTGGAACGATTTGAAAAAGAAGCTGAAAACTCTTAAAACTTAATTAGTTTAGGAAAAACCTCCATCTAGGAGGTTTTTTTAATGCATGGATTAGAAGGTAGGTTTAACCACAACCAAAATAATCACTGCTAATAAAATCAAGGTTGGCATTTCATTAAAGACGCGCCAAAACTTATGTGATTTATAATGGGCATTGCCGATCAGCTTTTTACGATAATAACCACAAACAAAGTGGTAAATCACCAGTAGTCCCACTAAACCCACTTTTAGATAAAACCATAAAGCTTCATGGTAATGATATGTTGCATCGCCCCAATCGACCAAGAAGTGTGCCGTGATCAGCGTTGCGATCATCGCAGGCCACATAATGCCACGGTACAATTTACGTTCCATCACTTCAAAGCGTTGATGACTCACTGCATCATCACTCATGGCATGGTAAACATATAAACGTGGTAAATAAAATAAAGCAGCAAACCAACACACGACTGCAATGATATGTAAAGCCTTTACCCAAAGGAAAGCTTCAGAAGGAGCATCCATCAATTTACCCTTTTAAGGGCAGTGTGTTTGAAATTGATCACTCAAAAATGAATTTTGAATGATCAATATTTCTTTGCTTAGCCTTCCCATTTTTTGAAAATAAGACAAGCATTTACACCGCCAAAACCGAAACTGTTACTCATCACAGTATTCAATTTTGCGTCACGTTTTTCAAGTACAATATCAAAACCTTTTGCGCCTTCATCCAACTCAGTGACGTTGATGTTTGGTGCAATAAAGTCGTTTTGCATCATCAATACAGAATAGATTGCTTCTTGAACGCCCGCTGCACCTAAGCTATGACCTGTCATTGATTTAGTTGAGCTGAACGCAGGAACTTTACCTTCACCGAAAGCACGTTCCATAGCTTTAAGTTCAGTAATATCACCTGCAGGAGTCGAGGTACCATGTGTGTTGACATAATCGACAGTCTCTACACCATGTTGTTTCGCTTCTTCTAAAGCCATCAAGATGCAACGTGTCGCACCTTCACCTGATGGTGCAACCATGTCTGCACCGTCAGAGTTAGCCGCATAAGCAACAACTTCAGCAAGGATATTTGCACCACGAGCTTGAGCATGTTCAAGGGATTCAAGCACCACGAAACCACCGCCACCCGCAATCACAAAACCATCACGATCAGCTGAATAAGGGCGTGATGCCGTTTCAGGTGTGTCATTATATTTAGAACACAATGCACCCATTGCATCAAACAACAAGCTTTGTGACCAGTGATCTTCTTCACCGCCACCTGCAAGCATTAAATCTTGTTTACCCAATTGAATTAGGTTGTATGCATAACCAATCGCATCGGCAGAAGTTGCACATGCACTGGTAATTGAATGTGCGATACCTTGCATTTTAAATGCAACACCAACGTTTGCCGTAATCGTATTTGACATGTTACGTGGTACGAAGAAAGGACCAATTTTACGTGCGCCTTTTTCTTCTAGAAGTTTGACCATTTCAGCAACAGAAGCCGTTGAGTTACCACCTGAACCACCTGCAATACCATAACGAGGATTGCCACCAATTTGCTCAGGGGTTAAGCCTGCATTTTCAACAGCAGCGAGTGCAGCATTGTAGGCATACATGGCACAAACGCCCATGAAGCGTTTTAATTTACGGTCGATGCCATCAAAATCTTGTTCAGCTGCTGCGCTGACATGGCTTTTGAAATTCAATTCTTCATAAGTAGGATTATGGTGTGTTCCAGAAATACCATTTTGCAAAGAATGTGTTACATCTGCTAGGGAATTACCAATACACGAATTAATACCCATACCCGTAATTACAACACGACGGTTCATGCAAAGTCCTTTATTTATAAATAGGGATACAATGGAGTCATTTAAACGTTTTTAGTTTTCTATCGCAATGGCGAAAGATACTGTTTCGTCACTCAGCTTTCATTCAACTGAAATTTGTATCAAATTTAGTGTAAAGCATGGTCATACTTAGTTTTATTGCTGATTTTAAAACGCATATTTCAGCTATATTTTTAGCTAAAATTAGGCAAAACCATCCATAACACTGATTCATTATAGATGGTTATTGCATGTCAGCACCTAAAAAGGGCTGACACTTTACAAGATTTTACCAAGGTGTTTTCTTTTCCCAGTCAGGGTCAAAGCCATGGGTTGAGTCTGCTATTTTTAAATAATCGGCATAACTTTCAGCCAATAAAATAGGAGGAATTTCTTTGATTGGGAGTTCGTGATTATTCCAAGAGCGACTGCCTTTTTTAGAAAATGCCAACTCATACAGCACAGCAGGGATATTCTCCTCTGGTACATAGCTACCACTAAACGTGATTTCTACATCAATCCCCAATTGTTTAAAGGGTTTGGTATAACGATCAAATGAGCCACCATCTTCAATACTGGCACGTTGGTAACCGAGTTTGGTAATGACACCACGTAAGGTAAAGGTATCGGTTAACCAGCCTTTACGATCGTTAATTTCAGTCACATGATCATTGTCCAGTTTAGGCACATGATGTGTCATCTGCTCAAACAAGAATTTCACTTTATAGTCTTTAAAATGTGCAATCCAAGCTTTGGCTTCATCTTCACCGACTAAAACGGCATGTGAAATTTGAATTTTACTATCATCATTCAGTGTAATTTCATCATCTTCAAGATTGAGTAAAGCGCCATCATCACTCGGTCTAAAGCTGACTTTCTCACCATCGGTTTTGACTTCTAACCATACCAAACGCTGAATTAAACGTTTCATAATAGGATGTTCAAAAATATATTCTTGCCACTCAGCAACATTCCATTGGCGTTCACTACACATCGCTTCGTATAAGCGACCTGTTTGCATATCAACAACTTGCTTAAACTCTTTTTTACTGGTGCTAAATAGAGCTTTGGCTTCTTTAATTAAGCTTTCATCATCGTTTTGACGTGCTGCTGGAAGCGCTTTGATTTCCTTTCCATCTTCATTTCTGAGAATGAATTTGTCTTTATCGTCCACAATCGCTGTAAATTGACGAGAACCGTATTGCAGATTTAGCACGCTATTTTCATCTAAACCAGCGGTTGGAATAGTACGGTCTGCCAGTTCATCACTGCTCCATTGGTTACGTTCTGCAATTTCAGAAACTAAAATATTTGCCAAAGTTTGAACGGAAGCTGTTCTATAGCGGCGTGATAAAGACAGCAGCAGTTGAATAATCAACGGATCATTGCTGAGCGATAATGCACTAATCATGGCTTCAATTTGTGAACGGCGAGGGTAGTGTTGCTTCATGTAATTTTGTAGTTGTTTGACAGCAAAACTCCCTTGTGCATTTACAGTCAAAGCGAGCATACCTTTGCTCTTAATTGCAGAACCTAAGTAAATCGCCAATTGTTCACGTTTAATTTCTTCAATAATTTCTTCTAAACTAATCGTGCCATATCTTCCGTAATATTCAGGGTATTTTTCACCATAACGTTTATACATGTCTCGATAATTGTTTAGTCGAGCTGGTGCTTCTTTAGTCGCATACGCACTCGCTTCATCTAAACTTGGGCTTAACGTATCTTGGTGAATAAAGCTTTGTAATAGATGATTAGCGATGAGCTGTTGACTTTTTGCATCGAGTAACCCGATGTAACGTTGCAACAATTCATTGGCTTTGGGTTTTTTGAGTTTTTCTGCTAAAACCACCCACCATTGAATAATATCAGGATCGACATCGCTGCCATCTTGCCATGTTGCTTTGGGTAAGGTTTTAAAATCAAACCACGTAAAACTTGCTGAAAGTTTGCCTTTTAAACCTTGCTCTGCTTCTTTGAGTAAAACGGCAGGTTTGAGATAAGCGCTAATATCTTCGCCTAATTTTTCCAGTGCGGTGAGTAATGCTGCACGAACCACTTCTTTTTTCTCTTTTTTCAATAATGCATTCAGTGGCTTAATGGCTTCTGGATGTTGCAAACGAGCAAGCCATTCGATTGCTGTAATTCGAATTTCTTGTTTGCCAGATTCAAGTGCTTCTATCGCCCGTTGCTGAATATTTGGAATGTTTTGCAACGCTTGTTGTGCGTCAAAACGTAAACGTTTATTTTCACCCAAAGCAAATTCAAGTAAACGTGGAATAAATTGGCTTGGAATAGAAGGGAAGCACTTTAAAACATAGATCGCATCTGAGGCATTAAATGCCTGATATTGATTTTTCTCCAAAGAAGGAGAAAGCCCAAGCGCTTCCGTCAGAAAGTCCATATTTTCAGTAAAGAACGGCCAAATCTTTTCAGGATCATTGATATATTCAGTTAGACTTGAATAATAAGAAGAACCCATCAAAACGCCTTTGGCAACTTTACGTTTCGGTTCGATAAATTTAGCAATTTCTAAAGCTTGAACCAAGTCTCGTAATTCATATTTGCCATATTCAGCAGGGTTGAGCATGTCAAATAAATTGGCCCAATAAATCCAATCTCGATTTTGATAACCGAGCAAACGTGCTGCATGAACGATGGAAAATTCAGGGTATTTTTTATATTTGTTCTTATAGGTAATAATATTTTCATAACGATGATATTTGATCATCGGCTTATCTTCATTCAGCGCATCAACAGTGGCCAATAAAGTACTTTCTTTGACTTCTTTCAGCTGCTTTAAGCCATCTTTTGCCCAGTGCCGTTTGTACTGTGGTTCTGCTTTATTGTATTCAACCTCATCCAGTAGTGCTTGTTCTGCTTTTTCAAGCAACTCTTTATAATTGTCTAAAATATCCTGTGTGAAACTTTGCGGAATTTTTTCGATAATCAACGGTGTTCTTTCTGGAATATCAAAGTGTTGTATTTGATCTGCTGAATCAACGGATTGCAGTCGTTGAATCGCCATTTGTAGGTTTTGTTGTACAGACTTTTGTTTTTCTTGCGCTAAAGCCTGTTCTAAAATTTCTAAATTCTCGACACCTAAACGCGCCAATAAATCTGCTGAAAAACCACGTTCTTGACTTGATCCTTCACGTAAGAATTCACCTAAATATTGTTGATTATCATGGATATTTAATTGAGCAAGTAAACTGGTGGCTAATGTACGAATTGTTTTGGATTTTCCAACAGCCAGTTTTACAATTAAATCAGGGATTTGAATCAATAAATCTTTCTTTTCAGCAATATATTCCAAGAATGTTTCTTGTCCAGTGACTGAAAGTGTGGGAATGGCTTGTCTTAACTGGTCAAGGCGAGCGGTTATATATGCCTGACAATCTTTAATTTCTAAAATGCGATGGAAGTTTGCACGGTGATAACTATCTACTTGTTTACGTTCAAATAAATAGGCGAGTAACTCTTCACCTAAACCTTGTTGGTCATATTCAAGTAATTGTCTAAACTGTTCAAGTGATAAATTATTTTTAATTTCTTTGGCTGGATCTGCTTCAGAAAACTTTCTATTTTCAAACATGATGATGTAGATATCGATCGTCAGATAAATAAACCATGCAGGCATTTTGTCGTATAAGTTTTTAAAGTTTCTTTGTTGGGTTGAAGCTTCCAAGACTTTTGCAAAACGAATGATTTGTGCAGCATCTAAATATTCAAACATTTTCCCATAGAATTGACGGCGAGCTTGAAGTGAGTTTTCTGCAAGTTTATTTTGCTTTTTATCAAGCTGAATATTGCCCCAGTACCAACCATAGGTACCTGGTTTTCCTAAAAGAAGGAGCGCTTTTTCATCAGGTAATTGATTTAATTTAAGTAACACATCCGGGTTGTCACCTTCAACGATAAACGCCAAAACTTCCTTGTGTAAGTCTTGTTCAATTTCAGCCAAGGGTAAGAATATTTTATAGAGTGCTTCGACTTTTTTTTGGAAGTCCTCATTATATTGGTCAACGCTTTCTTGGGTTTTTGTTTCTATTGTTTTAGTTGCTTCTTTATTCTCTGATTTGGAAAATAAAGATTCAATTTTTGAAAATAATTGATTGAACATAATGATTTCCTAAAGTGACAAAATGCCATGACTTCAATATTAGATTTAAAATTTCACTTGGTTATTCATCAAAATTATAGAGAAACTTAAACAAATTTAAATGTCGAAAATAATCTATCACGACATAATTTGACCTTCTAAAATTATCCGTTGATTTAAGCGTTGTAGTTGTAATAAAACGTGTCGCCATTTGAGTAAATGTGTGGCTAAGTTATTTTTAGCAAGATTGAACCTTAAACTATATGCAATAAAATCAAGACCTAAATCTGAAAACTGCTGTGCAATATTTTGGATTTTATGTAAATCCTCTTGATCAACTACAGCACGCCCAGTATTGGCATAAAATTCTAAAAGTGTCTGAATTTCGATGACTAAAAGATCAATTGCAGAATAGTTTTGATGGTTCTTCCATTGTTTCTTTTCGGCTAAAAGTTTTTCAAAACGGCCTGTGATTAACTCAGCTAATGTGCTTTTCTTTTGTATTGGATAATCATAGTCCAAACTAAATATTTTTAAGCCTTTTGTTGTGTCTAAAAACACACTGCATGGAGTCAATTGAATCGCTTTTGTCGTTGTATCGATTCGGATCAAACTTGCGACAATTTTATCGTTTTGAATCAACTGGGTTAAATGTTTGATACGTGCACGATATTCAGGTTCAATGGGTATCGATAATTTAACAGCAATACCTTGCTCATCAACCACACGATATTCAAAACTTTGTTCAAATTCATTTAAATCAGGCGCTGAAATACTGTTGTGACGTAGTAATACATAACGAGACTTGGGTGGCTCTAAACTAGAGTGTGGTGTAATCAACGCCTGTAAGTCGTGCCATTTAGAAACACCGATATTCAATTGATCAAGATCGGCTTTTGTAAGATCACTGACTAAACCTTTCTGTATAAAACGAGTCTCACTACTTGCACTCAATAATGTCTCTGAACTGGCTTTCGCATCGATCAATTCAAGTTGATGTTGCAGTAAATAACTCAGTGAACTTCCCCAAATTCCTGTGGCAGCTGCACTATGCATATCAAAAGTACGATCTAAATGGTTGGCACGGGCTTGAGTAACTTCTTTGAGTTGATTTTGACTGGTATCCCAAAAACATACGGTTAAGCCACGCGCACCACTTTCTGTATTCCACCATTCACAACCTAGTGGAATCAGATGCTCAACCGTTTCCTGTTGATAATCACGCTGAACTGAACCACGTAATTTTGTCAGTGCTTTTGTTTGTAGTTCTGGAGCGAGGCGTTGAACCTCAGACAATGCCACTAAATACGCATATAAATATGCAATTTGATTGAAGATTTGTTGCTCTTCGATTTGGACATTATTTTCTAAAAACTGTTGCATCGTGCCATGTAAAGTACGTAATACACCTCCAAGTCGTGGCAAACTTTGTGCACGAGCCTGCATATTATAAATGTGTAATGCCATCACAGATTCTTTAGCAAGGTGCGAAAGTCCTTGTTGAATAAAACTTTCACAAATAGTTTTTAATTCATCAATAAATTCAAGGTCATCAGTTGAAAGTTGATGCTCTGCACCTTGTTCGTGTTGTGTAGTATCAATTGACCATTGCCATGTTTCAGGACGTTGCTTAAGCCATAAATAAGCAATACAGGCTAAATGTCCTGCAATTTTCTGCTTATCTGGAATATCCGAAAGCATGCCTTCAAAACCTGCTGTAGGGTAGAGCAGCACTTTGTTTGGGCTTAAATCGCTAAGGAAACTAATTTTTTCAGCTTGAATATCAAATGTACAAAGCGTTTGATTGGATTGCCAATTTTGCACAAATTCATAAGCAAGGCGAACATTGGCTTTGCCAGCTTTTTTTTGTATTTTGGTATGATCAAATTCTAAAATAAGATCTAAAGCACTTTTTGTATTTTCAATCGCTTGTGCTGCTGAAATATTTGTATTTTGATCTTGAAGCTCATGCTGAGAGGTTTGCTCGATATTGTCAGTTTGTATGGCTGATTCACTAAAAACAGCTATATTGTCCTGAATCCATAAAATACTGCTTAAAATATGCTTACAGCTACCTTGTGCAGAGCAGTTACAAGTGGCTTTTGTGATGCCTTCATTGGGCAATTTAACTTCACACTCTTCAACTTTAAATAACAGCTCAGTCGTATTTTGCGATAGCAATTCAACCTCAGCCAAAGCTTTGCGTGCTCGTCTTAATAAGCCTGCATTGCTGTGCATGGTGAGGCTATCTTCATCATATTGGGTATAAATTTGCCAACTCATTGCATCACCTCTGCAAACCATGTTGCCAAATGCTCTGGTGTCATAGCAGCGATTTGCATTCCACGTTCTTGAAGTTTTTGTGCCATATTCATGTCATAGACAGGATTTGCAGCTTGATCCAGTGCAGCAAGCCCTAAAAGTTTGCAGCCTTGTTGGTTGAGCTGACTGGTTATATTCAACATCTGTTGAACGGATGCACCCTCTTCAAAATCACTGATTAAAACCAAAATACTACGATTCGGTTGTTTGATTTTGCTTTGACAATATTGCAGTGCCTGCCCGATATTGGTTCCACCGCCCAATTGTATGGTCAATAAAACTTCGACAGGGTCGTGAGCTAAATGACTCAAATCGACGATTTGTGTATCAAATAAAACCAGACTGATCTTGACCGCAGGCAGTGCAGCTAAAATACTGGCACAGACCGCTGCATACATGACAGAATCAAGCATAGAGCCACTTTGGTCAACGCATAACACAATTTCCCAAGGCAAATGCTTTTGCACACGTGCGTTAAAATAAGGGGTTTGAATAATCAGTTTTTGTAATTCAGGCTGATAATTTTTGAGGTTGGCTTGAATGGTTTTTTTCCAGTCAAAATTCTGTGCTTGTTTGATATGCGAACGTTTAAAACGATTTCGACGACCTTGTAAGGCTTGTAAAAATTGTGAACGGACTTTTTGCAGCAACTCTTCTACGACTTTTTGGATCAACTCTCGAATCGCATCTTTCATTTCATTGCTTAAACGACCTCGCATACTCAGCAATGCCTTTGCGATGGCAGGATTCGGTTCAAGTTGTCGCACATGCTCTGGATTTTTGAGTAATTCTGTCAATTGATAACGTTCAATCGCTTGTTTTTGCATGCGCTCAAATGTCGATTTGGGAAAAAGTTTTCGACTTTGATTGAGCCAATTGATGGCATTCAGTTGCGATGCTTCTAAGCCACCATGTCTATTTTTACCTTGTTCAATGCCACGACGCTTATATTCATTTTGATATAAATAATCCAGATTACGTTCAAGCTTTAATTGGTCACTATATAAGGTCGCAGCAGATAAGTTTTGATCTGCGTAACGACCTAACATTAAGCGCCAACGCCGAGCTTGATCCATTTGATCAAGAGCTGTTGGCGATTCATTGTTTGTATCTTTATTTTCAATCGTATTTTGATCAGGAAGCAATTTACTCATTGTCTGCTCCTTGAGCATTTAGAATCTGAGCATCTTGAATATGTTGATTTGTCTTAGAATCGCTGTCGTTTGAGCTTTCCAGTATCCATTGATCTAAATGGTCATATTCAAATAAGGTACGTAATTGTTGATTAAGCTGAACGCCTTGTAATAGGTCTTTTTCACCAATATGGCTGAGCACTTGATCTAAAATTGCTTCATCACCCAATCCTGTCATTTGAGCAATGATTTTAGACACTTTACTGCTTTGTTTGGGGGTAAGTTGACTGAAGATATAACGCATATCCGGTAGGATTTGGATAAAAGTCTCTTCTGACCAATGTGTAACCAGTTGATATAATGCATCAATTGCAACTTTGGATTGCACAAAAATTTCAGGTGCGATGAAGAACATTCCATGTAAATATTGCACAGATTCTTCAGACTCACTGCCGATTGCAAAGGCGAGTTTAAGCTGCTGTTGCAATTGATTTTGTTCAATTCGATGGTCTAAAAATTGTAAAACATGAATTGCGCCTTTAAGTTGATTCAGGTGAAATTCATTGATTTTATTCATATCAATTTGTGCATACATCAAATCTAATAAATCTAAATGTTGTGTATCGAATATTGGGTGATTGAATGGAATATTATGCTGTTTTAGATTTAAAATTAATTCATGTAAGGTTTTGAGGTTTTTTAAATTGCTTTCAATTTTTTCTTCATGTGTATCGTAAAGTTGATCCAATAGAAAGCAGGCTTGATACACAGCAAAATTTAAACTATGCGCAACAGCATGTTCAGGCAGATTTAACAACTTTCGAGCATGCCATAAATAATAAAGTTGCTGAGCAGCATCAATCACAGAAGTCAAATTTTGATCTGTTTCAAGATAAGCATCCAGTTGTTGATTGAGTAATTGTAAATGCTGTTTTAAACCTAAACGGCAGGCTAAGGCCAACAGTTTTGCTGTTTCATATGCAGATTGACCAAGACCATTCTGTTCATTGTCTTGTTGTAATTTGATGATTTTTAGCAGAGCAATCTGTTCAAGTTGATTGCCCATTTCAGCCAGTTCAATCAAACGTGCTTCTACACTCGGTGTCCATGCATAGCGCCATTCTTCAAACAATAAATCCAAACTTGCGCCATGCACAAAATCTGGCCCTGAGAGTCGCTGTGCAAAGTGACAATCGACAAACTCCAGTAAATGCAAATATTGGCTGATGTTTTGATGTAATGGCTTACGGTAAATATCCAGTTTACGATTGCGTAGAATCGTATCATTTAGATTAAAACGGAAATCTTTAATTTGTTGATAGGTATTCTGTAAAAGTGCAGGACTATGTTGATGACTTGCGACTTTTCCAAGTTGTTGACCACTTAAAAATTTGAAAATACAGCTAAACAAATGATGCTGACCATCTTCAATTTCGCCCTTAATTAAAGCCGCTTGCAAGGCATCTAATAGGTCATAACGACTCGGTTGATAATGCCCTCGAAGCATTGCCAATTGCCAAGCCAATTCAGCTGTATTTTTTAAGGCAATATACGGTGTCACGTCTAAGGCTTGTTCTTGCGCTAGAAAATGGCAGAGTTCATTTAAATATTGAAAGAAGTTAAATTGAATTTGTTCAGATGTTTGTGGATGGTTTTGATTTAAATTTTGCCAAATATGTTGATAATAAGCTGGCGAGGGCATACCTGATGCATAACCATTTAAAGCATCTAAACGATCAAAGCTATAACGAATCAACCATGCCTGTTCTTGCCAGTTTTGTTTTTGATCTTTGACAATAAAACGTTCAGCTTTTTGAGGATTGGCTAAGTTTTCAACCAATGCAAGGGTATGAAAACCGCCTGTAACCACTAAAATTTTATGATCAGGGTGAATGGTGTCCTGAATGCAATTCCACATGACATCTTCACGGTGTAATGATGCTTCTTGCAACAGTACATCTTTTTCATAATCTAATCGTGCTAAAGAACACCATGCAAAAACATCATCAAAAAAGATATCAGGTTTGGCTAAAGACTCAGTCTGTTGCAGTTCGAACAAATGATCCCAAAGTTCATCATGATTTCGACAGTGCATTTTCAAAGCCAGTTCTTGAATATACTGACTATGTGCAAAATAACGCTCAGACATGAGGCTTTTTTGTTGCCAATCCAAATCAGGTTGTTCAGTTTTCAATGCACTTTGTTTTGCCCAAGCTAAATCAATAAATTTAACGTTTGCTTGAATGTTTTTAGCCTGTTGAATCGCAACCCACTCTGGTGAATATTCACAAAACGGAAAATAGGCTGAAAATAATTCGGGCAGTGCTTCGGTTTCATCCTCATCATCCTTGGTTTTTTGCTTTGAGGATGCTTTGGGATTGAGTGGTTGTTTATGTAGAGGTTGGGCTTGCGCAAAGATCGCAATCGGTGGTTGCGTTTCTATATCTTGTAGGCTTTCGATTAAAAATTCAAAGCTTGTTGGTGCTTCAATTAAAATATGGGTGGGTTGTATTTCATCAATATATTTTTTTAACGCATAGGCGCAAGCAGGACTGTGATGGCGAATCGGTGCAAAATAAATATTCTGTTCTGCTAACTTTTGTTTGAGCTGAAACGCCTGTTTTAATCGTGCAGGCATTTCACCAAATACATCATTTTGAGCCTGTTGTTGCATGATCAAAACTCACGACTTGCATCAAAAAAAGCTTTCCAATCGGCGTCTTTGCGTGCGCGTTCTTTAGCAACTGTATCAAGATAATATCGCATGCGTTTAGCATCATCAGGATTGTCTTTAAACACCACGCCAATCAACTGTTGTGCAATATGATCTGCTTTTAATTTACCATCACTCAAATAAATCGCTTGTAAACTCGCTGCATGTGCAATATTGACGGCTTCCGCAGTAGACATTACGGCATCAGGTGTTTTTAACGTTGCACCTTGTAAGCTTTGTCCAGTCCTGAGTTCATTAAATACAGTGACTAAAAGTTCGATCACTTCAGGGCGAATTTGGATTTCAGTATATAAGTCAGCAAGTTGTTGTTTGAGTTGTAATCCAACTAGCTCAATCTCAAACTGGCGATCACGGATTGGTTTGACTGTTTCGAAGTTAAAACGGCGTTTGAGTGCAGCAGACATTTCATGTACGCCACGATCTCTTAAGTTGGCTGTAGCAATGATGTTAAAGCCTTGTGTTGCCTGCAAACTAAAGTCTTGACCCATTTCAGGGATCATCATTTGCTTCTCAGACAGTAAGGAAACAAGGACATCCTGAATTTCAGGCGGACAACGAGTAATTTCTTCAAAACGTGCCAATTGCCCATTTTTCATGGCATGAAATAAAGGCGAGGGGATTAACGACTTATCGGTCGGGCCTTCCGATAAAAGCAGCGCATAATTCCATGAATATTTAATATGATCTTCTGTCGTACCTGCTGTACCTTGGATGGTGAGTTGAGAATTTCCTGAAATTGCAGCACTAAATAATTCAGAAAGCATCGATTTAGCCGTACCCGGCTCACCGACTAACATCAAACCTTGATTGCCCATCAACGTCACCAATGCACGATCGACCAGTGCATCATCACCATAAAATTTCTTTTGGATTTCTAATTTGGCATCGCCCAAAATAAAGGTACGCACAGCATAAGCAGAAAGTTGCCATCCAGCGGGTTTTCTATGCTTATCTTGTTCTTTTAAACGTGAAAGTTCTGCTTGATATTTTTGTTCAGAAGTTTGTTTTATCTGAGTGCGAATATTTTCTATCATTTTAAATAAATTCAAAAAACTAAAGTCTAAATTTATCTTAGTGAATAAAAATACAAATGCAAAGTTAGTATTTACGCTACTGCGACAAATTGTGTCACAAAGAACAACAGTAAAAAAAACAACAGTAAATGTTTAAAATTTTTACTTCTTTAACCAATCAAAACAGATTACAGTGGATAACGAGTGCAACAATACCGATGATTTTGTATAGAAATATAAATGGGTGAGCAAAAGATTATGTCTGATTCGAAGAATAAACAACGTGGTGGTTTGATCTCTAACGCTTTTGGTATGGCGAAAAAGCTGGGTGAAACAGGGCTTGATATGATCAATCATGTTGCACCAGGTTCGGTGAGTAAGTTAGTGCAAAACCCTAAAGATGAAAAAGTGATTCAAGGCTTTGCCAAAGAGAAAACTGCATTTGAACCGAAAAAATACGAGAATCCTCAACAAATGATGCGTGAACATTTGCCCAGTGTCACAGGTAAGTTGTTAGGCAAACATTATAAAAAGATTAACAATGTTGCTGCTTTTATTTCCCCTGATTTGAACGATAAATTGTCAGATTACCTTTTTGATAAATTGAATGATTTTGTTTCTGAGTGGAGTTCAGTAGAGGCGTTATTAAAAGAAGTTGGTGCAAAAAACCTAACTGAATTGGCGAATGATCCTGCGCGGTCAAAACGAATTAGTACTGCAATTGCCAATCAAAATAAAATTATTGCTGCGATTCAAGGCACATTAACAGGTGCTGTAGGCGGTATAGGTGCAATTATTGATGTTCCGACTTCACTTGCACTTGCTTTAAGAAGTATTTATCAAACAGGTCGAGCACATGGTTTTGAGTTAAATCTTCAAGATCAAGCAGTCGTTGAATATATTTTTAAGCAAATTGATTTAGGTTCAGTTGCGGAAAAACAAGCGTTGATGGCAGCCATTCGTGCATTTACTGGCGTGATGGAAACACATAATGTGACTCAATTGCAGCAACTTTTAGGTTCTGGTAATGATATTGAATTACTTAAAAAGTGGATTGCCAATGATGATGGTTCATTTAAATTAAATTGGATGAATAACTTACCACAATTGGGTTTGCTTTCTCGTTTAACACCATTGGCAACCATGGGAATAAGTGCAGTTTATAGTTGGAAATTGGTTGAAGATGCAACTGATCAGGCAGAGCTTGTTTTCTCAGGTGCGCAAAATTATTTATTACAACATTCGAATGCACAAATCAGTGTCTTAGACGCTTATGAGAAATCCGTAGAGTTGTTATCTCAAGCCAGCCCTTTATTGTTAAATGATATTTCTGTGCAAGACCGTCATCAAAATCAGCATGCAGAGCTGAGCGCAATTGATGAATCAGTACAAACATCGACTGAGAATGACAGCATTAAACAAGTTGCAGTCCAAGTAAAAACAACAGCAACTGAACAGAAGCCACAAATTGAGCAAGAAGTTCAGCAAGGTATTCAATCACTTGCAGATACGCATGTGCAAGAAAAGGCCGAAGTTAAACCGACTCAAACCAAGCCTCGTCGTACTGCTCCAAAAAAGACGGCGGCGACAGCAGTACAGCCTGAAGTGAAAAATCAAGCTACAGCAAAAACTGTAACAAAAAAGCGCGCACCTGCAAAACCTAAGGCAGTCACAGCAAAAACAGAAAAGCTAAATAATGAAGCGATTGATAAATCAGGAAATAATGCTGAGTAAAATTGTTTGAAATTTGAGTTAAAAGATCGGATGGTCAATATTTGACGGTATGTTGAATGTTGACCATTTTTACTTCTTGGCTTACAATTGCATGCCCTCAAAAAGTGGTACTTTTTTGAGGCTTTTTATTAACGGGAGAATTGCCATATGGCAACAACAAATCAGTTGATCCGCAAGGGTCGTACGACTTTGGTTGAAAAATCAAAAGTTCCTGCGTTAAAGGCTTGTCCACAACGCCGTGGTGTTTGTACACGTGTTTATACAACCACACCTAAAAAACCTAACTCAGCAATGCGTAAAGTTTGCCGTGTTCGCTTAACTTCAGGTTTCGAAGTTTCAAGCTATATCGGTGGTGAAGGTCATAACCTACAAGAGCACAGTGTTGTTCTTATCCGTGGTGGTCGTGTTAAAGACTTACCGGGTGTACGTTACCATACCGTTCGTGGTTCTTTGGACTGTGCTGGTGTTAAAGATCGTAACCAGTCTCGTTCAAAATACGGTACTAAACGTCCTAAGAAATAATTCGTTAAGAATTAGCTTCTTTAGACAATAGAACCGCAATCCTTTATCGTCTCGCTTGTCTGATTTCTGCATTTAATTTTGTGAAATTCAAGCGACGTGTAGTAAGGCCAGTGAATAGCACACGACACTTTGTGCTCATGCTGGATAAACCTGAAGTGTCATATTTATAGGTAGTTTAAAATGCCAAGACGTCGCGTAGTCGCTGCTCGTGAAATCCTTCCGGATCCGAAGTTCAGTAGCCAAACAATCGCTAAATTCATGAACCACGTAATGCAAGATGGTAAAAAATCGATTGCAGAAAGTATCGTTTACGGTGCTTTAGATCGCGTTCAAGAAAAAAACAAAGTAGACCCAGTTGAATTTTTCGAGACTACTCTTGAAAAAGTTCGTCCTATGGTCGAAGTAAAAGCACGCCGTGTTGGTGGTGCTACTTATCAAGTACCTATGGAAGTGCGCCCATCCCGTCGTACTGCCCTAGCTATGCGTTGGTTAGTAGATGCTGCTGCTAAGCGTTCTGAAAAAACTATGGCGTTACGTCTTGCTGGTGAGTTGCTAGATGCAGCTGAAGGTAAAGGCTCAGCGATCAAAAAACGTGAAGATGTGCACCGTATGGCTGAAGCCAACAAAGCCTTCTCTCACTACCGCTTCTAAGCGGCTAAAACAGTCCCTAATCAGGAGAATACTCATGCGTATTGCAGCTCGATTTAACATCGCCCTCTACTCTAGTGGGGGATTCGCGGGAATTTAAGTTGTCCTTAAATTCGTATTGAGTATCCGTACGCATCAATAAGTTATTGATGCGTCCTGTTTTAAACAACAAAATTTAGGAATGCAAGAAATCATGGCTCGTCAAACCCCAATTTCTCGTTATCGTAACATTGGTATTTCTGCACATATTGATGCGGGTAAAACTACAACGACTGAACGTATCTTGTTCTACACAGGTGTATCTCACAAAATTGGTGAAGTACATGATGGTGCAGCAACAATGGACTGGATGGAGCAAGAGCAAGAACGTGGTATTACCATCACTTCTGCTGCGACGACTACATTCTGGTCAGGTATGAGTAAGCAGTTCCCTGAACACCGTATCAACGTAATTGATACTCCGGGACACGTAGACTTCACAATCGAAGTTGAACGTTCTATGCGTGTTCTTGATGGTGCGTGTATGGTTTACTGTGCTGTAGGTGGTGTTCAACCTCAGTCTGAAACTGTATGGCGTCAAGCGAACAAATACCAAGTACCTCGTTTAGCATTCGTGAACAAGATGGACCGTACTGGTGCAAACTTCTTCCGCGTTGTTGAACAAATGAAGACTCGTCTTGGTGCGCATCCTGTACCAGTGGTTATTCCAATTGGTGCTGAAGAAGATTTCCTAGGTGTAATCGACTTGATCGAAATGAAAGCGATCATTTGGGATGAAGCTTCACAAGGTATGCAGTTCGAATACGGTGAAATTCCAGCTGAACTTCAAGCTTCTGCTGAAGAATGGCGTACAAACATGGTTGAAGCTGCTGCTGAAGCTTCTGAAGAGTTAATGGATGAATACCTTAACAATGGCGATTTGAACAAAGAGCAAATCGTTAATGGTTTACGTGTTCAAACTTTGGCTTGTCAAATTCAACCAATGCTTTGTGGTACAGCGTTCAAAAACAAAGGTGTTCAACGTATGTTGGATGCTGTAATTGAATTCTTACCATCGCCTACAGAAGTTAAAGCAATCGAAGGTGTACTTGACGATAAAGCTGAAACTAAAGCGATTCGTGAAGCATCTGACGAAGCTCCGTTCTCTGCGTTAGCGTTCAAAATCATGAACGACAAATTCGTAGGTAACTTGACTTTCGTACGTGTTTACTCGGGTGTTCTTAAACAAGGTGATTCTGTTTATAACCCAGTTAAATCTAAACGTGAACGTATTGGTCGTATCGTGCAAATGCACGCAAACGATCGTCAAGACGTTGAAGAAATCCGTGCGGGTGATATCGCTGCGTGTGTAGGTCTTAAAGACGTAACTACTGGTGATACACTTTGTGATGAGAAAAACATCATCACTTTAGAGCGTATGGAATTCCCTGAGCCAGTAATTGCACTTGCAGTTGAACCAAAAACTAAAGCAGACCAAGAAAAAATGTCGATTGCTTTAGGTCGTTTGGCGAAAGAAGATCCATCGTTCCGTGTTCGCACAGACGAAGAATCTGGTCAAACAATTATTGCTGGTATGGGTGAGCTTCACCTTGACATCATCGTTGACCGTATGAAACGTGAATTTAACGTTGAAGCGAACATTGGTAAACCAATGGTTGCTTACCGCGAAACGATTAAGAAATCTGTTGAGCAAGAAGGTAAGTTCGTACGTCAAACAGGTGGTAAAGGTAAATTCGGTCATGTATATGTTCGTTTAGAGCCTATGGATGTTGAAGAAGCTGGTAAAGAATACCAATTCGTTGAAGAAGTTGTAGGTGGTGTTGTACCTAAAGAATTCTTCGGCGCGGTTGACAAAGGTATTCAAGAACGTATGAAGAATGGTGTATTGGCTGGTTACCCTGTTGTGGGTATCAAAGCGACATTATTTGATGGTTCTTACCATGATGTCGATTCTGACGAATTATCGTTCAAAATGGCAGGTTCTTACGCATTCCGTGATGGTTTCATGAAAGCAGATCCTATCTTGCTTGAACCAATCATGAAAGTTGAAGTAGAAACTCCTGAAGACTACATGGGCGATATCATGGGTGACTTAAACCGTCGCCGTGGTATGGTTCAAGGTATGGACGATCTTCCTGGCGGTACTAAAGCAATTCGTGCTGAAGTTCCACTTGCTGAGATGTTTGGTTACGCGACTCAAATGCGTTCTATGTCTCAAGGTCGTGCGACATACTCTATGGAATTTGCTAAATATGCTGAAACTCCACGTAACGTGGCTGAAGGCATCATTTCTAAATTCCAGTCTGGCGGTAAAAAAGGTGACGACGAGTAATCTTTCGATTACTATAAGCCCAAACTAATTCATAGTTAAAAACCAAATGCTCATGCAGTGACCCTGCATGAGTAGTTTAAAAAGGAAGCTCTCATGGCTAAGGCTAAGTTTGAACGTAATAAGCCACACGTAAACGTGGGTACAATTGGTCACGTTGACCATGGTAAAACAACTTTAACTGCTGCAATTGCAACAATCTGTGCAAAAACTTACGGCGGTGAAGCGAAAGACTACGCAGCAATCGACTCTGCACCAGAAGAAAAAGCACGTGGTATTACAATTAATACTTCACACGTAGAATACGATTCTCCAATTCGTCACTACGCGCACGTAGACTGCCCAGGACACGCCGATTATGTTAAAAACATGATCACTGGTGCTGCTCAGATGGACGGTGCGATCCTTGTATGTGCTGCGACTGATGGTCCAATGCCACAAACACGTGAACACATCCTTCTTTCTCGCCAAGTAGGTGTACCTTACATCCTAGTATTCCTGAACAAGTGTGACCTTGTTGATGATGAAGAATTACTAGAATTAGTAGAAATGGAAGTTCGTGAACTTCTTTCTACTTATGACTTCCCAGGTGATGACACACCTATCATCCGTGGTTCAGCACTTGCTGCACTTAATGGTGATGCTGGTCAATATGGCGAATCTGCAGTACTTTCACTTGTTGAAGCACTTGATTCTTATATTCCAGAACCAGAACGTGCGATCGACAAAGCATTCTTAATGCCAATCGAAGACGTATTCTCTATTTCAGGTCGTGGTACAGTAGTAACAGGTCGTGTAGAGTCTGGTATTGTTAAAGTAGGCGAAGAAGTAGAAATCGTTGGTATTAAAGATACAGTTAAAACAACTGTAACTGGCGTAGAAATGTTCCGTAAATTGCTTGACGAAGGTCGTGCAGGCGAGAACTGTGGTGTACTTTTACGTGGTACTAAGCGTGAAGACGTACAACGTGGTCAAGTACTTGCTAAACCAGGTACAATCAAGCCACACACTAAATTCGATGCGGAAGTATATGTACTTTCAAAAGAAGAAGGTGGTCGTCATACTCCATTCCTTAACGGTTACCGTCCGCAGTTCTATTTCCGTACAACTGACGTAACTGGTGCAATCCAATTACAAGACGGCGTTGAAATGGTTATGCCAGGTGACAACGTTGAAATGTCAGTAGAATTGATTCACCCAATCGCAATGGACCCAGGTCTACGTTTTGCGATCCGTGAAGGTGGTCGTACAGTAGGTGCTGGTGTTGTTGCGAAAGTAACTCTATAAGCCCTTATGTATAAAAAAACGCCCCTCTGGGGCGTTTTTTTATAGCTTTGGTTTTTCTACTCAAATAAATTAGATTGAAACATAGATTCAAGACCTGCCTAAAATCAGTTAAGCAGTATAAAAATTTCACTAAAATTGAGTAAAAAAGCTGAGCACTTTGTTGTCGCTAACTATGCTGTTTAACAGAAACAATATATCAATGAATATCTTGAAAATATTGAATATGTTACTCCAAAATAAGAAGAATTCATTTTAAAAAACGGTACCTTGGTCCTGCCATAAATATTTGCAGTGGTGAAATAAAAATCGTTTTGTTTAAACTATTTCCATATCATTTTATAAAGTTTAAATAATTAATATTATTAAAAATCAATATTTTATATTGTATTTATCCACCAAATTAACCATTCTGTAGGTATGAATTCGCATGTCTCATAGAGTTAAATATATGTCTCATAAAGTCAAGTTTAAACTGGGATTATCGATAATATTTAAGTTATCCAAAGAACAAAGATAGGGATATTTAAAATGAACATGGAATATGATGTGGTGATTATTGGTGCAGGACTGTCTGGAATTGGCATGGGATGTCAGCTTTCACAGCAGAATCCGAATCAATCTTATACGATCTTAGAGCGTAGACAGTCTTTAGGTGGTACGTGGGATTTGTTCCGCTATCCTGGGATTCGTTCGGATTCAGATGTGATTAGTTTTGGTTTTAAATTTAGTCCGTGGAATAGCAATAAAGTGCTGGCGGCAGGTGAATCGATCAAGCAATATTTACAAGAAACTGCGCAAAAATTTGGTGTGGATAAAAAAATTCGCTATGGTATTAAAATCATCTCTGCAAATTTTTCAACGGAAACAAATCGTTGGACTGTAGATGCCATTGATGAGTCTAATGGTAAAGCATGCCAATTTACCTGTAATTTTTTGATCACTGCAACGGGCTATTATAACCATGATCAGGGATATACGCCGAAATTTGAAGGTGTAGAAAACTATAAGGGACGTATTGTTCATCCACAACACTGGCCAGAAAATTTAGATTATAAGAATAAACAAGTTGTTGTGATTGGAAGTGGTGCAACGGCTGTCACTTTGATTCCTGCAATGGCCAATGATACCGCACATATCACCATGCTTCAGCGTTCACCAAGCTATGTGATTAATGTACCTAATACGGACAAATTGGTAGATGCTTGTAGACGCGTGTTATCAGAAGAATTGGTTTATAAAATTTTCCGTAAACGTAATATCTTTATGCAGCGTGGCATTTATAAATTATCACGTCGGTTCCCTAAACAAATGCGTTCATTCTTACTTTCAGGTGCGCAGAAAGAGTTAGGTGGCCAATGTGATATGGAGCATTTTACGCCGACTTATATGCCTTGGGATGAGCGTTTATGTGCTATTCCTGACAATGATTTATTCAAAGTCATTCGTGATGGTAAGGCATCTGTTGTGACCGATCAAATTGAGCGTTTTACTGAAACAGGTATTTTACTTCAATCTGGTAAAACGCTTGAAGCCGATATCATTGTGACGGCAACGGGTCTTGAATTGCAAATGTTGGGCGGTATCGAAATCGCAGTGGATGGCGTGCAAATCAAAGCAAATGAGAAAATGAGCTATAAGGGGGTATTGATTGAGGATGCTCCAAATTTTGCTTATTTATTTGGTTATACCAATGCACCTTGGACGCTAAAAATTGATCTAGCTTGTGACTATATTTGCCGTTTACTGAATGAGATGGATATTCGTCAAATGGCTGTCGTTAAAGCTGTTGCACCAGCGAATGAGAGTACAGGTCATAGTATTGTTCACGGTATGCAGTCTGGTTATATACAGCGTGGTGATTGGGTATTACCTCGTCAAGGTCAATCTTCTGAATGGTTTGTAAGCCATAATTTAGAGAAAGATACTGAAATATACAGCCAGCCTATAGAGAGTCGTAACTTGGTTTGGTCTGCGGCAACACAACAGCCGAAAGCCAAAGCAAAAATAAAAGTCGCCTAAGTTTTATGTGGATCCGGCTCATATGCATTTATGGGCCTTAGTAATGAATAAAATTAAGTCAATATTAAGCTTAAGTTATGATTTTTAAACATCAATAAAATTGTTCGACAATTTCACTCTAAAGCTGTCCTTAACTGATATTTGTATGACCTAAATTGCACTTATTACATTTTAATAAAGACGTAATATAACAATTAAGAAAAACAAACATAAAGTTTTGTGTACTGAAAAGTACGCTAAAAGGAGCAACAGCAATGAATGCTAAAGTGAATATTTCCAACCGTGCAGGTGCATCATTCCCAGTACGTCGCATGAATTTTGATTTCGATCAAGTTCCAGAATATTGGGTGAGTGGTTCAGCAGGTTTAACTCACTTTATGACGGCTTTATCTGCACTATTTCCAGATGGCGAAAAATTATTTATTGATTCAGTCCGTGCTGTACGTTATCACCCTGCCATTAAAGACAATGAAAAACTGCAAAAAGAAATCAGTGCTTTTATTGGTCAAGAGGCAATGCATACCCAAGAACATGTTAACTTCAATGCTTCAGCCCAAAAATATGGGCATGACATTGAAACCTTGGAACGCAGAACAGGTGTGGTCATCCAAACAGGACGTAAGTTATTTGCTAAATTGGTTAAACCATTTGGTATGACTCAAGAAATGGTAGATTTGACTGCGACAACAGCACTTGAACATTTTACCGCGACAATTGCTTCAGAATTACTGCGTAATCCGCATATTCAAGAATTGATGAAAGACCAGACCATGCAATATATGTGGTTATGGCATGCGGTAGAAGAAAATGAACATAAAGCCGTTGCCTACGATGTTTATGAAGAAATTTTTGGGCGCGGCGTAAAAGCATATGCGTTACGTAATACCGCATTAGTTGTTGCGATGATATTGATAGGGTTAACGCAAACATCATTTGTTTTACGTTTACTCAAGCAAGATGGTAAGCTGAATTTGAAAGAATTAGGTATGATTTATAAATATGCCTACAGCCCATCGAAAGGGATCATTGCAGGAATGGCGGGCGAGATGCTGGCATATTTTAAACCTGGCTTTCATCCAAATGATTTAGATACTGTTGCGTTGTTGGAGAAATGGAAAACCAAATTAGGTATCTAACGTCAGTTCGGGATAAATTCTGATGTAAGTTATTGAAAAGATAAATCATGCACAGCGGAGTCTTACCGTTTAAAGTCAAATGCAAGGATTAACCTTCGGTTCGACCTGAGAGGTATTACCTCGCAAGGCTTTCGGGAAAAGTAGGCAAAACCATTTGTCAGTCGCCAACTCGACAGATACTATCTAGTCCCTAATATATCGCAAAAACAGTATATTACAGATGTAGTCCTGCCTCGAACAATGCGACTGACGTTTCCGCGTATCATATAGTTGAGAATATACTTATCTCGAGTTCAGGTTATCTAATATTTTAAATTGATGGTTGACCATGTGTTCGTTTTGAAGAGAGCAACAATCGTTGCTCTTTTTATTAGACATCTTTTGATAATTTCTTATAATTCATTTTTTATTTTAAGTTGATGAACGAAGATGATTCGTTTAATGCAAGCTTCCGATGTGCAAATTGTCGTTGAAATTGAAAACTTGGTGCAAAGTCACCCGTGGACAAAAAAACAATTTGAAGAATCAATCGATGGTTATTTGGCTACAGTGATTGAGCAAGATCATCAAGTTGTTGGCTTTTGTATTTTACAGCCTGTTTTAGATGAGGCGAATTTGTTATTGATGGCAATTCATCCGAGTCAGCAGGGCAAAGGTTTGGGTTTTAAGCTTTTAGATGAATCGATTGCATTACTCAAAAATAATCCTGTGCAAATTTTTCTTGAAGTACGTGAGTCAAATCAAGCGGCAATCGCTTTATATGAAAAGGCAGAATTTCATCAAATTGATTTAAGAAGAAATTATTATCCTAAAAAAGAGGGTGGTCGTGAACATGCCATTATCATGGTCAAAACCTGCGGTGATGATTTTTCTCAGTTGTTTAAGTAGTTGTATTTAAATTAACCTGAACTCGAGATAAGTATATTCTCAACTATATGATACGCGGAAACGTCAGTCGCATTGTTCGAGGCAGGACTACATCTGTAATATACTGTTTTTGCGATATATTAGGGACTAGATAGTATCTGTCGAGTTGGCGACTGACAAATGGTTTTGCCTACTTTTCCCGAAAGCCTTGCGAGGTAATACCTCTCAGGTCGAACCGAAGGTTAATCCTTACATTTGACTTTAAACGGTAAGACTCCGTTGTGCATGATCTATCTTTTCAATAACTTACATCAGAATTTATCCCGAACTGACGTTAAATTAAAGTAAAAATCTTAAAGCAAAATCAAAGCTAAAAAAGCCGATTATTTGATAATCGGCTCGTTCCATTCAGAAGGTAGTGTAGTCATCAGCATGTCTCCCAATTGTTGAATCTCTTGCGCTTCTAAATGGCGGTTAATACGTCGCCATTGACCATCTAATAGAAGTTCAAAAGGTGCATATTGAGATTTGTAATTCATTTTATTGGAGTGTGGAACCCAATAGCCTAAATACACATAATCTAAGTTAAGTGATTGCACATATTCGATTTGTTTTAACACCGCAAAAACACCCAATGAGCGTTTGTTTTCATCTGGATCGAAAAAAGTATAAACAGCAGATACGCCATCATCTAATTGATCACAAGTTGAAACACTAATCAGTCGGTCATCTTTCCACAATTCTAAGAAGAAGCTATCGGTACAACTGTGGATTAAAAATTTCTCAAATTGATCATAGCTAGGCGGAAACATATCTCCATCTGCATGCCGTTCAAGAATGTAGCGTTCATAAAGCTGATAATGTATTTGAGTGGCTTGTTGGGTTGGAATAATTTTAACGGTTAAGTCTTGATTGCGTTTCCATGCTTTTTTCTGGGCACTACTCATTTTAAATTCGGCAACAGGCACACGGCAGGAGAGGCACTGTCGGCAAAGATGACACTCTGGACGATAAACGAAATCACCACTGCGTCTAAAGCCAACCCTAGACAGTTCAGAAAGTGTGACCACGTCTATTCGTTGAATAGGATCAAGAAAGACCATTCTTGCAGATTTATTTTCCAAATAACTACAATCATGGGGTGGTGTAATATAGTACTGTAAGTCGTTTAACAGGGACTTGGGATGATACGAATTCATAAATCATGTCCCTCCTTTATTTTCATTCCATTAAATGCGAAAAATTCGCTATTGTTTTACTTGAAAATACACGCTCTTGATAACTTTTCCAATCTATAGGGGGCTGTTTTATTACATCTTGTAACGATTTAAGGTATTCCTGACGAGAAAGTGTACAAGCACCGAGGCTGATGAGGTGATCATTGACCAATTGACAATCAATCCAAGGTAAATGATTTTCTCGACCAATCAACATTAATGTATAAAAAGCCATTTTGGATACGTCAGTTTGCGTACTAAACATAGATTCACCAAAACAGCCATGACCAATAGTGACGCCATATAGTCCACCAACGATGGTATTTTGATCCCAAACTTCAACGCTGTATGCATAACCTGCTTCGAATAAATCACAATATCCTTGGATAATATCCTCAGAAATCCATGTTTCATCTGCATAGCTACGTGGCATCGCGCAAGAACGAATGACTGTTTCAAAGTTACGATTGATGGTAATCGCATAGTCAAACTTCTTCATATTGCGCAGCAAAGATTTACTGGGTTGATAATCATTCGGACGGATAATACAGCGTGGTTCAGGACTCCACCAACAGATGGGTTCACCTTCTGAAAACCATGGGAATAACCCATGGGTATATGCTTCATAAAGCGTGGGCGCTGTTAAATCTGCACCAATGCAAATAAGACCTTGTTCATCTGGATCAGCTTCAACTGGATCTGGAAATATAAATTGTGAAAGAGGAAGTTGACTCACGTTGCATCATCAAATAAAAAAGATCAGCTTTATATTAGCTGATCTTTGCGGGTTGTGTCGTGTTAGATGTTATGCAAAAAGTTTCAGTTGCTTGGCAATTTTTAATTTATCACTCTGAATAAACTTTTGCGCTTTTTCTTGTAATACTTCCAAACTTTTCTTTCGCTCTGATACTGCATTTCCATCTTGATCTAAAACTTTCCAATCCAATTGATCAAGAACGTCTTGAATGTATTCAGCGAACTGTTTTGCTGTTTTAAGACCATCGACAAAATGAGCGCGATAGTACAATTGGCTAAATTGATCTGCAGGAATGCCAATTCCAGTGATTGCGCATGCTAACACTTGATAATTTTGATGATAACTGGCTTGCTCTAGCATGTAATGATTGAGCTTTTGAGAATATTGAAGTTGTTCTTCTGTTGCTGGATTCTGTGAGCAAGGTAAAGCTAAACCTAAATGACAGAGAATGACCAATGCATTTAAAATTTGCGCATAATTTAAATTCGGAATTGCTTTTTCTAATTCAGCAATGGTCTGAGGTTGATAGTCCTGCTTTTTGAAATACGCACCTAAAGGTTCATAAATATCTTGAATTAAATTAAATTCACCCAAATACCCATTAATAGTTTTTGGCAAAGTTTCAGGTGCCGTAAGCAATACAAAGGCTGTATTTCTAAGACGATGCTGTTTTTGCAAAGCTGTTAAATTATTTTTTCCACGGATGAATAGATCTTTTCTAAATTGTGTATTTGCAAAATAGTCGTGACATTGTTCTTTAAAAATGGGATGTTCAATTTGATTCAGAAAAGTTTGGTGCTCTTGAGTAAAATTAATATTATCCAATTGCGTATTTAGATCAGTTGAACCTGCATAAGACAGTTTAACGTCTTCTAAAATTCGAACCACTTGTTGAAATGAAAAGCATTGCCAATCTTGGTTTAAATATTCATGAATCAAATAATTCGGGTTTTGATTTTGTAAATCTTGTACTTTACTTAACGCATTTGGATTACGTTTAGCGAAATTTGGATTTTGTTGTAAAAGAGATTCGCTAAATGCGAGAGAATCTTTGACCTTTTGAATCGGGTTGGTACTGGTGCTGTTAAATTTAAAATGGCTATGAAATAACTCACGAATTGGCATATTGGCTGCCCAACCCGTCACGCAGTTATAGCTGATATAGACAATACCATTGGGTTTTAAGAATTTCCGAATGAATTTTAAAATAATGTGTTGATTTTCATGACTAATCCAACTCCAAATCCCATGCAAGCTGATCGAGTTAAACATGGGTAAATCTTTATTTAATAATTCTTCAAAACTTGCGTCATAGAAATGATGCGGAACGAGACATTGTTCTGCCAATTGATCAGCATGTGCTGCATGTGCAGGGTTAAAATCCGTGCCGTAAAATATACCAAAATTTGAAGCAGCATGAATATTGAGACTCACGCCTTGACCAAAACCAAGCTCACAATGCATATCGTCTAAATCATTGCTTGAACAATCTACGCCATTTAAAAGTAAACAAAATTTTTGATAGTTTGGGCTTAAATCTTTGTAATAACCATAGGTGTAATTTACTTCAGTTTGATAACCATCTGTCCATGCTGTAGTCACAATATTATTCCCATATTAAAATTATAAAAAATGATTCAACTATTTATAAATTAAAAATAAATAAACCGCCATATAGGCGGTTTATTTTTACAAAAAATAATCGATGGGGGATATTTATTCTAAACCATCTAAGTAACGGTCAGCATCTAAAGCAGCCATACAGCCTGAACCCGCAGAGGTAATCGCTTGACGATAAACATCATCTGCAACATCACCAGCTGCAAACACACCAGCAACAGAAGTTGCAGTTGCATTACCCGCAGTACCGCTATGTACTTGAATATAGCCGTTGCGCAATTCAAGTTGTCCTTCAAACATGCCTGTATTGGGTTTATGACCAATCGCTACAAACATACCCGAAACATCAACATCTTGAGTTGAATCATCTTGAGTCGATTTAATACGCACTGAAGTCACACCAGATGCGCTATCACCTAAAACTTCATCGACCTGATGATTCCAGATAATTGAAATTTTTCCTTCTTTCACTTTTTCATGCAAATGATCTTGAAGGATTTTCTCAGAACGTAACTTGTCACGACGGTGTACCAATGTGACATGCGCTGCGATATTTGATAAATAAAGCGCTTCCTCAACAGCAGTGTTACCACCACCTACCACCATCACTTTTTGGTTTTTATAGAAGAAACCATCACAGGTCGCACAAGCACTCACACCTTGACCCATATAGGCTTGCTCAGATTCCAAACCTAAGTATTGTGCAGTTGCACCTGTTGCAATAATTAAAGCATCACAAGTGTACTCTTCCATATCACCTTTCAAAACGAATGGACGAACGTTCAAATCAACTTCATTGATATGATCATAAAGGATTTCAGTACCAAAACGTTCAGCATGCGCTTGCATACGATCCATTAAGGCAGGGCCAGTTAAGCCGATAGGGTCGCCCGGCCAGTTATCTACTTCAGTTGTCGTTGTCAGCTGACCACCCAATTGCATACCTGCAATGAGGGTTGGTTTGAGATTCGCACGTGCAGCATAAACCGCCGCACTATAACCTGCGGGACCAGAACCTAAAATAATTAACCGAGAGTGACGAGCGCTCATGAGTCATCCTTTTTTATAAAAAATATAGAAATTGCTAGAATTATACGTGAAACTCTAGCAAAGTTGTGTGGCATCGATGTGGATAATATTGATCATCTAAATCGAAATGAGCTATATAGAAGAGAATTCTGTTAGAAAATAAATCACGGAACTCTTAAAAACACTTACAACACAGGTAAATAATAGTGCATCTTTTTTTGTTGAACAGGTGCATAATATAAAGATTTCTGCTTTGAAGAGCGTTTAAAAGCTTCAGAAAAGAGTAATTTGAATAATTGGTTACAGGATAGTATATGACTGCGGTGTCAAATGTTTATGCACAGCGCTTTTTAACAACAATATTCTTGATTTCATTTGGGATATATCTGTTCCTCGCAACAGTGACATATACACCATTTGATCCAGGTTGGATGCATCTTTCAAGTGATACTCAACAGGTTTCCAATGCCAGTGGTGTTGCGGGTGCTTGGATTGCAGACTTATTGTTTGGTTTTTTAGGTTGGGCAAGTTTACTTATCCCTGTATTTATATTTGTTGAAGCTGTACAAGTATGGTGGCCAAGAAGTTTTTTAAGCCGTCCATTTCGCTATGCTGCACAATTCTTCATTTTACTTGCAAGTGCCAGTCTTTTGTATCTGATTTGGAATGTACCTGCAGACACACTGGCAAATGCATCTGGTGGAATCATTGGGTATGAGTTAGGAGAAAGCCTGACTCAATTGATTACCATTTATGGTGCTGTTGCATTACTACTGATTTTATTGGGTGTTTTATTTACTTTGGCCTTTGGGATTCAATGGAATAAAACATGGTCAACATTAAAAGCCACACCCGCATATTTACAAGAACTATTTTATAGAAATGTTCCTGAAAGTGAGTCTGCTTTTGACTTAACCACACCTCCAAGAAATAAAAACCGTTCAACAACTCAAAAACCTGAACCAATCACTGCTCAAGCAGAGTTTGTAGAATCTGACGATCAAACGACGGCAAAAGAACATTTAGTTGTTAAAAATAGTAAGCATTCTCAAGCCGCTGAACGTCTATTTGATGATATGGTTGAGCAGGAACAGAATACTCAACATCATCCACAGTTTGATCAAGATGACTTTGCTGATATTGATGATTTAGAACTAGAGCGTACCTTGGAAAAAGCCCATCGCTTAGAACAAGAGAGTAAACGCACAGTTTCATCAGGTGAGGTTTGGAAGGCGTTACAACAGGATCAAGATCATAATCGTGATATTGACGCGCTTTTAAAAGCTTCAGAGGATGATTCAGCCAATCATCCTCAAGACCGTATAGATTCAAAACAACAATACGCTTTTAATGAGCCTGAACATATTGCACGTGATGCTTTTGAAACAAAACACAATCATCAAGCAAAGTCTTTAAACTGGGATGATGATCAAGTTTTTGATGAGCTATTGGCCGTTGTTCCAAATGGTCAGACTGCAACGGATGTGCATAGCCCATTTAATAGTGAAACGGTTCAAGCTCAAACTCAAATTGAGAGTCATCTAAATCATGCTTCGGCTAATCATTCTGAACATACTTTTGCTGAATTTAACCATCGTCCATCTGCAACGACGTTGGCCGCAACAGCAAGTCTTGTAAATGAGTTAGATGATTTAGCAATGCTGGCAGATGATGATTTCATTGATATTGATAATGATCAACAACATCAAGCAGATCATCAGACAGCAGCGAGAACAACTGCAAATTATGCACAATCAACTGCATTTGCACGTGCTGAAATCCAAACAAATTTACAAACATCATCTTTAGTGAGTGAAGAAGAGAAATCTTTAATATCTTCTGATAAAGACGCCTTTAGAGATGCATGGCAGGAAACGGCTGGTAAACCTCAAGATGACATTGAAAGTCAAACACAAATTGATGATGATTTTGATTTAGATGCACCACTGACAGATGCTTATGGGCGTCCTATGTCACGCGCAATGCAAGTTGCACAAAAGCGCCGTGATTTACCAACATTACCCAGCTTAGAGTTGTTAGATAAAGTTGATCCAAATAAAAAAGTCAATTTTACCGCAGAGCAACTTTCACGCTTATCAGAACTTTTGGAGATAAAACTTCAAGAATTCAATGTCAAAGCAAAAGTGATTGAAGCACAGCCAGGACCAGTCGTGACTCGATTTGAGCTTGATTTGGCACCGGGTGTGAAAGCCTCTAAAGTGACGAATATTTCACGCGATTTAGCCCGTTCAATGTCGATGGCATCTGTACGTGTGGTTGAGGTGATTCCAGGTAAACCCTATATCGGAATTGAAGTGCCAAACAGCACTCGTGAAATGGTTCGCTTGATTGAACTCCTTGAAACGCCAATGTTTAAAGACCCATCTGGGATGCTTTCAATGGCAATGGGTAAGGACATTTCGGGTAATCCCGTGATTACTGACTTGGGTAAAGCACCGCATATGCTGGTTGCGGGTACTACAGGTTCAGGTAAATCTGTTGCAGTGAACTCGATGATTTTATCGATGTTATTGAAATATACACCTGATCAATTGCGTTTAATTCTCATCGATCCAAAACAATTGGAATTGGCGAACTATAATGATATTCCTCATTTATTGACACCTGTTGTGACGGATATGAAAGATGCAGTGAGTGCGTTGAATTGGTGTGTCAATGAAATGGAACGCCGTTATAAGTTGATGTCTTTCTTAAAGATTCGTAAATTGGCAGACTATAACCGTAAAGTTGAAGAAGCCATTGCCAATGGTGAAGATCTCATTGATCCAACGTGGAAGCCAAGCGATTCGGTTATGCATGAGCGTGCGCCAAGATTACAACCTTTACCATCGATTGTGATTGTTGCCGATGAATTCGCGGATATGATCATGCAAGTGGGTAAGAAAGCCGAAGAAATGATTACTCGTCTTGCGCAGAAATCACGTGCTGCGGGTATCCATTTATTACTTGCAACACAACGACCATCTGTTGATGTGATTACAGGCTTGATCAAAGCCAATATTCCAACCCGTGTCGCTTTACGTGTAAACAGTAAGATTGACTCACGTACTATTCTTGATGGTGGTGGGGCAGAAGACTTATTAGGTCATGGTGATATGTTATTCCTCGGACCGGGTAAAATTGATCCTGAGCGTGTACATGGCGCATTTATCAGTGATGATGAAGTCAACCGTATCTGTGATGCATGGCGTGAGCGTGGTGATCCAGATTATGTCGATGAAATCTTGACACCTTACGATGAAGAACCAACTTCACGTGGTTTTGAAGATGGTGATGGTGATCCAAATCGTGATGCTTTATATGATCAATGTGTTTCCTTTGTTTTAGAAACACGTAAGGTTTCAGTTTCATCGTTACAGCGTAAGTTCAGTTTAGGTTATAACCGTGCGGCACGTATTGTGGATCAAATGCAAGAACAGGGCATTGTCAGTGAACAAGGTGCTAATGGTAAACGTGATATTTTGGTTTAGTACACTATCTTTTATAAAATGATGAAAATGTCCCATCAAAATGTTGGGGCATTTTTTATTGCAGATCTGCTTTTTTTATACGTGAATAACGTCTTATTTGAAGCCAAGAGAAACACAACTTTTCACATTAATGTAGTAAGATAACTATCCAAATTCAACGAGATTCTCAAGATGTTGATTGCTTTATGTACATTAATTTTTATTCATTTTTGCGCTTTAATCACACCGGGACCTGACTTTTTCCTTGTTTCGCAAACGGCGATTAGTCGCTCAAGAAAGCAATCGATGTTTGTTGTGATTGGGATTACCGCTGGAGTGATGTTTTGGGCACTTTTAGCATTATTGGGACTCAATATTATTTTTGAAAAAATGGCTTGGTTAAAGCAAGTCATGCTGGTGATCGGCGGAATTTATTTGTGTTGGTTGGGTTTTCAAATGCTTAAGTCGGCTTTCAGTAAAACACCTGTTACAGAGCAACAGAAATTTGAATTACCACAAAGCAATTTGCGTTTTTTTCTGAAAGGATTTTTAACCAATTTATCCAATCCGAAAGCTGTGATTTATTTTGGTAGTGTATTTTCAATATTTCTTGCGAATCCCAATTTAGATGGTGTTCATTCTCTACTTTTTGTGATTGTGTCTATAGAAACATTGATTTGGTTTAGCTTTGTGGCTTTTGTATTTTCATTACCCAGTTTTAAAGCCGCGTATCAGAATGCTGCAAAATGGATTGATGGAGTTTCTGGCGGAATATTTACATTGTTTGGTGCATACTTGATTGGAAACCGTTAATACGGTTGCCATTGCTTAGACCCGTGTTTAATACTATAAAAAACCTGCTTGAAAGCAGGTTTTTTATAGTTCATTTTCCAGTTTTTAAGCTTCAGCTTTTAAATGTTAAGCAAATTTAGCCAAAACTTCTAAAAAACCATCTTTTTGACGTGGGTATTGCGCAATCACATCATGGATGCGTTGACCTTCTGGGTTGGTTGCATTGATGTCACGACCATCAGCAACAAACTGAGTCAATAAACGCTCATAATCAAATGGACGCATATGTTTGAATGCATGATAAAGCACGTGAAAATCTGCGTTGGTACCTTCAGGAGGAAGTTGGGTTAAATAGGCAAATACACGCTCGTCTGACCATTCTTCATTGAACGTTGCTGGCTGTGAAAGTGCCATAACAGCATCTCCTCAAAATAAAATAAATGTTTGACTATTTTCAATATTATAAAAGCTTTTTCATCTACAGTTAGAAAGAAAACAGCAATGTATCTACGAAATTCGTCTAATAAAAAGGGCAAAAATATGGGCAAGAAAAGCCCTTTTAACTTCACCTGCCCAATCGAAGCATAGCTTCTCGCTTGCGACTGGGCGAAGCCTTAAAGCAGTGCTTTAAGTTTGCTAATCCAGTCCACTCGAAGCATAGCTTCTCGCTTGCGACTGGGCGAAGCCTTAAAGCAGTGCTTTAAGTTTGCTAATCCAGTCCACTCGAAGCACAGCTTCTCGTCTTGCGACAGGGCGAAGCGGTGCTTCGCTAATCCTGTCTCATATTTTGCCCTGATTCAATCTACTTGACTAATCAATAATGAAATTAACGTTCTTCAGGTAAATTGATATTCATTTCTAACATTTCAATATTCGCTTCTGAACGAACTTGCATTTGAATGTGTTGTTCATCTACACCACGAACATAACGATTGACCACTTGCATGATTTCTTTCTTCATTTGATCAATCTTGTCTTGGCTTAGACGTTTACCTAAACCATTTTCAGAAGCAACAATAACTTTTAAGCGATCTTTAGCAGTTTGGGCGCTAGATGGTTTGTCATCGTTGCTGAAAAGTTTACTCCAAAATCCTGCCATTTTTTACGCTCCAAATAATCGTGCTAACCAACCCTTAGGTTTCACAGTAATGTGACGGTAAGGGCGTTCTTCACCTAAGAAACGTGCAACTAAGTCATCATAAGCCTGACCTGCAGATGCTTCTTGATAAAGTATAACAGGTTTACCTTCATTCGATGCTTGAAGCACACTTGGGCATTCAGGAATAACACCTAGCGTTGGAACACGTAAAATATCTTTAGAAATATCTTCAATCGTTAACATTTCTTGTTTATCAGCACGTTCAGGGTTGAAACGCGTGATACATAAGTGTTTACGAACACGGCCTTCGTTATTTTCAACTTTCTTGGTTTTGCTGTCGAGCATACCAATAATTCGGTCTGAATCTCGTACAGATGAAATCTCAGGGTTGGTCACAATAATCGCTTCATCTGCATGATACATGGCTAAAATAGCACCACGTTCAATACCTGCAGGTGAGTCACAAATAATATAATCAAACTCTTGTGAAAGTTCTTCCATAACACGAGCGACACCATCATCTGTTAATGCGTCTTTATCACGTGTTTGTGAAGCAGGTAAAATATATAAATTTTCGATATCTTTATCGCGAATTAAGGCTTGTTGCAAACGTGCTTCATTATTTAAAACATTTACAAAATCATAAACAACGCGACGTTCGCAACCCATGATCAAGTCTAAGTTACGTAAACCTACGTCAAAATCGATAACAACAGTTTTATGACCACGTAGGGCTAAACCTGTTGCAAAAGATGCGCTCGTCGTAGTTTTACCTACGCCGCCTTTGCCTGATGTAACGACAACAATTTTGGCCACCGAATCCACTCCTGTTATGGTCATCCCTTTAATTGGGGATTTTTTATGGTGTTTAATTTACATTAAAATTGAAGAGCTTCAAAGACTAGCTCTTGTTGATCATTCAGGTGAATATGTACAGCTTTTTTGACCACATCTTGTGGAATATCATCAGCTACACAATATGTTCCTGCTATAGAAACCAATTCGGCTTCTAATGAATGACAAAAAATTCTTGCAGCGGTATTCCCGCCTGCGCCTGCGATGACTCTACCACGAACACTGCCATAGATATGTATATTTCCTGAAGCAATTACTTCAGAACCACTGTTAATCCCAGCGTTGAGAATAATATCACCATGATCTTGAACAAGGCATTGCCCAGTTCTTAAGATTTCATCGTGATAAGACGTCACATGACTAAAGGATTTTGGTGTTTCCGATTGAGCATTTGCAAGCGCAGTATTTTCAACAACTTTGGCAGAAGAACTTTGTTCTTTTACAGGTGTTTCGACCACTTGTTCTTTGGTCGGTTTGATACGTTGTAAAGGACGATCTGCTGGCAAAACAGGGAATTGAATCGCACGTGCCTGATCACCCAATAAACCATCAATGACGGCCATAGGTTGTAAATCAAGACTAATCATCAGTTGAATAAGCGCAATAAGCTCTTGTTCAACTGTGGTATCGATAATGACTAAAGCCCCTTGATAAGAGGTTTCACTCATCATCGAAGTTAATTGCTGGCGGATGGCATCATGATCATTTGTATCAAAGGTTAATCGTGTAAAATTAACCATTCTGCCTGTAATCCGTATATCAGCCATAATTATTCCTTAAAAGGCTTGTGACCTAAAATTTTCTATCTAAAGTTAATTTGTGAAATAGCGCAAATGCTAGAACAAATTGAACGATTTCTCTAGCAAAGATACAAATAATTTCAATGAAAAATTTATTTTTCAGCTTGATCATTTTTATTCAATTCCAGTTGCCATTGTTTTACAGCAACTTGTTTCTTCAGTGATTCTAAACTCTCATAGACCACAGATTCAACCAATTCTTCAAGAGATTGATTTTCAATATTTAACTGACTCAGTTTTGTTGAAATGAGTTGATAGGTTGCATTGGGATGCTTCACATTGCCTTCAGTAAAAGGTTGAATCAGACCTTGAGTGATATTTTCACCTAATTGTTGACCAATATTCTGAATTTGATTCTCAATCATACTGCCTGCGATTGGAATCATACGCAGTAATTGCGTTAATTGCGGTGTATCTTCAATCGCTTGGCGAACAATTTGCCCCACATTATTGGTGATTAACTGACGTTGTGCATTCAATTCAGTGGCTAAAGATTCTTGTAAAACTTCCGCAATCGCTTTGGCGAATATCTCACGATGATGATCGACCAAATCATGAATAATTTTTTTATGACTGGAACTGGTATCCAACTCTTGTTTTACGCCATCAATCACAGTAATCACAACACGATCAGATAATTCTTCCATCACCACACGATAATAAAACAAAACACGTTTCATGATGCTGTCGGGAACGACTTTATAGCCCATTTCATGGAATCTATAAGCAATAACCCCCGCACGAATGAGACGTAAAAACCGTAAGTAAGGGCTAATGGCTAAAATTTCATACCAGTGAATAAAAGGGAAGAAGAACCAACGTGTATGATGTTTATAAATAATGGCAATGAACCAACGGATGAGTAATTCTGCAATTAAAAAAGTAATAAACCAACTTTCGGTTTTAACTACCCATGGGTGTAGAGCATCTTTGTAATATTGTAAAACTTGAGGTAGATGAATACTTTCAAAGAACCAGTTCCCAAAGTTACTCATCAATAGTGCATTGGCACATAAACAAAATAAGTTGAATACGATGATGAACATCATAAAGATGTCATAAGCTAAAAACAGTTTCCAACCGACTGTATCATGACGGATATGCTGACGAATGCTTGTTTTATTTATTGTATTTTGGCTAGGTTCTTGTTTGATTTCTTGCGCTGTCATTACAATTCCTTTTAAAAGCTGACTTCTTTCATAGTGTTTTAAACTGAGAAATATTGATTGTTAAATAATACGATGAAAGAAGCCTTCAGCTTAGCGTATCTATTTAGCTTATGTATTTGTTTTTCATCTGACTAATCAATTGGTCTTTTTCAGTCCACAAATCATCAACCCATTTTTGAAAACGTTCACGGTATTCAGCGTCGTCTTCGTAATTTCCCCCAAGAACCCAATCAGGAATCTCGATCTTGCGTATATTGACTGCAATTCGAGGCACTTCACCTAACCAAAACTCACCATAACCGGGCGCACCCTCTGGATAAACAATGGTCATATCTACTAAAGCGTCAATCTTATCACCTAAAATATTGAGTGCTAAAGCCAAACCACCTGCTTTAGGTTTGAGTAGATTGGTGTATGGAGATTGCTGATGTTGATGCTTTTCTGGAGTAAAACGTGTACCTTCCAAATAGTTCAATAAAGTGAAAGGTTGACTCAGTAATTGTTCACAGGCTTTGCGAGCTTCTTCTAAGTCACGATACTTTAGCTCAGGATTTTTTGAGATTTGGGCTTTGGTATGTCGTTTCATCATTGGGAAACCTAGAATTTTAAAGGCTTGTCCCACAAAAGGGATGAAAATCAGTTCCCACTTGGTAAAAAAACGAGTAAGTGGCATACGTGTTAAACCAAAATATTGATTTACAGTGGTATCTACCCAACTTTGATGATTGCATGTCATGAGATAACGCCCTTGCATATTCAGGTCTAAACCGTCATCAATGCTCATATCCCATTGCGTTTCGGACAAAACATGGTCGATTAACCAGTTGTTGATACTTAACCAACTGTTGGCAATATTGATATTGGTTTCATCGATTTTTTTAGATTTTTGGACCAGTTTGGTTAAGCCAAGTGCTAAAACTGGAGGGCCATGAAAAAAGGTGCTCCCAGTGATCACTGTGCCAACGGTTAGTCCTTTCGTAATTTTTTTTAAAATAGGTTGCTTCTGTTGCTGAGATGACATAGAACAGTCCTAATCATTTTTGCATATTCGAATGAATTCCTAAATATAGACGTTCGTTGCTCAATTAAAAAGGGACATTTATAAACTGTGTACAAATTATGATGATCAGTTTTGCAAACTTTGCGCAATATATTACAAAATGTAAAAAAATGAGAGATTCTTAACAAAATGCCCCTAGTGGAAATTTATTATTTATAAGAAACTTAAGCTTAACAAAAAACACAACGAGGAGGCATGCTATGCGTGCACTATTAATTACAACTTTAACAGCAGGGGCTTTGGCATTATCAGGATGTCAAACAACTGGTAATAACATTGGCGGCGTGGAATACGACAAAGCTGCCTTGGGTGGTTTAATTGGTGCAGCGGCAGGCTACGGTTTGTCTCGTGGAAATGCAAATAGCTCTGCGCAAAATAACCGTGCAGCAGCAATTGGTGCAGCTTTGGGTGCAGGTGCAGGTCTTTATTTAGACAATAAAGAGAAAAAACTTCGCCAACAAATGGCAGGTACTGGTGTTGATGTAAGCCGTAATCCAGATGGTTCTGTTGCCCTAATTATGCCGGGTAGCATTACTTTCGATACCAATAAATCAAATATCAAACCTAACTTTTACAGTACGTTGAATAAAGTTGTTCAAACCTTGAAAGAAGATAACAAGAGCGTAATTCTTGTGACTGGTTATACCGATAATACAGGTACGGATGCGATCAACATCCCATTGTCACAAAACCGTGCTGCTTCTGTAGCAAACTACTTGAAAGGTCAAGGTGTTCAAAGCCGTATTGACACGCAAGGCTATGGTTCTCAAAACCCGATTGCAGATAACTCAACTGCTGCTGGTCGTGAGCAAAACCGTCGTGTAGAAATTAGTATTTATGCTGCAAGCTAAGAAATCGTTATAGAATGAAGGCGATTTTGTAGTCAAAACACAAAAATCGAATTGTAGTTTGCTATGATTCGATTTTTTTAATATCAAAGAAAAAGAGGAAAGCAAATGCGTGCACTTGTAATTTCTACGGTTGTTGGCGCTTTGGCACTGACTGGTTGCCAAAATATGGAATATGACAAAGCTGCTATTGGTACTGGTATCGGTGCTTTAATTGGCGCAGGTATCGCATATTCAAATGCAGATAAAGATAAAATGGGGCAAGCTGCTGCAATTGGCGCAGTCGTTGGCGGTGGCGCAGGATTATTGTTGGATCAAAAAGAAAAACGTTTACGCCAAGAACTTGCGGGTACTGGTGTTGATGTTAACCGTAATCCAGATGGCTCAATTAACATGGTGATGCCTAGCGTAACTTTTGCAACAAATTCAGCTGTTATTCAGCCAAAATTCCAGTCAGCGTTGAATGATGTTGCACGTGTATTGGCTGAAGGTGGTACAGCAGGCAAACTTGCATTGGTCATTCATGGTCATACAGATAATACGGGTAGTGACGCAATCAATAATCCATTGTCACAAAATCGTGCTCAATCTGTATTGAACTACCTTTCTACTCAAGGGATTTCTGCAAGTCGTATGACGGCTCGTGGTTATGGTTCAAGCTCTCCGATTGCAGACAACTCAACGGCTGCTGGGCGTGAGCAAAACCGTCGTGTAGAAATTACAGTTTATGAAACAAAATAATGCTGAACTTTTCTCTAAAGCGTTAAGTTTTTGAGAATGATGGCATTGTTAAAACCACCTTCGGGTGGTTTTTTATGCGCTCAATTTTTTAGTCGGACACATTCACATAAAGCATTTTGCAACTGTGGTTTTGATGACTATAATCGAGCTCGAAGTTTTTAGAGGATGAACGATGTCTAAAGCAAGTCAATTGAATGACAAGCAACTTGAAGCCATGAAATATACTCAAGGACCCTTGTTAGTACTTGCAGGGGCCGGTTCAGGTAAGACTTCTGTAATTACAAGAAAAATTGCTTATCTCGTACAGCAGTGTGGTATTCCTGCGTATCGAATTACGGCAATGACATTTACCAATAAAGCTGCACGTGAAATGAAAGAGCGTGTAGGAAAACTCTTGGGAAAAGAAGAAGGTAAAGGTTTATCGGTTTCTACCTTCCATAATTTCGGTCTAAATTTATTACGTCTAGAACTTAAAAATACACCACTTAAAGCGAACTTCTCTATTCTTGATGCAGATGATTGTAAACGGATTCTGATGGACTTAATGCACCGTGACAACATGTCGGGTGCAGAAAGCAAAGAATTGATTGCCAAGGCAATGAAGAAGATTTCTGACTGGAAAAATGACCTTGTTCTTCCAGAGCAGGCGCATACCACCTGTGAGACGAATGATGATGTGCAACTGGCACATTTATATCAACTTTATGAGCGTAATTTACGTGCATACAATGCTGTAGATTTTGATGATTTGATTGTCATGCCAACCCGATTACTTCAAGACAATGCTGAAGTACGTGATCGTTGGCAAAATCGTGTGCGTTATCTTTTAGTCGACGAATACCAAGATACCAACACAGCACAGTATATTCTCGTCAAACTACTCGTTGGTGTAATGGGACAATTCACCGCAGTGGGTGATGATGACCAATCTATTTACGCATGGCGTGGTGCTAAGCCTGAAAATATGGCATTGCTGAAAGAAGATTTTCACAATCTAAAAGTCATTAAATTAGAACAAAACTATCGTTCGACCAGTCGTATTTTAAAAGCGGCGAATCAGGTGATTGAAAATAATCCACATTTATTCGATAAAAAATTGTGGAGTGATAAAGGTCATGGTGAAGTGATTCGAGTAATCACTTGTCGCAATGATGATGATGAATCAGAGCGCGTGGTAAAGGATTTATTGACACACAAATTAATGAATGGGAAAAATTGGAAGGATTACGCGGTACTGTACCGTGGAAATTTCCAAGCACGTGTACTGGAGACACAACTGCGCCAAATGCAGATTCCTTACAAACTTTCAGGTGGTCAATCTTTCTTTGGACGTGCAGAAATTAAAGATGTGATGAGTTATTTACGCATCATTATCAATCCAGAAGATGACAGTGCATTTTTACGAATTATCAATACACCGAAACGAGCAATTGGACCTGTAACTTTGGAAAAATTGGGCTTATTCGCTCAAGAAAATCACTTATCTTTATTGTCGGCAGCCAGTGATCAACGTTTAACCATGGTTATGCCAAAGAAAGCGACGACTCAATTGGCTGAATTTGCAGGGTTTATCAATGATTTCACACGTGAACTTTTAGATGATGATGAACCTGTACCTAAAATCCGTCAGATGATGAATGAAGCAGGTTATATCGATTATTTACGTGAAACGGCGGCAACACCTGCACAAGAAAAAACCAAGATTGATAATGTTGAAATGCTATATACCAGTATTCAAAGCTTGATTAACCGTGCAGAAGATGTCGATGAAAAGAACATCGAAAGTGTGATTCGTAAAATGGTGTTGCTCGATATGCTTGAGCAGCAACAGGAAGAAGAAGACACCGATAAAGTCAATTTGTTGACCTTACATGCATCTAAAGGTTTGGAATTTCCATTCGTTTATATCATGGGCCTTGAGGAAGAATTACTTCCGCATAAAAACTCGATTGCTGCTGAAACCATTGAAGAAGAACGCCGTTTGATGTATGTGGGCATTACACGTGCTCAGCAAGGTTTGACTTTGACCTTAGCTGAACAGCGTAAAAATGGCGGACAAATGAAGCAAATGACACCAAGTCGCTTCTTAGATGAGTTACCACAAGATGAGTTGGATTGGTTAGGACGTAAGAAAAAATTGGCTGAAAATGTCGATCCTAAACAACAAGCTCAGCAGTATTTGCAGAACTTAAAGGCGTTATTAAAACGTTGATTTTAACTCAAGCCAATCTGTTGAATATTGCCCAATTTCACCGAACCTTTCTCTAAATAAAGAGGAAGGTTTGAGCAAGGGTGGATTTTATCCTATTGATTTCTACTCTTGCTGTGAGAAAACGGTGATTTTGAGATGAATAAGATTTCAAAGATATTTAATGAGTTGGCAATAAATTTTTAATTTTTCCACTAAAGGATTTCAATATGAAAGTTCAAGTAAAAGTACTTGATCCACGTTTAGGTCAAGAATGGCCAATGCCAACCTATGCAACAACTGGTTCAGCAGGTTTGGACTTACGTGCATGTGTTGAAGAGGCAATACAAATTGAACCAGGTCAAACTGTTTTAGTCAAAACAGGAATGGCGATTTATATTGAAGATCCAAACTTTGCAGGTTTAATTTTACCGCGTTCGGGTTTAGGTCATAAACACGGTATCGTTTTGGGTAATTTAGTTGGCCTAATTGACTCAGACTACCAAGGCGAATTGATGGTTTCTGTGTGGAACCGTGGTCAAAATAGCTTTACTTTAGAACCCGGCGAACGTTTAGCACAGTATGTACTTGTTCCTGTAATTCAAGCGCAGTTTGATGTTGTAAATGAATTTGAAGCCACTGAGCGTGGTGCAGGTGGCTTTGGTCATACGGGTAAAAACTAAGTTTTACTGAGTTTTAGAGCCTGATTTATCAGGCTTTTTTATATATTTTTAATATGTAACAAAAAGTATGTATATATAATATTTCAAATTTGCATATAGTATTGTCAGTTTATATATTTTGCCTCTAACCTTGAACAAAAAATTTGAATAAGTTGCTAAGGCATCATTGAGTGTCTTTAGCTGAGAGATATAAGGTTAAGCAGCTAGAAGTTTTGCTTATGATTGAAATGAACGATTTTCCTTTCCAAATTTTCCGTGCATATGATATTCGTGGAAAAGTTGACCTGCTTAGACCTGAATGTGTTCAGGCGATTGCTGATGCCTTGGCAAATCAATTTATAAAAAATGGTCAATCTCAGATTAGTTTAGGCTATGACGCACGTTTAACCAGTCCTACTTTTGCTCATATTATTCAAAATGTATTCCAACAAAAAAATATCCAAGTTATAGAAATTGGATGCTGTTCAACACCACAGCTGTACTTTGCTGCACGACAAACAGCGGGTAATGGTATCATGGTCACAGCCAGTCATAATCCTAAAACAGACAATGGTTTCAAATGGATTATGCAAAGTGAACCGCCTTCACCTGAAATGATTCAAGAAGTAGGGCTTCAAGCGGAACATTATTTTCAAGCTAATCAACAAAAATATCTTCAAAATGAAAAGTTTGAAGCTACTCAAGCATTAACAAACAATCCAAGCCTTGTTCATCAGATTAAATCCGAATTTTGTGTACCTTATCAAACCGCAATCTTAAAAGACATTCACCTATCTAAGCCTTTAAAAGTGGTGATTGATGGTTTAAATGGTTCAGCAGGTTATTGTGCCAATTTGGTCTTGAAGAAACTGGGTTGTGAGGTGATCGCAATTCGTTGTAATGCGGATGGTAATTTCCCTGATCATGCACCAGACCCTTCACAAGCAACGCATTTAGAATTATTACGCCAAAATGTTTTAAACCACCAAGCAGATATTGGAATTGCCTTAGATGGTGATGGTGATCGTGTCGTGATATTAGATGAAATGGCACACATTATTTCAGCAGATCGTTTATTGGCTTTGTTTGCGCAGATGTGTTTGAAAGAACATCCGCAACACGAAATCGTTTTTGATGTGAAATGTTCATCCATGGTGCGTCAAGCCGTTGAGCGTTTAGGCGGTCATGCCAAGATGATTCGTACAGGAAGCAGCTTCCTACGCAAATATATGTCACAGTCGAAAGGTCGTGCTGTATTTGGTGGAGAATATGCAGGGCATTATGTATTTAATGATGGTCGTGGCATGGGCTATGATGATGGGTTATATGCGGCACTACGTGTGATGGAATATTTGTGTTTATTTCCAAAAGCAACATTATCTGAAATATTAGTCCATTATCCAGATCGTTTTTATACTGAAGATACTTATATCAGTACCCATCAAACCGACCCTAAAGTTGTGTTGAATGAAATTGAACATTTAAGTCAAAAGTTTGCCGCTGAACTGAGCAAAATTGATGGTGTTCGACTTGATTTTGAACATGGTTTTGGCATTATTCGAGCATCAAATACAGGTGAGTATTTCACTGTGCGTTTTGATGCGGACTGTCCAATTCATCTCAATGAAATTCGTCAGACATTTGCGTCTATGCTCAGTGATCGTTATCCTATGATCGCTCAAGATATTCTTCAAGCGCATTGACTGTTTTTGCGTCCTCCGCATACATCAGTCTAACCTATACAGCTCATTAAGGAGAGGCGAATGTCACATCAGCATGCTGGCATCGACAAAGCACAAATATTGACTGAGGCTTTGCCATACATCCAACGTTTTTCAGGAAAAACACTGGTTGTAAAATATGGTGGTAATGCAATGACGGATCCAGCTTTGGAAAGCTCATTTGCTCGTGACATCGTACTTTTGAAAACTGTAGGCTTAAACCCGATTGTGGTGCATGGTGGTGGCCCTCAAGTGGATTCATTACTCAAGCAGTTAGGGCGTGAGTCTGATCGTATCGATGGCATGCGTGTGACTGATTCTGAAACCATGGATGTGGTTGAAATGGTTTTGGGTGGTAGTGTCAATAAATCGATCGTAAATTTGATCAATAAACATGGTGGTCGTGCAATTGGTCTGACGGGTAAAGATGGTAATTTGCTTCGTGCCAAAAAATTATTGATGGAAAAAATACAGGATGATGGCACCGTAACTCAAATTGACTTAGGTTTAGTTGGTGAAGTCACAGGTGTTAAAACTGATGTTTTAGAAATGTTTACCCAAAGTGATTTTATTCCAGTCATTGCACCTTTAGGTGTAGATGAAGATGGTCAAACTTATAATATCAATGCAGATTTGGTTGCTGGTAAAGTCGCTGAAGCTTTAGGCGCAGAGAAATTAATCCTCCTGACCAATATTTCAGGCGTGCTTGATGAAAATAAGAATCTGTTGACTGGCTTAACGACACAAGAAGTCGATCGTCTGATTGAAACAGGTGTGATTTATGGCGGTATGATTCCTAAAGTCGGATGTGCATTGGATGCTGTAAAAGGTGGTGTTGTGAGCGCGCATATTGTCGATGGTCGTGTACCACATGCAACCTTGCTTGAGATTTTTACCGATCATGGTGTTGGAACGCTGATTACCAATCGTGTAAAACCAACACATTAATTCATATAAACATTGAGCCAGTGAAAACACTGGCTTTTTTGTATCTTATTATTGAAAATAATCATGTATCCACTGTTTTAAAATATTCATTATTTAGTCATATCAGTGTCATGCAGAATGCCTAGTGTAAGTAAAAGCACTAGGAGCCGAAGACATGTTTGCAAAACTAAATCAATATCGTCAAAACTTGAGCTTACCTTTACCAAAACCAAAAAAAGCACAATCACAATATAAATTTGAATGGGTTGAAGACCTGAAACAACTCAAAGAAGTACAAAAATTTCGAGCAGTACAATTTGCAGATCAATTCGGCATTCATTTTGAAAATGGTATAGATCAGGACTTGTATGATCTTGATTGTGAACACGCCGTGTTACGTGATAAATGGAGCAATGAAATTGTTGCTTATACACGCTTAAAATGCTTTCAAGGCCATGAATTAAAACAGAGTTATAGTTCACAAGAGTTTGATGTATCACAGTTTTCAGAATTGAGTAATATCGTTGAAATAGGACGCACTTGTGTACATCCACGCTATCGTAATGGGCGTGCATTATCGATGTTATGGCTCAATCTTGTTCCTACAGTATTATGGAAAATGAAAGCCAAATACTTGATTGGCTGTGTCAGCATTCGTCTGGAAGATAATAAAGCACGTGCTTACTATACACATCAATATCTAAAACAATTAAATGCTGACCAATGTATTGATGTAAAAGCAAAACCAGCTTATGAGCCTAGTCATCCTGAGTATAGTTTTCCGCAAGATGAGCGGATTCCTAAATTATTCGATGTATATTTGAAAATGAATGCTCAATTGTCTAAACAAGCCTATCACGATGAAACATTTAATTGCCTAGACTATTTTGTATTTGTAGAGATCAATGACATTGTGAAAAATTTTGTATTAAACAAAATGGTCAATCGTTAACAATATCATTGAGATAATACTTAGTTGGTCTGGCTTCATTGTTAAGTTTTGCTTGGATATAAACCTGTTTGCAAACTTTATTCATGATTCTGATTTGCAAGCAGGTACTGACTCATGCACAATATTCGCATAACTAAAACGCTGTATGAATGAACTATGTGCCAATTGCTTGGAATGAACTGTGCGACACCAACAGATATTACTTTTTCCTTTCGTGGTTTTTCACAACGTGCAGGAATAACATCTGATCATTCTGACGGATTTGGTATCGCATTTTTTGAAGATAAAGCATGCCGTTTATTTGTCGATAATCAATCTGCGGTTGAATCTCCGATTGCAGAATTGATACGAAATTATCCAATCAAGTCTCGTAATGTGATTGCGCACATTCGCAAGGCCACTCAAGGTAAAATCACTTTAGAAAATTCACATCCCTTTATGCGTGAGCTATGGGGAAGACAGTGGATTTTTGCACATAATGGTGATTTACATGACTTTAATCCAAGATTATCAGGGCATTTTACACCTGTTGGAAGTACGGATAGTGAGCTGGCATTTTGTTATTTACTTGAACAATTGGTGTTAAAGTTTGGTTATGATGAGCCAAGTTTGAACGATATTTTTGCGTTATTAGAAGAAATTTCACCACAAATTGCAGAACATGGCACATTCAATTTTTGTCTGTCCAATGGGCAAGCTCTCTTTAGTTATGCGACGACCAAATTGCATTGGATTGTTCGAGAGTATCCGTTTAAACATGCCAGATTAGTCGATTTAGATGTCGATATTGATTTTAGTAAATTTACTACGGCTGAAGATCGTGTTGCTGTGATTACGACTGAACCATTAACCCATAATGAGACATGGACTGCCTATAAAGCAGGAGAAATGATTTTATTTAAAGATGGTCGAGTTATTAAAACAGCAATCACTCAAGTTGAACGATTATTGCGTGAAGCTGAAAACCCTAGTTTAGTTAGGATGACTAAAGCAGATCAATAGACTTTTTGTTTATTGTATAAGTCGAAAAGTAATCAAAAATTAATATTGAAAGTCCCTTCTCCCGCTGGGAGAAGGTTAGGATGAGGGATATTTATCATATAAATCCTCTCCCTAGCCCTCTCCTTTAAAAGGAGAGGGAACTTCTATTATAAATTAAAAGTGCATCACAATTTTACTATTCGCAAATAGTCTAATATTAACTTATTTTTAATGAATAATAAAAAGCCTTTAATTTTATTAAAGGTCTTTTATTTTCTATATATTTAAATTTGTTCTGTAATCTGATGATATTTTCATATTGATTAAAAAATATCTGACTCTTTTGGTTGAGTTTAAAATAATAACTTAGTTTAAACAGTGGTTTAAGTAAATAATTGGTTTTTATGGTGAATTCCGACTAATACAGTTTATTTTTATTTTGAAATTAAGGCGTTACTATGATTTGAAAAGGTGAAAATGTTATTTAAAAGGTGATCGTATGAAGATGAAATGGATTCCAGATTATAATACTGGTATCGATGTGATTGACGATCAGCATAAAAGAATTTTGGATTATATCAATGAAATAAATGAAGTTGGGGTAAATACGGATCGGGCTAAAATTAAGAATGTTCTGGATAATATTATCGATTATACCCAGTCACATTTTACATTTGAAGAAAGTTTACAAGAAGAAGCAGGCTATAAATATCGTGTTCCACATAAACGTGTACATGATCTATTTATTAAACGTATTGAAGGCTATCGGACGAGTTTTGAACAAGGTCATTCGATAGAACATGAATTACATGAAGTTTTGTCTAAATGGTTAATTAACCATATTCAACATGATGATGCTGATTATGTGGGTGCGGTAAAGTTAAATATGATGGGAATTATTAAAGACAATGAAAAGAAAAAAGGGAAGAACTGGTTTGCAAGATTTTTTTCATAATCCGTCTTTTTGAGTTTGGGAATTATGAGAAATACTCGGCTCTCTAACTAAAAAAATTCAGAGGGAATAAAAAGAAAAAATAGAACAGAAATCTAGCGCAGCAAGTCATCTGAACAAGATGATTTGCTTTTTTCTTTTAAACTTTGATTTTCACAATCGAGAAAGGCAAAATAGCAGAACTTTTTACGAAACACCTCATGCAGGATTACTCTATGTCACGATGGTTATCGCCGCTCATGGCATTTTGTTTGTCATTTATGATTATCGCAGGCTTGGCGCCAAGTCTAGGTATTCAAATTGATCGACAAATTGATTTTTGGATATTGTGGTTAGTGTCAATGTTCGTTTTAGCATTGCCTATAGCTTATTTGGAAGTTGCTTTGGCCAAGCGCTCTAAAACGACAGCATTAAATGCTTTGTCAGGCTTAACACGTGATGCTGATGCTTCTCAATCTTGGCGTATCGTAGGTTGGTTGGCTGTTGTTTTTATTCCGTTCTTGGCAGGTGGCATATTATTCAATATTAGCCAAAGTGCAGTACAGATTGCACAAATTCCTGTAGCAACTCATATTTTGTTTGCTGGTGCTGCAATTCTCGCTTTTGCTTTGTCTTTTGTTCCTCGCCAGTTTCTGATTGCTTTGACTGCAGTGGGTGTGGTGTTGTCATTGCTGCTTGCCAATGTGTTTGGTACAGCTTTACAACCATGGCATGTGACTCCTGTAGAGTTTAAGGAATGGGGGAGTGCGAGTATTCTTGCTTTAGTCGCGACTGGATTAGGATTAGGTCTCTACTGGCAAACAAGTTTATCGAGCATCCAACAGCAAAATGAAGCCTCTAAAACAGCTTTACCGATTTGGGTTGCACAACTAGTTGCTGTGGTTGCTTTTGGATTCTTTGCTGTTTCGGCACAAATTCCAGCGTATACACTGTTATTTACAGCCATTATTTCAGCAGCATTATTATTACAATTGGCAAAAGAACAGTTGGCACAACGTCAAATCGCAGTCGTCATTCAATTCGTCGTGTTATTGGCTGGTTTGTTTATTTGGGCTATTCCAAATATCAGTTTAGTATTTAATCCATTACTGATGCTTTGGGGCTTAGTGATTTGTTTGATCTATTCTGTTTTTGTAGGATGGATTATGAAGATTAGCCATCTACGTAAAGCCATGAACTTTAGTTCAGAAGCTTTTTATAATATTTGGCGTATTGCAGTACGGATTGTTATACCTTTAGCGATTCTCTTGGCAATTGCAGCCTACATTGGGCAATTGATTTGATGGAAATTTTGACCAAAGGTGAGAAGGTTTGGGTGGCTTATGCGGCCGAAAATCAACAATTTCATATTGAGTTACAATTTTCTCAAGGGATGAGTATTGCTGATGCAATTACCCAAAGCGGGTTAGCTGAACAAGTACAATTACCTGAAAGTTTTAGTTTTGGTATCTTTGGTGTTAAAAGCAAAGACATAAACCAGCTTTTACAAGCAGGGGATCGTGTTGAAATCTATAGAGCTTTGACCATTAATCCGAAAGATATTCGCCGTAATCGTGCAAAAGCCAATCCTGTGGGACGTTATTGCCGAGGAAATCGTTATCGCCAATTGCTTTCAAAATAATCCGTTATTTGACCAATCGCTTTAAACAATTGAGTCAATATAAAAAACCCCTCATTGAGGGGTTTATTTTTATGACAAAGTGTCTATAGTGGGGGCGCATTCAAAATTGCTTCTTTGGAAGCAGGCAAACCAGGTTGTGATTCAGGAATGGTTTCCAAGCCTTCGATTTTATTGACAATACCTGATTGATCAAAATAAACCTTTAAGTGTTGGCCATGTGCTACGGGAATCTTGGCTTTTTTAGCGTAAGTTCCTGGGATATAATTGTAAATGTAGTCCCATCGATTAGGATTCAATGGATCTGTAACCGTTGGACTACCCAGCAAAAAACGTACTTGTTGGTAAGTCATACCGACTTGAATTTTTGAAGCTTGAGCTTGGGTTAACGGTGTTCCTTGAGGAATATCAACTTTGTATACTCCAAATACAGAACAGCCACCAAGTAAAGAAGCGACGAATAACGTCAGCATGATTTTTTGCATTTTGCTACACTATCCCAAATTAATTATGATGCAATTGATCCACGGATAGATCATACTGCATCTCAACTCTGTTGCATATTCCAACTTAAAATTTGTTGAGAGACCTTTTTATATGCCTATTTCAAATCAAGATTTACGCAAAGCTGGACTTAAAGTTACCCTACCACGAATCAAGATTTTGGAATTATTAGAAAATTCAAGACAACACCACTTGAGCGCGGAAGACATTTATAAAACATTACTTGAACAAGGTGAAGATGTCGGTCTTGCAACCGTATATCGTGTGTTAACGCAATTTGAAGCGGCTGGGATTATTCAGCGTCATCATTTTGAAAACAATCATTCTGTTTTTGAAATTATGCAGGAAGATCATCATGATCATCTTGTCTGCCTAAATTGTAATAAAGTCATTGAATTTACAAATGATACCATTGAGCATGAGCAACATGCGGTAGCGGATAAGCATGGTTTTAAACTGACAGGACATTCATTAAACTTATATGGTTTTTGTGATGCGACTGAATGTCAGGATGCTTATCGTAAGAAATAAAATCACACAAATACAACAAATTAAAAGGGAGCTAAATCAATTTAGCTCCCTTTTTTAATGCTTTAGATCGGGTTTGAAAATGAATTACTGCCCGTCAAAGGTTAGCTTGCTGTGTGCATTGAGCAACTGTGCGCCACCTTCTTCATCTAATTTGATTTGTAGACGTAAGTCATTTGGCGAATCGGCATGTTTTAAGGCATCTTTATAAGTAATTTGACCTGCTTTGTAGAGATCGAATAAAGCTTGGTCAAACGTTTGCATACCCAATTCGCGAGAGCGTTTCATCAAATCTTTAATTTCATGTACATCACCTTTACGGATCAAGTCGGCAATTAAAGGTGAGTTGATGAGAATTTCAATGGCTGCACGACGTGAATTTCCGTCTGGTGTCGGAATCAACTGCTGAGCGATCATCGCTTTTAAATTCAGCGATAAGTCCATGAACAATTGACTATGTCGGTCAGATTCAAAGAAGTGAATGATACGGTCAATCGCTTGGTTGGCGTTGTTGGCGTGTAGTGTAGCAAAAACCAAATGTCCTGTTTCCGCAAAGGCAATTGCATAGTCCATAGTTTCACGCGAACGAATCTCACCAATCAAGATGACATCTGGTGCTTGACGTAGTGTATTTTTTAACGCAATTTCGAAAGAATCTGTATCAATCCCAACTTCACGTTGCGTGATAATACAACCTGCATGTTCGTGTACAAATTCAATCGGGTCTTCAATAGTAATGATATGACCTTTAGAGTTGTGATTGCGATAACCAATAATTGAAGCTAAAGATGTCGATTTACCTGTACCTGTCGCACCTACAAAGATAATAATGCCACGCTTAGTCATGGCTAAATCTTTCAAGATTGGTGGCAGTTTCAGCTCATCCATAGTTGGAATCGTGGTTTCAATACGACGTAACACCATACCGGGCATGTCACGTTGTTGGAAAGCGCTAACACGGAAGCGTGCTGTTTTATCACGATTAGTGATGGCAAAGTTACATTCACGGGTATCGGCAAATTCTTTACGCTGTTTTTCACTCATGATTGAGTTGAGCAACGACATAATAATTTCGCCGTTTAACTTGGTTTTGACCACAGGTACAATTTGACCATTAATTTTCATTGATGGTTCAACATCTGCAGTAATAAACAAGTCGGACGCTTTTTGCTCAATCATCATATTGAGCAAGTCATTAAAGTCCATCTTTAAACCTCAATAATCCATTTCTTATAAGAATGATTCTGGTTGTTTGGCCATAGTTCTTGCAACCTGAGGGCTAATGACACCTTTAGAAACCAAAGCTTTCAGGCTTTGATCGAGTGTGGTCATACCGTAGTTTGCACCTGTTTGAATTGCAGAATACATTTGTGCAACCTTATTCTCACGAATCAAGTTACGAATAGCAGGGATACCAATCATAATTTCATGTGCAGCAACACGACCACCACCTGTTTTCTTGAGTAGTGTTTGTGAAATTACGGCTTGAAGAGATTCAGATAACATGGCACGAACCATGTCTTTTTCTTCAGCAGGGAATACGTCAATCACACGGTCAATGGTTTTTGCCGCAGAAGTGGTGTGTAGTGTACCGAAAACCAAGTGACCTGTTTCTGCTGCTGTGAGCGCCAAACGAATAGTCTCAAGGTCACGCATCTCCCCGACAAGAATAATATCAGGGTCTTCACGAAGTGCCGAACGAAGTGCTTCGTTAAAACCATGGGTATCACGATGCACTTCACGTTGGTTGATCAAACATTTTTTAGATTGGTGTACAAATTCGATTGGGTCTTCAACCGTTAAGATGTGGTCATAACGGTTGTCGTTAATATAATCGATCATTGCCGCTAGCGTTGTCGATTTACCCGAACCTGTAGGACCCGTCACGAGAACTAAACCACGAGGTAATTCACATAGGTCTTTAAACGTCTGCCCTAAACCAAGGTCTTCCATAGTTAGAACTTTTGAAGGAATGGTACGAAATACTGCACCTGCTCCACGGTTTTGGTTAAATGCGTTTACACGGAAACGAGCAACGCCAGGCACTTCAAACGAAAAGTCGGTTTCTAATTGTTCTTCAAAATCACGACGTTGTTTATCATTCATGATGTCATAAACAAGTCGATGAACGTCTTTATGTTCCATGGCTGGTAAATTGATTCGACGGACTTCACCATCGACACGAATCATCGGTGGCATACCTGCTGAAAGATGTAAGTCCGATGCACCGTTTTTGACGGAAAACGCCAATAATTCTGTAATATCCATAATGTCCCCGAATAAAAACCTATTTGCCTAGGGTATATTGATTATTCATATATTCTAGTTCCTGTTCGCTCTTGCATTGCAAACAATGCATAAAGCTATATACACAATGTTTTGCTCAGGTTGTATCGAATAAAATGATTTCAAACGAGGTAATGAACTTTGAAAATAGTCTCACAATTTTCTCCATTTCCATTCCTTGTTTGCTCAATTTAAACTCACAACGCAAGTTATATATGAACTGTTAACATACCCTTATTATTTTGTAGAATAATAATGCCTTTCACTCAGCATAACCAACAATTTAATTGCTTGGAAGCTGAAATTTTTTAGAAATGAGAAACTTGTCGATGAATGATCTAAATCAAGCTCGAAATCATGTATTAAAACAGATTGAGCAAGCCTGCATAGCTGCACATAGAGATGTCAATCAAGTGATGCTATTGGCTGTTTCAAAAACACATCCAAGTGAAATGCTCAGTGAAATGTACATGACAGGACAGCGTGCTTTTGGGGAAAATTATTTACAAGAAGCTTTAGATAAAATTGAAGCGCTTCAAGATTTAGATATTGAATGGCATTTTATTGGTCATGTACAACGTAATAAAACCAAACATCTTGCTGAGAAATTTGCATGGGTGCATGGCGTTGATCGTTTAATCATTGCTGAACGGCTTTCAAATCAGCGTGAGACTACATTAGCTCCACTGAATATTTGCTTGCAAGTGAATATAGATGCGCAAGACAGCAAAGATGGTTGTCAGCCTGAAGAGGTTGCAGCGTTGGTACGACAAATCAGCCCACTACCGAATTTAAAACTGCGCGGTTTGATGGTGATACCCGCTCCAGATCATTCACAGGCTTTTGTTGACGCTAAAACTTTATTTGACGATGTGAAAGCACAGCATGCTCACCCTGAAGATTGGGATACTTTGAGTATGGGAATGTCGAATGATATGGCACATGCGATTATGGCAGGCTCAACCATGGTTCGGGTTGGAACAGCACTCTTTGGCGCTCGCGATTATCATCAATAAGCATCTATGCTTAGATTTTAACGAGTTGTTCATATTTTCAAAGCTTGATCTTTTCATTCAAATGATGAAAAAGCCGAATAAAAGCAAACTTTAAAACTGATGAGGTCAGTTTCGATTCTAAGCATAGACATGCGTAGTAAAGTTGAGTACAAAAATAAAAACAATGAATGAACTTAATTCAGCAAGAAATCGTTACAAGGAAGTTTATGTCTGCTTATTATCAATTGTTGAGCCGTCATGTTGACGAGCAAGGCACTGTGACTGCACGTTATCAATCTACAATCAATGCTCAAGGTGCATGGAATCCCAATGAACAGCATATGGCACCTGCAACAGGTGTAATTTGTGCTGAATTGGAACAGTTTTATCCACGTGAAACAATGCGTATTGGGCGTATTAGTCTAGATATTTACGGTTTGATTGCTTTGGGTGAAATTGAAATTACCACACAAAGCATACGTGCAGGAAAAACCATTGAGTTGATTGAATCGACCATGAAGGGGCAAGGCAAAACCTTAGTTGTCGCACGTACTTGGCGTATGATGCTTTCAGACAGTTCTGCAATCGCTGGATTGGAGGACTCAAAAGTAGAAACCCCTGAAAATATGCCTATTTTTGATGGTATTCATCAATGGAGTGGTCAATATACTCGGACTGTTGAAGCAAGATCGAATATTCAACGTCATGGTAAGGGGCTAGTTTGGCTCAGAACACAAACTGAAATGGTTGAAGGGCAAAAGACCTCTGATTTTGTTCGTTTAGTCTGTATGTCCGATATGGCGAATGGTGTTGTCCCGAGACAGCCTAGACCATTTGAATGGGGTTTCCCAAACTTAGATTTGCAAATTCATCTATTCCGCATGCCGCAAGGTGAATGGTTGGGTATTGAAGCTGTACAACAATATGGTATGGATGGCATTGGTTTATCAAGTTCAATTTTGCATGATGTACATGGGCCATTTGGACGTAGTGAGCAGATTTTGACACTGAGACAGCTATCATGAATGTGACATTTTAATGATGTATATCGGTTGATATTTTTATTGATGCTGAATGTAAACGGTTTAAAGATTATTCAACAATTCTCAGTGCTGAATTTACTATACTGGTGCAATATATAATTCAAAAACAAGGATTAGAGAATGAATAAGTCTAAAATTTTATTGTGCTTATTGCTCAGTGGATTGTTTACAGCATGTAGTACAACAAATACCACACAGCACTCTTCAACAGCTTCTGAGGCAGACTATGCACCTGCTCCTGCGCCCGAACCGCCAGCAGCCAAAATGGCATCGCCTCAAGCGACTTCTGCTCAAAATCGTGTCCGTTCAGAAGAACGCTTAGGCACTAAGTGGGGCGATGATATTAGTTCCCATGTTACACAAATTGATTTAAAACGTTTAAGTCAAAATCCAGTTGATGAAACTCAAATACGCTATGCCAGTAAGCAATTTTCAGGGCGTAGTATAAACAGCATTTCTTTAGCTGCTGGAAAAATTAGTTTTTCTGTTGTCGATGATCGAGGGCGTATTTTACCGTTGTATCGTGATGGACAACGCTATTTTCTAGTCGCCAATGATGGACAAAGTTATCAATTACGTTATTCCAATACCAGTCAACAAACCTTTGAAATTGTAGCAAGTGTAGATGGTTTAGATGTTCTAGATGGTCGTCAGGCATCTAGATCGAACAGTGGTTATGTGCTTCGTCCATACAGTTCATTTGCAATCGAGGGTTTTAGAAAGAGTAATTCAGCGGTGGCATCATTTACCTTTAGTAAACCTCAAGATTCCTATGCTGCAAATAGTTCAAGCGGTTCTATTCAAAATGTAGGCGTGATTGGTACGGTGGTTTATGAACTTAAAGCACCTAAATATTATCCTGCTAAAAAGCCGAATGATGGTTATGCACCCGCGCCGAACGCTTTCCCAGCGGATTGAAAACGGTGATTTTCGTTAAAAGAGGAGTGAGCGGATTCCTCTTTTTTAACAATGTTATAATGTTACAAAATTATAAAAATTACTGAATAGTGAAATTTAAGCAGTCAAGCTATGCTGGTTATTGATAATAATCTAAGTTGCCTAATACCTCCGATAATTTGATGCCTAAAATACAAAAAAAGCATCATTCATATTGGACGATAAATCATGCTTTTAAATAGGTGACATAATGAAAAGAATACATATTTTAATTTGCATATTGTTCTGTGTTTTTCTCGCTGCATGTTCGAAAAAAACAGAAGAAAACCATTCAACCACTAAAGCTGAATCAACAAGCACAGCAGATGCTGCCGCAGAAGCGACAAATAATGATGTTGCAGCGGATGAAAAACTTGGAACTAAGTGGGGTGATGAAATTGATTCCCATGTGACTGAAGTCGATTTAAAACGTAAGACAGATGCACCATTGGCTGAAGCAATCGTGCAGTATGCCGATAAAAAATATCAAGGAAAATCAGTAAACTCTATTTCACTGGCTGCGGGGAAAATGAGTTTTTCTGTTGTAGATGATCATGGAAACAACATTCCAATGTATCGCGTAGGTCAAACGTATTATTTATCTGGGCGTGAAGGGCAGAGTTATCAACTAAAATATGAAAATCATACGGGACGAACTTTTGAAGTTGTTGCGAGCGTCGATGGTGTTGATGTGATTAATGGGAGCGAAGCGTCTCGAAGTAATTCAGGTTATGTGTTAAATGCGCATGATTCATTGACAATTGAAGGTTTCCGTAAGAGTGATTCCGCTGTCGCTTCTTTTACCTTTAGTCAGCCTGAGGAGTCTTATGCTACAAACTCAGAACATGGTTCTATTCAAAACGCAGGTGTAATTGGCACTGTTGTTTATGAGTTGGACGCACCTGAAGAAGATGCTCAGCCCGTCAATAAATATGCTCAGCCACCGAATGCATTTCCAGCCGATCATAAGTAACTTTACATAAAGGCAGACATGTTTGATTTAACATGTCTGCATACGATTTTTAAATTTAAACAGTAGAAATATAAAGTATATTGAGGATTATTCAGATGATGAAATTATTGAAAATATCTACAGCGATATTCGTTGCGACATTGTCCATGCATACATTCGCAGATCCAGTGCAAGATCGATTTAAAGATTTGATTGCACCACAACCAACCTATGCTAAATTTCAAAAAAACTTTGATACTATTCTCGGTGAAATTGAAACGATTGCTGAGCGTGGAAATCGTACACAAGACAAAGCTGAACTTTATCCGATGTGTGTAGCGATGCAAAGTGCAATAACAGCTTTGAAAAATAATAAAAAATTCAAAGCTGACTATGATAAAGATTACCAACCATTTAATACGACATTTGATGAAACTTTAGCCAATGCAAGCCACGGATTGAGCGACAAAAAAGAACTTTGTGAAGAAGGGAAAAAATACTACTTCCAAAATATTACCATTTAATTGATATTTAAATGTTGGGTTCACAACCTGAGTAAAGGGAATTTATCTCCCTTTAAACTGTATCAGCTGACGATTTGGATCGTACTCGCACCTGCACCCAAAGGACGTACTTGAATTTGTACAGGAATCCGTTCATGCATCTCTTGGATATGTGAAATCAGAACCACTTTGCGCCCCTGATTTTGCAATTGATCCAAAGCATTCATCACCATATGTAACGATGATGCATCCAATGTGCCAAAACCTTCATCAATAAATAAAGATTCTATTTTCATAGAGCCTGAGGCCATACTGGCAATCGCTAAAGACAGTGCAAGAGCCGTTAAAAAAGACTCTCCCCCTGAGAGTGAAGCGACAGAACGTGTTTCACCATCCATATCGTGATCGATAATTGCAAGGCTTAGCGAATTTTCCAGACGTTTCAAGGTATAACGTTGAGATAACAAGGCAAGTTGTTGGTTGGCATATTCCAATAAAATATCCAAATTATATTGCTGTGCATAATCTCGGAATTTTTTACCTGTAGAATCTCCCATCAAACTGGAAATTTTACTCCAACGATGTTCTTCTTGTTGTATTTGCTCAATTTTATCTGAGAACTGTTTTTGCTTAGCAATATTTTGTTGGTGCACTTCAAGTTTCAGTTTGAGCTGATCTCTGATTTCAAGTTGTGTTCTGAGAGTATTTACATTATCCAAAATCAATTGCTGTAATTGAGTCAAATCAATCTCAGGTTGATGCTGCAAATGCTCAGTCAATTGCTCTTGTACGGTTTTGAGCGCAGACGTTGCATCATTGAGTAAACGTTCAGCATTTTGTAGTTGTTGACGAATGTGTTGCTCTTGAGATGAATTGATTTGCGCTAAAGCATCTAAGTCTTGTTGTTGAAAATCAGGATGTTGCTTGAGCCAAGTTTGTATTTCATGATTCACATGATTCAAATTATTTTGACATTGTTGCAATTGTGCTTTGAGTTGTTCCAGTTGTCCTTTGTGTTGTTCAAACTGATGACGTAGCTGATCAAAGCTTTGTTTAGATTGTTGATATTGACTTTGTAAATGTTGACGGTTCGTATCATGTTCAGCCAACCATTCATTCGGTTTTACTTCACTTAAACCGGCCATGTTTTGAATCAATTGTTGAGCGAGTTCGGTATTTTCTTGACCTTGTTGTTTAATTTTTTCTAGCTCTTGCTGAGTATTGGCTATGTGTTGCGTTGCATTTTCAAGTTTAATTTGAATAGAAGCCAAGCGTTGCGTTGTTTGATCGAGCTGTTTGGCATGTTGCTCAAGTTGTTCAAGTAGCTGAACACGTTGATTTAATTTTGAGTAAACATGTTGCGCTGTTTGAGTAGTTTGTTGTTGCCAATTTTGTTGTTCTGTTTCAGATAAACACTGAGTAATTTGTTGAACCTGTTGGTGTAAGCTTTTGGCTGTGTCAAATAAATATTCAATGTTTTGAATGCGTTGTTGAAGCTGCTGTTGCTGTTTATTCGCCTGAATAGCAGTATTCAGTTGCGCTTCCAATTGTTGAATTTCAGTTTGTTGTTGTTGCTCAAATTGTTTGAATTTTAAGTGAATTTCAGCTTGTGATTGATTTAAATCCAGTTGGATATTCACATGGTTCAATTGTTGAATCAAATCATCTTGTAAAATGAATGTCTTATCTGCCAGTGATTGATGTGCAGATTTAAATTGATCAAGTTCTGCATTTAATTGAGTCAAACTTTTGTGGGCATTTTGCCAAAGTGTAAAACCCGCTTGTTCCTTTAAAGTTGCTTGCTGTTCTTGTTGTTGCTGTAATTCAAACAATGTTTTAGACACAACAGCATCATCAGTTTTATAAGGATGTGTGGTACTTCCGCAAACTAAGCATGCTTCACCATCTTTGAGTTCGGCACGTAAATGTTCTACATTTTCAGCATGTAATAAACGCTGTTGCTGTAAAACGAGTTGTATTTGCTGGCGTGCTTTTTGTGCAGCTAAATAATCTTGTTCAGTTTGTAAGGTGGTTTGTTGCAACTTTTGAAATTGATCAGTCGAAGTTTTTAATCTGTCGTTGAGTTGTTGCGATTCAGCTTTTATGTCAAAAAAATGTCTCAGTTTTTGTTGAATAAAATCCAATTGGTTCAATTGTTTAAGCTTTTGCTCTCGTTGTTGGCGCAATTGTTCAAGCTGCGTTTCGATCTGCTCCGAAGCACCATGCTGTTCGAGGCTGAGTTGTAACTGTTGTTTGTATTCAACGAGCTGTTGAGCTGTCTGATTTAAATCTTTGCATTGATTCTCAATATTTTGATATTGCTGAATAAATTGTCCTAATTGTTGCAGATGTGCAGATAATCCTTTGTCTAAACGATTAAATTGTTGGCTGGTTTCAAGCTGTTGCTTTAGCTTGCTTTGTTGTTGATTGAACTGTTGGATTTGTTGTTCAGCATCTTGTTTTTGAGTGAGTAAAGGGTGCTGTAATTGCTCTAAATCCTGTAGTTTGGCGTACATTTTCTTAAATTCAGTACCCAAAAATTCACGTTCTTGGACACATTTTCGAACCTGATTGAATGCAGTTTTATGTGTATTTTCAAAATTCTGAATAGTATTTAAAGCAGTCTCAGCCTGTTGATATTGTGATTTTTCAACTTCAAATTGCTTTGCTAAATCATCAAACAAACCTTGTTGCTGTTGAATTTGTGGCGCAAGTTGCTGTTCAGTTTTCAAAAATTGCTGCTGTTGAAATACATTTGGGCGAATACTTGAAAATATTTCCAGTCGTTTTAATTGATCTTTTTCAGATGCTAGATTTTGTTGAGATTTGAGTTGTAGATCTACATTGTGTTGTTTGAGAATAATATCGCTATCAAATTTATGTTTACGGTCAAACCATTGTTGCTGTTTTTCAAGCTGTGATTTTTCAAGTTCAAGCTTTTTATAATCGGCATCAATCTGTTGAAATTGAATTGTAAACTCAGCAAAGTCTGTGTCGGATAAAACCTCAATATGGCCCAGCAAATTTTCGAGTTCTTTACGAGCGTTGGCAGCGAATTTGGTTTTCTCAAACGCTAATTGTCCAATTTTTCCAAAGATGGATGAGTTGGTTAAATATTCAAGTAATTCACCACGTTCATTGTCACGTGCTTTTAAAAATACAGTCACTTCTGATTGAGCAAGTAATACTGCTCGAGTAAATTGTTCAAAGCTTAACTGTGTGATTTTTAAAATACTGGCTTCAACGGCTTTGGCTTTATCTGCAATCACAACACCGTCAGTGATACAAGTTAAATAGCGCTGTACACTTTGTAGTTTGCCATCTGCTTTTTCACGTGAACGTTTCAGTTCCCAACGGGCTAAATAGTGTTTCTGATCTTGCGCAATAAAAGTGAGTTCAGCAAAACCATGTGCTGTGCCTCGGCGTAAAACGGTCAATGGGGAATTGGTCAATACCTCTGAACCATCTACGTCTGTGAGCTTGCCATCACTGTCTTTTAAGCGAGGAATCTTATTAAAAAGCGCAAGACACATGGCATCTAAAATGGTGGATTTTCCTGCACCTGTTTTACCAACAATAGCAACCAAACCTGCCGATGCTAAAGGTTCAGATTCAAAATCAATAAAATGTTCACCTGAAAGAGATGCCAAATTTTTAAGTCGTATTGATGCAATTTTCATGATAAATCCTTAAATTTTTTGTTCATCTTCAGGTGATTTTTCTGCTTCTTGTACCAAACTTAAAAAATCTTTGAGTACCGCATCATCGTCTAAATAGCCATTCTTTTCCCAAATTTGTTGAAATAGTTTTTCAGGTGTTGGTGGTTCTAAACTGATTGCAGTGGTGGCATCACTATTCTTTTCAGTCGTTAAGTATTGTCGAGAGATACGTACTAAACGGTAGCGATCTTTGGGCAATGCATCTTCAAACTGTTGTCGTAAATTAGGCTGTGGTGGAATATGGGTATGATATTCAATATCGACATATTCTCGATGATCAATATTCTCGATCGCACCACTTGGTAAGGCGCTTAATTGCTTGAAAACCTCTGTTAACTCACCTTTAATTTTATGCAATTGCACACTACGCGGGATGGCAATCGCTTCAAACTGAAATCTTGGTGCATCGGTTTGAGTAGGATCAATTGTGACTTCAACAATTTGATGTTTATAGTTAATTTCACTAAACGATAACGGAATCGGTGAACCACTATAACGAATATGTGCGTCCTGAACTTTCTGTGGTTTATGTAAATGCCCCAACGCCACATAATCAATCACTTCATCAAATAATGTAGTGGAAAGTGCTTCTTCATTACCAATAATAATAGGGCGTTCGGAATCCGAAGTTTCTCCACCTTGCATATGTGCATGTGACATCAGAATTAAAGCTTGATCAGGTGTTTTTCTTTTTTTTGCTTCGGCAATAAGCTGTTGATGTAAATAAGCAATTGCTTTTTGAGTATTGGTACTTTGTTCAAGCGTGTTTTGTTCATTAAAACCAGTAATTTCAGCAGGGCGTAAGAACGGTAGAGTTAAACACCATGCCACAATGACTTTATTTTCATCATAAATTGGCACCAGTAAGCGTTCTAAATCAATTAATCCTTCACTATTTTTATGGATGACACCGACTGTTTTAGCATTGTATTTTTCAAGTAAAGGTTCAATTTGTTCAATACGATAACCAGAGTCGTGATTGCCTGCGATCATTAAAGTTTGCATATGTGGCGCAATAGCATGGGCATCGGCTAAAAATTGGTATAACTGCTTCTGTGCCGACGATGCAGGATTGATGACATCGAAAATATCACCTGCAATCAGTAGGGCATTGGGTTGTTTAATTTGGATTTGTTCCAATAACCACGCTAGAAATTGTTCATGTTCATACTGGCGAGAATGCTGATAAAAAAATTGTCCCAAATGCCAGTCAGATGTATGAAAAAAGCGTACAGTCATGTGAACTCAAGTGTTTGAAATGCCCTGTATAACTTAGCATATTTTACAATGTTGAATCATAAAGAGTGTGATGAAACGACATGTTTAGTCGCTCGGATGATTTCGATCACTGTGCATTTTCATCAACTTGAACTAAGCCAAAGGTATTATTATCGAGATCAATAAAATAGCCTTGCCAACATTTATTGGGAATAGCGAACTTCTCCATTGTAACTTGCCCACCTAAGGCTAAAATTTTCTCAGCAGTTTCATCAAAATTTTCAACTTCTATGGAACAAGTAAAAGCATTGGTTCCACAATGCGTGGGAGGTGTTTGTGCAGGACGCTCAAGTAGCCCGCCGTGCAAATTAGCAGTTGCTATTTGATAATATTGAATGGGTAAACCGTCTACTTTGGTAAATGTCCAAGCAAAGACTTCACTGTAAAATTGTACGTCTCTTTCAGGATTTGATGACTGGATTTCAAAATAAGCGATGTTATTCATTAAATGCTCCATCTCAATATTGTGTCATGTTGTATTGTTTTGGTCATTTAGAATCAACATATTCGAGTGAGCTTTACTTATTCAATGATGTTTTGGTCATTTTGAGTGAATCTGTGTGAATTAGAATTGTTATCCAAGAAGTAAAAGTAAATGAAGTTCTTGTTTTAACAAATGAAGATAAAAACACAAACAAGATAGAAAAATTGTGAAGTATTTAAAATTTCCAAAAACAATACTGAATGCCTGATTTTAAAACGTTATACTTCTTCAAGAGAAAAGTTGAGTTGTTCTATGAAAGTTTTGTTTTGGCGAACCTTGGTGATTATTTTTATTGTGCTTGGAATCATTGGTGCAATATTACCTGGAATGCCAACAACAGTTTTCTTGATTTTGGCCGCATGGGCAGCTTCAAAAGGGTGGCCAGAAGTAGATCATTGGTTACTGAACCATCCTAAGTATGGTGTAACGCTACGTGCATGGCGTGAAAATGGCACTGTGCCACGTAAGGCGAAATGGTTTGCAACGATTATGATGCTCGTCAGCGGTGTGATTATGTTGTTTACCACTGCACCACTCGCTGTCAAAATTTTTACAGATTTAACCATGTTCATTGTTGCGATTTGGTTGTGGTTAAGACCTGAACCTGCGGCTTAGTCATAATCCAATCTAAAGCATACCAGTTGGGTAAAGTTGTTACAGTTGTTGTCTTAATTTGACTATAAATAGGATGATGATGATTCTCTCATTGTTAATACGTTCATCATCCACCAATAATCACAAACTAAAACAGATATAAATATTGATAAATAGATAAATAATAAACAAAAAAACGATTATTGACTGAAAATGATCTATTTTTTAATCACTCAAACGTAAAATCCTTAAAACATAGATAAAAGCGTTTGACACACAGTCAAGATTCTCTATAATGCACCTCACAAACGATGAAGTCGTTAGGGCGCTTAGCTCAGTTGGTAGAGCGTCTGCCTTACAAGCAGAATGTCGGCGGTTCGATCCCGTCAGCGCCCACCAAGCTTTAACGTTGAATTTTAGTGCAGCGGTAGTTCAGTTGGTTAGAATATCGGCCTGTCACGCCGAGGGTCGCGGGTTCGAGTCCCGTCCGCTGCGCCACTTAAATTCATCATTCGTTTGTTTGCAATTTTTATTGTAGAAGTGCAGCGGTAGTTCAGTTGGTTAGAATATCGGCCTGTCACGCCGAGGGTCGCGGGTTCGAGTCCCGTCCGCTGCGCCACTTTACAAGAATCTTGCAATAAGGTGTAATACCTGATTAGCGTTGTTAATTAAACTTTTTAGTTAATTCTCGCTCAGGGCGCTTAGCTCAGTTGGTAGAGCGTCTGCCTTACAAGCAGAATGTCGGCGGTTCGATCCCGTCAGCGCCCACCATATACGCAGCGGTAGTTCAGTTGGTTAGAATATCGGCCTGTCACGCCGAGGGTCGCGGGTTCGAGTCCCGTCCGCTGCGCCATTTCTTAAGTGAAATACATTAAATTACTCTGTGGAGAGTAGAGTATAAAAAGAATCATAGATTCTGATTTTACTCAGACAAAACCTTGTTTTGTTTATCCTCATTCAGGGCGCTTAGCTCAGTTGGTAGAGCGTCTGCCTTACAAGCAGAATGTCGGCGGTTCGATCCCGTCAGCGCCCACCATATACAACGCAGCGGTAGTTCAGTTGGTTAGAATATCGGCCTGTCACGCCGAGGGTCGCGGGTTCGAGTCCCGTCCGCTGCGCCATTCTCTTGATTCCTGAGATCAAGACAATAGTAAATAAGTTGATAAAGTTTCAGCGTTTTTAGAACTCTCTAATCTCCTTAACGCACTTTATTTACAACTCTCAGGGCGCTTAGCTCAGTTGGTAGAGCGTCTGCCTTACAAGCAGAATGTCGGCGGTTCGATCCCGTCAGCGCCCACCATATTCTCTCTTTATTCATTTCATAAATTTCTATACAATCAGCATATAATTATTTTAAAAATTACCTATTACTATGAGAAATCCTTATCAACGTAAAGCTGCTTCTTTAACTCAAAAAGGGCCAGTTCAAGCCATTGATCAATATAAAAGTTTTGTAGAAACAATTGTTTCTCAAACTAAACTATATGCACTTTATGATGATGGCTGGGCATTGTGTTCAACACCTACAGGTCAACAGTCTTTAGCCGTTTGGCAAAGTAAAAGTCTAGCTCAGTTATTGATTAAGGATAATTGGAGTCGCTATACACTCCAAGAAATTGATTTAATCCCTTTTTTAGATGAAATGATTCCATTTATTGCCAAAAATAATACGTTATTATCAATCAATCTCACCCCAGAAGGGCAAAATGTTTTGGTCTCGGGGCATAAGTTTTTGATCGATATCAAAAATTATTTATATCAACTTTATACAACACAGCCTGAGTTGTTTAGAAATAATGTGAATCTCCCTTTGCCGAGAAAGATTCGCATTAATCAAATGTAATCAATGAATTATTCACGGGTCATCAGGTGCGTTGATTTTTAATACTCACCCAATAACCAGCCACTGATATAGGCAAAATATTCTCTGAGCCATGCGTTATAGCGTGTTGTAATCGGGGTTTCTGCGCCAACGGTGATAAAATTACGATAACCTTGCTTGTTGGCGATTGCACCCGCACGCAGTGTATGGAAGTCGCTGGTGACAATGGCGATTTTGGAATCTAAGCCGAGTTGATGCTTTGTCAAAATCAATTGGCTATTTTTGAGATTTAAATCGGTGCTTGTACTTTGATTTTCTTGGAGAATACGTTTGGCTGGAATTTTTGAATATTCTTGTAAATAATTGGACATGATTTCAGCTTCAGTTTTTACTTCGCCATAATCCAGCCCACCACTGACAATGATCAGTGTTTGAGGTTGTTGCGTTGCAATTTCACCTGCAGTATCTAAACGTTTCGCGAGTGTAGGGGATGCTTTGCCTTGGGTAATTCCGCTACCCAATACAATAATCGCTTGAACATTTTCAATTTGATGTTTTTGATTAGATTTAATCAGTATGTAGCCAAAGAATCCAATCAGGCTAATCAACCAGATTCCAAATGCCATCCAACCCAAGTACCAAATCTTTTTTAACTTTAAATGTTGATTTAGAAAAGTGTTGATTTGCTTTATCCATAGTGCTGTCGCACAAAAAACGAGACCAATTAACAGCGGAAGTATTGTTCCCAAATGGATTTTTTTAAATAAAATAAGAATAAATCCATCTAGAAAAAGTAAAAAACCGATAATAAATAGGGCAAACCACAACACTTTGTTTTTATACATATCAATCAAAATAGTTTAAGTATTTTATTATTTTAAACTGAAATCGTAAGATTATTTGTAAATAAATCTTATTTTCAAGGTCGCTAATGTAAGGTGTGGCATTTTCGGTTTGATGTAAATCACTGTACTAATCAGATGCGTAACAACGGCTCAGTGTAGTCAATAATATCGGTTGCTTTTGTTATATTTAAAAATCTATTTCCCAAAAGACAAGACCGAGCACTTTGGCTCGGTCTATTGGTTATTAAAAAGATTTAGAATATGTTCATAAACAATTAATAAACATCGCGACGGTAACGACCATCAAGACGTAGCTGATCTACACGATCTTGACCAAGGATATCGATCAAAGCTTGCTCAACATCACTTGCCATTCCATTGATGCTACCGCATACGTAAATCACAGCATCATTTGCTACCCAAGCTTTAAGTGCTTCGGCATGATCACGTAATTTATGATGCACATAGATTTTTTCAGCTTGATCACGAGAGAAGGCTAAATCAATACGTTTAAGCATCGCAGTATTCTGCCAAGCTTGAACAGTATCTTTAAAGAAGAAGTCATGAGCTTGTTGACGCTCACCAAAAATCAACCAGTTATCGGTGTAATCCAAACGCACACGCGCATGAATTAAACTCATAAGACCTGCGATACCCGTACCATTACCAATGCAAATAATTGGACGATTATCTAAAATCAAATGGAAGGATTCATTGGTGCGAATGCGCAAAGCAACTTTATTACGCAATGCCACATGCTCAGTCAACCAACCAGAACCGAGTCCGAGTTCACCGTGTTCATTACGTTGCTGACGAACCACTAAACGTAAAACCTGTTGAGTTGGAATGCTGGCAATTGAATATTCACGTGTTGGTAGAGTCGGTAATTGTTCAAGTAACTGTTGCATACTTGAAAATGAAGCCACCTCTATAGTGAGATCACGATCCCAAAGTGCTTGTTGAATGGTTTGATTCAAACTTGGGACTGAAGTTTCAGCATCGATTTGAAGTTTATCCAAAAATAACTGAATGCGAGCTGCACTATTGCCCGTTTGAATTTCAGCAATATCACCCGCTTGCCAATTGGCATCATACGGTGCTTGCAGTTCAAGATTAAATGCAGGAGCACCCATACTGTCTGGATTGAGCAATTCACGCTTCGTCAATTCCCACTGATCAAAGGTTTTTTCAATCGACATCGCTTTTAAATCAAGATGTGTGGTTTGTGCTAAAGCAGTGTTCCATTTTTGAATGTCATCATTATTTGCATTATTGACTTCAATTGTTGCAAAAAATTGTTGTGCGCCAGATTGCTTTAACCATTGATCAATACGATGCCCAAAACCGCAGTAAGAGTCAGGGTAGTCCTGTGAACCTAGTGCCAAAACAGCGTATTTTAAATGAGAAAGATCGAGAGACATGCTCATCAGTTTTTTCTCAAAACTTGATGCAAGATCAGGTGCTTCACCTGTTCCATAAGTACTGGCAACAAAGAGAATTTGTTTGGCTTGTTTTAAGTCATCTACAGTCAGTTGTTGTACTGCTTTTACAGTTGTAGGTTGACGAGCCTCTTGTAAGCTACTGGCAGTACGCCAAGCCAATTGTTCAGATACGCCAGTTTGCGATGCATAGGTAATCAGCCAAGGTGTTGCATTTGGATCAAGCTGAACTGCTGAGGTAGTCTGTTTTGCTGCTAAAGTCAGTTTCTTTTGTTTACGACGTTTGAGATAAAGCATCCAACCTGTGACAAAGAATAATGGCATAACCAATGCAGCAAGCATCGCAATGAACTGATAAACAGGACCAAAGAAACTACCACGATGCACAGGAAGCATGCTGCTCATGATTTTTTCATTGAGCTTTTTATCTTCATATAACTCTACTTTTTCAAGTTGAGCACTTTGATAGTTATAAATAGCCTTGTTGCGAGCGCGTTCATGTTGAGGAATTGCATCTACAAAAGAGACCTCAACTTTACCATCCGCTTTTTTAGGAATAGAAACGGTGAGAGTAGAGTAGTCACGTTTAATCTGAGAATTGAATCCACTCCAAGTTTGTGTGAGCGCGATTTGAATTTGTTCGGGTTTTAAACCTTGTTTTTCATTACGTTCTCGACTTTCTCCACCAGACTGTTCACCACGATTTGGGCTGCCTTTTGCTTGTTTTTCGCTTCGAGCAGAATCATCATGGCCTTCGCCACGGTTTCTAGCATCAGATTGTCCTTCTGTACGATTGCCTTGAGGACGTTGATTCGCTTCGCCACGACCCGCTTGCATTTCAGGTTGAGGCTTTTCTACACCTAACACCTTGAACATGCCATTGCGCCACCAGTCATACGACCAATACAAGCCTGTGCATGCGAGAATTAAGTAGAAAATAACCACCCATGTGCCCACAACTGCATGTAAATCCCAAAGAAAATTACGCCCCTTGAGTTTTGGCTTAACCACAAACCATTGTTTAAAAGAATGCTTTTTCGGCCAACGTAGATACAAACCGCTTAGAACAAAGAAAATCAGCATCAATGTACTGGCACCAGTAATTTGTTTGCCGAATTCGCCAGCAGTCAAGTTACGATGCAACTGTTGTATAAACTGGAAAAAATCTTTGCCTTTGACTTCAGGTAAAACTTCCGCTGTGTATGGGTTAATCATCATGGTATAACCCTTGCGCGCGCCTTCTTTTACAATATTGATGCTAGAAGACTCATCTGGTGCTTTTGCAATGGTAATACTATTGATTTTAGTTTCGGGGCTTTCTGTTTGAAAATGTTGATAAATTTCAGCAGGGGTCAATTTTGCTTTATTTTCAACTTGAACAGTGAAACTATTTGGATTTAACCATTTCTGAATAGGTTGTTCATAAGAATAAATAGCACCAGTCACCCCCATAATGGAAAGAATTAACCCTGCTGTAATCCCTAAGAACCAATGTATTTGGAAAAATGTCTTTTTAAACATGGTCGTGGAAGAGAAAATGTAATTTTGATGAACAAATTATAACTGAAGATTTAGAAGAGAAAATGAATTTTGAAGATAATATTTATTCTCATTATCATTTTTATTAAAGATTTGTAGTGAAATATAAAAAAACCTCCATGATTTGGAGGTTCTTCAGAAAATGAATGTTTATAGTGTTTTAGCTTCGCCAACAGACTCTTGTAAATGTTTACGTACAGTGGCAAAAGGAAAGTTTCGGCTGTCCATACGTTTAGGTAGGATATAAGCGCCTTGTTGACCTTTCACTTTAAAATTAACCAACATAAAATCAGGGGTGTTATACCATTCATAAATATCGTTCCAACTAATCGTTCCGACACCTTCTTGAACGCCCATTTGCTGACGCATGACAATTCCACTTGGTTGTACACCAAGTTTAATGCCTTTAATTTCCTGAACTGGAAATTCATTCATTTTGCGTTTTACGTACCATTCAAGACCGAACTTACGTACCAATAGATATATTGCAACACAGGCAAGGAGTACCCAAAAAATAACAGTTGAATAGTTCTTGATAAAAATAAGACCCAACAAAGCCAGCGCTACAACTACGCCCATAATTGCCCAAGCTTTCGTTCCAATTTTATTGGTACTACGCCAAATTGCGAGTTGAGCGTTACGTTGTTCAGCTTCCGAAACTTCGTACGGAACAGGTTGTAAAGTATAAGCGTAAATATTCTTGGCAGTCATAGTGTCAGTAGTGTGTATAAATCTAGTCAGAGTTTAGCACTAAATCCTCAGATTTAGTGCGCGTATTGTACCAAATAACGAAGCAAATTTTATACACATTTATAAAGATGCCAATTCAGTCGAATGTTCATCACGTGCATGGCTTAAATTTTGTTTTAAAGTTCTTAATTGGTCTAAAATACTAAACATAAGTGACAATTGTTGAAGAATAATCAAAGGTTTAGATTGGTCTAGTTCTGACTGGTTCAATCGGGTTCGTATATTCTGCAACATATTTTGCGCTGTAAGATCGGGTGTTTCATCTCGTAACAAAGCCCCACGAATGTCATCTAATGCTTGATCCATTAAATTTAACACCTCTTGATCTTGTATTTTCGCCCGATGTGCACCCAATGCGGCAATGTAACTAATAAATGTATGATTTAATGCTAAAAATTTAAATGCTAAAGCTTTTTGACTTGGATCAAAATCAGGTTCAGTGGCTAAAGTTGAAATGAGTGAAGCCACATCAGCATCGGTATTGTGTGCAGCACGACGGACAATTCGATAATTCAAAGCATTATTTCGACCATGATGATATTGATTGATTACCTCAGCCAAATAGTTACATTGTGCTTCCAAAGAACGCTGAATGGTTCTTGGTAGGCGGCGAAATTTCCAATCGGGGAAAATAAAACTCACGCCAAACCATGCCAAAGCACAACCAATAATCGTATCGATCATACGGGGCAGACCTGCGTCAAAGCCACTGCCATCAAGATTAAAGTTAATTAAAGCCAAAGTTGTTACAAAAGCAGTGGCTTGGGCATATTGTTTACTGCGTAAATCGAAGAACAGCACACCTGTGAGCACCAATAATAAGAGTTGCCCTTCGATGGATGGGACAAAATATAAAATGGCATAACCTAAAATAATGCCAGCCAATGTACCGATAATTCTTAAACGTAAACGACGTTTAGTTGCATTAAAATTGGGTTGACTGACAAAAAGCGCAGTGAGTAGCACCCAGTAACCATATTCAATATTGGTCATTTGAATAAAAACATAACCAATGAAAAGTACAATCGAAACACGAATCGCATGTCTAAACAGAACAGATTCAGGCGTTAAATTCTGTTTAATCCGAATAAAAATATCGTCCCAACCTTTTAAATCATCATCTTTGAGTTGGTGTTCAATATGTTTGCTTTGATCAGTCGTAATATGACGTTCAGTTTCGAGATTTCTCAACTGAGCATCAATCGATTTGAGGTTTTGATAAAGAGAAAAGAAAGCATTGATCCACATCAAATCATATTTTTCTTCTTGTTTTAACTTATCTAAAGAATAGCGCAGGTTTTTAAATGCATGTTCAAAGCGCGTATTATGCCGATATGTGGTGCGATGCAAAATACTATCACTTAAATCCTTACATGCTTTACCTTGTAATGCCAAAACACGTTGGAAACGAAATAGAATGTCACTGTGTTCAAACAGTTTGGCTAATTTTTGATAGTCAATATGCGCAGAGTCAGCGCGTTCATGAATATCTTGGGCGACAAAATAGTATTGCAAACTTCGACGCGTATCACGTTGACCTCTATCACCTTTTAACCGAGTGAGTAGGGCAGTACGCATTTCGTTGAAGATGGTGATCAATTGCCCATTTTCTAAGGATAAACTAATCATGCTTTGTTGATAGCTGTCTGAGGTCATATCGACATCAAACAAATTCGATTTTGAAAATAAAAAATCGCCCAGTGCTGAATAACACTGTGATAATTTGTCTTGGACTTGGCGAACTGGGAAAAGTAGAAAACTAATTGTTGAAATCAACCCATACCAAGCTGCCCCAATAACCAATAAAGTTGGTTGCATATACCACTGATCAAATAAATGTACACCAAGCATGGCATATACAGAAATCACCAAACAGCCGTAGGAAATCGTGGCATAACGACGCCCTAAAGAACCTAAGAGAATCCAGCCAATACAAGAAACTATCAACCCAATGGCAAATATAATTGGATAAGGAAAAAGTAGAGTGACTGAAGTTGCGGTAATGAAAAATCCAATGTAGGTATACAATAAGTTTTGAATACGTACTGAAAAGCGATCATCAATATCACTTAAACCTGCGGCAAGAACACCTAAGGTTAAAGGAATGGTCATTAACTGATTGTCCATAAAATAAGGAACAAAAGCTGTACCTGAAAAGGCAATGATCATTCGCAAGTTATACATAAAACTTGTGTTATAGGTGGCTTTTCGGAGTTTTAACAACCAAGTCTTCAAAGGAAATCCTTATTTAATCAATAGGTGTTATGGTGCTGATCAGGATAGGTGATTTATGTGATTTTTCACTCTTATCAATGTCAAATCATACATCGGACAGTGTAAACTTGTCTGTAATCTTCGTATGCAATTATAAATGATCTATGTCTGAAAAAAACGCTAGGCAACAGTATTCTATTGGTTGGATTATGCTTTTGGCTTTATTTACATCTTTGGGGCCATTATCCATTGATATGTATTTGCCTGCATTGCCTGAAATGGCACAAGACTTCCATGTTTCGACACAACAAATAGCCAATACTTTACCCGCTTATTTTTTAGGTCTAGCCATTGGACAACTGATTTATGGTCCTATTAGTGATCGTATTGGGCGGAAAAAACCATTGTATTTTGGTATGGTGCTCTACACGATTGCCAGTTTGTTATGTGTCATAGCACCAGATCATTGGTCTTTGATTGCTGCACGAATTCTACAAGCACTGGGTGGCTGTGTCGGCGTGGTGATGGCACGAGCTGCGATTCGTGATCGTCTGGATATCCAAAGTTCAGCACAAGCTTTTGCGAGTATGATGATTGTGATGGGGATTGCACCAATTCTTGCACCAAGCATTGGTGCAGCAATTCTACATTTCTTTGATTGGCATGTGGTTTTTATTACATTGTCTTTAATCGGTTTCATTTGTTTGTTGTGCGTACATTTTTTATTTAAAGAAACACTCACTCCAGAGCGCAGATTAAATTTGAATTTCAAACAAGTTTTTATTTTATATGCGGCTATTTTAAAAGATAAAACTTTCCGTTTTCCTATGATGGCAGGCTGTTTTACGGGTGCTGCCTTGTTCTGTTATATCAGTTCAGCTTCAGCCGTGTTGATGGATGGTTATCATCTGTCTCAGCAACAATTTGCATATGCATTTGGTTTTAACGCTTTTGGTATTATTATTTTATCGTCTTTAAATAAGCGTTTAGCCAATAAAGTCTCTGTCATTAACCGTTTGAAAATAGGTGGTCTGATTCAAGTGCTTGGTGCTTCGATTATTGTTTTCGCAGGATTATTGGCGACTGCGCCATTTGCTTTAGTCATGTTTGGGCTTTTCCTCACAGTTTCAGGCATTGGGTTTACTGGGCCAAATGCAATGGCTTTGGCAATGTCTGGACAAGGTGCAAGGGCTGGAACGGCAAGTGCGATTATGGGAAGTATGCAGTTTGCATGTGGGCTTTTAGGTGGCGTGGTTCTGAATTTCTTGGTTTGGAGTCAACTGTTTAATATGGGAATTTTAATGTTAGCATTTACGTGTATGGGGATGATGATGATTCTAAAAGTTGCTCAGCAAATCCGACTCAAACAAGAAGTTGCTTAGTTATAGTTATTCTCGATGTCGATGTTTGGGTGTTAGCTGATTCATAGTTTGTATCGTAATAATCAAATCAAACTAAAAAAGGATTCTATAAAAAACAAAAGCCGACGATTCGAGTGATGATAAATCGTCGGCCAAAATACTTCTTTCAATTTAGATTTAGGCTGCTATTCTAAATCTAGATGTTGAAGCATAAGTTTTAGGTCTCTCTAGGGAGGAAGGTCTCCAAATCTATGCGGATGCCGTGCACTAGGACTTGGTTGCTGCGACCTTATACTTATATAACGACATAAGTTTCGGATTGGTTGACAAGAAAATTAAAAAAATTAAAAAAAATTTCTTATAATGTATTTTTGAAGTTTGGATAAGTATCGATGGTTTCGCTAAGCAAATATTTTTTATGGTTTTTTGTTCTTTGTTTAGTGTTGACTATGGTGATGGGTTTAATCAGTTTACTTGTACCGAATCAAATTGCAGGGATTCTAATTGCATTTCCATATTTAATCAGCATGATTATCGTGTTGCATCTGTTTTTAAAGCAACAAAAACGAGCACCAACTCAACAAGAGCAGAAAAAATTCACCATCGGCTTTAGCCTGATTTTTTGGGGCTATAATTTAGTTGGTTTAGTTGGAGAAATTATATATTTTTCTCAGCAGAATCCTGAAGTTCTAACAAACTTTTTATCAGGCTTACAAAATATTCAATTTTTAAGCATTTCAATTTTAATGTTACTCATGCTTGCTGTTCCTTTATATTTAATTACTTACTGGTTTTATGGCAAACAAGCACAACGTATGGCAGCAAAAATGTTTGGAGGATAGTTTTACTCTCTCTTTCTCAATAACTCAAAAAATAAAACAGGAATAAATAGAAAATGAAAACAGTTTTAGTCACAGGGGCGACAGGATTTATTGGCAGTCATTTACTTGAATATTTACTCAGTCATGGCTTTCAGGTGGTTGGATATTCTAGACAACAAAAAACATCGACTAATGTACAGCTTCGATGGATCCAAGATTTTTCTGAAATTGAAAACTTATCGATAGATTATGTGGTGAATTTGGCAGGAGAAAGTATTGGAGAAGGGCGTTGGACAGCTAAACGCAAGCAACAACTGATTCAAAGTCGTGTTGTTACAACGCAAAAACTTTATCAAAGCTTAGAGAAATTTCAGATCAAACCTGAATGTATCGTTTCAGCTTCTGCGATCGGTTTTTATGGTATCGATCTTGATGAAAATTGGTCGGTTGAATGTGATGAAACATCACCATCTCAAAATATCTTTATGTCTGAATTGTGCCAAAAATGGGAAGCCGAAGCGCTCAGTCATCTCGATCAAAATACTAAAATCATGCGTTTAGCTGTCGTTTTTGGAAAAGGTGGTGGAATATTGCCACAGATGTTATTGCCCATTAAACTAAATTTAATAGGGAAAATTGGTTCAGGCCGCCAACCGATGACTTGGGTACATGTGGATGATGTCATTCAAGCCATTCTATTTTTATTTAAAAGCAATTCTCCTCAGGAAATTTATAATGTGGTTGCACCTGATCATATTTCTCAGTCGCAATTTGCCCAGACAGCATCGCAGGTTTTAAAGCGTAAACCTTTATTATTCCTGCCAAGTCTTATGATGAAAATGCTGATGGGGGAACAATCTCAATTGGTTTTAAATGGGCAATATGTTCAATCCAAAGCTTTGCTAAAAGAGAATTTTCAATTTCAATATGTAGATTTAACCAGTGCTTTAAAGCAAATTATGAATGCGTAAACTCCAGTGACTCATCATCGACATCATGCTTATAAGGCTCTGTTTTTCATCCAGCTTGTTTTAAGCGTTCGGTAGAATACGCATCAGCATTGACTATAGTGTCCTGATTTAAAATAAGTTGTCTCAGTAATTGAGCAGACGCAGGCCCCATACATAAACCATTACGATAATGCCCAAAATTGGCCCAAAGGTTATCCAGCTCAGGCATTTGTCCGATATAAGGAATACCTGTAGGTGAACTTGGTCGTAAGCCCGCCCATTGTTTTACTATTGGAAAATCAGCAAGCTCAGGCACCATTTCTACACAAGCTTTATAAATGTTTTGCTGTGTTTGTACGCTTGGTCGTTGATCAAAACCAATATGTTGCATACTTGAACCACAAACAATATGACCATCCATACGTGGAATCAGGTACATCACTTTGTTCATACACATCGTTGGTAACCAATTTTCAGGGGTTTTGAATAGCATCATTTGCCCTTGAACGGGTTCAACTGGGATCGAAAGTTGTAATTGTTCAGACCAACAGTTTGACCATGCACCTGTCGCAATCACGAATTGATCTGCTACAAAATGTTGTCCACTTGAGGTTTGAATGGATTGAATGTGTTGATTTTGAATATTAAATTTTTCAATCCATGTATTTTCATGCACCTCAACATTGGGAAGTTGTTTGAGATAAGTAATCAGTGATTTGAGCAGCCTTGGATTTCGTATATTTGCCAAGTGTGGAAAATAGATCGCATGTTGAAATTGTTGTGAAATATGTGGGTTTACTTGTTCAAGTTGCGTTCTTTTTAAATATTCGCAATGCTGTATTGGATCTTGATATTTTTCTTTATAATTCAGTCCAATATCAAAATCATCTTCATCAAAAATAAGCATGCCTGTTTCATGGATTTGAAAATCGATTCCTGTCTCAGGTTGTAATTTTGCATTCCATTGTTGATAAAACTGTTTTGCGTATTGGGCAAGGTCGTTGACTTCTTGAGGATATCGCCATGGATACATTGCAGAGAGAATACCACCTCCTGCCCATGAGGCAGCATGTCCAGCTTGCTGCTGATCAAAAAGTGTAATTTTACAGCCTTGTTCTGCAAGTTCTAAGGCAGTGAGTAATCCGCTTACTCCTGCACCAATAATGGCGATGTGCATTTTGTATTTTATACCGATACTCAATTTTATTTTCATTCACCCCATTTACGCACAGTTTTGATAGTTGCTCTTTAAAACTTGCGTAGATAGGGTTTTCAACTTTTCATTAAATTGATAATGAATGCCTCCCTTTTTAAAAGGGAGGTTGGGAGGGATTGATTACCTCATTTCTTTTAACTGACGTGCCGCATGTTCAGCATAGTATGTCCAAATACCATCTGCACCTGCACGACGGAAGCACATGAGTGATTCCATGATGACGCTTTCAGACAACCAGCCGTTTTGAATTGCTGCTGCGAGCATCGCATATTCACCACTGACTTGATAGACAAAGGTCGGTACGCCAAAGGTGTCTTTAACTTCACGCACCACATCTAAATAAGGCATGCCTGGCTTAACAATGACCATATCGGCACCTTCTTGAATATCCAGTGCGATTTCATGCAATGCTTCTGCACGATTACCGACATCCATTTGGTAATTGTATTTATTGCCACCTTTTAAGTTCGATGATGAACCGACTGCATCACGGAATGGCCCATAAAAGCTTGATGCGTATTTTGCAGAATATGCCATGATACTGGTATAAATATGACCATGACTTTCCAATGCAGTACGGATAGCACCAATACGCCCATCCATCATATCACTCGGTGCAATCACATCTGCACCTGCTTCGGCATGACTTAAAGCTTGTTTAATCAAACATTGAACAGTTTCATCATTTAAAACATAACCTGTTTCATCGATAATACCGTCTTGGCCATGTGTTGTATAAGGGTCTAATGCGCCGTCGGTGATGAGCACCATTTCAGGTAACTCTTTTTTCAAAAGACGTAGCGTATTTTGTACTAAACCATCTTCATGCCATGCCGCTTCTGCGGTTAAGCTTTTGTCTTGTTGTGGTGTTACTGGAAAGAGGGCAAGTTTAGAAACACCAAGTTCTAGCAAGGTTTCTGCTTTTTTCAACAGTAAATCGGCAGATAAACGCTGTACATTTGGCATGCTTGGCACATCTTGGGTTTGGTTCTGTCCTGGAAGTACGAATACTGGATAAATGAGATGATCTGCTGTGAGTTGAGTCTCTCTGACCATCGCTCTAAGTTTGTCGTTTTTACGGATACGGCGCATACGCGTAGCGGGAAAAGCAGGACGATTGAACGTATAAGTCATAACACAATCTCGTTGTTCAGTATTAAACTAGGTCATAATTGTAGTCCTTTCACATGTCTTTTGGGAAAAAACTCAAGTTTTTTCTCATTATTGGTTTCGAAATTATGATGAGTGATTCTTCTAAAACTGATTCTGCACCAAGCGAATCACAAAAAAAGTGGACGGGTAATTTACATTTAGGTGCGAAAGCAGACTTAAATGTCGTCCTGAATCAGTTAACGAAAGCGTTTAACGGTTCTCCTTATTTTTCACACAACACCATGCAAATGCGTGTTGTGAATAATGAAATTGAAGGCTACATCGAAATGCAACCTTTCTTGATCGGAAATGTTGCCTTTCAGATTTTACATGGCGGTGTTGCTGCAACATTGTTGGACAGTATTGGTGGAATTGTGGCGATGGGAGAGCTTTATAAACGAGCAGAACCAGACCAACTTCCAGATACATTGAAGAAAGTATCTCGTTTAGCAACGGTTGATATGCGTGTTGACTATTTGGCACCTGGCCGTGGTAAACATTTCATTGCTAAAGCTGAAACTTTACGAATGGGACGTAAAGGTTGCACCATGCGTATGACGATGGTCAATGATGAAGGTCAAGCCATTGCAACTGCAATCGCATCTTATGCCTATTAAATTTTTTAAGTGTACTGACTAGTACAGATTGTATTTTTTATGTCAATATAAGCCATCAAAATGATTATTTTGGTGGCTTATTTTTTTTATGGAGAACCCATTAAAACCAATAGTTTTACGGGAAATTTTCTAGTTAAACTGGTGAGTAATATTTTTATTCTCACATAATGATTTTTATCTGTAAAATTGACCGCCACAAATTTAAAAAAATGGACTTACGCATTATCTAATATTTGTTTCATTTAAGTTGTTAAGTTGGAATTCAGCTTCAATGCTTAAACTCGGCTAAAGATAGTGATAGAGGCCATAAACGCCAGGAATATGCGATGACTGAAGCGCAAACGACGAATGCATCTCCCAATGAGGCACAAGACTCTCAAACAGATTTAGAGGCGCAGCAAAAACGTAAGAAAATGCTGAAAATATTTGCAATGATCACCATTGTTGCAGCGACTTTATATGCAATTTGGGCTTTGCTTTTTGGAAATTCAGTAGACACAGACAATGCCTATGTCGGTGCGGAAACTGCCGAAATTACTTCTATGGTCAGTGGGCAAGTTGAAAAAGTATTGGTGAGTGATACACAACAAGTCAAAAAAGGCGATGTTTTAGTTATTATTGATCATCGTGATGCGAAAATTGCAGTTGCTCAAGCCGAAGCAGAATTGACCAAAGCCAAGCGCCAATATACGCAGAGTTCAGCAAATAGCAGTTCATTGTCTTCACAAATTTTAGTCAGTGCCGATGATATTAACAGTGCTAAAGCACAAGTGGCGCAAGCGGAAGTGGCTTATCAACAAGCTCAACAAGAGTTTGCACGCCGTCAGCAATTGAGTGCTTCAGGTGCAATTTCTAAAGAAGAATTTACCAAATCGCAAAGTGCTTTAAATAATGCCAAAGCCAGTGTTGATGTTGCTCAAGCATCGCTTGCGCAAGCTGAATCTAAGCGTAAAGCGGCACAAAGTAACTTAGATGCCAATGAAGCATTGATCAAAGGTTCATCGCAATCTTCGACACCTGCTGTATTGGTTGCGCAAGCTAAACTTGACCAAGCTTTGCTTGATTTACAACGTACAGAAATCAAAGCGCCTTTAGATGGTGTGGTTACACGTCGTAGTATTCAAGTGGGGCAACGTGTTGCAACAGGTTCAAGTTTGATGAAAATTGTTCCAATCAATGCTTTATATGTCGATGCGAATTTTAAAGAAAGCCAATTGAAAAATGTCAAAGTCGGTCAAAAAGCGACTCTGACTTCAGATTTATACGGCAAAGACGTTGAATATCATGGCACTGTCATCGGTTTCTCCGGTGGTACAGGTTCAGCATTTGCTCTAATCCCTGCACAAAATGCAACAGGGAATTGGATTAAAGTGGTGCAACGTTTACCTGTGCGAATCAAGCTAGATCCTAAAGAATTGGCTGAACATCCATTACGTGTGGGTTTATCCATGGAAGCAGAGGTCGATACCTCAGCAGCGAAGTAATGGCTTATGAATAGCGCAACTTTTCAAGGCGAGTTAAAAGGCGGTAAGTTGTTACTGGCTGCCTTTTTCCTTGCATTGGCAAATTTCATGGTTGTCTTAGACATGACCATTGCCAATGTATCCGTGCCTCATATTACAGGAAGTTTAGCTGTTTCAAGTTCGCAAGGAACTTGGGTGATTACTTCTTACGCCGTAGCAGAAGCAATCTGCGTTCCTTTAACGGGGTGGCTTGCAGGGCGTTTTGGTGCGGTACGTATTTTTATTATTAGTTTGATTGGTTTTACTACATTTTCAGTCTTGTGTGGTTTATCCAATAGTTTGGCTATGCTTGTGCTTTGTCGTATTGGACAAGGCCTATTCGGTGGGCCAATTATGCCACTCAGCCAAACTTTGCTCATGCGTATTTTCCCACCTGAAAAGCACTCTCAAGCGATGGGCATGTGGGCAATGACCACTGTTGTTGGCCCAATTTTAGGGCCGATTCTGGGTGGAACGATCAGTGATAATTTCTCTTGGCACTGGATTTTCTTCATTAACATTCCTGTGGGTGTGATCTGTGCGTTAGGTGTTATGCGCTTAATGAAAGTTGCGGAAACACCAACTGCCAAGCTTCCGATTGATACGATAGGATTAACACTTTTAATTGTGTGGATTGGTGCGCTTCAGTTGATGCTCGATCTAGGGCATGAACGAGATTGGTTTAATAACAGCTTTATTTGCATACTTGCTGTGATTCTCGTGATTGGATTTATTGCTTTCTTTATCTGGGAATATTATGAAAAGCATCCAATCGTCAATATTCAAATCTTCCGCTACCGTGGTTTTACCATTGCAACGCTGTCCTTAGCATTTGCTTTTGCGGCTTTCTTTGGCAGTATTGTTTTGATTCCGCAATGGGTACAAATCAACTTGGGCTATACCGCTTCATGGGCAGGCTATCTGACAGCAACGATGGGTTTTGGTAGTTTGTTAATGTCACCTATTGTGGCAAAAATGGCGACCAAATACGATCCTAGAGCATTAGCGAGCTTTGGTTTGATGATCTTGGGCGGCGTCACACTGATGCGTTCTTTTTGGACTACAGATGCTGACTTTATGGCATTGGCTTTACCGCAGATTATTCAAGGTTTTGCAGTTCCACTGTTCTTTATTCCATTGTCAAATATTGCTTTGGGTGTTGTTCGTCCTGATGAAGTGGCTTCAGCTGCGGGTTTGATGAACTTTATGCGAACTATGGCGGGAGCAATTGGTGCATCTATTGCCGTAACCATTTGGGATGATCATGCGAAGTTGGCACGTAGTGAGATTGTTTCGACTATGCATGTTGAAGAAACACAACGTAACTTGGTTAATAATGGTTTTAGCCCTGAAATGGCTTTAGGTACGATTTCCAATTTAGTCGATAAAGAAGCTTTAACTCTTTCAGTCAATCATGTGTTTTTGATTTTTGCGATGATCTTTATTTTCGCAGGATTGATTATTTGGTTATGTCCTAGACCAAAAGGAAATGTCGGTGCAGGGCATGCGCACTAAGTTTTGATTTAAATGGAAAGCCTACTGAAAAGTGGGCTTTTTTATGGCCGCTGTTCTGTTTGAGCAAGGCAATTTTTTGGTATTTTTCTTTATTTATTTAGATCAGGGTATAATAATACGATTGTGTACCACTATGGGGAATATCTATGAAGTCTGAATTTCAGCAAGGAAAAATTAAACAATACGACGCCGATCGAGGCTTCGGGTTTATTGGCGGGCTTGAACAAGATATTTTCTTTCATATTTCTGATTTTCCGCTTGCAGAGGGTGAGCCGAAGCGAAACGAAAGAGTTAAATTTATCGTGGTTGAAAACGATGGTAAGTTAAGAGCGATGAAAATTGAACGTGTTGAAGATCAATCAGCAAAGGCTAAAAAGACTAGAATCGTTGAAAATAATAAGTCGATTACCAATACCTTGTTGTCTAATTTTAGAAAGTGATTGGTGTATCCCTTCTAATCTCCTTTCTTAAAGGGAAGTTAGGAGGGATTACATAAAAGAATAAAAATGAAACCCTATAATAAAAATTTAAAACAACCCTCACGTGACCTTAGAAATAATATGACGGATGCAGAGTTGCTGCTTTGGAAAAGGTTATGAATAATTTTTTTCCTTTATCTTAAGAGAGCTAATAAGTATTACGTGGTCAAGTAGGTTTATTGTATACTTTTTGAGTAGGTATCACATTACGGATTATAAATGAAATCTAAATTATTCAATGTGTTAATATTGAGTGTATTCTTAGTAGGTTGTGGTGGTTCGGGTTCTGATAATAAAACTGATCAATCTACAGATAATTTACTCACAATAAAATCAGATGCTTTTGAAAAGCGACTAAAGCTGCCTTTTAATGAGCAGGAGTATCAGCTCTCTGCTTATGGAAATATCTCTAAAGTTACGCTTAGTATTAGCAATTCTGATTTAGAAAATAGTAACAATTCTTCTCTTGGTTGGTTAGAGCTTGATCAACACACAAAAGAGGTTAATTTTTCTAGTCTTGTTTGGTCTTCAGGATATGACGTAAGTGCATTACAATGCTTTAATAATATAAGATGTCAAGAGAACTCAACGTACTCTTTTGATGAGTCAACTCGAAAATTGAATATCAAGTTTAGTAATACACCTAATATTTTAATCAAAGATTATTTTAAGTTTTCGGAACAATCCGAAGCAATCATTTCAGGTAAGTTCGAATTTTTAATTCCTAAAAATTGGATTGCTTTTAACAAAGATCGTTTTCCTATTGTGAAAGAAACTGGAAGTTTTAGTATAAATGGTCAAGATTATAAACTTTCCAATTTTAAAACTGATATGCACAGGTATATTGAAACTGTAGATAATATAGAGCGCACGTATATTGGATCTATTGATGTTATTCAATTACAATATAATGATAAGTCTGTTTATTTATATTTAAATCAAAATATTGAAGATTCAAATTCTTTTAATACTCCCTCTGTAAGTCTGTATATAAGCAATAGTAATGAGTTTGATGATTCATTTTCTAGTGAGTGGTTAGATATTGATTCCTCTCAAGTTAATTGGGGAGAAGATGGTAAATTACTGTCACTTAATTTAAATAAAGTAAAGTTCTATGACAAAAATAAGAATATAGAAAAAACAATTAATTCTAATCTAGTTATTCCAAGAAGCACTGCAAATATTACTCTTAATACTGAAAAAGCGCTTTTGGAGTTTTCAGGAGATGGTTACTCAGCACGTGTTGTAAATGATCAAAAGATATATAATGTTCGATTAGAAAGTGAGATTAAAACACTGCCTTTTCAACTTATTCAAGAGTTTAATGGCAACATTACACTTGAATATAATGATGGTGTAAATAAAATTAACTGTGGAGATCGTGAAAATCTTTGTTCAGGACTTACAATTGATACAGATAAGAAAGTTTTTAGATTTGATCATGTGAGATTAGGCGATAATATTTTAAATGGGACAATTTATATCGCAGGTTTAGTTGATCGAAATTAAATGGAATCGCCTCAAATGAGGCGATTTTTTAATTAAACATTAAACTTATTAACCCACCGAATCATCCAAATTCGGCGCTAACCAACGTTTCGCCTCATCCAAAGTCCAATTTTTACGTTTTGCATAATCTTCTAACTGGTCACCAGAGATTTTACCCACATTAAAATATTCAGATTGCGGATTTGAATAATAAAAACCACTGACACTTGAAGGTGGCCACATCGCAAAACTACTGGTCAATTGCGTACCAATCTTATCAGTCGTACCTAACCAATCAAACAAAGACGCCTTTTCAGAATGCTCAGGACAAGCAGGGTAACCTGGTGCAGGACGAATACCGACATACTTCTCTTTAATCAATTCCTCATTAGAGAGTTGTTCATCGGCCTGATAACCCCAAAACTCTTTACGAATACGCTCATGCAAATGTTCAGCAAAAGCTTCGGCAAAACGGTCACCTAAAGATTGTGCAAGGATGGCAGAATAATCATCACCTTTGGCTTTAAACTCATGCGCCATTTCTTCCGCACCAAAGATTGAAACCGTGAAACCACCCAAGTAGTCTTCAGCTTGATCTTTAGTTGCAACAAAATCAGCCAATGATAAATTTGGTTTACCTGTGACTTTGTCCGACTGCTGGCGAATATGGTGGAAGGTATGTGTTACAGATTGACCATCTTCACTAAAGACTTCGACAGAATCTGCCGCTGAACGATTGGCAGGGTAAATACCAAACACAGCCCGTGCATCAAAGCGTTTATTGTCAATAATGTCTTTCAACATTGCTTGAGCTTGATTATACAAATCCGTTGCAGCTTCACCGACCACTTCATCTTGTAAAATTTTCGGGAATTTACCCGCTAAACTCCAAGAAATAAAGAAAGGTGTCCAGTCAAAATATTCCACTAAAGTTTCTAGTGGATAATTGGTCAAAGTCTGCATTCCAATAAAGTTTGGCTTTGCAGGTTTATTGGCTGCAAAGTCAATTTTCAAACCATTTTCAATCGATTCTGCATAAGACAGTTTGGCTGCTTTAGGTTGCTTATTGGCAATACGTTCACGTACCTTTTCATATTCAGCACGATGTTCAGCAACGAAAGCAGGCTTCATTTCTTTTGATAGTAATGTTGTCGCAACACCCACAGCACGAGAAGCATCTGCTACATAAATCACTGCATCATTTGAATATTGCGGGTCAATTTTTACCGCAGTATGTGCTTTAGACGTCGTTGCACCACCGATCAATAAAGGAATATTGAAACCTTTACGTTGCATTTCTTTGGCAACGAAAACCATTTCATCCAAAGAAGGGGTAATCAAACCGGACAAACCAATAATATCGACTTTTTCATCAATCGCTGTTTGTAAGATTTTTTCCGCAGGTACCATCACGCCAAGGTCAACAATGTCATAGCCATTACAACCCAAAACCACGCCAACGATATTTTTACCAATATCGTGAACGTCGCCTTTCACGGTCGCCATCAACACTTTACCTTTAGATTGGCTACCTGTCTTTTCAGCTTCAATGTACGGATTCAGCCAAGCGACCGCTTGTTTCATTACACGGGCTGATTTCACCACTTGCGGTAAGAACATTTTGCCTGAGCCAAACAAGTCACCAACCACGTTCATGCCGTCCATGAGTGGCCCTTCAATCACATCCAATGGACGTTTAGATTTTAGGCGAGCTTCTTCCGTATCTTCATCAATAAAAGCAGTAATTCCTTTGACTAAAGCATATTCAAGACGTTTTTCAACGGTATCGTTACGCCACTCAAGGTTCTCAACTTGTTTTTGTGCAGCACTTTGACCACGGTATTGTTCTGCAACTTCGAGCAGTTTTTCAGTGGCATCTTGACCGCTGTCGCCTTGATTTTGATTAAGAATGACATCTTCAACGGCATCTTTCAGCTCTTTTGGAATATCATCATAAATCGCCATTTGACCCGCGTTGACGATTCCCATGGTCATACCTTGTTTGATGGCATGGTAGAGGAAAACTGAGTGAATGGCTTCACGAACAGGTTCATTGCCACGGAATGAGAAGGATACGTTAGACACACCACCCGAAATCATCGCATGTGGCAAGTTTTGTTTGATCCAGCCCGTTGCTTCAATAAAGTCCACAGCATAGTTGTTGTGTTCTTCGATACCTGTCGCAACAGCAAACACGTTTGGATCGAAAATGATGTCTTCCGCAGGGAAGCCGACATCATTGACCAATACTTCATAAGAACGCTGACAGATTTCACGCTTACGTGCAGCGGTATCGGCTTGTCCAGTTTCATCAAAAGCCATGACGATAATCGCAGCACCGTACTGACGGCATAGACGTGCCTTTTCAACAAATTCGTCATAACCTTCTTTTAAGGAAATCGAGTTGACAATTGGTTTCCCTTGTACGCATTTCAAACCTGCTTCTATGATTTCCCATTTTGATGAGTCAATCATGATTGGTACTTTCGAAATTTCAGGCTCAGAGGCGATCAAATTCAAAAAGTGCACCATTGCACCTTGTGAATCGAGCATACCTTCATCCATGTTAATGTCGATGACTTGCGCACCAGCAACCACTTGTTGCAATGCGACATCTAAAGCTTCAGTAAAGTTTTCTTCACGGATTAAGCGGAGGAATTTTTTAGAACCTGTCACGTTAGTCCGTTCGCCGACATTAACAAATAATGAATCATCATAAATGTTAAACGGCTCTAAACCACTTAAACGGCATGCTGGTTTTGTTTCAGGTACTTGGCGGGGTTTGATGTCTTTAACGGCATTGTAAATGGCACGAATATGATCGGGGGTTGTACCACAACAACCGCCTGTAATATTAATCAAACCGCTTTCCGCAAACTCTTTTAAGAATGCAGCCGTTTCTTCCGGCGTTTCGTCGTATCCACCAAAAGCATTGGGTAAGCCTGCATTTGGATGCGCTGAAACAAAGGTATCAGCAACATCAGAAACCGTTTTTACATGCGGGCGCATCGCATCTGCGCCTAATGCGCAGTTAAAACCAATCGACAGTAAATCACCGTGACGTACTGAGTTCCAGAACGCTTCCGCCGTTTGCCCTGTGAGGGTACGACCCGATGCATCGGTAATTGTTCCCGAAATCATCAGTGGTAATTCACGACCAAGCTGTTTAAAGACTTCTTTTACCGCAAAGATTGCAGCTTTACAGTTCAAGGTATCAAATACTGTTTCAATCAAGAGAATGTCAGCACCACCTTCGATGAGTGCATGTGTTGCTTCGATATAGTTTTCTTTGAGTTCATCAAAAGTAATATTACGAAATGCAGGATCATTGACATTTGGAGAGATCGAACAAGTTCGTGAAGTTGGGCCAAGTACACCTGCCACGAAACGTGGTTTTTCAGGGGTTGAATATTTTTCACACGCTGCTTTGGCAAGTCGTGCAGCTTCAAAGTTGATTTCATGGACTAAATCTTCCATGTGATAATCAGACATAGAAACACGTGTACCATTAAAACTGTTGGTTTCAATGATGTCTGCACCAGCATCAAGATAAGCTTCGTGAATCCCTTGGATAATTTGAGGCTGCGTCAGTACCAAAAGGTCATTGTTGCCTTTTAAGTCAGAGGCCCAGTCTGCAAAACGCTCACCACGATAATCTGCTTCTTCTAATTTATGGCGCTGAATCATGGTTCCCATCGCACCGTCGATGATCAGGATGCGTTGGGCAAGAAGCTCTTTTAAAGTGGCAAGTGTCGACATTCAAAACTCTCAGACAGTTTTTTTAAACGTGCAATATATTAACAGATACTCTAAGTGAAAACTGCAAAAGCCAATTTCAATGTCGTTTTATTCATGGGAATGTTTGATTTGTTAAATTGAACATTTTTATATAGTTGAAATAAAGAATAGCGTGTGTTTTTTCATCAATTTGTCATAAAAACAAGGCAAAATCTGTGTTACTTAGCGCTTATCTGTAATATTCGTCTGAAATATTACAAATATTATTACAGTCGAAATAGTCATTATTTGGTAAGTGAATTTTGGTTTTTGTTGATTTAAATTATTGAATTTAAAAGATATGGATATTTAAAAAATCATTTTTAGTCGGTGTAATAAGAATAAAATAGTGAATAAATTCGCTATTTATTACAGCTGTTTGTCATATAATTGTCACAATTAAATTGAACAATAAGGGGATTTTATTATCCTCTTAACCGTCTGCATGAATTCGAATTTACCTCCCGTCTCAGATTCTGCACATTCAAACACTGTAAAGTCGACGAATGTACACGTACCAACACCGAAATTTTTTATGCCGGTGTTTTTGACGATTATCGTTGCAACATTGATCTATATCGGTGTGCAATTAAGTGCAGATTTGGCACATGTTCCACCTTTAAGCTTATATTCGGTTATCCTTTTAGCGACAGCATTATTTATCGCTTTAGGCTTTGAATTTGTAAATGGTTTCCATGATACAGCCAATGCTGTAGCCACGGTTATTTATACCAATGCATTACCTGCACCTGTTGCTGTGATGTGGGCTGGTTTTTGTAACTTCCTTGGGGTGATGGTTGCAAGTGGTGCTGTCGCGTACGGCATTATTGCATTGCTTCCTGTCGAATTAATTATGAATGTCGGAAGCGGTGCTGGTTTTGCTATGGTTTTTGCCATGCTCATCGCTGCGATCCTTTGGAACTTGGGAACATGGTTCCTCGGAATTCCTGCTTCAAGTTCTCACACCTTGATCGGTTCGATTTTAGGTGTCGGCATCATGAACTACATTTTGTTTTCATCGAGTGGTGCAAGCGGTGTAGACATGGACCAAGTGATTAAAGTAGGTAAGGCTTTATTATTCTCACCTTTAATCGGTTTTGCTTTTGCAGCAATTGTATTCTTGATCGTGAAAAAAATATTTAGAAAACAATTAGAATTGTTCCAACCACCAGAAGGCAATAAGCCACCACCACCATTGATTCGTGCAATTCTGATTTTCACTTGTACAGGTGTAAGTTTTGCACATGGTTCAAATGATGGGCAAAAGGGGATGGGTTTGATCATGTTAATTCTGATCGGCTTGGTTCCATTGGCTTATTCTTTAAATAAAAATTTAGATCAGCATCATTTGCAGTCTTTCTCTCAATTATCGGGTCAAACTGCAACAGCAATTTATGCTGAGCACTCAAATATTTCAGATGAACAAGCACGTACAACCATCACGAAATATATTCAAACCAAAGAAATCACACCAGACGTTGTACCTGCTTTGGCAAGTTTGACTGATCATTTAGGTGAGCGTGTTGGTCATTTTGATAATCTAAAAGATATTCCTGAAGCTGAAGTTTCTTCATTACGTAATGATATGTACTTAAGTACGACGGCTTTCAAACGTTTAGAAAAAGCAGATCAATTGCCAAAAATGAGTGAGTCACAAGACAAAACGGTGAAAGAGTATCGTAAAAACCTTGATTCTTTCCTTCAATACATTCCGAACTGGGTGAAAGTTGCTGTAGCACTTGCATTGGGTTTAGGAACAATGGTGGGTTGGAAACGTATCGTTGTAACTGTAGGTGAGCGTATTGGTAAACATCACATGACTTATGGTCAAGGGATGTCTGCTGAATTGGTTGCAATGTCTACAATTGCTGCTGCTGACGGTTTTGGTATGCCAGTTTCTACAACACATGTATTGAACAGTGCTGTAGCAGGAACGATGGTTGCCAATAAGACTGGACTGAATTTTGCGACAGTACGTACGATTCTTTCGGCATGGATTTTTACACTACCTGCAACAATCTGTTTGTCGGGTGCGTTGTACTGGTTGTTATTGAAAGTATTCTAATTTTCAACTGAATTAAAAACCAAAAAACGCTGCAATTGCAGCGTTTTTTTATTGGCTTGAGAATGTATTTTCGTGAATATCAATTAACGCCAAAGTTTACTTTTTGAGTTTTTTGAATGCTTTGTTGATGGGGAATTTATCTGTAGCGAAACCATAGATTGCAGCAAAAGGTAAGGCTGTTCGCGCAAGATAAGCAACACGCCATAAACCACCATGGTTAGCACCTTCCATCATCAATTCTAATGGGTGTTGCATTGTGGTTTTGGGATTAGAAACAGAATCTGGGTTCCTTAAATCATGGATCCACAGTGCAGCCATGATGGCATTGGTGGTTTCAGGATGAAATGCTTCAACATTGAACAAACTTGCCCCATTAAATGCTGCTTTTAACAGTGGATTTTTAGTGACGGAATGCGTTGTTGTTGAAGGAGCAATATTAATACTGACATGCTGTCCTTCATGTCGTGCCAAAGTCGCTCGCCATTGTTGGATACGTTTTGCCAAGGCGTAATTTGGACCTTGTTCCACAACTAAGCAGTCTGCAATGCCGTAAGATTGTCCATTGTCAGAATGGATTAATTGTTGATCGTTATTTTGAAAGAATTGCTTCATTGAAACTGTTGCAATACTTTTACTTAAAAGTGTTTCAAGTTTTGAACGTTGCTGATTTTTTTCTGTTGCACCGTAAATCACTTCTTTAGGAACCGCATATACATCAGTTGGTGTACACATATACATCAGTGATGAATCAGGTTTTTGTTCACTGACATGGCTCATAATACTGTCCATTGCCATAGAAACACGGACATGCTTTTCGCCATCCAAATACGCGATAGACGCCAAATCCAGTTTATGCGGATTGTCACATAACCACTGCGTAATTTCTGGGATTTGGGTGAGTAGATTTGCACCTAATTTAGTTTTAAGTTCTTGAATATTTTGAATGTCATCAATATGTTCAAAACTAGGAGCGTATAGCGTGGCATTACCAGCTTGAATAGTTTTGAGGATTTTTTCCCAAACACGTTGATTGGGCAAATCAATAGCAATAATATTGGCCTTCCATTGGGATAACCACGTGAGTGGCCCAGCTTCAGAGCCTGCACCAAATAGCACCATTGTTCGATCAGATAAGTCAAACCATTCAGGATGTGCAATAGCTTCACGTAAAGCTTGTGCATGACTGCTTTCAATAATGCCAGTGTCTTCCCAAACTTGGATTTGCTTGAGTAGAGCTGTACCTTTTAAGTGTTGACCATGATAAGGCACAAACCATTCTGGTTGAGTTTGGGCATGACCTTTAACAGTAATGGTTTGAATCTGTTCGGTGATGAGAACGTTCATGACATCTTTTAAAGAATAACGTTGCCCATGTCTAAAAAAGTCAAAACTATGTTGCGCTTTGTGTAAACCTTGCTTGGCAATGGTGATGGGGTTGCTTACCGACTTGATACCATTTTTGACTAAGGCTTTAAAATATAGAGGATAATTTTTACGCCAATTTTTTTCATTCAAAACCTGTTTAGCTGTTTGATTATCAACAGTTGATAATGCTTCTGCGACGATTTCTTTTCCTACATTAGAGGAGCTAGATTTTTGGGTTGCAGGGTCGATTGGAAATTGTAAACCATCACTTGAACTGGACATGCAAAATATCTCGCTTCTAATGCATTATTAATATACAGATGTATACATTATCCATGCCATATTCAAGAATAGGGTGGCATTATCTACCAAAATTGTCAGAAAAATATTTATATTGTGGTCGAGCTCTAAAATAACTTTCGGATTTTAGTCATCTTTTTGATGATTAAGATCACAAAATTTTTCAAGCACTGCAAATCACACATTCTATATAGGGTGATCACTTAGTCACTCAAGATTTCTAAATTAAAAAACCATTAATTTATTGATTATCCAATAAATTTATAACAATTCCGACAATTTTAGTTGATTTTTATTCATTCAGCCCCATCTTCAGTTAAAATACCGACTTCAGCTTGAGGATAGAGTTATGTCGACTGAGAACACCAATACTGCAGTTGCAGAAGAAATTCCAAATTTATTGATTACTCCAAATGCGCAAGAGTATTTAAAAGATCTTTTGGAGAAGCAAAACACTCCAGGAATTGGCGTTCGTGTTTTCGTAGAAAATGCGGGTACTCCACGTGCCGAATGTTGTATGGCATATAGTGCACCTGAAGAAGTTGTACCTACAGATTACAGACAAGATTATGCGGATTTCCCTGCATTTGTGGACGCGCCGTCTATTCCATATTTAAAAGATGCAGTTATTGATTACAATAAAGATCGTTTTGGTGGGCAGTTAACTTTCCGTGCACCAAATTCAAAAGTACCACGTGTTGGGCCTGATGCATCAATTGAAGAACGAATCACGTATGTCCTTCAAGCCGAAATCAACCCTGGTCTTGCGGGGCATGGTGGTAATTGTGCATTGGTAGAAGTGGTTGAAGATGAAGAACATGGCTTAACTGCGGTACTAAAATTTGGTGGTGGTTGCCAAGGCTGTTCAGCTATTGATGTCACTTTAAAACAGGGTGTTGAAACAACTTTAAAACAACATGTACCTGAATTAGCACGTGTTGTTGACCAAACTGACCATAGTCAAGCAGAAGGTGCTTACTTTAAATAATCGGTCAATTTAGAAAGAATAAAGGCGCTTTATGCGCCTTTTTCTATGCCTAAGATTTTTAAAGTTTCATCTGAGTAATAGAATTTTTCTAAATAAATACGAGCACGTGATTTTAAATGTTCAGAAGAAATCATTTTCTGGATAATCGGTTCAAGCAACATCTGTAATTCATTTTGAATCAAAGATTCATCAATATTGATATCTCTTAAAATAAGATCAAAAGGGCGTTCCTCATTGCGAACATACCAAGCAAAAACACCATCATGTACTTGTTTGGTTAAATAATCTGTTTGACGAAGATGTTCCCAAATTTCATGTCCCATTTCGACTGTATTGGGTAAATCATTGACTTCAATATACTGACGTAATGCACCAATCGGGACTTTTTTGATCTTGTGCCAAAGATTGGCTTGGAAATGATAGAGCTTATGATCATCAAATTGTTGATTGATGACTTGTTCGCTGAGTTGACTAATTTTAATAATATTTTTCTGTAGGTAATGTTTAACGGTATCATCTAAGTTGGTATCGGTCACCGATTCCAACACTGATTTCCCCATTTTCATAAAACGGCCAACACCGGGCACTTTTTTATTCACCATAGCATTATCAATATAATCTTGAATTGAATGATGAATCAGTTGCGTCAGCATGATTGAAAATGATGGGTTATTTACAATACGCTTAATCAAAGCTTGGCGATGAGCGGATTTACTCGCAACATATTGTGCAATTTTATCGATGGTGAGTACGGGGATAATATCTTCTATTAAGGTGTCATCATTACTCGGGTGGATCAATGCAAAACGAATATGTTCAGCAATTTGTTCAATTAAAAAGTGACTTGTCGGTGTTGCTAAAATTTGTTTTTGAATGAGTTGATTAATATCCTCAAAAGACCAAAGATCCTTTAAAGTGTGCTTTCTAAACCAATGATAAAATTCAGTAAATTCAATTTTAATCGTGTCAGATTGTGAAAACTCTTGATCAATAAAAGCTAACTGCGCATCAATGAGTTGTTCAACAAGATTATTTTTCATTCTATAAGCTCTATTTATACATTTTCTGATCGGCTAGGGGATTTTTTAAAGGTTGTGTTTTATTTAAAAAATTCAAATAGTAATCAGCCACACGTTCTGGAGCTTCCAAAAGTGGCATATGACCCACGCGATTTAAAAGTACAGGCTCTTCAGGTCGCTTTAAAATTGATTTTAATTCATTTGCAACATCAACATTGACGATTTGATCTTGATTTCCCCATAGAATCAGCGTTGGAGCTTCAATATTTTTAACCATCGTTGTGAAGGTCGTCGGAGTATAAAGTCGATTTAATGCATCAATTTGATTAATGATTTTTGCTGTGTCTGGCGCTTTAGCAATGAATAGTTTTTCTTGTTCATTTCGGATAACACTTGCTGTAAAAGGTTGATCAAACATCACCTTTTTCATTACAAAATCTAAATCACCTTTTTGAGTAATCAGTAATTGTTTTAAATAAATAGGGTTCTTTAAGTAGTTGGTATTATTATTTTTAAAGATTCCACCTGTGCTCATGAGGAACAGGCTTTTGGTGTCAAATGGGTATTGAGCGGCATAGAACATGGCTACCGTCCCACCCAATGAGTGACCCGCGATATTTAAATTATCTTGAATATGGGCTGCTTCAATAAAGCGTCTAAGTTGTTCGGTTACATTTGGAACGGATAAATCAAAATTTTCAGGAACTTGTGTACTTCCCGCAGAAGGAAGATTAGGAATAATCACGTGATAATAAGGTGTAAGTGATTTTGCAACATTGTTCCATGTGTCACGGCTACTGGCTAAACCATGAATGAGTAAAACCGTTGGTTTGTTTTTATCGCCACCTTCGCTATATGACCAAACAACATCGCCAACACGTAAGGTTTTTGATGTTAAACCTGCCCAAGCACGTTCTTCTTGTATGATCTTTAAATAGTCAATAGATTCAGGGGGATTACTGGCAGCAAGTGCGTGATTGCTAAAAGTAAATAGTCCGAGTGTGGACATACTGAGTAATATGCTATTTAAAAGATGAAGAAATTTTTTATTGGACAGTTCAGACATTCACATGGTTCCTTGCTAATGGCTTGCCATTATATAAAGCAAATATATTATTGATGATTTTAATTTTTTCGACATTTGCCGTATTGGTTATATTTGTATATTTTTTGCCAAAGCTGAAACGATATAATCAGTGAATTTGTAAGATTTTTTGTGACAATTGCATCAATTATTAAGGAATAAGTGACAATATAAACTGAAAATACGTATTTTAATAAAGCTCATATCACTTAACAAAAATTGTAACAGAGTTTATTTTTAGTCAGTGACTTTCATATTCCACGGCATTAGAATTAAATACAACCTCCACTCACTGGAACAAAATACACATGCTAACTGCTCAAGAAGCTTTAGAACGATTGAAACAAGGTAATGAACGCTTTGCACATGGTGAAACAAATCTGACTAAATTTTTGACGCATCAGCAGCGATCAGAAATGGTCGATAGTCAAGAACCATTTGCAATCATTTTAGGATGTTCTGATTCTCGTGTTCCTGCGGAAATGGTTTTTGATCAGGGTTTTGGTGATTTATTTGTGATTCGTGTTGCAGGCAATATTGTCGCGCCTTCGCAAGTTGGAAGTGTTGAATTTGCCGCAGATAGCTTTGGCTGCCCATTGGTGGTCGTTCTTGGACATAGTCATTGTGGAGCGATTCATTCGACCATTGAAGCGCTTCAAAATCCAAACGCACCATCATCAGCAAACTTGATGTCAATTGTAAATCGAGTACGTCCTTCCGTTGAAATTTTGATGCAAACTGAGCTTAAAAATGATTTAGAAAAGTTATCAGTACATGCGATCAAATCGAATGTTTTTGCTTCTGTCAATCAATTACGTCATGGCTCTGCAGTATTAGAAAATCTTATCGCACAAGGCAAGTTAAAAGTGGTCGGTGCTGAATATTCTCTTGAAACAGGTGAAGTTTCTTTTTACGATTTCTAAGCTCGTAAATTAGATTTAAGATCTGTTTTAAAATGTTTAAGACATAAAAAATCCCACAAGATTGTGGGATTTTTTATTATTATAAATGCTTAGAATTTATAACCAATTTTTAAACCATAAGCGAGAGCATTGTTGTCTGTAAATTCTGCAACATAGCCATCTGTACCTGCTTGAGCACCAGTTTGCGCTTTAGCATCGCCTAACCAGAAGTATTTAACACCGCCAGCGATAAAGGTTGAAGGTGTAGGGCTATATTGAACACCTAAACCAACGTTCCAATAACCTTCTGTTGGACCAAGTGTAGTTACAGGGTTACCTGCGCCAGAGTCCCAACCTACAGAAACGTTACCCGCCCATTGCTCATTCACTTTACGGCCAACACCGACAGTTGCAGAGTATTGATCATCTGAATATTCAACTAAGTTAAAGCCATTTGGTTGACCAACCAATGAACCAACAGCTTGTGAAACTTTACCGAATTTCAATGGTTGAATAGAGAAGTCTTTCCAGTTCACCCAACGTACGTTAGCAAAAGCAACGGTATTCGCCATGATTCCTGTTTGGAAATCAAGGTTAACAGACTGAGGTGTAGTAATGGTTGTTTTACCTGTTGCATTTGCAATATCAGCAACAGCAGCAGCGCCATTTGGCAATAATGCTAAAGCACCAAGTGCAGAAAGTGATTCATCAACCTCAACATCATGATCGATTTCAGAGCGATAAGTCACAGATGCTTTTAATGCAATTTCAGGAATCTGGAATGCAGCACCAGCTAACCAACCTGTACCACCAGTTTCTTTAATACTTGCATCATAACCATTGTATAGGCTGTATGCTTGACCACGTAGGCTTACGTTACCTTTAATGGTTTGGTAAACACCACCTGCGTAAACATTCACATTTTTAGTTGGTTGGAAACCAAAAATCATAGAGATGTTTTGAGTATCAACTTCAACTTTAGTGTTGCCTTTACCGAGTGTTGAATTGACTTGAGCAAGACCAGCATCAACTCGTGACGTTACGACTTGCTTAACACCAGCATCAATCGCTGCTTTAGTTGCTGCATCTGTACTGTAGGCTGCTATTATTTGCTGACCAGCAGTTGAAGTAGGGGCAATATTTTGCGATTGTAGATATGCACCCACACGTTGTTGAGCAGATAATCCATTGAAAGTGCTTTCAATCGTACTGGTACGAATTGCAGCCATTGACGCTGGAGGTAAAACAGTATTTGTTGAGTTTGATACGAATACGTTATCACCATGATAAGCAGCATCTGCACCAAAAGGTTGGTCATATAAAAGACCGAATGAAACTTTATCTGTTAATTGAAGTTTGACTGCTGCTGATGGGAAATAATAGTCATCACCCATGTCACCGATGTCATTACGACTTAGACTTGTACCAGCTTCTTTACCTTCAACCGTTGGATCTAAAACAGAAATTCCAGCTTCAAAATAGTTGTTTGGTTGAAGAAATGCTGAAATAGATTGACCTGAACGGTCTAATGCAGCTGCAAACACACCTGTCGTTGGTACTGTTGCAGCAATCAGTGCGATCGTTAAATTTTTTAATTTCATTTTAATTTTTCCCTAATATAATAAAATGAATATTTTGAAGCGCTTAATGAGTAAGCTAGAAGCGATTTAAATGTCTAAAAATAACTCAAAGTTACTTCTTTTTACAAAATAACATATAAAAATTAAGAGTAAATACTCTAGCAAGTGAATTAACAAAAAAAAAGTGAACTAGCTAGTTTAGTACTTTGTTGTAAAGTATCAGAAAATATTAAATTATGAGAATTGGTTTTCATTATTTAAAGTATATGTCTACATTTTCATTAAAAATGATTTTTTAAATGATTCATTTTGTCTTAAAAAAACTGGAGATTTCAACTTGATAAGTTTGATGTTGTGAATATTTAAAAGTCCCGAGCGATCAGCATGACGGTTTGAAAACAAGAATAGGACTAAATTTGCTGATATTCATTAATATTGCCATTACCCAATTGTCTGTAAGATTGATGAATATTGATGCAGATTTTACCATCCTTGTCGTATGGTGATTCATTGCGGTTTTAAAATTCTCAAAGCAAAGTCTTTAAAGAGAAGCTTGGAGTTCAGTTCTAATGTTTAAGAAATAAGAAATAAGAAATAAGAAATAAGAAATAAGAAATAAAAGAAGAGAGGCTTATATCTTAAAAACGTACAACAGTTCTTTCTTGCTGACATGATAGGAAAGCAAGATACAAAAATTCAGTAAAATTTTAGCTTTAATTCATCGTGTTATACTTATCATTCATAACAGTTGTGCTGCTGAACAATTGCATTATTTGCATGTACGATTTTTACTTGGAAAAAATTAACAAATGCTATAAAAAAGAAATATTAATGTTAATATTAATCCTTATCAAATAAAGATCTTAAAAATTAGTATATAAAATTATGAAACTCACTTTTCTTCAATCCATCAAAGCAAAGCTGCAGAGTATTGTTCCGCAAGGGATGATGATGAATTGGAGTGCATTTGACAAAAGTTTACTGATTTTATTATTGAGTGGATTAGATCAATTCATTTGGTGGATTTGGTGTATTTATAGTTATTTTACCCCAGAAGTTCAGGAGTGGATTGATCCTGACTATATGCTTCAGCGTACTATTGAAATTAGTGTCACTATTGTGATCACTTTTATTAGTTTGGTTGGTCTACATAAATTTCGCCATTATAAGCTTCTTTATCAAATTACACCGCTGTTGGTGATCTCAATATTTACCATATTATATATACATGCGGCATTTTCTATAGGGATAACCAGTCCAACGACCATCGGTGGTTATATTAGTATTGTCTCATTAGGTTTCTTATTTATAGAAAGAAAATATATTTATATTGTTATTTTTCCTTCAACTGTTGTTTTGCTTTACTTAATTTATTTAAGCGCAACTAACCAAATTGGATATGCGCCAGTATTCAGTGATAAATTAAATTCGAGTAATATTTATAAAAATACCTATTGGGTTGGAAGTATGGCATTTTTATACTTTCCTATCTTTTTGATATGTACAAGTTTATTCGAAATATTGCTCAACCAGTGGCGTAATAGAGAACAAGAAATTAAAAAAATTAGTGAAAAAGATGGGTTAACCAATGTTTATAACAGAAGAAGTATTTCCGAAAAGCTTTTACGTCTAGATAAACACGACCTGTCTTATGCAATAGTACTGTTGGATTTAGATCATTTTAAAAAAATTAATGATAATTATGGTCATGAGATTGGCGACCGTGTGTTGCGTCGTGTTGCATCAATTTTAGCGCAAAATATTCGTTATAAAGATATGGTTGGGCGTTTTGGTGGTGAAGAATTTATTCTAATTTTAAATGAAGATGATTTAAGCGTGGTAAAAGAGGTTGCTGAACGTTGTCGTCACCAAATTGAAAAGACCCAAGTCCAAGTCTATAATGATTTAAGTATTAACATCACTGCAAGTTTAGGTATAGCTGTTGGAAATCAAGAGGATAGCCATGAAAATATTGTCCGCTTAGCAGACCAAGCTTTATATCTTGCGAAAAGCAGTGGGCGTAATCAAGTTAGACATTATTTAGAAATCATTTAAATCCAATTGCTATCTTTATACGCGGATAAAATACGGTAAGACTGTTAAAAAAGCACCTACACCAACTAAAGGCAGTGTACTTTCAATAAAATAAGAATAGGTCATGAGTAGAATCCCAACGATAAATGGGACGACAGTTTTCTGTTTTTTTCCATAGATAAAATAACCTAAACCAATGGATCCAAAAAGGACACCAAAGAGTAGTTGGGTACTGTTCATAATTTGACTCCCGATGTTTTAAATGCTTATAAGTTTTAAAGATTAAAATTTTCTTAAATTTTAGAATACTATAGTTTATTGCAATGTATTATCAATCATAGAAAGTCGGTTTGGGTGAATTTTAGCGTTAAAACGTTGGGTTTTAAATGCCCATCTAAACAGTGATTTAGAACAGTACTTTGGTCAAATCATATAAATTGAATGTGTACAGATTTGGAATATAACAATGTCAGTAATTTTGCCCGTAGCTCAACGTGGTGAAGCGATTTTAAATCTCATTGCCTCACCAGTAGCTGAAACGGAATTTTCTAGCATTTGGCTCCAAGAGCTATCTGATGCGATGCATCTAACCATGTTAAATCGTAATGGTGTTGGAATTGCAGCACCGCAAGTTTATATTTCGAAAAGAATGATTATCGTTGCTTCTCGTGCAAATCCAAGATATCCAGATGCGCCTGAAATGGATGCAATCGTAATGGTTAATCCTGAAATCATTCAAAAATCAACACAAGTCATTTTAGGTGAAGAAGGTTGTTTAAGTGTTCCAAATGAAAGAGGGTTAGTTGAGAGGGCTGAACAAATAACAGTGCAGTATTGCACTTTAAATGGTGAAAAGATCATACAGGATTTTAGTGGTTTTCCTGCCCGAATCATACAACATGAAGTTGATCATTTAGATGGCATATTATTTATAGAGCGTCTTTAGGTTATTAGTTTATCGTAAATATCTGTATGAAACCCAAAGCAATTCAGATTGATCTATCTATAAAATGTTAAAAAATCTGTTCACGAAAACAGCTCAACGTAAAGTGAGTTTCAATGGTTCGTTATCCACTACCGATGAGAATGAGTCCATCTTGCTCAGATAAGAAATTTAACTCAATTAATTTATCCACATCGCGATAAAAGGTTCTTTCTACCTTACCGTTATATAATATCTGAATTTGTGGGTTTCGATATAAATCCGCTTTAGATAAAAACTTACTATTTTCTCCAATAGCTCTCATTAAATTATGGATCAAATTAAATTGTCGATCAGAAATTTTCTTACTAAATTTGGCACTATTCAACGCTGTTTGATACAGCAGAAATTCAATTAGTTTATTACTTTCATCATGTAAATATTCAATGATTTCAAACATTCCTTTAAGTACAAAGTCAATAAATAGCTGGTTAGGGTTCTCCTGCTTTTTATCTGCTTGTTTGCGACAGTGATTAAATAACGCAAAATATTCATGAATATTGACTTGGTAATATTTCCATATCGCTGAAGAACTAAACCCATACCCTGATTGTTCTAAGATAAACATTTCAATCAAACGACCAGTACGACCATTCCCATCCCAAAATGGATGAATTAACTCAAAATAATAATGAGCTAAACAAGCACGAATAACGACGGGTTGATTGATGATATGAGGACTGTTTAGCCACTCTACCCATGCTTGAACTAAATATTCAATATCTTCTAGGCATTTAGGCGGTCTATAAGTTCCCCCATGAGTATCATTACCAACGATTGTTTTTTGGAATGGCTGATTATTCCTTAACTGTCCTGCTGGATTATGTTGATCTTCTAAATTTTGAGATACAAGTGTATGTAGCTGGAACATCGTGGAAAGTTCAAAAGCTTTTCCCTTTGTAGGGCTTAATTGCTTTGAACTAAATTTTTTAATCCATTCAATAGATTCTTTTAAGTTGGTTAGTCTTCTTTCTTCTGATTTTTGAATAGTATTCGGGTCTAATTTTAAAATATCTGCTGTTTCTTTTTCTGTAAATTGGCCACCCTCAATAGTGTTTGTACTATAAATACTACTAGCAAGTACTTTTTCTTGGACTTGGTCAATAATTAAAGATAGGCTAGGGGTTTTATTAAAGCGATTTTGTGAGTCATTTACTCTATCTAACATGGCTTGAACATTATTTAATTCAAAGCCTAACTGAAATGTAAAAGAGCCTGACTTATATGTCATAACTCTAAGAGTCGTGTCGTTTAACCAAGTTTTACTTTGTTCTGGCATAATTTGTCAGTGAAAATGTCAAAGAAAATGTTAAGGTATTAATATTTGATTTCATATATTTAGTCAAATTTTATTTGGAAAAATGTCAAAGAAAATGTCAAAGAAAATGTCAAATAAAATAGGTTGTTTTTTATCCCTTAAATATCAAATTATTAAAAGCTTTTAGGCAACGACGTTTAATTTCTGATCTTTTCATTTATCCGTGTATCCCTTGAGTTCAATATTTGTTAAAGGATACATAAGGGGATACATGGAAAGCAACACTATAGCTAGTTATGTTCGGTTATGTCTAGGCAAGAAAAAAGGCTTAAACCCTTAGGATTCAAGCCTTTTGTCTTTAAAACTTGGCATATTTTGCTAAGTTTTGGAAGGTATTTGGTGGAGATGGCGGGAGTTGAACCCGCGTCCGCCAACACTACACTCGAGAATACTACATGCTTAGATATCGTCAATTATTTTAACATTAAGTGACCCGACGAACAGGGTACAAAACGCGATCCTCTAAGTTTGGTATAAAGCCCCGAGGCGTGACTTTATACGGACTTGTGTGCGTGCGCTTCGGTCGGGTTCACTGACCACAAGTATTCAGTGAAGCGGACAAGCTGCCCTTAGGCAGCTAGAGCGTATGATTCGTCGTTTGCGACTAAAATATGCAAATTTGATTTACGAGAGAAAATGCGCTCTCGGCATGCATCTATGAGCTTCATCATCAGCGTCGAAGCCAATAACATCCCCAGATAACGACGCTATCATAACATAACTGTTATAAATTATGCAGATAATTCATGCCAGTTATAGCAAATGACGCGTTTGAATATATAATTGCGTTACTATCAACATTTTACAAGAGTTAAAACAAGAAAAGATGAGCTATTTACTCGCACTTGATCAAGGAACGACCTCTAGCAGAGCAATTATTTTTGATGAGCATGGAAAAGTCTATGCATCTGCCCAGCGAGAAACACAAATTAAGACACCACACTCAGGTTGGGTTGAACAAGATGCTATGGAAATATGGACAACACAAATTGGTGTTGTTCAGCAAGCGATTGCATCAGCGAGATTGCTTGCCAAAGATATCAAAGCACTGGGTTTAACAAATCAGCGGGAGACTACAATTGTTTGGGATAAGCGTAGTGGGCGCCCACTTGCACCTGCAATTATTTGGCAAGACCGCCGTGCAACAGATTGGTGTAATCAACTGATTCAAAATGATCTTGCTAGCAAAATTCATAAAAAAACAGGCTTAAGAATAGATCCTTATTTTAGTGCAGGAAAATTAGTTTGGTTGCTGGAAAATGTCGATGGTTTACGAGCACTTGCTGAACAAGGTCATGTTGCTTTTGGAACAGTGGACAGTTGGCTGATTTGGAATTTAACCCAAGGTTCTGAACATGTGATTGAGGCCAGTAACGCCTCTAGAACGATGCTCATGAACTTAGAGTCCCAACAATGGGATGCTGAATTGATTGAATTATTTAATATTCCAGCATCGGTACTGCCTAAGATTATTCATTCTGATTGTTATATTTCCAACACCGCTTCTGGTTTGCTTGGTGCAGAAATTCCAATTTGTGGTGTTTTAGGTGATCAGCAATCCGCTTTATTTGGTCAATCTTGTTTTGAAGCAGGAACAGCAAAGAATACCTATGGTACGGGTTGCTTCATGCTTTTTAATACTGGAACTCAGATCCAGTTTAGTAAAAACCAGTTATTGACAACCTTGGCTTGGAGCTGTCAAAAGCAACCGCATTATGCACTTGAGGGGAGTGTATTTATGGCTGGTGCTATTGTGCAATGGTTGCGTGATGGTTTAGGCATTATTGAAAATAGTGCTGAAGTAGAAAGCCTCGCTCGCCAAGTGACTGATACGGATGGCGTGGTACTTGTTCCTGCATTTACTGGGCTTGGTGCACCACATTGGGATAGTGATGCACGTGCATTATTGTGTGGAATGTCTCGTGGTACAAATAAGTCTCATATTGCCCGTGCTGCATTAGAGTCTATTGCATTTCAAGTGTCAGATGTTTTAACCGCAATGCAATCTGATATTTCACAACCCTTAAAAGAGTTAAGGGTAGATGGTGGTGCAAGTCAGAATGATATGTTAATGCAATTCCAAGCTGATATTTTAAATGTACCTGTTTTACGTCCGAAACTTTTAGAATCAACGGCTTGGGGTGCTGCGGCCATAGCTGGGTTGAGGGCAGGAATTTTTAATAACTTAAGTGAGATATCAGAATCATGGAAGTTAGATAAAGCTTTTGAACCGAATATGAGTGAAGATCAGCGACAGTATCATTTAACTTTATGGAATGAAGCATTGCAACGTACCAAATCGCATGCTTGATCAATGCTATTGGGGTAAATGAATTTATCAATCCATCATTTAAACACATATCACATACAGCTAAATTCAAGTTAGCTGTATGTGATTCAACGTGTTACATGATTTTATTGGCTACATCAGGCTTATAGATGAATTTATTCACAAATTAATTTTAAGTTAATGATTGAATTGAAAATTTTGTAGATAGCTTATGAGTTAAGTTTATTATTGATTAAGTTCATTTATACATCATCAACTTTAGACAAATGACAATTTAAAGCACTTAAATATTCCGCGATCTATACGTAAATATAGATCGCGGAATAGACTTTATGGAAACATTTTAAGGCGTAAGTCTTCTAAACGTGCTTGATATTGTTTTTGCCATTCAGCATCAGGGAGTTGGGCTTTCATTGGTTCCATCTCTTGCTGTAATTGACTGACCGCTTGTTGATATTGGTTGGCTTGTTGTTGCTGTTGAACCTCACGTTGGTCTCGTTGTTGGATCTCTTGTCGTTCCTGTTGGGTGAGGTAACGCTGTTGTAATTCCTGCTTTAAACGCTCTGTTTCAGCAGTCTTATTTTGACCTTGGTTGAGAAGGGTTACAGCTTGCTCATAAAGCCCAATTTTACTTTCCTGTTGATTGCTATTTGGGTATTGGCGTTGTAGTTCTTCAAAAGCTTTTAAACGTTGCTCGGCACTAAGGTTTGGATTTTGTGCTAAATCTTGGTACGCAAAACGATAATCCGCATAATCACGTTCTTGTCCAAAGCCAAGCATAGCTTCTGCTTGCCCCAAAGTTTGTTCTCTTATTTTCCATAAGGCATCAAAACGCGCTTTAGGTGATAAAGATGTTGATAACACAGTACTTTGCATACGTTGTTCATATTGCGGCATACGTTTTATTAAATTCTCAACCAACTGCGCAAATGTTTGATCAGGGTAGTTTGCTAGTGCTTTTGCTAAAGCAGCATCACAGTCTTCTACCTGACAGTTTACTTTAAAGTCATTGAGAAATTGGGTGATATTTCCTGGTTGCTTTTGTAAGCTTTGTAATTGTTTCAATAGGTTTGTTTGCAGTAGTTCGTCCTTGCTTTTGTTTTGCATGGTTTCATCGGCTGCATGCGTTGATGAGTCAGGTGATGATGGCTTTGCTTGCTGGACTGTAGCGGAAGAGGCGGTGCTCTTCCAAACTACAATGGCAACCAAGACCGCTAAAACAATAATAATTGTTAGCAATAGTCTTTTATTCATACAGCTTTCCGTTTTATGGACTGTAATTAAACTGTCCCATTACAGGGAAATGATCCGAAAGATCCCACGTCATATACAATGGGTCAGCTGTAGTACGTAAGATACGAACATCATTGCGAGATTGTGTCGGTTGGCGGTGCGTATTTGAAGCTACGACATAATCAAGATATTCAACTGTTGTACCACCAGAACCTGCTGCACCAGCAAGTTTATTGACACGCGGGTCAAATGTAGACGCGGTGTAACCTGTGCTGATTGGTGCTGTTGCATTCAGGTTAGTCAACATATTTTGATAGTCTTGCGGCCATAAAAACTTGTTAACGTTAAAATCGCCACCCATCAATACAGCATCAAAACTCGGGATGTTTTGTTGGTTAACCAATTGGCGAATTTGTTGGAATTGAACTTGACGAAGCGCACGTGCTTCATCTGTATCAAATGATGCTGTATGGGTTGAAGTCACATGATACGCTTTACCATTTTTAATGATCTCTGCATACAATACGCCTTTATCCGCAAAACAATCTGTACCTGTACAATCTGGGTAAATCAGTTGTGCAGTTTTTACAATTGGATAACGACTCACAATGACCAAACCACTGTCAAATAAGTTATAACCAGAACCTACTGGAATATGGGTTTGATATGGGTATTGTTGTGCTAATTGGTTCAACATTCCTGTACGAGAAGATGCAAAAGCTTCTTGCATCATAATCACATCGTAGCCATTTAAGTGATTTGGTAACTCAGCCAAACGTTCACTAATTTTACTCGCAACCATTGGTAGCGCATAAATATTATACGTCAGGACTTTTAATTCATCAGCGTTGTTAGAAACAGGTTCTTGCACGGTGTTTTGATGAATTGTGTAATGGAAATCATCGTAGCCACCTGTATATTCAGCTTTAACAGCAGCTTGAGCAGATAAACCACCATAAGTGGTATTGAGACGATAGACATTGCGGTCTGAATACCACGGTGACGTTGCCGAAGCTGTTTGAATACCGTGTTTAATATTACTGCCAGTCCATGTTCCAGTCATGGTTTGTTTCAAAGTGATTTTAGAACTACCACTGCTGATCACTGTATCAAAGTTATAAGTTTTCCCAGTCTTTAAACCTGTATAGCGGTTTATACGAAGGACACGCTTAGTCTCGTAAGGCGCGATTTGTGTTGCTTCCTGAGCCCACTCATTTCCTTGTTGTAAAATATGTGTCCCTGTTTGAGTGGCTTGTATTGTTACTGTTTGTGGTGTGGTGTTCGTAACAAATACATAAGAGTCAGCCAGTGCGTTTTGCGTTGCAAAACCTCCCACGAGTAGCGCTACTCCTGCGCTTAATTTTAAGCTCTTCAGCCCCATAATACATCTCTCCATAACGTTTAATTATTTGCGAACAAAACATAATCAATAATTTTTTAAATTATTCATTAATGAAAATTTTATGATTTTTATTTGTTCGAAAATTATAATAATGAAAAAATGTTGCTAAATCATTTAAATTCGCGGTTATTCATCTGATTTTATATAAAACAATATGTTATTGATAATTTTCAATATGATAGGAGAAAAGTAACGAATTATTTTTTTGGGAGTAAAGTAAGAATGATTCAAAAATGAAAATGGAAAAGTAACACATCATTTTTATAATAAATGGGCAAAATCTGAAAAGTAATACGTATAGTATTCTTTTATTTAAAATTTTTTGAATTAAATAAACAATTCAAATAATCATTGAAACCCATTAAAGTGAAGCGAGCATTCTTAAGAAATGAAAGTATAATTTTTATTTAAACTTAGTGATGCATGTACATATATCAAGCCTTAAATGAGCTAGACGTTTGAGTGAGAAAATTGTTTAGGGTAGATAGAGTCAATATTATCTAACCAAGCTTTTGTCGGTTACAATAAAGTATAAATTAAGCAATTTTTATTGGCAGTCAAAATGAGTAAAAAAGGGTCATCAATTACTAGAGTTTTAGACATTATCGAAGCGATTTCTACAGCTAAACATCCGCCTACACCCTTAGACCTTGCCATTGAATTAGATATTCCAAAACCGAGTATTCACCGTTTATTACAAACCTTAGAACAAGAAGGGTTTATCAAAAATGATATATATGGGGGGTATATTATCGGTGACCGAACTTATAAATTATTGATGAGTTCTTGGGAACAAGAACCACGAAAGATGGAACGACTGGCTATACTTCAAAAACTGTCAGATCAAATCAATGAAACTTGTGGAATTGCAATATTAAGTAATAATCAAATGCTGTATACAGATCGGGTACAAGCAAATTGGCCATTACAGGTTTATTTACCTGTGGGTTCAACCGTTCCCTTATGGTGTACCTCAAGTGGGAAATTATTTTTAAGCTTTCAGCCAGAAAGTAAACGTAAGAAAATTTTAGAAAATTTACCGATTACGCAGCTAACGAAAAATACAATTACCGATTCCATTTTACTCGAACAAAACTTAAATGATATTTTCCTTCATCAGATCGGAACAGATAACGAAGAATTTATTTCAGGGATGGTGGCATGTTCTGTGCCGATTCAAAGGAAAGATACCATCGTTGCTTGTTTATATACTCATGCACCTACGATACGCAAATCTTTGGATGATTTACTGGCTTTTGAACCCTTGTTACGTCAGGCTGCAAATGATCTCAATCAGCTTATTGATTTTGAATAAAAAGATCGAATAAAACTGAATAAAAAAGAGCAAATAGCTTGGCAATTTGCTCTTTCCAATGAAATAGTTTAGTTCAATGTTGGCATTGCAAATTGTGCGCCTTCACGAACATTGGCTGTAGGCCAGCGTTGAGTAATGGTTTTACGACGCGTGTAAAAACGAGCGCCATCAGGGCCGTAGGCATATAAATCACCAAATAATGAGCGTTTCCAACCACCGAAGCTATGATATGCCACAGGTACAGGTAGCGGTACGTTTATTCCAACCATTCCAACTTTGATGTGATCACTAAAGTAACGGGCAGCTTCACCATCACGCGTATAGATACAAGTCCCATTACCGTATTCATGGTTATCAATCAGATCCATAGCTTCTTGCATGGTTTTTACTCGCATGACTTGTAAGACAGGGCCAAAGATTTCTTCTTTATAGCTGATCATATCTGATGTCACTTGATCGATTAGCGTTGCGCCGACATAGAAGCCATTTTCATAACCTTGAGGTGCTGCATTTCGACCATCAACTACAATTGTAGCGCCTTGTTGTGCTGCACTGTCGATGTAGCCTACAACTTTTGCTTTATGTTGTGCTGTAATCACTGGGCCGAAATCATTGGTTTTGTCAGAAAAGGGTCCGTATTGAAGTTTACGGATAGCGTCAGATAATTTAGAAATCATTAAATCTGCAATATCATCACCGACAGCAATCGCCACTGAAAGCGCCATGCAGCGTTCACCAGATGAACCAAAAGCTGCACCTAATAAAGAACTAACAACATTATCAATATCGGCATCGGGCATTACAATCGCATGGTTTTTTGCACCGCCTAGGGCTTGGCAGCGTTTACCTGTAGAGGTCGCTGTTTGATAGATGTATTCAGCAATTGCTGTAGAACCAACGAAGCTCACTGCTTGAACTCTCTTGTCATACAGTAAAGTATCTACTGCTTCTTTATCACCATTAACAACATTCATCACCCCATCAGGTAAGCCTGCTTGTTTGAGTAATTGAGCGATAAATAAAGTAGATGATGGATCTTTTTCAGACGGTTTAAGTACAAAAGTATTGCCACAAACGATTGCCATCGGAAACATCCACAACGGCACCATGGCAGGGAAGTTAAAAGGTGTAATACCTGCGACGACACCTAAAGGTTGAAACTCACTCCAAGAATCAATCGATGGCCCTACATTTTTACTAAATTCGCCTTTTAAAAACTCAGGAGCACTGCATGCGTATTCCACATTTTCAATTCCACGTTGCAACTCACCAGCAGCATCATGCACAATTTTTCCATGTTCTTGGCCAATTAAGGCACAAATTTGATCTGCATTTTGTTCGAGTAATTCTTTAAATTTAAACATGACACGGGCACGTTTAATCACGGGGGTATCACGCCATTCTGGAAATGCAGCTTCTGCGGCAGCAATGGCTTGTTCAACTGTGGTTTTACTGGCAATAGCAACTTCTTTGCTGTGCTCACCTGTTGAAGGATTATATACAGGTTGAGTTCTTGTATGATCGTAGTTGAGTTGACCATTAATTAAATGTCCAATGATATCCATGTGTGACTTCCTCTTTAAATTGTTATAAAAAATTAATGATGTAGCGTTTACCAAAGTTGCTGATACAGTGAAACCATTTCAGCAATACTCGGTACACGTGGGTTATTGAGAGGTGATCCAGATGCCAAGGCTTGTTCTGCCATGGTTTGAACAAGATCATCAAAGGTCTGTTTGCTCACGCCAAATTCGGCTAGGGTTGGCACTTGTAGATCTTTATTAATATTGATAAGTGCCTGAACCAGTTTTTGGTTTGCTACTTGATGATCATCATCCTCATTTGCGATACCAATCGCTTTTGCACAATCTGCATAACGCTCAGGCGCTGCTTGTATGGAATATGAGGTAATCATAGGTAACAGCATGGCATTGGAAAATGCTATCCCTGCTAATGTAGAGCCGAGCATCATTTTTTCTCGTGCGATTTCATTATCAGGTTGGTGATAAACCGTTTGTAAATTTGGCCCAATCAGTTTCATGGCTGCAATTGCTTGAGCATCGCTATAGGCATTTGCCTTTTTACTGACATAGGCTTCAATGGCATGGGTTAAGGCATCAATACCTGTATCCGCTGTTGTACGTGCGGGTAATGACATGGTTAATTCATAATCAATGATTGCCGCTACAGGTAAGAAGCCCAATCCTGCGCAGAGCATTTTTTCACTGCTTTGATCATCAGTAATAATGGTAAATCGGGTACATTCTGACCCTGTCCCCGCAGTTGTAGGAATCGCAATAATCGGAAGACCTACTTCATTGACTTGTCTAGGGAATTTATAGTCACGTATTTCGCCACCGAATTTACCTAAAATGCTAATCGCTTTAGCACTATCAATTGGACTGCCACCGCCTACAGCAATAATTGCATCATATTGATGGTCTTTTACATGTTGCACACCCGCAGCGATAGAACCAGAGGTCGGTTCTGGAATGGTTTCATCAAAATAATCGGCATATATCTCTGCCTCTTTTAAAAGCTGTTGAATTTTTTCGATATATCCTAATGAAACCATCATTTTATCGGTAATGATTAACGGATTTTTAGCCCCCAAAGACTTGAGAATGTCTGGAAGTTTACTTCGGGAATTTTTCCCAATTTCCATAATTCGAGGTAGGTTTATGCTATGTGACATCTTTATATCCTTATAAATATTTGAAAATAATTCATATTTTAAAAATGGGGCAAATATTGTGTCATGGGTAATACACCACTTAATGCAAACAGAGGAATAGTCATGTTGGATCCTTGATATGCCAGATTGATAAACAAGGTTAAGAACAACTCACTCCTATATAGAACTGATCATTTTAAATATCATATCTTGTATAATGATACATATTGTATCATTATTAATGTATATAATTTAATCAGACTTAAGTCAATAGAAAATTTTTCAGCATATAAAGGGATCAGTATCGATTCATGAAATAAAATTTATTTTTATAAATAATGTGATATTGGGCTTTTCTATAATTTCTATAAAGAGACGTGTATTGTTATCAATAACAGGGTAGCTTCAGCAAAAAATAGGCTACTCATCTTAAGTTATTCTTATAGGTGAGTTTAATTTTATTGACATATGTGCTTCTTGGACTAGAATAAAATAACAACAAGGGCTATTTCTCGTTGTAGGAACCAAACAAAGCGTCTATGACCGAACATTTAAATCAGTGAAAAGGCATAGGTGTTTTTATTTGCGATTCGATATGTTTACTGGAATATAAAGATAAATATTAATTTTAAAATTCATTCAGGGGGATGAGACGTGAGGAATTCTATATTCAGATTAAATGCTTTACATAAATATAGTGCTATTTTTTTGATGGGGGTTGCTGCACCCAAATGGGCATTTGCGAATGATATTGCACTCAATCAACAGCAAGATATCTTTCAACTTGGTGCAATTCGTATCACGGCTGAACAGAATCAGTTTGATCAAGTTGCTTCGAAAATAGATGATCAAAAGATGCAGCAGTTTAACCACAACAACATTGGCGATGCGTTAAATCTATTGTCAGGGGTTACCAGTTCAAATAATTCTAGAAATGAACAAATGATCTATGTGCGTGGTTTTGATGCACGTCAAGTTCCCTTATTTATTGATGGAATACCCGTTTATGTTCCTTATGATGGTTATGTTGATTTCAATCGTTTTACCACAGCAGATTTAGCCGAAATTCAGGTCGCTAAAGGTTTCAGTTCAATTCAATATGGTGCAAATACTTTAGGTGGTGCGATTAACTTAGTCAGTCGTAAACCTCAACGAGCATTTGAGGGGGATATTCGTTTGGGCGTTGGAGAAGGGCAACAACGCAGAGCTGCTATAAATTTAGGAAGCAAGCAAGAGAATTGGTATATTCAAACAGCTGCATCTTATCTAGAACGGGATGGTTTTAAATTATCCTCAGATTTTCAAGCGACTGCGACTGAAGATGGTGGATTACGCAATAATTCTCAAAGTAAAGACAGCAAATATTCACTTAAACTTGGTTTTACGCCAAACCCAACAGATGAATATGCTTTAAGTTATATCAAGCAAGATGGTGAAAAAGGTAATCCACCGACAACGGGAACAACGGCGATTCGCTATTGGAAGTGGCCGTATTGGGATAAAGAAAGTCTGTATTTTAATTCAACAACTGCTTTAACTTCAAAAGAGTCTTTAAAAATTCGGGCTTATCATGATCGCTATGAAAATGAATTGAATTCCTATACCAATGACCGTTATGAACAATTGAAAACCTCTGGTCAAGGTAGCGTGGGTACAGGTCGTAGCATTTATAATGATCGTGTGAATGGTGCTTCAATCATTTTAGAATCTGATCGTTTGAAAGGACACCAACTCAGCGTTATTAGCCACTACAAAACGGATGAGCATCAAGAGTTAGATGCGGACAAAAACAAAAATACTCATTTTGAAGATAAAATTTGGTCTATTGGTTTGGAAGACAATATTCAATTGCTGAATCAGACTTTTCTTTCACTCGGAATCAGCCAACATCGTTTAGAACCTCAAAAGGTATTTAGTGTTGGAAATCCGTATGCTTTGCCCGATAAACAAACTGCGTTAGATGCACAAATGGGCGTATTTTATAATGAATTTGATCATGCTCAGCTATATGCAACGATTGCGAAAAAAACACGATTACCGACTTTAAAAGATCGTTATTCTCAACGTTTGGGCACTTTTATAGAAAACCCGAGTTTACATGCAGAAAAAGCCTTGAACTATGAGTTGGGCTATAAAGGAAAGCTTTACGACCAACTCAATCTACAAACCGCTCTTTTTTATAGTGATATTCAGGACAAAATTCAATCTGTCGCAAATGTCCAAGGCAATAAGTCTCAAATGCAAAACATTGGTCAGATCCATATTGCAGGTACTGAGCTAGGTCTTGAATATCAGCCCACAAGCTGGTTGAGTTATGGAGGCAATTACACCTATTTAAAGTTGAAGAATAAAACAGATTCAGCAAAGAAAATTACTGATATTCCACAACATAAACTCAGCAGTTACCTTGTGTTAATGCCAATAGAACGTTTGAAAATACAAACAGAAATTGAACGAAATAGCAGTCGTTGGGCATCAAATACATTGAAACTTTCAGGTTATCAAATCGCCAATATTCAACTGTCGTATGCGCTTAAACATAGAACTGGACAATGGAATTTCAGTGCAGGGATAAATAACATTACAGATAAAAATTATGCTTTAGCAGATGGCTATCCGAGTGCAGGGCGAATGTGGTTTACAAATCTAAATTTTTCATTTTAAAGGAAATAAAATATGCGTAATCTATTTTTATCATGTGTTGTATTTCTCAGTTTAAATCATACTGTTTATGCACACTCAGAAGTTGAAAAACATACCAATCAAGTCCTAAGTCAACAACTCACTATAGATGGTCTTGTAAAAAATAAGTTAACACTAAGTGTTAAAGAACTGACTTTATTTCCCAAACAGCATAGTCAGAATGTTGCGATTGTGACGATGAAAGGTGAAGTTCGTCGTCCAACTTTAAAATTTAAAGGTGTTTTATTAAGAGACTTACTCAATAAAGCTGAACTGATAACATCTGATCATCATGATTTCAAAAAAACAGTCGTCATTGCAGAAGCGACGGATGGCTATAAGGTTATTTTCTCTTGGAGTGAGCTGTTTAATACGGCTATAGGACAAGGTGTAATGGTGGTATACCAAGAAAATGATCAGTTTTTAAATGCAAAATCAGGGGAAATCGCATTAATTTCTACACAAGATACTGCAACTGGGCCACGTTATGTAAAGTGGTTGAAAAAAATTACTGTGTTGAAAGTTTCTAATTAATGGTGGTTTTTTTAGCGCTGTTCATTTAATCTATTTATCAATATATTTTTAAAAACATATCGAAAACGATATAACTTTGATAGGGGAACAAGATGTCTCTCATTTTTAACAAGAAGAATATTCAAACTGTTGTGATGTGTTGTGGTGTGCTTTTCGGAGCGAATGCGCATGCGGAACAATCTGTTACTGTGTACGCTGCAGCAAGTCTAACCAATGCAATGACTGATTTAGATCATCTATTTGAAAAGCAGAGAAAAGTAGAAGTAAAAACCTCCTATGCAGGGTCATCAACCTTAGCTAAACAAATTGAAGCTGGAGCACCTGCTGATGTGTTTATTTCTGCCGATGAACAGTGGATGAATTACTTACAAAATAAAAAATTAATTGAATCAAATAAACGCGTTAATTTACTGGGAAATCGTTTGGTTTTGATTTCACCCAAATCTAAACCTATCAAAATAAAAATGGACAAAAACTTCGATCCATCGACCGCATTTCAAGGCAAAATTTGTACGGGTGATACCAAAAGTGTGCCTGTAGGCAAATATGGCAAGCAAGCTTTAACCTCACTTGGCTGGTGGCAAAAATTAGCACCACGTTTGGTTGAAACTGAAGATGTGAGAGCTGCCTTAAACTTCGTTGCACGTGGTGAATGTCAGTTGGGTATTGTATATGCAACTGATGCTGCGATCAGTAAAGATGTCACAGTGGTTGGGGTATTTCCAATCAGTACGCATACCCCGATTGTTTATCCACTTGGATTAGTCAAAAATAATTCAACTGCTACGGCGTTTTATCAATTCCTACAGGGTAAACAAGCCAATGCAGTGTTTAAGAAATATGGTTTTACTGTCTTATTACCTGCTCAATAATCGTGTTTTCCTTATCCGCTGAAGAGCTTGAAGTTCTTAAACTATCTTGCCAAGTTGCAGCCGCTTGCTTGGCGTTTAGCCTGATCCCTGCACTCGCAGTGGGTTGGGTTTTGGCTCGAAAAGAATTTTTTGGAAAATCGTTATTTGAAACTTTAGTATTTTTACCTTTGGTGCTTCCTCCGGTTGTACCAGGTTATTTGTTATTGCAAGTTTTCGGTAGTCGTGGCGTATTGGGACAATATTTAGAACAGTTTGGACTCAATTTAGCGTTTAATTGGAAAGGAGCGGTCTTGGCTTCTGCGGTGATGGGCTTTCCGTTATTGGTGCAGTCTATTCGCCTCGCAATTGAGTTGGTTGATCAACGTTTAGAAATGGCTGCAAAAACATTAGGTGCGTCTTCTTTTGGAACGTTCTTTTATGTCACTTTGCCTTTAGCGAGTAGTGGCATATTGGTGGGTGCAATTTTATGTTTTTGCAGAAGTCTTGGAGAGTTTGGCGCAACAATCACTTTTGTAGGAAATATTGCGGGTGAAACCAGAACATTGCCATTGGCGATGTATAGTTTGATGCAACAACCTGATACTGAACATGCAGTATGGCGTCTAATCATCCTTTCATTAACGGTTGCATTCTTTGCCTTATGGTTTGCACAATGGTTCCATCGCTATCAGAAAAAAAAGAGAGGGCGTTAATTGGATGATTGATTGTCATATTCAGTTAAATTTAGGAAAATTTAAACTCGATCAAACATATACATCTGAACATCATGTAATCGGTCTTTTTGGTGCTTCTGGTTCAGGGAAAACCAGTATTTTACATGCAATTGCAGGGTTAAATACTCCTGAAAATGGGTGGATTAAAATCAAAGGTCAAACTTGGTTTGACTCAAAACAAGGAATCAATTTAAGTCCGCAACAACGTAGCGTGGGTTTAGTCTTTCAAGATGCTCAGTTATTTCCACATATGACGGTTATGCGTAATTTATTGTTTGGATATAAACGGGTTGCAAGTGAAAAGCAGCGTTTTGATCCAGACTATATTATTGAATTACTGAAATTAAATCATTTGCTGAGTCGTATGCCGATGAAACTTTCTGGTGGAGAAAAGCAAAGGATTGCATTAGGACGAGCATTATTATATTCGCCAAAATTATTATTATTAGATGAGCCTTTATCAGCTCTTGATGCGGCACATAAACAAGAAATCATTCCTTTCTTTCAAAAAGTTTTACAAGAAACAGATATTCCGATGTTGTATGTCAGCCATGATATGAGTGAAATTAGGCAATTAACAGAACATATTTGGTTGCTTTAGGTTGTTTTGAGCAAAATGCTGAATTGATTTAGTACGGATGATTGAACTAAAGTCAAAATATGGAATAAATTTAAAAAGCACTTAATATGGGTTAGTGCTGATCAGTTAAGAGTAATTTAGTGATTACTCATTTAAGAATCTCCCCTAACCCTGAGCCATATATGGCGCAAGGAAAAGAGGGGAACTATTGAGAATCTAAAATAATTTTAGATCCCCTTGCGGAGCATGCTCCGCAAGGGGAGGATTTAAAAATGCACAATTGACTGGCATTACCTAACATGGGTAGAGGTGCTTTTTAATATTTGTATCCATTCGACTTTATTTAACATTAGGATCTGCTTTCTTTAAGAAAAAGCGTATCGCAAGTTTTTGTAACCAAGTGCCATAAGGCGGATAGAACAATTGGGTTGGAAAGAAACGGTGGCGCATAAACACTGTTTTTGCATGTGAAAGCTCTCTAAAACCTTCTTCGCCATGATAGGTTCCCATTCCAGAGTTTCCGATTCCGCCAAAAGGTGCATCGTGATTGACCACATGCCAGCCCCAGTCATTGACGGTAACGCCACCTGAATGTGTTTGTTTTAAAATATGATCACGTTCTTGTGAATCATGCGTGAAGCAATATAAAGCCAATGGTCGTTCACCTGCATTAATATACTGAATCGCATCTTGCAGGGTGTCGTATGCTACAACAGGAAGTACAGGGCCAAACAGTTCTTCTTGCATAATACGCATGTCAGCTGTGCAATTCAGCACAATATGAACAGGCATACGTCGTGCATCTTGCTCAGGATTGTATTCACCACAAGCAATGATTTGAGCACCTTTTTGTTGTGCATCCGCTAAAATTTCTTGAATACGTTTTAAATGACGTTCATTGATTATTGAAGTGTAATTATCATTATTGTGAATATTATTGCCATACATGGCTGTGAAATTAGATTTACATTCTGCTGCAAATTGTTCAACGTTTTCTTTAGGCACTAATGCATAGTCTGGTGCAACACAGATTTGACCGCTATTTGTTGCTTTACCATGCAAAATACGCTTTGCAGCATCTGCCAGTGGATAGTGACGACTAACAAGGGCAGGAGATTTACCACCAAGTTCAAGTGTTACAGGGGTTAGGCTTTCTGAAGCAGCACGCATCACCACACGACCGATTGCAGGAGAGCCTGTAAAAACAATGTGATTAAAAGGCAAAGAGGTAAATGCCGCTGGATTGGTAATTTCCTCTCCAAAAACAGCAACTTGATCTTCTGTGAAAATTTCGGCAAGCATTCTTCGCATCACTGCATTGGTTGCAGGTGTTAGCTCAGAAAGTTTGATCATGACTCTGTTTCCTGCTGCAAGCGCTGCAACGAGAGGACCAAGTGCTAAATAAACAGGAAAATTCCACGGTACAATCACGCCAACCACACCTTTGGGTTGATATTGGACGCATAAGCGATTGGATAGAAAGAGTAACTCTGTGCTGCGCTTACTTGGGCGCATCCAACGGCGTAAATGACTTATCGCATGTTCAGCTTCCAGAACAGAACCGAGTAAATCCAGTAGTTTTGACTCATCTACAGATCTTGAACTGAAATCTGTATTGATTGCTGTTGCAATTGCATCTTGATAACGAATAATTTGTTTTTTTAATTTGATGATGTGTGTTCGGCGTGAATCTGAATCGGGATAGGGCGCAGCTTTAAATGCAGCACTTTGTCTGTCAAAGACTGATTGCATATGAGCATGTGCTGGATGGCCTACTTCCTGTAAGATCGTCATTTCTGCTGTTACTCCATTTATACTGATTCTAGGTTAAATTTTATGCTTGATAGGACGAAGAGTCGATGTTAAATTGAGACAATGAGAGGTAATTTAGTGCCATTAAGTGTCTTGTGCGATGGGTGGTGTAAATAAAATGACTCAACAACATAGTTTCATTGAAGCACGTTATGATACTTCAGCATTAGGTCAAGGCACTGTCATACAAGGCTTAACCAGTCTAATTGATGAAATGCTGCGACAAGGACACTCTTTACAGGAACTACTTCAAGGAACAGGAATCACCTATACTGTTCTGAACAATGCGACATCTCAGATTACACAATACCAAAAATTACAATTATTTCAGAATATCTTACGATTATCGAAAGATCCATTGATCGGAATGAAAGCTGGACAGAAACAAAGACTTTCAGATTTCGGTATTTATGGTTATGCACTTTATTCTTCTAAAAACTTTCAACAAGCTGTGGAATTAGGTATTCGCCATATTAAATTGGCTGGCCCAGTGCTACAGAAGTCTTTTCGAATTGAGCAAGATGCTGCAATTTTTGAAGGAAAAGAAGTCATTGCTTTAGGCAAGTTATTACCCTTGATTTGTGAATTTTGGTTCAGTTCAATGCAGACTTTGATTGAGAGTGTATTGGAAGGACCATTTCAGGCAAAAAAGCTGTTACTTCCTTATCCAGCCCCTGAGTATGCAGATGAATATCAAAAGGTTTTCCATTGTCCAATTGAGTTTGATACAGGCGTGTTGCAATGGCACTTTGACTTGAAATGGCTTGATGTTGCTTGTCCAAATGCCAATCCAATGACTGCTAATATGTGTAAATCTTTTTGTGAGCGAATGCTCGGAATAGAGGATGATGAAACGCCTGAATTAATCAGAACCATACGGCTTGTTCTCATGGATCAAGTGGATAGTTTTCCGACAGCTCAACAAATGGCTGAACGTTTACATCTTTCGAAAAGAACATTGTATCGCCGTTTGGCAGATCACAAGATCAGTTATCAAGATATCATAGACAGCACAAGACGGCGACTTGCAGATGAATATTTGCAAGGAACGACTTTAACTATTGATGAAATCGCAGCACGGCTTGGTTTTTCGGATACATCAAATTTTAGAAAAGCCTATCGACATTGGACTGGAATCTCTCCCAACGCATATCGATTACAGCTAGATCATACTTTTAATCTGCGTCTTATGTAAAAGCGTCGTCTCAATACCACTCAGATCCACCCTGTATTTCAACACAGATACATTTATGTATGCGTATGTCTATGAAAATGGGGTTCGTCTGAATGATGATGGTGTTTTTCATCGCCATGGGTGTGATCATGGTCTTGGCGAATACAACAACCCGCAACGTATTGACTGCTTCCATCTGTATAAAATTCTTCTTTCCATACAGGAACTTCATGTTTCACTCGTTCAACTGCTTCTTCGCAGGCTTGAAATGCTTCTCTACGGTGAGGAGCGTAGGCAATCGCAATAATGGCTTTATCACCAATATCTAATGTTCCTATACGATGAATAACACGGACGTAACCAATACCGTATTTTTCTTGTATTTCTTGTTCAATCGCTCGGATCATTTTTTCTGCAACAGGTGCATAGGCTGTATATTTGAGCGCTTGAACTGCACGTCCTTCATGGTGATTTCGTACCGTACCAATAAAAATACCTGTTCCACCACATTCTGGAAAAGCCTGAATGGTGTCAAAACGATCTAAATTCAGTGGAGTATCTTGGATGCGAGCAAACTGTAGCATATCAACCTCCTGCAACAGGTGAGAGTAAAACTAAGGTGCTGTCTTTCTCTAAGACACTTTGGCGGGAAATAATATCTTCACCGATTGCACAGGCACAGCGTTCTATCATCTCGGAAACTGAAGGATATTGCCCTTTAATTTGCTCTAATACATCAGCAACCAAACTATTTGATGCACAACTTAGGCTGAGGTCAGCAGGTAGGTGTTTTTCAATCGCACCATAAGATTCAACCTTGATATTAATTTCCTGCATATCTGCCTCTATATTGGAACTGCTTAAAAATGATAAGTCATTTATAGATATTAAATAGATATTCACACTTTAGCATTATCCAATTTAATCATCAAAAATCGAAAAGTAAATGTGTGAACGTGACCTTGCTCACTTGTCTTGTAAACTCACTTGGTCGTCCATTTTTTAATACAGCCTGCTCACTCAACTGAGTCTTTATATCCTTTGATAATCTATCTATTAAATTATTAAATCTTCAATTGATTATTTCTGATACTGTTGCAACTCTTCAAATGAGTTCAGGCTATGGTAATTCAGATTTTGATTCTGAATATTGACTATTTGTGGTGCAAGTTCTGCAAAACATCGTCTTAAACTTAGTTGTTGGAGATCAAGATGCTTAGACAGTGTCTCAACACTGCTGCGTTTTAGTAAGCAGAAAGGGTAGAGTGCTTGCTCGTTGATAGAAACATAAGCCACGGAAGATAATGGATTTTGTTCTAAAGCTTGATGTAGATACAACAATATATCTTGTGGAATCTCGGTAATATCGCATGGGATAAATAAAACATAATCAGACTGAACATGTGACCATGCACTTTTCATGCCGATTAATGGCCCTAAAAAACCATTGGTCTCATCTTTAAAATAGCCAATATCAGAGATCAATTCTAAATAACGATCATAGTCTCTATGACTATTGATCCATATTTCATCAACTTGGCCTAGAAAAGCTTTATATATTTTTAACAATTGAATTTCATGGTCAAAGCTTTGTAAAAGCTTATTTTCACCATTCATTCGTGTAGCCTGCCCACCTGCTAAAATGACCAGTGCTGTTGCAGGGTAGTCTTGCATTCTATTTACCTGATCTCTACCTAAAAGCTATATATGATATTTGAATGGATGTTGAATGATTTATTTTGAAACTTCTGCATTTGCTTTTAAATAGCGCAAAATAATGAATGTGACCACCCATAATGTAATGCAGAATACTTCACTAGTCGCAATCAATTCGCCTTCAAATCGTAATAAAATCGATATAGTCCAATGACACAGCTGTATCAGATTTAGCTGGAATACGAACAATGGCATTGGCTTGATTCAAATTACTCAGCATGTGTGACTGTTGCTTTCCTAGTTTCGAAACGGTCAATTGACCGTAATCATCTACATTAACCACCATGCGTAATAATTGTTCACGACTGTCTTGTTTGACTGTTTCTGTGAATCGAGCTTTTTTCCAAACTGGTGCAGGTGAATCTATGCCTTGTAATGTCGCCATTAAGGTTGATACATGTACAGCCAGACAGGTGAGTACAGCCGCGGGATTACCCGGTAAACCAAGTAAATAAGTACAGTGGCTATCAATACCAGTTTTAATACTGCTTGGTTGATATTCTGCAAAATAAAGCGGTTTACCCGGTTTTTGAGCAACTTGCCAGAAGATTTCTTTGGCACCCAAAGCCATAGAAACAGGTCGAATCAGATCATAATCTCCAACAGAAACTCCACCTGTGGTAATGACGAGATCATAGTGATTCATTGCATTGGATAATGCTTGAGTGAGCATATCTTCATCATCAATCACATGTTCTAAATGTACATCAGTTATGCCTTGTTCATTTAGCCACGTTAAAATCATCGGTGCATTTGCATCGAAAACTTTAGACTCATTATCAAGTTGAGTACTGACTTCATCACCTGTAATCAACACAGCAATTTTAGGTTGTTTATAGACCTGTACTTCCTGCACGCCTGCCATACTCAACGCTGCGATTAAACCACTACCTAAACGCTGGCCTTTATGTGCAAGTATTGTCCCGACAGAGAGTTCTTCGCCTTGATAACGAATGTCTGTCCCTTTTTCTAAAGCTTGATTTAAAATAGCCTGATTGTCTGTACGTATGATGATCTCTTGTCGTGCAACAGTATCCGCCGAATCTGGAAGTTTTCCACCTGTAAAAATACGAACCGTTTGACCTGTTTGAATCTCTACTTGCTCAGCTATACCTGCACGAATCTCACCAACCAGTTCAAATTCAGTGATACCTGCTAGTATATCTTCACTTCTAAGCGCGTAACCATCGACAGCACTTTGTGTAAACAATGGCAGTGAAACCGTTGATTGCACATCTGATGTTAGAACATGCTGATGCGCTTGAATTAATGGCACAGAAATAACGGTCAGTGTTTTGACTGAACTGTAGTGAGCTAAAGCTTGATCAAGTGTAATTAAACCGATACCAGAGCAACTCATTCATAACCTCCGGGATGCGGCAGATTTCGGCTCACATCAAAAATATGCACCAAGGCAGGCAAAATTGCTGCCATAGATTCACTTGCACCACCACGACTTCCCGGTAGGGTAATCACCAGTGAACGATCGATAAAGCCTGCAATGCCACGAGACATCGCTGCATAAGGTGTGCGTTTTTGTCCAAATGCACGCGCTGCTTCCATCAAGCCATTTAATTCGCGTTCAAGTAAAGGCTTTAAAGTATCGACAGTAATATCTCGTTGACCAATACCCGTTCCACCCACAGTAATCACGCAAGCATAGGATTGTGTTAGTTTTAAGACCAATTCTTTTAACTGATCTGCTTCATCAGGTAAAATTTGATAATGAATCGGATCAAAACCTGCTTCGTTTAAGGTATCTACCACTGAGCGTCCCGCAGTATCAGGTTTTCGGCCTGCTGCAACTGTATCAGACAGTACCAGTACTGCTGCTGAAACAGCTTGACGTAAATGGCGTTTATAATGCGATTTTCCGCCTTTTTTCAGGTCTAATTTACATTGTTGAATAATCAGTTCATGCGGTTCGCAATGTGGTTTGAGCATGTCATAAATGGTTAATGCTGCAAGACTGGCTGCGGTGAGCGCTTCCATTTCCACGCCCGTTGGTGCAATGGTTTCAACAGTCGCTTGAATAATGACTCGATCAGCGAGTAATTCAAAATCAACATCGGCACGATAAATTGGTAAAGGATGACACAAAGGGATCAGTTCATCTGTACGTTTTGCAGCTAAAATTCCAGCAATTCGTGCTGTTTTCAGTGCATCACCTTTTTCGGTATTGCCATCTGCAAGAAGTTGTAAACAATGTGCTGGTGCAAGCAGTTCAGAAGTTGCAGTAGCAATTCGATAGCTCTCAGGCTTCATGCCGACATTTTTCATAAAATATTCCGAAAATTAAGGTGCTGATCTTCAGTCATCTGCTTGATCAGAGGAAAGAATTTATTGTTTAGATAACATAAAAATAAAAGATGATACAGTCCATGGACTGATTCACACAAAATTAACCCGTGAATTATCCTCCTATGGCATGCATGCTGATCTTACGTGTTGGAGCTTGCTGGTGTGCAATAAATCCCGCTTTTTTATGCCATACAGCATTCAAAATGGTGGCTGTTAAAGATGAATCGTTTTGCTGAAGTAAATCACGCAAAGGCGTACCAGAGTTGGCAAATAAGCAAGTGAATAATTCGCCAGTCGCGGTTAAGCGCAAACGATCACAACTTTGACAAAAAGGTTTACTGATGGTGGAAATGATGCCTAATTTGTAATCATTATTGAGGCGATAAATTGTTGCAGGATCATTCTGTCTTTGTTGTTTTTCTATCTGAAAATGCGCTGTAAGTTTTTGAATAATTTCATCTTCAGTAATGACTTTTTCGGGTTGCCAGTGTTCAGGTTGATCCAGCGGCATATATTCAATAAAACGTAATTCTATATTTTGTTGATACGCCCATTGGGTGAGTTCAACAATTTCATGATCATTTTTTCCTGCCACTAAAACACAATTCAACTTGATTGGAATATTGAGTTGTTGTGCTGCTGCAATTCCTTGTAGTACAGGTTCGAGTGGACGTTTGGTCATGATTTGAAAGGTATTTGGATCAATGCTGTCTAAACTAATATTCAGATCATCTAAACCTGCTTGTTGCAAAGCGTGTGCATACTTTTTTAAATAGAAAGCATTGGTAGTCATGGAAATACGTTGTAAACCATGCGCTTTTAATCGATTCAAATCATAAATAAAGTTGACAACGCCCTGGCGCATCAGCGGTTCACCGCCTGTCAAACGGATATGCTGGATGCCTAAATGCACCATAACTTCGCAAAATTTTAATAATTCTTCAAAGCTTAAAATATCTTTTTTTGCGAGCCATTCTGGTTTATCTGGCATGCAATAACTGCAACGGAAATTACAACGATCTGTCAGGGATATTCTGAGTTTATGTTTATGGCGACCAAATTGATCGACCAACTGCGTTGATGCATTGGTGACTAGCGGCATTTTTACGGGTGTTGCTAATGTTTTAGTCGAGCCGTCCATAGTCGCAATTAACCTTGTTTAATCACAGGATAAGATCATTTATAAAGCAGTATGAGTCGTTTTATTTTAAATATCAACTTCAACAATTCAGTTTTTGTGTACCTTGCATTCTTGTTTTTTAAGTTGGTATGTAAATGGTAAAGCCAGCCTAAATGGTTATTTTGAGACACAATTCTCATTATAAATTTACAATTGAAATCTCCTAAAAAAGAGAGGATATTGAATACAAATAGAACTTGTATTCTGAAACGGTTGCAACAAAAAAGGCAATAGATTATTTAAAAGATGGTTCAAATTGTGTGAATAATCTATATGTTTCTAAATGGTTAAGACAGCCTATTTTAAGCAATTAAATACGTTATATTGGATTAGGGGCTGTTGACAATTCGTCTATGTTTGCGACTATGAGTGTTTTTTAGGTGATACTAGGCGTGAAATACAAAATTTAGTCATTCTAAATGATGAGAAACACTGTTTCGCAAGACAACAACGTAGCGTCAAAAAACACTCTAGTCCCCGCTGCGCCTTGCGCTACGAACAAAGCAGTGCTTTGTTCTTGCTCAGGTTGTGGCTAAAATTATCTCAGCCTTCGTTATGAAACTTGAAAATAGTCTCGCTATTCTCTTCGTTTCATTCCTCGTCTGCTCAATTTTAGCCTACAACGCAAGCCATTTATGAAATGTCAACAGACCCTAAGTAATACGCATCTTTTTATGGAAAAACTGACGCAGAGGACCGGAATATGGAAAACGTTGAGGATAAGCATAACGATGAAGAAACAGGTTATGCACGAATAGAACCTTATACTCATCCTGCTGGTGGTTGGGGCGCTTTATTAAGTGTTGCAAGAAACTTAAAACGACAGGAAGTATTTAAAAAAGGGGCGATAACGCTCCTTAATATTAATCAACCGACTGGGTTTGATTGTCCCGGCTGTGCATGGCCTGAAAAAAAAGACGCACATGCCTTTAACTTTTGTGAAAACGGTGCGAAAGCAGTTGCATTCGAGGCAACCTCAAAACGGGTAACCCCAGAATTTTTTGCAACGCATACGGTCAGTTGGTTGTCAGAACAAAGTGATTTTTTTCTAGAAGACTCAGGTCGTTTGACGGATCCGATGCGCTATGACCCTGTATCTGATAAATATATTCCAATTTCTTGGGATGAAGCTTTTGCTTTGATTGCAAAGCATCTACACGCTTTAGATCACCCTGATCAAGCAGCATTTTATACCTCTGGGCGTGCCAGTAATGAAGCGGCATTTTTATATCAACTTTTTGTGCGTGCTTTTGGAACGAATAATTTCCCTGATTGTTCAAATATGTGCCACGAAACCACCAGTGTCGGCTTATTGGATTCGATCGGATTAGGGAAAGGAACAGTAACCTTAGAAGATTTTGATAAAGCCGATGCGATTTTTAGTTTTGGCCATAATCCGGGAACCAATCACCCTCGAATGCTGGGTACTTTGAGGGAAGTTTCACGTCGTGGTGGCAATATCGTAGCGATTAACCCACTGAAAGAGCGTGGATTAGAACGTTTCCAAGATCCTCAAGCGGCTATTGAAATGATGACCAATGGCAGCACGCCAATTAGTCGTTATTATTTCCAACCTAAAGTTGGTGGTGATTATGCATTGCTGTTTGGTGTACTTAAACACTTGAGAGAATGGGATATACAAGCGCTCGCTGCGGGCAAAAAAAGTGTCTTTGACCGTTCATTTATTGAAATGAATACCGTTGGTTTTGACGCCATGATGGAAGAGGTTGACCGCACCGTATGGTCCGATATTCATGCACATACGGGGCTTACACCTGAACATTTAGAATCTTTAGCCAAGATGTATCTTGATGCCAAAACTGCAATTTTCTGCTGGGGCATGGGGATTACTCAACATCGACATGGAACAGCCAATGTGCACATGCTGGCAAACTTAATGTTAGCAAGAGGGCATATTGGTCGACCAGGAGCAGGTTTAGCACCGATCCGTGGACATAGTAATGTGCAGGGCGATCGAACTATGGGGATCAATGAATTACCTAGTCCGAAACTGCTTGATAATCTCGACCGTGTTTTTGGAATTAAATCACCGCGTCACCACGGTTTTGGTGTAGTGGATACCATTAAGGCGATGTATGAAGGTGATGTGAAAGTCTTTATCGGTTTAGGTGGTAATTTTGCAGTGGCCACACCTGATACACCTTATACGGAAGAAGGATTACGTCGTTGTAATTTAACCGTACATATTGCGACTAAACTGAATCGCAGCCATTTGGTTTGCGGTAAAGAAGCATTGGTTTTACCGTGTTTGGGACGTACCGAAATTGATATGCAACTGCATGGGCCACAGGCAATTACGGTTGAAGATTCAATGAGTAATGTGCATCTTTCAGCAGGTCGTAATGAACCGATTTCCTCAGATTTGCTCTCTGAACCTGATATTGTGGCACGAATGGCAGCCGCTGTTTTGCCAGACAGTGATATTCAGTGGAAATGGTATGTAGAAAGTTACGACCGTATTCGTGATTCGATTGAACAAGTTTTTGATGAATTCCATGATTTTAATGCACGCGTATATCAACCGGGTGGTTTCCACTTAGAGCATCCGGCCAATCAGCATGTGTGGAATACACCCGTCGGTAAGGCACAATTTTTAATTACCCCATTGGCGGAAGTCTATGCGGATAAAGAAAATAAATATGCTGAACAATATACGGGTGCGAAAGTTTATACCCTGATGACCACACGTTCACATGACCAGTACAACACGACTTTGTACGGGCTAGATGACCGTTATCGGGGGGTATTTGGTCAGCGTCGTGTCTTGTTTATGAATGCTGATGATATCGCTGCTGCAGGTTTTGTTGCAGATCAATGGGTGGATATTGAAAGTATTTATTCTGATGGTGTAAAACGTATCGTTCACAGTTTCCGTATTGTGCCGTATAACATTCCTAGAGGGAGTTTAGCTGCGTATTATCCTGAAACTAATCCTTTGGTGGCGCTGAGTAGTCATGATAAATATGCAAAAATTCCTGCATCGAAGAGTGTGCCTGTGATTTTACATGCAGGGCAAGCGCCTGAACATTTCAATTTGGCACAAGCTGTAGATCCTGAAGATGCCAATGAAATTGTGAATAGAGCAGGATAAAACGTACACGTTGTAAAAATTGCATTGTGTTATGGAATGGCGCTTGATTACAGCGCGCCATTCCGCGTAATGCGTGCTTTTCAAGTCTTTATAGGGAATATAGAGAACGTGAATATGGATATTAGGGAGTAGATGTTGAATTCTCAAGGATATGAAAGCGTTGATATCCAGCGTTTAAATCAGAATACAACTGTTGAACAGTCTGATTTTGTTGTACAAGAATATCCTATCGCACTGGTTTATAATGGAATTTCACATGCAGTAATGATGGCAACCCCAGCAGATATTGCAGTTTTTGCGAAAGGGTTTAGCTTATCCGAAGGTATTTTGAGTAGTTTGAAAGAACTTTATTCACTCGAAATACAAGAAACAGAATTTGGTATCCAAGTCGAAATGACGATTTCTGCTCGAGCGTTCACAGCACTTAAACAACATCGTCGTATGATGGTCGGACGTACAGGCTGTGGCTTATGTGGCATTGAAAGTCTGCAACAGCTTCATTTTGATTTGCCTCAAATTACCACGCAAGTTTCTGAGATATGGTTAGTCCAAATTCCTAAAGTAATTTCTCAACTGAATATGAGACAGAAAATCACTCAGCTTACAGGTGGGGCGCATGCTGCTGCGTGGGTGGAAGCTGGTGAAATTATTGCATTATTCGAAGATGTAGGCAGACACAATGCTTTGGATAAGTTATTAGGTTATATTTCAGAAAATCAGTATGATGTCAGTCAGGGTTTTGTGGTCATGACCAGTCGTGCAAGTTATGAGTTGATTCGGAAATGTGCACAACTGAATATTGCTTTATTGGCTTGTATTTCAGCACCAACCAGTATGGCGATTAACATGGCAAAGAAATCAGGTTTAACATTGGCGAGTTTTTGTCGTGGCGATGGTTTTGTTTTATATACTTAGTTTTTAATAGATGAAACCCACTTTTTAGAAACCAACAATTTAATTGGTATTTTCAGTGATCTGTGTGAAGGAATGTCGTTGTTAGAGTAAATGTATGCATGATGCCAAATTAAAATTACAGTTAAGAGTTCTGTTCAATGACGACATCGCATTTGGGCCAGGGAAAGCTGAGCTTTTGGAAGAAATTCGACGTTCAGGTTCAATTTCCCAAGCAGCAAAAAACATGAATATGAGTTATCGAAGAGCGTGGCAGTTGGTTGAAACGATGAATAATAGTTTTCAGTCAGCATTGGTCGAAACCCAAAAAGGTGGGACACATGGCGGTGGCGCAAAAGTCACAGATCTTGGAGAAAAAATACTTAATCAATTTAGGCAGATGGAGCAAAATGCGCGACAAGCCATTAAACATGATTTTCAAGAAATATCGAGCTTTCTAAAGAAATAATCCTCAATTTGATTTGTGAATGATAAATATAATTTCGGCTAGGTTTCAGTCAAGAATGGCTCAAATATTGAGTGTCTGAGTCGTATTTTGTTTCCATGATATGCATTATTTATATACTAAAAATCAAGATAAAGTAGATATCCCCGCTTCTCTTAAACATTGTAGTAAAACACCAAAAGCCATCAGCATATCTTTTTCATTTACACATGCAAAACCTAAGAGTAAGCCTTTTTGCAACGTTGGTTGCATGTAGTATTGGGAAAGCGCTCTAACTTTTATTCCGCGTTCTAAAGCCATTGTAGCAATTGTAACGTCATTACAAAATTCAGGCAGTTTTAAGATGAGGTGTAAGCCTGCTGCTTGATCATATTCGTGAATAAATGCATTTCCCAAATAGCGCGTAATAAGACCAATTAAAAAGTCACGTCGTTTACCATACAGTAGACGCATACGCCTAATATGTGCTTCATAATGTCCTTCACTAATAAATTCTGCCAAGGCTTTTTGTTCAAGTAAATGTCCACCTCGGTATAACTCTGCCGCAACGATTCGTAACAGTGGAAATAGTGGTTTAGGAACAACCAAATAACCTATTCGTAAAGATGGGTAAATGGTTTTGCTAAATGTTCCCATATACAGAACTGGGGTATTTTTTTCCAAGCCTTGTAACGATGGATAGGGTAATCCTGAAAAACGGAACTCACTGTCGTAGTCATCTTCTACGATCCAACTATTATTGTTTTGAGCGATTTGCAGTAATTGTTTTCTGCGTTCTAAGCTTAAATGTGATCCTAATGGATACTGATGAGAAGGGGTTACAAAAATAAGTTTTGGCGGATGACTAGAATGCGCATCGGGGATAATACCATTTGCATCGACAGGCATTGGTTGAATATCCAAACCATTCATTCTTAAAGTATTACGCATTCCCCAATAGGCAGGATCTTCAATCCAAACTGGATCTCCAATATCGCTTAGCGCACGAGACACCAAATCGATAGCTTGATGAATACCTTCTGTAATAATAATTTGGTCGGCATCACATTGAACTGAACGTGCAATACGTAAATAGTCAGCAAGGGCCTGACGTAGTTCGATACAACCACCTGCATTACTATAAATCAGACAATCGATATCAGGTTCACGGCTTAATTTGGTTTGAATACGACTGAAAATGTGATGAGGGAACTCAGTCACATCTGGTGCACCTGGAACAAATGCACCCCATTGATGCGGTGAAGCAGCAGCATATTCAATTAAATTAGAGCCACGTTTAGACAGGGCATAGGAGCTGTGCGTTTTATGTGCAGATGTCGTTTCTAAATCAATTTGTGTATTTAAAAAAGTCTCGGGGAGTTGTTCAGAAACCCAAGTTCCATGACCAGTACGGGCTTCTAAGTAGCCTTCAGCTTGTAGTTGTTCATAAGTTGTTAATACTGTATTGCGAGAAACATGTATTTCTTGCGCCAAATCCCGAGAGGCGGGTAAGCGTACTTTGGGTTGAATCACCCCTTCTATAATTGCACTACGTAAACAATGAAAAAGTCGTTGATGTAATTTTCCCTCAGTTTCCTGCTGTAGGCGCTGTAGGACATAATCTCCAAGTAAACTACGCAATTGGCTCTCTCCTGCAGGTTGTAAATGGCTCTCGTCAGTTGTTATCAGACAAGCGAAATTATGGGAATACTGTCGTTACTGATCCAAAAAATTAAATTATGGATGTGGTCCCTAATTGTAATTGATGATTATAAATATTGAGAGAATCTAATGAATGATAAACATTCTGCACTGAATGCGCGTAAACAGCAAGCAACTCCACGTGGTGTAGGCGTGATGTGTCAGTGGTATGCGGAGAAAGCGGAGAATGCCACGATTTGGGATATGCAGGGTAAACAGTATATCGACTTTGCTGGAGGGATTGCTGTATTAAATACAGGACATCGCCATCCTAAAGTCATCGCAGCGGTTACTGAACAATTAAGTAAATTTACACATACAGCCTATCAAATCACCCCATATGAAAGTTATGTGGCTTTGGCTGAAAGAATTAATGAAAAAGCCCCAATTCCCCAACCAGCAAAATCTGCTTTTTTTTCAACAGGAGCTGAAGCTGTTGAAAATGCAGTGAAGATTGCACGCTCATATACAGGTCGTCAGGGCATTATTACTTTTGGGAATGGTTTTCATGGTCGTTCATTTATGACGATGGCGATGACAGGCAAAGTTGCACCGTATAAACGTGATTTTGGATTGATGCCAGGTGGTGTTTTTCATGCTCGTTACCCAGTGATTACACAAGGGATTAGTGTGGATGATGCAATCGAAAGTGTTGAAAATATTTTACATGAAGATATTGCACCACATGATGTTGCTGCGATTGTACTCGAACCTGTTCAAGGGGAAGGTGGTTTCCATATCGTACCCGCTGAGTTCTTAAAGCGCTTAAGAGCTTTATGTGATGAACACGGTATTTTATTGATCGCAGATGAAGTCCAGTCTGGTTTTGCTCGAACAGGTAAATTTTTTGCCATGAATCATTTTGAAACCAAAGTTGATTTAATGACAATGGCAAAAAGTATGGGTGGTGGTTTTCCTATCTCAGGTGTGGTTGGTCGTGCAGAAGTAATGGACGCCCCAAATCCCGGAGGCTTAGGTGGAACCTATGCAGGTAGTCCTGTTTCTATTGCAGCAGCACATGCAGTGATGGATGTCATTGAGGAAGAGGGTTTATGTGAACGTGCTAATCAGCTTGGTCAAAAATTAGTTTCAATACTGAATACTATTCAACAAAATAGTAATAAAATCATTAAAGAAATCAGAGCACTTGGCTCAATGATCGCGGTTGAACTGCAAAGCGCTGAACAAGCCAAAGCCATACAAAACTACGCAATGGAAAAAGGCTTGTTGCTTTTGACCTGTGGTAAAAATGCAAATGTGATACGTTTCTTATATCCATTAACGATTCCTGCTGAGCAATTCGATCAGGGATTGAGTATTTTAAATGATGCTTTTGCTGCACTTAATGCTAGTCGCTCAACTGCAATGGAGAAATCTGCATGATGCAAGATGATCTACAGTATTTATTGAAACATCCTGATATTACCTTTGAAGCACCTGTATCGAAAGATTACATTCAGGTCAATGATGCTTCTACTGACGAAACATTGGCATGGGTGAGAAAACACGATGCGCTTGCAATAAACGCAGCCATAGGCCGTTCTGAAAAAGCGCAACAACTTTGGAAAAAGCAGACTGCTTTAGTTCGTGCTGATGTCCTGTGGGCATGGTATAAGCTGATCATTGAACATCAAGATAATTTAGCCAAAATTCTCACAGCAGAACAGGGCAAACCACTTGTAGAGGCGCGTGGTGAAATTGCTTATGCAGCTTCATTTATTCGTTGGTTTGCAGAACAGGCACGTCGTGTTGATGGCGATATTTTGACTCAAACACAGGCACAGCAGCGACTTTTAGTTCTTAAGCAACCTATTGGTGTTACTGCTGCAATTACACCGTGGAATTTTCCAGCAGCAATGATTACCCGTAAAGCCGCGCCTGCAATTGCGGTGGGCTGCTCAATGTTAGTCAAACCTGCTGCACAAACACCTTTGACTGCTTATGCACTTGAGGTGTTAGCTTTACAGGCTGGTTTGCCTCAAGATGTTTTGATTACGATTAGTGGTCAAGCGGCTGAAATTGGTGAAATTTTCTGTAGCAATGATATTGTTCGCAAATTGAGTTTCACAGGTTCAACAGAAATTGGTCGTATTTTAATGCGTCAATCTGCCGCAAATATTAAAAAACTCTCATTAGAATTGGGAGGCAATGCTCCTGTCTTGATTTTTGATGATGCAAATCTTGATCAAGCTGTACAAGGTATTATGGCAAGCAAATACCGTAACAGTGGGCAAACTTGTGTCTGTGCGAATCGTATCTATGTTCAGGAAGGCATTTATAACGAACTGACTGAGCGTCTAGTGAATGCTGTTGCGAAATTAAAGGTTGGAGATGGTCGTCAGGGAGACACAACGCAAGGGCCCTTAATTGACCAAAATGCGGTAGAAAAAGTTCAATCACATATTGATGATGCCATGCTGAAAGGTGCAGCGATCCGCATAGGTGGTAAACGTTCGCCTTTGGGCGGAACTTTCTTTGAACCTACTGTATTGAGTGGTGTGACGCAGGAAATGAAGGTTGCAAAAGAAGAAACATTTGGCCCACTTGCGGCTTTATTCTGTTTTAAAACGGAAGAAGAAGCGGTGGCGATGGCAAATGATACCGAGTTTGGATTAGCTGCTTACTTATTTACCAGCAGTACTGCGCGCCAATGGCGTGTGGGAGAGCAACTCGAGTATGGCATGGTCGGTATTAATACAGGTGCGATTTCCAATGAGGTTGCTCCATTTGGTGGTATAAAGCAATCAGGTTTAGGACGTGAAGGATCAAAATTTGGGATCGAGGAATATCTTGAAATCAAATACCTTTGCTTAGATTTATCTGAATAATTGAACCCTATGTTGTGCTTAACTGATCATGTTTTTCATGATCAGTTTTTTTATTAAATTTACTCGAAATTTAAATCTATTTTTACTCAAAACTAAAAATTAAATAAAGTGATCTACAAGATCATAAATTAAAGATATAGTGTGATATATAGCACTTTATAGAGTTTTTCTTTAAAAAAGATTGGTCCTTAGAAAATACAAAGTTTATTAACCTAAATCACATGAATTGGCTCTTTCATATTTCAATAAATTGGTTCTTGTTTGGACTGGTATGAAAGCACACATTAACACTAAGAATGTTATAAAAGTAAGACGAAGGATTTGTTAAATAATATTAAAAAACAATATGATAGTTTATTTTAACTAAGATTTATTGAAAAGATATTTTTGACAATCCTGAGAACTTGTTTAAGTACTTAAAATAAAAACATTTATTTTATTACAGAAGCATAGCCTTATTTTTATAAGAAAATATTTAATTAATCTAAATAATTGAATTGTATAGATTGGTTTCCTAAACATATCAAGAGGATTTCATGTTAAGCAATTTTGGTATAGCTGGTGTTCAGATGCAGATTTCTGCATTTTCAAGCAATGTTGAGCAAATGGGTAATTATATGCGTTACATCCGCATGCGTTATCCATGGGTCAAAATGGTTATGTTTTCTGAATTGGCACCTTTAGGACCAAAACACAGTACGGCTGAAGCTTTACCTAGCCAAACTGAAGCTCAACTTGCTGATCTTGCAAATGAAACAGGTCTTTGGCTGATTACTGGTTCTCTGTTTGAACGTGTCGAAGATGAAGAAAAAGGTTCAATTGTTTATAACACGCTGTCAGTTATTGACCCGAATGGCGCAATTGTAACGCGGTATCGCAAGTTGTTCCCATTTCGTCCTTATGAAAAGAACGTCGAAGGTGGAACTGAATTCTGTATTTTTGATGTACCTGAAGTTGGACGTTTTGGTGTGTCGATTTGCTATGACATGTGGTTTCCCGAAACAACACGTACTTTAGCTGCAATGGGCGCTGAGGTGATTTTACACCCAACCATGACAGACAGTATTGACCGTGATGTTGAATTGGCTATTGCTCGGGCATCGGCGGTACAAAACCAAGTTTATTTTATTGATATTAATGGCGTAGGAGATGGTGGCGTAGGTCAATCAATCGTTGTTGATCCATCTGGGTATGTTTTGCATCAGTCTGGAGCTGGCCCAGAGATTATTCCAATCGAAGTAGATTTTGAACGAGTAAGGAGAGAACGTCGGCGTGGATTACGGACATTAGGGCAGCCATTAAAAAGTTTTAGAGATCGAGACTGTGATTTCACAGTTTATGAAAAAGGTAATCCTGCTTTTACTTATCTAGATACATTAGGAACATTGGCAAAACCTGAAAATTAAATTTCAGATAGAAAGCAGGTCAATGGAAATAAGAACATAGGATGCCAATATATGAATCATCAAGAACAAAAACATAATACTTCTTTAGGCAATCATCGCAGTGTATGGGAAATCCGTTCAGATGGTTGGATTAATTTGGTTGATGATACTCGGTACTTAAGTAGTTTAGTGCTTAATGCGGCGGATCGGGCTTCAATTTTAAAACGTGTTCAACGAACGGTAGATATTTTAACGCCAATAGAAAGCTATTGGGCTTTTCCCGGAAAACGTGTATTTGCTGATTTGTGTCAGTATATCGAACGAGAAGAGTTCGCCTCGGCATATCAAATCGCACGTCGTATTCATAGAGCATTAACAGCCAGTACTTATCGACATGATCATAATGTCTTGGATAGTGACCGTGAACTTCCCTCCCAAATTGAAACAGACAGCGAACAACAAGCACGCTTGGCTCGACCATATTTTGAAGTACTGATTGTCGATGAAATGTCTACAGGTGAAGAAGATGCTTTGCGCCGTCGAGTGCAAAGTAAACGCAGTGTCGATGATAATTTTATCTTTGATATTGTGGTCGTGCCGAGCTTTGAAGATGCATTAATTGCTACTTTGGTGAATTTTAATTTACAAGCTGTTGTAATTCGACACGGTTTTCCATTTCGATCAGTCAATCATATCGAATTATTAGAACGTTTCTTAAGTGGAATCGATACAGAAATTGAAGCAATGCCTGAATTGGAGCGAGGCCCATTGCTCGGACGACAAATCTCAAAAATTCGTCCTGAGCTTGATTTGTATCTCGTAACCGATGTAGGTGTCGAAGATATTGCAGCATGTGTAGGTGGTGAGGTCTTTAAACGAATTTTCTTTGGTGAAGAAGACCATATTGAATTGTATAGTGCGATTATGCGAGGTGTTGGAGAACGTCATCGAACACCTTTCTTTTATGCTTTGAGAGATTATGCAAAGCAACCCACTGGAACTTTTCATGCCTTGCCATTGGCAAGAGGTAAAGCCATTCTAAATAGTAATTGGATTGGTGATTTAGCACAGTTCTATGGCATGAATTTATTCATGGCAGAAACCTCAGCTACATCTGGTGGGCTAGATTCTCTACTTGATCCTGTTGGGCCACTGAAATTGGCTTTAGAGTACGCCGCTCGCGCATTCGGTGCACGTAGAACATATTTTGCAACGAACGGAACATCGACCTGCAATAAGATTGTAGTTCAGTCTCTGGTGCATGAAGGCGATATTGTACTGGTCGATCGTAATTGCCATAAATCACATCATTATGGCTTGGTATTGACGGGAGCACAGGTTGCTTATCTTGACTCTTATCCACTCAATGAATATTCGATGTACGGCGCGGTACCGATTGCCCACATTAAAGAAACATTATTAAATTTTAAACGTGCAGGAACATTGAGTCGAGTTAAATTGGTCTTGCTCACAAACTGTACTTTTGATGGTGTTGTTTATGATGTCGAACGGGTGATGATGGAATGTTTAGCCATCAAACCAGATTTGGTGTTTTTATGGGATGAAGCATGGTTTGCCTTTGCTGGATGCCATCCAATTTATCGCCAACGAACGGCCATGTCGAATGCGGCAAGACTTGCAGAACGCTTTAAAGATCCAGCCTATGCACAAAGCTATGCAGAATGGAATGAAACAATTGATTGGGATAATACAGAGCAATTACTAAAAACGCGTTTAATGCCGAATCCAGCATTGGCTCGGGTACGGGTTTATGCCACCCATTCAACCCATAAAACGCTAACGGCACTCCGTCAGGGGTCAATGATCCATATTTGGGATCAGGATTTTAAAGAAAAAAGTGAAGAAGCATTCCTTGAAGCGTACATGACGCATACCTCAACTTCAGCCAATTACCAAATCTTAGCAACTTTAGATGTGGGGCGTAGACAGGTTGAATTGGAAGGTTATGAGTTAGTGCAACGTCAGCTTGAATTGGCAATGAGTTTGCGTGAGCAAGTGATGAATCATCCTTTACTCAAAAATCATTTCCAATTTCTAAGAGTAGGCGATCTGATCCCAGCAGAATATCGCGAATCTGGGATTAATAGCTATTTTGATGAAGGCAATGGTTGGACGAATTTAGAACGCGCATGGAATACCGATGAATTTGTGATGGATCCCACACGTGCCACTTTAATGATTGGTCGTATAGGAATGGATGGAGATACATTCAAAAACAAAGAGTTAATGGATAAGTACGGCATTCAAATCAATAAGACATCTCGAAACACAGTTTTATTTATTACCAATATTGGGACGACACGTTCAGCAATTGCATATCTGATTGAAGTCCTGATTAAAATTGCTCGAAACGTTGAAATGCGTATTGCAGATATGAGTTCGGTTGAACGCAAAATTCATGAAAAAAAGGTGCGTTCTTTGACGCAAGAACAACCGCCATTACCTGATTTTTCAGCATTTCATCGTGCTTTTAGAGGACAAAGCCAAAATCCTTCATTTGAAGTATTTACCCGTGATGGAAATGTCCGACGAGCGTTTTTCTTATCTTATGAAGATGAAAGTTGCGAATATATCGATATGAGTGAAGCTGCACTAGCGATTGCAGCTGGACGAGAATTGGTTTCGGCATTATTTGTCATTCCTTATCCACCAGGCTTCCCGATTTTGGTACCCGGTCAGGTGATTAGTATGGAAATATTAAAATTTATGAGTGCGCTAGATGTTCGAGAAATTCATGGTTTCCGCCCTGAACTGGGTTTCCGAATTTTCAAACAATCTGCACTAGATGACGCCGAGCAGGCCTTGGGATTAAATAGCAAACAACGATTACTTACACAGAATTTACAAGCTGGATAACGTTGCAAGATATGTGATGTAAGGAAGCCCAATCGCATGAGAAATCAATATTCATTGTTAATCATGAAGATGTTGCGAGAGTTTTTGAGCAGTATTTATCCTCAGAATGGACAAAAATTGATTAAGGAAAGAAGTATGAATAATAGTAATAAAGTCACCAGTATTTCAGATATGTTATTGATGTTTCATCGTAACGAACGACCAATTTATTTTATTAGTGCAACAAACTTTAATTTGCTAGGTATGGATCGCTGGGTAAACCGCTTTCGGTATATTAACTATATTGATTGCTTCGATGGGCGCCATCCTAATGTTTTTGTTCCACAAGAATCGCCACACGAAGAGTTTGAATCAATTGAAGATATCAATAACTATTTATTGCAACATAAAGATGTCATTGATTTGATTGAACGCCGAGGAGGCAATCCAGTTGCAACGTTCTTAATGTTTGATGAAAAAACTGAGGAGTTGGCGAAAGAAATTGGTTTAGATATATGGTTCCCGCCCGCAGCGTTAAGACAGCGCTGTGATAATAAAATGGAGACGGTACGTATTGGGAATAAAGCAGGTGTTTATTCTGTTCCAAATGCATTGGTCAAAGTAGATAGTTATGCGCACTTACAGCAACTGGCGGCTGAACACGGTTTAGGTCATGATTTGGTTGTGCAAACGGCATTTGGTGACTCAGGACATACCACCTTTTTTATTTCCAATGAAGAAGAATTTAATAAACATAAAGAAGATATTATTAAAGACCCAGAAGTCAAAGTAATGAAGCGCATCAATTGCCGTGGTGCGACATTAGAAGCTTGTGCGACGCAATCTGGAACATTGGTTGGTCCATTGTTGACGGAAGTGGTTGGTGCAACAGAGCTTACACCTTATAAGGGCGGTTGGTGTGGCAATGAAATTTTCCCTGGTGCATTTTCAGAAAGTGTTCGCACGAAAGCCCGAGACATGGCAGAAAAATTTGGTAATCAATTATTGAATGAAGGTTATCGTGGTTATTTTGATTTAGACTTTTTAATTGATATTGATACAGATGAAGTCTATCTAGGTGAATTAAATCCGCGTATTTGTGGTGCAAGCCCGATGACGAATCATGCGGCATTTGCTTATGCAGATGCACCATTATTCCTATTCCATTTACTTGAGTTTTCAGGTGTACCATTTGATTTAAATGTGAAAGAAATTAATGAGCGTTGGGCGCAGCCACATTTTATTGATTCTTGGTCACAAGTTGTTATTAAATTTACTGAAAATAAAGTCGATCAAGTTACACATGCGCCACCGACGGGTATTTATCGCATGGCTCAGGATGGTAGTGTTTCTTATCAGCGTTTTGATTATAACCGTAAAGCGATTGATACCGAACAAGAGGCTTTCTTCCTACGTATAACAGGGCCGGGTGATTTCCGTTATGAAGGAGCTGATTTAGGAATCTTGATAACACGTGGTCGTTCAATGGATGATAACTTTAAATTGAATTTAAGAGCACGTGATTGGATTCGAGGCATAAAAAGCTACTATGCAGGTAAACCGATTGTTACGACGCATCATGAATCTATACCTGAGCCAGGGGCTTTTAAAATACTATAGGAAAGGATCATGTCAATTGAACTTCAGTTCCAAGCATGGAAGGAAGACATGCCTGATGAGCAGTGGCAAAAAGTATTTAATCAATATTGGCCGGGTTATCGAGCATGGTTTTTACGCAGTGGCACTGTAGGACGACCAACCTATTTGGAATGTAGGAAGGCTTTACGGACATACATGCCTGAGCTGGTTCCTACTTGGGAAAGACTGGTTGAACTTGCTGGCGGTGGAGATGTAGAGTCACGGTTTTTATCTTTATGGTGTCCACCACCTTATATTGCAGGATGTTCTCAAGGTATTTGGCTAGATCCTCATGGCTATGAAGAACCGATGCTATTACGTAATTATGATTTTGCTCCAGTGTTGCTAGAAGGAAACTGGATGAGTACACGCTGGCTTGGACAGCGTGTACTGGCGATGAGTGATTGCTTGTGGGGAGCATTGGATGGGTTGAATGAGGCAGGTTTATCTGTATCGCTATCTTTCGGCGGACGGACAGTATCAGGCACGGGTTTCGGTGTTCCTTTGGTGGTTAGATATATTTTGGAGACTGCTCAAAATACGGCTCAAGCAGTCAGTATTCTTCAACGTATCCCTGTTCATATGACGTATAGCATTACATTACTTGATCAAGCAGGAGAGTGGGCAACGGTTTTTGTCAGTCCTGACAGAGCACCTGAAGTAGTTCAGCAACGCGCTGTGACTAACTTCCAACATACGGTTGAATGGCAACAACATGCAAAAGCAACACATGCGATTGAACGTTTAGAAGTATTGCAGCAAAAACTTGAATATGCATCCAGCTCGCATGAAGCAATACAAGCTATGCTTTGTAAACCGCTTTATCAAGAAGCGTGGTTACGAGGTTATGGCACATTATATTCTGCTGTGTATCGGCCATTATCAAAGAGTGTTGAACTATTATGGCCACAACAATCATGGCGACAAACGATACAAAATTTTGAAGAAGCAAAGAGAAACATTTCTTTATGTGCTCATTTAGAACAATGAAAGCTGTTTAGTTGTAAGGATATTCAAAACACAACTTTACATTCTTAACTCACATATTATTCGCTAAGAATCAGCATGCTGAGCAAACAAAATTATTCATAACCCACATCTTTATAGTTGAAGATCAAAGTGATTAGTGAGGGAGCAATCCATGGTTTGAGTCTCTGTTGGCGAGTCAATAACAGGTGAGAGCTTCGGCTCTCTTTTTTTGAATCCATGCTTCTAATATTAATCGACAATTTTTAAGATCACTTTATCTTACATATCTGAAATCTCATTAAATTCATAAGTTTTAAAGAATGAGTTACAAATTATAAAAATGAATCTAAAACAGTATTAATTTTTACATTAATTGATATAATTGAACAATTATGTTTATTTTCTCTACAAGCTAAAACTGCTTATTGAGATATTCAATATGAGAACATAAATGCTTTCTAGAATAAATTAAACACAGGAGTGGATGATGCAAATATATAAAAAGCAGTACTTGACAGGTTTATTGGGTATTTTTTTGAGTTCAAGTTTATATGCGGGAGATGAAATCATCGGTAAATGGAAAACAATTGATGATAAAAGTGGTGTTGTGCGAGCTATAGTGCAAATTTATAAAAATACTGATGAAAGTTATGCTGGAAAAATTTTAAAAATTTATCCTCAACTGGATGGCTCATTACCCGACTATACTGAAACTTGTTTAAAGTGTAAGGGAGAACTAAAGAATACTCCCGTTATTGGTATGCAAGTTCTTTCAGGCTTTGTACAAAATCCAAAAAGAGCAGATGAATATATTAATGGAAAAATTGTTGACCCTGTTTCAGGAGAAACCTATAAAAGTAAAATTAAGGTTGCAAAAAATTATAGAAAATTGAATTTGAGAGGTTATATCGGTATTTCTCAATTGGGTCGGACGCAAACATGGATTCGGGTTGAATAAGCTTTAGTTTAAACGATTACAACATTAATTATTTAAGAGCGCTTTATGCGCTCTTTTTAATGAATGAGCAGTCATTTGATGTAATTTGTAGCATAAAAAGAATATGATTAAATTTGAACATATATGTTTAAAAATGATCAAATTTGTTAGGTTGCTAAAATGACATTCACAGAAATTCTCTTAGATGTGCAAAAAAACTGGTTACTCTATTTAGCAATGCCATTCGTTGCTGCTGCGATTGGGTATGTGACTAAGCTTATTGCGATTAAGATGATGTTTAGTCCAATAAGCTTTATAGGCATAAAGCCATATTTGGGTTGGCAGGGTATAGTGCCACGAAAAGCTGAATATATGGCAGGTATTGCTTGTGATACTTTGACTAAGAATTTGATTCAACCTGAAGAGATTTGGGAAAAAATAGACCCTCAAATTTTATTAAATGAGTTAAAGCAGCCGATTGAAAAAGTAGTTGAAATAATGACTCAAGACATTATTTCTGCTTATTATCCAACTGTATGGCAAGTCTTACCTAAAGCAGTCAAGGTTAAATTAGTATGTAATATCCAAAAACAAATTCCAGATCTGAGTCAACAAATCCTGACAGATGTTGGGCGAAATTTAGACATGGTTTTTGATCTTAAGGACATGATTGTAAGGACATTAACTACAGATAAGCGGGTAATTATTAAGGTTTTTAAAGAAACGGGTAAAGAAGAATTTGCTTTTATCCGTAGGACAGGGATTTATTTTGGTTTTGCTATTGGAATAGTGCAAGCAATAACATGGGCATTGACTCATTCACCTTGGGTTATGCCATTATTTGGCGGTTTTATTGGATTTTTTTCAGATTGGTTAGCGTTGAAAATGGTCTTCAGACCTTTGGAAAAAAGAAAGTTTTTGGGGCTATGGTCATGGCAAGGGTTATTCCTAAAACGTCGTTTAGAAGTAAGTGAAATCCATGCCAAATTAATAGCTGAAGAAGTTTTTACTGTACAAAATCTTGTAAATGCAGCAATTTATGGTTCAGCATCTGATCGACTATATAATTTAGTACATCGTCATATTCAGGATATGGTTGATGATCAAGCAGGCTATATTCGTCCAGTTCTCGTTTATAGTATGGGAAGTCAGAACTATATCAAAATGAAGAATCAGATTACTCAGAAAATGTTAGAACATCTTCCCGAGATGATTCAACGTATTGAACCTCAACTTACAAAGCAGTTAGATATTAGAAATGTGCTAACAACGAAAATGAAATTAATGACACTAACTCAGTTTGAAGGATTGTTAAGACCCGTATTTCAACAAGATGAAAAAATATTAATTTTACTTGGTGGGGCTATCGGCTTTTTAGTTGGAGAGTTGCAGGTTTATCTGATGCTTCATCATTAATTTTTAGAATTTATTAGGTATTTAAAGTAACTTATGTTTATCTAAATATTAACACTGTTATGTGTTTGAAAGAGCACATTATTTTTTATAATATGCTCCTTTGAAATGGATCAGAACTTATAACCAATTTTTAGCATATAACCTAAAGCATGATTATCTTCGAAGTTAGCAACTTTTGCATTTTCTGCATTACCTGGGATTGAGTGAGTTGCCGATTGGGCTGTTGCATCACCTAACCAAAAATACTTTAAACCGCCCGCAATAAAATATTGTTGAGTAGGGTTATATTGGACGCCTAAACCTGCTGCCCAATAGCCTTGAATCGGGCCTAAAGTAGATGCTGGATCACCAGCACCACTGTCCCAACCTGCATATAAAATCCCAGACCATTGATCTGTTAATTTCTGACCTAAACCTAAATTCAGTGACCACTGATCATCTGCATAATCGACTAAATTAAGTCCTTCAGAATAACCATACATCTTTGTGGTCATTAATGAGGTAATTTCTCCAAACTGATAAGGTTTAACTTTGAAATCACTCCAGTTTACCCAACGTGCATTGGCAAATACTAAAGTACGTGGTGTTAGTCCTGTTTGGAAATCTAAATTAACAGATTGCGGTGTGGTCAGTGTAGATTGACCTGTACCTACCAAGGGTAAAAAATTGGATAATGGCGCACTAAAGCTTTCTTCAGCTTGTACTTTATGGTCTATTTCAGAGCGATAAGTAACAGCGGCTTTTAAGGCAATTTCAGGAATTTGATAGGCAACACCAGCTAGCCAACCGACAGCATGGTCTTCTTCCATGGAAACTTTATATCCACTTGCTACACTATAAGCACGACCTTGAATTTCAACATCTCCTTTAATGGTTTGATAAACAGGTCCTGCATAGATATTCCAATTTTTATTGGGCTGATAACCAAACATAAATGCTAGATTTTGTGTGTTTACATCGGCTTGAGTATGACTCTTGGGTGTACTAAATGTGCTGTTCGTTTGGGTAGGGTATTCTGCTGCTGCACCAAAGGGTTGATCATAAATTAATCCAAAAGAGAAGTTTGGATGGAGTTGTAACTTTAACGCTGCATTATAAAACTGATAATCTTTTGCCATTTCTCCTGTTTCTAAACTTGTCGTTGGGGTGGCGTATTGACGACGGCTTTCCCCCGAGACATTTGCGTCCAATACAGAGATTGACCCTTCAAAATAGTTTCCATCTTGTAAAAAAGGGGTAATGGATTGACCAGAACGGTCAAGTGCACCTGCATGGATTGTTGGGCTAAACAAACTGAAAGTGAGAGTTGCGAATAAGAGTGGCTTATTCATAGATTTTTTTTGCATGAGTATTCCTTACTCTAAGTTGAATCATGAGTGTGGTTTGTTGATTTATTGAGTTACATCGTCAATTTTTATTTTCGATGTGTGTCTTCATTTCTTCCTTCTACATATCTCCTAAAACGGTCTATTGGCGTTTGTCTTTAAAAAATTGTTTTGCACACGTGAGGACAGATCACTTTCACGTTTTTTCGGACATTTCAGCAAATCTGATCACCTTGGTTGAGTCGTAAGATATGACTGGTCATGTTGAATCTAAATTAACTATATTTGAACAATAATGTACAAAAATAAAAATAATAGTTCAATTAAAACTATAAATAAATAATGAAAATAAATGTTGCAAAATTGAACACAATTGTTCAATATGTTTTTAAATTGATCATAAATTGGAATGAATATGGATCAGCAATTAGAAATGAAAGGGCTAAAAAGTACCTTTATTGAATTTGGCAAACGCAAAATATTTTTAAGCGAAATAGGCGAAGGTTTTCCTGTATTGCTTTTACATGGTGGCGGCGCAGGTGCAACAGGGCTCTCCAATTACTCAAAAAATATTGAAGCACTCGCAAAGCATTTCCGTGTTTTGGTGCCAGACATGCAAGGTTATGGTCAATCCAGCAAAGGTGTGAAGCGTAGTGATCCTTTTGGTGACCTTGCAGATGTGATGTTGGGCTTACTTGATCAATTGAATATTCCTAAAGTGCATATTGTTGGTAATTCTTATGGCGGTGCATGCGGTTTACGAATGGCACTTGACCGTCCTGAGCGTGTACAAAGTTTGGTATTGATGGGGCCTGGTGGTGTGAATACCACACGTGGTTTACCCACTAAAGGATTGAATCAACTCTTAAATTACTATTCAGGTGAAGGACCAAGCCGTGAAAAGTTACGTACGTTTATTCGTGAATACTTGGTTTACGACGGCAGTCAAGTCTCAGAAGACTTAATCGAATTACGCTATCAAGCCAGCATCGATCCAGAGGTCATCGCATCGCCACCATTACAGCGTCCGAATAGCTTAAAAGCTGCGATTCGTATGGATTTTAGCCGTGATCCACGCTTAAAACGTTGTAATACACCAACCTTAGTTATTTGGGGCGCAGACGACAAAGTCAATCGTCCAAGTGGTGCTGAAACATTGCAAAAAACCATGAAACATTGCGATGTGTATTTATTTGCACAAACAGGGCATTGGGTACAGTGGGAACGTGCTGAGCACTTTAATGCAATCACCACAAGCTTTATGCAACAGCATACGCCTGCATGATGAGGTGAGAAATGTCGACATTTAAATTTGAAAATATTTTTGGTCAGGTCAAACTGGGTTATGTCATTGCACAATCGCAGAAATTTGATGAGTGGATCAGCTTTATGCAGAAATGCTTGGGTTTGCATTTGGCAGAACAGACTGAACAGCAATTGAGTTTCCGCATTGATGATTATCAAAAGCGTTTTATCGTACAACGTGGTGATGCTGAAGATGTTACACATATTGGTTTTCAAGTGGAAAATCAGCAGGTTTTAGATCAAATATTGGGACGCTTTGATTTTAGAGGCATTCAATACACTCAAGGATCTGTTGAGGATGCTGGTAATAGAGGTGTGACATCTTTTTGGGCTTTAAAAGGCCCTAAAGAAATTCAAGTCGAACTTTTCATTGAAGAGGTGCGAGTCGATCAACCACTCAATATGTTAGCAAGTGGTTTTTACACTGCTGATAGTGGCATGGGACATGTCGCAATCACTTCTAGAAAACCTGAAAAGATGATCCGTTTTTGGCAAGAATTCTTTGATGCACGACTGACAGATACCATTGAACAAAAGATTAATGGCGTGACTTTGGATGTTACTTTTTTACGATTGAATGAACGTCATCATTCGATTGCAGTTGCTGAAACACGTGGTGTGCATCTCGATCCAATTCGCACGGCAATTCAACACATGAATCTACAAGTTTTAGACTTGGAAGATGTGACGATGGCGTATCAACGCTGTAAAGATCATGGCTTTCCTGTGGCTTGGGAAGTTGGACAACATACCAATGATCGTGAAGTGTCTTTTTATGTTGCAGGCCCATCAGGTTTTGAAATTGAGTTGGGTTGGGCGCCGATTAAGATTGATGAAGCAACGTGGCAACCTGTCAAACATACATCGATTAGTGTATGGGGACACCAACCTAAACCTCCGACAAAGATGCATAAATTCGTCCATGAATTGGACCAAATCAGTCAAAGCATTAAAAAGCTACGACATGATGAGTATTCACCGATTGATTAGTTAATGTATTACCACTAAATCACTCATTTAAAGTCGTTCAATTAAAGCCATTCAACGCCAAGTTTAAAAAAGTAATCGAAAGGTTACTTAGGGTTTTGCACCCTTAAAAAAGGATAAGTGAAGATGAAAGCAGCTAAATCGCAGTCAATAAAACAGCAAAATCAACCATTGCCAAAACAAGCAGATGTGGTCATCGCAGGACTGGGTCCAACAGGACTGGTACTTGCACATGTATTGGGAAAACGTGGACATCAAGTCGTGGTACTGGAGCGTGAACCTGTCTTTTATGGCAATGCACGAGCCGTCTATACCGATGATGAATGTATGCGGATTTTTCAATCCATTGATATGGCAGATGAGTTGCAAAAGGACATGTTACTTGAAACACCTGTTCAATTGACTTATCCCGATGGTCGTGTCATTGCACAATACAAACCGCTAAAACGTCCATTTGGTTGGCCGATTGTCAATTTTTTCTATCAGCCTTATTTAGAAACTTCATTGACTGAAGGATTAGCACGTTATCCCAATGTAAACATTTTACGTGGTCGAGAAGTGGTTAATTTTGAACAAGATGCCAATGGTGTTGATGTTCAACATCAAGCGACTCAAGTCTACCGTTTTAGTGATGGTAATGATGCCAAAGTTGAAGCAACGCATGATGTAGATGTACAAATGATTCGTGCGCAATATTTTGTCGGAGCAGATGGTGGGCGAAGTACAGTACGTGCCAAACTCGGTATCGAAATGACAGGGAAAAACTTTCCTGAACCTTGGTTGGTGGTCGATTTAAAACAAAAAGATCCAAACAAAGGCTTACGCCATTTGCCTTATTTCAATTTTATCGTTGATCCTGAATTACCCGTCGTGAGCTGCGTACAGCCTGATGGATTTCATCGCTTTGAATTTATGTTGAAAAAAGGGCAGACCAAAGAATACATGGAGCAGGATGATACGGTACGCATGCTCCTTTCAAAATATGTAGACCCTGACCAGTTCGAAGTAAAACGTAAATTGGTTTATACATTCAATGCTTTAGTGGCAAATCAATGGCGTGATCGCCGTGTGCTATTGGCAGGTGATGCAGCACATATGACACCGCAATTCATGGGGCAAGGCGCCAGCTCTGGTGTGCGTGATGGAGCCAATTTAGGTTGGAAACTCAGTGCAGTGCTCGAAGGACGAGCAGGTGAGAAAGTCTTGGACAGCTACGAATCTGAACGCCGTGATCATGCACATTCAATGATTAAAGGTTCAGTATTTTTGAAAGATTTAGTCTCAATGACCAATCCAGTCGGCAGTAAAATTCGTGATGGTGTGATTAAAGGTATTCTTGCGACGCCGAAACTCAAAGATTGGGCACAGGAAGGCGGCTTTAAACCACAACCGATTTACACCAAAGGGCAGTATCTCGGTTTAGCACGTAAACATCGTTTAAGCCCCGAAGGAAGTCTTTCGCCACAACCGATCGTGCGGACGATTGCTGGAAAACGTGTTCTACTCGATGAATTGACAGGTCAAAACTATGCGTTGATCGGACTGTCATGTGATCCTTCTGCGTGTTTATCCGAAAACAATAAACACACTTTGACACAGCTCGGTTGTCAATTTGTCACGCTTTATCCTTATGGTGAACGTCCACAAGGTTCAATTCTGCAAGATTTCAATCCTGAGTTGATTGAAGTTGAAGATATTGATGGGCATATGGTGAATTGGTTTAACAAAGCGTGTCATGTCAAACATCCAGTGGCTCTACTTCGTCCTGATAAGTTTAGCTTTGCTGTCGTACCTCATGATGAATTGGATGGCGCAGTTCAGCAATTGAAATTACAACTTGATCTTGCCAATGCAAAAACGGTTGTTCATTCAAAAACAGCCAATTCTGCCAATAATTCTGTCAATAAAGCGATACCTACGACTGTGATTCCTACTCAAGCAATGCAAGGAGCAGAAGATGTCTCAGCAGAATCATGAGCGATTACTCGCAGCGGCAACCGCACTTCGTCAGGCGCGTGAGCAACGACAAGCAATCAAAAAAATATCTGTAAGTCATGGTATTAACGGTTTGGATGAGGCTTATGCGGTTGCACAGATCAATACTGAATTTAGAGTGCAGCACGGTGCGAGGATTGTTGGGAAAAAAATTGGCTTAACATCGAATGCTGTACAAGTTCAGCTCGGTGTGGATCAACCTGATTTTGGTATTTTATTTGGCGATATGGAATATTCTGATCAAGCCAGTATTGATTGTGCTCAGTTCATCCAACCCAAAATTGAGGCTGAGATTGCTTTTATTTTGGGGCAAGACTTACCTGACAATTTAAGCCGTTTTGAAGACCTTATTCCTTGTATTTCTCATGCGGTTGCCGTACTTGAAATTGTGGACAGTGTCATCGAAGACTGGAAAATAAATATAGAAGATACGGTTGCAGATAATGCATCAAGCGCAGCTTTTGTACTGGGTTATACCAAGATCCCTTTTGAAAATATGAATTTTACTGATCTTGAAATGACCTTGTGTAAAAATGATCAACTCGTCTCGTCTGGAAATTTACAGGACATTATTCATCCATTAGAAGCAGCTTGGTGGTTAGCCAAAGAAATGAATAAACGTCAACAACCGCTCAAGAAAGGTGAAATTATTCTTTCAGGTGCTTTGGGACCGATGGTCAGTATACAAGCTGGTGATCTCATCGCCGCAGAAATCACAGGTCTTGGAAAAGTGAGTTGCCACTTTTTGTAAATTTCGTCATTCGGGAGCTAAAAGTATGAGTAAGAAAATTAAAGCAGCCATCATTGGTAGTGGCAACATTGGCAGTGATTTAATGATCAAACTGTTGAAATATGGTCAACATATTGAAATCGCAGCAATGGTCGGTATTGACCCAGAATCTGATGGTTTGGCACGTGCAAAACGTATGGGTGTTGCAACTACATCACAAGGTGTTCAGGGACTGATTGAGCTTCCTGAATTTCAAGAGATCGACATCGTTTTTGATGCAACTTCGGCAGGTGCACATATACAGAACGATGCACTAATCCGATTAAAAAAGCCAAATGTTCGTATGATTGATCTCACGCCAGCAGCAATTGGCCCTTATTGCGTCCCAGTGGTTAATCTTGAGCAGAATATTCAAGCACTTAATGTCAATATGGTGACCTGTGGTGGGCAGGCAACGATTCCTATTGTGGCAGCAGTATCGAAAGTTGCAAAAGTTCATTATGCCGAGATTGTGGCTTCTATTTCCAGTAAATCTGCTGGGCCAGGGACACGTGCCAATATTGATGAATTTACCGAAACCACATCAAAGGCACTAGAAACAGTCGGTGGTGCAGTAAAAGGTAAGGCAATTATTGTATTAAATCCAGCCGAACCAGCTCTATTAATGCGCGATACGGTTTATGTGCTGTCTGAAGCTGTGGACCAAGCTATGGTTGAACAGTCGATTGAGCAGATGGTTGCCCAAGTCCAGCAATATGTTGCGGGTTATCGTTTAAAACAAAAAGTTCAGTTCGAGGTTATTCCTGAATCTGCGCCACTCAATATTGCAGGATTAGGGAAATTTTCAGGCTTGAAAACCTCCGTATTTTTAGAAGTTGAAGGTGCAGCGCATTATTTACCAGCTTATGCAGGCAATTTGGACATTATGACTTCGGCAGCGTTGGCGACAGGTGAGAAAATTGCACAAGCGCTTCAAGATTCAATAGGAGTATGAATATGAATATTCAAGATAAAAAACTCTATATTTCTGATGTGACTCTACGTGATGGGAGTCACGCAGTTCGCCATCAATATTCTATTCAAAATGTACAAGAGATAGCCAAAGCTTTAGATAATGCAAAAGTAGATAGCATTGAAATCGCCCATGGTGATGGCTTACAAGGCTCTAGTTTTAATTATGGTTTTGCTGCGCATACTGATTTGGAATGGATTGAGGCTGCCGCCGATGTATTGACGCATTCTCAAATTGCCACACTGATTTTACCCGGTATAGGGACGATTCATGACTTAAAAGCAGCTTATAACGCAGGTGCTCGTGTGGTTCGTGTCGCGACGCATTGTACCGAAGCGGATATTTCCAAACAGCACATTGAATATGCTCGTGAACTGGGAATGGATACGGTGGGTTTTTTGATGATGAGTCACTTGACCACACCGCAAGCTTTAGCGGAACAAGGCAAATTAATGGAATCTTATGGTGCAGAATGTATTTATGTTGTCGATTCTGGTGGTGCAATGACCATGCAGGATATCCGTGATCGATTCCGTGCCATGAAAGCTGTATTAAAACCTGAAACGCAAACAGGGATTCATGCTCATCACAATTTAAGCTTAGGTGTTGCCAACTCAATTGCCGCTGTGGAAGAGGGTTGTGACCGTATTGATGCAAGTCTTGCTGGTATGGGGGCTGGTGCAGGCAATGCACCATTAGAAGTGTTTATTGCTGCGGCTGAACGTCTCGGTTGGAATCATGGAACTGATCTTTTTACACTTATGAATGCCGCCGATGAATTGGTTCGTCCATTGCAAGATCGTCCTGTTCGTGTCGATCGTGAAACTTTAGCACTGGGCTATGCAGGCGTGTATTCGAGTTTCTTGAGACATGCAGAAATTGCCTCGCAACGTTATGGACTGAGTACCGTTGATATTCTAGTCGAATTGGGACGTCGTCGTATGGTGGGTGGTCAAGAAGACATGATTGTTGATGTTGCTTTAGACCTATTAAAACAGCAACAGGCAGGATAACAGCATGACCCAATTTAAATTAAATGGCAAAGTGGCGTTGGTGACAGGTGCAAACTCAGGGATTGGCGCTGTGACTGCAAAAGAACTTGCTTTACAGGGTTATCATGTGCTTTTAGCCTGTCGTGATGCAGGCAAAGCGCAACAAGTGATCAGTGAAATTAATCAGCAGAGCCGTGGACAAGCAAAAGCGGAATTTATCCCTTTAGATCTCGCAGATTTTGATTCTATTCGAGTATGTGCAACACAATTTTTAGAACGTGATTTACCCTTACATCTTCTGATTTGTAATGCGGGTTTAGCAGGGCAGAAAGGATTAACAAAGTCAGGCTTTGAATTGACGTTCGGTGTGTGTCATGTAGGGCACTTTCTACTGACTCAGTTATTAACAAATAAATTAATCGAATCTAAACCAGCACGTGTCGTTGTCGTTTCGAGCAAAGCACATCGTCATGCAAAAGGTATTGATTTTGATGCTGTACTACAATCGACTCAAAGTATCGGTGGGCTGAAAGAGTATGCTGTGGCTAAACTTGCTAACATACTTTTTGCCAAAGAACTCGCTCGACGATTGTATGGGACAGGTGTGACTACCTACGCAGTACATCCTGGAGTTGTATCGACCAATGTTTGGCGGAGCTTGCCAAAGCCTTTGGTGAAAGTGCTTTCTCGTTGGATGATTAGTCCAGCAGAAGGGGCTAAAACGACACTCTATTGTGCAACGGCACCACAACTTGGTGGTGAAACAGGTATGTATTATGAGGATTGCAAAGTCACAGCATCTTCCAGTGTGGCACAGAATATTGCGTTGGCAGAACAATTATGGATGCAAAGTCTAAAATGGGTACAGATATAAAATAAGTATGATTGAGCAATAATAGAGATTTTTTGTTTAAATTTAGGTATTATTGTTCAATTCAATTGGATTTGTGCAAAGGGTTGAGGCTGTGCGTTTATCATCATCACAAAAAAGAATTCATAAAGCAGCACTCAAACTTTTTGCTGAACGAGGTTCAACCAATATCAGTGTCAGTGAGTTGGCGGAAGCTTCTGGTGTGGCTCGTGGTACTATTTATAATAATCAGCTTGATCCAGAAACATTATTTGAAGACATTGCATCTCAGCTTGCAGTAGAAATGAATGCTCGAGTGATTAAAACATTAGACAATGAGTCCGATGCTGCTGTTCGGATTGCGACAGGTATACGTATGTATATTCGTAGAGCGCATGAAGAACCAGATTGGGGGCGATTTATCTGCCGATTCGCTTTTAGTTCAAAATCTCTAATGGCTTTGTGGACAGGGGATGATTCACCTTTACCAGATGTATTGTCAGGATTAGAGAATAAGCGCTATACGTTTCGGGAAGATCAACTTTTTTCAGTCATATCATTAATTGCGGGTTCGGTATTAACTTCGATTTTTTTAGTGCTTGATGGTCATAAAACATGGCGGGAAAGTGGTTCAGATGCAGCAGAGTTAATACTGATTGCATTAGGTTTGGCACATACTGAGGCTTATGAAATATCACGCCGTGAATTACCAATATTAAAAGAATTGTGATGTCATTTTATAAATTCTAGATTAGCGCTCTATTTTGCTAATCTAGAATCACGTATTTTGGATCGAACAGTAGATTCAATCCAAAAATAAGAAAATTTTAAGCCTTTTAAATCATTTAATTTTGTACCACGTCTGGCTTCTACCAAGTGCAGAAATACCAATGTAACCACGACCGCTTAGTTTTTTGCCGTCAGGGGATAAAGTCGCATTAAAGCTATACGTTTTACCTGTTTTTGGATCTAAGATCGATCCATTGGTATACTTATTTTGACCTGAACTTTTTAAGTTTTTGACGATGGTTAGACCAACTAATGATTTGTTTTGGTAGGTTCCTTCACATTTGGTGCATTTATTCGCTTCACTAGCAACGAGAATTTTTTCAATAGTCGCCGATAGTGCACCATTTTTATCTTCACTAAATCTTACAAGGGCTCTAGGTTGATTGGTTTCATCATCAATCGTTTTCCATACAGTGCCATTGAGGTGATCTGATGCAAAGGACTGAATAGAGTAAGATGCCAGTAAACATAAAAACAAATATTTTTTCATAATAAAGAGTTCTCTACTTAACAAATGGTGTGTTTTTGATAGCCTAAATTGATTTTGCCATCACTACTAAAAATATGAGATTCAATCTGATCACCAATTTTCAGATATTGGGAACGTCTGGACTGACTTTTTTGAAACAATTGCCATTTAAGCTTCTCAGGTAAAAGACCTGTCATTTTAATGAGTGTAGCGGAGGGTAAACCCAATGCACAGCCTGATGGTGTACCTGTCATCAGGACATCACCCACTTCAAAATTGGTAATCTGGGAGAACTCAGTCAATGTTTCAGCAGGCTTAAACACCAGATTTTCGGTGGAGTCTTGCTGACGGACTTCACCATTTACTTTTAGGTTAAGTTGTAACTTATTGAGATAATGCATTTCTGTCTTATTCAATAAGCACAAAACAGGGCCGAGTGGACAGAATGTACGATAGCTTTTGCCTTTATAAAACTGCATTTGTGGAATTTGGATGTCACGTGCTGAAATATCGTTACCAATACAGACACCTGCAATATATTCATGTAGGTTTTCTGTGGTGACATTGACACTACCTTGCGTTTTTTTGCCTAATACCAGTGTTAATTCAATTTCATAGTCTAATAAATCAACATGGCTTGGTTTTTCAATCCATCCTATTGGACCATGAAGAGATGCCAATGATTTGGTAAAAAACATATTAAATGATTGAGTATCAGGATTAATTCCCGAATCAAGCATATGCTGACGATAATTTGCACCCTGACATAATATTTGCGATGGATTGGTGATCGGACTCAGTAGTTCCACATCAGCAAGTAAGTATTTTTCTTTACTTTCAGTTGCCAATTTTTCCAATTGCAGAATGCCACATTGAATGATTTCCTGAGTATTTTCAAAATCATGCTGCAAGCATTTAATCTGATCTTCCTGAATGAGTCCCCAACGCTTTTTTTGTTGAGAATCAATAAAATGAACAATATGTAAAGCCATAATAAAAGCCTCAATCTTATTTTGAACGTTTCTTTTCTGCGATTGCAATAATTGGCTGAGTCATCCAACGTTTAAATTTATTACTAAAGGATTCCTGTAGATAAATTGGGCGTGGGCTGACTTCTTCATTGGCTTTTTTGTATTGAGGAAATAGGCTGAGTGCATTAGCTCTTTGAATTTTATAATGATCTGATTCATCAAAAATGCTCAATTCTCCGAGAGTCTGTACTTGCATATGAGACACAGGCGCTGGTGCAAATGGAAAATCACTGCCAAATAAAATTCTTTCTGTGCCAACAAGCTCTTTTAATGCTGACATGGCGTAAGGAGAGGGTGATAAAGCAGTGTCAAAATAGAAACGTTTGATATAAGTCATGATCCCTTGAGGCGCATTTTTATTCATTTCAGTCATCAGGTTGCCTAGCGAGACACGCCATGCAATATAAGGTAAGAAGCCTCCAGCATGTGCCAAGATAAATTGGATATCTGGAAAGCGTTCCATCACCCCAGAGGTAATCAGATTGACTGCTGCACGTGTGGTATCAGGTAAAAATTCCAAAATAAATCCAGGTGTGCTGAGACCTAAATTTTCACTGGTCTGATGCAAATTTGGATGAATGAAGACAATGGCTTTACGTTTGTTGAGTTCAAACATGAGTTCTTCAAAACGGCTGTCACCAAGGAAAATACCATTGGTACTTCCCAGTAAGACAATGCCATCCGCTTTTAGTACTTCCAAAGCATAGATGGCTTCTTTACAGGCTTCAGCAGTTAAAGGCATCGGCAGCACGGCAAAGAAACCAAATCTGTTTGGATAGTCTTGTCGCATTTGCGCAGTATATTCATTGCACTCGCGTGCCAAGCTGCATGCTTCCTGTACATTTCCAAAATAAACACCTGGCGCAGATAAAGAGACAATCGCAGTTTCTGTACCGATCTGATCCATAATGTCAATCGATTGAGCGGGTGTCCAGACAGGCAATGGCGCACCAGCAACTTTATCAATGCCTTTGTTGAGCATGGCCTCTCTAAAAACAGGAGGAACAATGTGATGATGTACGTCAATTCTTCCTTGCTGAAATACTGTATTGGTCATATTTGATCCTCGGAAAGAGCCTTAATTTTTTTGTTTAGTTACTAGTATCTCTAGTCAACAAAATTTCAATATATGTATATTAGATCAAATATGAGTAAAATTGAACAATTGTGTTTAATATTTTTGTATCATTTTAATTGAGAACAGATTTGGTTTCTTAAGGATAATATTAACGATCAGGGTGAAAAATTTTATGAAATCAATAAATATCATTTTGATCCATATTTATATCAAATACATGGGTTCAAGGTATCTTGAGAATGAGGAAAGCAATTGAAAGTAAATGTGGTTGTGTAAGAGATAGGGGCAATAAATTTGCTTTGATAGTTTTAATCTTGGTATCTGCTAGAGGTATAACGATTTTTGGTATTTTGTGGTAAAGGTTTTGAAGTAACACATCTTATCGAAATAATTACCGCAAAGAATATGTATAAATTTAGAATTTTATAGACTGATTTTTTATTCTTATTGGGAGTACTATAGACCAAAATAAACCATAAAATGGTACGCTCTGCGGGACTCGAACTATTAGCTTATCCAATTGAATTTTAAATTGATAATTTATGCAGCAAATTGATTTTACCGCAAAATATACCGTAAAAAATAAAAGTACTCTATTTATAATTGAGTATTGATCTGATAGCGAGTATTGCGCCCACCACCTTCCAATTTGATTATACACTCTTTTTCGAGCAAGTCAGATAAGTGACGAGTAGCCGTTGCTTTACTGACTTTAGCAACCTTTTGATATTGTGAGGCACTAATACCATGTTCAAAGCCATTTTCACCACCATCTAATAAACGATTCAATACTTTGCGTTGTCCTTCATGGAGATCTAAGTTTGAATACTTATGCCAAAACTGACTTTTAAACAATGTTCGATTAATTTGCTTTAACGTCGTTTCAAGGCTGTCATTTAAGGTGTCTAAAAACCAGACAAGCCAATTGGTGATATTGGAATCATTTTTTTGGGTTTGTTCTAAAATTTCATAATAACTTTTGCGTTTATTTAATATAACGGGGGATAGTGCATACAAGCGAATACTCTGTTCATCCATTTGCGCTAAAGCAAGGTCTGTGAGGGTACGTGTAATACGACCGTTACCATCATCAAAAGGGTGGAGTGTGATAAACCATAAGTGAGTAATGCCTGCACGAAGTAGCGGGTCAAGCAACGCATCGGTTAGACTATGATTAAACCAATTGATAAAAGCTTCTAAACGTTCTTCTAGTCCTTCTCTAGGAGGTGCTTCAAAGTGAACGGTCGGATAGTCCAATCGACCAGAGACAACCTGCATTGGTTCTGAACCTCTGAGTTGACCAATACGTAAACGCTGCATTGTCCAATCAGGGTCATTAAAAAGCCATTGGTGCCATTGCATAAGACGTTTAACAGTAAGTGGTTGCTTTACGTTATTAAGCGCATCCAGCATGATGTTGGCTAAGCCTTCAGATCGGTCTGAACTTGGGTAAGGTTGTTCAAGGGTAACACCCAAACGACGAGCAAGTGAGGAGCGTAATGAATACACATTTAAGGTCTCATTTTCAATCGCTGATGATGCTACAAGATTGGCAAGCAGTGTGTCTAAAGTGAATTGTTCTTTGGCTAAATCATGTTGACTTTGCCCAAGTAGAATTCCAATTTTTTGATGAATCTGTCTGGTTTTGGGCAAGATGATTTCATCGTCCCATGTGAAGTTTACCCAGTTTTCACTTTGCCAAATCCAATCTTGCATCTTAGTCTCCACTTAGAATCTTTCCAAGATGAGCTAAATATAACACATATTCGGCTCAATAAATGAGTTGAATCTAATGCTTAATTAGCTCATTTATACTCATGTACCTCTATTGAATGTGGGGTACATTATTGCTGAAATTTTTTATTTTGATTAGAAATAATAAACAATAACTATTTAAGCCAATTCGTATCTATTGCAAAGCCTATCTTTTATCAAATTTCTTGATAGCTCTCTACCACACTTTAAAAGCATAACTAACTTACTTTTTGAAAGCTTGGTTCAGGTCTTAGGCCTCTATTATTCTTTACTCCAAGCAATAACGGATATAGCCAGTTTTTATACGTAGAATTGTTGTTTTTGGTGTTAATTAATATTCATTTTTTATAGTGAATAATGATCTATTAAAATATGATTTTAATGTAAAATAAATACTGATTAATAAAATTAAGACTTTATTGTAGTCTTCTAAATATAAAGGATTAGTATGGAAAATTACCATTTTCTTAAAAGAATAACAAAGAGTGATTTGTACAAGATGCTTCGCTATAAATATCCTTTGTCGTTTCAACGAGTGTCAAAAAGAAATCAGCAACATGAAGTTGTTATTTTTCGAGAGACAATTGATCTGTTGGAAAACTATGATCAGTTGTTGTTGATGCTTAAAAATGATCAGGAACCAATACTTGAGGAACTTCCATGTTTGACGAACGAGCAGCGTGTGGAACTGAATAAAGGGATTAATAGCCTCAGATATTCTCGTAGTGTTTTAACTGAAAAGGATCATTTAGACTTTTTTGTTTTTAGAAAAATTTCACAATATTTGGGGTTGAGTCATGCGCTTGATTTATCTAGCCGAAGCATAATTAAAAATTTGAATATGCATCTAGGGCAAAGTGCAATGAGGTTGTGTATAGATTCTCATCCGCTTGTACCAAGTGAAGTTGGTGATTATGAGCTTGATGTCTTCTTTGATTTTTTGGAAAAATTGAAACCGAAAGTATTAACAGACTCTTCTGTTGATGAACAATTTGGCTTAGATGTTTATGAGGCAGGGTACGAGCAAACATTTAAAAAAGCTTTAGATGAACATGAGCAGATTTATGTTTTTTGCTTCGATGTTACAATTTATCGAGATCAGCCAAAGGGGGAGGATGATTACCTAAAATTGTATTCAGACTATGAGGGTAAAATAAAAGCGATTTTACAGAAAGTTGATGGGTTAAACACACTTATTCATTATTTAGTTAGACTGGAGCCAAGTCAGGAATTTGGTTTGAATTTACACTTTGCCTTTATTCTTAAGGAAACCAAGTACTTTGCAGAAAATACATTTATCCTAAAATTCAAGAAAGAGTTGGCAGGTATTTTTTCTATTTTGGCGGATAAGTACACTGTTAGAAATTGGAATGATGTTGTTCGCAAGCAATTTAGTAAAAAGGCAGTTGGTTTAATCAAAAAAAGTGATGTAGCCGCTGTAAATGAAAGTTGGTACTGGATATTTAGCTGCTTCTTTGCTGTAGAACAGGTTTTTAAATTTAATTTAGGTTTTAACCTACACCAGATAATAAATGGATGTCTGGCTCTGCAATCATCATCTCTACCTACCTCTAATAAGAATTTAGAGTCGTTATCCAAAGACTATTGTACCCTCAATGACCTAAGTGAGCAGGATACAAGGATCTTTGCTCATCGAAAACATTTAGCAAAACCTGTGCAGCAATATTTGAGTTATGCTGATCTCACTTACTTTGTATATCCATACTTGTCAGACAGTGACGGTGGACATTTAACATTAGCTCCTCTGTTGGGGCGAATAGAAGTGTTTTGTGAAACCCTTAGAGCAGTAAAACCTGAATTATTTATTATTCCGAATAAAGCATTATTAGGTACTTTCTCACCTGAAGAATATTCAAAAATGCACACTCGATTGGGTCAGATGTGGTTGAATATTTTTAAAACTTTACTTGATGAGCCAGACCTTTTTCAAAACTTATCAAGCGCACCATTTCGATCTCAAAATGTATTGTCCTTTTTAAGTTTTTTGCAGGCAAATTGGAGTGTGTTGCAAGAGTTTCAATTACAGCCATTGAATGACGTAATCATGGTTCAACTTAATGAAAAAATGAGCATTTTAAAGAATGAACTATCACATCACGATTTTATAAAAACTAAGGCAAGTTTAGATGGCAATTTTAAAAAACTCACCAAGTACACTCGTTATTTGCTTGCAAAAGATGTTTATGCCTTGCGTATACAGATTGAATTGAATATCCCAAACAAAAGTTTGAATCAGACAGAGCAATCATCGATTCTGACTGAATTCTTACGAGTGGGTCAGTCAGCACAACCACTAAGTTGGCTTAGAGGCTATTTGTTGCGTTGGGATCAATATGACTGTGTACAGCGGCAGAGTAGACAGACCTATGCAGATTTAACCTTGTTTTTTGAATATCAACCCAAACTGCAAGATGTCAATTTGCCAGAGAAGCTAAGGCAGTATTTGGCTAAATTTATCGCACGCTATAACGAAAAGAACAAACTGAGTAACTCAGCGAATGAAATACATTACAGCATGCGTAGTTGCAATATTTTTGCTCCAAAGGCCGAATTAAGGCATGAAGTTTTAAAAATTGAAACCATTGATAAAGACCTTCAAAAAAGCTTTAAGAAATACTATTTACCTTATTTTTACTTTTTGGACTTGTTCATACTATGGGTGGATATGGAAAACGGTAAGAAAATCAAACGTTATACGAAAGGGCAGGAGCCCAAAGCTAAGAAAATTTCAACCACAGAGGACAGCCAATCGTCATGATTGATTGTGTATGTTCAGCGTGATTTCTCCTTGAGATTTGACCATAAGCGTTGAATAACTTTAGCTTTACTGAAAATGATCAATTTCATAAGATTCCCTAGGATAAATAGATTGAAATGTTTCTATATTTCAAGGAATTCTAGGGCATTTTTTTCTCTGAAAAGCTGTAGTAGATATTATATGTATGAATTATATAACTAAAGATTAAGAATTAAAAAATACTCAAACACCTGATCTGATGAGCATATTACGGAATTACTCATCATGAACATTCACCAATACACTCCCCATGAACCAAGACTGCTGATTGAAATTGAATCTTTTACCAAGAGGCTTATCAACAATGGTTTGAACAGAAAAGACCTACCTGAACTGGTTAGATTGCTAGATGCCTTTGAACAGATCTATTCCTGTAATCATGTATATGCAGACTATGTTGAGGTATTTCATGTCATTGCTAAAGGTGAACTTCAACGTTACAGGAAAATGGAAAATGGCTACTGTACGTATGGATCTCTTCTAAAGGTCGATGAGGGAATATTGAATGAATACAGCAAACTATTTCATGAGTATCAGTCAAAAACTAAGAGTGATCTTCGTCAGTATAGATTTGGAGTAAGTGTTAGGTTTAAAAGGCTTAAGCAGCTCTCAGAAAGGTTATTTTCCCGTTATAGCCGTAATCTCGTTGTCAGGGTAGATTTGAAGTATCACGTGGATAAACAGCATATGGTTGATATTGAAATGTTTAATCTACACGTTCAAACGCTTCGTAACCGTATGGCCAATAAGGATAAGTGTTTTAAAAACTTGAAACTGAATGCGTGGTGTTTAGAGCAGGCTCCGCTAGGGAGTTATCACGTTCATTTGTTTTTAATCTACGATGGTTCTGCATCTACTTACGACTGCAAATTAGCTCGATGGGTAGGTAGGGCATGGATGAATGAAATCACGGAAGGGCTTGGTTATTATTGGAATTGCCATACGAATAAACATGCAGATGAAGATTTGGAAGACAGTGAAATTATGGTGGCGAATACAGAAAACAGTCAGCAACAGGAAGGTTACAAATATCTTAATGGGTTGGGTATGATTAAGCGTGAAGACCCAAGAGGATTAGAAAGGTTGGAAGCTGTGTATAGCTATTTAGCTCGTATGACTGTTGAAAAGATTAGCCAGCGGCTTAGAGTCCGTGTGAAAGGTATGAGAGCTTTTGGCTGTTCTTCATGTTGATTGAGTAAAAGGCTATACATCTCAATACAGTAGGATAGAGTTATACATTATTAGCTAAAAAAGCTATTTGGAGTTTCAAGGGAACTGAGTCAGTAATGGCTCAATTCCTATAGGCGAAATTTAGACACTTAAATTTAAGACTAGAGTCCACCATTATACAAGGCAAACTATGGGATTAACTTTATACATAATCTATTTCACTGTAGCTTTATAGAAAACATCAATTGCGTCAACCATTTGAGACAAACCAGGTTGTTCTAATGGATAATGTCCTGCATTTTCAAGCATCACTGTTTTTACAGGAACTTTCTTAATTCTGCTTAGGAATGGAGTACTTAAATTCAATGGAGTCCAACGATCTTGCGCAGGTTGAGTCAATAACACTGGGCAAATATCGAAGTCTTCTGCTACAACTTCAGGTTTATAATGAATATATGAATCTAAAAAGGTCAATGATACTGAATTCCCTGCTGAGGTTTTATCTTTCATAAAAACTTTCAAAGCGTCTTTATTATTCACCAAAGTGCTCATTTTACTTGCCCAACTCATTGGCACACGCATTGATGCTAATGGGGTTTTGGCAGTCCAATGCGTTATTGGCGTTCCTACACGACTCATAAACAAATTACTGGCTACTGTGTCTTTAACCACCTGATTACTGGTGTCAAGGAAGGTCATTCCCACAATAGCTTTCACCTTTTTATTCTTTGCAGCAACATGGTAAGTCAACATGCCACCCGCACTTAATCCATACAACACAATTGGACGATTATCTTTAGCCAGTTCAATATCAATTAAATCACTTCCAGCTTGTACCCAGTCGTCATAACGAATGCGTTTGCCTTTCTCAACCTGAGTAACACCGTAGCCAAGCATGTCTACTGCGATCGTTTCATAACCACGATCAGCCAAAGGCTTACCTAAAATCATCGACATTTGTCGGCCATTGGTTCCCACACCATGAAATAAAATGACTTTAATCTTTGCTTTTGGATTGCGATAGGTATCTAAATGGACATGATTACCATTCCAATCCCACCATTCTTCTGCTGGCAATTGATCTTTGGAAATATGAAATTCTTGAGGAAGAAATTGTTCGATTTGTTGCCAAGCAACTTGATTTTGATAGCCCATGGTTGAATCTCCTATTTTTATTTCATTCGCTGAAGAAGTTGTGATTACGCATGCTGTCAAGCTGGTTATACTTAGTTTCTGAATAAAATTACGTATAAAGCTTGTAGTCTTTATTGGTTGGGTTGAATTCATACTGAATCCCTTCCATTCATATCGGATAAGTCAATCTTAGGCTTCCACATACAAATCAACCATGCTAGATTGGGACAACGGTTTTAGTATTTAGGCCAATTAATGTTAGAATTTCAGGACTATCTCCGAGCTCCATCCAGTGTGCAATTATTATTAGAACTTGGTGAGCAACTCAAAATACAAAAGATTCAATTATTAACAAGTACTGGACTTACGCTTACAAGATTAAGTGATGCGAACTGTGTTATCGCACCTGATGAAGAGATAGATGTAATCCATAATTTGATTGATGCTTTGTCTGAGAATACGGCTGGATTAGGTCTAGTCACAGGTTTTCAACATCAACTGACAACTTATGGCATTCTTGGTTATGCACTCATGAGCAGTGCAACGGGTTTAGATGCAATGTACCTTGTACAGCGTTATCTTGCTCTGACTTATACCTTTGTGAATATCAGTTTTCATCAAGAAAATGGAGAATGTTTAATTCACTTTACTGAACCTGTAGGCTACACAAATGAATTACGACGATTTGTTGTTGAACGGGCGATGGCAGCAACGTCTAGAGTGATTCATGATATTTATGAAAGCGCTTTTCAATTAGATGCATTTCATCTGATTTATCCCAAGCCGTCATATCTGTTCATCCCTATTCCTGAACAATATTTAGGTACAAGCATACAGTTCGGCCAAAAAAATAATGTACTCAAATTTAATATTTCTCAATTACAACAGCCATTACCACATGCAAATCCAAACACTGCGGCTATGTGTGAGAGGTTGTGTATGGAACTTATCACTCAGCGCCATACAACTTTAACCACAACTATGATCGTACGTGACCTCTTAATGAATGCACCATCAAGTGTACGGCTCAGTCTTGGGAATATTGCAAATCGGTTGAATACCAGTGAACGTACTCTTAAAAGGCGATTACAAGAAGAACAGACATCTTTTAGAACGATTCAAAATGAAATGTTGTGTCATCGTGCCAATACACTTTTATCCAAGAATGTAAGCTTAACGCAAATCGCAGAAATTTTAGGTTTTTCTGATCTATCCACATTTTCTCAAGCCTACAAGCGCTGGGCTGGTGTTGCTCCAAGCTATTATAAAATAAGAGATAAGAATTAATAATGTTATATATAGTTTGTCATTTTTCTAAAAATATTTTAATAGTTCAAGATATTTAACAACTTTCTGAATACTTAGGATTCTTGGTTTAAGTGAATTGACTTAACTTACCCTCACCATTATTCTTAGCATGCTGACCTACATCGTCAGTCGGTTTTGACAGACCGAAGATCCATGGCGGCTTATATATTTCTATAAGTCGTTAGAACCCTCGTGTCCCCCTTCTTTGCGGTAGGACGGGAGGGGGACGCTTTACGCGTGCTGGTTCCTTGGATCCCAGTCTGTCAACCCCTTCTCGTTCTGCCACCATAATCAATTGACAGTGATTCGGTAGAACTTCTTAATTCCAAGGAGTCCATCATGGTCATTCAAAACATCCCCTTACTGTACTGAATTCTATTTCAAACAACTGACTTTTCACCAAGCAGTTGATGGGATTTATTCATCTCATTTTATTCATATTCGCACATCTTCCTGACTCGGGAGCATGCGTCGTTGTGTCTTAAATTTTGATTTCAATACAGAACAATACCAAAGGGGAGCTTTATGAGAATTCAAACATTCAGCATGCTTGCTGTATTCCTTTTACCTATTTTATCTGCTTGTTCATCTACGGATAGCAAAGACCGTAAAGCTTATATCGAACAATGCATGTATCCAAACGCTGCCATTAAAACCGCAGTGGAAAGTGAAGAAGCCTGTAGCTGTCGCTATGACAGCATCCGTGAACAATACGGCAAGCCATTCTTTACTGTACCGATCAGCAATGATGAAGACAGACGTCGTCTGGACTTTGCCAGAGGCTATACCGTGGGCAAATGCAGAGGGTAGGAACATGATAAACAAAAAATTACTTTTCATCATAGCCGTTGCTTTGCTGACAGGCTGTAGCTCCAAACAAGAGAAAGCCTGTCAGGAAGAAGCGAATGTAGCTGAAACCGTGATGCAGGCTCGTTTGACCTACGGTGGTTTTGCCGAAGCGACTTACATGCTTGCAGGCGATAACGATGAGCTGAGAGAACAACTCAGACCGATGATTCATGATGCCTTTGAATATAGTCGAGGTGGGACAGCAACTTTTGAAAAAACCAAACAAGTTTTTAAAGACAAATACTACCAACAATGCATGGATAGACCAGCACCTTGATGTGAATACCTAAGCATATGGGGAATAAGGGAAAAGAGATAAAATGAAAAAGATCATAATGTTGGCAACCATAGCCATGTTCACAGTCGGTTGTGAAAAACAACCAGAAGCAGCACAAGCGCAGAATAACGCAGTGAAAACCGAAGCAGTCAAAGCAAAGGCTCAAACAGACAAACTGACCGAGAAAGAATTACAGGACTTGGAGTCCTTAGAAAAATCGCCTAGTGAAGAAACGGCAGCTACCGCAGGCTATTATCTCAGTAATTTGGAAGTGACACCCGTTGCGGAAATACGAGAATTTATTACCAAAGGCTGGGATGAATGGGAAACCCTGAATAGACAAGAAGCGGAGAAGGACGCACAACAAACATCATCCGACCAAGGCGATGCTTCAATGCAATATCGTATTGAAATTAAGAATCAGGTCTTTGGTGAGAAACATGAGGTTGAAACAGCCTACCTCCATTTAATTTCATTGTCCGATAGCATTACATTGGATCGAGTGGTGGTGAATCGGGGTAACTGTAAAGCAGATTACCGTGATGGTGCCAATCCTATTTTGTATGGGAAATCCATGCGCTTCTTCTTGAATTGTGATCCACGCAATGTCAGAGAGGTGGTTGCAGTACTCAAGGATGGACGTGAAATTGTGATGTCACCACAATAAGCTGAAGGCGATATTTATTCTACATACGCACCACGTACTATACAGTTGAGTCGTTGAAGCTTTTGAACGGATTGAAAGAAATTTCACTTATATAACATAAAGATGAATCAATACATTGAATGTGTTTATTGAGCCTATTACACAGGACTTAATAAGCACATTCACAAGACAAATCTGAATCAGGCTGCTGGACTTCATTCCAATCAAGGGATGGGGTTCAGCAGCCTTTTTGTTTATAAGGACAAAACGCATGGCACATCAACTTGAACAAATGGCGTATGTAGGCGAAACCCCTTGGCATGGCTTAGGCAACCAACTCACCCAAAACCAACCCATCGAGGTCTGGGCACAGCAGGCAGGCATGGACTGGAGGATTGAATCCTCCAATGTTAGCTATATGGCACAGAATGAACGAGGGCAAAGCATCATCATGCCCTATGAGGAACAGCGAGTACTTTATCGTTCCGATACCCATGCACCGCTATCCGTAGTCAGTCAGCGTTATCAGGAAGTCCAACCATTGGAAATCTTAAATTTCTATAAAGACCTGACCGAACAATCTGGCTTTGAATTAGAAACCGCAGGTGTACTCAAAGGTGGAAAGAAGTTCTGGGCATTGGCACGAACAGGACAAACAACATCACTCAAGGGGAAAGATGTCAGCAATGGCTATATTCTCTTAGCAACGGCTTGCGATGGCACCCTTGCCACCACCGCACAATTCACCAGTATTCGAGTGGTGTGTAATAACACCTTAGCCATTGCCTTAAAAGGACAGAACTCAAGTGCAGGCGTGGTCAAAGTGCCACACAGCACCAAATTCGATGCTGAGAAAATTAAACAGCAACTGGGTATTTCCGTGCGTGCATGGGAAGATCATATGTATGAAATGAAACAACTGAGTCAACGTAAAGTGACGCAACAAGAAGCGGCGGCTTATTTCGATGCAGTGTTTAACAACACTAGTCTGAGTATTGCCGAACAGGATGACAGCATTATTCAGTTCTATCGTAATGTTGCTAATCAGACTGAGACTACAAAAGCCGAACCCAATGGACGAGCAATGTCTAAAGTCATGACCATGTTTAATGGACATGGACGAGGGGCAGAACTCAGTTCAGCCAAAGACACCGCCTATGGCTTATTGTGTTCGATCACAGAATTCTGCGATCACGAACGTCGTGCTATGAGCCAAGATCATCGACTTGATTCTGCATGGTTTGGTGCAGGGGCAGGTTTAAAACAACGTGGATTGGAGCAAGCTTTAAGGATGATTGCTTAAGTTTGCTTTAAGCTTTTGAGATTAAATTAAAAATTGTCAATCAAGCAAAGTTTATGTTGCACCACCTCCAGAGCATAAACCCTTTATAGCCACATCACACGATGTGGCTTTTTTTATGCCTGCTGTTTTAAACACCTCATTTCAGTCACTCAAATTCATTGAGCCACGACACAGAGCCACATCTTCGGATGTGGCTTTTTTATGCCCGAAATTTACAAAATAGGAAATCATCATGAATACAGCACTAAACATGCCTCTCAATGTAACACCGAATCCAATGGTCAATATTCATACCCATCGTCCCAAACTGTTTACCGCTAAACGCTTTGTAGACACCAAGAAACTCAGCCAAGCCGAATGGTTAGCAGTACGTCGACAAGGCATCGGTAGCAGTGATTGCGCCGCAGCCTGTGGACTCAATCCCTATATGTCGATGCTCGAATTGTGGATGATCAAGACAGGTCGGATTCAACAAAGCATCGAAGATGAAAGTGAAGGGCATGCGCCTTTGTATTGGGGCAAACGACTTGAACCCTTGGTCGCTGAATACTACAGCATGCATACCAATTACAAAGTTCGTCGGGTCAATGCAGTGCTACAACATCCTGAAGCTGATAAACACTTCATGTTGGCTAACTTGGATTATTCCGTGGTGGGTGATGCTGATGTGCAAATCTTGGAGTGTAAAACAGCAGGGGAATATGGTGCTAAGTTGTGGCGAGATGGTGTGCCTTTATACGTGCTGTGTCAGGTACAACATCAATTGGCGGTGACAGGTAAGAAAGCTGCGCATATTTGTGTGCTGATTTGTGGGCATGAAACCCGAATCTTTAAAGTGACCCGTTCTGAATCAGTGATTCAACACATCATCAATGCTGAACGATATTTCTGGGAGTGTGTGGAAAAGGATACACCACCTGAAGCAGATGCCAGTGAGTCGGCAGCCAAAGCCCTACAACTGCTTTATCCTGAACATGTACCACTCAGCACCACAGACCTCACTGAAGATACGCAAGCCAATCAACAGTTTGAGCAACTGCTTCAAGCGCGCAACCAAATCGAAAAGCATCAGCAGCAGTTTGATTTACTTAAACACCAACTGCAAGCCAAGATGCAACAGGCAGAACGCGCAACATTCTTAACAGGCTCAGTGACGTGGAAAAAGTCCAAGGACTCAATCAGCTTAGACAGCAAGGCTTTACTGAAACAGCATCCTGAATATCTCAACCAGTTCCCACAAAGCAAACAAGGCTCACGGCGCTTCAATATTTATACCGATTAGCCTAAGTAAAATATCCAACCCCACAAACCAAAATCCCATGCCTCAGCGTATGGGATTTTTTTATGCAAATTTTATTTACACAAAAGAGGACATCACCATGATCAAAGGTTTAGCAATCACACCATCCATACTTGGCAGAATCAGTATCGGTAAAGTCGTGGAAAAGAATGGCAAACGACTCCCTGAAAGGGATGATCAGTTTACCATTACCAGTCAAATCCAAGGTAAAGATGGATGGGTCAAGCATCCGCTTGATGAACAACTCCGAGTTAAAGCGCAAAACCAAAAGCTCAGAACCATACCAGTCCGTATGATCTTCAATGATCCTGAACTGAATCTACGGGCGGAGTACAGCCTATTTGATCGTCAAACAGGACGCCCCGTGTGTGTTGGGAATGGTGAAACTTGCCAACGGCTGACCAATCAAGGGATTGAGCAACATCCATGCCCTTCGCCTGATCTTTGTCCATTGGCACAAGGTGGCAACTGTAAGCCTTATGGACGTTTGCATGTTAATTTAGATGAATCGGATGAACTGGGTACATTCATCTTTAGAACTGCGGGGTTTAATAGTATTCGAACCTTGGCTGCGAGACTGAGTTATTACCATGCTGCATCGAATGGCTTATTGTCTTGCCTACCGTTACAACTGACCTTAAGAGGAAAATCCACCACACAAAGCTATCGCACGCCTGTGTATTACGTGGATTTAACTTTACGTGATGGCGTTAATCTTCAACAAGCCATTCAAGTGGCGAAGGAGATTGACCAACAAAGCAAAGCTTCAGGCTTTAATCAACATGCTTTAGATCAGACAGCTAGGCAAGGTTATGGTAATGCAAGGTTTGAGGTGAACTCGGAAGAGGGATTGGATTTGGTGGAGGAGTTTTATATGGATGAGCTTGTTGAGTCTGAACAGGTACAGCCTGAGCCTAAAGGTAAGGCTAAGCCTAAATTCAATCAGCAAGATAGATTTGTGCAGGATATTCAGAATGGTTTGCAGCAGAACGTACGGGCTGTGAATTAGACAGGGGTGGACGAGATTGGACTCAGTAAAATTTTATTGGACTGCCCTATTATCTGAGCGAATCACCGCTCGCATCAATGATTAGGAGTCAACATCATGAATGCGTTCACAGGTCAAACTTTTCAGATGAATCAAATTATTAACTTGAAAGAGGTTATGCGAATTACGGGGTTAAGTCGCGCAACGATTTATAACATTATGGATGAGCGTCATAAGCAATACGATCCAACATTTCCCAAACAGACAAATTTAACAGTTGGTCGTGTTGGATGGTCTGCATGGGAAATTAATCATTGGATTGAATCTAAGTTGGCGAGTCGTTAATAATTGGGAGCTTTGGCTCCCTTATTTTTTTGTTATGATTTTATTGAACCAACTATACTAAATCGAATGGTAGATAGCATTTACAAGGTTGGTTATTTAGTATTATCCTTTTAATAAAGATTATTTTGAAGAGAATTATTCCCCTCAATTTGCTGTTTATCCTTATATTTAAAAATCAAACCAACAGCAAAGGCAAAGAAAATCATAATGACGGAGTAAACAGCTGCTGGAATGGCAATGGTTGTATTTCCTAAGACTGAAATTGCGATGGTTAGTGCAACAGTACTGTTATGAATACCTATTTCAAATGCACAAGCTCTTGATTGCGCTTCATTCATTTTAAATAAACGCGGAATGAAATAACCTATAGCCAAACTGATTGCACAAAATAATGCACACACTGCTCCAACCGAAGCAAAATAATCAGCCAGATGTTCACGTTCTTTGAATAATGCACCTATACAAATCAATACGAGAAAAGTCACCGAAAAATACTTTACAAAACTTTCCATTTTTTTTGCAAAGTTTGGCTTTTTTGCACGAATGATCATACCTATGGTTAATGGTACGAGGATGAGTAAAAATACCTGAACTAATTTATCTAGTTGAATTCCAACAATCGTACTATCTTGCATAAAATAGCTAAGTGAAAGTGTTGCAACGATTGGTAAAGTAAATGCAGCGATTACAGAATTAAAAGCAGTCAAGGTAATATTCAGCGCAATATCACCTTTAAATAAATAACTAAATAAGTTGGCTGTACTCCCACCCGGAGATGCTGCGAGAATCATCAGACCCACGGCAAGTAAAGGTTCAAGTTTGAACAGCTTAGCTAAGCAAAATGCAATGCTGATCAATAGGATAAGTTGGCAAAATAAAGCGATCACCACATTTCGAGGATTTTCTTTGACACGTTTGAAATCATTGAGTGTGACTTCAAACCCAAGTCCCATCATGATGATAATCAAAGCAATAGGCATACCAATCGTAATAAATGCTGAATCCATAGAAAATTTCCTTTTATCAGTTTAAATGTGGTTAAAGTTTGAGTGAACTTTTGAGCAATATTTTCTGTAATTTGATCGGCATTTTTCTGAAAATAATTGCGTCTCGAATATAGTCACTATGTATTTCATATCGGTACTTAGCATTTTCGGAGGTGAATGCGGTGTAGATCGTATTGACGATCTTTTGCATCGGAATACCCGTAGAAAATGAATTTTGTGTCCGTTTAGAGAAAAGACGCATAGGTTCGATATAGCGTGGATGGCTGGGAGTTGCCTGAACATTTACCAGAATTTTTTTAGCCATTGGCGTTTGAATTTGCCCTGGTTCAATAACACAGATATCTATACCAAAGATTGAATATTCGTAACGCATTGCGTTAGACAGCGCTTCTAGCGCAAATTTACTGGCAGAATAAATCCCAGTAAATGGTAATGTACGTAAGCCACTTTGCGAGCTAATATTAATGACCTTATTACGCAGCTTGTCCTGTGTTTCTAAGAGAGGCAAAAAGGCCTTTGTCATCATGTGGACTGCAATGGTATTGACCGCCAAGATATGTTCAAACTGCTGTTGAGTGACGTCCATAAGAGGGCCGTTGTAAATGACACCTGCAATGTTAATTAAGGCTCTAAATTTCATGTCATTGAGATGACGCTTAACGAAATCAAAAGCTTCTTGAACCGCTTGTTCTTGGGTGAGATCCATGACAATTGGCATAAAATTATGACTAAACTGTTGCGATACCAATTGCAGTTCTTGTGCATTGATCACTGAACCATAAACAAAAAAGTCTTGATCTATAAATTGCTTTACACATGCAAGTCCAATCCCAGAACCAGCACCCGTAATAAAAATGGCTTGTTTTTGTTGTGCCATGATCATCATCCTGAATGGTTAACGTATGCATTGACTATCAGACAAAATAGAAAAATAATTTGGTAAAAGCGTGCCAAATAAATGTACAAACGTGACAATTTTGTTAGAATAAAAAACAGCCTATGGTTTAATAATTTATTCAATAGATAGATGAGATAAATATTGAAAAATTAAGTCGATAGGAGTTAAAAATGGATTTTGATGATAAGAGCATGTGTGCTCCAATTATACCCGTGCATTTGCCTGCTGCATTTGTCAGGATGTGTGCTGTTCGGGGCTATCCAATCACAGCAATCTTGGATAATTCAGGGATTCAAATCGATGATTTGGATTCAATAGATACTTATTTCACGCTCAATCAAATTGCAAAAATTGTTCAAAATGCATTGTATTTAACTCAAGACCCATCCATTTCAATTGCATTTAGTCAACATATTCGACTGTCGCATTTTGGGTCTTTTGGGATAGCATTGATGTCTGCACCGACGTTGTATGATGTCTTTGCGATTTGCCGTCAATATAGTGTATTGATCGATCCTACAATCAATTTCGACAGTGAAATTAAAGATCAAACGATCTGCATTAAGTTCGGTAAACAAATTCCGTTAGGGCTCAATTATTACTATACGCAAGAGGCATTGTGTCTTTCTATTATCCGTATTTTAACTGATTTACTTGAGCATGAATTGCCACAGTTAAAAATTGAGCTTGATTATGCAAAACCCCCTCATGCTGGAAAGTTTAGTTATCTAAAGGCGCCAATCCATTGGAATCAAAAACACTGCGCAATTTATTTTAATGCTAATGTTTTGAATGAAAAATTACCTGGTGCTGATTTTCCTGCATTTCAAAAGGCAATTAAAATGTGTGAAGCTGAACTGGGGTTATTGACTCAGCAGGGCGAAAACTGGCTGATGAAGCTGAAGCTAATGATTTTGCAAAACCTTCAGCAACCTTTAACCGCAGAAGAAATGGCAGAACATTTACATTTATCAAGGCGAACTTTTTTTAGAAAATTAGCTGAACATCATACGAGTTATGAGGCACTGTTATCAGCATCTCGTGCTGAAGTTGCCAAAGACTATTTATTGTATAAGAAAACCACATTGATCGAATTGGCTGATCATTTAGGTTATAACGATGTTTCTAACTTTACCAAAGCATTTAAACGTTGGTATGGCTTACCTCCGAAACAGTGGCAGCAGTCACAACTTATTCAAACTGTAAATTCATGATTTTATTAAAAAGGCGATCTTATGATCGCCTAAAATAATGTTGTTATGGATTTAAAAGCGATAACCTATTTTTAGACCATAGCCCCACGCGTTGTTATCTTTATATATAGCGTCATATTTATCTGTGCCAAAGTCAAAACCAGATTGTGCTTTTGCATCACCGAGCCAAAAATATTTGATTCCTCCAGCAACAAAATAGTTTTCGGCAGGGCTGTATTGTGCACCGAGTCCGATATTCCAATAACCTTCAGTGGGTCCAAGCGTCGTTACAAGCTCGCCACTACCACTGTCCCATCCAACAGAAATAGTACCTGAGAGCTTATCGTTAAATTTTCTTCCTAAGCCCATATTTGCTGAAATTTGGTCGTCATAGTAGGCAGCTAAATGCACGCCATTGCCTGTGGCTTGTTTTGTAAAATTATAAAGTTTTGGTGGAGAAATTTTGAAACTTGACCAATCCACCCAGCGCACATTGGCAAAGGCCACAGTATTTTCCATAATTCCTGTTTGGACATCGAGATTGATTGATTGCGGTGTAGTGATCGTTGAGTTTTCAGTGGATGTTCCTAAATCAACACGCCCAGCAAGTGGATGTAAAATACTGAGTGACTCAGTCATTCGCATATCATGATCGACTTCAGAGCGATAACTTATAGATGTTTTTAATGCGATTTCAGGAATGCTATACGCAACACCTGCAACCCAACCGACACCTGTCGTCTCTGCTGCATCAAGGTCATAACGAGCCCATGAATAACCCGCTCCACGTAAACGACTAGTTCCTTTAACTGTTTGTACGGCAGGCCCTGCATAAATATTCCAGTGTTGGTTTGGCTGAAAACCGATGAGGGTAGTTAAATTTTGTGAGACCACTTCTGATTCCGATTTCTCATTGCCTTCTGTATAAGCTGGATATTCTTTAATTGGATAACCCGCATCTGCGCCAAAGGGATGATCGTATAAAAAACCCATTGAAAATTGGTCTGTCAGTTGTAGTTTAAGCGCAGCAGAAGGAGAGTAATAACTATTGGCAATGTCACCTGAGGGCATATTCGCTGCGGCGGTTAAACCACCTTTACTAAAATTATCATTCATTTTACCACTCAAAGAAGCATCCAAAATCGAGATACCAGCTTCAAAATAATTGTCTGATTGTAAAAATGCTGCAACTGATTGTCCTGAACGATCAATTGCTGCCGCATGTAATTGAGTTACATAGATGCAGGCATATGCTGTGAATAATATGCTTTTTTTCATATTGGATTCCTTCCTGGAATAGCGTATGAGATATCAGTGAAAACCACTTTAATTTCTATGGTTATTTTTAACTTTTCTTATCGATCTGATTGGTTATTCAGTGCCACTGTTATGGTTAAAAAGTGTCAATGTGTGGGTGAATTCAACGATATTATGTGTTTTATGATTAAAATTTATTTTAAAAAATTGAGGTTTAAATACATTATTTTTCAGCATTTTATTAAGTATTGAGGTGATCTATAGTGATTAAAGCATTGAAATAACAGAGGTGAATGAAAAAGATAAAATGCACTTATTTTATCTTTTGAGATGAATAAAAACGACAACAGGAAATAAAAAAATATTAGTTTTGGTATCGATCAAGTTCGACAGGATCATGTGCACAGAAAAACTCGATTTCATTGGCATGATTGGCTTTGAGTCGTTTTAACTGATTAAGACTATTCAATCGTTCATGACGAATCGCCTGTACACTTGCCTCAAACGCTTTTAGACCGATTGGCATGCGATTTACTTCATCAAGTTGACTATGGTGATAATACGCATCGCCACAATGGAGAACCCATTGACCATTGTCTTGCTGAACAGCAACACCAACATGACCTTTGGTATGTCCAATCAGGGGAATAATAAAAAGATCTAATCCCAGTTTTGCTTTTAAAGAAAAAGCAGGTAGCCCAAACCATGTACTATCTGTTTGGTTATAGACTTGCCAGTTTGGTGTAGGCTTAAATTGATTTTGACGGAATCGTAATTTGTCTTTGAAATCAGGTTTGAGAATTTGTTCCAATTCTGGCTTATAGACATGCACTGTTGCATTGGGGAAATCAGAAACACCGCCAATATGATCGAGGTCAAGGTGGGTGGGAAAGATATCCGTGACATCATTGGGTGAATAACCTAACGCTTGAATTTGATGTTGTGCTGTTTCTTCAACCAATAATTTCGGTTTAAAGGTTTTTTGGAAGAATTTTCCTAAACGCTGATCTGCTTGTTGTATATCTTGCAACCCAATTCCTGTATCCACCATCATCAAACGATTATTATCTTCGATTAATAAACAATGACAGACCAGTTTGCCAGGTTCAGTCAAAGACCCATGACCATTGATCAATTTAGAGCACAATGGACACATCGTTCCACAATTTAAATGATGAATTTTCATAGCATTGTCTCATATAGGATGCCTTACACGTTTTATAAGAAAACAATGTGTAAGGCCAGTTAAATTAAAGAGAAAGTACGATCTTGCCAAAATGCTGATTGGCTTTCATTTTGTCAAAAGCGGCATTGAATTGATCAAATGGATAAATTGCATCGATCGGCAAATGAATTTTTCCTTCAGCTAATGCTGGTATTAACGCATGCTTGGCATTTTGAATCACTGCTGCAATTTCATCTGGATTGCGGGTACGGAAGCTGACGCCTTTATAGTTAATACGACGCATAGAGTGTTGATCAAAATCAATTTCACCCGTTTCGCCTGCCATACGTCCGACATTAACAATAGTTCCAGCAATTTTAGTCACAGACATGGTCTGGTTAAATAAAGGCCCTGCAAGGAAGTCGATGACTAGATCCACACCTTTACGTTTGGTGAGTTTTAAAACCTGTTTAGTCCAATCTTCATCTGTGCTATTGATGACATGATCTGCACCATATTCTTGCAACTTTGCTAGTTTTTCCGCACTGGTGGACGTTCCTATGACTTGTTTGGCGCCTAAGTATTTTGCAACTTGCATTGCCATCAAACCGACCGCTGAGCTTGCACCAACCACTAAAACACTTTGTTCAATCTGTAATTGACCATTGGTCGCAATAGCATCATGCGTGGTTTGCAAGGCAACAGGTAAAGTTGCAGCCTGTTCAAAGCTTAAGTTATTTGGAATTGGGTAAATCCAGTCTGCATTGCCCAAGGTATATTCAGAAAATGCACCTGGACCCGCACCCATGACACGGTTTCCCACTTGCCATTGCTGAACATCTTCACCCACCTCGATAATTTCTCCAGCCCATTCCATCCCGACTGGAAAGCCTACGCCGCCAACAAAACCATGTGTTGCGCCTGTGAGCATATTCAAATCGGCACGATTTAATGCACAGGCTTTGATTTTGACCAGAACATGATTGGGCATGACTTTAGGCATCTCTAACTCGCCTAAAACAGCACCTTGTTCAGCTGATAAAATACTTTTCATAAATGAGTGACCCCGACTTAGAGTTTGCGGATTGGCTTTGAACCATTCCAGCCAACCGATGCCTTTTTAATATAGTCAAAAATTTGTTTTTTACTGCCTGCGAGTTCTGATATTTCGATGGCAATGCCAACAGCATGTTCAGAATCAAAATAAGCCATGCGGCCTTGTGGCCCACCAATTTGACCTTCATGAACCACTTCATAGCCTTTATCTTGTAAATGCTGATACATGGCATCGTAATCTTCTGTCCAATAGGCAATATGCTGAAAACCTTCACGCCCAGAATTTAGGAAATCCTGATACATCGAAGGCACACCATTTGTTTGCTGAATCAGTTCAATTTGCACATCCCCTGAATTGGCGAGTGCAACTTTCATTTCGATGTTATGTGGCTGACCTTTGTATTTAAAATTATCCAAAATTGCATTTTCAACATAAAACCAAGGGCCTACACCCAATGCAATCCATTCATTCATGGCTTTTTCAATGTCTTTAACAATGTAACCATTTTGACAAATTGGACCTAAATCTTTGCTCATGACCTTATCCTTTTGATGTTTTGATTCAATATTCTTAAAAAATGGGGAACTGAATTTCCCCTTTGAACTGAATTAAGCCAATTTCGATGCATCAAAATAATCACTGATTTCTTTGGCAAGCATGATGTCACCATCGATTTTTAATTTGCCGCTCATAAAGGCCATTGCACCTGCGATTTTGCCTGTCAACAACTCAACAAAAACCTCGTCTGTGGTGGTGAGTACCACATCAGCATCAGCATTTTCACCTTGCTGAACGTCACAAGTGCTGTCATTGATCTGAATGGTAAAAGGTGAAGATAAATTGAGCTGTAAAATACACTCAACACCATCCGTGGCTTCGGGATTTAAAGCCGTCGGTAATTTATTTAAAATAAAATCATTGATATTCATAGCCTATTCCTTTAATTAATATACCCAGTGAGATAGATGAGATTTTGCATTCACATTTGAATGTTGAACTCACTATAGAACACCAGAAAAAAAGGGTATTGACGTGAATTGGAATTCATTGACAGCAAATATTGAAATGAAGGTTTAGAATCAACAGGGAAAGTGAGTTTAATGGTACAACAGATTGATTATGTAAAGAAAAGGCATACAGTTGCTGTGCATTATATGCGCTTACTTTTTGATTATTTGCAGCGAAGAAATTATTCAGTTCAGCAGTTTTTAGCAGAAATTCATTTAGATAAAGATTTATTCGAACGACCAAATGATCGGATCGATTTCGACATTTTTAATCATGCTTGCCATGTTTTACAAGAAAAATTTCAACAGCCTCATTTAGGGATTTATTTAGGGCAATTGGTCACCACAGGGCATTTGGGGCCACATGGTTTTGCATTGATGACTTGTTCCAATGCACGTGAAGTCATGCAACAAAATATTCATTATTCAGCGCTGACAATCGATGCTGGCAGTAATATTTTTGAACGGCATGGGCAGGAATATATCCGTTATTGGAAAAGTAATTTGGCAGATAATCAACCCTTGGGCAAATTACAAGATGAGTTGCATCAAGCATCTTATGTGACTTTATCTCGGCAGTTGTTTAATCGGCAGGATTTAAGCCCCTTATGGGTTTCATTTCAGCATGAACAGCCCGAAGATATCAGTGAATATACGGCTTTATTTCGCTGCCCATTGATTTTTAATGCCAAAGATACTGCAATTGGCTTCCATGAAAGTTTTTTAGATTTGTCATTACCCAGCTCAAATGAATCGGTTCATGTGGTGATGAGTGATTTAAGACAACAACTCTTAAAACAGTTAGGGAATCACTTAGAACCTTCTTGGCTGGCGAATGCACGTAAAGCCATTGTTGAATCCTTTCAACTAGGTGGTTTAACTTTTGAGGAGCTGGCAGGTCACACAGGCTTTAGTGTTGATGAATTAAAAACAGAAATGCTGCGACACAATTTGAACTTTAGAACTTTTGTCGACGAGATACGACAAAGTCTTGCGATTAGCTATGTACGCAATCCACAATTAAGTTTAGTTGAAATCGCTTTTTTACTGGGATTCTCTGAACAAAGTGCTTTTCAGCGAGCTTTTAAACGTTGGACAGGAAAAACGCCGAAAGAGTATCGTAGCTTTGGAGCTTGAATGACGAAAATGAAGAAATCGCTTGAACTTCAAGGACTCTCAAGCGATATAAAAAGCTAAACTCTAACGTTAAATAGACAACTGACCAAATTGTAGTGCACCGAGTAACTCAGTTTGCTTTAAACCTGGAAATAACCAATAGGGTGTCGTTTCACTACTACAAGCACAGGCAGGAAAGTTTGGATTACTTTTTAATGGGCCTGCAATAGTCTTTTCCATCACCATTGAAATATACTGATCATTACTGCCTTCTTGGGTATTGCCATTTAAAATCACTTCGACACCAGTCTTTTCCGCATAATCACGAATGGCTTTGATCTTTGAACTTTTCGGTTCATATGCATCTAGGCTAATGCCGTTTTCTGAACTCACAAAAATTTGGTCATCTACTTTCACGACTAAAGAGTGATTGCCTTCGGTATGTCCTGGTGTATGAACCAATGCCAAACCTGAACCTAAAGCAAGGCTTTTCTTGAAGGTGATAATTTTTTTCGGATCAATACCGTCAGTCGCATGTGGGCAATACCAGTCAGATTGCACAGGCAATAAACCTTGTACATTGTTCCATTCTTTTTCATGTACCAATAGTTTTGCATTTGGAAAATATGCAAGCTGATCGGTTGTACCTAACCATTTTCTCAATTCCTGTGTATGTAAATGATCATAGCTAATGTAATCGACTTGTTCTGGTTTAATTTTTAGCTTTTTTAAGCTTTGTTCGACAGAACTGTATTGGGGTGCAAAAACCTTAAATGTACTCTCAGGCAAAGCACCTGCTAGACGCTCAAAGAATGGTGTTTTACGATTATTCACTACATCTGTTGGAGAAAATAATAAAACCTTAAGCTGATCATTAAAGTCTTGATATTGAATAATAAATAATCGATTTAATAAATGTAAAAATGGAAAGGTCAATGATTTTTGAGCAAAAACACCTGTATAACCATACCAAGTTGGATAAGGTGCACGAACAAGATCAATGGATTGATAAAAACCAACATCCTTTTGTTGCATTAATTTCTGTCTAAATCGATGCGCAGCAGCTCTGACATTTTCTAGACGCTCAGCAGGAGAGGGAGCATCACGAGCACCATCAAAATCTAGAATTTCTTGCATACCTAAAGCTTTAAATGAAGTATTCATAAGGGATTCTCCATGTAGCTCATTTGGCTTTAGTGATTTTACTGAGGTCTTTCATGTCTCGTAACAGTCCTGATGCCGCTTTATAAAACTGGAGCATACCTTTCGGTGATTTGAGATTAAAACCTTTAAATAATTGTTTGATAATGCTTAATGTATCGAAGTAAATACGTTCACAGACCAATTCTTCACCTTCAAAAATGAAGAATGCGCACATGCGTACACGAAAAGCATTACCTGTTGGAGGGACTGAACCGAGATAACCCTTATGGGTACCTAAAAGCCAAAACTCACAAATGACCGAATCTTCGGTATGTCGTAGTGCAATCAATTCATGACGTTGATCAGGAAAGGCTTTACGTGCATTGCGATGATAATTGAGCACATCATCATGACCATCGTGCACAGCACCTGTTGCGATCAGTTCATAATGTGGATGTGGGAAGGTACCGAGTACAGCATCAAAATCCTGTTTTACTTCATCAGCAAAATGATCGAGAACCAATTTCTCACGAAAATCCATTATTTTTTGATCTAACATCTTCGTTCCTTTTTATGGACTATAAACTTGTTAGATTGAATGTAACTTTTATGGAAAATATGATTTGGTAGTTAAGTGACAGCTTTATGGTGATATCGTGCCAAAATATGAAATGTCGATATATATTTTAATAATCAGAAAGGCTGTTTTAGCGGTTTATTTTTATGATCAAAATAAGCTTAATGTTGAAAACGCAAAGCATCGACCAACAAACGAAATAACAGAGAAGATTCACGTCGACTTGGATAATACATATAGTAGCCTGAATAATTCATATCCCAATCTTCTAATATCTGAATAAAATTCCCTTTTTGGATCTCAGCTTCAACCATGATTTTAGGCAGCCATACAATTCCAAGACCATCTAAGCCTGCTTTTAATTGCAGCCTTGCATGACTGACGACTATTGCACATTCAGGTGATATGGTTAAAACTTCGTTGCCTTCACGAATATTTTTAAATTCCCATGCTTGGATACGTTCATAGCTCGGCAATCGTAATCCAATACAACGATGTTGATGTAATTCATTGGGATGATGAGGAATACCGTAAGTGCTTAAATAATCAGGTGAAGCGAGTGTCATCATTTCTAACGCATCACTAACTTGTACTGAAATCATGTCTTTATGTACATAATCTCCTAAGCGAATGCCGATATCGTAACGATCTTTGACAATGTCCGAAAAGCCATAATCCATGGTCAGTTCAAGTTGAATATTGGGATGATCGTGTGAAAACTTGGATAATTTATCCCACAATAAATAATTAATACTTAGCTCAGTGCCATTAATCCTCAGTTTTCCACGTGGCGAATCTCTGAATTCATTGAGGTTATATAGTTTTTGTTCAATACCTGAAATGAGGGGTTCAATGTCATTGAGGAGTTGCTCTCCTTCTTGTGTAAGAGAAACGCTTCGGGTGGTACGGCTTAGTAATTTAACTCCAAGGCGTTGTTCTAGCATTTTAAGGGTGTAACTCAATGCAGATTGAGAGACACCTAATTGTCCCGCAGCCTTGGTAAAACTTCCAGTTTGAGCAACAACAATAAACGCTTTTAAATCATTTAGATTCTCAGACATAGCGACCTCAATGTATTATTTTTTTGTGAATCAAACTTAATTAATCAAAAATTTATATAAATGTAATCGAAAATGCCTGACTAATACATTCTTTATTGTCGAGTTATAGTTTTCTTAAGCAATTCTGTATGAATGTATGAGAAATAAATGATGAAAACAATTCGATTAAATAATGGCGTTGAAATGCCACTTGTAGGTTTTGGTGTATTTCAAATGAATGAGCCTGTTGAATGTGAACAAGCTGTTTTACATGCAATAGATGCAGGTTATCGTTTAATTGATACTGCGGCTTCTTATCAAAATGAAATCCAAGTGGGTAATGCCATTCGCCAAAGCAATATTGTCCGTGATGAATTGTTTGTGACCACTAAACTTTGGTTGCAAGATACCAGCTATGAAGGTGCAAAAGCCCAATTTGAACGTTCTTTAAATCGCTTACAAATGGATTATGTTGACTTGTACCTAATTCATCAACCGATTGGTGATGTACATGGTGCGTGGCGAGCAATGGAAGAGTTATATGCAGCGGGGAAAATCCGTGCCATTGGTGTGAGTAATTTTCATCCTGATCGTTTAGCTGATTTGATGGCATTTAATCAGGTTAAACCTGCGGTGAATCAGGTTGAAGTCAATCCATTTAATCAACAATTGCATGCTGTGCCGTGGATGCAATCAAAAGATATTCAGCCACAAGCATGGGCACCCTTTGCAGAAGGGAAAAATAATTTATTTAACCAACCTGTATTGGTCAATATTGCACAGAAATACGGTAAATCCGTTGGGCAAGTGGTACTGCGTTGGTTATTGCAACGCAACATTGTGTCCTTAGCCAAATCTGTGCGTAAAGAACGCTTACTCGAAAATATTGATATTTTTGATTTCGAGTTATCCATTACAGAAATGAATCAAATTATCGCTATGGATACCGCAACCAGCGCATTCTTTTCACACCGTGATCCAGCCATGATTGAGTGGTTAACCAGTCGTAAGCTAGATGTATAACGATAACAATAGTATAGAGGAATGATGATGAAAATTTTACAAACCATTTTAATGTCCGCAGTTATGACGACATCAAGTGCAGGTTTTGCAGCAGACAAAAAAGAAAATCCTTTTGGGCTGGTTTATAGTGGAGCGATCACTGAAAATGTAAAGGGACAGGTCAATATTCATCCTGTGACTTATAAACTGAATGGGTTAGACATTGCGGCAAATGTTTATACACCAGCCAATTATGACCCGAGTCAAAAATATCCTGCCATTGTTGTGGCGCATCCGAATGGTGGAGTAAAAGAGCAGGTTGCAGGACTCTATGCACAGCGTTTAACTGAACAAGGTTATATTACCATCACAGCGGATGCAGCTTATCAAGGTGCAAGTGGCGGTCAGCCACGTAATGTTGATAAACCTGCAAACCGTATTGAAGACATTCAGGGTATGGCTGATTTTATTAGCCAATATGCAGGGGTGGATCATAATCGTTTAGGTTTATTGGGGATTTGTGGTGGTGGTGGCTACTCATTGGCAGCCGCAGAAACGGACAAGCGTTTTCATGCAGTAGCAACATTAAGCATGTTTAACTCAGGGCGTGTTCGTCGTAATGGTTATCAAGATTCACAACTCGATACGATTCAGCAGCGTTTACAAAGAGCATCAGCAGCTCGTGCTCAAGAAGCATCAGGCGGAGAGATTCTCTACGAGGGCGGAGCGCATTTAACAGATGAACAGATTGCTAAATTACCATTCGATTTATATCGTCAGGGTTATGAGTATTATTCTAAAACTCACGCTCATCCAAATTCTTCAGCTAAATACACAACCAGTAGCTTACTTGACTTAATGCGTTGGGATGCTACGGATCATATTGATTTAATCAATCAGCCACTTTTAATGATTGCAGGAAGTAAAGCAGATAGCTTGTATATGACCGAAGATGCCTTTGCTAAAGCGACAGGTACAAAAGACAAAACCTTATTCAAGATTCCAAATGCCTCTCATATTGAAACCTATTGGAAGCCTGAATATGTCAAACAGGCGACGGATCAACTGATCGCATTTTATGGCAAGCACCTAAAATAAAGATTGTTAATTTGGATGATGGACAATGATTAGATAACTTTTCTTGAATCATTGACCTATTTTTTAATAGGGATAATGGGGAAATAAGATGAAACATCAGGTGAATGCTTTATTGGCGATGAGTTTTCTATCAGGTATGGTCTGGGCTGACGATAGAATTGAACAAAAAATTGAACAACAAATCATTCGAACTGAAAGACTGAGCATTCAATCTGCTCCAGCCAACAATTTTTCAGGTAAGGCAAACTTTACCCGTTATCCAGTGATGCCCTCACAAGGTGATGTTGCACCTGCCATTGTGAATTTTGAAGTCGGTGCGATCACCAACTGGCATACTCACTCACAGGGTCAATATTTAATTGTGACCGAAGGAGAGGGACGTACACAAGAATGGGGAAAACCTGTTCAAATGATTCGCAAAGGTGATGTTATTTGGTGTCCACCCAACGTTAAACATTGGCATGGTGCGAGTGAACATCGGGCAATGTCGCATATTGCGATTAGCCCTGTAGCCACTGATGGCAAGAGCGTGACATGGCTCGAAAAAGTGGATTTACCTACACAAGTAGAACCTTTAAAAATACCTGCAAAGGCCGAAACAGTACAGCTAAGCACTAGACAATTAAGCTTTGTTCCCATCGCTGTTTTTACTGCAACAGGTGAACTGGAAAAACTAAAACCTGCTCTAATCACAGGATTGGAGAATGGTTTAACGATCAATGAAATCAAGGAAGTATTTGCTCATCAATCTGCCTATGTTGGGTTTCCTCGTGCTTTAAATGGTATGTTGACTTTCAAACGTCTGCTCGAAGAGCGTGAAAAACAGGGGATTAAAGACATACACGGGGCTGAACCAAGCACTTTATCTAACCAAACTGATTACTACCAATTGGGCAGTGAAATGTTGGCTTATCTGAATAAAACCGATGTATCTGAAAGCTCAAAACCTTTATTTGATAACTTTTCACCCACGATGGACTACGCTTTAAAAGCGCATTTGTTTGGTTATTTGTTTAGTCGAGATAATTTACCGCCTTTAGAACGTGAATTGGTTGTGGTGAGTACACTTTCTGCTTTAGGTGATGTCAATGCCCAATTACGTTCTCATTTGAGGATTATCCAAAATTTAGGTATGGATAATGTCCAAATGCAAAAAATCATGAACACTTTACAGCATGCTATTGGAAGTGATCGGGTAGACAACGCCGAAAGTGTTTTAAAGCAACTATGATAATGGGAACGAGATAAAATGATGAATACAAATTCTATATTTGGCAAGTTATTGCTAACAATCTGTATTACAGCATCAATGTCAGCCTGCTCAGTCAATCCATATCAATCATCGGCTATAAGTATTGCACAGCAAGGTAATTTTGCTGCGGGTGGTCAAGTCATTCAAAGTGCAGGACAGTTTGACGACAAACAACTCTTTAATTCACAAGGTCAAACCCTGCATGGTGATCATGCCTCAGTATTTTATCAAATTCCTAAACATGCACGACATTATCCATTGGTATTCCTGCATGGTGCAGGACAATCAGCAAAAACATGGGGAACTACACCAGATGGTCGGGAAGGGTTTCAAACGCTTTTTCTTCGACAAAGATTCCCTATTTATTTGGTTGACCAACCACGTCGAGGACAGGCTGGACAATCTACAGTGGCGATAGAAATCCCAGCAACGACCAACGATCAAGCTTGGTTTAATATGTTCCGTTTAGGGCAGTATCCTCATTTTTTTAAAGGAGTGCAGTTCTCGCAAGACCCTGCTGCTTTAAATCAATATTTCCGTCAAATGACACCAAATACGGGTGCTTATGATGAACAGGTGATTAGCGATGCGATGGTTGAAGTCTTAAAAAAATCAGGCGATGCAGTATTGATTACCCATTCACAAGGGGGTGGCCCAGGTTGGTGGACAGCGATTAAATCGAATCAAGTCAAAGCGATTGTTGCGTATGAACCTGGTAGTGGTTTCGTTTTTCCTGAAAATGAAATCCCCGCAGATATACCAAGTGCTACAGGAACACTCAAAGCAACACCTATTAAGATGGCCCAGTTTATTAAACTGACCCAAATACCTATAGTTGTTTATTACGGTGACAATATTCCGACTCAAGTACAGGACAATGCAGCTCAAGACAATTGGCGTGTTCGTTTGAAAATGGCACAGCTTTGGGTGGATAAAATCAATCAACATGGTGGTAAAGCTGAACTCGTGCATTTGCCTGATATCGGTATTTATGGCAATACTCATTTTCCTTTTTCAGACCTGAATAATAGGAAAATTGCAGAATTACTTTCTACGTGGTTAAAAGAAAATGAGTTGGATTAAAAAGGAGCTGTTGTGAACTCATTTAGAGAATCATAAATGAGTTCTTACTGTACTATGATCCAACATTTCCCAAACAGACAAATTTAACAGTTGGTCGTGTTGGGTGGTCTGCATGGGAAATTAATCATTGGATTGAATCTAAGTTGGTGAGTCATTAATAATTGGGAGCTTTGGCTCCCTTATTTTTGTTTAAATCTCTGGATCTTATATTAATATTTGATTTTTAAGACGATTTTACCTTTTGCTCGTCCAGTATTCACATATTGGAAAGCATCTTTAATCTCAGTAAATGCATAAGTTTTATCAACGATTGGATTTATTTTCCCAGACTCGACTAACTTTGAAATTTCAGATAGCTGTTGTCCATTGGGTTGCATAAACAAAAATGAGTAAGTAATTCCTTTCTTTTTGGCTTTATTTCGAATTGACCAACTTAAAAGAGGAATAATACATTTCAGTAACCAATTGGCTTTGATTGTCTCAGCAAAAGCACGATCAGGTGGACCAGAGATACTGATAATACGACCACCACGTTTAAGGACATTTAGAGATTTCTCTAAAATTTTTCCACCTTGTGTATCTAAAACTACGTCATAGTCTATAAGTTCTTTTTCAAAATCAGTAGTTTTGTAATCAATGATAATGTCTGCACCTAATGCTTTGACCCATTGTGCATTTTTACCACTCGTGGTCGTTGCAACAGTCGCACCTAAGTGTTTTGCAAGCTGAATAGCAATTGAGCCAACACCGCCAGAACCTGCATGAATCAATACTTTTTGTCCTGCTTGAACTTTCGCAATTTCAACCAATGCTTGCCATGCAGTCAATGAAACAAGAGGGAGAGAGGCTGCGAGTTCCATAGAAATATTTTGAGGTTTTAGAGCCAGTGAAGATTGCTGAACTACAGTATATTCAGCAAAAGCACCATTTTGGTCAGTCTTGGCATATACTTCATCTCCAACTTTAAATTGACTAACATTTGCGCCCACTTGAACAACTCTACCTGCAAAATCATTGCCTAAAATAAAAGGAAACTTAACAGGCTGAATAGCCTTTAGTTCACCTTCTAAAATCCTTAAATCCAGTGGATTAATACTTGCTGCATGTATTTTGACAAGTACATCGTTCTCTGTAATCGGTGGTTTAGATTGTTCATCTAGTTGCACATCATCAATATTGCCGTAACGGTTAATATAGGCTGCTTTCATATAAGACCTCAATTAGTTCACTTTTTGTTTTAATGTTTTACGTATGTAAATCTACATTAAATTTTCAGATTAGGATGCATATCAGACTCTTCGATTAAAACTTGAATTGAATCATCAATAATGTTTATTTTTTATCATAATCTAAATAATGAATAGTTACTACTAAAATGATAGTTACATTTATGGAATTAATTCATCAGTTTGATTAAATAAAACGATTTTTAATCTGATGAGCCTTATTGCATAGATAAAAAGGTAAATAATTTTTATCATCATTTTCTTATTTTTATAAATATAAGCTATTGATTTATTAAGGTATATAATGTCATGGAATATTATTATGAGTTTAATATAACTCTTAAGATATTAGCTTAAAATTTGATCTTAAAGTACTTTTAACTAAAAGTTATGAATATAGAGAAATTGAATCAAAACCACACCAGTTTAGACATGGCTTTAATACTATAGCTTGATCTTGCTTAAGTCTTTGAAAGTTTCAGCCCTTTTTGAATAGCAAAGTATGAGATTTTTGAAGGGATAAGCTGCCTAAATAATCTAAAGCCTAATGCAGATTTTCCTGTCGTATAGTTAAGATTTGGAGAGGTTTTAGAGATAACAAGTAACACTTTATTTGCTACGATACTTGGATCATCCGACTTTTCCATTAGCTCTTCCATGATTAGACGCTGTTGAGCACGGACAGTATCGTAGTGTGGAATTTTCAAGTCTGCTTCAAGTAAATGAGCATCTAAAGATGTCTTTGTCTGAGCTGGCTCAATAACACTCACATGAATATTTTGTGACCTTAATTCATGACTCAAAGCCTCAGAATATCCACGAATCGCATGTTTCGTTGACGAATAAAGTGCCCAATAAGGTAATGGAAAAAATCCCATTACAGAGCCAATATTAATAATTTGTCCGCCGCCTTGTTGACGCATATGTGGGATTACAGCCTGAGTCATACGAACCATACCAAAAAAATTGGTGTCAAAAATTGATTGCGCTTGTGCCATTGAACTTTCTTCAGCGGCAGCAGGTGCAATAGCAAATCCTGCATTATTGATGAGCACATCAATATGACCTTCTAAATCTATGACTTTTTGAACGGCTGATTTAACTGAATGATCATGTGTAACATCTAAATCAATCATCTTAAAGGGGAATGATCGATGTGATTTTGTCACTTTTCGACTTGTACCATAAACAATATATCCAGCTTGATAGAGCTTTTCAGCGATAGCATAACCTATACCTAGGGATGCACCTGTAATTAAAATAACTTTGTTTTTCATGGGATTTTCCTAAATTAACTTCTTTTTTGATAAGTTTTTTAATCCAACGGGCTTATCGAAATATCATCATAATGAAAAAAAATCAAAGTTACTACTAAAAAAGTAGTGACTATTTAAAATTACTCCTGTATTGTTAGTATTAATTCGATAGTAACTGTTTTTTACTATAGATGTGTGTGCAGACCAGCTCAAGATATGAATGATTCCAAAAGTATGAGGTTCTTATTCTTAGGGTAGCGGTTTAGATATTAATCTTACTTTAGGAAATTAATCATGCGTGACTTACTCAAAAAAAGTCTGATTTCAATGGCTTTAGCTGTATCTAGTTCAATCTATGCGGATGTAAATACGGCTATTACCCCAAATTCAGGAGCGATTGTAATGACGGAAAAACAATATCAATGGACAACTGTTCCAACTCAGTTCATTTCAGCAGATGGTATTAATTTCGCCTATCGAGAGTACGGTCAACAAAATGGTGGAACTCCCATCATCTTTTTAAATCATTTGGCTGCTGTATTGGACAATTGGGATCCACGAATCATTGATGGTATTGCTGCAAAACATCATGTTGTTATTTTTGATAATCGTGGTGTCGGTGCTTCTACTGGTCAACCCGCAAAGTCCATTGAACAAATGGCAGATGATGCGATTACATTTATTCAAGCGAAAGGGTTTAAGAAGGTTGATTTATTTGGCTTTTCAATGGGCGGCATGATTTCGCAAGAGATTGTTTTAAAACAGCCGCAATTGATCCGAAAAATGATTTTATCGGGAACTGGACCTGCTGGCGGAACTGGAATTAGTACAGTGGGGCGAGTTTCTAATTGGGATTTAGTCCGTGGTATGACGACTCGCCAAGATCCTAAAGTCTATTTATTTTTTACGCGTACAGACAATGGTAAAGCTGCTGCGAAACAGTTCGTTCAACGCATAAATGAACGTACTGAGAATCGTGACAAAGAGATTACCATTTCTGCATATCGTGCCCAGCTTAAAGCCCTAAAAAAATGGGGAAGTAAAAAACCTGCTGACCTTTCAGTTATTCAACAACCCGTCTTAGTTGCTAACGGTGATAATGACCGTATGGTTCCAACGGTCAATACGTATGACTTGGCAAAACGTTTACCGAATAGCTCACTCGTAATCTATCCAGATGCAGGTCATGGTGGAATATTTCAGTTTAATCAAGATTTTGTAAAACAATCGCTCACGTTCTTAGCTAAATAAATTTAAACCCAATCAGATATTTAAATGAGGACAATGAAGATGACAACGTTTACACACCAGACGGCTGAAACCCAGTTTATAGAGGTTGATGGAGCAACTTTTGCATATCGTCGCTGGGGGAATCCAGATACTCAACAACCACCTTTATTTTTTCTGCAACATTTCCGTGGTGGTTTGGACAATTGGGATCCGTTAATTACTGATGGGTTAGCAGCAGGGCGAGAAATCATTTTATTCAATGGTCGTGGTGTTGCTTCATCCACTGGTCAGCCACGCACCCGCATTGAGGATATGGCTGATGATGCTGCCGCAGTGATTCGTGCATTGAATTTAAACCAAGTCGATCTACTCGGATTTTCATTGGGAGGATTTCAAGCACAGGATTTAGTACGTCGTCATCCTAAACTGGTCAGAAAGTTAATGCTTTTGGGTACAGGACCAAGAGGTGGAAAACCACGCGGTGATGATCCAGATGTACCAGCTTTGGTCTTGAAGCATGCAACCAGTGCTTTGCCTTCTGAAGAGGACTTTCTTTTTTTATTTTTTGGTCGATCACCAAAAGCAATTCAAGCAGGTCGTGATTTTTGGCAACGTCGCCATCTGCGTAAAGATCAGGATCCCGCAAGTTCAGTCGATGTGATGCAGGCTCAGATTGAAGCCAATATGCACTTTTTACCGAAGCTTGATGAACACGATCCATTTGCACATTTACGTGAGATTAAACAGCCGACTTTTATTCTGAATGGTGTGGATGATGTGATGATTCCGACCATTAATGCCTATCAGATGGCACTGAATATTCCAAATGCACAGCTATTCATTTACCCAGATGCAGGGCATGGCGCACAGTTTCAGTATCCAGAACGATTCGTTAAACATGCCATACAGTTTCTAGATGAGTAATCAACCAGAATTTCTTTTGTGTTTTTATATATTGGTGAACTGAGAGCTAAAATGATGAAATTTAAATTATTACTGTGGATGCTGACCAAGCTGTTACAAAGGGCTGTGAAAACTAATCCGAAATGTGCCGCATACGTGAAAGATAAAAATGTCACATTCCAAATCCAGACGGTAAGTGGTGAAGGACGTTATTTTGAAGTTAAAAATGGCAAGATAAGTTCTCACGCAGGACAAACCAAATCCCCAAGTTTTACCTTTACCTTTAAAACAGGTCGTAAGGGTTTTGCAGTGTTATCAGCTAAAGATAGTGTGAATACGTTTTTAACAGCGCTTAGAACAGAGGATCTTGTGATTACTGGAAACTTTGTAGATGTGATGTGGTTTCAAAGTTTAGTGGACTTTATTCAACCTCATTCTAAATTATCTTCAACTGTGTGAGCGAAGCCATGACTCATTTGCCATTAAAAACGAATCTCCTAAATCAGCCTTTAACTTTACCGAATGGTGTGGTGATTCCAAATCGTTTGGCTAAAGCAGCAACCAGTGAAACCTTAGCCACCTATTCCAATAATCCAACTGAAAAACATGTTCGTCTATACCAGCGTTGGACCTCATCAGGGATTGGCATGATTATCACGGGTAACATTATGATCGACCGACGTGCCTTAGGTGAACCAGAGAATGTTGTGATTGAAGATGAGCGTGATTTTGAAATTTTACAGAAATGGGCGAAAAGCGTTACCGAGCAAGGTTCACAATTGTGGGCACAATTGAATCATCCAGGGAAACAATCACCAAAAGGATTAAATGCTCGTAATATTTCTGCGTCAGCAGTGCCATTTGGTACTGAAATGCAATCTTTATTTGCTACCCCAGATGAAGCAACTCATGATGAAATCACAGAGATTATTCAACGCTTTGGCCGTAGTGCTGCAATATGTAAAAATGCAGGATTTAGTGGTGTTGAAATCCACGCCGCACATGGATATTTGATTAATCAATTCTTATCACCATTACACAATTTAAGAACGGACGAGTGGGGTGGTACACCTGAAAAACGTCGTAAGTTTCTAATGGACGTTTATACAGAAATAAGAAAACAGGTAGGCACAGATTTTCCAATCGCAATTAAACTCAACTCAGCTGATTTTCAAAAAGGTGGCTTTACAGAGGAAGACTCTTTAGAAGTCATTAAAGCATTAGCAGTCGCAGGGATTGATCTGATCGAAATCTCAGGTGGTACTTATGAGTCAGGCGTAGCTAAAGCACCTCAAAAAGCATCGACTATTGCTCGTGAAGCATTTTTTATCGATTTTGCTGAAAAGGTAAGAGCACATGTAAAAACACCTTTAATGGTGACAGGTGGTTTTAGAAGTGTTGACGGAATGAATCAAGCTTTAGAATCAGGTGCTTTTGATATAGTCGGGATTGCAAGACTTATGGCAATTGATCCTGATGCTCCCAAATATTTATTAGCAGGAACCAATAGCAAACAAAAGGTTCAACCTATTAAAACAGGAATTAAAAAAATCGATAGTCTTGGGATTATGGAAGTGCTGTGGTATACCCAACAACTTAACCGTATTGCTCTAGGTAAAGCACCAAAACCTAAAGAAAGCGGTTTCTGGGCATTTATTAAATCTGTTTTACGTAGTGGTTGGGGAACGTATGCGACACAACGGACAAGAACAAAATAATGAATCGATCATTAAAATAAACAGTATATAAAAGCACTCGTATTGAGTGCTTTTATATATTTATTCACCTTGTTGGCGAATAAGTCGTGTACCAATTTCTGCACCAGTCACTTGATCGATCACAATAGGCTTGATTTCAGTACCATTTTCAGCATCAATAAAGGTGGCCATTTCTTCAGGATGCTCGTAAGGTTTGTGTTTACGTCCCCATGCTCCGATCACAAATAAAACAGGGAGAAAATCCTGACCTGCTTGAGTGAGTACATATTCTTCACGTGGCGGATGTTCAGAATATTTGCGTTTTTCAAGTAACCCTTCATCAACTAAAACAGACAAACGTTTAGTTAACATTGTAGGCGCAATGCCTAGGCTTTTACGAAATTGATCAAATCGTGAGAAACCTGAGTGTGCATCTCGTAATATCAGCATACTCCAAGCATCACCTAAAACGGATAGGCTTCTCGCAATTGGGCAGATTTCAAGGCTGGTATTTTTGTTCATATAGAATTAATAAATTTGAGAGCTACTACTGAAATAATAGTAACATGTTTTAATATACAAAACTAATTCTTAGAGGAGAGATAGTAACAATTACTGTTCCTAAAATTAAAGAAAGTTACTATCCATTTTTTATTCCTTCACAATAATCCGCCCATTTCTGCATCATGATTTTTCTCTTCTCTAAATGCTTGGTACGGTTGTAGGCTCGGCCATGCATATCTTTTACTTGATGGGCTAACTGTTGCTCAATTAGCTCAATAGGGAATTCTAAAACCTCTTCTAAAATTGTACGTGCAGAAGCACGGAAGCCATGCCCACACGCTTGTTCACTGGTATAGCCTAAGCGACGTAAAGCTTGATTGATGGTATTTTCCGACATCGGCTTTAAGTTGGAAGTGGTTGCAGGAAATACATATTCACTTTTAGCTTTTGTTATTTGGGTAAGTTCAGAAAGTAAATGGATCACTTGTGTAGATAACGGGACAATATGCTGAACTCCTGTCTTTGATTTTGTTTTGGGAGGGGTGTAACTCCATAAGCCTTTTTGAAGGTCGATATCTTGCCACTTAGCATGTCTTAATTCGCCTGGGCGAACAAAAACTAAAGGAGCAATACGTAGAGCATATCGTGTGATGACAGAACCCTCATAATGATCAATATCATTTAAGAGTAAGGCAAAATCTTTAGGTTCTACCAAAGCGGCCATATGTGTCACTTTGGGAGGGGAGATGGCTCCCTTTAAATCTTGAGTAACATCACGTTCACAAAGTCCAATTGAAACAGCATATCGGAGGATCTGACCACATTTTACTTTGACCTTTTTAGCGGTTTCTAATTTTTCTTCTTTTTCGTAAATCCGACAAACCTTCAGGATATCCATGGCTTTAATTTCATGCATTGGGATTTTACCAATATGCTGATTGATTACTTCTAATAAGCGTTGTTGCCCTTTAACTGTTGATTCCGCAAAGTCTTGCTTTGCCATCCATTCATGTGCAATATTTTGAAAAGTATTATTATTCGTATTTAATATCTCATTCTCAATTCTAAGCTTTTCAACATGTGGGTCGATATTTTGAGAGAGAAGGGTACGGGCTTCATCTCTTTTAAGTCGTGCTTCAGCGAGGCTAGTTGTTGGGTATATACCAAAACTAATGGTATTGCGCTTTTTAGTGTATGGACGACTATAGTCAAATTTCCAATATTTATAGCCATTTTTGTGAATGAACAAATAAAGACCTAAACCATCTGAAATTCGTTGGTGCTTGTTTGGATCAGCTTTAAGGCTTTTGATCTTACTATCAGTAAGGCTTTTGACTATTTTTGGCATTTTTACAGTACACAGTTTTGCGTATAAAAGTTTGTACTGTAATTTATACTGTAAAAAATATTAGCTCACAAGAGAATTTATAAGATTAATTTAGACTTTATCTTTCTTATTTTGTTGAATTATATGTATTTTTATTGTAGGTTTGGAGTGCTGTAGATCAAAATAAACCATAAAATGGTGCGCTCTGCGGGACTCGAACCCACGTCGGTCGCTTAGGAGGCAACTGCTCTATCCAGTTAAGCTAAGAGCGCAACAGCCAAGTAATTTACCGTATATACCTATGAAAAAAAAGCTATTATCGAAATAATAGCTTTTAGAAAATTAGAAACAAATGATAGTCAAAATGAACTAATCTGATTTTTTAGCATTAAGCATTTTAAATAAAATTGCCATAACAACGATCCAAATAGGAATCATGATTACAGACTCTTTAAAACCTTGCATCCACATAATATAAAGTACAGTTAAAATGAATAACAATACTAAATAGTTACTGATTGGAGACCAAAGCGCAGGGAATTTAGTCAGCTTACCCGCTTTTTGCATTGCTTGTTTAAATTTGAGATGAGTCAAACTGATCATTGCCCAGTTTAAAACCAAAGCACCAACCACGACATACATCAAGTGACTTAAAGCATCTTCGGGAACAAAATAGTTTAATAATACGCAGCCAAAAATAAGCAATGCAGAGAACAATACTGCTGGAATTGGCACACCTTGTTTATTCACTTGAGCGAAAACTTTAGGTGCATTCCCTTGTTGCGCTAAACCGAATAGCATACGGCTATTGGCATACATCCCACTGTTATATACAGAAAGAGCCGCTGTTAAGATAATGAAATTCAGCAAATGCGCTGCCCAACCAATTCCCAATTGACTGAAAATCATAACAAATGGACTTTTATCCAAGCCACCGAGGTCTAATTGATTCCAAGGTACAAGTGATAACAGAATTGTTAATGAACCTACATAGAAAATAAGAATACGGAAAACAACTTGATTGATTGCTTTAGGAATAGTTTTTTCAGGATTTTCAGCTTCAGCTGCTGCCATACCAATCAATTCAATACCGCCAAAAGCGAACATTAAAAACGCAAGCATGTAAAACAACCCATCAAAGCCATGCGGGAAGAATCCACCATGTGCCCAAAGGTTGCTAAACGACGCTGTTGAACCAGCATCGGCTGTTAATAATAGATATAAGCCAAAAACAATCATTGAAACAACGGCTGCAACTTTGATTATAGATAACCAAAATTCTGATTCACCATAAAACTTAACATTGGCTAAATTGACTATTGTGATGACCACAAAGAAAAAGAGTACCGAGGTCCACGCAGGAATATGAGGCCACCAGTAATTAATGTATTTAGCAACAGCAGTTAACTCAGTCATTGCAACCAAGATATACAAAATCCAGTAATTCCAACCTGCTAAAAATCCAGGAAATTTCCCCCAATATTTATTGGCAAAATGGCTAAATGAACCTGCAACAGGCTCTTCAACAATCATTTCGCCCAATTGGCGCATAATTAAGAAAGCAATTAAACCGCCGATTGCATAACCTAAAATAATAGATGGGCCTGCAGATTGTATGACCTGTGCTGAACCTAAAAATAATCCTGTACCAATCGCGCCACCCATGGCTATCAATTGAATGTGTCTATTTTTAAGTCCACGATGTAATTGTGTAGACTCGTTGCTCAATTTTTCCGGCTCTATTTATTCGAATTTAATTATTGTAATTGATTGGTAACTGTAAACCTAGTAGACGAGAGATTTATGTAAGCGAACTGCAAAGTCAAAAAAAAGATTCTTGAATAATCCATTTCATTTTCAACAAAATAAATTATTTATTATTGTTTAAATTTTAAATCAAACTGAACAATATTTAACCTTGATATAAAAATATTTAAGACTTAAGTGCATCAATAGATATTTTTGCTGAAAAAAAGGGTAATATAAAACTGAATGATGGTTCATTATTTTGTTGCAACAATGATAAACGAAAGGAATGTATAAGATGAGTTTTGCACCACAGATCAAAATCCCTGCAACTTATATGCGTGGTGGTACAAGTAAAGGTGTCTTTTTCAAAATAGATGATTTGCCTGAACGTGCACAAATTGCAGGTGTTGCGAGAGATCAATTATTGCTTCGTGTGATTGGCAGTCCAGATCCGTACGGAAAGCAAATTGATGGTATGGGTGGTGCAACTTCGAGTACCAGTAAAACGGTTCTTTTGGCTAAAAGTAATCAACCAAACCATGATGTAGACTATCTGTTTGGACAAGTTTCAATTGATAAAGCATTTGTAGATTGGAGTGGTAATTGCGGTAACTTAACTGCGGCGGTGGGATCATTTGCAATTAGCAATGGATTGGTTGCTCAAGACCGTATTCCTGAAAATGGGATTTGCACTGTTCGTATTTGGCAAGCCAATATTAAAAAAACCATCATTGCGCATGTTCCAATGACCGATGGACAAGTCCAAGAAACGGGTGATTTTGAATTAGATGGTGTCACTTTTCCTGCGGCTGAAGTTCAAATTGAATTTTTAGATCCAGCAGATGATGGTGAAGACGGTGGGGCAATGTTCCCAACAGGTAATGTAGTTGACACACTTGATGTGCCTGACATTGGAAGTTTTCAAGTCACACTGATCAATGCTGGTATTCCTACAATTTTCTTAAATGCAGAAGATATAGGTTACCAAGGTACTGAATTACAAGATGATATAAATGGTGATAATACGGCATTGGCTCGTTTTGAAAAAATCCGTGCTTATGGCGCATTAAAAATGGGTCTAATTCAAGATGTAAGTGAAGCGACAGGTCGTCAACATACACCGAAAGTCGCATTTGTATCAAAGTCAAAAGCCTATACATCTTCAAGCGGTAAACAAGTGGGTGAAGCGGATACAGACTTATTGGTTCGTGCATTATCTATGGGGAAATTGCATCACGCTATGATGGGTACAGCAGCAGTTGCAATCGGTACTGCAGCAGCGATTCCAAACACTTTAGTAAACCTTGCCGCAGGCGGTGGAGAACGTGAAGCTGTTCGATTTGGACATCCATCAGGGACACTCAGAGTCGGTGCACAAGCTTTGAATGAAAATGGTCAATGGGTGGTTAAAAAGGCCATCATGAGCCGTAGCGCAAGAGTTCTGATGGAAGGTTGGATTAGAGTTCCTGCGGACAGTTTTTAATCACTTGGGGTTGATGTGTTTGAAGTGGATAAATCATTAGGAAAAATGTATAAATCTGAAATTTAAATGATCAATCATTTTAAACCTTGCCATGGCAAGGTTTTTTGTTAATGTGAATTTCATCATGTTATGTATTATTTTTGTTTTATATATGGCAAAATGCGTTAAAATTAACGATTGAATAATCTGTAGATAAAATTTTTCAATATTGAATAATGTTGTATCAAAATGATTTTAGCAGAATTGATTATTCCATCCAATTTAATCAGGTGTGTAATTCTTAGGTTATATTTTTAGATAAAGATTTTAATATCAGTTATTTACAATATTAAAGTTCTATTCTTAAACGTACATTTTATTATACCGATTTAAAGTGAGTTTGATTCAAAATAAGAATGTTTAACATGGGTTAATTTTTAATTTAATTATTGAGTACATTGATCATCCAGTCTGAAAAATGGATTAGGTTCAAAGTGTTATGAGTTTGAGGTAGTCTATGGAAGCGGAATATACAAAGATCAAGCAGGCTATTGATAATATAGATGTGATTGATTTTTTAAAACAATCAGACAAATTGTATTTGGTTTCTTTTATTTCCCAATTCCCATTACCCATTGCCATATTTGATAAAAATGCTCGGTTTCTAGGCGTAAATCAAAAATTTTCAGATATTTATGAAAGTGATGCTTTGTATCTTTTTGACAAATTATTAAATACATTTTCTTCTGTTGTACATGCGCAATTTCAAGAAGCATTAGATGCTTTCGAACAGCATCAGAGTTATTCTGAACAGGTTTTTTACGTTAAAGGAAAGTTTTATCTTTCCTATTTTAAACCGATGCGTGATCAAAACAATCATGTCGAAATGGTCATGTTGGTCTGTTCAGATGTTACACGGTTAAAGCGCCGTGAAAATGTTTTGTTATTCAATAATAAAAAATTACATGATCATCTGTATTTGGATTTTGTGACTGGTTTACAAAATAAAATGGCTTTTGATCATTATATCAACGAGTTATTTCAGGGAGAGAATAAAGAAAACTGTTCTTTCTTAAAAATTGATTTGGATGATTTCAAGCGCTTTAATCAGTTACATAGTTATACCAGTGGAGATGAAGTTCTTTCTCAATTGGGAGAGCTATTAAATGAGACGATTGCATATACAGAAGCTAAAATTTTCCGATTAAATTCAGCAAGTTTTGTTGTCGTGATTACCAGTCTGACTGAATGGGCAGCGATCACACTCGCAGAAAGATTAAAATTTACGATTGCAGATCAGCAAATTGTATTTGGAAAAGCTGATGAGTTTTTAACAGCATCGATTGGAATTTATCATTTAAATCAATTGGATCATGTTGTTAGTTTTGATATTTTACAAAAACTGGATGAAGCGGTACGGTCTGCGAAAGAGCAGGGTAAGAACGGATTGTATGTGCTAAAAGATAGATAATGACCGTACTGATGTATTGATGGTTAAATGTACCAAATTTTAATTTTATTATTTAAATACATGAGTTTAAGATAAGTATAAAGGGTGGGTTAATGTTATAAAACAACCCACATCAAGTGAGTTGTTTGTTTAAGTTTTAATAATTGATTTTTAAATTATTTTTGATCAGGTTTTTTCTCATCCGTTTTCTTTTCATCCTCTACACTGGGTGTGCTTTCTGGAGCGGGTTGAGGTTTTTGATCATTGCCACGAGGGTGTGGAAGAGTTTCATTGGCTTTAATAGAAAATTTGTTGAATGAACCTTTTCGTGGACTGTTTGTATTGGCTAACATAATTATTCTCAAATTTAACTGTCGAAGATTCGACCTCACAACAATGGCATGTTCTACAACTTACAATGAGACTGATTGTGGAGGCTTTTGTAGATATATGTAGAAATTAAACTTTTATATCTTATTTATATTTCAGTGTTTTTTTCTCGTGTCCTTCATGTTTTTGATTTGTTTAATGTTGTAGAAAGTCAACATCATTAAATTTTATTGAATGGATACTGAACAGATACATTACTTTTTGTCATAGATTTTTAAAGCTCTTTTTATTGCAATAACAAATAAAGTTGATATGTGTTTTATACGATAGGGCAGACTTTATGTTGCAAGTATGTGCTTTATTTTCTTTTATGGATGGTCGTAATCATGTGCGCAAAATTTATAGACATCGGTTGCTTGTTAACTTCATGGTTGATTCAATCAAAGTCAGCTTTAAAGTGATTCAAAATTACGCAATACACATTTTAAAATGAATAGTTTTAGGCGAAAAGGTTATGATAAGCATTATTTTTGCTTAGGAATTAAGGGGTGTGAATTATGATGACTCATAGTAGAATGTTCACACTCATCAAATATACCAATTTATCTAGAATTCATTTTTCATTGAATGCTAGAGATTCGTACAAATCGAGGCGGATGTGACTTCTATTCCAAATGTAAACGCAGAAATTTTAAAACGTGCTCAGCAGCAAATTCAGCAAGATTTACAAACAGCTTTGGATGCTTTTTCATTACCAGAACCTTTGAAATCTGCTGTTCATCATACGGTGATGCTGGGGGGGAAACGAGTTCGACCTGCTTTATGTTATGCCACTTCACATTTAAAAAATGATAATCCGAATTTTGCAGCTGTGCGTCGGGCAGCTGTGGCTATTGAGTTTATTCATTGCTATTCATTGGCACATGATGATTTGCCTTGTATGGACAATGATTTATTACGCCGTGGGCAACCAACATGTCATGTTGCATATGGTGAAGATACTGCATTACTTGCAGGTGACATTCTTCAATCTATGGCCTTTGAGGTTTTAGGCAGTCGTTTGTTTGATCAGGGGCAATCTGTTGATCAAGCAGTCGTATTAAAACAAATGCAGATTTTGGCAACAGCAAGTTCGAAAATGGTGTGTGGTCAAGTTTTAGATTTGCAAGCTGAAGGGAAGCATGTTGATCAAGAACACTTGGAAAATATTCACCGTAATAAAACAGGTGCACTGATTCAGGCTGCGATTATGATGGCTGCGGTAACGATTTTTGCAGGCACTGATCTAGCGATTCCTCAATTAAGACAATATGGGCAAGCCATTGGCCTAGCTTTCCAAGTTCAAGATGATATTTTGGATGTAGTCTCAGATACCGCGTCTTTAGGCAAAACTGCGGGTAAAGATGAACAAGTGGACAAGTCTACTTATCCCGCGTTGATGGGTTTAGAGAATGCCAAAATTTATGCGCAAGAACTGCATGATCAAGCATTTAATGCTTTGGAATACTTTGGAGAGCATGCTCAAGAGCTCAATCAGATTTCGCAATTTTTATTGGCTCGTCAAAATTAATCTAGCGATGCTTTGAATTGCGAAATCAGTTGGATGGTCATTTCTGTTTAGAAATTTTTAGATGCTTAATCGTCACTTGAAAAGTTTAAGCCAAAAAATAGGCAACTCAAAAGTTGCCTATCTAATAACTATAATAACTAAATGAACAATTTATTTAGTTATTTCTACCCATTACACCACGAATGGTATTCATGATATCTGCAGGAAGAACCACTGTTTTTGCATTATTCGATTTGGACATATCTTGCATCGCCTTCACATATTGCTCACCCAGTAAGTAAGCAACAGGGACTTCTTTATCTCCAACAGCTGCTGTAACCATTTCAATGGCTTTTTGTGATGCTTCTGCAAGTACAACCTGTGCTTCGGCATCACGACGAGAAGCTTCTAAGCGGCCATCCGCTTCTAAAATAGCGGCTTGCTTTTCACCATCTGCTCGCGTCACAGTTGCACGACGTTGACGTTCAGCTGCCGCCTGAGCTTCCATGGCTGCTTGCATTGTACTTGAGGGTTGAATATCTTGAATTTCAACAGTTTTAAGCGTAATACCCCAGTCAGAAATATCATCTGAAATAGCCGCTTTTAACTTGGCTTTAATATGATCGCGAGAAGACAAGGCATCATCTAGATCCATTTCACCGACAATCGAACGCAGTGAAGTTTGTACTAGGTTTTGGATGGCCCAAGTATAGTTTTCAATACCATAAACCGCTTTTTCAGGGGTTGTTAAGTTAATATAAGCCACAGCATTCATCACCAAGACGGCATTATCACGAGTAATGACTTCTTGTGATGGAATATCCAACACAATATCTTTGGTCGTAACTTTATATGCAACTTCGTCTACATAAGGAATAATAAAGCTGAGTCCAGGACTGAGCGTCGTATGGTATTTACCCAAACGTTGTACAATCCATTTATAACCTTGCGGAACAATACGAACACCTTTGAAGATAGTGATAGCAACAAATGCAAGAATTGCTAAAACAACAATAGAACCAAATCCCATTTATTTTTCCTCTTTGTTCTTTATGATGATATTGATGAATAAGGCTGTACAACGAGATCATTACCTAAAATATCGGTCACTCTTACTCGGTCACCGACTTGAACAGGTGATAATGTACGGCAATTCCATTCATCGGAACCCAAAACAGGCATAGGAAAGCGAACACGAATCTGATCGTGCGAAAGCCCGATTTGAATGACCATTCCAGTTTGTCCAATGGTTGCTTCACGAGGTAAGCCAGCTTTGGTTTTATCTACAGACAATGGTTTGATAAATTTAAACCAAGCGACAGTACAAATGATCGAAAGAATAATCCAACTGATGATTTGCACGATGAAACTCATGCTTGGAAAAAGCCACAATAAAAGACTAACGACAACAGCGGCTATGCCAAACCATAACGCAGCAAATGCAGGTAAAATTAATTCAGATAAGATCAGCAAAATGCCTAAGACAAACCAATGCCACGGTTCAAAAATAAAGTTCATACATCTACTCTAGTGATTATTCATTGATATAGATGACGCATCATCTATATCAATGTAGCAGATCATTTGAATACTGCATATAAAAACTTGATTATTCTTGTTTTAGCCTTGTTTAGAATTTAGCACGAGGTGCAGGTTTCAAAGCAGCAGGGGATTTTTTAAAGTTATTAATCGCTGCTTGAATTGAAGTAATTTTCAATTGTGCAGCTTTTTCACCTTCTAAAATGGCTTGATTGCTAGATTTCAAATCTAATGTACCCAAATGACCAACTTTGGGTTGAATCACCACATTCGCCTGACTCAATTCCTGATTGATACTTTGCTGTCCCATGATGTTAATGGTTTGATCTAATAATCCCCACATATTCATCGGTTGGCTGCCCGTTGGACGTGCAGAAATATCTACAGCAATCACAATATCTGCACCCATGTCACGGGCTGTTTGTACAGGAATCGGACTGACTAAACCACCATCTACATATTTGGTTTTGCCAATGGTTGCAGGGACAAATACATTGGGAATACTGCAAGACGCACGAACGGCTTGACCTGCATTACCTTTAATAAATTCAGCTTTTTGACCATTATCCAAGCGAGTTGCAACAGCAGCAAAGCGAACAGGAAATTGTTCGATTGGTTTATTGGCAACATTGCGATTGATATAGTCTTGTAGTTTTTGACCTAAAACAATGCCTTGGCTGTTTAAGGTTAAATCACGCAGATCAGATTCTTTTAGCTGTTGAGCAATCTGTTGCATTTGATAAGGTGACTTTCCGCTTGCGTAGATACTACCAACAAAACTACCCGCACTGGTTCCTGTGACAATTTTCGGTTTAATGCCGTGAGATTCTAAAACTTTCAGCACACCAATATGAGCAAAGCCTTTCGCACCGCCACCACCGAGTGCAATTGCAATCACAGGTTCGCGAGCCTTTATCGACGTGGTTTGAGTTGGAGTTTTAGTGGCCTTATCACAACCAACTAGGGCTAGACCCATTAAGCCTATAAAACCAAGTTGTTTAAAACGCATACGGTATTACTTTTGATCAGATAAAATATGCGCACATCTGAACAGATTGCATGATTTTTTTCTAGCCATTTTTCAAAAGTTTTTGTAAAGGTTTAGATAACCAACTTGGCTTTTTAGGTGAAAAGTTGCCTTTAAAACGATTCAAAATATCCTCTAAGTCTTGGTCATAATTACCCGTAGCTTGTAAAGTGCCTAGACAGTGAATGGTTTTATGATCGTAGTCGAAAGAAAAAATAGCGATTGGAATATTGGCGCCCATTGCAATATGGTAAAAACCACTCTTAATTTTCTCTGCTTTTTTTCGTGTACCTTCAGGTGCAATAGCAATCCAAATTTTTTCTTGTTGATTGATAATGCCTACAATCTCTTGCGTTAAGCCATGCGCAGAATCACGATTGACAGGAATCACGCCCATCCATTCGAAAAGCCCTTTTAATGGTGTTTTGAATAAACTGTCTTTACCAAAAATGGTAATTTTTAGACCGATACCTAACATGGCCAAAAAAGCATACAAACCATCAAAATTTGACGTATGTGGTGCAATAAATACAACAGCTTTAGGTAAATTCGGAAATTCACCCACAAATTTCCATCCTTGAGCTAAATAAAGGTTTTTAAAAAGATTTCGACTAGTTTGACTTCCACGCTGTGGAACTTGCTCAGGGAGCACTGGAAATTTTTGTGACATATTTTTAGAATGACTACTTTTAGTGGTATTTAATGATCAGTTTTTGTTTTTGCCAATGTTCAGATGATTCGCAAAATATGAATATTACAAAGAATAGCAACTAAAGCAAACAATTAAAGCAATATAATTGCCTAGCCCTCACATGGATTTTGGACAAAACCGAATGCCTAAAATGTATTTACTGTTGTTTTCATTGTATTGGGCACAAGGTTTACCCGTTGGTTTCATGACGCATGCTTTACCTGTCATTTTACGTTCTCAAGGGGTTTCATTGGCACATATCGGTGGCTTTGGTTTACTGATGGCACCTTGGGCAATGAAAGTGCTTTGGGCGCCTTTTATTGATAAATTTGGATATGCACATTTGGGACATTATCGAAGCTGGATTTTACCAACGCAGTTTTTGACGATTCTTATCCTAATTCTTTTATCCTTTTTGCCAATTCAATCATTGAATCAACCGATATATTTATTGTCTTTTTTTATTGCCTTACTGTGTATGAATAGCATTGGCGCGACACAGGATATTGCAACAGATGGTTTAGCGGTATCGATTCTCAAAAGTGAGCAACAACATCTTGGAAATATGTTCCAAGTGATAGGCTCTCGCTTAGGTTTCATTGTGGGCGGTGGTGCAATTTTATGGGCAATGGATTGGTTAGATTGGCAGCGTACTTTTTTAATTTTAGCTGCAATCGTTGCTTTAAATACTATTCCGATTTGGCGCTATAAAGAGCCCATACATCAAAAAAACATGGTCATTGATCAAGCTCAAAGCATCGTACAAACTGAAATCGGTATTGTTCAAAAATTTAAATCATACTTAGATTATTTCTTTAAAAATAAGCAAATGCGAACATGGTTTTGGGTCTTGTGTAGTATCAAAATTACGGATGGTTTGACTGGGCCGATCACCAAACCTTTATTGGTCGATTTAGGTTTAAGCCTTTCACAAATAGGGGTTTATATCACCATGCTGGGTGCTTTTGCTGCTTTATGTGGTGCAGGTTTAGCAGGTTTTTTATTAAAAAAGATCAAGCGTGATCGAGCTTTACTGGTATTTGCTATTTTTAAGTTGGTGAGTTTGTCAGGATTTGTTTGGTTAGCTACGATGCATGAGCAACTGCTGCCAGTTTCACCTTGGTTAGTTTATGCAATCAATGCCTTAGAAGACCTTTCATCGGCAATGTTATTGGTGATTATTTTAACTTTAGTCATGCAATATAGCCGTAGTGAGCATGCTGGAACAGACTTCACTTTTCAAGTATCAATCATGGCTTGTGTGAGTGGGGTACTCTATACGATCAGTGGTGTGATTGGAGATTATTTAGGGTATTTAAATTTTATGAGTTTAATATTCATTATTGGATTAATATGTTTAGTGCCGATTTATCGGTGGATGTATTATTTTAAATGATAATTATAATCACTATATTATCGTTTGAGCTGAATATGCGATGTAATGAAGCGATTAAATAGTATGTTTTTCTCTTTTGTTGTTAATTATTGAAAATAAACAATTATTTTAAAATGGGTTAATGATTTATTGTTATTGATTTTTTATCATGATTTAAGAATAAACGGTATTTTAAATCATGAATAAACAGTGGAAATAATAAAGTAAAAATACTGCTTTATGCTTGGGAATTATATTTTAAGTTGGATTTAAGTTTCATTTTTTAAATTATGCCCATCTTAGTGAACTTCCGTCACAGTGATGTCTAATTTAATACAACGAATAAAACAACGTGAAATTTCGATTTCTCTGACTACTTTTAATTTAATTTTGGCCGTATGGTTAGGTGTCTGTTTGAATTTGGGATTTTTAATCAAAGTTCAGTCATTTACACCTTATCAAGGCATCAAAGCACAACTGTTTATTGTTGCGACAGGCTTTGTTTTAATCGCTTTATATAACTTATTGTTGAACCTAGTAGACTGGAAATGGACAGCAAAATTCTTTGCAGTTATTTTAGTTTTTATTGGTGGTTTTAGTTCATATTTTGTGAACTCATTGGGCGCAGTGATTTCGCCTGACCAAATTCAAAATATTGCACAAACAGATCCTGCTGAAGCCTTTGATTTATTGTCTATTCAATATTTTGTATGGGCGATTTTCTTGGTTATTCTGCCTATTCTCATCATACTTTGGGTGAGAATAAAGCCTGAAAAAATTGGCAGAATGTTGATGTTTAAAGGTTTAAACATTGCAGGTTCTTTTGCTGTTATTGCAAGTTTACTGTTCGTATTTTATGTTGATTATGCTGCAATTTTCCGTGAACATCGTGATTTGAAAGGGATGATCTCACCGCAAAATACCATTGCTTCAACGATTTCTTATTTTCATAAAAAAGCACCTAAACAAAATTTGCCTTTAATTCGCTATGGTGAAGATGCACATTTGGTTGAAGAGGTTGCACTTAAACATTTACCTAAATTAATGGTTTTAGTCGTTGGTGAAACTGCGCGTGCTGAAAGTTTTTCTCTAAATGGTTATACCAAAAATACCAATCCAGAATTGTCAAAACAAACCAACCTGATTAATTTTTCTCAAGTAAGCTCATGTGGTACAGCAACTGCAGTATCTGTTCCATGTATGTTTTCAGGTATGCCACGTATAAATTATGACGAGCAGTTGGCCAGCCATCGTGAAGGTTTGCTCGATATTGCACAACGTGCAGGCTATAAAGTGACATGGATTGATAATAATTCAGGTTGTAAAGGTGCATGTGATCGTGTGGAAAAATTTGTTATTCCAGAAGAATTAAAGCAAAAATGGTGTAAGGATGGTGAGTGCGAAGATGGAATCCTTGTTGATAGCTTGCAACAGTACATTCGTCAAATTCCAAAAGACGATCAACAACCTCGTTTAATTGTTTTACATCAAATGGGAAGTCATGGTCCTGCGTACTATAAGCGTGCACCTGCTGAGTTTCAAAAATTCCAGCCCATTTGTGCAACCAATGCGATTCAAGGTTGTACACAAACAGAATTGATCAATAGTTATGACAATACGATTTTGTATACCGATCATATTTTGAATCAAGTGATTGAAACTTTAAAACAGCAAAAAAATTACCGTACTGCGTTTTGGTATTTATCAGATCATGGTGAGTCTACAGGAGAACATGGAATGTATTTACATGGTGCCCCTTATGCAATTGCGCCAAGTCAACAAACACATGTTCCAATGGTGATGTGGTTTTCAGATGCATGGAAATCGATTGCAGCGAAGCAAGTGAATTGTTTAACTCAACAAAAAGGTGCAACATTAAGCCAAGATAATTTATTCCCAAGCTTATTAAGTTTGTTAAATGTAAAAACTCAAGTGATTGATCCAAAAAATGATATGTTGCATCAATGTGCTGTGCGTAGTTGATTGAAAGGATATTGCCCGTGATTAAAATCTTGATGATTGAAGATGATTTTATGATTGCAGAATCATCGCAAACGCTGCTGAAGTTTCATGGTTATGAAGTTGAATGGGTGAATAATGGCTTAGACGGGCTAAAACTGCTCAGTCAACAATCATTTGATTTGGTTTTATTGGATCTCGGTTTACCGATGATGGATGGTATGCAAGTTTTAAAGCAAATTCGTCAGCGTTCGGGTTTGCCTGTTTTGATTATTTCAGCACGTGATCAGTTGCAAAACCGTGTGGATGGTTTAAACCAAGGTGCAGATGATTACTTAATCAAACCTTATGAGTTCGATGAGTTAGTCGCACGTATTCAAGCCTTGTTAAGACGTAGTGGCAGCTTAAATTCACAAATCATATCTCAAGAATCTGCAATTCTAAAAAATGGTGAAGTGACTTTAGACGTAGAACAGCATATTGCAACTTTAAAAGGCAATACTGTTGAGTTATCTAATCGTGAATGGGCGATATTAATTCCTTTAATGACACATCCGAATAAGATATTTTCTAAATCAAATTTAGAAGATAAATTGTATGCCTTTGATAGTGAAATCAACAGCAATACCATTGAGGTCTATGTACACCATATTCGTTCAAAACTCGGTAAAGATATTATTCGTACGATACGTGGTTTAGGCTACCGCTTAGGACAGACACAGAAAGCAGAATAATATGGCAACGCAATATTCATTAAAAAAGCGTTTAATCCGTTACACCTCTATTTTCAGTATTCTACTGGGCTGTGTATTGGTATTTTCTGCATATAAAATTTCACTGGAAGAAATTGATGAAATTCTCGATGCGCAAATGGTGTATTTGGCTGAACGTGTTGCCCTAAATCCAAAACCGATACAAAGTGAATTTGATACACATAAACGTTATCACGAAGAAGATTTGTTTATTGACATTTGGTCTTATGCAGATCCAACTCAACAGTCTCATCCGCATCATTTATTGGTTGGTCCAAAACGGAAAGCTGGTTTCTACCAACAAGAATCGCCAAGTGGGACATGGATTACCTATGTTGTTCCAACTCAAGGTTACCAAATTCAAATTAGCCAGCAAGAAAAGGTGAGACAACACTTAGCACTTGAACTTGCTGGAAGCATGTTTATTCCTTATTTGCTGATTATTCCTTTTGCTTTATTAGGGCTGATTTATATTATTGGAAGAAGCTTGAAGCCACTGGATGATTTTAAAAGTGAATTGGCAAAACGTGATCCAGACTCATTGAAATCCATTCAAAATGGAAATTATCCTGAAGAGCTTATTCCCACCATTGATGAAATGAATCATTTATTTGAACGTATTTCACTTGCGCAGCAGGAACAGCGACAATTTGTGGCTGATGCTGCACATGAGTTACGAACACCGATTACAGCTTTGAATTTGCAAACTAAAATTTTGATGAGTCAGTTTCCTGAAGAAGAAAACTTACAGAACCTCAGTAAAGGTTTGGCTCGAATGCAGCATTTAGTCACGCAACTTTTAGCCTTGGCAAAGCAAGATTCAACACTCAAAAATGAAGTGCAAGTGACGCAATTTAAACTGAATGACGTTGCATTAAATTGTGTTGAACAGCTTGTGAATTTAGCCATGGAAAAAGAGATTGATCTGGGTTTTATTCGTAATGATGAAGTTATTTTAAAAAGTGTAGAGCATAGCCTTCATTCCATTATTTTTAACTTAATTGACAATGCGATTAAATACACGCCTGTTTCGGGCATGATCAATATTTCAGTATTCTCAGATATCCATGATTTTGCATATATTTTAATTGAGGATAGTGGATTGGGGATTGATCCTGAAATGTACGATAAGGTGTTAAAACGCTTTTATCGTGTACATCACCATTTAGAAGTTGGTAGTGGTTTAGGTCTATCTATTGTAGATAAAGCGATTCAACATTTAGGCGGGACATTAACCTTGTCACGGAGTGAGGAGTTAGGTGGCTTGAGTGTATTGGTGAAAATCCCGATGCAATTGACGATGAAATCTGAATAATACTCAGATTTCATTCACCGTCTTAAACTTGATAATAGTGCAAAATTATGTTGTTAGTTTTTTATAGAAGATACGATACAAGACTAAATTAAATGCAAAAATGACCCAACCTGTCCATAAGTTATGGCTCAAGAAATGTGCGCCACGCATCATTTGTCCCCAACCCATTGTAAAGCCAAGAACGAGACCGATAAATAAGAAAAAATAGGCGAGTTTAGGGCGTGATTTTCTAAACACAAAAAAGCCTGAGAGTAGTGAGAAACCTGTGCTGGCATGACCACCAGGGAAACAATGTCCATTGCTTGCAGAAAAATTCCAAATATAGCCTGAAACCGTTTGTTCGGTCATCGACCAAGGGCAGGCATGTGCTGAATGTGCTTTGAGTAAACCGACTACAGCTGTCGATAAAATACTCACCCAAAACAGATAACCCAGTTGCCAGCGGTAAGTTTTTAATTTTTCAGATTTAAATGAAGCAACCCAAGCGATAAGTACACAAACATAAAAGCCGATGATGATATTTTTTACGACTTTATGATTAATTTCAACTAGATACCAGTTATTTTTGAGTGGAAAATGTCCAGTCGTATCTATCCAAGGTTGGATAAAATGCATATCGATTGCACCACCAACGGGGAAAAGCAACCACAAAATTAAGAATAAAATCCCTAACAATAAACTGTTTTTTATAAAGAATTTATTTGATTCGGAATTTTGCATATTCAATAACTATCTATAAATAAAGCGTCTATTAAAAAGATTGAAACTTAAAAAGCACTTAATTTAATCATATAGAAATAGATTAAATGTGAATCATTAATAGTTTAGATTATTTTAGATATAAAAAGGCGGCTCTTTTTAAGCCGCTATAAAATTGTCAGAAATTCGAACTTTTAACATTAAAACATCGCATCTTCTGAATTGGCTGAGATTTTATGAATCGATAAGTCAGCACCGCGGAACTCATCTTCTTGAGATAAGCGAATCCCCATTGTCATCTTAAGTACACCATAAACAATAGCGCTACCTACAAGAGCAATAACAATAGCCAGTAATGTACCAATGATTTGTGACATGAGCGAAACGCCACCTAAACCACCTAACCATTGTTGACCAAAGACACCAACTGCAATTCCACCAAATGCACCACACACACCGTGTAGCGGCCAAACCCCTAAAACATCATCAACTTTCAATTTATTCTGAGTATATGTAAACAATTTTACAAAGAAGAAACCTGCACAGACACCAATAAATAATGCACCAATTGGATGAACAATATCTGAGCCAGCACAGATTGCAACCAAACCTGCTAATGGGCCATTGTGTAAGAAACCTGGATCTTCTTTACCAAAAAAGTTTGCAGAAAGTGTACCGCCAACCATTGCCATTAATGAGTTGATTGCCACGAGACCTGAAATAGCATCTAAGCGTTGCGCACTCATCACGTTAAAGCCAAACCAACCTACAATTAAGATCCATGAACCAAGTGCTAAAAATGGAATGGAAGATGGTGGATGTGCGCTGACACGGCCATCTTTTTTATAACGACCATGTCGAGCACCTAGTAATAACACAGCAACTAAAGCGATCCATCCACCCATTGCATGCACCACAACTGAGCCTGCAAAGTCATGGAAACTTGCCCCAAAAGTTGCTTCTAACCATTTTTGTAAGCCAAAATTCCCATTCCACACCATCCCTTCAAAAAAAGGATAAACCAAAGCAACGAGGAATAACGTTGCAAGAGCTTGGGAACGCATTTTGGCTCTTTCAGCGATACCACCTGAAATAATGGCAGGTATTGCAGCTGCAAAAGTCAGCAAGAAGAAACAGCGCATCAAGTTATAACCGTGCTCTGCGGACAAGTCGGTACCTGAATGGAAAAAATGCTGTCCATAAGCGATGTAGTAACCTACAAAAAAATAAGCAATTGCAGAAATAGAAAAATCGGTGATGATTTTACTCAATGCGTTGACTTGGTTTTTATGACGAACTGTGCCTAATTCTAAAAAGGCAAAACCTGCATGCATTGCTAATACAAGCACTGCGCCCAGTAGTAGAAAGAGAAGATCTGTATTTTGCATAATCTGGTTCTATTTTGGTGCTATTAATCTCAATTTAGCCAGTATAGCGATACAATTGCGCAGTAAAAGAGGTTAAGCGTTTGGAAAAATTGATTAAACAATTCAAAACATTAATAAGACTCGATATAAAGCAATTTGATGCACTAATATGGAATTTTCGCACCTTGATGACGCACCTTGATTTTATTGTAATTTTATAGGTTATTGATTTTTATGATAAAAATAATTGTGCAAGATTGCACATTTCACAGATTCAAATATTTATTTAATATCAACTACAGAATAAGTTTGAAAATATTTTTGTAATTTCTTCGTGGATTTGCTTATTTTGTTAGATTAACTACCAATTAAAAGGCATTTTTAATTATAAATGATCAATAAAGTAGCATTTTTAGTGGTTTTTCATATGTATTACTTCAAAATAATGCATGATGAACTTACTTTTTATAAAAAGAATGTAATGTAGAAAAAATAACGCACTTAAATTTATCTTTTCCCTATGAGTATCACCACGATTCAACCAGTTGCTTATTTCTGCATGGTTTCACCATATCAGTCATAGTATATTGTTATGGTATTTCTTAAATTTTTGATTGGTTATGTCTTTTGATTTAAAAATCAGTGTTCAGCAAACCGCATTACTCACGCCACAACAGAAAAAGTTAAAGCGTCTGATCGATAAAATTGAACAGCAAAAGCATGATCTTGCCAGTTGGGAAAATGCTCAAGCAGATATTCAGAATTATACTCGAAGTAAACTTTTACCGATTTATGGAGAGTTGCATACGATTTTATTTGAGCAGCTCAATAGATTGTGGAATCACTTGGCCAGTGATTCATTTTCCAAAGCAGATTTAGTACAAATCGACAGTAAAATTGCGGCTTTAGCCTCAATGCTAAAAAAATCACAAATGTTAAATACACTGCAAAAAGAGCAAGTTGAGAAAATAGATACTTTTTATTTGCAACATGCAGCGCATTTAAAAGCTAAAAAAGCCAAAACAATGTTAAGACAACAATATGATTTGCCCGAAACCATAGAACAAGAAATAGAGCAGGAAATAGAGACAGATTGGGAGAATTATGAATATGATTCAGTCCAATATAAAGCGGAACGTGAACGTGCAAAGCAGTTGAAACAACAAGAAAAGCGTGAGCAAGCCATAAAAATGGCAGAGCAGTCGCTTAAAACCGTATATTTAAAAATCACTGCAATGATTCATCCAGACCGTGAAGCTGATGAGGTGAAAAAGTTAGAAAAAACAGAGTTATTGCAAACGGTGAATGCGGCTTATACAGCGCAGGATTTATTTTATTTACTCAAATTACAATTAGATTTAGAACAGGGCAAAGGACAGACCGCAAAAGACTTAACTGCGGAACAAGTGAAGTTTTATCAAATCGCTTTGGAGGCACAAAGTCAGAAGCTTGAAAGTCAAATGATTGAAATTTTTGATTCTTTTCATTTAAGCAATACAGTGAAATTGGAAAATGTGCACATTAGTGATGTATATAAAGCAATTGATGCGGATTATGCTGTGTTAAAACAGCAGTTGAAAGCTGAGAAAGAACGTTTGAAGTATATGGAGCGAGTGAAAGGGTTGGAGATGTTGTTGGGGCATGGGGTACTTTGATTTTCCCTCACCCCAACCCTCACTTGCGCTTCGCTTTAAAGCAGTGCTTTAAAATTTGCTCAGGAGAGGGAACTTCACTGCGTATCGAACAGCAAGTTAATTCACTACTCGCTCTTCCTTTGGGAGAAGGTGGGGATGATGGGGAATTTATGATGAAAATTTTTGAAGCACCTCTCCCTAGCCCTCTCCTCGCAGGAGAGGGAACTTAATTACGTATCGAACAGCAAGTTAATTCACTACTCCCTCTCCCTTTGGGAGAGGGTTGGGGTGAGGGTGATTGAAATGGAAAATAAAAAATGAAACTAGACCCACAATTATTAATATTCGCCAAAACCATGAGAAGCAATGCCACAGATGCTGAAAGTTTGATGTGGCATTTATTACGTGCAAAGCGTTTTATGAATTTTAAATTTCGTCGTCAGCATGTTATTGAGCCGTATATTGTGGATTTTTACTGCCATGAACTTGGTTTGGTGATTGAGTTAGATGGTGGTCAGCATGGTACAGATGATGTGATTGAATATGATGAAGTAAGAACAGTGTTTTTAGAGGCTTTGGGTTTGAAAGTCGTGCGCTATTGGAATAATGATGTGTTGAAAAATACGGATGTGGTTTTGGAAGATTTGTGGAATGTTTGTCTGAAACTGAAAAATGATTAGTGATGGAAGCGCCTTCTCTTGCGCCATATATGGCTTAGGGAGAGAGCGGGGGTGAGGGGCAAGTTTATAGACAAATCTTTAAAAACACCTCTACTAACCCTCTCCTCGCAGGAGAGGGAAACTGTGTATCAAATAGTTATTAAATCTTAAGAGAAAGCTTTAACTCTTTTAGGATGAAGAGGAATGTTCAGCAAGATGAAATATATAGAAATATCTTAAAAAAGTAATTTTTTAGGATACGGGTTTACATTGATTCCATAATTCTTTGAACAAGAGCCATTTTTTGCTCCTTGTTTAATTCATTTAAGTCACGTTCCAAAAACTCATCTAAGCATTCGATTTGTTTGCCTTTCATATCTTTATAACCAGCAAATTCCTGTGTGAAACGGTCTAAATAGCACATTCGTACTGTTGATTTACCTTTAGGAGTGTGTGCTTTTAAAAAATAATGATTAGGGTAGTCGCAGTGATTTGCAGAAACACGTTCTATATGATCTGAGTATATATCGAAAAGTGGATGTATAATTTTATATCTTCCACTCGTATTTGGATAAGATTTTTGTGAACAAGCCTTTAATCCATTCACATGTGGATTTTGATCGCTTTTTTCTCGATTACAATCAGGACATATGACAATTAAATTTTTAGGCTCAAATAGAAATTGAGGAAATAAGGATTTAGGTAGAATATGTTCTACTTGCCAATGCAGTCCATTTGAAGAAAAAATATATTGTTTACAATAAAAACAAGTGAGTTTTTGATCAGATAAATAGTGATTCCGAATCAAAGAACGGAAACTCTTAACGTCATTATTATCTTCATCATTCCAAATTTTATAGTTTCGCTTATCGTATGTATTGATAAGTTTTTGGAGTTCAGGAGGGATTTGAAAAATAACCATTTCAACCTCGATAGCTTTCCACAAGGTTAAAAAGAATTTTAACTTTATCTTCTTTATCAATTTTTTGTTCTTTTAATAAATAGCTTATATGGTCGAGTAATTCTTTGGATTCAGTATCTAGTATGAAATTTTCGTCAGTATTTAATTTATTTAACATGATAATTAATTTTCTAATTAGGTATTCATTATTATTACCTGGGGAGTTGAAAGCTTGAGATAGTTGAAAATCAGAAGATTTATCTTTAAATTTAGTAGAAATTGTTAGAGTGTTTTGATTTAAATTTAATATATATGAATTTACACTATTTATATTTGATATTATTTGTGGAGAGTGAGTGGCAATAAAAAACTGACAACCTGTATATTTTTCACTTAATAACTCAATTAGTTTTATTATCTCTGTTTGCCATTCTGGATGAAGATTTAATTCGGGTTCATCAATACAAATAAGACTATTATTTTGCATAGATGAAATTAAGGCTAGACCTAATGTTAGAATTGCGAGTTGACCTGAGCTCAAAGACGTTAATGGTAAAATCTGACTTTCGTGTTGATATGAAATTTTAGTAATTGATAATAATCTTAACTGTAATAATTCAATAATTTTTTTATCTAATGAAAACATGTCTTTCAATGATAGATTATAAGTTTTATTGGTTACTAAGTCATTTAATTTTTGAGCAGATTGTTTTTTATTTTCTTCTAAATGTTTCTTTAACTTTTTAAAATGTGAGGATTGTGTGATTTTAAATTCGATTGATTTAGGTAAATTTAAAAAACTGGATATAATTTTCCAATCATTATATTTTTTAAATTGATCCTTATTTGAAGATATAAAAATTTCAAATAATTGATTTATATGTAAAGAGCTAATATTATTCTTTAGAAAAAAATCTACCTCATTATTCTTTATATAGGCATCTATTATTTTTTCATATTTATCTAAATCTTTATGATATTTATCTTGGCCAAAAATAAAATCAGCTGGATTTGTGGAAAATTTAATATAATTTTTATTAACTTTTCGAGGTGTAGGTAGCTTATTAAAATGAGCGACTGAAAATCCAATGATTTTATCAAAGTTATAATCTTCGTCACTAGCAATCCGAATAATTTTATTCAGTAACCTACTTTTCCCTGAATTGTTTGAGCCGATTATTATAGTAAATGAGTTTTGTATCGAGTCTGTTTTTTCTAATGGGTGAAGTAAAATTTGTTGATCATTTAAGTTGGTTTGTATAATTTTCTTCATAATAGTATAAAGGGCTGAATAATCAGCCCTTTATACTACAAATTAGATTAAATTACCAACACCCTAAAGCGCCGCAATCTGATCCATATTCGCCTTAATCTTCTCTAACTGAGCAGCAAACTCAGCAAGTTTAACTTTTTCACCTTCAACCACAGCAGCAGGTGCTTTTGCCACAAAACCTTCATTACCAAGCTTCGTTGCAATTTGGTCATGTTGCTTCTGAACTTTATCAAAGTCTTTCTGCAAACGTCCTAATTCCGCTTTCGGGTCAATCAAACCTTTCATTGGAACAAATACAGATGCATGATCGACTACAGATGACGAAGACAATGGCGGTTGCTCACCATTCGCCAAGAAAGTAATACTTTCAACTTTAGCCAATGCTTTAAACAACGGTTCAATACGTGAAATCTGTGCTTTTTCAGCATCCGTCGTATTTTGAAGCAATACTGGAAGCAAACGAGCATTACCTAAGCCCATTTCACCGCGGATGTTACGCACAGCACCAATCAAACCTTGTAGCCATTGCATATCAGCTTCAGCTTGTTCATTGATACGCTCAGGGTTTGAAATAGGGTATTGCGCAAGCATGATGCTTTCACCAGCAATACCTACCATCGGTGCAAGTTTTTGCCAAATTTCTTCAGTCAAATACGGCATAAGTGGGTGCGCAAGGCGTAACGAAGCTTCCATAACCGAAAGAAGAACACGGCGAACTTCAGCTTTACGCTCAGTCGATACATTTTCATCATTTAGAACGGGCTTGGTTAATTCTACATACCAATCGCAATATTCATTCCAAATGAACTCGTAAATGGCTTGCGCAGCCAAGTCTAAACGGTAAGTCGCGAAAGCTTGTTGAACAGCAGCTTCAGCTTTTTGTAAACGGCTCACGATCCATTGTTCAGGAAGTTCCCACAGATCTTGGCGAATGTCAGTACCAATTGGCTGCTCTTCGCAGTTCATCATGACGAAACGCGTTGCATTCCAAATCTTGTTGGCAAAGTTACGATAACCTTCAACACGTTTCATATCGAACTTAATGTCACGACCTGTATTGGCAAGTGCGCAGAATGTAAAACGAACAGCGTCAGTACCATACGCTTGAATGCCTTCTGGGAATTCTTTACGTGTTGATTTTTCAATCTTCGCCGCTTGCTTCGGATTCATCAAACCAGTCGTACGTTTCTGAACTAAAGTTTCAAGATCTACACCATCAATCAAATCTAATGGATCAAGTACATTGCCCTTCGACTTAGACATTTTCTGACCTTCACCATCACGTACCAAACCATGCACATACACGGTTTTAAATGGAACTTGTGGTGTACCATCTTCATTTTTCATGAAGTGCATCGTAAGCATAATCATACGCGCAACCCAGAAGAAGATGATGTCAAAACCTGTTACTAATACATCAGTTGGGTGGAAAGTCTTTAAGAAATAGTTTTCTTTATCTTTCGCTTCATCACCTGTCCAACCCAATGTAGAGAATGTCCAAAGACCTGAAGAGAACCATGTATCAAGTACATCTTCATCTTGATCCAGTTGAACATCGGCAGGGATCGCATTCTTTTCACGTACTTCTTGCTCAGAACGACCCACATAGATGTTGCCTTCAGCATCATACCAAGCAGGGATACGATGACCCCACCACAATTGACGTGAAATACACCAATCTTGGATGTTGTTCATCCAAGCCATGTACATATTGCTGTATTGTTCAGGAACGAATTTAATTTCACCATCTTGAACCGCTTTGATTGCAGGCTCAGCAAGTGGTGCAATTTTTACATACCATTGGTCTGTCAATAATGGCTCAACAATCACACCTGAACGGTCACCACGAGGTGCTTTTAGGTCATAAGGTTGGATTTGATCGAGCCAGCCTTCAGCTTCTGCTTGTTCAACTAATTTTTTACGTGCAGCAAAACGCTCTAAACCAACATAATCTGCTGGTGCAGTAATGGTTTTAGAAATCTGTTCGCCTGCTTTAGCAATAAATTCAAACTCTGCTAAAACTTCAGCATTTTTGTTGAAAATATTGATAATCGGTAAATCATGGCGTTTACCAACATCGTAGTCATTGAAGTCATGCGCAGGGGTAATTTTTACACAGCCTGTACCGAACTCTTTTTCTACATATTCATCGGCAATAACTGGAACAAGACGACCAGTAATTGGGAGAATAATGTTTTTACCAATCAGGTGTGCATAACGCTCATCTTCTGGATGCACAGCAACAGCAGAGTCACCCAATAACGTTTCAGGACGAGTTGTCGCAACAACTAAATAGTCGTGACCATCTTGGGTGCGAAGTGCTTTATCTTCAAAGAAATATTTGAAATGCCACAAAGAGCCTTTTTCTTCAACAGATTCAACTTCTAAGTCAGAAAGGGCAGTCTGTAATTTAGGATCCCAGTTCACAAGACGTTTACCGCGGTAAATTAAGCCTTGCTCATGTAGTTTTACAAAGACTTCTTTAACTGCATTGGATAAACCATCATCCATGGTAAAGCGTTCACGTGACCAATCTACAGACGAACCTAAGCGACGGATTTGACGTGTAATCGTTCCGCCTGATTGTTCTTTCCATTCCCAAATTTTTTCAATAAATTTTTCACGACCTAAGTCATGACGGCTAATGTTTTGAGCCGCCAATTGGCGTTCAACCACCATTTGGGTTGCAATACCCGCATGGTCAGTTCCGGGCTGCCATAAGGTATTTTTACCTGACATACGGTTATAACGTGTCAAGGCATCCATAATGGTATTGTTAAAACCATGACCCATGTGCAAGCTACCAGTGACGTTTGGCGGCGGAATCATGATACAGAATGAGTCACCTTTACCAGAAGGTTTGAAGTAACCATTCTCTTCCCAAGTCTTATACCATTTTTTTTCGATCTCAGTCGGATCGTAGGTCGTAGCAATATTTTGCGCTGAATCAGTCATAGTAAAAACAGATCAAAAGTAAGTAAAAAATTACATCCATTGTAGCAAAGATTTTAGTGCTATGGTTGATTCCGTTTCAGTCTTCACCTAAGCAGATTTTATAAATTTAAATGTATTGTCAGGGTATTTGAGTCAAATACTAAAAGTTGTTGTATGTCATTGTTTAAAAAGTAAACAAAGATCGGCGTATTCTTTATTCATATCAAGTCAAAATTACAATGAAGAAGAATATATCACTGATTTATAATTGATTTAATTAGAGTAAATATTCTATAGCATGGTAGGAAAAGACAATGTGACTGTCATATTGCTTTGATAAGATAGTTTTCCGTAAATTTGTATAAAACAAAAACAGGACAAATGCTGATGCCGTACCAAATTGATTTATTGATCCAACAAAAAACCTATCAAGAATTAAAACAAATCACGAAAAGTTTAAATAATGGAGAGAAACAAGATCTTGCCAAACAGTTAGGAACCATATTTACAGAAATCTCTTGTCAGGTTTTAGATCAAGTCTTTGGTGCTTTACTTGAAGAACAGCGTGCGAATAAAAGTTTAGATGCAAATGGTCAGAAAAAGCTAAAAGAGGCAGAGCAAGTTTTTGATCAGATCGAAAGTGCTTTAAAAAAATATATGCCATGGTCTATATCATTTTTTAGTAATGATCGTTTAAAGCCTGTTGCAAACTATATGCTTGAAAAATTTGAAGATTCAGAGGCAAACCAAGTCATCATGTATTATAAGTTAGAGCGCAGTTTGGGTGAAGAGTCTGCTAAAAATCTACAAAAACTGCTCGATGGTGATACCAGTATTTTAGCGATCACCATTAAAAACTTAATCACCATTATCGACTTAGGGGTTTCGGAGTTTATCCGTGATCCAAAAACCTTATTAAAGTTCAATTTTGTTGTGAACAAAACTTTGGATGGTGTCATCAATATGGTGACCAGTTCAGGCTATAAGCGTTTAGACAAAGCGGCTGAAGAATATAATCCAAATAATGTTGAAAAAGCACAGCACTACGCGCAGCATTTTAAAAAATTTTTAGTTGAAGCCTAAAACTAAGGATTCGTAAAGATAATTTATTTGATTCATCACATCGTGTAATCTTGATTCATCTTATTCAAGAGCATGAATGGCATGGAGCATTTAGACAATAAAGTGGTTTGGATTACTGGTGCATCTTCAGGTATTGGGAAGGCCTTAGCGGCTGAATGTGCTTTGAAAGGTGCTCAAGTGGTTTTGAGTGCTAGACGCTTAGATGAGTTGGAAAAGGTACGCAACAGTTTGCAAAACTCAGAGCGACATATTTCAGTTGCGATGGACATTACAGATGAAAGCCAAGTTCGTCATGCTTATGAACAAGTTTTAAAAGAAAAAGGGCGCATCGATTGGTTAATCAATAATGCAGGTTTAAGCCAGCGTGCTTTGATCGTAGAGACAACCATGCAAACTGAACGTGCAATTATGGAAATCGATTATTTCTCGCAAGTCTTTTTAACTAAATTGGTTCTTCCAACTTTCTTGGCACAAAAATCAGGACGTATTGCATTTGTTTCCAGTGTTGCAGGATTGTTGGGCACTCAGTATCGTGCGACCTATTCTGCTGCTAAAGCCGCAATTCACATGTGGGCAAACAGTTTACGTGCAGAAGTTGCGCAAGAGGGTGTCAAAGTTTCGGTCATTTTCCCTGGCTTTGTAAAAACCAATGTGTCGTTTAATGCATTGAATGGTGCAGGTAAACCGCAAGCTCATCAAGATGACGCGATTGAAAGTGGTTTGGATGCAGATGAATTTGCACAACAAACCGTTTCAGCCTTAATCAAAGGTGATGAGTATATTGTGGTGGGTGGTCGAAAAGAAAAACTAGGTGTATGGGTATCACGGCTTTCGCCAACGACACTTTATAAAATGATTCGTAAGATGAAAGTGAAATGATTAAAATTTTGTAAATCAAAAATTTATAAAACTTAAGATCAGGATGAAGTGTTTATTATTTATAAAATTTATAGGCACTTGTCACCTATTCAGCACATATAAATACGAGAAATGAAGGTGAAATAATGAAAATTATTCTAAAAATCATTTTCCTATAGTTAATTTTGATTGGTGCGGCTTATGCGAATATCTGTGAAAATAATCAAGTTGTTGCAAAAATATTGAGTCAAACTCAAATTGTTAATCTTGAACAGTCATTCATGGATTGTAAAACTGATCCTTTAAATGACTCGAATGTGATCATGGCTTATGCACAATGGATTCCTGTCAAAGATCAACCAGAACAAGGGGCTTATGATTTAAATCTATTGAAATTTAATCAAAAAAACCTAAACGTTTTTTATAATTATGTGGTTGCAGAAGAAATTGTTTCAGATGCAATTGGTTTAGAGTCAATTCAACTGGATACTGCAAACTATAAAGTGACAGGTTCAAATCGTGCTTTAGGTGTGCGTTTAAATTATTCAAGTCATTCACAACCGAATCCTTTTTCAATGCAAGTATTAAATTTGTATGATCTTCAAAATAAAAAGAAAATTTTAGACAGTTTGATTGTTGAACGTTATCGGGCAGAAACAGATACACGTTGTAATGCGGCAGTCGAAAAACGTTCTTCTACTCTCGTTATGCAGAATAAGCAGAGCAAAAATTATTCTGATATTCAGGTGAATAGCAAAATTGAAAGTTACGAAATGCTTGGAACGAGAGAGGATTGTAAACAGATCAATCAAAGGCGATCACAACAAAGTTTTGTTCTGAAATTTGATGGTCAGCAATATCAACTGCCTAAAAAATATAAAGATGATTATCAATACTAAAATAAAAGACTGTTTATCTGAGTCAACAAGTAGTGTGATGAATATTTATATGTACAATGAAAGCCCCTTATCGCAAGAAGGATAAGGGACTTTCTATCGTTTTTGGCTGGGTCTATTTTAAAAATTATTCACTCATTTCATCTAGATAGTCTAAAAATAATTCAGCATTTTTCCCACGTATTTGCCATGACATACAACGAACACCACCGCCCATGTGGCAAACACTTGCAGATTGTACAGGAACTACGGTGCGGTTTGTTGCGCTACGAATTTGTTGTAATGCAACGGCATCTTCTTTTATGCCAAATTGTGGGAAATAAATGCGTTCAGGGGTGACGAGCATATTGGTATATAAACCACATGCAGAGCCGAATTTTGCGTCATAAATTTGACTGCCATCATAAGGTGTTATGATTTCACGAATTTTGACATTGGGAAGTCCACGTTTTAAATCGGCTTTTAATTGCTTCGCATAATCAGGGTCTTCAGGATATGAATTAATTACTAAGGTATTCTGGTCGACAAAACTCACAACGCCATCAGCGTGTTCCAAACCGCCTTGTTCATCTGCTTCGATAAAGGCAATATTTTTAGCACCTGTTAAAGCGATTAATTTTTGTCGAGCTTCACTTTCTGTTAGTCGATTATCAGCTAAAAATTTAGTACTCACCACCACATTGCCATAGCCATCTTCAACCCAGTTACCACCATCATTTAATAACGATGTATTGGTATATTGTAAACCTGCTTTTTGGCCATAATATTTAAATTCTGCTTGTACTTCATCTGAAATTGACTGCCCCTTTTTAGAGCCACCTTGTCCAGCAGCGGTATAGCGAAACAGCACAGGTTGAGCAGGGTTGGCGCTGGTAAAGTCACGCATCCAAATATCTTGCATTGGTGCAATTGCTACATGATCTTCGCCTAATTCTTTCACATAATCAGGGTAAAGTTCTTTGTCGGTTAAAATAACGACGTTATCGCCATTTTTAATAATTTTCTTTGCATAATCGACATGAAATTCAAAAATGTCATCAATCATTTCTGCATAGTAGGCATCATCACTTTGAGGAGAGGCCAATACAATTAATTCTGCTTTTGCTACAAATGGAAGCATTGAGATTAAAGCCATACTTGTTTTTAGTGCTAAGGATTTCATCATATATATAACCTATTTATGAATATACGATATTAGCTTTTCTGCTAATTGTAGTTTAGTGACTTATTGTTAATGAGTTATACAACATATGTTTGGTATTTGGACGATAAGAATAAAAGGCAGACATGAGCAATGATCTAAAGGCCTATGTGGTCAGAGTATAGAAAATCGAGATCATCCATGATCAGGCAATAAAATTAACGAGTAGAAATAGCTGTACCATAAGCAAAAACTTCGACCATGCCACCTTGCATGCCCAGTTCTGTCGTGCTTAAACGCAAGCCCATAATTTGCTTTGCACCTACTTTTTCAGCTTCTTGTTTGAGTCTGACAATGGCTTCACGGCGTGCACGCTCAACGACACTTTCATAGGTGGTTAAGCGACCGCCAAAGAAATTCTGAATTTGTGCAATGATGTATTTAAAATAATCATGTGAAATGACTACATTGCTGCTGATCAATTGTCCTTGATGGTTTGAGGTCTGAAATTTATTGGTATCGATATAGATATGCGATAAAAGTCGTTCCTTTTCGTCTAATTCTCTTAAATGTTTTTGTTCGATAAAACGCCCGAAGCCCCAGCCGATAAAGAACAGAACCAGTGTAATGCTAATTTTTAAAATAAAGCCATCCATTGTGTTCGCCTAGTTTGAAAAAGGGTCGGGTAGTTTCACTGGGTTTGTTGCAATTGAGTTTGTTGTAACTGAGTTTGGTTCAATGATGACAGCTGTTCCATAGACAAAAATTTCAGAAGCACCTTGTGTAATATTAGAGGTAGAAAAACGAATCCCAACGATGGCATTGGCTCCTAAGCCTTGCGCTTTCTCAATCATACGGTTCATGGCTTCTTGGCGAGATTCTTCTAAGAGTTCCGTATAAGCCGTGAGTTCACCACCGACAATATTTTTCAATCCAGCCAAAAGGTCACGTCCTGCATGTTTACTGCGGACAGTACTTCCATAAACCACATCCAGTTGCTGAATAATCTGATGAGCAGGTACGCTTTCTAAATTACTTAATTTCATTGTATTTGTTTCAGTCAGGTTTAGCTTTGATGATATTTCATAAATGCTTTGCATGGTAACTTTAAACGAAGCAAATTTTAAATAAACAGTAGAAATTATGTCCTAAACAACAATAAAAAAGCTCACCGAAGTGAGCTTTTCATAATTTACCATCAATCGATCTTATTTCTGATCATTTGCATGATATTTCAATTCAGATGATGACGGCGGTTGTACAATTTGATCAGATGAGTTGGCTTTTATACCACCACCTAAAGTTTTGTACACTTCCACTTGGTTATTCAAGTTTGCTTGTTCTAAAAGCAATAAACCCTGTTCAGCCGTATAAGAAGAACGTTGCGCATCTAATACAGATAAGAAGCTATCAATACCTGCACGGAAGCGAGCATTTGAAAGCTTATATGTTGTATTGGTTGCTTCAACTAAACGTTTTTGAGCCGCAAGGCGATCGCCAATATTCTCACGAGTTGCCAATGCATCATTCACTTCACGGAAAGCAGATTGAATTGATTTTTCATAATCAGACAACGCAATTTGTTGATCTGTTTCTGAAATCTTAATATTTGCTTTACGTGTTCCCCAATCCCATAAAGGAATATCGAGACTTGGACCAAGAGACCAAACAAAAGCACCTGATTTAAATAGGTCACTTAGATCAGTCGATGCATAACCCGCAGACCCAGTCAAACTGATCGTAGGGAATAAACGAGCCTTAGCTGCACCAATATTTGCGCCAGCAGCTGATAGTTGATATTCAGCAGCTTTTACATCTGGACGGTTATTCAACAAGTCACTTGGTAAGCCTGAGGCAAATGCCGAACTATTGCTAATACGTGTAACACGTTGTTTAGGTAATAGGTTATCTGGCACTTGTTGACCAACAAGTAAGTTGAGCAAGTTTTGAGCTTGAGCAATTTGGGTCTTATAATTTGCAACATCGTTTCGTGCGGTTTCTACAGAAACTTGAGCCTGACGGACAGGAACTTCACTGTCGATACCGACATCAAAACGTTTTTTGTTGAGATTATAAGAATCAAGTTGTGCTTTCAGTGTTTGGTCAGCAAGTTTCAATTGCGCAGTGGCAAATGAATAATTTAACCATGCCTGAGCAACTTGTCCAATCAAACTAATTTGTGTTGCATCACGGGCACTCGCAGTTGCTAAATAGCTATCAAGCGCATTGTCTTTCAAACTTTTTACACGACCCCAAAAATCGAGCTCGTAAGCAGTAACACCTAAGCCTACATTGTATGACGTGATTGGTTTATTCGTACTTAATGTATCTTGACGAAGAATACCACCACTTGCACCAATGGTTGGAAGTTGGTTGTTTTCTGCAATTTGGTACTGCTGTTGAGCACGTTGAATGTTCAATGTTGCAGTACGTAAGTCACGATTATTGGTTAATGCAAGATCAATAACTTGAAGTAAGCGTTGATCAGCAAAAAAGTCTTTATAGCCTTGTTCAGCAATAGAAGTACCAGACGCATTTGAAAGATAACTTGTTGGTAAATTTGCCTGTGCTACCGGTTCTGGGCCACGCATGCTTTGACAAGCAGTCAAAGCAAGCGCAAGTGCAGATACCGCAATGCTACGACCTGAAATAGACCATACTTTTTGCATCACGATTTATGCTCCTGAATATTTTGATTTTTAGGTTTGTACTTAAAGATACTACGAATCCATACAAAAAATACAGGAATAAAGAAAATACCTAAAAGTGTTGAGCTGATTACACCACCAAGTACACCATAACCTACCGAGTGTTGGCTACCCGCACCTGCACCACTAGAAAGTGCAAGAGGAAGTACACCAAAACCGAAAGCAAGGGTAGTCATGATGATAGGACGCAAACGCATTCTTGCTGCATGTAGCGTAGCTTCAAACAGTTCTTGACCTTGCTCTTGGAGTTCTTTCGCAAACTCTACAATTAAAATTGCGTTTTTCGCAGAAAGACCAATTACAGCAACAATAGCAACTTGGAAATAAATGTTAAATGATAAGTTTGGATCACCTTTGATGACCATGCCTAACCATGTTAACGCGAATGCACCCAGGATACCTAATGGCACAACCAGTAATACAGAAGCAGGAATTGACCAGCTTTCATATAACGCAGAAAGACAAAGGAATACAATGAGTAGAGAAAGAATCAATAAAGGTACCGTTTGGCTACCAGACTCACGCTCTTCTAAAGATAAACCTGTCCACTCGTAGTCGAAACCTGTTAAGCCCATTGATGGTAACTTAGCAATAATTTCTTCCATAGCGAGCATTGCATCACCCGAGCTAACGCCAGGTGCTGGTGTACCTTGAATGTTAGCCGAAGCAACACCGTTATAGCGCTCTAGACGAGGTGAACCATATTTCCATTCACCCGTTGCAAATGCAGAGAAAGGAACCATGGTGCCACTACTGTTACGTACATACCATTTGTTCAAATCTTCAGGCATCATGCGTGTATTTGAGTCACCTTGAACATACACTTTTTTCACACGACCACGGTCAACGAAGTCATTGATATAAGAACCACCCCACGCCATGCTCATCGTCGAGTTAATATCAGCAATACTTACACCCATTGCACCCGCTTGCGCTTGATCAATGTTGATTTGGTACTGCGGTGTATCTTCCTGACCATTTGGACGAACACCTGCAAGACGTTTATCTTGTGCAGCCATTCCTAAAATAGCATTACGTGCAGCAATTAACTTGTCATGTCCTTGGCCACTGGCATCTTTTAACTGGATGTCAAAACCTGAAGAAACCCCCAATTCTGGCATCGCAGGTAACTGCAATGGCATGATGTAAGATGCATCTTTGATCATGTTGAGTGACATACCACGTTGAATGATGGCACCAATTTGTGACTCAGGCGAAGTACGTTCACCCCAATCTTTCAGTTTAATAAAAGCAAGACCCGCATTTTGACCTACCCCTGTAAATGAGAAACCAGAAACAGTAAAGATAGACTCTACATTGGCTTTCTCTTTATTTAGGAAGTAATCCGTCATGGTGGTGATGACTTTATCTGTTCGCTCAAGGCTGGCACTTGGTGGTAACTGAACGAGCGTCATAACCACACCTTGGTCTTCTTCTGGTAAGAAAGAAGAGGGTAGCATTTTGTACAGACCAACTAAGGCAGCAATAACAGCAATATAAACTACGCCAGAGAATAGTCTATTGTGGGTCATACGATTGACACCACCTTGGTATTTTTCAGCGAGCTTATCAAAACTACGGTTAAACCAACGGAAGAAGCGCGCAAAAATATTATTACTTTCAGGCTTATTGGCATCGTGTTGTTTTAACAATGTTGCACAAAGCGCAGGGGTAAAAGTTAAGGCAATAATCAGTGATAAAATCATTGCTGTAACTAAGGTAATGGAGAACTGACGGTAAATTACACCTGTTGTACCACCAAAGAATGCCATCGGTACAAATACCGCTGTTAATACACTGGTAATACCCACCAATGCACCAGAAATCTGTTGCATCGATTTTTCTGTGGCTTCAACAGGACCTGCATGTTCTTCTTGCATAACCCGTTCGACGTTTTCGACCACAACAATTGCGTCATCGACCAATAGACCAATCGCCAAGACCATGGCAAACATGGTTAGTGTGTTAATCGTGAAGCCAAAAATATTAATAACAGCAAATGTTCCAAGCACAACAACAGGAACTGCGAGTGTCGGAATAATCGTTGCGCGCCAGTTTTGTAGGAACAAGAACATGACGATAAATACTAAAACTACGGCTTCAACGAGCGTATGTACTACGCTTTCAATTGAAAGGCGAATAAATGGGGTTGTGTCATAAGCGAGTTGATCTTTCAAACCATCGGGATAGTTTTTACGAAGTTCACTAAGACGTTTTTCTACAGCAGCTGCGGTATCTAGTGCGTTTGCACCCGTTGCTAATTTAATCGCAACACCACCAGCAGGTTTACCCATGAATTTAGAGTCGAATTGATAGTTATCCGAACCTAATTCAATGCGAGCAACATCACTCAAGCGAACTTGTGCACCTGAAGCTGTATTTTTGAGGAAAATGTTCTTAAATTGTTCAGGTGTTTGCAACATGCTTTGAGCATTAACAGTCGCATTCAGTACCTGACCTTGTACAGCTGGCGCACCACCCAATTGACCTACAGCCACTTGCGAGTTTTGTGCACGAATTGCAGCAGCAACATCACTTGGAGTGACTTGTAAGCTGGTCATTTTTGCTGGATCTAGCCAAATACGCATTGCATATTGACCACCAAAGACTTGGAGTTCACCTACCCCTGCAACACGACTAAGTGGTTCAGAAATATTTGAGTTTACATAGTCTTTAATGTCAGCGCCTGAAAGGCTTTCATCTGGAGAGTAGAATGCAAGAACTTGCATAAAACTCGCGCCAGATTTGGTCACTTTTACCCCTTGACGTTGCACATCTTCAGGTAAAAGTGCTGTTGCAGATTGTAATTTGTTCTGTACTTGTACTTGAGCAATATCAGGATCAACCCCTTGCTCGAAATTCAAGTTGATTGATGCCTGACCATTACCAGCACTGTTTGATGAAATGTAACGTAAACCATCTAGACCATTCATTTGTTGTTCAATGATCTGGGTTACCGTATTTTCAACAGTTTGTGCAGAAGCACCAGGGTAAGTTGCAGAAATTGTCACCACAGGGGGTGCAATAGTCGGATATTGAGCAACTGGCATTTGTGTTAGCGTGAGAATACCCGCCAACATAATGACCAGTGCAATCACCCAAGCAAAAATAGGGCGATGAATAAAAAATTGAGCCATATTCGTCTACCCCTTATGTATTTGAAGTAGCTTTTTGTTCACTAGACTTATTTTGTTGAGCCGGTTGTGTTGAACCTTGCTTAGCACCTGTTTGTGGTGCAGCCGCTTGAGGCTGATAAGGTTTAGCAACTACAGCTTGTTCAGGTTTTACTTTGGCAATACCATCTACAATGACTTTATCACCCGTTTGTAAACCTTGAGTTACAATCCAGTCAGTACCTTGAACGCCAGACGTTGTTATTGGACGAGATTCCACTTGACCTTTTGCATTGACCAACATTGCAATCGCTTGACCCGTAGGGGTACGTGTAATTGCAGCTTGTGGAACGAGGTAAGCATTTGGAATCACACCTTGAACAATTTGCGCATTGGCAAACATACCTGGCAGTAACAAATGATTTGGGTTAGAGAACACAGCACGTAAAGTCACAGAGCCTGTATCTGGGTTTACACTTGCATCGGAGAAGGCAAGATTCCCTTCAATCGGATAAGTGCTACCATCTTCAAGTTTTAAGCGAACTTTTGTATTGTTACTACGATCAATACTGCCTTGGCTTAACTGTTGACGAAGACGTAATAACTCAGCACTTGATTGATTAATATCAACATAAATTGGATCAAGTTGTTGAATTGTGACCAAGGCATTTGCTTGGCTCGCCGTAACTAAAGCACCAGCAGTTACAGATGAACGTCCAGATTGACCCGAAATAGGTGAACGAACAGTAGAGTAACCTAAGTCAATTTGTGCATTCTTAACAGCGGCATTTGAAGCTGCAATATCTGCTTCCGCAAGTTTAATTTGTGCAATTAAATCATCATATTCTTGTTTAGAAACAGCATTGATTCCAACTAATTGACGATAACGGTTTGCTTTAACTTGTAATGCATTTAAGTTTGCTTGTTGACGAATTAACGCCGCTTTAGCACTCTCTAAGTTTGCACGATTTGTACTTGAATCAATCTCATAAAGAGGTTGACCTTCACGAACAAAACTACCTTCAGTAAACAAACGTTTTAAGATCACACCATTTGTTTGTGGGCGAACATCAGAGATTTCATACGCTGCTGTACGACCTGAAAGTTCAACACTTTGTTCAACGCTTTGTGGTTGAGCAACAATAACACCAACTTCAGTCGGTGGCATTTTTTGGGCAGCAGCAGCTTGCTCAGCTTCTTTAGAAGAGTCTTTGCTACAACCTACAAGTGCAATACTTGTTGCGAGAGCACAAGCAGTAAGGGCAGGAGCCCAAAGCTTTGCCGACATCATTATTCCACCTCGTTTAGTTTTTTATTTAAAAATAATTTGTTTCTACTCAACGTCTTTGATAACAACATGAGCCAAAGAATAGCAGCCCATATAAAGCCTATACTCCAGCCAGCAAGTACGTCTGTTGGGAAGTGTGCGCCTAGATAAACGCGAGAAATTCCCATGCTTAAAAACCAAAAGCAGCACACCAAGCAAATCAGCTTAGCTCGCCTATGTTTACGAAATATAAAAACAATTGAGCAACTTAAAAGAGCAGCATAAATACTGTGAGCACTTGGAAATGAGGCACCGTAGGTTTGCACCATTTGGTACACTTCATCTGGTCGAGGGCGGTTGACTGCATATTTAACTATCCAACCAATCGTCGTTGCACCGAGCAATCCAATTGTGAGCATAAAGACATTTGCATATTGTTTTAGCCGCAAAAAATACAAACTACTTATTGCCACAACCACAATCATTGGTGGTAAACCACCTAAATAAGAAAGTGTGATCGCAAGACCATTCATAATGCTAGAACGATGCGAGCTCATCCATTCAACACTTAATAAATCAAAGTGCTGTATCTCATTAATATTTAAACTAATACTACTAAAAAGTAAACCTATACAGCCAATCAAGATAAGTACATAAGGCATAACATGACCTAGAGTATTATTATTAATCTCACTCGTTGAGTTTAACTAATGCGCCAAAGTGTACTAGTCAGTACACTTTTTTTCAAGTGAGTAGGATTAGTTAATTTATACTAATTTCTTTTTGCAAAAAAAAATAACAATTTGAACAAAAAAATAACAAAATCTTTAGTGATTTGTTTTGTTTTGAGTGTTGTTTTGTTCTTCAACCTGCAAAGGTTGTTTGGGCGGCCAAAAGAAATCGAGAGGACGTGTAAAAAAGTGAGTAAAAACAAGCTTTGCAAGTGGTTTCCACTGTTCGAAACGAACTTGTCTTGCTCTTAATGCGACAATAATTGTCAATGTGAAACTGACAAAGAGGTTAGTGAGACCGATACACAATACGCCGAAGAATGAGACAATAATCACCCCAAGATCAGGAGAACCATTGACTGTCATTAAGCCCTGAATAAAGTTTGCAGAGGCAAAGGCAATATGACGAATATCTAGCGGTAAACCTAGGATAAAACCAATCGTTCCCATGCTTCCGAGCATGACCCCGAAGAGAAAATTACCCGCTAAAGCCCCTAAGTTTCTTTCAATATAAGCTGCGAATTTATCCAGTCTTTCTTGCCCCATGAGGTTTTTTAACTTGATATGTGCTTTCAAACGGGGGCCAACTTTGCGATAAATTGCCATATTGTCAAAATATCCCGCGATTAATCCCGATAAAAATAAACAAACTCCTGCGATTGCCGCATGTGGAATAGCAAGTGAAGTAAATGGGTTTAAGCTATGCAGTAACATGGTTGCTTTGGCATGATTGAGCAAAGGCTCATGCATCATCAATTGCCAAAGAAAGGTCACTAAAGCTGCAGTTGGGATCGCGATTGAAATATTACCCAGAATTGCAATAAATTGAGTTCGTATAATATTGATAATTAAGCCAGCAAGTTCAGCAATTTGCGCAGTTTTTGAACCTTTACGATGCTGTACCGTAGAGGCCAAAGCTGCCGCGGTCATTGCGGGTTGTTTGGTGGCAACAGTAAAGTGCAAGACATGAATCAGTATGAAGCCAAGTGAATAATTCATACTGAATAAAAAGGCTTGTACAAAAGGTGCGAGTACCAATCGAGCAGTCAAGATCTTGATCGTTGCCATGATGGCAATGATTACACCTGCACCTGCTGCTGCATTGTACATGCCTAAAAAGCCCTTTTTATCAGTGCTTACATAATGTTCACCCGTCTTACTGGCATTTTCTGTGACTTGTAGGGCGATCAGTTCACTATTGGTTTTGAGTAAGTCTCGAACACTGGTTTCACTATAATGTGCTTGGACTAAATCTATCAGTAATTCACCATAGATTTGATAACGGACTTGATCTTCTTCAACAATCAGGTTCAAGAGTAGTTCAATACGATCTAAGCATTGTTCTAATAAAGACACAAGATAAGTCAGACTTAAACTTACCCCCGTTCTTTTGGTCGCACGGCGAATTTTCAATACCACATCACGGCATTGTTCAATCATCACCAATGCTTGATCTGCATCATGTGGAACGCTAACAGCCTGTTCATCTTGATTGCGATGTCGTTTTTTATAGGATTCTATAAATTCAATAATTTCACGGTTTTGAACCAGAAAAGGGGATTCATATTCTTGTAACTCAGGATGAGCATTAATAAATTCTGGATATAACCCGATACCACTGATTCGATATGACAGAACGGTTATAGCTTTTACAATTTCTCTTTTGATACCAAGTTTGGCAGTTTTATAACGATGACCTTGGTTTAGCAGTTGAAATAACAGATGCCATTGTTCAGGTTCAATATTTTCAAGCCAATATTTATCACTACGTTGATGAAATACTTTACCGACTAAATCTTTGAGTTCCGATCCATCAACCAATAAAGGTAGAAAATGAGTACCTAAGCGTTGCCCAAGCTGATTCCAAAAACCATCCAAAGATAAAATGCCACTGTCCGCATATAAGCTGGCTTGTTTATAGTGATTAATCAGTTTAAGTAAATAGCCTTGCAATGCTGATGCTGCATTAGGTGTGATGAGTAAGGCTTGGGTTAAAGCATCAAACTTAAAATTCGTTTCTTCTAAATTATGACTGTCTTCGGGTCTGATACGATCAATCAGTGTAATTAAAACATTCGGGTCTGGAACAGCTTTGACATTATCAAGCTGTTCCTGCATGAGGATAAAAAGATCATTAAATTGTATCTGCATAAGCCTTAGGAGATTTTATTGAATTCGATGTAAGGCAAGTTGCGCTAAATTATAGAGTGCTTGGCGGTATTCAGATTCAGGTAGAGATTCTAAAGCTTGAATTGCGGCTTCAGTTTCCTCAGTCGCACGGCGACTGCAATAATCTAAAGCACCAGATGTTTGCACAATTTCGATCACACGTGCTAAATCTGCTGTTCCGCCTGTAGCAATACTCTTTTTAATAATTTCGTGCTCTTCGCCTTGTGTATTTGCTAGGGCAGAGATTAAAGGTAAAGTTGGTTTGCCTTCCATCAAATCATCACCAATATTTTTACCTAATGTTTCAGCGTCTGAAGTGTAGTCTAAAATATCATCAATAATTTGGAAGGCATTACCAAAATGGCCAGCAAATAAACGTAAAGGTTCGCGGTACTCAGGTTTATTCGCCAAAATTGCTGCACCTTCAGTCGCAAGCTCGAATAAACGTGATGTTTTTCCGTGAATAATATCTAAGTAGGTTTGTTCAGTTGTCTCAGGTTGGTGTTGTGCTTGTAGTTGTAACACTTCACCTTCTGCAATTTCACAGGTTCCTGTAGAAAAGTCTTTGAGCAAAACCATATTGTCGAGATCGACCAATAAATCAAAAGCACGAGAAATGAGGAAGTCACCCACTAAAACCGCAGTTTGATTGTTCCATGTCGCATTGGCCGTTGGACGACCACGGCGCAATCCTGATTCATCAACCACATCGTCATGAACCAGTGTTGCTGTATGGAGCATTTCAATAATTGCGGCAAGTTTGCGGTAAGCTTCCATTTGTGTATCTGTTGCACCACATGCTTTTGCAGCAAGTAAACACATAATTGGGCGCATGCGTTTTCCACCTGCTTCCACCACGTGTTTACTGACAGCCATAACCAATGCAACTTTTGAAGTAATCCCTTCATTAATAAACTTATCCATTGCTGCAAAGTCAGTTGCAACAGGAGCGAGAATATCTTGCTTAAAGTCAATGGTCATAGAGCGGAAGCCTCATGCAAATGCGTTTAAGTGTGAGTGTAACAATTAACGTCAATAAATGTTGCTATAGAAAACAGTCATTGTGCTGAATAGTAATGATTTGTTCTTTAAATGTCCAAGTATAGGTAAAACAACATACATTTTAGTCAGTCATTCTTTTGTGCTACATAGTAGCGGATTTGTTTTAAAAATCTATTTCAATTTTTGTAATACTCTAAAAAAAATTCTATATATTCAATGGGCGAGTCTTAAAATAAGGTTTCGTACTTGATTATTTAGCGTGCGGTACTATTATTTGATGAAAATGACTTGTTGTTTAATTCATTATCACTTAAAATCTTTGCCCTTATATAACCCCCAGTGGCGTTCGTATTAAGATCGATATATTCCTTTATCGGCACGACGACACGGGTAAGTTGGAGTACGATATGTACGCAGTAATCCAAAGCGGTGGTAAACAGCACCGTGTTGTTGAGGGTGAAACCCTTAAAGTTGAATTGTTGAAAGCTGAAACTGGCGCAACGATTACATTTGACGATGTACTCATGGTTGTGAATGGCGAAAGTATTCAAATCGGTGCTCCAGTTGTTGCTGGCGCAAAAGTAACTGCAGAAGTGGTTGGTCATGGTCGTCACGACAAAATCCGTATTGTTAAAATGCGTCGTCGTAAACATTACCGTAAACAACAAGGTCACCGTCAATGGTTTACCGAGTTGAAAATTACTGCGATCGCAGGCTAATCACTAGGAGTAAATAGACATGGCAACTAAAAAAGCCGGTGGTTCGACTAAGAACGGTCGTGACTCGAACCCTAAAATGTTAGGTGTTAAAATGTACGGTGGTCAAGCTGTGACTGCTGGTAACATTATCGTTCGTCAACGTGGTACAGAATTCCACGCTGGTGCAAACGTAGGTATGGGCCGTGACCATACTTTGTTCGCTACTGCTGACGGCGTAATCAAATTCGAAGTGAAGGGTCAATTTGGCCGTCGCTACGTAACTGTTGAAACTGCATAAGTTTTAAGAGTTCTAAAAGACCCGCTTAATTGCGGGTTTTTTTATGCTTTGGAATTAAAAACATATCTCCATCATGATGAATACTTTTCTACATTTTGCACCAATAACAATACAAAACCTCTTATTTTCTCTAATATTAGCGCTAAAATTTAGTTTATGATGAACCATCTTACAAATTGCGATGACGCAAATATATAAAAGGTGAACCTATGAATATGCTTCGTAAAACGATGGGTGCAGTAGCAATCAGTGCGACTATGCTTGCACCTGTAATGAGCACAACAGTTTTTGCAGCATCTGCTGCGTCGGAGCAACAAGCGACTGCAAATTTAGTGCGCCAATTAAGCGGTGTGAAAAGCTTTACAGCAGATTTTGAGCAAAGTACGAAAGTCACTCAATCAAGTAAAGTTGCTCAGAAGAAAGGTCTGACGGCACAACATATGAATCAAACCTTTAAAGGTGTGATGAAAGTTGAACGTCCTGGTAAATTCTATTGGCAGACGACAACACCAGCAAAACAAACCATTGTGACTTCTGGTAAAACAGTTTGGATTTATGATCCTGATTTACAACAAGCTGTTCGTCAAAGTTTAGATGAACAAGTTGCCAATACACCTGCATTGTTATTGAGTGGTAATACGCAACAGATTCAAAAAGCCTACCGTATTACCCAGCCTAATGCGGGGAAAACTTACTACACCTTGTATCCAAAACAAAAAGACGGCGCTTTCCAAAGCTTGACGATTAGTTTTGGAGCGAAAAATGCACCATCTTTAATGATTTTACAAGATTCATTGGGGCAAACCACCACAGTGCGTTTTAACAATGTTCAGGTCAATGCAAAAATTCCTGCATCAACCTTTAATTTTGTACCACCAAAAGGTACAGATATTATTGATCAATAAGTTTTTTGATCTGTTTAATGAGCAACCTTCGGGTTGCTTTTTTTGTACCAATTTATCCAAATAACCGAATGGTTCAATTGCTGACATTTACAATAAGCAATCTTGCTTGAGAAATTAAAGTGGTATTCAATTTGGGTTTATTTTATTCTCAAACAATAGCTTGAATATAAAAATTGAGATGCTTTATGTATCGCAAAAAGCCATTAGCACTTAAACCATATCCACGAATGACTGCTCAAAAGTCATTTTGGAATGTGATTAGACAAAAGTTAATTCATGTCATTGGGCGATTTTTAAGACGAAATCATCGAGATAAAGAATCAAACCTTTACCATAAAAAGCTTTATCAACCAGTAGAAGAAACAACCATTACTGCGCTAAAAGTTTCAGGCGTCATTCCGCCAGATTTGAATGGTTTATTACTGAGAATTGGTTCCAATCCTATTTATACTTCGCAGCCTTCATTATTTGAATGGTATCTCGGTGATGGAATGATTCATGCACTGAAGCTGCAAGCGGGTCAGGCTGTTTGCTATAAAAGTACGATGATTGCAACTGATCAGGTACAGCGATTGAAGCAAAAACCATTCATTCAAGGTTTTCGCCGTGGTGCGCATGACGTGGTCAATACCAATATTTTTCAACATGCAGGCAAGCTTTGGGCTGTGATTGAAGCAGGTGCATTTCCGATTTGTTTAAATGATCAATTACAAGCTGAGCGTTACCAACTTTTCAATAGTGATGCTGATTTACCTTTTACAGCACATCCTCGAAAAGACCCTAAAACAGGGCATTTGCATGCCATTAGTTATGATGCCTTAGATGGTAAAAATGCGTATTATCAAGTCATTGATGAAAAGGGTGAGTTAATCCATGTGACTCAAATTTTATTACAACATGGGCCGATGATTCACGATTGTTTGATTACACAACAAGATGTATTGGTTTTTGATTTTCCACTCACTTTTTCTACGAAGCGGTTATTACAAGGTGCAAGTGTCCCATATCATTGGAATAAACAGCATCAAGCACGTATTGGAATATTGCCTAAATATGCCGAGGCTTCACATATTCAATGGATTAATCTTGACCCCTGCTTTGTATTTCATGCAGCAAATGCTTATCGCGATCATCAAAATAGAATTATTTTAGATGTTGTCGTGCATCGAGAGGATTTTGAACATGCTCAACATGCCGCTTATGAGTTGCAAAATGCAAAGTTAGAACGTTGGATTGTTGATTCAAATTTACAAACGATTCAGCGAAGACTTTTAGATGATCGGATTCAGGAATTTCCTAAAATTGATCAAAGATTTATAGGGATACAATATCGTTATTTATATACTTTAGGCTTTGCTGAAACGAATTTATTCAATTGTTTATATATCCATGATTTGGAAATGGAAATCTGCGTGTCTTATGATTTTGGGGCAGAGTGGGCAATAGGTGAGCTGACATTTGTTGCTGAAAATGAACATAGCCCAGAAGGTCATGGCTATTTGATGGGGTATTTACATCATATTGAGGGGGAGGCAGCCAAAGCCGTGATTTTAAAAGTGGCTGGACTGGATATTCAGCAACAAGCAGAAATTGATTTAACTGTGCATATCCCATTGGGTTTTCATTGTAATTGGGTTGAGTCTAGCGAAATAGTGCTTTGAATACGCTTTAAATAAAAATGATGCTGTTAGAAAATGATCAAAATTAAAGAGATATATCGAGATTTAAACAACAAAATATCAATAATTAACAATTATGAATATTAATTTTCGGGTTCAGGTTTTATGATAGTGTCATTACTTAATATGCTTTAAAGATATAGAAATGAAAGTAAATTTTAAAAGTGGTCTGATTTTTTCATCTCTGTTATCGACGATGTTAATGGTTACTGCATGTCAGGAAAAGCCAGCTCCGCAAGCAGAACAAAAGACGACTCAAAGCCAATCTGAAGTGACGCCACTTATTCAAGCTAAAATTGAACGTGTTGAAATTCCTAAAAAGCAATTCTGTGATGAAGATGGTTGTATCCAATACGATTTACAAACAGTGAAGTCGAATGTCACATGGATTGATGACTATTTTCTGACTCGTATTAAAAAAGATGTGCCAAATGCTTTTGAGCAAGGTCATGCCAATGCTCAAGCCAATAGTGAAGCAGAGTCTTCACTGAAAGGTTTAAGTCAAAATTCAATTTATGTGCGTTTTATTTCTCAGCAAAATAATTTAGCCACTTTTGTGATTCAAACTTATAGCTACGCAGCGGGTGCTGCACATGGTATGTATCATAATGAATATGTGACTTTTGATTTGAATACCAAAAAGCGTTTAGCACTTACAGATATTCTAAAACCGAATGTTGAAGCAAAAGTAGCGGAACAGCTTTATGATGCCAATGCCAATTGGTTGATTCAAAAAGATATTACTCGTGAAAAATTACAATTGAGTGATAATTATTACTATGGCGTAAACGGTATTGTTTTTGTGTATCCATTATATGAATTAACGTCTTATGCAGATGGGATGCCAGAACTCAAATTGCCGTATCAAATGGCGAAAGATTTGGTTAAACCTGAATATTTACCAAGCTTACCGCAAGTCGAACCTGTCGTAGAAAAGCCTGTAAGTCCATAATTTGTTGTCAAATCATACAATTCATGTCTGTGTAATGCTCTGTCACTGTATTTTTTTTGGTGAAGAGCTTACACTATAGTCAGTTTTTTTCTTACTTTAGATTGGCCATGATTGACCCGAAATTACTCAGAAATAATATTGAGGCTGTAAATTTAGCCTTAGCGAAACGTGGTGTACAACTCAACGTTGAAGAATGGGCATCACTAGAAGCTCGCCGTAAAGAAATTCAGTCTAGAACTGAAAATTTGCAAGCTGAGCGTAATTCGGGTGCAAAACAAGTAGGTCAAATCAAAAAATCAGGTGGTGATGCTTCTGAAATCATGGCGCGAATGGGTGCTATTGGTGATGAAATTAAAGCTGCGGAAGTTGAATTGAACGAACTTCAAGCTGAACTTGAAGCAAAGTTATTGTCTATTCCAAATTTACCACACAAATCTGTACCTGAGGGTAAAGATGAAAGTGATAATGTTGAAGTTTTAAAATGGGGTACACCGCGTCAATTTGATTTCGAGATTAAAGATCATACAGATCTTGGCGAAATGATGGGTGGTTTAGAGTTTGAAACTGCGACTAAATTGACAGGAACTCGTTTTAGCGTTTTAAAAGGCCCTTTGGCGCGCTTACAACGTGCTTTGACACAGTTTATGTTAGATACACATACGCTTAAAAATGGTTATACCGAAGCTTATGTGCCTTATTTGGTGAATGCAGATTCATTACGTGGTACAGGCCAATTACCTAAATTTGAAGAAGATTTATTCAAATTACAAGGTGAAAAAGAATATTACCTTATCCCAACAGCGGAAGTCCCTGTAACGAATTTTGTCCGTGATGAAATCATTGATGCAGATCGTTTACCGCTTAAGTACGCAGCGCATACACCATGTTTCCGTAGCGAAGCAGGCTCTTATGGGCGTGATACACGTGGTTTGATTCGTCAACATCAGTTTGACAAAGTTGAAATGGTGCAAATCGTTAAACCAGAAGACTCAATGGATGCTTTAGAAGCATTAACGGGTCATGCAGAAGGGATTTTACAGGTTTTAGGCTTACCTTATCGTAAAGTACTCTTGTGTGCTGGCGATATGGGCTTTGGTGCATGCAAAACTTACGATTTGGAAGTTTGGGTGCCAAGCCAAAATACCTATCGTGAGATTTCTTCATGCTCAAATATGTGGGATTTCCAAGCACGCCGTATGATGGCACGTTATCGTGCAGATCAAAAGAAAACTGAACTGGTACATACATTGAATGGTTCAGGTTTGGCTGTGGGTCGTACTTTATTGGCAGTGATGGAAAATTACCAACGTGCAGATGGCTCTATTGAGGTGCCAGAAGTGCTTCGTCCGTACATGGCTGGTGCAACTTTTATCGACTAAATATCAATAAATCGATAAATGACTTAGTTTTGTGCACAAAAATTGCTTAGTACAATCAGATTTGAACTTTTGAGGAACACTGTGGAAATTTTCCCAATCTCGTTAAAGCTACAAGGGCAACCTTGTCTGATTGTCGGTGGTGGGCATATTGCCTATCGTAAAGCAGTTTTGCTTGCAAAAGCAGGTGCAATCATTCATGTGGTTGCACCTGAAATTGAACCAAGCTTGTTGGAAATTGTTCATGCAACTCAGGGACAGTTCCATCAGGCTAAATTTGATGATCAAATTAGCCTCAGTAGTTATCGTTTAGTGATTGCTGCGACCAATAGTGGTGCAGTCAATCAAGCTGTTTTTGAAGCGTGTGAAGATTTAAATGTGTTGGTCAACAGTGTTGATGATCCTCCACATTGCCGTTTTATGGTGCCAGCGATTATTGATCGCTCCCCATTGGTTGTTTCAATTGCGACCAATGGTGCATCTCCAGTTTTATCTCGTCAAATCCGTACCCAATTAGAAGCTGCTATTCCCCATGGTATGGGGAAACTTGCTGATTTTTCGGGGAAATGGCGTAAGGTTGTTAAAGAAAAGATTATCAATCCCGATGAGCGTCGTATCTTTTGGGAAGACTTGTATGCAAGTCCACTGAAAGAGCAAATATTTAATGACAATATTGTTGAGGCTGATCGTTTAATTGAACAAGCTTTGACGGAGTGGAAAAAACCAAAAGGCGAAGTGTATCTCATTGGTGCAGGGCCGGGCGATCCAGAACTATTAACGTTAAAAGCGCTCAGATTGATGCAACAAGCCGATGTGGTTATTTACGATCGCCTTGTTTCAGCACCTATTTTAGAATTGTGTCGTCGTGATGCAACTAAGATTTATGTGGGTAAAGCACGTTCAAATCATTCAGTTCCTCAAGATGGTATTAATGCACTATTGGTTCAATATGCTTCAGAAGGTAAACGTGTTTGCCGTTTGAAAGGTGGTGATCCATTCATCTTTGGACGTGGCGGTGAGGAAATTCAAGAGCTATATGAAGCTGGGGTAACCTTCCAAGTTGTTCCTGGAATTACGGCTGCTTCAGGTTGTTCTGCTTATGCAGGGATTCCTCTGACGCATCGTGATTATGCACAAAGCGTACGTTTCCTGACAGGCCATTTGAAAGAAGGTTCACCTGAGCTACCTTGGAATGAGTTGGTTTATGAAAATCAAACCCTTGTACTCTATATGGGCTTGGTGGGTTTGGAAAAAATTTGTGAACAGCTTATTGCACATGGTCAGCGTCCAAGTATGCCTGTTGCACTTATTTCCAAAGGTACAACGCCAGACCAAAAAGTGGTGGTAGGAACTTTGGCAGATATTGCTTCTAAAGTTGAAGAAAATCATATTCAAGCGCCTACTTTGACCATTATTGGTGAGGTAGTGAGTTTACGTGAACAGTTGCAATGGCAATTCCTCCCCAGCTCCCATTAAAAAGGGAGGCGTTCTCCTTTTTAAAAAAGCGGGGTTCGGGGAGATTTTAAAGTAGAGATATCTTGTGATTCATGTTGTTTTATTTGAACCTGAAATTCCTGCAAATACGGGGAATATCATCCGTTTATGTGCCAATACAGGCGCGCAATTGCATTTGGTCAAACCACTGGGGTTTGAATTGGATGATAAAAAACTACGCCGTGCAGGTTTGGATTATCATGAATGGGCGCATATGAAAGTTTGGGAAAATTTTGCGGAATGTTTGGCTCATTTAGAAGCGCAAGGTATCGACCAGAACGCAATTTATCCGCTCACGACCAAAGGCACTGAAACACCACATACCTCAGATTTAAATCGTCCGATTGCTTTGTTAATGGGGCCAGAAACGCGTGGTTTACCTGAAGATGTTCGTATGATGTTTCCACAACAACATTGGATTCGTCTGCCGATGGCACCAAACTCTCGTAGTTTAAATTTATCCAATGCAACTGCTGTGATCTTATATGAAGCATGGCGTCAGCAAGGGTTTAAAGAATTGGTTTAATTCCTTGAATTTACATTGCGATAAAACCAAAGCAAGTTTTTTTAACTTGCTTTGGTCGCTTAAATTGATAACAGTAAAACTTTTATAATTTTTTATAACTTTTCTTAATTCTTAATTCTTAATTCTTAATTCTTAATTCTTAATTTTTAATTTTTCAATTAAAATAGTTTTGATACGCTTGAATCAGTAGATCCTAAATACTCAATTGATATTTAACATATTGCTTATTCAGTTATGGTCATCATTTCAGTCTTTTGCTCAAGTTCAATTTGAGCTGCATCAAATTTTCTTTGCGCGCGAATCACGTGTTGCATATTTCCTTCCGCCCATATTTTGAACGACAATGCAGTTTGTGCAAATTCAGCGCCTAAAGTTGTAAGTGCATATTCAACGCGAATGACATTGTTTTCATGAATAGTACGTGAGATAAAACCGTCTCTTTCTAAGACTTTTAATTTTTGTGAAAGTACTTTGGGAGAAATTCCTGCAAGGTTCTTTTTCAACTCATTAAAATGTTGAGATTGTTGATCTAAGCGGTAAATAATCAGCAGAATCCATTTATCTGCAAATTTTTCAAAAAAAGATCGAGCAGGGCAATTGGGGTGAAAAATATTAAAATTGAAAGTGTTAGTCATTTTAAATTTACCTCGATCATCGGTTTTTAATACAAACAATACAAAAAAAAGACCAGTTACCTGCTAGTAACTAATTGATACTAGGTTTCAAAAGTATATCATAAGTTGAGTAGATGAAGTGAAGTTCAGTGAATGTTCTTCAATATGAAATAAAGACTCTTCAATTTTGAGCATGATCCAATGAAAATAACAGATGCGGTGGTTTTTATTACAGGTGCTAATCGTGGCTTAGGATTAGTATTAGCCCAAGAAGCTGTACAACGTGGTGCTAAAAAAGTATATGCAGGTATGCGTAGTACAGTAGGTTTTAACCAAGACGGTATTGTTCCAGTTCAGATTGATGTTACAGATACCGAATCCATTCAAAAAGCAGTTGCAGAATGCGCTGATGTCAATATATTGATTAACAATGCAGGTATTGCACGATTAAATCAAAGTCCAGTAGATGCGGAAATAATCACAACAACACGCAAAGTCTTAGAAACCAATTTGTATGGTGTGATTGATAGCACTCAACATTTCTCTCCAATTTTGCAGAAAAATAGTGAAAGTTATATCGTCAATATTTTGTCGGATGTGTCTTGGGAACCGAGTACATTTCTTGCAAGTTATGCTATTTCTAAAGCTGCGGCGTGGTCTTATACCAATTCGACACGACAGGCTTTGAGTCCGTCGAATGTACATGTGATGGGCGTGCATGTTGGTTTTATTGATACTGATTTAACACAGACTTTGGACATTCCAAAAATTTCACCCAAGACTGTTGCAGAACAAATTTTTGATGGAATTGAACAAAATGCATTTGAAGTTTTAGTGGGAGAGTCTACTCAAGAACTGAAACAGAATTTCACCGCAGTTATCCCAAGTTATGTAAAAATTTAATTTTAAATCAACTTATTGAACACTAAACATTGATCCATGAGGAATTCATAATGTCAAATATCGCTGTTGTTTATTATTCAGGTTACGGTCATACCAAAGTCATTGCAGAAACATTTGCACGTGAAATTGATGCACAATTGATTGAGATCGATCAACAAGGCAATGTACCTGAAGATGCTTGGGACAAGCTAAATGCTGCTCAAGGTATCGTTTTTGGCGCACCAACCTATATGGCAGGTGTGCCTTGGCAGTTTAAAAAGTTTGCTGATGCGACGTCTAAAATTTGGTTTACCCAAGGTTGGAAAGATAAAGTTTTCGCAGGTTTTACCAATAGTGCGAGTATGAATGGTGATAAACAAGTGACCTTAATTAGCTTGCAAACACTGGCTTCACAACACGGTGGTATTTGGGTGAGTTTAGGACTAGCGCCATCAAATACCAAAGCCGCGACGCGTGCCGATATCAATAATCTTGGGGGTTCTGTAGGCTTACTGGTTCAATCTCCAGCAGATGCAAGTGTAAGCGAAATTCCTTCAGGTGATTTAGAAACAGCGAAACTTTATGCAAAACGTGTTCAAGCAATTGTGAATAAATTTTCAGCTTAAAGCTAAACACTAAATCGAATGAAAAACAAAAGGCGCATAAAGCGCCTTTTGTTGATTTTGAATCATGTAAGCGAGTGCTTATTCATGTTCATTATGTTGCGGAGCAGGGTAGCGGAAACCTTTGGTTTTATAACCTAAGTAAAGGATACCGAACATCGCCCACCACAAACCGAATTTTAAAGCGGTTTCTTCAATTTCAAGCCACATTGCAAAGATACTGATAAAACCAAGCAAAGGAATAATCACAAAGCTTAAAATATCTTTAAATGTTTTGGTACGACCATCACGCAATGCATAGCGTGAAATCACTGATAAATTTACAAATGTAAATGCAGTTAAAGCACCAAAACTGATCATTGAAATAACAATATCAAGATCCATAAAGCCAGCAGTTAAAGCAACTGCACCTACGATCAAAATATTGTATGAAGGGGTGAAATTTTTTGGACTAATATGACCAAAGACTTTCTTATTGATCACGCCATCGCGACCCATTACATACATCAAGCGTGATACACCTGCGTGTGCAGAAATCCCTGAAGCCATCACTGTAACGATTGCGAAATAAAGCACAACGGTTTTAAATGCAACGCCACCCACTGCTTGAAGAATATCAGGTTGCGTCGCAGCAACATCCTCAAAGTAGGTTTTAGGATCATTCGGGAAGTAAATTTGCATGAAGTAAGTACTAATAATAAAGATCACACCAGCAAATAATGCAGTCATAAAGATCGCACGTGGTAAGGTCTTTTCAGTATCTTTGGTTTCTTCAGCAAGAGAACTGAGTGAGTCAAAGCCTGTGAATGAGAAGCACAGTAAAGTTGCACCTGTAATCAATGCACCTAGAGAGGTCATCTCATTCCAAAATGGTTCTAAGCTCCATAACTGATATTTGGCATTGACCAAAGTACCATCAGCATTTACACCACCCGCTAAAAGCTGGTAAACCATCCACGTAAAGTAAGCAATAACCCCTAACTGTACAAAAACAATCAGACTGTTAAAGTTTGCAACAAATTTAGCACCACGTAAATTTACCGCAGTCATTACGGCAGTGAGACCGATGACCCAAACCCAATGGTTGATTTCAGGAAAAAGTGCTTCCAAATAAATCACAGCCAAAATGATATTGACCATTGGAGAGAGTAAATAATCTAACCAAGATGACCAACCCACCATAAAGCCAACATTCGGGTGAATGGATTTTTGCGCATAAGTATATGCAGAACCCGACGAAGGATATCGGCGGATCATATGACCATAACTAATGGATGTAAATAAAATTGCAATAAGCGCAATGATATACGACGTTGGAACGTGATAATGACTTTCTTCAGATACTAAACCAAACGTATCAAATAGGGTCATGGGTTGGATATATGCCAAACCAATAATAATGATGTGCCAAAAGCCAAGCGTTTTTTGCAGTTTAGCTGCCGATTGAGTCCCAGAGATATTTGTCAACGGCGTTGTCCTCTTAATCGTTGATCAAGGATCAGTCATGTTTATAAGGATCGTTTGAGACGAACGATCCCCCCTACAAATGAAACAAAAGTTCGCCAATCTACTCTAAAAAGGTGGCTTTTGTCAGTAACTTTGTTAAGTTTTTTAGCAGAAAATGTACCAACTTGTCTAAAAAATAGATGACTTTAAGTTCAAAATAACAAAAGCCCAATGTTGATCAAACATCGGGCTTTTTAACACTATGCTTTAAGCATTTTAAATGGATTACCAAGCTTTCTCTAAAATCGCTCTTAAATCTTTTAGTGTTGCTTCTTTTGGATTGAAAATGATTGAACCATCATTTAATGCTTTTTCAGCAACATCATCCAATTGTTCTTTGGTGATTTTACCAGTTTCGCTCAAAGTACGAGGAAGCTTGGTTAAAGCATGCAGACGATCACGAATTTCTTTTAAAGTTGCGATGGTTTTATTGGCACGTTCATTTGCAGGTGTTTGTGCATAAATATCAGGCCCTGCAAGCGGAAGCAGTAAATCTGCGATTTTATCGCCATTCACTTCTTTGTTGTAGTCCAATACGTATGGAAGGAACAAGTTCATACATAAACCATGCGGTAAATGTGCAACTGCACCTAAAGCATGACCTAGGGAATGGACAATCCCAACCATTGAATTAGAGAAAGCAATACCTGCCATTGTAGATGCTTGTGCCAATTCAAGACGACCATGTGCATCAGTCGGTGTTTCTAAAACATTGAATAGGTTATTGCTAATTTTTTTGATTGCAGCAGTTGCATAGGCATCTGAAATTGGATTTGCAGCAATGCATGTATAGGCTTCAATCGCATGAGTCATCGCATCCATCGCGGTCATCGCGGTTAAATGCGGTGGCAAGGTTTGTGTCATGCGAGGGTCTAAAATCGCAGCATGTGGCATTAAATAGTTGGATGCAAAAGCCAATTTCACATTCTTCTGATTGTCAGAAACAACAGCGGCAAGGGTAACTTCAGAACCCGTACCTGATGTCGTCGGAATCACAAAAAATGGTTTAAGTGGTTTTGGAAGGTTATGCGCACCTGAATATTTCAAGAGATCATCGCCGCCTTCAGATACAAGAATATTTGCAGCTTTAGAGGTGTCAATCACAGAACCGCCACCCACAGCAATGATTGCATCACAATTGTTTGCACGGTAAGCCTGAGCTGCTGCACGTACTGTTTCCAGACTTGAATCAGGTGGAACATCATCAAAAATAAAGCCGATTTCAATATCCGTTGATTCAAAAGATGCTTCAATCGGTGCTAAAAGATTATTGGTACGCACGCCTTTGTCAGTAATGATCATTGGGCGTTTTGAACCTAAAACAGCCAATTCAAAAGGAATATGTTCGAGTGCAGCATGACCAGCAATCACTTTTACAGGACAAAAAAATTCGTAATATGGTTTAGCCATGGGTTATGCGCTCCCTTTTAAATATGATTGTGCAACTTTAAGATAAATATTTGCAGCACCAGCTAGTTTTTCTTTTAACGATAAGTCGGTAGGGTATTCTTTCACTGCAAGCTCAGCGACCAGTTTAGGTAAAATTAAAGCTTCCATTTTATTTAAACAACGCACCAAACGAATTGCATTCGCAACATCACCATCTGCAATCATACGGTCATTGGCAAAAGCTTGTGCTGTACTTTCTTGGAATGAAAACACTAAAAAAGCATGATGGACGTGCTTAAAAATGATTGAAAGATCAGGTTTAGTATCTAAAGATTTGAGCAGTTCTAACTGATGGTTTTGTTTAACTCGAGCAATGAATGCAGCTCCATTTGGAAATACTTTCATTGATAGGGTAAAACCAACAGGAAGCGCTGATACTTCATGTTTTATTTCGTCATCAACTTGACTCGCCATCACCAAGCCTCTGCCAATCACATCCATCATGACTTTGACATAAGCTTGTTCTAAAGCGGGTTTGACAGATTTACTTGAAATCACACGCTTGTCCCTTTTATGAGTTGTATTTCTATTTTAGAGTAATTACTCTAATTTATTTTATTGCAAAAAGAAAGTTATTTATTCAGAAATGACTTTAACGTCATTAAAGTAACCGCTCTGTTGTAAATATTCAATCACATCATGGCATAATTGCTTGTAATCAGGATAGTTTTTAGCGAGGTCGCAAATACGAACCATTTCTAAACCTGCATATCCACACGGGTTAATGGTGTGAAAACCATCTAAATTACAATCAATATTTAATGCTAAACCGTGATAACTGCGACCTTTTCTAATTTTGAACCCAAGTGATCCAATTTTTTGATCATTCACATAGACACCTGGTGCATCAGCTTTTGCATAGGCTTCGATATCGTATTTTTTGAGCAGATTAATCATTAAATTTTCAGCATAAGTCACCAGTGTGCGCACATTCCATTTCAAGCGATTTAAATCAAACATGAAGTAAATCACCATCTGACCTGGCCCATGCCATGTGACTTGACCGCCACGATCTGATTGCACGATTGGAATATTGCTTGGGACTAAAATATGCTCAGGTTTTCCTGCTTGCCCTTGAGTGAGCACATCGGGATGCTGCAAAATCCAAAGTTGGTCAGGGGAGTGTTCATCACGCTGTTCAGTATAAGATTTCATCTCTTGAAAGCGGTCTGGATAAGGCGTGAGTTCAGAATATTGACGGATAATGAGAGAAGGTTTTAGAACAGCATCATTCACAGACATGCGTCCTTTAAAAAATCAAATAAAATAGATTATAAAGAAATTTACACAAGAATGGCTAAGTCTAAAAGGCATGATACAAATATATTCTGACTAAAGGCTTTATTAATATCGTGGTTAAAAGTGAAATGAGAATAATTTTTATCCATTACAAAAAAGCTGATTTTAATTTAAAAATTTAGATGCATTCTATAAAAGATAACAATGACATGGATGATTTTAAAATGACAACACAACCGCGTTATATTATTCAAACAGGTTCAACAGCTGCACCAGAAACAATCTATATTCAAGTGACGAAAGATGGTCCGTATTTAGTTCATGGAAGCCCGAAACTCTTACAAGTTCTTATTGAAAAAAATGAGACGGGGAACTCAGGACGTTATCGTGAAGGTAAAACCTTTGAAAGCCAAGATAAAATGTATTTGTGTCGTTGTGGACATAGCAAAAAGGCGCCATTTTGTGATGGGTCGCATTTAAAAGCTGGTGAGGATTTAACAGAAGCAAAAAACTTTGCACCATTGCTCGAAGGTTCTTCAGAAATTGATGGGCCTACTCAAATTTTGACGGATAATGAAAACTATTGTGCATTCTCAAGATTCTGCGACAACGGTAATCGGGTTTGGAATGAGGTTCAAATGCAAGGTAAAGAACACGAGCAACTGACTGAGTTTATGGTACACAATTGTGCTGCTGGACGATTGTTAGTTTGGGATAAAAAAACGTTGCAACCCATAGAAACTGCTGAAGAAGCAGGTATCTACCCAATCGAAGATCCAGGAATTGGTTGTAGTGGCCCATTAATGGTACGTGGCGGAGTACGCGTAGAAAGTGCAGATGGGCAATCTTATGAAATTCGTAACCGTCAGGCATTATGCCGTTGTGGAAAATCATCGAACAAACCATTTTGTAATGGCGCACATGCTTCGGTGAAATATCAGGATGGCATTGAGTAGTAGTAATTCAAGTATTTTTGCTTTTTCAACTGTCAGATTTAAAGGTTGAGATATTGTTATAAATTTTTGAATTGTATGTATTTTATTAAATAGAAGTCACAGAAATAAAAAAACACGCGAATAAGCGTGTTTTTTTATTCATTTCTAAATTACAACGCAGTACGAATATGTTCACAAGCAGCTAGATCAGCATAAAGGGCATGAACTTGTTCAAGCTCATCAAAACGTAATTGCGCAGTAATCGAATGATACTTGCCTGTACGTGATGGTTGTACAACAAGTGTTGCTTCGTCAAACTCTGGGAAATGTTTTACCAAAATTCCTACAACTGCACCTTTAAGTTCTTCACCCGCATTGCCAATCAGTTTAATTGGGTAATCCATTGGAAAAACCCAAAGATCTTCTTGTAATTCGCGAGATGGAGTGCGGTCTAACATGATTCACCTCTAATTTATAAACAAAGCCTGCGAGAATGCAGGCTTTGTATTTCTCTTAATTACTAAATGGGGATACTTGATTGTTTTTCAAGTCCCTAAAGTAATCTTGGATCAGTCATTTTCTAAGAAAGAACGTAAGTGTTCTGAACGAGAAGGATGGCGAAGTTTACGTAAAGCTTTCGCTTCAATCTGACGAATACGTTCACGTGTTACGTCAAACTGTTTACCCACTTCTTCCAAAGTATGATCCGTTGGCATATCGATACCAAAACGCATTTTCAATACTTTCGCTTCACGTTCAGTTAGGTTTTCCAATACTTCACGTGTCGCTTCTTTTAAGCCTTCTGAAGTTGCAGCATCCACTGGAGAAGTGATGTTGCCATCTTCAATGAAGTCACCAAGATGCGAATCCTCATCATCACCAATTGGCGTTTCCATAGAAATCGGTTCTTTGGCAATTTTAAGCACTTTACGAACTTTAACTTCATCCATTTCCAAACGTTCACCTAACTCTTCAGGTGTTGGTTCACGCCCCATTTCTTGAAGAAGTTGGCGAGATACACGGTTGATCTTGTTAATGGTTTCGATCATGTGTACTGGAATACGAATAGTACGCGCTTGGTCTGCAATCGAACGGGTAATCGCCTGACGAATCCACCATGTTGCATAAGTTGAAAATTTATAACCACGACGGTATTCAAACTTATCCACGGCTTTCATCAAACCGATGTTACCTTCTTGAATCAAATCAAGGAATTGCAAACCACGGTTGGTATATTTTTTCGCAATCGAAATAACCAAACGTAAGTTTGCTTCAACCATTTCTTTTTTCGCACGACGTGCTTTCGCTTCACCAATCGCCATACGTTTAGAAATGTCTTTAATTTCTTTCACATTAAGATTCAGTTCTTTTTCAATATCAGCAATCTTTTGTTGGAAAGCCAATACATCTGGACGAACTTTTTCTAAATATGCTTTTGATTCAGCAGGTGCTTTCGCAATCTGTTCATCTAACCAAGCTGGATTTGATTCTTGACCTGGGAAAGATGTACGGAATTGCGTACGATCCATACGACCACGGCGAACTGCATAACGCATAACTTCACGTTCTGAAGTACGAATTTGCTCATGTGTGCCACGAATCATTTCAGAAATGATATCGAACAAACGAGGCGTAAATTTGAACATCATAAACACAGCTGCAAGTGACTCAATCGCTTCTTTGCCTTCAGCACTATTACGACCATGTTTAGCAAGTGTTTCTTTTGCAGTATTCCAAACTGATGCTAATTCATCAAAACGAGCTTTGGCAATTTCTGGATCTGGGCCTGATTCGCCTTCAGAATCATCATCACCTTCAGACTCTTCTTCTTCGTCATCATCATCTAGTTTTACATCTTTGGTTGGTTTAGCTGATGCGCTTTCGTCATCTTCTAACTCCTCAGATTCCTCTTCTAGAACTTCAGGAATGACTTCATCTGATTCAGGGTCTAAATAACCCGATAAAATATCTGCAAGACGACGTTCGCCAGTTTCATAATCTTTATATTCTTGTAAAACGACTTCGACAGCATTTGGCCAATATGCAATTGAATGCAATACGTCACGAATACCTTCTTCGATACGTTTGGCAATGCTAATTTCGCCTTCACGTGTCAAGAGTTCAACCGTACCCATTTCACGCATATACATACGGACAGGGTCAGTGGTACGACCAGGTTCGTTTTCTACAGAAGCAAGTACCGCAGCAGCTTCTTCTTCTGCAACTTCATCGGCAGCTTCGCTATTCCCTTCGAACATCGTATCATCAGATTCTGGCGCACGTTCGTGTACAGGAATACCAACGTCTTGAAGCATTTGGATAATATCTTCAATCTGTTCGCTTTCGGTGATCGAGTCTGGGAGATGATCGTTAACCTCAGCGTAGGTTAAGTAACCTTGTTCTTTGCCTCGGCTAATCAGAGCCGCTACTTGTGAAGTAGGGGAATGCATTTCGCTCATCTTTACTCTCTTCTCGTTGAATCAGTGGCAGTAAAAAACCGTGCATAATAGCACAATTCATATGAATAAATCTGTGAATAGCTTAGTTATTCCACCAGTAAAATGCAGCGCAAGACTACCTGATGAAATATTAAAAAAATTTAAATTCAGTGCAATAGGTGGGGGTGAAATTGTTATTTTCAAGTTCATCCCTTGCGTGTTTCGATGTTGAACCAGCGGTAAAACAGAAAGACACAGGGTGGATTATATCATGCCATAAAAATTGGTCAGAAAAAAAGCCCCAAAATCGATTTAAATGCAAAAAAAACAAATAAAACTTGACAAGTTTTTAGAAGCGGGATAAATAGCGGCTAGACCCATTCACTTTTTTTCATTATGAGGTAGTTTTAGTGTCTTCTACAGATTTTGAACTAGATGATAACTACGGTGATGATGATGTTAGTTTTGATGAGTCATCAAGCAAAATTAGCGCTAAAGAATCCTTAGAAAAGCGTCGTTTAATAGATGACTTACTTGCTCAACGTCGTTTAGAACGAGAATTAAAAGATTTTGATTATGATCTTGATGATGACGATCTTGACGACGACGAAGAAGATTAAAAATACATTGGGCATAGTGTGGGAAAATGCTATGCTTGACCCTGATACAAACTGAACTGGAAATAAAATGAGTGCTTTAGATTTAGATCTGTTAAGTGACTATTTAGATGGTGACCAAAATGAATATGGTCTAGATTTTGCTGCGACTCATGGATTTTTATGTGCGACTGCTGTAGGCCCAACTTTTGATCAATGGCTTGATGAGCTATTTGACAATAATCAAAAGAAAGTACCTGCGGAAATCATTACACAAATTAAAGCATGGTTAGATGCGATTCGCCAAAACTTAGCCAATGAAGAAGGGATTGAGTTTCCTTTTGAAATTGAAGAAGCAGATGTTGAGTCAAGTCTAGGTGATTGGAGCGTTGGTTTTGTTGATGCCATGTTCCTGAACGAAGATGCTTGGTTTGCACCAGAATATGAAGAGCAAGTGGTTGATTTGACTCTACCAATGATGGTGTTTAGTGGAGTTGATGATGAAGACCCTCAAATGGAGTCTTTCCGTCGCAATGGTCAATTGATGGATGAGATTGCGGAAGAAATTCCAGACAATTTAAATGAAATTTATTTGATGTACCATACGCCAGCGAAATGATATTTCTTGTGTCGCTACAATCGTGGCTCATGGATCACACAGTAAGTTAATCATTTGGCTAATCACTTGATTGCATTCAAAAGCACCTTTCGTAGGTGCTTTTTTATGTTTTGCACTTTGGTAATGCAACTGTATTTGCAACAAATTGATGGTTAATTTGTCAGCAATAAACAAAGCCCTAAACTGCTCAGCACAATGCCAATCATGCGATTGATGATGACTTGTTTGAGTAAAATTTTATTTCTGATTGTGGGATTAGAACAAAATATAGAAATGGCCATAAACCAAATCAAGTGACTTATAGATATAAAACAGCCATAGCCAATCAGTTTTAGTAGGTGATTTTCTGCTGTGAGCAATTGCGCAAAGATGCTCATTACAAATAAAGTGGTTTTAGGGTTAAAACTATTGGTGAGTACACCTTGCCGGAACGCTTGCCATGGGTGGATAAAGCCGCTACTTTCTGTGTCATTCACTTGTTGTTGCGTAAAAGTTTGGTATCCGATATACATCAAATAGCCCGCACCAATATATTGAATAATATGTAATAAACTAGGCAGTACGTGCTGTAAAAAACTAAGCCCCATCAAACTATAACTAATGTGAATCCACACTGCGCAAGCAATACCATAGGCGGTATAAATGCCTTGTTTACGCCCATATAAGTAGCTATTTCGACTCACCAATGCGAAGTCAGCTCCAGGGCTAATCACGGCCAGTAAGGTAACCGACGCAATCATCATTATTTCATTCACTCATTTAACCTTATTGGGATTGAATAAAAGGATTTATATATTTTTCATATATTTGCTATAGTTAAAATCGAATTTAATTCTTATTTAAATATGAGTTTTTGGAATGATTGAGCGATTATCATTGAATTCCCTGAAGTTTTTTTATTATGTGGCACGTTATGGCAGCGTAACAATCGCCGCGAAAAAGCTGTTTGTGACACAGGGCGCGGTCAGTAAGCAATTAAAGAACCTCGAAGAGGCGCTAGGTTTTACCTTATTTATTCGTGAAGGTAAAAAATTACAACTGACGGGTGATGGTGAGCTTTTGTTTGACTGTTGTCAGCAGGTCTTTCCACAAATTGATCAGTGTTTGGTGCAGTTAAAAGCGCAATCTCAGTCGCATAAAACACTGACACTTTCATGTGAACCGACTATTGCGATGAAGTGGCTTATTCCTCGATTAATTCAATTTAAGCAACGTCATCCACAGATTGAGATCAGCTTATTAACCGATGGTGGAGAAGTTGATTTTGAAACGCAATCAATTGATTTGGCTTTAAGACGCAATGATTTTGATTGGGGGAAGGCTGTTTATAGTGAAAAAATAGCAGATGAATATGTGCTTTGTATTGCACGAAAAAATAATTCATATTCAACGCAACAGCTTTTTGTGTCTAGCTCACGACCCAAGTTATGGACGCAACTCAAGGATCGATATAAAGGTCAGTTTAAAGGCTTTCAAAAATTGACCTTAGAGCATTTCTATTTATGTATAGAGGCCTGTTTAGCGGGGCTAGGAGCAACTATCGTGTCAGGTTATATGGTTGAAAAAGAGTTGGATTTTCAATTGTTTGAAATGCTTACACCGATTGACCCAGATGGTTCTGCTTACTATTTGCTTTCAGCGGCTCCTTTTGAGGATGATGCAGATAAAATGATTTTTAAGAACTGGCTTATAGAAGAAATGAGAGTGAGTCAATCCAAGCTTATTGCGCTTTCTAGTTCTTCAGAAATTTAACAATAAGTATGTTTAGATCAAATAGGGAAAGTCCTATTTGATCTGTTTATTTATTAGATGTTTCATTTTAGAATAAATTGATGATATTTCTCTTAAAAGAACTTTATCTATGATCAATCGGGTGTTTTTTATATTTCATGTTTAGGTTTTAAACACCAAGCTTTCTCCATCGAATTTTGCCCTTTGAAACTGTCCGATAAATCCACTTGTTCAAGTAATTGAATTTGATAAGCCTTTTGATAATGTTGACGAATTTCAGCTTCAGTGACGGAAAATGGAGGACCTTCATAGCTATTTTGATCATATTCATAGCTGATGATTAATTGAGGAACATGAGCAAGCTTAGTGAGATGGGCCGTATATTGAATACGTGTCTTTTCAGGTAACGCAACCAATGCTGCTCGATCATAAATTGCATCGATATGACCCAGTAGGTTTTTGTTGAGATGAAAAATATCACCCACAAATATGTCGAGTCGTTCATGTTGATAATGAACCAATTCACCCACTTGATGCTGTGTGAATTCAAGCTGTAATTCATCGATGAGTGCATCAATGGCTTTTTGACTCAATTCAATCGCGACAACACGAAAACCTTGAGCAAGTAAGTAGCCAATGTCTAAGGATTTTCCACTCAATGGAATAAAAATACGCGCATCTTTCGCCAATTCAAGGAATTGCAAATTGTTGACTAATAATGGATTGGGCTGAGGTAGGTGAAAACCGATTCTATTTTCTTGCCAACGTTGATGCCAAAATTCGTAATCCATAGCAATCCTATAATTTATAGATCATTCAGTATGTTGTATGCTGCCAGAGCATCCTATTTATTCCACATACTATTTTGTTTGATAAAACTTTTTATACAGCCAAATACTACCGACGATCACACATATTGTGATAATGACATAACCGACACGGCTAAAAATCTGCTGCATCAGTTCGGTATTATTTCCAAAATAAAAACCAACGTATGCCAAGAATGTTGTCCAAATCATCGTTCCTAATGTGCTATAACTCATAAATTTCCAAAAGGGCATACGACTCATACCTGCAGGAATACTGATCAATGAGCGAACAGCAGGGATCATTCGTCCAAAAAAAACCACACGATGACCATAGTGCTCAAACCAATCTAAAGCTTTTTTGACATCATCAGATTTGATAAAGAGATATTTGCCGTAACGATCCACCCAGCTGAACAGCGCTTCATGTGATATTTTACGACCTATCCAATAAAGCGCAGCAGCAGCGATTAATGAGCCTAGACTTCCTGCAACAATAACACCAATCAAGCTGAGCTGACCCTGTGATGCTGCAAAACCCGCTGAAGGCATAATAATTTCGGATGGGACAGGCGGAAAGACATTGTCCAAAAACATCAACAGAGCAATACCGAAGTACCCCAATTGCTCCATAATAGAAATAATCCAATCGGTCATTTTATAAATAAAAATAGGATGTTAGAAACATCCTATGATTTTACTGCATAAAAAAACAGTATGAAATTGTAGTTAAAAAAGAAAATTAATCTTGATAATGCAATAGGGTGTAAATGTAGACCTTACGCAACAGATAACATAATGCTATAGGAATAAGACTGAGCAGCAATGAAATAGCTAAATCAGCTTTTAGCGTGAAGCCGATTGCTAGAGCAATTGTTGAACCAGTCACAAGTCCTAAAAGCAGAACTAAAAAATGTGGTTGCTGATTTAATAATTTTTCAAGTTTTAGCGGATCAACACGTTTGCGTAGCATGTTCAAATTATGCAATACAGCGTGATGTGGTGTCATAGTCAAATGAGGTGAATATTTTGAAGTCACTTTTTGCATAGCGGTACTCCTAAAATTATTACAATTGATGTATGTGTCACGGTTTGTTGGTGCGTTAAAAAATTGATTTTATTTAAGTTTATACAAGTAAATTAGCAATGTTGTGGTGAAAAGCAATCACTGAGAATAGTGAACTTTGTTTGCTTTTTGTGATTTAAATTTAGCAATAAAAAACCGCAGTTTTTAGGCTACGGTTTGAAATATTGCAGTATCAACAACGAAAAGATTTTTATTGATTAGATATCTAACATCAGTTCGGGATAAACGCTGATTTAAATTGTTGAAAAGATAGATCAGGCACAACGGAGTCTTATCATTTAAAGTCAGATGAATGGATTAACCCACTTCGTCTTGCACTTCGCTTGAAATATATTTCAATCTTGTTCAGGTTCGACCTACTTTTCTTTCGGGAAAAGTAGGCAAAACCATTTGTCAGTCGCCAACTCGACAGATACTATCAAGTACCTAATATATTGCAAAAACAGAATATTGCAGATCTTGCGGAATATATTCCTCATACCTCGAACAATGCGACTGACGTTTCCGCGTATCATATAGTTGGGAACATATCTTATTCCGAACTCAGGTTTTTTAAATTAAAGACGTTTACGTTTTGCAGCGACAATTTGTGATTGACGCATACGGAAGCCAGCTTTTTGTTTTTCTGAAGTTTTATCGATACAGTATTTACATGAAACACCATGCTCATAACTGGTTAATTCAACTTCTTCTGGAAGTAAAGGCCATCCGCAAGCGTGGCATTTGGTATTTAGACCTTCTTCTACACCATGTGTAACGGCTGTACGACCATCAAATACAAAACATTCACCTTCCCACATGCTTTCATCAGCAGGGGTTTCTTCAAGGTATTTTAAAATACCGCCTTTAAGGTGATAAACCTCATTAAAACCTTCTTGAAGCAGTAATGATGTAGATTTTTCACAACGGATACCACCTGTACAGAACATCGCAATTTTCTTGTCTTTATGTTGTTCTAGGTTTTGTTTTACATACTCAGGAAATTCACGGAAAGTTTCTGTTTTAGGGTCAATGGCACCTTTAAACGTACCTGCTTTGTATTCGTAATCATTACGTGTATCAATCAAAATCACGTCGTCACGTGCAATCAGTTCATTCCATTCTTTAGGATCGAGATAATGTCCAACAAGATCGCGTGGTTTTACTTCAACGCCTAAGGTTACAATTTCACTTTTTAGTTTAATTTTCATTTTACGGAAAGGTTTTTCATCACTATGCGATTCTTTATATTCCATCGCATTGAAACCTTCACCTAAAAGGAATTGTCGAATCGTATCAATTGCTTGTCGATCACCTGCAATTGTTCCGTTAATTCCTTCACCTGCAACAATTAGAGTTCCACAAAGGTTGATGGTTTTTACCAAGTCTAAAAGACGTTGTTGAAGATCGGCAGGATCTTGAACTTCTTTGAATTGATAAAGCGCTGCAACAACCCAACCAGAGGTCGCTTGCTGTTCTACAGGTGCAAGCTGTTCTACAGTAGCGTTCATGGAAAACTCCAAATGTATAATAATAGGATAAAATTTTAGGCGCACATTTTAACGTGATTTATTGGAATATGCGAGAAATCCATACACATTGTAGTGAATTTTTAAGGCAGACAAATTTTATGGATTTAAATACTAAATCTAGTGCTTTAACATTTTTTATATACCATATATAGTATGGCTAAATTGAAATTCAGCATTGAAAATGTGTGCTAGATTGCTTGTTTGAGGAACTTATTTTGAATAGCCAACGTCGTATACCATCATTAACGCCTTGCGCAGGTCGTTGTTCTACGGTATTTGGTGATTCAGTTTGTCGTGGTTGTCGTCGTTTTAATCATGAAGTGATTCAGTGGAATACCTATTCTGCTGAGCAGCGATTGGCTGTGTGGGTACGTTTAGATGCGCAACTTGATCAAATCCTTGTACCTTTATTGCCTTTAGCGGATTTAAAACATGTCGAAGGCTTTATTCATAGCAAACATGTACGTGTTTTGGACACAGCGTCTAAAGGCAGAAAGTATTACCATGCACTTAAAATCTGTGAAAAAAATCGAAATTTAGCCCATGACAGTGGTTTGGGTATTGATTCAAAACAAGTTAAGCCTTTATGGGATGAGTTTGAGCGCAGGGTATTGGCATTGGCGAATGCAAGTTATGATTTTGCTTGGTTAAGAGCAGTTGGGATTCGACAAAGCATTTTACATTTAGAAGAAAATTAATTTTATTATTCATGTAGATAGGGCAATGCATTAAGGATGTGTTGATTGTTGATTCTGCGTGATTCAAAATTTTTAAAAAGTTTATGACAATTAAAAAATACAATTGTAGGACTGAATTAGAAAATATCTTTGAAATAGTTATTTAAAATTATATATAATGTGACTTATATCAAATAAATATTCGTAAAAACGAGAATGATCATGAATGAAGTTAAAGAATTAGAAGCCATTAAACAATTAAAAATTGAAGAAAAGTATGCGTTTTTTATTGAACAAGTGCTAGAAAATGGTGAAATTTGGGGATTGTGCGGAGAAGGATGGGCTTCATTCCTAGATGATGCACAAGGTATTCAAGCTTTTCCAGTTTGGTCAGATAAAACTTTTGCAGAGTTCAATGCTGTTGGTGATTGGGAGGGGTTTAAAGCCACACCATTTACTGTTCAGCAATTGATTACTGAACTTGCACCTGAACTCGCTCAGGCAAATATTCAGCTTTCAGTGTTTAAATTTCCACAAGATTCAGGACATTTGATTGCTGCTGAACTGCTTTCAAATACTTTGCGAAACAAGTTGGCATCATAATTTTCAATACCTTCATCAATATCTTAATAAATCTTTTTGCTAAAATTGGTTTATTGATGAGCTGCTGAAGGTCGTTCGGTATAATTTTTGATGAGTTGAAGCATTGCAGTTTTTTGCTGTTGGGCAATATCTGAATCAAAGCCTTCAACGAGAAATCTGCTGGTTAAACCTTCAATGAGATTGTAAAATAAATCGGCTACGACTCGGTCTTGACTCACTTGATGTGAAAAATGATGGATGAATTGTCGTAGCCAAATTTTATGTGCAACTGAAATTTCTATAATTTCAGTATCTTGAATAGAATACTCAGCGACAGCTCGCACGAATAAACAACCTTTAAAATGATCTTGCTGAAACCAAAGCATATGCCAGTCATAAATTTTTTCTAATGCACCAAGCCCCTCAGAATCAGCAACAAATTCAATCAAGCTTTGTCTAAAGCGTAGATCTCGTTGTTTAAGAACTTCTGCAACAAGTTGTTGTTTATTTTTAAAATAAGTATACATGGTTGTTTTAGAGCAACCTGATTCATCACGGATTAAATCCACGCCGACACTGGTAAAACTATGTGCATTAAAAAGTGCTTCGGCAGTCGTCAAAATTTTTGTTGCTGACTTAGACATCACTTGATTCTCAAAATTGATTGTTGAAAATAGTACAGATCTGTACTATTTTGATTTTAGCGCGCTAGACTCAATAAATCAATCAAGAGGACATCTCTATGTCAATATTTGCTGGAAAAGAAAAACTAGCCCCAAGGCCGAAAAATCAAGACATGATAAGATGTTTTATTGGGGGAACACTGAGCATTTTTATTTTATTGTTATTGAGTAAGTTATCGCACAACCCATTTATTATGGCGCCATTTGGTGCAAGCTGTGTCATTCTTTATGCTGTTTCACAGTCACCATTAGCACAACCTAGGAACGTGATTCTCGGTCACTTTATTTCAGCTTTGGTCGGAATATGTTTATTGAAATGGTTTGGCAGTAATGTTTTGAGTATCGCAGTTTCTGTAGGTTTGGCCATTACTTTGATGATGTATTTTCGATGTGTACATCCGCCTGCTGGTGCAAATCCATTGGTGATTTTATTAACAGCCAATAGCATTCATTATGATTGGACGTTTTTACTCTTTCCTGTGCTCACTGGATCAATTGCTTTAGTTGCCGTGGCGTATGGGGTAAATAATGTTAAAGCTTCGCAAAAGTGGCCGAGCTATGGTTTGGCATTATGGCGTAGTAAAAATTAAGATTGTGTATCAGCTTGAAGATAGGAAGTAAAAACTAAAAATCCCAGCTTACTGATTTAAACTGGGATTTAAAAGGCTCATCAATTTATAAATAACAATAGTTTAGATGTTATGCTTTAAACGATATTGCACAATTTCTTCAATGGTGATTAAGGTTAAATGATGGGTTTGTGCATATGCTAAAACTTGTACGCCTGAAGCCATTGTTCCGTCAAGATTTGTCACTTCACATAAAACACCAGCGGGTTTTAAACCTGCCATACGTGCCAAATCTATAGAACCTTCGGTATGACCACGGCGAGTGAGTACACCACCATCTTGTCCTCGAAGTGGAAAGACATGACCTGGACGATTGAGATCACTCGCTACAGCACCATCTTTAATTGCTGTGTGAATGGTCGTTGTACGATCTTTTGCAGATACACCTGTGGTTACACCTTCCGCAGCCTCGATAGTCACTGTAAATGCAGTTTTAAATTGGCTTGAGTTGTCATTCACCATAGGTGGTAATTCTAAATGATCGGCAAGTTCAGCGCTGAGTGTTAAACACACAATACCTGAACCATCACGAATCATTCGTGCCATGGTTTCGACATTTAACGTTTCTGCAGCAACAATCAAATCTGCTTCATTTTCACGATCAAAATCGTCCATGACCAAAACAGGTTTGCCTTGGCGCATATCTTCTAAAGCTTGTTCGATACGTTGATCCGCAGGGGAAAGGGTAGAAAAGAAAATTTCGGGTTGAATTAAACTAGACATTGAAACGCTCTCGTAAAAAAATTATACGGTTGAACATTTCAGGACATGAGAAATAGTGGCGTTACAAAACCATTTCCAAAATGATCATTTTGGAAATTTTTAGCTGTGACGTCGTCTTCTTTCATCCGGACTATACCGTCGGCTTTGGCATTTCACCAAATCTGCTCATTGAAAATCTTTCGAAACCCAATAAGCTCGTGGGCTGTTGGCGCATGATTTAAAGAATTAAAAATCAGACCAATTTACCACCGGTGGGGAATTACACCCCGCCCTGAAGCGATGTCATATGATTATAATCCTAAATAATCAGAAAAGTAGAGTGTTTTATAGAATGATCAGTTTTATGTATAGAACAATTTTTGCTAAAGACTTGCCAAACAGAAACAATCTCTTGTGTTTATTTGACTTAGAATAGAATTCATGTGTAAGAATTAATGTTTGCTGTATCAAGTATAAATAGGAAATGAGTTTTTAATATCGATTTTTGAAATAAAAACAAAAGTGAGGAATGAAGATTGATAAAAATACCCACACAGCACTACCTTTGGAATGCTGAATTATTCATCAAACATTTACAGGTTTTTGGTTTTACATTGCTTGCTGTAAGTATGTTGTATTTGGTTGCTGCCAACTGGTTTATGTTGCCACAAACAATTCAGCTTGCTATTCCGCAAGTTCTATTATTACTCAGTGCAATTTGTAGTTTGTTGGTCGTAAAGCATGATTTTTTAGTGCAATGTTTTCATACCATATGTGGTTTGATGATTGGTTTAAGTTTAGCCGTGATTGGACAAATTTATCAAACAGGTGCTGACAGTTATTTATTGTTTCTGATTTGGTCTGTTTTGCTTTTACCGTGGCTATATCGTCAGAATATTGGTGTGTTTCTTTTATTGTGTATAGTCAGTCAGATTGCACTTTTCCTGTTTTTTATCCAAACTTTTTTTGGGGATCAATATCCTGAATTGTTTCTAGTTTGCATTCACCTATTTGCGCTCATTCAATTTTATTTTTGTATTCGATACTATCCCAAATTACGTTACTTATTTTTAGTGTGGTTTGCCATGCTCTCTGTTTGGCATATGGTGATGTATTTATATGCAGATAAAGGCATTCTTTATTTTTTATTTTCCTTCCTCTTTTTGGGTATTTTATTTGCCTACTTTTATAAAAATAAAGATCAATTGTGTAGCACACTTTCAGCTGTGGGCTTAGGCATTACATTCACCTTGGTGATTGTTAAAATGCTGAGCGATTTTTTTGGCAATAATGAAGTTTTCCAATTATTTTTTATCGCACTGATTATTTTTGCATGGTTTGCCTTAATCACTTATTTGTTGATCAAATTTATTCCGCAAAGTCGATTTAATGCGATCCCACTCGCTGTCGGTGCTTGGATTTCAGGCGCTTTTTTTGCATCACTCATGCTGACATTTTGGGGGAAATTCTCTTTGATTATGGGTGGTGTTTTTGTAGCTGTTGCTGCTTATCTTTTGAAAATTTCACAACGTCTGTTTTTAAGGCAGTTTGCTTATTGTATATGGGTCGCTGGGCAAATCGCAGTGATTTTTCATACTGCAGATTTAACCGATCAAATACTTCCGATTGTATTATTACAATTGGGAATGTTGATATTAAGCTATTTTATACGAACACACTGGTTTTTTGTCTTTATTCAAATCTTGGGTTTATATGCTGCTGGTTTTGTTTATATTTTAGGTATCCATTCATATTGGAGTCGGACAAGTTTTATTGAAAATTTTGCCTATTTGGTGCTTTGGAATTATATCTTTTATTTTTTAATCCTTGCGATTAAATGGATTAAACCAGATGAATATCAACGCAGTTTATTACTGGCCGTTCTCGTGATTATTTTATATTCAATGGGGCTTTATACCTTATTGGGTAAATACGAACTAGTCAGAATAGAGCATATTGCTATATTCACCTATGGTTTACCTATATTGTGGTTTATTGTTTTTATGTTTTTACATATCCAAAACCAGTTCAATGTATTGGCTAAATTGATTTTAGCTACTTTTGCTACCGTACTCATTTTTTACGGTTATTTCGAGATTTTTATTTGTTTAGCCGTCATTTCTTGTGCACTAAAAAAGCAAGATAAGGTTATATATGCTATTGCACTTGTAAGCTTCGCGTTAATTTTATGGTTTATATATTATTCATTAGATGTCTCATTCCTGATGAAAAGTTTAAGCATTTTTATGTCTGGAATCATGTTGTTACTACTGACGTTTAGCTTGAGTAAATTCAAAAATAAACAGGAGTTAAGCACATGAAGAAGATGATTCCACTTTGTTTAGCGCTTTTGAGTATTGCTGTTTTTTTAGGCATGATTTTTAAAAATGAGCTGCATTTAAAAAATAGCGAAAGCATGTATGTGCGGTTGCAACCTGTAGATCCACGTTCGATTCTTCAGGGGGATTATATGGCGTTGAATTATCAATTGTATTTTGCTCCGCAAAATTCGACTCCCGAAAACACGAATCAACCTGATATCAATTCAGAAGATCATATTTTTTCAGGCCAATATTTTGATGAAATCATTAAAAATAAGTCTTCAATCGTAACTTATGTTGGATTAGATCCACAAAGGCGAGTGATTCATACTCGTTTTGAACCACTTAAAAATGTGCAGACACAACGATTGATTCTACAAAATCCAGACAATCGCTACACGAGGCTTTATCCTGCATCGCAGAGCTTTTTATTTGCAGAAGGTTTAGCAGAATGCTATCAACAAGCTGAATATGCAGAATTTAAGGTTGATGAGCAGGGGAATGCTATATTGATGTCACTCAAGGGAGATCAGTTGCAAGATTTAGGCTGTGAAGCGAAACGTGATTGGTTTGAAAGTTTTCATTCGAGGAATACAAATGCTTAAAAGGCATTTCAAAAATACTGACGCAATAAAAAATCCGCATTAAGCGGATTTTTTGCGACTGTACAATAGAAGTAACTTAAATTAAGCAACTTGAACAGGAATACAGTTTGCAGTGTGATTTACAGTGTTATTTGGATTTGCATAAACCAAACGTGGTTTATGTGCATCAGCTTCAGCATTGCTGAAATCGCCAAATGTTGCGATAATCAATAAATCGCCAACATCAGCTTGATGTGCAGCACCACCATTTACAGAAATGATGCCCGAACCTTCTTCACCACGAATAGCATAAGTTGTGAAGCGCTTACCATTTGTCACGTTCCAAATGTGAATTTCTTCATATTCGCGGATACCAGCTAAATCCAAAAGTGTACCGTCAATTGCACAAGAACCTTCATAATGTAATTCTGCTTGTGTAACAACACAACGGTGGATTTTTGCTTTTAATAAACGAGATAGCATGATTAGCGTCTCCAGAGTAGCCCTTACGATTGTTATATGGTGTTTATCTAACAATTTTCAATAGGGAGGATGCATTAGAAAGCGCATTTTGCTCTTAAAAATGTATCATGGCAAGGAAAATTGTTTAACAAAGAGTATTTTTTACGGATCAAAATTAAGGTTTATAAGCATTTATTTGATTCATTGCTTGTTGAATCTCGCCATTGACCAATAATTTTGTTCTGCCCAAAGCATGATGAATTGCATCATCCATCAATCTTTGTTCACTGCTAGGAGCTTTACCTAAAACATGCCCAGAAACTTTTTCTTTCGCGCCTGGATGTCCTATGCCTATGCGTAAGCGGTGAAAATTAGAACCGATATGCGGGACAATGTCACGTAGACCATTGTGACCACCATGTCCACCACCTGTTTTCAGACGAATAACACCTGGATCCATATCCAGTTCGTCATGGGCGATGAGAATTTCTTCGGGTTTAATTTGATAGAATTTGGCAAAAGGTACAACACTTTGACCAGAAAGATTCATGAAGGTTGTCGGTAACAACAGACGAACGTCTTGACCTTCAATATTACCGCGACCACTGATTCCTTTGTATTTTGAATCAGTTTTCAAGTGGATACCATATTGCTCTGCAAGACGTTCTACAAACCAGAAGCCTGCATTATGGCGGGTTTGGGCATATTCCGAACCGGGATTACCCAAACCAATAATCAGTGAAAGTTTACTCACTCATTTACACCATTAAACACTTATGCGCGTTTGAAGTCAGCGTGCATTGGTGTGTTTTTAGCTGGGTGACGTTGTAAAGCTTGGATTTTAACGCTTTCAGCTTTACCGTCGATGTTTACTTCAATTACTTCTTCAAAGAAAGCGTTGCTTTCTAAAGCTTTAACAAGTTCACGAAGCTCTAAAGTTACAGCTACAGGCTCAGCAGAACCACCATAGATGATCGCTGGAACTTTATTTTGCAGACGAAGGCGGCGGCTCGAACCTTTCCCTTGAACTGCTTCTTCACGTGCTACTGCATTTAATACGAAGTTTGCCATGATGACATTTCCTCATTGAGTTTAATTAAACTGAACTTTCGACCAGTCCAGTGATAGAAAGCCCCACCAAAGGGCAGGGCTTTGAAAATTTGCGCTATTATAGATAAGAATCGAACATCGCGCTAATAGATTCTTCGTTATTAATACGACGAATCGTTTCTGCAACCATACTTGCTACAGAAACTTGGCGAATCTTACCAAGCTTTAAGGCTTCATCTGATAATGGGATGGTGTCAGTAACAACCAACTCATCAATTACAGATTTGCTTAAATTTTCAAGTGCTTTACCTGAAAGTACTGGGTGTGTTGCATAAGCAACAACTTTGCGAGCACCGAAAGTTTTCAATGCATCAGCAGCTTTACACAAAGTACCTGCAGTATCAACCATGTCATCAACAATGACACAGTCACGATCACGTACATCACCAATCAAATGCATCACTTGTGATTCATTCGCTTTTTGACGACGTTTATCGATAATTGCAAGATCGATATCACCCATTTGTTTTGCAACAGCACGTGCGCGAACGACACCGCCAACGTCAGGTGAAACCACCATCAAGTTGTGATGTTGTTGTTGACGTAAGTCAGCAAGTAAAGCAGGTGTACCGTAGATGTTATCTACAGGAATATCGAAGAAGCCTTGGATTTGGTCTGCATGCAAGTCGATCATCACAACACGGTCAATCCCAACAGTTGTTAGCATGTCTGCAACAACTTTAGCTGTGATTGGAACACGAGTTGAACGAGGACGACGGTCTTGGCGTGCATAACCGAAGTAAGGAATCACAGCTGTAATACGACCCGCACTTGCACGACGCAAAGCATCAGCCATAACTAAGATTTCCATCAGGTTATCATTCGTCGGGGCACAAGTAGGTTGTACGATAAATACGTCTTTACCACGCACATTTTCAGTAATTTCGACAGTGATTTCACCATCAGAAAATTTACCTACAGCAGCAGCACCCAAAGGGATGTGCAAATGGCTAACGACTTTTTGGGCGAATTGTGGATGTGCAGTTCCACTAAAAACGACAAGATTGGGCATGAAGCACCCTTGGCGGTTGGCAAATTTGAAATTAGATGGCAGGGGCGGCTGGATTCGAACCAACGGATGCCGAGATCAAAACCCGGTGCCTTACCACTTGGCGACGCCCCTAATGCGGCAGAACTTTAATATTTTTACTGTTATCTGTCAAGGTTTTTAACAAAAAACCAAGTTGAAATAACCAATAAATTGTTCTGTCTTTTGAACTTGAAAATGGCAGGGGCGGCTGGATTCGAACCAACGGATGCCGAGATCAAAACCCGGTGCCTTACCACTTGGCGACGCCCCTAAATTTGATGTTGTATTTAATGGCAGGGGCGGCTGGATTCGAACCAACGGATGCCGAGATCAAAACCCGGTGCCTTACCACTTGGCGACGCCCCTAAAATACAACGATCTACAGATGAAAATGATGGCAGGGGCGGCTGGATTCGAACCAACGGATGCCGAGATCAAAACCCGGTGCCTTACCACTTGGCGACGCCCCTATCATTACACTTTAAAATGAATGAGTGGTGATTCATTCAAACTACTGACCATGTAGGCTTTGCAGGGTGAATGATTTAATATATCATCAATATTCATTTGTTCAGTGATTTCAACAAAAACACAAGCACCTGTACCTGTAAGCTTTGCTTTACCGAACTGATCTAAGTATTGCATAGCTTCATCGACTTCAGGGTATAAACTTCTTGCCAGTGGCTCAAAGTTATTTCCAAAATCAGATGGCTTTAGCTGATAGGCGCAAAATTTAGTAGGCTTCGTATCTCTTGTCAATGTTTTTTGCGAAAAAAGTAGTTGAGTGCTGATAAAACAGTCAGGTTTTAACACAATGTATTGTTTTTGATCTAAGTCTATGAATGTTAAGTGTTCGCCAATCCCTTCTGCCCATGCATTACGACCATGAACAAAAATAGGGACATCTGCGCCTAGCTTTACGCCAAGTTCAGCCAGTTGATCAGTATTTAAACCACATTGCCAAAGTTGATTAACAACAATCAGGGTTGTTGCTGCATTCGACGACCCACCACCTAAGCCTGCACCCATTGGAATATTTTTTTCAATGCGTACATTTAACCCTGAAATATTTTTCGCATAGGGTTTTAAGATATGAATGGCTTTGTAGATTAAATTCTGTTCGCAATAAACTTCATTTAAGCCTTCAATGTGAATAGCAGAATCATCTGTTTGAGTGAATTCTAGCCAATCAAACAAATCAATCAGTTGAAAAATACTTTGCAATTCATGGTAGCCATTTTCACGACGTCCTGTGATGTGCAAAAACAGATTCAATTTAGCAGGCGAGGGAACTCGAATCATAGTCTTGAGAACTTAAATAAATTAACGATTTTGAATGACCATTGTAATACGATTTTCCTGATCTGCTTCAAGTTGTTGTTTTAAAATCAACTTGTTTGGTAATTTAGCTTGATCGTTATAACTCAAATCGACAGCCCAACCATCCTCAATAATTTTGGAAATTCGTTGTGCATCATCACGAGTGATTTGTGCATTTTCAGTCGCAGGAACGGCTTGAACCCAATTGACAATATGCGTGATTGGTGCAACCCAACCTGTTGCTTTTTCTAAAAGTTGTTCAGGATTTTCTGCCGAAATTAAGCCTGTTTTTGAACTATTCAGGGTTACTTCACCTGATTTACCCTCAATAATGGTTTTACCAATACCCAAAATACCATTCAATTGAATACTAAAATCTTGTTGATCTTGTACCCATGTATAAAATGCGCTACCTGATTGTTTAGGTGTTTTTACGCCAATTTTCCCTTCTAAATTAAATTGGTTAGTCGGTTTTTCTATTGCAATATTCGCTGTTTCATTGCTTGGCGCTTCTAAAGTTGGTGTAGTTGGAGTGGTTTTAACCATGTGTTGACAACCTGTAAACACTAGACTACTGATTGCGATAAAGGGAAAAGCAATATGTTTGAAATTGCGCATAAATGGTCATTAACTCTTTTTAATATGTTGCGGTAATATTAATGAATCTAATTGATTTAATTGAGGATCATTTGGATGATTTTGTTTGAGTTGTTGTAACACTTCATTAAATTGCGCTAAAGAACCTTGCATGTACAACGATTTTGCGTATCGCACACCAATATTAATGCTATGACTCAAATGATAAGCTTTGGCTAAGATATGAGAAGATGTTTCAAAGTCATTTTGTAAAAATGTAATGTAGCCAAGCGTATCTAAAATTGAAGCTTGTTCGGGTGCAAATTCTAAAGCATGTTCTGCATAAGATCTTGCTTCACTGAGGCGTCGGTTTTGTAAAGCCAATGTATAAGCGTATGCGTTCAAATACGTTGGGCTGTTTGGTTCTAAAATTAACAACTGTTTTAATGCTTTGTCTAAGCGATCACGGTCTTCAAAAGGATCTAACAGTAATACTTCTGAATATAAAATTTCAGGATCATCAGGCAGGTTTTTAACCGCTTCATTCAATAACCGCAGCGCTGCTTTTTTATTATCCATCCGTTTTAAAATTTCAGCTTGAGCTTGATATAAAAAACTCGCATGTTGCGGATAATTCACACGTTCTTGAGTTAGAAAACGTAATGCATCGTTCATTTTGCCTTGATGTTCATAAATCGAAATCAAGTTACGGCGTGACACGGTATATAAATTGCCATCGACTAAACGATAGTAGGCTTTTGCCGTTTCTTCATTTTGCTTTTTCTCAGCATTTACAGCGAGATAGAAATAAGCTTCATTTTGATAACGAGAGGAATAACGTAACTCAACCAAATATTGTTCAGCTTGATCAAGCTTTTTTAAGTCAATTGCAGTCAATCCTGCAATAAATAGGGCTTCTTCTGCATCAGGCCAATTCTCAATAATTTTTTCGAGTTTGGTTAAAGCCAGTTCATCTTGCTGTAATTTGATTAAATATTTCACTTCAGCCAAACGAATATCGAGATTGTATTTGTTCTTTTTACTACTACGCTCGTACCAGTTTAAAGTTGCTTCTTGGTCGCCTAAAGTTTCAAGTAAATTGGCTTTCATGAGAATGAAACCAGTAACTTTGGGACGTTTACGCAAGGCTTTATTGACTGTTTTTAGAGCCTGTTCAATTTCATTATTTTGGGCTTCTAAACCTGCAATCAGAATTAAAACTGATGGATTATCTTTTTCTTTACTGGCTCTCAATGTGTTGAGCAAGTTTTGACGATCTTCCTCAGACTCTGGTGAAATACCTTCCAAAATCTTTTCAAGATCAGCATTTTGATCGATATTTAAAATACTATCGAGTGTTTCAGCAGCCAGTTCATATTCATGTGATTTAAGTGCAATATGTGCTAAATAAAATTTTGCAGGAACATCCTCAGGTTCTTGCACCACCCAATGCGTCGCAATATCCAAGGCAGCTTGTAAATCATTTTGTTCAATTGCAACGTTTAACGCACGTTGTTTAATGGTGGTTGAATTACTGCGAATCGCAAGCACGGTGTAGTTGTGTAGTGCGGTTGCATTATCATGATAAGCCAGTGAAAATTCAGCAATAATGCTTTGTTTTAATGCATTGGTATTATATTTTGTATGATAAAATTCTCCAGATGCTCTAATATGAGCACTAGAAGCCATGCTACCTACAAGTAAGAATGTGGTAGAATATTGCTTAATTGTCGAGCCGCTTAAGCGGTTGTTTATTTGACGCAATTTTTTTCCGAATCCAAGTAATGCTTTCTATGACACCGTTATTGCACAATAGCATAAATTTAGCGAAATGATGATCTGATATGTCTTTCTTTGCATTGGGTGTCAACCATCAAACAGCTTCAGTTGAGTTGCGTGAACAAGTTGCTTTTAATCCAGAGCGGCTAAAAGATTTACTTGCACAACAAAGTAATCAACAAAATTTAAACGACATGGTGGTGGTTTCCACCTGTAATCGTACTGAAGTTTATGCCATGGCTGAAAATGCTGATATGGTATTGCATTGGCTCGCCCAAACCAACGGTATTGATGTAAAGCAATTGTCAAATCATGTATATCGTTATGAAAATACAGATGCAGTTTCACACCTCATGCGAGTGGCGAGTGGTTTAGATTCATTGATGTTAGGTGAACCTCAAATTCTCGGACAAGTCAAAACAGCCTTAGCTTTAGCCAAAGATGCTGATATTGTTTCTCAGAATTTAAGTCAAATTTTTGAATATGCATTTTATGCAGCCAAACGTGTGCGCTCAGAAACAGCGGTAGGTAGCCATGCAGTTTCAATGGGCTATGCCGTTGCTCAGCTTGCGCTACAAGTGTTTAGTAAACCCAGCCAACTTACTGTGATGGTGGTTGCTGCGGGTGAAATGAACAGTTTGGTTGCTAAGCATCTTGCAGAAATGGGTGTTGCGAAAATTTTGATTTGTAATCGAAGTGTTGAACGTGCTGAACATTTGGCGCAAGAAATTGCACATCGTGTTGAAGTTGAAATTATTCCATTCGCAGCGCTTGCTGAAAATTTATATCGTGCAGATGTGATTTCAAGTTGTACAGGTAGTTTGCATCAAGTGATCGCTTATCAAGATGTCAAAGCTGCATTAAAAAAGCGTCGTTATCATCAGATGCTCATGGTCGATTTGGCTGTACCACGTGATATCGATCCAAAAGTTGAAAGTTTGGATGGTGTTTATCTGTATGGTGTCGATGATCTGCAAAGTGTTATTGATGAAAATTTAGCGCATCGTCGTCAGGCAGCGGTTGAAGCAGAAGTTATGGTCAATCAATTGGTCACTCAATTGGTCACGCATCAAAAGATTCATCAAGCAGGCAGTACAATTCAGCAATTTCGTGAACATGGTGAAGAACAGCGTCAGATGGAGTTGTCGCATGCTTTAGAGCGAATTCAGGCAGGTGAAGATACTCAAGACGTTCTTGAAGATTTTGCACATCGTTTGACGCAGAAACTCTTGCATCCATCTTCAATTTTATTACGTCAAGCAGCGAAAGATGAAGATCCTTCACATTTTGAATGGTTAAAAGAACACATTCAGGATATTTTTGAACAAGAACGAAAGCCAAAGAACATAAAATAATTTTCTCTCTATGTGAGAGATTTAATTTATCTATAAAACCTTTCTATTTTCAAACAAATATAACCTAATCTTTATCATTTAAAGTTTAAATGAGCATACTAGTTATGCACTAGCTTTAAGCTGATCTGTCGAGTGAGCTCATTTTGTTGTTTTCTCAAATTCTGTAGTTCTTTTAGGTTTACTGCTTGCTTCATTTTGATTTGTAAATACTTTGCTTGCAATCCTTGAGAATACTCCTGAGCATGGTTATATGACCTTTCAGGTGAATTAAACATCTCTGATAAATCAACAAAGGAGAGGAGATGTGCTATTTCTGAATTAAACATAGAACATGATCCAAGCACATAATAAATAGCTTGTTCTTGGTCATCAGGTAAAGTATCAAATAACAAGTCTAGTTTATTTAATAAATTTGATAATAGTGAATTGTCGTTGTTTGTATATGCACGTAATACTTCAAAATGTGTATACAAAAATGGATTGTGAATTAATAAACAAATTGCAAATTCTTCATTCCCAATCTTTTGTTTAAATGAAAGCGTAGCATCCAAGCTGACTTGAGGTTGCCATTTTTTATTAAAGCCAAGTTTTTCCTTAAAAAATTGTCTCAATAAATAACGATATGAACCTTGCTTTGGTAATAATTCGGTCAATTGATTCAGTTCAGCCATGACCTGACTTTTACCTTCAGGTGTGGCAATTTCGTAATTTTGACTGAGTAAGGCAAATACAAAATCTGACAATAACGGTGATTGTTGCCATAAGCGGTTGAATGTTTCTAAACCTTCTTTACGAATCAGAGAGTCTGGATCATGTTCTTTGGGTAAGACAAAGAATTTGAGTTCTCGTCCATCATTGAGTAAAGGCAAGGCGATTTCTAAAGTGCGACGAGCAGCCTTTTGACCTGCTGCATCACCGTCAAAAGCAATGGTAATTTGACTATTCTGCTTAAACAGAATATTTAAATGATCTGCGTTACTGGCCGTTCCCAGTGTCGCTACAGCACCTGAAATACCGTTCTGTTGTAAGGCAATGACGTCCATATAGCCTTCAACCATGAGCCAATTTTGCGCACGATCTTTACGACCTTCATATAGACCATAAAGTAGTTGGTTTTTATGAAAGACTTCTGAGTCAGGTGAGTTGATGTATTTGGGCTTAATTTCGTCATTCAGTGCACGACCACCAAAACCTACAACACGGCCTTTGCTGTCACGAATTGGGAAGATGACACGATCGCGTAAAAGATCAAAATCACGACCGCTATCACTGGTGCGAATCAAGCCAAGCAGTTTTAGGCCTTCAATATCTTGTGGAAAGGCTTTTTCTAAATGTTGCCAATCTTCTGGTGCATAACCTAAACGCCAATATTGAATGGTTTCAGTGCTTAGTCCACGATGTCTAAAGTACTGTTGTGCCGTTTTACTATTGGGGAGTTGGCGTTCATAAAATTGGGCAATATTTTCAAGTAAATCATAAAGGTTGCCATCAATCGGAGCTTGGTGAAAGCCTTCATCACCGAATTGACTCGGATCAAAGTTGTCAAAGTCTGAATAATTTTGAAATGCTTCAAATGGATCAATATCAACAGATGAAGCGGGTTCATGAGGAGTTTGAGCGGGTTGCAAATCTGCTGCTTTTATTTCAGCTTTTGGCTGCGGTTTTACGGCTTCACGTTTATAGGATAGCTTTTTATTGTCGTGATTATCTTTGGGGAGTTCGACACCTGCATGGCTTGATAACTCCTTCATCACATCGATAAAGTTGCGATTATCAATATCCATAAGGAAGCGGATTGCATTCCCATTGGCTTGGCAACCAAAGCAGTGATAGTACTGTTTGTCACGATACACGTGAAATGAAGGCGATTTTTCCTGATGAAAAGGGCAGCATCCTGAATAGGTGCGACCTGTCTTTTTCAATTTCACACGTTGACCAATCAGCTCGACAATGTCTGTGCGATCGAGGATTTGATCAATAGTATGCTGAGGAATTGCCATAGAAAAGCCAAAATGAATACATAATTACAAAGGCAAAGTGTACCTTAGTTTGAAATTGAAAAATATCTATGCATAAAAAAGACGGGTAAAAACCCGTCTTAATTTGTCGTTCGTTTATATTGTTCGCTTAATATATGATTATTTGCGTTGACCATCATATAAGCTTTCATCAGCACGTGCAGGCTCGCTTGAAACTTGACGATTTGGACGATCCAATAAACCAAAACTCACTTTATTTAACAGACTCGCTTCTTGCTCAGTGGTTGCCTGTGTTGGTGCTTCTTTGGCAATTTCTGCTTTATCGCTACGCCCAAAAATACCCAAAGTAGCACGGTTCACCCAACTTGCTTCTCTACGTGCAGCACGTAAATTCACTTCACCATTGGATTTAACCAAATTAGGATAATTTTTCTTGAGGACTTCGATATATTGTTGAGAGGTTGCGCTATCACCCAGTTTGTCATAGCCATAGGCCATAGTAGCCAAAGCTTCAGGAATTTGAGGGGTTTGTGGATAATGCTCAATCACCCACTGAGAACGTTCAATTGCAGCCAAATAAGCTTTACGTTTAACATTGAAGCGAGCCGCATTCATTTCACTTTCAGCCAACTCTTGACCAATAAATTTCATGCGCTGCGCTGCATCTACAGAGTATTGGCTCGAAGGATAGCGACGAATCAAATCTACAAAGTTTTGGTAAGCAACTTTTAAATAGCCTACATCACGATGTGCTTGTTTTAATGAAGTATAACGTAATAAACCATCATAGTTTTGTTCCATATTGGCTACGCCACGAACATAGTAAGCGTAATCCAAGTTTGGATGCTGAGGATTTAAACGAATAAAACGATCTGTAAGGGCGATTGCACCTTCATAATCTTTTTGCTTGAATTTTGTATAAATTAATTCTAATTGAGCTTGTTGTGCATATTGCCCAGTCGGATAATAAGTATCAATCGCTTCTAAAGATTTTGCAGCGTCGCCATATTGTCCATTATCTAGGGATTTCATCGCTTTCGTGTAATAAATTTGCTCGCTAGATTGCGGTCCTGTATCTACAACATCTTTTTTAGGATTACTGCTACAACCTACAAAAGCTGTTGCTAAGCCTACAGTTAAAGCAAGCATTGTGACTTTATAACGTGGTAGCGACATAAAAATTCCTCTGTTTATACGGGCAATAGGCTACAATTGCGCTATTAAACCACTTTTGTCCGAATGAGCAAATGACTTCAGCACACTCTTCTAATTCTAATTTCCCAGAAAATGATTTCAATTTACTTGAAGATTCTGAGGATGCAGATAATCATAATTCTGCGCCGACTGCAACACGTTTATCGTTGCAATTTCAACTGGATGACAGCTATTTAGGGCAACGCATAGACCAAGTTGCAGCAACTGTTTGGAATGAGTTTTCGCGTGAAAAACTTAAACAGTGGATGAAGGAAGGTCATTTGTTGGTAAATGGTAACATTGTCAAACCAAAGTATAAATGTGAAGGCAATGAAATGTTGACTTTGGAGGTTGAGCTTGAGGCTCAAACTTCAGCACAGCCTGAAAATATTCCTTTAGATATCATCTATGAAGATGATGACATCATGGTCATCAATAAGCCTGTTGGTATGGTGGTTCATCCAGGTGCAGGCAATCCGAATGGAACATTGGTCAATGCATTGCTTTACCATTATCCAAAATCAGCCGAACTCACTCGTGCAGGTTTAGTCCATCGTATCGATAAAGATACCAGTGGCTTATTGGTGGTTGCGAAGAATTTAGAAGCGCAATTTTCACTTAGTAAACAATTGGCTAAAAAAACAGTTTATCGAGTCTATGACTTGATCTGTTATGGAACGATGATTGCTGGCGGTAAAATCGATGAGCCGATCAAACGTCATCCTGTAGATCGTGTGAAAATGGCGATTTTACCGGGCGGTCGTGATGCGGTAACCCATTACAATGTTAAAGAGCGTTTTCAGCATTTTACCCGTGTACAAGCACAGCTTGAGACAGGGCGTACTCATCAAATCCGTATTCATTTCACTTATATTGGTTTTCCTTTAGTAGGTGATCCTGTCTATGTCAGCCGTGTGAAAGTACCCGCTGGAGCTTCTGATAAATTAGCAAGTGCTTTACGTGGCTTTAAACGCCAAGCTTTACATGCTTCAAAACTTGGTCTGATTCATCCACAAACTAAGCAAGAGATGATGTTTGAAGCACCGTGGCCGCAAGACTTTATCGAGCTTTTAGACGTTTTACGTTCAGAAAATAAAGCTTATTAATTGAAAAAGTAAATTGAATAAAAGGATCAGAAACACATGCAATTTGTTCAAGGATTACCACAAGGCGTATTTGTCGGACAGACACATATTCAGCATCCTAAAGCTTTGGCTTCGGAGCAATCTGAGCTTGATGGTTTTAATTTGGCATTGCATGTGAATGATGATCCGAAGCGGGTACAAACGCATCGCATGATTTTGTTAGATGAGTTTGCTGAGTTCGGTGTAGATAAAATCACGTGGATGACGCAAACCCATAGCACAATTTGCCATACCATCAATGAAGAAATGCCTTTAGTAGCACTGATCGGTGATGGATTGGTGACGCAAAAAACAGGTCATGCACTCATGATGATGACTGCGGATTGCCTACCCGTAGTTTTAGGTAATGCAGAAGGTACTGAAATTGCCAATTTACATGCAGGTTGGCGAGGTTTAGCAGGTGGTATTATTGAAAATACGCTTGCAGAAATGAAGTCAAAACCAACATGGGCATGGTTAGGTGCAGCAATTAGCCAGCCTTGTTTTGAAGTCGGTGCAGAGGTTAAAGAAGCTTTCTGCTCAAAATATGCAGAATTAAACACAGCCTTTCAAGATGGTGAGCAAGGTAAATATTATGCAGATCTTTATGCGATTGCTCGCTTCATTTTAAAACAACATGGTGTGGAAACTATTTTAGGTGGTGACCAATGTTCTTACCGTCAAGCGCAAGATTATTATTCTTATCGTCGACATGCTAAAACAGGCCGTATGGCAACATTCGTGTTTATGAAAAAATAAATGAAAAAATAAAAATAGACATTCAATGAAATTTTTGAACGAAGTGGAATCTTTATTGATTTCACTTTTTTCAATTTGATTCTGATTTGAATGATTTTTACAAGAATTGTTAAAATTTGAATTAGTGTTAAACTTGACTAAATTTGTTTGTTTTTATCGCTATGCCTTTATCCTCAAAATCTGTCGCGATCGTCTACCACAGCCCTTATGGTCATACTGCAAAAGTTGCAAATCATATCGCAGAAGGGGTGAAGAAGGTCGGTGTTCAAGTTCACCTGATGAATGTTGAGCATGTAGATTGGGATATATTAGACCAAGCAGATGCTATTATTTTCGGCTGTCCAACTTATATGGGTAGCTTAACTTCTGCATTAAAATTATTTATGGAACAGTCATCTAAGCGTTGGTTAGCACGGACTTGGCAGGGGAAATTGGCTGCGGGTTTCACCAATGGTGGTGGTTTAAGTGGTGATAAACTGGCAGTGCTTCAGCAAATCAATCTTTTTGCCATGCAACATGGCATGTTATGGAGTGGTTTGCCAATGATGCCGACAGGGCGTGGAATTGACGATTTAAATCGTATGTCGAGTTTTTTAGGTTTGATGACGCAATCTGATAATGCACCTGTAGAAGTCACACCGCCTAAAGGTGATTTAGAAACTGCTATGTGGTTTGGTGAATATACTGCTTTGATGGTAAATCGTATTAAATAACGTATTGAGTTTGAGATAAATATAGATACATAGAATTGTAAAAAAACCTCCACTTGGAGGTTTTTTTATCGATCGATTGTTTTGTTGATTATTTATGCATGATACGTGCTTTATCACGTTGCCAATCACGGTCTTTCTCAGTCGCACGTTTATCATGTAATTGTTTACCTTTCACCAATGCAATTTCAAGTTTTGCCAGAGGACCTTTCCAATAACATGCTAAAGGCACGCAGGTATAACCTTTTTGGTTAATCGCCCCCATCAACTTTTCAAGTTCACGGCGAGAAAGTAATAATTTACGTGTACGTGTTGCCTCTGGTACAACGTGAGAAGAGGCAGAAAGTAAAGGTTGAATTTGAGCTCCAAACAAGAAAGCTTCATTATTTTTAAACGTAATATAGCTTTCAGTGATCGTCATACGCCCAGCACGTAACGACTTCACTTCCCAGCCTTGTAAAGATAGACCAGCTTCAAATTTTTCTTCAATGAAATAATCGTGGCGTGCACGTTTATTTAGCGCAATCGTCCCACTATTATTTTTTTTAACAACAATGTTTTTCGACATAATACAAATATTCCAAGAATAGTCTTATTTTGCCTCAAACTTGAGTCAAGGTGAAGTCATTTCAGAATTAAAAACCTGATTGTAAATGAGTTGAGGTTCTTCGCTAATATTTCAGTTTTTGTTAAACTATGTGCTGACTTCACAAACTAGAGTATAAATGGATGTCTAAAACTCGTGTTATTTATCCGGGGACTTTTGATCCAATTACCAATGGTCATGTCGATTTAGTGGCGCGCGCCGCCAGAATGTTTGATGAGGTTGTGGTCGCTATTGCGATTGGGCATCATAAAAATCCAGTCTTTAGTTTGGAAGAACGTGTAGAGCTAGCACAGATTTCGCTCAAACATTTACCCAATGTGGAGTTTGTTGGCTTCGATGGTTTACTTGTTAATTTTGCCCGTGAGCAAAATGCAACAGCAGTGTTGCGTGGTTTAAGAGCAGTTTCTGACTTTGAATACGAGTTTCAGCTTGCCAATATGAATCGTCAATTAGACCAGCATTTTGAAACAGTATTTTTAACACCATCAGAACAATTTTCATTTATTTCCTCAACGATGGTTCGGGAAATCGCACGATTAAATGGTGAAGTGACTAAATTTGTTCCACAATGTGTCGTGGAAGCCTTTGATCGTAAGCATCAGCAAGGTTGGTAGTGTGTCTTTAATCATTACCGATGAATGCATCAATTGTGATGTGTGTGAGCCTGTATGCCCAAATGAAGCCATTTACATGGGAGAGGAGATTTATGAAATCGATCCAAACCTATGTACGGAATGCATTGGGCATCATGATCAGCCACAGTGTTCTTTATTCTGCCCAGTCGATTGTATTCCGCTTGATCCCAATCATGTGGAAAGCCAAGATGAGTTGATGGAAAAGTATAAAAAACTGATTGCTCAAAAAAGCACAAGCAATTAGCTGTAAAATTTGTTAGGATACGCCCCGAAGTGAGCTAGACGATCGCTGCTGTGGAAATCTCCGTGATTGAAGCAGGGGAGGAAAGTCCGGGCTTCAACGGGCAAGGTGCCAGGTAACGCCTGGGCGGTGTGAACCGACGGAAAGTGCAGCAGAGAGTAGACCGCCTTCAATATCGTTTCTTTTCGGAGAAATGGAAGGTAAGGGTGAAAGGGTGCGGTAAGAGCGCACCGCATGGCTGGTAACAGTTCATGGCATGGTAAACCCCACTGGAAGCAAGACCAAATAGGGATCCTTTAGGCATGGCCCATGCTGGATCCGGGTAGGTTGCTGGAGCGTATGAGTGATTGTACGCCTAGAGGAATGATCGTTCTCGACAGAACCCGGCTTATCGGCTCACTTCAACAAATTTTGATCAATTAAGCGCATTAAGTACTTGACATACTAAACATAACATCACATAATGCGCCCACAGTTTTTCGGCTATGTAGCTCAGTTGGTTAGAGCACCGCACTCATAATGCGGGGGTCACAAGTTCAAGTCTCGTCATAGCCACCATTTTTATAGACCACGTTCCAAAAAGTGGTCTTTTTTTATCTAAAAAATATGCGAAGTCGCGATTACAAATAACATATCTAGAATAGATAAATGATGAAAAGACTTCTTTTATCCTTTTTAATTAAAAATAAAAAATGTGTTTGAATGATTCAAATTAAGAAATTTATTTTTCAAATGATCAAACTAAAAACACTTCATTGAATTGAATTTATTGTGTGATGCTTTACCCAAAATCTGGGGTTAATTTCTATTGATATTTACTTTATTTTTTGAATCAGTGAGCAAAATTTATCGCACATTCAAATTTCAGGTGAGTGTTTATATTATTAGCTTAATTTATTGAATTATTGCTGAAAGATTTGAAAGGGGAATACGCAGATATTTGCTCGATGGTCAATCTAATTAGTTGAAAATTCAGTAAAATAATGGTTGCTAAAAAGTCTATTCAAGATTATTTTAGCTGAGTACAAGTTTATAAATTTTAGGCATAAAAAAACCAGCTTGTTGCTGGAATTTTTATTGCACCATTTTAGCTTTGTAAAATGGTGCCCGAGGCCAGACTCGAACTGGCACGCTTTGTGGGCGGGGGATTTTAAATCCCCTGTGTCTACCGATTTCACCACTCGGGCATGGACGCAATAATAAAGGAGAGACTTTCACTTGGCAAGGATATTTAAGTCGATTTGCTTTCTTTTCAATCAATTCATGTGTTTATGTTTGAAAATAAGCCAATTTTTATTAAAAAAATCTTTTTTGTCATGATTTTTTCATTTATTTGAGATCAAAGTGAAATCTAAACCTTCTAAATTAACTGGATAAAAAAACTTAGGGAAAATCAATGTCTAATTCAATTTCACGCCGTGCACTTATTCAAAGGTCATTAGCAGGTTTTGGGGCATTATCTTTACCAGTCGGGTTGACTGCATGTGATGATGATAACGACAGTTCAATTAAACCAACAACAAAGGCGACATTTAAACACGGGGTAGCCAGTGGTGATCCGCTGAAAGATCGAGTGATTCTATGGACACGTATTACCCCAGAAGATACATCGCTACGTTTAGAGGTTGTTTGGGAAATTGCGACAGATGATAAATTTAGCCAAATCATCAATACAGGCAAAGTACAAACGGCTGCTGCGCAAGATTTCACCATTAAAGTTGATGCAGATAAATTGAAATCGGGACAAACGTATTTCTATCGCTTTAAATTTGGTTCGGTCACTTCACCAGTAGGGCGTACCAAAACATTGCCAGAAACCACCAGTTCGGTGCAATTCGCAGTGTGTTCTTGTGCAAACTATCCAGCAGGCTATTTCCATGTTTATAAAGAAATGGCAAAACAAGAACTTGATGCGATTATTCATTTGGGTGATTACATTTATGAATATGGTCAAGGTGGCTATGCAACAGCAGATGCTGAAAAGTTAGGTCGTACTTTCGCTGCGGGTAATGAAAACGAAATTATCAAATTGGATGATTATCGTAAACGTTATGCGTTGTACCGTTTGGATGTGGATTTACAAGCTGCACATCTACGTCATCCATTTATTGTGATTTGGGATGACCATGAGTTAGCCAATGATGCATGGAAAGATGGCGCAGGGAATCATCAAAGTACTGAAGGTGCTTTTTTAGATCGTAAATTAGCAGCATTACAAGCTTATTTTGAATGGATGCCGATTCGTCCTGTTTCAGAAACAGATCATTTGAATATTTACCGTCAATTTGACTTTGGTTCATTGGTTCAACTCACCATGCTAGATACACGTATTTTGGCACGTGATAAGCAATTGGATTATGCTGATTATATGACAGCGTCAGGCATGGATTTTGCTCGTTTCCAAGCGGATTTAGCCAGTACTACACGAACTTTGGTGGGTTATACGCAACGCGCATGGCTACAACAGAAATTGGCGCAATCTACAGCGACATGGAACGTACTTGGGCAGCAAGTGTTGATGTCTAAAATGTTAATTCCTGCTGAATTGTTGTTGCCACTTGCTGCGATTACCAGTGGTAATGCGACATCTGAAGTTTTAGCTCAAATGAATAAACAAATCACTGAGTTGGTTACCATAAAGATCCGTTTACAAAAAGGTGATCCAAGTTTAACTGCTGAAGAAAAAGCACGGGTCACAACTGTTGCGCCGTATAACCTTGATGCATGGGATGGTTATTATGTGGAACGTGAAGTTTTATACGGAACATTAAAAGCATTGAATAAGAAAGTTGTTGTGCTCGCAGGAGATACACATAATGCTTGGTCTTCAGATTTGCATTCGCAAGCAGGTGACTTTGTTGGCGTGGAATTGGCAACCAGTTCTGTTTCTTCACCGGGCTTAGAAGAATATTTGAATATTCCGATGGCGCAGTTGCAGCAATTTGAAATGGCATTTACTACGTTAATTGATGAGTTAAACTACGCTAACTTGAATCAACGTGGTTATTTAAAAGTTAACTTTACTGCGCAGCAAGTACAAGCGGACTGGGTCTTTATGAGTACAATTAAAGACAAAAGCTATGTTGTAGATACAGCACGTGGACATCAATTGGTATTGAATAGCGCTTTGGTTGATGTAGCGACTGTGCAAAAAAGTGCTTAGATCGATTTATTTCTAGTATCTAGGTAAAAGAAAAACCAAGCGTTGATTGCTTGGTTTTTTCTTTTGGGCATCTTAATAAGAAGAATTAAGGATCTGACCTTACATCAAACTGTCCATATAAGCATCTAAGTCGACATATTTATAAGTCATACACATTTCATTTTCGAATTTGAGTAGTTTTAAGTGTAATTCTAAATACTGCGTCAATTGTTGTTGCTGAAATTTAAATTGCTCAGAATTTTTAGCATGGAATTTCATTTTAAATTTAGCTTTTTTGGCTTGTTTATACGCCCAAAAGCAGGTTCTACGGATTTGTTGTAATTGATAATACTCAGTATCTTTGGTGCTATCTCTAAATAAATTTTCTTTATAGAACTTCACAAAACCAAAACTCATAGCAAAAAAGAACAGAACACCTTGTAATAAAATACTTTCAAAAAAGTAAATGTTCAGTGCTTGTAAGATGATGAGAATAGCGAGTTTAAGCGGAGTATTGTTGAGTTGTTTATAAAGATGTACAGAACTGTGTTTAATCTGTTTGATAATAAACGGCACGATCAGCATAAAAAAGAGCATGATGGCTAAAGCTGCAATACCTTTGGCTTGAAAAGGATCAAACTGGGGGTAATGATTTTCTATATAGTGACCTAAACTAAAATAAATACTACAGAAAATCATGATCGATAAAACCCAAGGAATGAATTCCTTTGCTTCGTCTAAAAGTCCTTTTGTTTTCATCTGACTGTAAAATAAAAAATTGCGTTTAAACGCTTGAGGATATTTATTTTGCAAGTCTTGCAGAAAAAGCACAGCTTGTTGGGATCTGATCATACTACTCATTTGGCATAGACTGAACATGTTCATCGTTCAGAGTACTATTACGATTTTCAAAATTAAACTCATTGTAAGGCTAATTTTGAATTGGGGGCAAGAACTTGAATCAAATACAATGTGTTTTAAATTTTTGAAAATGTAGAAGTTCGTGATTTGGGTGGGAATAAACTTAAAAATAGTATTGTAAGTATTTAATAAATATTGTTAATTCTTATATTTAGTAAATTTTAGATATAAAAAAACCAGCATAAGCTGGAATTTTTATTGCACCATTTTAAGAAGTATTAAAATGGTGCCCGAGGCCAGACTCGAACTGGCACGCTTTGTGGGCGGGGGATTTTAAATCCCCTGTGTCTACCGATTTCACCACTCGGGCTTTACAAGATTGGAGGCGGAGGTCGGAATCGAACCGGCGTACACGGAGTTGCAGTCCGCTGCATGACCACTCTGCCACCCCGCCATGTCTTGGTGATGCACATATTAGCAACCTTTGAAAAAAAAACAATACTATAATTCATGCATATGCACATAAATTCGGCATATAGAATAAAAATGTTCAAATAATCATGTATTATTTGCAAAATTGATTCATATCTACCTTGGAGATGTGCCGTGGCATTGGTATTAGATGGTCGCGCATTAGCGAAACAAATTGAAGCAGACTTGTTGACTCGTGTTGAAGCTTTAAAAGCAAAAACAGGTCGTACCCCAATTTTAGCCACTATTTTGGTCGGTGATGATGGTGCATCTGCAACTTATGTACGTATGAAAGGTAATGCTTGCCGTCGTGTAGGTATGGATTCTCTTAAAGTTGAATTAGGTAAAGAAACAACGACTGAACAATTACTCGCTGAAATTGAGAAGTTGAATGCCAATCCTGATGTTCACGGTATTTTGTTACAGCATCCTGTACCTGAACAAATTGATGAACGTGCTTGTTTTGATGCTATTTCACTTGAAAAAGATGTAGATGGCGTAACTTGCTTAGGTTTTGGTCGTATGGCAATGGGTGAAGCTGCGTATGGTTCTGCGACCCCAGCAGGTATTATGACCACGCTTAAAGAATACAATATTGAAATCGCGGGTAAGCATGCTGTTGTTGTCGGTCGTTCTGCGATTCTGGGTAAGCCGATGGCGATGATGCTATTACAAGCTAATACGACTGTAACGATTTGCCATTCACGTACTCAAAACCTTGCAGAATTGGTGAAACAAGCGGATATCGTTGTTGGTGCTGTAGGTAAAGCTGAATTGATTCAAAAAGATTGGATCAAACAAGGTGCTGTCGTTGTTGATGCTGGTTTCCATCCACGTGATGGTGGCGGTGTAGGTGATATTCAATTGGTAGGTATTGAAGAGGTCGCTTCAGCTTATACGCCAGTTCCAGGTGGTGTAGGGCCTATGACGATTACAACCTTAATTCGTCAAACAGTTGAAGCTGCTGAAAAAGCGTTGGGTTGATTTATTAATCCTCACCCTAACCCTCTCCTTTAAAAAGGAGAGGGGATTTTATGTGATTCAAATTGAATGTTTCTCTTTTTTAGCTGTATGCTTTGAGGACGAAGGTTGGGATGAGGGGGATAGTCCTCTCGCTCTTATGTGTAATAGTGCCCATCCTGCAAAAGGAGAGGGAACATAATGACCTTAGGCTTAGATCGCGTTTTTATGAATTAAACGTTTAACCTTAAAATGAATAAAAATCAAATGAGTTGTACTTTTCAATTTGCTAAAGCCCCTGAGCATTTGCTAAAAGCTTTGCACGACGTGATTCCAAATTGCGAGCTTATTGCACAGCAATTGCCTGAAACGCCGATTTCTTTGTGGCTGATTCCACCTATATTTCCAACAGATCGTTTGGACGATGAAGTGATTCGTCGTATTTGGAACGATACGCCTTATTGGATATTTTGTTGGGCATCAGGTCTTGCAATGGCGCAGTGGTTACTTGCAGAACCGCATCATGTCAAAGATAAAGTTGTTTTAGACTTTGGTGCAGGCTCTGGTGTGGTTGCAATTGCTGCAAAAATGGCAGGTGCAAAACGTGTGATTTGTTGTGATATAGACCAAGGGAGTTTAGATGCATGTCGTGAAAATGCATTATTGAACAATGTTGAGTTGGAATATCTAGATGATTTATATAAAGCCGAGCAGGTGGATGTATTGCTCGCTGCCGATGTTTTATATGATCAGTGTAATCGTTTCTTTTTAGATGAGTTTTTAAAGTTCGCACCTGAAGTTTGGGTTGCAGATAGTCGTGTGAAAAATTTTAGTCATCCACATTATCAAAAGTTGGATGAGCGTAGTGCAACGACTTGGCCTGATTTAGATGAAGCTAAAGAGTTTAGAAATGTAAGTTTTTATAAGACGCTGTAAAAGCGTCTTATAAATTGAGTTTCGATCATATTTATGATTTTGAATATTAAGAACAAGTATAACGAACGACATGTAATGTACTTGGGCGAGTTTCCAAAGCTTGACGGGTTGCATAATCTTCGCTGTTATTTAAATTTGGTGTATTTGAAAGTCCAAACGATGTACGACTGTGACCAAGTTGAACACCTTTTGAATCATTACTTACCGCCTGTGGGTTAATAATCTCATTCACACTTAAAACAGAAATTTTATACGCTTTATTTTCGCCTAAAACTTTTTTGCAAGCACGTTGCAATTTATTTGCATCTAGATCACGATCTGCACGACCAGATAAAGTGTAAGCAAGCGTAGCACTGTTTGAACTTTGATTTTCTATTTGGTAGCCTGTAACACCGTTATACTGACGTGGCGTAGTTTGACACGCAGCTAAACCTAAAATAATACAACCTAATCCTAATAAAGTGATCTTTTTCATTTTTGCAAGTCTCGGTGTTGTTGTTGTTTTAAGTATGCCATAGCTCAAATCAATTCACGAACATTGTCTTGTGTATAAATGCCAAAGCTGACTGAAACCTAGATTAAATAAGCGGTTTTATATTTATTTGAGTGCTATATGCTTTTAAACATTGTCATAAAGCATTTGGGGTAGGCTAATCCAAAGATGTATAGTGATACTGTGATCCGATAGAGAAAATCGGGATATAAATTAAGTAAAAAGAGTAAGAAAAAGATTGTGCAGGTATTGGAAAATATAGGTTTCCAATTTTTATAGGGATCGAAAAGCAACAACAGTTGCAATATTGAACAAATGAGTTGAGTTAAAGTCATTCTTTTTAAAGCATAACAGGTTTAATCTTTTGAAATTATGATATTTTATTCATCTCATGTTCGTTTTCGAAAATAAAACAACAAGGTTTATTCAATGAATTTAGCAATCCGTCAACAACAGACTTTAGAACTGGTTAAAGAACGTGGTTATATTAGTATTGATGAGTTAGCACAGCATTTTTCTGTAACACCGCAAACAGTACGCCGTGATATCAATCAATTGGCTGATGATGGCTTGCTACGGCGGTACCATGGTGGCGCAGCGATCGATTCTAATTCTAGCGTATCCAATACAGATTATAGTATGCGGATTGATCATAATTTTGAAGAAAAACAAAGAATTGCAAATGCTATTGCAGATGCTGTTCCAGATCATGCATCTATTTTTATCAATATTGGAACGACGACAGAAGCGATTGCCCATGCATTAATGCAACATCAAGGTTTAAAGGTGATTACCAATAATTTGAATGTTGCCAATATTTTAAGTAAGAAAGAAGATTTTGAAATTCTGATCGCCAGTGGCAAGGTACGCCCAGATGGTGGTGTCATTGGGCAAGCGACATCGGACTTTTTCAAACAGTTTAAGGTAGATTATGCATTAATTGGTATTAGTGGTATCGATGAAGATGGCACATTACTTGATTTTGATTTTCAAGAAGTTTCTGTTTCTCAAGAGATTATTGCAGGTGCAAGACATGTTTTTCTTGCAGCCGATCATAGTAAATTTGGCCGTCATGCCATGATGCGTTTAGGCAGTTTGACCGATATTGAATGTCTTTTTACCAATGAAAAGCCAACCGATGTTTTTCTACAAAAAATTAAAGAAGCTGATGTTACATTGGTGATCGCGTAAAACAGCCGACATTTTCATTCGCGGATTCAAAAAATGTGTTGATCACTGATATTAGGTATTTAAAACAATCAATAGTTATGCGCTAATAAGGAAAGCATTTGGACGATTGCTGTTTAGTATTTGTGAATAATGAAAATAAACGAAAATAAAAATGTAATTTGGTCGTTTTTTGATAGACAGTATCGGCTTAATTGTTTATTATTTTTCTTAAATGAAAATAAACGAAAATTTATATCGTATAGGTGGTCGAAATGAATCAAAGTCTTGAGCAACAAACTTGTTATGATATCGCTGTCATAGGTGGTGGAATTAATGGTGTTGGGATTGCCACAGATGCGATTGGACGTGGCTTATCTGTATTTTTATGTGAGAAAGATGATTTAGCCAGTCATACTTCGTCTGCAAGTAGTAAGTTGATTCATGGTGGTTTACGTTATTTAGAACATAAAGAATTTCGATTGGTTCGTGAGGCTTTGGCAGAACGCGAGGTTTTGTTGTCTAAAGCGCCACACATTATCCGACCAATGCGTTTTATCATGCCGCATCAACCTCATTTACGACCTGCGTGGCTGATTCGTACAGGCTTATTCTTTTATGATCATTTGGGAAAACGAGAAAAACTTGCTGGCTCAAATTTAGTTCAATTTGTTGCTGAAACAAGTCCATTAAAAGATGAAATTACCCGTGGTTTTGAGTATTCAGACTGTGCAGTTGATGACTCTCGCTTAGTTATTCTCAATGCGATACAAGCTCGTGAAAAGGGCGCAAAAATTGTGACTCAAACACGTTGTATTTCTGCCAAAAGAGAAAATGGTCTTTGGTTAGTTGAGTTGGAAAATGAGCAAGGTCGCTATCAGATCCGTGCAAAAGTTTTGGTGAATGCTGCAGGCCCGTGGGTTGCACAATTTATCAAGCAAGATTTACAGCTTAAATCTCAATACGGCATTCGTTTGATACAAGGCAGTCATATTATCGTCCCTAAAATTTATGAGGGTGATAAAGCTTTTATTATGCAAAATGATGATCAACGTATTGTTTTTGCGATTCCGTATTTAGACAAATACACTATGATTGGTACTACTGACCGTGAGTACACAGGTGATCCAAATCAGGTTGAAATCACGCAATCTGAGATTGAATATCTTTTAGATGTGTCGAATGATCATTTTAAAAAGAAACTGCAACAATCAGACATTATTCAGACGTTCTCAGGGGTTCGTCCATTATGTGATGATGAGTCGGATAATCCAGCAGCGATTACACGTGATTACACTTTAGTTTTATCGCAAGATGATGAAAATGAAGCACCTTTGTTATCTGTATTTGGTGGCAAATTAACCACGTACAGAAAGTTAGCTGAATCGGCAATGGATCAATTGAAAAAGTTTTTCCCTGAAATGAATAAGCCTTGGACTGAAAAAGCATTGCTACCTGGTGCTGAAAATCTAAATGCTATTGATGATTTAGTGATTGAATTGCAAAATAAAATCAAAGGTCTTGATGTAGAAACAGCCAGCCGTTGGACGCATGCGTACGGTACTTGTGTATGGAATTTCGTGCATCATGCAACATCGGTTCATGAGCTAGGGCAACATTTTGGACATGGTTTGTATGCGCAAGAGGCTGATTATTTAGTTGATTCAGAATGGGCGATTACAACGACTGATATTTTAAAACGTCGCACCAAACTGTATTTAGAATTCACTCAGGATGATGTCCAATCTTTAGATGCATATTTAGTGGAATTGCATCAACGTCGCTTACAGAAAGAAGTGGCTTAATTTAACGATTCTATTGGGAAGGCAAGTTATAGATTCCCGTAATAAAGCAAAGCCCCTCTATAGGGGCTTTGTTTAGTAAATCATGACTCTTTTTCAGGTTTCGGATTTAAAGATTGGGTTAAACCATTTATATCGCCACCTTTAATGCCAAGCTCATTCATTAAGCTGTCAATCAGCGGTGCTTGAGAACGGTAACGCAAGGCACTATTCACCACTTGATCTGAAAGGGCAATTTGACCTTGATCAGAAGCTTCACCTGAATGAGTGGTCGTGTTCATGCCACCTAAACCATTGACTTGCAGGATTTTGATATCGTCAATATTTTCCATTGGTTTAACGCTTTCACGAATGATTTCAGGTAAATACTTCATAAGTGCTAAGCGAATTTGCATTTCGACTTGCTCAGTCGAAAGGATGTTGTTGGCTTCATTAACAGCACGAGTACCATCAGCATCGACTTGGTATTGCTTTTCTTGAGCAGCAGCGAGTAGCATTTTTGCATCCGCTTCACCTTTAGCTTTTAAGCGTACTTTTTCAGCTTCAGCTTGTGCTGCAATACGTACAGCTTCTGCATCATCGGCAGCAGCTTGTTTAGAAGCCTCTGCGGCAACCGTAATAGCAATCGCATCCGTTTCAGCAACCTGTTTCGCTGCAACCAATTCAACCGCTTTTAAACGCTCAGCACGTTGAGTTTCACGTACAGTCGTGACTTCTTCCTCCGCTTTTACAGCTTGAGCACGTGCTTGGTCGGCCAATGCTTTGGCTTCAGATTCAGCACGTGATTTTTCGGCAATGGCGATGGCACGATCTTGTTCTGCCAATTCAATGGTTTTCTTTTGTTCAACTTGCGCTTTTTGAATTAATTGTGCTTTTTGAATATTTTCATTTTCAACATCACGTGCAGATGCAATCCGTTTTAATTCAATTTCACGTTCAGCAGCAATTCGAGCTTCTTCTGCTTCACGTTTTTTTGCCGCTTCTTGAGATGCAATTTCAGCCATTTGTTCAGCTTTACGAATAGCAATTTCACGTTCTTGTTGAAGTTTTGCATATTCTTCTTCACGTAAAATTTGTAAACGCGCTTGTTCAGTCGATAAGTTTTTTGCTTTGATGGCTAAGTCATTGTCTTGTTCAATATCATTACGTTTCTTACGACGGTCTTCAATGGTTTCAGTCAGTTTGGTTAAACCTTCTGCATCAAAGGCATTTTGTGGATTAAAATATTCAAAACTGGTTTGGTCTAAACCTGTTAAAGAAACCGTTTCTAATTCTAAACCATTTTTAAATAGATCTTCAGACACCACTTGTTGAACTTTTTGAACAAAATCGACACGTTTTTCATGCAATTCTTCCATTGCCATTTCAGCCGCAACAGCACGCAAAGAATCGACAAATTTACCTTCCACCAAGTCTTTCAGCTCTTGCGGTGACATGGTCTTTTTACCCAAAGTTTGTGCAGCAGTGGCAATCGATTCAGCAGTTGGTTTGACCCGAACATAGAATTCAGCCATCACGTCAACGCGCATACGATCACGGGTAATTAATGCCTGATCTGTTGCACGCTTTACCTCAAGGCGTAGCGTATTCATATTTACAGGAATAACTTCATGCAAAACAGGGAGTACGATGGCACCACCATTCAAAATCACCTTTTCACCACCAAAACCTGTACGTACAAAAGATACTTCTTTGCTTGAGCGTTTATATAAGCGTGCAATAATCACCCCAATGACGATCAGCGCCACGAGTATTATTCCTGCTAAAACAAGTATTTCAGATAAATTTTCAGTTAACATTTTATTATCTCTGCGTTTGTTATTTCAAAATTAAGCGGTAATCGCTTGAAAGCCAACTTTGGTTCTTTGTGTTAAAAGGACTTCCTGACCTTGTTGGAATACGATATCTGTTTCTGGTTCAACCAAGATGTAATGGGTTTGCCCAAATTGATCTACCACTTTAGCTTGAGCAGGGTAGTTGAGTTTGGCTTCACCTAAAATAATGTGTGCCTTACGTCCAATCAGTTCATCACTATGAATGGCAGTGGTTTCGTCTTGCGGCAAAATTTTGGCAATAACCAATGCACAGGTGCGGACAATGGGCATGCATAGAACAAGGCTAGCAGGTGCAATAATCCAAAGTGGGAAATAGCTTTGTGTAAAGTGATAGAAAGTGGCTTGGACAATAAAGCCAAATAATGCATATACAGTCAGAAAAATGATCAGCCAGACCAAGACTGGAATGCGTCCCAAATATAACCAATCTAAAAATTGTACAAAGAAGCCACTGTCTGCGTTGAGCTCAACATCCGGATGATGTGATTCAAGAAGTTGATCAGGAATGAACTGATCTAAAAAGCCTTGTGAAGTTGATCCAATAATTAAAAGTAAGCATTCTAAAATACCGAGCAATAACATGAGGCATAAGCTAACGCTAAAGAGTAGATTAGATGAATGAGTAAATAATTCCCACATATTGTTGTACTCAATATATTGTTTAACTTTCTTATAAAACTTATAAAAATACGTTTTAATTTTCACTAATTAATAAAAGATCGTATTAATTAATTTAATTAGCTGATCAAGCTTATCGGTTTTATTTACAGATTACAATTAAATTTTTAATTTATCACAATTAAAATCAATGTCTTATGAATTTATAAATGAGCGATAAAGAAAGCGGAAAAAGAAGCTCTTGCGTTTTGTTCGAGGATTGCTTATAACAGAAGCAGTTTTACAGATGGAACTGAAGACAAAAAAATACGCAATGATTGGGGTGATCACTGCGTAGAACAACGAATCTGCTTTCACAGTTCGGTCAAGGAGAAATGTTATGAATTTTGGGGAAGATTCATAACTTAAGTAGATAGTAGATGTTCTCATCTGTAAATTCATTGGTATTCACGTAAATAAGTGTTAACTCTCGTAAATGAGGTTAAAATGTGAACAATATCAAACAAAAAAGCCTTTCTTTTGAAAGGCTTTTTTGTTTTAAGCTGACTAAAAAATTTTAATTAATGTTTAAAAATGAAATACACCTAAGCCATTTTTAACTTCATCAAGCGTATTTTGCGTGATAATACGGCACTTTTCGGTACCTGTTTTCAAAATGTCCATGATGTAATCAGGATCTTTTGCGAGTTCCATACGACGCTCACGGATCGGTGTGATCAACTCTTTAAGAACACCTTCAAGACGTTTTTTCACAGTGCCATCACCTAAACCACCACGGCGATAGTGTGCTTTTAGCTCTTCAACTTCTTCTTTATTTGGATCAAAAGCATCTAGATAAGTAAATACGATATTACCTTCAACCTGACCTGGGTCTTCAATACGAAGGTGGTTCGGGTCGGTATACATTGCATTTACAGCTTTTTTAATGTCTTTATCAGAAGCATCTAAAACAATGGTGTTGCCTAAAGATTTAGACATTTTCGCCTTACCATCAAAACCAGGTAAACGGCTCATATTAGATAAAAGTGCTTTACATTCAGGTAAAATGTCTTGCCCAATTTGACGATTTAAACGACGAACAATTTCATTGGTCTGTTCAATCATTGGAATTTGATCTTCACCAACAGGAACAACAGACGCTTTAAATGCTGTAATGTCAGCAGCTTGAGCGACTGGATAACATAAGAATCCTGCTGGAATATCACGTTCAAAACCACGTAACTGGATTTCAGCTTTAATGGTTGGATTGCGTTCCAAACGAGAAACAGTCACAAAGTTTAAATACAACATGGTGAGTTCATTCAGTGCAGGTAAGCAAGATTGAACACAAATGGTGGTTTTTGTAGGGTCAATGCCAACCGCTAAGTAGTCTGTAGCCACTTCAAGAATGTTGCGGCGTACTTTTTCAAAATTATCCGCATTGTCTGTCAGTGCTTGAGCATCTGCAAGAAGTAAATGTTGATGATGAGAATCTTGTAAGCCTACTCTTGAGCGTAAAGAACCTACAAAATGCCCTAAATGTAGTTGTCCAGTAGGACGGTCGCCTGTCAAAATCACAGGACGATTATCTTGATTCGTCATTATCGCTTCCAAAGTCTTATTAAAGGACAGTCATGTTTTGTGAATGCGCACCATTGTACGAGATAATTTATTTTAATGTCAGTGAAATTTGGTGAAGTCATGCTTTTTATGGATAAATGTGAAAATCTACAAAATTTTCTATAGAAAAAACCATTTTCAAATTAAAATAGTGAAATAACTAAAATTTAGGATAAAAAATGGCGAGTAGTTTATTAATATTGCTGGATGATATTGCAACTGTTCTTGATGATGTTGCGGTGATGAGCAAAATGGCAGCCAAAAAAACTGCAGGTGTTTTGGGTGATGACTTAGCACTAAATGCGCAACAGGTCAGTGGTGTACGCTCAGAGCGAGAGTTACCTGTGGTGTGGAGTGTAGCCAAAGGTTCTTTTGTTAATAAGTTAATTTTAGTGCCCTTAGCTTTATTGATTAGTGTTGTTGCGCCGTGGTTAATTAATCCCTTACTGATGATTGGTGGTCTTTTTCTTTGCTATGAAGGCGTAGAGAAAGTGATTCATAGCTTACAACATAAAAAAGCCAAAACAGAAGAAGCTGCGCATGAAGAACTCAAGCAGATTGAGACTGATTTAGCGACGTTTGAAAAAGACAAGATTAAGGGTGCTGTACGTACCGATTTTATTCTTTCTGCTGAAATTGTGGTGATTTCACTGGGTACGGTGGCTGCTGCTACATTTGGCACTAAAGTCATGGTTTTGTCTGTTATTGCCATTTTAATGACCGTTGGCGTTTATGGTTTTGTCGCAATGATTGTAAAAATTGATGATTTGGGTTTGTATTTAACCCAGCAAACTTCAAATTTGAAACAAGCCATTGGTCGTGGTTTATTGGCTTTTGCTCCTAAATTAATGAAAACATTGACTATCGTGGGTACGGTCGCCATGTTCCTTGTTGGTGGCGGAATTATTACGCATACAGTTTCTTCACTGCATCATTTGACTGAAGAAGCCGTTGATCATGCACAACATATTCCTACAGTTGGTAGTATTGTTGGTGCAATTACCCCAACTTTAATCAATATGTCAGTGGGTATTGTTGCAGGTTTAATCGTGGTACTTGTGATTGGGTTGATTCAAAAAATTCGTGGTAAATCGACAACAGCTTAAGTAATAAATAATTTTCAATTTAAAATAAGAAGGATAAGACTATGCGTTGGAAAGGACGTCGTGTCAGTGAAAATGTCGAAGATCGACGTGGTGGAGGCGGTGTAAAAGCAGGCGGGATTAGTATCCTCGGTTTGATTGTGGCTTTTGTGGCTTGGAAGTTTTTTGGCGTAGATCCGCAACAAGCTTATCAAGCAACCAAACAAGTCACATCTGCTGGAGCAACGCAAAGTACTGCACCGACTTCACTGACACCTGAACAAAAAGAAGTCTCAGACTTTGTTGGAACTGTATTGGCTGATACGGAAGATACGTGGACAACTATTTTCCAACAACAAGGTGCGCAATATACAGCACCTAAATTAAAACTTTTTACTGGAAGTACTGATTCAGCTTGTGGAACAGCACAATCTGCAATGGGACCTTTTTACTGTCCTGCGGATCAAAAAGTTTATATAGATACTCAATTCTTTAAAGACATGCGTCAGCAAATGGGTATTTCAGGTGAACAAAATCAGTCTGAGCTTTCTGCAAAAGATGAAGCGGGTGATTTTGCACAAGCTTATGTGATTGCGCATGAGGTTGGGCATCATGTACAAAACCTTTTGGGGATTTCTTCTCAAGTACAAAAAGCACGCCAACAATCAAGTGAAGCGCAAGGGAATCAACTTTCAGTACGTTTAGAATTACAAGCAGATTGTTTTGCAGGTGTGTGGGCCAATCATACGCAACAGCGTACTCAGTTCTTAGAACAAGGTGATGTTGAAGAAGCGATGGATGCAGCTCAAAAAATTGGTGATGATTATCTGCAGAAGCAAGCGCGTGGTTATGCTGTACCTGATAGTTTTACGCATGGAACCAGTCAACAACGTATGCAATGGTTTAATACAGGTCTGAAATCTGGTGATGTTAATCAGTGTGATACATTTAAGTAATTTAAATTAAGTAATTTAAATATTGTCTAGTATTGAACATATTAAACATATTGAAAGAGAGGATGAAAATCCTCTCTTTTTGTTTTTCTAATTTGTTGTTCTGAGATGTGATGCGCTACATCGATAATTTTATGTTAAAAATTATAAATATTTAATTTAACTTTCTCATTTTTTTGTAAAATTATTGGGATTGTTAAATGGTCTTTTATTTTGTGTTTATTTGGGAAATGATCGAGTGTTTGATGTTGATTTCAACTAAAAAATAGAGAATAGAGGTTGCATGGGTAATTATTTCTTTCTACAGGTCTTTACAGTTGTTTTTGCACTTTCCATTGCAACAACCATTTTTAATAAACGTATTTTAGGCTTTCCTCAGGCGATTGGTGTTCCGATTGTTTCCGCAATTTTTGTCTTTATTTTGCAATGGGGCGCGAGCTTATTGAATGGAAATCAGTTTATTTCCATCAATATTCATAATATTGAAGAAGCTGTACGTCACATCGATTTCTATGATTTTTTAGTGAATGGTGTTATTTGCTTTATTTTGACGTCATCGGCACTCAAATTTAAAGTTTCAGACCTGAAGGTATATTGGAAGCCGATCAGTATTTTGGCCACAATCGCACTTTTATTCTGTGCAGTATTTTTCGCAGGCTTAGTTTTTGGTTTTCAATATTTGATTGGAAATCCTGTACCTATTTTAGTTTTACTGTTATTGGGTTCTGCTTTAGGTGCAACCGATCCTATTGGGATTAAAGGGGTTTTAAGTTCAGTTCGTGCGCCACATCATTTGATCGTTAAACTTGAGGGCGAATCTTTATTTAATGATGCCATGTGTATCGCGGTATTCATGACCTTATTAAATGTACTCGAAGGTGAGCATTTTAGTTTAGTTGCAACCTTGCAAACCTTCCTCTATGAAATTGTTGTCGCGGTAATTATTGGTTGGGCTTTTGGTTTAGGTATTTTGCGTTTACTGCGTGGTAAACATGAAATGGAATCATTGATTTTGACCACTGCTTTATTGGCATGTGGTTCATATTTAGTTGCATTATTTGCACATGCTTCAGCACCGATTGCTTGTGTAATTGGTGGCTTAATTGTCGGAAATAAATGGAAAGAAATTTTACAAGACCGTGAGATTCGTGAAGTTAATCATTTTTGGCATACGGTTGAAGGGATTATCAATTCATTCTTATTCACGTTAATTGGTTTGGAAATTTTCATTCTAGATTTGAGTACCAGTTTGATTCTCGGCGGTATTTTTGCATTCTTTGCATTACACCTTTCACGCTTTGCAGCGAACTTTTTGGCGTTTGCATTTTTCCCTAGTTTTAGACAAAAAAGCTATAACGGTAGTTTAGCAATTTTATCTTGGGGTGGGGTACGAGGAGGGATTTCCTTGGCCTTGATCCTTGCAGTTGCGAACGTTCCTGAGCTACGTGAGTATAGTAGTATTTTGATTGGTTATACTTTTATTAGCGTATTACTTTCAGGCGTGGTTTGTGGTTTAGGATTACCAGCTGTTATGAATGCTTTCTATTACAACCCAAATGAAGAAACCACTGGCTTTAAGGGGTGGTACCAACGTATGTGTAATAAAATGAACCGTAAGGGAGCGAAATACATTGTAGGTGAAGATGCAGAAGGTCACGAAACCATTACCATTTATAATCCAGAAGCATTGATTGATAAAAAATCTGCCGATGGTGTTGCAACGGTACATCATCCTAAAAAGGCACAAGAAGTGAAGCGTTTGGAAAATCCTACGAATTTTTAATCGTCAATATTGTTGTGATTGATCGTAGAAAAAGCCGAGACTATTCATTCAAATATTTTTAAATCCTTCCAGCCCTCCTTGTTCAAAGGAGGGTGTAGCAAGAGAATTCGAGGTTAGGCTAAATTTATTTATTTCGCGTGTTTTCCTAAAAAGTCTAAATACGGTTTAACCAACAATTGCTCTTGTTCCAAAATTGGCATATGACCAATCCCTTTTAAGATCACAGGTTCTTGCGCATTTTTGAGTAAGCCTTTTAATTCGGCTGCTGCTTCAACATTGATGATTTGGTCTTTGTCGCCCCATGCAATGAGTACAGGTTGATCAATAGAACGAGCTGCGATTGCAAATGAATCAGGTGTAAATAATTTAGACATCACGATCAATTGCTCTACCAATTTGGACGTATTGGCAGACTGACTGATCATGAGTTTTTCTTGCGCATCTTTTAATTCTTTTGGAATAAACGGTGGAGTATTCATGGCGATTTTCATTAAACGATCAAAATCCCCCGGTTTACTGACCAGCATGTTACGCAAGGTTGTTGGATCTTTTAAATAAGGGGTATTTGCTGACTTAAACACGCCTGCACTGTCAATTAAAAACAATGACTTGGTATCAACTGGATATTGTGCAACATAGAGTAGGGCAATCGATCCTCCCATACTATGACCTGCAATATTTAAACCATTGTCTACTTTAATCGCTTCAGCAAAACGGCGTAATTTTTCAGTTAGATTTGGAAGTGAATAATCAAAATCATTGGGAACTTTACTGTCGCCTTGACCAGGTAAATCTGGAATAATGACATGGTAATAAGGGGTCAAATAACGTGCTAAGCGATTCCAGTTATCACGACTTCCAGCTAAACCGTGAACTAACATCAGCGTAGGCTTACCTGCTTGACCGCCTTCGCTATATGCCCAGTCTATATCAGCAACTTTGATACGCTTGGTTTCCATGCCCGCCCAAGAACGTTCTTGCTGCAAGACACTTTGAATATCAATACTAGGGGCTGCTTGAGTTTGCGGGATCACTCCGATCGAAGCTAAACCTATAGCAGAGGCCATAAGTAATTGAGCTAAAGTCCGTTTCATAAATATACTCTTGTTGTTTTAGATTATCTTTTTAAGATTAGAGTAGTCGTAAACAGAATACATTTGCCTAAAAATAGTAAACTCCTCATTATCGGTCAATGGTGATTGTAATCATGCAAAATAATGAACTTGCACAACTTATTCTCAATGTGATTGTGCAAATACCGCAAGGTAAAGTTGCCAGTTATGGGCAGATCGCCAAATTAGCAGGTCTATCTAAGCATGCACGATTGGTGGGACGTGTTTTGGGGCAACTCGAACAGGGTCATGCGATTCCATGGTATAGAGTGGTGAATTCACAAGGTAAAATTAGCCTGAACAAATTAGATGAACAGGGCAATTGCATTCAAACTGCATTGTTATTGTCTGAAAATGTTGTGGTGATTGAGGGCAAAATTAATTTAAAAAAATACCAATGGACACCTTAAACTTAAAAGTCCCTATCATGGAATTATGATAAGGACTTTTAATACTCAAAAACTAAATTGTTGCGATGAAATCCTCCAAAATCAGTATTTGAAATAGATTCTTAAAACAACACTTATTTAATGACCAATACAGGAATTTGTAACTCTGTTAATAAACTTTGTGCAACACTGCCCATGATCAGTTTTTGGAAGCCTGTACGTCCATGAGAACTGAGAATGACCAAATCAATTTTTAAATCTGTGGTTGCTTGATTGATTGTACGTGCAATATTTTCACCTTCAAGTAAACGAGTTTCAACTTGAACACCTTCTGCAAGAAATTGTTCTTTCGCAACATTTATATTGTCTTGGATAAACTCTCGGGCACGTTCAATCAGCATATTGCTTTGACCGTTCGCAAGATATTCTGAAGCAATATAAGGGTCTAAAGTCATAACCTGTACGACGATGATTTTACTGTTAAATGCTTTGGCAAATTCAGCAGCATGTTTAACCACAGATAGAGACGTTTCTGAACCATCGACAGGGACAAGGATATTTTGATAAGCCATAGGTAATTTCCTTATTTTGATAAAAAATGCTGAATTGAATGATGAAAATTGAACACATAAATCAGTTTACACTTTGATCATAACGTGAATATGAAAAGAATAAAACCCAGTAATTTTATAAGGATAATTTATTGAAATATCTTAATTTATTTTTAATTAGTCAATAGCTTGTAATATCAAAATCAAGATATTTAAATCTAGAGAAACATCATGGAATTACAGGAAATGTAGAAAATAATTGAGCGATGGAATGCTAAAAATTACAAGATCATTAAAATTATGAAGAACAAAAAATATACATAATTCTGAGAATTATTATCTGTATATGTGGGAAAAGTTAAATTATTGTTCATGTTAATGATCTTGTATGTGTTGATCGACTTATATTTTTGATCTTTTTAAAATATTCACATTCATCATGCAAGATTAGCTTAATTCCATTGGACACTGGAGCGATTATTTATCATGAATATGCATAAACATGTTGTAATGCCATCAGTCTTATTCTCATCGCTAATGATGTTTTCAGTACACTCGGTTGCTGTGGGTGCAATTCAGGCTGTTCCTTTGGTTAAATTAAAAGCTGAATTATCGCAACTCAAAAAGATCTGTACAGATTTGAGTTTAACATGTTCAGAAGGGGCAGCATTATGGAAAAAGAAAGCATCGAATGGTGGCAATGTCTATTTGATTGATGCTACTCCGCAATTGATTGAACTTGTTAAAGATAAGAATCGTTATAAAGTCGTTGATGTATGGAATTTTAAAAATTATCAGCATTACAATAAAAATTCTAAGGATGGTGAATTGGGTGATTACGGCACTGGAATTTTCCCTGCATTTTATCCTTTGAATCGGCAAAAGTTTGCAATTGCTATCGTTCAGCATTGGGGTACTGGTTATTCAGGTGGTGGCAAAGGTGAACAGTTTGCAGATTTTGTGATGTTAGAACCGAAAGGGAAGTATCAGTTAGCTTTGGCAGACGTTCCTTTTTATTCTTATGAAATGATTCGAGCATGTTTCTCTGAAAAAGATTATAAGACTTCGCCGCATTGCCATGATGAAAGTGGTTCAAGTTTATCGATTCAATTCAAGGATGTAGGAAAGCCTTATTATCAATGGACTTTGAACTATACAGATTTTACTTGGGAGGCTTTTAAACCTGAAAAGGATAAAATCGTAGAAAAGCATCGTGTAGTGGTGATGCCGTTTTGCAGAAGAAAAAATGACTTTTCAATGTAGATGGAGTTCGGTCATACTGTAGTTAACTTGATGATAATGAATAGTTAATGACTGAACAAAATCAATTAAATTGGCAACGTACAAATTTAGATAATATTGAACAAGCTTGGGAGGGGGATCTTTGGGATCGGAAACGCCTAGGTATTCAATTAACCAATTATGTAGATCGTTTGAACTGTGGTGCTGTGCTTGCTTTAGATGCGCGTTGGGGCTAGGGGAAAACTTGGTTTGTAAGGCATTGGAAAAAGCATTTAGAAGATGAAAACCATAATGTGATTTATTTGGATGCATTTGCAAATGATTATTTGGAAGATCCATTTTTAGTAATTTCTTCTGAAATCACAAGTTGCCTTGCAAAAGATGATAATGTTTCAAGTCAAATCAATACTTTTAAAGAAAAAGCTGCAGCAGCTTATCAAGCGCTATTGCCTAGCTTACCTAAAGTGTTGCTTACACTGGGACTAAATTTGATTAGTGGTGGAGTTTTAGGAACATTAGCACAACAAGCTTATGAAACAGGTGAAAAAGTTATTGAATCAGCAAGTGATGAAATTGGCGAAAAAATTAAAGAAAGTATTGAAGCCAAAATTGAAAGCCACGAAGCTGATAAAAATACGTTATTAGCATTTAAGCAAGAATTAGCTCAATTAGCTGATAAGTTAGAAAAACCTTTGGTTTTTATTATTGATGAACTGGATCGTTGTCGCCCTGATTTTGCAATTCGTTTGATTGAGCGAATCAAGCATTTCTTTGATATTCCTAAAATTGTATTTGTTTTAGTGATGGATAAAACTCAGTTTTCAAAAGTCGTTTGCCATAACTACGGTTATGATGAAGAATTGGGTGAAGAGTATTTAGATAAATTTGTGGATTTTTCCCTAAGGCTTAATCCACCAAAAATAAATGGAAGGTTGGATTTTGTAAGGCAGAAATTAGAGGAACTGGGAATTAAAACAAATAGAAATAGTTTTTTAAAAATAGATTATTTATTTGCTTTTATGGCAGAAAATTGTAGAACGAACTCTAGGGAGTTGCTTCGGTTGATGCATTCTTTCAATCTTTTAGCTCTAGAGGAACAAAGAAAAAATCATATTTTAGTTGTTTATTTATTTTTGAGAAAAAAACTGCAAATACAACATTCTACAATTGATGTTTATAAGTTCTTAACGCAATGGTTTAAGTTAATTGTTGACTCGGACATTGGACTAATGCAGCAGTTAAGTTATAGGCAGCAAGAAATGAATGATCGTGGAAGAGTTTTTAGTAAACATCAATTATATGGAGATATTTTAAATTCTTCTAAAGATGTCATTATACCAAGATTTTTTATGATGAACTTAGATGAAGTACTTAAAGAGTCATCTAATGAATATATTTTAAATCAAGTTACTAAACTTCCTTTTGATAGTTATGAGGATGAGGATATTTTAGATTTCAAGAAAGAATGGGAGTTTTATATTTCGAGTGGGTTGTCAACTTAAGTATCTAAGTAAAGCATCCACATCATCCGTTTGCAATTCTTCCCGCATCTTTAAAATCTGTTTTTCATCTAAATCATATAATTTAAGGGATAGCAGTTTTTCAATGTCTTGTTTAGGAAAACGATACTTAATCACTTTAGCAGGAACACCGCCGACAATGGCATAAGGTGGTACATCTTGCGTGACCACAGCACCAGTTGCAACCACAGCACCTTCGCCAAGGGTCACACCTTGCATGATCATGGCACGGCTACCAATCCAGCAACCATCAGCAATCACTGTGTCACCCGCAGCTAAAAAACTACGTGTATCAAAAGGGAAGGTTGAAATCCAATCTGGACGATGTAACTGATTACCACCCATCATAATCACACATTCCGCTCCAAAACAGACGAAATTGCCGATATATAACTGATCAATTGGCTTTTCCGCTGTAGAGGGCTTATCGTGTAAATAACGCACGACACAACGCTCAAAACCTTGATCCCAATACGCTGAATAATAAGAATAATTACCCTTAATGTGGATGTTTGGATTTTTTACCGTTTTAGCAATAAATTCAAACTCACACCAGTGTTTGACAGGGGAATTGATCAAAGGTTCAGACATAGGATGATAACGTTGCAGGGTGAAAGGAATTATAGCAAATAAAACGCTTCCTTTGAAAAGAGGAGGGAAATGGATTGCTTAAATCTAACAACTTCTTTACTGATATCCCTCATCCCAACCTTATTCCTTAGGAGGTAGGAGTATTCAATCTAGATTGAATTTTGAGTATTGGTTTGAGGGTTTGTATATACCTTAAACCTATCTCATTCTTATAATGAAGTTTCCCTCTCTTATTCGGTGAAGGTTAGGGAGGAGTGTTTCGGAAAATACAAAAACAAAAAAATCCCCTCAAGTGAGGGGATTCGATAACCGTAAATATCAGAAAAAATTAGAGATATTCTACAGTCACAATTTCGTATTCCACTTCACCTTGTGGCGTTACAATTTTCACTTCGTCGCCTTCATTTTTACTCAATAGACCGCGAGCAATAGGTGAGTTCACTGAAATTTTATTGATCTTAAAATCAGCTTCATCATCGCCAACAATTTTATAAGTCTTACGTTCTTCAGTGTCGATATTTTCAATCGTGACGGTCACACCAAAAACCACACGACCATTTTGTTCAAGTGTTTTCACATCAATTTCTTGAGCAGCGCCAAGCTTACCCTCGATATCTTGAATACGCCCCTCACAGAAACCTTGTTGCTCACGAGCTGCATGGTATTCTGCATTTTCTTTTAAATCGCCATGTTCACGTGCTTCTGCGATTGCGGCAATGATACGTGGACGATCAACAGACTTAAGCTGTTGTAATTCTTTCTCTAAGGCAACCTTGCCTTCAGGAGTCATAGGATAACGTTGCATTGTTGTCCCTCAATTATGTTAGTGAATAAAACACAGGTTTAGAAATAAAAAAAGCCCGCTACCGAGAGGTAACGGGACTTCTCGGTAAACGAATTAACCTACAGTTTGTAAATCTTGCAAACGGTATACATCCATTGGCAATTGAATCGCTAAAGCTTGGCATAAAGCATCAGCACCATTCAAGGTTGTTGTGTTATACACTTTACCTTGAAGGGCTGAACGACGAATCGAGAACGAGTCTTGTTGAGCTTGTTTGCCTTCAGTTGTATTAATAATGAGGTGAATCTCGCCATTTTTCAAGCGGTCCACGATATTAGGACGACCTTCAGTGACTTTGTTCACACGTTCACATTCAATACCCGCAGCTTTAATGACATCATAGGTACCGCCAGTTGCGATCACTTTGAAACCAAAGTCTACAAGTTGTTTGGCAATACCTACCGCACGTGGTTTGTCTGAATCACGAACAGAGATAAAAGCATGCTTCACTTCGCCTTCGGTTGGAAGACCTGGTAAGCGTTCATTTGCGCCTAATACAGCTTTATAGAATGCTTCACCAAAGGTTTTACCTACACCCATTACTTCGCCTGTAGATTTCATCTCAGGGCCAAGAATCGGGTCAACACCAGGGAACTTGTTGAATGGGAATACAGCTTCTTTTACAGAGAAGTAAGTTGGGATGATTTCTTTCGTGAATCCTTGAGATTCTAAAGACTGACCCGCCATACAACGTGCTGCAACTTTGGCTAACGATTCACCGATACATTTAGATACGAATGGCACAGTACGTGATGCACGTGGATTCACTTCTAAAATGTAAATGTCTTCGCCTTTCACTGCAAACTGTACGTTCATCAAACCAACAACGCCAAGTTCTTTTGCCATAGCAATGGTTTGACGACGCATTTCATCTTGGATTTCGTCAGACAGCGAATATGGAGGAATCGAACATGCTGAGTCACCTGAGTGAATACCCGCTTGTTCAATGTGCTGCATAATACCGCCAATCACAACGTCTTTACCATCAGAAACACAGTCTACGTCAACTTCGATCGCGTCATCTAAGAAACGGTCAAGCAGAACTGGTGCTTCATTTGAAGCTTGTACTGCATCACGTAAATAACGTTTTAATTCATCGTCGTTATACACGATTTCCATTGCACGTCCGCCCAATACATAAGAAGGGCGTACAACCAATGGATAACCTACTTTAGACGCTTCAGCCATACCTTCTTCAGCAGATTTTACAATGCTGTTGTTTGGTTGACGAAGTTGTAGACGTTGAATCATTTGTTGGAAACGTTCACGGTCTTCTGCACGGTCAATCGCATCTGGTGATGTACCGATAATTGGTGCACCCGCTTCTTCTAAAGCACGAGCCAATTTAAGCGGAGTTTGACCACCGTACTGAACGATAATACCTTTTGGCTTTTCAGTACGAACGATTTCAAGTACATCTTCCAAGGTGATTGGTTCGAAGTACAAACGATCTGAAGTGTCATAATCTGTTGAAACTGTTTCAGGGTTACAGTTCACCATGATTGTTTCGTAGCCATCTTCACGCATTGCAAGCGCTGCATGTACACAGCAGTAATCGAACTCGATCCCTTGACCAATACGGTTAGGACCACCACCGATCACCATGATCTTGTCTTTCGTTGAAGGATTTGCTTCACATTCTTCATCATATGTTGAATACATATAAGCAGTATCTGATTCGAATTCAGCTGCACATGTATCAACACGTTTGTAAACTGGGTAAACGCCCAAGTTCCAACGATGTTTACGGAATTGCTTTTGTGAAATACCCATTAAGTTCGCAATACGTAGGTCAGATAAACCTTTGCGTTTGAATGAACGAATATTCTCAGCGTTTAAGTCACCAAAGCCCAAAGTTTTAATTTGTTCTTCAGTTTTGATAATGTCTTGGATTTGAATCAAGAACCAACGGTCAATTTTGGTAGCTTCAAAAACTTCATCTAAAGAGAAGCCATGACGGAATGCATCGGCAACATACCAAATACGGTCAGGGCCTGGCACTTTAAGTTCAACTAAGATTTTATCTTTCGCATTCTCTGTACCAGCTTCGATTTTTTCATCAAAACCGCACACACCTACTTCAAGACCACGTAGGGCTTTTTGTACAGATTCTTGGAAGTTACGACCAATCGCCATTACTTCACCAACAGACTTCATCTGAGTTGTCAGTGTTGCATCAGCTTGAGGGAACTTCTCGAAGTTAAAACGAGGAATCTTTGTAACAACATAGTCAATTGCAGGTTCAAAAGATGCAGGTGTTACACCGCCAGTGATGTCATTTTTTAACTCATCAAGGGTATAACCAACAGCAAGTTTCGCAGCGATTTTTGCAATCGGGAAGCCTGTTGCTTTTGAAGCCAAAGCAGAAGAACGAGAAACACGTGGATTCATCTCGATCACGACCATACGACCAGTATTTGGGCAGATACCGAACTGAACGTTTGAACCACCTGTTTCAACACCAATTTCACGCAGTACAGCTAAAGAAGCATTACGAAGTAATTGGAACTCTTTATCTGTCAATGTTTGAGCAGGCGCAACAGTGATCGAGTCACCTGTGTGTACACCCATTGGATCGAAGTTTTCAATCGTACATACGATGATACAGTTGTCGTTTTTGTCACGAACAACTTCCATCTCGTATTCTTTCCAACCAATTAAAGATTCATCAATCAATAACTGTTTCGTTGGAGAAAGATCGAAACCACGTTCACAGATTTCAATAAATTCTTGTTTGTTATAAGCAATACCACCGCCTGAACCACCCATGGTGAATGATGGGCGGATAATCACAGGGAAGCCGAAACGTGCTTGAATTTCTAAAGCTTGTTCCATTGACTCTGCAATATCTGCTTTTGGACATTCAAGACCAATTTTACGCATTGCTTCATCAAAAAGTTTACGGTCTTCAGCTTTTTCAATTGCTTCTTTGGTCGCACCAATCAATTCAACATTGTATTTTTCTAAAATACCGTTGGCATCCAATGCAAGTGCACAGTTCAACGCTGTTTGACCACCCATTGTTGGAAGAACTGCATCTGGGCGTTCTTTCTCAATGATTTGTGCAACAGTTTGCCAAGTAATCGGTTCGATATACGTCGCATCTGCCATTGTTGGGTCAGTCATAATGGTCGCTGGATTAGAGTTCACCAAAATAACACGATAGCCTTCTTCACGAAGTGCTTTACAAGCTTGCGCACCTGAGTAGTCAAACTCACATGCTTGACCGATCACAATCGGGCCTGCACCAATAATTAAGATACTTTTAATGTCTGTACGTTTAGCCATGATCGCTTCCTTAATTACTTCTTAGATGCTTCAATAAGTTCGATAAAATGATCGAACAATGGGGCACAGTCATGTGGACCAGGGCTTGCTTCAGGGTGACCTTGGAAGCTGAATGCAGGTTTGTCAGTACGATGAATACCTTGGTTTGTACCGTCAAACAATGAGCGATGGGTCACTTTTAAGTTTGCAGGTAAAGTACTTTCGTCGACAGCAAAGCCGTGGTTTTGAGAAGTAATCATCACTGTAGCATTCTCAAGGTTTTGTACAGGATGGTTTGCGCCGTGGTGACCATGATTCATTTTCATTGTCTTAGCGCCAGAAGCGAGTGCTAAAATTTGGTGACCCAAACAAATACCAAAGACAGGTAAGTTTGTTGTTTCAACAATTGTTTTAACAGCTTCAATGGCATAGTCACAAGCTGCAGGATCGCCAGGACCATTTGATAAAAATACGCCATCTGGATTTAAAGCAAGGACTTTTTCAGCAGGCGTTTGCGCAGGAACAACTGTAAGTTTACAGCCACGGTCTGCAAGCATACGTAAGATGTTGGTTTTGACACCGTAATCGTATGCAACAACATGGAATTTAGTTTCAGGTTGAGAAAAGCCTTGACCTAAAGCCCAAGAACCCTCAGTCCATTCAAAACCTTCAGGATCGCAACATTCTTTAGCAAGGTCTAAACCCGTTAAACCACCAAAAGCACGTGCTTTTTCAATCGCTTCTTCTGCGGTGATATTTTCGCCAGCAAGGATGCATCCGTTTTGAGCACCTTTGTCACGAAGAATACGGGTTAATTTTCGAGTATCGATATCTGCAATGGCAACCACATTATGTTGTTGTAAATAGTCGCCAAGAGATTGATTTGATCGGAAGTTACTGTGTAATAACGGTAAGTCACGAATGATTAAGCCATTCGCCCATACTTTATGAATGCGGCCAGACTCAACGTCTTCATCATTACAACCAGTATTCCCGATATGTGGGTAGGTTAAAGTTACAAGTTGCTGTGCATAACTTGGGTCAGTTAAAATTTCCTGATAACCAGTCATGGCAGTGTTAAAAACGACTTCACCAGTCGTACTACCCGTAGCGCCGATCGATGTACCTTTAAAAACAGTACCGTCAGCAAGGGCTAAAATGGCGGGGGTGCTCAAACCATAGCTCCTGAACTAAAACCACAAAAATAGGGCTGTAAAAAAGCGAGTAGACGAAAAAAAAGGAAGGCTAACTAAATCCTACCCTCCTCATGTCTGCTCGCTTGTAACTTAACAGCGCATTATACGCATGAATGCTTTTAAAGTCCATTTTATTTATGCTGAATATATAAGATAAATCCCTTGCTATTTGAAATAATTTCTGTTTCTAAAAAATGTCTGAAATTTGTAAGTATTTTAGAATTGTCAGACAAATCAGAATTTAAAATTTATCTATTCACGTTATTGTGGCGGTTCACATTCCAGGGGGAATCGAAATGACTACATCTACTGATAAAGATCTAGATAAAGCACCAAAAGCGAAAGCAGCAGTAAAAGAAGCTGTAACTGAAGTGAAAGAAGTTGTTACTGAAACGGCTGAAAACTTAGAGAAATTAGGTAAAGAAGCGCAGCAAAAGGTCACTGAAGCTGTTGCGGAAACTAAAGCTAAACTTGAAGTTGAAGCAGAACAATTGAATGGTCAAGTTCAAGATCAAGTGCAAAACTTTAAGCAAGATCTTGTACAACGCATTGACGTGATTAAAACTCAGTTTTCAACTTCACAAAAAGATTTAGTTGAATTGGCTGATTTCTTAAAAACTGAATTAAGCCAACTTGTAAAAGAGTTAACTGAAGTGGGTAAAGAAATTCGTCAAGACGTTACTCAAATTTCGTCTAAGCACAAAGAGCAGTTAACTGAAACTTTAAAACGTTCTAAAGAACATACTTTAGATGCATGGAAAAAAGTTTCTGCAAAAGTTGAAGAAAATACAACTTTAAAAAGTTAAGTTTCAAAATCACAACTTTTATTCACTGAGCATTTGATGTTTTGTGAGATTGAATGAGTGGTGATTTTTAGAAATTAGAGAAGAGAAAGGCAGGTCATGGTTGATTTGCCTTTTTTTATGAACAAAAAGATTGAATATAAAAATTACTGCTGTTTTTTGATCATCTTTTGGCTTTTACGAGAGCATTTAATAGGTAATAAAAAAGTGAGGTTATTTGCCTCACTCATTTACATGTATTTTTAATGTAATGAATCATTAAAACACATGTAGCCAATCACGTTTATTATGAAAATCAGCCTGTTGTCCACTATGTTGCATAGCAAACAATTGTTGGCCTTGTGTCGTGTCGAAAACAGCACTTAGACCGACGAATAAATCTGACCATTTCAACTTATTGGCTAACATAAATTCGGTTAAATCTAAACTTACATTTAATCCGTAATGGGTGCGTTTTAACTGATTGAGTTCGATGTCATACGCCACTTTGGGTGGCATTTGTTCAGGATAGCGATATTCTTCGAACTGGTAAGCTTGCCATGCTTGGGAAGGGGAGAGATTAATCTCACGATAATAATCTTCACCTTGCACACCAATAAAAATCTCAAAACAAGTTTTTTCCCAAAGAAAATCCATACGTGGATTGGATGCAACCATATCTGGGTAAATAATCAATTGATTTGGATCACGCAACCAATAACCTACATTTAAGGTATAAGGGCTGAGTTGCTCAATTGCGCCAACCAAGGAAATACTTTGAAAGCGACGATCAAAAGCATTTAATTCATAACTTGCCATGAAAATTTAGTCTTAATTTGAAAGATGAGCGTGACGAACTAAATTGGATAACTTAGGATTTTGTTTCGGTGCTTTTTTGTAAAGCAAAACAATTTTACCAATGGTTTGTACCATTTCAGCGCCAGTGATCTCTGCAATTTCAGCCATTGTTGCAGCACGCGCTTCGCGATCTTCACCAGTAACTTTAACTTTAATCAACTCATGATCATTTAAAGCGCGGTTTAATTCTTCAACGACACTTTCAGTCAAGCCTTTATCTCCAAGCATTACCACTGGATTTAAAGCATGTCCGATTTGACGTAAACGCTTACGTTCTTGGATAGAGAGAGTCGCCATAAAAATAACCTAATTCTAAAAACGACCTAGTATAACAAATGCCGTATCACTGCGCTGTAAAATCTGTAGAAATAATCGATTAAGCTGATTCATAAAAATCATGCCAATATCTCGGTTTTAGATACAGATGCCTACTGCAAAGGAAAAGTTTTTCACGTACAATCAATAATGATTGATTAATTTGTATTAAGAGAGTTATGGCTACACGCATTACCAACCAAAAGTTATCAAAAAGTAGTCGTGCGTGGATGAGAGAGCATCTAGATGATCCTTTTGTAAAAAAGGCTCAGAAAGAAGGTTATCGAGCTCGTGCTGCATACAAGCTGCTTGAAATTCAAGAAAAATATAAAATGATTAAACCGGGTATGACTGTTGTCGACCTTGGCGCAGCACCAGGAAGTTGGTCACAAATTGCTGGAAAACTGGTCGGTGACAAAGGTTTAGTGATTGCCTCTGATATTTTAGAAATGGATGCTTTACCCGATGTAACCTTCTTACAAGGTGACTTTCGTGAAGAAGAAGTTTTCGAAAAATTGTTAAATATTTTAAATGGACGCACTGTAGACGTTGTAATTTCGGATATGGCCCCCAATACATCAGGTAATAGGGCTGTAGATCAACCTCGCCAGATTTACTTGTGTGAATTAGCACTGGATTTTGCCAATAAGGTTTTAGGACCAAAAGGGCAATTTTTAGTAAAAGTTTTCCAAGGTTCTGGTTTTGATGAGTTCCGAAAGCAAGTCGTGGATAGTTTTGAAGTCTTAAAAACTGCAAAACCTGCTGCTTCACGTGCACGTTCCAAAGAAGTTTTTTTACTTGGACAAGGCCGTAAAAAAGTTTCGCAATAACGACTGGTTTTAAGGTATGTTCTTTATTGGTGATGAATTGCCAACAAAAGCTTGCCAAGTTGTTAAAAATTGTGCATTTTGTACCTTTTTAATCTTTATTGCGAAATTCATTACTCGCTTTTTGTTACGATCAAGCAAGATTGAGCCTGATCAAAATAGTTATATATGGGAATAAAGCTTTGAGCGATTACTTCAAAAATGCCGTATTGTGGCTTGTAATACTGGGTGTGCTGATTCTTATCTTCAGCAATCTCAGCGACCGCAGTAAGCCATCTGCGATGAATTATTCTGAATTCATTGTAGCGGTGAATGCTGGTCAAATTAAGCAAGTGACCATTGATGGTGAAAGAATAAGTGGCGAAAAAAGAAACGGTACACCTTTTGAAAGTATTCGCCCAGCGGTTCAAGATCCTGAATTGATGCCGAGCCTGATCAAAAATAACGTTGTTGTTGAAGGTACTGCACCTCAACGTCAAGGTTTATTGATGCAGCTTTTAATCGCAAGCTTCCCTGTACTTCTGATTATCCTATTGTTCATGTTCTTTATGCGTAACATGGGTGGCGGTGCAGGCGGTAAAAATGGTCCGATGAGTTTTGGTAAATCTAAAGCGAAAATGCTTTCAGAAGACCAAATTAAAGTGACCTTTACAGATGTTGCTGGTTGTGATGAAGCGAAGCAAGAAGTTGTTGAAATTGTTGATTTCTTAAAAGATCCTGCAAAATTCAAACGTTTAGGTGCAACTATTCCTAAAGGTGTCTTGATGGTAGGCCCTCCAGGTACAGGTAAAACTTTACTTGCGAAGGCGATTGCAGGTGAAGCAAAAGTTCCATTCTTTAGTATTTCTGGTTCTGACTTCGTTGAAATGTTTGTGGGTGTTGGTGCATCACGTGTACGTGATATGTTCGAACAAGCAAAACGTCATGCGCCATGTATCATCTTTATTGATGAGATTGATGCTGTTGGTCGTCATCGTGGTTCAGGTACAGGTGGTGGTCACGATGAGCGTGAGCAAACCCTAAACCAAATGCTGGTTGAAATGGATGGTTTTGAAGGTAATGAAGGCATTATCGTCATTGCTGCAACCAACCGTGCAGATGTACTGGATAAAGCTTTATTACGTCCGGGACGTTTTGACCGTCAAGTGATGGTAGGACTTCCTGACATTAAAGGTCGTGAACAGATCTTGGCTGTACATTTGAAAAAATTACCATCTGTTACTGGTGTAGATCTTAAAGTTCTTGCACGTGGTACACCAGGCTTCTCTGGTGCACAATTGGCAAACCTTGTTAACGAAGCTGCGTTGTTTGCTGCACGTCGTAATAAGAATACTGTCGATATGCATGACTTTGAAGATGCAAAAGACAAGATTTATATGGGGCCTGAACGTAAATCGATGGTGATTCGTGAAGAAGAACGTCGTGCGACAGCTTACCATGAAGCAGGACATGCGATTGTTGCGGAGATTCTTCCAGGTACCGATCCAGTGCATAAAGTAACGATTATGCCACGTGGTTGGGCACTTGGTGTGACTTGGCAGCTGCCTGAACACGATCAAACCAGCCATTACAAATCGAAGATGTTGAATGAACTTTCAATCTTATTCGGTGGTCGTATTGCTGAAGAAGTGTTTATTGACCAAATGTCGACTGGTGCTTCAAATGACTTTGAGCGTGCAACTAAAATGGCACGTGCGATGGTGACCAAGTATGGTATGTCAGACAAAATGGGCGTCATGGTCTATGAAGATGAAAACCAAAACGGTTTTTTTGGAAATGTCGGTAGTCGTACAATTTCTGAAGCAACACAACAGCAAGTTGATTTAGAAGTACGTCGTATTCTTGACGAACAGTATAGAGTTGCCCGTGATATCTTGGAAAATAACAAAGATATCGCACATGCGATGGTAAAAGCGTTGATGGAATGGGAAACCATTGATCGTGACCAAATCCGTGACATCATGGAAGGTCGTGAACCTCAACCACCAAAAGTTTATGTTGCTGAAAATCCTGTGATTGATGTAACACCAACAGATGGCCCATCAACTCCACCGCCATTACCAGCGACTTAATATTTAAAATATTTAAAAGTAGTCAGAAAGAGTCTCAATAGAGGCTCTTTTTTTATACAAAAAATATCTGATTATGAAAACATTTCAACTTGTCTGGTATTGGAATTGATACACTGAGGTCTAGTTAAATCATCAATGGGTACATGACATGCAACTTATGCCACTTCCTCAGCAAATCTTGCAATGTGGGCGTTTAAGCTTGGATTTATCGCAAGCGCATGTCATGGGTATTCTCAATGTAACACCTGATTCTTTTAGTGATGGTGGAAAGCACAATCAGAAAGATCAAGCGGTTGCTTATGCCTTAGAAATGATCGAGCAAGGTGCAACAGTGATCGATATTGGCGGTGAGTCTACACGTCCGGGTGCGTCACCCGTTGAGATTGAAGAAGAGATTCGCCGTGTGATTCCAGTTGTTGCAGCGTTAGCAAACCATGATGTGGTGATTTCTATTGATACCTCACAGCCAGAAGTGATCCGTGAAGCGGTAAAGGCTGGTGCGCATATTTGGAATGATGTTAGGGCTTTAACACGTCCAAATGCTTTAAAAACAGCAGCTGAATTAAATATTCCAATCATTATTATGCATATGCGTGGTGAACCCACTACGATGAACAATCTGGACCAATACCAAGATATTACTCAAGATGTTATGACTGAGCTTCAGCAGCGAATAGATGATGCATTGCAAGCAGGTGTTAAACCTGAACATATTATGATTGATCCAGGTTTTGGTTTTGCTAAAAATGCACAGCAAAATTTAAAGCTTTTGAATGAGTTTTATCAGCTTAATCAGATGGGTTATCCAATCCTTTCAGCGCTTTCTCGTAAGCGTTTTATAGGTGAGGCACTTGGTGGAGCAGATGCGCAAAATCGTGCTGTGGGGAGTGTTGCGGCACACTTACTGAGTATTCAGCAAGGTGCGTGTATGGTGCGTGTGCATGATGTAAAAGCAATGTCGGATGCAATAAAAGTATGGCAGGCGATGCAGGCTGCAATTTAGTCAATGCGTTAAATGTTTTGGCAGGGCTCGCATCAACATGTAAAGTTTTATATGTGGCATGTAAATAAAATTCTGCGAGGAAACTGTGTTAAAGCTAAGCGTTTTGTAAGATGGAGAATAGATGCATCAATTTTCCAGCTTATTCTACTGTATCTATTTAATATTTGAATCAATGATTTAATTTTAAGCTATTGTTTCTAATTATTATATTGTTCAATGTGAAATTTAATCATGAAATAAGTTTGAGAATTATTGCTAGAGTTGTTCAAGAACATTTTAGCATTGAGCATAGATTTTAGACTTACTGAAAATAAACAAAATCATGTCAACCATTTTGAAAATACAATTGTGAAAAATAATAAATGTTATAATATAACAATTAACTTATATCGATATAACAATAACACTTAAAATAATTTGAGGAATGAGTGATGAAGTTCAATCAAAAAATACTGGCAATATCATTATGTGCTGTGATGATGACTGCTTGTAGTAAAAAGGCTGAAGAAGCTGCAAGTGATATGCAAGCTCAAGCTCCGATGGGTAATTCAAGTCAACAGGTGACAGATGCTGCTGCGGAACAAAGTCCTGCTTATGGAACTGAAGGAAATACTGAGAATTATCAAAAAATCGAAACAAATACTGTGAAAAGTGTTGCTCAGCAACCTGTATCTACTTTTAGTGCCGATGTCGATACTGGAAGTTATACCAATGTTCGACGCTTTTTACTGAGTGAGAAAACACTACCGCCTGCAGATGCTGTGCGTGTGGAGGAAATGATTAATTATTTTGATTATCAATATCCACAAGCAAGTGGTGCGCATCCTTTTGCAGTGAGTACAGAAACAGTGGATTCTCCATGGCAACCGAATGCCAAAGTGATCAAAATTGGTATTAAAGCCAAGGATATTGATCAGAAAAATTTAGCACCAGCCAATTTGGTTTTCCTTGTTGATGTTTCAGGTAGTATGGATGGACCCAATAAATTACCACTGGTCAAAAAGACATTAACAATACTCACTCAGCAATTACGCCCTCAAGATAAAGTCACGTTAATTACCTATTCAGATGGTGACAAAATGGTTTTAGCGCCAACCAGTGGGGAACAAAAGCAGAAGATTCTTAAAGCGATTGATGATTTGGTTGCAGGAGGTGGTACAGCTGGTGCACATGCGATTGACATGGCTTATCAAGCCGCAGAGAAAGCTTATATTAAGGGGGGTATAAATCGTATTTTGATTACCACAGATGGTGATTTTAATGTCGGTGTTACAGATTTTGATGCATTAAAAACAATGGTTGAGCAAAAGCACAAAACAGGCGTTTCATTTTCTACTTTAGGCTTTGGCTCAGGAAACTATGATGAGCAACTGATGGAGCAATTGGCTGATGCTGGAAATGGAAACTACAGTTATATCGACAATGAAAATGAAGCAAAAAAAGTTTTAGATCGTCAATTATCATCAACTTTGGCAACCGTAGCGCAAGACGTCAAGCTTCAAGTGGAATTTAATCCTAATACGGTGAAAGAGTACCGCCTGATCGGTTATGAAAATCGACTATTGAATGAGGAGGATTTTAATAATGATAAGGTCGATGCGGGGGATATTGGAGCAGGGCATACCGTTACGGCATTGTATGAAATTATTCCAGTAGGGCAAAAGGGCTGGCTAAACGATTCAAGATATGCTCAAAACAAAATTAAATCAGGGAAAAATTCTGAGTATGCATTTTTAAATATTCGCTATAAATTACCTAACCAATCTAAGAGTATTTTAATGACTCAACCGATTGCTGTGGCGAGTAAACCATTGAATCAAGCAAATGTAGATACTAAATTTGCCATCGCTGTTGCTGCATACGGGCAACAATTAAGAGGTGGTCAATATAATGCGTCAATGGGATGGAATGACATTCTCAATTTAGCGCAAGCTGGTAAGCAATCTGATCCTTATGGTTTAAAAGCGGAGTTTATTGATTTGGTTAAAAAGGCGAAAAGCTTAAGTGGTGATCAAACCAAAGCGCTGCAAATCAACCAAGGTGCTTAAAGTGATCATTGGCATTTTTATCAAGAAAAGTGCCATTTTTTTAGAATAAATAAGTGTTTATTAAAATATCAATGGGCAGTGATGTGATTTTGATTCGTTTCCATTGTATTGATTTGCTTTATTTTTTATTTAGGATAAGTTGAACAGGTAAATATGATTTGTAAATTCAATCAACTTAATGGTTTATCAACTTGGTGAATTGTATTGTTTATGTTATATAAGCGTGTTGATTGATATGCTGTATTTTAGGTTGCTATGTTTAACGATCTACTCCTCCCAATGTTTGATGATGAATATTATCCTGACATTCTTGTCGCTGAAGTAAAGCAGTTGATAGAAAAGTTTGCCAAAAAGGTGTCTAAGAGCAGTTTTAGTGATACTGAAATTTATTCTTTGGCCAATTTAACCGTGGTTGAAATTAATGAAATGAAGCCCCAGTTTGAGGACCTTGATTCTTCATTAGATGATACTGCTGCTGACTATATCGCAGAAGCGATGATGATGGTGGTTCAGAACCAAGGTTATTTAGATATTGAAATGGAAGAGCTTATTGCAAATAGAGAATGGTAAGCCATTCTCTATTTTTAATTTGCGATCTATGCTGTGTAAATTGAATGTTATTTTTTAGCTTTGTGTCTGATAAAATAGATAAATATGTATTAATTTTAAACATTTAATTATCAATTGTTTAAAGCATGATCACTAGTGAGTTTGAGTGCTTGACGAAGCATGCAGAAATTTAGATAATGCGCACACAGTTTAAGGCTATGTAGCTCAGTTGGTTAGAGCACCGCACTCATAATGCGGGGGTCACAAGTTCAAGTCTCGTCATAGCCACCATTTTTATAGACCATGCTCACCGCATGGTCTCTTTTTTTGTGCAAAATAAAAGTGAATTGGAAAATAAAATACGACTCTTGGAAATCTGTGTCATATCCATATAGGGATTTTAATGCATTATTTTTTAGTGAAAAGTTGAAATTTATTCAGGTAGATGACACTTTGTATTTTCTAGATGAAAAGTATAGTCAATCCGATAAAAAATCTATACACTAAAATAATGAGTTATTCAGAACATTTTAGGCGCAAAGTTTTAGCTAAGCTTGAGGAGGGTAAATCCATTCGAGCTGTAGCTTCACAATTTGAAATTGATAAAAATACAATTGTCGAGTGGAAAAAACGTATAGAAATCAAAAGAACTCGACCACGTAAACCCACTAAAATAGATGATGATGCATTACGTGCGGATGTTGAAAAATATCTTGATGACTATCAATGTGAGCGTGCTCTTCGCTTTAATTGTGGAACTTCTTCTATTGGTGACGCATTAAGACGATTAGGAATTACAGTTAAAAAAAGACCTTACGCCACCCACAAGCAAAAGCCGAAATCAGAGAGCAATACTTAAAAGATTTGGATCAATTAAAAAGCAAACATCCGATCATCTATCTTGATGAAAGTGGCTTTAAATCCCATGAATGTAGACCTCATGGTTATTCTAAACAAGGAACTCCTTGTTATGGGGCATACAATTGGCAATTAAAAAATCAAACCAATGCGATTGAAGCAATCTATCAGAATAAGTTATTTGCAGTGGGTTTATTTGATTGCAAGGTAAATTCTGATGTATTCCATTTTGGGTGGATAAATTTTTAATTCCAGAATTACCAGCTCACAGTGTAATTGTTATGGATAATGCCACCTTTCATAAACGACATGATATACAAGACTTATTAGCACAACATGGACATCAAATACTTTGGCTCCCTCCTTGTAGTCCAGATTTGAATCCTATTGAAAAAATGTGGGCATGGGTGAAGAAGAAAAGGAAAGAATGGCTTATTGACTCGATAGATATTCTTTTTAGACGATTTTTTGATATATGTATGATAAATTAGACGGTTTTACTATAGTAAAAGTTCTTTTTTTAAAGATACATTGATATTTTAAACTTACGAATATATACAAGCGAGTTAAAGCAAGAATACGGTTTTAATTGGTAAAAAATAAATCTTCTTTGATTCCTTTATTTTTTTATAAGTTTTGATAGCTGCAGTGTTAATCGTGATTTTACTAGGTGTTATTTGGTATGTTGTTTTAAATGATGTTAATACGATTTTAAAATATAAGCAGGATTTGGAACAGGGTAATGATTTGAATTCTATGAAAAAGCCGCTTTTAAAGCGGCTTTTATACTTAAATTTCAATTCCACCAAGTTGTTGGCAGTTTACAGGTGTATTCCATTTTACAGCAGTACCCCAAACCACTGGGCGTACAATACGCCAAGGCCAGAAACCGAATCTTTGACTGGCATTGTAGTTGATGACTACGTTACCACCCACTTGATGGGTACGCTCTGCAAAACGAGGATAAAGTTCTTCTACGCTCCCATAAGTACCTTTCGCTACTTTGACACGTTTCATGATTTTAAATTGGCTAGAATCAGGTGTGCCTTTGATTGCGCAGATATGAGGCGTAGATTGTTCTGTTGTTTCAGTATTGGCCATAGTAATACTAGATAAGCTGAATAGACAGATCGTTGTCGTTAAGGTTAGTGTTTTTAGCATGGATTTCCCCTTTTTATGCTTAGTTGTAAAGTGATAAAAAATATAAAAATTTATTAAAATAGGTTGAAAAAAGACCGCATGTGCGGTCTTTTTTGAGTGTTACTTATATTTTATTAAGCAGACTTTTGAACAGCTTCTAAAAGCTCGTTTTGACGTGCTTTAAGTGCAGCAGGTAAACGATCACCAAGCTTATCAAACAACTCAGTGTGGCTTTCAAGTTCTTTTACCCATTGCTCTTTGTCTTGTGAGGTTACAAGATCAAATTGTGCTTTGGTAAAGTCAGAACCAGTCCAGTTCAACTGTTCGTAAGTTGGTACGCGACCAATTGGTGTATCAATTGCAGTAGCGCGACCTTCACAACGGTCAATGATCCACTCAAGAACACGCATGTTTTGTCCGAAACCAGGCCATACGAAGTTACCTTCAGCATCACGACGGAACCAGTTCACATTGTAGATACCAGGAAGTTTATTGCCAGCAGCTTTCGCTTTAGTAGCAACTTCTTCACCAAGTTCTAACCAATGAGAGAAATAGTCAGCCATGTTATAACCAGCAAATGGAAGCATCGCAAATGGGTCACGACGTACAACACCTTGTTGACCAACAGCAGCAGCAGTCGTTTCTGAACCCATGGTTGCAGCTTTATACACACCATCAACCCAGTCAAATGCTTCTGAGATTAAAGGTACTGTATCGGCACGGCGACCACCGAAGATGAATGCAGAAATCGGTACGCCTGCCGGATTTTCCCAGTCAGCGTCGATAGAAGGGCATTGACCTGCGGCAACAGTGAAACGAGCATTTGGATGTGCTGCTTTTTCTTCGCCAGTGTGTGGTTGACCTTTCCAGTTGGTTAAGTTTGCTGGCACTTCTTTAGAAAGACCTTCCCACCAAACTTCGCCATTGTCAGTAACAGCAACGTTTGTATAGATCACGTCTTTATGCAATGTAGCCATACAGTTTGGATTGGTTTTGGTATTTGTACCTGGTGCAACACCGAAGAAACCAGCTTCAGGGTTAATCGCATATAAACGACCATCTTCACCTGGTTTGATCCAGGCAATATCGTCACCTACAGTTTCGATTTTCCAACCTTCATAACCTGCTGGTGGGATCAACATTGCAAAGTTTGTTTTACCACATGCAGAAGGGAACGCTGCTGCGATGTAATGCTTCTCACCTTGTGGATTGGTCACGCCAAGGATAAGCATATGTTCAGCTAACCAACCTTGTTGACGACCCATAGATGATGCAATACGTAAAGCGAGGCATTTTTTACCCAATAATGCATTGCCGCCGTAACCTGAACCATAAGACCAGATTTCACGAGTTTCTGGATAATGCACAATATATTTTTCAGGGTTGCAAGGCCAAGCAACATCTTTCTGACCTTCAGCAAGTGGCGCACCAACAGTGTGTACGCAAGGAATGTATTCGCCATCTGTGCCAAGTACGTCGTAAACAGCTTTGCCCATACGAGCCATTTTACGCATACTGATTGCAACATATGGTGAATCAGTGATTTCGATACCGATATGAGCAATATGAGAACCTAAAGGACCCATTGAGAAAGGTACAACATACATTGTACGACCTTCCATTGCGCCATCAAATAAACCGTTAAGACGTGCGCGCATTTCAGCAGGTGCTTCCCAGTTGTTCGTCGCGCCAGCATCTTCTTGTTTTTCAGAACAGATGTATGTGCGACCTTCAACACGAGCTACGTCAGACGGGTCAGAATTCGCTAAATAAGAACCAGGATGTTTTTCTTGGTTCAAAGCTTGCATAGTGCCGTTAGCGATCATCAAATCGATATAACGTTGATTTTCTTCTTCGCTTCCGTCACACCATTCAATTTTTGCAGGTTTGGTTAATTTAGCAATTTCTTCAACCCATGCAATGAGCTTGGGATGACGAACGAATTCTGGTGCGTTCACTTGGGTCATGGTGAGGCCTATCTTAAATGTGTACAATTTTATGTACAAATAATAATCCAAATGTAGTGATACAACATTCAGATTTAAGTATGAAAAAAAGTGGCTGTATTAAAGCATATATTCACAAAAAAAATAAGACTAAAGGCGTAAAAGATACCAAATGTAATATTTCTATTAATGTGTTGATTTTAAATGATAATGTATGGAAATTAGGGCTTTTATTTAACTATTTATATCTATTATATGTGATATTTTAATTATAAATAATAATAATTTACAACAAGTTAAATTTTAAACATAGTTGAACTTTCTTATTGATTAAATAAATGATCATAATTCAAATTTTACATAAAGGGGCTACCAATTGTTTACAAAATCGGCAAAATTAGTGGAAATACTTCACAATAATCAAGTCTATGCGTAAAGATCTTAAACCACTTTCACTAATTTACAATGAGAAATCTGGCTTTCATGCCAATAAGAAAGAAGGTATCTATGAACAACTCATGACGATTTGGTCTGCTCATGGGTTTGAAATACAGGTTTTTGATATTGGATCAGAAGTAAGTATCCAAACTTTGATGAAAAAAGTATTTGAACGCCATCAACGTTATGATCATAAAGGTGTGATCGTTGCAGCAGGTGGCGATGGTACTTTAAATGCCGTAGCATCACAAATGCTGCATCAGAAAATTCCAATGGGTATTTTGCCATTGGGGACTTTTAATTATGTTGCACGAGTTTTGAATATTCCGTTGGATCTTCTTGAAGCAGTAGAAGTTGTTGCAACAGGTACACCACGTGCTTCACATGTTGCTTGTATTAATGATCAGATCTATTTAAATAACGCCAGTTTAGGGCTTTATCCTTTATTTATTAAGAAAAGAGAGGATTACAATCGTAAATTGGGACGTTTGACTTTAAATGCTTACACTTCAGGCTTGGATGTACTCATTCGTGATCGTAAAGAATTAAAACTTGAAATTGAAGTTGATGGTCAAAAATATCCTGTTAAAACACCTTTAATATTTTTTGGGAATAACCAATTACAATTAAAAGAAATGAAACTCAAAATTGCCAAATGCGCAGAAATTGGTGAGATCGCAGGGATTGTGATTGCAAAAGGGGATAAGCTCACTTTATTTAAAACCCTTTTTCAGATGATACGAGGGCGATTAGATCAAGCTTCAGATGTATATAGTTTTGGTGCACAAAGCGTCATTGTTTATTCAAAAAAGCCTAAACTGACTGTTGCTGTCGATGGTGAAATTGTATCTATGAATACACCTTTAAAACTTCATGTTGAAAAAAATGCTTTAAATATTATGGTGCCGTATGTTGTTGCATCTGTCTGACCTTCATTTTGGAACTGAACGCCAAGCATGTATTAAAGCGATACAAAAGTTTTGCGTAAAACAGCAACCTGAAATAGTCGTGGTGAGTGGAGATCTAACACAAAGAGCTAAATTTAAAGAGTTTTTAGCATGTCGTCAGTTTTTAGACAGTTTGAAAATTCCTTATTTTGTAGTTCCTGGCAATCATGATATTCCGTTGTATCATGTGTGGAAGCGTGTTTTTCGTCCATTTGGTTTATATCAGTTATTTTTTGGCAGTTTAGAGAATACTTTGCAAACTGAACATTTTTATTTAATTGGAATGAATACGATCCGACGTCGTTATCATACTCGAGGTCACATTTCTTTAACGCAAATTCAAAAAGTGAATCAATTATTATCCAATGCACCCGTTGATCAGCTGAAAATCATTGTCAGTCATCAACCTTTTTATATTTCCAATGAGAATCATCATTTGAAAGATTGTCCTGCATTGGGGAAATTTGCCATAAAAGAATGGGGGCAGCATCAGTTGTATGCTTTGTTACATGGACATTTACATCTTGTTGCCGTTTATGATTTAAATCAAGAATTTGCTTTAAATTTAAGTCAACCAGTTTATGAGGTGCATGCAGGTACTGCAGTTTCCAAAAGGCTGTATAAAAATATGCCCAATAGCTTTAATGTGATTTATAAAGATGGCAGATTTGAGCATTACTTTTTTGATGAACAATTACAGGATTTTATTGTCAAATTAGAACAGTGAATTTCTAGATCATCTTAGATTTGAGTTGAACGTGTAAAAAAGATACAAATTTGCAAAATATTTTTAAGTTTCCCCCTTGAAGCCTATGTTTCCATCCCCACAAAAGTGACATACAAATATTTTGTCGATGACCTAGGAATAAGAAGTCATCTTCTAGTAATCAATGGCGTTTTGAAATGCCTATGGAGTTTGAAATGAGTAACATTCGTCCTTTACATGATAACGTTGTGGTTCGCCGCGTAGAAAAGGAAACTAAAACCGCAGGCGGTTTGATTTTAAGTACCTCTGCTGCTGAACAACCCGCTCAAGGTGAAGTCCTTGCTGTAGGTAATGGTAAAATTACTGACAATGGTGTTCGTGCATTAGACGTAAAAATTGGTGATAACGTATTGTTCGGCGCATATGCTGGTACAAAAGTTAAAGTAAATGGTGAAGAACTTCTTGTTATGAAAGAGTCTGATATTTTAGCGGTCCTAGAAGGTTAATTTAAACCTGAATAACTTTTTCATGATTTTAAAAGCTTAGATTTTCAACATTAAAGAAAACCTAAGCCAAAATGAAAAGGTTAAATCCATTTTAAAATCAAATCAGTAAAAATTTAAGAATATTGGAGTTTAGCATGTCAGCTAAAGACGTAAAATTCGGTGATTCAGCACGTTCGAAAATGATTGCTGGTGTAAATACACTTGCAGACGCTGTAAAAGTAACTTTAGGTCCGAAAGGTCGTAACGTTGTAATTGACCGTTCTTTTGGCGCACCGCACATCACTAAAGATGGTGTAACTGTTGCTAAAGAAATTTCGCTTAAAGATAAATTTGAGAACATGGGTGCTCAATTGGTTCGTGAAGTTTCTTCAAAAACCAATGATATCGCAGGTGATGGTACAACAACGGCAACTGTACTTGCTCAAGCAATTTTAAATGAAGGTATTAAGTCAGTAACAGCGGGCATGAACCCAATGGACTTAAAACGTGGTATCGATCTTGCTGTAAAAGCTGTTGTTGAAAACATTAAAGCAACTGCAAAACCTGCTTCTGATACGAAAGCAATTGAACAAGTCGGTTCGATTTCTGCAAATTCTGATGAAACTGTAGGTAAATTGATTGCACAAGCAATGGAACGCGTTGGTAAAGAAGGCGTGATCACTGTTGAAGAAGGTTCAGGCTTTGAAGATGCACTTGACGTTGTTGAGGGTATGCAGTTTGACCGTGGTTATATCAGCCCATACTTTGCAAACAAACAAGATACTCTAACTGCTGAGCTTGAAAACCCATTTATTCTTCTTGTTGATAAAAAAATTAGCAATATCCGTGAATTAATTGCAGTGCTTGAAGCTGTTGCTAAAACAGGTAAGCCACTTTTGATCATCGCTGAAGATGTTGAAGGTGAAGCTTTGGCAACACTTGTTGTAAATAACATGCGCGGTATTATCAAAGTATGTGCGGTCAAAGCCCCTGGTTTCGGTGATCGCCGTAAAGCAATGTTGCAAGACATCGCGATTTTAACTGGTGCTACCGTTATTTCTGAAGAAGTCGGCATGACTTTAGAGCAAGCCTCTCTTCAAGACTTAGGTACTGCACATAAAGTGACTATTTCTAAAGAAAACACAGTGATTGTTGATGGTGCAGGTAACGCAGAACAAATTGCTGAACGTGTTACTCAAATTCGTGCACAAATTGAAGAATCTACGTCTGAATATGACAAAGAAAAACTTCAAGAGCGTGTTGCCAAATTAGCAGGCGGTGTGGCTGTAATTAAAATTGGTGCAGCGACTGAAGTTGAAATGAAAGAGAAGAAAGACCGTGTTGACGATGCTCTTCATGCAACACGTGCTGCGGTTGAAGAAGGTGTTGTTGCAGGTGGTGGTGTTGCACTAGTACGTGCTGCATCTGCGCTTGATGGTATCACTGGTGTAAATGATGACCAAAATGTGGGTATCAATATTTTGCGTCGTGCGATTGAAGCACCTCTACGTCAAATCGTATCTAATGCAGGTGATGAGCCATCAGTCGTGATCAATGCTGTGAAAAAGGGTGAAGGTAATTTTGGTTATAACGCTGCGACTTCTCAGTATGGTGATATGCTGGAAATGGGTATTCTTGACCCTGCAAAAGTAACGCGTTCTGCACTTGAACATGCTGCATCTGTAGCAGGTTTAATGTTGACTACAGAATGTATGATTACTGATATTCCAGAAGATAAACCAGCGATGCCTGATATGGGCGGCATGGGTGGTATGGGTGGAATGATGTAATTCATCCTAAGCGCTACTGCATAAAAAATCCCTGCTTTTTAGCAGGGATTTTTTTATCAATATTTAAATTTCTTTTACTTTAAAAATTTATTCTCAAAAAACAAGTAACGAAATTCATTGATTAAATTACATAATAAAACTAGTATTTTATACTATTCAGTAAGCGTGCCATTTCTAAATTTAAAAGGCGCACAAAACAAAAAATTAAATAATCGATAAAACTTTGGGAATTATATTGATGAAGTTAAAACAAACTACACTCGTATTAGCATTATCTTCAATAACAGGATATGCCGCAGCAGACCTTACTTATCGGACTGCCTATGATCAAAATTTAGGAAATAATTATCAACAAACCCAAGGAACAAGTAATTACCAATCTAACCCCAATTTTAATATGTACGATAATAATTACCAATACGATAACTTAAACTCAAATACTATTTCTTCTGTAGGAACGAAAATAAAAGAAAGTCAAACGTCTAGTTCAGGACAAAATTATCAACAATATAGTTATGATGAAACACGTCGGGCAGATTTAAATGGAGGGAGATATTATTCATCAAACCAAGTGGGTGAAAATGAACTTTCACATTATGAAAGCATTAATAGCGACTTCAACAGCACAGGTACAGTTACACGTAAAGCCAATACTCAAGTCAGATTAGATGCAAGTGGTAATGAAATTGCAAATTCAGAACGTCGTTTAAATGATTCATCATTTGATTTTGCTGCGGATGATTTAACAAAAGTTAAAGATGCAAAAAGTAATGCATATTATAGTCGTCAATCAAATACAAAATACTCAAATAACGTTGCATTAGATACGCTGAATGAATCACAATACCAGCAATCAAATTTTAATAGCGTTGAAAAACGCGATGCCAATGGGCAACCCGTTATAGAAAGTGGTGCTCATGTTTATATTGCCGAAGGTAGAGCTAACCAATCTCAATCTAAAAATGCGACATATAAATCTACGACTAACCAAGATGGTAAAATCATTAGCCGTGACCCAAATAAGGTTTTAACCAACCAAGAACATTCATCAAGTGGAAACAGTACAGATGTAGATTATGCAACTGATGGTCAAGGACAATTTGTAGCAATTCAAGTGAGTTCTGATAAAAGATATATAGAAAAAGAATCTACAGTTACGAATAGAAAAAATTCAGATTCAAGTCATAATATTGTTTACGATGATTCATCTTTAATTAAGGAAAGTAGAAAGTCGTCAAGCCTGAATGAAGTAAATAGAACTTCAGTATGGGATGGATTTAATGCAATCAATAATACTTCTACGGATACAACATATGTTAAATACCAAGATGGTGCGCAACCCATAGGTACAGAAGAAAGTTCTAAAACTCTTCGACATAATGCAAATCGTCAATTGCAAACAAATATAAATGGTGAGTTGGTATTAACCAATAATCAACCTATTACTGAATTTACCTTTGAAAATAAATCTTCTGAAGAATTATATCAGGCAAATTATCAAGCAACGCATCATGTCTCTGGAGATAAACAAGGGCAGGATTACGACATCCTGAATAATGGTACAAATAGCCGTTATTCGGATACCGCTACTCAAAAAAGAACCAAATCGGCGACTTATAATCAAGTTAAAAATTATGCAGATGGTTTTGTTGAACATGCGATAACGGCAGAAAATAGTTCAGTAGAATATAAAAAGAGCATGCAGGAAAATATTGAAGTTGATCGAGCTATAAGTCAGCAATCGAGTGTTGATCTGCAGCAGTTAAGAAGTAAGACAGTAAGTGCTGAAAATGCCTCTGGAACAAATCAACAGAATATTAAAGCGGGTAGTATTAATAAAACCATTGGTAATTATGGTTCATTATCAGGCGGTTATTTAGATCCTAATCAACATATATTGTTAAATACAGGGCAAGATGTGACAGAGAGTAATGTTCGAAGCTGGGTTGATGAAAATGGTACTCAGCGCCACTATGTCGTTCTTGGGACTGATTTAGAAGGGAAAGACATTCGAAGTGAAGTGACTTTAGAAAATGCATCAGAAAATAAAAGCATTCAAGTCGATACTGTTTTTAAAGCAAAAAACTCAAACCATAAATCTGAACAAGTGAATTATGGGCAAGAACTGGCTTACAATTTAACTGAGCAGGATCATGTAGATGAATCTGAAACATCAAAAGATGGTCAGATTATTTATGGATCCAATAAATCGGATAAAAATAAAACCATAAAATTATATTCTGCAGGAAAAAATGCATTAGATCGTGAAATTCAACAAGCCTACAATACTCAAAATATGTCGAGTAATTTAGTGTTAGATGAACAAGGTCAAGTTGTTATTAAAACCATTAATACATCTGATACCGCAGCTAAGGCATTATTACAGCAATACCAAACTGGACAAGAAAAAGTATGGAACTATTCAAGCCAGATTTCATCAAACCAAAAAAGTACAGATGCTAACGGAAAAGTTCTCAACTATGATAATCAATCAAAAGATTTAGACATTGTGCAGTATGCGCAAGGAAAAAATATTTTAGATCGAACAATTAATACTTCTTCTACTCTGGATGTGCTGAGTAATCAAAAATTGACTTCTACAGCACCTTATTATGGTGTTGATGAAAATGGTACTGATTTGTCAATCCGAAATGGTGTCTTAGCATATGATGAGCATGGGAGAGAAGTGAAAAGCACTCAAGTATTAAAAACAACGGATGTAGATGTTGTTAACCAAAATACGAAGAGTAAAAAAGTAGCTGAACAAGTTTATCAGTCTGGTGCTATAGCATATAAAAAGTCTGAACAAAATCAGCAAACCAATCAAGATACCTTCGCAGATGGTTATATTGCTCGCTCAGAATTAAAAAGTACAAATGATGTCACTTTATACAATCATAATCAAAGTGATAAATATCGTGATGCAGCTACGACAGTGGAAGTGAGTACGAATAATAAAATTTATGATTTTAATGAAAATGGCGAATCAGTCGTAAAAGGTACGATTGAAACAACATCAAGCAACAACACAACTGCTGTGGATTACCAAAAAGGCAAAAATGCTTTATCAAGTTCATCGCTAAATGAATCTTCTTATACACATAAAAATGTTCTAGATGCGTCAACCACAGAAACAAAGGGAACTACGAAGTTAGAAAATTTGGTCTATCAAGCGGATCAAAAAATATCAGAGCAAATTACATCTGAGTTCAACTCAGATATGAAAGTAACCAATAAAGATCAATCAGGGTTTACATATACGACGTCGGATATTTCAAATGAAACAGTAAACAATACTGAAATGGGATTATTTGCTTCGCAAGCGGTGTATTCGACGAGAAATATTCAAAATGCTGAAACCAAAACAAGCACAGCTGTAGATGGAAAAATAACGACACAAAATATTATTCGTGGTTCAGACATTGAAAATCGCACAGATCAAAGTTTTACTGAAAAAGTATACGGCTCAGAGAATATTCTTAGCTCAGACGGTATAAAAACATCAATAGCGAATGCCAATACGAGAGTTATTGATAAATTTGGGATTTTAGAATCAGATACTTCAAATTTTAATACGACTTCAACAGCTAAAGATGGTTCGGCAAAGTCTGTAACAGAAACTCGAGTAGATCATGTGTCTGGAGTGTTATTGAGCCAAGACATTGTCCAAAAAGATGCATCAGGTAAAGAAACGAAATCATCTATATCCACAACCGTAAAAGCTGGAGAAGTATCTGTTGGTGATGTAAAACTGTCTGCACAGGGTGTAGATGCAGGAAATAAAGTCGTCTCTAATGTTGCCGATGGTGTTGCAAATAATGACGCGGTTAATATGGGACAATTCCGATCTTATACAGCAGACTTAAATCGACGTTTTGATGATGTTGAAACCAATGCTTATCGTGGAGTAGCAATCTCACTTGCTGCGCAACAGGCTGTACCGAATATGAAGCCAGGTCAATTTGCTGTATTTGGTGGTATGGGACATTACGAGGGACAATCAGCTGGCGCTCTTGGTATAACCAGTGTACTTGAAGATGGTCGTACATCTTTTAGTGGTGCATTTGGTGTTGCTGGTGGTGGTGAAGTGGGTGGAAGAGTTGGAGTTTCCTACGTTTTTGGTGGGAAATAATAAGTAAATCAGTCAGAATGAGTATATAACCAACCAAAATATTGGGTATATACTCAAAAGACAAAGATTATAATCCTACGGGAGTTTAACGATGGCTCTAAAATTTGTGATTCGCTTTGCAAGTGTTCTTTTCTTGGTTTTGATATTGGCTGCGCTTGGTATTCATTTTCTATTTTCAGGGGAATTAACAGTAGTGTTATGGATCTTTACGGTTCCAATTATTCTCGCTATTCCAATTTTAACATCGGTTGCTTTAACCAAAGATGAGGAACTTAGTATCCCAGTTAGTCGATAAAATAATCGAGTTGGTTCAGTAAAAGCTCATCAGTTGATGGGCTTTTTTATTACGATATTGATATTTTCACAATAAAATTTGTTTAAATATTCTAAAGTTAATGTATTTTTCACAAATATTTCTTAAGTAATCTCTATACATATAAATGCAAATGATTATAATTTACACCACTTTTCTATATGGTGCTGTCAAATGCAATTCAACAGATCTTATTTAACATGTTCAGTTCTGGCTATTTTGGCAGCGACTACGCATGCAGAAACGGAATCTACTACACAACAAAACGCAGCATCTGTACTTCCATCAATTACAGTACAAGCTGAAACAGAACAAAAACTATATGCAGCTAAAACGGCTAATGCAGTATTACGCTCAGATGCACCATTATTTGAAACAGCACAATCGATTAGTGTCATTACAAATCAGCAGATCGAACAAAAACAAGCAAAAACAGTGGCTGAAGCACTTGAAGGCGTTGCAGGTGTCACCACTGGGCAATATGGTCGCCGTGGTTGGGATGACTTTATTATTCGTGGGCAAATCTCGAGCTCTCAAACTTATATTGATGGTTTACGAGTACAAGCTTCGGATAACGTTTTAAGAGCAGAAGATATTTCAGGTTTAGAATCGATTGAAGTTGTCAAAGGCCCGACTTCTGTAGGTTTTGGTTTAGCGCTACCTGGGGGCTTAGTCAATTTAACCACAAAACGTCCACAAGCTGAAACAACATATAAAGGCGGCTTAAGTTACGGGAGTTATGGTTTAAAAGAGGGAGCTTTTGATCTTAACTATGCACCCAACAATACAGAAAAAGGTGCATTTCGTATTGTCGGGCGAGTGTCTGATCAGGATGATCCAACGGATTATGTGTATTTCAAAAACTTATATATTGCACCATCATATAATTTTGATTTAGGTGAAAAAGACGATTTATCTGTAATTGCCAGCTATCAACGCCGTGAATATCTGCGTCAGCAAGGTATTCCATATAGCAGTGGAAATTATAAGAATTATTCACATAGCCTGTTCTTTGGAGATCCAGACTATGGCTATGATGTCGATGTGTATCGTTTAGGGGCAAACTATGCTCATTATTTTGATAATGATTGGACGTTTAAACAAAATTTTGCTGTGACAAAAACTGAGATATTGGGTGATTCGATTCTTGCATCTGGTCGAAATGTACTTCCTACAATTAAGCGAGCCATTAACAATCAAGATAAGCAAGATGTGAATTATACCTTGGATAATCATTTACAACGCAATTTTAATTTTGGATCGATTAACTACGATGTCATGGTCGGTGTAGATATGATGCGAGAGCGTAGTGATTATTATCGTCGTACAGATACGATTAATGATTTTGATGCAAATCATCCAAGCTATGGCAACATCATTATTAAAAAAAGAGGTACACCCTCAGAAGAAATAACCTATAGCCAATACACAGGCTTATATTTACGTAACACCATTAAAATTGATGATGACTGGATTATCGGTTTGTCTGGACGTCATGACTGGACGCAAGTTGAAATTGACAATATTTTAAATAACACAACAACCAAAAACTCTGACAATGCTTTTACGGGCAGCGCGTCGGTGATGTATCGCATGAATGATATGTTTGCGCCTTATGTCAGTTACTCAACATCTTTCATGCCAGTAACAGATTCAGGTGAAAATGGCTCATTACTTGATCCAGAACAGGGTAAGCAAGCAGAAATTGGGGTGAAGTTACAAGCTTTGGATCAGCGTTTGCAAGGTTATATTGCTTATTATGATTTAACGCGTAAAAACGTGACAGAGGCAGATGCTTCAGGAAATTTCTCTATCCAAACAGGTGAACAAGTGACCAAAGGCTTTGAAGCCGAAATGGCCGCTGCACTTACGGATCAATGGAACATTTCGACAAGCTATAGCTATATTCCAACAGCAAAAATTACTGAAAGTTTAACCGCCAGTGAAATTGGTAAACGTAGTAATCATGTTCCTAAAAATGCGGCAACTTTATCTACTCAGTATTATTTCAGTCCTGATAAACTCGGTTGGAATATGGGTGCTGGGATACGTTATCAGGGTTCACGCACGGCACAACGGAGTACGGATTATGTCTATTTACCAAGTTATGCTGTATTTGATGTAAATGCAGGCTATGAAGCAGAAAAGTGGGGCGCAGGTTTAAGCATTAAAAATTTATTTGATCGAGAATACTTGGCAGGAACAACACCGAATGCGCAGTTGGTCAATTGGGGTGATCCAATGATGGTTCGTTTTAATGTGAAGTTTAAATATTAAATTGTAGATTGTTTCTAATGAAAGGATTTGCGAAAGCGAAATGCGCTTCGCAAATCAATTTATACGTCATAAATAAAGTCAGTTTAGCTTTTCAATTTATCTCTAAATCAAGATGATCTTTAGCGTAGTAAAATCAAAGCCCAAGTCACGGCAATGATCGTTAAAGTAACAAATTGAGCCGCACTGCCCATGTCTTTGGCATTCTTGGAAAGTGGATGACGTTCCAAGGAAATACGATCAACCACAGCTTCAAGTGCTGAATTAAACAGTTCAACAATAATCGCCAATAAACATACGCCAATCATTAAAGCTTGTTCAACAGCACTTAAATCTAAGAAAAAGGTGATTGGAATGAGAATAACATTGAGGAAAAGAACTTGACGAAAAGCGGCTTCATTTTGGAAGGCGGCTTTAAAACCAGCCAAAGAATAACCCGTTGCATTGATGATGCGTTTGAAACCAGTCGTACCTTTAAGGGGAGAATAATCACTCATAAATCAATGAAGCTAAATTTTTAAAAAGTGTAATATTTTAAACTTAAATGGGTATTAATTTTAGGCAAAATACATCAAGTTTATAAAAAAATTGGGCAAGTCATTCAATCCCTTGCCCAATCAAAGCGTTTTAAAGAGTAGAAATCAATATTTATTGCGCACTTGGATTCGCTTTCCAATAAGCATCGACTGCTTTACGACCTAGACCCGGATCATCTGTAAATAAGCCATCTACGCCTGCTTTAAAGTACATTTCAAACTCTTTATTTGCACCTGCTTCACAGCGTTTCGAGGCATCTGCTTCAGCGCTACTGCATTTTAGATTTGCGGCAAGGAAGTTGTTCTCAGGACGGAAAGTATAAGGATGAACTTTTAAATTTGCGGCATGTGCATCTGCAACAAAAGAAGAAGGTGCAGTAAAGCTTTCATTGAAAATATAAGGTTTCCATGGGCCTACACCATTGGCATATTTGGCAACGTCTTTTAAGCCTTGTGCTGTTGCCATTTCGCCGTAGGTTGCTTGAATACCTTGAGCAACATAATCCGCAGGGCTAACCGTTTTATCATCATAGAGTTGAATGATTTTGGCATTTTTTAAACTTTTATGTAGTGTCAGCTGATCTTTCATATATTTGAGATTGCTGACCTCAAAAGATTGTAAGTAAATCGGTGCTATGTCACGTGTATATTGATATTTCGCCAGTGTTTTTAATAAAGGATCTTCAAGACCTAAATTGTTTTTTTGAAAATAAGTGGGATGCTTAGTTTCGATATATAAGCCAATAATTTTTCCTGTTTTCTTATAGTTTTTTTCAGCAAGTTCAATAATTTGTTCTAGTGTGGGAATGTTGAATTGGTCATTGTATTTGGTATTTTCAGGGCGAAGTTTTGGAATACGCTCACGTGCTTTAATTTGATTTAATTCACTCAATGTCAAATCCTCGGTAAACCAACCCGTTAATGATGTTCCATCGATGATTTTGGTTTTTTTACGATCTGCAAATTGTGCTAATTCACTGATATTGGTGGTACCCCCAATTTCATTTTCATGACGTGCCACCAGTACACCGTCTTTGGTTGAAACTAAATCGGGTTCAATGAAATCCGCACCATCATCAATCGCTTTTTGGTACGCTTCTAAGGTATGTTCAGGACGTAAAGCACTCGCACCTCGGTGGCCTACAATAATAATTTTCGGTTCTTTATATTCAGGTTTTGAAGTTGTTGTTGAATCATTATTATCGTCATTACAAGCGCTTAAAAGTGCCATGATACTGGTCATTATTAAGGTTTTTTTAATCATTTTCTGCTCAAATTATGGTATTAGTGTTTGCATAAGTGTGAAAAGTTTGATTGACAGAATGATGACATTGTTATGAAGAAATGATGAAATTACAAAAGGTTATTTTTTCTATTTTGTATAATTCTCCATAATTTCTTCATATTTAATGATAAAATTCAGTTTTCTGTTATTTGTTCTTGAGTTTTTCTGCGAACTCACAGAATATCCATAGAAAGAGGTTTTGGGGATGTGGCTAAAATGATCTCGGCCTTGTTTATAAAACTTGCTCATGAAATTTGAAAATAGTCAGCCTAGGCTCATCATTTCCTTGCAAAGTATGCAGTGTATGACTTCAATTTCAGCCGATGAGATAAACCATTGATGAGTTGTTTACGCACCCTGAGTCTTTACGAGATTTATAATATCCATCTGCTACAGAATTTAATCTGATGCTTTCAAAATTTTTTATTCAACGTCCTATTTTTGCCTGCGTACTTGCCATTATCGTCATGGCACTGGGTATTTTCTCCGTTATTCATCTTCCTGTAGAGCGTTATCCCGATATTGCACCGCCAAGAATCACTGTGTCAGCGACATATACAGGTGCAGATGCTGAAACAGTTGAACAAAGTGTAACCCAAGTTTTAGAACAACAGATCAAAGGCATAGACAATCTACTTTATTTTAGTTCGAGTAGTGATTCTTCTGGACGTGCACGAATCAGCATTAGTTTTGAGAATGGAACGGATCCTGATACAGCGCAAGTCCAAGTTCAAAATAGTATTAACAGTGTGATTAGCCGTTTACCTGAAGATGTTCAGCGTCAAGGGGTCAATGTCTATAAATCACTTGGCGATACTTTTATGGTCGTGGGTTTATACGATGAAACGGGGAAAAGCAATAATATTGAATTAGGTGATTATCTCTCTGACCATATTGAGCAAGAACTTTCCCGTATTGATGGTGTCGGGGAAGTTGATGTGTTTGGTTCACAATATGCAATGCGCATTTGGTTAGACCCCAATTTATTACGTCAATACCAACTGATGCCGAGCGATATTCGTGCGGCAATTGAGGCTCAAAATACTCAAGTCGCAGCAGGTGGAATCGGGGATTTACCCGCAGTTGAAGATCAATACTTAAATGCCAAAGTGACCGCAGGTTCGCGTTTAAAAACAGTAGAAGAATTCCGAAATATTATTGTCAAATCCAATGTGGGCGGCAGCTACGTTTATTTAAAAGATGTTGCACGTATAGAATTGGGGGCTGAAAATTATCAATCCTTTAATACCATTAATGGTTTTCCATCATCAGGTATCGGAATTTCTTTATCCTCTGGTGCAAATGCTTTAGCAACCTCAGCTTTGATCAAGGCAGAACTGGCACAAATTTCAGAAAAATTACCACACGGCTATAAGATTGTTTACCCACGAGACAACACGCCTTTTGTGCAAGAATCGATTAAAGAAGTCATCAAAACCTTATTCGAAGCTATCATTCTGGTTGTGATCGTCATGTTTGTTTTTTTACAAAGCTGGCGTGCAACTTTAATCCCAACCATCACTGTTCCTATTGTGATATTGGGAACATTTGCAGTGTTATTTGCCTTGGGAATGAGTGTTAACACACTGACATTGTTTGCTTTGGTCCTTGCGATTGGTCTACTGGTAGATGATGCAATTGTTGTTGTCGAAAATGTCGAACGATTGATGCATGAACGTGGGTTCAGTGCGAAACAAGCTTCTATTGAATCTATGCAAGAAATGACAGGTGCTTTGATCGGAATCACTGTTGTGCTTACCGCTGTGTTTATTCCCATGGCATTTTTCACGGGTTCAACTGGCGTGATTTACCGCCAGTTCTCCATTACCTTAGTTGCAGCAATGGCTTTGTCGCTATTGGTTGCATTGATTTTAACCCCTGCTTTATGCGCGATCATTCTTAAACCAAATCCAAAAACCATGCGTTGGGCAAATAGGTTTAATCAAAAACTTGAACATTTAAAACAAGCTTATTTAAAACTTGTTGCGAAGACTTTGCAGTTTAAGTGGGTCATTTTGGTCATTTTTGTTGGGCTAATCAGTGTTTTTGCACTGATTTATCGGGTATTGCCGACCAGTTTCATACCCAGTGAAGATCAAGGAATGTTAAGCGTGCAATTCCGTCTAGCAGAAGGTGCACCGATTTCTAAGAGCCGAATTGTCGGTGAAGAAATTCGTCAATATTTCCTAGAAAAAGAACAGCAGAATGTCAATATTGTATTGATTCGTTATGGTCGTAACTTCTCTGGAACTGGGCAAAACTTAGGTACAGGCTTTATTGCATTAAAACATTGGGATGAACGTGTAGGCAGTGCCAATTCGGCCCAAGCCATTCGTGAACGTGCAATGAAGTATTTTAGAAATAATAAAAATGCCAATATTACAGTAATGATGCCTTCTTCTGTGAATGGTTTGGGCAATAGCAATAGCATAGAGTTTTGGATTCGAGATATTAACGGCCAAGGTCGAAAATATTTAGATCAGCAATTTGAATTACTCAAAAATGAAGCCGAAAAAGTAAGTACTTTTGAAAACTTAGACAAACAATCTAATCCTGATAAAGCTAAGCTTAAAGTTGATGTCAATCAAAAATTAGCTTTGGCAAATGGTTTATCTCAGTCTGAAATAAACAGCACACTCTCCGCTGCTTGGGGTGGTTCATATATCAATGATTTTATTGACCGTGGTCGAATTAAAAGAGTCATGATGCAAGCGGATGCGGCATTCCGTTCCAAACCCGAAGATTTGCAATATTGGACGGTACGCAATGCACAAAATCAAATGATCCCGTTTAGCAATTTTGCAACAATCAATTGGGATGGTGGGCCTGATGTTGTAAATCGTTTCCAAGGCTATACAGCACTGGAAATGGAAGCAGATGCAGCAAAAAATACCAGTTCTGGTGTGGCAATGCGTGATATTCAAAAGCTGATTGCTCAACATGATGGCATAGATGTAGCGTGGAGTGGTTTGTCTTTTGAAGAACAGAAATCGAGCAGTCAGGCTTTATGGCTCTATTTAATTTCGATTGGATTTATTTTCTTATGTCTTGCTGCGTTATATGAAAGTTGGTCGATTCCGACAGCCGTGATTGCGGCCATTCCGCTTGGTGTCGGTGGTAATATTATTTTCAGTAAACTGATGGGATTTCCAAATGATATTTACTTCCAAATTGCATTACTCACGACAATTGGTTTGTCATGTAAGAATGCAATCTTAATTGTAGAATTTGCTGCAATTGCACAAGAGAAAGGTCAAACCGCAGTTGCTGCTGCATTAGAAGGGGCAGGGCTACGTCTACGTCCTATTTTAATGACCTCATTGGCTTTTGGTGCAGGTGTGATTCCTTTGGTTTTTGCTTTTGGTGCAGGGGCAGCCAGCCGTCAGGAAATTGGTGTGAGTGTACTGGGTGGCGTGGTTTTTGGGACGGTTTTAGTGCTGATTTTTATTCCATTTATGTACGTTCTGATTCGATCATTCTCTAAACCTAAAACCAGTTAAAGCAACAGCCATTTATGCAACTTTAAGTAGAAATTAACTGCAGTTTAAAATCTGTATTATTGAAATATAGACAATTTAGACCGTTTAGTTTGAGCATTTAGACAAAACCTTAAAGTGATTTAAATAGGCTGTTATTTTTATAATGGCCTTTTTATAGATTAATGATGTCTATGTTGAGAGGATGATAAATCGATTAAAACTAGATCCTGCGAGCGCATCGGCACCATTGGTCACATCAATTTGTGATGCAACAGGTGTGGTTGTATATCTTTTTATTGCTTTACTGATATTAGGACAGGGCACAATATGAGATTTAAACGCTTTATTTTGATCACAAAATATTAAAAGTATACACAACACGCTGAATTTATTGGCTATGATGCTTTGAATATAGTGTGATGTTAGAAGATAGACACATCGATGAGTTCAGAAAAAAAATTATCGACTCAAGAAGTCATTAAATTGGAACGTGATTTGGCAAAATTTGCCAATATGATGGATTCCGTAGTTCGCATTCCATTTACTAAGCAAGGCGTTGGTGCAGATGCTGCATTGAGTACTATTCCAGTTGCAGGTGATGCTGCTGGTTTTGTGCTGACATGTTATGCAGTCTATAAAGCCAAACAAATTGGTGTGCCACAAACTAAACTCAATGGGGTCATCAAGCTCGCAGCTGTTGATGCTGTGGTCGGTTTTATTCCTGTGGTTGGCACTGTTTTCGATATTTTTATTCGCCCAAGCCGACGGGCTTTAGACGTTGTGCATGATCATATTCGAGAAGAATATCAAATTCATAGCGATGATCATGTGGTTCATCCATTCCTGCATGAAAAATTAGAGCAGAAGCAACAACAATCTGCATTTTGGCGTAACCCTGTTGTTGCTTGGCTTTGGATTCATATACCCGATATTTTAGGCGCTATTGTATTGGTATTGATCGGTTTTGCGCTTTGGTTTGGGGTGAATATGCTGTGGGATTGGTATCAAAGTTTAACGGTTTAAATAGCATTCTGCTTCGTGACGAAAGCAGGTTGTGTGCTGAAATCTTAGATGTAAATGTGTTTAAGCACTGCGTTGATTACGAACGCTGCTATAAGAATGTTTGAGAATGTATTGTTTACGATTAAAAATCTCAGATAAGTAAAATACTTAAAAAACAAAGCCTCCAATTGGAGGCTTTGTTTTGACTATTTCTGCTTGATCTATTTCTGTATCGATGTGAAATTTTTAGATCAATTACGGTAAATTAAGCTGACGTAGAGCCGCAACACGTTGCTCAATGCTTGGATGGGTATGGAACAATGCCGCCAAGCTAAAACCTTGTTCTTTACCTTCTGCAATCGCAAAAGCCTTCATCTCTTTTGGCATTTGATCTGGCATTTCAGATTCTGCTTGTAAACGTAATAACGCAGAGATCATGGCTTCTTTACCTGCCAATTGTGCGCCTGCTTCATCTGCACGGTATTCACGGTGGCGAGAGAACCACAACACAATCGCTGATGCCAAAATACCAAAGACGATATCCAATACCATGGTAATTGCAAAATAAGCGATACCCGGTGCTTCTCCATCTTGGCGACCAAAAATACTGCGGTCAATAAAGTCACCAACAACACGCGCAAAGAACATCACAAAGGCGTTCACAACACCTTGAATCAACGATAAGGTCACCATATCACCGTTGGCAACGTGACCAATTTCATGGGCCAATACAGCACGTAACTCATCTTGATTCATACGCTCTAACAAACCTGTTGAAACGGATACAAGCGCATCATTTTTGTTCCAACCTGTTGCAAAGGCGTTTGATTGATAAGATGGGAAGATACCCACATCTGGCATTTTAATACCAGCACGTTGTGAAAGTTGTGCAACCTCTTGCAATAACCAAGCTTCAGCTTGGTTACGAGGTGCGTTAGGATCAATTAATTCAGTCCCCGTGGTTTTTAAAGCCATCCATTTAGAAAGGAAAAGCGAGACTAAAGAGCCTGCCATACCAAAGACTAAACAGAACACCATCAGGTTGCCTAAGTTAAGACCGCCAGCGCCGTGATAACTACCAACACCCAATAAAGATAGGATAATGCCAGCTACAACCAGTACCGCGAGGTTGGTTAGCAAAAACAAACCAATCCGCATCATCGAGAAAATCCTCTTCAAAATATAAAATAATTTGATTTATTACTTAGGAGCAATGAACAATCCGTCTTGAAAGCAAATAGTTTTGCTACAGCGTTCATTTCTTTGCAACACATGTTGTTCGTGTTTGCGCAATCTTAGCCTACAATGTAAGCCATTGATAAAATGTTCATAGATCCTATAAATCATGTATCGAATATGAGGTTTCAATAATCAAAATTCAAGAATGATTGGAAAAATCTATACAATATAAAATCAAAATAATTTTAAAATATGAGTCCTATCTTTATAAAAACTAAAAATTATTTTTAAAAATAACAGGAATTATCTCAACAGGAGAAATAAGCAAACTTTGAATCTATTCACTGAGAAAATTTACATCATGCCTTAGTTACCAAAACTAATATGTGCGGTTGCACTGGCATTGGCTGTGGAATAAGAAGATCCAGAAGGTGCATCTGTATAAGTGCCATCAGAAGCGACAATAATTTGTCTAGAACTATATTTTACAGGAGTCACTGTAGGTGTGTTATTCGATAAAGTGTTAGATGTGCTGCTATTCGAATTATTGTTTGTATAGTTATTTGATTGGGCGATGACTTGCCCAGAATTTGAATTATTGCTTGAACTGCTGTTGGCAATACTTAAACCCGTAGAATACAGATTGTTATAGCGACTGGTGACGCGTCTAACATAATCTTGTGTCTCACGGAAAGGCGGAATACCACCATACTTATCGACATTGCCTTCGCCTGCATTGTATGCTGCTAAAGCTAAATTGGTATTGCCATTAAACCGCTTCATTAACCAACTGAGATACTTTGCACCGCCAAAAATATTTTGCTGCGGGTCAAAGGAGTTGGAAACATTAAAACGACGTGCAGTCGCTGGCATGAGTTGCATTAAACCTTGAGCACCGACAGGGGAGCGTGCATTTGAATTAAAGCCAGATTCAGTATGCATAACAGCTTTGATTAAGCCCTCGGAAACACCATGTGTTTGAGCAGCTTGGCGAATAATCGAGTCAAAAGAATTTTTACTTCTACTATAGCTTGGTAAAACAGAAGATTCTGAACTGCCCCAATTGCTATAACTATGAATATTGCTGTCTTTATAATAGGTCACTTTAACTTTTTGCAGTGAACTGTCTGAATTTTTACGGTTGGTCAGTAAAGTTGTGCCATTTTTATCTTTATAGAAATAAATTTGCCCAGCAAAACTTTGCGATGTAAATGAGACCATGCTCATACACCCTAAAATTGATACCAATGAACCCGTAATTAATTTTTTCATTTTTAGTAATTAAAATTTTCCCCAATTCCCTTTTGGAGTTTAGCAAAGTTATTCGATAAGAAAAACTACGATTTGTTTTTTAACAATACAAATAAAAAAAATCAAGTCTTATTTGTTGGCATATTAATCAAAAATTATTTTATATTTTTTTTAAAACATACCTATTGACTATGATAAGTCATTGTTAAATATCATTTAAATAATGTGGTTAAAAAGTGATCAATTTAAAGAAAACGCCCATTCTCCCGTATGAATGCTTTGTCAAGCCCCAAACAATCCACACTTTTATCCACAGGATTTGTGGAAAACTGTGGAAAAGTCCAAATCATAAGCACCTAGGTCAAAAAATGAACTGAGCCGTCTATTTTAGATATGTGAATAAGACAGGAATATGACGAAGAAAAAGATTAATGTAAAAATAAAAATTCTTTAGATGCGATTAAGCAACAAATCAGCTAAAATTGCGCAGAATTTTTATTTGGTAAATCGCGTCTATGTACTCGCCAGTTGAGTCCGAACAAGGATTTAATTTCAAACCAGAACTTCCTACAAGTTCGGCTTACTATCGTCTATTGAAAAAACTTCGTCGTCAGGTCGGTCATGCTATTCGTGACTTTAAAATGATCGAAGAAGGCGACAAGGTCATGGTCTGTGTTTCTGGTGGGAAAGATAGCTATACCTTGTTAGATATTTTGTTGCAATTTAAACGCATTGCACCGATTAATTTTGATGTGGTTGCAGTCAACCTTGATCAGAAGCAACCCGGTTTTCCTGAAGATGTTTTACCGAAATATTTAGAGGAAAATAACATTCCTTATTATATTTTGGAAAAAGACACTTACAGCATCACCAAGCGTTTAACGCCTGAAGGTAAAACATACTGTGCCGTATGTTCGCGCTTACGCCGTGGTTCTTTATATGGTTTTGCACAAGAGATTGGTGCAACGAAAGTTGCTTTGGGACATCATCGTGATGATATTCTGGCAACGTTCTTCTTGAATCTGTTCCATGGCGGTAGCTTGAAGGCCATGCCACCAAAGCTATTGTCATCGGACAAAAAGAATATTCTGATTCGTCCGCTTGCCTATGTAGAAGAGAAAGACATCATTAAATATGCGGAAATTAGACAATTTCCAATTATTCCATGTAATTTGTGTGGTTCTCAGGAAAATCTACAACGTGCAATTTTGAATGACATGTTACGTGATTGGGATAAACAATATCCTAAACGCTTACACAGCATTTTCGGTGCATTACAGAATGTCTCACCATCTCAGTTGGCAGACCGTGACTTATTTGATTTTGAAAAATTGGATGAGGAGCGTGAGTTCGATATGAAGTGTGATACTGAAGACATGAAAAAGCGACTTGACGTTGTTAACTTGAGTTTTTCAGCAGATTAATTTCTAGTCACAATACAATAAACAAAGGCATTCATCTTGATTTGAGTGCCTTTTTTTTATGTAAAGTCAAAAATCCGACAAAAGTTGAACAGCCCGTACAAAAAACTTTAGCCCAAATGGAAATTATCATGCTATAACAATGGGCGAGCAAAACTGCTTCACTATGATGTTGTTGGGATAGACAACACTATAAATGAATAAATAATTTGAGGAATGAACATGCCTGCTTTCTTAACTGATGATTGGTTTGCAAATGTAGAAAAATTGACTGCTGAAGCTGGTGATTTAAATTTACCACCTGCACTTTCAAATTTAGCAATCAACCTTGTTGTTGCTGATGCTGATGGCAATACTGAACTTGCTTTAGATGGCGGAAAAATCCTTAAAGGCGCTTCTGCAAATGCTAAAACGACACTAAATATGGATGCTGAGACACTTCGTAAAGTATTCCTTGAGTTTGATATGGCTGCTGCTATGCAAGCATTCATGACAGGTAAAATCAAAGTTCAAGGTGATATGTCACAATTGATGGCTTTACAAACAGCTAAACCAAGCCAAGAGCAAAAAGATCTTTTCAAACGTGTACTTGAGCAAACTGCTTAATCACGATTGAAACTAAAAAAGCTTACCCATGTGGGTAAGCTTTTTTTATGCAGTCGTCTAAACATTCTCGTTGTTAGCGTTTGGATTAAATCTCTAAAAGACGAGGGGTGGTTTTAATATGTTCTAAGTACGCACGAATACGTGTCACATATTGAACCGCTTGCTTATAGCGACCATTTTTTGCTTGATTACGTGTCAAATAATTATAAAGATTCATCCAATCATTGGGATCTTTACCTTGAGCTTTGATACGCTTTTGAATACTTTCTACAGCACCTGGTCCCATGTTGTAAGCCACAAGTGCATACCAACGACGGTCAGGATTAGAAATATAAGAATAACGGTTGAGCATCATATCGAAATATTTTGCGCCACCCTGAATACTCTGTGCAGGATCGTTACGATTACGTACGCCCATTTCCTTCGCTGTACCATTGGTCAACATCATCAAACCACGAACACCTGTGGGAGAAACAGAGTCAGGTTTAAGATATGATTCTTGATATGCAATTGCAGCAAGCAAGTGCCAATCTATATCATACTGTTCAGCTGAACGTTGGAAACTGGCTTTGTAAATAGGTAAGCGATTACTTAGATCACGTTGGATCACATTCCAATCGTCTTTTTTAACAACATTTCGGTTATAAAATGCCGCAAGTTGCTGAGTAGCACCATTTTGTTTGCTTTGGCAGACGAAACCACTTGCTGTCGCTGTTAACGGATCTTCTGCTTGTTTAAAGACCCAATTCAGTTCGGTATTCAAACCATTCTTTTGCAAACTATTAAAATCACCACAGCTTGCTGAAAATGAAGTTAACTGTTTTGCTTCAATGCTTTGCATACTTGCCGTGGTGATTGCGAAATTGGCCTTGCCTTGCGCAACCATTTTCAAAGCAGTTGCATTATCTGAAACCGTTTGAAAATCTAATTTAACATTTAAGCTTTGTGCATAGTTATGCGCTAAATCATAGCCGAAGCCATGTTTAAATTTTCCATCCTTAAACACGATGCTAGGATTGGAAACCGCGACTACAGTCAATTTACTCGAATTAACTACAGCATTGTATTGATTGGTCTTACTGGCATTAATACTGAAAGGAATTAATGCGGTGGATAAAACTAAAGTTTTGATTGGAAGAGCACGAAAAAATGAGTTAAGGCTAAGCCTCGACCCAGAGGTTGAACTACTGTGCATGTTGTCTCCGCTACAAGTAATTTATTGCCCAAAAAAGTTAAAGCAAAAGAAGCCTAAAACCTTTTACAGTTGGTAAATTCAATAAGGGTGGGCAGTCATGAACGTCATTCAAAAAATGACATGTGGGATTGAAAGCTTTTGCAGAAAAACTACAAAAAAATAAAAGTCAGCTAATAAAACATGTGCGCATAATATAAGCGTTTTTTTAGCTTGTCAAATTTTGTTCAAAAAACAAGCGGTTATAAATATTCAATTCATTGATTTTAAATAATAATTTTTTTTGATTTTTTAAAGAAACTGGTAAGTAATTTATATGAATTTTAATTGTAAGCGAATGTAGCAAATGAAACCGCATTTTAAATGCAAAAAAACTTAATGAGCCTAGATTCTTTTATGATTTTATTTGGGTCTGAGTGAGGAAAATATAGCGTAAAATGGTGAAGTAGATTCTAAAATCAAGCTTGTTTTAAATGATGATTTTTACTGATGCATAATCAAAGAAACAACTAGAATATTTGAGTCAGACTATAGATAATCTTCAGTGTGAAAATAAGATAAGTAGATGTATATTGTGAATGGTTTTGAAAAATGAAATCAAATTTAATTACCCGTAAAGGGCATGATCTGTTGGTCGCAGAGTTACAGCAATTATGGCGTGTAGAACGGCCTGAAATTACTAAAAAGGTAAATTGGGCTGCCAGTTTAGGCGATCGTTCGGAAAATGCTGATGAAACATAATAACCTCATTTTTTATACTATATTGTATTTAATCAATATAAATTATTAACTTATACCTAGTATACATAATAAGTATATATACTATTTTCTAAAATATTTTAAATTAATTGAGTTAGTATTTTTAAAATTGTACGTAAGGAGTTTTGTTAAATGGTGAATAAAGATTATGAACTTGTGACGAATGTAACTTATGAAGATTTTAATATTGAAATGTTGAAAGATTATTGGTCTTTCAAAAATTTCGAAAGTCAAAAATTTACTTACAGTCTTGCTAGCCTATTACGTAAATACGGTATTAAATCGCCAGAGACATTAGAACGTATTGTTAGAAATAGTGGATTTTTAAAATTTAGTGAATTAATGAGTTGTAAAAAGTGCTTTAAAGAATTTAAAGCCTATAAGCGTAAAGATATTAATTATTATAAATGGAATAATTTTTCTGATAAATTAATTTGTCATAACTGTCGTTCATTAATTGCTGATAGACGTACAAAAAAAATTCTAAATACATTTAGAGAGTTTAATACTTCACAAACAATTTCAGAAGTCATTTCACCAATTGAAGAGCTTAAATATTTAGAAAAAATATTTTTATTTGTCCTCCTTACTAAAACAAAAATTGAAAAAAATGGAGTGATCTCATCTCACGTATTAGAGCACTTTAATAATATTGATGTATGTGGAAGCGGAAATTCATTAGATTGTTTTTTAAAAAAAGGTTATCTCTTCAAAACAAGTCAAAATGATGAATTTTTAGAAAACCAAGCTGAATTACGTAATTTGATACTTAAGTATGGACAATATATTAGTGAAGTAATGAAACAGGAAATAAACAACTATCTACGATTGAATTTTAAAAGTAAAATAAAAGTTGTAATTCCTGAAAAATTTGAAGATTTAGAGAGTTGGATTGAAGAGCTTTATCTAGAAATAATAAAAGCTAAACTTTCAATTGACGATTGTATTGAAATTGAAAAATTTATAACCTGTAAGCGCTTAGAAGAAATATATATTTTGCTCGATTATATTTGTGAAATGAAAAGTATACCGATTAAAAAAAATAATGCACTTGAAATTGATTTAATAAGAATGTTGAAAAAATATAATTTAAATGAAATATATAGCGTACTAGATTATCAAGCAAAAATGGCGGCATCTCGCTTATATGAAATTGAGCATTCTAAAAATTGTAATATTTTTCATAAAGATACTATTTTTGCGACGAAAATTTCATTAGCTATTGATTTTTTACAAATGAGAAATGAGAAACCTAAGTATCCCAAACCGCTTTTAGAGAATTGGACATATTCTGAGGTTGAGGTATTTATTAGTTCAACTATCATTAGAAATTGTGAAAAATGGCATAAGTTTACCCCTGATGAAATTTTAGCATTATGGGTTGAATCTGTTGGGATGCAAAACGACGAAGAAAATATTTGAAAAATATTGCCTCAATTGCCCATTGATTGAGGCATTTTTGATAAGATTAAGTCAATTTTTATCTTATATTCAGTTATGTTATGCCTTTACTTGATTGGGTGAACCGAAACCAAGCTGAAGAAACAGCGACCCAAGTTCCATATCATCTTTTAAAATTCGAAAAATCTTATGGTGATGAGAAGCAAGCAAAGATAATCTTATTATTCAAGGGGATAATTTACAGGCTCTCAAAGCACTTTTGCCCCTTTATAGCGGACAAGTGAAGTGTATCTTTATTGACCCACCATACACACGCAATCTGCTTTCGAACACTATGATAACAAGTTTAAATATACTCAATGGCTGTCAATGATGTATCTACGTTTACAATTATTAAAAGAGCTTTTGGCAGAAGATGGTTCTATTTGGATCATTTTAGATGATAATGAAGCGCATTAATTAAAAGCTCTTGTGTGAAAGCACTTTATAAAGTTTCATCTTGTTCCAGCCTTATTTCGTTGATTTATATTAATTCATCTATTTGAAAAAAATAAAGTTTCACCTTTACAGTTCACATTTTTCTTCAATCAGTGCAGATCTAGTAATAAAGTATCACCCTAAACTCATAGACCCAATAACATATTAATTATACTATTATTTCATGCTATGAAAGAATCGCCATAAACTACAAGCTGAGTCAAGTTTGAATATTCTACTAATGGGCTTCATGTGCATACAATAATGTTCTACTAACTTTTAACAATTTTAAGTATCAAGGACAGGTTGTGTACGATGAAAATATTTAATGAAATAAAAGAGATATAATGTGAACATTCAAAGGTTTTTAATTGAAAATCATGGTCCAAATGTTGATGCTTTTAAGATGGCATTGGCTGAGGCAATAAAATTTTCACATTCAAATGGTATTGGCCAAATCACTTTAGTTGTACCTGCCAAAGGTGGTTTTCCTGACACTATAATTGGAGAGTTCTTTGGCGATCGAATTTCTAAGTTATTGTGTAAAGGAGGAGTTGTAGATTTAGGGCATGGAATATCAATGAATCTAGAAATTCCTCGTAATCTTTCTTCGCATAAAAATTTTGGCACTTTACTGGCTACTTACTTATCAGAGGAAGATATGTCCATTATTGATGCTCTAAGAACAGTTCAAGCAATCGTATATTTGCCTTGGCATGAAGAGGAAGGGAAAAAATGGTTAGCATGTTGGAATCCAGTTATCTGGGGGAATTCTTCTTGGATAATTAAACCTCTGACTTTTACGCAAGATGTTGAAGAGGCTTTAAGCCGTTTAACCAAAGTAATAAACTTATCTACAGGGCTAGTACATCCATCTGATAAAGAATTTGCCAAGCGTATATTCCTAAAATTGAAAAATGAAGGACATCAAGTAGAACCTGAAGATGTTAAATTTTGGGCAATTAAAAATGGTTGGCAGGCCAGACATGCAAAAGAATTGGAAAAGTTAGCAACAAAATATTTTTGATAGTGGGGGGTAAGCTGCATAATTAGATTTTGAGTCTAATTTCCAATTACATTTGTAAAAGTTAATCTCTTCATGATGTAGAATAAATCTCACCAGTGAAAGTGACTTTATCCTAATAGCTCTGTTAAAACTCTCTAAGTTTAGTCTTGATTATGAATGAATTATTAAAAAATATTTTAACAGTTTTAAAGGATAAAGGGCCTTTAAAAGCGTCAGAAATTGCAAAGGTTCTTGGAAAAACGAAGAAAGATTTGAACCCAACGCTTTATGCAGCACACATACACCTTGTATTATGGGTAAAGTTTTATATATAGAAGAAATTGGAGGCTCAATTCTTAAACGTGCTCCAACAACCCAAAAATTGCTAAATGAAATTGAAGAAGGTCATCCACTTGATGTACTTATGGTGACTTTTTTACTTTATTCAGAAGCAATTGACCAAAACTATTCAAGGAGGTATTTGATATTGAATTTTGCTGAAAAATATATAAAAAAATTACAACGAAGTACTGAATTAAGATTTACTCAAACTCTTGTATTTGAATTTATTTTAAATTTTTTTACATCATTGGAACAAAAAAATGAACTTAATTTTACTCATAAAGAAGATTATGAAATATATAAAAAGATTACAATGATGAAACCGATAAAATACTCTCAGCATAATGCTTATGATGCAATTAGAGCATTTAATAAAATCAGAGATTTTTATGATTAAAACAAATCAAATTACATATAGCCACATGTAAATTAAAGGCTACATTTCTTTAAATCCAATATCTAAAGCCTCAGAGATAGAAATACTCTGCTGACTTACAATATTTCTGACTTTCCTTTTTAGTACAGACCATGCTTGTTCAATTGGATTTAAATCAGGGCTATATGCAGGAAGATAGGCAATTCGTACATTATACGCTTCCGCAAGCTGTACTATCTCTTTGCCTTTATGAATAGAAGCATTGTCTAGAATCAAAAGATACTTTGACCTAGGTAAATTTTGAAATAAATAATCAAGCCATCCTGTGAATAACTTTCTGTCACATGAACCTTGAAAAACTATTGGTGACAAAAAACTGTATGGGGAATTTGATCTCACGGCACTGAGCATACTTATTCTTTTTCCATGACCACCTGATTTTAAATCTTGACAACGTTTCCCTTTAAATGACCAGCCATATTCTGCTGTCTCAGCACTGTTTATTCCAGATTCATCTACATACAGAATATTTTCCTGACCATATTCACTTTCCCATTGAGGGAGAATCCATTGAAATACCGTTCTGCTTATTTTGCAGGCTTGTCTGTAGAGGAAACTCTTTTTTTATGAGTCCAACCTAATTTATGAAGTGCAGCAAGCACGACATCATAAGTAATCGCATATCCAAACTGAATTTCAAATAAGGCAACTAAGTCTTTTGCCTGTGAAAACTTTGTATTTTCCACGAATACTTTGAATGCCTGCCAATCCTTAATGGATGATGGTCTACCAACATTGACAAGTTTAGGCTGAGCCAGTTGTCCAGTCTGCTGTTCAAGTAGAATCCAGTCATCCAATGTTGTTCGGGCGATGTTGAAAGTCGTGCAGGTATTTGATTTATGGTTGCTCTTTGTGTAGAACTCCATGACTTTCTGACGTAAGTCTTCTGAATATATTTTTGGCATGTAAAAACAGTTTAAAAGAATTTATCTATTGTAGCTCAAAAATATCTTTTTTCTATAACTGATATTTTTATTACTTCATCACTTGAATAAGCTTCAAAAAATTAGACTTAATAACATTTTGAATGGATGGACAAAAACAACAAATGGAAAATACAACCTTTTAAAAATAAAAACGATCAAAGATTGGGATATTGAAGGCGGAGATGTATATGAAGAGAAAAAATCCCGTAGATTGTTAATAACTAGAAAATGAATTATAGTTATCGATAAAATTTGGATTAAATATACAACATCGCTCAAAACTCATAAAGTATTGAAATTAATCAACAATATTATTAAAAATAAGGAAGTATATCGATGATAAAAAATTTCTCAGGTTTAAAAACAGCTGTATTTTGTTGCTGTATTTTTATAACAGGTTGTAAGACAGAACAGGCAACGAATAGTAATGTTGCTGCTGGATATAACGAAGATTTCGGGAAAAATCAGGCTCGGTTGATGAATGAGGTTGCCTTAGAAAAAGCCCCTGTTTCAAATATGCCTGTGGTTGCAGATGGTAAATCACATAACATTTCGACTATGCCAGATACATCAAAATAATAAGGCTAATAAAATGATTAATTTCAATTTTCGTAGTGTTGCGATTCTTTTTATTGCTTATTTTTTATCAATGTCTCAATTAATCTATGCGGCACCTGATGTGGTTGCACAAAATTATGCGGCAGCCAACTCACCGGGTATTCAGTCCTGTACAGCTGGTTATGATCTGATGAGTGGAGATGTTGCTTATCAACAACCGTTAATTTCCAGTAAATTGCCCTATTCGTGGAATTATAAAGCACCGTTACGTTTGAATTTATCAGCAGCTCAAACCTTTGCTCAACCCGAAAACACAACAAGCGGTTGGAGTGATAATTACCAATCATCAATTATTATTCAAAATATAAACTCAAAAACAACTCAATATACAAGTTATTCCACGACACCAGATTCATTCAATCCAGGATATTATTGGCTATATACATCAAATCCAATAACAACAGAATTGTCTGCAAAATTAATTATTGCTAGATTACCTGGTGAAACGATTGATACTGTTTTTAAAGAAGAAAAAGGAGGGTTCTCTAGATTATACTCCGCAGATGCAATCCGTGATATGAATCGTTATTCAATAAATCAACTTTCTTGGAATACTGATTTAGGTGAATATGAATTAAATCGTATAAATGGAAATTTGGTTATTACAAAGAATGGAGTTAAGTATACCATTTCAAGTGATAATTATAGAACAGCCCCAGCGACAACATCTTCTAGTATCCTAAATTTATATATAGATAAAACTGGAAGATTACAAACAACCACAAGTTCTTGGTTAGGTTCTAATGGGGGTGCCAATAGATTTAATAGTATAACCAACGTGGCTCGTTATATAGAGACAACGACAACAACATCTGTAGATTTATATCGTGTTGCACGTATTGAATCTCAGGGACGAAGCCTAGATATGCAATATGATGGCTCAATGAATCTGACACAGGTTACTGATAATTTTAATAATAAATTAATGATTGAGCATACCTTTGATGACCCCAATATTGGTAGTGGGCAGACAATTGATGAATCCCGCCTAGTGACTAAGGTCAGCTATGCTGATGCAGGACAGGAAGTAACTCAGGTTGCTGAGTTTAAATACGAGTCATATGATGTAAAAACTCCCAGTACAGGTATAACAGCGAAAGTTTATGCCTTGGTTGAAAGCAATTCGACAGCAGCAGGACAAACGACCTATGTGAACGCATTAACCGAACTGGGAGCCATGAAAGCTTATGTTGCAAGTAAAGGTAGAACAGCTGACAGTAGTTATTATTATCCTGTTTTAAAACAGGTTAAAAATTCACTTTCTCAGATTGTACGTCAGTGGGATGTAACTCAAAATTATGTTTTAGGCAGTGGAAATACTTATTCTACAGCTCAGACGACATTAAGGTCATTTACACCTGATAATGGAACAGTAGCGGACAATACTACGATATATGATGATATTTCTAAAAGTATCAACCTAAACTTTGCACTGGATGGGATAAGTCGGGCGACCACCACTGTACAGACTACTATCAACTCTGACAAAAGTATTACGTTAACGAATACAGGCTATCCTTGTCTGACATCAAATAAAAAGCCATTAACTTCAGCAACTTTTGATACTGCACGCAGCCGTCTTATTCAGGTGATGGATGTCAATGCTAGTAATACAGTCTACACTTATGATAGTCGCAACCGTCTTACATCCACAACAGAAGCAGCAGATACGCCACTGAGCCGCCTGACAACCTACGTCTATGGATTACTGGCTGATGGCCAGCCTAACCCTTATTCCACACCTGAAACCATACAAACATCTAACCTGAAGATAACCAATGTTTTAAATAACCGTGGGCAAATTATTACTCAGACTGAAAGTTCAACACAAGCCGGCAGTACAAGTAAAGTGACTAATTACAGTTACTATGAAGCAAACCTTACTGGGCTGGGGCTGTTAGTCAATGTCGATGGACCACGTGATAAAATCACTTATGCCTATGATGCGTATGGTAATGTAGCCAATATCTCTAAGGTTGTAAGTGGTATTAGCCGAATAACGCAGTATGTGGGCTTCAATTCATTTGGTCAGCCCGAACGTATTGTCTCGCCAAACGGGATGGTAGAAAAACTAGTCTATAATGTTGATGGTACTGTAAAAAGCAAAACTGTAGGTACAGGTGGTGCATCAGGCACTGTCACCGGGCAAACAACCACTTATGGTTATAATGATCTCAAACAGATGATCAGCCAGACCAGCCCTGATGGTGAAGTCGTCACCTATCAGTATGATGTAGCAGGAAGACGCATACAGTCAGTTTTACCTGACGACACGATTGAGAAATATACCTATCATCCAATTGGAACACAGGAAAGTTATAAAAGGACTGACAGTGCAGGAAATGTCTTCAGTGCAATTTATCAGGATCTGAATTTTCAGGGTCGTACTTACAGAATACGGCAAAGTACAGATGCTGGTCAGTATATGAGCACCTATGGCTATGATAACAATGGAAATCTGATTCAGGCAACCAATACACTTGGGATTACAGAAAAATGGACATATGACCTGCTCAACCGTATAAAAACGCATACTGACGGCAATGGTAATACGGATACCAAAGATTACGATACCAATGACAATGTGATTTCAGCAAAAGATGCACTCAATGCAGGGTCAGCACCTTTGACCTACCGCAACGGCAATGTGCTGGTTCAGGAAAACAATACTGACTTTGGTCAAAAAACCTATACTTATAATAATGCCGATCAACTGACCAGGCGTCTGCATGGAACCCGTCAATGTGACTATAACAACATTGATGAAATTGGTCGTTATACTAATTTTGCCTGCAAGGCTAGCAGCGGTTCCACTGATACTGAGCATCAGGTGAATGACAGCTACACCTATGATCAAAGTCGTTATGGGCGGCTTGACAAGGTAACAACCAGTACAGGTTATGATATTGATACCAGTTACAGTTATGACAGCTATGACCGTATTACCAAAAAGACACAACTCAATTATTTCTATAATACTGGGCAGGCATTGTCCGTAGGTTACAGCTACAGTACAGCAGGAAAACTGACTTCAACAACTTTACCGTCAGGCCGAGTAATTAATTATGGACTTAACCTATCCAAGGGACAGGTGACCAGCATCAGTGTATCGGGTACAGTCATCAGCCGCCTAATCAGCTATAACGGTGGCGGTGATCTTGCTGGCCTGTCTTGGGGTGCATCTGGCAATGCCAGTCAGAAAATAAATTATGATTCAATCGGAAATATCAGTTCTATAAGCAACAGCAATACAGCAGGTAATATCAATTATTCTTTAGCTTATGGACGGGATAGTGAAGGCCGTATTACCAGTCTGACCCGTCATGATGGTACGAGGGATGCTTTTACTTACGATAATGTTGACCGTTTGTTGACTGAAAAGCGGACCAATGGTGCAACCAGTGTCTATGGCATAACATATACCTATGACAGGAATGGCAATCGGACCAGTTTAAGGGCGACAGGAAATCATCTGCAACCAGCCACAAATGCAGACTCTACCTACAATAATAACAGGCTAAACAGCTACAGTAAGGATGGTAATGCCCAATATCTGAGTTACACCCCCATGGGCGATTTAGCCTATGGTACTTATGGTGGAGGTTCTTATGACAATGGCGGCAGGCGTAAAATTGAGCATGGAACTGTTGATTATTACTACATGAATTATAACCATAAAAATGAGCGTAGTTTAAGAACTTCGCCCACGCATGGTGTTCAGGCGACAGCTGTACAGTATGTTTATGATGAAAGCAGTCATTTGATTGGGGAATACAACGCTAGTGGTGTGATTGTTGAATATGTCTGGTTGGGGGATAAGCCTGTTGCTGCTATTTACGGTTCAGGTGCAGCAACTAAAATATATTATATTGTCACAGACCATTTGAATACACCACGTCGTTTGATTGATAGCAGTACATCAACAGTTGTGTGGTCATGGGATTCTACAGCATTTGGATTAGGTGATCCTGTAGAAGTAGGTTCAATAAAATTCAATCTGCGTTTCCCTGGTCAGTATTATGACAAGGAAAGCAAACGGTTCTATAACCATAACCGTTATTATAACCCTGAGCTTGGGCGTTATATGGAGCCTGACCCAATTGGGCTTGAAGGTGGTTTGAATCCGTATGCTTATGCGGGTAGTAATCCTGTCATGAATACGGATAGTACAGGATTGGTGTTAGATATGATGAATGATGGTCAGTTATCAATGATAACAGGTATCAATAATTCATTAAGTAATTCAATTTTAAATCAGCAAATTAGGTATTTGAATAATTCATTAAATAACGGCTCTTCAACATTGTCTAGACTATCAGATAGTGAAATGAGTAATGTAACTGGTGGGGTAGCTCCAGTATTTTATTTTATAGCAGCTGCTGGAGGATTTGTACTTACAGTAGATGGGTTAGTAGACGGTGAACCTCCTCAAGCTAAAGGAGCTAAAGCTGCTGATAAAGCAATTGATTTTTATCGGGGAGCTAGGGATGGAACTAAAGCCGACTTTGTTCCTAGATCAATTGATTTTAAAGTTGATAAAACAAGTGGTTATGTTAAAGATACTAGAGGTGTATCATTGTTCAATAATTCTAATAGTGTAAGGTCAAAAGGATATGTGCCTTACAAAGTTGATCCTAATACATTTCCTAGCCAATTAGGAATTAGACAGGTAGGAAATGATCTTAATCATTTTGAGATAGTGCCGAAACCCGGTGTTAACCTTACGCCTGAACAATATATTAAATTTTGTTCACAGATACAGTGCATTAAATGAGGAGATGGAAAATGAATTACTCTTTATTTTTACCAAATGATTTTGAGGAATATGAGTGGGAAGTTGAGCTTAAAGGGTGTTTAGAGCTTGATATTGAAATTAATAATGATATTTATACTTTTAATTTCTATGATATGACTAGATTAAATCAAACAATAGATATAGAGTTTGCTCATCAACCCAATTTTTTTGATGAAAATATAGTTGTTCTCACTAAAGTAAATATTAAAAATATTAATGACTTTGTCGAGAGAGTTATAAATACTAAGTATTTATTATGTTTTGTGAAAAAATATTGAGTATACTTCCCTACTTTGGTCATTTTTTATTTCAAATATATAATTTATGCTCTCAAATTAAATGTGTGAGATAAAACTAATGGAAAACTATACTATTAATTCACCTGATGATTTTCAGGATTATGATTGGGAATATGAAGCTAAAGGATGCTTAGAGGTTGATGTCACAATTTTTGAAAATTCTTATATTTTTAATTTTTATGATATGCGGAGAATCTACAGTATAGAGAGTGCTAACTACTTTGGAAATAATTGCTTCTATGATAAAAATTTAGTTCTGTTATCTAGTGTTAATTTGAATAATATTAAGGAGTTCTTGAAGAATATTATGGAAAAAATGAATTATCATATTTTGTTAAAAACAAATTAACATAATACATTTGGCTCTAGACTAGCAGGTTCACCCTTAACTTTATCTAATGAGATTTCACAACTCTGTTGCTAACTCATTTACTACAATTCTAGGAGGTCAATTTATGCGTATGTTAATACTGGGCAGATTATTGGGAATGCTTCAATAAATCAAAGTGGTCAGGCAACACGATTTATTAAAATATTTACCGATTCAAAAGGGAATTTAATAACAGTTTACCCTGTGGTTGGTGGAAGATGAGTTCAAAATATTTAAATAAAGCTATTTGGAAAGGCTTTCTTGATAAAATAAATGATGAAGAGTCTGTAGAACCTGTGTGTATTTACTTAGTAATTAGAAATTGGGTATTAGAAAATATAGATATGTTTTCTAATTATCCTTTTTCTAATTATAAAATATTAGAATACTGTAATTTAGATATGAATGATTATCCTATTTACAAATTTCAGTTTGATAAGGATGAGTTTATCTTATTTATTAAAAATTTGAATAGATATAGCTTTAAAGATCAGAAAAGTATAGCAAGAATACTATCAGAAATATTTGAATATTTATTCGTGCTTAGAGTTAATACTCTTTGTTCTTTTTGTGATTCAGATGGTTTGTTAGTGTTCAAAAATGTAAAAGATTCTAGACTTGTATATGAGTGCCCGCAATGTGGGAATGCAATTTATGTGGACAATAATAAACAGTCGATAGATAAACTAACTCTCCCAAATAGACTTGAATTAGAAAACTATAAATTATTGCCTAAATAACGTGAATTCGGGATAAGAAAGTTGTAGCGGATAGGCATTTTACAATACTTTATGGAACCTGATCCGTAAACATCCACTGAACCCCACTTGAACTCAAGTAGGGTTCAGTGGATGTTTACTTAATTTTACTATGTTCATATTGATGAAAATGGCTGGTCAATTGAGTTGAAACTGCTTTGGTCTAAATGATGTTTTTAGTATGGTCAATTGGTGTGAAAATCTCCAATTTCTTCAAAATTTCTATAAAATGATTTTTTTGTTGAAAATCCTAATGCTTCCAATGATTTTAGAGATTTTTCCATTTCTGCATCTAAAATTTCCTTATTCTCATAGTTAAGTGAAACTAATTCAGCATTATGAAAAAAACCTGATTTATATGTAAAAGCTAAAAAATTTGTATTAGAAGCACTTTCCCTATACTCAAATCCATATTTATTAAAAAGCTCAATAATCTTAGTATGCATAAAAACCTACAATAGAAAAATATATAACACTTAATATTAAATTTAACACATTGTTAATATTTAATTAATTCAAATAACATAATTAATTTTTACAATATACCAGGCTTTTTTTCCTTTTGGTGTCTGTACTTGAATTTCATCATCTACAGACTTGCCTAAACAAGCCTTTGCTATGGGTGACTGGAGTGAAATATAATCTTTACGACCATAAATTTCGTCATCTCCAACAATACGAAATTTGATAGTTTCACCTTCGTCATTTTCTAACTCAACCCAAGCACCGAAATAGGCTTTACCATCTTGCTCAGGGCTATATTCAACTTTATGTGCGACCTCAAAAAGTTTAGTTAAATATCTAATTCTACGATCAATTTCACGCAACTTTCTTTTATTATAGATATAATCAGCGTTCTCAGACCTATCGCCGAGACTGGCTGCCCAAGACACAATTTTTGTAATTTCAGGGCGTTCTTTACGAACTAAATCATTTAACTCATCTTGTAAGCGTTGATAACCTTCAGCCGTTAGTAATTTACGATTCAAGACAAATACTCCAAAGCCTTGCGTAAGGCATCTAATGTAGAAATTTTAAAAACAGGCTTATTAGACTCATCGACTAGCTCACCAAAATGAGTTGGTTTTAGATTCCATTTTTTTTGAAAATCAGTAGATAATAAATACTGTAATGCCCGTACTTCTTGGTCAGAAAGCTTAAAAGATTCATGCGATATCATATTCTTATAATCATAAATATCAATCCTTTGTTTAGGCGGAATGATTTCACGGATCATTTGTTGAGCTTCTTTTAATTCAGATGCCATAATGCGTACAAGCAACTGATGTTTGGGATTTTGAATTTCCTCAATCCACGCATTATCTGTTTGAGATGGTTTAGTCAATTTAGGTTTCTGTGATGATACATCAACAAAGCTTTGAATCAGTGCTCTATATTTTTCACCTGTCTTATTTCGGATGCTTTGCGCTTTAGGAACTCCTCGATTAAATCCTAAATTAGCGATCGTACTTACAGAAAAATCCTGAATTCCACGTTCCTGTTGTTCAATACATACTTCATAAATTGCATCAAGTGACTGTTGGATTTTAAGTGATGATCCATGTTTTAACTTATTTAATAACTCCTTAGGATTCATGACTTGCCTCAATCAAAGTTGGAGAATTATGTAGAATGAGTTCAATCTCTGATTTTGAAATTTGTTCAGTTTCAGAAAGTTCTATAAGTTTAAGCTTTCCATCCATAACACTTTGCACTTTATCCCAAGATTTGAGGCGACTCATCAATAATTTAAAAATTTGGTTGCCTGCTGAAAGTTGCTGTTCTTTAGATAACATGAACAAAGCAGGCATAATTTCATTAAACATCGCCATTTTATCAATGAGCTGAGTCCGTGGATAAATGGCTTGATCAGCATTACAAGATTTATAAATGACAGCATTTTCACAAACTTCTTGTAATTGCTGAAAGTGGCTAACTTCTTCCATTTCTAAAACTAACTCTGCATTTGAAGTCGTAATTAGCGATAATGTATCTGTATTTTCTAATAATGCATTGTTATTAATGAGCTTGTGACATTTCGTAATGTGGCTGTAAGCTGACTGGATATCGCATAAAAGCATATCCAGTTTTTTAGCGGCTGTTTCATATTCTGATTCAAAATTTCGAAGTTCAGTCTCGAGATTTGCTCTTTTAGCAGTACCCTCAAATTTTTCTTTCTTCAGGTTGGCTATATATTCTTCTTTTTCAATTTTATCAATATTTTGATTAATCTGGTTGATTTTAAATTGTAGTTTGGAACATATTTCAGATTGATCATTGGATTGCAGTAATATCTCATTTGTAATTGCCAATAAGCCTCCGATAAAGGCAGGTCCAGTAATGAAATGTCTACAACGTATACAATTCTGAGTTCCTAAATAACCTTGAGGTGTAGGAGTGTAGAACGAACTGCTTTTTATTGACTCCCCACCATCCTCACACCTTGAAGCTGCAAAAGGGCAAATACCATAATCTCTAAAAATAAAATTACCTGCAGGAACCTCATTAGACAAAGCTTGCAGTAATTCCAAATTATTGCCAACCAATTGGTTTTTAACACTTTCAATTTTATTTTGTTCAATGGTTCTTTGAATAGACTCTACTTCAGATTTTAAGGCAATTTTCTCACCTTCTTCTAATCGAGTTCTAATGTCATGATTGGAAACTTTGCAATAATAGATCGACATAATTACGGAGCTATGACCAACGATTTTCATCACGATTTCAATTGGCATACCCATTTCAAGCACATAAGCCGTAATGAGGCTTACACGCATGCTATGGGGCGTGTATTTAGACTTATATGCACCTAAAACTGCTCTATTTCCTTCAAGTGTAGTCAAGCTAAGATTTGAGGGCTGTATATTATAAAGAGCAGCTGCTAATCTCGGGGTTAATGCATTTCCGACATTCGCCGCCTCAAAATCATTAAAGCGTCTAAAAAGAAAACAATTCAATCCTTTGGCTTTTCTTTGTACCTCATTTAAATTTGTTCTTTGACAATCAATCCAAGCACTTGGATATGAAATAGGATTATATTTTTGTTGCCATTTCCGTAGCTTAATTAGCCAATATGCTAAATCTTCGGGGATCCACGGAATTGTATAGCCTTGCCCATTGTTATTTGTTTTATTTGTAGTGGTAAACATACCTGTTTGACCATCAGACATTTTTTTTATGAATGATTGTGCTTTGGTCAATCCAGAAAGCGGGGAATTATTTTTTCGCCAAATGATTTTGTTTTGTTGATCTAAATCAGCAATATATTCATCAGCTTCGCCAGAATCATTATAGGCGATTTGCCGTCCTCTTAAGGGAACTTTGGTAAGTGCATAAGTATGAATCCAATCTATTGGACACCATAAATATGCTTGATTATCAATGACACGGTAAACACAATCTAAATCATGTAAATCTAACTGACCAAAACTTACTTTAACCCAATCAGCATCGAAATTATGAAGATGCTTTAAATCCTGAAAGCTTTTTGCATTGGGTGGAATAATCCATTCTTGGGTTTTTTTTACAAAATGATATTGTAAGCATGGCTTTGTCGTTTCAGAACGAATTGAGCTAGATGATATATTTTGTTGATTTAATAAAAGAGAAAATGGATTACGAGCATTATCAATACGTACAATCTCACCTGTTTCCTCATCTTCAATCGTTAAATCATTGTTGATGATGTAATCTAAGAACTCATTAACATAAACGACTAGTTTTCGCCTCATCGGTTCTGATTCTATATTTTTGAGTAGATCACGAAAGGGTTTGACATCGAATTTCTCTTGAATAAGAAAGGCATGTGGCGTTTTACTTTTATCAAATCGTTCGATATAAAGACGGACAAAACGACATAACTGCGATTCTTTAGTCCCACCACCACGAGCTTTAGTCATGAACTCTTTGATTTTAATTGCCCAAGTTATATAACTTGGTGAAATAAAATCAGGTTTAAATGGTTCGGTTTTACCTAAAAATTTGTACCAATCTTCCCATTCATTTGGATAGATGCCTTGCGGATCAAGCGGAAGGCTAGGATCATTTAATTTTAAAATGAAACTTTTGTATTCTTTAGCATTTTTAAGATTTTTGTCTTCTACTAAACTTTTTAGTTCTGAATACGAAATAAAATCGACTATATCAAAAAAATCTTTATAACTGATCCACTCATCATAAATTCTTTCAGGGTGTGCAGGTAGCCCATATTCTCTATAATTTTGCCTATACGACACGGAATTAAAAATACCAGCATTTTTACAGAATTGCTTTAAAGAATCTAAATCGGGAAAAGTCGAAAATTCTTTATTAAATCTGTTACTTTCGATTTGCCGAATTGCTTGAGGTTTTATCATTGAATCTCTCTCAATTTTTCTTGTACTTCTTCGACTGTTGGTTTGATGTAAATTAGGCATGATGTTGGACTTTTATGATGCATGGCTTTTTGAATTTCGACTTGATTTAAGCCAGCCTGACGTGCTCGAAAACCATAAGCATGTCGATGGCCGTGTTCTATCGTTCCACGATCTTTTTTACAAATTAGTCCAATGCGCTCTAATGCGTTTTTATGTAATCTTTGAAAATTTTTTATAGTTTCTGGTTCCCCTAGCGTATTTGTAAATGCGAAAGGATGTGGGTTACTTTTTGATGGTTCAATTCTTTGAAATTTTAGATAATTTGCCCATATCAATAAAAACTCTTTAGCTTTATCTGGCGGATTAAATACAACCTCAAAGTAACCTTGTTTAGATGTAAGTAATGGGTTTTTCCATCCTGCATATAAACGTTCGGTAAATGGGTAGCTATTTCTAGGCTTGAACGATGTTTTAGATAAAAGAAATTCACGTCTATTTTTGAAATGAGGATCTGGAGCTATACCTAATTCAGGATGATAAACACGCACAAGGGCTTCGTGAGGGCGGTTTGGGTTTAATGTGATATCTGAAGTGTAAATATGAAAAATTTCACTTTTTCTAAGCCCACCATAATTCATCAACATCGTAATCGCTTGCGATTTATAGTCATATTGTCCATTTTTTTCAAATCCTAAGTAAATCAACCTTTCAATTTGATCTTCAGGAAAACGAACTGCATATTCAAAATCAATCAGATCCTCAGTGAACGAGCCAACCAAACGAATTTGCTGTTGTGATAAATCTTTTTTAGTTAAATGATTCAGAAAGACATGTGCTTGCTTATGATAATAAGCACACCAATTTAGACGCTCTTCATAACTTGTAGCTTTGCGAAATGGATTTACACGAATTGTTGAATGTTCATCCTGCAGCATCAGAAAATCTGTGTAATGAGTAATGTGAAACAATAGATTATTGGTATCTCTGACTGTGCGTGGTCGCCAATAAAGTTCAAGAGTATCAATACGGGTTGTTGGATCAATTGTTCCTGTGATTAAAGCTTCAGTGAAAGCTTTGAGTAATTTAGTAGCATTATCAATTTTTGGAACAGAATTTATATATTTCAATAAAATTTTGAGTGCATAGCATGATCGTTCTTTCCATGATTCGCTTTTATAGTTAAACCATGCTAAGTACCTAGTATGGGAAATTATGATTCCTTTCTCAGTTAATAAACTAGGTAACGTGAAAATGCTATTAGTGGTGCAATCTATGTAATTGACATATATTTTCTTTATATATGACATAATACTACAATCCAATAATTATTTTAATAAATTTATTTTAAATTAAAATAATGTCAATAAGGAATTAAGTTAAAATATATTTTATTTGTTAATTTTTATTATTTTAAATTTTGAAATATGGTATATGTTTATAATGTGTTTTGGGTTGGTGGTGTGGTATATGTTTATAATGTAATTCTAATTTTTTAAATGGATTTATTTTATTTTTAAATTAGAAGTTAAATGACAGTTGATGTGAAATTATTGACACATGTTTCGAGATTGTTAAATAACTTAAAAAATAGAGTCTAAATGGCTCTATTATATATATATCATTTCTGAAAAAAATGAAGATGAAAATGTGCCCGCTGCTGGAGTTGTTAACAATAGCTCGATTAAGATAAAACCAGTGCAAAAGTAGTCTTGAATAAGCCTCTCAATACATTGAAAATTAGAGCATAAAATAATTTGGGGTTACAGGCAGAATACAATGGAAATAATCACGCTCATAACAATATTAGGGATTGTCATTTTAGTGATTTATCTCAAACTTAGCGCCAAAAACCGTCAATGGCATTTGGATGAAAAAGGCGTGATGAAACATGAACGGATTGAGTACACAACATTCAATAAAATTGATGAAAAAGACTTTCAATGGATACCTGACGTTGTAAAAAAATATTTCCTCGAAGGTCATGCCACTGTGCGGAAATATGGCAGTGAGGCGAAAAACATTCTGATCGTGAACAGCTCGATTTATTATCACCAATACTTAATTCGTGAAGAAGGCACAGGTGAAATGATGCTGCATGATGCCATTATGGACAGTGTATTGTATGTAGAGAAGCGCAATGACGATAGCTACTGCATGTATCTGTTCAGACCGTGCGAGATTAACTTGCAAAATCATAATTTGTTTTTTAAAGGTAGATTTGTGGAAGGTACGATTGCTGACTTGAAGCAAGGTTTTGATGCATGGCAGGCAGCGCAAAAGGATTTTGTGAAAATACATCAAGATAAGGTAGATATACTCAAAAATAATATCATCGCTAAACAAAAAAAATATGACACTGAGGTTTATAAGCATTCTGAATTTAATTAATTAATCCGCAAATTAAATCAAGAAAACTAAAAATTTCTTGATTTAATTAAAAAAATTAATCTCATATTATCTGTCATTTACAATTAGCATTAAAACATATGAAATTAATTTTTTAGATCTTATGATTTTTCTTAAATTCAATATTGATGGTTTTTTCACGGCTTGGTTGTACAAAACTATCCCTAAAGAGAATTACGTATACCTCATATTCATGCCATGCCTTAAAATTTAGTTGCTTGGGTAAGTATTAACTTTTAAATCTTTGTATAATAAAGCAGTTTTAATGTGGAAAATAACTATCAAAAATGACTTTTTATCTAAGTTTCATGTGTGAAATGTCTTCGAAACTCACATTTCAGATAAACGCTTAAATGCTTTTTGATGGCGAATTAAAATTAATTTTGTCAGTGATTTAATCATTTCTTCTCCCATTTTTCCGTTCAAATCTAGTCTTTTTGTTGCTTTAATTGCTGGTCTAGGAATAATTTCAACACCGTATTTTTTCACTTTTAAATCTCCTTACAATGAATAGAATTTCAAACCCAGAAAAGCTACTGAATTTAGTGTTTCTAAAGCAATACCACCGATTTATTTACAGTTGTATTCTTCTAAACTAGAAAATAAAGAATTCCAATCCTTATCACAAAAGCCATCGAAAGTGCAATTCGGCTTGCCAGATCAAAATCATGCACTGCGCCGAGACTGCTGCATAAGCATGCAATTTTCGGATTTTGATAGTTTATTAAAACCTACACTTTAATTGAGTTGAAACAGGCTTATTTAATTGGTCAATCATTAAATAGAGATTATACATGAAATTTTTGTATATGAATCACAAGGGATTATATTACGATAATTTAGTAATCGAGAGGTTTTTTCTCAAATTTGAAAGTAGAGCGAGTATAGCAACAATATTATGCAAATCATTAGGGGATTAAAGATATTAGTCTTTATATCAAGGTGTTTTATAATAAATTTTTTTAAATTCAATATTGGGTTTTTTCTTACCAAGAAACTGAAAGAAAAATATAATCAATGATTTGATTCATATGTCTGATTTTATTTAATCTTTACAGTTCGAGAAAGTGATAATTGGAAATAACTCATCAAATATACTATTTATTATATAGTTAGGGGTGTTTACATATTTTTATGTATATATTTTTTTGGGTTTTTTTTCTAAAGACATTGTAAATAGTATGTTCTGTAATGGGGTTATAATATCAATATAATAAACAAATACTTAGAAAAATTGATCGGCGTGTAAGATATTTAGGTAAGCGTTTAGAAGAGCTTAGGATTATTGATTTCTCTCCTGAACAGGAAGGAAAAGTATATTTTGGTGCGTGGGTTGAAATCGAAAATGACGATGGAGAGCAGAAAACTTTACGTATTGTAGGCGTTGATGAAATTTATGACCATCATCCACAACATATTTCGATAGATTCACCCATGGCACGTGCTTTATTGTCTAAGCAAGTGGATGATGAAGTCGAAGTTGTAACGCCGTTAGGCAAAAAACTTTGGTATATCAACTCAATTTGTTATGAAAAGTTTGAAAATTCAGCAAATTAGTCGTTATTGATTTTATTTTGTACATTTGATTGAAAAAATGTTTAAAAAGATTTGCCAAGTTCGAATTTTATTTATATGATAGCCGCCATTGGAAGCGTGGCAGAGCGGTTTAATGCACCGGTCTTGAAAACCGACGAGGGTGTGAGTCCTCCGTGAGTTCGAATCTCACCGCTTCCGCCAAATATTGATCTAAGCCCTTGTTATTGCAAGGGCTTTTTTCTTGCTTGTGCTTTTGTCCCACATTGTAACCCACATAAAATTTTGGATTAGATAACATCAAATTGGTGGATTTAGGACGTTGTAGGAAGAGTCATTCATTTAGTTTAAATTCACGATAAGTTCATATCACTATTTCCAACATGTAAAAAAGCCCAATAAGGAACTACTGGGCTGTGACTGAATGAGTCAAATACGATTAATAAACAATATACTCAAAATTTGATTTGATGACTTTGGATTGGTAGTAGTAATACTTCAAAGGATAGAGCATATTGTTAAAAATAACTTTCCACTCTGCTAAATTAATGCCTTGGAAATTATCACGCTCAAGCTTCAGAGTTTGAATAGAAATATTTGGCAAATTCAGTTGAACCGAAATTTGACCTTCTTTATCAATCGAATGTGATAATAGATTTTGATCCTGAGGCAGTTGTAACTGATGATTTTGTTCGTGATAAACCAACATATTGAGGTAGTACTGCCCATACAATGTTTTTTGAATCCGCCATTGGATGCAAAATAGGTTTCCTTGATTAAGTTGCTGAAATTGGTCAATCAATTTACTTTTAAGCTTAACAATTGCTTTTTCTAGCTCATTTACTTGTAACGATGCTGTATCACCTTTGGCACAAAAGCAATAAAAGAGCTTGGTAGATGAGATGTTAGCGTGTTGAGTGAGCAATCGATTGACAATACGTGAGTTTTCCTTAGCTTGGTCTGATATGAGCTTTTTACGCTTGTTAACGTCGCTCTCAGCCTCAACACTGATTGAATAACCACGTATTTCATTCCAAAGTTGATTTAAGGAAGAATGTATTGCTTGTTTATCAGGGTGTTGATTAATCCCTAAAATATCAAACCAACTATTTTGCATAACGATTTGATGCATTTTAGACACTAGGAAACTAGCGCCTTTGTTTACAATAAACTCATTAGGCAAAGTGGTTAAGGGGAATGCACAATTGCTTTGCATCATTTGACGTTGCATCTTTAGCACACGATCAAGCTCGATCAATGGTGCTGTTGGTGTTAATACCTGACCTCTGATTTGCAAAGGTTTTGAACTTTTTAGACATAATTGATGAGATGCTTCACCCAAGGTATGAAGCCATTTCATAACGATTAAATTATTTTGTCCACAAATCAAATCTAAATTACTGAATTGCTGAAGTTGTTCGAAGCTCATAATGATTTACCTGATGGTTTAATGACTAATTTTTTCTTAACAAGGGTCACAGGACTGATTAATTTATCCTGAGGGATTGGATTAGGGATAATTTTAAAAATACGCGGACGACCAACTGTTTTCGGTTGTTTTTGTTTTGTACGATTGCTGGTTGCAAAGGTATGAACATTCCCTAGTAAGCGCTTATCAATCAGAAACTGATCTTGCTTACAGATATACAATAGAACCTGATCAAGATTGTCGAAGAAGGTTTGATCATTATGACAAGCCATGCCAATAGCTAGATTACGATATTTGATTTTGTCGCGGTGACAATTGAAGTAATAGCCTTGCTCTGAAGTTAGCTCTGACCAACGTTGTCCAATCACCTCTGCGTAATGTGTATCGCGTTGAAACTTGTTCCCATCCATAAAAAAGATACAGTGGTAGTGATAGCCTTTTTTCTCACCAAACTCTAATTTCCAGAGATAACCGACGATGTTAGGTAAGTCTTTGTCATGATGGAAACCTTTCATGAGTTGAGCATACGGAGCTTTCATTTTCCTAAAGGTGACATCATCCTGTATCCGATCTTTCCAACAGAAATCAATACGAAGTACCAGTAGCTTACTAAACTTGTCTCTCAAGGCTTGAACGAGCTTTCTAGCCCCTTTATATTGATCCTTTGATCTTTCACGACGAGCGTATTGAGCCTTTGTAAAGATCGGTGAGTCGATTCGAATCAAAATCTCACGAACCAAATCATTTTTAAGTTGAGCCGTTGTATGAGAACAGATCAGTTCCCCAGTCATATCATCTAATAATTCGAATGTACGATTTGGTGCTGCTTTCCAAAAAGAAGGCTCATCTTCAGAATGAATATTAGGTGCAACAGCCACGTTATATGCTTGTTTGAAAATAATGCTATGTTCACAGTGGTAGTTACTTTGACTCGCTTGTTCAATTGAACAAATTCCTTTTAAGAATAATTCAAGAGCAGGGTCATAAGTCTTTAAGCTCAAGCCCTCGTTGCTGAGTTTAAACAATCGATCTATTGATTCGTTTTCAATTCGATTAACGCAAAGAATGGTACTGTATATAGTCGAAATAACAGGATTTTCTTTAAGGATGAATTGACCATTGTGTTGCTCACTAGTGAGTTCTAATAAATTAGGTGGATATTTCTGATCAATATCTATTCGGTTTTCCATTGGCTTTGCTCTTATAGTCATTGGTTTATATGCTAGATAATTGATTTAACTAAATAACGCTTTAGAACTATAAGAATGATGAGAGATGAAGTAGATCATATCTCTAATGAACTAGTCGGTATGGGTACTGATCTTATAGAGATATAAAACAGTATTGAGTAAACTAACTCTTTCATTCATATAGATATTGTTAAGCGTATTAATTAAATCTTTAGTCTGTTTAATGGTTTAATGAGATTGTTAATCATCGTATTAATTAGAGTGCTAATAAGATTATTAATTAAATTAAAAAACCTAAATTCACTTTCACAAGACATAGTCCTCCTACAGGGGCAATTGAATAAATTGCTCCTCGTGATTTACAGGGATAGGAGAACTAAGAAGTGATGAAAGTTATGCAGATAAAATTAATGAAAGGGTAGGTTCTTGAGCCATAGCTCAACTTCATTTTCTACCCAAGCAACACTGTTCATGCCCAGCTTACGAGGCTTGGGAAAGTCAGGGTCGTATCGCTTAGACTTTTGATCGAGTTTGTCATAAATGGTTGATCGGCTGATCTGACATTTGTTGGTGACATCACGTAATTTCAACATACGCATAGTGTCAGCATAGCTTTGATTGTTTTGCATAAAAATCTCCATTGGATTGATGTGGACACAACGGAATTATGATAAAAACATACGTAAATAAAAGCAGGAAATGATTACGTGATCAGAGATCATCAAACAGAAGAGCTGTTTAAAGAAATATTGGCAAACCTTTATAGATTAGTAGTTATTTATTCATGTGAAGTTATCAAAGCCCAAAATATATTTCCTGATATGTACCAATGGTTTGAGGATAATAATAAGGTTGTGGATATTGAAATTAGAAAATTTCTAAAAGAAAAAAAGGGGGAAAATTTTTCAATTAAAATTGATAGTTTTGATAAAGTCATTAACTTTGACCTTTCAGAGGAAGATATTGTTTACGAACTGAACCAATACTTTTGGGATTTTAAACAATTTCATGATGTTTCTTATAATAGGGCATTAATTTCAGAGTTAAAAATTGAAACAAAGGAGATAGAGCAACTTTTTAAAATTTTAATAGAAAATATGACATTACCGAAAGATAAAGGACCAATAGTAAACTTTTTTGATTTATATAATTTTACAGAAAATTATAATTTATCGTCATTTATTTCTAAAGACAGAACTAATCGAACAATTTTTAGATATTTTCAATTATATGCTGAAATAGTTAGTCCTAATTTTCAATTTGAAAACAAAAATCTACAGCAAAAATTTATCGATTTATTAAGAGAGATTCCTTATTATTCAATTTTTGCACGCACAACGATGACTGGTTTTTGTACGTTCAATACCTCGCAAGGAAAAATTTATTATTCAACATTGAAAGTACCATTAAATTTTAAAAAAGGAACTTTACTCGATAGTTTATTACATTTTTTATTTCAACACTTGATTGAAATCTTTTATTCTGATTTTTTAAAAGATGATCCGAAAGCATTTAAATTAAAATTAGCCATAGGTGAAAAAAGGAAAAAAGAGATAGCATCTAAGCATGAAAAACTTCATGAATGTAATGACATAATGAAATTATTACTACAAGCTTGGCCTAAAGAACAGCATCTTGTATATAGAAAAGTTGAAAAAGAAGGGTCAATTATACCAGTATTAAGAAGCATTCTATATGAGAATTTTTTAAAGCAATATGAACAGTCCAAAATTGATGACCATGATTTTAACAATAATTTGAAAAGCAAAAAAAAGCAAAAAAATTTAGCAGCTCGTACAAGGATATCTGCATTTTTTAAATATTTGGAGTATGGTTTTTTGGAAATGGGATTTAAAGTTAAAATTTTTGATAATGATGACAAAACTGATAATTGGAAAATAATATGTACTTCTAATCCCAAGAATGAAAAAGGTAATTTTGAATGGACATGGAATCAAATAAAGTCGTCATACGATAATCATAAAAATAAGACAAATTTATTTAATTATGAATAGCTTGGAGTAAATTTCATATGGTATTTTAAGGGCTAAAATGAGCAGTATTTTTTTACTTTTTTAGTGATCATTTGACAGTGAAATTAAACATAAAAATGAGTGTTTAGGCAGGGAGCTAAAATGGCTTCCTGCTTATTTTACGTCTGAACTTAACTAAACCAATAAACATAAGTCCTATTGGTTGATTGTGTTGTATTTGTTTTAAACACTCATTGTTCAACAATGGCACGATAGGTAATTTTGCCATGTGTGGTATACAGATAAACTTCCTTAATTTCCTCAGCAGAACAGCCTTTTAACACAATGTTAAATATTGCACCGTAATAAGACACACTCGGAAATTTAGTGGTAAATGGCTCTAGCCCCACGACTTTACAGTTTGGATTGTCCATTTCGACTTTATCAATCACATCGTTGACTTCAGACACTACTTTTAGGCGAGTGGTGTCATAAACAGTACTTGTGATGACTTGAAAGTTTGGGTACGCCTCAACAGGGCGGTATTTGACTTCGAGTGCTTCACCTGCCAATAACTCACGTTTAAGCTGAGGCGGTGGAATATCAATATTTTCAGCTCCTGTGTAAGTACTATCAGGATCATAACGGTCATGGGCAATAGCCGCAGCTTCTGCTTCTTGCTCTTTAACTTGTAGATTAGATTCAGTTTGAGCTTGGGTATCTATAGATGCTTGTGCCTCTGAGGATGCTACTGAGGAATGCTCATCAGGTTTCTTTTGGCATGCAGTGAGTGTCGAAACAAGAACAGTGGCAAGGATTAATTTTTTCATAATAAAGTCCTCTTACTGTGATGAAAACTGAGTACGTTGAACATACTTCAGCACGGCTAAACCTTTGACATATAACCATCGGTCATTGCCATTCTCAGCATGATAATCAAAGACTTGATAAGCAAAGTCATCAATATCCATTAACTTTGGCTCTTTTAGGTCTTTACCTTCTCGAATCATGGCATTGAGATCAGCGCTATAAATAAAATACCGTAAACGATCACCTTTGGGGATGATTTGCCATTGTTTGCTAATCGCAACAAAGGCGTTGCAATTGATATTACCCTCACAGCGTTTCACGACGGGTGCATTGGTTGGTGTATTGATCAATGCCATGACCTGATTCATATCTGCATGACAGATTGAACCTATAGATAGGCAGGTAATGACGGCACCTGACCGTAAAACATATTTGATTCTTTTGTTCATTTAAATTAATTCCTAATTATTGTTGTTCGATACATTTTTAATTGAATGATATTACTTAAACATCGAGATTGGCCATACCACGGCTTTGCCTAAGTTATATGCATAGCTTCGATCGGCTGTGGCACTGCATCCCTTTAAATAAACAGAAAACAGCAAGGCAATCACGATATAAATTCCGATCAGATAATTTTTGATTTGCATGGTGCTTCTCCTAAGAAGTTTGACAAGTTTGAGCAGCGCGATACATTTGCTCGCCAAAATCTTGCGGTAGATCAAGACGACTGACATTTTGTTGAGCCAGTTTCTCCATCACAGCGGGGGAATAATGTGCTTCGAGTTTGTCATAGACACAGGAACAGGTAGATCGATCGGTACCACCCGATTGACAACCTGCATTAAAGTCACGTTTAGATTTGCTTTCACAACCTGTTAATACAACAGCTGTGAACAGTGCCAGCCCAAGAATGGGCAGATGATAAAAAACAGTCATGATGATTCTCGCCATAAATAGAACATGAATGGTGTCTGACTTCAAAAGGCGTAGAAATGAAATGATTTACTGAGGAGGCTTATTCCAGCCAGCCAGTTCAACCAACAACCAAAACAGCAACATCATCAGCAAAAAGCCAATGACAGCAGGTCCCAGCCAGATCACTACAGCGATGATTAAAATCAGACGTGCAATGATCTTCATTACCGAAGCAATGTAAAGATACGATTCGGCTGAGTGAGGCGAGATAAAATCGGAATAAAGCGAAATTTTAAGAATAAAGATACAGTCATGATTGACTCCTTTGGCTATAAAGAAGTTCTACCAATTACTGCTAAATAATGGTGGCAGAACGAAAGGGGGTTAGCAGACTGATAGCCAAAGGATCAGCACACCCGAAGGTGTCCCCCTCCCGTTCCACCGCAGAGGGGGCACGCAGGGTCGCCCACCAAAAAGTTAGACTTCTTAGTGTGCTTTGGCTGAACGGTCTGCTAAAACCGACTGACAATGTAGGTCAGCACGCCCATGATAATGCCAAGCCTGATTGGGGTCAATTTCATTTACGGACTAAGCTGTGATAATGAGCTAAAAACAATCAAAAAGAGAATACAAATAATTTCAGATACATAACACCTGAATGAAGAATCGAATCAGATTTCCCTAAGCGCTTGGGAAATACACAACAGATTCATTATTGACCATCAGGAGTTTTTTATGCCGTATCGAGATTTTGATCAAGAAGAAGAAGGGATGTTTCCGCAACGTGGAACCATGAAGCCTATGATGCAAGGTTTAGGTTTAACCAATTCACCGACCACTTTAGCCTTACTGGGCATGTCACTGGCACGCTCTTTGGGCTATTCGCCTTTTATTGGTGGGGTTGCAGGTGCCATGTTGGGTGGTGTGATTCTGGTCATTGCCGAACAAACGCCAAATAACGCACGACCACCTTTTAGCAAATAGCTTGCTCAGCAAGTATTCAGCGCAATCGTAAATATCACATTCATTTTAATTCTAAACCATTCATTATCTTAAATTAGGAATATAGCTTATGGCACACCTTATTGAACAAATGGCCTATGTTGGACAAACCCCTTGGCATGGCTTAGGCAATCAACTCACCCACCACCAGCCGATTGAAGTCTGGGCACAACAGGCAGGCATGGACTGGCGGATTGAATCTTCCGATGTCAGCTACATGGCACAAAACCATCGTGGGCAAAACATCATCATGCCTTATGAAGAACAACGAGTTTTATATCGTTCTGATACCCATGCCCCTTTATCTGTGGTCAGTCAACGTTATCAGGAAGTTCAACCCAAACAAATCCTTGAATTTTATCGCGACCTCACTGAGCAGTCAGGCTTCGAACTCGAAACTGCAGGCGTCCTTAAAGGCGGAAAGAAGTTCTGGGCATTGGCACGCACAGGGCAAACGACAGCACTCAAAGGCAAAGATGTCAGCAATGGCTACATACTCCTCGCCACTGCCTGTGATGGTACACTTGCTACTACAGCGCAATTCACTTCAATCCGTGTTGTGTGTAACAACACCTTAGCTATTGCATTAAAAGGACAGGATGCAAGTCGAGGTGTGGTCAAAGTACCTCACAGCACCAAATTTGATGCAGACAAGATCAAACAACAGTTGGGAATATCTATCCGTGCATGGGATGAACACATGTATGAAATGAAACAACTGAGTCAGCGTAAAGTGACTCAACAAGAAGCGGCTGCCTATTTCGATGCAGTGTTTAATAACAGTAATCTCAGTAATACTGAACAAGATGAACGTTTTATCCAGTTTTATCGTAATGTTGCCAGTTCAACAGAACCGAATAAAACCGAGCCCAATGGACGTGCAATGTCGAAAGTGATGACCATGTTTAATGGGCATGGACGAGGCGCAGAGCTATCCTCAGCTAAGGAAACTGCCTATGGCTTACTGTGTGCCATCACGGAGTTTTCAGATCACGAACGTCGTGCCATGAGCCAAGATCATCGACTCGATTCAGCTTGGTTCGGTGCAGGGGCAGGTTTAAAACAACGAGGATTAGAACAGGCATTGAGAATGATTACTTAAGCTTTAAATGCAAAGTTTCAATAGCCTGTAACTTATTTAGCCTAAGTATCGGCAAGAAAAATATCTAAACTCAACCCATTTTATCTAAAAAAACCACATCTACGGATGTGGTTTTTTTATGCCCAAAATTTAACATCTATAGGAATTTAATATGAATATCGCACTGACCACCGCAACAACATTACCTACAGCAAACATTAACTCACCAGCCACAGCTTTTATTGCACCCAAACTATTTACGGCCAAACGCTTTGTCGATACCCGAAAACTCAGTCAAGCCGAATGGTTGGAAGTCCGTCGCCAAGGTATTGGCAGTAGCGACTGTGCCGCAGCTTGTGGCCTCAATCCTTATATGTCGATGCTGGAATTGTGGATGATTAAGACAGGGCGAATCCAGCAGAACATTGAAGATGAAAGTGAAGGCCATGCACCACTCTATTGGGGTAAACGCCTAGAACCTTTGGTCGCTGAATATTACAGCATGCATACCAACTACAAAGTACGTCGGGTCAATGCGGTACTACAACACCCTGAACCTGATAAACACTTTATGTTAGCCAACTTAGATTACTCCGTGGTCGGTGATGCAGATGTACAGATATTGGAGTGTAAAACCGCTGGAGAACATGGTGCTAAGTTATGGCGAGATGGTGTGCCTCTATATGTGCTCTGTCAAGTTCAACATCAATTGGCAGTGACAGGCAAAAAAGCAGCACATATCTGTGTCCTGATCTGTGGGCATGAAACCCGTATTTTTAAAGTGACCCGTTCTGAATCAGTGATCCAACACATCATCCATGCTGAACGGTACTTTTGGGAATGTGTGGAAAAAGATATTCCACCTGATGCTGATGCGAGTGAATCAGCAGCTAAAGCACTACAACTGCTTTATCCAGAACATATTCCACTGAGTACCACAGATTTATCCGAAGATACCCAAGCCAATCAACAGTTTGAACAACTGATTCAAGCACGACATCAAATTGAAACCAGTCAAGAGACATTCGACCTACTGAAACATCAATTACAAGCCAAGATGCAGCAGGCTGAACGAGCGACTTTTAAAACCGGTTCAGTGACGTGGAAAAAGTCTAAAGACTCAATCTGCTTAGACAGTAAGGCATTACTCAAACAGTATCCTGAATATCTCAATCAATTTCCACAAAACAAACAAGGCTCACGGCGCTTCAACATCTATACAGATGATGATTAAAGCCAATTCAAAGCAACTGTCAATTTAGGGCATATCTGAAAAAAATCGCAAAAACACCCCCGTTCTCTGTAAGCACCGAAGTACTTACAGAGAACCAAAATAGGTGAATTTGCGCTAAAAATATGCATTTGAAAAATAATTGATTTCTACATATCAAACGAAGATTAGTAAAAAATAACTGAAGAGGGCAACAGCATGATTAAAGGTTTAGCGATTACACCACCCATACTCGGTAGAATCAGTATTGGTAAAGTCATTGAAAAAAATGGTAAACGACTCCCTGAACGGGATGACCAGTTTACTATTACCAGTCAAATTCAAGGAAAAAACGGATGGGTGAAACACCCACTTGATGAACAACTCCGAGCCAAAGCACCGAATCAAAACCAAAAACTCAGAACCATTCCAGTGCGGATGATCTTTAATGATCCTGAACTCAACCTCAGAGCAGAATATACTTTATTCGATCGACAAACAGGACGCCCTTTGTGTATTGGTAATGGTGAAACCTGTCAAAGACAAACCAACCAAGGCGTAGAACAACATACATGTCCATCACCTGATGTATGTCCATTAGCACAAGGAGGGAACTGTAAACCCTTTGGACGTTTGCATGTCAATTTAGATGAATCGGATGAACTCGGAACATTCATTTTTAGGACTACAGGCTTTAATAGTATTCGGACTTTGGCAGCACGTTTGTCCTACTACCATGCTGCATCCAATGGTTTGCTTTCATGTCTACCACTGCAATTGACTTTGAGAGGAAAGTCCACCACACAAAGCTATCGTACCCCTGTGTATTACGTGGATCTGACTTTACGTGATGGCATTCATTTACAAGAGGCGATTCAGACTGCGAAAGAGATTGATCAGAAAAGTAAGCTATCTGGTTTTAATCAAACGGCTTTAGATAAAATGGCATGGCAAGGTTATAGCAATGCACGATTTGAGGTGAATTCAGAGGAGGGGCTAGAACGGATAAAGTTGTAGAAGCTGAACAAATACAGACTGGCTCTAAAGCTAAGACAAAGCCTAAATTCAATCAAGGGGATGGGCTTGTGCAGGATATACAGAAAGGTTTACAGCAGAATGTGCGGGCCTTAAATTAAATAGCCAAGTCTGTAATCGTTAATGTATGGATTCCTCTTCGAAAAACAATTTTTAATTTTTTCAATTCGAAATATGATGAGCGTAGGTATATAAAACTATGACTCATCATTTTTTAAAATAGTATTTTTTTGAAAAAAATGGAAATAAAATCAATAAAGAGACGAATTTTTGAGTCTGTTCTTTGTGATAAGGATAAATTGCAAATAAATAATGTGTATTAGGAACCATTCGTCTCAGTTCGATATGTAATCAGAAGCCCAATACCACCAATAAATAATAAAGCAGTAATTTTACGAGCCAAAGCTAACAAATGTTCATTCGTTTTATTGTCAAAAATCATTTCCCTTTTATTAATTAGTTTTATTAAAAATAATTTTTATTTTTTTAGATAAATACATAAGGTAAGTTTAGCGACACATTGTGTCGCTAAAACGATAGGTATACGAGATAAAATCGGAATCAAAAAGGTTTAGTATTAGCTAGGCTTCTGTTAGTGCTATATCTAATAAGAAATAGTTTTCTCTACCAACACTTATAAATATCAGGAATTGTTTAAAAAAATAAACATCATTTTTATGCAGATTTAAATGCTTAATAAAATTATAAAAATGTAGAAAAACTATTTTGAAAATATGGTTACTGAATGTAATATAAGTCTAATTATGAATAGTTCAAGTGAAATACATTTTGCTTGAACCTGTGATTGATTTGGATCGTTTAATTAATGATCTTGTCAGGTTGCTCGGGTGCTACATCTAAATATTGATAAATTTTATTTTAAAAACAATCTTATAATACATAAATAATCTTACGGAGGGCTTATTTGGTCAAACTAGCAACTAAAGAATAAATTCTTACTTTAAGTATTTTTCTATAACACAGTACATATAACATTACTTCATGTTAATAAAAATTTAGCATCAATTGTTGATGCCTATTTTTATGTGCATAAAAAGCAGACATTTTAATTAAGATATTTAAATATGATAGTTACATATCCAGAGACAGGTATATACGAGCACGAACTCACAGCAATTGATCAGATTAAAAAGGTCTTTGATGTAGGTGAGAAAACTAAAAACTGGCGTGCATATGCAGGTTTTGAGTTTATGCATAATGAGGGTAAGAAAGGAATTGACCAACGTAATTCTGAAAAATTTGAATATGACCTTCTAATTATTACTCATGCAAACGTCTTAGTGATTGAGTTTAAAGATTGGAATGGAAAGGAAATCACAAAAGTCGCTGGCAAATGGCATATGGGCAGTGAAGTGAAAGATGCTTGCCCTGTGACTAAAAATAAGAAAAAGATGTTTCTTATCCGAAATAAGCTTTTAGCTAAGGTGAAAGAAAAGCAAAAATTGGGCATTAAGTATCATGCCCAATTTGTCTCACATTTTGTAGTTATGTGTGGTAAAGCAGATTATTCACGCCTACCTAAAGAGGATTTAGAGCACGTTCTTTCGTTAGAAGAATTTAAGCAATTAGCGCATCAACCGACATTTAATAAAGTGTTTAGAAAGGATCTTGAACGTGATGGCCGTATTTATGATATTAAAAAAGAATATCATGCTATTATTGATGAAGTTTTTGCACCTGACCAAATTCAAACACCTACTTTAGTGATTAATAACCATGAACAAGGTGAGTTGATCTTACAACATCCTAAAAAAATCTATAGTGAGTATAAAGCGCATTCGTTAAGCATAGCGGGTGAAAAATCTTTGATGCGTTGTTGGGACTTCAATAAGTTCAAGTTGGTGAACTCAAGAATGATTCAACCGCAACATCGATTCGATCTGATCTGTAATGAGCGACAAGTTTTTCAAAAAATTAAAACCGAAAAACCTGACCTTTACCAAAGCTGTTTGCACCCCATTACAAACCCAAGTTTAGATGACATGACATCTAAATATAACGAGTTGTATGAGCTGCCCGATAACAGCTACCGAGTCAATGAGTTCATTGCTTCATATGCAGCGAAAATGACTGACTCAGAGAAAGTAGATTTATTTCAAATTTTACTTGGTAAATTCAATCACCTCCATCAAATGGGAGTTACCCATGGTGATGTGGGAGATCACAGTGTATGGATATCTTATAAAAAAGAGATATTGCTATCTAATTTTGCGGCCGCAAGTGAACAAACAGATTCTGCTGAAATTGACTCTGAATTGGCCAATGTCTTGCCCTTTTTAAATACAGTTGCCAATCTTCCGAATCTAGACTTAACTGCTGCTCAACGAGATGTATATTGGTTGGGGCAATTGATTCTTCATATCTGGAAGGATAAACGCCTAAGCCCTCGCTCATTGAATAAATTTAGTGCTGAGGAGCGAGATCAAAGCCATTGGCTTGAAAAGATTTTATCTCTTGCCTTAACGGGGAAATATGATGATGCGTGTGCATTGTTTCAGGACTTCTTAGCAAAAAAACCTGTTGAGCAAGTGAGCTATGAACTTGATGATAATGTTCTGAGCTCTTTCTCAAAGGATACGAATCCTTTGGCTACCTATCCTATTTTGGTTGCGCCATTAGAAGCTAACCAGAATTTTACACTTTATGCATCAGGCGAATATTTAGTTAAAGCATGGATGGGTAAGGTTGCATCTGCAATGACCACTTACCAAAAGAGTAGTTTTAAGCGATTCTTTGAACTACTTAAAATGACACAAACTCTTAATCTGCCGTTTCTTCCTCATGTTGAGGATTTTGGTTTATCGACGAGCATGGCAGCCGCATATCTGGTGACAGAAACGGTAAAGGGGAAATCTTGGTCAAAGGTTGCTGTGGACTTAACCGATGATGAAAAAAATGAGCTTACACTTCAGTTTTTACATTCTCTGAAAAAATTCCATGAGCATGGCTATCACCATGGAAATTTAGATGGTGAAAAGATTATGGTGGATCAAACAGACTTTAAAGTTATTTTTAATGATTGTTTCCATGCTGAAGCACCTCAGCCTGATCCATCTAATGGCTACTTCCCATTGGATATCGAAGATCCAACGGCAATCCAATGTGATAATTATGCTGCATTGAAACTCATTGCTGGTTTATATGATATACCCCTAAAAACAAATGATGCTGCTTCGATTGATTCGAATTTAACGTGGTTGTATGAAGCGTTGAATAAAGAGATGTTAGAAGAAGCAAGTGTGCGCTATATCGATAACACGCGCTTTATTGAAGCATTTGAATGTAAGGGTGCTATTGCGAAAGAAGCCCCTAAGATTAAGATTTATACGAGCAGGGTTGATTCTGCTTTTACGATTTATCCTGAAAATGGCAAGGTTTATATTCAACTGGAAACTGCAAATGAAGGGGATATTCGGCTTACTCTTCATGGGATTAATGGCATGTTTAAAGGGTTTTATAAGCCTCATGAAAATCGAATAATTTTCCTTGATTTCGTTAAACAACAAGACTTATGGTGGAAAGCAAGTAAGGATGCATGCCTCACGTTAGATGTTAGTATTGAAGTGCATCCCACATCTGGTATGAGTAGACGTGACAATATTGATGAGTTAAATGCCTTCCTGTCCAAAGATCGAAGTTTCATTGATGCCATTGCTGAGTTTAGGCATGTACAGTTGCAAAAGATCAAGGAGCAAAAAGAAGCATTTAATGCTCAAAAAGAAGTAGATGCGTTACCAGCGATAGAAAACCTAGATGCCGTTGCTAATGTGCATAATACTGCACCAATGCTTGTTCAGCGCCATAATGAAAACTTAATTGAAATTACTACTCAGGAGCTGTGGCGAAAAGTAATGGAGACTGAACGGCATGCCCATCCTACGATTAATTTGTCAGAGCCGTTGAAAACTGTTGAAAATAAGCATCATCATAATTCCAAGAGTGTTATTGCTTATTATGATTCTGCCGAGGATGTAACTGCTAAATTCTCGAAGACTGATAAAGTCGAAGTAATGTGCACTAAAGAAATGGGAAGTGGCAGAGATTTTATCTTTAGTATTGGTGTAGTAAATATTGCACAATCTAAAGTCGGAGAGTTGTGGATTGATTTTTGTAAAAAAACGAAAGAAGTCTCTAGAGAGGCTACATTATTTCTACAAAGTAAGGCTGATAAGTCATCTAATCGAAAACGTGCTGATGCTCTGAACAACATTCTTAGAAATAAAGCAGTCATTGGAAATCTTGTTAATTATTTTGAACCTTCATTAGTGCTTGAAGCTAAGGATTACGGGATCGAAGTATCGGATGAAGAGCTTGATCACTATAATGAAGTGGATGAAGAAAGTGACGTGCTCAAAAAATCCCTTAATCCATTGCAACGTGAAGCTTTCCGTAATGTTCTTAAGTATGGACCTGTATCGTTATTAAAGGGACCGCCGGGAACAGGTAAAACTGAATTTATATCAATATTGGCGCACTATCTCTATGACAAACAAAGTGTATCCAATATTTTGATTGTTAGTCAGTCACACGAGGCTGTAAACACGAGTGTTGAACGTATACGTAAGCTATGTGCAAAATATAAAACACCATTAAGTATTGCTCGAATCAGCAATAAAGAAAGCGCAGTGTCCCCTGAGTTAAAAGATGTTTATACGGGATCGATTATTACGAGCCAAAAAGAGTTGTTTAAATCTAACATCAAGGAAAGAGTAATTGAGCTTGCCGGTGATTTATCACTTGAAGAAGAGTATTTAGAGGATCTCTTTGAGCTAAGAGCCTCTATCTTAAGTACTCTTATATCGACCTATCAAGCAATTGACCATGATGATGTTGATCAAAAGTTTAGTTTTTCATTGGATGAGTATAAGCAGGCCTTTATATCTGCAATGAATAAGCTAAAGAACATGTATTGGGTTAATCAAGACTTTTTGGATCAACTTGAATATTACATCCATCATAAGGATATATCTGTATTAAACCAGCTCAGTAAGATCGATCAAATTTCATTTGAGGCATTCAATCAATACTATGGTGTATCGAATGAGGAGGGTCTTAAAGCCAAAGCTCTGATTAAAATCGCTCTAGATTATGAGCCATTGATTGAAAGCCAAAATGCCAACTATGAAAGTTTCTTGGTTAAGACTCGACAATTGGTTTGTGGCACATGTGTTGGTGTGGGACAGCAAAATATTGGAATTGCCAATCATAAATTTGACTGGGTAATTATTGATGAAGCAGCGCGTTCGATTCCTTCAGAATTAGCTATTGCGATGCAGTCAGGGACTCGTATTTTGTTGGTGGGAGATCAGGATCAGCTTCCCCCTCTTTATTCGAGTGAGCATAAAAAGGCTTTAGCTCGACAACTTAAGATCTCAGATGAGGACTTAGAAGATAAGTTGCAAAGTGATTTTGGCCGTATTTTTGATTCACATTACGGGCAGAAGGCTAGTGCTGAATTACTGTCACAATATCGTATGAGTCCAAGTATTGGTGCATTGGTTTCTGATTGCTTTTATGATGGGAAACTTGTAACTGAGGTGGTTGACTCACGTGGTAAGAGTGAAGTAGAACTAGAGAAAATTATATTAAAACGTATTGTCCCAAATATTTATGAATCTCAAATCGCAACGGAATTAAATTCTACCGTTACTTGGGTAGATACAGGTAATGCTGAGCATTTCAGATTAGAGAAAGGCAGCAGTATTTATAATCCGCATGAAGTTACCGAAATCATCAAGTTTCTTCAGCGGATTGACCAAGACAAGTCATTGTTAAGCAAATTGGTGCCAGAGCCTGACTCCCTTAAAGAGCCAGCTATTGGTGTGATTTGTACTTATGCTGAGCAAAAACATCAGTTAAGAAAAGCCTTCTCTATGTGCGATGTGTCTGATGAACTGAGATCAATTGTGCATATTGATACGGTGGATAGCTATCAAGGTAAACAAAATCAGATCATTATTCTCTCGGTGACGCGAAATGATCCAACTAAATTTCCTGCATTCTTGAAATCACCGAATCGCGTGAACGTTGCTTTATCTCGGGCTATGGATCGACTGGTAATTTTTGGTGCAGAAGAGATGTGGCAAGGAGTTAACAGTAAATTACCTTTAGGCCGAGTACTAAATTATATCAAGAGTCGTGAAAATCAGACTTCAGAATACAAATGGGTGTCAAAACGCGCAGCTCGCAAAGTAGTACAGACTAATCCGCCAAATCATATAAAAAGAACTCAGAAGACTCGTCAGGAAGAGGTGTAACACATGGAGAATTCACTAAGAACCTATCATGACGTTGATGTCACTTTACCATCTCAACAATTTAATGTGGTGTTTAGCTACACAACAATGGACACCTTGGATTTTATTGATTCCATGGTGTTACGGTTATTAGTTATTGCACCTTTGCCTGCTGAAAGAATAGCTCGTTTTTTAGGCCTATCTAACTATGAAACAGATGTTCTATTAACAAGCTTATTAAATAGAGAGCAGATACAAAATCTTGAGGACGGTCGATTTTCACTTACAAAGCAACTTGAGAAAGCTTTTTCAGATGTTTGTGCAGTCCCATATGTTAGTAAAATTGAGGACAACATTCAGAAGATGAGTTTTGAGATGATTGGCTTGAATCCCGAACCAGTGAATCCTAATGCATCTGACAATGGGACAAATTCAATTAAATTAGAAGCTTCCAACGAATATCTTTCTAATAGTGAATCTTTGGTGAGCAAAGAATTCCAGAAAAACTTTCGCTTCTATTTCAGTCAAGAACTGGTTAAGTTGAACATGTCTGTGGAAGAGAAAAAGTTACAGTTGTATAAAATGAGCAAAGTTGAAAAATTGCGAGACCATTCTCGTCGTTTTACTTTGCCTTTGACGCTCGATGATAACTGCATGCCAATAGAGATCAGTGATTTCAATCACATGGAAAATTCTGACAAGATCCTTGACTCGCTTTATGCTGCTCTTAGAGTGGCTAAGAATTCGCCAAATATTGATAGTATAGTAAAAGCACTCAATGAGTTGGATATGGAGGATGTATTTGGTATTGAAGCAGTTTTTAGTGAGAATAAGCTCAATTTAGACCGTTTATTAAGTTTAAAACACAAATCTAATGAATATTTTATCGGGCCCATTTATTCTAAGGAAAATTCTGACCTGTTTTTTAAAACGATCAAGCAATTTCAGAACCAAAATAGGGATGATAGGCAGCTATACTGGCTAGCCCCAACTGATGACTTCTGGGGTAAATCAGATAGATTTAGTGATTTTATTGATCGCTTATCAACTACTGAAATTACCAAAAACTTTAAATGCTTTTTACCTGTGGGTTTTAAGAACGATAAACAGTCAATAGGAAATTATAAAAAGCAAATTACAGCTCAGGCAGGAGCAACTCACTTTCTGACATTTAGGGAAAGTAGTATGGCTTTTGATGGTAACTTCGAGCTTTTGGTTATGAAGGACTCTTTTTGTGCTTTGATTATTCACATCAGAGACTCTTCAACTAATTTTTTAACAACAGTGCCAGTTGGAATTCTTATCAAAAATAAGGCAGTTGCTCAGACGTTTTATAAGCTTTTTGAAGATATTGAAAATGATGATGAAGCCTTTTTTGGTTTGTTGAATCCTAAACGGTAAATAGACATTAGAAAAAGCTAGCAGATTTGCTAGCTTTTTTATGTTGATATTTGAAAAATTACAGCTCGTACATTCTTTGTTAACGTAGATTTTATTTATCTTAAAAACTCAATTCCTTAGCTGACAATTTATTGCGCAAAAATTTGATGCTTTAAATAAAGCCCGTTACCATACATAGAGAAAGACGAAATAAGGATTTAATCATTAAATAGCATTGGATGGTTGTATGTGGATATGTTTGATTTCGACCATGTTTGCCTTTTGGTTGAGCGTACCTTTGAGTTTTGGGATCAAACCAAATGGCATATTTCATAAATTAATGAGGGTCCGGTTATATGTAGACCAATTAGTTGTATGGTAGTTTTTAGATGCGGGTTTCATCATTCGGAAATTATATTGCTAAATCCGATCGTACAAACAGCTTTGTGCAACACAGCTCAAAGATGCATTACTTAGAAATTTTATAATTTGCTAAGGAGGAGATAGTTAATCCTAAGAATCAATTATCTCCACTAAGTTTAAGAGATTTCAATTTGTTCTGGTAATAGTAGACCACTAGAAATAAGCTCGCGTTTTGCCATTTCAGGATTTGGCGTAAAGAAAATAACTCGTAGTTCTTCTAAAGCCCTAGAAAACGCTACATAAGCTAGTTTCTCCCCCCGAGATTTTTGACCTGATGTAGGGGATCCAGATATATTTGGTGTTAATATTTTCCCAAAATTGTAATTATTCCAGCTTGCTTCTACATCGTCATAAACAACCAAAACTTTAGGATATTCCTCACCTTTAACTCCATGTTGAGTACTATAAGATGAATTTTTAGCAATAAATGTTGCATATGCATCTATCTCACTTGTGTTCATTTGAAATAATTGATCTAGCAACCAGTCTTCTTTTTCTTGTTCGTGAATTTCTTCATCATATATTTCAGTTCTAGGTGGTCGTTGTAAATGTTCCATTAGCCTTTCAGAAATATTAATGATTTTTTCCGTAACACAAAATTCTAGAATTTTTTTTATATTAGAGGAATTCCAATAATTTTCTAATTCTGAAATTAATGAATTAGAGTGATCGATCATTACTTTTAAACTTTTTGATGCATTTAGCCCATCGATATAAAATGCTGGACTGTTATTTCTAAGGATATCAATTACATCACGATAATTATACTTGTTTTTAGCAGTGATTAGAGGGTAAATTATTGATATAATAGGCTTTAATGCAAAGTGTTCACCAGATTCAAAAGCATCTTCAGATCGAGATGACGAAAAAGGCCCATTAAACAATTTATTTAATTCGGAAAATCCCATCCTTCTTGCAATCATTTGCCTTACTAGAAATAATTTAACCACATTATCTTGATTACTCCAGCCCCATTCTTCAAGAGCAGTATCCATTTTTAATAAAGCTCGAGTAACTTGATCCTCAGAATATTTTTTTCTTGGCATTTCTGGAGTTTCAGTTTGGATCAGTCGAAAGATCACGCTTCCTTCAACTTCTTTATTTTGCCCAGCTGGATATTGAGAAACATCTTTACGAAATGAATTTAAAAGGCGAATAACGCTTTCTGAACAACGGAAATTTTCTGTTTTTTTAATGATTTTACCATTGGCTGGAGGTGAGAAATTTCCGGCACTATCATCATAAATTTGTTGCCATGGATCACCAAAATATCCGACTACTGGCACACCATCTTCGGCACATACCAAATTAATACCTTCAATAATACCTAAATAGGTATCTTGGGCTTCATCTATAAAAATATATGGAAATTTAAGCCCTAATATTTTCCTAAAAGTCTGATTTTGTTGTAAAAGAATAATGGAGATTTCAATAATATCATCGTGGCTTAATTGGCCTGTACTATAATTGCTGAACTGGTTATCAGAATAATTAAAGTTATTAACTGTATCAATTTTTGATAATTCTAATTCAAGTTGATGAGTTTTTTTTCTCGCTTTTATAGCTATTTGGCTGTTACCACCATTATCTTTTGACTTCGTATTTTCTATTAAAATTGGTAAATAAGCTTCTTTAAGTACCTTACGTATATCTGATTGAAAAGTTTTTATGAGATTCCATAAAAAGCTATGTAATGTTGATATGGTGTAAAGATCATCAAATCCTAAACGTGACTTAATTACTTCTACAGCTCGCTTTGTATAAGTAATACATGCAATAGACTGTCCATTTTGACGAAGGTTTTTGCCTTCATTTTCCCGTATCTGTTTTAATGCATCTACTAAAGAACTAGTTTTTCCAGAACCTGCACCAGCAATTAGAGCAAAATTCTGATGGTTGGCCAAACAAGTTTTAATTTCATCATCAGCTGTTGTTTCAATTCTATTTATCATGCTTGTTCAATCTCGTCCAACGTGACTATATTTTGCGGTATTTCTAAAATTTGTGTTGGACCGCAAAGTTTATTTTCTAGCCACAATAAACCATCAACTATATACTTTGGCGATATCCAAACAGTGCTACAAGCTAGTAAATCCATAGCAAAATCTGTTTTTTTAAAACTATCAGTACGAATTCTTTCATAAATTTCGTTATATGCTGAATCGAGACAGTCAGGAATAGTAATTCCAATTGACAATTCATTTGAATGAAGTAATCCAAAATTTTCATATGCAATGGCTTCCTCTAAAGTACGAGGAAGCATATTTTTTTGATTGTTATTGTGATTAACTAAAATATTAGTTTGGAAAGCTACATACCTATCTCTTTCATCATGTATTTTGTTCTGCGGTGGAATTGCCATTAACTCTGCAATTGTTTTAATTCCATAAAAATGCTTTAAAGATGCATTTGATGTTCGAGCACCTACCGTATTAGCATGACAGGCTGATGGGTACCCTACTGGAACTACAGAATCAATATCTGTTATGACGAGATAAGGTATCTTTAAAAATTCTAGCAGTCCTTCAAATCGATGAGCATAAGCACCTCCGACTTCAAGTATTGTTAAGTATGTAGATTTTAATCTAGCAGCTGAAGACTCAATAATTGATGGTAAAAGTAGTTTCTCAACCGCTCCTTCTATTAAAATTGCTGCGTCTGAAAAGAATAAATCACAGTGGGTTAGTCGTAAATATTTTTTAAGGAAAGCAATGGATTCCTCAGGAGAAATTTGGTCTCCTGATTCTTGTGTAATAATTTGAGGTTGGAATGATCTTAAACTCATTACATTTGAAACATTTCGAATACCTGTTTGGTTTGTTTGTCGCGTTGTATAAGATCGTTGAAAGTATCTGACTTTTTCAAAATCTATTGCATCAATAATATGCGATGAATGGGTGGTTACGACTATTTGAGGTACTAAATGTGCTTGATCTAGTGATTCAACTGATTCCTTAATTACATTCCATATGTTAGCTATAAATGATTGTTGAACTTGAGCATGAAGGTGTACCTCTGGTTCTTCAATAAAAATAAGTAAACATAAAGGACGATTTAGAGGAATTATTAACCATTGGGAGTGGAAATGCCTTGTTTGAATCGCCATAAATATTAGGTTTTTGAAACCTAATCCATTATAAAGTTCAGGTAAATCATGTCCTTGGTTTGGATCTATATATATAAGTTCAGTATTACCTCGTAGTGCGGATTCGGGGCTTAATGAAGAGATAATTCGAAGCTCTCTATCGTTAACTGATGGAATTCCTAAGCCCTTAATTAAGTTCATTAAGGGGGAGAATTGAGTTTCATAATGAGCAGTTAATTGTTTATTATTATTATTGATAACCTCATGTGCTTCAGCAGCATAATTTGATTGTTCAAGATTTTTTTTATAGAAGGATGCAAATGCAGTTGAAAGGCGATTACTGCGATTGCTATCATCATCATTGATATTTCTTTGAGCATCTACAAATTCAACTTTTATTAACTGACTAACTAATTTTTTTGCATCATTGCGATCTAAAAGTGTAGCAGTTTCTATAATTTCACTATCCTCATTTTCTTTTTTTTCTAATGAATAATAGTCTGTAGAAAAATAATGATTTAACTTTTTATAAATTGCTAAAAATTGAAACAATGATTTCGCCCGATTACCAGTTTGTTCAATAGGGTAGGCTGCTTCATAGTCCTCTTTTAATTTATTGGGATTTTCAATTGTATAGGTCATCCTTAATCCAACTTCAGTAAAGTCGGAAAGATGGGGTAGTAGGGTAAAAACTCGCCCAAAAGCAATTGTGTTGGGGTCTATTGAAAACCAAAGGTCAAGTATGATTTCTGGCAATAAAGAAGGATCGTTGCTATGTAAAAAAGACTCGAAATCAGCAACTCTACTAGCTGAAATATCATAAATTTTGAAATTAGTGTCTCCTAGAAAACACTTAAAAATTGCAGTTGCGGATGTTTTTCCACTATTATTTGGACCAACAAAAATAGTTTCTTTGTCTTCTATATCTATTGTTACATTTTCTAATCTTCTAAAATTTTGGATAGTAATTTTCTTTAACTTCATATAGCCCCCGTGATGCTATTAAAAATATAAGAATTAAATTTTGCTTCATAGTAACCTTAAAATGAAAAAAGAGTTCATAAATTATAAAAAAAATAGGGGTTTAAATATTTTACTTTAGTCTAATAAAAGTTCTATAAATAACAATAATATTAAGCCCTTATGTTTAGCAAGATATGCTTTTCGTAAATAACAAGTTTTCACTTCATCTAGTAACTTATGGACAATTACATACACAATTTAATGTATGGATTCCAGCAACCTGATTGTTCATGAGACAAAGGCCAATAGATTGCTCTTCTGCTTCCATTTATTTTTTAGAAATATATAGACCTGTTTTTTAAAAATCACTTCTTGCCATTCCGCCAAAAGAAATTTACCAAAATGATTGGTAACTGAATAGCCACCAAAAATTTAGACACAGTTCTTTATGCGTCATTTAATGGCGTACTTTAGTTGACTATATTAACTTAACCTTATAGTTTTAATCGATTAGTAGAATTTTAAGTAGAACGTATATGACAAGAGGCCTCTATAATTCAATACAGGAAATGCCTGAGTATAATAATGCTGAGAAAAGGTGGCACATTACAATAGACTCATCATACTTTCTTTGGTATGACTTGATTATTGATCCACCATTTGATGAAGCTAAAAATGAGCTTAAAGAAATGCTGAATAATTTCAAAGAGTATGTTGAATCAAGTAATGAAAAAAGATTTATCTATTTTGTCACTTCACGAAAGAAAGTTCGTTTCAATGTAAAAATGCAACCCAAATTTTCCTTCTTTGATAGACGAAAGTTGACTATTTATTTTTTAATAGGAAATAAAGACAAAAGGAAAATTGAAATTTATTTCCCAAGGGAAATTCCGACTAACATTACTGTAGATGAAAAGTTTATTTATTTTCATAGTGAAGTTTCTGAATCTATAGCTTATCCCATTCATTATTTTCTAAGAGAGTATGGGATCAATTTGGGAATTGTAAGTGAAGTACATTATGTTGGTATAACTGAAGACCCAGTAGGGCGGGCATTAGGCTTGAAACATAGAGGCTTGACAGAGATACTTTATAAAGTACCTACATCAGAAAATGATATTTTTTTAACAGTTAATACATTCAAAGTTGGATCATTTACCAAAATTGAAGAGAGAAACATAGATATAATATCAACTAACTCAATGATTTATGATATCCCTTTAGACAAGGAAGGTTTACTTATTGAGAAAGCACTAATTTATTATTTCAATTCTAAATTTCAAGAGGTTGATAAGAATGCTTGGGGTGAGTTTAGAAATCTTCTAACAATGATGAAAAAGAAGAAAAATATTTGTTTGGTATCCTTTCATCTGGAAATTAACGACACAAATGAATATGACATAATGGGCTCTAGAGATGTAGAAGCAAATATATCTCATTCATTTTTATGGAAATTAGGAGAGACAGAACCTGAATTAAAGAAATTTAATTCTGAAATAGATCTTTTGGAGTATACGAAGGTTTTAAGCAGAGATTTGAGTTCTGTTTAAATAGTGATCCTAGACAGTGTTGTGGACAGCCAATCCCTCTAAATTCTTAAAATATTTCTGTTCAAAGGCTCTGGACTTAACCAGTCATTTGCAGAATGCCTTCTAATTCGATTGTAGTAAACTTCAATATATTCAAACAAGACAGCATTTGATTCTTTTCGGGTAGTAAACACACTCCCGTGTACCACATGACCTTTAAATGTATGAAAGAAGCTTTCTGTCACCGTATTATCCCAGCAGTTTCCTCGTCTAGACATGCTTTGAATGTAGTTATTCGTCATCAATAGCGCTCTAAAGTCACGACTACAGTACTGTGAGCCTTGATCCGAATGCACCATGATGCCCGTTGGATAGCCCTGAGAGCCATTGCATAATTAAATGCATCACACATCAATTGACGGTCTATTCGATGGCTGGTTTGCCAACCCACAATACGACGACTGAATAAATCCAGCATCACGTATAAGTACAACCAACCTTCTTTGGTGTGGATATACGTTATATCGGTTGTCCAAATTCTATTTGGCCGAGTGACTGTAAACTGGCGATCTAACAAATTCGGTGCCGTCGGCAAACGATGATTTGAATCAGTTGTATGCTTATATTTGCGGGAAATCTTGCTGCGTAAACCAAGCTTTTTTAGCATCCTTCCAACTGTACGTTCACTCATGCAGTAACCTAAATCATGCATGTCGTGCACCAATGAAGGTGCTCCTAGGCGAGCATGGTGTTGCCAATATACAGCTTTTAAATCAGTGTACTTTAGATTAACGTAAATCTGTCTCTTTCGCCAAGCATAGTAGCCCGAAGCGCTAACACCTAGGCATTTACAGGCAGAAGAAACCGTAATTTCAGTCATAGCTAGATCTTGAATTACGTGTACTTTTCTTGGCATGATCTGTCAGGAAGTACACATGCGTCTTTTTTAAAATATCATTGGCTTCCCTGAGCTGTTTGACTTCTTTCTCTAGATCAAGAATCTTGCGCAATATATTGCTCATGTTCTGGTGAAAGTTGGCATTTGCTTGAACCTGTTGGGTTAGCTTCACGAATCCACTTATCTAATGTTGAATAGCCGACCCCTAATTTCTGGGCGATTGCAGCTAAAGAATCATGAGAATTCGAAAGTGCATAATCTATTGCTTACTGTTTAAATTCTGGACTAAAGCGTTTAGCCATTTTAGAGTTTATTTATGGGTTTTATCGAAAAACATTAAGGCAAAAAAAATTTATGAAAGTTTAGGAGTGAGTCATGATATTAATTGTAAAAAGGAAATAATATATGAAGATATTTGTTTTCAAGAAGAAATGTATTACTTAGATATTTAATAGCAAATAAAAATTCATTTATTGATGCAGTAGTATATTCAATATTTAGACTTTTTATGATAAATTTTACTTTAATTAATAAAAACTACTAAAAATTCAGCCCAGTCAGCCATTAAGCCTTTTCGTTTTTCCAAATAAGCTCCGCGTAAATAAGCAGCTTCTACTTCATCAGGAAGTTTATGTGCTAATACATGCTCACAAACTTCACGTGGGTAGTCAGTTTTGTCTGCTGACCAATCACGAAAAGTAGAGCGGAAACCATGTGTTGTAATTACTCGATTTTGTTTAGGGTCAATATAGCCTAAGCCATTTTCTTTAAACTTTTGCTCATTCATCCGCTTAATCAAAGCCGTTAGGGACATATCAGAAAGCATGCCACCACCACGAGGTGCAGGGAAAATATAGTCCTGTGATTGTGCACCAGCCTGAATAGACTTCAATAATTCAATAGAAGGTTCTGAGAGTGGAACACGATGCTCTTTTTCAGCTTTCATGCGCTCTTTAGGAATAGTCCAGACTTTATTTTTAAAATCAATTTCTTGCCAAGTTGCTCCAAAGATTTCACCCGAACGACAAGCCGTTAAAATTGCAAATTCCAGTGCCTTGGGAGAAATACCATCTTTCTGACGAAGGTGCTGAACAAATTCTGAGACTCGTTCATAAGGCAGGGAGGGATGAGGACGTGATATCTGTTTTAAATTACCTAGAATAGGTTCTAAGTTACCTTTCCATTCGGCAGGATTATCACCTTCAAAATATTCCATGGCTTTGGCATAATCAAAAATGGTTTCAATACGGCCACGGAGTCGTTTAGCCGTTTCATTTTTCTCAGTCCAAATGGGTTCCAAAACTTTGGCAATATCGACTTTATTTATTGAGCCAATCACACGGTCACCTAAAGTTGGATAAATAAAAGTCTCTAATGTAGTCGACCATTGAGCAATATGTTTCTGATTTTTCAATTCACGCGATTTATTAGCAATCACAATCTGAGCACATTCACGAAAAGTTCGAGCATGAAGTTTTTGAATACGTAAAGCTTGAAGCTGATCTTGCTTTTGCTGAATAGGATCAATTCCATTTCGGATTTGAGCTTTCATTTCTTGAGCTTTGGTTCTTGCTTCAGCGAGTGACACTTCTGGATAAGAACCTAAACCAATATCACGGCGATGAATTTGCTGTTTACCATTATCATCAAAACGTTGACCTACAACCACACGTAAAACCCAAGCACGAGAATCATTCACAATACGTAGATGCAAGCCATCTACACCGCCGACAGCATGCCTACCATTTTCTTTGATTTTTGCTACACTGAGTGCAGAGAGTTCTTTGGCTTTCTTAGGCATAGGGTTATTCCTGTCCCACATAATAACCCACATAGAATATTGGAAACGGTCGGATTAGGCAAGACGTGATTGGAATGGTTTTATTTTAAGTTATTGAAAGATAGATTTATGTTGGATTGGTTTGGACTACATAAAACAAGTGTTATACGGACACCGCTTCCGCCAAATATCTAAATAAGCCCTTGTATTTGCAAGGGCTTATTTTTTATCTGTGCTTTTACCCCTCTAGTTACCCCACATTAAATTCTGAATTAAATAAAATCCAAAACAACATATTTGACGTGTTCGGGTTTCAGTTGAGTTTAAATAAAAATAAATATAGTTATAAAAGAATATGCTTGTTTGAAATATGTGCTTTATAGGAGATCTCTATCGATTGACATAAAGACGGCGTGCAAGCCTTTAATAAAGGCTTAAAGTTCATGGGTATAATTGCTAACTGCCAAGACTGATGTCAATCATTCTAATGATCTCTACATTCATAAACGGTATATTGAATAATGATGAAGCTTACTGACGATATATCGAATAAATATAAAAGATTTAAGGCTCTGTTGGTAAAGAGCTTTAGTTTTTTGTTCTATACATTTTTGAAAAATAATCCTTTGAAATTTCTGTGTACTTATAAATTTGACCTTAATTGACAATAGTCAGGATTTCTATGCTATTAAAAGTTCCAAAAAGGAACTTATTATTAAAAAGATAATTTACTGTATATCAGAGCGAAAAATAATATGCATACAGCACCTTTTTCAAAAACGTATTGGCCATTATTTCCACGTAAAGTGAGTTTTGATTGGACTGAAACGCCATTACATTGGATTCCACAATCGCCCTTATCTAGTCATGCCATTAATCATTTTAGTTTTTCTTTAGTCCGCGGCGAATACTTTTTCTGTCGTATGTTTAATAAAGCCTTACCTTTTATTCATGACGAAAAATTGAAAGCGGATGTGCAGGTTTTTATTCGACAAGAAGCGATTCATGCTCAGGCGCACAAAGAGTCGATTGAACTCTATTTACAACGTTATGGTGTGGATATTGAAAAACAATATGAAACAGTCATTCAACTTTTTGATTATGCTTTGGCAGACAAACCTTTTGGTCTGAAATTACCTCAATTTCTGCAAAAACAATGGTTAGTAGCACGTGTTGGTATTGTCGCTGCCGCAGAGCATTACACCTGTGCATTGGGCAAATTTGTACTGGAAAATGCACATTGGGAAGAAAAAGGATGTAATCCAGAAGTTAGTGATCTATTTACATGGCATTGTGCTGAAGAAGTTGAACATCGTGCAGTTGCTTATGATTTATATCAATATTTGGCAAATAATAACTATGCAATGCGCTGTTTTATTATGTTGTTGGTGATTCCTTCTTTAACCGCGTTGATGGTGAAGGGGACTGTGAATTTAGCTGCAACTGACCCGTTAATGCCAAAATCACAAAAACGTTTAATCGGTATCGGATTTTGGAAAGAATGGGCGGCTGCAAGTAAGCAAAATCTAATTCCAAGTTTATCTTGGTTTATTACAACCTCAGGCAGCTTTTTTAAACCTGATTATCATCCAATTTATGAAGCATCTACCCAAATGGCCTTGGATTACATTAACAACTCAGCTGCTGTTAAAGCATTTGAACAGAAATTGGTTTCTTAATATGAATAAATCTCCAGTAAAAACACAAAGAATAATTGATGCTGATGATGTTCAACTCTCAATTTATGAATGGGGGAAAAGTTCCCCGCAGTTACAAACCATTATTTTAATTCATGGTTATCCTGATGATGCAAGTGTATGGAACATGTTGGTAGATCAATTGGCGCTGACCCACCATGTGGTGGCGTATGATGTGCGGGGAGCTGGTTTGTCTAGTGCACCATTTTCAAGTAAAGGTTATCGTTTTGAATATTTAATTGCCGATCTTGATCATGTGATTCGTGCTGTAAGTCCAAATCAAAAAGTACATTTAGTTGGACATGATTGGGGTGCATTGCAAGGTTGGGAAGCCGTTTTTGATCAAAACATTCAAGAGAAAATCCAAAGTTATACAACACTTGCACCAAGTCTTGATCATGTTGGAATGTGGTTTCATCAACAAATACGCAGTTTGCAGCCTCGACAACAGCTTCTTGCAGTAAAACAACTCTTTTCATCAAGCTATATGGCTTTTTTTAACGTACCAATCATTCCTGAATTAAGTTGGAAAACTGTATTGGCCAAAAGATGGACTTCTCTACTGACTATTTTAGAAAAAATAGAGGTTGATTCTCCTCCGCATCAATTGAGAAATGGAGTAAATGGTTTAGCGTTATATCGTAAGAATTTAATCAAAAGCTTAATTTCCCCTAAAGTCAGAACAACAAATGTCCCAATACATCTCATATCGATGAGCAATGATCCGTTTGTACCACAGCATTTCTTAATTGGTTTAGAAAAAAATGTGGATACACACTTTCATCGAACAGATATTGCCGCAGGGCATTGGGGAATATTGAGTCAGCCACATGCAATTGCAGACTCAATTATCCAATTTGTTCAACAATTTAAGCTTACTCGTGCTATTTAAAATGATGAAAATGGATGATAAAAATGTCAGAAGTTAAAATTCAACTTAAAATTAAGCTTCCTCCTGAGCAAGTATTCGATGTTTTTACTCATCATGAAAGCTATCAAAAAGTTCCACTGGTTTTAAATGCTAGATTGTTGAAGCAAGGAGACGTGTTCCCTTCAAATGGTAAACATGCAGTGCGTGAAATTCGTTTTGTTGGTGGTTCACTCAAAGAGGTTGTGACAGATCTGCAATATCCACTTTATTGGGATTATCTTTTCTTAAAATGGCCATTACCAGTTCAGCATTTGGGTGGTCGTATGCAGTTTGAACCTATTGAAAATGGAACATTGTTGACATGGTCTACACGTTATAATTCTTCTCGTTTGCCAAAAGTGTTATGTAAATCGATTGATTATTCAACGAGAGTATTTTTACTTTTTGCAGCAAAAGCATTGGCTAAAATTGCATTCAAAAGAGCCCAATAACTTTAAAATCAAGTGTATCGGATTAAGCCTATTTAGGTTGAATATTGAATATCACAACATAAAACTATAAAAAGCGCAGGCTAAGTACTGCCCTTTTATGATTTCTGAGACTAGGCTTTGACTAACCGTTTAAGCATATGTGAAAAGAGCACACTTTCAACATTTTGCATACCATTTGCTTGAAATTGTTGAATATGTGGACCGTGATGGTGATGCTGTTCTCTGGCTTCTACAGATGCCCAATGTTCATAAAATACAAATAAACCTGGATCATCTAAATCCTCAAACAGTTCATAAGTTACATTTCCACCTTCATGACGAGAAGGCTCTACAACTGCCATGATGTCTTGTTTTAATCCAGCTTCCTTTCCTGCTTTTGCTTTAAGCCTAACCACAATAAATAGCTCACTTATTTAAGCCCTCCTGTGAAAGGTAGAATAAAATTGACTAGAATTTATTTTATTCAGGTCTTTCAGAAGCGAATTGAAGGCCAGCTGTACCCCTGTTTTAATAAACAAATTCATAAACTGGGGCACTGATGTGCTTTAAAATTATAGGAGACTTATACTTAACCTGAAATCATCAGCTTCACTATTAATTGTATTTATTGGTTTATTAAGAAATGTAATTGGTGAGTAGTTAATAGATGACAGGTTCAATTACACAGCTCATACTTGATAGAGGTGAATTCTTCTTCAATCTGTCTACAAAGCCCAAAGCAGAGATTGATTAACGGTTATATTTATTTTTACCAAGCATATTTAGCTTTGCTTTTGGTTGTGTAATTGCAGCAATTGTATATAAATTGCATTTCCATGAGTGTTTACCGTTCTACCGATTTTATTGATTTTGACTTATATCTATAGAGGAAATTACAAAAGAGCGTAATTTCTGTATGAATCAATGTATTTAGGATTTAAAAATGGAAAATATAGAAATGGCTAAACCCAAAGGATTTTGGAGTATTTGCCGAGATCCAATTTTATTGACTATTGTAGGTGGTGCAATTGATACGATTGGTTTTATTGCTTTATTTGGTTTTTTTACTGCCCACGTCACTGGAAACTTAGTTATAGCTGGTGCTGCTTGGGTGAACGATGGCTCAGGTATTTGGATTAAACTTGGCGCAATTCCATTATTTATTTTAACTGTTGCTATTACCAAATATTGGATTGACCGTAGTACTCAAAGACACATTGCTTTAAGTTATTTATTCTTAGGAGAAGCACTTTTTTTAACAGGCTTTATGGTTGCAGGGCTGTATTTTGAACCCTTTAAAGATGCCAATAGTGTGACTGTTGCAATTACAGCAGGTTTAGGTTTAATTGCTTTAGCGATTCGAAATACATCAAGCAAAACTTTAATTAAACACATTAGTCCAAGTACGATGATGACAGGCAATACCACACAGTTTGGGATTGATATCACAAATTATTTAAGCAATAAAAATGATGATAACAAAGAGAAATTGCTACATAGCTTGAGTATTGTCAGCGGCTTTGTGATCGGAGCATTTTTAGGTGCATTTTTATATGTGCATTTAGAATTTTGGAGTGTTGCATTTTTTATTATTCCAGTGCTGTATTTATCTTATCTCGCTGCAAATAAGAAATTTGTTGAACCAGATTAGGAATAATAAGATGAATAAATGTCACTTAGAAGCAAGGGGTATTGGAATTCTAGCAATGAGTACTGTGTGATGCTGCTATAAATAAAAACTCCTAAGGGCAGTGCTTGACCTACCCTTAAAAGAATTACATCTAAATTTATTAAATAAGGCTTTTAGGGACGTAAAACATCACGTATAGAGGCATCTTTGTCAAAAACTGATTTAGAAAAAGGGCACAATGGAATGACTTTTACATTTTTAGCGCGAACAAAAGCGACCAATTCATCAAGGAGCTTTCTTCCAAGGCCTTGACCTTTATATTTTTCATCTACATCTGTATGGTCGATGATTAATAATTGCTCACCAGCCCATGTATAAGCCATTTCTGCAATTTGAACGTCATTGTCGAACATGATAAAAGATCCGTGTTTATTATCATCAGTTTGTCGAATTTGCATGGTAATACCTCTTACTATTTGTTTTGTGCTGTAGCGTATAATAACTTAATGTTACTTTATTTTGAGTATCATTTTTAAAGATAAGTTTAGGTATTGTAAATACCGATGTGATAAGAAAAACGAGTGATTCTACTCAATCTTATTTCATATAAGCAGATCATGTAATTTGTCGAGTCGTGATTAACCTACAATTAAATTAAGTTTGATGAGGGGAAATGGTCAAAGCACATCATGACAATGTCCCTGAAAAAGCGATAAAAGTGGAATATGAACAACAAGACTTCAAGGATGAGCCTTGGGACACTTATGATTCGGTTCTAGATCAATTGAATAATTTAAAAGAATAAATGGTTAAATAAAATGACAGATTTTTTACCTACAAAAAAAGATTTACTCAATGCTATGGCTGCAATTGCAGCTCCAGTAAATAAAACGGTCAAAAAGGGACAAGAAACACTTTCTGATATTGCTGAATGGTTATGGGTTGTTATTCAAGGGGATTTTGCAGAAGAACAAACGACGGCTCAAATTGTTACTGGAGCAGTTGTTTCAATGATTCCGTTTGTTGACCAAATTTGTGATGTTCGGGACATTTGCGCAAATGCACAAAAAATTAATGAAGATAAGGAAAATCCTTGGGGATGGATTAGCTTAATTCTAACATTAATCGGTTTATTCCCAGTATTAGGTTCCTTATTTAAAGGGATTTTTAAGGTTATTTTAGCACCTATCCGTCGGTTTATGCTTAGACCAACAACCAAAGCTTTAAAGTTTACAGGAGGAAATATCTATAGATTAGCTGAACCAGCAATAGAGAATGGTATTACAGAACTCAATAAGTTTTTAGCAAGACCAGCGGTAAAAAAGGCACTTAAACAAGCTAAAATCACCAATGTTTATAAGGCTACGGCCACTAAGCTACGAGAAGTAAAAGGGTTATTAACGAAAAAAGCGTTACTGGACGTTTTTGATAAACTGATTAAATATCTTAAAGAAACTGTAAATTTTATAGATAAATATGCAAGTAGAGGCGTAGCACTGAAAGCAAAGAACATGCTTAAAGTGGTTATGGATGTTCGAAATACAGCAAATAGCAAATTAGGTGAATTTATAGAACCTGTCCAAGTCTTTTTAGAAAGGCTTGCTATTCGTATAGATAAAGAAGGTGATGCTGCTTTTAAAGCTACGACGAATGTTAGGAATCTAACTCAATTAAGAAGAATTTCAGATAGTGAAGAATTGGAAGCATTTAGAAAAAAGAAACCGAATTGGGTTCATAAGGTACCAGAGAATGGGCAACTTCCCTTTCCTCAAGCAAAAAAAGACCCTAAAACTGCAAAAACACCATTACATCCAAGTTTAGGGACAGCCCAATTGGCTTTAAAAAGCGGGTATGGACATCCTCTAAAAGATGCATATAAGACTTTTGCACAGGGAGTTATAAAAGCTCAGGTTTTTAATGGAGGTGAAACATTAGTACGTGTACTCGCTCCAGGAAGCTTGGATAATAGTATTTGTTGGATGCGTAAATCTGAATTTGCAAAGTTAAAAAGTCGAGAGGAATGGAGAGACAAATTTGCTGTATGGGCAAGCTGGAACAATAATGGAGAATATCTTGAATATACTGTTCCAAAAGGGAACAAACTGTATGCATGGGAAGGAGCTGCAGCATCGCAGAAACGTGGCGAGTTCTATTTAAAAGGTGGTGGAACTCAGATTGTGCTTGATCCTAAAGATTTGATCTCATCTGGCTTAAGTAAACGTAAATTAACAGGCTGGGGGTACGGAACAGATACAATAATCGGAGATTTTTCAATCGTGGGTGTTCCTACACTAAAAAACCAAATGGGTGATTTTTCTTTAGCTCCACAGTTGGAACATAAACCGAAATAAAATGAGATAATGTACTGAGAATTGATATGAATTATATAATTAACTCTAAAGAAGCTTATTTACTGGAACAGTTTAGCTCACTTCATTTTTTTGAAGTGATGCATAATCACCATCGTTTATTTTTAGATGGTCTCGAAGAGTTGTTTGAAATTTATATGCATAACCTTCCTTATAATCTTAGAGATTTACCTTTGCCAGAACAGGCAGATATTAATTGGGGAGGGACGGTCTTGCCGAATTTAAGAGGTACGATGGATCGTATTGATTATGCATATATAAAAATAAAAGCAGGTGATTTTACATATCTTAATTGTGTGGGGGAAATTCGGTCAAATGATAAAGGCTTGAGCGAATTTTCTAAGCAATGGATGGATGATTTACCTTATGAAAAAGTCAGACAATGTTGGGATTATTATTCAATTGCCACAAGTTATGCATCAGTTATAGAAAATACATACCCAACAGATTGGGATATAGGCTTTCTTGAAAATGAATTTCCTGCTGCAGATATATTTCATGAAATTAATATTACTCTGCCAGATTCTTATCCAATTTATCGAGTCAATTCAGAGGAAAAAATCAAATCTAATGAAAAATTAAAAAAAACAGGTATTTATATTTCTGATGAAAAAAACCAAGCTTTAGTGTTTATGGCATCAAGTTTAGAAAAAGGTAGAGGTTCAGCAGCTGGTATAGGAGTACAAAATCCTGAAACTGGTGAATTTATTTATCATGATTGCATGTGGACTTTAGTAGAAAGAGTCGCTGATGAAGGTGGTTCAGTTGAGTCAACTCAAACTAAAAGATTAAAAGGTTATGCGGGGGATATTTGTCCGAAGTCCGGTAATTGGTGGAGTCCTGCAAATAGATCTCAATCACGTTATTTTGAACAAGGTCAAATTTTTCCAAAAATTGAAAATAATAGTTGGGGTGAGACGATTTGGTATTTAAAAGAAATGAATAAAGAATGATGCAAATTAATTGAGTAGATACATTGACCGTACTGGACGTGGGCAAAATATCCGTTATGAATCTGTGGAAGCAAGTGCCAAAGCTGTTGCAGAGTGGGCTGATGATGGTAGCTTTAAAACCCGTTTAGAGTGGCATCCACGGTTAAGGCAAGTGGCGGTCTATGATAGCGATGATGTGCCAACCTATTATTACTTTGACTTAGACGGTTTTACTTATCGCACTCGTTTAGCCGATGGCCGTGAATCATGGTTATCTCGAGATGGGCAAAAGCGTATTACCCGTCAAATAGATTTTACAGGCTTGGAAACAGAACAAATTTATAATGATCAAGACCAACTGATTAAAATTGTACAGCCGAATGGTGGAGTGATTCGCTTTGCTTATGATGAGCAAGGTAATTTAACTGAAACCAAAGACCCAGAAGGGCATATTTGGAAAAAAGAATATGATGCCAATGGTTTGGTCATTAAAGAAATCAACCCATTAGGTCATGCAACCCAATATAAATATAATAATGATCATCAGATTGTTGAAGTGACCGATGCCAAAGGTGGCTCTAAAAAAATTCAATATAACGATTTGGGGCAAATGGTTTCTTATACGGATTGCTCAGGAAAAAATACAGCTTGGCAATATGATGAAGATGGGACATTAACAGCGCAAGAATCTGCGGAAAGTCAAAATGTACAATATTTTTACAGTACGCAAGGCAGAGACAAAGGACAGTTACAAGCAGTCATTTACCCAGATGGTTTAACAGAACAATTTGAACATGATGAAGAAGGACGCTTACTTAAACATACCGACAGTAAAGGTTTAGTCACTGAATACAAATACAATGCGGTTGGGCTTTTGCAGCAACGGATTGATGCCAATAAGCATCAAATTGGTTACCAATGGGATAAACAAGGTCGTATCCTCAAACTGATTAATCAAAACCATGCAGAGTACCAATTTGACTATAACCGCTATGGTCAGTTGGTTCGTGAACAAGCCTTTGATGGTGAGGAAAAGTATTTTCACTACAATGATAATGGGCAGTTGTTTCAAATCCGACAACCGAATGTTTTAACGCAATTTGGCTATCATGCCGATGGACAAATTGCTTCCAAGACATATACCCATTTACAGACTCTACATAGCCAAACGGAAGAATTTGAATACAACCTCAATTATCAGTTGAGTCAGGCGAAAAATGCCGAAAGTCAGGTCGATTTTTATCGTAATGCACTTGGGCAATTGATGAGAGAACATCAGCACTACAAAGTAGCACAACTGACGCCACTCACAGCAGTGTTGCATTATGAATATGATGAATTGGGTAATCTTAGTAAAACCATCCGACCTGATGGGCAAGTGCAAACGAATTTAAGATATGGTTCAGGGCATACTTACGGAATTGCTTTTAATCAGCAAGATATGGTGGCATTTCAACGTGATGATTTACATCGTGAAACTGCTCGGATGTTAAGTAATGGTTTAATACAGACCAAGCATTATAACGATGTTGGCTTGTTGAGTTCACAAGTGATTCACCCTGAACAAGAAACAACAGACAGAACGCAATTGTATGCGCAACGTCATTATCAATACGACAAAAATTATCTTTTGACTCAAGTTGAGGACAGTCGTTTAGGTCAATTGAATTATCAATATGACCCAATTGGACGCTTGATCAAAACTCAAAGTTTACATAAGAGTGAAACTTTTACTTTTGACCCTGCTGGGAATTTGATTGACCCGATGGTTACGCAAACATCTACAGTGAAAAATAACTTGATTAAAAATTATCAAGGCAAACACTATAAATACGATGTACAGGGCAATGTGGTTGAAACCCGTCAAGCTGGAGAAATATTAAAGCTGACTTGGGATAATTTAAACCGTCTGATTCAAAGTGATCATAATGGTCAAATCACTGAGTATGGTTATGATGTTTTTGGACGACGTTTATATAAGAAAAATCATGCTGAAAACAGTCTGACACTCTTTGGTTGGGATGGTGACTTGATGATTTGGGAGTCCTACCAAAAGCAAGGCAATATACAAAGCAATCAAAAGCAAGAAAATCCTGATTATACAAAACACTATGTGTATGAGCCGAATAGTTTTGTGCCGTTATTACAAACAGGTTATGTAGGTTTTATCAGACTGATAGAGACGCCTGATTATGGTCAATACCAAACTATTCCGTATTCGGTTTATACAGACCCTATATGGACCACCGACAGTAGAAAGAATAGAGCTGAGTTAGAGCGAGTTGCTTTTTTACCACTGTGACCAAGTGGGTACACCGCACAGTTTAAGTAATGAGTTGGGTGAGTGTGTTTGGGAGATGACACAAGATACGTGGGGAACAGCTTTGGCAATCAAAGCTTCTGAGCATTTACTTGAGCAAACAAATCTGAGATTTCAGGGGCAATATTACGATAAGGAAACGGGCTTACATTATAACCGCTACCGTTATTACGAGCCGTATAGCGCACGATATGTGAGTAAAGATCCGATAGGGTTGTTTGGTGGATTAAATAACTCTAGTTATGTCAGTGATCCGAATCAATGGGTGGATCCGATGGGGTTAATGGCTGAGAAAAAGGATCCTTTTAGAATTCCTGTAAATGCGTCAGAATGGGTTAAACAGGAAAATGCAAGTTTAAAAAGACAGGTTGAAATATCAAAACAAAAAATTCGTGAAAATGAAACTGCAAAAAAAGCGGCACAGGAAAAGATTAGAGAGAAGAAACTAGATGATGAGGCAAAAAGAAAAAGTGCAGAAAATTTTTATAAAGATAATGTTTGTGGAAGTACTCCTAACTCTAGGCAACCAGGGAGAATGCGTTCAAGAGCGGTATTAGGCAATAAAGCTTATAGTCCTTATATATGTCCATCAAATGTTGATTATGCTATATGTTCAGTAGGACTGGGGTCTATATCTGGAGGTACGGTCGTTAATCTTCATGATGGCAGTGTGTATGCAGTTAAAGGAGGTAGTCTTTCTACTGTTGCATCAACAGCTACAGGTATTGTTAATCGTGGTAATAGAAGTACTTTAGAGTTTGGTAAATCGATTTTAAAAAATGTATCAGCTAAAGGCGGTGGATGTAGTTTTGGTAGTATTACTAATAAACCTAAAAACCAACCGCCTTCAGATTTTGTAAATGAATGGTTACCAGGTAGAGGATTTACTGTTACGTTTGGATTGTTAGGACTAACAGGTGGAGCAACTGTCCCAGAGAGTCAAAAGATATTTTCCTTAAGTAGTCAAATTGGATTGGAAAAAGGAGTTGGCACGACTGTCTTCGATTATTCCGAAACGGAAACAGGGAGTAAACCTCTTGAATTTAAATATGGTAAATGAAAAATGATCAATTTAATTAAGGTTAATTTATTAATAACTCTAGTTTTATGTATAACTTCTTGTACAAGTACGAAAGAAACTCAAAACGGGAAATACTTCACTAATATAATTAACTATTATTTTAGTGAATATGATCCAAATGAAAAAATTTGGGTCGATAAACCTTCTAATAAGTATGCGATTGCTGATATAAAGAAATCAAAGCTTACACTTGATGATTTTGAGTTGATAAAAAAAAGATTGAAAAATGATAAATGGGAAATTATTTCATATCAAGATAATTATTTTGAATATTGTTTAGGAGAAGATTTTTATATGGGAATACTTTACCCAGTAAATCCTAAACATCATCGTTATGATGGAGAAGAGGTTTTATATGAAAATATAGATGATTGGTCGATTGGTTTATCTTATAATGAAGCAGGTGTAAAACATTGTCGTAAAGAAAAAATTCCAATTATAGAGTTGGATTAAATTATCTTCTATTGGAAATTTTAATAATGTATTTTGATAATAAGCAAAATATTTAATTTTTACATTCTAAAAGTAATAGGTATCTTTCATAAGTCATACATAGAGACTAACATTAAATCAATTAGCCGATTATTGGAATATAAGTTTTATATCTTCAAAGCATAGGCGTTATGTATGCAATGTGGTTAATTAATTTTAAATATGAAAATTGAATAAATATATAATGATTATGAGGGTTTTAGATTATTATGTTAATAGAAATCAATATCTTAATTTTTTTGTGTGTTATCTTTGTATGAGTGTGGTAATAGTATTTATGAACAACCTAAAGATAAATATATTTTTGAAATTAAAATGAAAAATCTACTTGGTGATAATTTAGAGGTTATAACATCTATGCATAAAGAAGAAGTTCAAATGTCTTCTTTTGAATTACCTAAAGAGCCTAATCATATAAACAGTGTAATGAATTTTTTGAAAAAAGATGGATGGGTTGTTAAAGGACAAGGGATAGGTGTGGATACATATTGTTTAGGTATTAATAATAGGATTAATATTATTACTCCAATGTGGGGTGGTAGTTATGATTACAAAGGTGGGAGATTAAAAATAATGAAATATGATATTTATGTTGTTACATATAGTTACAATAAATGGGGTGATGATTTGTGTGAATAAGTTTTGGGTAAAATATTTAAATTGAAAAATTATTCACCTTATTGCTATTAAGTGATTGTAGTAATCGTACATTAATTAGTTAGTTCGTTTAAAAACAGATGCAGCAAAGCTGCACCTGATCATTCAATTTAAAATCTACAATATTCAAGTCTTATAAGTAGATAACAAAATACTGGTTTCACTATTATAAATCCCTGAAATATTTCTAATTCTTTCAAGTGCCTTATCAAAATTTTCAAGACTATCAGATTGAAGCTCCACCAAAAGATCCCATTTACCATTGGTGGTATGTAAACGCTCAACAGCTGACTCCAAACGCAACTCTCGGACAACAGCCTGAGCTTTGGTTCCTTCAACCATAATATTCATCCAAGCACGAATAATATTTTTTTCCGCATTCGGACGAAAACGTACGGTATAGCCCGTAATAACACCTGTGGATTCCATGTATTCAATTCGCTTCTGCACAGTCGCTCTAGATACACGTGTTTTTGCCGCCAAATCAGTAATCGAAATTCGTGCATTGTCTTTCAACAAACCTAAGATAATATGGTCAATATTGTTCATTTTGATAATTACTATTAGCAAATTGATAAAAATTAATTCATTTTAATCACTAAAATACATTTTGTGAATCAATTTGATTCTTAATAATAATGATTATTCGAAGTCCCAAATATTTCAAGTTCACTCAAATGAAAAGATCTATGTTGATAACGGACGATGAGGTGAACAGAAACCTTTAAAAAGGGGTCTGGAAATAACAGGGACAATTGGTTAATTAAGGAATACATGATGTCTTTATCATATACGGCTCAAAACAGTGCGTGGCAAACTTATCTTACTCAAATTGAACGAGTAACCCCTTATCTAGACGCAGATCTCAGCAACTTTGTAAATACGTTGAAACGTCCAAAGCGTACCCTTATCGTAGACGTTCCAATTGTGATGGATGACGGTACGATTCGTCATTTTGAAGGCTACCGTGTACAACACAACTTATCACGTGGGCCAGGTAAAGGTGGTATTCGTTACCATCAAGATGTTGAATTAAATGAAGTTATGGCATTGTCTGCATGGATGACAATCAAAACTGCTGTACTTAACCTTCCATTTGGCGGTGCTAAAGGCGGCGTTCGTGTAAACCCTAAAGAACTTTCAACACGTGAATTAGAACGTTTAACTCGTCGTTTTACCAGTGAAATCAGTTCAATTATTGGCCCTCAAATTGATATTCCCGCACCAGATGTAGGAACCAATGCCAATATTATGGGTTGGATGATGGATACATACTCAAGTATCAAAGGTCATACAGTTACAGGTGTCGTTACAGGTAAACCAGTACATTTAGGTGGTTCACTAGGACGTGTACGTGCAACAGGTCGTGGCGTATTTGTAACGGGCATGGAAGTTGCAAAACGTATTAACTTACCTGTAGCGGGGAGTAAAGTTGCAGTTCAAGGCTTTGGTAACGTAGGTAACGAAGCAGCATATTTATTCAGCCATGCGCAAGCGCTAGTTGTTTGTGTACAAGACCACACAGGTACAATTTTTAATGCTGAAGGCTTAAATGTAAAAGCATTACAAAAACATGTTGCAGAACATGGTGGTGTGATGGGCTTTGCTGATGCAACTGTGATCAGTGATGAAGAATTCTGGGATGTCGATATGGACATTCTTATTCCTGCAGCATTGGAAGGTCAGATTACAGTTGAACGTGCGCAAAAACTGAAAGCGAAAATTGTCCTTGAAGGTGCAAACGGCCCAACGTATCCAGAAGCGGATGACGTTTTTGTTAGCCGCAATATTACTGTTGTTCCAGACGTGATCTGTAACGCAGGTGGTGTAACCGTAAGTTATTTTGAATGGGTTCAAGATATGGCGAGTTACTTCTGGAGTGAAGATGAGATCAACGAACGTCTAGACAAGTTGATGATTCAAGCCATGGGCGATGTATGGAATACAGCAGAAGCGAAAGATTGTAGCTTACGTACAGCTGCATACATTCTTGCTTGTGAACGTATCTTAAAAGCACGTAAAGAACGCGGTATTTTCCCAGGATAATTGGATTTCAGATCCGATCCCACAAAAAGCTAGCTAAAAACTAGGGCGAGTTGGAGATCCAATACGCCCTAACCCATACTAAACAGGAAGTGAGTAAATAAAATGAGTGATGTAGCAATTACACGTAGTAACTTTAATGATTGGATGGTTCCAGTGTTTGCTCCAGCAAATTTCATTTTAGTTCGTGGCGAAGGTTCACGTATTTGGGATCAAAACGATAAAGAATATATTGATTTCGCAGGCGGAATTGCTGTTAACGCACTAGGTCATGCTCATCCTGTCGCTGTGAAAGCGCTTACAGAGCAAGCACAAAAGCTTTGGCACATTGGTAATGGTTATACCAATGAACCAGTTTTAGCACTTGCTAAACAATTGGTTGAAAATACATTTGCAGACAAAGTATTTTTCTGTAACTCAGGTGCAGAAGCCAACGAAGCTGCATTAAAACTTGCACGTAAAGTCGGTTTGTTGAGCGGTAACCCAAATAAAAATCATATCGTTGCATTTAAAAATGCTTTCCACGGTCGTACTTTATTTACCGTGACTGCGGGTGGTCAACCCAAGTATTCTCAAGATTTTGCTCCACTCCCTGGTGGTATTGAACATACTGCATTTAATGACTTAGAAGCAGCTAAAGCTGTGATTACTGACGACACTTGTGCAGTGATTGTTGAGCCAATTCAAGGTGAAGGTGGTGTTCTACCAGCAGATATCGAATTCCTCAAAGGTTTACGTGCGCTGTGTGATGAAAAAGGTGCAGTACTGATTTTTGATGAAGTACAAACTGGTGTTGGACGTACAGGTTCACTTTATGCCTACATGAATACAGGTGTAACACCAGACATTCTAACGACTGCTAAAGCATTAGGTGGTGGTTTCCCAATTGGTGCAATGATCACAACAGACAAGTATGCAAACATGTTTGTTGTTGGCGATCACGGTACAACTTATGGTGGTAACCCATTGGCATGTGCAGTTGCAGGTGCTGTTTTCGAGTTTATCAATACGCCTGAAGTTTTGGACGGTGTAAAACAACGTCATCAATATTTCCTAGATGCTTTAAATAAACTGAATGCTGAATTTGGCTTATTCAAAGAAATTCGTGGTCAAGGCTTACTGATCGGTTGTGTACTGAAAGATGAATATGCAGGTAAAGCAAAGAACATCGTGACCTTAGCAGGTGAAGAAGGTGTCTTGGCTTTGGTTGCTGGTGCAGATGTAGTGCGTTTTACGCCGTCACTGATCATTCCAATGGAAGACATTGACGAAGGTCTCAATCGTTTTGCCCGTGCATTAGCACGCCTTTAAGATTTTTTGTGAGCATCTAACCATGATGATTGTTAGACATGCAGCGCATCGGGACTTAGATGATATTTATCGTTTAGCGCAAAGAGCAGGAGAGTCGGGTATTGGCCTGACTTCTCTGCCACAAAACAAAGAAATCTTAGCTGCACGTATTACCCGTACCACTTGTACTTTAGACGGTTTGGCTGAAAAGGCAGATGCAAGTTATTTGTTTGTACTTGAAGATACCACAATTCAGAAAATTGTTGGGGTGAGTGCAATTGAAGTTGCAGTCGGGTTAAACGAACCTTTTTACAACTTTCGTGTCGCACCACAAGTGCATGCATCTAAAGCACTCAATGTTTACAAGACTTTAGATACTTTGTTTTTAAGTAATGATCACACAGGGTGCAGCGAACTCTGCACTTTGTTCCTTGATCCTGAATATCGTAAAAATCAGAACGGTAAGTTTTTATCTAAAGTTCGATTCTTGTTTATTGCTGCTTTTAGATCATTCTTTGAAGAAAGATTAATTGCGGAAATGCGTGGTTTTTCAGATGAAAATGGACATTCACCTTTTTGGGATTCTTTAGGCTATCACTTTTTTAATATGGATTTTGCTGCGGCGGATTATTTAAGTGGTGTCGGGCAAAAAGTGTTTATTGCTGAGTTAATGCCAAGATTTCCAGTTTACGTCGATTTACTTTCAAAAGAAGCGCGCGCTGTGATTGCAGAAATGCATCCGCATACTTTACCCGCAGCAAAAGTTTTAATGTCAGAAGGTCTTAAATATCAAGGTTATGTTGATATTTTTGACGCTGGTCCAACACTTGAGGCCAAAACTTCTGATTTACGAGCAGTCAATGAAAGTCGTTTGCTCAAGGTCAAAATTGTCGATCAAGTTGAAACTGCAAATACGCAGTACTTGGTTGCAAATGATCAATACAAAGATTATTGCGTTTTGCTGATCAATAACAAAGTTCAAGAAGACGATACTTTGTTGATGACAGCACAACAGGCTCAGGCACTCAATGTTTGCGAACACGATGAAGTGCGAGTTTTAGCATTAGAAAAAATGGAGAATAACTAATGTCACAATTGTCACAAGGTGCATTACTCATTAACGGTGTTTGGGTACAAGGACAAGGTACCGCATTCACTAAAACAGATCCTGTGAGCAATCAAAGCATCTGGGCTGGGTATGAAGCGAACCAAACTGATGTTGAGCAAGCTTGCAATGCTGCTCGACAAGCATTTCCAACTTGGGCACGTTTGGCTCTAGAAGAACGTATCGCGATCATTGAACGTTTTGCAGAATTATTAGAGCAAAATAAAAACCAATTGGCAGAAGTGATTAGCCAAGAAACCAGTAAACCTTTTTGGGAAACCTTAACTGAAGTCCAGTCGATGATTGGAAAAGTGGCGATCTCGATTCGTGCTTATCAGCAACGTACTGGTTTTAGCGAAACTAAAATGCCTGATGGCGTGGCTTCTTTACGTCATCGTCCACATGGTGTTTTGGCTGTATTTGGCCCATATAACTTCCCTGGTCATTTGCCGAATGGCCATATCGTTCCAGCTTTGATTGCTGGTAATACTTTGGTGTTTAAACCAAGTGAGTTGACACCGTGGACAGCTGAAGAAACGGCTAAATTGTGGCAACAAGCGGGCCTACCAAACGGTGTGTTGAATGTCGTTCAAGGTGGACGTAGCACGGGTGAAGCTTTGGCTGCTGCAGAGCAAATTGATGGTTTGCTTTTCACAGGGAGTGCCAATACAGGTTATCACTTGCATAAGCAAATGGCAGGTGCGCCTGAAAAAATTCTTGCATTAGAAATGGGTGGCAATAACGCACTGATCATTGATGATGCAACGGATATCGACGCTGTAGTGAATTTAGCGATTCAGTCAGCATTTGTGTCAGCAGGGCAACGTTGTACTTGCGCGCGTCGTATCATTGTAAAACAAGGTGCAACGGGTGATGCCTTCATTCAACGTTTTGTTGAAGTGGCTAAAAACTTAGTCGTTGGTCGTTGGAATGCAGAACCACAACCATTTATGGGTGGCGTAATTTCTTCTCGTGCGGCTGAACAAATGTTAGTCGCTCAAAGTAAATTGATTGCTTTAGGTGCAAAACCATTATTAGAAATGACCCGTCCACAAGCAGACAGTGCTTTGCTCACGGCAGGTATTTTAGACCTCACAGATGTTGCTGATATTCCTGATGATGAATATTTTGGCCCATTGACGACGATCTATCGTTATCACGATTTTGATGAAGCATTAAGCATTGCCAATAATACCCGTTTTGGTTTGGCTGTTGGTTTAGTGTCGCCAGATCGTGACTTATTTGAACGTGTACTCATTGAAGCACGTGCAGGTATTGTGAACTGGAATAAACCGCTTACAGGTGCATCTAGTGCAGCGCCATTTGGTGGTGTTGGCGCTTCAGGTAACCATCGTTCAAGCGCTTTTTATGCTGCGGATTATAGTGCATGGCCGATGGCTTCATTGGAAAGTGACAGCGTGACACTGCCTTCAAAATTATCACCGGGCATTGTGCTCTAAGTCTAATCGTATAGTGACTACAAGGAGAAAAAAATGTCAGGTTATGAAATAAATTTTGATGGATTAGTTGGCCCAACACATCATTATGCAGGTTTATCTTTTGGTAATGTTGCTTCAACTAAAAACCGTAATAATGCTTCCAATCCAAAATTAGCAGCAAAACAAGGCTTAATGAAAATGAAAGCCCTTGCTGATCTTGGATTGAAACAAGGTGTTTTTGCACCGCAAGAACGACCGCATGTACCGACTTTACGCCGTTTAGGTTTTACAGGTAGCGATACCGATGTGATTGCGCAGGCAATGAGAACTGCGCCAGCGTTATTATCATCATTAAGCTCTGCATCATCGATGTGGACAGCAAACTCTTGTACCGTTTCTCCGTCTGCAGATAGCGTTGATGGACGTATGCATTTTACTGCTGCGAACTTAAATAATAAGTTTCACCGTTCTATTGAACATCATACGACAACACGCATTCTTCAAGCGATGTTTGATAATGATGTGCATTTTGCACACCATGAAGCGCTCCCAGAAGCAGCTTTGTTTGGTGATGAAGGCGCGGCCAACCATAACCGTTTAGGTGGTGCATACGATCAAGCAGGTGTACAAGTTTTTGTATATGGTCAGCAACAACTCGGTGGTGCAGTTGCGCCACAGAAGTTCCCTGCACGTCAAACACGTGAGGCGAGTGAAGCAGTTGCACGTTTACATCGTCTTGACAATAAACGCACTGTATTTATTCAGCAAAATCCTGATGTGATTGATAAAGGTGTGTTTCACAACGATGTGATCGCGGTTAGTAATCAGCAAGTTCTATTTCATCATCAACAAGCTTTTTTAAATCAAGCTGAAGCATTGGATGAAATTCGTCAAAAAATGGCGGGTATCGAGCAAGACTTTATATCGATTGAAGTGCCTGAAAACCGTGTAACTGTTGAAGATGCAGTTGCTACTTACTTATTCAATAGCCAGATTTTAACGCGTGCAGATGGTGGGATGAGTATCGTTGTACCTGAGGAATCACGTCAGAACAAAGCTGTGTGGAGCTATCTGAATGACATGATTCAAATGGGAACACCTATTGATGATATTAAAGTTTTTGACTTACGTGAAAGTATGCGTAATGGCGGTGGGCCTGCGTGCTTAAGATTACGTGTCGCAGTCAATGAAGCTGAACTTGCAGCAGTCAATCCTCACTTATTTATGAATGATGCTTTATTCAAAACACTCAATAAATGGGTCGATCAGCATTATCGTGATGAGTTATCTCAGGACGATTTAGCCGATCCAAGTTTATTGATTGAAAGCCGTACAGCACTGGATGAGTTAACCAAAATTTTAGGATTGGGTTCAGTTTATCATTTCCAAAGATAAGTAAGACTGACCAATAAAGCGAATCGCAGGAATAAAAAATCCCCTTCAAGGAATCTATCTCTTTGGATTAAAAAATTACAAAGAGATGGGCTGCGATTGTCGTAGTACAAGGGGAAATTTAAAAAGGATGATTGTACGTGGTTGATTTATTAACGTTGACTCTAGATCGGCAAACACCTGAGAAAATTCAAGGTGTAACGCAAGACTTTACATGGCAATGGCTTGGTGAAGGGCTATTGCAATGTACGCCTAAATCAAGTTATACAAAAACCATGCTACTTTCTGCGGGTATTCATGGTAATGAAACCGCTCCAATTGAGTTATTGGCAAATATGATCAATGACTTGTTTGCTGGGCGTGTCACTTTATCTGCTCGTGTACTGTTTGTTTTAGGCAATCCCGAAGCGATTCGACAAGGTGTTCGTTATCTTGAAAATGATATGAATCGTATGTTTTGCGGTGCATATCAGCATTTAAAACAAGATCAGGAAACAGATCGAGTAGCTGAATTGGAACAAGTGACAGCAGCATTTTTTGAACAAAGTTCTGTTGAAGCGCAACGTTATCACTATGATTTGCATACTGCTATTCGCGCATCTTTATTGCCTGTTTTTGCCTTATTTCCTTATCAAACACGACCTTTTGATGACTTTCTTATCCAAAGTTTGGATGCAGCGGATTTAGACGCTTTGGTTTATCACAATGCAATCGGTAAAACCTTTACTCATTTTACAGCAGAAACTTTTCAAGCTGCGAGTAGCACTTTGGAGTTAGGTAAGGCAAAACCGTTTGGTCAGAATGATTTGGCTGAGTTTACCAGTATTGATCAGGTATTACGTGCCGTTCTTTCAGGTCAAGCATTGCCAATCAGACACAAATCTAGCATTCGCCAGTTTAAAGTCATTCATTCAATTTTAAAGCAAAGTGAAGATTTTCAACTTCAACTCAGTGCTGATGCACCAAACTTCTCGACTTTTCAAAAAGGTGAAGTGATTGCGACGCAACAAACAGGAAATGAAGTTGCTGTTGATCAACAGGTTTGGATTTTATTCCCCAATCCGAATGTGAAAATAGGGCTAAGAGCTGGGCTGATTTTAACAGAAATTGAATAAAGCATTGCCTCAACGTTTCGATGTAGACATGGAAAGGGCACACATGGAGTTGGAATATGGATGTTCAGTAAAAAACAAAATAGAGCAAAGAAAAATATCTGTTTAGATATTTATTTTTATGAAAGTAAAGCAGCAAGGACAGGTTGTCATAAGAATATTGTTGGAGTGATTGTGTATGAGTAACAAGAATGAAGAAGCATTTCAATCAGGTAAAATCCTGAATGAGCAATATGTGGTCCAGCAAGACACATCTAGCCAATCGAATATGTCTTCATCAGAAATAGAGATTGGAAAACCATTAAAACGTGCCATGACCAAACGTCATTTGGTGATGATTTCATTGGGTGGAGCAATTGGTACAGGCCTATTTTTAGGCTCAGGTGATGTTATTTCACAAGCGGGGCCTGTAGGCGCTATTTTGTCTTATTTACTGGGCGGTATCATTGCCTATATGGTGATGCTGTGCCTAGGTGAGCTAGCTGTACATATGCCTGTTTCTGGTTCATTTGGTGAATATGCAAGAACTTATATTGGGCCGGGCACGGGTTATATGATCACTTGGTTGTACTGGCTCACTTGGACAGCAACCTTAGGGACTGAATTTACTGCTGCTGCGTTACTGATGCAGGAATGGTTTCCAACGATCTCCATGTGGACATGGACTTTGTTATTCGCTGGCTTAGTTTTTACTTTGAATGTCAGTTCAACTCGTTTATTTGCTGAATCCGAATTTTGGCTGTCTTTGGTTAAAGTTTTAACCATTATCTGTTTTATTGCGCTAGGTTTGGCTGCAATTTTCGGTTTTATTTCTTACCACGGACATGAGTCTGCGCCTTTGTTCAGTAAATTAACTGAGCATGGTTGGTTCCCAAATGGTATTTTCCCTATTTTCGCAACAATGCTCATCGTTAACTTTGCCTTCTCTGGTACTGAGTTGATTGGTGTTGCAGCAGGTGAAGCAGAAGAACCTGCGAAAACTGTACCAAAAGCGATTAATGCGGCAATTTGGCGCTTATTGATTTTCTTTGTAGGTACGATTGTTGTGATTTGTGCTTTGCTACCTTATGAAATGGCAGGACTAAGTGCCAATAATGTGAGTAATAGCCCATTTGTAACGGTATTTAACTATATTGGGATTCCGTATGCGGAAGACATTATTCGTTTTGTGATTATCACAGCATTGTTGTCTGCTGCTAACTCAGGTTTATTCGCTGCTTCACGTATGATGTGGTCTTTATCTGCTAAAAAACAATTACCGAAAGTCTTTGCTAAATTGACACGTTCAGGCACACCGATTGTTGCAATTGTTGTGACTATGTTCGGTGCAATTCCAGGATTATTATCAGAATTATTTGCACCTGAAACGATCTTCAAAAACTTATTGGGCGTTGCTGCATTTACGATGGTTGTGGTTTGGATTTCAATTTGCGTGAGCCAATTTAACTTCCGTAGACAGTGGATTAAATCTGGTAAAACAGTCAAAGATTTGAAATTTGCTGCGCCATTATTTCCACTGACTCCAATTTTAGGTGGATTATTCTGCGTGATTACCTGCGTGAGTATGGTGACAGATCCTTCAATGCAAGTGGGTTTCGTATGCTGCATTATCTTTATCATTGCATGCTATGCGAGCTACAATTTTTTCTACAAAGACAAAGACACAATTTCATAAAAGTTATTGTGAATCGTAATTTGTTATTTCAAAACATACTCACTGATGCAATTCGGTGAGTAATAAAAAAAATTATTGAATATATATTTATAAATCACGGACATTATTTTTAAACATATTGCTAAATATTTTATAAGGCTCTTGATCTTCAAGGGCTTTTCATTTTTCTGCTGAATTTGTCTTTTTAAGAATAGATTGTGTCCTTTTAAGCTTATAAGAATTTTCTAATTCTATTCATGATAAAGATTGAAAATTTAAAATGATTTCTTCATTTATTGTCCGCAATATTTAAAAGAAGGGTTGAAAGGAGCTCAATTCAATGCATCAAATAAATTACGATTTTGACTATCTCATCATTGGATCTGGGTTTGGAGGAAGTGTTTCAGCACATCGACTTTCAGAGAAAGGATATTCTGTTGCTGTTATGGAAATGGGGAAACGTTGGGAAGCGAAAGATTTTCCTAAAACCAATTGGAATACGCCACGTTGGATTTGGCGACCTGCTTTAAAACTCTTTGGTTTTTTTAATTTGCGAATCTTTCGACATGTCACCATTATTTGTGGCAATGCTGTTGGAGGTGGATCAATTACTTATGCAAATACTTTATTGATACCGCCAGATAGCGTTTGGTCTGAAGGGTCATGGGGAAATATTCCCAATTTAAAACAAGAAATGCCACAATATTTTGCTGAAGCAGAACGAATGCTCGGTGTAACGGATAATGTGATCTTAGGGCCAGCAGATCATATGTTGAAACGAATGGGTGAGGCTGTTGGGGTTGGTGATACTTTTAAACCCACGCGAGTAGCCACTTTTTTTCCACCAGAAGGTGAGACGGGTGGGAAAACCTATCCCGATCCTTATTTTAATGGTCAAGGCCCTGATCGTGCGACTTGTACGGCTTGTGGTGGGTGCATGACAGGCTGTAAGTATAATGCTAAAAATACATTAGATAAAAATTATCTCTATTTTGCTGAAAAACAAGGAACACAAGTTTTTGCAGAAACCAAAGTTATTGATATTCGTCCTTTAAATGATCGAGAAGATGGTCGTGACGGTTATGAAGTGACAACGGTTGATTCGATGTCTTGGGGCAAAAAGAATAAGCGGACGTGGATCGTTAAAAATGTCATCTTTTCAGCATCGTCTTTAGGGACACAAGAATTGCTATTACGTTTAAAGGATCGTCAGGTTTTACCGAATATTTCAGAACAATTAGGCAAGCAGGTGAGAACCAATGCTGAGTCGATATTGGGTGTTCGTTTTTTTGATAAAGAAATAGACATGAGCCAAGGTGTTGCAATTGGTTCGAGTATCTATATCGATCACAATACCCATATTGAGGCAACACGTTACCAACGTGGTTCAGATGGAATGGGTTTATTAACCACCTATATGGCAGATGGGAAACCCGGATTATCGAGAATATTTTCATGGTTATGGGCATTGATCTGTCATCCAATTATTTTCCTAAAAATGAATAGTCCCTTTGGTTTTGCCAAGCAGACTTTAATTTTCCTCGTCATGCAGACTGTAGATGCATCTATTCAGATGAAATTAAAAAGAAATTGGTGGTGGCCTTTTGGTAAAACCTTATCTTCAGAGGGCAGGCCTTTACCTGTTTATATTCCACAAGCCAATGCATTTACTGAAAAAGTTGCCAAAATGTTTAATGGTCATCCAATGACGACCAAAACAGAAATATTGTTTAATGTTCCTTTTACGGCACATTGCATGGGTGGTTGTGCAATGTCTGATTCAGTAGAAACTGGTGTTGTAGATGCGCAAAACAGAGTTTTTAATTATAAAAATATGTACGTAATCGATGGTGCAATGCTGGGTGCGAACTTAGGTGTAAATCCAAGTTTAACAATTACTGCTTTAGCTGAACGTGCTATGTCATTTATTCCAGATAAAGCGATTTTGGAAAATGTAGGTTAAGGTTGAGAAAATGGTTAAAAATTCCTAAGATTAACGTCAGTTCGGGATAAATTTTGATGTAAGTTATTGAAATAATAGATCAGGCACAGCGGAGTCTTACCGTGTAAAAGTCAAATGCAAGGATTAACCTTCGGTTCGACCTGAGAGGTACTACCTCGCAAGGCTTTCGGGATGAGTGGCACTGCCACGCAAGGGCAAAACCATTTGTCAGTCGCCAACTCGACAGATACTATCAAGTATCTAATATATCGCAAAAACAGTATATTACAGCTATTTCGGAATATATTCCTCATGCCTCGAACAATGCGACTGACGTTTCCGCGTATCATATAGTTGGGAACACATCTTATCTCGAACTCAGGTTAAGATTATTATTTCACAGGAATTTTTAACTCATCTTTGTGTCAGATGGAATGGTAAGTGCTTTGCTTAGACTTGAAAATAAACAATAATCAAAAGAATAAGGATCAGCGAATAATACAAGATCTACAAAGCACTTTAATGTTCATAAACCACGTTTTATTATCCTAAATCATCCAACATACTTATTTTGTTTTTGATAGAAACTCGGTGCAACACCGACAAAGAATTTAAAGGAACGAGAAAAGTTAGAGGCAGAGGCATAACCCAGTTCTTCTGCAATTTCGATCAGATTTTTATTTGAAGAAACTAACATTTTTTTGGCTTTATCAATCACCACTTCATTTTTTAATTGTTGATATGACATGTCTTGTGCTTTCAAGCTTCTTTGTAGTGTTTTACTGGAAATATTCAAAAAGGTAGCACATTCCTGCAAACTCGGAATATCTGAAGAATTTAAAAATAATTGCCTAAGCCATGCAATCAAATCCATATTATTTTTAATCTCATCAATTTGTTCCTGACACTTCAATTCAATCGCTTTACGTGTACCTTCATCTGCGAGGCGTAGGTTTTGTTTAATCAGTTGTTTGCTTAATTGCAGGACAATGCTTGGTTTTTTTAATGCATTAAAGTGAAAACGAACTTTAGATAATTGTGCATAGCGATGTATATGTAAGGGTTCATTGATTGACATAAAAATGTGGTAGGGCATTAAGCGTTCTTCAACCAGTTCATGGATAGCACAATGTAAAGCAACAGCAATTGCTTCAAGATGGAAATTGAGCGATAGCGTATCTATGGGAATGACAGGCTCACAAATCAGCTCCATCGACTGATCTTCATGATAAAAATACGAAATTTTAAAACTTGGTAGAATCAAAGAAAAATATTTAGAAATATAGATGACCGCTTGTTCTAAGTTGTCACAGGTCAATATTGCATAGCCAATCAAGCTATGTGAGCTGACTTTTAGCGAACGACCTAATTCAAAGGCCAAATCATAATTAAAAGGAAATTTTAGGCAAAAGGAGATAAATTTCTCGACTTGTTCTTGAGAAATCTTCATATCTGGTGAGCTTAAATATTTCTTTAGATCTATATCGACCTCAGCCAATATATCTACGGTTGAAATATTCCGAGACTCTAAAAGATTTAAAACTTTGAAATAATATCTTGCAGGGATAATGGGAATTTGATTATTCATATGACTATTCATTCGCCAAGAGAGGAATCATCATGCATTGATGATTTAAATATTAACTGTATAAATTGTGTATGACTAGAGGTTATAAATAATCGAAAGTGTAAAGCAATGATGTGATGGACAGAAGATTGCCGTGCAATAAACAGATTGAAGCGACTGTGATTTAGCATAAATATTTGATATTCATCAATCAACAGCGCTTCAATAACGAGACAAATCAATAGATAAAGCAAGAGATAATATCTTTCGATTTGAGCCTGTAACTAAATACTTCTATTCTCAAAATTGATTTTCTATGCAATCTCAATCATTTCAAAATCAGCTTTCGAAACACCACAATCAGGGCAACTCCAGCTTTCGGGAATGTCTTGCCATGCAGTCCCTGCTGCAAAACCTTCTTCTGGCATTCCTACAGATTCGTCATAGATCCACCCACAAACAATACATTGGTATCTTTTCATGATTGAGAAACCTCTTTGATTTCTTGATTATTTTGAAAGTTGAAATAATCGTTATATTTTTCTAATACTTTCTGTTTAGCAGGTTGGTAGAGATTGATTTTATTGATATCACCTTGGTAATAATCAATAACTTGTTTATCCATAATGCTAAACCAATATTTCGGAATAAAGACATGTAAAAATAGACTCGCATAGCCGACAGGTAATTGTGGAACGTTTTCATAATGTCTGAGTGCTTGGTAACTTCTGGTCGGATAGGCATGATGATCCGAGTGACGTTGTAATTGATACAGCAGAATATTGCTGAACAAACTGTTGTTGTTCCAACTGTGAACAGGCATGGTTCTTTCATAACGTCCATTTTCTAACTTCTGACGTTTTAAACCATAATGCTCCATATAATTTACGGCTTCGAATAAAGTAATACCGTAAGCAGATTGAGCAATTTGTGTTGGGATAATATTTTTCCCGAACATTTTCAGCATGATTCCGTGATAGGTTGCTGACATTGCCCAGCCTTGTAGCAGCTCATTATGTATAGACCAAAAAGATAAGCCTTTTCTTTCTAAGCGTCGTTTTTCAATTTCAATCGCTGATTTAAAACTCCCGCTAACAGTTCGTGGCCAAAACTTCCAAAATGTCTCACCAAACTGTGACGAAGCGGGGTCTTCTGGTGTCGCTACACGTAAATGATGCCCATAAGGATGTTCAATACGGAAATGATTGTATCCTGTCGGCGCTAAACATAAGTGAGAAAGATAATGTTGTCGTTTACCAGCTTTGTGGCTCAGTTCATGAGCTGTGTTAATGGCAACACCATTAACGACACCCAGTGTTAAGCCAATGAGAACGCGGTCAGAAAGTGGTGTCGAGTCTTTACTTGCAAGATAATTTCCATAAATATTTGCTATATATTGCAGAGGGATATAAAGATTAACGACTTTTTCATAAAAGGGATCTGCTTCTAATTCAGCAATAGCATCTTCAGGTGGATTTTCTGAATCTTCACCTAAAAAACGGTCGATGACAGGAATGATACCATGCAGAACAATAGGGCCTGCCGCTGCAAAAAGCTTTTTGGTTTTTTTAGGCCCAAACTGATAGCCGAGCATTGCCACATTGGCAATATTGGGAACCACGAGTCCGAGTAGCCATAATTTTCTTTTTTTGTCTTTAAATTTTGGTGAATCAGTTGTTATTTGAGCAACAGCATTCATGTTACACCTTGTGAAATCTAACTTGGTTAACACATGATTGAATATTATTGAATGCAATGCATTGCATAAAAGGACGATGACTATTCTTAAAAGGACATTGATTGCACTGTCTGATGTTATGAAATGTCTCTTTAAAGAAATGATAGTGCAGCAATAGCTTGTATAATTGGGGCATAACTCCAAATCGCCTTTGTTAAATTTTATTTTCATGTGATAGTTATTTTAATAATATAGACTTTATTTAAAGGTTAAATTTTAATTAAAATTTATTTTTTAAGTATTTATATGCTTTATTGGTTTTAATTTATTCGTTTATTTAGTTATTTTTACTTTTTAAATTCTATTTTTTATTAATTTTTATGCGCATTCTAAAAATTAGTCATTTTTCAAACTTACATTAAAAAACATTTTAATATTTTAAATTAGAACAGTTATTTAAATGATTATTGGTGTTGTATTTTATATTGGTTGAGTATCTGTTGTTTACGGATAATTTTTCATTTGATAGTTTAATTAATATGGTTAAATTTGGTAATGAGATTTTTTTTGGTTAAAATAAATAAAGGAGTTTGATTTATATATGTTGAAATGAGTGATTGAAATAAAACGATATAATAAGAGAATTAAAATGTTTATAAGTGTCGGTGAGATTAAAGAAATGATTCATACTCAGATACAAGCAGCATTATGGGAGTGTTGTCATCCTAATTTTGCAAATTTAGTTTCTAATCATAGAAATTATGGAGTATTGATTGAGATGATTTTTGAAGATGCAACAGCCTATTCAAAAAAGGATCCTGCATCACGTGAGTGTTTATCAGGTATTTTACAAGGTTATACTTTTTTTAAAGCTACATTACATTATAGAGTTGCTCATTTTATTTATAAGCAGATTGATTTAGAAGAAAAACATCATTTTCAATACTTATTTCAAATCGTGGGAAAATACTCTCTGGTGCAGAGCTTCATTATAAAAGTGATATTGGTACTAATTTTATTCTAGATCATGGTTTTGGAACAGTTATTGGTGAAACGAGTATAGTTGGAAATAATTGTTATTTTTTAGGTGGAGTTGTATTGGGAGCGACAGGCATTGCAAATAATCTATTCGAAAGAAGGCATCGAAAATTGGTAATAATGTTGAGATTGGCGCATTTAGTCGACTCTTTGGTAATATCGAAGTTGGTCATGATGTTTTTATTGGTCCAAATTGTGTTGTAGCAGAAGACATTCTAAATGGATACAAAGTTATCAAGAAAAGCACGAATCAAGTTATAAAGAAAATTTTATAAAAAATATTATAACGATAAGAGAACTTAACCAGTGAAATTAAATAGTAATACACGAAATAGGATATGGAAAAGTACTTTTTTAACGTTTGTGCTTTATCTCATTGTTTGCTTAACGTGGGGAACTACATGGATTGGGATTAAGATTGCTGTAGAAAGTGCCCCACCATTATTTGCATCTGGTTTACGATTTATTATTGCTTTTCCTTTTTTGTTATTGATAACTGTTTTAGTCAAAGCACCTCTAATTTTTCCAAAAGCACAACGTTCCTTTTTTATTGTACTGACACTATTTTATTTTACAATTCCATATTATTTGATTAGTTATGGTGAGCAATATGTTTCTTCAGGGTTAACCTCTTTATTATTTAGCACCATGTCCGTATTTTCTATGATATTTTCAATTATACTTTTAAAAGAGAAAATTTTTATTAATCAAATTTCAGGTATATTTATTGGTTTTTGTTGTTTGGTTATTATTTTAATTTCGGAAGGATTGATTGTTTCATATACCGATTTTTTAGGTGTGATAGCTATTTTATGTGCTGCAATTATGCATGGATTTCTTTATGTTTATTCTAAGAAAATAGCATCAAATATTAGTGTTTTTACATTTAATACTTTGCCTATAGGTGTCGCTGGAGGATTATTGTGTATTTTTAGTTTTTTCTTTGAAGCACCAAAGCTTGATGAGATTACAGCACGTAGTTGGTTGGCTTTATTATACCTTGGTGTTGTCGCATCTGTTGGAGGATTTATTGTCTATTTCTATTTGTTAAAACGTATGAGCCCTATCATTTTATCATTTATTTTTATTATATTTCCAGTCGTTGCAATTGCTATAGATACACACTATGAACATAAAGCGGTTACCCCTCAATTTATTTTCTATTCAATTCTTATGTTGTTAGGGTTCGCATTAACCAAATTTCCATTACATAAATTTTTTTCTAATCAGTTTTTTAAAAGAAAAAATAAGGATTAACTCAATATTAAGGAAAAAATGATCTTTATTAGCTGGAATACTAAAATTATACTTAGTAAGCTCAAGCTAAATAAGGGCGAATTCAAACATGAGATATGATCGTTTTAAAAGTCTGATAAAAATTAGCTCAAATTTAATCTGACAGTCTCTATGAAATATTGGTCACTGTCAGATTAAATCGGAACGCATACATTTTAAGCATCTGTGATAAAACAACACATGTTGCTTCAAATTTGAATCTAGGGCTATTGTCTGTCTTTGATTGTTCATGATTTTGGATGGTGATAACAGTCTAAGCGGTATCCAGTTTTATTAAACCACAACAACGTAAATCTACTAAGCCCCCCGTTACTGGGATACTGAGAGGATGTTCCCTTAAACAGTATGACTATGATGACCTAACGCATGCTTTAAATGAGCAATCGCTTCAATACGTTTTTGAATCAGCATCTCTCCAATATCAGAACCTTGAACATCTGGCGGTAAGTCAGAAGCTTTAATTGTCCGTACAGTTTTCACTGCATTCAAAAGATAATGAGCTTGAGGATATTCACGATTTTCCATACCCAAACGGCCTTTAGCATCACACTCACAAGCTTGAATAAACGCTTCCACACGCTCAGGACGACGTAATACGTCCAAACGTTGTAAAAGACGCCATACAGTACCAGCCTTTAAAGTAAATGCTTGATGGCACTTTAAATGCTCTTTACATACCGCTAAAGCAAGCTGTTTAGTTTGAGTTGGAACTTTTAATCGATCACAGACTTCGGTGACTGGTTGAATTCCACGTTCTTCATGCATGATATGACGTGGTAATTCTTCCTTAGGTGTTAGCGCCTTGCCTAAATCATGAACTAAAACTGCAAAACGTACATCTAAAGAATAATCAGCTTTACAGGCTTGTTGCAAAGACATCAGTGTGTGAATACCACAATCAATTTCAGGATGATATTCAGGGCGTTGCGGAACACCAAACAAAGCATCTATTTCAGGGAACAAGATTTTTAAAGCACCACATTCACGTAATACTTCAAAATAAACATCTGCATGATTCTCCATCAAAGCACGTGAAGTTTCTTTCCATACACGTTCAGGTGTTAAAGCTTGAAGCTCGCCTGATTCAGCCAATTGACGCATTAAAGCAAGGGTTTCAGTTGCAATCGTAAAACCATATTGTGCATAGCGAGCTGCAAAACGAGCGACACGCAATACACGTAAAGGGTCTTCTGCGAATGCTTCAGAAACATGACGAAGAATTTTATTATTTAAATCGTCTTGCCCATGATAAGGGTCAAATACTTGCCCAGACTCATCCATCGCCATCGCATTGATGGTTAAATCTCTGCGAATTAAATCTTCATCGAGGGTTACATTTGGATCTGTGAAAAATTCAAACCCATGATAGCCATGTCCTGATTTACGTTCAGTACGGGCAAGTGCATATTCTTCTTTTGTTTTGGGATGCAAAAAAACAGGGAAATCTTTACCAACAGGCTGATAACCTTGGGCGAGAAGTTGCTCAGGTGTAGCACCTACGACAACATAATCTTTTTCGTGATAGGGATGTCCGAGTAAATGATCTCTGACGGCACCGCCTACTAAATAAACTTGCATGAAAAAACCTCTATTCTTAGTGCCATCATGCAACAGAATAGAGGTTTTCTCAAGTGTTGAAACCTAGCGATTTGCTAAACTTTAACAGTATTTATCTCAAATTGATTTTAAACCTAGCTTTGAGCTTGTTGAATCTCTGCAACGGTTAAAGCCGTCATATTTACCAAACGGCGAGTTGTTGTCGTAGGTGTTAAAATATGAACTGGTTTAGCTGCACCGAGTAAGATTGGACCAATAGTCACATTATTACCCGATGTAGATTTTAACAAGTTGAATGAAATATTTGCAGCATCAAGGTTTGGCATGATTAACAAGTTTGCAGAACCTTTGAAGCGTGAGTTCGGGAATGCAAAATGACGAATATTTTCATCAAGTGCAGCATCCGCATGCATTTCACCTTCAACCTCTAACTCTGGCGCAATTTCAGATAAAATTTCAAAGACTTTACGCATTTTTTGTGCACTTGGATCATTTTGATCTGAACCAAAGCTTGAATGTGAAAGTAATGCAACACGCGGTGTCATACCAAAACGACGTACTTCTTCAGCAGCTAAAATTGTCATTTCAGCAAGCTGTTCAGCAGTTGGGTTAGTATTTACATAAGTGTCAGCAATAAACAGGTTACGATCTTCAAGCATCAATGCATTCAAGGTAAAGAAGTTATTACGATCTTCTTTTAAACCAATCACGTTTCTTACGAAATCTAAGTGAATGTCATAGCTTGCATATGTACCACATAACATACCATCTGCTTGACCATGACGAACTAACATTGCTGCGATCAGTGTAGAACGACGACGTGATTCACGTTGTGCATATTCAGGTGTTACACCTTTACGTTGCATGATGTTGTAATAATCATCTGCAAATTTTTCGTAATCAGGATTTTTTTCTTGATCAACAATCGTGATGTTTACGCCATGTTCTAAACGCAAACCTAATTTTTTGATGTTCGCTTCAATCACTGAAGTACGACCGACAAGAATTGGTTTTGCTAAACCTTCATCTACTGCGATTTGCACTGCACGTAATACACGTAAGTCTTCACCTTCAGCATACGCAATACGTTTAGGCGCAGTTTTCGCTTGCGCAAAAATTGGTTTCATCATCAAAGCAGAGTTATAAACAAACTCAGATAAGCGTTGACGATATGCTGAGAAATCTTCAATTGGACGGCTTGCAACACCTGAATCCATCGCAGCTTGCGCAACAGCAGGTGCAATTTCAAGAATTAAGCGTTGATCAAGTGGACGTGGAATTAAATAATCACGACCAAATGATGCTGATTTTTCACCATAAGATGCAGCATCCGCTTCAACATGCGCCATACGTGCAATCGCATGCACACATGCAATCTTCATTTCTTCATTGATGGTGGTTGCACCAACATCTAAAGCACCACGGAAGATATAAGGGAAGCATAGTGCATTATTCACTTGGTTTGGATAGTCTGAACGACCCGTCGCCATAATGACATCATTACGCACTTCATGTGCATGTTCAGGTAAAATTTCAGGATCTGGGTTCGCCAATGCAAAAATGATTGGATCATTAGCCATAACCTTAACCATTTCTTTGGTCAAGATGCCAGCAGCTGAAAGACCAAGGAACATATCTGCACCTGCAATCACATCTGCAAGTTGATTGCCTTCGATATCTTGTACATAACGCTTTTTAGATTCATCCAAACCTTCACGTCGTGTCGTCAATAGACCACGCGAGTCTGCAACGATGATATTTTCTTTTTTCGCACCAATTGCACAAAGTAAATCTAAGCAAGAAAGGGCAGCAGCACCTGCACCAGATGCAACGATTTTAATTTCGTCAATTTTTTTGCCATTCAATTGCAAAGCATTTAAAAGTGCAGAGCCCACGATAATTGAAGTACCGTGTTGGTCGTCATGGAACACAGGAATTTTCATGCGTTCACGAAGTTTCTGCTCAATGTAAAAACATTCAGGTGCTTTAATGTCTTCTAAATTGATACCACCAAAAGTGGGCTCTAACGCTGCAACGATATCGACAATTTTATCTGGATCATTTTCAGCAATTTCAATATCGAATACATCAACACCAGCGAATTTTTTAAATAAAACGCCTTTTCCTTCCATTACAGGCTTTGAAGCCAATGGACCAATGTTTCCTAAGCCTAAAACAGCCGTACCATTACTGACCACAGCAACCAAGTTTCCACGTGCAGTATAAAGTGCTGCCTTTGAAGGGTCTTTTTCAATTTCTAAACATGGAGCAGCAACACCTGGAGAATAGGCAAGTGCTAAGTCATGTTGATTGACCAGTTGTTTACTTGGTGTAACGCTAATTTTTCCTGGGGTAGGAAATTCATGGTAATAAAGAGCTTGCTGTTTTAATGATTGATCGTCCATTTGAATCTCGATTGTTACAATGTTCCAGCGAGGCTGGTCGTTTTGACTAAATATGAACGAATATACCATTTGTTGAGCGCTATCGACAGTCAAAAAGTATATATTTCAATTCAAGTTGTAGATTAAAAGTCTAAAATATTGATTAAATCGTAATAAGTTTATGCTGTTCTAAATATTGTGTACTTTCAGCAGCGGTGAGCGGTTTAGAAAAATAAAAACCTTGTAAAATATGACAGCCGTGCTTTTCTAAGAAATCAATTTGTTCTTTTGTTTCAACACCTTCAGCTACTAAAGTAATACCTATTGCTGTGCCCATTGCAATGATTGCATTCACAATCGCCTCATCCTTTTCACGTCCAATTTTAGAAATAAAGGATTTATCAATCTTCAAAACATCAATAGGATAGCTGGTGAGATAGGATAAAGATGAATACCCAGTTCCAAAATCATCTAAGGAAATAGAAATATGACGGTCTTTTAATTGTCGTAATAGTTGGTCGACTTGTTCTGATTTATCCAATAAAGAAGATTCCGTCAGTTCGAGCTCTAACATATCCCCAGAAATATTGTATTTTCTGAGTGCATAATCAATGTCTTCCACCAAATGTCCACGATGAATTTGTTGAGCAACAATGTTGATCGATACTCGGAAGTTTTCGAATCCTAGTGATTGCCACTGATGAATCTGTTTGCAAGTTTCGTTTAAAACAATCAAACCAATATCAGAAATTAAATTGGTTTCTTCCGCCAAAGGAATAAAAATATCAGGGGCAATATAGCCAAGTGTAGGATGTTGCCAACGCACAAGCGCTTCAAAACCGTAAATTCGATTGGTCTGAATACAGACTTTAGGTTGATAATTTACCGATAAATTACGCTCTTTAATTGCTTTTCGAAGCTCATTCTCAAGGTTAATTCCTTGACTCAAAATTGGTATTTTTGAGTTTGAATAGAATTTAACAGTATCTCCGCCTAAGCGTTTTGCTTCGTCCAAAGCGAATTCGGCATGTCCATCTAAGCTGTCTAAATGTAAACCATGCTCAGGAAATAATGCGACACCTATTGAAATGGTAATGGTTTGGTCTTGTCCATTGACTTCAAAGGGGTGTTTAAAAGCTTGTAAAATACTTTGTGTTTGCTGATGAATGGGAATATTGCCGCTGCTTAAATTATAGATCACAGCAAAATCATCGTTGTTTAAATAAGCAGTCAGTGAAGCATTTGCACAGCATAGTCTTAATCTTTGTGCGACTTTCTTTAATAATTCGTCGCCATGCTTCTGACTTAAAGAATCATTAAAGGCTTTAAAACGGTCAATATTAATTCGTAATACAGCAAAATGTTTAAATAAATTAGAATAATCAGTAAGGTAATTGTGCAATTGTTGCTTGAAATAAAAACGATTCGGTAGATCCGTTAAAATGTCATAATGTTTCAAATAAGATAATTTACGTTCTTGTTTTTTTCGATCTGTTAAGTCAGTAATGATGCCCACATAGTTCACAACTTTATTCTTTTCATCATGAATAACATTGATATGAATCCAAAGAACAAGTTTTTTACCTGAGGTAAATTCAATGTGTAATTCAGAATCAAACTCACCAGTTTCTATAAGTTGCTGTGTCATTTGGGCATATGTTTTTGAAGCATATGAGCCCGTATTGACAGTAATATCAAATAAATGCCGACCGATAACATCTTCTTGTTTATAGCCGAGTAACTTTTCAAAAAATTGGTTAACTTCGAGATAACATAAATTACTGTCTAAAACGAAAATACCTTCAGCAACATGCTTAAAAACATTTGCAGCAAGTTTTAATTTTTCTTGATCAGACTTTTCTTTTTGAATATTACGGTGAATACCTACCATTCTCAGTGGTTTATTATTGGTATTTCGAGCAATCACTCGACCAATATCTTGAATCCAACACCATTGGTCATTTTTCTTAATTCTATAAATGGTTTCAAAACGATCAGTTTTACCTTTGATGTGCTGTACCATTATCGTTTTATAATGGGTAAGATCATCAGGGTGAATAAATTCAGCAATATTATTATGTTTTACATTCATCTGTCTGAATTCGACTTCATTATTTGCTTTTGCAATTTCAAAAGTTCTTTTTTCAATATCCCAAATCCAAGAATGAATCCCAGCTGTTTCATGAGCAAAATCTAAGTTTGCTTGATGGTTTTCTAAGCGATCATTAATCTGCTTAAGATCATTTACCCGTTCTTTAACTTTTTGTTCTAGTAGTTGATTATTGAGTTGTAATTCATTTTTAATTTCTTCAGTTCGATTAAATTCCTTTTTTAGTTGTGTTTGCAGTTCTTTAGATGCATTTAAATGGCGTTGCGATTGTTCAATTAAGATGGTGTTATTGTTATTTAATATTTTCAAGCGATTATGCATTCGACTGGCCATTAAGGCACTGATAAAAATCGTTGAAAACCATAAAGCCGTGATAATGCTGTAAAAGAAGAATGCATCATGGAAAAACAACAATTGAGCACAAATAGCGGGAAGTGCAGAAGGTAAAAATATGCAAAGAAAATAGCTAAAGCGCTCAACCAAATAGGTGAGTGCCATCACATAAGTAATACTGAGCAATAAACCAGATAAAACAATAATTTGAGTATGATCGAGTTGCGGGTTCTCAATCTTAAGAAAGTAATAAATAATGCATATACCAATGCCTAAAGTTGTTCCAATTACCAGACAAAAAAATTGAAACAGCGCATCGATTTTATCGTTATTTCTTCCAATCTGATTCTTTTTCAAATATGAAATCGATAAGATCATGGTAGAAATAATGCCGATTAAAACAAAAAACCAATGATTTAAATAGTTTGAATAATCATTGAAATATAAATAATAAATAAAAATATCAAAAAAGCTTGCAAACAAGACCCATGCAAGAAAAATCTGCATATGATCTGCCATACTTTTGACTTGTAATGCATTCATGCTTTGCGAAAGAAGCTCATCCTGAACATCCATCATTTGCTGCTGCACCTTATTTCATTTGAATAATATCGAACTAAAAGTAATTCAAAAAAGCATAATTGTTTTATATTTTAATCGAATTAAAAACGAATACTTTTAATGTAAAATACTGTGTATTTATCACAATTGCAATAATTTTTTAATAAACAGGTCACTATTTTACAATTATATGATTCAAAATTGATAACGCAACAACAGGTGCGGTTTCTGTTCGTAAAATTCGATCGCCAATACACCAATTTTTAAAACCGTAACCATTCGCATCGACAATTTCTTGTTCGGATAAGCCACCTTCAGGCCCAATTAAAAGGACAAGATGAGGGGTAATTGCTTCAAGCGGGTTGAGGTTCTCTTTATTGGGTGCTAAAACTAAACGTGACTGAGGTAAATCAGTTTTTAACCATTCTTGCAAAGGTTGTGGTGCTCGTATTTTGGGCACAATATTCATGCCGCACTGTTCACAGGCTGCAATGACAATGCCTTGCCAATGATCAATCTTTTTTTGATCACGATCATATTTTAAACGCATTTCACAACGTTCAGAAGTCAATAGTTGAATTTCTGATACACCTAACTCTACTGCTTTTTGAATCGCGTAATCCATACGATCTCCCTTGCTCATGACTTGGCCCAATAAGGCTGTAAAAGCAGAGGTTCGATTATCTGGATTGAAGTCGGTAATTTTAACAGTGGCAGATTTCTTTGAAACTTCAATGAGTTCTGCGGCATATTCACCACCTTGTCCATTGAACAAAGTGGCTTTTTCACCCACTTGCGCACGTAAAACTTTAACCCAGTGATGAAACACTGTTTCAGTGAGTTGGATATTCACATCGACAGTTAAATCAGTTTCGATATAAAAACGGGGCATTCAATTTTACTCAAGTCGTGGGTTTGAAATTATGCTAAACCAAGGTCAAGTACAAGTTGACGGTTTGGTTCTGTATGGTTCATAGAGTAGAAGTGCAAACTTGGCGCACCACCTGCAATCAGGCGTTCACATAGTTTTACTACAACTTCATGTCCAAATGCTTTGATACTGGCAGAATCATCGCCATAAGTCGCAAGTTGCTTACGAATCCAGCGCGGAATCTCTGCACCTGTACCATCAGCAAAGCGAATTAAGTTGCTTGCATTGGTAATAGGCATAATTCCTGGAGCAACTGGAATATCAATCCCTTGCTTTTGAATACGTTCTACAAAATAGAAATAGGCATCTGGATTAAAAAAGAATTGCGTAATTGCAGCATTTGCTCCTGCTTTTACTTTTTCAGCGAAATGTTTAACGTCCGCATCAAAGTTATCCGCTTGAGGGTGCATTTCAGGATAAGCTGCAACTTCAATTTTAAAATGATCACCTGAATGTTCACGAATAAAACGTACAAGATCAGTTGCATAAGGTAATTCACCTAATCCAACTTGTCCTGATGGTAAGTCACCACGAAGTGCGACAATACGGTCAATGCCTTGCGCTTTATACAAATCCAGTAATTCAGCAATACGAACTTTATCATCACCAATACATGAAAGGTGAGGGGCAACAGGAGTGCCTTTACCATTAAAGTCAGTAATTGCAGCAAGTGTGCGTTCACGTGTAGAACCACCTGCACCATAAGTCACTGAAAAGAATTCAGGATTAAGCAGTTGTAATTCTTGATGAACAACCTTAAGTTTTTCCGCACCTGCGTCTGTTTTTGTTGGGAAAAACTCAAACGAAATTGGAACACGTTTAGTCATGGTTAAATCCTTTTTATAATACTATTTTAATTACTTTAACCTCTCCCTAACCCTCTCCTATAAGGAGAGGAAACCAAGTCCCTTCTCCCTCAGAGAGAAGGTTTGGATGAGGGTGTAAATTAAAACTTAGTATTTATAAGTCTCAGACTTAAACGGACCTTCAACAGCAACGCCAAGGTAATCAGCTTGTTCTGGAGTCAATTGAGTAAGAACACCACCAAAACCTGCAACCATTGCAGCAGCAACTTCTTCATCTAATTTCTTAGGAAGAAGTTCTACACGAATAGACGCTTGTTTTTGGTCTTCTGGTAGATCAGCAAATTTTTCAGCGAATAAATGCATTTGACCTAAGACTTGGTTTGCAAATGAACCATCCATAACACGTGAAGGGTGACCTGTTGCATTACCCAAGTTCACTAAACGACCTTCAGAAAGCAAGATTAAATAATCATTTTCGTTTTCTGTACGATACACTTGGTGTACTTGAGGCTTAACTTCAACCCATTTGTAACCACGTAAATAATTGGTATCGATTTCAGTGTCGAAGTGACCAATATTACATACTACAGAACCTGCTTTTAATGTATCTAACATTGCAGCATCACAAACGTGGTAGTTACCAGTCGTTGTTACGATCAAATCAGTATTTTGAAGAAGATCTAAGTTAATGTCTTCTTTCTTGCCAGTTTGAACGCCGTTTTTGTACGGAGAAACAACTTCATAACCATCCATACATGCTTGCATTGCACAGATTGGATCGATTTCAGTTACACGTACAATCATGCCTTCTTGGCGAAGTGATTGAGCAGAACCTTTACCTACGTCACCATAACCGATCACAAGTGCACGACGACCAGATAAAAGCATATCTGTACCACGTTTGATTGCATCGTTTAGTGAGTGACGGCAACCATATTTGTTGTCGTTTTTAGACTTAGTTACAGAGTCGTTTACGTTGATCGCAGGAACTTTCAAAGTACCATCACGGAACATTTCATGCAGACGCTGTACTCCTGTCGTTGTTTCTTCAGTGATACCGTGGATTTTAGCAATCAATTCAGGATATTTTTCATGAACAACAGCAGTTAAATCACCGCCATCATCTAAAATCATGTTGGCATCCCAAGGTGTGCCATTTACATTGATTTGTTGTTCAAGACACCACATGTATTCTTCTTCAGTTTCGCCTTTCCAAGCAAATACTGGAACACCAGAAGCAGCAATTGCAGCAGCAGCGTGGTCTTGAGTAGAGAAAATGTTACATGAAGTCCAACGAACTTCTGCACCTAATTCAACCAGTGTTTCAATAAGTACAGCAGTTTGAATGGTCATATGAATACAACCAAGAATTTTTGCACCAGCAAGTGGTTTAGCAGCAGCATAACGTTTACGTAAGCCCATCAAAGCTGGCATTTCTGCTTCAGCAAGTTTGATTTCTTTACGGCCGTAGTCTGCTAGAGAAATATCAGCAACTTTATAATCTGTAAATGAAGCATTAACCGCGTTCATCACGATCTCCTTTATTAATAAAAAATAATTGATCATTCAGTTCGCGGATGCCGTTGTTGATTAAAACCAGTATTCACAGAAATTTTAACCGAATCGTCGAGCCTAGCGATTTCACATTTATGTGCCTGTGAAAAAGTCGCAGCATCCCTCGACTGGAGGCTATTGTACCGATATTTTAATTTTGTTCCAATGTTGATTGTATAAAAACCTATCAATTAAGGTGAATGAGGAGTTGTGTTGTAAACTAAAAAATAGAAAAAATCTGTTAAATTCTTGCGTTATAGCAAGCGTCTAAATTAAATGAATGGGGATCATCTCTATTCATTAAGTCATTGGAATGAGTGTTGGAGCATACCGTTTATGAATATTGTACAAATCATTGATCAGCATACCTTTGCTCTAAAACATGCAATAGAACAAGCTTCGTTAATGCAACGTAAAAGTTTAGTAAAAGCGGTGTTTGGGTTTTATGAAAAATTGCCTTATTTTCATCAGACGATTGAACAGCACTACCATATTCATATTGAAAATAATCAATTGCTGAAAGATATAGACCAAGAAAATTTAGCGTTTTATCAAAACCAAATTAAACTTGCCAATGCTGAGGTCGATGAATATTCAGATGATTATGAAGAGCTGGAAGCAATTCAAGTGATTACACTGGATGCCTTTTTTATGATGGTGTCGAATCAAAATAAATCCAAAAACCTACTTGCATTGTTGAGCGGCGTTATTGAAGTGCTCGATTATTATGAAAATTTCTCAGACGCCCCTGCGTATTGGAATCAAGTTTTAGAACAAGAAATTATTTTCCAGAAGCAAATAATGAATGAACTTTCTGAAAATGTTATTGTTGATGAGTCAATTTATACGCAACGCTACCAATCGATTGAATTTGCTGATTTGGACTAAACGAATGAAAATTATATTATTTGTAGCTTCATTTTGTGTTGCATCCTCTGTCGTTGCCAACGACTCTACAGGCTATGTGGGTACAGGTGGTATTGAATATTTGAAAAATAAAAATATTGCCATGCAAAGTGAAGATTTATCCATAAGCAAAAAATTGATTAAAGTGGATTACCAATTTAAAAATCTAAGTCAGCGTGATATTACCGAAACTGTTTTGTTCCCGCTACCAAAAGCACAGAATTATATTGAACATGATTTTGCAGATGTAAAAGGATTGATTGATAGTTTTAAAGTTACTGTGAATGGTAAAGCGCTTAAACCGAAAACTCATATTCGTGCTTTTTTACCCAGTAATGCCGATCAATACAACCAAGATGAAAATTTTCAGGCAGATGTGACAGCAGAACTAGAAGCTTGTGGGCTAACAGAGCAAGAATTAATGTCGCCTTGGAAAAAAGAAGATTCAGACAATGAAACCAAGGTCATTCAAAAAATTAAAGCTTGTCAAAATCCAAAAGTTCAGAAATTACTAAAAATACAAGATGATGATTATATTCGTTGGCAATCGCAGGTGATTTATAGTTGGCAGCAGACCTTTAAGGCCAATACCATCACACAAGTGTCTCATCAATATCAACCTTTGGTTGGCGGTTCTGTTTCACTTTATCCTGATGAATATAATCATCAATTTTGTATGGATCAAAATTTCAAGCAAGGTTTGAAAAAGGCACAGTCGCAAAATGCTCCTTTTAGTGCATTGGGTTATATTTTAACAACGGGCGCAAACTGGGCAAAACCGATTCAGAATTTCAAATTGACTATTGAACGTGAACCTAATGAATTGGTTTCTTTTTGTTGGAAAGGTCATGTGAAAAAAATCAGTGCGACCCAATTTCAAATGGTCGAGAAAAATTTTATTCCTAAACAGGATTTAGATGTGATCTTTGTCCATTTACGTGAGGAATAACATATAAAAAGCCCATATAAAATGGGCATACTGTCTATTGGATTTGAATTATTCCGCAACTTTGGCTTTTTCCGCCCAAAAATCAGCTTTGGTTTCATCGACATCGACACCCAAACCATGTTCATAAATGCATACTAAATCTCGCATGGCTTGTACTTCACCGAGTTCGGCAGCTTGGATGACCATCTCTACAGATTTAACGATATCTTTTTCAACCACATCACCACGACGATAAAAATTAGATAATTCTAAAATCGCAGCAGGGTGGCGATGTTTTACAGCTTGTTCTAACCAACGATGGGCATGTTCAAACCAAACTTTTGCTTCATCGGGATCTGCTTCAAGTAAGTCTTTTGCATAGGCATGATAACCTTCGCCAAGCCAATACATTGCTTCTACATGACCCAGTTGTGCTGCTTTGAGCGCCCATTCTTCAGCAAGTTGATTATCTTGTTCATCATCACTTTGCATATAAATTTCAGCAAGTTCAAATTGTGCATTGGAATTGCCCATGGCAGCACGGTTTAACAATTCTGCAGGGATTGAAAGAGGCTTAGACATAAACATTCCGCTAAACAAAGTGACCAATAAAAAAATAAGCCAATGTGTCGATTGGCTTATTTAATTATAGCGTAATTTAGAATATTTTTTTAGAAGAGATAAACAACACCACTGCAAAAAGCAATGAGCATGCTGAAGCTGAAAATGTACTTAATCTGAGCATCGAAATAACTTAAACACAGTCCTACCAATAAAGCAGAGCAGGTCAGTACGCCAATCCAATAACTGAGCATATTACTGATATTTCCAGCCATCAAACAAAAGGTCAATGAAATACCGAATACGCTCCATCCAACAATGGTAGCAACAAGGGTTTGTTTTGAGCTTAATTCTCGACCAAAAATCTGTTTCTGATGTTTGGACATTGAACTCGCCAATGCGATAAAGGCGAGACTGCATAGAGACCAAATCAAGATAAAAAATATCATGCTTTAATCTCCTGAGTATTTGTCTGACTTGGTTTTTTAGCTTTCTTGTTTGGAAGACCTTTATGCTTTTTCACTTTGTAGAATGAGAAGAAAAATAAAATAGCGATTGCAAGTGTCATTAAATCAAATGATGCAATCATCCACTGACCATGAGGAATACTGCTCCATAGCGCATGTCCGCCCGTTATAAAATTCACGATTGGCAATAGGGCATAGGCAACACTTGCAAATAACAAAAGTTCTAGCCAAGCCTGACGGTGTGTACGCATGGCTGCATAAATAAAAGTCAAAAGCCATGTGATAAAAAATGCACGAATTTCCCAGTTTAAACGCATTTCTATCTCTGTAGGAATGAAGCGATTGGCATAGAAATATGCTGCACAAGCAATCGGTAAACCAATGATTGCTGTGATATTGGTCACTTCAACGACACGATAGCCAAAGGATTTATATCCTTGCTTTTGTTGCTGCGGCGCACGTTTAACACACCATAAAATAAGGCCTGTGGTGACCATGAGTGTGCCAATCACCCCCGAGAAAAATAATAACCAACGCAGTGCTAAATCTACGCCACGAGCTTCATGTAACACGGTGACGACATTATAAATTCCCATAGGAATAGACAGGTTGTTTTGTTGGGTATTCGCATGGGTAATGTTTTTACCTGTAACACCATCGAATTTTAAAAATAAAGACGTATTACGATTTACGACACTTTCAGCATACAAAGCACGAAGTTCAATACTCGCATTATTGGTATTTGGCGCAATGATATTGATCGATGCAATCGGGTTATTTTTCCATTGCGACTGTGCTGTGGTGACGATGGGTGCTAAGTCGACCAGTGGTGCAGGATGAGCAACGTGTTGAGGATGCTTTTTACCGTTTTCACCTCGTGATCGTTGTCTATTTTCATCCGCTTGTTGAGCTCTGGCTCGTTCTGTGCCTTGAGTTTGGGTGCTGTTTGCAGATCCAGAACGGTTTTCGGGATTCTTATTTCGAGCATTATTTTGCTGAACTGTATCTCCACGCATCTCTTGGAAAAACGCTTGTCGATCTTTATAAACTTGGTTGATTCCCCAAGGCATAAACGTAAACATCAGCAATAACAAACCACTAAAAGTGATCATAATATGAAAGGGCAGTGCAAAAACGGCTGTTGCGTTATGTGCATCTAACCATGAACGTTGCCCTTTGCCTGAGCGAAAGGTAAAGAAGTCTTTAAAGATCTTTTTATGGGTAATGATGCCACTAACAATTGCAACTAACATCAACATTGTCGCTAAACCGACCAACCAACGTGTCCAAAGGCGTGGTAAACCGTAGAGCTCAAAGTGGAAACGATACAGAAAACCACCACCACGTGTTTCACGGGTATCGATAACTTGTCCCGTTGCACTATCAATAGTGATCCGCTCACCACCACGACGCGCTTCTAAATCTTCACCTTGTTTACGAATATTCAGTTCAGTCGTTGTTTGTCTAGAATTCGGTAGTTGGATCATCCAACTTCCTGCATTGGGATAGTTTTTCTGTAAATATGCCAAAGCAACTTGGGTTTGCTGTATTTGAGAAGGATGAGGTACAGATTGATGGGTTTCAGGTTTCATCCAAACGGATATTTCTGATTGGAAAAAACTTAATGTTCCTGTCAGGAAGATTGCATAAAGTAACCAACCTAGAATTAAACTGGCCCATGTGTGTAGCCATGACATCGACTGACGAGGCCCTTCAATTTTTGCATCTACGCGCATTTTAATTTCCTGCCATTTTATAAATCATCCATAAAACTAAGCAAGGAACAACAATTCCTAAACTCGCTTTAAGGGTTTTATTGACCATAAATACCCAAATGAAGGCAGCACAATGAATGCTAAATGCGATGAGTGTTGCGCTCATAACACTCGAAACTCTGTATTCAGCAAATGTCTTGGCAATCACGATGGCTGAAAGTGCGGCAAGAATATAACCGCCAAAAATAGCAAGGATGAAACGGTAAAAAATCATTAATCGATAGGTTGTTAATGATGAGGCGGATTTAATTTGTGTGTTCAAAGTCGGAGTTGAAATTGATGCATTCGCGACATCTAGTTCAGTCTGGCTATTCATAAGCAATGAAATCTAGGAGATTTAAATTAATGAGAATAATAACAATTATCATTTATATTTAATATAGATAATTTAACTTTTGATGAAATAAAGCAATGGATTTATAAGCTTTTTTATGGACTGTTTAAAGATTCAGAGCAAAAGGTTTTGTATTGAATTGTCTGTTAAACATAAACAATACACAGCTTTTCACATTTTCTTTATATCTTAAGTAAAAGATCAATAGGATATCTACCTATGTTCATTTCGGCATCTGAAGCCAAGCGATTGGTTGAAAACTCAAACGTGAACATTGAGCTTTATAAAATGCGCTTGGCACAATTGATTGAAGACAATGCCAATCAGGGCAATACCGCGGTGTTTACAGTTTTACCTAAACATTTAGCTTTAGCGGATATTCGAGGGCTTTCTTCTGAGTTGACGCAATTGGGTTATCACGTGCGCTTTGAAGTCGATGAATCTTTTTATAGTTTTAATGTGTTTTGGAATTAATTGGATTTAAATACACGGTTTATTTTCTATGTTTATCAGCACTCGGCTTAAACAAGAAGTTTATTGATAAAGTCTAGAAATAGACTTTATCAATATTCAATTTCAGGTTCAACATTTAATTTTTATTCGGCTTTTTGGTATTCATTAATCACTTCAAGTGCAGCACGGAAAGCTTCCTGTGTTGCAGGCGCACCACAATAAGGCAGGCTATGTAGCAAGACTTCCTGAATTTCTTCAACTGTTGCACCGTTGTTTAAAGCACCACGCACATGACCTTTTAGCTCAGTCGGGCTTTTTTGTGCAGTTAAAAATGCAATGGTAATCAACGAACGGTATTTACGTGGTAAAACACCTTCACGTTGCCAAGTAGAGCCCCAAGCATGTTCATTAATCCAATCTTGTAAAGGCTGAGTAAAAGGAACGGTATTATCTTGTGCGCGTTTTACAAAACTTTCACCCATGACTTCCGTACGCACTTTTAAGCCATTTTCATAATCTTGTTGTGACATGTCATTTCTCTTAAATTATCAATATCAATGAGGATGTGAATACAGTTTATATCTGAATGTCTCAGATTCGTAGGGGATAAGGGGTTTAAATTTTATAGATCTAGGGATTTATATGCAGATTGATTTAAAAAAGACGTTTATGTGGTGTTAATGAAAGCTCAGGCATCCAAGCTTTCATTCACCCTTAAATCTTAACGACCATTACGTCCGCGGCCACGTGGTGCTTTGGTATTTGGACGTGTCGTACCATTGGTTCTACGCTTTGGTTTTTCACTATCATCCATTTGCCAAATACGTTTTGTTCCAGATTTTTTAACAGAACCATCTTTGTTTTTACGAACCATGGGCTTACCACCTGTTCCACCTGGTTTTTTAACATAAGAACGTGAACGGTATGGTTCTTCAGCAGGGATATTTTGAAAATCAGGATAAAGCAAAGGCTCAATTTCTTTGGTTTCACCCGGTTGTAAACCTAATCTGACAAGGTCAATGGCCCCAATTTTAGTACGAATTAAACGTAAAGTTGGAAAGCCGACAGCAGAAGTCATACGACGTACTTGACGGTTACGTCCTTCACAAATAGAAATTTCTACCCATGATGTTGGAATATTGGCACGAAAACGAACGGGTGGATCACGATCCCACAACCATTCAGGTTGCTCAACTTTAATCGCTGTAGCAGGTAGCGTCATACCATCTTTAAGCTCGACACCTTTGCGAAGCTGCTCTAAAGCTTCTTCAGTGATATCGCCATCGAGTTGTACTAAATAAGTCTTAAATTTCTTGTTTGCTGGATTAGTGATGTACTGGTTTAAGCCACCATGATCCGTTAAAAAGACTAAACCTTCAGAGTCCATATCAAGACGACCAGCCAAACGCAGGCTTGGGTCATCTACGAAGTCAGACATAGTCATATGCGCTTCGTCTTTTCGGAATTGGGAGAGGACGTCATAGGGCTTATTAAGAATGACAATTTTCATAAAAAATGACTTCTGTAATTACATAATATGGGAGAACATTGAGCTTTATTTAATTGAGAAATGTTGTTATTCCCCGTATAAATCTCAAAAACACTGGAATTCAATTACACTATTATGCGTTAAGAAGCGTTGAAAGTATTGTCAATTGACAATTTTTTTTGGATTTTCCAATTATAATAAAAGGGAGAGCTTGCACAATGGGTTATCAGAAGATCGTAGTACCTGCAGACGGCAGCAAAATTACTGTGAATGCAGACTTGTCATTGAATGTTCCAAATCATCCTATTATTCCTTTCATTGAAGGCGACGGTATTGGTGTAGATATTACACCCGCAATGAAAGCTGTAGTCGATGCTGCGGTTCAAAAAGCATATGGTGGCAAACGTTCGATCGAATGGATGGAAGTCTATTGCGGTGAAAAAGCAGACAAAATTTATGGCAGTTATATGCCTGAAGAAACTTTCGAAGCACTTCGCGAGTTTGTTGTTTCTATCAAAGGCCCTTTAACGACACCTGTTGGTGGTGGTATCCGTTCATTGAACGTTGCTTTACGTCAAGAACTTGACCTTTATGTATGTGTACGTCCAGTACGTTGGTTTGAAGGTGTACCTTCGCCGGTTCAGCACCCTGAACTGACAGACATGGTGATCTTCCGTGAAAACTCAGAAGATATTTATGCAGGGATTGAATGGAAGGCGGATTCTCCTGAAGCGAAAAAAGTCATCAAATTCCTAAAAGAAGAAATGGGCGTGACCAAAATCCGCTTTGAAGATAATTGTGGTATTGGTATCAAACCAGTATCTAAAGAAGGAACTCAACGTTTAGTCCGTAAAGCGATTCAATTTGCAATTGATAATGATAAGCCAAATGTGACTTTGGTTCACAAAGGTAACATCATGAAATATACCGAAGGTGCCTTCAAAGAGTGGGGTTATGAGCTTGCTATTGACCGTTTTGGTGGTGAATTGATGGATGGTGGTCCTTGGGTTAAAATTAAAAACCCTAAAACAGGTAAAGACATCATCATTAAAGATGTGATTGCCGATGCATTCTTACAACAAATTTTGATGCGACCTGCTGATTATTCAGTCATTGCAACATTGAATCTAAATGGTGACTATATTTCTGATGCACTTGCAGCAGAAGTTGGTGGTATTGGTATTGCACCTGGTGCAAATATTGGTGGCGCAATTTCTGTCTACGAAGCAACGCATGGTACAGCGCCTAAGTACGCAGGTCAGGATAAAGTAAATCCGGGTTCAATTATTCTTTCTGCTGAAATGATGTTACGTGATATGGGATGGACAGAGGCAGCTGATTTGATCATTGAAGGGATATCAGGTGCGATTGAAGCAAAAACTGTCACGTATGACTTTGAACGTTTGATGCCTGGTGCAACATTGCTTCGTTGTTCTGAGTTTGGTCAAGCGATTATTGCAAACATGGATCAATAACTGGTGAGCGGCTTGATGATTTAATTATCATTGAGCTTTGCATTTTAAAACCCGCAATTTTTTGCGGGTTTTTTTATGGTTAATTATTTTGAGTAAGACCCAAATTCAATAATAGAAGAATGATGATTAAAACTCGTATTCACATGTTGATTCTCAAGACGATGTGTATGAAATATCTAGGAAAAAGAATAGGAAAGAAAAGTGGAGCTTCATTTATTATTCTATTTTTATTTTAAATAACTGCAGTATAAATCTAAGTATATTTAAGTTATTGCTTATTATATATATTTAAATAAAGTACCTAGTGATATGTATTTAAATACATGAGTTTGAATATATTGAATGACAAAAACATGTCGAAAATGGCAAAAAAAGTCAGATTTATCCGTTTGTGGTAAGCCTTAAAATAGCATGAGATAAAAACGCTTACGTCAATAGCTATTTGAATCATTAGTTGATATTTTATACGCGCTTAGAAGGAGTATAACGATGAAAGCTGGCTTGATATTTTTTGTATTTTTAGGAATTTCTGTAAGCGCAGAGGCGAGTGAAGTTTATAAATGTGTAAATAAGGGAACAGTGACTTACCAAGCTAGACCATGTGCTGGAAAAGTGATCCCAAATCCACAACAAGAATATCAAAAAATGCTTTCTCAACGTACAGCAAGTCAAGATGCTAAACAGAAAGCGCTTGATGTATCTAGCCGTTATTCTCAGCAACAACACTTGCAACGTAAGTCAAGTAATGGAACGTCAAACGAGATTCCTGATACCGTTGAAGGGAAGAAGAAAAGCATGGCGATTGCCCAAGATGCTTATAAAATGACGAAAGATCGTTAAAATTCCAAAGCATTAAGTTTATTCTTAAGTCAGTTTTAAATAATGTTCAGATATTTGATTTAAACTCTTTACCTAGGAATGAAGTATTAAATAAGGTGATCGCTGATCTTTATTTTAATTATAATGATATCTGAATATTATACTTGGCTGATATAGAACTTTAATTAGAACTGTGAGTTTGGATGGGTTTGTTTTATTTGTGTATAAATAAAAAATTGTAGTGTTCCTAAACCCAATACAATAGAAGCAAGAATAAATTGTTGATGATACGAAATTCCAAAATGCTGTAATCCACTAAAACAAAGTCCACCGATCAATTGAGTTATCGCAAAAGATAATGTGGCGACACTCCATAGTTTTTTATAGGCAACGCCATACAGATGCATGATGGTATAAGACGTTAAAAACACCACAGCAGGATTGAGTAAACCCGTCAAAAATGAAGATATAGAAAAAAGATATTTTTGAGCTACAATAGATAAATTCTTTTAAACTGTTTTTACATGCCAAAAATATATTCAGAAGACTTACGTCAGAAAGTCATGGAGTTCTACACAAAGAGCAACCATAAATCAAATACCTGCACGACTTTCAACATCGCCCGAACAACATTGGATGACTGGATTCTACTTGAACAGCAGACTGGACAACTGGCTCAGCCTAAACTTGTCAATGTTGGTAGACCATCATCCATTAAGGATTGGCAGGCATTCAAAGTATTCGTGGAAAATACAAAGTTTTCACAGGCAAAAGACTTAGTTGCCTTATTTGAAATTCAGTTTGGATATGCGATTACTTATGATGTCGTGCTTGCTGCACTTCATAAATTAGGTTGGACTCATAAAAAAAGAGTTTCCTCTACAGACAAGCCTGCAAAATAAGCAGAACGGTATTTCAATGGATTCTCCCTCAATGGGAAAGTGAATATGGTCAGGAAAATATTCTGTATGTAGATGAATCTGGAATAAACAGTGCTGAGACAGCAGAATATGGCTGGTCATTTAAAGGGAAACGTTGTCAAGATTTAAAATCAGGTGGTCATGGAAAAAGAATAAGTATGCTCAGTGCCGTGAGATCAAATTCCCCATACAGTTTTTTGTCACCAATAGTTTTTCAAGGTTCATGTGACAGAAAGTTATTCACAGGATGGCTTGATTATTTATTTCAAAATTTACCTAGGTCAAAGTATCTTTTGATTCTAGACAATGCTTCTATTCATAAAGGCAAAGAGATAGTACAGCTTGCGGAAGCGTATAATGTACGAATTGCCTATCTTCCTGCATATAGCCCTGATTTAAATCCAATTGAACAAGCATGGTCTGTACTAAAAAGGAAAGTCAGAAATATTGTAAGTCAGCAGAGTATTTCTATCTCTGAGGCTTTAGATATTGGATTTAAAGAAATGTAGCCTTTAATTTACATGTGGCTATACGTAGGTGAGTATTGGATTAAACTGGAAAATCGCAATAAAAATTGCACCGACGTAGAGACTGTATAATATTTTCAATGCGGTGAAATTACCGAATTTTCGTGCCAATAGATACGCACTGATTGCGCCTAATGCACTACCTGAACCATATAAAATCCAATTAAAATTAATGTGATAAAGATTTAAGTGTAATGTATTTTTTAAATAATCAATCCAAAATAAGGAGTGCGGTACATAAGCAAAAGCACTAGATGCATATACAATCAGTAAGCTGAAGTACATGCCATTAAGCGTAGTCAATGCATGGGTATTTGAAGGCAGATTGCTGAGATGACTTTGAAATATTTTGAGTAAATAACTCAAAATAAGACTGATTAAAAAAGCAAAACCGAATAAAACTAACCATGCCGATTGTGTTGAAATGCGGTCTAAATAGGGGAGGAATAATGTTGCAAGTAAAACACCTATGCCGATTCCGCTAAAGCCGATGAAGTTAATACTTAAGCGTTCTTCAGGAATGCTACATTGAGCGACCACACTGGGTGCAAGAATCATCAATAAACCACCACTGATCCCCGAAATTACTCGCCAAAACACATACCAAGATGCTGAAAAGTCTGAGAATGCACAACTTAAAAGGCTAATGCTGCCTGCAAATGCGGCACCTAATATAAATTTTGGCATACTTGGGTTCTGAGGCAATTTCATTGCCCAAAATGCACCGATTAAATAGCCAAGTAAGTTTGCGCTACCAAGAATACTGGAAAATTGAGTTGTCCATTCATAAGCAAGACGAGTTGTAGGCAGTAGTGCCGTATATGAAAAACGCAAGATACCTATACCTAAACACATGCTAAGACATAGAAATAGGCTAAGCTTAATCTTATTTGAAAACATTCAATTCTCGATACTGATGATTTGTGTTTCAGTTAAAAGACCTTAATCAGGATTTGAATAAATCACAAATAATGCTCGCTATTTATTTTGTGAATATACAATAGTGTTGTGAATATTGGACATAAGACTATTCCAAAAGGTTTGCATCAACTGCATCGCCAATTGTGTAATAGTGACCGCCTGCAACATGATGTAAGCTTTTCCATTCAGCAGGTGCTTCATGGTAGTACCAATGCCCATCACGGAAGACGCGATCATCTGCATAGGCTGCAACGACCTTAGCAATAAATAAATCATGAGCCTGTTGATTGTGTGGTTCTGGAATCAATTCACAAATTAACCATGCTGCGCAGCCTTCAACGGCAGGTAAATTAAAACCTTCAAATTGAAATAATGGGGTATGGCAGTGTGCTAATTTTTCGGGGTCATTGAACTGACTGATTGAGCCAAGTTGCTGTACCAATTTGAGTTGTTTTAATGTCGGAACTTGCAAGATGAAATAGCCTGATTTTTCCACTAATTTTCGTGTCTTAGTACTTTTGTCTAAGACAACTGAAACTTTGGCAGGAATAAGCTCTAGTGCGCATGCCCATGCGGCAGCCATGACATTTTCTTCATGTTCATATTTGGCTGAAACAAGCACTGTTGGGCCATGATTGAGGAGGCGATATGCCTTGGCAAGTTCTACAGGTTTAATATGTATGTTCATTCAATAACCTATATTTTAAAAAGCTATAGTCTTTATTTAGAAAAGCTTATTCAATTTATATATGAAAGCAATAAGATTTTGTTTTTATTCTTGTTTATAAACAGATAAAAAAACCGCATGTAAATCGCAAAAAATGCTAAAGACTGTTGAATAATGATCAATACGCTTATAATAACCAGATCAAAACTTTTGGAACTCAGATGAATTATCCACTTATTTTGAATATTGTTATATTCATTGCCTTAATCATATTACTCATGCAAACGCGAAAAACCGACTGGAGTTTGGCGAAAAAAGTTTTTGCAGGTTTATGTCTAGGGGTGGTATTTGGTTTAGGTTTACATTTGGTTTATGGTGCCAATACTGCAATTTTAGAAGAGTCTATTCAATGGTTTAATATCGTTGGGAATGGCTATGTCAAACTTTTACAAATGGTGGTTATGCCATTGGTATTTGTTTCCATTTTAGGTGCAGTGATTAAACTTCACGATGCTTCATCATTGGGTAAAATCAGTATTTTTAGTATCGGTACATTACTGATCACCACTTTTATTGCGGCATTAGTCGGTGTATTTGTCACCAATTTATTTGGCTTGAGTGCTGCGGGTTTGGTGCAAGGTACACAAGAAACTGCACGACTTGAAGCGATTCAAACAGATTATATTGGTAAAGTTACGGATCTTAGTGTTCCTGACTTTTTGTTGTCTTTTATTCCAACCAACCCATTTGCAGAATTAACGGGTGCGCATCCTACTTCAATTATTAGTGTGGTGATTTTCGCAACGTTATTGGGTATGGCAGGTATTAATTTAATTAAAACTGATGCTGAGAAAGGGCAACGTATCGTTATCGCGATTGAAACGTTGCAAGCTTGGGTCATGAAATTGGTACGTTTGGTGATGACATTAACGCCCTATGGTGTTTTTGCTTTAATTACTAAAGTTGTTGCGAGCTCTAAAGTTGCGGATATGGTTAATCTAGGTGGCTTCCTTGTTGCATCATATCTCGGCTTAGCGATTATGTTTTTGGTACATGCACTGGTATTACTGCTCGCAGGTGTCAATCCATTACGCTTCTTTAAAAAGGTTTTACCTGTACTTACATTCGCATTTACCAGTCGTTCGAGCGCAGCCAGTATTCCGTTAAATATTGAAGCACAAACTCGTCGTTTAGGTGTACCTGAATCCATTGCAAGTTTCTCAGCTTCATTTGGTACCACGATTGGTCAAAATGGTTGTGCTGGCTTATATCCTGCGATGTTAGCGGTGATGGTTGCACCAACCGTCGGTATTAATCCGCTGGATCCCGTTTGGATTTTAACATTGGTTTGTGTGGTTACTCTGAGTTCAATTGGTGTAGCGGGTGTCGGTGGTGGAGCAACTTTTGCTGCACTTATCGTGTTACCGATTATGGGTTTACCTGTAACTTTGGTGGCGTTACTGATTTCAATCGAACCGTTAATTGATATGGGGCGTACTGCTTTAAATGTCGATGGTTCAATGACCGCAGGTGTGGTGACCAGTCAATTGATGGGGCAAACTGATAAAGCGATTTTATTAAGTGATGAAAATTTAGAGTTATCAAACCGATAATTTTCAATCCTTCCAAAAATTAAATCGTGACCACATCATCGTTCGTGGTGTAGTTGAAATAAAGTCAGCCTCTTATTCAAACCATGAATAAGAGGCTGACTTTATTTGCTTCTTAACTTCGCTTTTTAATCTGCGACTTGATTACATTCTTTTAACTCAGCAGAGTTTTTTGTCCAGATTTTCCCCGCAGAGTTTTTATAGAAACTAATTTTTCCTACACGGATCACTAAATTCTGACATGAGTCTATAGAAAGTTCTTTTCCCCACGGGCCAGTCAAGCGACAAGTCGTACCATCACATTTCCAAACCACATTTGGGCCATTTTCAATCGGCACGGTAACTGTTCCAACATGTGATGAACCTGCAGTCCAAGTGGTATCGTCTGCTTGAGCCAAAGGAGAGAAAAGCATACAACAGCCAATGAGTAGATGGGTTATTTTCACAGATCATCTCCTATTTATTGTTGGTTAAATGAATGGTTAAGTTTGATTGCTCATTTAAGTTGTCTTAAAAAAGCTTATTCAAAATAAGTATTATATCGATCAGTAAGGAAAACTGTTGAATTATTGTTCTGTATCCATTTTAAAACAGAGATTGTATCTGTAATCATTTTTTATTTCGCTTAGAATCAACAAAAATCAGGAGTTTTGACAATGAAAATGTACCAAGTTGATGCTTTTACACAACAATTATTTAAAGGTAATCCTGCTGCAGTGCTCGTACTGGATCAATGGCTTGATGATGAATTAATGCAAAATATTGCTTTGGAAAATAATTTGGCTGAAACGGCTTTTGTAAAACGCATTGATGATGAAAATTACCAAATTCGTTGGTTTACTCCAAAAGTTGAAGTTGATTTTTGTGGGCATGCGACTTTGGCATCGGCTTTTGTTTTGTTTAAAGATTTTACCCAAGCAAAAAAGATCCAATTTCATGTTAAAGATTTAGGTATTTTTACGATCCATCAAGCAGAAGATGGCAAGATTCAAATGAATTTTCCAATTCGAAAAGCTCAAAAACTCATAGATTATCCTGAATTACTCAATCATGTGATTGATAAACCATTTAAAGAGGTTTATGCCAATACACAAGCTTTTATTTTAGTCTGTGATTCAGCACAAGACGTGATTGATGCAATACCAAATCTTGCCCATATTCAAAAGATTGCAGAAGAGCATAAAGTGAGTACGGCAATCACTGCCTATCACGAAGGTTTAGATGTGACGATTACTGCTGAATCTGACAACTATGATTATGTCGCACGTTATTTCGCACCGCATAAAGGGATTAACGAAGACCCCGTTACAGGTTCGATGCACACGGGTTTAGCACCATTATGGGCGGAGAAATTAAACAAGAACCAATTGATTGGCTACCAAGCTTCGGAGCGAGGCGGGGAGCTTTATTGCAAGATTGAATCAGAAGATCGTATTGAAATTTCAGGTTATGCAAAGTTGTATATGCAGGCTGAAATTTCACTATAAAAAGAGTTCAAATCAACGCAACATTTCTAATCATTACAAAAGCCGTTGAAATAAACGGCTATTTTTTCAAAACTTTACTGTTTATTCTGTTCAGGATTTTTTAAGATGGATGACATATAAATTTTAATATTTCAAAAAATCTGGACTTTTTATGCTTATGCAGTTAAAAAAACTCACTTTATCTTTATGTCTTATTGGTATTAGTGCAGGAACTTTCGCACAGACTATTTTAGTAAAATCTGAACATAATATCGAAGAATATAAGCTCGATAATGGCATGCGAGTTTTGCTTGCTCCGAATGATAAAGAGAGTAAAGTTTTTGTAAATACAGTTTATTTTACAGGTTCATTGAATGATCCAAAAGGTAAAGGCGGTTTAGCACATTTACTGGAACATTTGGCTTTTAAGGGGACTGAAAATGTAAAAGGTGAGGAGTTCCAACGCCGTTTAGATCAATACACCTTAATGACCAATGCAAGTACAGATTATTATTCAACAAAATACACCAATATCGTACGTCCTGAGAAAACAGCGCTAAATGAAATTATTCATTTAGAAGCAGAACGTATGGATAAATTAGTTCTCCAAGAAAAATATGTACCTTCTGAAATTAATATTGTCATGCGTGAACGTGAAGTTCGTATGGACCAACCATTTGCAGTTTTAATGGATCAAATGTGGAAAGCAGCCTATGGTAATCAGTCTCTAGGGCGTTTACCAATCGGGGATTTATCTGAATTACAATCGATTAAAATGAGTGAGTTAAATCAGTTTTATAAAGACTGGTATGCACCAAACAATGCGGTGATGGTGATTTCAGGAAAATTTGATAAAGCAGAAGTCTTAAAGCAAATAGACCAAAATTTTAGTCCAATTCCTGCGCGAAAATTACCTGCTCAAGCACAAGTGCCTTTATTGGATTCTGCAACGATTAAGACCCGTGATTTTAAAGTACAAAAGGGCAGTGATTTAGCTAAATTCAATATCTATATGAATGGAAAAGATGAGAAAATTCAATCTGTTTTAGCATTAGCCCCTTATCTTTATACATTACAACCAAGTGGACACTTATATTCAAATATGGTGGAAACGGGGATTGCCACCAATGTGCAGTCTACGACATGGTTAGATGATGATTTTAATTTGGTTTTTATGGGCGCAATTTATGCACCATCGCATGACCCTAAAAAAATTGAAAATTCACTGATTCAAGGTGTAGAGCAAAACAAAAAATTTGACGAAGTTGAATTAAAACGTGTCAAAAATTTAATGAGCAATGCCAATGAAAATCTACTGAACAATGCGACTGCTGTTGGTGGAATGCTGAGTGATTATGTGGTGTCATCGCATGGAGATTGGGCGCAATATTTCCGAGATCAACAAGCGATCCAAAAACTCACTGTTGCTGAAACCAATGCAACCCTCAAAGCATTTTTGACACCAAATCATCGTTTTAATGGTGATATCCAGCCGACACCTGAGGATCAGAAAAAAGCTTTAGAGCAAAAGCAAGCCAGTGAAAAACCTAAAACATTGGATCAGCAAGCGATTGCTGAAGAACCACTAAAAGATGTCAGTGAATACCAAGCCGAAGTACGACAGTTTGTTGAAAAGTCTAAGCAGCATTTAGATCAGACAGAGAAAAAGATTCAACGTGGGACACTCAAAAATGGTATGCAATATGCGTTGTTCCCAACCACAACACGTGATGATAAAACCTATGCCACGATTAATGTGAATTTTGGTACAGCAGAATCGTTAATGAATAAAACTGAGGTTTTAGACTTCACTGCATATTTGTTATTACGTGCTTCTGAACAATACAGTTTGCAGGATATCGCAGATAAAAGTATCGATGCAGGTGGATCTGCGACGGCTGCTGCTTCAGAGAATGGCATGACCATCCAAATAGTTGCGAAGAAAGAGAAGTTTGAAGAATTCTTTAAATACATTGTTTCCGTAATGAAGAATCCAAAATTTGAACAATCTCAATTTGATTTGATCAAATTACAGAGTTTAGCGAGTTTAGATCGACCTTATACGGAGCCTGAAACTGTTGCTGCTTTGACCATTGCGAGATTGTTGGAAACTTATCAACCTGGAGATTTACGTTATCACTTTGAACCTGAGCTTGCCAAAAAACAAATCAATGCAGCAAGTAATGCGCAAGTGATCGATTTATATAAAAAATACTTTGCGATGGATCATGCTCAAATTTCGATTACAGGGCAGTATGATGCTAAGAATATGCAAGCATTATTAAATCAAGCGTTTTCTCAGTGGTCGAGTAAACAACCGTACCAACGTCTTACAACGGAATACCATGCTTATAAAGCACAAAAAGTACATGCGCTTTCTGAGCAACGTGAATTTGGTAGTTATCAAGCTTTACAGACTTTGCCTGTAGGTGTGGATCATAAAGATGCAGCAGCATTGATTGTGTTTAGTTATATCTTGGGTGACTCTCAGCTTTCTTCACGCTTAGGCAAAGAGTTACGTGAGAAAAATGCTTTGGTTTATGGTTTTGGCAGTGATCTAGATTTGGATTCTTTTAATGATGCAGGTGCGTTAAGTATTGAGGCGAATTATACCGCAGGGAAGTCTGCTGAAGTTTCGCAAGTTGTGCATAAAGTGCTTTCTGATTTATTCACTCAAGGTGTGACTACTCAAGAGTTGGAAGCAGCGAAAGCAAGTATTATGAAACAACGTGTGACGTCTTTAGAAGATGAACGTGTCATCCATCGTATGTTGAATAGCCAACTTGAACGTAACAAGAAAATGGAAAGCCGCGCACTGCGTGATCAAGAAATTGCAAAATTAACCAAAGCAGATGTGGATGCTGTAATTAAAAAATATATTAAGCTTGATCAATTGGTTGAAGTAATGTCTGATCAATATGCAAAAGCGCAAAAGTAAATTTTTAGACTGATTTAGATTTATAACGTGAAGAAGGAAAGCCATACAGTTGTGTGGCTTTTTTTAACTCACAATCAGTCATGGTTAAAAGGACCGATACTCCATATTTATAACAATGAAAGTATTATCATTAGTAAAGTTTAATAAAAACCAAATTTCATTTATTAAAATTATTTGGCAATAAAAACTAGGCAATAAAATTCATTTATATGCAACAGTTTTAAGAGAAGCTCAAAAGTTCTCGTATACAGCAATTTAATATATTATTTGATAGCGTAAAATAAGAGAATTCTTAATATTCTATGAAAAATATACTAATCGTTTTTTCATCTGTAGATGGTCAAACCATAAAAATTTGTAATTATATAAAAGATTTATTGGTGAGTGATGGTTTGAATATTCATATCGCTTCTATTGATGACTATCATAAAATAAATACCAAATATGATTTTATTCTTATAGGAGCAAGTATTCGTTATGGAGGGTATCGTCGATCTCTTTATAAGTTTATTGAAAATAATTTATATGAACTAGAAGTGGCAAAGACTGGTTTTTTTTCAGTAAGTGCAATAGCAAGAAAAATAGGAAGAGATATTCCTGAAACAGATCATTACTTTCAAAAATTTAAAAGAAAATCTAATTGGACTCCGTGTATTGCTGGAATTTTTTCAGGTGCTATCTCATATCCAAAATATAATTTTTTTGATCGCTATATGATTCAAGTGATTATGTATTTAACGAATGGACCTACTGATTCTTCGAATTCTTTTGAGTTTACAGATTGGAATAAAGTTCGATTATTTGCTACTCAAATATCTTACATCCTAAAGGAGTAAATCTATTTGATTAAGTTGGGTTAGGATGTACAAGTGTGGAACTCTTTTTAGTTTTTTCTAGATTGTGTTACATGGGTTCAATGAAATTTTTCAAGTTTTTTTCTAATTCTAATATGCATTTTAGTGTAAAAAAAAATTTGTGATTTTCTAAGTTTTATCCTTTACATAGATTTGAACTTTTTATATTAATTTCTTAAATACGCAATAAAAAACCGAGGCATTCACCTCGGTTTTATTCTTCTATCAATCAGAATTACTTCTCAACGAATGCACGTTCAATCACATAATCGCCGAGCTCACCCATACGTGGTGATTCTTTAAGACCATGTTGATCCAACAACGCCACAACATCTTTTAAAAATGCAGGGCTACCGCATAGCATTGCACGATCCGTTTCTGGATTAAAGGGAGGTAAACCAATTTTCTCAAAAAGCTCGCCTGTTTCAATCGCTGTAGTTACACGACCTTGAGTGTGGAATTCTTCACGAGTCACTGTAGGGTAGTAAACAAGTTTGTCTTTAACGCCTAATTCTTGGAAAAACTCATGGCTTGGAAGTTCATTCAAGATTAAATCTTGATAAGCCAATTCTGAAATAAAACGAGTACCATGAACCACAATGACTTTTTCATAGCGTTCATAGGTTTCAGGGTCACGAATAATCGCTAAGAATGGCGCAAGCCCCGTACCTGAAGAAAGAAGGTACAAGTTTTTGCCAGGATTTAGATCGTCATGAACTAAAGTACCTGTTGGTTTTTTTGAAATAAGAATCTCATCACCAACTTTTACTTTCTGTAAAATCGAAGTTAAAGGACCATCAGGCACTTTAATAGAGAAAAACTCTAATTCTTCTTCGTAGTTAGCGCTAGCAATAGAATAAGCACGCATTAAAGGCTTACCATTGACTTCAAGTCCAATCATCACAAATTGACCATTTTTAAAACGTAACGCAGTATCACGTGTCGTTTTAAAACTGAATAATGTGTCATTCCAGTGGTGCACGTGAGTAATCTTTTCGACGTTGAAAGCAGCCATTAAAGGTCTCAATAAATTATCAAATTAGAACAGTTTACTATTCTAATCTAAAAACATTCTCGATAAACTGAATATATTTAATTGAGCTTATCAGAAAAAGTGATTATGACTGAATTGACCCTGCCAATAATTGGTTATATGCGATCGCCTTATAAAGAAAAGTTTGGTATTCCACGCCAACCGAATCTTGTTCAAGTTGAGTCTTATATAGAAATGCTTGCGCCATATAATGATTTATTGGCGTTTGAAGGTATCGAAGAATTTAGTCATTTATGGATTATTTGGCAATTCCATGACAATAAAAATCAACAAGATAAAGAAAAATTTAGACCACAGGTTCGCCCACCTCGTTTGGGTGGTAATAAGAAGATAGGTGTTTTTGCGACTCGAAGTATGTATCGTCCTGCACCGATAGGATTATCCGTAGTCAAGATTAAAAGTGTTGAAAAACAAGGAAACACGATTAGAGTTTATCTTGAGGGGAGTGATTTATTGGATGGAACACCAATTCTCGACATCAAACCTTATATCCAATATTCAGATGCCGTAGTTAATGCTGAAAGTGGTTATGCCCAAAATGAACCTGTACGTAAAGCGGTGCAGTGGAATGAACAAGCTCAATTGATAAAGCAACAGTTACTTGAGGCAAAAAAAATTAATCTGCAATATATTGATGAGCTAGAACAAGTTTTATCTCTAGATCCACGTCCAGCTTATCAGCATGACGAAGCGCGTATTTATGGGATGAAGTTTGGTGAATTTAATATTCAGTTTAATTGTCATCAAGACGCAATTTTTATTCAAAATATTGAATAAATTCTTAAAAATTAGTTTTGCTAAGTTAGCGAAGTTAATCGATTTTGGATTTATCAAGTAAATAATCCATTCATGTTAACTGCATGATGACTTGTGTGGTTGTGGTTATTTCCAGAAGCGTTTGGATTGAGCAAAGTAAAGCAAATCTTGTTGTGATTGTAACAATGCTTTTTGTTTTTCGGCTGCAAGCCATCCCAGAGCAAACCACACTTCAGGTTGGGTTGGGATGTAAGGCTTTAATAAGCTTTCGGCAACAATCAAATCATTATATTTTCCCAAACTTTCCTGTGCTGGTTTTAGTGTTTTTAAATAGTTTTTTACAGCATGTAGGTTATATAAAGATGAAATAAATTCAATACTATAACGTAATCTTTTCAGCCGTTTGCGAGTGCGATGACGTGCTTCAATCTCTAAATTTAAATAGTTTTCAGCATCGGATTGTATGCTGCGATGAAGCTTTTCGAGATTTTTAGCAATACTTTTTTCTAATGATTTTGTGGAATGCTCATGTGTTTCTTGTTGTGAAAATTGAATGAGGGACAACACCAAACTTGCAAAACTTAAGGTTTTAAAAGCATCACTGATTTGATGATTCTCATGCTGCGGCTGTGCTTCAAGCTGTAGCTGAGGTGCATTTACTGCTGCAAGCTGCGGTAAGATTTCTTCATTGAGCATACTCAAATCCCGAGAAGTACCTAAGACTCGAAATAAATGTGTCAATTCACTTTGCCAAGTTAAATCAATATGTTGTGACCAATTCGAAAAGGTTTTTAAAGCACTGCGTAATCGTCGAATCGCTACACGGGCTTGATGAACGTGTTCACTATTGAACTGTTGCAAAGCAATCGCTGTGCTATTGGGGAGTAAATGTTGTAGGCAATTATAAATCACTTTTTTTAATGCAATTTCGGCTGAATCATTCTTATCTAAATATAAAGGCACTTGAAGTTGAGCAGGTATTTGCTGAATATTTTGAGCGAGTAGAAAGCCTTGTTGCGTTTTACTCAAAGTATCTAACCATAAGCCATAACGTTTAACCCGCGGTAAGATAAAGGAGATGAGATCTTGAACTGTACCTTGTTTGAGTTTGAATCTAACTGCATAAATTTCCAATTGATCTTTATTGATATTTAGAAAACCGCGATCAAGTTCTACTTCAATTTGGCTATTTTGAAAATTAAATAGCGTGGACGATCTTTCCAGTTTTGTTTGAAATTGAATTAGCAATTGCTGTTCAATGTCTACAATCAATTTTCGAACATCTTTTGGGATTTTGTTATTTTTATCATCTTTTAAAACATGTTGAATTAAAATATTATTTTCACTGGAAGTCATATTTTGTTTAATTTCAAATTTTTTACTTGAATGATCCGATGCAATTTTAACAATCTGTGTCCATTGTTCATTTTCCAAACGTTGTTTGAGTAAAATTGCATGTTGAAATAGATCAAATTGGTGATTGTCAAAATAAAGGGTTTCAATCGATCTATGCTGCACACTTTTACGTTGCAACGCTTTGAAAATTAATTCACGTTTGTCTTTTGGAATTTGAAACTTAAGCTCAATTTCTTGCATTGTTATAATTCCATTCTTATAAATGCTTCAATTTAGTCTAACGCTATTTGCAATATGATTACGTCATTTTTATGTTGTGATGATTATTGAATGTTTATTGTCATTGTTTGCGCTAATACGATAATAAAATCAAGGAAGTGAAGATTTTAAATGAAAATTTTTTTAAGGTCATTCACCTAAAAACCATCCACTTAAAATCATTCACATCCTAGATAAAAATGGTTATTTAAGGAATTTACGACTCACCAAGAATTGTTCAGTCGCATCGAGTAAAGTTTGCGCATAAGCCTCTTGTTTCGCGGTAAGCCAACCTAAGGCAAACCAATCACTGGCTTCAAGTTCCGTTTGTTGTAAATACGATGCAGAAGAGGCAAGCACCTGATATTGCTCAGATGCTTGTTGAGCATCATTTAAAGATTTCGCATATTTTTGCAGATTTTTAACATCATAAATATGGGTTAGGATTGGAAAACTAAATTTTAATTCATTGAGCCGTTGCGCTAAGAGTTCTAAACTTTCCAAATCTGCTAAATCAGCCTGCGTTAAAGCTTCTTGAAGGTGTTTATATTGATTTTGCAAGGTATTTTGCGCATACCATTTTAAATCATGCTCTTGTGCTTTTTCAGATTGGCCTAAACTAAACATCAATAATTCTAAATAATGCTGCACATTCTGTGTAGATTTCACCAAGTTATTGAGTTTCTCTTGGGCATATAAAATGTCTTTGTCTAAGCTTTCTGCTGTTTTAGGATTTTGCAATAAAGCGCCTAGCGTGCTTTGCATATGCTCAAAATGTTGTAGGTTTTTAAAATGGCTTTCAAAAGCAGCCAATTGATGTGCCCATTTGTCTGTTTTAATCTCAGTCCAATCTTTAAAGAGAGAAAGGCTTAAATGCAAATGATGTAATGCAATTTGAGCTTGGTTAATATGTTCGGCCTCAGCCACTTGTGCTGAAATTGCAGAAATATTGGGTAAAAGATGTTGCATATGATTGGCAATGAGTGCTCTCAAGTTCTTATCAGCACTGTCTTTTTTATTGAGAATAATGTCTTTACTGTGTTTTGCAGGACTCACTTTTTGCTTGAGTGTGAGCAAATTTCCAAACTCTGCTTTGCTACGCACATCTAGCCAAAGTTGATATTTCTTTACCCATTCAAAACTAAAAGCCAATAAAGATTGAATCGAACCACTTTTGAGTTCAAATTCAACTTCATGGATTTCTTGTTGGGCTGAATCAGTGCGAACCTCTCCAATGTCCAAACAGACTTCAATTTCTGCATCTTCAAAATGAATAACACGGAAGGTACGTTGAATATCTGTTTCAAATTGAAGTTTCAGGTGCTCGAATTGATCACCCAAGGCATTTTTTAAAATCTGATGTGCTTCAGATTGTTCACTATAAATTGACAAATCCAGCTTTGGTGCTTCGGAAAGTTCCCCCAAATCATGGTTTTCTTCAATACGTTGCAAGTGGCTTTTTGTCGCGGCTTTGAGTGTTTGTATCCAACGTGTGCCTTCTAGGCGCTGACGAAGTGCTGCGCCATTTAAAGACAGCTTTTTATCATCTGTATCATAATACTTTGCTTGTAATTGAATTAACTCAGATTTTTTTGGGTCTAATGCTTTAAGTAATGCATTTCGACGAGTCTCAGGAATCTGAAATTTTAATTCAACTTCAAGCATGATCAAATCCTAGTAATATTGTTTAAATCAGAAAGTCTATAACGACACATCCAACGATTAGTGGTCAACCATTTTAAAAAAATAATCGTTGTAAATGAATCGAACTGAATTTTAGTGAGACATTGTAACGTAAAAATATCAATTAAAATGAGTGTTCTAATGTCGATTTGTGCTCATATTTTTGGCTTTGCTTGATAGAAGTATTGCTTTGATTGTGAATTCAACATAAATTAGAGCTTAAGGATAAAAAATAGATCAGGATGATTACATGAATGCACATATTGAACCCAAAGCAGATGCAGAAATACCTAAACAATTTCAATTACCTATAAAAAATTATTCAGCATTTTATCGTTTTTATTTAACTGAGCATCGCAATATTATGAGCCGTCGTCTGCATGCTGTTGGAAGCAGCGTTGGAATTTATTTTTTTACTCAAGCGATTCGTCATAGAAAGCCAAAATATTTCATTTATGGATTGGTATCGGGCTATGCATGTGCATGGGTCGGGCATTTTGTTTTTGAAAAAAATAAACCTGCAAGTTTTAAACAACCTTTATATAGCTTTATTTCAGATTGGCGAATGTTGTCCGATATTATCCGTGGCAATTTAAGTTTAAAAGACCGCAAATTTGATAAAATTGACAGTTAATGTCTATTTCTAACATAAATAGGTGTTGGGTATCATAATAATTAGATCAATGTTCTAATTTTAGGTAAGTTTGTTTTTTAAACTATTAAATGTGAGTTTTTTTCATTGTTTGAAGTAACTTTATATTTAAACTCAATATTTTAATGTAATAATCATTTTGATTTTATAGATAATTTTATTGATCGTTATAATCACTATCTGGATTAAAAAATATTGAATATAATTCTCTATATTTCATGTGAATTTTTGTTATATTAAAGATCAGTCCATGAGTTAAAAAATACAATGACTTATAGAGAATATTATGACGAACTTGTTGAGTTGATTTATAAGATTCCTATTCAAAATGATGGATGGGGGATTTTTCTAGCCAAACTCAATCAAGTAATGGATTCCTCAGCGATTCATGTTATCGGCATGGATTTAAAATATAACGCGTTTTCATATAGTCGTGCAATTTCATTAAATACTGAAGAAGAAAGTGCCAGTATAGAAGTCAATTACATACAAAATTATATTAAGAATGATCCACGCTGGGCTGATGTTTTAAATAAACAACAAACGGGTTGGTATCAATGCCATCATTTTATTGATGATGCGACCATGGAATCTTCGGAAGTTTATAAGAATATTTTAGAACCCAATCAAATTCGTTATAGTGCTGTACATGAGCTAATTCAAGATGATCGCTTATGTGTCATTATCGGTATAAATACATCCAAACAACGTGCGCCTTTAAATCAAGATGAATTAGATTTTTTAGATCAACTGGTGGTACACCTAAAAAGAATTGCATTAATTCAACGCTATATCTTTGAATTTTCGAGTAAAGCAATTATCGGGTATTCGCTCATTGACAAATTATCGCAACCGATCATTCTCATCAATTTAGACTGTAAAGTGGTTCATTTGAATACCTCTGCACAGCAACTCATTCAAAAAACCAATATACTGAATATATGTGATGATGAATTACTATTACCACAACCATTTCAACAACAATTAGCCAGTAATTTACAAAATATCGAATGCTTATTTAAACAAAAAAGTGATCAATTACATGAAGTCGTAAAAGATGGTTGTATTAAACTTGATGATGAAAATGGTGGTAAGATCTATATTTTTGCGACATTATTAATTTCAGAACATGAGTTAAAGACTTTTGGTATTCGACCAACGGTAATGTTGACGATATATCATCCTAAATATGCACCTACGATAAATTCACATCTATTACATACAGCATTTAATTTGACACCAGCGGAATCACGGGTTGCTATTTTATTATTGGAAGGCTTTGTAGCAAAAGAAATTTCAATTAAAAATAATGTTTCAATCGATACTGTGAGAAAGCAAATTAAGGAAATTTTAAGGAAAACTGACACAAATCGACAATCTGATTTGGTGAAATTGTTATTGAGTATGCCTAAATATTTTAATGAGGTTTTAAATTAATCAAAATTTCAATCCCTATTTATAAGTATTTTCATGTTGAAAGATATTTATTAGATTAAATATTCATTCTTTGCGAAATGAGTATCATAAAATATAAATCAGTTTTTGAATAACATGCTTATTTTGTTTATATGGTTGAGTTTAAAATCTATTAAAGGGCTAAGATATCGAAAATAAGGGATCCAATTTTGATCAAATTTTGCAGTATGTCGTAAATGTGAAAGGGTGAATGAGAATATTGATATAGCCCATGAGGCACTGGCTTTCAATTGAGTTGGTAGCAGCTAAGTCTTGAGGTGTTTCAAAAACAATAAATTTTCTAAGCCAATATGTATTTAAATAAAACACTGGTTATACTTCTACTTTGATTTATATGAGTACGAGTAAAAGTATGCGCGGCCTTTACCTCATCACCAATGATGATCCGATTGATTTACTCCTACAAAAATTAGAAGCAGCGTTAGCAACAAATAACGTTGCTATACTTCAATATCGTCGTAAGAATATTGTTAAAGCAGAGCAATTGGGTGAAGTTGAGTCGATCAAACAACTTTGTGAAAAGTATCAAACCCCATTTGTGATCAACGATGATTTGGAACTTGCAGAGCAGTTTGGTTTAGGTGTGCATTTGGGGCAATCTGATGGTGAAATTTCGGATGCAGCTGCACGGTTGCCACAAGGTGTCATTATTGGTCGAACTTGCTTAAATTCGATTGAACTCGCAGAAAAAGCCATTGCTGATGGCGCAACTTATATTGCTTTTGGGGCAATTTATGCAACATCGACTAAACCTGAAGCAGGGAATATTGGTCTAAATGTTTTAAAACAAGCTTCAGGAAAATTTGACTTACCGATTTGTGCAATTGGAGGTTTAACTGCTGAAAATTCAAAAGTTGTGATTGATTCTGGTGCTGACCTCTGCGCTGTGATTAGTGATATATTAGCTTTACCCGTTGAAAATATTCCTGCACGTGTCGCAGCATGGGCGCAACTTTTTGCAGAAACTGCAACATCTTAATTTATATTGTCGTTTTTATATCATATTGAAATTTTAGTATTTTACAGGATTGAGTAGATTTATGAGCCTATCTCCAAAGCAAGAACAATTGTTTAAACAAGCCAGTAAACATATTCCGGGTGGTGTGAATTCACCTGTACGTGCATTTAATGGTGTGGGTGGTACGCCAGTTTTTATTGAAAAAGCCAAAGGTGCTTATTTATATGATGTCGATGGTAAACGCTATGTTGATTATGTGGGTTCTTGGGGACCAATGATTTTAGGTCATGCTCATCCTGATATTATCCAAGCGGTGCAAGATGCTGCTGTTGATGGTTTAAGTTTCGGTGCACCAACAGTACACGAAACGACATTGGCAGATATTATTTGTGAAGTTATGCCTTCGATTGAAATGGTACGAATGACCAATTCAGGTACTGAAGCAACCATGACTGCAATTCGTCTCGCTCGTGGTTATACGGGTCGTGACATGATTGTAAAATTTGAAGGTTGTTATCATGGACATTCAGATTCGTTATTGGTGAAAGCGGGTTCTGGTATGTTAACCATGGGAGAGCCGACTTCGAAAGGCGTGCCTGCTGATTTTGCTAAACATACGGTGACTTTGCCATATAACGATATTGAAGCTGTCAAAGCATGTTTTGCTAAATTCGGAAATGAGATCGCTGGTGTAATCGTTGAACCTGTTGCGGGTAATATGAATTTGGTTAAACCTGTGCCAGGTTTTCTAGAAACGATTCGTGAACAGTGCGATCAATATCAAGCTGTATTTATTATTGATGAAGTCATGACGGGTTTCCGTGTTGCATTGGGCGGTGCGCAAGCGTATTACAATGTAAAACCTGACTTAACCACACTCGGCAAAATCATTGGGGCAGGGCTACCAGTGGGTGCATTTGGTGGTAAACGTGAAATTATGGAGTGCATTGCACCTTTAGGTGGTGTATACCAAGCTGGAACATTGTCAGGAAATCCATTGGCAATGCGTGCAGGGATCAAGATGTTTGAAAATTTACGTCAGCCTAATTTTCATCAAAATTTGTCTGCAAAATTAGATCAATTACTAAAAGGTTTACAAGTAGCAGCTGATCAAGCAGGGATTCCATTCTTTACCCAGCAAGCGGGTGGCTTATTTGGAATTTACTTTACAGATCAAAAGGAAATCACCAGTTTTGACCATATTCTGAAATGTGATATTGACGCATTTCGTAAATTCTTCCATGGCATGTTGCAACGTGGTGTAAATTTGGCACCTTCAGCGTTTGAAGCTGGTTTTATCTCTGCTGCGCATAGTGACGAAGATATTCAATTTACGATTGAGATGGCTAAACAAGTTTTTGCTGAAATGAAGTAGTTTTCAATTCAATCGTTCGTTATGAAACAAAGCTCGCTGTTAACAGCGAGCTTTTTTATTAAAATATTATTTAAGAAATGCACTAAACTATTTGTTGTTTTGTAAGTATTTGATTACATGGATAAGTATAGTTGGAAAATAAATGAGATTATTCGACAGAGGGTAGTTAAAATAGTCAGCTTTGTAGTTATAGTATTTATAAATAGTTAGACTCAGGTGCAGTTAAATGAAAATAAAGTTGACACCAGCAATAATTTTTTTAGGTATTTTAATCTTTTGTAAAGAACTTCTACTGACCAGTATTTTGCGGATAGCTTTGATCGCTTATGTAACTGTTATTTCAGTACTTGTTTTTCCATTATTTGCTGGTATTTTATTTGTCATTTTGATTGTTACAATACCAATAGCATATTTATCTTATTCATTTTCGGCATTTATCTTAGGTCTATCAATTGCAATATTTCTGATGATATTTAGAGATTATGCTCTCAAAAAAAATCTTAGTTATTTATTGTTTAGTATTTTTATGGCACCTTGTGCTGTAGCGTTAGGAATGATTTTTTTAGAACCTACATACCAGCTTAATTGGGTATTAGAATGGATAAATATGTTATCTACAATTCAGACTAACGCAAATGATAAAATGTATGGAATATTTATACTAATCAAAGGTATTATAGTATTGATGATTTTTATTTCAATAGGCGGAATTCTTTTTGGAGGTTCTGCTGTTGCTGCTATATTAAATAAAGAAATACTTGAAGAATTCTTAGCTCCACCTAACTCAGTAAAAAAACAGCTGTACGCAAGAATGAACATTCAATATTAAAAGTGGTTCCTCTGTGGTGCTCATTTGAGTACCACATATTCTTTATAAGAAAACTACAACCGATAAAACTGTTTTGCATTGTGGTGGAATACTTTTTCTAGTGCATTTTCATCGTATTGCAGCACGATATCACTAAACGCATCAATGATATTCACCAAGCTGGTATTGACCCGATCCATTGGGAAGTTTGAAGCGAACATGACACGATAGGTTCCAAAACTATCAAAGGCATGAGTAATTAAAGGGGCAACAAGATCAATAATTTGCTGTTTAGACGCCAGTTGCTTTTTCTTATAAAATTGATGCCCTAAAACAGGCATGAATAGCCCAGACATTTTGGTATAGACATTGGGTAGAGTACCAAGTTCGGCCATATAGTCTTGCCATTGATAGAAAATATTTTCTCGAGCTGTTTGAGTTAATCCCGTATTTTGCCCTACCTTTCCAAATAATCCAGCAGGTGTGCCCAAATGATCCAAAACAATCGATGTTTCAGGAAATCTTTTGGCTAATTCGATCACATCAGGAATCTGAGTCGAATAGACCCATGCATCAAAGCTGAGATTATGTTGCGCAATCTGTTCAAAACCTTTTAGAAATTTTTTATTGGTATATAAACTTGGATCATCCGTCCAATTATGCACACCTTTATCTTCATGGAATGAAGCCATGCGACGGATACCACGCAGACGCTTAGATGCTTTTTGATGCATTCTAATGATTTTCTTAAAGCTACTATCGCAAGGATCAGCAGTGGCAACAATTCCGCCTAGCTGAACAGTATCATCATTAAAAGGCAAGGATTCTAGAAATTCAGTTTCACCAACGACGCCTTTGCCCTTATGGTTAGCCCAGCTCGCTTCTACATGGACGACTTGTTCAACTTGATATTGGCCAATATCGTTTTTGTAATCTTGAGGTAAATAAGGTTGAGTAATATGTGTGGTCAAGCCCACAGTATCGATCAGATCTTTAGGTTTAACCAAACGCACCATTTTATCTAAGAGGAAAGGGCGCTTTCCCAGTAGTCTAACGGCAAGTGCGGCTGCATGTGGTGTGTTATATGGATCCCATTGATGAATATGAGGATCAATAATTGGGAAATCGATATGTTGCATATAACATCCAAGTTGTTCTTTATTATTAGAAATACAATACATCAAATTGATAGATTATGAATGTTATGATTAGTAAAGTTGTTGACCATTAGTATCTTAATTGAAAGATTTATTCATTTTAAATCGATTAAAACAAAAGCCCAATCGGGCTTTTATTAATATTGCATTATTGAACTAAATTAGTGCTGGTGACCATTTTTATCATCATGTTTATGCGTATGAAACTCTTCATTTTTTCTAAAACGAAGATAGTTATCAAACTGCTCACAATATTCATCAAAATTGTCTTCAAGCATCATTTGGAACTGTTGCAAGACATAAGACATGACTTGTTCTTTTGCTTCACGCATTTCTTCGCCATCTTTAAAAGTATTGGCAGCAACCCAAGTGTTAAAACGTGCAGTTGCAAATAACATTGCCGCACTCACTTGACCACGAAGTTCTTCTGGTTTGGGTTGTTGTCCTTTTGCAGGACGACAAAATTCGTTGGCTTGTTTAATAAATTCATCAGCACGCTCAAAAAAGACAGCATTCAAAGCTTCTTCTTCGGTAACATCAGCCGCATCGATTTTTTGAGACATGTTTTATTCCACAACTACACATTAACTTTACTCAAGTATTATAGGCAATCCCGTACTTAAACGAAACGTTTTACTTCTTCAGGATCAGATTTTGGGAAATACGCTTCAAAATTTTCTTCATATTCATCAAGATTACTTTCAAGCATCGATTTGAATTGTTCTAAATAATAATCCAAGATGACTTGACGATCTTTTTTGAAATCATCAACTTGTTGGTAAGAACAAGCAGCATGCCATGCGCTAAAGCGAGCATTGGCATACATAAAGGAAGCACTTACTTTTCCAGGTTCAGTGGTGAGATGGGAAACTTGATGTGTTGAATCTATAAGCTGATTTGCTAAATTAATGAATTCATCTGCTCGTTCAAAAAATTGCTCATCCGATTCAGATGGCTCATTATTTTCATATATTTCATCATTTTTAGACATTTGATTTCCTTTTGTGATCTTGTTTAGCTTTTGCAACTATAGCATACTCAAAATAGCCTAAGCGTAATTGAAATAATTCAGGAAAATAAGATGCAAGATGCAATTGCGGTGCAAAGTTTAAAAAGTGATATTGCATTATTAAAGCAAAATATTTGGCCGCCTGTAGATTTATCCAATGTTGAAGGTTTACCGATTTATTATGGGACAAAACAACAAGTCGATGAATATTATACGCACTGGCTTGGTTTGATTGAAAGGGCGCAAGATCTTTATCAACCTTTTATGCAAGATGAAGTGTTAGATGCTATTCACTTGCCAAGTCATTTGAATTTTCCGTTATTCTTTTTTCATGTAGACCGTGTACGCATTAACAAGACCCGAGCAAAAGAATCTAAAACATTTCGAGGCATTGCTTCATTATTAGAAAAATGTGGGCAATTTGATGCCGAACAAGTCGCTAAAATGACGTATTGGCTGAATAGTGATGATACTGCAGCATTGGTCGCACATCGGGAGTTTATCGATTTAAGAACCTATGTATTTCAACATGGTCAAAGTGAATATACACGTACCCGTTTTTATGTGAATGGTATCGTATTAAGTGCAGGAAAAGATTTCGAAATTGTTGATGCAAGAGAGAAGCCACGTAAGCAACGCAATGATAGTTATAGTGATCCTTTAGCTGATAATGGCGTGTGGAAAATTTTTGGAAAGTATAGATAAGGTTTTCAATTGCATGATATGGAATGAATTATTAAACAAAACACCACGCTTAAAAACGTGGTGTTTTGTTTTTAATATAATGCTTTAATTTGTTTTTTTAATAGCATTAAGGATGGTTTGAGTCGCTTTGTCATTATAAAGCATACATGTATTTTTGACGGCATCTATATACTCATTTGCAATGACTTTGTCTTGACCTGTTAAAGCTTTACTGCTCTCGCTAAGCGCTTTAAGTAAATCCTCAAAATCAAATTGTATGCCTTTAGCAGTATAATTTCCTGCAAAATACTTATTTTGGTATTTTGCATATGTATCTGTATTATCTCCTTCATTCCGAGAGGTTATATATGCTGTTGTATCTTTAAATATTTGTTGTGTCGCTCCAGAACCCGCAAGGACAAAATCATTCCATCTGTTTATCACATACGGGCTATTTTCGCTTTCTATTTCAAGTTCAATATATTCTTGATTATTTTCCTCTTTTATCAATTGTAAGCAGGTTGAACCACTTGGAAATTTGGTGGTGGTATTGGCTGTATAGAATTTTAACTCAGCATTGCTGACAGAGATGTCATTTGTTCGCCCATTTTTGATTGCCCACATATTTAATGGAGCAATAACATGATTAAACGATTGACCACTGATATCGATTGTTTTGTAGGTATGATAAAACTTTAAACCAGCCGATCCAATTTTCGAATAAGGTAGCAAAGTCCATTGATTTGCGTTTATAGACACAGTTCCAATCAACGCTCCATCTTGACTGATAGGACCATCTTCATAAACACCATCTTTGGTCACCATAAAACTGAGATATAAACTCTTACTATCATCTAATGTATTGGTTTGTTTCACATAATATTTGCCATCTTTTAAGGTTATTCTATGTTCTTCATAACCCAAGGGGCCTTCATATGGGTCTGAATAGACCTCACCAATATCAACAATACTCCATTGTTGATTCGCAGATACATCGGGTGGTGTTGTATTTTCATTTCCGCCTGTATATGAATTAGAGCCACCCCCTCCACCACATGCAGTTAAAAGTAAAGATGATAAAATGGCGAAAGAAATTGCCTTAATTTTCATAAATTATCCAAAAAATATAAATGTTCATATTTATGAGTATAAAAATACTTCACAGTCATCATATTTTAATAAACTCTTTTTACAAGCTATTTTTAATCAAAGGCTTGGATTTACCAAAAACTTTAAATGAAATAATTGATTAAGAGAAATGCGATGTGCATATTTCTTTGAGTGATTGGGTAAATATTTTGAATTTTGAAATTACATTTTTATTGGTTAAAAAATTATAGACGACTGGTCTATTATTATTTATAGTAAGGTGATGAAACGATCAAAAAAAAGTGAAGCAACGCGACAACACATCTTAGATACCAGTTTTGAACTGGTATTACATAAAGGTTTTGTCGGCGTTGGCCTGCAAGAAATTTTAAAAGCCTGTGACGTTCCGAAAGGTTCGTTTTACTATTATTTTTCCTCAAAAGAAGCGTTTGGTTGTGCTTTATTAGAGCAATATATACATGACTATAAAGCGAAAATTGAGCAAATTTGGTTGCAGACCGACGGCAGTGCCTATGCACGTCTGATGGCGCTTTGGCAGGCATGGATAGAAGATCCAATTCATGGTGGTTGGGCAGAAAATTGTCTGATTGTGAAGTTGGCTGCAGAAGTTGCTGATTTATCGGAAGATATGCGGAAAATATTAAACTTTGGTGTGAATAAACTGACTGAGCGTGTTGCAAGTTTACTACACGAAGGGCAGCAAGAAGGTTCAATTCCACTACATATTGATCCAAATAAAATGGCACAAGTGATGTATCAGCTTTGGTTAGGCGCAGCATTATTAGCAAAACTGGCTCAAGATAAAGCACCACTTCATTTGGCTTTAGAAACCACACAAAATCTATTAGATCCAATTAAGGAATGATCTATGCAAAGTATTATTCACCGTAGTTTTGGCGAACCTGTAGATGTATTGGAATTGGCGGAAATGCCACAGCCTGAATCTAAAGCAGGCCAAGTGCGTATTAAAACAATTCTATCTCCAATGCATAACCATGACGTATGGACAGTACGGGGTAGCTATGGTTATAAACCTGAGTTACCTGCAATTGGCGGTAGTGAAGCTGTCGGTATTATTGATGCATTAGGGGAGGGTGTGATAGGTTTCGCAATTGGGCAACGTGTTGCTGTTGCAGGCGTACATGGCAGTTGGGCTGAATACTTTATTGCCCCTGCACAAGCCGTTGTTCCCTTGAACGATGCGATTCCTGATGAATTAGCAGCACAACTCATTGGAATGCCAATCAGTGCCTTAATGCTACTTGATTTTGTCGATATTCAAGCTGGACAATGGATGGTTCAAAATACAGCCAATGGTGCAGTCGGTAAAACTGTTGCGATGATTGCACAAGCACGTGGTATTCACGTGATTAACTTGGTTCGTCGTCAAGAAGCGATCAGTGAAATGCAAGCGCTAGGCATTCAACATGTTGTTGCAACAGATAATCCTGATTGGCAACAACAAGTTAAAGCCATTCATGCTGACCAACCATTGTTAGTGGGTGTAGATTCGATTGGTGGGAAAGCCAGCGGAGAATTATTAAACACATTGTCTGAAAATGCATTACTGGTTTCTTTTGGTAGTATGACTGGAGAATTGATGCAAATCTCTTCAGGTGATTTGATCTTTAAACAAGCAACGATGAAAGGTTTCTGGGCAAGTGTTGTGAATAAACAAATGCCTGCTGAACGTAAAAAAGCATTAATCATTGAGTTGTTAACACTCGCAACGCAGAACAAACTCGTGCTACCTATTGATGGTATTTTTGAGTTTTCAGATATTTCTACAGCTGCGGCAAAAGCAACGCAAGGGGCGAGACAGGGGAAAGTTCTGTTAAAGCCATAACATTATTCATTGAACCGAACAGTCAGCCGAGAGGCTGGCTTGAAATAAATACCGAATATAGAACTGAACATAGAAAAGGAACAATAAAGATGATTGGGCAAATATTGGTTGGATTGATTGCAATATTACATGTTTACATTTTGATATTAGAAATGTTTTTATGGGATAAACCCTATGGTTTAAAAGCCTTTGGAAATACGCCTGAAAAAGCGCAATTAACTAAAGTGATGGCACAAAATCAGGGTTTATATAATGGTTTTTTAGCAGCAGGCTTATTTTGGTCTTTACTCGCCCCTGAAACCTATGCCTTAGCACTCGCCAATTTCTTTTTAGGCTGTGTATTGGTTGCAGGAATTTATGGTGGCTTAACAGCAAGTAAGAAAATTATCTATATTCAAGCTGTTCCTGCATTATTGGCGTTATTAGCGGTCAATTTATTCTAAGTCTTAAGTCGTTTTGATGAGTATGATCGTGGCGAGTTTTTACTTGCCACTGTCATTAACTTATAAATTATTTTTTAGACGTATCTGAATTCACAGATATATTAGGCTTGAAACTACCCGTTTGATAAATCAATTGACCTGCTTTATAAGACGCTAAAACTTTAATATTCTTTATTTGCTGTGATGGTACTTTCAGCGGATCACCATCTAAAACCACAAAATCGGCAAGTTTGCCTTTTTCCAATGTTCCTTTATCTTTTTCCTCAAAATACTGATAAGCCGCCCAGTCTGTAACAGATTTCAGCGCAATATAAGGGCTAACCCGTTGATCTTCACCTAAAACATCGCCCGTTCGTGTAGTACGGTTCACTGTTGCATCAATCACCATCATGTTTTTAGGTGGAATAACAGGTGCATCATGATGTTCAGTAAAAATCATATTCCTTTTTAATGCAGATCCAGTTGGGGAAATATGATTGGCACGTGTTACACCTAAAGTTTCGTGTTTATGCCAATCACCCCAATAATAAGTATGTAAGGAGAAAAACGATGGAATTAAACCTAATTTTTTTGCCCGATCGAGCTGATCTTCTCGCATGGTTTGCGCATGAATGATGACATTGCGACGATCTGCTTGTCCAAACTTTTGATTCGCCACTTCTATTGTCTCTAAATACTGATCTATGGCAGCATCACCATTGGCATGTGCGAGAATTTGCCAATGTTGTTGATAGGCTAGATTAATTGCATTTTGAACCGTGGATTGTTCAGGATAAGCAGGGTAACCACGGTAGTTGCTATTTTGTCCTTCTGGGGGAATTAGATACGGTTTTGTGAGCCATGCTGTTTTTCCTTGAGGAGAGCCATCTAAACTTATTTTCACACCACCAATGCGAAAATGCTTTTGGTATTGAGAATTTGAGCCATGTTGCACCATATATGCTTTTTCATTGATGATATCGGGATAAACCACCACATCAATATCTAACTGCCCAATATCAGCAAAGCTTCGCCACAATTCAGCAGTTGCTGCATCTGCACGCCCTTCTTGCACAGTGGTATAACCATTCTTGATATAAGTGTTTAACGCCGTTTTTGCCATATTCTGCATAATTTCAGGTGGAACTTTACTAAAAGCCGTTGCCATAGCTGAAAATACTGCAGCTTCTTCTAATACGCCATCAGGCTCTTGTGAATGCGCTTTACGACGAATAATGCCGCCAGTTGGATTCATTGTATTTTTATCAATGTTAAGTAACTCAAGCGCTTTATGATTGACTGAAGCTAAATGTCCTGATTGGTGCAAAATAATAATCGGATGATTGCTTGAGACTTTGTCGAGGTCATCTGCTGTAGGGTGACGTTTTTCTTCCAGTTGTGCATCGTCATAGCCATTGCCAATAATCCAGCCTTGAGTGGCTTGGATAAATGCCTGATTTTGTTGTTGCCATTCTGATAAAGCATTGAGCAATGAGGGAATATCAGACACATTGCCATCGGGCTTAGGATATAAATTCGCAACCGTTTGCTGTAGCCCGACACTATTGAGATGACTATGCGCATCGATAAAGCCTGGTAATAGGGTGTAATGCTTTAAATCAATCTCTTGGCTAGTTTTCTGTTGTTGCTGTTGTCGTTTGGCCTGTTTTAAATCACCTGCAAATGTAATTCGTCCATCTTGAACCAATAGTGCTTCTACATAATGCGGCGTCATTCCTTGCATGGTTAATATAGAACCACCATGGATGAGCATGTTGTGTGAGCTTTGTTCAATTTGAGCGTTGGGATGAGCATCTGAGTGTGTTTTTATAGCTTGTTGTTTTGTGGTCGCACAACCGCCGATCAAGATACAACTCGTAATTGATAATATGGGTAAAATCTTTGAGCTAAGTAGAGCAGGGCGTAGCAACATTGTTATTCCCCAAGATTTAAATTATTAAAATTTTAAATTATAAAAAAGCATTCAGGGTTAAATCGGTATTAAATCAACACTAGATAAGCATACTGAAAATTTAACTTAACAGAGATCATTATTGTTGTATAGAAGCAAATTTAGCTTTAAATCATAGGAGTGTATAGGAATTCCAATAAAGTGCGATTTGAATCGCACTATTGCTGAATGGAGAGAGGCATGATCAAAAGCCTTGTACATTTAGACATTAAAAAAGCCACTTAAAGTGGCTTCGTTAAATGCATGCAGTGAATTTACGAGTTTGGACCGTCCACGCGTTCAATGCTTACGCGTCCCGTTCCTGAATTTGTAATACCTAAACGCTTCGCAGCGCCGTATGAAAGGTCAAGTACACGGTTACCATGGAAAGGACCACGATCGTTTACTTTTACAACCACACTCTTACCATTGTCTTTATTCGTTACACGGATATAACAGTTCAATGGAAGGCTACGATGAGCAGCTGTCAATTCATTCATATCGAATGTTTCACCACTTGCAGTCTTACGACCGTGGAATTGACGACCATACCAAGACGCAACGCCTGTTTGGCTGAATTTGCGAACTGTATTTGAAGCTACTTCGTTTAGTTTATCAATTACTGAAGGCTCATCTTCAGGAACTTGAATCTTAGCTGCAATTGTTTCACGGCGAATTTTATCGCCAGAACGTTCAGTAATTGACAAACTGTTAAGGTTTGAGAAATGTGAATTAAAATTCGTTGAGTCTTTGCTTACTACACGAGAAGCTAAGCTCGAACTATCTGAATCATTGTTTAAGTATGATGACTGAACCATTTCTGAGTTCACTTGCGTCATACTTAAACCCATGGTCAGGACTATCATATATTTTAGTGAAGCATGCATCGTTTAACTCCTTGGAACCTCAATTTAACTTTCTAAGTCGCTGAAAATTAACCATAGAGGTCTGTAAATTCACTTGTGCAACTGCATTTAACGAAAAGGATAATATTCAAGCGATAACAAATGTGTCTAGTATTATTTGGAAAATAGTTACAAAAAGGACAAATTCTTACAGAAATTGATTAAAAAATAATCAAAAGTGTAACAATTTATTTAAAAAGTAGAAAATGTGATCAAATTAACAAAATAATTTATTGACTTTTTCTGTTTTTAGGAAATTGTAAGCCTTATCGGCTTACAATTTCAGTGCCTAAAAGCCATAAAGCGGTCGCATACATACGACTTTTATTATAGGTCGTGATCACTTGAAAGTTAGGATAAGTGATGTAATAAATTGGGCCATAATTATCTTGCAATTGAATGACATTGACTAAATCTAAGTCATCAATTTTGACAATAGGGTTGAGCGGGGCAATACCTAAGTTTTTAATAGAGCCATAAGGAACAGGCTGAGTTAAATCTTTGGCAATAATTGCATCGGGATTATTACCTGTATAACGCGCTAAAAATCCAATAGGTTGATTTCTTTGCCAGCCATGTTGCGCTAAATAGTTTGCAATTGAGCCGATCGCATCTACTGCTGAATTTCGCAGATCGATATGCCCATTTTCGTCATAGTCCACGCCAAACTTTGAAATATTACTTGGCATGAACTGAGGATAACCAACAGCACCTGCGTATGAGCCGACAATCGAGTTGGTTGGTACATCATCTTTATACGACCAAGCAATTAAAGCACCTAGCTCATCTTGGAAATACTGTGCACGGCGTGGATAACCAAAACCCAGTGTTGCAAGTGCATCACGGGTGATAAATGAGCCCTTATTTGAGCCGTAGCCTGTTTCTACCCCTAAAATCCCTAGAATGATCGCTTGAGGGACGCCAAATTGCTGTTCAGCGCGATTTAGAGTGTCAGCATACTGGTTTTTAAAACGGACACCACGTTGAATGGTGCCTTCCGAGAGGAAATTGGTTTTATATTCATACCAAGGTTTACTTTCTCCTGGTCGATTCATAATGTTAATAATGTTGGGAAGATTTCTTGAACCATTCATTGCCCAATCGACTTGTTCACTACTTAAACCATAAGTTTGCATGGTTTTTGCTTTAAAATTGTTATAGTCAGGGTGGCTGGCAAACTCGTTGGCTTGGCAAAAACTGGTAATCGAAAATGCAGCTGCACAAAAAGACAGGTTTCTTACTTTTTGCAAAAGCCCAAAATTAAACATAGGTTATATTTCCTAATTATTTATGATGAAATTAACGATGTGTATGAATTGACATTACAATACCAAAAGTGGCCATTAAAGTAATAATTGCAGTCCCTCCATAACTCATAAAGGGTAATGGCACACCAACTATAGGTAAAATACCACTGACCATGCCTGCATTTACAAATACATAAACAAAAAACGACAATCCAAAAGCACCAGCAACCAAGCGCCCAAAGTTATGGAAACAGTTTAAACTGATTTGGAATGTTCTGAAGATAATTGCAAAATAGATCACAATCAATAAGATAATGCCAATTAAGCCGAATTCTTCTGAAAATGCGGCAATAATAAAGTCAGTATGACCTTCTGGTAAAAAGTGTAAGTGGGATTGTGTACCTAATAAATAGCCCTTGCCCATAAAACCACCAGAGCCAATGGCTGTTTCAGACTGAATAATATTCCAACCTGTACCTAAAGCATCCGCAGCAGGATGAATTAAGGTTAAGACACGTTGCTTTTGATAGTCATGTAGTAAGAATTGCCAAGCAATCGGGATCACGGCCGCCGCCGCAGCAATTGCAGCTAAAATCATTTTCCAAGACAGACCACTGAGAAATAGTACAAAAATGCCACTGGCGAGTATAAGCAATGATGTGCCAAGGTCTGGTTGTTCTGCGATGAGAATAAAAGGAAGACCAATCAAGATCAAAGACAGAAAAACATGTTTAGCGCTCGGAGGAAGACGATGACGTGATAAAAACCAAGCAATCATAAGAGGCATGGCAATTTTCATAAATTCACTGGGTTGCACACTGCCTGCACCAGGGATATCAATCCAGCGTTGAGCGCCCATACGAACTTCACCAAAAAGTTTAACTGCTATTAAGCACACAACACTAAACAGATAGAAATAAGGTGCAAAAGCTTGATAGACCTTTGGTGGAATCTGCGCCAATCCAAACATGACCAAGAGACCAAGGCTAAAGCTCATAGCTTGCTTCGCGACGAGTCCTGTATTTTCAGCTGATGCACTATATAAGACGGTTAAACCGAGCAAAGCATTTAAAATTAAAAATAAGGTCAGCCATGGATCAATGTGTATTTTTTGCCATCGAGAGGGGAGCATTGCTGTGCTTAATCCATCACGGGGTGCGTGACGTAAAAACTTATACTGTGAGCTTGGAACCATTGGACTATTTTAGCGCATGAAACGGTTTGCGAATGCTAACATAAGCCTTATATAAGTTAACCTTGGCCTATATTCAGCATGATTTGTAAGATCCAGAAAAGTAGTGAAATTATGTTTAAAAAATAAACCAAAAATGATCAATATTAAAATTAAATTAAGAAGCACAAAGCTGAACATTTTGAATGTAAGATTTTATATTGCAGTAAAGTTTTTGATTAAAAATAATAGACTTTTTATTTGTTTGAATTTAAAGATAATATTCTATATTTTTTTGTTGAAATTATTCTCAAAACGAAAAAAATACCCTTGAGTACAAGAGTATTTTTTCATTAAAAAATTCAATTAACTTTTAATGATCAATTAAAAAATAATGTGCTGTGATATTCAGCCAGTGCTTTGATTTCATCTTTATTCAAGTTTGGAATCAATTTATCAACTGCAATGTGTACAGCTTTCGTCACTGCGGCAGCGCCGATGTCTGAAGCTTTACGTTTAATCATGCCCAAATCAAGTGTTTTATTAAATTCACGCATGAAATGGTTAATCGATGCATCAGCGAATTGTTTGTATTGTTCAGACAAAACACCACGGTCGATATCACCATTTTCTAAAATTTCAGAAAAACTATGCTTCATATTGGTGACTAAATTTGCATTCAAATTTGCACCAACACGTGGTTGGCCTTGTGAGTCTTTAAATAAGCTATTTTCAGAAAAATTGATCGACTGACGAACGACTTCATTGTCTGCTTTACTTAATAGTTGTTTAAGCAACACAGCCACAGTCGATTTTACATAACCAGCAAGTTTTTCAGCAGTGTCACGTCGATCACTCGGTGGAAAGCGACGCACGAGCTCAATAAGTATTGCATCAATGATTTCATCATTGATTAATAAAGCTGTTTGATCACGCAATGGGTAAAGTGGTTCGTTAGAATTTTTTTTCTCGATACCAGTCTGAATATTCCTTAAAAGTTCTTCAGATGGTACAAAACCAAAAAAAGGCATGTTTTCAACCTCAATGTTATTGTCTAGCCAATCGAATTGGGCTTGGCATCCATGTTTCATCCGATACACGACATGGATTAATATCCAATCCTCCGCGGCGTGTATATGCTGCATAAACCATCAGTTTTTCCGGTTTTAAATTTTGCCAAATATCGGCAAAAATTTGCTCCACACATTGCTCGTGGAAACCATTATGCTGACGATAAGAGATAATATAAGCTAAAACACTGCGATAACAAGGTTTTTTGCCTTGATAACGAATGAAAACAGTTCCCCAGTCGGGTTGTCCTGTGACAGGGCAATTACTTCTTAATAAATGTGAATAGAGTTGTACTTCAACACTTTCAGCCAAATCATTTTCATCTAAGGCTAAAAGCGACGCATCTGGATGATCGACCAAACGCTCAGGTTGCTGATCATCTATACAAATACCTTGTGGTTTTGCAATATCAAGCTCATCAACTTGAAATAAGGTGAGTGTCACTTCAGCTTGAGCTGCTTGTGACAAGTCTTTTTCAACCGTTGCAATAAAGGCTTCTGAGGATTCAAATGCTGTAAAGTTCATACTATTAAAGTAGAGTTTTAAAGATTTTGACTCAATCAGATTTGCTGAGCTTGCAGGTAGGGTGATTCGTCCAATGGCAACTTGTGGAATGCCTTTAAGATTCAGCCAAGAAATTTCGAAAACATGCCACCAATCCTTTCCTTTATAGATGCCTTCAATATCTGCATATTGCTCACGTGCAGGCGCACGTGAGATAGGAAAAAGAATTTCAGGTTGGTATGTAGTCGGGTAATTGGTTTCTTTACCCAATAGAGAGAGTTCAACAGACATTATTCACGCATTCCTGAACCACGAGAAAGTAAATAGTAGGCAATGGCATAGAGTACGCCGCAGCACAGTGTTACGACAACCAATGAAAGTGAAACATTCACATCACTATGACCTAAAATTCCGAAACGGAAGGCATTGACCATATATACAATCGGGTTAATTAAAGAGAGATTTTGCCAAAAAGGGCTTAAAGCACTAATAGAGTAAAATACACCACCTAAATAGGTAAGTGGTGTTAAAACAAACGTTGGGATGATGGAAATATCATCAAATGATTTTGCATAAACCGCATTGATAAAACCACCCAATGAAAAAAGCAGTGATGTAATAATGACGGTATATATTGTTACGAAAACGTTGTGAATCGCTAAATCAGTAAAGAACAGGCTCATGGCAGTGACAATAGCACCGACTAAAACGCCACGGCAGACACCACCTATGACGTAGCCCCATAGCACCATATGTAATGGAACAGGGCTCATGATGAGTTCTTCGATACTTTTTTGAAATTTTGCACTAAAGAAACTCGATGACACGTTTGCATAACTATTGGTAATGACAGCCATCATAATCAGACCAGGCACGATGAATTGCATATAGCTAAATCCACCCATTTGCCCAATACGAGAACCAACCAAATTTCCAAAAATCACAAAGTACAGACTCATGGTGATTGCAGGTGGTAATAAAGTTTGTGGCCAAATGCGCATAAAGCGACGAATTTCTTTATAAACTAAGGTGTAAAGCGCGACTCGAAGTTGGCTAAAATTCATTATTGCGCTCCTTCAAGATTTTTTTCGACCATTTTTACGAATAACTCTTCAAGACGATTCGATTTATTGCGCATACTGCGTACACGAATACCTTGCGCTTCTAATAGTTGAAATAGATCATTTAAAGAATGTGCTTTATCCATTGTCACTTCTAAGGTCATTGGATCGATCAAGTTAAATTTTACACCGATGATGTCTACATGAAGTGGTTCAATAGGATGCTCTAAATCAAAAATAAAAGATTCTTCATTTAACTGATTCAGAAATGCTTTCATCGAGGTGTCTTCTTTTATTACACCACGGTCAATGATGGCAATTTGACGACACAACATTTCTGCTTCTTCTAGATAATGTGTGGTTAAAATGATTGAAGTGCCTTTTTCATTCATTTCAGTCAAAAAGTCCCACATAGAACGGCGCAATTCAATGTCTACACCAGCAGTTGGTTCATCCAAAATTAAAAGTTTTGGTTCATGCATCATGGCACGAGCAATCATTAAACGGCGTTTCATACCACCTGAAAGCATACGCCCTTGGGTGTTACGCTTTTCCCATAAACCCAATTTTTCTAAATATTCTTCAGCACGTTTTTCCGCAATTTTCTTCGGAATACCGTAATAACCAGCTTGAGTCACTAAAATATCAAAGGTTTTTTCAAATTGACCAAAGTTAAACTCTTGAGGAACAACACCTAAACATTGTTTTGCATGTGAAGGGTGAGTATCAAGATTATTGCCGAAAATTTCGACTGTACCTGATGTTTTATGTGTCAAAGAGCTGATAATACTAATCGTCGTAGATTTACCTGCACCATTCGGTCCTAAAAGTGCATAAAATTCACCCTCAGGAACAGTTAAATTGATCCCTTTGAGAGCCTGAAATCCATTTCGATAAGTTTTTGATAAATCTCTTAACGCCAAAGCATCAGTCATGAAATTCTCACATGGTTTGAAGAGTGTGTATTGTGAGCGATATAGAAAAATAAACCAAGCGTATTACACGGAATTATCTGTTTCAAATTTGGAACATTGCTCAAAGCATAGGCATCAATTCAATAGGTTGTTTTATAAATGCTTTACCTGATCCAATTTTTTGGTATGATGTGCCATCTCGATTTAAGCGCCCATAGCTTAACTGGATAGAGTACAGGTTTCCGAAGCCTGTGGAGTGGGTTCGAGTCCCGCTGGGCGTACCATGATATTAATAAAATCAATAACTTGTAATTATTTAAAAATCCATTTTTATTATAACTTCAGAACACTTCTGATTTTTCTCATCCCACGATCTAAAGTTCATTTGATTGATCTTTTAAATAATACACCAGAAATTATTTTTATTTATTTTAAATATCAATATCTTAATTATTATTGAAAGCTAAAAATTAACCTATATTCAGTTTATTTAAAATGTATGCGCAACATTTTTATTTAAGCCGATGATTCGTGAAAAATATTACACTTTATATTTCTGAGACTTAAGCATTCTTTTATGCTGATACATTTTTTTATCAGCTTCATGCATTGCTGTTAAGAGACCATAGGCTGGATTGCGCATTGCAACTCCAATCGCAGCACTGATATTTTCTTCTGCAAATGCATGAAGAATTCGATTTGCCAAGCCAGTGGCATTAATAAGGTTATTTTCAATACTTAAAACTGAAAATTCATCTCCACCTAAACGCGCAACGATGTCATTACTCCGAACACACTTTGATAAAGTAGTGGCCGTTTTTTGAATAAGTTCATCTCCAGCGATATGCCCTGAATTGTCATTTATAGCTTTTAAATCATTGAGATCAATCATGATGATCGCGGCAGGGTGTCCGTAAAATTTACAACGATCTTCTTCTAAACTGAGTAATTTATCCCATCCTCTACGATTGAATAATCCTGTCATAGAGTCAGTAAGCGCTTCTTCTTTGAAGCGTTCACTTTGGCGTATATGTTCAATTTCTCTTAATTCACCTTGTAAAATAAAGCTAAGCATTTGCCCCAATAAACTAATTAAGCCTTCTTCTTTGACTAATTCTTCTGGTTGAGGTTCAGGATCGATTGCGCAAAGTGTGCCAAATAAAGAACCATCCTCATTTGTAAGTGGTTGACCAATATATGCCTTAATATCTGCGAGCTTATTGACTGCTGCATTTGCATATTCAGGAATATCTCTTGAGCGAGGTGCAATTTTAGGAACTTTTCCTTGTACCATTTGTGAACATAAAGTATCGGCCCAAGGGAATACTTGGCCAGGTTCTATATTGTAGCCCTGATCTTTAGTTTGAAGTATTATCCAGTCATCGCCTTCAGTGCGTGTGATCATCCATAATCTAAAACCAAATCGTTGATTTAAAAATGTGAGAACAGCGCAACTCGCTTCTTCGAAGTTTTTAAATTTAAAGTCATTCATTTAGTTTGCCTGCCATACTCATGTATTCTTTATATCGAGACAAATTGAAAACCACATTGTTTATAACTTGTATAATAAAAAGACTTTTGATCATTCTACTGTTTAATATTTTATATAATATCAATTTATTTTTTAAATATAAAACATTTTTATAGTAACTGAAAGTAGATTTATATATAAATAAGCAATTGTTTTTTAACTAATAAAATAATTTAGATTATCTAAAATAAGAATAATAAAATTGGTACATTTGCAGCACTTATAGGCATATAGAATATTTGATTTTATTTATTTTATATTGGCTACAGTGACATTGATTTTAGGGAAGTTCATTATAAAAATCCTTATAAAGTAATACCAAAGCTGTTTTTTAGTGATGTTTTATATGGAGCACTTGGCATTTCTGATTTTATATTGTGTATTAATATACATTGGTAGATTTAATAATTAAGGACTTTTAATTCGTTAAGTTTCATTTAAGAATTTTTAAGTGAATCATCATTAATCATTATGTTTTAAAATATATTTAAACAAATGTTGGGTTTTGGTGTTGAAAAAATACTTTTTTAAACATTTCTATAGATGAAATAAAGACTTTATTTAAATTTTATGATCAAAGTATCAAGATTTCTAGTTTTACATCTAGCGAAAAGCTAATTAAAGGTGCAAATCCAATTATAAGCTAGGTCAAAATAAAAGCAGATTTGAAATGATTGATTATAAAATAGCTTACTGATAGATTGATATTTTAAAACTCTATTTTTCTTTTGGGGGTACTATGCTAATTCAAATTGCCAATACCGTAATCAATACAGATCAAATTCGTTTAATTGAAGTAGATGAAAATGGAGAGTTTGTTCGAATTTTTCTTGGTGGAGACTTAGTGAGACGATTTGAGTTTCCAAACCATGATAGTCAAGCCAGATTTTTAAATAAGATTGGGTTGAAAGAATTTTTTACTTAAACATTGAAAATATTAAAACCCGCTTTGAGTGGGTTTTCTTTTGTGGCAGAAAAAAAGAAATATAGAACTCGGTCATCTTCCTGAATTTCTTTATAAATTGTTAAACTACGATGCTACATTGATCGGAGTATTGAAAATGAGAGCCTTAGTTAGAAAAGCTACCCTAAATGATGCAAATCATATTGCTTTGATACATCAACAGGCTTTCCTTCGCCAAACAGAGTCGCAGCAATGGGTAGAATCTACGCTTGCTGCTTATCCTCGGTTTTTTTGTTATGTCATTGAAGATCAAACAATAATAGGCTACATTTTTTGGGCACAAAAGTCAGGGTTTAGAGCTGAGGTGATACTGGAGTTAGATCAAATTGCAATTCATCAAAATTTCCAAGGTTTAGGATTAAGTAAAAAGCTCATTGTTGAATCTCTCAGAGATATTCAGGCTCAGTTAGCAAATACACATCAAAGTATAAAAAGTATATTGGTGACCACAGGAGCGGATAATTTTGCTAGAAAGCTTTATGAAAATCTATTAAATGCGAAAGAAGTTGCTGTGATTTCAGGTTTATATCGTTCACCAGAAGTTTATTTAAAAAGTACGAGAGAAGATCTTATTTTTTTGGATTAAGAAAGTCACATATTTGAATTAATATATTTAGAATATATTTTTTAGATGTAAAATAAATCACTCTGAATAAAGAAAAATTTTATAAAAAGTAGAGTGTATATTTTAATAAGTGATTCGCTTTTAAATTGATTTTGTATCGCGACACTATTATCGACTTATTGCTAGATTTATCAATGCAAAAATTGCTATATAAAAGTTGAATAATGTAAATGCATCTTGCGCAGAAAAATTAATCACACTATATTAAAACTACAGTAGGTCGTTAAGACGCTACGAAGCAGTTGGACAGATCAATGACAGCTTATTGAATTTGCAACAGTTGTTCAAATAAAAAATAGGCACTAGCTATCCAACATTAAAAAACTCGCAGAAATGCGAGTTTTTTCATTTGTAACACTTAGCGAAGCAATAATGTAAATTAGATCAAACTTATATAAATTTCTAATAGCAGTTTAGCGCTAATTTCTGAGTTGTATTAATCTAAAATAACAATGCCATAAAATTTAACATCTTCAAAAGTACTTCAATCCAATAGCATGATATAAGAGGTTATGTACGAAATGGAGGGTATAAAAATGTCTGAAATGATTACAGTCAAGATTAAAGATCAATATAGCAACGAACTCAATGCTTTAGCATGGCTGAATAAATTGCAAGAACACGATGATGAGTCTTATTCATTATTTCAACGTATTGATCATATTGTGGTTGAGGGTGAAAAAATTTTACCGAATATTGAGCTGCTTTTTGAAAGTAAAAGTAGTGACAGTATTTATCGTATTATAGAAGAAGTAGACTAAACCTTTCTAAATGCTGATTTAAAAAGTGCATTGAATCATTTAAATTCAATGCACTTTTATGTGTCTCGTTTCAAAAATATCTATTTTTTAACTTTTGTGATTCATTAACTTATTTATCTTTTTAAGATATTGCCAAATTTAAACATGATCCAAATATTCAAAGACGAGATTGAATAAAGCAATTCAAGAGGGCTTTCCTGTTATGAAGTGCATAAATGCTGCAAAGAACGGTTTATTTGCTGCATGTTTAGGTTTATAGAAAAAAGATATTTTTGAGCTACAATAGATAAATTCTTTTAAACTGTTTTTACATGCCAAAAATATATTCAGAAGACTTACGTCAGAAAGTCATGGAGTTCTACACAAAGAGCAACCATAAATCAAATACCTGCACGACTTTCAACATCGCCCGAACAACATTGGATGACTGGATTCTACTTGAACAGCAGACTGGACAACTGGCTCAGCCTAAACTTGTCAATGTTGGTAGACCATCATCCATTAAGGATTGGCAGGCATTCAAAGTATTCGTGGAAAATACAAAGTTTTCACAGGCAAAAGACTTAGTTGCCTTATTTGAAATTCAGTTTGGATATGCGATTACTTATGATGTCGTGCTTGCTGCACTTCATAAATTAGGTTGGACTCATAAAAAAAGAGTTTCCTCTACAGACAAGCCTGCAAAATAAGCAGAACGGTATTTCAATGGATTCTCCCTCAATGGGAAAGTGAATATGGTCAGGAAAATATTCTGTATGTAGATGAATCTGGAATAAACAGTGCTGAGACAGCAGAATATGGCTGGTCATTTAAAGGGAAACGTTGTCAAGATTTAAAATCAGGTGGTCATGGAAAAAGAATAAGTATGCTCAGTGCCGTGAGATCAAATTCCCCATACAGTTTTTTGTCACCAATAGTTTTTCAAGGTTCATGTGACAGAAAGTTATTCACAGGATGGCTTGATTATTTATTTCAAAATTTACCTAGGTCAAAGTATCTTTTGATTCTAGACAATGCTTCTATTCATAAAGGCAAAGAGATAGTACAGCTTGCGGAAGCGTATAATGTACGAATTGCCTATCTTCCTGCATATAGCCCTGATTTAAATCCAATTGAACAAGCATGGTCTGTACTAAAAAGGAAAGTCAGAAATATTGTAAGTCAGCAGAGTATTTCTATCTCTGAGGCTTTAGATATTGGATTTAAAGAAATGTAGCCTTTAATTTACATGTGGCTATAATTCATCACGTGGAATACGGGTTTCTTGTAAAGCTGTAATCCATTGCATCTGACAGAGTTTAATCTCACGGACAGATTGAGCCTCTTGAATTTTCACAATCAATTGCTTTGCCATCAAACCGCAATGTAATTTTAATAAGCCCATCATGGTTTGTTTTACTTCTTCAAAGTTTAAAGGCGTGGCATTGATGTGATTTACATCATTATTTGCTGATAAATCTTGAGTTTGTATAGTTTGGGGCTTTATTGCTTCAGTTTGTTTTTGTTGATAAATGATCTGAGGATCTATTAATTCATGATTATCGCTTGGCTGTTTATTGTCTTTATCTTCAATTTTATTAACATTATATTTATCTTTTCTATCTTCAACATGCTGATCTAAAACAACTTGATGGGCATTTTCCTGCTTGAATTCAACAGATTTATGAGCGTTATTATTGTTTGGGAGGATTAAACCCAATTGTTCTAATTGTTGAACAATTTCAGGCGTCGCTAAGCGTTGTTTCATTGCACTATTCAATATTCGAAAATCATCTGTACCGATGAGAAGTAGCAATTGTCTTTGACGAGCATTGAGTTGAAATGAACGCTGTTTTAAGGCTTGAATACCTAAATCAGTCTTAACATAATGATCCATGAGCCAATCTATTCCGCCTGATAAATTGGCTTTAGGATAAAGAGTGAAAATTACACTAACATGACTATTTTATTACAAATCAATAGGTTGATTTATGATCTATTTTGCATTTTCTAACGCTTTACGTAGATAAGGATCTAGATCCTCTTGGCGGAGTAGCCATTGAACATAGTCTGTAGGTAAATCTACAATCGCTGTGCCACGATGTTTACCAAAGTTAATACTACGTGGAATACGGGCATCTTCAGATGCTTCAAAGAGTTCTTCAATATTTTGAATTTTGAGTTGATACACAATATGCATCAGAATATTTGCAGTTAAAATAATATCTGCATCTGCACGGTGTGCTCCTTTTAACATGTCGCGTGCTTTCTCACTGCCTTTACTAATCATGTAGATCAGCGCTGAAATATTATGTGCTTCAGCATTTGGCCAAACTAAACGCGCCAAAGCCAATGTACAAATCGCTTTGATATGTGAAGTGTCGACACCACATTGTTGAATCGCACGAATATCATAATCAATGTTATGACCAATAATGTAAGTCGTTTCTTTTGGGAGCGTAAAGGTTGAAAAGTTGGGTTGATCAATTAAATCAGACTCTAAAATATGATGCACAGCCATAGATGCATACGAAATTTTTTCGTCACCAATACTATAGAGTTGGTCAAAAATAAGTTCACGATCTAAACTTAACTTACCATGATCAATTTGGATAGGCGCATAAGCAATTTCAATCGGTAAACCATTTAAATTATGTGTTTCGGTATCTAATATAATTGCTTGCATACGTTGCTCCAAAATCAATGCAAAAGAATAAACCCCAATAACACTAGCTTTTTTGTGCTTTGAATACAATTCTTAATCTATATTTCACATGATTGTGCTGGGTTGCTCGTGCAATGTTTATCCATGATCTGTATCAAATTTAAAAACACCAAATAGTAGGCTTTACTCCGAGCCTGAATTTTAAAAACTTTCATTCATTTGTAATGCGTTATTAAAGAGTAATAACAAAAATGATGGAAAAGTATTTTGTGAATAACAATTTGAATAAAAGGTGATTCCCCAGTTCAAAACACCATTTTCCGATTGATGATAAAAGTAAACTTAAAGTTGTGTATTTGTCTTTGAGTAGTATTGATTAGTGTGAATAAATTGGTATGTTCAATTCTTAGGAAAATCAACCAAAATGATGATCATCAGTTCAACCTTGTTAAGTTTTTATAAAGAGAACAACCCATTGAAAATCCTCAAATAGATAGAATTGAAAAAGTTGAGTTTAGCTCGGTGATATAAATTGAAATTGATCTACGATAATTTTAATGAAAAGACTTGCCTAACAGGTTTTTTTGTCGTATTGATGAGTCAATATGTAGAGTATATTTTGCATACAAAATTTCTAAAAACTGTGTTTAAGGATAAGTCACATGAAAAAAAAATTATTAACGGTTTTAGTTTTAAGTTCGGGGTTGCTTCTTAGCGCATGTGACAATGGGGGCGGTGGTGGTGGCTCTTCTACTTCGTCATCAAATACAGATGTAAATACGATTGCAAATCCTGTTGTGGGCACACCAACGACGTATGCATTGACAGACATGTCTGCAGCCGCAGCTGAAAGTGTTGTCATGACATATAAAATGAAAGGAATTAACGGTACAGAAGTACAAGCAACGTCATTGGTATTTACGCCTAAAACAGCAGCGCCTGCGACAGGTTGGCCGATTGTGGTATGGGCACATGGCACAACAGGTGTGGCTGATCAGTGTGCACCAAGTCGAAATGCAATGAATGATTATGTTAAAGGCATGATTTCTAAGTTCTTGGCTGAAGGTTATGTGGTGGTTGCACCTGACTATGAAGGTCTAGGTGAGCCAACAGGTACTGAATTGCATCCATTCTTAAACTTAAAGAGTGAAGGCTATTCAATTACAGATGCTGTGGTTGCGACGCATAATTGGTTAGGCAATAAAGTTTCTAAAAAATGGGTGACCGTAGGGCATTCACAAGGTGGTCAAGCAGCGTTAGGCGCAGCACAGTATGCAGAGCGTGCGAACTTAGACTATAAAGGAACAGTTGCTGTTGCACCTGCTTCACAATTAAGTTTAATTTTAAATGCAGGGCAAGCATCTGTTGCAAATGCAACACCAGATAAGCAAATTCCAGTTTATGCATCTTTAGATACCTTTACTGCATTAATTGCAGCTGGATTGCGTAATCCAAATCCAACACTTCAATACAATCAAGTGTTTAAAACACCAACTGATCAAATTGCCAAAAATGCTGAAAGTGTTTGTTATGACGTGCTTGGTAAGCAATTTGCTGTGGCAATGGGGCAATATGCGGCAGTGAATGGATCTTTAAAAGATTATCCAAGAACGACAGATACTTTTATGTCATTACCTATTGTCAAAACGTTCTTAGAGAAAGATTCGCAACCTCTGCAAGTACAAGTCAGAACACCTGTCGTGATTTACCAAGGTGGGGCTGACACGACTGTGCCTCAAGTGGCGACGGATGCTTTAATAGGAACAGCGAAAGCGTTTGGAACACAAGTGAATTACATCACCAGTCCAACGTGGGATCATGGATCAGCTTATGCATTAAACATTGATAATATTGTGTTTGATGTCAATCAAATGTTGGCTAAATAATTTTAGGTCTGTTGATATTTTATAAGCCTCTTCATAAATAGCTCATGTTTTGAAAACATGAGCTATTTTTATTTAAAACTGAGTAAAGTTCATTCTGTTTAATTACAAACTTCATGCTACAATGTGCGCAATCTTAGCACGGCTTAAAAGCCCTAATTCATAGGACCTCGCTAATGTTCGCCAATATCTCTATTTCTGAATTTGATCCAGAATTAGCTCAAGCAATTCAAAACGAAGATGCTCGCCAAGAAGCGCATATTGAGTTAATCGCATCTGAAAACTATTGTTCTCCTGCTGTAATGGAAGCGCAAGGATCAAAACTGACTAACAAATACGCAGAAGGGTATCCAGGTAAACGCTATTATGGCGGTTGTGAATATGTTGACGTGATCGAACAATTGGCGATTGATCGTGCAAAAGAATTATTTGGTGCTGATTATGCTAACGTTCAGCCACACGCTGGTTCTCAAGCAAATTCAGCAGTTTACTTAGCACTTCTTAATCCTGGTGATACTGTTTTAGGGATGAGCTTGGCGCATGGTGGTCACTTGACTCATGGTGCTAAAGTAAGCTTCTCTGGTAAAACCTACAACGCGATTCAATATGGTTTAAACCCTGAAACGGGTGAGATCGATTACGAAGAAGTTGAACGTTTAGCATTAGAACATAAGCCACGTATGATCGTTGCTGGTTTCTCTGCTTATAGCCAAATTGTAGATTGGCAACGTTTCCGTGAAATCGCGGATAAAGTGGGCGCTTACCTATTTGTAGATATGGCACATGTTGCTGGTTTAGTTGCTGCTGGTGTTTACCCAAGCCCAGTGCAAATTGCCGATGTAACAACGACAACTACGCATAAAACATTACGTGGCCCACGTTCTGGTTTAATCCTTGCGAAAGCAAATGAAGAAATCGAGAAGAAACTTCAATCTGCTGTATTCCCTGGTAACCAAGGTGGTCCGTTGGTGCATGCAATTGCTGCAAAAGCAATCTGCTTTAAAGAAGCAATGGCACCTGAATATAAAGAATATCAAAAACAAGTGGTTATCAATGCTAAAGCAATGGCTGAAGTATTAATTGCACGTGGTTATGATGTTGTTTCTGGTGGTACTGAAAACCACTTATTCCTATTGTCTTTAATTAAACAAGACATTACAGGTAAAGAAGCTGATGCTTGGTTAGGTGATGCTCACATTACTGTGAATAAAAACTCTGTACCAAATGATCCGCGTTCTCCATTCGTAACTTCAGGTATCCGTATCGGTACACCTGCTGTGACGACACGTGGTTTCGGTGAAACGGAAGTTCGTGACCTTGCAGGTTGGATTGCAGACATCCTTGACTCTAAAGGTGATGAAGCTGTAATTAGTGCTGTGAAGGCGAAAGTAGAAGCGGTATGTGCTAAATTCCCAGTTTATGCTTCATAAGGCATTAACTTGAGAAAGGCCCCCTTTCAAGGGGGTTTTTTTATTGGGATAAAAAATTAAGTGCATTGTAAAATACCAATTCAAAAGAAAAAATAGTGATTGAAAAGCATACTATTGTAGTAAGAATGATGTGAAAGATCATAGGAATAACAGATATGAATAAACCCAATATTATTATTTCAGAACAAGATTTAAATCGTTTAGAAACCATGTTGGAGCATCAAGCTAAACTCACAGACACCATGAAGCATTTAGAAGATGAACTGGCAAGAGCAGAGGTTGTGAAACCGAATCAAATGCCTGCGAATGTCGTGAGTATGAATGCAAAAGTCCTTATTACCCTTGCACCATCAGAAGAAATGACAGAAGTCACGCTAGTATATCCACATGATTTTCATGGTGAGAAAGGGCAGGTGAATGTGGTAGCTCCGATTGGCGCTGCAATCCTTGGGCTTACAGAAGGGCAAGAGATTGAATGGCCACAACCAGATGGTCATATGATGAAAGTGAAAATTGAGAAGGTGTTGTATCAACCTGAAAGAGAAGGCGATTTTAACTAAAAAAATAGCCATCATTATTGATGGCTATTTTTATTGCACGATTTGCAATTTAAAAACCAGAAGTATAACCTTTGGTTGGGTATTTAAATTGATGTTGTACGTCTAACTTAAAAGTCTGTTTAGGTTCTAAACTCATTTGCCATTGATTGATATTTGGCTGTCCATTCCACGTCGTTGCGCTAGGCGCTAAACTATAAGTAGATTGAGTGGTTAATTTACCATTTTGGCTCTGTGGCTCAGACTCAAAAACCGTCACTTGGATTGGATAATTGTGTAAGTTTTGAACGGAATATTGTTGTTTTTGAATGGTTTCAGAGCGTGAACGAACAGGATTTTTTTTATCTGTTAAATCTGTAACATTCACTTGAATTTGCTCATCTACACCAAAGCTCATTTGCAGTGCTTCGTCGGCATTATTGTTCCAAGTTCTTTGCCCAATATAATCTCCATCACGATAAAGTTTTACAATACCTGAAGGCCAGTTACTATCAAGTTTAGCAATTTCAGCATTAATGGTTGCTTGTGTACTCTGTTTTGGCAGGACCCAAACTGATAGTTTTGCAGGGTATTGCTCAGCACTTAAAGGCAAGAAGATCTGTTGCTGGCTGCTTGGGATAGAGGCTTTGGTTTCTGAGCGAAACTCTGTGCTAAAATTTAAATCCGATGCTTGAAACTGAGGAAAGCTAGGTTCACTATTTCGAGCAGCGCCTCTGGTTTTTGCCGATGCACTATCCATTGCTGGTTCAGCCATTGCGATAGGGGCCGGAGCAGGTGCAAAAACTGGATGTACTTCAGGTTCATAATAATTTACCCACCATTGCTGAGGTTGAATCTGCTGTACGTAACTTTGAGGTTTTGATGTCGATAATGCCAGTTTCACATTATTCCAATCTTCCCCAGTTTTTTGGGCAATCATCGCCATACGGGTTAGCTTGACTTGCTTAGTTTGCGTATTCAACTCGGCTTTATAAGTCGGCTGCCAACGTGCATAGGGTATCAAATAGCTAATCTTGATCTCGCCCTGTTGTTTGGCATTGACATAAAATTTAAGTGTGCGTTGGTTAAAATCACTGTCCCCAATTGCATTTAAATCTTGTTCCAGTTCTTCTAAACGTTTTTCTAATTTTTCTTTCTCAATTTTTGCTTGGTCGATTGCAATAAATGCGACATAAGCATCTTGCCGAACTTTAGGTGCAGAGCCTTGAGTCACATTGCCTAGAAATTTATTTTGTAATTCAGCAGCTTGGATAATTGAATTTTGCTCAGAGATTTTCTTTTTTAATGCTTCGATTTGGGTACGAAGCTGTGAGGATTCATTCCCCGATGGTTTATCAATTGCACTATCTGTATGTGAAACGGCATTGACTTCAATATTACTGCTTTGATATTGCAATTGATTAATATCAAAGTTTGCAGCCAGTCCAGTCAATGTGACCAGTTGCTCGCCAGCTTGTACAGGAATGGTTCTTTCTATCTTTGCCGAAGTTGGATAAAGCGTAACTTGTTGAATCGGAGAATGATTTAAGCCTAAAGCAAAACTATACGTGCTTGGAATGCAGAGAATGCTGAATTGAATGGCGGATTTTATATTCATTATAGTGTCCAAAAGAGTAATGAGATCAGTCTGATTGATAAAATGTAGCAGAAAGTTGAAATAAGCTAAATACAAGAAACTAGTAAAATTAAAAAGATATTTTTAACGTATTTTAAAATAACATAAGCCTCAAAAGAGGCCTACTGTTTAAAAATATTCAAACGTACGTATAGCTTTAGTGAGAAGTCACTATACTGGTTTGATATTTTTGCATATATTCTTCACGTATCTCATTACGTTGATCAGAAGTTGAAGCTTTCTGCATTTTTTTACGGAGCTCATTGCGCTCAGTTGTGCTCATTTGCTGCCAAACTTCACGCATTTTTTGTTTATCTTGTTCAGGAAGTTGAGTAAACCAATCCATACGCTGTTGCAAATTATTATTTTGATCAGCAGGGATTTCTTTTAAATTTTGATAGCGTTTAATGAGGGCTTTCTGTTCGTCCTCAGATAAATTATCCCATGTTTCATTGACCTGACTATTCGCATCTTTAGAAAAAATCCAAAAACGTTCAAAGCCAGCAAAACTTGTCTGCAAAAAACCAATAGCACAAAAAGCCAAAGCTAATTTTCTAGCTGCCATGGGAATTTTTATCCTCACCAAATACAGATAACATATCTAAATCTTCCATCATTTGAGGTGAAAGTTTAGGGCTAACAATGACTTGCTGTTGATTGTGTGGTTCATTTGAAACATCAAATGCATTCGGAATGACCACAAAACCAGTGATTGCAGCAGCAAGTGCAAAACCAGTCATTTTCCACGCACCATAACGAGATGTAGACTTATTCTCAATATGATCGAGCACATTATTTATCACCACAGCTTTATTGCGATGATTATGCGCAAGTCCATCAAGCTTAGACGTCACTTGTTTGGTGAAATCATCATTATTCATTCGATGAACCTCCTCCATATGGATTTAGGTGGGATAGCGAAGCTCTCAATCCTTGAATCGCCCTGTGATAATGGGTTTTAACGCTACCTTCTGTACAATTCATAATTGACGCCGTGGTTTGAGTATCAAACCCTTCCCAAGCGCGTAACATAAAGGCTTGTTGTTGGCGTGTTGGTAATTGACTAATTGCTTGCTGTATTTCTTCAACTGTTACATTTTGATCTAGGAATTGCAGCGGATTGGGTGTCGATTCATCCACAATATCCATTGCTTCATCATCGTCCCCATCTAAGTCAATTTTACGAAACAAAGAAAAAGGGGAGGCGCGTCTCGCTTCTTTGCGACGCCAGTCTTGTAATTTGTTATTTAAAATGGTGTAAAACAATGGGTACCATTCTTCAGTCGATTTGTCTGAATAAGATTTGTGCAAGGAAATAAATGCTTCCTGTACCAAGTCCATAGCAATACCATTGTGCCCCTGCGTTGCACTTTCCATCATCACTAAAGCACGACCAGTTACATCATGCATAAAAAAACTCAGGCGCTGCTCAGCCGTACTCGTTTGAGCACTTGCTGTTTCAGACTGTGACTTCTTTGGTGCTAAGTCCATAGAGATGGAAAATCCCGTCATTGGGTACCCACCATGTTTTTAAATTCGTATACATATAACGTTTAAAAAATGGTTTGGGTTGACATGTAAATCAATTATTTTTTTCAGTTTAAATGATTTTGTCCAATAACGGGCAATATTTAAAATAATTTAACGTTATAGGCGTTGACGAACCATTTCAAAAAAACAAATCGAACCAGCCACTGCGACATTGAGCGACTCTTGACCACCTGGCTGTGGAATAGCTACAGACTCGGCATATTTCAATGCAAACTCAGAAACCCCTTGACCTTCATTACCTAAAATCCAAACGCATTGTTTACGTAGGTTTTTTGAGTACAAGCTTTCTGAATCATGCGAACTGGTGACATAAACTGGAATCTTAAATTGCTTAATAATGTCTTCAAGTACAACATTTTCATAAGTCTGTAATGAAAAATGCGCACCCATGCCTGCCCGAAGTACACGAGGTGACCAAAGTGATGCAGAGCCTTTGGTACAAACCACTTGTTCAATACCAGCTGCAGCTGCTGAACGCAGTAATGTTCCAACATTACCCGGATCTTGAACATTTTCAAGAATTAAGGTGTCTTCATTGAAGTTCAGTGCTTGGGTTGATGTAGGTAAATCAACAATGGCTAAACAGGCAAGTGTTGTACCTAGAGTACTTAAATCTTTATATAGAGATTCGCTAATAACAAAAACTGCCCCTTGGTATTGGTCGATGATTTCACCAAGATCTTCATGCTCTAAAGCATGTTCAGTGGTAAAAATTGAATTGATTTTACGGCCTTTTTCAAGCCAAGCTAAGCTTAGGTGAGTACCTTCAAGTACGGTTTGTCCTTGTTTTTTACGATAGGTGTTTTGCTCAATTAAACCACGTAAGTGTTTAATTTTTGGATTATCTTTTGATTCTAGGAAAATAGTAGGCATGGGAGTGCATCCATAAAAAGTAAGTCGGGGTTGTGCAAGATGCGACAACCCCTAAATGATGTACTCCCGCTAAATGAATAGAAGCAGGGAGTAAAAAGTATGGATTAGTTGTGGTAACTGGTCACCAATTCAACTTCATTTTTAGAACCAATTACCACTGGAACACGTTGATGCAATTCAGTCGGTTGAATGTCCATGATACGAACACGACCTGTCGTTGAAGAACCACCTGCTTGTTCCATCAGCATACTCATTGGATTTGCTTCGTACATTAAGCGTAGACGACCTGCTTTTTGCGGATCTTTAGTGTCGTATGGATATAAGAAAATACCGCTACGGCAAAGAATACGGTGAATATCACCCACCATACATGCAACCCAACGCATGTTAAAATCTTTTCCACGACCAGCGGTTTTACCTGCTTGCAACTCATCAATATAACGTTTTACAGGTGCTTCCCAATGACGCTGGTTTGAAGCATTGATTGCATATTCTTTAGTATCTGCTGCAACTTGAATATTTTCAGAAGTGAGCAAAAATTGTTTAGTTTCTGGGTCAAATGTAAAAAATACTGTGCCAGCGCCAACAGTGAGCGCCATCATTGTTGATGGGCCATAAAGCACATAACCCGCAGCAACTTGTTGTGTACCTGCTTGCATGAAATCTTCTGTTTGTGTTACAGCATTTTTTGCAGGCAGAATTGAGAAGATTGTGCCTACACACATATTGATGTCGATATTGCTTGAACCGTCAAGTGGATCAAATAAGACAAGATATTTGCCATTTTCTTGAGCAGGGGTGAAGTCATCAAGTTCTTCTGATGCTAAACCGCCCACGTTTTTATTGATTTTTAAAGCATCAATTAAATAATCATTTGAAATAACATCCAGTTTCTTTTGTTCTTCGCCTTGAACATTCTCATTTTGTGCGCTGCCTAATACACCTGCTAAAGCACCTTTTTGCAAAGCCTGATCAATGGTTTTACATGTATTGGCAATGGTTTCAATAACATCGGCAAGTTCTGCTGTTAAGTTCCCTTGTTGTTGTTCTAAATATTGGGATAGGGTGCGATATGACATATCTGTTGTGCTCCAAAAGCAATAAAATTCTATTAAATTAAAGAATGCGACTATTTTAGATGAGTTCGACAGAAAATAAAAATTATCCTGTGTTATTTGTCGTGAAAATACCCTTGAAAGTATTTCATAAAGTGTTATGTTGAATTTATAGACAAAGGAAATAAGGAGTACTAACATGACGACAGCAAAGTTCGATGCGACTCCAACAGAGGGTGAAGGTATTGATTTAAAAGAAATCAGTGCTGAAAATGTGAAAGATGCTTGGAAAGATTATGAAGCAAAACCCGAATTTAAAGAGTTTAATAAGCACGATATGATCGAATCCATGCAAAGCCCCAAGCCTGATGAATCAAAGGTTTAGTCAATAAAAAGTGCCCATAATCAATGAGCATTTTTTTTATGTGGCTATTTTCGAGAATCTAAGTTGTTCAAACTTATGACCATAAAAATGCCCAATTGAATTGAGCATTGATGAATCAGTCAGAAAGATTACTTTGACATTATTTTAATAATGGCGGAACAGCTTCGTAATTGATTTCAACACGGCGGTTTTCTTTCCAAGCTGCCTCATCATGCCCAGCATTGATCGGCATTTCTTTACCATAGCTGACTGCCTCAAGCTGAGTTGATTTAACACCATTGGTAATTAAGTAACTTTCAACGGCTTTAGCACGGCGCTCACCCAAAGCCATGTTGTACTCACGTGTACCACGTTCATCGGTATGACCTGTCAAAGCAACTTTAGAGTTTGCATTGGCAATCAGGAATTGAGCGTGTGCTTGTAGTGTTTGATAATCTTCATTTGAAAGATCGCTACTGTCATAATCAAAATGAACAACACGTTTCGCTAAAAATGCTTTATTTGCTTCAGTGACACCTTTAGCAGAAGCACCATTTAAATTTTGAGCATTTAAAGCAGCATCTTCACTTAAACCATTGGTATTCACTGTTGTCGCACCATTTGGGTTTGTCCCTGTTTCAACAGTTGCAGCAGGCTTACGACTTGCACAACCAGTCATTACAAGGCTTACAGCCAATAATGGTAAAGCTAAATATTTTATCGAATTCATTTTAATCTCCATGATTTCTTAAATTAATACTGCATACACATAAAAAAGATTGTCTTTGGCACTACTTCGGTGCCCAAGCGGGTTCACGTACTTCACCTTGCTCACTTGGTAAATTCATACGGAAACGACCATCTGTCGACATGATTGCCAATAAGCCACGGCTTCCTTCACGTGTCGCATAAACCACCATTTGCCCATTTGGAGAGAAACTTGGTGATTCATCTAAACTGGTAGGTGTGAGGATATTGGTAATACCTGTCGAAATTTCTTGAATCGCGACTTTGTAGTTACTGCCAGATGGACGATGTACGAGTGCGACATATTTACCATCTGCGCTTAGCGTCCCACGTGCATTAAATGCACCACGGAAAGTTAAACGTTTAGTTGAATCATCAGCAAAGTTATAACGGTAAATTTGAGCTGATCCACCACGGTCAGATGTAAAAATAAATGATTTTCCATCTGGAGAATAACGTGCTTCTGTATCAATTGCGCTATCGTTGGTAAGTCGCTTCAGCTGGCGTGAATCTAAATCCATTTGATAAACTTCAGGATTACCATGCATAGATGCAGTAAATAGCATTGATTTGCCATCAGGCGAGAAGCTCGGCGCACCATTTAAACCACGGAAACTGGCTAATTTCTCACGTTGACCTGTCGCTAAATCTTGTACATAAATTGCAGGGCGTTTGGTTTCAAACGAAACATATGCGATTTTTTTCGCATCAGGTGTCCAAGCAGGGGAAAGAATTGGATCACGTGAACTTAAAACAGTTTTCGGTTGCTCACCATCTGTGTCTGCAATTTGTAGTGTATAGCGTTGTTCTGGTGTTGCAGGATTACGCAATACATACGCAATTCGACCGCTGAAATCGCCTTGAATACCTGTCAAAGCTTGATAAATGGTATCACTGATCATATGTGCGGCAGAACGTACACGTGAACTTGGAACAGTGAGTAATTCATTGAGTAAGAATTTTTGTTTTTCAACATCATACAATTGATAGTGAACAGAAAGAGAACCGTCAGGATTGGCTTTTGATTCACCTAAAACCACATAAGGAACACCAGCAGCTTTCCATGCTTCTGCATTCACATTGTTTATAGATGCCGTTGCAGGAAGATTTTGTGATGCACTGGTAAAACGGCCTGAGCGGTTTAAATCTTGTTCTACCACTGGGTAAATTGACTGATCATTGCTGAAGGGAATAATTGCAATTTTGGGTGCGGATTCAGGCGCTTTGGCAATTTCCAAATGGAGCTGTGCATAAGAGGTGGTAACGAGTGCAGGACTCAGTGCAGCAATAATTGCTAATCCTAATAGTTGTTTAGGCATGATTTTCATTGGACTTCATGTACTCAAATATTGGTTTTAAACTATGCATAGCTTTGTAGCATAAAGAGATAATTTTAATCTATATAAAGCATGTAATTATGTACAAAAGATTAAAGTAGTTTAGTTTCGCTATAAAAAACGAACTCAATTTTATTGCAAAGGTGAATTTTACTTTCATCTTTAGGTATATCAAATGGTACGGATTTAAAAATAGCTTTTTTTATTGCTTGAACCGTAATGTCATTATTGCGTCCATTGGTTTGAATTCTTTTAATTTTTCCATCATCTTTAAATTCAACCAGCACCTGTAGATTTTGGTTGGAAGCGGTGAAGGGTAATTTTAGATTATCCATAATTTTCTGTAAATTATTGGTATGGCAAGTGAGTAATTGAGGCGTATTAATCAGTGTTAATGGTAGGTGAGTGACAGTTAAAGGCTCACCAGATGAATCTCGGTTTTGTTGACTCTGTGTATCTGTAGCTTGTTCTGCAAAAGTAGCAGAAGATAAAGTGAGTATGCTGATTAAGCTGAAGATTTTCCAATTCATTTTTATTGTTCCCAAAATGCTAACAACTCCAAAATAGCATAAACCCTGCCGAAGCAGGGTTTAAAATATTCACTTCACAGTAAATGTAGCACTAAAGCTTCGTGCTTCACGACGTGCATCGGGATCTGAAGGCATCGGGAATGGTGCAGCATTTCTGACTGCCTGTTCTACACTGGCTTTCACATCTGGGTCAGAAGCATTTACAATCACAGAAGCAACACCACCGCTCTCTGTTAATGTGACTCGAGCAGTTGCTTTTTGTCCAGATGAACCTGCAGGCATGCGCCATGCATTACGAACTTTATTTTCAAAGTCACGTTTTGCAGAAGAAGCAATTTTTCTAGCTTCTGCTTTTTTATTGGCAGCTGCTTCTTTGGCTTTTTCAGCCGCAGATGCTTTCTCTTCATCTAATTCACGTGCTAAATCAGCTTTGCGTTTAGCTTCTGCATCGGCTTTGGCTTTGTTTGCTGCATCCGTTTTTGCTTTTGCAGCAGCATCAGCTTTGGCTTTATTCGCTGCATCCGTTTTGGCTTTTGCAGCAGTGTCGGCTTTGGCTTTGTTTGCTGCATCCGTTTTTGCTTTTGCAGCAGCATCAGCTTTGGCTTTATTCGCTGCATCCGTTTTCGCTTTTGCAGCAGCATCAGCTTTGGCTTTATTCGCTGCATCCGTTTTGGCTTTTGCGGCAGTGTCGGCTTTAGCTTTATTTGCTGCATCCGTTTTGGCTTTTGCAGCAGCGTCCGCTTTAGCCTGACGCGCTTTTTCTGCTGCTTCTGCATTACGTTTAGCTTGTTCATTAAGTTTCAACTGATGTGCTTTTTCAGCGGCATCGGCTTTGGCTTTTTGAAGGGCTTCTTGTTTTGCTTTGGCAGCAGCTTCAGCTTTTACGACAGCATCTGCTTTCGCTTGTTGCATGATTTCCGCAGCTTTTTGTTTTGCCTTTTCAGCGGCATCTGCCTTAGCTTGCGCTAATTTGGCTGCTTTTTCTTGTGCCATTTGTGCAGCGGCTGCTTGCTGTTGAAGTGCTACAGCTTTGGCTTCTTCGGCTGCTTTTTTCATCTCAGCAGCTTTCGTATCTTCTGGCTTGGGTTTGTTTTCAGTTGGAATGACAGGTGCAGTTGGATTTGGTTCAGCCGTTTGTTGAACGTGTTCCGCAACTTTGGTATCCGCTGTTTCTTGAGAATCAGTTTGTTCTAACGGTTTTGCTTCAAGTGGTGGCAAATCTTCTGGCTTGATCAACACCGTTTTAATCTGTTTGGGTGGTTCAGGTGGCTTACTTAAACCGAGAAAAAGTAAACCTGTTATTGCCACCACATGGATTCCAAAGGTAAATCCAAGCGCAATCGCTTTTTCTTTAGACTGTGGCTTTTGAATATTTTTCATAACTTACTTTACAGGCTCAGTCAGTAACCCAACTTGGCTTAAACCCGCATCTTGAAGGGCAGCCATGAGTTTGATGACTTCACCATAAGGGCGTGATTCACTACCATTAATTAACACGGTTAATTGTTTTTTGTCAGTTTCAGCTTGTTTTTGATTTTCCACTAAGACTGCTTTTAACTCGTCTAGTGTCATTACATCATTTTTATGCACTTTGTCTTCGAGTTTAATCGTACCATCAGCCTCTAAAGTGACAATCGCAGGGCGCTCATCTTGAGAAGGAATTGGGTTGTTATTGGCCTGTGGTAAATCAACTTTTACCCCAGTGGTAATCATAGGTGCTGTGACCATGAAAATAACCAATAAAACTAACATGACGTCGATATAAGGAACGACATTCATATCACTCTTAAGAGGTTTCTTGACACGGTCAAAGCGACCTGAACGTTGGATTGCCATTGTTATTCAGCTTCCTGTGTAGTTCCCACAGACTGACGTTGTAATAGCGCCACCATTTCTTCTGCAAATAATGCACGATCTGAATAGATTTCTTCGCCTTTAGCTGTGTAATGGTTAAATGCCAATACAGCAGGAATTGCAGCAAAAAGACCAATCGCTGTTGCAATCAACGCCTCGGCAATACCAGGAGCAACGGTAGCAAGTGTAACTTGGTCGACCTGAGCTAAACCAATGAATGCATTCATAATACCCCAAACGGTACCAAATAAACCAACATAGGGTGCAACTGAGCCTATACTGGCTAAGGCGCTTAAACCCTGTTCTAAACGGCTTTGGTCACGGCTTAAACCGACACGTAGAATACGTTCAGTACCTTCGATCATTGACGAAGTTTCCACATGGCGTTTTTTGAGTTTTAAGAATTCACTTAAACCTTGATAAAAAATATCTTCTAAACCATCACGTTTAGAGTTGAGTTGAGCATTGTTATATAACGTATTCAGTTCAGCGCCAGACCAGAAGATTTTTTGGAAATGATTATCTCCTTGTCTTGCGCGTTTATAGCCCATATGTAACTTGGCAATCAAATACCAACTAAAAACAGATGCCAGTACTAAAACCAGCATGACCAATTGAACCACAGGGCTCGCTTGTAAAATTAAATCAGAGATGTGTAGAGAAGATTCTAGTTGTGTTGCCATAAGTTACATGTGCCAATAGTATTTTTATTCGTGAGCTAATTCTCGAAGAATTAAATCACGGATTTCGTCAGGAATTCTGCGAGGTTTCATGTCTGTACTTAAACATGCCAATTCTACCTCACCAGAAGCAAGCATGATTTCACCACGATATATATTTTGTTGCAATACAAATGACGAAGCTTTACATGAAACTACACTTGCTGTAACAGTAATAAGATCATCCATAAGTATAGGGCGTGAATATTTCAATGCAATTTTATGTACCACAAAATTGTAATCTTTTTGATGCCAATAGTGGTCAATACCAGATGCGCGCAACCATTCGGTACGAGCACGCTCCATAAAACGGATATGATTGGCATGATATACGATACCACCAGCATCTGTATCTTCTATATATACACGGATTTGAAATTCAAATTTGTTTGCCATGATGGTGATCCACTTCTTAATTCAGTTTTCTGATTAATCACTTGAATGTTGGAAGTATCATTTGAGAGAAATGAGCCATTCCAATCGGAATTCAAGTTATATAATGCGTGGCAGTTTAGCACTCTGATTTTTCAGTCCAATGGCACAAGGTGTCATTTCTTTTTAGGCTGAAATATTTTGTCTAAATCTTATTTGCCCATAGAATGATTGACGGGATTTATAAATAATAAAAATTGAGAAAATGTCTGATGAAACGATTTATCTATATATTGATGAGCGTGCTATTGGTTTATGGCTTATGGGTACATTGGCTTAAGCCCAATAAAGGGATTATGGAGGCGGATCATTATCAAGAGATCAATGAACACATCAAAACCTTTGATCAATATACAATTGAAAACTTATCTGTATTTGAAGGAGAGTTTCGGGTTCTGTCACGTGAAGACTATAGCATGGGGCGTGAAGCAGAAATTAGCCCAGTAGATTTTGCTTTAGGGTGGGGAAAAATGGCAGAACCTCAAATTTACAAACAACTTTCCTTTCGACAAAGTAATCGATGGTCTTATTGGCGTTATGAAAATGCACCACCTATCGATGTTAGAGAAATAGAAACACACAGTGCAAATATGCATATCATTCCTGCAAATAAAGAAATTGCAAAACAAATATCTAAGGTCGATCAGGATGATTTAATTTATTTACAAGGGCATCTTGTTGAGGTTCGTGCACAGGATGGTTGGGTATGGCGTAGTTCTTTGACTCGTGAAGATACTGGAAATGGTGCTTGTGAATTATTTTTGGTTGAAAATATAAGAATAATAACAAGTACTTGATATTACAAATACAGAGTGTTAAGTATTTACTCACTGGATGATGAATCGTTACTGAAAATAGAGGAAGTTTTCAATTATGGGAAAGACAAATAATGTTTCACAATTATATTTACAAAAATTGGGTATAACTAACGCAATTGTTGAGCCAACACTAGAGAATTTAAATCAACTTTTAGAGTTACATGTACAGAATATTGCCTTTGGAAATTTTAATCCTTTTCTAGGTTTACCCGTAGAATTAGATCTTACAACATTGGTTGAAAAGATTTTAGTGCAAGGTCGAGATGCTTATTGTTTTGAACATAATGTCTTAGCGAAACATGTCTTGAATGAGCTAGGTTATGATGTTTTTAATGTACTGTGTCGCGTTTATTATAAAAGTCATCCTAGTGAGGCACCTGCAAAGTCACATTTAGTGACTATTGTCCGTTTAAATGGTGAGCTGTATTTATTTGATCCAGGTTTCGGAGGAATGACGCCTACAAGTGTTTTGACGATTCATTCTTTAGAAACACCGCAAGTCACTTTAAACGAATCATTCCGTTTTATTCAAGTGAAGGACAGTGGAATTGCTGAGTCAGCACGATTCGATATGAAATATATGCTTCAAGTTTGTGTTTCTGGTGAATGGGGAAATGTCTATGCATTTAATCCAGAACAGATCGCTGCTGATTCTGATATCAAAATTGCAAATTGGTTTATGTCTACATATCCCAAGTGTTCATTTACTCGAAATTTAATTTTATCGATCGTAAAGCAAGATAAACGTTATAATTTTAGCAATGGTGTTTTAAATATTCATCATAAGAATAATCAAACACAGCAACAGATTATAAAGAGTGACGATGAATTAAAAGAAATTTTTATTTCGATTTTTAAACTTAACCTTGATGCACTCAATATTGATGATGCCATTCATAAATTTCAAGCGCTTTAAAAGCGAGCTTAGATAAATGAACAGCATCATCAATGATTATTTAAGCCTTTGGCTCAGGTGGTGTCATTCCAAACTGTAAATAAGCTTGGTTGGTTGCAATACGCCCACGTGCAGTACGCATGGCATAACCTTGTTGAATTAAATATGGCTCAATCACATCTTCCAATGTGCCAGAATCTTCAGCCATCGCAGCAGCCAAAGCTTCTACACCAGCAGGGCCACCATCGAAACGCTCTAGTAACATCGATAAATAACGACGGTCTAATGTATCTAAACCATCTTTATCCACATTCAACATATCTAAAGCGCGTTGCGCCATCTCTTGTGTGACTTCACCTGTGCCTTTGACTTGCGCATAGTCACGTACACGACGTAATAAACGGTTGGCAATGCGTGGTGTGCCACGAGCACGGCGAGCGATTTCTAAAGCACCATCGGCTGTGGTTGGTACATCCATTAACGAAGCCGAACGTGCAACAATATGCGTTAAATCTTCAACTGAATAAAACTCTAAACGTTGCACAATCCCGAAACGATCACGTAAAGGTGAGGTCAATAAACCTGCACGAGTCGTTGCTGCAACCAATGTAAAAGGGGGCAGATCCAATTTAATAGAACGCGCTCCGGGGCCTTCACCAATCATAATATCGAGTTGGTAATCTTCCATCGCAGGATAGAGAATTTCTTCAATCACGGGTGAAAGACGATGAATTTCATCGATAAATAAAACATCACCTTCTTCAAGATTGGTCAACATTGCAGCTAAATCACCAGCACGTTCTAAGACTGGTCCAGAGGTTGATTTGAGATTTCCGCCCATTTCACGTGCAATGATATTAGCCAAGGTAGTTTTGCCTAAACCCGGTGGGCCAAATATTAAAGTGTGATCTAGCGCTTCGCCACGACCACGTGCCGCGCCAATAAAAATTTCCATTTGTTCACGAACCACTGGTTGACCGATATAGTCATCGAGTGAAGTCGGACGGATGGCACGATCAAAATGATCTTCTGGTTTTTCAGAACCACTGATTAAACGATCTTGCATGATTGTCTTAATCTATCTTATTTATTCATGGATTTAAGGGCAGCACGAATGATATCACTTGCTTCAGTAAAATCACCTTTAGCGGCATTGACTAATTTCTGTGCTTCCAAAGGTTTATAACCTAAAGATTGTAAAGCTGCTTCAGCTTCTGCAACGGCTGAATTTCCTGTAAATTGAATTTGTTCAACAGTTGAGTTGCTCGGAATCGTACCAGATGACATGGCTTTAAAACGATCACGTAATTCAATCATTAACCGTTCAGCAGTTTTTTTACCTACACCGGGCACTTTCACAAGGGTATTTACATCTTCATGTTCAACGGTATGAATGAGCATTTCCACACTTAAGGTAGAAAGAATACCTAAAGCCATTTTCGGGCCTACGCCGTTAACTTTTAGAAGGGTACGGAAAATGGTTTTCTCTTGAGCATTTGAAAAACCATATAACAGCTGCGCATCTTCACGAACAGCCAAATGCGTCCATAGCGTGACTTCTTGACCTTTTTGCAATTGGCAAAAAGTTGAAAGTGGCGTGTCAATTTCATAACCCACACCATTTACATTTAACAGTACAGTCGGTGCTTCTAATGCAAAGACTTCACCAATAAGACATCCGATCATGAATATTGTTCACTTTTAAAATTGTGAAACTAAGCTGCTTGAAAACTCAGTTTGTTTATTGAATTGTCAGAGTATAACCAAAACTGTGAGTGACCTATACTCAAAATGATTCGGATGATTTAAAAGAAACCAACCTTATTACCTTGTAACTCTTGCGCTAAGTTATATGCCTGATGATCTGAAAATTTACTGACAATATCCAAAACTTGCATAATATTGTCATAGTGATCATCACTAAAACGTGCACCAAAACGCTCTAAAATAGACATGAGGCGACTATCTTTAAAGCTTAAAGTTTTATTGGGTGTGGTCAATGGAATAAATGCATCTAAAATGTGTTGCAAACTTTGATGTGCAATAATTTCCAAACCAGATTTTTGTGGATGTTCAAAAATCTTTTCACGAGCAAGATTTTTAGCACGGTCAATGCCAATTTCAATGTCCTGTGCGCAATATTGCAATAGTGAGCCTTTTAATTGACCCGATAGAATTTGAAAATGATGTCGTGCAAAAGCAGTGGTCACTTCATCGACTAAACGTTTCATCACACGACCACGCAAAGCAGCAATTTTCTGTTGCCATGTGGTATAAGGCATGCTGAGTTCAGAAGGTATTCCAAAATCGCCAATCAAATCGAGAAAGATCGGCTCAACTTCTTCATAAGACAGCATATTCAAAATAATGCCATCTTCTAAATCAATAAGCGCATAACAAATATCATCCGCAGCTTCTAAAAGATAGGTGAGGGGATGACGGCAGTAATGATATTCACCGAGTTGAATGAGACCAAGCTGATCTGCAATTTGTTTAAGAATATCTTTCTCTGCTTGGTAACAACCAAATTTTGCACGTTTATTTGCAGGTGTATCACCTTGCGATTCAATGGTTTTTGAAAGCCAAGGATACTTTAAGTAAGCCCCTAACGTTGCGTAAGTTAGGCGCATACCGCCATCATTAGGATGGTAGTCAATTTTTGTTAGCAGTCTTAAACCTTGTGCATTGCCTTCGAATTGGCGTACATCGGCTTGTTGCTCTGGGCTCAAATCTTTAAGAAAGTCTGTATGTGAAGCATCATCAAACCATTCTCGAACCGCATATTCACCTGCATGCCCAAAAGGCGGATTACCAATATCATGTGCTAAACATGCTGCTTGAATGATTGCACCAACATCGGCAGGGGAAATCCACATAGGTAATTCATCTTTAATTTTCTCCGCCGCCAACATGCCCAATGATCGTCCAATACATGAAACTTCAAGAGAGTGCGTTAAGCGGGTATGGATACCATCATGTTGTGTCAGTGGATGAACCTGAGTTTTACGATTCAGTTGTCTAAAGCTTTGTGAAAATATAATACGGTCATAATCTTTATGAAAAGGGCTACGTGCCTGTTCTGTATTTTGTTTTTTACTACCCATTCGAACTGTTGAGAGTAGTTCTAACCAACGCATTTGAGTCATTTATCGTTATTCAGTTATTGCTTATTTGCATCATGCCAAATTTATGGTGAATGTTCTAGGGGAGAGCGACATAAGTTGTCTTAATCAATTTTAGAGTTTTGGATTTCCCAATATTTTCCGCCATTATTCTGAAAATAATTGATGATGAAATCATAAAAATTCGTTTCAATAATTTGCCATTCATTCCTTGGTGAAATGGGGCAAACAATTATGATTGTTCCAAAATCCGCTATGCTTGGATCAAGCCTTACTAAAAGTTTCTCACCATCACCTAAAAATTCACCAATAATACGGTCACCAGTTAAAGCGTCATCGTATCTATCCTCAAAGAACGCAGCTGTAATTCTTTGAATTAGATGCAAATCAAGTAGATGTAAGCCCCATTGACCATATGTTGCATCTTGAAATAGATATGCACCATTTGATTGTTTGAAAAACTCATTGAGTTCATTAGGAAAGTTAAATTTTAATAATTGCGAGGCTTCTACGCCATGATGAAATAGACATCTAAAACCTAGATCGGAGCTAATACTTGAATTATTCTTTGGAAATAAGTATTGGTTTTGAGTGTTTGCAATAAGTTCTTTGTACATTTTAATCCATTTAATGTTTCAATCTATTTGAAAAAAGAATATTCAAAATGATGTCTGAATAATATGCCTGAAATTTTACTTAAGTTTAATGACATTATTCTTTTTGAGTAAGAAGAATTTAGTTACCCAAAGACCTTTTATGGAATGAATTACAATGAACAACATATTAATAATGCTGTTCATTGCTTATTTAGTTATATATTAAAATTAAGACCAGAGAAACTAACCAACAATCGTAATAATATTGGTGGTTGCTCTGAGTCCATCCAAAAACTTTTTACCGTCACGTAAATCAAGATTTAAATTGAGTTGATCTAGAACTTTAGGGTCTTGAATATCAACCCCGCTACGTTCTAGTGTCCCTAATAGATCTGCAAGAAACCGAGTCCGCGCGATAGGATTGGTTTCAAGTTTTTTTTGCAAAGCTTTCATATCATTCATGATTTTTTATTCCTTTTAAAACATTAAGTTATGATTTCTTCTACTACAGACGTCGCTTTGTCTATACCCAATAACTCAACGACGATTTCAAGTGCATGAGAGACTTTTTCCTTCTCATACTCTGAAATAACTTGCAATACCTCACTGCACATCGCTTTATCTTTAAAAATAGCGTTGCATAAACTGCATGGCCCGACTACATCTTGAGCCTGAGGGAGTTGCGTATATAGATGTGGCGCTCGGCTATGTAAAATTGAATACAGCTCTCCAAAGCCTTGCCTTTTCATTATTCTAAACAGTAAAGAACCTTCTATTTTTTCCCAAATTTCTCGTAAAGATAGATCATGGGCATTACCCACTTTTATACCGGGTGTGGCTCGATTAAATGTAGAGCAACAAGGGTAAACCGAACCATCATGCCAAATGACAATGTCATGATTGACTCTGCGGTAACAGCAAAGATCTTCTGTGTCCAAAGACAAACCATAGCGTTGTTGAGTAATGTCCCATTTTTTTGCCATTCCTACTTTTGCGACATATTTGGTCAATAAAGAAACTTTCGGTAAATCAATTGCTTCAGGTAAGAAGGATTCTAATGAATCATGAATACTATTGAATGTGCCAACAACATAAGTGGCGATACCCAGTTCACTTGCCGCACGGACAGCATTCATAACAATCGCTTTGTCTACAAATTTCATGTGACTTGGATCGTGGCTAATATTTAACCGAATTAGCCCTTTATTTTTTAAATAACCTAATAACTCCTTACTATAAGCATCGTCTACAGCCCAATGTGCCGCAGTTGCAATGGTAAAAGGTAGATTGACTTCATCAAGTACGTCAGCTAAAGCACAGATTTCTTCAGGGAAAAGTAAAGGTTCACCACCTGTAAAACCAACAGATGAAAATGTATCGAGCTCAGCGGCCTCTCTAATCAGCCTTTCGGCCAATTCAAAAGGCATTTTTTCTTTACGATTTGGGTTACATCCGTAACAACAAAAATCGCAAGCTAAGGCACATTTCATTGTGTAATTCAGGACTAAAACATCATTTTCTTTTCCTTCCCAATCATGCACTTCGGTTGGAATCCATTCTTTGAGTTTAAGCTTTTTCATCATTATTCTGACTTAAAAATGCCTAATGTATGGGCGGTAATTAAAACTAGATTATTTATTGAATATGCATGTTATTTAATTGTATGGTTGATATTGTTTTTTGAAATTAGAAAATCATATTTAAAAGGGATTTTTAGGGTTTTAAAACTTTTGTTATATTTTATTAATATGATTATTTATGTTAATAGTATTTTTATTTTAATTACCATATTTTTTTACTACGATTTAGAATTAATTTAACTTTATGTTTTGGTGTTGATATTATTTTTAGTGTGTGCGGAGAAAGGTTATTTTTACGCTTAATTGTTAATTTTTTCTTAACTTTAAATTAAATAAAAATTCAATATATTGTTATTTATATTGAATAACAGTGGTTTGAATTTATTTTTATAGCCTTTAAAACTTGGTTTTTTAAACCGGTGTAATTGTTGGGTTTATTTTAAATTCTGAATGATTGTATTTTTGAAAATTAAAATATTTTAGATAAGAAAATAAGTTGAAAATTAAATACTCTATAATTTAGAGTGATATATAGGTTTTTATGAATTTCTGTTTTTGATATTTATGGTTATGGAGATATGTTTTTATCAATATTTTAATGATTTTGACCAATATTTTAAAAATAAAGTACTGAGGTCCATCTAAATATTTTGATTATGTTTGATTGAATTTTATGAAAGATATACGTGCTTATAAAAAAAGCTAAGTTTATAACGATCAGATTTAAAAATTAAAGTATCAAAAACACATCCAACGAAGCTCTAGTGACGCGATGTCTGAAAAATATTTGTTACCATTTACATTGAAATTAAAGCAATGAACGTAAAAGCAAGTACTTGCGTGAAAAAAATCTCCGATTTTTAAAGTGGATATGACTAGCTGAAAACCTGCTTTCACAGTAGAATATGCGCTCTCTTCAAGTCACATTGAGGTAGGTTGCCTAATACCTGCCCGTGGAGCCAAAAACAGCATGTTTATCATTGCCGGTGCACCCGCACATTCTTCTTTTAAGCAAACACAACTATTAACACGTTTATCGTCTATCAGTTCTGTTCAATCAATAGAAAGCCAATGGGTCTATCTGTTTGACCAAGCGCTCAACGAGCAACAACAGCAATCTGCTTTACAGCTCTTAAATGACGGGACAAGCTTCCAAGTTCGTCAAGCTGCAAAAGATGAAGTCCAAATTTTAGTTACACCACGTGTGGGTACTATTTCACCGTGGTCATCTAAGGCAACAGATATTTTTGCCAATTGTAATACTCCAATACACCGCCTTGAACGCGGTGTTTTGTTTACTTTAAAAGGTATTTCAGAAGTATCTGACCAAGTAAAACAAGTTCTGCATGACCGTATGACGGAAAGTGTATTCAATCAAATGGACGAGGCTGCTGCATTATTCTCTGAAACAGCGCCAAAACCTTTAAATTCGATTGATATTTTAGGTCAGGGTAAAGACGCTTTGGTTAAAGCCAATTCTGAGTTTGGTTTTGCACTGTCAAATGAAGAAATTGATTACTTAACGGCTGCATTTAATAAATTAGGTCGTAATCCAAACGATATTGAATTGATGATGTTTGCTCAAGCAAACTCTGAGCATTGTCGTCATAAAATCTTTGGTTCTGAATGGACAATTGATGGTGAAGTTCAACCATTGTCATTGTTCCAAATGATTAAAAACACCTATAAAGAGTCACCTACAGATGTATTGTCAGCATATAAGGACAATGCTTCAGTGATTGTTGGTTTTGACACGCAACGTTTCTATCCGAAAAAAGACGAAGCGACAGGTCACCACATTTATAAATACAAGAGCCAAGCTGCCCACATTTTAATGAAAGTGGAAACCCACAACCATCCAACAGCAATTGCACCCTTTGCAGGTGCTGCAACAGGTTCAGGTGGTGAAATTCGTGATGAAGGCGCGACAGGACGTGGTGGTAAACCAAAAGCAGGTTTAACTGGTTTCACGGTTTCAAACTTGAATATTCCGGGTTTTGAACAACCTTGGGAAGAGAATTACGGCAAACCATCTCGTATGGCGTCTCCATTACAGATCATGATTGATGGTCCTTTAGGTGGTGCAGCATTTAACAACGAGTTTGGTCGTCCTGCATTGAATGGTTATTTCCGTACCTTTGAACAAAATGTCAATGGTGATGTAAAAGGTTTCCATAAGCCAATTATGATTGCAGGTGGTTACGGGAATATTCGCCCTGACCACGTAGAAAAAGATGCAATTCAACCGGGCGATTTACTGATTGTTCTCGGCGGTCCTGCAATGCTGATTGGTTTAGGTGGTGGTGCAGCGTCTTCTGTAGATAGCGGTAAATTGGGTGAAAACTTAGATTTTGCATCTGTACAACGTGAAAACCCTGAAATGGAGCGCCGTTGCCAAGAAGTGATCGATGCTTGTTGGAGAATGGAAGACTTCAACCCAATCGTGTCTGTACATGATGTAGGGGCGGGTGGTGTTTCTAATGCGATGCCTGAATTGGTCAATGACCATGAACTTGGTGCGATCCTTGATCTTCGTAAGATTCCATCACTTGAGCCTGGTATGTCTCCGATGGAAATCTGGTCAAATGAAGCGCAAGAACGTTATGTCTTAGCGATTCACCCAAGTTCTTTAGAATTATTTGAATCAATCTGTGCACGTGAACGTTGCCCATTTGCAGTACTTGGTGAAGCCACTGAAGCACGTCAATTGACAGTGAACGATCCATTATTCGATAACAAAGCTGTGGATATGCCAATGCAGGTGATGCTTGGCGGCACACCACGCATGAGCCGTTCATATGAAACTGTAGAGCGCAAAGGCGATGCTTTTGATGCATCTAAAGTTGATTTAAAAGATGCGATTTTCCGTGTACTTAAAAACCCTACAGTTGCATCTAAATCATTCTTGATTACGATTGGCGACCGTTCAATTACAGGTATGGTTGCACGTGACCAAATGGTTGGACGTTGGCAAGTTCCTGTTGCAGATGCTGCGGTAACCACAACAAGTTTGCAAGGTTATACAGGCGAAGCAATGGCAATGGGTGAACGTCCACCTGTGGCATTGTTAAATCCTGCTGCTTCAGCACGTTTGGCTGTTGCAGAAGCGATTAGTAATATCATGTGTGCCAATATTGAACAGATCAGTGACATTAAGTTGTCTGCGAACTGGATGGCAGCAGCAGGTCAAAAAGGTGAAGACCAAGCGCTATTCGAAGGCGTAAAAGCCATTGGTATGGAAATGTGTCCAGCTTTAGGGATCGCTATTCCTGTAGGTAAAGACTCATTGTCAATGCGTACCACTTGGAATGATGAAGGTGAAGATAAAGCTGTTACTTCACCAATGTCAGGTGTGATTACAGCCTTTGCACCAGTTTTAGATGTCCGTAAAACATTGACACCTGAATTGAAGAGTGAAGATTCAGTCTTAGTTCGCATTGATTTATCAAAAGGTCAGTTCCGCTTAGGTGGTTCAATCCTTGCACAAGTTTATAAAGCGATTGGCTCAGTTACTCCAGATGTCGACAGTTTTGATGACTTCAAAGCATTCTTTGCATTGGTACAAGATTGGAACAACCGTGGTCTCATCAAGGCGTACCATGACATTGGTGATGGTGGCTTATTGGCGACTGTTGCAGAAATGATGTTCGCTTCTCGTTTAGGTGTTGCTTTAGAAAATCAAACGACTGAAAGTTTATTCGCAGAAGAAATTGGCGCAGTATTACAGATTAGCCAAGCAGATTGGACAAGCTTACAAGCAGAAGTTACGACTTCAAGTTTAAGAGATGCCATTACTGTTGTGGGTACAGTAAACGATTCTGACCAGTTGTCTGTGAATGGTTTGGTGTTAGATCGTGCTGAATTACAACAAGCATGGACTGAAGTTTCACATCAAATCCAACGCTTACGTGACAACGTAGAAACTGCGGATTCTGAATTTGCGTTAATTACAGATAAAAATCATAAAGGTATTATTGCTTTACCTACATTCGATTTAAATGAGCCAGTGGAAGCACCGTATATCAACGAACGTCGCCCGAATATGGTGATTTTACGTGAACAAGGTGTCAATGGCCATGTCGAAATGGCAGCAGCATTTGATAAAGTTGGCTTTAACACAGTCGATGTTCACATGAGTGATTTACTTGCAGGTCGTGTGGATTTAGATGATTTTGAAGGTCTGGTTGCATGTGGTGGTTTCTCATACGGTGACGTCATGGGTGCTGGTGGTGGCTGGGCGAAATCAGTGTTATTTAATCCAAAGCTACGTGATCAGTTCGAAAAATTCTTTAACCGTGACAATACGTTCTCCGTCGGTATTTGTAATGGTTGTCAAATGTTGGCTCAGCTTGCTCCACTTATTCCGGGTGCAGACAACTGGCCACGTTTCCGCCGTAATACTTCAGAAGTTTTTGAAGCACGTGTTGTGAATGTTAAGGTTGAAAAATCACCATCGATTCTTTTAGAAGGTATGGAAGGTTCAATTTTACCTATCGCTGTGGCACATGGTGAAGGTCGTGCAGAAGCTTCTGCTGAAAACTTTGCATCTTTGAATGCGGGTAATCAAGTGATCTTACGTTATGTAGACAGCTTGGGTAATGAAACTCAACAATATCCATTGAACCCGAATGGTTCACCTGAAGCAATTTCAGGTGTGACGTCGAAAGATGGTCGTGCAACGATTATGATGCCACACCCTGAGCGTAATTTCCGTGCGATTCAGCATTCTTGGAAACCTGAAGAATGGACTGAAGATGGTGCATGGTTACGTATGTTCCGTAATGCACGTAAGTTTATTGGTTAATTAGAACCGATTAAATTGATTAAAAGCCCCGCAAGGGGCTTTTTTGTTTTTGAATATATTCACCCTAGAAGAAATCATGATGTAATTCTTTGTTGGCAGATAACATCATAAAATGAGCATAGTCTTGTATTGGGTTGAATAACTTAGACTAATTTGCGTCGCTGATGCCTCACTTTTTAGGGATAAAAAGTGACGAAAATCCTTTGTTGGGCGAGGGATACATCCTATATCCCCGCCCAACGGCGGCATCCATGCCGCCACGCGATAGCCGAACTATGTATAATTAAATGATGAAATAAAACAAAAGCAATTTAATTTATCTCAGGTTAATTCCATTGATGAAGCCAAGATAATTTTAGTTACAGTTAAAGCGTTGGTTTAATTATTGCTTATCCTATATTGTCTATTAAAAGATCAATGTTTTGCCCCAACAATGTTCCATAATGTAGCAAAAATGAGGTGATAAAATGATAAGAACAGTCAATTATTCAAGTGTTGATCGTATTGCCATGCGCCATAAAGGCTGGAAATGGTTTGCTGTGGTTTTAAGTTTGCAAATATTGATGATTATGATTACCTACTTTGTAAGTTGATTTTCCATTTTAATGGTTACTTATATTAAAGATAGTTTGTTATAAACCATCAGCTCTTGAAGATAACCAATCCCGATATTTTTCTTTTAGTTGTTGTTTGAAAGAGTCATCTTGGATAATAAAATCAATACCTCCATCATAAGGTGCAACGATAATATTCTTCTCAAATGAAATCAAAAAACCTTTAACTTTATCATCTGCAATTTTTAAAAGTAAATCATTGTGAATATTGGGTTGCCAATTCATTTGAACGTATAAGGACGTGAAACAAAGGTCATTTGATTCACCATCATCAAAAATTTTAGGGGCGACTTGATGTAAATTAATTGAAGGTGCTGAGTTTAAATTGTAATGAAGAATATCTTTTGGATGATATTTAGATGAATCACTTTCAGGATAAAAATAATAACCTGTAACAATATAAATAGGTGTATTTAAACCAAAACAATCGGTAATGATCTGGTTGTGTCTTGATATTAAAAGCGCAAACTCTTCTTTTGTCTCTGCATATCTTTTGGACTCAGGCAAACTATGGATGCGAAACCAAAACTCATGAAAATAATGACGAAATAAGTGCGAAATAGGTAATTTATTAGGAAATTGTGTATTCCAAAGTGAGTGAAAATTTTCCATCATTAATCATTATTTGATCTTAGGCTGTAAATTATAAGATTATTTGGAAAATTTTTGAATAAATATAAAAGGCAATAAATTTGAAACTTCATCGGTGAAGTATTTTTATATTTCTGTTTTTGAAACCGTCAAACAAAAGCCACCCGAAAGTGGCTCTTATTGATCTTAAAAAATCTTAATGTGTGGCATCAAAATTATAAGATTTTTGCTTCTCAGTATCGAATTTGCCTTCCCATTTACTAATCACAAGAACAGCAAGCGCATTACCAATCACATTCAATACAGTACGCGCCATATCTAAGATACGGTCAATACCTGCGATAAATGCAAGACCTTCAAGCGGAATACCGACGCTACCTAATGTTGCCAGCAATACAACAAAAGATACACCAGGAACACCCGCGATACCTTTAGAGGTAATCATTAAAGTGAGCACTAAAACAATTTGTTGAGTCATGCTCAAATCGATACCATAAAGCTGAGCAATGAAGATCGCCGCAATACTTTGGTACAACGTAGAACCATCTAAGTTAAAAGAATAACCGATAGGAACAACGAAACTGGTAATCGATTTTGGTGCACCGTAAGCTTCCATTTTTTCCATCATACGAGGTAAAACGGTTTCAGAGCTTGCGGTAGAGTAAGCAAGAATCAATTCATCTTTTAAGATTTTGATAATCGTCCAAATACTGAAACCACAGAATTTAGCCACAAAACCAAGCACGATAAAGATAAAGAACAAGATTGATGCATAAACCAAAACAGCGAGCTTAACTAAAGGTAAAAGTGAACTAAAACCAAAGTTTGCAACGGTTGCAGCGATCAAGCCGAATACACCGAAAGGTGCAAACATCATGATCATATGCGTTACTTTAAACATGGTTTCAGAAACAGCTCTTAACACATCAATCAAAGGCTGTTTGGTTTCTTTAGCTAAAGAACCTAAACCAATACCGAATATCACAGCAAAGAAAATGATAGGAAGCATATGTCCATCATTCATTGCAGCGAAAATATTGGATGGAATCAGCGAAAGCACAGTATTCACTAAGCCATGAGCTTGGTGGCTGACTTCCTGAGTGGTTTGTTGATATTGTGAAATGTCCGATGTCGATAATTTCGACATATCGATACCAGCACCCGGCTGGAAAACATTCGCTGCAATTAAACCAACAATAATTGCAACAGTCGTAATGACTTCAAAATAAACAATGGTTTTGAAACCTAGCTTACCAACACTTTTACTGTCCCCAGCGTTGGCAATTCCTAAAATCAGCATGGAAAGCACAAGAGGGATCACAATCATTTTAATAAGATTGATAAAAATCTTACCCAATGGTTGTAAAAAGTTAGCAACAACATTGTCACGGATTTCAGGAGAATTGTGCAGAAAAGCACCAACAAGAATACCTAGAATGAGCGCAATAACAATTTGCCAAGCTAGGCTTATTTTCATTTTCTTCATACTGAGCCCTTAAAATTCAGATTTTGGCGAAAAGGGAACACTCTATGAAAAAAACGCAAAAAAACGCCCACTAAAACATATAGATGCTTTAGGGTGGGAGATTCTGAACGTTCAGAGTATTTCGAAAATGGTCTATTTTGCGCTTATTTAGGCAACTGTACTATTTTTTTTGCATAAACTTAGTTCAATCGTTTGAAATTAGTTCAGTTTAATTTGTCGATTCGATAAATTATTATTATTTGATTATCTTTGTAGATTAAATTGAGGGTAATTCTGATTATTTTTTGTCAATTTTAGCTAAACGATAAAATGCCCAAATCATAAAAATCAGGCTAAAACAGGTTAAAAAAATCAACTTAGGCAGAATCAAATGGGTCGCAACACCCATTTGATTCAGCTGGATAAATACATTGATTCCCTGCGTCGAAGGTAAAATATTTGCAAAATATTGCATCCAAAGTGGCATGGCCTGAAGTGGCCAAGCGGCGCCAGAAAGAAGAAATAATGGAATTGATGTAAAAACAATCAAATGTCCAGCACGTTCAGAAATATCTAAATAACTTGCCAAAACCATAGCCAATGCAATCGCACTACTGATAAAAATAGGGACAGCGATTAACATTCCCCAGAAGTTACCGCCTCGTGGATAATCATTTAACCAAAATGTAAATCCAAAAAGATAAAAGCAACCTAAACAGCCAATGGTCAATGCAGCGAGGTAAATTCCAAAAAACTCAGCGGTTGTCGCTTTCCATCGTCTTTCACGGTAACCCGCAATGAGCATGCATAAACCCAAGACTATGGTTTGGTGGATGATTAAGGGGGCAACGGCAGGGAAAATATAACTTCCATAGCCTGAAAGTGGGTTAAAAAGTGCAATTTGGTGAATGGGCAGTGAGAACTCAAAATGTGAAACTTGGCCAAATTTTTCTGCTTGTTCAGCAATAGCATGCTCAATGGCTGTGGCAAGCCCTAATCCAATTTGCTTAGTTTTTAGAAAATAAGCAGCACTCAGATATAAACCAATTCCTCCTGCCTCACCACGAGCAATACTATTTGACAGATTTTCAGGCAATAACAAAATACCATCAGCTTGCTGCCGTTGAACCATTTGCTTGGCTTCTTCAAAGTTGGTGGTTATTTCTGTAATTTTGATATTTGGGCTTTTAGCAATTTGGCTAATGATAGTATTGCTGATGGCACTTTGTTCTTCATCGACAATAACAATAGGGAGGTTTTCAGCGGTTTGTGATTGATAAGCAGCAGGATAGAAAAAGCTATAAAAAAATACTGACAACACCATTGTGGTCAGGATTGATGAGTTTTTTGCAATATTTTTAAATGTCTCAAGATAATATTTTAATAGATTGCGAAAGAAATTAGCCATGACGTGCTTCCTTCAAATTCTTATTGAGAAGCAAGGTCGAAACAGCAAAATAAAAGATGCAATATAAAGTTAAAATCATCAACGGGATAAATGAGATAGAAAGAGGACTTCCAATCACCCATTGTTCAGTTTGTAATTTTGCATAAGGTGTATAGGGGATAATATTCGCCCAAAACTGTGTAAAAATGGGTGCATTATTCAGTGGAAGGGTAACGCCTGCGAAACTTAAGGAAGAACCGCCATATACGGCAATAAAACCAAAGGTTTTAGATAAATTTCGAGTGGCTAAAACGACTGTGCTACTGATCAATGCATAAGCACCAAACAGTAAGAATTGTCCAAGTAAAATAATCCACAAACTACCTGCAATAAACCAGCCTCGAATCACCACAAGCCAAAACATCCAAGCCCATGTCCAAAAGCAAAAAATCAGTACATAAACTAAGTTTTTACCAAACAGTGCCTGAAATGTAGCTTGACCGTTGACCCATTGATTGAGTGTGCCATATTTCAGCTCTTGACCCACGGCAAAAGCCACGCAACAACAGAGCAATAAATGCAGAATGGCTGGGATCATAAAAGGTTCTAAGTAAAACTCATAACTTAGGTTTGGGTTAAATAATGGAGAGATTTTGACATGTGTTGTTGAAAACTCAGCATAAGGGATTTTATTTTCAAGATAAGAATCTTTTGCAAGTTCACCAATCGCTTCTACGGTAGAAAGTAGCATTGCAGAAGATATGCTATTCCCAATACTAAAATAAGATTGATTAAAGGCAATACTGATTTGGGCATCCTGAGCTTGCACTAAACGTTGCTCAGCGCCTTGTGGAATATGAACATAGCCCCAAATTTTAGTTTGGTTGATTAATTGTTCAATTTCGCTTTGGTTTTCTGAAATACGATAAACATGAATGGTAGTGTTGAGACTCAAATGTTTTTCAATATTTCGGCTCAGTTCACTGTGATCTTGATCAATAATTGCAATAGGTAAGTGTTCTGCTTTACCTGAGTAAAACATGCTACTAAATAAAATAATGATCAAGAGCGGGGCGAGTGTGACTAAACACAAATCCCACTTGTGATTGAGTAAATAACGACACTCTCTCAACATGCTCGCCCACATATTTATGGATTCTCTTTCAGTTTAAAAATAACACTCATACCGACTTTTAAATCGGCTAATGGTTCTGCGGGTGTTAATTTAATTTTAAAACTACGAATATCGTATCCACCTGTTTGGCGTGTGGTCTTGATCGTTGCAAATTCACCTTCTGCATCAATGTTTTTGATATTGAACTTCACGGTTTTATTCAGTGCGGGAATAAAACCATCTAAAGACTTCGCTTGATAAACTTGCGTGTATTGGTCTTCTCGAACATTTAAACTGACCCATTGTTCGTCATCCTGAAGAATACTGACCACAGGCACACCTATTGCAACGAGTTCCGAGGGCTTACCGTAGGTTTTAGAGACTGTTCCACTGATTGGAGAAAATAGTTTTGTTTCGGCTTCCAATGCATTAGCTTCAGCGACAGCAGCTTTGGCGATTTCTACTTGTGCATCAGCACTGGTTTTTTGTTCAGAAGTACTGCCACGTTTTGCACGTGCATATTGCTGGTACGCTGCCTCTGTAAGTTGAGCGGCTGAAATTGCCGCGGCTTGCATTTCATCACGACGTTGACGAGAAATAACACCTTGCTGATAAAGATTTTGCCCACGATGAAACGTTGTTTTGGCAAGATTTTCTTGAGCTTTCAGACTTTGCCAATTGGCATATAAACTGTCGATATTTTCCTGTTGAGCACCTCGATCTACACTGGATTGCAAGGCAAGCGCCGATTGTAAACCTGCTAAAGCTTGCTGTTTACTTGTTGCAATTTCAGGACTACTCAAAGTGACCAGTAACTGTCCTTTTTCAACCTTTTGCCCATCGTGGACAAAAATACCTTCAATTCGACTGGGAACTTTGGTACTTACATGCAAAGTTTCGGCTTCGACACGGCCTTGTACATCAATCGTTTTCGGTTGATAGCTTTTCCATAAGCCAAATGCAATCAGTCCAAGTAGCGCAATTAGAATGATTGATCCAATAACGATTATTGCTTTCTTTTTAGAAGAATCGTTTGGTGCTATAGCTTGTTCTTTAGGTTTTAAGTCTGCATCATTTTTAACATCTACATCTGAGGCATCTGAACTCATGGGAATATCGTGCTGTTCTGTTAAAGAATTAGATTCTAAACCTTGTTTCGTATCCAATGAACTGTCGTTTTGATCAGCGTTGTTGCTTGTATCTGGATGCTTATTTTCTTGTGTCATTTATTTTCCATCCTAACGCAGATAATCAGTATTAGACTGATTTACAAAGTGACTAAATTGGTCAATTGAACCATGGCTTTGTAGTAGTGTTGCAAGTGACATGACGTATTTATATGCATTGAGCGCTTTTTCAGCTTTTAAAGCACTCAATTGATCTTGAGCATCAATCACTTGCGTTGCTGTGCCCATATCTTCTTTAAAAGAAAGGGTTTGAATTCTTAAATTTTCTTGGGCTGCTTGTTCATTTTGTTGCAGTAATAGATTGCTTTGTTGTGCTGAACTCAATTCGCTGTAGGATTTATAAATGACATTCTCAATCTCTTGCTGAGTGCGCGCAGTGAATAACTCAGTTGCATAACGTTGTAATTCAGCAGCTTGGACATTTTTATTCTTATCAATACCTGAAAATAAGTTATAACGCGCTGCAACACCAACAATCCAGTTCTGGTCTTGATCCAGACTATATTCGCCAAAAGCAAACAAACTTGGTTTTTTAGCAGCACTTTGAACTTTTATATTCTGATTGGCAAGTTGTGTATCCATGTGCATTTTACGAACCAAACTCGACGTTTCAGGATAAGAAGCAAGGAGTTGATTTAAAGACTGGCTTTGCAGACGATTGACAAAAAGTGGTGTGGTCAACTGATCAATCGATGGTTTATTCAATAAGTTTTTGAGTTGAAATTGGCTTGATTGTAAATTCGCCATAGCATTTTGATGGTTTCGTTGCGCATTATTACGAGCAACTTCAAATTGCATACGTTGCCCTTTGCTAATAAAACCTTGTTTTTCAAGTTTTAATGCATTTTCATAATGTTGTTGCATGGTCGATAAATTGAGACGACTTGCCTCTAAAAGTTGTTGTTGCAGTTGTACATTAAAATAAGCATGAATCACTTCAAAACGCTGTGTATCTTGCTGCTGTTTCGAGTCAAGTTGGCTGCGTTCAGCTTTAAGCTGTGCGATCTGTTTGGTTGTGGTCGTTATGCCACCTGTATAAATCGGCATCATTATCGATACGGTCGGTCGGACGACTTCATCTTCCATAACAACATTTGCGGTATCTGGAATGAGGCCAATACCACTATGGATTCCCTGCGCAAGACCATCTTTTAAAGGATCGGTGATGGTCGAAGGAATATTTTGTTGAGACTGCCACTGATCGACACGTTCATTGACCCCTTGAGAAAGTGTTTGTTCTAAATTATTTTTTACCTCATTGAGTGGAATATCTGTTTCAGTATGAAATTTATAAGCCCGTACGTTTAAGTCGATTCGTGGTAAACCTAAATTTTTTACCGCATCTGCTTGAAGTTTAGAGGCTTTGTTCAAAGCATCATTGGCTTGAGTTGTATAAGAATTTTCAAGGAAATATTGCTCAGCTTGAATGTAGCTGAGATTTTCAGCTGAACTGTAGCTGGTGATACCTGAGAACAGGCTCAATAAAGTAATGTGCTGTATAGATCTGGATAATGCTTTTCGAGAATATTGTGTTGTAAATTTCATCTGAAAAATCATCAGTATTTGCTTGTATTTACAGCATTCTAACCTTTATTGACTAGAATAAATAATCTAAAAGTAGCGGAATAAATGTGTGGTTTTTGTAGCGTGTATTTTGTGAATATTGCTTGAATGAAACAGAGTGAATATTCTAAATGTGTAATAGAATTTTCAATCATATATTTAATAAAAATTAGGTGAAGTAGCGATGACAAAAATTACAGTGGAATCCAAAGTACATGCATCAATAGATCAAGTGTGGCAGATCTATAACAATCCTCAAGATATAGAACAGTGGAACACTGCTTCAGCAGATTGGCATACAGTCAACTCAATCAATGATTTGCGAGTAGGTGGTCAGTTTTCAAATCGCATGGAAGCCAAAGATGGCAGTATGGGATTTGATTTTGCAGGAACGTATACTGAGGTCATTCCACATGAAAAAATTGCTTATACATTTGGTGATCGTATTGCAGAGGTTATATTTAAGCAGGAGGGAAGTGCTGTTTTGGTCAGAATTAACTTTGACCCTGAAAATCAATATCCAATTGAACAGCAACAAGCGGGTTGGCAGGCGATTTTAAATAATTTTGCACACTATGTAGAACAGCAGAATGCATAATCGAAAGCCTGTTTAAAGGTGTTTTTAAGATAGCATTCAGGACAATATTCAAAGCAATGTTTAAAGGCTGAATTAGTTTTTTTGAAATTCATTTGGTATATCAATATGATCATGATTGATTCTGCACGTATGGTATTGAAACCTTTTACATCGAACGATGCAGAGGAATGTTTTGCATGTATAACACCATCATTAACCCGATTATGTCTTGGGATCCACCACCAGATCAAGCCGCTTTCGAGGTGATATGGCGAGTATGGTTAACCACAATCCAAGAGGGTTCTGATTTAAATTTTGTGATTCGGCATAAATTAAATCATGAATTTTTAGGATTGGTAGGACTTCATCAAACGCTAGGGAAAACACCTGAGCTTGGTATTTGGATTCGAGAAGATCGTCATGGTTTTGGCTACGGAAAAGAAGCTGTCACAACGATTGTGCATTGGGCTTCAGCAAGGAATGACTTGGAACATTTTATTTATCCTGTAGCTGTCGAAAACCATTCAAGTCGACAAATTGCAGAATCTTTAAATGGTTCTGCAATCTATTGTGTTCAGCAGCCTAAATACAATTCGATGACTTACCATATTCCTAAACCAGTCAAACAGACTTAAGGTCTGTAGTTGACTGGTCTTTGTTATTGAAATCTCAACTGTAAATTGTCAAACACATTGAAAGATTGACTGACAAAGCTACTGCAAGAAAAGCCGATTTGTGGTTAAATGCGCCTATTTCATTCGTTTCACTTTTATAAAGGGAAAAATCATGCGCGCGTACAATTTCTGTGCTGGTCCTGCTGCATTACCTACTGCCGTTTTAGAAAAAGCTCAACAAGAGATGTTAGATTGGCATGGTAAAGGTTTATCCATCATGGAAATGAGCCATCGTAGTAAAGACTATGTGGCTGTCGCTGAAAAAGCAGAAGCTGATCTTCGTCAGTTGATGAACATCCCTGAAAATTACAAAGTTTTGTTTTTACAAGGTGGTGCATCACTTCAGTTTTCTGCAATTCCTTTAAATCTTTTGGGTAAAAATCCTAAAGCAGATTATATTCATACGGGTATTTGGTCTGAAAAAGCGACTCAAGAAGCGCAACGATATGGCGATATCAATGTCATAGAAGCGGGTACAACAATTGATGGCAAACTTGCGATCAGCGATCAAAGCCAATGGAACTTATCGAATGATGCAGCTTATGTGCATTATGCTGAAAATGAAACCATTGGTGGTATTCAATTTGCCAATATTCCTGTAACAGATAAACCTTTGGTTGCTGATTTATCATCAAGTATTTTATCTGCACCTTTAGACGTATCTAAATTTGGTTTGATCTATGCGGGTGCGCAAAAAAATATCGGTCCAGCAGGTTTAACCTTGGTGATTGTTCGTGATGATTTGCTCGATCAAGCAAAACCTGAAATTCCAAGCCTATTAAAATATGGCTCGCAAGCTAAAAATGATTCAATGGTGAATACACCTGCAACTTATGCATGGTATTTATCAGGTTTAGTTTTTGAATGGTTACTTGAGCAGGGCGGTGTAGACGCAATGCACAAAATCAATTTGGAAAAATCTAAATTACTTTATGGTTATATCGATTCAAGTGATTTTTATAATAATCCAATCGCGATTCCTAACCGTTCAATTATGAATGTCCCTTTTACTTTGGCGGATGAATCTTTAGACAAATTATTTTTGAAAGAAGCTGAAGAAAATCATTTATTGAATCTTGCAGGTCATCGTTCAGTGGGTGGTATGCGTGCGAGTATTTACAATGCTGTGCCTTTAGAAGGCGTTCAAGCATTGGTTAACTTTATGGATGATTTTGCTAAGCGTAATGCTTAATCCATAATTTTAAACAAGATTTAGATATAAAAAATCCTTCACTACGAGAAATACTAGTCAGTTAAGAGTAATTTAGTCGTTACTCTTCTGAGAATCTCCCCTAACCCCTCTTTAAAAAAGAGGGGAACTATTCAGAATTTAAAATAATTTTAGATTCTTGATACTCCCTCCTTTGAAAAAGGAGGGTTGGGGAGGATTTAATAAAGCTTAACTCATCAGTATTACTTCAAAGTGAAAGATTTATATATGTGTTACTAGGTTCTGATTAGGCAGAAGGAAAAATGCCTAGAATATGAATGATCATTGCGGCCAAAAACATCCCCAGAACAAAAAAGCAGCAAGCTCCTTTATCCAAGCGTAAGCGAAAACCACTATTTTCGCTAATAAGACTAGTCGACTGTTCAGGTATAATTTTCATTACTGAGCCTAGATTTTAAAATTATTGTTAAATCCTATTGGTTCGTCGTATTTTTAACATAAAATATTGGTTAAATAAAGCACTAATTTACATTAATTCAACGATTGTAAATATATTAATGCAGAATGATTTTAATTATTTTAAATTTAAAATAATTAATTTGTGGATATATTGTGGATAACTTAACTATATATTATTTGTGATTCAAATTAAATTATCGGTCTAAAGTTAACTAGAATCGTAGTCAATGCATCTAAGTGGTTGATTTATATTTACTCAATAGTAATATTAAAAATAAGCTGCCCCAACTTTTATTTAAATTCATTTTTCCTCGCATTGTGATTGAGTGCAGTTTATTTGAATGATTCAAAATTAATTTATTTTATCGAGCTTTAGCATATTTAGATTTTTATTTACGGTGATTTGAATTTAAAAATGTGGATAACTTTCTATAAATGAATTTAAAACAAAGATTATGTTGAGAATAAATCAAAATAGATTATTTTTTATTCAAATAAAAAAGCATGCTATTCACATAACATGCTTTTTGAGAATGAATCGACTATCGAATCTGTAATTGCTTATTTTTCAGAAAAGATATTGGCTTGAATCCAGATATTGCCGCGAATATATTGTCCAATTTCAAAGTTTTTGAATGCAGGATCTTTGGTCGCTATACGTACTAAGATAGCAGGTTGATCCTCTTCTAAAATCAAAGTGACATCATAGAGCGTATATTCTTGTTGCATAAACTGCATGGATGTTTTACCAACAACTTTGCCTTGGAACCAAGCTTCGTCTTCTTGACCCAAAGTTTCGCCGTAGAGATAAGCCACCATTTTTGAAAAATCAACGGTAACAGGCGCTTTGTCATCCTCAGATTTTGGCTCCCAAGCATCGATTTGTTCTTGCAGGTTTTCAGGTGCAATACCATTATTTTGCGAAAGAATGTCGTTAAGCGCACGATGGTGTTTAATTGAAGCAGGGTCATCGACAATGATTTGCTCGTGATCTGAAACTTTTTCAAGTGCATAAGCCCATGCATTTAGCTGTACTTTGTATTGTTGATCACGTTGATATTGATGACTATTGACACTATATAAGCTATCAAAAGCGTAAACCACACTATTGCTACCGACTTTTAAAGATAGGACGGCTTGCGTGTTGGTTTTGCAGGTAATAATGCGGTCTATCGACGCTGTGAGCTGATATGGACTTTCAAAACTCGGAAATGCAGTTTTGACCGCTTTCGGTTTATTGTTTTCTACATCAATCACTTGGCAGAGTTGCACCGATGCGCCACTTGGACCTTGAATCAGCCAAACTGATTCATCCATATCACATTCTTTGGCACATAATCCCATAGGCATAATCGGTGCATCGAGTGCTAAACCTAACCATTTGGGTACTTGTGTCGTTGGATTTTCTGTCAGTAAGTTCCAATGCTCGACATGACTACCAAAAGTTTGATCTTCAATCGTAATTATTTCTGGTCTGTTTTGATTGTTCATATTTGCAATTGATTCATGCTGCTCTTATTACATTAAATCGAGGGTGATTGTTATATTTCAAGTCTTAAAATGTAAAATCACTATGAAAACCATATTTTAAAGTTAAAACTACTTGAGTTTGTTTTAAAATTAACCAGAATTTGAGTAAACATAACAGTTTAATTTTAAATCATCGCTAAAACATGGCTCCAATTTTAAGTTACAGCGATGGAGTCATCAATCTCAAAGATGATATAAGAGTGTTTAAATCTAGAAATGATAAAAAGCGTTAAAGTAACTTCGCTGACATTTTGTTAGACTAGCCATATGCAATAAAGCGAGATAATGTGTGCTGCCATTTAAACTTTGGGTCGATGCAGATGCATTGCCTAAAATCCTACGAGAAGTCATTCTGCGCGCTTCTGATCGTTATCAATTAGAAGTTACTTTTGTTGCTAATCAACCTGTGGGAATTACACCATCGGTTCGTATTAATTCAATTCAAGCGATGGCAGGTGCTGATCAAGCAGATCAAGAAATCGTGGATCGTATGAATGAACATGATATTGTGATCACGCAAGATATTCCTTTGGCTGCTCAAGTCATTGAAAAGGGAGGTGTTGCGATTCATCCACGTGGTGAGGTTTATACATCTGCCAATGTCAAAGCACGATTACATTTACGTGATTTTATGGATACTTTACGTGGCGCAGGTGTCCAGACTGGCGGGCCTCCACCGATTTCAGAACGTGATAAGCGTGAGTTCTCCAGTAGTTTAGATCAAACGATTTTAAAGCAAAAACGTAAAACTGCTGTATAAATAACTTTCGTCATTTTCGACCTTTGCATTGATCTATTAGGAAGCTATATGCCCTCCAAATCTAACCTGATGATGACTTATGCTTTATTGGTCTTCATTTGGGCAAGTACCCCCTTGGCGATTGTCTGGAGTGTGTCTGATTTACATTTGATGTGGGCATTGGTGTTACGCTTTTTTATTGCCTTACCGATCGCTTGTGGTGTCTTGTTCTTACTTAAAATAAAGTTACCCTTTAATAAAACTGCTATGCATAGTTATTTAGCAGGTTCATTGAGTTTGATTGGCTCACAAGTCTTTACGTATGCTGCAACGAAATATTTGAGCTCAGGTATCATTGCTTTAATGTTCGGGTTTGCACCGATTATGGCGGGTTTGATTGGTCGCTTTGGATTTCAGCAAAAGCTTCTAAATTTACAGTGGCTGGGAATGGCAGTTTCTGTTGTTGGCTTAGGTATTATTTGCATGAGCGGTGGCGAAAGTCAGCATGTTCATCCGATCGGAATCGGTCTAATGTTGCTGAGTGTATTTGCATACTCATTGTCGATTTATTGGGTTAAATCTGTCAATGCGCAGATCGAACCGATGGCGCAAGCAACAGGTTCAATTTTGTTTTCTACCTTTGCTGCACTGTGTATTGTTCCTTTTATTTGGCAATATGCACCGACACATTTACCCAATACTCAATCGCTCTTGGCATTGATCTATACTGTTTTAATGGCATCATTATTAGCCATGTTCTGTTATTTCAAACTGGTACAGAATATTAAAGCGACAACTTTATCTTTAACTACAGTTATGACGCCATTATTGGCGATGTTGTTTGGTGCAATGCTGAATGATGAGAAATTAACAATCACAGTCTTTATCGGGGCGGCTGTTTTAATTTTTGGCTTATTTTTATATTTCTACAAAGATTTTAAAGCGAGTAAATTACTCGCTCGAAAAATTAAAATTTAGTCTTTAAATCAATAAGCTATAAATCAATAAGCTATAAATCAATCAACGATAAACCAATAAATTATCTCAGTTGGTCGGTATGATATTGAGCTGAATGCATTCTGCCAATTTAACGCGGTCTTGCGGGTGCAAAGTAATGAAATAAGCGCCAACACGATATTGTTCATTTTCAACACTTTCTGAATAAGCAATCTGCGCTGTTGCTGCGATATGGAAGAAATTTTCAGGATGGCTTAAGGCCACATGAATATACGTGCCTTGTTTTAAGTGTTGTTGGCTGGTAAAGCTAAAACCGCTCTCTGAAAAGTTAACCTTTTGAGGCGTTGGTAACATGGTTTGTACAATAGAATCGTAAATAGAGCCTGTAATAAGGTTTAACTTTTGATTGAATAAGGATAAGATTCGAGCAATTTGTTGATCTTTTTCATTTAATTGTTCTAATTCGTAGTGAAGTGCATGATCAAATTGATCTAATTCTGCAAGTAGTAGAAAATAGCGCGGTAATACAAAATTAGAATCGTATGGATCGTTCAGCGCAACTTCTTCAGAAATGACTTGATAGTTGATTCTTAATGCAGCATCGATGCGCGACATAACGCGACGTTCATTTGTTTCATTTTGATGCTGTAACGCTTCCATAAAACACCTCGGACTAGATGGTATGTTTAAACCAATCTCGCTGTATATAGGGTTGAGATACACTCGCGCACGGCGTAGTAATCACTTTATTTCTTTTATCGCTCTGGTTTCCATGATCGGTCTAACCTTAGGCGTCGCTGTACTTATTACAGTTCTGTCTGTTATGAATGGTTTTGACCGAGAGTTAAAGACTCGCGTCTTGGGTATGATACCTCAAGCCACTGTTTCTTCAACGCAAATTTTAACAGACTGGCCCGTTCTTGCAAAGAAAATTGAACAACATGAGCATGTTACTGGTGTTGCACCATTTACCCAATTGCAAGGTATGCTCACGGCACAAGGTCAAGTCGCAGGGATCATGGTCACGGGTATTGAACCTCAATATGAGAAGAAGGTTTCAATTATTCAGAATCATATGGTGGAAGGAAGTATAGATCAACTAAAAAAAGGTGAATATGGCATTGTTTTAGGTAAACAAATGACAGACGCTTTAGGACTAAGCCTGAATGATAATGTCACGTTGGTTTTACCTGAAGCGACACCATCCCCAGCAGGGGTAGTACCTCGTTTTAAGCGTTTTAAAATTGTAGGTATTTTTAGTATTGGTGCGGAAGTGGATTCCAGTCTTGGTTATATTGCTTTGAATGATGCATCAACTTTGTTACGCCTTCCAGATGGTGCGCAAGGTGTGCGTATGAAGTTGGATGATATTTTCCAAGCCCCTCAAGTTGCCAATCAAATTGTAAAAGAACTTCCAGGAACGTTCTATGCTTCTGACTGGACTTATACGCATGGTAATTTGTTTAGTGCCATTCAGATGGAAAAAGCGATGGTCAGTCTGCTACTTTTCTTAATTGTTTTGGTTGCTGCTTTTAATATTGTTTCTTCATTGGTGATGGTCGTTACCGATAAAAAATCTGATATTGCGATTCTTCGGACTTTAGGTGCTTCACCTGCAACGATTACACGAATTTTTATGGTTCAAGGTACAGTGATTGGCGTTGTTGGAACAGTGGCTGGGGCTATTTTAGGAATCATTTCGGCTTTAGGCATCAGCAATTTTATTGGCTGGTTGAATACTGCCTTAGGTTTACATTTATTTGATGCTTATTTTATCAACTATTTACCGTCTTATTTAAGATGGCAAGATGTGGTTGTGATCGTTGGATTATCCTTATTGCTGAGTTTCTTAGCGACCATTTATCCAGCCTTACGTGCAGCAAAAATTCAACCTGCGGAGGCACTGCGTTATGAGTAACTTTGCCAATGCTGTAAATAGCAACACAGTGCTTGAAGCCAAAGACATTTATAAATCATTTACCGATGGTAAGTCGAATGTAGATGTCATAAAGGGTTTGTCTCTACAGGTTCAACAAGGTGAGTTTGTATCGATCGTTGGTTCGAGTGGTTCGGGTAAAAGTACGCTATTGCATATTTTGGGTGGTTTGGATCGACCGACTCAAGGTCTGGTAAATCTAAATGGCAAACGATTTGATGATTTAGGTGAAGCTGAGCGTGGTTTTTTACGTAATGAGCACTTGGGTTTTGTTTATCAATTCCATCATTTACTTCCAGAATTTACCGCTTTAGAAAACGTTGCCATGCCTTTAATGTTGCGTAAAGATGCAGACTTTAAACAAGTCAAACAACGGGCAGAATATTTACTTGAGCGTGTCGGTTTGACGCATCGTTTAACGCATCAACCGGGTGAATTATCAGGTGGTGAAAGACAACGGGTTGCTTTAGCGCGTGCTTTGGTCACACAACCTAAATTGATGTTAGCCGATGAACCTACGGGGAATTTAGACCGTAAAACAGCGAAATCGATTTTTGAATTGCTGCGTGATTTACGTGAAGAATTGAATATGGCCATGTTAATCGTGACGCATGATGAACAATTGGCTAAATCGGCAGATCGAATTTTACATATGCAAGATGGTTTGTGGATTGACGCTTAATCACAACTGATATTTAATACAGCCTATTTTTTAGTCTTAGATTCGCATTTAAGCTCAACTCGATTGGGCTTAAATTCCCTTTAGATAACAATAAAATCGAATAATTATTATGTATTATAGTATGTATAGCTACATCATTTTGATTGGATGGATACTGGGTATCTCATTCATGGGTTTTAAAACACCGCAATATTTAAGCTTATATTTTGCACTTACTTTTGGACTCAGTTTAATTTTATTGGGATTAAAATACTTTAAATTTTCATTTTCGGATAAATCTGTATTTAGATACTTTGGTTTGATTTTCATTGGTATTTTTAGCTATTTATCAGGTTTATTTTATGCAGATCATGCATTAGAAAAGCGTTTGGCGCTAAGACCTTTACAGAATAATCAGACGCAACATCTGATTTATATTCAATCCATGAATAAAATTAAATCGAATGATCAGACCCAAAATAATACCTCATCATTTCGACAACAAAAGCTTATTCAACAACGCATTGTTGTTTTAATACCGAATCAGCAGCCCATTCCCATGTTGATGTATGTCAATCAGCAGCAAACAGAAATGATTCAACTGGGACATTATTATCAAGTTAGGGGACAATTCAAGGCTGTACATGGTTATGCAGTTGAAGGTGCATTTGATAAAGAAAAATGGTTCTTACAAGAAAATCTACTTGGGATACTCGATTTACAATCTATTCATGCGATTGACGAAAGTCAGCTAAAAAAGCTGGGTTTTCAATCTTTTATTGATCAACAGCAACAGCTTGATCAACGTATTTTATTAAAAATAGAACGTCTACGGTTAGATTTTAGAAATTTTATTTCCAATTCATCTTTACACAATAAAGGACTTTTGCTTGCATTATTAACAGGAGATGAAAGCTTACTGTCTGTTGAAATCCAAAGCTTATTTAAAAAGCTGGGTATTGCACATTTACTTGCAATATCAGGGCCTCATGTGCTTATTTTTGCCATGATGTTTTGTTTTATTTTTAATCTTATTGCAAGGAAAATTTATCCAAAAATATTTTTAAAAATACCTCGGCCTTATTTATTGGTCTATCCATTTTTGGCTTGCGTGGTTTTTTATACGGCCTTTGTGGGGTTTGAAATACCCGCCTTACGAACCATGATTACGGTCTCTGTTTTTAGTCTAATTATACTTTTAAAACAAAAGATTCAAGCCGTTAAACATTTGTTATTCACTGCAAGTATTTTATTACTTATCGATCCATTTAGTATTTTATCCGCTGCATTTTGGTTATCTTTTGGCGCATGCTTTATTCTGATTAGGGTTTATCAAACAATACAGCAGCAACCTGATCAACAAGTGCTGTCGTGGCAAGCGAAATTAAAGCATTTTGTACATGTATTATTTGATTCTCAATGGAAAACATTTATCGCCTTATTGCCTTTGGTATTGTGGATTTTTCAGCAGTTTTCATGGCTCACGCCATTCAGTAATTTTATTGCGATTCCTGTGATTGGAAGTTTGGTTGTTCCAATAGAGGTCTTGGCTGCATGTATAAGTATATTTTCTAAGTCATTGGCGATATTACTTTTTAAAGTTGCAGACCAGTTGTTGAGTTTTCTATTAAGTTTGCTTGAGTTTTTAGATCAGGCTTTGGGTTTCAAATTAGATTGGTGGGCTTTGAGTACTTTGCAAATACTATGTATTGCTTTTGCAATATTTATTCTGTTTTTACCCAAAGGCGTGATACCCAAATTTTGGGTTGCATTATGTCTAATACCTTTATTATTACCCCATAAAAGTCAGTATCTTTTTCAACTTAATGTTTTAGATGTCGGGCAAGGGCAGGCGGTTTTTGTCAATTTACCTGAGCATAAAATGATGGTTGATACTGGCGGCTTTTATGATGAAGCCAAATTTAGTATCGGTCAAAATTTGGTTATTCCATATTTGGCTCGACAAGGAGTTGCTCAGCTGGATCAAGTGATTTTGACACATTTAGATCAAGATCATAGTGGCGCTTTTGCAGAGATTGCCAAAGCAGTCGATATTAAAAAGGTTTATTCAAATGAAAAAGATCAGCGTTTTGATCATTCCAATTTTGAATATTGTTATCAAGGGCAACATTGGCAATATGGTCAGGTCAAAATAGCGGTGTTGTCACTACCGAAAAATAGCCTAAGTGAAGTGCCATATAACCAAAATGAATTATCTTGTGTGGTTTATATTCAAGTGCCTCAATCGAATCGGTATCAGAACTTTTTGATCATGGGTGACGCGGGTTGGGAAACGGAATTCCGTTTGTTACAACAGTATCCTGATTTAAATGTAGATGTATTGGTGATGGGACATCATGGTAGTCGGCACAGTTCTTCATTTGCATTTCTGAAACAGTTGAAACCTAAGCTGGCTATTGTCTCTGCGGGTTATGGGAATCGTTATGGTCATCCACATACGATTGTTTTAAAAAGATTAAAAGCACTGAATATTCCTGTAAAGACCACAATTGAACAGGGATCAATAGCGTTTAATGTGAAGACAAATGGTCAAATGGAAATGATGGGTTTTCGACAAACTCGAAAGTGGTTAATCTTCAATAATGACTTGATTTCTGACTGAATGAACCAAAGACATTGCATCACGATTTGATATGTTATAAATTTTTTTCAACTGAGGGTGCGCTTTAAAACGTTTATAACTCCAATGATAATGTTCAGGAAACTGTCGAATAAGTTGTTCGATCTGTTTGAAAATAATCACAGTCCCTTCATCGGCACTGACCTGATAAATACTTTCATCAATCGGTTCAATGGTCATATCGAAGCCACGATCGTTATTCCTCGTTGCATATAAAAATAAGGCCTTGGCTTTGGTTTTTTGAATCAGTTTTGCACTTAAATTACTTGAATAGAGTGGAACACCAAAATACTCAATCAACTCCCCACCTATATCAGGTGTGTGGTCTGGCAAAATCACAGTTGTCCCACCTTGTTTTAAGGCTTTGAAAATTTGCCGTACTCCAGACTCATCTGTAGGGACTAAATTTGCATTTTCACGACTTCTTGCTGCACGTACAAACTGATCTGCTTCGTTGCTTTTGATCGGTTTATACATAATGGTCATTTGCGTATATTGAGCAAACCAAGCATTCATGATTTCCCAAGTACCAAAATGAGGCACAATCAAGACCAGACCTTTGCCTTGTGCAATTGCATCGTGAAAATAATGTTCGCCTTGAATTTGGTGAATGCGCGCAATATTCTTTTGAGCAGCGCTTCCCCAAATGGTAAAAAACTCCATATAGGATTGAATTTCGTTGCGAATAGCATGACGAGTAATCAATTCACGTTGAGATTTATCCAATTCAGGAAAACAGATACCAATATTTAAGCGAATAGTTTCCGAAGTTTTGCTGATGTGCAATACATTGACAACAGTTGCCAAAAAACGTCCGATAAAACGAGCGATTGGAATAGGCTGTCGACTGAAAAAGTTGAGAAGTCGAGTGATTGTAGTCTTATGTTTTTCAGTCATCGGTACTAAAAATAGGAATGTGGTTGATGTATATTGTGATTTAGCAAAATATTATAGAATAAATCGCAATGATTGGACAGATTATATGTATTCCTTGTATATAATGAACCATGAATAATTAATTTGGATGGTATAAATGTCTGATTGGCCGCCGAAACCACAAAACGAAAACACAAATTCGAATCCTTCATCTGGTCAACAACCTACAGGACAAGAATGGCGTCTTTTAGAAAAAGTCGTACTCGCTTCTGTAGAAGAACAACGTCGCAGTCGCCGTTGGGGAATTTTCTTCAAAGTTCTTACATTCCTTTATATTCTTGTTGTTTTGGTAATGATGACTAAAAGTTGTTCATTATCAAGTGGTAGTGACGGGGAAGTAACTTCGGGTGAGCATCTAGGTGTTGTGAATATTGTAGGAACAATTGATTCAAGTAATCAAGGTGTGAACAGTGTTGACACGATTAAATCATTGAAAAAAGCATTTGAATCAAAATCTGCAAAAGCTGTAGTTCTCAACGTAAATTCACCGGGTGGTTCACCTGTGCAATCAGATGATATTTGGCAAGAAATTCAATATCTCAAAAAGCAAAATCCAGATAAAAAAGTGTATGCAGTGATTGGTGATATGGGTGCGTCAGGTGCTTATTATATTGCTTCAGCGGCTGATGAAATTTGGGTTAATCCTTCAAGTTTAGTGGGTTCTATTGGCGTGATCATGCCAAATTATGGTGTGAATGGCTTAGCTCAAAAACTGGGTGTAGAAGATCGAACCATGACTGCTGGAAATAACAAAGATATTTTAAGCATGACGAAACCGATTAACCCTGAGCAAAAAGCGCATATTCAAGCATTGTTAGATAATGTGCATTCACACTTTATTACAGCTGTGAAACAAGGTCGTGGTGCAAAATTAAAATCAACTGATCCAGCAATTTTCTCAGGTTTATTTTGGACAGGTGATCAAGCCATCAAGTTGGGTATTGCAGATAAAGCAGGAAACATTGAAACACTTAAACGTGAGTTAAAAGTCACTAAAGCTGTGGATTATACTGTTGAACGTAGCCCTTTTGAGTCAATTCTAGGCCGTTTAGGCTCTGAAATGGGACATGGCGTAGCTGAAGCAATGAGCCAAAAGCTGAGTATGAACCAAGATGTAAAAATGCAGTAAAATTTTAAAGCTTCCTCTCATTGTTTCACAGTGAGAGGCGTTTTTTTGACCTTTAAAATAGAAAATTAAATATCATGAGTAACTCACATCAACCCAAGCCACTCATTCATTTTGCACATGCCAATGGTGTACCTTCAAAAGTTTATACCAAGCTATTTGATTTGCTGAAAGATGACTATGATGTGATTTATGTTCCCTTGCTTGGTCCTGATCGCCGTTATCCGATTTCACATGGTTGGGATGGGCTGACAGATCAAGTCATTGACAGTATTGTGCAGCAAGCGCAGGGACGTAAAGTGATTGGTTTGGGGCATTCGCTAGGTGCAGTATTGACTTTCAAAGCTGCATATAAACGACCTGAATTATTTGAAAAGGTCATTATGCTCGATCCACCTTTGATCGTGGGGAAAGCTGCTTTTGTGATGTTCATGGCTAAAATTTTTAAACCAAAATTGATTGATAAAATTACGCCAGCGTCACTGAGTATTAAACGTCGTGACCATTGGGACTCTCGTGAACAAGCGGCAGAGTTGTTAAGACCGAAAGGGTTTTATCAGCATTTTGATCAAGCTTGTTTTCAAGCTTATATTGATTATGCTTTAACTGAAGATACAGCAAGGGGTGGTGTTGAGTTAACCATTTCTAAATATGATGAAGTTGAAATTTTCCGAACAAATTCAGATTCAATGTGGTTGCCGATGCCGAATCCACCTGTACCATCGCATTTGATCATCGGTGATGAGAGTCCATTTTTTAAACAAAAGTTTCCACAAATCATTCAGAAAAAGTTAGCTATACCTTTTACAGTAACCGCAGGAGGACATATGTTTCCTTTGGAACATCCTGTTAAAACTGTTGAATTGGTGAAGAAGTTGATTCAACAATAGTTTGTGTGAATCTTTTCTCTCCTAAACTATAGACCCAATAAAAAATGCATCCGAGGATGCATTTTTTTGTTCGTATACTTGATCATTTTTCAAAGTTGGCAAAACTGAATTGGTTTTTCTAAAGCTTGACCTTTATATAAAACTTGACCATTTTCCAAGTGTTGAATTGTGCCATTACAAATCCATTCAACGGCTTGAGGATAGATCAGGTGCTCAAGCACATGAATACGTTTTGCAAGTGATGCCACATTGTCATGCTGTGCAACTTTTAAAACACCTTGTGTTAAAGCTTGTCCTGCATCCAGTTCCGCAGTGACATAATGCACTGTGCAACCATGCAGCACATCTCCAGTGTTTAAAACACGTTGATGGGTATGCATACCTTTATAATTTGGCAAAAGGGAAGGGTGAATATTCACCATTTTACCTTCCCATGCTTTGACAAATTGAGCACTTAAAATTCGCATAAAACCAGCAAGAATGACTAAATCAACATTCCAATCGCTGAGTTGTTGATGCATGACATCATCAAAAGCTTCACGATTAGGATAGTGTTTATGTTCAATGATTGTGGTGGGGATATTCGCATTTTTCGCACGTTGTAGTGCATAGGCATCAGCTTTATTGGAAATAACCCCAACAATTTTCCCTGAAAGATTGGCATCAATCAGGGCTTGTAAGTTACTTCCACTGCCTGAAACCAGTACAGCAATTTTGATCATGTGATGTACTTATGCAAAAATTACACGAATTTTTTCGTCAGCGCCTTCAACTGATTCGGCATTGTCTTGGATTTGACCAATTTTCCAAGCTTTTTCACCTTGAGCATTTAACACTTCAATGGTTTTTTCAGCATCAGCAGCATCAACCGCAATCACCATGCCTACACCACAGTTAAATGCACGATACATTTCGAATCTGTCTACACCACCTTCTTTTTGAAGAAGTTGGAATAATTCAGGCCATTGCCAAGACGATTCATTAATGATGGCTTGCGCACCATTTGGTAATACACGTGGTAAATTACCTGGAAGACCACCACCTGTGATATGTGCCATCGCATGAACATCGACATGCTTAAGAAGTTCTAAGATCGCTTTCACATAAATACGTGTTGGTTCCATTGCTGTATCTGCAAGTGGGCGACCATCAACGATTTGTGTTAAATCAACATTTTTAACATCAAAGATTTTACGAAGTAGAGAGTAACCATTTGAGTGTGCGCCTGAAGAAGCAACACCAATCAAAACATCACCTGCTTTGACTTTAGTACCATCAATAATTTTGCTTTGCTCAACCACGCCTACACAGAAACCTGCAAGGTCATAGTCTTCGCCTTCATACATACCAGGCATTTCAGCAGTTTCGCCGCCAACCAATGCACAACCTGCAAGCTCACAACCTTTACCAATACCTGTAACGACATTTGCAGCAACGTCTACATTTAAGTGACCTGTTGCATAATAATCTAGGAAAAATAATGGTTCTGCACCGCAGACAAGAAGATCGTTCACACACATTGCAACTAAGTCTTGACCAATTGTGTCGTGACGGTTTAAGTTTAGTGCTAAACGTAATTTAGTACCGACACCATCTGTACCAGATACAAGAACAGGTTCTTCATAACCTTTAGGGATTTTACAAAGGGCACCGAAACCGCCTAAGCCACCCATGACCTCAGGGCGAGTTGTACGTTTAGCGACAGATTTGATTCGATCGACAAGTGCGTCGCCCGCCTCAATATCGACACCAGCGTCTTTATAGCTTAAACCAGTGTTTGGGGTAGAAGTTGAGTTGCTCATATGTGAAGTCTCCGCATTCGTGCGCAGATTATACCTGAATATACGAAATTCTTATGTTATTTCTGCACTAAAATGTTATGTTTATTCAAATATTTTACTTTCAATAATGATTAAATCTGAAAAAGGCGTGATTACATGCACGATCGGACCTTAAAACGAATTTTTATACTCGGTGGCATTGCTTTAATCCTCTGGGTTTTATACTTATTAAAACCTGTGGTAATCCCGTTTATCGCTGCTTTCCTTGTGGCTTATTTATTTAGCCCCGTGGTCGAGAAATTATCAAAATTTTTACCAAGATGGCTTTCAATTGCTATCGTATTTATTGGTATAGGGGTTGTGCTCACATGGGCAATATGGTTTGTTGTGCCTTTAGTGTGGAAGCAGTTGATCTATGCAAGAGATAGCATTCCAGCAGGAATTCATTGGATTAATTCAACTTTTTTACCATGGGTTTCTAATTCGTTTAATGTAGAACGAATGGAGTTAGATACAGACCAAATTTCTCAAGTCGTGATGGAGTATGTACAGACCAATTATAGTGCTGACAGCATTCAAACGATGGCACTCAAAATAGCGCAGTCTGGACTCAGTTTTATTTCTATTGGCGGCACAATCGTATTAATTCCAATTATTGCATTCTATTTCTTATTGGACTGGAACCGTATGTTAGCGAGCTTAAAAAGCTTGATTCCACGTCAGTATGAACAAAGCACCATGAGCATTGTGAGTGAATGTCACAGTGTTTTAGGTGCTTTTGTGAAAGGGCAATTTTTGGTGATGATTTTGCTCGGAATCATTTACGCCGTTGGCTTACAATCCATTGGATTAGAAGTGGGTTTAATCATTGGAATGATCGCTGGTTTATGTAGCATTATTCCTTATTTAGGTTTTGGTGTTGGGATTATTGCTGCAGTAATCGCTTGTTTTTTCCAATTCGGTATGGATCCAAAGCATTTATTGATGGTTCTGGCTGTTTTTGGAGTTGGGCAATTAATCGAAGGTTATGTTTTACAGCCTTTCTTATTGGGCGATAAAATTGGTTTATCGCCCGTTGCTGTGGTTTTTGCCGTATTAGCAGGCGCACAGCTTGCAGGCTTTGTAGGTATGTTGATTGCTTTACCTGTCGCAGCAATTATTGTCGTACTGCTTAAACACGCTAGAGAATGGTATGAGCAAAGTCAATTTTATCAATTGAGTACACCCGCATCCGTTGTGGTGCAAAATGATGGGCATGTTGAAACGATTTCAGTGAATAGTCAGCAAGTTGACCTTGATATTGAAATAAAAAACACGCAAGATAACGAAGAAAAGGTCAAATCAGACCAAGACCCACTTTAGGAATTTATACCGTCTATGCGTCAATTACAGTTGGATATAGAACCACAACTGGATGCCCGAATTAGTGATTTTTCTGGGCCAGGTTGGGGGCCTGTAATTGATGCTGTGCGTCAGCTTCATGCGGGTTTGATGAACCGCTTTTATATTTATGGCGGAGCAGGCACAGGAAAAAGTCATTTACTGTCTGCAATTTGTGATTCATATTTAGAAATTGGTAAATCAGCAATAAAAGTATCTTTACTTGAGTTACTCGATGCCCCGATTGAAGCGATTACTTCCTTAGAAAGTTATGATTTGGTTGCTTTGGATGACATCGAAGCCATTAGTGGTGTGCCACATTGGCAGAAAGCAGTTTTTCATTTAATTAACAATAATAATGAAGGTGGTGGTCAACTGGTGTTTTCATCACGTTTTGCGCCAATCGAATTAAAACTCGAATTACCCGATTTACAATCACGTTTAACGCAAGCAGTCAGTGTAAAAGTACCTAGTGGAAATTCATATGCTGACCGTCAATCGCTTTTACATTCGGTACTCGAACGCAGGGGTGTACATTTTGACCCACAAATAACGGAATATATGCTATTACATGGACCTCATCAAACCAGTACACTGCTTCAATCAGTTGATCAATTAGAAAAGTTACTGAAGGGTGAGAAAACCAAATTATCTCATTCAACATTAAGACAAATCTATGCATTGATTGATGAATATAGACAGTAGTGATAGAGGGTAGTCTTCGATTGTCTAGCAAGAAGTAAGCGCCAATACCTTGTCAAATCACGTTATCATAAAATTCTTGAGAATTTTTTTTAACTGTGACAAAGTACGCGAAAAGGATTTATGGCTAAGCTTTGCTGGCTAATAAGAAATAATTAAAAGAAATTAAGGAGACTATAATGCTCAAACGGGGCATAGGCTTAGGATTATTATGCATCAGTGGTCATGCATTTAGTGCAAATATCACAGTGACAACAACAGAAGATGTTGTGAAAGCTGATGATCAGTGTTCATTAAGAGAAGCCATTGAATATATTAATCAGGGGATGCCAGAAGCAGGCTATAACGGCTGTGGTGGTAAAGAAGCAACTGCTAGAATTCTTCTCGATGCTAATAAAGAATATGTACTGAATAACCAAGTTCGTATTTCTAAAGATGTCGATTTTGCTTCCAATTACGAAACAAATGTTACTGATACTGAAAACGTCGTTGGTAAGAAAAACGCGATTATTAAAATGGCGGGTAAAGACCGTTTGTTCCGCATTGAAAAAAACGTAGACCCTGCTGCTGAAACAGCACCACCAATGATCAAAGTGACATTCACTGAAATTACGATGAAAGGCTGTGGTCAGTCAGTCTGTGCTGATCAAGGTGGTTTGATTTATAACAAAGAATTATTAAGCATTAGTCATGGGCAGTTGTTAAATGGTGTCGCAAAACAAGGTGGTGCAATTTACAATGCAGGTATTTATGAAGCCAATAAAAGCCTAAGTTTTATTTCCTTAAGTAATACCTTAATCAAAGGGAATAAAGCAGAAAAAGGTGGGGCAATTTTTACTGAAATCCCAGCTTATATGATCTCACAATCTGTCATACGTGATAATGAGGCGACAGATGCAAGCGGTGCTGTGCTTGAAACACAAGATCAATTCTCAGAAGATGCATTAAAGAATTTAGGTAAAGCTGCACCTTTTGGTGTGTTGAACAGTACTATTTTTAGCAACAAAGGTTATGTTGTTAAAGTCTTTGACGCTATGCAAATCAATAATGTCACCATGATTTTAAATAGCATGGGACTTATTCTAAATGCCCCTCAAAAGAAAGGTTATGTAGCAAATAGCATTCTGGCTAAAAATGGTACTCAAGATTGTACCATTGCGGCTGGTGGTGAAGAAATGCAAGTCAGTAACAACCTTTATTCTTCAGGTTGTAATGGCTTCAAATCGACAGCATTGGGAAATACACAACTCATTGCTGGAGCTACAACTGAAGGTAAATGTGATTACAGTTCTAGTGGCATTTTATGTCCATTTTCTGAATCGCCAAATCTGGCATTAGGTTATTTTTTACCTCGAATTTTGCCAAGCTATAATGCAGTCACAGATTCACCGATTGTGAATCATGGTGTCTCTGCTCAGGATGAAGTTTTAGCTTGTTCGACTGCTGATCAACGTGGAAAAACCCGAGATCGTAACCCAGAATTGTGTGATCGTGGCGCGATTGAATTAGTAATTGATACTTCAAATGTGACTACGGTCGGTAAAGATATTCTTTATGATCAAACGGCGAGCTTCTCAATTGCAGATCAATTGCAAGATGGTGAATTGGTCAGTGTTGCACAATGTAAGAAAATTTTTAATCGTGATGTCGATGATAATGGTAAACCTTGGCAAGTTGGGTGTTTGAAAATCATTCAAACCAATACACCTTCAAAAGGAACGATAACGATTAGCCAAGATGGTGAAGTTGTTTATACGCCAAATAATCATTGGCAAGGTTCTGATGAGTTTAAAATCAATGTTGTTACATCTACGACCAGTTTTAACAAATCTGATAACCCTTATATCTCGATTCCTGCTCGTATTGTACAAAGAAAACCTGATGATTTTAAAAATGATAAAGTGAAAACCTCAGGGGGAAGTTTAGGGTTTTTCTCACTTATTGGATTGGTTGGGCTCGTTGGTTACCGACGTGTAAAATATAAGTAAAAAGGATTGGACATGAAAAATTATAAAAAAGGACTTCTGACGCTTACTGTATTGTCGGCGATGTCACTGATGGCGGCTGAAGATCGTACGATTTACGTGACGACTCTTGCGGATGAAGATGGTGAAAACTCAGAGAGTTGTTCTCTGAGAGAGGCTTTAAAAGCGGCTTCTACACACAAAGCATATGGTGGTTGTATTGCAGGTCAACAGTATGCAACTGTACCGAATATCATTCAGCTTGAAGCTGGTACATATCTCTTAAATAAGGAATTGAAACCAAATTCAGATGTGGTGATTTTTGGTAAAGAATCTGCTGATTATTCACGCCCAAGTGTGCTTACCAATAGCTACCCAGCGCCGTTACCTTTAAAAACAACGATTTCAGGCCAAGGCAAGGTTCGTATTTTTAATACGATTTATGACAATAAACCAAGCTTAACCTTGAATAATTTAATATTGACGGATGGTTCAAGTTCGGCTGATACCAATAATGATGTCGGGGGAGCAATCTATGCAGGCGGAACATTAACGTTAAATAATGTATCTATTCTCAATGCGAAAGCGAAAATGGGTGGTGCAATTTATTTAAATGATGTGACCAGTGCGTTGACAGTTAACTACGGTGTTTTCCAAGCCAATCAGGCAGAACAAGGTAGTGTATTGGGTATGTCTTGTTCTGATAATTTGCTTTTTACAACACGTAGTATTGCAATCAGTTCAGCAAGTTTTGTGAATAATGGTTCGACAACGAGTTCGAGTGTTTTTAATTTTTGTGGACAGCCATCTGCTACTTTGACTGCAAATACCATCACGAATAATACAGCAAATCCAAATAACGGCAGTATTATCCAGTTTAGTGCTACAACACCACAAGGCAAAGTCAATTTTAGTAATTCTTCAAGCTTATCTCTGCAAAGTAATACTATTGTTAAGAATAATGCGTGGTCGACATTATTGTACGGATACTATGGTGCTAAAGCGTTGGTGAATAATGTCTTGGCATATAACACAGGCAAATCTTGTCGTTATGCAGGTGGAGATGTATCTAAGGTTGAAAAGTCAGGCATGATCTTGAGTTATAACGCTTTAACTTTAGCGACTGGAAATGATCAATGTGAAGTTGCAGAGGCTGTGACTAAAGACAACAAGGATCATACATTTGATGTCAGTCAGATTAATTTCTCAAGCATTTTAACTGACTTACAAACACCAAGTGAATCGACCAATTTCATGCCGATGTATTTCCCTAAGGATTTAGGCACTGACAAAGACTTAGTCGATGTGGGATATGTGGGATGTAGTACTGCGGATCAGCGTGGTGTAACCCGTGTGATTGCAGCCAATTCAAATGGTACAAATGAACAAGCAAATTCTTGTGACCTAGGTTCAACGGAGTTGCTTCGTTTAACTGCAAATAATGTGAGTGCAACCAATACCTCTGTGGTAACTGCACTAAAAACATATCAAAATGAATTAGATACCTATACTAAACTGCTTGAAGATAAAGCGACAAAACCAGATTATCTTCCGTTTTATAAAATTCAGGTAGATAAATACAGTAATCTGATCAAATACACCAAATCTGATCAGAAGTATCGGACGATCTTTGTTGACCCGTATGCGACAAGTTTACCAGCGGAAATCGTGACCAAAGATGCAAATGGTAATGATGTACGAACAGTCAAACATTTAAGTTCTGATAACTATGATGTGGTGGTGAAGGCACTTGGTGTGGGTATATTAGATAGTAATAAAATTTTTGATGGGGAAGTAGACCCGAATTTTCATTGTGAGTGGAATGCAAATCTGAATAAAATTATGCTGTGGCGTACGGATGATAGCGTTACACCATCAGGTGATAATGAGTTCTGTAGTTATCAACTGAAATTAAAGGGTTCTAATCCTGAAGTTGTATCTTCTGCATATATTATTGCGAGTTATGTCAATATTGCACCTAATGCTGAAGATACGACATTGAACATTGCTTATGGTTCGAGTAATGCAATTGATATTGACCTATTGCAATATGCCAATGATGATGGCGACGGTAATGCTGCTGCTTTGACAGCAAAACCGAATAAACCAAAATTCTATGTCAATACAAATGGTGAAGAGCTACCAATTCGTATTGGATCAAATATTGACCCTGTAATCATTACTGCTGACCGTAGTGGACCATGTCCAGGCCAAGACAGTAAATTTACTTGTTATGGCGGAAAACTGCATGTTCAACTCAGAAATACGCTAGATCCATTCAGTTATAAATTTACTTATTATGTTTATGATGCTGATGGTTTGATTTCTAATGCAGCGACTGTGAAGTTAGAAAACTCAGGTACAGCACCGGGCAGTACACGTGTGAGTGGCGGTGGTTCATTCGGTTGGTTAAGTATTTTGGGTTTAATGGGGCTCGCAGGTTATCGCCGTTATAAAATGAAGCGCTAAGCATATTTATTGTCTATTTGTTTGAAGAAAAGCCAGTTCGAAGAAACTGGCTTTTTTAATCTGTATATTTTTTGCTATTTGTATAGGATTCATACGCGATTTATATTATAAGTTTAATGAGGCTGTGTTTTATTTAAAGCATTGCGTAAATCTTTGATAAATTTTGGATAAATATTTCATTTTAAACGGATATGAAACAATTTAAAGTCCTCACTCCTATTGAGCAAATTCCTTGTAGTTCTGAAGAATTGCTTTCAATTAAACGTAATGATTTGATTCCTTTGTTGGATAATCAAACACGTATGAACATGTATGCAGACCAGCTTATTCAGGCGCAATCTGTATTATTAAACAGTATAGATCCAAATTTGACCCAGAAGTTAAGTTTAGTGATTAGTAAAATTATTGAACAGTTATCTGCATCCAAGAAAAAACTAAACCAAAGAAAATTCAATACTTTGCAAAAGTGGTTAGGACTTGATTTAGAGTTTAGTGCAGGTCAGGTTAAATATTTACAAGATTTAGAAAGCTTGATTGATGAAGCAAAACGTTTGAGTCAACGTCTACAGGTTGAAATTCAAAAATCTGAATCACGATTTCAACAAGCCAGTGGTTTACGAGAGCAAATGGCAAAATATATTCGTGCAGCGCAAGAGTTCTTACACGAATATCCTGACTTTGTGCAAAATAGACATCCGTTAGATAATTTTTCAGACAGATTATCTAAGAAAATTCATACCTTACAGACGCTGCAATCGAGCAATGATATTGCACTGGCTCAGATGCAACTCACTCAACAGCTTTCATTATCATTATTAGATCGATTTAATGAAGCTCAACAAGTGTTGATTCCTGCTTGGCAATATCACGTCAAACAGAGTAGTGCGCAGAATTCTTTCACGACAACTGAGGATCTCGATAAAAGTCGTGATAAATTAATTCAATCATTAAAGAAATCATTAGAAAACAAATAGGGTACATTTATGAACGAATCAAATCATCAACAGCAACCAATCGAGTCAAATTCAAGCTTAGAATTACAAAAGTTTGAACAGTTGAATTTAAAAGAAATTGGTTTAAACAATGACGATTTTAATGAAGTTGTAAATGCGCATAAAGATTTAGCCAATATTAATCATGCCGCTGTAGCTGAATATGGAAAAAATATTGCTACGAAAACATCAACTTATACCGATGAGTTGTTGAATTTGGTTAAAAATAAAGATTTAGATGTGACGGGTCAAAAGCTGAATGAGGTTGTACAAGCTGCTCAGCAGTTGAATACTTCAAGTATTTTGAATAAGTCTAAAAGTTCAGGCTTTATTGGCGGGATTTTAAATAAATTTAAGGGTGCAAAGCAAAGCTTTGACCAGCATTTCAATACCACCAAAGAGCAAATTGATAGCTTAGTCAAAGAAATTGAAGGTTCACAAACGGGTTTAAAAGCACGAGTGGATACTTTGGATCGTATGTTCAATGGTGTGCAAGAAGAATATCGTCAGCTCGGTATTTATATTGCAGCGGGGCGGATTAAACAGGACGAAGTTCAGCAAGAAATTGCGAGCTTATCCGCCTTGGAACAAGATCAGAAAACAACACAACGTGTATACGATCTCAATCATTTGGCAAATAACTTAGAAAAGCGTGTGAGTGATTTACAGGTATTACAACAATCTGCAATGCAAACGCTACCGATGATTCGTATTATTCAATCCAATAATATGATGTTGGTAGACAAATTTTATGCGATTAAAAACATCACCTTACCTGCATGGAAGAATCAGATTAGCCTAGCTATTTCTTTAAATGAACAGCGAAATAGTGTGCAACTGGCCAATACCATTGACGATGCGACCAATGAGCTATTGAAACGAAATGCAGATTTATTGCATCAAAACTCAGTCGATACGGCGAAAGCCAATCAACGTTCAGTGATTGATATTGAAACACTTGAACATGTTCAAAATACCCTCATTAAAACTGTGAATGATGTGATTCAGATTCAAAAAGAGGGCATGCAAAAACGTGAAGAAGCATCTACACGAATTAAGGCATTGCAAAATAATTTACAGCAATTGGTGATCAATTCGAGTACCAATAAGCCATCATGAGTTATGTATTAATCTAAACAAAATTTTTGTATGACTTTGTTAGAATAGGTATTTTGATTGAACAAAACATTGAATCAAACAACGAAATATCCCCTAGATACTCAGCATTTACAACAAGGCTTAGCACTTTTGACGAAACGTCAGAAAAGATTGGCTTTTTTGGCAGTTTTGTCGAGTACAGTGGGTATTGTGAGCTTGATTACTGTATTTATGCAGCAAGCCATTGTGTTTGGTTTATTCGGATTAAGTTTAGATATTCACCAGATGCATATTCCTTATGCAGTCGATGAGCAATTGAGAGCCTTTATTCATCAACCTGATTATTTCATGAATGCATTTTCATGGTTTGGGTGGTTGATTTTAAAAGTCATCGTATCGTTCATTGGTGCATTTTTTATTGTCAGTATTCTTAAAAAGTTTAAATATTTTTTATTTAAATTTCAGTCTTTTGTACTCAAATTTGTGGCATGGATACTTGCATTTATCGTGCTTTGGTCTGCAATGACTTATGTTCAGTATGATTTAAAAGATGATGAAGAAAGTGAAATTGCCTCTTTTATTGAGTACGAACAAAATATTCAACAGAGTGAAATTTATGCCTATTTACAGCAAGCAGATACGCCTGATCCTGTAAAACATTATCTATTGGTACAAACAGCGCTAATGCATAAACCCGAGGACAAAACTGTTGCTAAAGTTTATGCGGAAAAGCTTTTAAATGATGAAAAAACAGATCATCGTTTTCAAGAGTATGGTTTTAAACCTGAACAAATTTGGGCAATTCAACATCAAGTCTATGGGCAATCAGTTTCAACAATTGCAAAAACAGTTGATCCACAAATAGATAAAGCGAAATTTTGGTCGAGTATTGCGCAGAATATTTTATGGTTTGTCACAGCTGTCAGCTTTGCGATGAGTATCTTAATTTATTTTCTCGCTAGCCGAATCAAGCAACGTCTTATTCGTATAGATCGTCAGATTTATCACGATTAACGAACAACTCGATTAATGCACCATTCAATAAAAGCACGCTGTTCAATGTTGAGTTGTAACCAGCGTGCAGTTTGGTTAATCATTTTATCAATCATGATTAATGCTATGTTTTAAGGTTTAAGCAACGCTTCTTGCATCTTCAAGTAAAAGTTGTTTTAACTCCAAAGTATCGAAAGTCTTATCCCAAATTTCACCATCTACGATGTAAAACGGAGTGGGATGCTGTCCAAAACTTTTCACGTATTGAGTCATTTCAGTTTGTTTATCATGAATCTCTTTATGTTGGATTGACCGTAAAACTTTATTACCATCCAGTCCCATTCCTTCGATAATATTTTTTAATACATCTTGATTTGCAATATCTTTACCATGTGCGAATAGCGCATGAAAAATGGCTTGGGTTAAGGCATATTGATCGAATGTATTGTCGAGTGCCAAAATCGCTTGGTGGGCGAGACGACTATTTGGCATGCGTTTCATGTGCTCAATATCAACGGTTAAGTCTTGGCTATAGGCTGCAAACTTCGCCATATCCAACTTTCGATCTGCTTCCTTGGTACCGTATTTTTCTGTTAAATATTGATAAACATTTAATCCTTCTTCAGGAATTTCTGGCAAAACTTGGACAGGTAATAATTCGATTTTCTTTGCAGTTGGCTGGTTCCAATGTTGTTTCAATTTTTCGAAAGCAACATAACTCATTGGATAGACAATATCGAATACAAACTCAATTTTCATTGTTTTACCTCACTTTATACACATCTATAAATACATTTGCTTTGATTAAGGACAAAAAACTGTAGTTAATCGTGGAGAGAAAATTCATAGATTTAGCTTAAAACTTTGTATGAAGTCCGCGCATGATTTTTTGTGCAATGATGGTCGCAAATTTATTATTTTTTATTGATGATTAATCAAATTTTAAGGTTGGAGTAAACTGGAAGTTTCATTGAAATTATAAAAATTGATCCAATTCTAAGTGTTACTGAAGAGGTTGAACTTTAAAAGTAGGACGTTAGAATAGAGGGGTTAAAATTATTCAAACTAAAAAACCGATTGTTTTTATGAAAACAAACTGTTTTATCTATTTTTTAAATTGCCGTACTATACACTTAATAAATGAAATTAACTCCTTTGGAGATGTTTACCATGTTAGATCAAAATACAACTGCTCAATTAAAAACACTTTTAGAACGCTTGGAAGCTCCGATCGAATTGGTTGCGTCTTTAAATGATTCAGAAAAATCTGAAAAAATTAAAGAATTAGTGACAGAAGTTGCAGCCTTGTCTGACAAAGTAACTGCACGTTTTGATGGTCAAAATAATCGTAAACCAAGCTTCGGTATTGCCAAAGCAGGCGAGCAGCCACGTGTATTCTTTGCTGGTTTACCGATGGGGCACGAGTTTACTTCTTTGATCTTGGCTTTATTACAAGTTTCGGGTTATGCGCCTAAAGTTTCAGATGAAGTCCTTGCTCAAATTAAAGCTTTGAATATTCGTGCTGACTTTGATGTATTTGTATCTTTAAGCTGTCATAACTGTCCTGATGTTGTTCAAGCTTTAAACTTGATTGCGATTAACAACCCTGGCACAACAGCAACCATGATTGATGGTGCTTTTTTCCAAGACGAAGTTGAAGAACGCAAAATTTTAGCTGTACCGATGCTTTTCCAAAATGGTGAACATGTCGGTCAAGGTCGTATGACTTTGGAAGAAATTGTTGCAAAACTAGATACAGGTGCAGCAGCAAAAGATGCAGAAAAGTTAAATGCAAAAGAAGCATTTGATGTATTGGTCATCGGTGGTGGGCCTGCTGGAGCGACATCGGCTGTTTATGCGGCACGTAAAGGCATACGTACAGGTATCGTTTCTGAGCGCTTTGGTGGTCAGGTCATGGATACTATGGACATTGAAAACTTTATTTCTGTGCAAAAAACACAAGGTCCTAAGTTTGGTTCAGATATGGAAGCACATGTACGTGAGTATGGTGTAGACATCATGAATTTACAAAAAGTGAAAAACATTATCGGTGCAGATCAAACAGCCAATGGTTTGGTTGAGGTTGAACTTGAGAATGGTGCAAAACTTGAATCGAAAACGGTCATTCTGTCTACAGGTGCGCGTTGGAGAGAAATGAATGTACCGGGCGAGAAAGAGTATAAAACACGTGGTGTTGCATACTGTCCTCACTGTGATGGTCCACTTTTTAAAGGCAAAAGAGTTGCAGTTATTGGTGGTGGGAACTCTGGTGTTGAAGCTGCGATTGACCTTGCAGGTATCGTTGAACATGTAACGTTGGTTGAGTTTGATACGAAACTACGTGCAGACCAAGTCCTTCAAAATAAATTGAACAGCTTGCCAAATACCACTGTTATTTTAAATGCACTTTCAACTGAGGTGGTTGGTGATGGTTCACAAGTGACTGCTTTGAAATATAAAGATCGTGCGACAAACGAAGAACATACTGTTGAACTTGCAGGTATTTTTGTACAAATTGGTTTATTACCAAATACAGATTTCTTGAAAGGCACAGCAGTTGAACTTTCAAATCGCAATGAGATTGTTGTGAATGATCGTAACGAAACCAATGTCAAAGGTGTATTTGCTGCGGGAGACTGTACAACAGTGCCTTATAAACAAATCATCATTGCGGCTGGTGAAGGTGCTAAAGCTTCTTTATCTGCTTTTGATTACATCATTCGTTCGGGTCAATAAGCGTCAAAGGAAAAGCCAACGCTCTCCCAATTCACGTTGGCTTTTCTTGTTTCCTCTTATGATTTACCCTTAATCGGGATTGAGTCACTAACAGCTCAATTCCTTTTTTATTGTTGGGATTGGCTCTATGTAGCTTTGTGATCATGCGTTGAATATGCAAATAGCAATCGATATGATCAGTTCTATGCTAAATGGTGATTAATTCGAAATTTAATGAAATTTATTAGAGAACCTAATCAGAATTTCGATATAAATGCGGTGTCATGGCATAATGTTGTTTAAATACTCGCCCAAAATGGGTTTCAGACTGAAAGCCAAGATTTAAGGCAATATTATAAATAGACAAGTGACTTGTTTTTAACAATAAACTGGCATGTTGTAGCCGAACTTTGAGTAAAAAAGCATGCGGTGTGGTGTGTAAATCTTTCTTAAATAAACGGATCAGTTGAATTCGAGTACAGTGTAGAAAGTCTGCCATCTCCTCCAAACTCCATTTATGTTCAGGCGATTTTAAAATAGCGTGAATCAGCTGCGATAGTTTCGAAGTATTCCATTGCAGAATACGTGATGAAATGGTGTTGTGTTGAGCATTCAAGTAATTACGGAAAATATAAATCAGCAAAACTTCAGAGAGGGCATTGATTACTTTCATCTGCCCAGCATTGTGTATGTTTTCTTGTTCGAGTAAGTTTAAAAGTGGTTCTAGGCGTAATTGCTCAATATTTAAATGAATCAGATCTGGTAATTGGACAAATAAATCTGCATCTTCTGAATAACTGAAATGTGCGCAAAATAAGTTCAAATTGAGTTGATGAGCGTGGTTGGTCTTTAAGGTTAAGCCCGTATTTTGCTTGATCGCTGCAATTTCTTGGGTACGTTTAGATTCTGTTTCTAAAATTTGGTCGGCACTGCTATTTTCTTGAAAATGAAAGAGTTGATGTGCAGAACCATGCGGGAAAAATATAACATCACCTTCACTTAACGGAATCTTTTTGTGGTTGAGATATAACCAACCTTTGCCATGACGAACAATATGAATAATGGCTGTATTTTGAATGGCTGAGATAGAATATAACCACTCCCCACCAAATCGACATTCTGTGTCTATATTGCCTTGAATCTGAGCCAGCTCAATCAGTTTATTTAACATTGCATGATACTTTTAGCTTGTTATTTGATACTTTTAGTCGGTTTTAACTATATAAAAATTGCAATACTAAATTATCAATTCAATGAGGTGAATGCAATGTTTGTAGATTGGAAAGAACATACACAACATGTCAAAAAATCATTTGGCGCATTAGGTAAAAAACATCCAAAAATGCTACAAGCTTATCAAGCTTTGGATGATGCAGCCGCAGCAGAAGCTTTGGATGCAAAAACACGTGAATTAATTTCTTTAGCTGTGGCAATCACAACACGTTGTGAAAGTTGTATTGCCGTGCATGCAGAAGCGGCAATGAAAGCTGGTGCAACTGAAGGGGAAGTGGCTGGTGCATTGGCCACAGCAATTTCACTGAACGCGGGTGCAGCTTATACGTTTGCACTACGTGCGTTAGAGGCGTGTGAAGCACAAAAAACATAATTATTGTATGGATCATTTTGATATAAAGTCAATTTTTAGAAAAATACTATGACAGTTTTACAGTATGGAAAAGCCAATGTGCTCCCCAACTCATGTTAGCTTTTCCACCCATAGCTATCTAGGAAACTTTGGTTTCTGTGGATAGGGATTGAGCGATCAGCGGCGAATCGCTCAATTTTCTTTTTGATTGAAGCGTTGCTGTAATTTATGTACCAACGCTGTTGTTTTTAATTCCGCATCTGCAATAGATTTTTGCAGTAAATCCCCACCATCTCCTTGATATTCAATGGCAATCTCATGGAATTTATCGAGTCCCATAAAATTGAATGCAGTTTTAATCGAGGGTTCGACATGATTAGCAAAAGGTGTATTCGCAGAATCAAAATCGTGCCCACCACGTGCAGATAAAAGCACCACAGGTTTTTCATGGTTGAGCAAACCGATAAAGGGTTGCGCTTTGCTACTGTCATACTTATAGGTTTTGTTGATTCTCACCACATTATCAATATATGCTTTTAAATGTGCAGGTGGTCCAAAGTTATACATTGGAACGCCGAGAACGATAATATCTGCCCATTTTAATTCGTCGACCAGTTCATCACTAAACTGTAAACGTTGTTGTGCTTTTTCAGGCGATTCAGCATAGCCAAATTCTGAAACAATCCATTCTTCATCAATCAAGGGGGGAGGATTTGCGCCGACATCACGTACTTTGATTTGTACAGATGAATCTATTTCATTCCATGTGTTAATAAATAATTCAGTTAGGCGGCGACTTAAAGAGCCATGAGGATGGATTCCTGAGATACCAGTACGTGCACTTGCATCTATTCTTAAGATATTGGTCATTTTAATTTGCTCATTCTTGATTTGTTCATCACATTTTCTTGTAATCATTAAATGGCGACAAACGATAAGAATACATGCTATAAATGAATTAAATTCATGCATTAGGCTTTGAAATGGATTTGCATTATTCACTAGAACAACTATTGGCATTTCAGTATGTTGCGGAGCATCTGAGTTTCAAAAAGGCTGCGGACCAATTGTTTTTAACACCTACAGCTTTAAGTCATCGCATTAAAAAGCTAGAACAGCAATTGAATATACAGTTATTTGAACGACATACGCGTGCGATCTCATTGACGCCAGAAGGGAATTATTTGCTCAAACATGTACAATCAGGTTTTGGGCAGATTCAAACGGCATTAGATCAGTTACAACATCAAAAAAAACGTTTATTCACTATAACCACAACGCCTTCTTTTGCTAGTGAATGGATTATTCCTTATTTACCAGAATTACAAAGCCGTTATCCCCATTTGATGTTTCGAGTACATACCAGTTATGATGCGGTAAACATGGCTTCGGGATTGTATGATTTGGCAATCCGTTATGGTTCAGGGGTTTATCAAGATGTAAATGTTGAGTTATTGGTTGAAGATGAATATGTCGCTGTGGGACATTCATCGTTAAATCCTGAAACAATTGACTGGTCAACTATCCCTTTAATTCACTTTACATGGGGAGATGAATATTTCCCAAATCGAATAAGTTGGCAGAAATGGTTTGACCGACAAAATTTACATATTCAAGCAGGGCAACCACAGGTATTTTATACGCAGGAAAGTCATGCGATTCAGGCTGTCTTATCTGGGCAAGGTGTGGCGCTACTCAGTCGTATCCCAATTGCGAAAGATCTAAAACAACAACGGATTAAAATTGTTTCACCCTATATAGAAAAGGCGTTGGGCTATTATTTGTTAACCTTACCTACAGCAGACCCTATAGTCATCGAAATCAAACAGTGGTGTCGCGATAAGTTTTTGCAGTCTTTTGATTCTTCTGAATAGTTTCATTCAATAAAAGGAAAATCCAATGTGTTCCCCAGCCCACATTGGATTTTCTCCCTTTTCTTGTTTTACCCTTGTTCGGCATGGAGTGACAAGCACACAAAGCCTTTTTATTATTTATCGTTATTATTATTTCGCATTTTTTTATTTTTCACGCTATTTATTATTTATTGTTATTAGAATTTACGACACAGTCTATTAAGCAAAAACAATACCAAAAGCTAAAAACTATTCCTTTGTAGTCGATAAATTTAAAGCATGAAATTTATTGAAAAGCTGTTCCTTTGTTTCCTGATGTTGAGGATCAGGAATAATGCATTCAATCGGGCAGACATCGACGCACGTTTGGCGCTCATAAAAACCGACACATTCAGTACAAAGTTCCGCATTGATTTCATAAAACTTTTGACCTTCAAATATGGCTTGATTTGGGCATTCAGCTAAGCACATATCACAGTTAATGCATTGATTGGTAATGAGTAAAGCCATATTGATTTCGCTGATTAAACCGCTTGAAAAGCTAAAGACGCTGCTGAAATATCGGTTGTAGAGCTAGGTAAGTTACGGATAAGCAAGGCATATTCCATTTCGACATTGGCTGGAATAGGGATGCTGACCACATGCCCAGAACCTTTCGCTTCTAAAATTGGATGACCTTTTTTATCCAAAATTTCACTTAATATAAAAGTCACGTTTCCTGAAGTGGTCATGAGTTCTAATGAATCACCGACGACAAAACGATTTTTGACATCAATTTTGATGTAGTTACCGTGACGTTCTAAAACTTCGCCTACAAACTGTTGATGATCAAAGCGTGATGAGCCAGTTTGGTAATTTTGATATTCACTATGCACATGACGGCGTAGAAAACCTTCGGTATAGCCACGATTTGCCAAACCTTCAAGTTGTGACATTAACGCTGGGTCAAAAGCTTTTCCTGACTGCGCATCATCAATCGCTTTGCGATAAATTTGTGCAGTTCGAGCGCAATAGAAGTAAGATTTGGTGCGTCCTTCGATTTTAAGCGAGTGGATTCTCATCTTCGTTAAACGTTCAACATGCTGAACGGCTCGTAAATCTTTGGAGTTCATGAAATACGTACCATGTTCATCTTCTTCAGCAGCAAACATTTCTTCTTGGTTGCGTTGTAATAAAACCGGCTCGCCAAATTGGTGTTGTTGTAGGGCGTGTTGCTCGTCGGCATCTTTATTATTGCAGCAGTTCGATGTTGTCTCCAGCGTTTGAACTGGAATGACATCCCCAGATACATCTTGTACTGCTTCGTGAATGTTATATTCCCAGCGACATGCATTGGTGCAAGCGCCTTGATTTGCATCACGTTTATTCATATAGCCTGAAAGTAAGCAACGACCGGAATAAGCCATGCAAAGTGCACCGTGTACGAAAACCTCAATTTCCATATCAGGTACATTTTGCTTAATTTCCTCAATTTCTTCTAAAGACAATTCACGGGACAGAATGACACGATTTAGCCCCATATTTTTCCAGAATTTCACTGTTGCCCAATTCACAGCATTGGCTTGAACAGATAAGTGAACTGCAACTTCTGGGAAATGCTCTCGAACCATCATAATTAAGCCTGGATCAGACATGATTAAGGCATCAGGCTGCATGGCAATGATCGGTTCAAGGTCTCGAATGAAATTCTTTAATTTAGAATTGTGTGGTTGAATATTCACCACGACATAAAACTTTTTACCTAAAGCATGCGCTTCTGAAATACCGATTTTTAGGTTGTCATGATCAAACTCGTTATTACGAACCCGCAGACTATAGCGTGGTTGACCTGCATAAACAGCGTCTGCGCCATAAGCAAAGGCATAGCGCATATTTTTAAGTGAACCAGCAGGTGAGAGGAGTTCTGTAACGTGAGAGATGCGCATAAAAATATAAAGGCATACAAAAATTATGTCTTTATTGTAGGGATTTAAAAAGAAGATTCAACCTAGTAAAACACTCAGGATTATTAGGTTGAATTTATTTAAAAATTTTTATTTATCAATTTATTATGTTTAATTTATTTGAGAATTTAGAAAAGCAAAGAAAATTATTTTATGCGTTTGAGTTGTTGATCGATAATAATTTCACCATCTTCTTTGCTAAATGGGTGAAGTTGTGGCGCAGATAAAATATCCAAAACTAATTCTGAAGGTCTACATAATCTGACACCTAATTCAGTCACTACAAATGGACGATTGATCAAAATAGGGTATTTCAGCATAAATTCGATGAGTTGTTCATCTGTCCAATATGACTGTTCTAATTGTAAGTCTTGGTAAGGTTCGACATTTTTGCGCAAGGCTTCACGTACAGATAAACCTGATTGCTGAATCATCTCAATCAATTGATCTTGAGCCGGTGGGTTGTACAAATATTCAATGACTTCAGGCTCTTGCCCTGAATTACGAATGAGTGCCAACGCATTCCGTGAAGTCCCACAAGCAGGATTGTGATAAATTCTAATCTGATTTGATGACATGTTTATTCTCAGGCGAAAAGTTATATTGCATTTATATATGGATATGCGTATATTCGTAATAGTATATATTTAAAATTGTAAAATTGAGCAGTCAATATGGATCAAACTGATTTTTTTAAATGCTTATCTGACCCAACTCGTTTAGAGATTTTGAAAATGGTGATGGCAAAAGACAATGTTTGCGTCTGTGAAATGACGGCAGGATTGAATTTGAGTCAACCGAAAATTTCGAGACATTTAGCACTACTCAGAAATCTATCGATTCTGCTTGATCAACGTAAAGGGCAATGGGTCTATTACCGTTTAAACCCTGATTTACCAGAGTGGGCTCATTCAGTTTTAAATATTATCTCAAATCAAAATGACGAAATAATGAACACTTATAATATTCAGCCATCAACTTCAAATTACTGTGAGTAGATCCAATGAAATTCTTATTTTTATGTACAGGCAACAGTTGTCGTAGCATCCTTTCAGAAGTGTTATTTAATAGTCGTGCTCCTGAGGGGTGGAAAGCTTACAGTGCGGGAAGTAAACCGACGGGGATAGTCCATCCTCTAACGATTAAAACCTTAGAAAATTTAGGATTATCGACAGAGGGATTATCGAGTAAAACCGTTGATGATTGTGAACAATATCAACCTGATGTAGTGATTACAGTGTGTGATCAAGCGGCTCAAGAAGCATGTCCTCTTTATCTAGGAGGGGCAATTAAGGCACATTGGGGGTTGGCAGATCCTTCTCATCTAAATTTAGATGAAGAAGAAAAGTTGAAAGCATTTCTTGGCACAGTGGAGCATATTAATAAGCGTTTGGATGCGTTATTTGCTATAGAAGCAAGCAAACTTACTCGTTCAGAACTTATTTCTGAAATCAATAAAATTTCAAACATTGAGTAAGCTAATGTCTGCATCCAAACTGTCTTTTTTAGATCGTAATTTAACATTATGGATTTTTATTGCTATGGCTTTGGGGATCGGGATAGGCGTCTACTTTCCACAAGCTTCTACGGCTTTAGATCGTTTAAGTGTGGGTTCGGTTAATATTCCTATTGCGATTGGCTTAATTCTAATGATGTATCCACCACTTGCCAAAGTGGACTATGCAACCTTGCCACAGGTGTTTAAAGATAAACGTACCTTGATGCTTTCACTGGTTCAAAACTGGTTGATTGCGCCGTGTCTGATGTTTGCTTTAGCAATCATTTTTTTACATGCTTATCCTGAATATATGACGGGTTTGATTCTGATTGGTTTGGCACGTTGTATTGCCATGGTGTTGGTTTGGAATGGTTTGGCATGTGGTGACAATCAATATGTTGCAGGGCTTGTAGCTTTTAACAGTATTTTCCAAATCCTATTTTTTAGTAGTTATGCATGGCTTTTTCTAAGTTTCCTACCACCATATTTTGGCGTAGCAGGGCAAGTGATTGAAGTGGGGTTTTGGACAATTACCCATGCTGTGCTGATTTATTTAGGTATTCCTTTTTTATTGGGTTTTTTAAGTCGACTCATACTAATTAAAGCCAAAGGTTTGCAATGGTACGAGACTCAATTTATTCCAAAGATTAGCCCTTTGAGTCTATTGGCATTGTTATTCACGATTGTTGCGATGTTTAGTTTAAAAGGCGCAGAAGTTATTCATTTACCTTTAGATGTACTACGGATCGCCATTCCTTTGACGATTTACTTTGTGGTGATGTTCTTCCTGAGTTTCTTTATGAGTAAATGGATGGGCAATGATTATCCTCGTACTACAGCGATTTCTTTTACTGCTGCAGGAAATAATTTTGAGTTAGCCCTTGCTGTGGCGATCGCAACATTTGGATTGGCTTCACCTGTTGCATTTACCACGGTGATAGGGCCCTTGGTTGAAGTTCCTGTATTGGTGCTTTTGGTGAGTGTGTCTTTGTGGTTACGTAAAAAATACTTCTCAGAAGACCTAAAGCAGATGGGAGAATAGAATGAACTTACCCAATATTGATTTAGCGTTATTGCAAACTCCGAGTTTGGATCAGATTCAAGCCAAAGCACTGATGCATCCACCTCGTATATTATTGCTTTATGGTTCTAATCGAGAGCGTTCATTTAGCCGTCTGGCTGTCATGGAAGCAGGACGTATTCTTGAGCGGTTTGGAGCTGAGGTTAAAATCTTCCATCCTAAAGGTTTGCCACTGCCTGAAGATGCAGAAACCACACATCCTAAAGTTCAAGAACTGCATGAACTCTTGGCTTGGGCAGAGGGAATGGTCTGGTGTTCACCTGAGCGACATGGATCGATGAGTTCTATTTTCAAATCACAAATTGATTGGATTCCTTTAGCCGCAGGTGCGATTCGTGCCACGCAGGGTAAAACGTTGGCATTAATGCAAGTGTCGGGTGGCTCTCAATCATTTAATACGGTCAATCAATTACGTATTTTAGGTCGTTGGATGCGAATGATCACTATTCCAAATCAATCTTCTATTCCAAAAGCGTTCTTAGAGTTTGATGAGAATGACCGTATGAAGCCTTCTTCTTACTACGATCGGATTGTCGATGTAATGGAGGAATTGTTTAAATTTACATTGTTAACACGTGGACAGACTGCTTTTTTCACCGATCGTTATTCTGAACGCAAAGAATCGGCAGAACAGTTGTCTAAACGGGTAAATCAGAAGGCATTGTAAGTTAACGTCAATTCGGGATAAATTTTGATGTAAGTTGTTGAAAAGATAGATCAGGCACAGCGGAGTCTTACCGTTTAAAGTCAGATGTAAGGATTAACCTTCGGTTCGACCTACTTTTCTTTCGGGAAAAGTAGGCAAAACCATTTGTCAGTCGCGAACTCGACAAATACTATCAATTACCAAATATATTGCAAAAACAGTATATTGCAGATGTAGTCCTGCCTCGAACAATGCGACTGACGTTGCCGCGTATCATATAGTTGGGAATATATCTTATCTCGAACTCAGGTTAAGTTATTTATAAAACTCATCAGTTATTCTGAGGTTTCCAGTTTTTTGACAATTTGGCAATGATCAATGGTGGTGTTTGAGGAACAGGATTGACGTAATTCATGTAATTGAGTTTTAAAACTCATCAATTCTTGAATACGTGTTTCTACATGTTGGATATGTTCCTCGATCAGTTGATCAATCACTTTACAGCCTTGCTCAGGATATTGAATTTGTTCAAGGAGTTGGTTGATTTCGTGTAAAGTCATATCTAAAGCGCGGCAACGTTTGATAAAAATCAGACGTTTTAATGCTTCATCATCATAATATTTATAATTATTATCTGCTCTAAAACTAGGTTTAATCAGTTGTTTCTTCTCATAAAAACGAATGGTGTCATTGCTGAGCTGGGTCTTTTTGGCTAAATCACTGATTAAATATTGATGCATGATTTATTACCTCGTTTATTTTCCTACTCGATTTTTCAAAACAGGCTTGACCTTGGAGTTACTCCATGCTTTTGAATAGCATAATACAGATCATGATTTAATCAAGTGAGGAATGTTATGGCATGTACTTGTAGCCATGAACCTACACCACAAAAACCGAACAGTAAGTTTCGTACAGCATTATGGATTGCTTTATTTATTAATTTAAGCATGTTCTTGGTTGAGTTGATTGGCGGTGCTTATGCGCATTCATCGGCACTTTGGGCAGATTCTCTGGACTTCTTTGGAGATGCTGTCAATTACGGTATTTCACTGGCCGTTTTAGGTGCAAGTCTATACTGGCGTGCGACAGTTGCATTATTTAAAGGTCTGACCATGGCTTTGTTTGGCTTGGTCGTGATTGCAAAAACAGCCTATGCTTATGTACAAGATATTCCACCTGAAGCAATCACCATGGGTGTCATTGGTGTGCTTGCCTTAATTGCCAATGTCGTTGCTGCGGTGATTTTGTATGCGTTCCGTGATGGTGATTCCAATATGCAGTCGGTATGGTTATGTAGTCGTAATGATGCAATTGGAAATGTTGCCGTAATTCTGGCTGCGGTAGGTGTGTTTGGTACAGGCAGTTTGATTCCAGATTTAATCGTCGCTTTGGTGATTTCTATACTGGGTTTAACAGGTGGCTATCAAGTGATTAAAAAAGCTGTGCAAGAAAGAAAGCAGAATAAAATTGTCAACGCTTAAGCTGATGATTTGGAATATCATTTTTGTTTTTTTACAGTTTTATTTTTATTTTTTAGTATTTTGAAATGACTATTTAAATGAATTGAACTTAAATAAGTTGAACCGTTAATTTGCAAATAACTCCATTAAGATCAAATCATTACTTTAATGGAGTTATGCTTAAAATTTTAATCATATGAAATTCTTCACACTATAACGTAAGTTAAGTTCAATCAGGGTTTTGGTTAGATTGAAGCCATTTTTATCCATATTGCGGTAGTAATCCAATAAAATCACACCTAAACGTGCTGGATGGTTTGGCAAGTTTTCTAAAATAACCATCAATGATTTATTCATTACAGGATATGCTGTTAAACCATTGCCCCATGCTAAGTCATAAGGTGTCTCTTTTTCAGAATGGGTTTGTACACAGTTATAGCTGATGTATAAAGTGTCATTGTTGTTTGTTGAAGCCTCATCAATGACTTTTTTAATTCCTGTGATTTGTCCCGCAGTTTCAGTTTGGTATTGCAAAGGCAAGATACGGAACTTTTGATCTAAATGATTTGAGTATTCATACAATCCAGCTTGGCATGGAATACCGATTTCACTGATTGCAGTACAATGATTGAAGAAAACAATTTTTCCTCTCAATTCACTGAGTGTTGTATTGCGATCACATTCAGAATAATAGCTTTTATCACCTTCAACTAGGTATTGTTCTAAGTGATGCATGAAATTACGTTTAAAATTAAAGAATTGAGTTTCTCTTTGCACAATTTGAATACAGATGATTTCTGTCGGATTGCGTTTTAAGAAGCTTTTGCAGGTCAAAAGCACTTGCTCAAAATTAATTTGGCAATGGTAACGGTCATGAATCACACTCAAAGCGTAATCTTCAGGATGTGTACATGCCAATTGGATATCCAAATAGCGGATTCCATCATGGAGCTGTTCAAGTAAAGTATAGTTCTGATGTTTAAGATGATTCATCGAGTCATCAAAATTATAAGTCGCTGAGCAATGTGTCCCCGGGATGGTAATTTCACTTAATTTTAAGTTTGGATTTAAATGTCTCATCCAATTATGGGTTGCTACACTATATACGTGTTTATTTATTCCAAGATTCATCGCAGAACTCAACTTTGATGTTTGTATTTATAAAGTATTCAACTTTTGAATATGTGAGAATCACTAAAAATAAGTAAAATTTAGCTAAAAATGAGTTTGAAAATATTTAATTTATTTTTATTGAAAACAATGGTTTGTATTAAAATTTTGTAACAAAATAATTGCAGAAAACTGAGCTTTAAATTACAGCCAAAAGCTCAGTCCGTTTGATCATCTAAGCACTTTAAAACGTCGATTTTGTCTGAGAATCAGACAGATCAATCAAAGATTTTTTGAATGGCTTGGAAAGGCAAGGTCACCACATCAAATGCAACTGCGAAGGGGAACAGCACCAATTTATCAGCTGTTTTGCTACCGACTTGAGAATAGTCTTTGACTTGCTCATAGGTATAAATGCTGACACTATATGGTTTGCTGAGTGGTTTAAGTGAAGCACTATTTTTCGCAGGGGGAAAAATTAACCCCGATAGAGCCAAATTAAAACAAAAACGTTGTGCTTTTAAACGTTGATCACTTGAAGTTGTACATTCTTCTGCACCATTTTCAATAAAAAATTCACGATCTTGTTTGGTCACATCTTCTGAAAGTTTGACGTATTTCAAGGGTAATGTGCCTGAAAATTTCCCATCATTTTTTGCAGAATAGAATTTAAGTTCTTTATCTATTTGAATGAGTTTAGGATCAAGCCCTGTAATGACTTTGGCAAATCGTGCACCACCCGAGGTGAGTACATAACTATTTTGTTGTCCTGCAATCACGATACTGTCTGTAGGAAGATCCGTGATGCTTTGCGAAGGTTTTCCAAAAGCGAGCACTGTGTCATTTACGAGAACATTCTGTACATCGCGAGTACGTACACCGTCATCTTTTTCTAAAAGGGTTTTGGTCGCACAACCTGTGATGAGCATGCTCGAAGAGCATAAGATTGCAAATGTAAATTTATAGGTTGTTTTTTTCATGTTTTACTCATTTTGTTTGTATTGATTGTTTATAACATTTCATTCAGCCAGCGTTAAGATGATTAAGTTGCCAAAAAATACGGCAAAAAACTGCTTTATCAATAGGTTATTTATTTTTTCACGTTGTGAGTTGGCAAAATGTATGATGATCGGTTTGATGACATGCTGATTATTCAGAATCGATGCATTAAAATTTACCTAAATTGTGCATGTGTTCGATATCTTTTTTCTCTACATTTAAAAATCTAATCATCATTTGAGCGTAGGATAAATTTAAAATGAGGATTTCGTTTCAATTTTTTTGACTATGATTAAATACTGAGGGGAAGCTTGATTTTTAAAGTTTGAATAATGTAGGCAAGTGTATTGGTAAACCGATGAATAAAGCTAAAAAACCAAAAATATTCATTGTATTTTTATGTCAAGATTCATAGAATTGCTCGCTTGTTTGCACGATCAGCGGAACTGAACCTTGAGTAATTTTCTAACCGAGCACCTGATACATCGTGAAGATGATTTTATGGTGATTCATAAGCCAGCAGGCATACTCACAGTTCCCGGAAAAACAGAAGACTTACAAGATTGTGTAATTAACCGTTTATTGAAAATACAACCCAAGACTTTACTGATTCATCGCTTAGATCGAGATACTTCAGGTATTCTTGTATTTGGCTTAAGTAAATGGGGACAAAAAAGTATTTCACGCCAGTTTCAAGAACGCCAAACGTCCAAAATATATCAAGCCGTGGTTGCAGGAAATTTGCAAGGTGAGGGCACGGTCGATATTCCTGTAATTTATGATCCTGAACATCCTCCATTACATATTGTTGACTCTTCAAACAATAAACCTGCTTTGACACATTGGAAAGCAATCGAACATTTTCAAATACAAGGTCAGTCTGTAACACGTGTTGAATTAACACCGATTACAGGGCGGTCACACCAGTTACGTGTTCATATGCAATATTTAGGTCATCCGATTATTGGTGATTCTTTGTATGCAACTGCAGAACAACAACAGTTGATGCCGCGCTTATGTTTACATGCACAACAACTGAGTTTTCATCATCCTAAAACAGAGGAGCTTGTACAATTTGATTGTCCAGTTCCGTTTTAGTCAAAATTTTTTTAAATAGATCGTGAAAAAGCTCAGAATTTAGTGAGCTTTATGTCAAAAAGTATTGCGTAAAGGCGGTATACTTTGTTCAAATATTCTCCTGATTTGAGCAACTGTGTTTCGGTCCTAACTTGAGATAAAGGTGGAAAAATTGCAACAATTTGCTATAGGTCAACGTTGGTTATCAGACACAGAAACTGAATTAGGTTTAGGTGTATTGATTGATGTCGATGAACGTTCAATTAGTATTCTCTTTCCGAAAAGTGATGAAACACGTGTCTATGCACGTAACAACGCACCTCTATCTCGTATTGTCTTCAATGTAAATGATGAAGTTCAAGACCAAGAAGGCATAAAATGGATTGTTGAATCACTCGATGATCACAATGGCGTGATTCGTTATAACGTGATCCGCACGCTTGAAAATGGTGAACAAGAACGCAAAGCCTTGAATGAAACACGTATTGGCGCGCAAATTCAATTGTCAAAACCATTAGAGCGTTTACTTGCAAGCCAAATTGACTATAAAGAGTGGTATGACTTACGTATTGAAGCTTTGCAAATGCAAGCCAATATGCAAACTTCACCGTTACGTGGTTTAGTGGGCGCACGTGTTGGTCTTATTCCACATCAGCTTTATATTGCACATGAAGTCGGTAAGCGTTTTGCACCTCGTGTTTTACTTGCCGATGAAGTCGGTTTAGGAAAAACCATTGAAGCAGGCTTGATCATTCATCAACAATTGAAGACAGGTCGTTCTGAGCGTATTTTGATTCTGGTACCTGATTCATTGCAATATCAATGGATGATTGAAATGCGCCGTCGTTTCAATTTGAACTTCTCATTGTTTGATTTGACACGTACTGCTTCGATTAAAGAACATGATCCTGAGTTAAATCCATTCTTAACTGAGCAATGTATTATTGCATCGGTCGATTTGATGATTGACCATGATGATCTGCGTGATCAAGCACTTGAAGCTGGCTTTGATTTGCTCGTTGTTGATGAAGCACATCATTTGATGTGGAGCGAAGAAGAAGGTGGTAATGACCGTTACGATCTTGTAGAAGAGCTTGCTGAAAAAACTGAAGGTGTATTGTTATTGACAGCAACGCCTGAACAGTTGGGTGTAGAAAGCCATTTTGCGCGTTTACGTTTACTCGATCCGCAGCGTTTTAGTTCTCTAGATCGTTTCTTGGATGAAGAAGAGCAATATCATCATACGGCTAAAATTGCAGAAGTGTTGATGTCGGATCTTCCGCTTGAAGCAGTGCATTTAGCTGCTGTTGAAAAGTTACTTGGTCATCCGATTGAAGACCAACCTGAACATCGTTTCCGTGCGATTCATGAGCTTTTAGACCGTCATGGTACAGGACGTATTCTTTTCCGTAACACACGTGAAGCAATTCAAGGTTTCCCTGGTCGTGACTGTCAGCCTGCGCCATTACCTGCACCAGAACACTGGTCTAAAGATGGTAAGTTGCGTGAGCAAATGTGGCCAGAAGAAGCACAGCTTGATGGTGCTTGGATGGAAACAGATCCACGTGTGATGTGGTTGATGGAAAAATTACGTACAGATTTAAAACATCATAAAGTATTGTTGATTGCACGTAGTGGCCCAGTGGTCGAAGCATTGGAAAATGCTTTACGTATTCATGCAGGTATTCGCACAGCGATGTTCCATGAAGGCATGAGCTTGTTGGAACGTGACCAAGCAGCCGCTTATTTTGCAGAAGATTCTTATGGTGCACAGATTTTGCTATGTTCTGAAATTGGTTCAGAAGGTCGTAATTTCCAGTTTGCTTCTAACCTCGTATTATTCGATTTACCAGCAAATCCTGATGTTTTAGAGCAACGTATTGGTCGTTTAGATCGTATTGGTCAAGAAAATCGTATTCAAATTCATGTGCCTTATCTTCTAGGAACGGCGCAAGAGCGTATGTTCCGCTGGTACAACGAAGCATTGAATATTTTCAGCAGTATTTCTCCAACGGCTCAAACGCTTCAAGAAAACTTTATTCTCGATTTAAAAGAGAGCTTATTGACTGATAAAGGTCAAGAATTTGAAGAACTTCTTGAAGCTGTGAATGTTCAACGCCAAGCGCTTGAGAATGAGTTGCAAGAGGGGCGTGATCGTTTGCTCGAATACAACTCTTGTCGTCCTCTTGTTGCACAAGAAATTGTGACAGCGCTTGAAGACTATGATGACAATACATTATTACCAATGTTTATGAAACGCTTTATGGCAGCGACGAATATTGATTTTGATGAGCAAAGTAATGGTACAGTCATCATCAAGCCAACCGATCAAATGCAAGTACAAGGTTTGGATATTGATGAAGAAGGGATGACGGCAACGTTCTACCGCGATCAAGCGCAGATTCGTGAAGATGCTCAGTATTTAACTCTTGAACATCCATTTACTGAAAGTGTGATGGAAATTATCCGTACACAGTCTTTCGGTAGCACCAATGTGGCGATTCTTAAAACCAATGCTTTGAAACAAGGGACAATCTTGTTGGAAGTATGGTTTAAAGTGGATGTAATCGCACCTAAAGCATTGAATTTACCTTCAAGCCTGCCGACACAATTGATTCGTGTGTTATTGACTGAGAATGGTCAAGATATTACGGCTAAGCTTGATCCTGAGATCATTAAACCGTACTTGCACCATTTAGACAGTAATAGTTGCCGTCAAGTCGTGAAAGCACGCCGTGAAGTGGTTGAAGCACGTTATGCACAAGCCCTTGATATTGCAAAAGGTGCATTGCCAACATTGCGTGAACAGGCGAAAGAAATTTATGGTAGTAAATGGCAATATGAAATTGACCGTTTAACTTATCTAAAACAGTTTAATCCAAGTATTCGTGCAGATGAAATTGAACGCCTACAGAAATTCCAAAAAGAAGGTTTAGGCTTATTGGATGGTCTATCTGTAACACCAGAAGCGATTCAAATTCTTGTTGTTGTTAAACCATAATTGATTGAAATATTTATTGATTTTCAAAAAAAATAAAAGCTCCTTCGGGAGCTTTTTGCTTAGATCAGCTTGGCTTCTTTTAACTCAAGTTTGATATAAGCATAGAAAATAGGTGCAACAATCAAACCTGCAAGTCCAAAGATAGATTCAAAGACCAGCATGGCCAACAGAACTTCCCATGACGCAGCATGGATTTTTGTTCCGATAATTTTAGCATTGATAAAATATTCAAGTTTGTGAATTAAAATAAGATAAATCAGTGCAATACCCGCAGTTGTCACTGAAATAGTTAAACCTGTCACAACAATAATCGAGTTGGAAATCAAGTTGCCGACGATAGGAATCAGTCCAAAAATAAAAGTTAAAATAACCAATGTATTGGCAAAGGGTAGATGTATCCCAAAAATCGGCATGAGAATATGCGAAAAGATAAGGAACAAGCCCGTATTAATCAGTGAAATTTTAAATTGAGCAAATACAACATTTTTGAACGATATAGAGAGGTTTTCAATACGCTGAATCATGGCTTGTTTGAATGCAGGATGCTCAGGTGCTTTATGCAAACGATTTAATGAAACCAATATGCCAACAATCGAACCAATCAGCATAGTCGCGAGATTATGAATAAAATCAGTACCCGTATGTTTGAGTGTAGATAAATTATCTTTCATCAAAGCCAGTGTCTGATCTTTAAGTTCAGGTAAAGTATAGGGAATAAATCCTGGGATATATTGTGCAATTTCAAGTTGCAGCTTTTGCAGTGTAGCGTCAATTTGCAAACTTAATGCATTGATCCCCGAACCTTGCACATCATGTTGCATAAAGCTAATCAGACTGGTGATCGCAAAAGTAATCAATGTAACAATAATAATGCCAAGAATCACACTAATGGTGAGTCTGGCACGTTGACCATCGATATATTTTTCAGTGATATTTCCCAAACTATTGATCATTTCGTAGATAACAAAACCAGCGAAGAAACTTGCGAGGAGATGTAGGGGAATAATTGAAATCAAAGCGACGAACATGATGATGTAACTTGCAAGAATACTTTGACGGTTGTTCAGTAGATTCATTGAATTGTCCAAATCGCTTAGCACTGCTGGTTTTCAGGGTGTTAAAAGTGGTGCTAAATGTGATGAAAATGCCTATTTATTCAAGCAATTCTAGGCTTATTTTTCTTTATAGTGTGAAATACTTAAAATTAAATGAACGCTTTTATCTATCGCTGCTGCGACATCAATTATGCGCAAAAAAAGGCTGATGAACATGTGCAGTTCATCAGCAAAGAGGGACTTGATCGCATTTTATGCATAGATAAACATGGCGTATAATGCTCAGTTAAATAAAGAGATCAAGTCTAAAACGTTTTATTTTAATCCTGCTAAACACTAAAAAATATTTAAGCGTGATTAAAAACTGAAACCAAAAATTAAAACCAAGTGTTAAAAATCCCCAGTCAATTGAACGCAATTGTGTTTTTAAACTTAAACGAGTACCTGCCTTTTCAATGAAGAAAAAGATACGGTAAATCTACATGATTAAATTAATTCAATACGTCTAGATAATAAATCACTAAAAATAAGTAATTTGAATTTTATAAAAATGTTAAAGAAAACTTAATAAAATAGGGTTTTAAAATAATAAATACGCTTGATTGAATAAAATATGTTACATAATTATTAATGTAATATAATTCATATTCTTATTATAAAGGGTTAGATGTTTATTTAAGATTATATGAAATATACCCAATATTGGTTATTGTCTTATCACTACTTTTAAATTAACAATATTAAGAAGTAAGGAAGGAGTGGAATACATGTTTTCTTTAGACTATCAACTGCCATTACCTACTCATACATTAGAAGATGATCATAAAATGGATGAACACTTTAATAATATTTTTAATATAGATTGCAAATTAAGGTTACCTGTTCTTGTTTTAGAGGATGATCCAGTTATTCAAGAGCGTATGTACAAAATATTAGTGAGCTTTGGTTATAAGGATGAAGACTTAAATTTTACTCAAACAATTAAAGGGGCTGAGGAAATTTATGAAAAGAAGCACACTGAATTGGTTTTGGTCGATCTAGGACTACCTGATGGTAATGGTATCGATTTTATTTATTACATGCGTGAAAGAAAAAATGACAACGAAACACCGATTATGGTGGTATCAGCATGGAATTCTGTAGACACTATTTTAAAAGCATTGTCTGCTGGTGCTTCGGGGTATGTTTTAAAGGAACGTGATGATTTTGAATTGATTTTTGCAATTCGTAGTCTGTTGCGCGGTGGGGTAATTATAGACCCATTTGTTGCTAGTCAAATTCTGAAAAGCATGCATCATATCGATGATGAAGTTAAACCATCGTGTTCGCAGCATAAAATGGAAAGTAATTTATCAGGAAGAGAATTAGAAATTTTGATTTTAGTTGCAGCGGGAAATAGTAGCCGTGAAATCTCTGAAACACTGAGTATTTCGAAGTTTACTGTTGATTGCCACATTAAAAATATCTATCACAAACTTTCAGTCAACTCTAGAACTAAGGCAATAAATGCCGCAAAGAAAATAGGGTTAATTGATTAATATCATTCAAGATTAATCAGAGTTTTGTGTTCCATCGGAGCTTAAATCTCTCAAAATACTCAGTCATTTTAGTCAAACTAAAATGACTTTTTTGTGAGTGGAATTGGCTTTGAGCAAGCTTTATTATCACCTATAGCATAGTAAATAATTAAACCCAAAATAAGCTATAGTATTTAAAAAATATTCATTTAATAAATATAATCATACTTTTGTTGGATAATTGGGTTTGCTTTAAAATATATTCTTTAGTAAATGAATGTCTGTTGATGATGATATAAAATGCCATTTCATGATTATAAATGCCACTCTCATGCATAATATAATATGTATTTTATTTACATCTTATTTGTGTATATTTTTATAATGTGTATTTTATTTACATTTTAATAGTGTGGGGTGTTTATACATATGTTGGATTTGATATAGGTTCTTTTGTTATTTTAAAATAAAATCTATTTAGACATTTGTCGGATTAAATATGTAAGGTTATATTATAAAATATGATTCATTGAATTAAACTAAATAACGTAGGGCTGTTATTAAGGAAAACTGTTATTAAGAATGTCTTTTATTAAAATCTTTCTTTTTGCTTTTGATGATTTTAAGGCCTTAAAAGCAAAGTTTATAATGGGCTGGCTCTAAGTCAAATTATTCGATAAAAAAGGCTCAGTGAGCCTTTATAAAAGCCTGAATGGGGTTAAAACAGGCTGGTACAGAAATTGATTCTAACGAGGCATAACCCATCAATCAAACGCGTAATTTTTACGCGTTATTGTTTGAATTATGAATAGCCTAAGCAAATGCTAATCATATGAATACAATTAGCGAATTTGCGCTTCGTCTAAATGGCGAGAGCCTTCAAGTAGCATACGAATCATGATCATGGTTTGCTCTGCGACTTCTTTACGCTCGTTGACGGGTAAATCAATCACTTTAGCACCCATGTTAAACACCAATTGGGTTATGGCTTTGGCAACTAAATCAGGGTGAGCCAATTTACTGTTGTTAATGCGTTCTAAGCGAATTAAATCTTCTTGGAGTTCTTGTTGGAAATAATTCAATTGTTTATCGACAGCAAGTTTATATTGAATTGAGCCTGTATAGCCTTCACGCAGTAAAAGGCTGAGATTGCCTTCATCCGCGTCTAATTGTTCAATAAACACTTCAACAGAACTACGAATAATGCTGCTTTGTTTGATGGCTTTAATTCGTGCTTGATGCAAAATTCGGCGTAGGACGCCACCTGAAAGCTCAATTAATTCAATCGCCAATTCATCAATATCTTTAAAATGTCGATAAAAACTATTCGGTGCGATACCTGCCTCACGTGCAACCTCTCTCAAGCTTAATGAGGCGATACTTTTTTGAGGGCCAATCAGATTGAGTGCGGCTTGGAATAATTCTTCTTTAGTAATCGTTGCCTTTCTGCCAACAGTACGCACAGTTACTTTCTCAAGCTCATGATACTGCTCTTGAAGTGTAGATGGATCCTGAGAAATTGCAGAAGTCTGATTCATAAATATCAAATAAATTAAATTATTTAACCATTATAGCGGTTGAAGTCACATAAATGAAACGACTAGATACAATACGAATGTATATACAAATATATATACATGTGTATAATAATTAAAATTTAGACAAATGGTGAGCTCAAATGCACGCTATTGAAAAGCAAAAATCTCCTGTAAATTCGATGTTTGACATTGTTGTAGGTCAACATAGTGTTAATTTTTGGCTACAAAAAATTAACCCATTATGGTCTGTTCAACAGGCTTTAGGAAAAATTGTTCAAAAGCAACAATCCGCAGCGGACACGGTGAGCTTAACCATTCAAGTCAATCGTCACTTTCAAATGGGGCAAGCAGGGCAACATCATCCGATTATTATTGAAATAAAAGGTATTCGATATGAAAGAACCTATAGTTTGACGCAACTTGATCATCAACATGTACTTTTAACGGTTAAAAAAGTGGATCAAGGTATCGTCAGCCAGTGGTTGAATGATCGTGCCAAAATTGATGATGTGATTGAGTTCGGTGTTCCTTATGGAGAAATGCTACTTCCAAAAACGCCACAAAGTTTGATTCTATTGGCGGCGGGTAGTGGTATTACACCGATGTATAGTCTAATCCAAAAATTAGCAACAACCCGACAATTAGATCAGCAAGCAGTACATTTAATGTATTGGGTCAAAAAGCATGAAGATGTTGCTTTTAAACAAGCATTTGATCATTTTTGCGAGCAATTTCCACAATTCAAATTCGAAGTATTTTATACCCAAGAACAACATGCAGATTCACGTTTAAATGTTGCACATCTGAATCATATTGAAAACCTTCAGCATAGTACAGTGTATGTGTGTGGGCCTTCAGGTTTTGTTACAACAGCAGAAACACTGTTTGAAAATGTTCAAGATTTCAAGAGTGAAGCTTTTAGCCTAAGTCCTGTATTCACTGATGATAATGGCTTTATCAACGTGACATTAACACAGTCCAATAAAGTGGTTGCGATTCCAAAAGGTCAGTCCATTTTAGTCGGACTTGAGCAGCAAAACATCAAGCCACAACATGGTTGCCGTATGGGAATTTGCAATAAATGTGCATGCAACAAAGCACAGGGTGCAACTAAGAATTTAGTCAATGGTTCAGAAAATTCAGAACCGAACAATTTGCTCAGAATCTGTGTCAATACAGCTCAAACTGATTTAGTTATCGATATTTAAGCGAGTTTTATCATGAATATGCCAGTTAAAATTCAATATTTTACCAATCCTAAAAACCGCGAATTAACTCAATTTGAATTGGATGAATTAGCACGTGAGTTAGATGCAATCAAGCAAGAAGTACTGGATGATATTGGGGAAAAGGATGCTAAATACATTAAAAAAGTGTATGCAGCGATTCGCTATAGCAGTATTTTAGGCCGTGCTTGTTTATTCGCAGGGTGGTTTCCGCCAGCATGGTTGTTGGGTACAGGTTTGCTCGGTTTTGCCAAAATCATGGAAAATATGGAGTTGGGTCATAATGTCATGCATGGACAATATGACTGGATGAATGATCCACGTTTTAAAGGTACAACTTACGAATGGGATATCGTTGGAACTTCAGATAATTGGCGTCAAACCCACAATTATAAACATCATACTTATACCAATATTAAGGGTATGGATGATGATATTGGTTATGGTTTATTGCGTCTATTTCCAGAACAACGTTGGAAAGCAGGGTATTTATTACAACCGTTATATGCAATTCCATTCTGTTTGTTGTTCCAATGGGGGGTTGCCATTCAAAATCTTGAAATTGGCAAGCTCATCTATAAACGAAAAACTTGGGCGCAGTTTAAAGAAGAGTGGAAACCAACTCAGAAAAAAATTGGTAAACAGTTTTTTAAAGATTACTTATTTTTCCCACTCATTGCAGGGCCAGCGGCACTACCTGTATTTACAGGCAATTTAGTTGCCAACGGCATTCGCAATATTTGGACATTTAGTATTATTTTCTGTGGGCATTTCACAAAAGATGTTGAGGTGTTTCCGAAAACGGTATTGCAGAATGAAAGCCGTGGTCACTGGTATATGCGTCAGATTCGCGGCTCATCAAATTTGACAGGTTCAGAAGCTTTTCATATTTTGACAGGACATTTAAGTCATCAAATTGAGCATCACCTATTCCCAGAAGTACCTGCACGTCGTTACCGTAAAATGGCACCAAAGGTAAAAGCTGTTTGTGAAAAATATGGTTTAAATTATAACAATGCCAGTTTGTTTAAGCAGTATGGTCAAGTGCTTGGGCGTATCGTGAAATATGCATTTCCGTTTAAGAAATAGTTTTGATTTAAGCATTTCGTCAAAAAACCACTTTCGAGTGGTTTTTTATCGTTTAAATTGCATTGAAATTATTTACGGATTCAGCATATTGACACAGTTCTATTCTCAATGTATGAATAAATCATAACCCATTCGACCGATTAAAAAAATTAGCAAAATCAAAAAGAAAATACGAATAAAGCCACTACCATATTTGATTGCTAATGCAGTTCCTGCAAATGAACCCAAGACATTACATACGGCTAAAATAATGCCTGCCATCCATAAAACATGCCCAGAAGGTATAAAAAAGAACATGGCAGAAATATTGGTTGCTACATTGACCAATTTGGCTGACGCAGAAGCATTTAAAAAGTCAAAAGCAAATATTTTAACAAATAGAAAGAGTAAAAAACTTCCAGTTCCTGGGCCGAAAATTCCGTCATAAAAACCAATTAATGCACCAAAGAATAAACCCAAGGCGATTTCTTTTTTACCTGTTTGTAAAACAGTATGTACTTGGCCTAAGTCCTTTTTTGCAAAGGTGTAAATCGCAATAATAATGAGAAGGAAAAATACGATATAGCGCATGAGTTCTTTGGGAATCAGTGAAACAGACATTGCACCAAAGAAAGAAAAGATAAATGCAGCGAGCATTGTTGGAATAATTAATTTCCAATTGATAGTGACTTTCTTATAGTAAGCAAAAGCTGATGAAACTGTACCTGCCATTGCAATGATTTTATTGGTTCCAAAAATAGTTGCTAAGCTTTGTTTTGGAAAAGCATGCATCAGTGCGGGAAGTTGGATTAAACCTCCACCGCCGACAGCAGCATCAATCAGCCCTGCACAAAAAGCAAAAAAACCAAGGCTGAGCAGTATTGTTTCGTATTCCATTACTGAATTTTCTATAACGTATTTTAAGAGAACCATCATAGAAGATATTCAAATAAAAGTAATTAAAAAAGCCCTAATCTCAAGTTGTGAGATTAGGGCTTTGGTTATTTAAAAGGCGATGAGTAAGTATTTTAAATAACGGGCTTAAAAATCAACAGAAGTTTGTAGATAGAAGGTACGTGGTTGACCTACATACTTACCACCTGTTGAGTCCGAAGAGCGGGTAAAGTATTGAGTATCAAATAGGTTTTTAATTCCACCCGCAACTTTTAAACCATAAAAATCTTTACCAAAATTATAGCCAGTACGAACAGCAAAAGTTGAATAACCCGGAATATCGCCGATACGACCATCTGCGGTTTCTTCAGTTTGGTAAACATCGCCAGAACCTGGTGCATGTTGTTTAGATTGCGCAAACATGTCAGCATTGACTGACCATTTATTTACCGTATAACCCATGCCTAAATTTGCAACATGACGTGAGTAATAAGGTAGATCTTTACCATCAAATTTACCTGCTTCAGAGACTGCTTTGGTAAAGGTGTAATTGCTATAAGCTTTTAGACCTTTTAACGAATCTGACAATGAACCAAAGTCATAGCTCAAACCTGCTTCAACACCTTTATGACTGGTTGCACCTAGATTGGTCCAGATGCCTGTACCAATATTGTCAGGACGTTCTAGTAAAAGTTCTTTGTCAAAATCTAGGTAAAATACAGTCAATTCAGCATTTAGACCATTACCTAAGTATTTGGTTCCAATTTCGTAGTTATTTGATTTTTCAGGGTGTAAACCATCTAGTGTAGTCACCGCAGTATTTTTACTGTTTATAGTTCTTGTCGTCACAAGCTGGTTATACTGCTGCGGACCGAATGATACACCTGCGTTGGCAAATACATTCCATTGGTCGTTGAAAGCATATTGTATTGCGATATTCGGTAAAAATTCGTCAGATTTAATCTTTGGATGCACAGTGTTATTGGCAATACCACCTTGATATGCAGTGAAATCATTATGTGTTTCAATCGATTCAAAACGCACACCTGGTGTAATGGTCCATGCACCTATACCAAAACGGTTATCTATATAGACTGCATGGGCTTTTGTTCCACCATCACTGGTGGTATTCGGTACACGAGTTCCGGGTGTGCCTGTCAGCGTATTATAAGGTGCTGTACGACCAGAAAACTCAGAACTGTCTTCTTCCAAATAACGGTAGCCCACGGTTACTTCATTATTCATTTTACCCCATGTATAAGCTCTTGAATAACGAGGTTCGATACCAAAGTATTTATAGTCACGTGGTGAGTTACTGATACGGCTATTAGGCGTATTTTCAATTGCAGACTCAAGGTCACTGGTACGGAAAGAATCTACATAATAGCCTAAGACTTCAAAATTATTGACGTCATCTTTATGGCTATATTTCACTGAAATGTCAGAACGGCGACCTGCAAAATAGTTACGTGTTTGGTTCGATTGATAAGGATTTTCAGCATATTGCGCGGCTGTTAAACCTTCAGGCATTTCACCACGACCTTCATAATGATGCAGATTCACTGCAACTTGATCATGGTCAGTAAATTGATACGATGTTTTTAACATCACATCATCAATATCAATTTTATTATTGGCTTCTCGGTAACCGTCACCTTTGGTGCCTGAGTAAAGCAGGGCAAGACCCAAACCATTCTCCATTGTTCCACCAATGAATAGATTTGGACTGTATTTGATTTGATCTGTGCCAGTTGCAAATTCAGTCGTTAAACCAACAGAACCCGAAAAATATTCAGGAATAGCACGGGTTGTAAAGTTGATAATGCCACCAACGTTTTGTGGCCCAAAGCGGACAGAACCTGCACCACGAACGACATCAACAGATTCAATATTTCCCATAGAAAGGGGAGCCATAGACAGCTGTGGCTGACCATATGGAGCAAAGGATAAAGGAACACCATCCATCAACACAGTTGAACGCGGGGATAAGCGTGAAGTTAAACCACGAACCCCTAAGTTTAAGGATACATCACTACCACCAGTCCCGTTGCTGTCTTGGACTTGGACACCGGGAACTTGTTTTAAAGCATCACGAATTGAAGTAACTGCAGAGGCATCCATTTTTTTACGATCGATAATGGTTCGTGCACCTGCATGGTTATGAACTTTTTCTGCATTGGCATTTTCTAACCAGTTACCTTTGGCTTGAACAACAATCGGGGCAAGTGTCTGCGTTTGATTATTGTCTTCATTTTCCGCATAGCTTATAGACGTAACGGAGAGGAAAGATAATCCAATCGCATAACTAAGCGTAGATGGCTTGAACTTTAAGCTTTGTAACATGAGCATCCTTGAAAATTCTATAAGAATATGTGCAATAAAAATTTAGTCCATCTTAATCTTTTGTAATCTAAATTTAAATAAACATGATTATCATTTATAACTATTGCTTAGTTAAAATTAATTGAATTTTTAATAAAAAATGATCTTTTTAGATATCGCAATTAGTTATGTATTTTAATGTGCTATTGGCTTATTGATAATAGAGTACGCTGTTGTTGCAGCGAATAAATATAGCTATAAAAAAACCGTGCATAAGCACAGTTTTTATTGATTAAATGAAACTTATTTCAGTTGGATTGAACCATTGGCATTCACTGTTACTTTAGATTCACCCGCTGAAACATCTTGAGGTGGAGCTGCTTCAGCATCAGAAAATTTTGCCATACTTGCACGCATCATCACAGGCTGTGGGTAATAGTTACTGGTATTCAAATTTAAGTTAACCAAATTGTAGCTCGATTTATTCCAAGCCTGTGTAATGATTTGAGCACGTTGTTGAAAGCTTTTCGAAGCTTCGACCATTAGCTCATTTTCAACCTTCTTACGTTGTTCATCTGAAACAGAGAAGTTGATCGATTGAGTTTGGAAGTTTTGTTGCAATTCACTAATTAACTGACTTGCTGCTTTAAAGTCCTTACTTTCGATTTGGACTTCTGCACGCCCACGCCATTCTTTCAATTTTTGATTGTCGTTGTCATATACAGGGTAAGTGGTTTGCGAACCTGTTTCGACTTTGACTTGCGGGTATTTTTTAGCAATCGCCATTGCTTGATTCATCAATTGAGCAATTTGTGATGAAAGTTCAGCAGGTTGTTTGTTGGTTTTTTCAATGAAGAGTACAGCATGCATTTCGTCATTAGACACCTGACGAGTCGCTTCAGCTTGTACATTGACAATATTGTAATTTAAAGGCTCTTTTTCAGCTGCAATAGTCATAGTGCTTAAAGTCGTTCCTAAAAGAAGGGTGGTTAAAGCTAAATAACGCATGGCGAATCCTTAATAAAGTATGAGTCAATTTTTTTTGACTGAAAGTTATATTAAATTACTTTGAATGTATTTTTGATATTAAGCACAACTTGCGGATTACTTTGGCAGAATTTGTGGTGTAATTGTAATAATTTACGTATGATTTGAAACTCTGAATAAATTTAAATGATATAAAAATTAAATGCTTATATGAGAATTTAAACGAACAGCCTATATATCATGTCCAGATTTTAGTGAGCAGTGATAATTATCGGCTTTTCTTTGCTTTGTCACATAGTATGATGATAATAACTATTTAGAGTTTTCTAAATGTTTTTTTCGATAAATGGAATATGGATAAGTGCATAAAAGATATTTATTTTGTCGTAAAAAACTGTATCATTCCGCTCCTAGTTATGAATACATAAAGCACTCTAACTAGATTCTATAAAGCACCGAGTCAAAAGACCGCAAGTCACCCGACTTATTTCTTTCAACCCATATCAGAGATGGTAATTCGATATGAGCGTTACTTCTGTAAATCCTGCTGCCACTTCCACAAACGAATACTACTTGACTCGCCAAAGTCAGATGGAATCGAATGTTCGTAGTTATCCACGTAAATTACCGTTAGCGATAGCGGAAGCACATGGTTGTTGGGTTACCGATGTTGAAGGTACAAAATACCTCGATTGTTTAGCTGGGGCAGGAACATTGGCTTTGGGCCATAATCATCCTGCGGTAATTCAAAGTATTCAAGACACTTTAGCGAGTGGTCTACCTTTACATACTTTAGATTTAACAACGCCTTTAAAAGATGCTTTTACTGAAGCACTTCTTGAACAACTTCCGGGTGGTCAAGAAGAGTATTGCTTACAGTTCTGTGGCCCATCTGGTGCAGATGGTACAGAAGCAGCAATTAAATTGGCAAAGACCTACACAGGTCGTAGCACAGTAATCAGTTTTTCTGGTGGCTATCATGGGATGACTCATGGTGCACTGGCAATGACAGGTAACTTATCTGCTAAAAATGCGGTAAATGGCTTAATGCCAGGCGTACAATTTATGCCATACCCGCATGAATATCGTTGCCCACTTGGGCTGGGCGGTGAAGCCGGTGTAGATGCTTTAACGTATTTCTTCGAAAACTTTATTGAAGATGTTGAAAGCGGTGTAACTAAGCCAGCAGCTGTGATTCTTGAAGCAATTCAAGGTGAAGGCGGTGTGGTTACTGCGCCAATCAAATGGTTGCAAAAAATCCGTGAAGTGACAGAGCGTCATAACATCGTTTTGATTCTTGACGAAGTTCAAGCTGGTTTTGCACGTTCAGGCAAAATGTTTGCTTTCGAACATGCAGGTATTGAACCTGATGTTGTAGTCATGTCAAAAGCAGTAGGTGGTAGTTTACCATTGGCTGTTTTAGCCATTAAACGTAAGTTTGATGCATGGCAACCAGCAGGTCATACGGGTACTTTCCGTGGTAACCAATTGGCTATGGGTACTGGTCTTGCGACAATCAAAACCATTAAAGAACAAGATCTTGCAAAAAATGCGCAAGAACGTGGTGATTTCTTACAAGCTGAATTGAAAAAAATGGCTGCTGAATTCCCATGTATTGGCAATGTTCGTGGTCGTGGTTTGATGATTGGTGTTGAAATTGTCGATGAGCGTAAACCAGCAGATCATATGGGTTCACTTCCAGCCGATTCACAGTTAGCTGCTGCAATTCAAACGGCTTGTTTCAACAATAAATTATTGCTTGAAAAAGGTGGTCGTAGCGGTACAGTGATTCGTTTACTTTGCCCATTGATCATCACTCAAGAAGAATGTGTTGAAGCACTTGCTCGCTTTAAGAAAGCAGTTGCTGAAGCGCTTGTTGCAGTTCGAGGCGCATAAGTTATGGTAGATTTTGCAGAACACCGTAAAGCGTTACTCTGCAATGATGCTCAATCTATTGCTGACTATGAGTCAGCAATGGGTGAGGCGACCAAAGCGGTCGCAGCATGGTTGCAAAACGATAAAATGTACACTGGCGGAAGTATCAAAGATCTTCGCAGTGCAATTGCATTTAATCCTTCAAAAGAAGGTTTAGGTGTACATAAAGCTTTGGAACGTATGGTTGAGCTTTTCTTAAATAAAAGCTTAAAAGTACATCATCCACACTCTTTAGCACATTTACATTGTCCTACGATGGTGACAAGTCAAATTGCTGAAGTACTGATTAATGCGACCAACCAGTCCATGGATTCATGGGATCAAAGCCCTGCGGGTTCTTTGATGGAAGTGCAATTAATCGATTGGTTACGTCAAAAAGTAGGTTATGGCGCAGGTCAAGCTGGTGTGTTCACTTCAGGTGGAACACAATCAAACTTGATGGGTGTTTTACTGGCGCGTGATGCATGTATTTCTAAAAATTGGAAAGACGAAAACGGTAATCCGTGGTCTGTACAGCGTGATGGTATCCCTGCGGATGCAATGCGTAATGTCAAAGTGATTTGTTCTGAAAATGCACATTTCTCTGTGCAAAAGAACATGGCAATGATGGGTATGGGCTTCCAATCTGTTGTGACTGTTCCTGTGAATGGTAACGCACAGATGGATGCTGATGCATTAGAAAAAACCATGGCTCATCTTCAAGCAGAAGGTAAGATCGTGGCGTGTGTTGTTGCAACAGCGGGAACAACCGATGCAGGCGCAATTGACCCACTGAAAAAAATCCGTGAAATCACCAATAAATATGGCGCGTGGATGCATATCGATGCGGCATGGGGTGGTGCACTGATTCTTTCTAATGATTATCGTTCTATGCTCGATGGGATCGAATTGTCAGATTCTGTGACATTAGACTTCCATAAGCATTATTTCCAAACAATTTCTTGTGGTGCGTTCTTGTTGAAAGATGAAGCGAATTATCGTTTCATGCATTATGAAGCTGAGTACTTAAACTCTGCTTATGATGAAGAACATGGTGTACCGAACCTCGTTTCTAAGTCATTACAAACAACGCGTCGTTTTGATGCATTGAAATTGTGGATGACGGTTGAATCACTTGGTGAAGAATTGTATGGTTCAATGATCGATCATGGTGTTGATTTAACACGTGATGTTGCGGCATATATCAATGCAACAGAAGGTTTGGAAATGTTGGTTGATCCACAATTCGCTTCTGTATTGTTCCGTGTCGTTCCGGCAGGCTATCCCGTTGAGTTACTCGATACCTTAAACCAAAACGTTGCAGATGAACTATTTGCACGTGGTGAAGCGAATATTGGTGTAACCAAAGTGGGTAATGTTCAATCATTGAAAATGACCACTTTAAGCCCTGTTGCAACTTTAGAGAACGTTCAAAATCTGTTAAATCTTGTATTAACAGAAGCTGAACGTATTAAAGACGCCATTGCTGATGGTACATATACACCTGCGATTGATTAATTCATCTCAGTGATATGCAAGAAGGAGATCATATGATCTCCTTTTTTGTATTTTAGAGCGAGACAAGTCAGTTGGTGTTTTAAGGAGTATGCCTTAATTCACAAATAACAACTGTATATTCAAGTGTCTACAAGCATTAAATAACGATTTGCTTATTTAGCCATAATAATCTTTAACCATTTTGCTAAAACTCAATAGGAATGAGCTGAGTATGATTAGCGCCATAGAGAAGCTACTGCAAAAGAAAATAATCTTTTGGTAGTTCTGCCTACAGCTGCCCATCAATGGCAAATGATAGACATGATACATTGAACGTAGTGTTTGCATGGTGAGAATGAACAGTGAAATAAAACTGAAGCTAATCAATAGATTTTGCATCAGAAAAGAGGGGCTGATTTGTGATAATAAAATGTAAATAATAAGGCAGCTCATTGTAATGATTAAGGTGATCATACTGGATGAACCCACCATTTTCAGAAATGTTTCATGCCATTCTTGACGATTTAATACTTTCATTAGTCATTATCCTTTTTTTCTATTTTAAGTGATTTTTGCACATAAAATAATGTAGGAACGACTTAAGTTGTCGCTTGGCATAGTAAAATAAAGACGGATCATTGTGACAGATAAATGAATGATTACATTTGTATTCACAGAATCAGGAAAAAATATAAATAAATCACAGTTTGTTACATATTGAATTTTAAAGATTTTTAATCAAATCAAATCTGAAATATTAATTATCATAAAAGCGTCATAAAGCTGTAACTTCTTTGTCATATTTTAAAATCAAAATGCAGTTATCCGAAAAGTACAACATGGCTAACAAATGGCGTACTTCAAAATTGCAAGCTTATTAAGAGAGAAAAGAATGCGCTTAAATCACATTGCACTTGTTTTAGTTGTTTCAGGGGCGGCGGTTGCAACCACAGCTAATGCAGCTCGTGACACGATTCAAATTGCTGGTTCTTCAACTGTACTTCCATACGCAAGTATTGTTGCAGAAGAGTTTGGTCATACTTTCCCACAGTACAAAGCACCTGTTGTCGGTTCTGGTGGTAGTTCTGCTGGTCTAAAACAATTCTGTTCTGGTGTTGGCGACAACACTATCGACATCGCAAACGCTTCTCGTAAAATTAAAGATACTGAAATCGCTGCATGTAAAAAAGCAGGCGTAAATAAAATCCAAGAAATCAAAATTGGTTATGACGGTATCGTATTTGCTTCAAACTCAAGCAAAGCGGCTTATAAATTACGTCCTCAACACGTTTTTGCAGCGTTATCGGCAGAATTGCCATCAAATGGTAAATTGGTTCCAAACCCTTATACACGTTGGAACCAAATTGACAAATCACTTCCAAATGAAGCGATTACTCTAGTGATTCCTGCATCTAACCACGGTACACGTGAAGTGTTCCAAGAGAAAATGGTTGAAGCTGGATGTGAAGCTTATGAATACTATAAGAAATTAGATAAAGATGCACAGAAAAAAGCATGTTCATCTTTCCGTAAAGACGGACGAGTGATTGAAATTGCAGGTGATTATACTGAAACACTTGCACGTTTAAAATCTTCTCCAAATGCAGTTGGTGTTTTCGGTCTAGGTTTCTATGATCAAAACCGTGACAAATTACGTGTTGCGACTGTAAACAACGTAACACCTTCTGAGCAAACCATTCTAAATGGTACTTACCCAGTATCTCGTCCTTTATACTTCTATGTGAAAGGTGAGCATTTACAATCGATTAAAGGCTTAAAAGAATATACTGAATACTTCTTGAACAAGAAAGTATCTGGTAAAGGTTCTAAGTTAGACAAAGCGGGTTTAATTTCAATGTCTGATTCTGAGCGTGCAAAAATTCTTGCAACTTTTAAAGCTGGTAAATAATCAATCAGTCATAATCGAAGCTGATGGTGGGTGACTACCATCGGCTTTCATTGCTAAGCAGAGTTTTTTCAAATCATGCAAATTGAAAAAACGGTGGAGAATACATGAATCTGCTACTTATTGGCGTGTTATTAGCTTTAATTGCTATCGCATATCAAATCGGGCTACGAAAAAGCCGAAGCCTAGCAGGTAAGGGAAATAACACTGCAATCTTACATTCGCGTCCAGGCTATTATGGTTCATTGGTTGCGCTATGGTGTGGCATTCCTGCTTTTTTAATTTTGATCATTTGGAATTTGGTTGAACCAAGTATTTTACAACATTTAATTTTACAGAATGTTCCTGTAAATATTGCTTCTACACTTGATGAAGCTGGGGTAGATGTACTGGTTGACCGTATTCAAGCGATTGCTTCTGGCTTTGGGGTAACAGATACACCAGCGGCGTATGAAGTTGCAGCAGCAGAACAACTTGCTAAATTTGAAAGAATTGGTTCTTTTGCAAAATTCGCAGTGGTGACTTGTGCGGCAATGCTAGGACTTGTTTGGGCAAAGAAAAGAATTAGCCAACAATTCCGTGCACGTAATGAAGTAGAAAAAACCATTAATGTTGTTTTGATTCTTTGTTCTGGTGTAGCGATTCTGACCACTGTTGGCATTGTCATGTCAATGTTTAGTGAAGCAATGCACTTCTTCAAATTTGTAAGTCCAATGGAATTCTTCTTTGGCACAGAGTGGAATCCAGGTTTTAGTACTTCTGGAAATGCAGAGGGTAGCTACGGATTATTACCATTGCTATGGGGTACGCTCATGGTGAGTGGTATCGCATTATTGGTTGCCGTACCGTTGGGTTTAATGATTGCAATTTATCTTGCTGAATATGCGTCTCCACGCTTTCGTTCTTGGGCAAAACCAACCATTGAAGTTTTAGCGGGTATTCCAACGATTGTGTATGGTGTTTTTGCCATCATGGTAATTGGCCCAGTCTTTAAAATGTTGGGGAATGCTGTTGGTATCGATGTCAATGCAACCAGTGCTTTAACCGCAGGTTTTGCAATGGGAATTATGATTATTCCATTCGTATCTTCATTATCTGACGACATTATCACCCAAGTACCTCGTGCATTACGTGATGGTTCATTGGGCTTAGGGGCAACCAAGTCTGAGACCATTCGCCAAGTTGTTTTACCCGCTGCTTTACCGGGGATTACAGGGGCATTCTTGCTTGCTGTTTCTCGTGCTGTAGGAGAAACCATGATTGTGGTACTCGCAGCTGGGAACAGTCCTTTATTGCATATCAATCCACTTGAAGCTGTTTCAACTGTGACAGTAACCATTGTGAAACAGTTAACAGGTGATACAGATTTTGCCAGCCCACAAGCATTGGTGGCATTTGCATTGGGTCTAACCTTATTTGTCATTACATTGTGTTTAAACATTGTTGCACTTTACATCGTGCGTAAATATCGTGAGCAATACGAATGAGTACATCAAATACATCTCCTGTGGATCAAAATGTATTTGATCCTCAAGTTGCGGCTGAGCTTCGTGAAAAACGCAAAGCTAAAATTGCAAGTTCATTGTCAAAGCGTCATCGTAAAGAAAAAACTTTTCGTATCGTTGGTTTTACTTCGGTGGTGATTGGTTTAGCCTTCGTTGCAATCTTGTTCGGTAGTATTTTATACAAAGGACTTCCAGCATTTTGGCAAGCCAGTATGACTGTTCCTGTTTATTTTGATCCAACGGTGATTGATGCAGGACCGAAACCAACACAGAAAGTGGGTGAGTCACCAGCGCATTATGAAGAGCGCTATGTAGACTGGCAAACCAAGATGGGTATGGTGGATTGGGATGCGTTAATTGTGAATGGTTTAGTTGCAAAAGATCCTTCACTTGAAAGCCAACGTGATGAACTAAGTAATTTGTACACCAGTTCAGAAGCCTATCGTATTCGAGATATGGTGTTTAAAGATCCGTCTTTAATCGGTAAAAAAATAGAATTGAATTTCCTTGCAGATGCCAATATTGATGTGTGGTTAGCAGGTAATATTGATCGTTCTTTGCCTGATGATCAGCAGCAGTTAAGTCCAGAAATACGTAAACTTTCTGATGATTTAGCGGCAAAGGGTGTAATTGAACGTACTTTCAATACTCAATTGTTCAGCAATCCAGATTCACGTAGTTCGCCAGCAACAGCAGGTTTGGCAGGTGCATTTATGGGCTCATTGTTTATGATGCTCATCGTGATTGTGATTTCTATTCCGTTAGGTGTTGCAAGTGCAATTTATCTAGAAGAATTTGCGCCAAAAAACTTCATCACTGACATTATTGAAGTGAATATTAACAACCTTGCAGCTGTTCCATCGATCGTATTTGGTTTGCTTGGTGCGGCAATCTTTATCGGTTGGATGCATTTACCGATTTCAGCACCTTTGGTCGGTGGTTTAGTCCTTAGCTTAATGACTCTTCCAACGGTGATCATTACCACACGTGCTTCACTTAAAGCTGTGCCACCTTCTATTCGCCAAGCTGCGTTAGGTATCGGGGCATCACGTTTACAAACTGTTTTCCATCATGTATTGCCATTGGCATTACCGGGGATTATGACAGGGGCAATCATTGGTGTTGCACATGCTTTAGGTGAAACTGCGCCATTGTTATTGATCGGGATGAGCGCATTCGTTGCAAATATTCCAGCGACACCACTAGATCAATCTACAGCATTACCTGTTCAAGTTTACTTATGGCAAGGCAATGAGTTACGTAACTTCTTTGAAGGACGTACAGCGGCTGCGATTATCGTACTATTAGCATTGATGGTGGGTCTCAACAGCTTTGCGATTTGGTTACGTAAGAAATTTGAAGTTCGCTGGTAATAAAGGGCACAATATATGAATACTGTAGACATTAAAAATTCCTTAGAACAGGATAGAACCGTGAATTCAGAACAATCTCAATCAGCGTTAAATGAAACAGAACAAAAGCGTCAAGCGACGTCATTTGTTTCGCAATTTGAATCGAGTAGTACACCAAAAAAAGAAAAAAACACGACAGTTAAAATCAGTGCTGAAGATGTACATGTTTATTATGGTGAATCTGAAGCCATTAAAGGTATCGATCTTCAAGTGTTTGAGAATGAAGTGATTGCATTTATTGGGCCTTCAGGCTGTGGCAAATCAACATTCTTACGTACTTTAAACCGTATGAATGACACCATTGATACTTGTCGTGTAACAGGTAAGGTTCGTTTAGATAATCAAGATATTTATGATCCAAATCTTGATGTGGTTTTACTTCGTGCTCAAGTCGGTATGGTTTTCCAAAAACCAAACCCATTTCCAAAGTCAATTTTTGATAATGTGGCTTATGGCCCTAAACTTCATGGTTTAGCACGTGATAAGTACGATTTAGAAGAAATTGTAGAAAATAGTTTGCGTAAAGCTGGGTTGTGGGACGAAGTCAAAGATCGTTTAAATCAGCCGGGTACAGGTCTTTCAGGTGGTCAGCAACAGCGTCTTTGTATTGCACGTACAATTGCCGTGAGTCCAGATGTGATCTTGATGGATGAACCGTGTTCTGCACTTGACCCGATTGCAACTGCAAAAATTGAAGAATTAATTTCTGAACTTTCTGCACAATATACGATTGCGATTGTAACGCATTCTATGCAACAGGCTGCTCGTGTATCTGACCGTACCGCATACTTCCATTTGGGTGATTTGATTGAAGTCAATGCGACTGAGAAGGTATTCACGCAACCTGATCATCAATTAACGGAAGCGTATATCACAGGGCGTTTTGGTTGATCTAAAATACGTTGTGAGATTGAAAGAGCTGAAAGGCTCTTTTTTTACAGGCTGTTTGTAGAAAGAAAATCCAAGTATTTTTGTTCTGAGTCATGCGATTTAATATATGATTTTGCAATATTTATAAAAAGAGTAAAGCTGTGATCAAACAAAAAATAATTGCAATGGGTGGTGGTGGATTTTCCACAGAATTGGACAATTCATTGCTTGATCAGTATATATTGAATGCATCAGACGCTACAAAACCACGGATCTGTTTACTTCCAACGGCAGGTGGTGATAGCGAATTTTATATCAAAAAATTTATTGCTCAGTTTTCTTTATATGATTGCGAGCCATTTTATTTATCGCTTTTTAAACCGCATGTTGAAGATATTGAATCTTTTCTATTGAGTATGGATATTATCTATGTCGGTGGAGGGAATACTAAGAACTTACTGGCACTTTGGAAAGATTGGGAAATCCCGCAGATTTTAAAAAAGGCTTTAGAAAAGGGGGTAATTCTGTCTGGTGTCAGTGCAGGGATTCTATGTTGGTTTGAAGCTGGACTGACAGATTCATTCTATGGAAAATTCGTTCCTTTAAATAGTTTAGGTTTTTTGTCTGGGAGTGTTTGTCCACATTGTGATTCTGAAGATAGTCGCCTTGAGACCTATATTGAATGCATTCAACAGGAACAAATAGTTGCAGGTTATGCATTAGATGATGGTGTGATTCTTCATTTTGAAAATGGTCAGTTGGTCAAGGCTATAAAATCTAAACCGAATGCTAAGGCGCTTTTTATTTCCAAACAATCAGGTGTAATACACCAACAGCAGCTTGAAATTCAAACTTTGATGAAGTGAGTTGAAAATATGAAGTGTTTGATTTGCGTTGTTTATAACATTTAATTTAAACAGCGCTATTGAATTTTTACTTAATAGACCGCATGTTTATTGAAAAGCACTCTTTGAGAATATAAATTCTATGTTATTTCATTTACCTAAAGTACCTGCAGAGATCCACATTGGTCATTTAAATGCACGTATTAACGAACAAAGAAAAAGAATTGCGCAAACAACGTCTTCTAAACTAGAGCTTTTACAACTGACGCAACAGTTCTCTAAAGAAGCGCGTGCGAGAAAAAAGAACAATCAAAAGATCTATGTTTTAGATTTTAAAGGAGATGTTCAAGCTTCTGCCGTTGAAAATTTACGTGAAGAAATTACCCTGGTTTTAGCAACTGCAAAAGCAGGGCGTGATCGTGTCGTGGTTCGCCTAGAAAGCCCAGGTGGTATGGTACATGGTTATGGTCTAGCTGCTGCACAATTGGTTCGTTTACGTGATGCGGGCTTTAACTTGACCATCTGTGTTGATAAAGTTGCGGCAAGCGGTGGTTATATGATGGCTTGTATTGCAAGTGAAATTATTTCGGCTCCCTTTGCAGTGGTGGGTTCGATTGGTGTGGTTGCTCAAATACCAAATTTCAATCGTTTATTGAAAGAGCACCATGTAGATTTTGAACTGTATACAGCAGGTCAATTCAAACGTACCGTGACCATGTTTGGTGAAAATACGCCAGAAGGTAAAGCTAAGTTTGAAGAAGAATTGCAACAAACGCATCAATTATTCAAACACTTTGTCGAAAAGTATCGCCCGCAACTCAATGTTGAACATGTTGCTACGGGTGAGCACTGGTATGGTGAAGATGCACGTAATTTAAATCTAGTAGATAAATTACAAACTTCTGATGAATATTTGCTCGGTCTATTGCCAAATCATGATGTTTATGTAATTCAAACACGCCGTAAACCAACGTTAGGCGAAAAATTAGGATTACAGGCTGCACAGATGGCAGATGCTTTAATTCCTTCACTGATGAATAAGTTGGTGAATGAAGTCACTCAATTAAACTCATCATTACCGATGTTTAGAGACAATAAATTCTAAGTCTAATATCAAGAGATGATGTATTTGAAGAGTAATCAATCAACATTGGTTACTCTTTTTTTATCTGTGAAGTGCCGTTTATTGGCTAAATAAACATAAAAAAATGACCTCATGTGATCATGAAAGTTTTTTCAAAATTGATTAGCATGAGCTCAATAGGAATTTAAACAAACAAACTCAATAAGGAACAGCATGATGTTAGCTTATGATGCAGATTTAGAACTTTTTCGTGATAATTTTAAACGTTTTATGAATGAACACATTGCGCCTTTTTATGAGCAATGGGAAAAAGAAGGCTTAATGCCTCGTTCGGTATGGACCCTTTTGGGTGAAAATGGTTATTTATGTGTTGATATTCCTGAAGAATACGGTGGTTATGGTGTACCCACTGAATATTCTTTGATGTTGGTTGAAGAGTCTTCACGTGCAGGCTATGGCGCATTATCTACTGCTATTTCGTGCCATTCAGAAATTGCAGCGCCATATATTTTAAATATTGCCAATGAAGAGCAGAAACAATATTGGCTGCCTAAAATGGTTGCAGGTGAAGTGGTTGGTGCAATTGGTATGACTGAGCCAGGAGCAGGTTCTGATCTACAGGCGATGCGTACTTCAGCAATTTTGAATGGCGATCACTATGTTTTAAATGGTTCAAAAACCTTTATTTCAAATGGTCAACATGCGGATTTAGTGGTTCTCGCGTGTAAAACAGATCCGCAAGCGCGTGCAAAAGGTGTGTCATTGCTTTTGGTTGATACGCATTTGGAAGGGTTTAAGAAGGGTACGAATTTAGACAAGATCGGTCTACATTCTCAAGATACTTCTGAATTGTTCTTTGATAATGTCAAAGTTCCTGCAAATCAACTTTTAGGCAATGCTGGAAATGGTTTTGCTTATTTGATGCAAGAATTACCACGTGAGCGTACTGCAATTGCAGCAACGGCTTTGGGTGCAATTCGTGGTGCGATTGATATTGCTACAGTTTATGTCAAAGAACGTCAGGCTTTTGGTCAAGCAATTGGTAATTTCCAAAATACACGTTTTGTTTTAGCGCAAGCAAAAATTGATGAGTTAGCAACAGCAGCTTTCTATAATCAAAATTTGGCGTTATATAAAGAACATAAATTGGATGTTGAAACGGCTGCGGCTTTGAAAAGCTTTAGTACAGACATGCAAATGAAAGTTGCAGATAACTTACTTCAGTTGTTTGGTGGCTATGGTTATATGACTGAATATCCAATTTCACGTTTCTTCGTCGATGCACGTATCCAGCGCATCTATGGTGGAACCAATGAAATTATGAAAGAAATCGTGGCGCGTGGCATGATTGGGCGTTAATCTGTATTTCTTTGAATATATGGAAGCTATTAGTAAATAGCTTCCATTGAGGAATAAAAATAAATTGGACCAAGAGATAGAAAAGCACCAACAATATCAAAAGCTGATTCAAGCAAGAAATCGGTTCGTAATCAGTTTTTTCTCTTTACCATTCTTAATATATTTCTGTTATTACATCTTAAAAATATTTATTGCAACGCAAGGCTTGGTTTTTGTTTTGACCATGATTTTTGGAATTTTTGCTTACCTCTTTGTCATGTTTGGTTTTTTAATGAAAGATATTTGCCCTTGGTGTAAACAACATTTCTTCTCTCAATCAAGTGGTGGTCCAATTTACATCAAATCTATCGGGTTATTTACACGAAAGCATTGTGTACATTGCCAAGAACCTAAAACCAAATCAAATTGACCCATTTAGCCCAGTCTTTAAATTAAGTACGTAAAACATTTAAGCATTCACTAATAAAAATGGGTAACTCTTGAGTTGAACGAGAAGAGGTTTGATAAAAGTATGATGAGATTAATAAAGCCAGTACATTGTCTAGTTTGGTTTAATTAATCTAGTTGGGGGGAAGTCTCAGGTATTTGTATTGTATTTACTCGTCATGTTAAAAATAGAATGGGCAAATGGGATAAATATAATCGTGATGAGAGTATTCAAATTTTGAGAAAAATTAAAGATGATGGGCAATGAAATTCATTTTTTAGTTGAATCCACAGTTCAACGTTATTCGGGTGTTGGTGGTTGGCACTATGTGATTATTCCCAAACAACAGTCTGCTGAAATAAAAAACTACTTACTTCAAAGACGGAGTTGGGGGCTTGTATCTATTACTGTGACACTAGGTCAAAGTGTGTGGAAAACATCTATATTCCCAGACAAACAATCAGAAGGTTATTTGTTACCGCTGAAAGCAGAAATCCGTAAGAAAGAAAAAATCAGCTTAGGAGATCGTATTTCATTTTCAATTCTTTTATCTGTTTAATCACTAAATTGTATTTGAAAATAATTAAAAAGTTTCGTTCACTTCATGCTGATGAATGAATAGAAACTAAACCCTTAATACACTTAAACATTCATTGATAAAAATAGGGAGTTCATAAGTTGAACGTGAAGAAATATACAGATTATTGTCATTAACCACTTCACGATCGAAAATAACTGCTCCAGCATCTTTTAATTCTTTAATCAATTCATCAATCGAGGTTAAGCGACGACCAATTGCAATTTGAGCATCTATCAAGAGTTGGGGGCTATAACAACACAAAAAAATTGGTTTCTGTGCATTGGCAAAATTACGTAAAAAATCAATAAAACGTGGGTCTTGTTTGAGTAAAAGTGGAGAGTTCCCACCGGGAATCATCAGCGCATCGAAGTCTTGCACTGAAATTTCATCGATCCCTAAATCGATACTTACAGATGATTTGCGTTGCTTGCTATAAACAATATTTCCAGCCAATTTTTCAATATTTCGTACAGAATGACTGGCTGCACGAAAGGCTTCGACAGGATGATGATATTCTGTATCTTCAAAATCATGGGTAATCAAAACAGCGATTCTTTTATTCATATTCTATTTCTCGAATTGCGCTTAACTCTTTCATCATAAATGGAAATCGTCATAACTCTATAGCTGCTTTGTAAATAAATTATGTGAAAAATAACGATGGAATTGGCTGTTTTTTATACAAAATTGAAGCAGTATTTAGATTCTCATCAATCAATTATTTTCGAATTGATGAACCGTGTATTGTTGCTAAGATAAAAGCAGTTTTGCTCAACAAATTTAATCGAACTATTGTTATACTGTCGGAGGTCTTAAGCTTAGACTTTTCGTAATTCTCGACTTTAAAGGGCGTATAACAATGATCAACGATGATCAAAACACGACTTCTCTCGATCTTGCTCAAATCCGTGAAGATATTGATTCTGTAGATCAACAAATTCAACAATTGATTAACCGCCGTGCAAAGCTGGCGGAAGCAGTTGCCAAAGCAAAATTTGCCGCAGAAGAGAATCCGCTGTTTTATCGTCCTGAACGTGAAGCGCAAGTATTACGTAAAGTGATGGATCGTAATGAAGGTCCATTGTCTGATCAAACCATGGCACGTTTATTCCGTGAAATCATGTCAGCCTGTTTAGCGCTTGAAGCACCACAAAGTATTGCATTCCTTGGTCCAGTTGGGACCTATACACATTCAGCGGTTTTAAAACATTTTGGTCAAGATGCTGTGGTTCGTCCATTGCCAACGATCGATGAAGTGTTCCGTGAAGTTGAAGCAGGCAGTGCACACTATGGTTTAGTACCCGTAGAAAACTCATCAGAAGGTGTGGTTAACCACACTCTAGATTGCTTTAAAGTATCGTCTTTGAATGTAATTGGTGAAGTTGAATTACGTATTCATCATCAATTCCTTGTGTCTTCAAATACGCGTAAAGACAGCATCAAACAGATTTATGCACATCAACAAACCTTGGCGCAGTGCCGTAAATGGTTAGATGTACATTATCCGGGCGTAGAGCAGGTTGCTTTAAATTCCAATGCAGAAGCAGCACGCCGTATTCGCAATGAGTGGCATTCAGCGGCTATTGCATCGGACGTAGCAGCAAGTATTTATGATTTAGAAATTTTGCATGGCAATATTGAAGATAATCCAGAAAATACCACACGGTTCCTTGTGATTGGGCGTGAAAAAATTCCTCAAAGTGGTAATGATAAAACTTCATTACTCATTTCTGCACATGATCGTGCAGGGGCATTATTGGAAATTTTAGCGCCTTTTGCGAAACATAATATTAGCTTAACCAGTATCGAAACTCGTCCTGCATTACCTGAAAAATGGGCTTATGTGTTCTTCATCGATTTAGAAGGTCATGTGGAACAGGAAAATGTGAAAGCAGCGATTGAAGATATTCGCCCATTGGTGAAAGAAGTCCGCGTACTGGGTTCTTATCCTGTTGCTGTACTTTAATATTGTTGTGAAATTAGTGGTATAAAAATCGTCATGTCACAACTATTATTTAAAAAAGTTGCATTCATTGGACTTGGACTAATTGGTTCAAGTCTCGCTCGTGTGATTGTCGCAGAACACCTTGCAGAGAAAATTGTAGCGTCAACGCGTTCACAGAAAACTTTAGAAGATGCTAAAAATTTGGGAATCATCTCTGAAGGGTTCAGTGATCCGATAGATGCAGTGAAAGGTGCAGATTTAATCGTACTGGCTTTACCTGTACGTGCGACACAGAAAATTCTTGAAATTATTCAACCTTATATCGCTGAAAATGCAATCATTACCGATGTGGGTAGTACCAAGGGTAATGTGGTTGAAGCTGCCAAAGCTGTTTATGGTGAACATTTGCCTGCTGGTTTTGTTCCGGGACATCCGATTGCAGGTGCAGAACATACAGGTGTACATGCAGGTAAAGTTGATTTATTTGCAAATCATAAAGTGATTTTGACACCATTGCCGAGTAGTGCAGATTGGGCTGTAGAGAAATTAATACAGTTGTGGCAAGCAGCCAAAGCTGAAGTGATTTGTATGGATGTAGATAAGCATGATGAAGTGCTTGCACATACCAGTCATTTACCGCATTTGATGGCATTTAATTTGGTCGAACAGCTTGCAAATCGTGAAGATAATCTTGATATTTTCCGCTATGCAGCAGGTGGTTTTCGTGACTTCTCTCGTATCGCAGCTAGTGATCCGCAGATGTGGCACGATATCTTTTTTGCCAATAAAAAAGCCATTCTCAATGCTGTAGATGGTTTTGAAACACAACTTGCAACATTACGCCAACTGATTGAAGATGAAAACTCACAAGCTTTGATGGGATTGCTCGGTCATGCACAAGCGGCAAGACAACATTTCAATCATATGCTCGCCAATAAACCTTTGATGGAGAAAAATAAGGTGACACAACAATTTACCATTTTGCCGGGTGATAAGACATTTAAAGGTAAATTTACCGTGCCGGGTGACAAGTCTGTGTCACACCGTTCCATCATGTTTGGTGCGATTGCAGAAGGTACAACGCATGTAACAGGCTTCCTTGAAGGTGAAGATGCGCTTGCGACACTACAAGCTTTCCGTGATATGGGTGTCAGTATTGAAGGCCCTAAGAACGGTGAAGTGACGATTCATGGCGTAGGAATCAACGGTTTAAAAGCGCCGAAGACAGCTTTGTATATGGGGAACTCAGGTACATCAATGCGTTTATTGTCAGGCATGTTGTCTGCGCAGCAGTTTGATTCTGTTATGACGGGTGATGCATCGTTGTCGAAACGTCCAATGGAACGTATTGCTAAGCCTTTACGTGAAATGGGTGCACAGATTCAAACAACGGGTGAGCGTGGTACGCCACCAGTATCAATTACTGGCGCTCAAGCTTTGAAAGGGATTCATTACGATTTACCTATGGCATCTGCACAGGTGAAATCTGGAATTTTACTGGCAGGTCTGTGGGCTGAAGGTGAAACTTCAGTAACTGAACCTGAACCAACTCGTGACCATACAGAACGTATGTTACGTGCATTTGGTTATGATGTGAAAACTGAAGGCAATCGTATCTCTCTACAAGGTGGTGGAAAATTAGTGGGTACTGAAATTCAAGTCCCTTCTGATATTTCTTCAGCAGCATTCTTTATGGTCGGTGCAGCGATTACTGAAGGTTCTGATGTAACACTTGAAGCTGTAGGGATTAACCCAACACGTACAGGTGTCATTGAAATCCTCAAACAAATGGGTGCTGACTTAACCGTTGAAAATGAACGTATTGCAGGTGGTGAGCCAATCGCAGATATTCGTATTCGTGGTACACGGACATTGAAGGGTATTCATATGCCTGAAGATCAAGTGCCTTTAGCGATTGACGAATTCCCATCGCTATTTATCGCCGCAGCATGTGCTGAAGGTCAAACGGTGTTAACAGGCGCTGCTGAATTACGTGTTAAAGAGTCTGATCGTATTCAGGTGATGGCAGATGGTTTAAAAACCATGGGCATTGACTGTACACCAACCGATGACGGCATCATTATCGAAGGTAAAGGTCAATCTGGTGATTGGTCTGCGATTTTCACAGGTGGTGAAATTGAGTCACATCACGATCATCGTATTGCAATGAGTTTTTCGATGGCAGGTTTACGTACTTCTGGTGAAATTAAAATCGTTGGTACGGAAACAGTTGCAACCAGTTTCCCTACATTCACCGAGTTGGCGAATCAGGCTGGCTTAGCTATTCAAGTCACTGAATAAGTGGCTTAGCGTCAGTTCGGGGTAAGTTCTGATGTACGTTATTGAAAAGATAGACCATGCACAGCGGAGTCTTACCGTTTAAAGTCAGATGTAAGGATTAACCCACTTCGTCTTGCACTTCGCTTGAAATATATTTCAAGCTTGATCAGGTTCGACCTGAGAGGTATTACCTCGCAAGGCTTTCGGGAAAAGTAGGCAAAACCATTTGTCAGTCGCCAACTCGACAGATACTATCAAGTATCTAATATATCGCAAAAACAGTATATTGCAGATGTAGTCTGGCCTCGAACAATGCGACTGACGTTTCCGCGTATCATATAGTTGGGAAGATATCTTATCCCAAGCTTAGATTGATTTTGAGTTAGATGCTTGCTCATTTCTTTTTAACTTTAAATATAGAAATGCGGGAATCGATAAAAAGCTCAAAGAATCATCTGATCGTTGTATATTTGTTCGACAACAGCCAAGCAAAAGCTTGGCTGTTTTGTTTTAATTGCTTATTCTAAAACCCTACAACTATAAAGTCTTTTGGATGAAGCGATGAGAACATTACAATTTACTGCAAACTGTGAAAATCATGTAAAAAGCAATGATCATGGGAATGCATGTCATGTCACTCAGGGATATGTGACAGATTTATTGTCAAAGCAACTGACTGAATATGGTTTTAAAGTAGAGACAACAAATTCTGAAGAAAACTTAGCTGTGAGTGTTGCAAACCATCCGATAGATTTAGGGGTAAATTGTCAGCTTAATGATGATGGTTTACTGAGTTGTGAAATTTCGGCACATGCAGACGAAGAACAAGCTTGGTTTAAGAAGATTGAAACGCAGAGCATGATTAAGCAATTGGCAAATGCGGTTGAAAATGCACTAAAGCAAAATGATACGTTTAGTGGTTTTCAGTGGAAAGGGTGAAAATACATTTGTATAAATGCTGAATAGAAATGTCAATTTAGCATTGATATACAATTGAAGAATATTTAATGTATGCTATATAAGGACTAAGTGTTGCTTGTACAGATTTTTTATTGATTCAGCATTTTGTCTATGCAATTATCTATGACAATTAATAATAGAAAATAATTATGGCTTCAATTCTTTCGATTGTAATTGCTTGCATTCTTTGGGGAGTTTCATTATTTTTACCTGTAAAAGATGGTATGACTGGTTTCCAGGTAATAATCGTTGCATTAATTATGCATGTTTTTATTCTTCCTTTTTTTTGGGTATTTCCTGTATGGGCAAATTTCACATTCTTTAGAGCAGTTTGGTATTATAGTCAATCATTTAAAGAAAGGTCTTATAATGATAAAAAAGCCAAAAAATGGACAGTATTTACTTTTATTTTAATGATTTTCGGTATTCTCATACATATTCTGATGGCTAAAGCATTTGAACTTAATATTGGGTCAATTATTTGGCTATCTTCTTCTGTTTTTTTATTATGTGGTATATATATTCATTCATACAAAGAAATATATGCAATGTTATGTTTAAGTATTTTGATCTTGGTATTTTTTCTGGGGGGATTATATTTGTATAACAAAGAACTGAATGATTACCAATATCAAGATGAGCAGTATAAAAAATTTGATTTAGGTAGAAAACTATTTCAAGGTAAAGAAAGTGATCTAAAAATTCCAATTTTAACTCAAGTAAAGCAAAATAATTTAAATAGGTTAGAAAATAAAGTAGAGCTTGAAAAAACTATAAAAAATTTAGAATTTTCAAAAAATGATATAATCGAAATACAATTCAACACGATTATTCCAAACTTTGAGCAAAGTGCCGAAAAGTTAAAGTGTGAATTAGAAGTAGGACAGTAATTTAGTTTACCTTTACCACCACAGTATATTGAACGCAATATCTTTTGGAAAAATTATCATGATTTTGCGATAGGTATGCCTACAAAATTAGAAAGTAATTATATATATAAAGTACGTTCAATTGATAAAAGACATACTCAAATTGAAATTATAGAAAAAAGATATTTTTGAGCTACAATAGATAAATTCTTTTAAACTGTTTTTACATGCCAAAAATATATTCAGAAGACTTACGTCAGAAAGTCATGGAGTTCTACACAAAGAGCAACCATAAATCAAATACCTGCACGACTTTCAACATCGCCCGAACAACATTGGATGACTGGATTCTACTTGAACAGCAGACTGGACAACTGGCTCAGCCTAAACTTGTCAATGTTGGTAGACCATCATCCATTAAGGATTGGCAGGCATTCAAAGTATTCGTGGAAAATACAAAGTTTTCACAGGCAAAAGACTTAGTTGCCTTATTTGAAATTCAGTTTGGATATGCGATTACTTATGATGTCGTGCTTGCTGCACTTCATAAATTAGGTTGGACTCATAAAAAAAGAGTTTCCTCTACAGACAAGCCTGCAAAATAAGCAGAACGGTATTTCAATGGATTCTCCCTCAATGGGAAAGTGAATATGGTCAGGAAAATATTCTGTATGTAGATGAATCTGGAATAAACAGTGCTGAGACAGCAGAATATGGCTGGTCATTTAAAGGGAAACGTTGTCAAGATTTAAAATCAGGTGGTCATGGAAAAAGAATAAGTATGCTCAGTGCCGTGAGATCAAATTCCCCATACAGTTTTTTGTCACCAATAGTTTTTCAAGGTTCATGTGACAGAAAGTTATTCACAGGATGGCTTGATTATTTATTTCAAAATTTACCTAGGTCAAAGTATCTTTTGATTCTAGACAATGCTTCTATTCATAAAGGCAAAGAGATAGTACAGCTTGCGGAAGCGTATAATGTACGAATTGCCTATCTTCCTGCATATAGCCCTGATTTAAATCCAATTGAACAAGCATGGTCTGTACTAAAAAGGAAAGTCAGAAATATTGTAAGTCAGCAGAGTATTTCTATCTCTGAGGCTTTAGATATTGGATTTAAAGAAATGTAGCCTTTAATTTACATGTGGCTATATTCAGAAAAATAATAAAAAGACTATATATGAGCAAACTTTAGTGACGTATGCACAAAAGATATATGCAGATTATCATCGATGTGTTTATGGACCAATTGGATATGTAGATGAGCTATCAGCTGCATTTAAAATGCCATATTCGTCAAATATGTTGAATTTAGGAGGTAATTGGTTAGATGTGAGTGGAAAGTTTACCGGAAGTGAAAATTTAACAAAAAAATGTTCATGGGAAATGATCTCAAAGAAATTATATGCATTTGAAAATAAAAAAATAAAATTTACAGATAAAAGTTTTGCTAAACCAATATTATTATGTTCTGAAAATTATGTTGCCGTCTTATATTTTAGGTATGACCAGTCAAAAAAAATAGATAATTCTATGGAGTTGATAATGTTTCATCGATTTGATTTAGAGCCAATTGATTGTGGTAGCTGGCTTTTTCATTTTGAAAATTCAAAAATCAAGAGATTGTTTAATAAAGAACTAACTATACAAAGTTTAAGTATCCTTGATAAAGAAAAAGGAAATAAATGCCCAGATATTCAAATTGAATTAAGTGATGGTTTTATGAGTGTAGAAGATAATTATTTGGCAGATCATTATTAAACTTCTGATGTAAATCTTCTGAATATATTTGTGAACGTAAAAGCAATCTAAAAGGGTTTATCTATTGTAGCTCAAAAAATAATCTAGTTATAGATCGTATTGTATACTTGTCTAAGTTGCCATTAGAATTGCTAAAACAAATAGGAAAAATTCATTGTATTTTTAATATTTCATGGTATTCAGGCTATGAACATTAAACTTTTTGATACACTCCCGATAATTTTTTTATCAAATCAGAATTTTCTATAACTAGAATCTAGACGGCAGTCATATACAAAAGAATTAACTGCCATCATTTTTCGACAAAGCTTAAAATATTATTCGATACGCAACCAAGTTTGGTTACGACCAATTGCAGAAATGCCTAAATAGCCACGGAGAAATAATTTTTTACCGTTAGAGCTTACTTTGCCTTTTAAACGATAAATTTTCCCAGAAACAGGGTCGATAATTTTACCGTCGGTATAATTGACTTGATCTGTGGTTTTTAACCCAGAAATGACTTGCATACCAATGATCGGTTTATTGGTATAAGGTGCAGGGCAGTTGGTACAAAACTCTTTTGGTGTATAACCAGGGCGAGGCGTGGATTTCAATGCAGTACCTGCATAAGTCCCATTACTTTGCTTTTCAATTTTGACCAGTCCTTTAGCTTCGCCAGTTTTGTCATCGATATAACGCCAAGTTCCTGAAATATCTTCAGCAAAAACGGATGAGCTAAGTAAAGCGATGCAGGCAGCCATTGAAAAAATTTTCATAAAATCCCTTTGATATAATACTTTTAAAACATCAGCTATGATTAGCTAATACATTGATTATACAATTAATTATGAAGGTCAATATTTACATATTACGCCAAATATATGCGATTTTTTAAACTAAAAAGAGATGTTTTATGGGGCATGGTCGAGTAAATTGATTGCTTTGTGTTAATTCAATTTGCTTTTAGAAATAAAGTGAGCATCAAAAATTAACACTCACTTTATAAATTTTATGGATTGGTTCAAAGTCAATTTTACAGTCTAAAAACTTTTGAATCATATAGGCTTGAGTTTTTGTATGCTCACTGATGGCTGATGCGGTAAATTGCCCACCTTGGCCTAAAGCTAAAGGCAATAAAAGTTGGTCTGCTAAGTATTCATCCACCACAGCATCTATGGCTAAATAAGCTTGAACCTCTTTCGCTAAATCATGTGCCACTTTTTCAGCACTTTTCTTCATTTCACCTAATGCTGAAAATACTTGCTGATGATGTTCATAATTTAAAACTACAAAAGCCGTATTTCCTTGGCTGATTCCTTGAAAGTTCAGTCTTTTACGTTGTGTTAAGCTTAATTTGTTATTTAACACTTCAAGTTCACGATCTGCAATATTGGGTTGAATATTTAAAGCTGCTGCAAAAGCATTGATTTCAAGTAATTTGCCTTTATTCAAAACTGAAAATTTCTGCTTTTCTACCCATGGGTGGATGGTCACACTGATTTGACCTGCACCAATTGGAAAGAAGCCAGCTTGCTTGCATTCAAAATCAACCTGTATCCCAAGCTGCTGAATGGTAGGTAGAAAGCAACGTTCAATAAAATCAGCAGTTGGTGCCATAGGATTATGTGTACCGCCGTGTATGGTGATTTGACTGGCTTCATTTTGCATCATCAAAACAGGCAGTAAGGTTTGTAGTACCAATATCGTGCTGCCCGCAGAACCGATCTGAAAATCGTACTTTCCTGCTTGAACTTGTTGGGGGTGGAAATGCAATCTTTGAGAATGCAATTCTGCACCTTCTACAATTGCGTTACTGATTCGTTGTGATGCTTGTACACACACCAAATGCTGACGCATTAAGCCTGGTTTTTTACGTCCTGCACGGATATTCACAAGTTCAAAAGGAATCCCTGTCAGCATTGAAAGGGAAAGTGCAGTTCTTAAAATTTGTCCGCCGCCTTCGCCTTGTGAACCATCAATTTGGATGGTTTTATTTTTGAGTAATGTATTCATTTTCTTCTATCAATTTTATAAAAAGAACATACTGTCAGTACATGGTGATGCTAAGTGAGTGGTAACTTTGTTCTCACAAAGGTTTTCATTGTGCAATGTGATGGGTTGATTTGTGCCTATTTTGGTTAAGCTAACCCACTCGCTCTGCAAGCCACTACACATTATTTTCAATCCAGTGTTGTGGAAGTAGGGGATCTTGCACTCGCCCAGTATGTTCAAACTGGATTATAAGCCGAAACTTATAAATTCTTTAAACTTCAAGTAAATCGATTTGCCAATTGGTGGCTTGTATCAGCACATTTAAATCACGCAATTTGGCACTGATATCATCTGCTTGTTTTTGCAAGGATGATACAGGAATCACTTTGTGCCATTTAATTTCACGTGAGCTATAGCGATCAGGCTCACGATGCGTATTGCTAATTGCAGTCGTTAAAATTTTATGACGTTCTACAAGCTCATCGCGCTGAGTCAATAAAGCCAATAATGAACGACCATCTGTAAGTTTCGCCAACGCATTGGTTTGATGAATGGCATAAACCAGTTTTTGAGATTCCTGAGTTAAAGCAAAAACTTGTTTCAATAACTCGTTTGGATCTTCCGATGGTTCATCACCTTCTTGTACCAATACATTTGCATTAATACGTTGTTTTAATGAAGCGAGTTTTTTCTGTTGATCGCTTCGTAATAATAATGCTTCTGCGAGTTTCATTTTATTATCCTTATAAATTAAATAATTAGTGAATATTTAGCACAATGATTTGATATATAGCCTGTTGAGGTAATGTATCGACTGGAATGGATTCAGCAAACTCTATAACTTCTTCTAAAGTTTGATCTTCATGCCAAGTGGTCATGAGGGTATAATCATCGTCATCAGGCAAGTCGTAATTACAGAATTCTAAATAACTATAATCTAGTGCATCATCCCAAATTGAACACTCATGCCCCCAAGCCAATGCCCAATAACATTGCTCAGATTTCACAATCCAATCACTACATTTATTTCGCCAATCATTACTCACATTGTTGTTATGTATAGCGATTACAACAATGTAAGGTTGTTGTGGTAATCCATGATGGATTGCTTGATTAGCCAAAAGATTGTAATGACTGATCTTAATTTGTTTAGAGCGATCCATTGGTTTTACTCACATTCAGTGGGGACTTGGGAAAGACAAAAAGCTTTATGATATATAAGTCCTTTTTCAATCCATACATCATATGAAAAAGAGTGAATATTTCGTTGTAAGGTCATAAGCTCATTTCTCCAAATACGCACATCCCCATGCTTTATATGTTTAGACTCATCCAAATATCTTTGTAAAAGTAATCTTTTTTCAAACAGATCATTTAAATGTTTAAACTGATAAGCGACCATAAAGTAAAGTAAATATTTAAAAAAATTCTGTTTGTTACATTTATGGTCTATAGCTAGTTCTAAAAAAAGTAATATTTCATCTTTCCATATCAGATATAAATCCCATTCAGGAGCAGGTAAATTCTCATCAGAAAATGCCCACGCCCGAATCTCAATTATGCTTGGATTGGAAGTGATGGTCACCATGTTATTACCCCTTCACACAAACAACCTGATTCAATGTATAAACTACTTCCACCAAATCGCTTTGCGCTTTCATTACATCTTCAATCGGTTTATAAGCAGAAGGAATCTCATCAATTACCGCTGCATCTTTACGACATTCCACACCCTGAGTTTGTTCAATCTGATCTTCTACAGTAAACAACTTTTTGGCAGCAGTACGGCTATGTACACGACCCGCACCATGTGAACATGAACAGAAAGATTCCTGATTTCCTTTACCTTTGACAATAAAAGACTTCGCACCCATAGAACCCGGAATGATCCCATACTCACCCAAGCGGGCACGTACCGCACCTTTACGAGTAACCATGACTTCTTGTCCAAAATGTTCTTCTTTATCAACATAATTATGATGACAATTCACAGCTTCAACTTTGGCATTAAAGGGCTTATTGATGATAATACGTAAAGCCTGAACAGCAGCTTCCATCATTAATTCACGGTTTTTCATGGCAAATCGTTGCGCCCAACCCACCGCAAACCAATAATCATCAAAATGTTCAGTACCCTCAACCAAATAAGCTAAATCTTTATCGGGCAGGTTAATAAAATGCTTTTGCATATCTTTACGAGCAAGCTCAATAAAGTGGTTTCCAATCGCATTCCCAACACCACGAGAACCTGAATGCAACATGATCCAGACTTGCTGATGCTCATCTAAGCAGATTTCAACAAAGTGATTTCCAGTTCCTAACGTACCTAACTGTTTATGGTTATTGGTATTTTTTAAACGAGGGTGCTTGGCACAAATATATTCAAAATCTGTGACCAATTCAGCCCAAACCTGATCGACACGCTCAGATGTATTTTCCCATGAACCACGGTCACGACGACCACGACCTTTCGTCATCCCATGTGGAATTAAACGTTCAAGCTCAGTACGTAATGCATGTAGATTATCAGGTAGATCAGATGCAGTTAAAGATGTAAGTGCCGCCATCATTCCACAGCCAATATCTACACCAACAGCAGCAGGAATAATCGCACCTTTGGTTGGAATCACACTTCCAATGGTTGCACCTATACCGACATGCACATCAGGCATAACAGCCATCCATTTATAAATAAACGGCATTTGTGCTGTTTTTAACAGTTGATCTTTCGACTTCTCATCGACAGGGACACCTTTGGTCCACATTTTGATAGGAACACCTTTAGCGTCCTGAATAACGTTATAAGTACGTTCCTGATTTTGTGAAGAACTTGCTTGTTTTTCAATTTGTTCTGCGATTAACATTGTCATTGCTTTTATCCTTTTCAAAACCTGCTTGCCAAGCGGTTGCAGACAGGTGATATAGCTATACATCTTATGATGCATGTATTGTATATTGCGAAGAGTGTGCCAAGTTTGTTTTAAATTTTAAATAAATTTTTAAGACATTGATAAATATTAAATAAAATAAAATTTTTTTCATTTAAAGGCTTTTATATAGTTTTTTAAGAAAATTATATATCTTTAAATATATCTAAATATAAATTTTTATATCTAATGAATCCTATATCTAATGCGTATTTTTCACCTGTAATGATGAGATAATAATTAATCTCGCCATTAGGGAAATCCAGTTTGCTAAAGTACATGGGATGATCTGGAAATTGATAGCCGTAGCACTGTGCAATGTAATCGAGTATTCGGAATGTTAGAAAACTTCTTTTGTCATCTAAGTTTTGAGTTGGTAAGCGGGTATTAAGTAATAAAAATAAAGGAAATATTTTACTTTCAAGCTCACCAAGTGAAATTTGCTTTGCAGTAAATTTATGTTCTTTGAAAAAATGATAATGTTTAAAAAAATTGCTTTCTAAATCTAAATTCTTATCATATTTGATGCAGTCAGCTGTAATTAAAAATTCCCTGATTTGCCCATCAGTTTCAGAAATACCTTCTAAATATCCTGCAAGATGACGAACTTCTCTTTTATTTAATTTCATAATTTCACATATTTTTTGAGAATCCATATAGTAAATATGGATTCTATAGACGAATTTTAGATAAAACGACTGAATGAATTTTTTTCTGAAACGCTTACTGAATATCCCACACCGTATTTTCATCAGTGTGTTGATAATGCTCCTCAATATGGATTTTCAGCCTCAGTGCAAGGGGATCATCTTCCAATATTTGGCTGTGACCATGGAGAAGTTTTAATTCACTTTTTTTGCGACTCTTGCTAGGTGGTTTGTCTTGATAATCTTGGCATTTTTTGTACCAATGATTGGTTTGCAAGTAGTATTTTTTGATTCTTAATTGCTCTAGGGCAAGATCGATATTGTCGTTTTGAACAATAACTTGTATAGACATGTTTTGCGTTTTAAAGACTGACACCTGTCTATGGTTTTGAGTTGAAGTGTTAAATTAGCAGAGGTGATGAAAAGATACAAGAATATTGTCTATAGCTAAAATGGTTAATCAGATGATCATGCAATATTTGATTAACACAAAGACTAAATTTAAATGTTTTAAGATAAAAATCCCGATATGATGGATATGAAAATATAATTTTTTATAGAAAGTATGCAAAATACCAAAAAAACAGTCGTTATAGGTTTTGTGGGTTCAACCTTAGATCAAGGCAAAAAGCCTGAGCGTTGGCAACGTTGGCGTCCGACCATGAGCTTACTCATGCATGAAGACCTCATTGTTGACGAATTGGTATTATTGCATGATCGCCGTAATACAGGTTTAGTTGAGCATTTACAACGAGATGCTTTGCAGCTTTCTCCACAAACACAGGTGACAGGTCATAAAGTCAATATTCGAGATCCGTGGGATTTTTCGGATATGTATGGCGCATTATATGACTTCGTAAAGTCATATCCCTTTGATGTTGAAAATAATCATTATCTATTGCATATCACCACTGGAACACATGTGGCGCAAATCTGTTGGTATTTACTGATAGATGCACATTATCTTCCTGCAAAACTCATTCAAAGCTCACCAGCAGGAAAACAACAACCTGAAGGTGAATATCGCATTATCGATTTAGATTTATCTCGTTATGCAGCTTTAACACAGCGTTTTGAGCATGAGCAGTCTGAAAATTGGTTGCAGCTTAAAGCCAATATTGCGACAAAAAATAAGAATTTTAATCAACTGATACAAGAAGTTGAATTAGTCGCAACACGTTCGAGTGCTCCAATTCTAATCATGGGAGCGACAGGTGTAGGAAAATCACACCTAGCCAAACAGATTTATCAGCTTAAAAAAGAAAAGTTCCATTTATCAGGACGTTTTATCGATGTGAACTGCGCTACTTTAATTGGTGACAGTGCCATGTCAACATTATTTGGACACAGTAAAGGTGCTTTTACTGGAGCAATTTCAGCACGTACAGGTTATTTAAAAAGTGCTGATAACGGTATTTTATTCCTCGATGAAATTGGTGAATTGGGGCTGGATGAACAAGCGATGTTGTTGAAAGCACTTGAAGATAAATCTTTTTTTCCAGTTGGGAGTGACAAGGAAATTCAGGCTGATTTTCAACTGATTGCTGGGACGAATAAAGATTTACGTCAAGAAGTTCAGGCAGGGCGCTTCCGTGAGGATTTGTGGGCAAGACTCAATACGTGGACCTTCTTTTTGCCCAGTTTAAAAGACCGTTTAGAGGATATTGCGCCCAATATAGAATTTGAATTACAACGCTTTGCCAATCAACATCAACGTCAATTACATTTTCATAGTGATGCCTTGCAGAAATATTTAAAATTTGCACAGTCTTATGAAGCGACTTGGCAGGGTAATTTTCGTGATTTAACAGCAAGTGTGACTCGAATGGCGACCTTGGCAAATGCTGAACGGATAGGCTTAAATGAAGTGAATGCTGAAATCAATCGCTTACAAAAGATTTGGAATATTGAGCAGCATACATCTTCACGTGTATTTTCAAATCTTGATCAAATACTAAGTGCCGAACAAATTGCACAGATTGATGAATTTGATCGTATTCAGCTTGAAGGTGTCATTGAAATTTGTCGCAAATCTAAGTCGATGGCAGATGCAGGACGGCGTTTATTTTCAGTCTCTCGTGAGCAACGGCAAAGCGCCAATGACAGCGATCGAGTTAAAAAATATTTGGCTAAGTTTGATTTGACTTGGAATGATTTGTAAATGTGATCTTACAAATGAAAATAAGGCTCATGATGAGCCTTATAACTTCATAACTTCACGAAATTTAAGCAACCAGTAAGAAGCGAGAAATCGCAATTCTGAGTTGTTTTAAATAACCTGTAAAAAAGTGATTTGCACCAGGTAATACGGTAATGAGATGTCGTTGTGGTTTTGCCCACTCCAATAAATCATCGAGTTTTGTGGTTGGATCAGCTTCACCATGCACAAACAAAATATCACCTTTAATTGGCGGCGTTTCGTAGTGGCGAATTCCATCAACAGTCGCTGTAGGCAAGCCACACAAAATCACTTGTTTCGGTTTTATTTCATCAGGTAGGGCATGATAAGCCTTGGCCATGACATGCGCACCAAAACTAAAGCCCCCTACATAAAAAGGTAGACCTTTGTGTAATTGTCTTACATGCTTAATGACATCTAGAATATCATCAGTTTCGCCGTGGCCTTCATCGTGAATACCTTCACATTGGCCTGAACCGCGGAAACTTGGACGATAAACCACACACCCTTGTTCAGCAAGAATCTGCGCAAGTAGTGCTGGAACTTTATGTTGAGGTGTCCCACCTTGTAGTGGATGAGGGTGACAAACGACAGCAAATCCTTTTACTTCGCCCAGAGGATAGTCAACAAAAATTTCGATTTTGCCGACCGAACCTTGAATGAACAGTTGTTCGGACATAATTTAAACGATAAATAGCAGGGAAGTGCTATAGTTTACCGATTATGTTCACAGAAAACACGAATTGGAATTAAAATATTCCGACTGATATAGTTTGATTAATTATTTTTTGATCAGGAAGACCATGCTCGCCCTAATTTCCCCTGCTAAGACGCTCGATTACGAATCTACACTTCCCACTGATGTGCATACTTTACCAAGACTGCTCGATCAATCTCAACAGCTTATCGACTTAAGTCGTAAACTTTCAACATCTGATATTGTCAGTTTAATGAAGGTGAGTGAAAAAATTGCCCATTTGAATGTTGAGCGTTTTCGCGATTGGAATGTTGACTTTAATTTTTCTAATGCAAGACAGGCTATTTTCGCATTCAAGGGCGATGTGTATACAGGTCTAGATGCTTATCATTTGTCTGATGCAGATTTACAATTCGCTCAAAAATATTTGCGTAGTTTATCTGGGTTATATGGTTTGTTACGACCATTAGATTTGATGATGCCTTACCGTTTGGAAATGGGGATTAAACTTGCTAATGCACGTGGACATAACTTGTATGAGTTTTGGGAAGACCGCATTACAAATTTGATTAATCAAGATTTAGAGCAATCAGGTTCTAAGGTGTTGGTGAATATTGCTTCTGATGAATATTATAAATCGGTGAAAGAAGCTAAAATTCAAGCTGAAATTATTAAGCCTGTATTTTTAGATCAGAAGAATGGACAGTATAAAGTCATTAGCTTTTATGCCAAGAAAGCTCGTGGCCTGATGGCACGTTATATTATTCAAAATCAATTGGATAAATTTGAAGATTTAAAATCATTTAATACCGATGGTTATTACTTTGATGCAGATAGTTCTTTGAAAGGTGAACTCGTATTTAAACGTGATGAGCAAGCTGCTTAACGGTTCATAACTTAAAAGTGATCAGGCTTTTCAGCAAGATAGCGAGATCATAAAAAGTAAAAGCCAATCCTAGGATTGGCTTATTTTTTGTTAGGTTATAAACTAAGGCTTGTAAATACCCAAATCAGATAGATGTAATCTTAAAATGCGTCTTAATTCTAAAACTGCTTCAGGTGTTTCTTGGATAGAATGCCCACCTTTGATGATTTTTTCAGAAACAGCACCATCCAAATGTGAACTGGTATAAGGCACGATACCATCAGACATGACTTTTGGATCTGTACTATCAGTATCATTTCCCATAATTGAATGATAAATCATGCCTTTTTTAGGCATCACATTTTCAGTTACCAAAGTAAAATTTGAATTATGGCTTAAGTCACTTGGACCATTCTGAATGAGGCCATGTCCAACATCTGTTAAGAAGTTTTTAGCATTGATATCACGGTCGTCGATTGAATCCGCTAAAGCACCTAAAAACGCACCTGGAAGTTTAATAATTTTACGCGCAGCTAAAGTAAACCAGCGATCTGCAAATGCAGTACCGCGGTGCGGTGCAGAAATAAAAATAGCACGCTCAAAGTTAGGTACAGATTTAATTGTTAAACGTTCTTTAAAGATCGGGTCATCTTTAAATTTATCGTATTTTCGATTATTTAACCTTTTTAAGGCAGGTTTGACTAAATCGGCATCGCTGACCAATAATCGCGCAATAATGCCTCCCATACTATGTCCAATTAACACTGCATCCTTTACAGATGAGGATTCTTGATCGATAGAACTGAAAGTTTGATTGATGATCGCATTAATCTGATAACGGCTTTCAAGTATTGGCATATTGGTCGAGTAGAAAACTTGCCACACTTGATAGTTCTCTCTCAACACTTGATCACCCATAATATCGTTGGTTAAACGAATCCATGCTTCAGGACTACTTGCCAAACCATGTACCAAAACAATGACCTTTTTGTTTGGGTTATAGGGTTCAAGCATATATAGATGAGGCATGGTTAGGCGTTGATCACGGTCGATCAAGCTGAGGTAGGCTGCAGCACCTAAGTTATTTTCGGCTAGCCATAGCCCATAAGGCGCGGAGAAATTTGCTGCAAGCGGGTATTCATTTGCACCGACATTTATTTTTTCAATACTATACGGGTCATAGATATTCAGTTGAAATTCAGTGCCATGCAAAATATTTTGCAACGTTGTTGTGCTTTTAGGTTGAGCAGTCATGCTGACTGATAAGTAACGGGGTTGATGAATATTGGGATTGATACCGTTTTTATATTTGTAATTAAATGGATCAATAATATATTTACTTTCTTCAGGCTCTTCTTTTAATTTTGGGAGTACTGCTACAAATTCAGCACCAAAACCATCTCTACGGTTGATCGAGCGCAATCCTGAAAAGTTTAAGTTATAGCTGGAAAGTAGATTTTCTAAATCAATATTGTCAAGTTGAGGATAACCATTAAAGTTAATGCTGTACGTACTGGTACCCACCTTAATCTGTTTACCCACCTTTTGATATTTATTTCTAGTTGAGTAAGTGGTGATGAGTTTGGCTAAAGCCTGATTATAAAAGTCACGTATTTGAACTTGTCTGTTATTAAAAATACGATCTTGCGCATGTCGTTCAGTGTTAAATAAATAAGCATAGCTATAGCGGATACTCTTATCTAACATCGCCATTTGTTGATCTAAACATTGGTCATAGTTTTGTTGATTGAGTTTTTGTTTTTCTTCTGATTGGTGCTTTGAAAGAATGCTAATTTTGCAATTTGATGAACCATTAAGATTGATGGCTTTGGTTAAATAAATTTCACTGATGGTAGACAGTAATTGTTCATCTTGAATCTGTGGTATAGCTTCTAGATCCTGAACACATTTGTCTGGGTCTTCAGCACATGCTTTGGCCTCACGACCTGTCATCGAAAGTACATTTAAACTGGCTTCACTCATCTTTGAACGCGTTAAGATACTATCACGTTCGTTGGTGATTGTTACATTCACTTTCTGATTTTTAACACTCACGACTTGGCAGCCACCCAAGCTAAGTGTGCTGAGCGCCAGAATAGAGAGCAAGATCGTTGTTTTAGTACTTTGCATAATCATGAACTAGATCAATTTTTAAGGATAATACGATACTTTTGTTTAATTTCTATTTTTATTTAAAAAAATAGACTGAATGATCAGTCTATTTTTTTATATCGGATTATTGTGCTTGCGCAGGATTCTTCATAATTTGCCAAACGTTGTAACGGCCTTGCTTCTCAATTTCCTGAATTAAGCGGTCTGCAACTTCAGCTTCAGAAGGATATTTGACTTTGTAATTTTTCAAAGTCTGAATCGCATTTTTTTTCTGCTCCATACTAATGTAGTTATTCGCAGACGATAAATAAGCTTCTTGAACATTCAGTTTAATCGCTTTATCTAAATAAGGTTGTGCTTCTTTTTGACCGCCACCTTCAGATAAAGAGAAACCAAACCATAAGTTTGCTTCAGGATCTTCTTTGTTGATCTTTAAAATACGTTGTGCATAACCTAGAGATTTAGTGGTATAAGACGAGCCTAAGTCTAGATTACGACCCAATACACTGGCTTTAAATGCACGAATTAAAATGTCAAAAGATGCATTTGGGTGCGCTGCCAATTGGTCAAGTTGTGTAGAAACTTCTCTGAGTTTGCTTTCAAAACCTTTACGTTCTTGGCGATCTGTAAATTGTGGCGGGTAATGACGTGCTTTACCTTCGACCATTTGCAAGAAATCATCAATTGCTGTGATATCAATTTCATTTTCACCTGCAAGTACAGCGTATTTCATTGCACGTTGATTATTATCAATTGTTGGAATAATTAATTTATTACTGTCTAGAATTAATTTTTGGGTTGGATTTGCAGGATCAGTCACTTCAAGTTTGTTGACAGGTTGAGTAGATGCCTTTTTCAATTCTAATTCAAATACGGGTGGTTGATCATAATTGAATGGATTGAGAGCATAAAACGGAGGAGATAAATCTGGTTCTGTATATACGATCGGTTCATTTGCAACAGGTTTTTGCTGCACTGGTGTCATAGAACATGCTGTAAGTACTGAAGTAGCAAGTAACGCATATGCCAAAGGCTTAATTGTCATGTATTTCTTCCAATGATTTATATTGAAAATTAAAAGTGGAGTTGCATATTGATCAGTCTATGAAAAGACGTATAAACATGCAACTCGATTTAGTTTATTGTATTAAAAACTATACATTAGCTTTTAGATGGATTACTTTGCGACTTACATTCACGTCGCACATCTTCAATAATCTTGAGTTCTTCTTCGCTATATGGCTGTTCATCGATCTGTTGTTTGTTAAATGTTGGATCTAAAAGCGAAAGTCGAACACAAAAATCATTCATACGCTTTTCATTTTGTTCTAAGCGATCGATCAGCACACGCATACCTTCCAAAATAGGATCGACCTGTTCTTGGCTTGCAGCATAAGCTTGAAAGTCAGTATTTTCATTGCTTTCAGTTAAATGATCAGTATTGGTATTGTCAGGACATCGCGGCTCTTGCTCTTTAACTTGAACAGTTTCTTTGTCTTTGCTAATAAAGCGAGCAGGGTTACCGACTGCTGTTACACCTTCAGGCACTGCTTTGGTGACAACAGCATTTGAACCAACTTTGGCATTTTTACCCACAATAAATGGCCCGAGGATTTTTGCACCTGCACCGACAACAACCCCATCTCCAAGGGTAGGATGACGTTTGCCTTTATTCCACGTTGTGCCTCCAAGAGTCACGCCGTGATACAAAGTTACATCATCACCAATTTCAGCAGTTTCACCAATCACGACGCCCATGCCATGATCAATAAAAAAACGTCTGCCGATTTTAGCACCCGGATGAATTTCAATACCTGTGGCAAAACGACTGAAAGAAGACAAGATTCGTGCTGAAGTTTTACACTCTTTTTCCCAAAGTTCATGTGCTATACGATGCATAATTAAGGCATGTATACCTGGGTAAGTTGTTAAAACCTCGAATGTATTTCGCGCAGCGGGATCTCGCGCAAATACAGCTTGAATATCTTCTTTGAGCTGTTTAAGCATTAGTTTTGATCCTCATTTTGGGATTTTTTCCATGTACCGTTATTTAAAGCTTGAACTCGGCTAAATATGCCACGTAATAAATGATATTCCATTTTATCTAATTGTATACGCCCAAATAATCGGCGCAAGCGTAATGGCAGTAATCTTGGATTTTTAGGGTCTAAGAATTCGATTTCAGCGAGCATTTTTTCAAAATGCGGATAAAACTGTTCCATTTGTTCATGTGTAACCAAAGGCTCATCCCAGTGCATAGCATCTGAGTCAGTAACATGCATGACGGCCTGTGTATCAACTTGTTTTTCTACTAATTCTAAGGTTGCCATACGCATTTCGTAGCACAGTACTTGGATAGCTTGTGCAACATTTAAAACACCATAATCTGTATTCACGGGGATAGTGACATGGTAATTCGCTAGTGCCAATTCTTCATTGGTTAAGCCACGATCTTCACGCCCAAATACAATGGCAATTTCTTGTTGGTCTTTGATAACAGCTTGCATTGATTTTTGCGCAGCAGGGCGAGCATCTAAAAGTGGCCATGGAATAGTGCGACTACGCGCACTCGTACCAAAGACCAAATGACAATCTTTAATGGCGTGTTCTAACGTTTCTACAATTTCAATTTGATCGATAAGATCGGTAGCACCTGCTGCAAGTGCATCAATATCTGGATGTGGATAGGTTTTGGGTGCAACAAGAACCAATTTACATAAGCCCATAGTTTTCATTGCGCGCAAGGCACTTCCGATATTGGCAGGTAGCGTGGTATTGACCATCACAATACGTATATGACTTAAATGCTGTGAAATCACAGCATTTTCGATAATATCCATTATTTTTCCAAAAATATAAGCTTTGATTTGAGAATGTGAATTACGAAAACTGACCTGCATCTGCCATGTATTGCTCCATGGCATCATCCATACTCATATCACTTGGGGGAGGGGCAAGTTGCTGAGTCTGTTGTTGTCGATGATCAACAGCTTTAGCTGCTTTTGATTTGACTTGATATTCAATGTGGATTGCTTCTTTACCGAAATAGTCACGTAATTTTGCAAGTAATTCATCTAAAGGTGCAATTTTCCATTGTTGCCCTAAATGTAATTCAGCAGTCGCATAGTCATAGTCTAGTTGGATTTGCATCGGGATGTGTTGACACATATCGACATTACAGAAAGGTAATAAAATCTTTTGAATATCCGATGCTAATGCTTTAGTGATAATTTCAGGATTGATTGTCACCGCAATATGGTTGGCACGTTTCTGACGAATTTCATTGAGTGTAAAGGCTTTGGTCAAACGTCCCATTGGACGATCAAACCCTTCACGCTCATATATTTCACCTTCTATCACGACCACTTTTTCATTTTGAATAATGTCTTTAAAACGTTGGAATCGCTCATGATTTGTAGAAACTTCGATACGTGCTGTACCATCATCCAGTGTAATAACCATACGATTTGGGAAGTTTGCTACATCAACAACTAAGCCTGCAAAAACAGTCGTCACACCACGACGTGTAGGTGTTAACTCATTAATTTTATTTGGAATAAAGGCTTTAAGTTCAGCACGGTAAACATCGATTGGATGACCTGTCAAATACAAGCCAAGGGTATCTTTTTCACCTTTTAAGCGAACTTCGTCTGACCATGGTTTTACAGGCTTGGCTGGCTTGCGCTGAACTTCTTCAACCTCTCCAAACAAGTCCATAATCCCTGTTTCACGGTTTGATCGGGCTTGCTCAGCTGCTTGAACGGCTTCAGGAAGCTGTAACATTAAACTTGCACGTTCAATACCGAGACAGTCTAAAGCACCTGCACGAATTAAAGCTTCTAAAGTACGCTTATTGATTTTTTTCAAATCTACACGATGGCAGAAATCGAATAAATCTTTATATGGGCCGTCTTGAATCCGTGAATCAATCACAGATTGCATGGCTTGCTCACCAACGCCTTTGATTGCACCTAAGCCGTAAATAATGGTTTCTGCATCACTGGCATGGAATTGATAGAACGACATATTGATTGATGGCGGTAAAACTTCTAGACCATTATTTCGACAGTCATCAATTAAGAATACAACACTATCTGTATTCTGCATTTCCGAAGATAAAACAGCTGCTAAAAACTCAGAAGGATAATGTGCTTTTAGCCAAGCAGTTTGGTAAGCAACGAGTGCATAGGCTGCTGCATGTGATTTGTTAAAACCATAGCCTGCAAATTTCTCCATATAGTCAAAGATATGGTTGGCAGTGCCTTCATCGATATCTTTTAGTGCAGCACCTTCGATAAAGGTGGCACGTTGTTTGACCATTTCTTCGACTTTCTTTTTACCCATTGCACGTCGAAGTAAATCTGCACCACCCAATGTATAACCGGCGCAAAGCTGCGCTGCCTGCATCACTTGTTCTTGGTAAACCATGATGCCGTAGGTTGGTTCAAGTACACTTTCGAGTAGTGGATGAAGGTATTCAAACTCACCACCATGCATACGATGAATAAAGTCTGGAATCAGATCCATTGGCCCCGGACGGTACAAGGATACAAAGGCAATAATTTCTTCGAACTTACTTGGGCGTGCTTCTTTGAGCATTTTTTTCATGCCCACGGATTCAAACTGGAATACCGCAGTGGTATTTGCATCAGCAAAGACCGAATATGCTTTTGAATCAGTCAAAGAAATGAGTGAAATATCGACAGGTGTTTCTGATTGAATACGTTTATTGATATTTTGAACGGCTGCTTCAATCACCGTCAGATTTCGTAAGCCCAAAAAGTCAAATTTAACCAGTCCAGCAGCTTCAACATCATCTTTATCAAACTGAGCGACGCGACCAGTACCATCTGCTTCACACAAAACTGCTGAATAATCAGTAATTTTAGTAGGTGCAATCACCACACCACCAGCATGTTTACCTGTGTTACGGGTAATGCCTTCAAGCTTGAGAGCCATTTCCCAAATTTCTGATGCATCATCATAGTCAGGGTTTGAAGGATTGGTCACGATATCTTTAAGTTGTGGTTCTGCTTCTAAAGATTCTTCTAAGGTCAGGCCAAGTGGCTTGGTGGGAATCATTTTTGAAATACGGTCAGCCAAACCATAAGATTTGCTTAAAACACGTGCGACATCACGAATCGCACCTTTTGCAGCCATGGTACCAAAGGTGGCAATCTGTGAAACGGCATCTCGCCCATAGTGTCGAGCTACATAATCAATGACTTTATCTCGACCTGCGATACAAAAGTCGATATCGAAGTCGGGCATCGATACACGTTCTGGGTTTAAGAATCGTTCGAAGAGTAGATCATAGCGTAATGGATCTAAGTCTGTGATTTTTAAACTATATGCAACTAAAGAGCCTGCACCTGAACCACGACCTGGGCCTACTGGAACCCCATTATTTTTTGACCATTGAATGAAGTCCATTACGATTAAGAAATAACCGGGGAACTCCATTTTATTGATAATACCCAACTCATAAGCCAGTCGCTCATCATACGGTTTTCGGATTTCAGCCCAATCTTCATCACGTTTTTCAACAGGGTAGAGTACGGTTAAGCGTTCTTCCAAACCGACTTCAGATAAATGGTTGAAATAACTGTGAATCGTATGACCTTCTGGAATAGGGTAATCGGGTAAGTCATTGAAACCTAATCGTAAAGATACAGTACAGCGTTTTGCAATTTGTAACGTATTTTCAATCGCACTTGGAATATCGGCAAACAGCTCGATCATCTCTGCTGAGGATTTGAAATATTGTTCAGGTGTATAATTTTTAGGACGTTTACTGTCACCTAAAACATAACCATCGGCAATACACACTCGAGCTTCATGTGCTTCAAAGTCTTCTTGTTTTACAAAATGCACATCATTGTGTGCAACGACACCAATATTGTATTTTGCAGCAAGTTTTAACGCTTCTTGGTTAAAGTTTTCTTCTAAAGGGCGTCCAGTACGTGTCAGGGCTAAATAGACACGATTACCAAACTTTTCAATCCATTGTTCTAATAAAGGTTCAGCTTTTTCAGGATATGCAGAGCAGAGCATTTCTCCGACATCACTATGTAAACCTAATAAAACAATTAAATCGTCAGATTGTTCAAGAATCCAATCTTTTTGAATGCATGGAATAGAAAGTTGCTGACCTTCAATAAAACCACGAGAAACAATTTCAGTGAGGCTACGCCAACCTTTATTGGTCATCGCCAATAAAGTTGCTTTATGGTTAGCGTCATTTAAACGGATTACACTACCAAAAATAGGCTTAATGCCTTTGCCCTGTATTTTATTATAAAACTTAACAGCAGCATGTAGATTGGACAAGTCTGTAATGGCTAAAGCAGGCATTTCGTCTGATGTCGCAGCTTTAATCAGATCAGGTATCCGTACGATCGATTCAGTGATCGAAAACTCTGTATGAATACCAAGATGAACAAACTGCATAGACGAATCCTATATCAAACTGTGGGGCATTTTATCACGCTTAAACTCTGATGTGCTGAAATAACTTATTCTTTGGTTTGAGAATATTTTAGATTAAATGATTGATATACAATGTTATTAAATTATTTTTAAAGCATTTTGTTTTGATTGAATGTAAAAAAGCCAAATCCTCTGTGCATCAAACTTGTAAAAAGTGATTATCGAAACAGCATATTTCAATAATCACTGGGCTTTAAAATAAAGTGCTTAACGTCAGTTCGGGATAAACTCTGATGTAATTTATTGAAAAGATAGATCAGGCGCTGCGGAGTCTTACCGTTTAAAGTTAAATGTAAGGATTAACTCACTTCGTCTTGTACTTCGATTGAAATATATTTCAAACTTGTTCAGGTTCGACCTGAGAGGTATTACCTCGCAAGGCTTTCGGGATGAGTGGCACTGCCACGCAAGGGCAAAACCATCTTGCGCGACAGTGTCGCTCATCGCCAACTCGACAGATACCATCAAGTATCTAATATCTTGCAAAAACAGTATATTACAGATCTTGCGGAATATATTCCTCATGCCTCAAACAATGCGACTGACGTTTCCGCGTATCATATAGTTGAGATATATCTTATCTCGAGCTCAGGTTACTTAAGCTGCTTTCAGGCACTTACAAGTGCTAAAGGCATTAAAGCGCTTTTAAGCGTTCTGAACCGATCCAATGTTTCGAAAACTGATAAGCGGCACGACCTGAACGTTGCCCACGTGCTTGACACCATCTTAGTGCTTCTGCTCGAACATCTTCATTAAACGCTATATTTTCTTTATTTAAATAGTGCTCAACAATTTCTAAATAAAGGTTTTGATCCATCGGATAGAAAGACAACCATAGACCAAAACGATCAGACAAAGAAATTTTTTCTTCAATCGCTTCTTGAGGGTGTAACTCTTTATATTGAGGTACATCAACTTTCGTTACGGGTATATTTTCATGCATAAATTCAGGCAATAAATGACGACGGTTACTGGTGGCATAGATAATAAAATTACTAGAACCTGATTGTAATGAACCATCTAACACACTTTTCAAACTGCGATAATTTTCATCTTCAGCGTTAAAAGCCAAGTCATCACAATAGACGATGAATTTTTCAGAACGATCTTTAATTATTTTTTGAATTTCTGGCAGATCTGATAAATCATCACGTTCAATTTCAATTAAACGTAAGCCTTGATCTGCATATTGCGTTAGTAATGATCGGACAATGGACGATTTTCCTGTGCCACGTGAGCCAGTAAGCAAAATGTCATTGGCAGGGAGTCCATGTAAAAATTGCTCTGTATTTTGTAGGATTTTTGCTTTTTGTCGTTCAATCCCTTTAAGATCTTCAAGATGCATTGCTTTTGGTTGATATATCGCTTTAAGCTGCTTATTGTGCCATCTAAAAGCAGGTGCTGAAAAATCAGTTTCTTGTTTTGTTTCTGGAAGAGCTTGTTGTAATTGATCAAGTACTGTTGATAATTTCTGAATGATATTATCGGGTAAATCGAAAGTTGCCATTGTGATATCCGTTCGATATTTTAATAAACGACGATGAGGTGCTTATCTTAGCACAGCCTTTTTAGTAGATTTCTCTTAGGTTTCGATAATTTGTCTTTGTTCAGTCGATTAAATGACTGATGGTGATTGATTATCTGTTTATTTTTAAGCATAGTTTATAGATGAACATTTAGTCCAGTTAGATGATCGTGTAGTTCATCGGATTAAAATCAAAGGAATATTAGAAATGCTATTAGAACTCACTCAAGATTTAAATCCGCATCAAGCTTATCGTATAAAAAAACTTAAAAGAAGATTGGCGCATGCTGAAAACTATGAAGAGTGGCAATCGATTGCTTTAAAACTGGATGAAGAGACGGGTGCGCAAGAGTGGAAGTTCGATAACAGTTCACCTTATTTTGATGCTGAAATTATTTCTTATCGTTTAAATTTGTTGCGCCGTTATCGTCAACAGAACAGAACACAAGATTTAATTTATATTCTGCGAGAAGGCTTTAGCCATGATGTCGCAAATATTGGTCACCCTTTGTTATTTACACATAGTTATGTTGGAACAAAAAAAATTATTGAAGATTATATCGATGAGGTGAATAAAAGCCTCACGTTTATTGCTTCAGAAAGTTGTCAGTTGTTTACCATTGAAAATAAAATCAATTTTTTCAAAAATTGTGAAAAAGCATATGGTCAGCCTGCTCTGATGTTTTCGGGTGGTGCAACCTTAGGATTATTCCATAGTGGTGTGTGTAAGGCACTGATGGAACAGGATTTAATGCCTAATGTATTGTCAGGTTCAAGTGCGGGTGCCTTGATGACTGCTTTATTGGGGGTGAATGAACCCAGTCAAATTCCAAACTTACTTTCAGGTGATCAATTTTATAGTGAAGCATTCCATTTCCGTGGTTTTAGAGAGTTGATTAAAGGAAATGGTGGTTTTGCTGATGTAAAATATCTCAAAAAATTCTTAATCGAAAATTTAGGCGATGTCACTTTTGAGGAAGCCTTCGAGAAATCAGGCTTAGATATTAATGTCACCGTTGCACCTTATGATGTTACACAAGAAGATGCACGGATTATGAATAAGTATACATCACCTGATTTGTTGGTTTGGAGTGCAGTTTTGGCTTCTTGCGCGGTACCGATTTTATTCCCACCAGTTCGATTGACCAGTAAACGATTTGATGGCGTGCATACGCCTTATTTAGCCAATACGCGTTGGGTAGATGGCAGTGTGCGTAATGACTTTCCTCAAGAACGGATGTCGCGCCTTTATAACTTAAATTACACCATCGCCAGTCAAGTGAATCCGCATATCGTGCCTTTTATGCAGAATGATGAAGAACGTTATCGTAAGGATTTATTGAGTTGGCCTGAGCGTATTGTGCGCCAACAAGGTAAATTGGCAACTATGGGGATTATGGACTTTGCTCGTGGGCGCATGGGGCGAATTCCATCGGTGCGTCGTTTACTCGATCATGGCTATGGCGTGGTTGATCAGCGTTATTATGGTGATGTGAATATTATTGGGCAGTATAGTTTGCGCCATTATAGCTATATGTTGCAAAACCCTCGTCCGCATTTGTTTAAACTTTTACAGCGAGAAGGGGAGCGTGCGACTTGGCCAAAAATTTCAAGTATTGAAACACATGCACGGATTGGTAAAACCATTCAGCATTGTCTTGAAGTTTTAAATTTTGAGCAAAAAGCAGCGAATACTCCAGTACAACTTGCAGAGGTCTAATGGTAGTTATTGGATTACCAGCAGAATATATTGATTTAGCAACAGCGATAAATTCCCCCAAAAGCCAAAGTTTTGGTCGCCGTATTTATTTCATTGAACTGCAAGGGCGAGGCTTTTGGTTGAAACTGCAATTACAAAGTGCAGCATCTACAAATGATTATTTGGCGCATGAGCAAAGCTTTTTAAATGAATTAAATTGTTATAGACAACTTAAGCTAAAACAAACTTGTGAAAGAACCTTATTGTTGAATTTCTCAATATTAAACACCCCACAATACTTTCAAAAAAGTGAAGCATTTATTGAGCAAATATTGTGTGTTGAGGACGCACCTTTATTATTTCCTAACAATATAGCGCAATTATCTCGAACTGAAATTCTTCGGCGGTTGAAATTGAGCTTGGATGTGTTAGAAAATTTACATGAATACGGTTATATCCACGGTGATTTGAAAGGAGCACATTTTCGTTATTCTAATGATGTCGCTGCTTTAATTGATTTCGAACAAGCTTCTGCTATTGAATGGATTGGTCGAATGCCAAATACTGCGACTCCACGCTATATGGCGCCTGAATTATTTCATGCCGAAAGTAAATCATTTGCGAGTGATGTTTATGCATTGGGTATTATTTGGTTGGAATGGCTGACTCAAATACGATTTAAGCAAAAGCACTATTTAGATTGGGCAAATTTACATTGTCAAAGCTTAAAAATTGATCTTCCAATACAATTTGAAATGTTGGAAGAAATATTATTAAAGATGCTGATGAAAAATAAAGCACAACGTTGTTCAAATATTTATCAATTAAAACAAGTATTAAGCCAAATTTTTTAATGAAAAAGCAGTGCGGGTCGTTTTTGTTTTTTATTTAAACAAACGAGCGTCTTTTTATAAAAAAGGGCTTGTCATACTGAAACGATCTCTATAATATACACAGCCATTGGGGACGTGGCGAAATTGGTAGACGCACTGGATTTAGGTTCCAGCGCCGCAAGGTGTGAGAGTTCGAGTCTCTCCGTCCCCACCAAGCAATTCATTTTGTGGCATTAAAGCGAAATGAAATGTGATAGAGGATTGGTGTAATGGTAGCATGACGGTCTCCAAAACCGTTCGTCAAGGTTCGAATCCTTGATCCTCTGCCAAGTTATTTAAAATACCACTGTTGTGGTTTTTTTATTCGGGGACGTGGCGAAATTGGTAGACGCACTGGATTTAGGTTCCAGCGCCGCAAGGTGTGAGAGTTCGAGTCTCTCCGTCCCCACCATATTTAAAAGGCGAGATGAAAATCTTGCCTTTTTATTGCCTAAAATTTACAAAGCACGATTCACACGAATACGATATTGATTCATTGAATGTATCGATATTTATGATTTGAGATTCGTTGAGTGTTGGCTACAGTTTGCAAAACATAGCGAAGCAGTGGTTTGAATAATCACAATGAGGTAAGGGATTGTTACGAGTTAAAAGCGAATCAGAATGCCGTGTATTATGCAGAAAGACCTGAGTTTTATTTAAAGAAAAATCCAACGCAGGTCTTTGATTCAAAGAGACACTTCATTTAAATATCGTTTATAAAAATTCACTAAGCTTTTAAGTGATCTTCAAATTCTTCACCAAGCTGAACCGCCAAAGGGTTACCTGATAAATCACATGTGACCAAGCCATATTCTTTCTTAAAGCTGAATGTAAATCCTTTACCATCAGCTAAGTTTTTTACTGAGTAACCTAATTTCTCTAACCAGATACGAAATGCAATTAAATTTTTTGCCTTAACAACCTTTTTCACAGAAGATCTCCTTAATTCCTTCCCTTAAAATTTAATAGGGATGACCATCAAATTTTTAAAGGGGCAATTTGCATAAAGTTATTTTTTATATCAATTTTTGATCACAACTAAAAATCACTATTTTAAATATAAAAGAATTGAATGATTTAAAAAGTATGTTGTGCGAATTGTTTTATTAAAAATATATATAAATATTAAATGGATATAGCTTTAATGGTGAAAAATACTCATAAGCTTCTACATGATTTGTCACAAATTTTTAACAAGGCATATATCTGCTGAAAATGTAAATAAATTTATCAGAGCGTAAAAATAGCTGTGGTACTTATATGCTAAACGCAAAATTTAAAGTGTTTTTTAGCGTATGCTCTGTATTTATATATCTTGTATCTATACGTGTATCGTGGCTGAAATTTTTGGCAAATTTAACGTTGGACACAGAACAAGAAATACAGAGCAAGAGAAATGAATGACTTGTATTAAAAGTTGTCTTTTAATGCGCGAATACGTGCAAACTCGTCCGCGCTGTCAACTCTTAAAAAAGGGTTGGTTTCAAGCTCCAATTCGATGGTGCTCGGTAGAGTGATTTCACCTCGCGCACGAAGTTGAGTCACTTCTTCAGCACGTTGTTGAATGGCTCTATTCTCAGGTTCAATGTGGAGTGCAAATTGAGCGTTGGAAAGCGTGTATTCGTGTGTGCAGTAGACTTTTGTTCTCGGTGGTAATGCTGCTAGGCGATTCAACGAGTGATAAAATTGCTCGGGTGTACCTTCAAACATACGTCCACAACCCATGGCAAACAAGGTGTCACCACAAAAAACACTGTCAATTTCATCTATAAAAAACGCAATATGTCCCAAGGTATGACCTGGAATTGCAATAATTTCAATGTTTAAATCATGAAATTTGAAATGATCATCATGTTGTAATGGGTGGGTTAGAAAGGGGATCTGAGTTAATTCTTCACGTGGCCCATAAACAGGGACTTGATGATCAGCAATCAACTGAGGTACACCACCAATATGGTCTTTATGCCAATGTGTTAGCCATATTTGTTGTAAATGAAGTTGATGTTCTGCACAGTAGCGTTCAACTAAATCGGCCTGTGTAGGGTCAATAGCGACCACATCATGGCTTGTGGTTTCTTCTATGAGCCAAATATAGTTCTGCAATTGATTCTTTACATCGATCACGTGAATTTTATAGCGCATAACAGATTTCCGTCTCTAATCTTATTTAATGCATATTTTAAATGAATCATCCTATTAAATCTTGGATTTATGTATTGTTATGCATTGCATTGGGCTATTTAAAAAAGCGCTCACTGGCATTATTCACTAGCAGGCGATGGCTTGGTTAATTTCTAGCTGACTTAATTTTCCATGTTTAAATTCAAAATGAACATATGCTGTATAACCAGCCGTGTAGTCATTTGGGTTTTTAAGGTAGTTTTTGACCTCTGCATTGCTCAACATTAACACTGAATTTCCTGTTTTAGCACTCAGCGGAAAGTCCTTTCTGAATTGATTGAATGTATATCGATTATTGATGTGTTTACCATTTATGAGGACTATTTCAGTGAGTGACTGCATATTGCTCCATGAGAGCCAAACACGACCTTGGGTTGTACTAAGTTGTTGAAAGTTATGTTTAGTTTTATAGAAATTCTCTGATTTAATTTGCGGGTTGTCTTCTGAGAATATTTCAAATTTCAAAGTCTTTCCATGTGGAAATGATGTGGAATATTCATGATTTGCAGTACATTCAGAGTATTCTTTCTTGATTTTTTGTACCGATTTGCCTATAAGTTTTTCAATTTGATTTGCCGCTACGCTTTGAACGAGTTCAATCTGGTTGACTTTTACTGTGGTGGTGTAGTCCATGGTGGTTTGTGCAGAACTTATTGATGGTAATAGGACTGCGATCATTGTGGTTATTTGAGTAAGCTTATTCATTTGCATGGTTTATCTTAAAGTTTATTTACATTAATGAAGATATTTTAATCTTTCAATGGCTTAATTATTAAATCATTGATGCGGTGGGAATAAAAAATACCCTCCGAAAAGAGGGTATATTGAAAATGCTCAATGGAATATAGTGTGAAAAGTGGTTATCTCAGTTTAGATAACCAATCACCGATACTTTGTACAAGTTGTACTAAGATAAGTAAAACAATAACGGTCAAAATAACAACACTGGTATCAAAACGTTGATAACCATAAGAAATAGCTAAGTCACCAATACCACCTGCACCAACTGCACCAGCCATTGCTGTTGCACCGATCAAACTAATGGTTGCAGTGGTTAAATTTAAAATCAAAGAACTACGCGCTTCAGGGATAATAAATTTAAAAATAATTTGGCTTGGAGAAGCCCCCATAGCTTGCGCAGATTCAATAATGCCTTCATTGACTTCAAGTAGTGAAGTTTCAATCAAACGGCCGATATAAGGGCCTACATAGATCGTTAAAGGTACGATGGCAGCCCAAGTTCCGATTGAAGTGCCTACAATCAGTTTGGTCAAAGGAATGACTGCGATTAAAAGGATAATAAAGGGCAGTGAACGTAAAGCATTCACAATTGGGTTGAGTACATGATAAATCACTCGATTTGGCATAATCCCTTGTGGACGTGTTACCAACAGGATAATGGCCTGAATAAAGCCCCAAATCGTACCAAAAAGCATGGCAAAGAAAACCATGTGAAAGGTTTCTTGAAGCGCAGTCACAAATTGGTCAATTGATAATGAGCTATGCCAAAAAGGAGCTGTGATTTCAGTGAGCCATTGTACGATTAAATCTCTCATACAGTTACTCCTGATTGTGTCACTTTAACGCCATTTTGTTCAAAAAATTCAACAGTTTGACTGATAATATTAGGATCACCAAGTAATTGAATAAACATTTGACCAATCACCGAACCATTGATTTCAGTCATATTGGCAAATAAAATATTTAAACTAATATCAAACTGTTTAATCGCCGCTTGTACCACTGTTTCTTGTGCAGAAGTCCCTAAGAATTGTAGGCTATAAATACTGTTATGATTTTGATTCTCAAGATTATTGAGAATATTTATAGGCAGTTGTTGCTGTAGTACAGTTTGAATAAAGTTTTGAGTTGTAGGATGCTGTGGTTGACTAAATAGCTCCAATGTAGAGCCAGTTTCAATCACTTTACCTTGTTCCATAACTGCAACATAGTCACAAACACTTTCAATTACATCCATTTCATGGGTGACCATGACAATGGTAATTCCTTGCTCTTTATTGATTTTTTTGAGCAATGCTAAAACGGATTTGGTGGTTTGAGGGTCAAGCGCAGATGTTGCTTCATCACACAGTAAAATTTTAGGATGATTCGCCAAAGCACGTGCAATTCCGACACGTTGTTTTTGACCACCTGAAAGTTCATCAGGGTAGGCATCTTTTTTGTGTTTTAAGTCAATAAACTCAAGTAGCTCATTCAGACGCTTTTCACGTTCAGCTTTATTGATACCCAATAAAATGAGTGGCATTTCAATATTATCTGCAACTGTTTTGGTTTGCAGTAAATTAAAATGCTGAAAAATCATACCGATATTTGCACGTTCTTGACGTAATGCTCGTGCATCTAGTGCCGTAAAGTCCTTTTGATTAATAATGACTTGCCCTTGACTCGGACGCTCAAGCAAATTAATCATACGGATTAAGGTACTTTTTCCTGCACCACTATAACCAATAATGCCAAAAATACTTCCTGCTGGAATATTCAGATTGATCTGATCCAATGCAGGTATGGTTTGACCTTTAAGTTCATAGTGTTTTGAAATGTTTTTAAATTCAATCATATCGTCAGAAACTATACAAAAATGAAAAAACAGGCAAAGTAACTTTGCCTGTTTCGTTTAAGCCATTATAAGACTATTTTGATTCTGTAAGATAGCTTACAGGTTTATTTACATCGACTTTAGTTCCACCAAAGTGTTCTTGAACATACTTACCTACAGCTGGAACGTGATATAACTCACCCACTTTTTTCAAAATAGGATCATCTTTACGTGATTCTGCAACGGCAAGAACATTCACGTTCATTTTTGTGGTTTGATCGATTGGCTCATAGTAAACAGAGTCTTTGAGTACGTTTAAACCACCTTCCATTGCAAGTGTATTACCCAATACAATCGCATCAACTTCATCTTTAGCACGTACAGCTGTTGCCATTTGAATCGGTTTGATCACAATTTTTTTAGCATTTTCAGTAATATCAGCAGGTGTACCTTTTACAAGATCAAAACCATCCTTTAATTTTACTAAGCCAGCAGATTGTAAAAGCAATAATGCACGTGATTCATTTGCACCATCATTTGGAATCGCAATGGTTGCACCCTGGGCAAAGTCTTCAACTTTTTTAACTTTACTTGAGTAAATACCCATTGGTTCTAAGTAAGTCGTAGAAACAGCTGCAATTTTGTCTTTGTTTGAATCGTTAAAAGCAACAAGATATGCATAAGATTGGAATGCATTGATGTCAACTTCTTTATTTGCAACAGCAGTATTCATTGCAACGTAATCAGTGAAGTTTTTAACTTCTAGTTTGATTCCTGCCTGTTTTGTTTCAGGTAGTGTTGCAATGTAACGCCAAATATCAGCATCCGAGCCAGTTGAAGCCATGGTCACTACTTGTTCTTTGCTTGCATCTGCTGGAGCTGCTGCATCATTTTTAGGCGCTTCTTGTTTTCCACAAGCAGAGAGGGTAAGCACAGAGGCACTCAATAAAACACCAAACAGCTTTTTCATGTATTCATCCTAGTGAGGAAATGCAAACTTCTTTACACTCTCATTTGATTTAATTGAATTTCTAACATTTTATAGAAAACATATGCATAGATTTTTTTGTATTTATCCATGAATATTGTGTTCTTTGATTTGTGGATTAGAGTCAGGTTGTAAAATTGGATTCTTCAACGATTCCCTAAAGATTTGTTTATCATATCAATAAAATTATCTTATATATAGTGAAAAGGTTTGAACGAATATTTAAAAAATAATCGATATAAATTTAATGTTTTTATTAAATTGATAAGTAAAACAATTGCTTTTGTTTAATATTAATGTGTATGTGGTTAATTTTTATACTTATTCTTTGCATATAAGTTTTTAAGGATTTATTATCTTATTTTTGAATATATAAGACCCGCTGTCGCTACTCCATCGCGTGCAGCAGAGCTAGCATTTGTACAAGTATTCGTGTGGTATTCAATATCTTTTGGATATTGAATACCATTTAAACTCAAAATTATCTTTCTAGCATTCACATATTTTATCGTATTATCGTAAATGTAACGCTTCCGACTGGATAAAATATCGTCATGAATGCGTGGATTGATAATTTAAATCAATTTACTGTAAGAATGTTTTTGATTCATATGCAGGATTTGGGTAACTATAAAATCCTTTACCTGTAGGCATACCTAAGTGGCCTTGATCAATAAATTCAGTTTGTAGTCTTTCTGCGATACGAGCCATAAGAGGGCTCGTATCAATATTCAATTTGGCAACATTGTAGACAGTGTTAATGCCAATGATATCTAGGATCGCAAAAGGGCCTTTTGGTGAACCGAAGGATTTCATCCAAGTTTTATCAATGGTTTCAGGATCTGAAACTTCTTTTACCCAAAGTTCCAGTGCAGAGATACAAAACGGGACTAACATTGAGTTAAGTAGATAGCCTGGCTGCTCTTTGTAGATCGGTAATGGCAACATATCAATTGCCTTGGCAAATTCGACTAGATCATCAAAGACTTCTCGATCTGTAGATGCATGTCCCATAATTTCTGCCATATTATTGACCCAAATCATATTGGCAAAATGCAGCGCTAAGAATTTTTCAGGTCTTCCTGTAAATTCTGCAAATTGACTCGGCAATAAAGTAGAGGTATTGGTTGCAAATACGGTTTTCTCAGGCGCGACTTGGCTGAGTTTTTGATAGAAGTTTTGTTTAATACTTGGGTCTTCAGGTACAGCTTCAATGACTAAATCCGCATCTTTTACTGCTTCTGCAAGATTAGAATCATAACTTAAATTGTTAAATGCATTGTCCAATTGTTCTTGGGTGGCATTCAAATCGCGTTTATAACATTCAGCTAATACAAAAAATTTTTCTTTGGCTTTATCAAGGATTTCATCATTGATATCGTAAACCGTGACTTTAAATCCATGAAAAGCAGTTTGAAAAGCAATTTGATAACCGAGTACACCACTGCCAGCTACAGTTACATTCTTGAAATGCATTGTATTTTCCTTATTTTATCCTTAATCAAAAATGAATCATTCCTTTTTTCACCGCATTTAATTTGCCGAATCCATACGTTTAATCTGCAAAATTTAAGATGTGGTTAAAATGTCCATTCATCCTATTGTGTCTTTGAATTTTTATGCTAACTTGACAGAATGAGTCTATTTCTTGACTTATTGAGACAAGGATTGTTTAAATGAATCAGGCAGATTCGATCGATTTTGTGAACCATAACAATACCCATGAAGACATGTTGCATAGTTCTGGCTTGCGTGGTTATGTCGAGGTTATGCAACAGTTAGACATTGATCCCATGCCTTTGTTGGAAAAGCATGGTATTCAAGCTTTGCAATTACAAGATGATAATGAATGGATTTCACACTATGCGGTGATTCAACTTTTGGAAGATAGTGCACAACGATCCAATTGTGCTGACCTCGGTTTACGAATTTCACGTTATCAGGATATTAGTATTTTGGGGGTGCTTGGATCAATTTTACAAAGTGCATCGACACTTCGTGACGTACTGAAGTACAGTTCTGATTTACTCTTCTTACATGGTTCTGCACCACGCTTATATTTTAATGAGCATGCAACTATAGATTTATTTAAGCATGATCATGATATTGTGGAAGTTATTTTTGATATTGAGTTAAAGCAAGCGACCAATATTTTAAGTAAACGCCAGTCTATGGATCTTGGGCTTGCGGTTTGCCATCGAGTGATGCGCTATCTCAGTGGAGATCATTATCAACTACTTAAAGTTACTTTGCCGCATAGTCCTATTGCATCTTTGAATGTCTATAAACGATTCTTTCAAGCAGAAGTGATTGCAGATCAACAACATGCAGCTTTGTATTTTCATAAAAAATTATTCGACACGGCATTGGGCAGTACAGATCATGGTTTACGTGAAATTGTAGAAAGCTATCTTGAACGGAATTTTCGCAGTCATCAGGGTTCAATCAGTGACCGAGTTCGTCATGCAATACGTATTAACTTATCGAGTCCAAAGGCCAATAAAACGGATATTGCATACATGTTGGCGATGCACCCAAGAAGTTTGCAACGCAAACTGCATGAAGAGGGTACAAGCTTTGAATTGATTAAAGACAAATTAAGACAACAATTACTTTTACAATATTTAGCAGATTCAAAAGCATCTATGAGTCAAATTGCATCAGTGCTTGGTTTTTCTGAGCAATCTGCGTTAAGCCGTGCATGTCAAAATTGGTTTGGAATGACGCCTAGACAATTACGAAAGGTCAGAAATGAATAGGCAAGTGTTTTTGTTTTCTAGATAAAATAATGTGTTATGAAAAAACCCGCATTGAGCTAATGTCAGTCAGTAAGCATAATTTTATTATTACTGATTAATAAATCTCCCCAAACCCTGAGCCATATATGGCGCAAGGCAAAAGGGGAACACTCGTGAATTCAATACGGTATTAAATCCAAGATACTCCCCCCTTTTTCAAAGGAGGGTTGGGGGAGGATTAAAAATGCTTAACTGATCAGTATTACGCATTGAGCGGGTTTTATTGGTGAAAATTAATTATTTAAGCATTTTCACGTGCAATCGCTCTATAACCAATATCTTTACGATATTGAACGCCATCAAAAGTTACTTTTTGACAAAGTTCTAAAGCTTTGGCTTGAGCTTCACCAATAGTATTGCCAAGAGCAGTTACGCAAAGTACACGACCACCAGCAGTGACGATTTCACCATTGGCATTGCTTGCTGTGCCTGCATGGAAAACTTTAGCATCAGTCATTTCTGTATCTAAACCCGAGATAACGTCATCTTTACTTGAAGTTTCAGGGTAGCCTTTAGACGCAAGTACGATACCTACAGTTTTACGCTCATCCCAATCTGCTTCAGCAGGAAGATTTCCAGCAATACCTGCTTCAACTAAATCAACTAAAGATGATTTTAAGCGCATCATAATCGGTTGAGTTTCAGGGTCTCCGAAACGACAGTTGAATTCGATGACACGCGGTTGACCTGTCTCATCAATCATCAAGCCCGCATATAAAAAGCCTGTATAGATATGACCATCAGCTTTCATACCATCCACTGTTGGACGCATTACCTGTTGCATGACTTTCTCAAAAACATCCGCAGTCACAACAGGCGCAGGGGAATACGCACCCATACCACCTGTGTTTGGACCTTGGTCACCTTCAAAGATACGCTTATGATCTTGCGACGTTGCCATTGGCAAAATGTTGTCACCATCAATCATACAAATGAAAGAGGCTTCTTCACCTGCAAGGAATTCTTCAATAACAACACGAGAACCTGCATCACCAAATTTGTTGCCTGCTAACATATCATCAATCGCATCAAATGCTTCTTGATTGGTCATGGCAACAATCACGCCTTTACCAGCAGCTAGGCCATCCGCTTTGATCACAATCGGTGCCCCATTTTTTTCAACAAAAGCTTTTGCAGCATCTACTTCAGTAAATACATCGTAGAACGCTGTTGGGATGTTATGACGTTTTAAGAAGTGCTTGGCAAATGCTTTAGACCCTTCAAGCTGTGCAGCAAATTGGGTTGGTCCCCAAATTTTAAGACCCGCTTCACGACATGCATCCACAACACCATTCACGAGTGGTGCTTCTGGGCCGACAATGATCAGATCAATGGCATTGTTTTGAGCAAAATCGATAATTGCAGGGTTATTTTGGATATCTAAAGCGACATTTTCACATTTATTTTCAGTTGCAGTGCCTGCATTACCAGGAGCAACAAAAATTTTAGTTACTTTTTCATCTTGCGCGATTTTCCATGCAAGTGCATGTTCACGACCACCACTACCCAATACTAAAATGTTCATCTTACTATCCTTTTTTAATCCCCCTTGCGAAGCGGTGCTTCTCACCCTTTGAAAAGGGAGGGAGGGGCATCACGAATTTAAAGAGCTCTTTGATTCATGACAAGTCCCCCTTTAAAAAGGGGGGATTTAGGGGGATTTTTGAATATGAATTATTGTAAATTAATGACGGAAATGACGCATGCCAGTAAAGACCATTGCAATACCTGCTTCATCAGCAGCAGCAATCGTTTCTTCATCACGCATTGAACCACCTGGTTGGATAATGCATTTAATGCCTGCTTTCGCTGCATTATCAATACCATCACGGAATGGGAAGAAAGCATCCGATGCCATAACAGCACCTTCAACGACTAGACCTGCATGTTCAGCTTTAATCGCTGCAATACGTGCTGAGTTGACACGGCTCATTTGACCTGCGCCTACGCCAATGGTTTGACGGCCTTTTGCATAGACAATCGCATTAGACTTCACGTATTTCGCAACTTTCCAAGCAAAGATCAAATCATCAATTTCTGCATCAGTTGGAGCGCGTTTGGTGACCACTTTAAGATCATCTTTGGTGATCATGCCTAAGTCTTGGTCTTGAACCAACAAACCACCATTGACACGCTTATAGTCGTATTGTGCAGCACGTTCATCAATGTTTGGTAATTCACCACAAACTAACACACGTACATTTTTCTTCGCACCAGTAACTTCAAGTACGCCTTCTGCAATGCTTGGTGCAATAATCACTTCAACGAATTGACGATCAACAATTGCTTGTGCAGTTGCAACATCTAACTCGCGGTTAAATGCGATGATGCCACCAAAAGCAGACTCAGGATCAGTCGCATAAGCAAGATCATAAGCAACTTGAATACCATCTAGAGAAACAGCAACACCACAAGGGTTTGCATGTTTAACAATAACACAGGCAGGTTTTGCAAATGATTTAACGCATTCTAGTGCTGCATCGGTATCAGCAATATTGTTATAAGAAAGTTCTTTACCTTGAAGTTGCTTCGCAGTTGAAACAGAAGCTTCAGTTGCTGTGCTTTCTACATAGAAGGCAGCAGATTGGTGAGGATTTTCCCCATAACGTAAATCTTGTACTTTATTCAGTTGCGTATTGAAAGTACGAGCAAACTTATCAGCTTGGCCTTCCTCTTTACCTACACGCGCACCTAAATATGAAGCGATCATGCCATCGTATTGCGCAGTGTGTTCAAAAGCTTTCACTGCTAAGTCAAAACGAGTCTCATAAGACAACGCCGCATTTGTTTTTAATTCATCGATAATCGTTGCATAGTCAGAAGCATTGACAACAATACCGACTGAAGCATGGTTTTTAGCAGCGGCACGAACCATTGTTGGCCCACCGATATCGATATTTTCGATCGCATCAGCCAGTGAACAGTTTGGTTTTGCGACAGTTGCTGCAAATGGATAAAGGTTAACAACAACTAAATCGATCGCATCGATGTTGTGTTCAGCCATAACAGCTTCGTCTAGACCACGACGAGCTAAGATACCACCATGAATTTTTGGATGTAGTGTTTTTACACGTCCGTCCATCATTTCAGGAAAACCTGTATGCTCTGAAACTTCAACTACGGATACATTGTTGTCTTTAAGCAACTTATATGTACCACCAGTAGATAAAATTTCTACCCCAAGAGCTACAAGGTTCTGGGCAAATTCAACGATCCCAGTTTTATCGGAAACAGAGATTAAAGCGCGTTTAATAGTCATGATCTTCATCAACAGTTTTTTAAGTCTAGAGATTTAAACAAATAGGCAAAACGTAGGTAAAAAAAATGCCCACGCAAGTCGTGAGCATTTTATCATTTATTCACTCATTAAACCGTGAGCTTTCAACTTTTTACGTAAAGTACCGCGGTTGAGTCCTAGAATCTCAGCGGCGCGAGTTTGGTTACCTCGCGTATATTCTAGAACTACAGATAAAAGAGGTTTCTCCATTTCTGCTAGCACCATGTCGTACACTTGTGATGGTTGTTCACCTTGCAATTGTGCAAAATAGTGACGAACTGCGCGATCTACGTGGATACGAAGAGCGACATCAGATTGTGCAGTAAAAATAGGAGATTTGCTATTCATGCGAGATAATCCGAAAAATCTATAATCACTTGGGTAAAGTGATCAATGTGGTCTAAAAAATACTGAGCTCCGTCTTAGATCCTAAAACGGTTGGCTCTAAAACAGAAACAATTAGCTTGCCACAGCTTACACAATTGAGCGAAAAATAAGCGTAACAATAGATTAATATTTGTTACGGAACGCCTCAAAACAAAAAACAGCCCTGATGCGCTGAATTTATTATAAAGCACATAAACAAGATTGTATTTTTTGTGAAAAATTGCGAGGAGTTTGTGGCACAAAGCTTTCGTGGCGCACATGATACCATTGTCTAAGAAAAAATGAGCAAGAAAACTACATTTTTTTTCATTTTTTTATAGATTTTTTCAATCTTAGGGATGAATTACTTCTAATTGGTATGCATCAAATGTATTTCTGGACGCTGTAACAACAAATTTAAAAGGGTAGGGGCTATTTTTTGGAATGCGTTTAATTCCAATCAAGCTTTCGATTAAATATTCATCCGGTGTAATGATATACGTTGTTACAACATTATCATGTGATTTAAGCAATACTTTTATGAGTGGTAATTCTAAACTTTTAGAATATTGGTTGGTCAGTTGACCTGTAAATTGAGTTTGTTGATTATCGATAACTTTTACTTTTAGTTTGCTAATCACAATATGTTTATAGCGCTGGTCAGCCGTATCACAACGTAGAATCGAACAGGTTTGTGTAAATATCCGATTGATTAAAGGATAGCGGTCAGTCAGGCTGGGGTTAAACCATACGATTTGAAACAGTAAGATAATCAGTAAGGCGAAATTAATCAGCCCCCAAGATGTATAGTAAATTTTGCTTTTAGGATTGATGCTTTGATTATCGGCATGATCAATGATGCCTTGCGCTAAATTTAAACTCGGAATGCTGTGAAGTGGCTCGTTATTAAAATAATTGAGATTATTTAAGTAGGTTCTGAGGTCAATGTTTGAGTTTTCTATTTTACGATCAAAAATATCTAAAAAATGTGTTTCAGCGTCATGGTCATGGTTCGATGTATTGATCATCTGTGGTGTTTGATCAATATGCTGTGGTGTGAGGGTTTTAATTTCTTCTACAGCTGGGGGGCTTTGTAAATGTAATAAAGCATTAAAGTTAGTCGAACATTTCGGACAACAAACCATACCCTGAGCAACAGTTAGTTGCGTAACTGATACTTTATAGATCGTTTCACAGTTTGGGCAGCGGGTTTGTTTGTCAGTCATAAAAACTTATTTTTCACAGATTAATACATATGACGTGATCCTGAAATTCGGCACCAATTTTCATCACGTTTTTCCACTTCTATTATATCAAAAAACTCAGAATAAACATTAGAAACATCAGTAACTTGCTCTTCAATTACGCCTGCGAGTGCGAACTCACCCTCAGATTTAATCAAAGTTGAGAATTCAGCCGCAAGTGCCATAAGTGGTCCTGCAAGTATATTTGCAACAAACACATCTGCTTTTTGGCCTGCAAGTTCTGTATTGAATTCTTCTGGAAGTCCAACATAGAGCTTATCGAGCACACCATTTAATTCAGCATTTTGTTTGGTCGCTAAAACAGCTTGTGGGTCGATATCTGTGGCATAAACTTTTCGAGCACCTAACAGCAGCGCAGCGACACCTAAAATGCCTGAACCACAACCGTAGTCGATGACAACTTTATCTTTAACATCAATTTTGCCTAGCCATTGTAAGCATAGAAATGTTGAAGCATGGTTACCTGTACCAAATGCTAAACCTGGATCGAGTTTAATATTGACCGCATCTGCTTCAGGTGCTTCCATCCATTCAGGAACAATCCAGTATTTTTCAGCAATTTGGATAGGCTCATAAGCATCCATCCAAGTACGTTCCCATGCTTGGTCTTCAAGAAATTCACTACGCATTGGTACTTCTGGCATTTGGGTGCGAATAAATGTTTCTAAAGCTTCAACATCAATGTGCTCATCATCTTCTTGTGCATAGATGCCAGTAACAATGACTTTATTCCAAAGTGGTGTTTCACCCGGAAGTGGTTCAAGCAAGTCTTGGTTTTCAGCATCATCGAGTGTAACGCTCACAGCGCCAAGAGAACTTAATAATGTTTCTGTAAAATCAACTTGAGCTTGTTCAACAGTAATATGAATTTGTAACCACTTCACGGCAAAGACCTAATGTATTTTCTTAAAAAAAGCTATTGTAGCCGAAACTCCATTGTCACGCCTTATGAAAATAAAAATGGATGGCTAAACCATCCATTTTAAAATGATTAATTCAGCATTATGTAGTGGGGTTCGGTGAGTTTTCTACGCTTGGTTCATTGCTTGCTAAACGAGAAATCAACATGCCAAAAATAGCTGCAAAGATGTACATGAAAATAGAATAAACAGCAGCAGGCATCGCCACTGTACTATTTGCAATGACAGTCAGTGCGATTGTCATTGCCAGTGTACTGTTATGAATACCAATTTCAAAAGCACATGCACGTGCTTGGGCACTATTAATACCAAGGAGTCTTGGAACAAAATAACCAATCAGCAAACTACAAATACAGAAGATCACTGTAGCTAAACCGACCTGCGCTAAATACTCCAAAATATGGGCACGCTCTTTGGCAATCGCACCAATAATAATCAAGACTAAAAAGACCACAGAGAAAATACGTAAGGGCTTATTCAGCTTCTCTGTAAAAGAGGGCGCATAGTGGCGAATGAGCATACCAATACACACAGGAACTAAAATAATGGCAAAAACCTGTAGGATTTTCCCGAATTGCATACTGATCTGCTGGCCATCATTCATAAAGTGCTGAATAGCGAAATTCACAATTAAAGGCAGGGTAAAAGCTGCAATGATCGAATTAATTGCCGTGAGGGTAATATTGAGTGCAATATCCCCTTTAAATAAATAGCTAAATAAATTTGCAGTACTTCCTCCTGGTGATGCTGCCAAGAGCATTAGACCGACTGCAAGTAGAGGAGGCAAAGCAAGGACTTTACAGATAATAAAGGCAATTCCCACTAAAAGTACCAATTGGCAAAATAAAGCAATCAGTACAGCTTTGGGGTGTTTTGAAACACGTGCAAAATCTTTTGGCGTTAATTCTAAGCCCAAACCCATCATAATAATGGCCAGTGCTAGCGGTAACATTATAGTAATAATTCCCGAATCCATCTTTTTGTACACTCCATGTCATTGTTTTTAAAATATCTATTTTCTTTGAGTGTAATTGATAATCTTTATTTTTAAAAATGAATTTTTGATTAATTAAAATATATTAAATATTAGTAACTTATATTTGTGTATAAGATATTTCAATACCCAAAAGTAAAGAGATCGGACAATAAAAAAGTGGCTGACATTCTCGTCAACCACTTTTTGTTTTCTACATCTATATGCTATTTCAACATCGTTGAAATAGACTTTTTATCGCTTATAACTGTTGAATATTACAGTGATTGCATTATTGCGCTTGGATAGGCGCTTCAGCAGGTTGACTTTCACTTGGTTGTTCAGTTGCTTGAGGTGCTTCATTGACAGGAGCAGCCATTGGTTCAGCAGCAGGTGCAGATTGTATCGTTGCGCTATTTGTCGTTGCTTCTGCACTCGGTGCATTCATCGCGCTAGCGCCAGCAGGTGGTGCAGGGAACGTGAATTGCAATTTACCTTCTGCATTTGGTTCACAAGTACCGTTAAAAGTAACACCTTTGTTGGCATATACCACCCAGTCGCCTTGCTTTTTCTTGCTACAAATTTGAATCTGTTTTTTAACTTCAGCTTTGCTGGCATTTTCTTCTGCCGCATGAGCGAATGAAAAAGTCACAAAACTGAGTAAGGTCGTTGCAATCACTTTAGACATCGTGTTTTTCATGATGATATTCCTTTTATTAAAAAGTGTGGATTTAATCGCTAAAAAGAGATTGAATCATTGCCAGTTCGGTATTTATCCTAGAGAAGTTTTTGATTAAATTAAATTTCATTTATGGGGGAATCATGAAACAAAGTGTCAAGTTGTGTAAGATGTATTGTTATCCTGTATAAATAAAATTTGTAAAACGAGCTAAAATAAAAAACAAAATTTTGCTATAATTTTCTGTCATTTTATTTATCTCTCAATTATCACTATGCATTATCCTAAAGTTTACGATGTCATTGTTATTGGTGGCGGTCACGCAGGTACGGAAGCGGCGTTGGCTGCAGCACGTATGGGTCGACAGACTTTACTCCTAACTCATAACATTGAGACTTTAGGGCAGATGAGCTGTAACCCAGCAATTGGTGGTATTGGAAAATCACATCTTGTCCGTGAAATTGATGCACTAGGTGGTGCAATGGCTTTGGCTGCCGATAAAGGTGGTATTCAATTCCGTATTCTCAATTCACGTAAAGGTGCTGCGGTTCGTGCAACACGTGCTCAGGCCGATCGTGTTCGTTTTAAAGCAGCAATTCGTCATACCCTAGAAAATCAAGCCAATTTAGACATTTTCCAACAATCAGCAGATGACTTAATTGTTGAAGGTGATACCGTTAAAGGCGTCGTGACTCAAATGGGTATCCGTTTTGATGCGAAAACGGTTGTATTAACCACAGGGACATTCCTTGGTGGTGTGATCCATGTTGGTTTAAATAATTCTTCAGGTGGTCGTGCAGGTGATCCACCTTCAATTTCGTTGGCTGCGCGTCTTCGTGAATTGAATTTACCAGTAGGTCGTTTAAAAACAGGTACGCCGCCACGTATTGATGCACGTTCAGTTGATTTCTCAGTGATGACACCACAGCCGGGTGATTTCCCATCTCCGACGATGTCATTCATGGGCGATGCATCTATGCATCCTGAGCAAGTGAATTGTTACATCACCCATACCAATGAACGTACCCATGACATTATTCGTGGTGGCTTAGATCGTTCACCCATGTACACAGGTGTCATCGAAGGCGTTGGCCCACGTTATTGCCCATCGATTGAAGACAAAATTCATAAATTTGCAGATAAAAATTCACATCAAGTCTTCTTAGAGCCTGAAGGTTTGGATACCCATGAGCTTTATCCAAATGGTATTTCAACATCACTGCCATTTGATGTTCAATTTGAATTGGTTCGTTCAATTCGTGGTATGGAAAATGCGCACATCCTTCGTCCGGGTTATGCGATTGAATATGACTATTTCAATCCACAAGCATTGAAATTCTCTTTAGAAACCAAAGCGATCAGTAACTTATATTTTGCAGGTCAAATTAATGGTACGACGGGTTATGAAGAAGCAGGCGCGCAAGGTTTACTTGCTGGTCTGAACGCTGCTCGCCGTGCGTGGGATCAAGAACAATGGACACCAAAACGTGATGAAGCGTATATGGGCGTGCTAGTCGATGACTTGATTACATTAGGCACAAAAGAACCGTACCGTATGTTTACCTCACGTGCAGAATATCGTTTGATGTTGCGTGAAGACAATGCGGATCAGCGTTTGACACCAATTGGTCGTGAAATGGGCTTAGTGGATGATGCGCGTTGGACGAACTACTGTGAAAAAATGGAAGCAGTAGAGAAAGAAACAGGTCGTTTACAGCATCTTTGGGCTGCACCGAACAATCCATTGGGTAAAAAATTCGTTGATTTGACAGGTGATGACTTGTCTAAAGAAACCAATGCAATTGATTTGTTGAAACGTCCGAATATCAATTTCTCGCAAATTGCTGAAATTACAGGTTCTGAAGTGTCTGCATTTGTCGGTGAGCAAATTGAAATTGCGGTGAAATATGCAGGCTATATTAACCGTCAGCAAGAAGATGTGGCTCAAATGAAGCGTTTGGAAGAAACACGTATTCCTGCTGATTTTGATTATGATATTGTTTCAGGTTTATCTCGTGAAATTAATTTGAAATTGAAAGATGTACGTCCTGAAACTTTGGCGCAAGCAGGTCGTATTCCGGGTGTAACGCCTGCTGCGGTTCAATTGGTGATGATTACGATTCGTAAGAATAATCAAGCGAAAAAATCTGCTTAACGTTTTATTCAAAAATTAAAGTTGTAAAAAACCCGCCGAGAGCGGGTTTTTTTAATGCTGTTTTGTAATTTATAATATGGTTTAATTTGCATTATTTAATTTAAAATGCATAATAATTCTCAATATTAAATATAAATAACAAATTATGTCTCAAAATATCTACACCGCGTTAGAACGCATTGGACTCAGCGCCCAAAAACGTGCCATACACCTACAACTGAGTAATGATAACTTAAACCAACAAGTCCTTTTACAACACATCGAAGGCACACATCAGCTTAATACAGGCATAAAACTACAACTCATCTGCCTATCGACCAACGATAAAATTCCCTTAAAACAATTCATTGCCAGCCAAGCCGCCATCGACATCGTCACAGATCGATCAGACCTGACACGTATTTCAGGTATTGTTACCCAAGCTGAAATTGGCGCGAGTGATGGCGCACTGACAATTTACCGCCTCACGGTTGAAGACCCAACCGCACTGTGGAAACACCGAACAAATTCACGCGTGTTTATGAATAAAACCGCGATCGAAGTCATCCAAATCCTGTTCAAAGAATGGCAAACACAAAGCCCGTTATTCGCTTCAAGTTTAAGTCTAGATCTCAGTGGATTAACCCAAGATTACGCTGTACGTCCCTTTATCATGCAATACAACGAACGAGATGAAACATTCATTCAAAGGATACTTGCTGAGGAAGGTGTAAGCACATTAATAGACGAGGGCCAACTTAGCGTACCCCATTCAAAACACCCGATACAAGCACAAAAACTCAGACTGATTGACAATAACAACCAATACAAATCCCTAGAACGTCGCAACATCCGTTTTCACCGCAGCAGTGCCGTGGAACACACAGACAGCATCACACACTTTGCAGGACAACGCACGCTCCAACCCACCGCAGTCCATCTACAACGCTGGCAAGCTGAACTCCTCGACACCGAAGAAGGTGCAGGCTCAGTACTCAGCCACCATCAACACAGTGATAACCAAGACAACAGCCGACTCTCCCTTGAACACGCATGGTATTACAGTCCAGCATGGATACCTGACCTCAATGGAGACGATGGCGTAAGCCGAGCAGGCAACCGCCAACTCGAAAAATTCAACAACAACCTCAGCCAATACTACAATTCACAAGCCAAACAATTTACAGCACACTCCACAGTCCGAGATGCCCACGTTGGATACTGGTTCGAATTCACCGAACACCCAGAAATACAACAACATACAGATGCAGACAAACAATTCCTGATCACCGCCAAAAGCTTCTACAACCAAAACAACTTACCCAAAGACCTCAATCAACAAGTCAATCGTTTGCTGAAACAAAGCCAATGGCAAAGCAATAATCAAAACAACCATCCAAACAATAATAATGACAAAACAAACAACGACGAACGCCAAGCCAATACCTTGACCCTACAACGACGTCACATCCCCACAGTTCCAGAATACCATCCACAACAACGTCCAGTCGCACATCCACAACGCGCCAGAGTGGTGGGTCCCAGTGATGAAGAAATCCATGTCGATGAATGGGGGCGCATCAAAGTCCGCTTTCTGTTTACCCGCAACCAAGACCACCAACATGCAGCTGGTGCAGGTAGCAACAACAACGATACCGACTCGGCTTGGATTGATGTACTGACCCCATGGGCAGGCGATGGCTACGGGGCAAGATTCCTCCCCCGTATAAATGAAATCGTGGTGATCGACTTCTTTGAAGGTGATATCGATCGACCCTTTGTCACAGGACGCATCCACGAAGGACAACGCCAACCGACTAAATTTGACAACCTTGGCAAACTTCCCGCAACCAAAAAACTGGCAGGGATTAAAAGCAAAGAATACCAAGGCACAGGCTACAACCAACTGCGCTTTGACGACACAAAAGGACAAATCAGCACCCAACTCCACAGCAGCCATGGTGCCAGCCAACTCAACCTTGGTAAGTTAAGTCATCCCAAAGCCCAAGCAGAAAGTGACGACCGAGGCGAAGGCTTTGAACTAAGAACAGACCAATGGGGTGCAGTACGAGCAGGACAGGGCTTACTGATCACTACCGATGCACAACAGCAGGCTCAAGGCGACCACCTCGATGCCACACAGGCCAAGCAACAACTTGAACATAGCCAAAGCAACACCAAGGCACTGAGTGATCTTGCCAAGAACCAACAAACCGATGAAATAGAATCAATCGAGCAACTCAAAGCCTTTGCAGAACAGATAGAAGACAAGATAGCCAAATTTAACAAAGCATTATTACTACTTGATTCACCTGATGGTATCGCACTCACAACACAAGAAGATATTCACCTTTCTGCAGCGGGTCAGATTAACCATTATGCAGGTGATAGTATGAATGTCAGCACGCAGAATAACTATATTGTGCATGCATTGAACAAAATGAGCATGTTTGCAATACAGGATGTTAAGTGGGTTGCAGCACAAGGTAAATTCAGTATTCATGTGCAATCGAAAGGGATGGAGATTTTAGCCAAGGAAAATATTCAAATTAGTTCTGTAGATGGTCAGGTTGTGATTAGTGCGCCGAAAGGAATAAGAATTAAATCTCAAATTGCAGAAATTGTTTTAGATGAAGCAGGGATTTTATTCGCAACGAGTCATGTGTTGGAGAATAGAGCGGGGCAGCATGTGTTTAAGGAGGGAGATCAGGTTACGTATAGTTTACCGCCTTTAGGAGAGTTTAAGAATTTCCTTGAACTGCATTATCACTGGCCAACACTTGAACCAATGAAGGGTGCACCTTACTTGGTTATATTTGAGAAAGGACAGGAATTTAAGGGGCATTTAGATGATAACGGTTTTGCAAAAATGCCAAATGTTCCATCGGGTGAGTCTTATACAGTTTGGTATGGAGAGGATCAACGAGAAGTTGAAATAGATGTTCTTAAAGAAAACAATTTAGAAAATTTTACAAGTCAAGATGAGCTAGAGCTTGAAGAATTATTAAAAGATTGGAATATTGAAAATTAAAATAGGTTATATATGGTTGATTTTAATAAAGATGATGTGGCACTTATTACACAAGCAATCGCAATCGGTTTTTCGCCAGCTGGCGTAGCCCTTGATGTCGCAGACTTAGCTAGAGCTTCGTACAATTTGTATCAAGAAAAAACAGATGATCATTATTTTGAAGTAATTTTATGCATTATTGGCTTTATTCCTGGGCCAGGAGATGGCGTCAAAGCAGGTCTAAGAATAGTGAATCGGAGACCTGAAATACTCTTTGAGCTTATTCGCTTTATCATGGCACATTGTAAAATCTATGGTGACCCAGAAAAATGGTTGAGTGCAGTCGTCAGTGATAAAACAATAAGAGCGCTAATTCAAAGTGCTAAGCGAGAAGCTTTGACTGCATCCAATAAAAATATTGACAATAAATGGGCGAAATATTGGATTAATCAAAGTATCGAAATTACATTTAATTTTATCGAAACTTCAGTTTCATCGTTGATACAGTTACTTGCAAGAAAGATTTTGCATTGGAAAACAAAAGTACCTAAAACCTCCGCAATGCATGGTGGAAATAACGCTAGAGGCGGAAGAGGGTATGAAAATCGCACTGCAAATAAAACCACCTACGATGGTAAAACTGGACAAAATGGAAATGGACAAGGCAATAAAGGGCGGAGCTTATCAAAAGCAGATCTTTCAAAAGTTTTAACGAATTTAGAGGTTGGTGGTGTGGGTGAACATATGGCAGATTATTGGGTTGCTAAACAGCTAGCTGTATTTGCAGTTCATGATTCTGGACAACAACTGCCACAAAAACTACAGCGGATTATGACGAGGCTACATATTGGTGTAAATGATCAAGGGATTGATGCGATATGGAAATCGGATAAGAAAGATATTGGCATAATGAATACCAAGACTTATGCGATTATTGAAGCTAAAGCGAGTCTAAGTATGGGCGTTGGTAAAGGGCCAGGGTCTTTGCTGAATGATTTAAATGCAAGCCGTGACAAAGCAGCTCAAGATGCAGAAAATAAAAATGCAGCTAAAACAAAGAGAAAACCCGTTAAATTAAAACCGCAAAGAAAATACTTAATTGATCAACAGATGAGTGATGAATGGGTAAAACATCGTTTGCGTAAAACCCCCTTAGTTATTGCAGCAGGCTTTACTAAACATTTGCTTTATTATAATTATGCGCATCCTGAAACGGTTGAACATCTCAATGCTTTGGCATTGTCTATCCAAAATGCTCAACCTGTTAACCATCGAGATCATTTAAATGAACATACACCTTCTAACTTTTGGGGTGCTGCAAAAATAGATGAGGCTTTAAAAAATCGCGTTACTCGGGCAAATATTAAAAATGGTCATACCAAATAAAGATTTACTTAGATAAGGAATAAATAATGTCAAATTTTACAGAACAACGTAGACAGCAATTTCTAACAGAAGAATATTATGTTAATGCGTTAAAACATTATAATGAAAGTATTGATTTATTTATTGAAAGTGATGCCTTTGAAGATGATCAATATAATTGTGGTGAAGCAAGCCGTTGGAGTCTAATAACAGCTACTGACTTGGATATTTTATATTTGAAATATACTGCTGGACAACCTATAGAGGAAATGATTCCATTATTTGAAAAGGTGGTTGAAGACTATGAAAAGCAAGCAGAGGCATTGGCAATTTTTAATCAATCTAAAAAGCCTTCAATTATAGGTGTCATAGGGCAAATACTTTCTATTATAGGTTTAGCCTATTTATTAGATCGCAGAGATTTATTACCACGGATAATTACACTTATCAATGGAGAAAATGGTGGAACATTAGTTGAAGATGCAATTACATCACGCTTTTTAAGGTTTAATGATTCAAATCATCCTGTTATAGCGGTTGGAGATGAAGCATTATATAACCCTGCCTACCATTTAGATTGGTGTAGAGTGATAGACAATAATAATGATGAAAATAAGAAGAATGCAATTACATATCTAGATGAATATTTGTCTGATTGGTATCAGATGAATAAATATGAACTTTGGTATAACAGTCATTTAGACTTAGAAAGTGGTATTTCATATGCAGGATATTGGGCATTTGAGGCTGCTGCATTGGTTTATTTATTAGATTTAGAGGATAGCGCATTACATAAGTATTTATTTTATCCAAAAGATATAGTTCAGTGGGCACGAAGCCAAAAACCAAGTCATGATCCAAATCTAGATACCCAACAGTACAGTATTGCCGCAGGAGAAATCTGTCCACGATCAGGCTATTGGTTTACTGTAGCGAAGGAAAATTCACGTCAATATTTTAATAAAGGCGATGTATTCCCGAACTTCAAAAATAATTGGGGTATGGTGTATTGGCAGTTTAGTGGTGAGGAATAGTTTATTTTTAAAGGCTCATATTTATATGGGTCTTTTAATTTTTTGATTTAGAGAAAAATAATGAATTTTACAGAACAACGTAGACAGCAATTTGTAACAGAAGAATATTATCAAAATGCACATGATTTTTACATTGAGGACATTGATTTTTGGAAAGAAAGTGATGCTTTTGAGGATGATCAATATAATTGTGGCGAGGATCGGCGTTGGACCCTTATCACTAATGATTATTTGTTTTTACTTTATCTTTCATATACGGCTGGACAAGCAATAGAGGAAATGATTGCCTTATTTGAAAAAATGATTGAAGGATATGAAAAACAAGCTGAGGCATTGGCAATTTTTAAACAATCAGAAAAGCCATCTGTGATAGCGACCCAATCAGCTACATTGAATATATTAGGTTTGGCTTTTTTATTAAATAGGGATGATCTCTTTGAACGTATACATCAATTGGTCAATGGTGAAGGCGAAAGATATTCAGGTGAAGATGAAATTATAAATAAATTTTTTAAGCTGAATGATCCAAAACATCCGACTATAAACGAAGGTAATTTGTTTTCTTTAACCTATTCATCATTATGCGATGTGATAGACAATGTTTTAATTAAGAAAAATAAAGATCGTGCTTTAGAACATTTAGATGAATATTTATCTGATTGGTATCAAATGAATAAACATGAACTTTGGTATAACAGTCATTTAGATTTAGAAAATAGTTTTGGGTATTCAGGTTATTGGGCATTTGAAGCAGCCGCACTGGTTTATTTATTAGATTTGGATGATAGCGCATTACATAAATATTTGTTTTACCCAAAAGATATAGTTCAGTGGGCACGAAGCCAAAAACCAAGTCATGATCCAAGGCTAGACACTCAACAGTACAGTATTGCAGCAGGAGAAATCTGCCCACGATCAGGTTATTGGTTTACGGTAGCGAAGGAAAATTCACGTCAATATTTTAATAAAGGCGATGTATTCCCAAACTTCAAAAATAATTGGGGTATGGTGTATTGGCAGTTTAGTGGCGAGGAATAATTTTAAATAAATGTAGAACGTATTCAATATTGAATAACAATATCAAAATAATTCCTAAACAGAATTTAAGAAAAACGATACTGAATTGCTTATTTCACAACATCATTTTTATCAGCTAAATTAAATTTACATTCAAAACAAGAGGTAAACGAGTATGACAAAGAAATCGATACGTTATAACACGGGTGAGCTTGCATGTGCGATGTCACGATAGTTCACCATTCTCCAATTAAGAATTGATGTTGTATTGGTGTGGACATACAACATCAATGATTTGAATCAGCAATAAAACAATCAGTAAAAGTAAATAAAACAAAAATGACCAAACTATAGAGCCGTTAAGGCTCTTTTTTTATAGATTTAAAAGCAAGTGAGTCATTTAGATAAGTACTTAATTACTCAATCTCATGCACTGCATTAAATACTTCAACAGGTTCGATACGGACTAATTTTTTACCAAAACTTCTGAGCCACCAAACCAATTGTGAGGTAAAAGGAACAACCGCACTAATTTGATAAAGTTGATCATTCAGCGCTTCAACTTTTTGCTCTTTACTCAGCTGGCTTTCAGTAAAGTATTGTGCATCATCTTCGTGCATGATGAGTTTTAACTCTACATTCTCTGTTGGTTTTGAAAAATCAACGCGGAAACCTAAAGCACCAGAGTCGATATAGGTATCAATATCAAAATCAACAGGATGCAACGCACGTGTATCTAAAACTGTTGCTGATTTAAAACGATGCAAAGCGAAAGTTTGTACGTCAGATTTATCATGGCGCGTGCAAATCAAGTAAATAATTGCACCTTTTTGAACTAAGCCGAGTGGATTGAGCAAATAGGTTTTGTCTTCACCTAAGTGTCCACGAGAACGGTAAATACATTCAATTTGTTTGTCTTGTAACAGACCTTCATAAATCGCTTGTTGTGCATGGCGCTCAACCAAAGGCGGAATTACAGGTTGTGTTGCAGGGACGATGCGTACACGATTAATCCATTGTCGAACATTATTTTGGGTCGATAAGCTACGTTTCGCCAAATCAAACCAAGGATTCATTTCATCAATCAGGCTAGGTGGTAGCAAATGTTTAAGATGTTCTTCAACCATCATAAAGGTCACCGCTTGCGAACTGGTCATGTGCGGTAAGCTTTGAATCGGTGCATCTGAGCGCCAGCGCCAGCCTTGCGGAACTGTTTTATTACTTTCAATAGGGAAGCGTTGCGCAATTTGGTTTAAGTCACGTTGAATCGTTCTTAAACTAATCTCAATACCTTCACGTTCTAATACTTCTTGTAACTCACGTGTGCCCATCCATTTTCCAGTGGATAGGCGGGAAAGGATTTGCCATTGGCGATATAGGCTATTTGACGTTTCTTTTTCTTGTGCAGGCATGTTGGATATCAATAAAATCGTGAATGTTTATGGGAGCAGAACCTATAACACAATAGAAAATTACGGCACATTTCGCAAGTTATATCCTAAAAAAAGTGTTTAAGTATTGATAATGAAAATAAAAATATGGGTTCAGAATTTATATTTGTTTCATCAATCATCATACGATAGACAAAAACTATTTAGAAAATCTAAAAGTATTGGCATTGAAATTGCTGTTTTTAAGTTGCCATTAGAAGACATAAAAAAGAGGTTTGTATGCTAAAAGAAACCATAGATACAAATTCAAGCAGTGCAAGTTATACAGAACAACTCATTTTGCCAGTTTTAGAAGCAAAACAGCAGGCTGAGTTGAGCGATCCAACTTTACAGATGAAACAAGTCTTATCTGAGCCAGTATTTCCCCATCATGGTTTAAATAACCAAACGAATCAGTCGAATATGCAAATCGAAAAACAACACACGACACAGCATTTGCTGAAACAGGCAAACTCCCTTTTTTTTAATGAATTGACGGATGATCAGGTTTTATCACCTGAGGTGGCAAATAAAATCGAAGATTGGTTATCTAAACATAGTATTTGTGAACTTGAACAACTCAATAAATTGGCGCAGGAACATTTTTTATATCAAGGTATTACCTTTGCTGTGTATGGTGAGAATACAGGCATTGAACGGACTATTCCGTTTGATCTGATTCCTCGTGTGATCGCTAAACAACAGTGGAAAACCATAGAAGCTGGTTGTACGCAAAGGATTAAGGCTTTAAATCTTTTTTTGGCCGATATTTACCATGAGCAAAGTATTTTAAAGGAAGGATTGATTCCTGAACTTCAAGTATTAACCCATGAAGCCTACCAACCCGTAATGTTAAATCATACTTTGAATGGCAATATTTATAGTCAAATTAGTGGGATCGATATCGTTCGGGACAGCAAAGGAGAGTTTTTTGTTTTAGAAGACAATTTACGCACACCATCTGGGGTGTCGTACATGCTAGAAAGTCGCAAAATGAGTCAAAAACTCATGCCTGAATTGTGTCATCAATATGGGGCAGGGATTGAACAATACCCACAATTGTTGCGTGAAATATTAGCTGAAAACTCTAAAGTGGATGCGCCACTGATCGTTGTGCTTAGCCCTGGTCGTTATAATAGTGCTTACTATGAGCATGCTTTCCTAGCAAGAGAGATGGGTGTTCCTTTAGTAACATCACGTGATCTTTTTGTTGAGAACGAGAAGGTTTATGTCAAAACGATCCGAGGATGTAGCCAAGTTGATGTAGTTTATAGGCGTTTGGATGATGGTTTTTTGGATCCATTGAGTTTCAGACCCGATAGCACACTTGGCGTAGCGGGGTTAATGTCCGCTTATTTAAGTCATAATGTCGTGATAGCCAATGCGCCCGGCACAGGTGTGGCGGATGATAAGTCAATCTATCCTTATGTTGATCAAATGATCAGCTATTATCTAAATGAACAGCCAATTCTATCCAATGTGCCAACTTATCAATGTCGTGAACCTGATGCACTGGATTATGTACTGAGCAATTTAGATCAATTGGTGGTGAAAGAAGCTCAGGGTTCTGGTGGCTACGGTATGTTAATCGGCCAGCAAGCGACTGAACAGGACATTGATTTATTTAGAATGAAACTCATCGCCTCACCATCGGCTTATATTGCACAACCGACTTTAGATTTGTCTGTTGCGCCTACGTTGACTTCACAAGGTATTGTGGAGCGTCATATTGATTTACGCCCATTTATTTTGAGTTCACCTGAGCGAATTGAAATTGTACCAGGAGGTTTAACCCGAGTAGCGATGCAACAGGGTTCCTTGGTGGTCAATTCATCGCAAGGTGGTGGAATTAAGGATACATGGGTGATTGATGAATATTCTATTTAGAACATTCAAATGATTCATTTAACCATAGGGGAGTGAACATGATTTTACTAAGTATGAATGCACAAAATATATTTTGGTTAGGTCGCTATTTGACCCGTATACAATATTTATGTAGCCAGTTTCCGTTTAAAAATAATACTTCAGCGCTGGACTATGCGCATGCATTTTGTTTGCCTGCATTTGATGCATCTTCATTGAATGAAATGATTTTAGATACAGAACAACCTGCTTCTTTTCATCAACAATTTCAAAATGCAAAGAATAATATTTATGACTTACGTGGTGTGATTTCTGCGCAGTCTTTTGCAGCTTTAAATCAGTTATTACAACAAGCTGAGAAAAATGCAGGGCTTATTTGTGATGTGTGTGACGAATGTAATGACGTTTTAGAAGCAGAAGAAGATGAGCTGTTATTTTTATTTTTTAGCTTAGGCCAGAAAATGGAGCAATTAGATCGTCAAATTCGTTTAAAACAAACTAGTGTGCAAACTTTGCAAGCCCTAGATGGTTTAATTGAGCGCTTAGATCAGCAGGGTATGGCCAGTTTACCAGATGCATGGGGTGAACTTAAAAAGCAGCCTGATAGTATGCGTTATTATCATTTTAGTGATCATATTGATTCCCTATTTGAGATGGTTCGCTTATGAAGCTCATGATTAATCATCAAACCCATTATCAATATTCAGACTGGGCGAAAAATAGTATTCAATACATCAAAATGACGCCACAAAGTAATGCACATCAGCAGATTCACACTTGGGGTGTGAGCGTTCCAGGGCAAAAATATATTAAAAAAGATGCATTTAATAATGTTTGGTTGACCAGTACACAGCGCGAACCTTATCAGCAAATGTTGATCATGGCGCAAGGGATTGTAGAGGTGAATTTTGAAAATCAGTTTGGTGTGACAAACGCGTTATCACCCGCTTTATTTTTACAGCCGACCACAACGACTTTATGTAATAGTGAAATGTTGGCGTTTGCAAAGCACTATGTACCTCAACTGACTGTAGCAAATTTTCAGAAATTGGCAGAAGCATTGCTGAATTATATGCCGTATACCACAGCGCGCACTTCGGTAACACATACTGCGATGGAGTCATTTTCAATGCGTCATGGTGTCTGTCAGGATCATAGCCATGTATTTATCGCGATGGCGAAGGCACTAGCTGTCCCTGCTCGTTATGCTTCTGGGTATTTATATGTTCAGAATCAGTCCCATTTGGCTAGTCATGCATGGGCTGAGTTCTTTTTAGATGATCAGTGGCATGTCGGTGATGTGAGTAATCAAATTTTCCGACCAGAATCACATGTTTATGTCGCAATTGGACGTGATTATTGGGATGTTGCACCCGTAAGAGGCGTAAGAGAACAAGGTGGTATTGAAACCATGTACTCGATTGTTCAAGTACTTGCATGTTGAAAAATTGAATGGTAAATAATGTGCTTAAATTAGGGTCTGTATTTATAAAACCATATTTTTAGACCATCCGTGGGTTTGAATTTTTAGATGCTGTGAAAGGTAGTTCCATGACATATTGTTGTGCTTTAAGACTCAAACAGGGTTTAGTGTTCATTAGTGATACACGAACCAATGCAGGGGTAGATCATATTTCTGTTTTTAGAAAGCTCTATACTTTTGGGGTTGAAGGCGAACGATTTATTTGTATTCAAACATCTGGAAATTTGGCGACCACGCAAGCTGTCATTGGTCATTTAGAAAATCATCTTACACTCAATCAAGAGCCTAACTTATACAGTGTAAATACAATGTTTGAGGTCGCAGGCTTGGTTGGGCAAACCTTGCGCAAAGTGATCGCAGATGTCACGAGTGATACTCAGGAACAAAGTAATTATTTCTGTAGCTTATTGGTTGGTGGTCAAATCAAGGGCGAAGAAATGCAGCTTTATAATATTTACCCGCAAGGGAATTTTATTTCTGCAACCAGTGACACGCCGTATTTCCAAATCGGTGAGAGTAAGTATGGAAAACCAATTTTAGATCGCGCACTGAGTTATGATATGCCTTTAGATGAGGCATTGCGGTGTAGCTTAATTTCTTTTGATTCGACGTTACGTTCAAATGTTTCTGTGGGTTTGCCTTTGGATGCGATGATCTATTTAAAAGACTCTTTGACACGTCCAAGTGGTAAAAGAATTACGGAAGATGATCCGTATTTTCAACATATTAGTAAACAATGGTCTGAGACATTAAAAAAAGGCTTACAGGATTTACCAAAACCTACGGATGATTATTTCAAGTAATATTTCAAACAGTATTTGAAATTATTTAATTTTGCTTCTTATATTCGTAGATTAATAAGATGTATTAACCATCAATTTAATTTAGACTATGTCATTCATAAAGCAGCTAAAATATATTTGAGAAAATACATAAATGATTCAGCTATGTTATGCAAGTCGTACCACATCATCTGAGCATGAGGTTTTAAATGATTTAAGAGAAATCTTAAATGAAGCTCGAAATTTTAATACCAAGCATGATATTCATGGTGTTTTGTATTTTGCAGATCAATATTTTTTTCAGTGTTTAGAGGGTGAAGACGCTTCAATAAAGTTTTTATTTGAAAAGTTGATGCGTGATCCAAGACATCATCAAATCAAACGATTTAAAACAACGGCTTTGGTTGATGGTGGGCATTTTTCACAATGGTCAATGAAATATGTAAGACGCAATAGCCAAATTCAGCAATATTTTAATGCTAAAGGCTATGACAGCTTTCAACCCTTAGATCTGAAAGATGATGAAGTATCTGAATTATTAGCTTTATTGTATGACATTGAACAGGTCGAAGTATAAATGATTAAAAATCCAAGCATGTGCTTGGATTTTTTTATTGCCAAGATTAAAGCTGTTTACGGACTGGGCGTGTGCTTAAACGACACAATAATTCATAACCAATGGTACCATTTGCCTCAGCAACATCATCGACTAAGCGGTTTTTGCCCCACAATTCAACTTCTGTGCCTAAAGGTGCATGTAAATCTGTTACATCAATAGCAATCATATCCATCGAAACACGACCAATGACACGGGTCTTTTGTCCTTGAATGGATACATAATTCTGTTTTAGAAAGGCACGAGGGTAACCATCACCATAACCAATCGACACAATTGCAATATCCATTGCTTGCTCAGCAATAAATGTTGAGCCATAACCAACAGATTCACCCGCTTGAATATGATTCAGTGCAATAATTTCAGCAGTAAAAGTCATCACAGGCTGAATGTCTAAGTCATGTGCAGATTTGTCTGCAAATGGCGATGCACCATAAAGCATAATACCCGGACGAACAAAATCAAAATTCAGTTCAGGCCATTTAAAGATAGCCGCAGAATTACAACATGAAGCCATAATCGGTTCGCAGGCTTGTTTTACCTGTAGGAATTGATGCTTTTGTTGTTCATTTAACGGATGGTTTTCAGCATCTGCATTGGCGAAATGCATCGCTAAAACACAAGTAAAACCATGTGCTTTCAGCGAATGAACCACGTCAATAATTTTCGATTCTTTAAAACCTAAACGGTTCATACCGCTATTGAGTTTTACCCATACTTTTAAGTCTTTGGCTATATATTGTTGTTTGTGTTCAAGTAACCATTCAACTTGAACTGGGTGATGTACAACAATCTCAAAGTTATTTTCAATGACGGTTGTCATCTCATCTGCATCGAAAATACCCTCAATTAATGTGACGGGTTGTAAATAACCCAATTCACGTATTTCTAAAGCTTCTTGTAGGCAGGCAACACCAAAGGCATCTGTTGAACTTAAGGCGGCTAAACAGTCTTTTACTCCATGTCCATAAGCATTGGCTTTGACCATACTTACAATTTTAGCGGTTGGGGCAAGTTGTTTGACACGGTTTAAATTATATTGCAGTGCTTCACTGTCAATATAAACTGTTGCTTGACGCACCCTAGTTACTCCTTTGGGAACACAAATATTGAATTGTGCTTAAAACTGAGATTGTGAATAAAAGAAAGGTTTTAAATGTGTAGAACTACATTAAAACAGTGAATATTCTAGACCGATCAAGCTCAAATAAATATAAACATTTGTGTTTTGAATCAAGATCACATTTTGTATCGATAAAATTTGCATGACCTATTATATAAATTTGAGTTGCACATAATTTGTAAAAATATAGAACTTTATTTTTTACACAAAATCGTACATTTTATATTCAATTTTATACATTTATTTGAGAGGGGAATATGGGAGCATGGTCACATGAACCTTTTGGAAATGATACTGCCAGTGATTGGGCTTATGAATTTGAAGAAGGTGATGGTTATGTGGTGATTGAAGATGCTTTCAATCAAATTATAGAGATGGCAAAAGAAGAATTTATTGATGCTGATATTGGTTGTGTTGCACATGCCGCGGCCGATGTTTTGGTAAAATCTTTTGCTGATGCTATCGGGGAAGAAGACGATTATCCTGAACCCATAGAAAAGTGGTTAGAACAGAATAAAAATAAAACCCATTATGCACTTATTCCCAAAGCAATTCGTGCCTTGGATTTATTGACCAGTGAAAATTCAGAATTGGATGAGCTGTGGCGAGATTCAGATGATTATGAGCAATGGATACTGAATATATATGAATTAAAAGAGACTTTAAGTTCAAAAGTTTGAATTTTAAAATCTCTTCTTTATGATTCGATGAATTGATGTGGAAGAATTTTATTCTTCATCTTCATACTGGGCATAATACTCAGGCGACAAGTTACTGAAACGAGTATATTGCCCTTCAAAAGCTAAACGAACGGTACCAATTGGGCCATTACGCTGTTTACCAATGATAATTTCTGCTGTTCCAGCTTCTTTGGATTCTTTGTTATAAACCTCATCACGGTAAATAAACATAATTAAATCGGCATCCTGCTCGATAGCACCAGATTCACGCAAATCTGACATGACTGGACGTTTATTGGGACGGTTCTCTAGAGAACGGTTTAACTGAGAAAGTGCAATGACAGGACACATCATTTCTTTGGCTAAAGCTTTAAGTGATCGAGAAATTTCACCAATTTCACCTACACGGTTATCGCCCATACCAGGTACTTTCATCAACTGTAAATAGTCGACCATAATACAACCGAGTTTTCCGCCGTGCTGTTTGGCAATACGACGAGCGCGCGCACGTAATTCAGTTGGTGGTAGGGCAGAGGAGTCATCGATATACAAATGCTTTTCTTGCAACTGTAAAATTGTTCCAGTGACTTTTGACCATTCATCACCATCTAATTTACCAGCACGTAAATGTCCTTGATGAACTTTACCGTAGGCAGAAATCAAACGCATTGCGATCGAATCTGCAGGCATCTCCATGGAGAATACCAAAGCAGGTAAGTCACAGTTAAATAAAACACTTTCGACTAAATTCATCGCAAAAGTAGTTTTACCCATCGATGGACGTGCCGCGACAATGATCATGTCACCTGCTTGCATCCCAGAGGTTTTATTGTCTAGCTCCATAAAGCCAGTGGTTAAACCTGTGATATTGCCTTCCATTTGAGAAAGTTCATTTAACTTATCAAAAACATCGGCAACAACCGAGGTAATGGGTTTTGGCCCTTGGGCTTTGGCGTTGTTATTATGTTGTTCTGCGATTGAGAAAATATTGGTTTCAGCAAGATCTAAAATTTCGCTGACATCACGACCTTTGGTGTCATAGGCATTTTGCAGAATTTCATTACTGACTTTAATCATACTTCTGAGTGTTGAAAATTCTTTAATTTTTCCGGCGTAGGTTTCAAGGTTATAGAAACTTGAAGGTGAATCTGCCATCAACTGCATCAAATATTCTTCACCACCGATTGCATCGAGTAGGTTTTGTTTGATTAACCAGTCGTTGACCAAGACCGCATCATAAGGCGAGTTCTCTTGTGCAAGTTTTTCAATTGCACGGAAAATGTATTTATGACGTGTCGCATAAAAATCATTTTCATTTAAAGCATCACTGACTTGTTCAAAGGATTCAGCAACGGTCATCAATGCAGCAAGTACAGCTTGTTCAATCGCCAAGTTATGAGGTGGCGTACGAAATTCCTTTAACTGCGCATTTTCATTATTTTTTGCGTCAGCTTTAAAAGTATTTGTAGAAGCATTGGCGGTAGCCTGAGACATATAAAACCTTGATTTTTAAATGGTTAGTAAAATAAAAACAATATTGATTAAACTTTACATCGATCTATTTAAGTGTACAACAGAATGCGCAAGAAGGGCGTATTATTCAAGTGAAATAATAAAAACACAGTGAAATGCTAAATCGTAAAGATAAAAAAAGAGCATGCGATTGCATGCTCTTTTTTTGATGAGAAATTACTCAGATACGATAGTAACGAGAACTTCTGCAACAACATCATGGTGCAATTGGATTGCGATGTTGAATTCACCAGTGTGACGAAGCGCACCGTTCGGTAAACGAACTTCAGCACGGTCTACAGTAAGACCAGCATTCGTTAACGCGTCAGCGATGTCACGAGTACCGATTGAACCGAATAGTTTACCTTCGTCACCAGCTTTAGCAGTGATCACGATGTTAACTTCGTTCAATTGGTCAGCACGTGCTTGAGCAGCAGCTAAAATATCAGCTTCTTGCTTTTCAAGTTCTGCACGACGAGCTTCGAAAGCAGCAGTGTTCGCTTCAGTCGCTGCAACTGCTTTACCTTGAGGGATAAGGAAGTTACGGCCGTAACCAGCTTTAACTGATACTTTATCGCCTAATTTACCAAGGTTTTTAATGCGTTGTAATAAAATAATATCCACGGCTCAACCTCACTTATGATTGTCAGTGTAAGGAATCAATGCTAAATAGCGAGCTTGCTTGATTGCAAGTGCTAATTGGCGTTGATAACGAGCTTTAGTACCTGTAATACGGCTAGGAACAATCTTGCCATTTTCAGTGATGTACTGTTTTAAAGTGTCGATATCTTTGTAGTCGATGTACGTAACGTTCTCAGCTGTAAAGCGGCAGAACTTGCGACGACGGTAAAAACGTGCCATTGATGTTCTCCTTAAGCTTCAGCAGAGTCTTGAGCGTGTTGTGCTTCTTCACGCTGTGCTTTACGCGCGCGTTTTTCTTCAGCACTTTTCGCCAATAATGACTCTTCAGTGATCGCGTTTTCACGACGAATAATAACGTTACGAAGGATTGCATCGTTATAACGGAACAATTCTTCTAATTCATTAAGCGTAGTTTGGTTACATTCGATGTTCATCAAAATGTAATGCGCTTTGTGAATTTTGTTAATTGGGTATGCCAATTGGCGACGGCCCCAATCTTCAAGACGGTGAATTTGACCTTCAGCATCTTTAATGTGAGAGATATAGCGTTCTACCATACCTACCACTTGATCGCTTTGGTCTGGGTGTACCAGAATTACGATTTCGTAGTGACGCATTGTCAGCTCCTTACGGTTTATGCAGCCCCAACCTTATTAGAAAGATCGAAGCAAGGAGTCACAATCGGCGTTAACTTAAAAAGCCAACAGGATTGTGCCGCAAAAATTGCGAGGGCTTATTATAGGAAAGTTTAGCTATAAACACAATTTAATATTCAGATTTTTATTTCCGTTTTATTCTAAGCTGAATTGTTGTTGATAACAGATGACTGTGAGTTGAATATTATGGGCGTTAATCATTCATTATTGTCGCAATAAAAACACCACATAGCCTTTAAAATTCGGGTCATTCTCAAATTTAAGTTGCCGATCCCATTCACCATGTTGTACCAAGCCTATTTTATAGGGCAGTTTCATTGCTGAGACTTTTTTCAGATACATTTGATAGTTGGGAATTGTCGTCGAACCTTGATAAGTTTGGATAACCATTTCACTAATATTATCACGAAATAGCCTAAGTGTTTGTTTATCCTGAATATTCGTCCAGTCCATTAAACTGGTAATACTGAGTTGATATTGCTGAGGAAGCTGTTTTCTAAGTTGTTGTAAAAATAAGCCATATTCATGAAGGTTTTTAGTCCTCGCATCGAAATCTATTTGAATTCCTTGAATATGATTACCTGAGTTTTCCCATTGTCGAACACGCTTTAGAATTTTATCTAATTCGTGGTTTTGCCAATTCAAATGATGATTGCGAAAGACCAACCATACTTTCTGATGTGGAATGTTGAGTACTGAAACACCTTGAGCAATCAGAATCGATTGTTTTGAAGTTTCATCAATTCTGATTTCGCCTTGTAGAATGTAAACTTGTTTGGCTTTATTTAAATAGGGCGCAGATTTAATCCCGCCCCAAATCCAAAAGGCATCATAATCATTGGCATTTATATGATATGAAGCTGATGATGCAGATTGACTCGGTTGACAGGCAATTAAACTCAACGTATAACTAATAGTAATCAGAACCGAACAAATCTGCTTAAACATCAATGGATCACCTGATTACCAATAGTATTTTAAAGATTTTGCCCAAGTTGTATTTGGATAATCACTTTTTATTTGGTCATACCATTGTTTACGCACGCTTTTTGCAACCTCTTGGTCAGCACAATCATTAATGCCACTTGGTGAATAACACATGATTGCACGATAAAGTGCATAAGCCTGCAAATCACCTTTAGAGCCATTTTTAATTACTTTTTTATAAATTTCCCCACGAGTAAATGGCTTTCCTTGAAATGAACTAAGATCATTCTCTTCATTCAGTTGGTAGGGTAGCCCATATTGTCCACTACGAACATATTCACCCATACAAATATTCAAAAAAGGATCTGTCGGAGACTTCTCTAATTGGCTGGTGAGTGTTATCAAATCTGAACATTTAAGTTGTGTGGTGATATTTGAACCATTCCAAATAAAGTCTGCGAATGGTGGTTTGTTCTTCAGTTTTTCGGCGCCTTCATAGCTTTTATATTGTGCTGCATCTTTCGGTAAATATTTATAATACTGATTAAATAAGGCATAATTTCTATGCACTAAGGATTTGTTTAATAAGGTATAAATTGCAGCTTGCTTTTGGTCTAGGTTTGCCTCGTTGCTTTGTATGATTTTTTGCAAAGATGCTTCATTGGCTTTGAAAATGATAAAGCGTTTTTGTAAGTTGATTTGTTTGATGGTTGGATTTTTACCAATAAAGGCATTTAGGTCTTGTTTAGTATTGAGATGATTTGACAGCGCAGTTTCAAATAAACCACGTTGATAGGTATTTTTTGATTGATTAAGCCATTGTGACCAATATTGTTCAGCTTGAGTTGGATTACTTTTCTCTAAAATTTGTCCTTTCAAAAAGACCTGACTGAGTTGGAGATAGTTATTTGCGACAGAAATGTTTTTCGGCAAATAATTTAAAGCTTCTTGAGTTTTGTTTTGAACATAAAAAAGATGTACAGCTTGTAAATATTGAAATAGCTCAGGTTGAGTTTTGAAATCGTCTTTTTGCGCACTCAGCTGTGACCACGTGATTGGTTTATAGTTTTCCGATGATGATTCTCGCATTTGCATCAAATCATAAGTTGCCAAAAAGAAAGGATCTTTTAAATGTTTGATATTGAAGTATTGGCTGCCAAATACACGGCGATCTATTTCCGCAGGAAGCTGACTTACATCTAAATTATAGTATTTAGATCTAGGATTTTGTATTTGCCACACAATTTCATTGACTAGTAAATCTTGACGACCTGTCAGCCAAAAACCACGACGCATGTAGCCTCGGGCGCTAGCCGCATATTGACCATTTGGATAAAGCTTTAAATAACTGGTGATATTGTCTAGGAATTGCTTTAGCAGGTTTTGATTGATTTTATCTAAATCTACATTGCCATACTGATTTGTTCCAGTCGCATAAGCCATATTCAGACTTGAACGAATGAGCATATATTGAGAGGTTTCTTTTAACCATGCATCATCAACGGTGCTTAATACTGAATATATCTTAGTCGCTGTAGAAAAGTTAGTATTGTAAAAAGCAATCGTTGCATTTAAATAAGAAGCGTATTGGCGAGCAGTGGCTGACCATTGCGGGTCAACAGACAGAAGTGGAATTTTATTATTACATTCAGAGATTTTCTTACGTTCAGCGATCAAAGTTTGTTTTTCTGCAGTAGAAAGATTTTTATTATTTTTGACTTGCTCAATAAAACTGATTTGTCCACTCGCTAAGGTTGCGCAGCGTTCATCATAATAACTATCTACTTCTTTAAATTGTGTACGATGATTTGAGATTCTATTTTTAGCCATACTGGTTAAGGTCGTGGAATCAAACGGTACAGTCGCATAAGTTGAATCCCACAAGTTTTGATCACCTTGATAGGGTTCGATATTGGCTAAACCAAGGTCACTGAGTAATAAGACTATATTGCTATGGTTATCATTGGCAGGGACGAATACGGGTAAATTGCTACAATCAGAATATACTTTGCCTTGCATGCTAAAGTCAGGACTACAAATATCTTCAACGCCTGCATATACAGCAGAGCTATATGAAAATAAAGGTAAAACAGAACCGAATAGTACGGTATAGAGGAATGATTTTTTAGATTTCATAATGGGCTTAAAATTTGTAATTCTTGGTAAGATGATAACAAGGGAATGCAATCAGAAAAATAGAAAACAACAATTAAAGCAAAGAAATTGAGAAATAAAAAAAGATAGAGTTGAACTCTATCTTTTTAGAAAAGCGGTAAATGTGGTGCAGGGGAGATGTAGCTAAAACTAAAGCTAAAACTTAAAGCGGTAATTAAAATCACAGAATATAAGAAATATTTTTTCGCCCAAAGCTGGTCATTTTCTGCTTTAAAACCGATGATGGATAAATACACCCAGTAGGCGCATAGTGCATTAAAGGTGATTAAGAAGAAAATATTGGTATAGCCAAAGCAATATAAACCATTTAAAACTGCAGCAAATAACAACACATAAATTAAGCTTTCAACTTTTGTGCGATATATAGAACGTGCAACAGGCAAAATTGGAATATTCGCATTTTTATAATCATCAAAACGATAAACTGCAATTCCCCAAGAATGCGGCATTTGCCAAAGTGCATAAGCTAAAAAAAGCAATAATGCAGCAACATCAAACTCGTTAGAAACAGCGGTATAACCGATGACAGGAGGGCTTGCGCCAGAAATACTGCCAATCACTGTTTGGTGAATGGTGGTACGTTTACTCCAAAGACTATAAAAAATCACATAAACAACAAAACCGAGTACTGCAAAGCCAAAAGCGTAGGCGTTGACAAAAAACCACAACAAAGCAAAGCCAATCAAACCCAGTACTGCAGAAAAAATTAAAGCAACTGTAGGACTGATGGTTTTTTTGACAAGGGCACGATTCATTGTGCGTTGCATTTTTTGGTCAATGTCTTGGTCAATGACGTTGTTGACAACACAACCTGAAGCAACCACAAGTGTTGTTCCAAGAAGGGTAATGAGAAGCAATAGGAAATCTACTGAACCTTGAGCGGCTAAGAAAAAGCCGCCCAAAGTGGTAACGAAGTTACCGAAGAGAATTCCTGGTTTAGTCAGGAATAGATATTTCTTCAACATGACACCCTAGAGCATCATGTTTGAATGTAAGTAGTTCATGATCCAAACAGAACCAATCAGAAGGATTGCAATGGTCAAAATCGTATAGATAAAAGCAATCACATTCCAGCGCTGTTCAGAAGATGAGTTCATGTGCAAGAAGAATACTAATTGAACAAGAACCTGAGCAATCGCAGTAATCGCAATAGTTGCAACAACTACACCGCCAGTCATTCCGCTCATCACCATCCCGAATGGGATGATGGTGAGTAAAACTGAAAGAATAAAACCAATTGTGTATTGCTTGATATTACCGTGCGATGCACCAGCAGCATTATGATCATGACTCATTATAAAGCTCCTAGTAAGTAAACGACGCTGAATACACAGATCCAAACGATGTCTAGGAAGTGCCAGAACAAGCTTAAGCATGCAAGACGGCGAGTGTTAGGAAGAGTCAAACCATATTTTTTGATTTGAATCATCAACACGATCATCCATACAAGACCAGAAGTTACGTGGATACCATGCGTACCAACTAAGGTAAAGAACGCAGATAAGAACGCACTGTGGCTAGGACCATGACCAGCATGAACTAAATGATTGAACTCATAAAGTTCCATACCAATAAATGTAGCACCGAAGAGCCATGTGATCACTAACCACAATAGAACTTGATTTACATTTTTCTTGTATGAAGCAAGAACCGCAAAACCAAAAGTTACAGAAGAGATCAAGAGAGCAAAAGTTTCAACAAGTACGAAACCTAAAGACTCACCAAATAACTCTTTTGGACTTGGAGTACCAGGCGGAATATGACTGCTTAATACAGCGAACGCGATGAAGAGTGTACCGAATAAAATCAAGTCACTCATCAAGTATGTCCAAAAACCAAAGACGGTGATGTCTGTATCATCGTGATGATGATGCTCGTCGTGTCCGTGGTTGTCGTGATGAAGTACTTCAGTCATGTCTTTAGTCCTTCTTCAAGTATTTTTCAAGTAAAGCATAACGCTCGTTTTCGATACGTTCTACTTCGGCAGCAGGGACATAGTAATCCACTTTTTTAGTGAATGAACTTACGATGAAGCTGATTACAGCTGCAAGGAAAGTTACTACAACAAGCCACCAAACATGCCAAATTAAAGCGAAGCCCATAACAGTAATGAACATTGCAATGACAAAACCTGCAGCACGGTCAGTTGGCATATGAATATCTTCATATTTCGCAGGACGTGCATACGCTACACCATTTTCTTTGTCATTCCAGAAACTATCAATACCATTGATTTTTGGAATTTCAGCAAAGTTATAAAATGGAGCTGGAGATGAAGTCGACCATTCAAGGACACGACCATCCCAAGGATCGCCAGTATGATCCATGTTTTCATTGCGTTGTAGGTAACCTACGACGACTTGCATGATGAAACATGCAATACCAATTGCAACAAGAACTGCACCAAATAATGCGATTGCAAGGTACGGGTCCCATTCTGGGTTGTCATAAGTATTCAAACGACGTGTCATACCCATGAAACCAAGGATATATAACGGCATGAATGCAAAATAGAAACCGAAGAACCAGAACCAGAAAGACGCTTTGCCCCAAGTCTCGTTTAACTTCCAACCAAACATTTTCGGCCAGTAGAAAGTGATACCTGCAAATAGACCAAATACCACACCACCGATAATAACGTTATGGAAGTGAGCAATAAGGAATAAAGAGTTATGAACAAGGAAATCTGCTGGTGGAACGGCCATCAATACACCTGTTAAACCACCGATACCGAAAGTCACAAGGAAACCAAGTGTCCAGTACATAGGTGATGTAAAGGTAATACGGCCCTTATACATGGTGAATAACCATGAGAAGATTTTAACACCAGTCGGGATCGCGATGATCATTGTCATGATACCGAAGAAGGCATTGACATTCGCGCCTGCACCCATCGTAAAGAAGTGGTGAAGCCATACAACGAACGAAAGAACCGTAATCGCAACAGTCGCATATACCATTGATTTGTAACCAAACAATGTTTTACGAGAGAATGTTGAAACGATTTCTGAGTAAAGACCAAATGCAGGCAATACCAAGATATATACTTCAGGGTGACCCCATGTCCAAATCAAGTTCACATAAAGCATTGGGCTACCGCCAAGCTCATTGGTGAAGAAGTGGAAACCGAAGTAGCGGTCAAGAGTTAACATTGCAATTGTTGCAGTCAATACTGGGAATGCCGCGATGATTAATACAGCTGTACAAAGTGCAGTCCATGTAAAAATCGGCATGTCCATCAGTTTCATACCAGGTGCACGCATTTTAATGATGGTAACAAAGAAGTTAACACCCGTTAAAAGTGTACCTAGACCTGAAATCTGTAGCGCCCAGATATAATAGTCAACACCAACACCAGGAGAATACTGAATGCCTGAAAGAGGAGGGTAAGCCATCCAACCAGTCGCAGCAAATTCACCTAATACAAGTGAAGCCATCATCAGACCTGCTGCACCAGCAAATAACCAGAAGCTCACAGAGTTTAATAATGGGAAAGCAACATCTCGTGCACCAATTTGAAGAGGTACAGTAATGTTCATCATACCCACAACAAGACCCATTGCTACGAAGAAGATCATGATTACACCATGTGCGGTGAAGATCTGATCGTAATGGTCTGGATGTAAGTAACCTTCACCGCCACCTTTTGCAAGGAACAGTTGAAGACGCATCATGATTGCATCGGCGAAACCACGTAACAACATGATGACTGATACAAAAATATACATGATACCAATTTTTTTATGGTCTACAGATTTAAACCATACATTCCAGAGGTAGCCCCATTTTTTAAAATAGGTGATACCACCAAAAACTGCAATTGCACCAAGAGCCATAATAACCATGGTCACAAGTACAATAGGCTCTTTAGGGATCGCATCCCAGTTGAGTTTACCTAATAACAAAGACATGTCTTATTCCCCTACAGCAGCGGTGTGTTCAACAGATGCATGTTCAGCTGCTGCATGGTCTGCACCATGGTAGTTGCTCATGTATGTATTGATAATACGCTTGAATAGGTCTGGCTCTACTGAAGAATAATAAGTCACAACGTGAGGCTTAGTAGGGAATGGACCTTTACGTTCAGCTTCATGTGCAAGTGCTATTTCTTCTGGAGTATGAGCATTGTTGACCATTGCTTCAATCTGATGTTTAGAACGGTCACCATCTTTGAGAGTGGCAAATTCAGCTTGATCTAAAACAGTTTTTTGAACTGCTTCTGGATTGATTGAAGTACCTTTGCCTGCTTTAACAGCTTCAACCCAAGTGTTGAAATCTGCGTCAGACACTGCATGCGCTCTGAAACGCATTTGAGTGAAACCATAGCCACTATAGTTTGCAGAGAATCCACGATAACCCTCAACTGGGCTAGGTTGATCTGCAAGCATGTGCAATTTAGTTTGCATACCCGCCATAGCATAAACCTGACCTGCTAACTTTGGAATGAAGAATGAGTTCATTGTAAAGTTAGAAGTGATTTGAAATTCAATCGGTTTATTGACTGGGAAACGAACTTCGTTAATTGTAGCTATTTGTTGTTCAGGATAGATAAATACCCATTTAAACTGTTCAGCAACGGCTTGAATTTTTAAATGGTCTTCCATTTCACCTTGAGCATTTGTTAATGGTCTATATGGGTCATATTGATGTGAGCCCCACCATGTTAAATACGCAAGAATAGCAATAATAATACAAGGAATACCCCAAACTACAATTTCAATTGCAGTAGAGTGTGCCCATGTAGGTTTATAGTCTGCATCTTTATTTGACGCACGATATTTCCAACCAAACCACAATGCCATAATAACTGATGGAATCACCACCAAAAGCATTAAATAGATCGCTTTCATCATCAAGTCACTTTGACCTGAAGCTACTGGACCTTTAGAGTTTAGAAGTACCATATCACCACCACACCCAGTTAAGAGCGCAGCTAGCGTAGATAAAGACAATACAGCTAAAATCGTTTGTCTCATTTTACAACCTCGGTGAAGAGTCCCATTCCCTATTTAAATATGGGATAGCGATTAAAGTGTCGCATGATTGAAAATGACTATTATTTACAAATAATAAACATTCTCAATGATCTGACACCGCTACGTTGTAGGGCATTATGCCTCATCTAGACAAACTTATCTATAGATAACGTTGCTTTAAATGTTTGTTATAAAAACCAAATTTTTTACTCGGAATTAATGACCGATCAGTATGTTTATTTTTAAAATCAATATTATGGAAATAAAAAGGGATGATCAATCATCCCCCAATAATATCTGCAAATTTTATTGCTTTATGACCTTGGTTTTGGCTAATTTGTCATGCAACGTTTGACGTTTTGAGCTAAAGGCGAAAGCATGATCGATGATTGTAATAAATGGCATGAAGATCATATTCAAGAAGATGAAAACGACACTTCGCACGAGAAAAACTCGAGTTAAGTTTACTTTTTCGTCTGTGTTGGCATCCACGATTTTAATTTTTGCTATTTTCTTACCTAGGCTTTGTCCAGATTTAGCAAGCAAAAAAGCTTGTACTGCTAACATGATAATGACGTAAAAGAAAACGCTTTGCCACGCTTCTACAGGAATTAAATTGAGCAACTCTTGTTGATATTGCACCATTTGATTTGAATTGGTGCTGCTTTGCATTTTTTGCTGTAAAGCATTGAGTTGCGTAATTTGATTCGGTTCTAAAAAGAATGAAGGAATCGCTGCTGCAGGTAGCCATAGTAGAAGATCTAAAAATTTAGCAGAGATCCGTGAGCCAAAGCTAGCCAGCTCTTGTGGTGCTTTTTTTTCTACACTGACTTTTTGAATGGTACTATTCTGATAGTTACTTTCAGGTGTGATGATTGATGGCGCAACATATCCAACAGGTGTATATACAAGCTGACCTTGTGTAAGTTCACCAAGCGCTTTCCATTCAGTCATGCCTTGATGCCAAGCTAAATCAGTCAATAAGACTTGTTGGCTCGCAAGCATTTGATTGAGTTGTTCAATGGTATATGGCCCAGCTTGTTGATTATTTCTCGCCAAGTAAATCTGCATAAAACTAAATTCTCAAAATAAATCCAAACATACAAAAATCGTAGATGAAAAAAAGACCCTACGAGAGGGTCTTTTTTAACACGTTTTATTAAACTTGTTTAGTCTTTTCTTCAGCTAAGAAGAACCAAGTATCTAAAACTGAGTCAGGGTTAAGTGAAACAGATTCAATTCCTTGCTCCATTAACCATTTTGCAAGGTCAGGGTGATCTGAAGGGCCTTGACCACAGATACCAACATATTTACCTGCTTTACGGCAAGCATGAATTGCCATAGAAAGTAATGCTTTAACAGCTGGATCACGTTCATCAAACAGGTGAGAAACGATACCAGAGTCACGGTCTAGACCCAATGTTAACTGAGTTAAGTCATTTGAACCGATAGAGAAACCATCAAAATGTTCAAGGAACTGTTCAGCCAACAATGCATTGGTCGGTAACTCACACATCATGATGACTTTAAGACCGTTTTCACCACGTCTTAAGCCATTTTGTGCCAATAATTCAATGACACGTTTCGCTTCAGTCACAGTACGTACGAAAGGAATCATGATTTGAATATTGGTTAGGCCCATTTCATCACGTGCTTTCTTCAATGCACGGCATTCTAATTCGAAGCAGTCACGGAAGTTATCAGATACATAACGACTCGCGCCACGGAAACCAAGCATTGGGTTTTCTTCTTCTGGCTCGTAAAGCTTACCACCGATCAAGTTTGCATATTCGTTTGACTTAAAGTCAGACATACGCACAATCACTGGCTTATCAGTAAATGCAGCAGCAAGCGTAGAAATACCTTCAACCAGTTTTTCAACGTAGAATTCGATTGGAGATGCATAACCCGCAGTACGTGCCATCACAGCAGCACGAGTTTCACGTGGCAGACTGTCGATGTTTAACAATGCTTTTGGATGCACACCGATCATACGGTTAATGATGAACTCTAGGCGTGCAAGGCCAATCCCTTCATTTGGAATTTGAGCGAAGTCAAATGCACGATCAGGGTTGCCGACGTTCATCATAATTTTGAACGGAAGCTTAGGCATAGATTCAATTGAATTACGTTGAATTTCAAAATCCAACGAACCTTCATAGATGAAACCTGTATCACCTTCAGCACATGAAACAGTTACTTCTTGACCGTCAGTCAAGACTTCAGTTGCATTACCACAACCCACAATCGCAGGGACACCTAATTCACGTGCAATAATTGCAGCGTGACAAGTACGACCACCACGGTTAGTAACAATCGCAGCAGCACGTTTCATTACGGGTTCCCAGTCAGGATCAGTCATGTCTGAAACAAGAACATCACCTTCTTGTACTTTGTCCATTTCTTTAATAGAAGTAACAATACGTACTTTACCTGAACCGATACGTTGACCGATTGAACGACCTTCACAAAGTACAGTCCCTTTTTGTTTAAGCAGGTAACGTTCCATTGTGCCGACATTTTCACGGCTTTTTACAGTTTCAGGACGTGCTTGAACGATATAGATTTGACCATCGTCACCATCTTTCGCCCATTCGATATCCATTGGAGAACCATAATGTTCTTCAATGATTAACGCTTGTTTAGCAAGTTCTTGAAGTTCTAAATCATTGAGTGCAAATTGTTGGCGATCTGCTTTTTCTACGTCTACAACAACAACAGATTTACCCGCAGCACCTTCATCACCATAAATCATTTTTTGGTGTTTAGAACCTAAATTACGGCGAATAACAGCATGCTTACCATTTCTTAGTAATGGCTTAGAAACATAAAATTCATCAGGGTTTACTGCACCTTGTACAACCATTTCACCCAAACCATAAGAGGCAGTGATGAATACAGCTTCACGGAAACCAGATTCTGTATCGAGTGTAAACATGACACCGGCAGCACCTGTTTCAGAGCGAACCATACGTTGAATACCCGCAGAAAGCGCAACAACGTCATGCGCAAAATTTTGGTGTACACGGTAAGCAATAGCACGGTCATTATAAAGTGAAGCAAAAACTTCTTTAATTGCGATAAGGACATTGTCGATACCACGAATATTTAAGAAAGTTTCTTGTTGTCCAGCAAATGAAGCGTCTGGTAAATCTTCAGCAGTTGCCGATGAACGAACCGCAACTGCAATATCAGGGTTGCCATTTGAAAGTGCAGCGAAAGCTTCGCGAACTTCTTTTTCAAGTCCTGCTGTAAGTGGAGTGTCTACGATCCATTGACGAATTTTTGCGCCAGTTTCAGCAAGTGCATTGACATCATCAACATTCAATACTGCAAGTTCAGCATTGATTTTTGCATTAAGACCGCTTTGTTCAAGGAATTCGCGATACGCTTCTGCAGTCGTTGCAAATCCACCCGGTACAGATACGCCAGCATTTGCTAAATGACTGATCATTTCCCCAAGTGAAGAGTTTTTACCGCCCACGATCTCAACGTCGTGTTTCCCTAGTTTTTCCAGACCGATTACGCGTGCTTCCAAAGTTGTTACTCCACTTTTGCAGTATTAATCACTATCTTGGCATGAAATTATAACAAAAAACTTAGCATTTTGATTCAACTAAGTGATAGTCATGTAAGATGGGGGTTACTATAAAGATTATACATCGCTAAGACAAATTTTTGAGGAGAATTTTAATGTCAGAAAGTAACCAAATAAAGCGGAGCGTTTTTTTCATTTCTGATGGTACTGCGATCACTGCTGAAACGCTTGGACATTCATTATTAGCGCAATTTCCTCATGTAAAGTTTGATATTCATATTATTCCCTATATAACGTCTGAGGAAGCGGCGATGAATGTCGTCGAAGAAATCAATAAAAGAGCCGAAAAAGACGGACAACAACCTTTGGTGTTTGATACTTTAGTTGACCCTTATGCACGCGATATTATTAATACTGCAAATGCAGTAAATCTTGATGTATTTGAAGGGCTTATTAGTAAATTGTCTGATGTTTTAGGTACACCGCCTACAACTTTAGTCGGACAGACCCATGCGGTGACCGATTCTGAGTCATATAAAGCCCGTATTGATGCTGTTCATTTCGCTTTAGACAATGATGATGGGGCAAGAACACGTCATTATGACAAAGCAGATTTGATCCTGATTGGCGTATCGCGTTCAGGCAAAACGCCGACCTCGATCTATTTGTCATTACAGTTTGGAATTCGTGTTGCCAACTATCCTTTAACCGAAGAAGACTTAGACGATAACCGTTTGCCTGCGGTACTTAAAGAACATAAACACAAATTATTTGGCTTAATGATTGATGCTGAACGCCTTGTTGCTATTCGTTCGGAACGTAAAGCCAATAGCCGTTATGCAAGTTTTAGTCAGTGCCAGATGGAGCTCCGTGCCGTAGAAGGCATTTATATTTCGGAAGGAATTAAGTACTTGAATGTCTCAGAAATGTCAATTGAAGAAATTTCTACTCGTGTTTTACAAATGACAGGTTTAAAGCGTCGTATTGGCTAAATCAGCTAAAATTTTTAGGTAATATTGTAATTTTGATGTAATGACAAAAGGCTGAATTTGGATTCAGCCTTTTTGCTTTTTTATGTGATTGATATGTTTATTCTCAGATCATTTAGCCATTCAAAATTAGAAATAAAAGGATGAAAAATCATCAAAATTCATGCATCATTTTGATTGTTTTTTAGGCTACTATTTAGAAATTTGATGATCCTTGAAGCAAGTATTTAGAAATCAGGGCTTAAAAGGTTTCGTGCGGCGTAATTGATGTAAAACTGAAACCAAGATATCAATTTCTTCAGTGGTATTATAAAAAGCTAAAGAAGGACGAACTGTACGTTCTACGCCAAATCGTCTCAGGATGGGTTGAGCACAATGATGGCCTGTACGTACAGCGATTCCGTATTGATTTAAAACTTTACCAACTTCTTCTGTTTCATAACCAGCGAGGGTAAAGGACATCACACTGGCTTTGTTTAATGCCGTACCAATCAGTTTTAAACCCGAAACACTTTGCAAAGCATGTTGTCCATATTCAAGTAAGTCATGTTCATAACGTGCAATATTGTGGATTCCAATACTTTCTACATATTCTAAAGCAGCGCCTAAACCCACAGCATCTGCAATATTCCCTGTACCTGCTTCAAACTTGTTCGGGGCAGCTTGGTAGATGACATTTTCAAAAGTAACATCCTGAATCATATTGCCGCCGCCTTCCCAAACGGGCATGCTTTCTAATAATTCAGATTTTGCATAGACTGCACCAATTCCAGTTGGACCAAAAACTTTGTGACCTGAGAATACAAAGAAATCTGCATCTAAAGTCGCTACATTGGTCGGCACGTGTGAAACCGATTGTGCTCCATCGATGAGTACACGAACACCTGCTGCATGTGCTAAAGCAATAATTTCCTGAGTGGGTGTGACCGTACCCAATGCATTTGAAACTTGGGTAATTGAAACCAGTTTGGTTCTAGGATTAAGTAATTTTATAAATTCATCAATACGAATTTGCCCTGAATCATCAACAGGGATGACCCGCAGTTTTGCACCTGTTTCTTGGCATAATTGATACCATGGAACAATATTGGCATGGTGTTCCAGATGCGAAATAATAATTTCATCATCTTTGCCAATATTTTGCTTACCCCATGATTTTGCAATTAAATTAATCCCTTCGGTCGTACCTCGTACAAAGATAATATTTTGAACGGATGGTGCACCGATAAAACGAGCGACAACATGACGCGCATGTTCATAAGCATCACTGGCACGTGCAGCAAGTTCGTGTGCAGCACGATGAATATTCGAATTTTCATGTTGATAAAAATAAGAAATGCGGTCAATTACAGCCTGTGGTTTATGCGTTGTTGCAGCATTATCCAACCAGATTAATGGTTTACCATTCACACGTTCTTGTAAGATTGGAAAATCCCTACGAATTTTCAAAATATCAATCGGTTGATAGCTTTGTTGAGTCGCAGGGATTTGCACATTTTTATGTTGTTGCGACAGGTTAAAATTCGAGGGATCTGCAAAGTAATAACCAGATTCTGTAGTTGCAGGCTTATCATTGCGATCTTTGAGTAAGCCTTTGAGCTGATGATCCTGAATGACATGATAGTTATCAACATGGTCGTTATTAAAGTGGCTATCAAAATAGTTGTCAAAGTAACCATCAGCAGACAGAGAGTTAGGTGATGGTGTGGTTTGAATACTTAAATCTGTAGCGTCTGGTTTTGCAATATCTAGAAAATAATAGTCAGATGATCCTGTTGCCGTATTTTGTGAGTTCTGTACAAGACCTTGGCTATGCAATGGATTTACAGATTTTAACGCACTGCTATTTGATGGAATATGTAAACGGTTTAAAAGCGCAGATGGGTCTGGATTGTGCGCACCACCGATCACTGGCGTAGACGATAAAATTCTACGTTCAGGATGGTCTGCTGTTGGTTCGATATAAGGTTGATTCGAGTTTGGATTCAGATTGCTTTGTTGCACAATCGCAGGAATACGTCCACTCAATGCTGCCACAGGATCTTTAGGCTGAGGTGGATGGCTCATGCCTTGGTTTGCGTGTTCAGGTAAATCCAAATTAAACCCTTGAGGATTGTGTTTTGGCAAAGCAGAGAAAAATGCTGCTGCCAATTGCGTCATCACTGACTCACTAAAAGGTGCATCTGCAATTGCAGATACGGAATCGGTTGGATTTATATTATTTGTATGTTGTTGGATAGTCATGATATTTGTCTACCTCCACATCTTCAAGTACAGCTAAGGCATCTTCAGTTAATACCGCCAAAGAGCAATATAAAGAAATTAAGTAAGAAGCAATGGCATTCCGATTAATTCCCATAAAGCGTACCGATAAGCCCGGCGCTTGCTCACCTGCAAGCCCCGGTTGGAATAAGCCAACAACCCCTTGGCGTTTTTCTCCGACACGTAACAAAATGATTTTGGTTTTACCATCTTCAACAGGAATTTTATTCGATGGAATAAGGGGTACACCACGCCAAGTAATGAACTGAGAACCAAATAAACTCACGGTCGGTGGCGGAACACCACGACGGGTACATTCACGACCAAAAGCTGCAATCGCATCAGGATGTGCAAGGAAGAATCCGGGTTCTTTCCAAACTTTACGCAGTAAATCATCAAAATCATCAGGAGTCGGTGCACCTGTTAATGTTGAAATACGTTGCTGATCTGCAACACTGGCAAGTAAGCCGTATTCAGGATTGTTGATTAGTTCGCTTTCTTGGCGCTCTTTAATCGTTTCAATGGTTAAGCGCAATTGTTCTTTGATTTGATCATGTGGACTACTATATAAGTCAGAAACACGGGTATGAATGTCTAAGACCGTAGATACGCCATTTAAAAAGTATTCTCTGGGATTTAATTCATAATCTACAAAAGTTTGTGGGAGGGTGGCTTCATCACGTTGTGTACACGCTACTTGAATATCATCGGTATTGCTCACTTGGTTAACACGATAAATCCCTGCTTCAACAGGTGTCCATTGCAGTAAATGTGTCAGCCAGCGTGGTGTAATTGTAGACAGCTGAGGAACGGTTTTTGTTGCATTCGCTAACTGACGAGCAGCTTGATCGCTTAAAGATTGTCGAGCGACTTCTTGGTGTTTAGCCATTTTTATACAAATCCTAAAATAATGAAAATGAAAGAAGGTTGAAGTTAAATTTATGTTTTTTCGGCAATACTGATCCTCTCCATAGCATTGAAGTTTTATAAAATTGAATTGTGAGTAAATGAAAGGTTTAGCGTTGTGCGCTAAACATCGCGATCTAAGTGATGAAACACCTAAACTTTATTCTTGTTTCCACGGCAGTTGATGAAAGCGCCAACCATTGAATACGCCACGGTGATCATTCTCATCAAGATCTCCTTCAAAGCCTTGATCGATGTTATAAACATGTTCAAAACCTGCATTAAATGCCACATTGGCAGCAGCAGCTGAGCGTTTACCACTACGGCAGAGCAGCAGAATAGTTTTCTCTTTACCAACTTTAGTTTCGAGTTCTTTGGCAAAACGTGGATTTCGGTTTAAAGCAGTTCCAGTCGCCCATGGAATGTGAATGGTATCTTCTACATAGCCGACAAATTTGCGTTCTTCATTGGTACGCACATCTACGATGGCTGCATGTCCAGTTTGAAATAATGCCCATGCCTCATGCGGTAAAACAGTACCTGTAAATTCGAGATAATGGTCTTCAACGCGTTGTTTGGCTTGTTCAAAGATTTGTTTGATTTTGCCGTCATCCAATTGGATAAAATTAATTTGAGTTACGCTATTCATGTGACACACCTTAATCAAATTCTTGGAAAAGCTTTTCTGAATTTGAAATAATATATTTGAGAAGTTGATATTAAATATAATGATTATTTATATATTGAAAATGAATAAAAATTGCATTGCATATTCTTATTTTTGGAAAGAGGCGGAATTTTGTTTAGACTGGAGTAGGCTCGTCTATTGTTGTTTTAAATGACGATTTTAAAATGGTTTTAAAAAGCTAAATCCAAATTTGAGATATGGATATACAAACAATGTTTATCTAAATCTGTGCGAATAAAATAAGATTTAGAGAGCAGAATTGAATAAAGAATTAAAACGCAGGCAAACCAATGACCCAGTGGAATATTCAAAATATCGTCGCAGAATTACAGCAAGCACGTCATGAGTGGCGTACACGACAAAAAAGTCTCAAAGATTTTGGCGGGAGAGAATTACCGTCGAAAGAAGAAATTCAAAAAATCATGAATGACTTGTGCGGTATTCTATTTCCAATGCGTTTGGGGCCACCTGATTTGCGTCAACAAAGTGAAAATTTCTATATTGCGCATACGCTTGAAAAAACATTATATGCTTTGCAAGAGCAGGTCAAACTGAATTTAACCTATGATTATAAATACAAAAAACATCATGAAAATGCCGATGTGATTGAGGTGCTTGCACAAAGCATGGTCAGTGAATTTGCACAAAAATTGCCAGAATTACGCCGTCTTTTAGATACCGATGTAATCGCTGCCTATGATGGCGATCCTGCGGCACGTAGTGTGGATGAGGTTTTGCTGTGCTATCCGGGGATTTTTGCAATTATTTATCATCGGATTGCACATGAATTTTATAAAAAAGATCTCTCTTTATTAGCACGTTTAATTGCGGAAATTGCACATTCTAAAACAGGTATAGACATCCATCCCGGCGCTCAAATTGAACAAGGCTTTTTTATCGATCATGGAACAGGTGTTGTGATTGGAGAAACATGTGTGATTGGTAAAAATGTACGCATTTATCAAGCGGTCACTTTAGGGGCGAAACGTTTTGAAGTGGATGAGTCAGGACGTTTGCAAAAGGAATATGCACGTCATCCTATCGTTGAGGATAATGTGGTGATTTATGCAGGGGCGACTATTCTTGGACGTATTACGATTGGGCATGGCGCTGTGATTGGTGGAAATGTTTGGATTACTCAAAGTATTGCACCAAACAGTGCCGTTTCTCAAAGTTCTGCAACGAAGTCGCAGGTATAAAAGGTAGATAAAAATGCTTAGAATCGTGAAATCACCTACAAGCTTCATATAAGATGACACGATTCACATATTTTTAAATTAATGTGCTGATCAATTGAACTCGAGCGAAATTGATCAAAAAGTTACCTAAATTCAACATTGTTCTTATTCTAAAATATTTCTAATTTGCTTACTCTAAGTATAAATAAACAACTTGAAAAGGATAACATTAAATCTCTTATTTTTCAGAATCACTGGCTTGAAAAAGAATAGATCAGCCCCCATGTTATAACTGATTTTCGTCTCCATTAAAGTCAATTAAGTTTTTGAAAAATATAAAAATAATTTAATATTATCATTGAAATTAAAAAAAGTGTTCCCATTTATTGTTCAAGTACAGAATTTGTTGTGAGGAATAACAAGAATGCGATTTGAAAAATTTACGAACCGCCTACAGCAAGCTTTATCAGATGCTCAATCTTTAGCGATGGGTAAAGACCATACTGCAATTGAGGGTATTCATATCCTATCTGCATTATTAGAAGAACCCTCTAATTTAAGTTTATTACAACAATCAGGTGCGAACTTACCTGAGTTAAAAAATAAACTGCAACAAGCATTAAATAATGCAGCAACGTTGAGTAATCCAACAGGGGATATCAACCTTAATCCTGAAGCCGTGCGTGCTTTAAATTTGGCAGATAGTTTTGCACAAAAAGCAGGAGATGAGTTTTTATCAACCGACTGGGTGATATTGGCTTTAGCTGAAACAGGTACAACCAAGACATTATTAAGTAGCGTAGGTGTAACGACTGACAAACTACGCAAAGCAATTGAAAACATTCGAGGTGGCGAACAAGTTATGGCAAATAACCATGAAGATCAACGTGATTCGTTAAATAAATACACCATTGACCTGACCGAACGTGCATTGTCAGGCAAACTTGATCCAGTGATTGGTCGTGATGAAGAAATCCGTCGCACGATCCAAGTCTTATCACGTCGTACTAAAAATAACCCAGTGTTAATTGGTGAACCGGGTGTGGGGAAAACCGCGATTGTTGAAGGTTTAGCACAACGTATTGTCAATGGTGAAGTGCCAGAGAGTCTGAAAGGTAAACGTGTTTTATCACTTGACTTAGGTTCATTACTGGCAGGTGCAAAATACCGTGGTGAGTTTGAAGAACGTTTAAAAGCAGTGCTGAAAGATTTGGCAAAATATGATGGTGAAATCATCCTATTTATTGACGAATTACATACCCTTGTCGGTGCTGGTAAAGGCGATGGTGCAATGGATGCAGGGAATATGTTGAAACCTGCATTGGCACGTGGTGAGTTACGTTGTGTAGGTGCAACGACTTTAGATGAATACCGTCAGTTCATTGAAAAAGATGCTGCTTTGGAACGTCGTTTCCAAAAAGTATTGGTGGATGAGCCTAGTGTAGAAGATACCATTGCGATTCTTCGTGGTTTAAAAGATAAATATGCAACGCATCATGGTGTGCAAATTTTAGACTCAGCGATTATTGCTGCTGCGAAAATGTCACATCGTTATATCACAGACCGTCAATTGCCTGATAAAGCCATTGACCTAATTGATGAAGCTGCATCACGGATCAAAATGGAAATTGACTCAAAACCTGAGCCATTAGACCGTTTAGATCGTCGTTTAATCCAATTGAAAATGCAGTTGGAAGCGGTTAAAAAAGACGCGGACTCTGTGAGTAAAGCCGAGGTTGCACATCTTGAGAAACAAATTGAAGAAGTGCAAAAAGAATATAGCGATTTGGAGGAAGTGTGGATTGCAGAAAAACGCTTAGTTGATGGCACCAATCAAGCACAGGTTGAGTTAGATAAAGCGCGTACAGCGTTTGAAAAAGCACAACGTGAAGGTGATTTAGCTGAAGCGAGTCGTTTGCAATACGGCATCATTCCAGAGTTACAAAAACGCTTGAATGAAGAAGAAGTGGCTGAAACGAATGAAGAACCTAAATTGATTCGTACCAAAGTCACTGAAAATGAAATTGCGGAAGTGGTCAGTGCGGCAACAGGTATTCCTGTAACGAAAATGTTGCAAGGTGAACGTGAAAAACTTTTACATATGGAAGAGTTTTTACACAATCGTGTGGTTGGGCAAGACGAAGCCGTGGTTGCAGTTTCCAATGCAGTGCGTCGTTCACGTGCAGGATTATCTGATCCAAACCGTCCAAGTGGTTCATTCTTATTCCTTGGGCCGACAGGTGTAGGTAAAACTGAGTTAACCAAAGCTTTGGCGAATTTCTTATTCGACAGTGATGATGCGATGATTCGTATCGACATGTCTGAATTTATGGAAAAACATTCAGTTAGCCGTTTAGTGGGTGCGCCTCCGGGCTATGTGGGTTATGAAGAAGGTGGTGTGTTAACTGAAGCCGTGCGCCGTAAACCGTATAGCGTGGTGTTATTTGATGAAGTTGAAAAAGCACATCCAGATGTATTTAACATCTTACTGCAAGTCTTGGATGATGGTCGTTTAACGGATTCACAAGGTCGAGTGATTGACTTTAAGAATACGGTGATTGTGATGACGTCAAACTTAGGCTCAAATGATGTACGTGAGTTGGGTGAAGGTGCGAGTGATGAAGACGTTCGTGCAACAGTGATGAATGCTGTATCTCAACATTTCCGTCCAGAGTTTATTAACCGTATTGATGAATTGGTGGTTTTCCATTCGTTGAAAAAATCACAAATTCGTGGCATTGCTGATATTCAATTGGATCGTTTACGCTCACGCTTAAATGATCGTGATATTGGTTTGAAAGTTGATGATCAAGCCTTTGATATTTTGATCGATGCTGGTTTTGATCCTGTTTACGGTGCGCGCCCATTAAAACGTGCAATCCAACAACAGATTGAAAATCCATTGGCGCAAAAGATCTTAGCAGGTGACTTTATTGTAGGAGACACCATTTTGATTAGTGCTGAGGATGGTCATTTGAACTTTGGAAAATTAAAATTAAGTTAATTCATGACTTAATTAGAAAACCTAGCTTCGGCTAGGTTTTTTTGTGTTTCATATTTAAGTGAGTAGAGCGAGGTATGACCTTGATTACAGCAGAGATCGGATTGAGCATGTTGCGATATTAAGACTTAAACGTGAATAGAACATTTCGAACTGTTTTGTAGTGAATTATAGATACATTGTGTAGTAAAATTTAAATAATAAATTTACCTATTATCGGGTTTTTCAGCAATTTATTGCAACAGCTGATAAAAATTGGTACTTTTTTGTACAGGAATAATAAAAAAAGGAAAGTAGATCATGTTGATCAATAATATGGAACAGTCTGATTATTTAAAAGTTATATGGGTAATGTTACTTGCATTAGGGGTATCGCAAGCACATGCGAAAAGCAAACTAGATGATGATAGTTTGTCTAATCAGGCGGATGGCATGGCTAAACTATCACCGATTATTATTAGTGCAGTTAAACAAGACTTGCAACAACCAATAGAAGAACAAAATAAAGTGCAGCAACAAATTGCTAAGCAACAATCAGACAAAGCCAAAAAGGATGAAATTTATTCTACAGTATTGACGGATTATGAATGGCAGAAAAAAGATCCAAATTCAAATAAAGCAACAGATAAATATCTAAAACCTTATGAAAAATATAAGTTTATAGAGATTGGTTATAACCCATACCAACGCCATGACGTCAGAATCACAACCGATGATCGCGTTACGATCTATATCGGTCATGAAATTGACGGTGTTGGCTTTGTAGGACATTAAACAGGGTGGTGTTTAATTTTCCATGCTCTATGGATTTTGGTATTGCGTTTGAAATCTAGCCCAATCGTTTCATTGGTAATTTCTTGAACGTCATACATGGCTTGAACTTCTTCATCCATTTCAAAACCACGGTAGTTATTTGAGAAATACAATGTACCCTCAGTGGTTAAGCGGTTCATGGCACGTTTTAATAGTGAATTGTGGTCACGTTGCACGTCAAAGGTACCATAAAACTTTTTAGAGTTAGAGAATGTAGGCGGGTCAATAAAGATCATGTCATATTGTTCATGACCTTCTTTTAACCATTCAAAACAATCACTTGAGAAGAATTGATGTTGTTCATCTGCATGGTCTACAGTTAAACCATTTAAAACAAAGTTTTCTTTAGACCAATTCAAATAAGTATTGGATAAATCAACACTGGTTGTACTTGCAGCACCACCTAAAGCGGCATGTAAACTTGCAGTAGATGTATAACTATACAAATTCAAGAAATGCTTACCCTTTGCTTCAGCAGCGATACGTAAACGCATTTGACGATGATCTAAGAATAAGCCGGTATCTAAATAATCTGTTAAATTGACCAGTATTTTTGCTTTACCTTCTTGAACGATAAAGCGTTTAGAAGCGGTGCTTTGTTTGGTATATTGAGTTTTGCCTTCTTGGCGAGCACGTGTTTTGATGAAAATCGCATCACGACCTAAACCTGTCACTGCTCGGATAGAGGATAAAGCAAGGTTAAAGCGTTTTTTTGCTTTTTCAGGATCAATGGTTTTTGGTGGAGCGTATTCTTGTACGTGTAAACGATCACCATACAAGTCAACTGCAACATTAAAATCTGGTAAATCAGCATCATAAAGACGTAAGCAATAGATATTTTCTTTTACAGCCCATTTTTTCAAAGCTTGCATATTTTTCTGCAAACGATTGGTAAAGTCTTCTGCACCTTCAATTTTTTCAAATTGTTGAGGTTGCCATGTTTCAAGGAATGGCTTCACCACAGTCGCAGGTTTAATATCGCCGAAACGAATGTAAATAGGTAATTTACCATTCATCAAACGTAAAATTTGTGGGTTATTCAAGGCTAAAACGTCAGCTTGCTCAACAGCCGCTGCAATCACCGCAGCATATTGATTTGGAAAATTCTTTTGTAAAAGGGCAGACAAACCAAGATATAAAGCACGATTCGAAGCTTTCTCACCTAAACGCTCACCATAAGGCGGGTTGGTGACGATAAACGAAGTTTTACCTTCAGCTTGAAAATCTGGCCAATCTGCTAGAGTACGTTCTTCAATTTGAATTTGATCAAGTTGTTGTTCAAAACCAGCGGCGATAATGTTTTGTTTTGTGGCTTTAACGGCTTCCCAATCTGCATCATAAGCATAAAATTTAGGTAATTCGCCTTCTAGAGCTTTTTGATGGCGATCAGCGGCTTCAGCTTTGATCGACATCCATAACTCATGGTCATGCCCATTCCAACCATTAAAACCAAAGCGACGAACCAGACCCGGTGCGCGATCGGTTAGAATCATGAGGGATTCAATGATGAATGTACCAGAACCACACATTGGATCTAAAATAATATCGGGATGACGTTGTTTTAACTTGGCTTTTTGCAAAATGGCAGCAGCAAGGTTTTCTTTGATCGGTGCATCTGTCATAAAACGGCGATAGCCACGTTTATGTAATGAGTCACCTGATAAATCTAAACAGTAAGTATGTTCTGTTTTACCTGCAAGGACATATAAAGTGATTTCAGGTTGTTTAATGTCAATGCTTGGGCGTTTACCCACAGCTTCCATAAATGAATCAACCACACCATCTTTTACACGTAAAGTGGCGAATTGCGTATTGACCTTAATATCACGTTCTACATGCAAGCGGATTGCAAACGTACTTTGTGGTGCAAAAATAAGAGACCAATCAAAGTTGATCGCACCTTCATATAGCTCTTCGGCGACATCACGAGCATCGTGAGTAAAATCAAGCTCATGTACATGAATCGGTGTAAGCACACGTGATGCAAGACGAGACCACATACATATGCGATAAGCATCTTCTAATTTGCCTTTAAAAACGAGTCTTCCGGGGAATCGTTCGATATTTTGAATACCTAAACCTTCAATTTCTTCTTGTAGTAAGGTTTCTAGTCCATCCGCACAGGTGACCCAATATGTAGAAAGACGTGGTTTCGAATTCATGAACAATTTCCAAAGACTGTAAAGCAATCTAATATTTTAACGTATTTTGATGACGAAAACTTGAGGTTTGATCAAGGAATAGGAATTTTTTGGAGAATTCAGCTTAATTTTAGAGAGGATTGAAAACATTCAGCTGAAATTGAGCCGTTACAATACGTGTAATGAAACCTGTTATATCCTTTAGAATACACAATAAGTCACATTAAAAGCAGTAAGTAAAATCTGTTTATATCCTAGATATGAAAATAACCTTGAATAGCTTAATGAGTTTTTGAATGATCCAGTATTTTAAATAAAACTAATAAGTATATAAAATTTATATAAATATTATTTTGAAAATTTGTTTGTTTTTACTTTTTGGTATGCAATTTGCTTATTAGCTTACCGTGTTGGTTCGTAAATTGATTTGTTTTTTTTAATTGAAATTTAACTTAATTTATTTGGGGTTTTTATGCAAACAGTATCTCCTAATGGTTTTGAAGCACATTCAGAAGCTTTTTCAATTGCGACATTGATTTTAGCACGCTTAAGACGTGTCGCAGGGCGTGTGATTGATGTGATGTATTTGGTCGAAAATAAAAGCTATGCCCAGTATGTTGTCGATATGTCTTTGCAAACCCAAGACATTGAATTAAAAAGACATGCTTTACGCTTACAGCATTTACTCGATCAGGAAGAACCTGAAATACCTGTAGAATCGGTAAGAACAATGCAAGCCACTCAAGATGAAGAAGAATATGTTTCTGGTGCAACTGAGGAAGAAATTTACCGTGCGCAAGTTTCACATCACTATATTGGTGCATTGAGATAAATGTTAATTCTTATACAGCTCTAGATTTCTGTAATTTAGAGCAATATAAGGTATTTAAAATCATCAAACCAATGGATAGCATTGGTATAGATGCAATATTTTTTAGGTGTATTGCACGATCATCTATGGAGTATGCTTCATTGTTCTATTAGGCATTCATAAATTTTAAAATAAATCTAATGGATTGAATATAAATGACTTATTTCATAGTATTAAAATAATGATTATTTGTCTAAATCTTCATCTGCCAAAGAAAAATAAAATCTGTATAATACCTTAACTTAACATGTAAGGAATCTCTCATGCACTTGGCGGCATTGCATACTCCGAGTCAGATTCAACTCAACCAAGATGGACATTTAAAACATTTCCTCACCATCGAAGGTCTTTCCAAACAAACACTTACAAAAATATTGGACACTGCACAGTCCTTTTTTAATGACCAAAATCAACTCATTACCAATAACCTTTTAGAAGGTCGTACAGTGATGAATTTGTTCTTTGAAAATTCTACACGTACCAGAACAACTTTTGAGGCCGCAGCCAAACGTCTATCAGCCAATGTTTTAAATATTGATATTGCCCGTTCAAGCACCTCAAAAGGGGAAACATTGCGTGATACGCTTTGGAACCTTGAAGCGATGGCCGCAGATATTTTTGTGGTGCGTCACTCTTCATCTGGAGCGGCGCATTTTATTGCTCAAACTGTTTGCCCGCATGTTGCAATCATCAATGCAGGCGATGGACGTCATGCGCATCCAACCCAAGCCATGTTGGATATGCTCACCATTCGCCGTGAAACCAAGAAAAAATTTGAAGACATGAGCGTTGCCATTATCGGTGATATTAAACATTCACGTGTGGCACGCTCTGATATTGCTGCGTTGCAAACTTTAGGATGCAAAGATATTCGTGTGATTGCGCCAAATACACTCTTACCGTTGGGTTTTAGCGAGTTTGGTGAAGGCGTGCGCTTGTTTAATCATATGGAACAAGGCATTCAAGACTGTGATGTGATTATTACCTTACGTATTCAAAATGAGCGTATAGATTCCCCAGCACTTTCTTCTCAAGCTGAATTTTACAAAATGTATGGCTTAAACAAAGAACGTTTGGCAATGGCAAAACCAGATTGTATCGTGATGCATCCGGGGCCAATGAATCGTGGTGTAGAAATTGATTCAAGTATTGCAGATGGGCCACAGTCGGTGATTCTTCAGCAAGTGACCAATGGTATTGCTGTGCGTATGGCTGTATTAGCATTATCAATGCAAGGTCAGTTACAAGAAAAAGGTTTGTTAGAAGCGATTGCAGTTTAAGGTGAGAGATAAAGTCATGAGTATTGTAAAAATTGAAAATGTACGTGTCTTAGATCCGATCAAAAAAACTGACAGCGTAGAAACAGTTTATATTGAAAATGGGAAGATCGTTGCTGCTTCAGATGCCGTAACTGAAACGGTGAATGGTCAAGGCAAATGGTTAATGCCAACCATGGTTGATTTGTGCGCCCGTTTGCGTGAGCCGGGACAACAACAACATGGAACATTAAAGTCTGAAGGTAAAGCTGCGCGTGATAATGGTATTTTACATGTTATTACACCACCAGATTCAAAACCAATCGTGCAAGACAATGGTGCTTTGATCCATGGGCTTGTTGAAAAAGCCATGCTCGATGGTGGTATCTATTTACAGGTGATTGGTGCGCAAACACAGGGTTTAAATGGTAAACAACCTGCAAATATGGCAGGTTTGAAAAAGGGTGGTTGTACGGCTGTTTCAAATGCCTATGCGTCTTTTGAAAATGACGATGTGGTGATTCGCACATTGGAATATGCAGCAGGTTTAGACATGACTGTTGTGTTCTATCCAGAAGAACCTCAGATTGCTAAAGATGGTTGTGTGCATGAAGGTTTTGTTGCATCACGTCAAGGCTTGCCGATGATCCCTGCAATTGCAGAAACCATTGCCATTGCTAAATATCTGTTGATGGTTGAAATGACGGGTGTCAAAGCACATTTTGGACTTATTTCAGCAGGTGCATCTGTCGAACTGATTAAAATTGCCAAAGAGAAAGGTTTGGCTGTAACAGCAGATGTTGCAATGCATCAGTTACATCTTACCGATCAGTTGATTGATGGTTTTAATTCTTTAGCACATGTGCGCCCGCCGCTACGTGCTGAAAAGGATAAAGCGTTATTACGTCAAGGTGTAAAAGATGGTGTGATTGACTCAATTTGTACGCACCATGAGCCTTTAAGCAGTTCAGCAAAACTTGCGCCATTTGCAGAAACATTACCTGGAATGACCGCATTTGATACTTATGTCCCATTTGGTGTGCAGTTGGTCAATGAAGGTGTTTTTGAGCCTTTGGAATGGGTTGAAAAAGTGACCCTTGCTCCTGCAAAAGTTGCCAATATGGTAGATCGTTGGTGTCAAGAGTCTGGATGGATATTGGTTGATCCTGAATTAGAATGGATTGTTTCTAAAGAAAGTATTATTTCTCAGGGTAAAAATACGCCGTTAATTAATCAAAAAGTTCGTGGTAAAGTGATTCAAACTTTTATTGCTTAATTTTGATTGTATATTTTTATCGATTTAAGTCAGCTTCGGCTGGCTTTTTTATACATTATTTTATGTCGTGTTGAGAATATGTTTTAACTACAAAAAACTATTATAAATCTGATTACTTAATAACTAGAATAAAAACGGTCAATAACTGATTCTATTATTACAAAACAACAATGACACAGGAGTGTTCAGTATTATGAATATTATTGAGCTGTTAAAAGAAAAAGTGACATCAAAATTATTACAGGGTGATAACCAGTTTCAAGACGAGAAAATAGGTGCGCTTGCTGCTTTTTATCCTATTTTACTCACGGTACTCAAATCTAAACCTGAATTAATAAGTACATTGCAGCAAAGTTTGAATCCACGTTTAAGCGATGTGTTTAATCATAATTCAGAGTCAGTTAGTGATTTTTTAGGATTGGTTGGTGGTGATGCCCCACCGAATGAAATTGAAAAAACTTTAAATCATGCTATTTCACCGACGCTATTTTTACTTGAAGATCAAGCAGGTACAGATGATAAAATCGTAATCTTTGATTTAATTAAATCGCAATGGTCAAATATTGAAGCGGCATTGCCAGCATGGGCGTCAGGGTTGTTTTCGGCAATTGGTCTTAGTGTTGCGGGCTTAGGTTTTGCTTCGCAAGCTCAAGCTGCACCTGCGGTTGAAACGATTATTCCTACACCACCTGTAGAACCTATTGTTGCCGCACCTGCACCACCAGAGCCTTCATCAAATCATCAAGTGACAAGTGAATCAGAGCCTAAAAAATCAAATCTTTTTCTAACCGCCTTGATTGCTTTATTAATTTTAATCCTTTTGGCTTTTTTATTATTAAGAAGCTGTAAAAATGATGATAATGCAACCGCACCGCTTAATCAGGCGACTGCAACTGCTCAGCAACCTGCACATTTTCAAATTACCACAGACCCGCAAGGTGGACTTGTAACATGCTCAGCCAAAATTGGAAATGAAGAATTCACGACAGCTTTACAGAATGAAGTAAAACAAATTTTTAGTCATAGCGTCGGTTGTGGTATCGATTCAAGCCAAACGTTCAATGCTGAATTAATTGATCAAAACTCTTTGGTGAGTGTGTTGAAACTAGTGAAAGGTATTCCAAATGCTTCTTTGACTTGGACAGGGAATGAAATTTTGTTACAAGGCGCAGATCAAGCAACATTACAAGCGTTGGCTGAAAAGATTAAACCCTTAGTCAAAGATATCAATGTTGTGGTGCAACAACCATTAAGTGAAAGTGAGGCGGTTTCATCTAGTATTGATCAAGCGAAACAGGCATTGCAAGGGATTGACCCAAGTAAAGCACGTGCATTAGATATCGCGACAGCATTGAACATGCAAATCATCAATTTTGCGAGTGGTTCAAATTCAATTCCAGATGTGAATAAACCGATTCTCGATCAAGCTGCGGCACTCATGAATCATTTACCAAATGTACAGTTACTCATTAAAGGCTATACAGATTCAGTGGGTAATGCAGATGCCAATAAAGTCTTATCACAAAAACGCGCACAAGCTGTTGCAGATTATTTAATGAGTAAGGGTGTTTCTCCAGACAAATTATTGGCGCAAGGTTTTGGACAAGAAAATCCAGTAGCGAATAATGCAACCAAAGAAGGGCAATTTAAAAATAGACGTATTGAATTTGAAGTGACCAATACTGAAACAGGTATTACCCGTGAAGTCTCTGAAGAAGGTATTGAGAAAAAACAATAAATAATTTTCTATAGAGAGAAAGCCCTTAATCGATTAAGGGCTTTTTTAATTTGCATGTTTAGTTTATTTATTCGATAAATGATTTGATTCAGATTAAATGTGAATCAAGGATTTATATCCTTTCGATCTATTTTGAGTGATTTATAAAAAGTATATTTTGGAACACGTTGATTCATGTGCTTTTTATTGGCATGCTGTAAAGTCATTAAGCTCGATGAGTATTTAGATTGAATATGCGTATCAGTTTTATTGGCTCAGGCCGTGTCGCTCATCACCTCGCTAAGCAACTATCAAAACAGCATCAAATCATACAAATTTTTAGTCGTGATATCGTACATGCACAAGAACTGGCTGAACAATGCCATGCGCAAGCCATTCAAAATTATTCACAATTTGACAATCATATTGATTTACTCATCATTGCTGTGAGTGATCAAGCAATTGCAGACGTCATTCAAAAGACTAGTCCCTATCTTGAAAATGTGCTGATTGTACATACTTCAGGAAGTACTCACTTGGATGTACTGAGTCAACAGCATGCACGCTCAGGTGTATTTTATCCTTTGCAGACGTTTAGTTTGGAACGTGACATTGATTGGTCGAATACGCCGTTATTTGTAGAAGCAACACAAGTAGAGGATTTGCAAATATTAACTGCACTTGCAAATAGCCTAAGCAATTGCGTTTATACCTACAATTCTGCGCAACGTTTAAGTTTACATTTGGCTGCGGTATTTGCTTGTAATTTCAGTAATTATTGTTATGACATGGCAAAGCAGGTGGTCGATGCTGAACAGGTCGATTTTAGTTTGCTGTATCCTTTAATTTTAGAAACAGCCAGTAAAGCGACACAAAATAATCCTAAAGCAATGCAAACAGGCCCTGCGATGCGTGGTGATCAGAATATCCTCAATATGCATATGAATATGCTAGAAAATGCAGGACGACAGGATTTAAAACAAGTGTATGAGATATTGAGCCAAGGTATTCAAACGAGGCAATCATCTTAATAGCGTAGATTGCATCATTTATTGGGTAAATCAAAATCGAGTTTGATCACCGACAAAATTTAAAACAGCTTGAATATTGAGATTGTTGTTTATATATTGAACGGGTTCAAAATTAAATAATTAACGATAAAATGAATATTCATCAAAGATTATTAAAAGAAGTTGATTGGAAGGATTTGGTTCAACTGAACCCAAAAGATGTTTGGTCGGAACTGCTTATTTCACTTCCTTGGTTATTGTTATCATTGTTTTTTGCTCAGCAGACTTGGTATGTTCCAGCGCTCTTTTGTTCCTTCATGTTCTTTTTAACTGGGCTACGCCAAGTTCATAATGCATTTCATTTTGCCTTAGGGATCAGTCGAGAAAATACGCATTGGGCAATGTTTATTTTAAGTATTTTAATGTTGGGTTCAATGCATGCAGTGCAGATTAATCACTTGCGCCATCATCAACATTGTATGCAAGATGAAGATGTAGAAGCCAAAAGTGCAAGAATGAAATGGTGGCAAGCCTTACTGTTTGGGCCAATTTTCCCTGTGATGTTGCATAAAAAAGCTTTTGAGGTGGGTACAGCAACTCAACGCAAATGGATGATCGCTGAGTTATTTGCCAATATTATTGTTTTAATCGCCGTTTTTATGTTCTTCGATGTTACTGTTTTAAAATATCATTTTATCGTCATGCTCATCGGTCAATGCATGACCGCTTTTTTTGCTGTTTGGACAGTACATCACGATACAGAAGATCATGTTTATATGGCTCGGACAGTCCGTAATGAATTTAAACGCGTCGTGACTTACAACATGTTTTACCATGTGGAGCATCATTTATTTCCCGCTGTGCCGACACGACATTTACATATTTTGGCAAAACGTTTAGATGAATATGATCCAAGTGTCGAGATTCGGGAAGTTTTTTGATTTTATGATGATTTAGCTTATAAAAAAGCTGCAACCTATGTTGCAGCTTTTGCGTAATGTTGAAACTCAAATCGTTGGGTTAATTTATTTTCTTAAAAATAAAGTCATTGATCTTGTGACCCGATTCTATTCCACGACGTTCAAATTTAGTCTGAGGACGCCATTCAGGACGTGGATAACTATTGCCTTTACCTGCTAAGTTTTCTAGACGTGGACGATTATCCAAAACGTCAAGCATCCACTCAGCATACGGTTCCCAATCTGTTGCAGCATGGAAAGTTCCACCGATTTCCAACTTTTCTTCAACCAAAGGCATACGGTCATGTGAAACAAAACGACGTTTGAAGTGACGTTTCTTTTGCCATGGATCAGGGAAGTACAATTGAATAGTGTTGATACTATTGTCAGGCATTTCACGAAGTACTTGAATCGCATCTGCATCTAAAACACGTAAGTTTTTGACTTCAGCCATACCAGCTTCATACACACATTGAGCAATACCCGGAACATGCACTTCAATACCAACAAAGTTACGTTCAGGGTTAGCCTTTGCCATAAGCACCAATGAACGGCCCATACCAAAGCCAATTTCAACCGTCAGTGGGCGTTCAGGGTGTTCAAAATGTTGACGTAAATCAGCAACAGGGTATTCCAAAATTAAATCACGATGCTGTTCAAGCGCAGTACGTTGTGATGTATTTAGCGGAGCAGACCTGCGCATAAATGTCACAATTTCACGGTGTTCTTGTAAATTATCTAAATCTACAACTTGTTGTGCTTCAATTTGATCGTTTGACATCGTTTTGGCAATACTAAAAATCTAAAAGGCGTATTGTAAGACCTGATTGAGGCAAGTCAAATTTTTTATCCAATCTTTAGATAAATTGAATCTATGATGTATAAATGTTAAATTGTCATAAAATATTCACCATGCTGTCATTAATAAAAATTAATCTGCTTTAAATTTCAACAAACGTTAAAAAAATTATGAAAATATTAAAACCACATTCTTTATGCCTAAGCTTAGCGTTATTGGGTTGTTCATTTTCAAGCTATGCACAGTTGATGTTTAGTCAATATATTGATGGTACAGCAAACCGTAAGGGCTTGGAGATTTATAATCCTGATGGTAATGCTGTCAATTTATCTGATTATGAAATTCAACAATTTAGTAATGGATCAACCAGTAAAAGTTTTTCTGTAACTTTACAAGGTTCATTGTCCAGTAAGGCTAAATTTGTTGTGGGTCGTTCAGAACTTCAAGCAGAGATTGGTAATAAAGTGAATCAAGTTGCGGGTTTATCTTTCAATGGTGATGATACTTTGGTGCTGTTATACAAAGGTACGTCAATTGACCGTTTTGGTAGAGTTGGAGAAAAACCTACAAATAACGGTTGGGGGACAGCGATCACCAGTTATCAAAATAGCCTAAGCAGAATTAAAAGCAAAAATGATGTGACCTCAATCGATCTGTCTGCTTCATTTGATTTAGACAATGAGTGGTCTAAATGGTCAGAGCGCAATGCATTCAATCAATATTTGACTGATGCAACAACGCTTCCGCCATTAACTTCAGTCAGTTGTAGCACTGTGGATACACCTATCGCCGACTTACCAACAGCAGCGCAGGATCAACAATATGTGATTAGAGGTGTCATTACCGCAGATTATCGTTATGAAAATGGTTTTTCGGGTTTATATATTCAAACACCTGACAGCAAAGCCAAAGCAGATTTAAGTAATGCAATCTTTGTTTATTTACCTGCTGGAAGCACTGTCACTGGTGGGAAAGTTGGTGAGGAAGTCATTCTTAAAGGGCGTTTAACAACCTACCAAAACCAATTACAAATTGATCAGCTGAGCAGTAATATTCAAACCTGTAATATGCAAGCTGCAAGTCTTGTGAGTGCAACGCCACTGCAATTACCATTCTCAAGCTTAACCGATGTAAAAGGTCATGCACCTAAGCGTTACCAAGGTATGTTGGTAAAAATACCGCAAACCTTAACAGTCAGTGAAAACTACAATTATGGACGTTTTGGAGAATTATCGCTCAGTTTAGGACGCCTATATATTCCAACGAATTTATATCCTGCCAAGTCAGTTGAAGCGGTCAATTTGGCAAAACAGAATCTATTGTCAAAAATTATTTTAGATGATGGTTATAACAATCAAAATAGAACGCCGTGGTTGCCGCAAAGTTTTAATGCATTAAATACCTTAAGAACAGGCTATCAACTGAAAAATGTAGAAGGGATTTTAGAATACCGCTTCAATGCATGGCGTATTCAACCCATTCCAAATAAGACACCAGAGCTTGTAAGCGATACCAATCTACGTCAATCAACTGTCATTACAAAAGAAACAAAACAAACCCGTGTAGCTGCATTTAATGTGCTCAATTATGACAATTCGCCTTTAATTGGGGTCAAACCTGACCGTGGTGCCAATACTGTTTCAGAGTTTAATCGTCAGCATTTAAAAACGGTGAATGCGCTTAAAACCATCGATGCTGATGTCTTTGCCTTGATGGAAATTGCAAATAATGGTTATGCTGAAAATAGTGCAGTTGCTTACTTAACCAAAGCTTTAGGTGCAGATTGGAAATATGTTATTCCACCAAATACTGCAAAATTAGGAACAGATGTGATTGCTGTAGCGATTATCTATAACAGCAAGCGAGTAAAATCTGTAGGTGCAGCTGTAGTTTATGATGATTTAACTCAGAAAAATCGGGTCACAATGGCGCAAAGTTTCCAAGCTTTATCAGGTGGAAAAATCTTTACTATTGTACCAAATCATTTGAAATCTAAAGGAAGTTGTCCCGAAGACAAGACTTTGGCAGATGCAGATCAAGGTGATGGGCAGGGGTGTTGGAATCAAACACGTTTAACAGCTGTACAAAAGTTAATACAATGGATCGCAACCAATCCAACTAAAGTTGAGAAGCCTAACTATTTATTGGTGGGTGATATGAATAGTTATGCCAAAGAAGACCCAATTTTGGCATTGGAAAAAGCCAACTATAAAACATTGCTCAATGATGAAAAAATTGGACAAGGGAAAACGGCTTATAGCTATGTTTTTGGTGTGGCAAGTGATGCAAATGGCAATGGTGGCGCAGGCAATTTGGATCATGCGATTGCAGACTCAAGTCTCTATCCGCTGGTTAAACGTGCTTTTGCATGGCATATCAATGCAGATGAACCTACTGCATTGGACTACAATGAAGAATATAAAACCGATGAGCAAATCAGTGCATTTTATAATGCTGATGCATTTCGATCATCGGACCATGATCCAGTGATTGTCGATCTTGATTTGAATGATTCAAATTCTACAGAGGCAGATGCAAAACGTAGCAGTGGTGGTAGTACAGGTTTATGGTCTGTATTGGGATTAATATTCTTAACAGTTACTTCAACACTGAGACGTCATAAAAAATAGTTTGTGGCTTGCTATTAAAAATCAAAAGCATCAATAGAGAAGTGTCAGCACTTCTCTTTTTTATGTCGCTAAAGAAAATGGAATGCTCACTTTTAATAATGTTTGATTCGCTAGCGAGTCGATTTCAAATCGTCCACCAAGTCGTTTGACTCGTTGTTGCATACTGTGTAATCCAACATGTAACCCTGCCTCTACTTGAGCAGGATCAAAGCCAATACCATTGTCGGAAATTTTTAAAATTAAAAATTGTTCATTTTCAGTAAGGGAAAATTCTACTTGGCTTGCATGACTATGTTTGATGATATTGGTTAATGCTTCTTCGGCAATACGTGCCATGGTTAAGCACTGTAGTGCAGTCGGCTGAGTTTGCCAGCTTTCACCCAATATCCATTTAGATTGAATACCAAACTCTTCGAACATTTGCACAAAACGATGTCGTAAAGGGGCGACCCATTGAATAGGGTTTTTAGGAATCTTTGTATCTAGGCATGAGCCAAAATCGATGGTTTGACGTAGATCATTGCGCAATAATTTTAAGATTGACAGCATTTGTTTTTTTTCAATGTGATCATTGTTTTCAAGTAACATCATTGAGCGAGAGATGGAACCGCCTAAGCCATCGTGTAGATCATGTGAAAGATTGATTCTTTCTTGTAATTTCGCATTTTCCAAAGCCAGTTGATGTTGATTGTTTAATGAGCTGAGAAGTTCATTTTTAGCCTCAACAATACGCTTCTCAAGTGTTTGATTAAAATGAGCAATACTTTTTGCATTATTGGCAAGTCTGAACGCAAGTATAAAACCAATTAATAAGGTCCCAATCGGTGAGGTGTAGGGCGACAAAATGTGTCCTTTTAATGTCATGATATAAATTGCATCATTAATCACGATAGGAATAAAAATTAAATATTGAACAGCTAAAATGTAGGTCTCTTTTAATTTTGATTGATAAGCGATAAATGGATAAGTTAGACATTTTAATAAGAAAATAATCACACAACTAATAAAGATAAAATTTAATAACTTAGGGGTATATTGCTCAGGTAAGAAGAAAATACAGAATATGGCTAAGCCACAGCAAATGAATAAAATCGATTCGATATATGGAAATTTTTTATTGGCAAGTCGCCAAGCAGCGATACAACCTGATATTGTGGAAAAACAAAAAATAGAAATACAAATACGATCTAAATTGATACTTGCTAAACCAAATATGGGTTCTTGTCGCATCATTCCCCATACGTAGATCATCCAACCTATTCCCACAAAACCAAACCATTTAAAGGCTTTTTCTGTTGGATTAACTGCCCAAACCATCAAGCAAAAAATGCCCATAATGAAGTTAATAATAAAACTCAGGACAGGTGAAATACGCTTTTCAAGTAAATTTCGATCATAAATCTTCTTCATTTGGGAATGTTCACCCAAGAAAAGTTGACCTAAACCTGACTTTTGAGTTGAAGTCCCTATGACTTTAACCCAAAGATAGTTTGTACCTTGTTTTAAACTCGAAGCAGGCAAGACCCAATAGCGAGGGGTATGCCAACTACGTGAAAGTGGTTCTTTTAAATTTTGATCTTTCCAAAGAAACTCATGATTTAAATAGAGTTCTCCAGCCATATTAATATTTTGAATGACGAGCGTGATAGGTGTGTGTTTCTGTTTAGTTGGGCATTGATATTGCCAAGTGATTTTATACCAAGCACTTGTATTGTAGTTCTCCCATCTTTTATCCCAATAATCAGGCAGAGTGAGGACATTCACCCAACCTGATTGGGGTAATTCACTCATATTATTCGCATTAGATTTGATGACGTGTATGGCGGAAATTAAAGCTTGGCAATTTGTGTTTTCTTGGGACGTGATGTCATCGGCATATACATGTTGAATGACAAAGAAAGATAGCGTAATGAAACTGATGTAGATTATCCAATGGTATAAGCTACATTTTATATAACGCTGATCTTTAGGCATTTAACTTTTCTCCAGAGGTGTAAAAGTCTTGAAAATGCTTAAGTTGTATGACTGTTTGGCATCAATGAAATATGATTATTATCACGTTTTGTCTATAATATACACAATTTATGGAAATAATGGATGAATTGTTATTTATTGTATGAAAGTTTAGGCTCGTTTTATGCCGTACCTCTGGGCTTGTACGGCACAGTCGCACGAATCACGGTTAAGCCCGTCTTCGAATGAATCTCAAACTCGCCTCCAATTCTTTTTACGCGGACTTGCATGCTTTGTAAGCCGACATGTAAACCTTGTTGAACGGTAGTCACAATAAAGCCTTGACCATTGTCCTTTATTTCTAAAATGAGTTTTTGGTTGTCATCTTCAATTAGCGAAATCTCAACTTTTGTAGCCTGGCTGTGTTTCACAATATTGGTCAGCGCTTCTTCGGCAACACGGGATAACGTTAAACAATGTAGAGGATGGGGGATATTTTTCCAATGATTGGCAAGCGTCCAAGTGGACTGAATATCCATTTCTTCAAATAATTGTACAAAGCGATGGCGTAGTGGTGCGACCCACAAGATCGGACTTTCTGGGACTTTTGCACCTACGCTAGAACCTGAATCAATAACTTGCCTTAAATCATTTCGTAAGAGTTTGAACATGGACATGACTTGAGGTTTTTCAACTTTTTCTGAATGTTCCAATAAAATCATTGAACGAACAATTGAACCGCCTAAACCATCATGTAAATCATGCGCGAGATTTAAACGTTCTTGCAAGCGCATATTATCTATTTCTAGTTGATGTTTTTTTTCTAAGGATTGTTCTAAGTCAAAAGTGACTGTTTCTACCGTTTCTTTTAATGTTCGATTAAACTTTTCGATATGACGCATATTTTTCGCAAGACGCCAAGCGAGAATAAAAGAAATTGCTAAACTGGTAATAGGTGCTGCAAAAGGTGTCCACATCATTTCATTGTATTGTTTTAAATATAGTAAATACACATCATGGCAAACAATGATAATGAAAGAAAAGAAGACCGCTGCAAGTAAATAAATATCAAATTTACGTTTTTTAAATGCAATCCATTGAATAAAAACACAATTGGCAATAAAAATAAAAATGCTATAGAAAAAAGCACTACTCAGCGCAAACACGAGATAGTGTTTTGGTGTAAAGAGTAAAACACCAGTAAATATAAGGGTTAGTGCAAACAGAATTTTTTCTAAGGTGACAAATATAATATTGGCAAATCGCCATACAAATAAGCAAAGTGTGTAGGCATAAGCCACTAAAAAAATAAGATTCAATCGTGAATGGATTAAACTGTCGGTAAATGGAAAAGGTTCAGTAATCAGTACATTACAAATAAACAGTGACCAGAAAAAACAATTTAATGCAAACCAGCCAAAAGCAACTTCTTGACGTCTAAATACCCAAATTAAAAAGCTGGTTGTCCCAAAAACAAAGGTAATCAGTAAATTGACTAAATAGAGTGTTCTACGTTCGAACATGAGCTTTTCATGTGTATTGCTGATGCTCTCAACATTACCAATATTCACTGTTCCCAAACCTGAATTTTGCGAGGCAACACCAACGACTCTGACTAAAATTTCATTACGACCATCATTTAATGACGTTGAAGGCAAAACCCAATAACGTGGCATATTCCAGCTACGTGATAAAGGTTTGACCAAAGATTTATCATGCCAAATCAGTTCATTATTACTATATACAATTCCTGCAATAATGATTCGGTCAATCAGTAAAGCCAAAGGACGGTTTTCTTGGCCTTCAAGACATTGATATTCCCAAACAATGCGATACCAAGCAGATCCTGAATAGTTAGGCCAACGTGTTTCCCAGTTATCAGGTAACTGGACATCTTGCCAGCCTTGTTTGGGGACTTTTGCTAAATTTTCATCCGCTTTAACCACTTGCGTTGTTAAAATTTTTACAGTACATGGGTTATTGTGGTTATTAAAATCAGTTTCTAATAATGTTTCGGCAAACAAATTTTGTGTAAAACTGCAAAGAATACAAATAAAAACAAAGCAGTGTAATACTAATAGAGTATTCCAAGATTTCGGGCAGTGTCGATTGCTTTGGCTCTGTTGCATACTGCAAGTTTCCGATAAATATGTTTAATATGAGATTCAACTGTGTATCGTGATAATGTCAGTTGATCAGCAATTTCTTTATTACTTAAACCTTGTGCGACGAGTTCTAATATTCCCGATTCTCGTTTTGAAAGAACGTCATTATTATTCGTTAATTTTGAATCACTTAAACTTTTATTAACAGATTTTTTTTCATTAAATTGTAATTGTTTTAGAATTTTCTGAGCAATAAATGGATCAATCGGTGCGCCACCACGTAAAACACTACGTATAGATAATGATACTTCCAAATCATCTCTTTCTTTTAGGACATAACCTGTCGCACCTGCACTTAATGCATTCAGAATAGAATCTTCGGTACTCCACGCTGAAATTACAAGAATAGTGATGGTTGGATCATAGTTTTTTAATGTTTCAATAAAATCAATCCCACTGCCATCAGGTAAACCTAAATCTACAAGTGCAAAGGATGCTGAATAAAGGTGTAGTTGCACATTGGCTTGAGCTAAATTTTGCGCAAAATATAAATCTGATATTGAATAGCCAATATTGATTAATATATCCGTGAGTCTTTTTTGTATCAGAGGTTCGTCTTCTACAATGATGACAGGAACAGGTAAACTTAACTCATTGTTCATGATGTAAAAAACTCATCAATGTTTATTTGTGTATTTTTTCAGGTATTGGCAAGTTTTGCTATACCTGATAATAGGTATTTTTATTCAGAAACGTAAGTTTTTCTAAAAAATGTTGTGCTAATATGTTCTAATTAAATCACTTTTATTGATAAATAGACATTGATATGGTTAATTTGTGAGAAAAATTTAACAATTTTTTGGCTTATTTTTGTAGCAAATTTCACAATTTAAAATTGTATAAATAATGTACCAAAAACTTCATTTTTTCTGCGTATTTTTTAAAGTTTTCATCATTTTTAAAGATGTGTATGTTAAAACAACATTTAGACAACTTTGACTTGAAAAAGTATTCATTTTATTGAATATTCAAGTTGTATCTTATTTATAAATAAATTTTACGCTTATTTGCAATTTTCACGTTTTTAAACTTGAAATTGCTCCATAAGCCATTTAAAACTGAAACAGTCATATAACAAGGATTAGATATGAAGTTGTATTATTCCCCAGGTGCATGTTCTTTAGCTGCCCATATTTTACTCAACGAAATTAATGTTGATTTTGATTTAGAGCGTGTAGATTTAAAAACCCATAAAACAGAAAAAGGGGCAGACTATTACGAAATCAATCCAAAAGGATATGTCCCTGCACTGGAAATCAATCCAGGTTTGGTTTTAACTGAGAATGTTGCTGTGCTTCCATTCATTGCACAGCATGATCCAAAACAGGATTTAATTCCTCCATCAGGCTTAGGACGTGCCAAAGTGTTGGAATGGCTGGGTTATCTAAACTCTGAATTACATGATGAATATGCTGTTTTCTTTGTCCCTACAGTAACAGAAGAAGAAAAACAAAGAGGTTATGAGACGATCGATAAAATGTTGCGTTATATCGATGATTATCTTGGTGAATCTGAATATGATTATTTGGTGAATGACCGATTTGGCCCAGCAGACGCTTACTTATTTGTGCTGACAAATTGGTCAAATGCAATTCATCATGATCTTACACCATTCACAAATATTGTTGCTTTACGCAATAAAGTTGCTGAACGTCAATCTGTACAAATTGCAATGCGTGATGAAGGTTTGATTCCTTAATTGATATAAAAGTAATCATAAAGCATCTAATAAGCTAGGGGCTTAGGAAGCTAAATTGATTCAGCTTTAGATGATTTGAAAATGGAGCTTTAGTGCTCCATTTTTTTAATTAAGATCGGCTCATAAAATCAAAACAATTATTGATTTTTAATCAACAATTATTTGCTTAAACTTGCATTTTTAACAATAAAAATAATCGCTATAGTTGCGTCATTGATAAATAGAGTTAGATTAAAAATGAGCAACATCCTGATTGTAAATGGCGCTAAAACCTTTGCACATTCAAATGGCGAATTAAATGATACTTTGGCTGTACTTGCTGAGTCGGTATTGTCTGATCTTGGTCACACCATTCAAGTAACACGTGCTGACAGTGATTACGATGCTCAAGAAGAAGTGCAAAAATACCTATGGGCCGATGTTGTAATTTACCAAATGCCAGGCTGGTGGATGGGTGCGCCTTGGACAGTCAAAAAATATATTGATGATGTTTTCACCGAAGGACATGGCAGTTTATATGCCAGTGATGGTCGTACACGCTCAGATGCTGAGAAAAAATACGGTTCAGGTGGTTTGATTCATGGCAAAAAATATATGTTGTCTTTGACATGGAATGCCCCGATGCAAGCCTTTGATGATCCAGAACAATTTTTCCATGGTGTAGGGGTGGATGGTGTTTATTTACCTTTTCACAAAGCTAACCAATTTTTAGGTATGCAAACTTTGGATACGTTTATCGCCAACGATGTGATTAAACAACCGAATGTGCCTTTTTATGAAGATCAATATCGTGATCACTTAATAAAGGTATTTTCTTAAACCATATTGGTTAAGCATTCTATTGTTATTTAATGATAAAAATCTAAATTGGAATATCCTATGTTAACGATTATCGCTGAAATCCGTGTGCATGAAGGACAGCAACATAAAACAAAAGTGATCCATGCTTTTGAAAAAATTACCCCCATTGTTTTGGTAGAACAAGGGTGTCATGGTTATGAATTGCTTGTAGACGCCAATCTTAATGTAGAGATGCAAGCTAAAGATGACAATGTCATTACTATGTTGGAATATTGGGAAAGTATGGAGCACTTAAATGCCCATATGCAAACAGCGCATATGCAGGCTTATCAAGCGGAAGTTAAAGATGATGTGGCAGATGTAAAGATACGCATTCTAGAAAAAGGTCTTTTTATTTAAAGCTCTTTATCTAATGGTTATGGATCATGTAGTGCGACGTTTTATATAGCCTCATTTGAGGCTATATTTTTATTTAAATTCAGAATATTCATTAAATTTTACTTGTTCTAAGCGAAGTGAGTAGGTTTTTTTAAGTTTACTCCATTTTACGTCAATGGGTTGATTACCTTCAGCAAATTCATTTCCACCCGAGGTGTTTTTAACTTTTCCTGTGAGAAAGTTAATACTTTGTTCGGTGATCGCACCTGAAGCACGGTGAAAATCATCACTATCATAGCCAATCAGTTTAAATGCTTGGTTTTGATATCGAAAAGTATAGCTATGGTTAGTGACATACCAAGAGCTACAACTTAGCCAATAGTGTAAATTGACTTTAAGCAGACCATTTTTAATTTCCAATGGATCATTCTCACCCAATGGGTCAGCCAAACAGGGCGACTCTATATCACCTTCACTAGGAAGTGATGTATTGGTTGCAATGAGCTGATAACCTTGACTATTTTTAAAGAGGATTAATAATTTTCGCTGATTGATATTGAGTTTAGAACTGCCTAAATTGTCATTGCTGACTATATTTTTCGGGTCAGTATCTTCAATGATTAAGGCTAAATCAGCGATATGGTCGTGATTTAAATCACCTTGTGCTTTTTCTAGAACTTTCCAGTTTTTGGGAATAAAGGATTGATAATCAGATTTGATATTAGAATCTGCCAAGACCAAACTTGAGCCAGTCGCTAAAATCGTGGAGAAAAGCAAATGCTTATAAATACTCATGGTTTCTCTCCTATATATTGAATACTAAAATGCTGATTAAATTCATCCCTATCAAAAGGGATATTTTTTAGAGTATCTTTTAAAGTCGATTTTAATGTTTTTCAGATAACTTTTGCAGGTGTTTCAATAAAATTCGCTATTTGAAAGGATTCCGAAGAATCCTTGGCATAGCATGTTTAGGTCATGGCAATTATTTAAAGAAATAACCTGTTTCAGGTGAGCTTGCATTTGCCATACGTTTACGTGGCATACGACCTGCTAAATAAGCTTCACGTCCAGCTTCAACCGCCTTTTTCATTGCAGATGCCATCAGCACTGGGTTTTGTGCAGCAGCAATTGCTGTATTCATTAATACTCCATCACAGCCCAATTCCATTGCAATAGCGGCGTCACTTGCAGTGCCTACACCTGCATCGACAAGTACAGGAACTTTGGCATTTTCTTTAATAATAGAAATGGTATGTGGGTTTAAAATACCTAAACCTGAACCAATTAAACTACCTAAAGGCATAATTGCAACACAGCCCATGCTTTCAAGCTCTTGTGCAACAATCGGGTCATCTGAGGTATAAACCATCACCTCAAAACCATCATCGATCAAAGTACGTGCCGCTGACAATGTCGCTGTTATATTTGGGTAAAGGGTTTTCTCATCTCCCAAAACTTCAAGTTTAACAAGGTTATGACCATCGAGTAGCTCACGTGCCAACATGCAAGTACGCACAGCGCTATTGGTATCAAAACAACCTGCGGTATTGGGTAATATTGTATATTTCTCAGGTGGAATGATCGAGAGTAAATTCGGTTGATCAGGATTTTGTCCAATATTGACTCGACGGATTGCCACTGTCACGATTTCAGCGCCACTGGCTTGAATCGCAGCATCAGTTTCTTGCATATCCTTATACTTGCCAGTTCCCACCAGTAAGCGTGATTGAAAGGTACGAGAACCAATAATGAGAGGGGAATCTTGCATGAGAGAGCTCCGAATTAGCCGCCACCGACAGCTTGGATAATTTCAATACGATCTTGTTCAGAAATATGGGTCTGTTCCAATTTGCCTTTGGAAATGATCATTTCATTCATTTCGACAGCAAATCGTTTACCTTCTAATGAAAGTTCTTGAATAAGTTGCAAAAGATTTTGGCAAGTGGTTTCTTTAGACTCGCCATTTAAGAAAATTTGCATATAAATTCCATTCAATAGAGCAAATGATAATGTTTTTAAAAATATTTACTTTGCGTATTTGAAAGCATTCCACGCTAACATTAACCAACCTGCGATCATCAAAGCACCACCTATCGGTGTGATTGCGCCTAAGCCACGTGGTAAACCTAATGCCATGATATAGAGAGAACCACAGAACAATACAATACCAACTTGAATCAGCCAAAAGCTGGTTTTAATTGGAAGCTGTGGAATCACTTTACTCAGTATAGCCAGAGCCAAAAGACCCAATGCATGATAGAAAAAATAGTCTGTTGCGGTTTGCCACCATGCCAATTGTGCTTCGGTTGCTCGTGTTTTTAAACCATGCGCACCAAATGCACCTAAGATGACTGCAACAGCTAAATTTAAGGCTGAAATTGCGATCCACATAAGCCAACCATCCGCATAAATTTGCGCATAACCTTAACACAATTTCGAAGCGGGATTAAAGGCAAAATCTATGAACAATAAAGATTTGGCAAAATTTAAAGCAAAATAAAAGGGCGTTTAGCCCTTTTATTTAATCTATATACAATTGCGATTGAAAATTTAGTTCGATGACATCGCTACTTTAATTTTATCCATGGCATTTTTTTCTAACTGACGAATCCGTTCTGCGGATACATTATATTCGGCAGCGAGTTCATGCAGTGTTGACTTATCATCATCCAACCAACGACGTTGTAAAATATTACGTGAACGGTCGTCTAGTTGTTCCATCGCATCATGCAGGGCAGAAGTACTTTGGTTTTCGTAGTCTTCTTCCTCAACCAAGCGAGCTGGATCATAGCGGTTATCTTCTAAATAAAGCGCTGGTGCAACATGGGTTGAGCCTTCATCGTCATCATCACCTTGCGCTTCAAAAGCAGCATCATAGGCAGTTAAACGACCTTCCATTTCTAAAACTTGTTCGGGAGTTACATTTAAATCATTGGCAATTGATTTTGCTTCTTCGAGCGTCAGTTTCTTACTTGATTTTTTAAGGCTACGTAAGTTAAAGAATAATTTACGCTGTGCTTTGGTGGTTGCGATTTTGACAATACGCCAGTTTCGAATCACATATTCGTGAATTTCAGCTTTAATCCAATGCACGGCAAAGGACACTAAACGTACCCCCATGTTTGGGTCAAAACGTTTAACGGCTTTCATTAATCCTAGGTTACCTTCTTGGATTAAATCCCCTTGAGGTAAACCATAACCTGCATAGCTGCGGGCGATATGAACTACAAAACGTAAGTGAGACATCACCAACATCTTTGCAGCATCTAAATCTTGATCATAAAAATAACGATCAGCTAACTCTTTTTCTTGTTCAGCTGTCAAAATTGGAATCTGATTTACAGTGCTAATATATGCACCAAGATTTACACCAGGTGCAGACAAGGACAGGGGCATCAATTGATTGCTGCTGTCACTCATGTGTTCTCCTTATAGGAATTACGTTCTAATACAGATGTATTCATCTTAATTCGAATATCATACATAAGTAAGGAAATTTGGGTATAGAAATGTAAAATTTTATGCAAATTTGCAAAATTAAATTTTAATTGAAAATAATTAAGATTCAATTAAGTAATGAAATTCTGTTGCAGATTGCTGAGTGAATTGACACGACAAGTGGTTGATTGTGCAATAACGGGTAATATCAATTTCACTATGTGGGTCAGATGACTTGAGTAAAAATACTTGATGTGGTTCAGCCGTCTTTAATGCACGTTTCAACATGAGCAAAGGCATGGGACAAGGTTTACCCATGCTATCTATTTCTATAGGTACTCTAGCTAAAGCATCCGTCATTTTTACTCTGAAAGCTGTCTTATTTATACAGTGCTCTAGTCTAGCAAAAATCGTAAAACTACCCAACAGATTTGTCATATTACTGATTAAATTAACCTAAAAATTTATGCGGGGTAAAAAATAAGCAGAAAATAGGGCATATTTATCTAAAAAAATTCTATTAATTGTCATAAACCCATGTTAAGCTCGTTGCGTATTTAGGATTTATCAGAAACAATTGTTGTTTTAGACCCTATTACAAATGGATGTAACCGGGATTTTGTTAATAGTTTTACAGAATGATTACAAGCTTTGAAATTACAAAATATTTTAAAACTTTGTTTGCTCTGCTGTTTGCAACACCGGGTGGTCCCTTTTTCTTAATAACTGAGGATTAACTTATGACAGCTCGTGAACAAGGCGTAGTTAAATGGTTCAACGACACTAAAGGCTTCGGCTTTATCCAACGCGCAGGCGGTGATGACGTATTCGTTCATTTCCGTGCTATTCAAGGTGACGGTCATCGTTCACTTCGTGACGGTCAACGCGTTGAATTCAGTGTTGTTCAAGGTCAAAAAGGTTTTCAAGCTGAAGAAGTTCAGCCTTTAGACTAATCTTAAATTTTTAAAATTTAAGTGGCGCTCCAATTTTTGATAAATTGGGGCGTTTTTTGTTTATAATGGTCGCAATTTAAAGTGCCTACAGTTAGAGCTCCTATTTATGTCATCAGGTTTCGAAACCCTTAATTTACATCCGCAACTTAAACAAGCGATTGATGCTTTAGGGTTTAAAGAAATGACCCCGATTCAGCAAAAAGTGTTGAAATATACTTTAGCTGGTCATGATGCGATTGGACGTGCCCAAACAGGCACGGGTAAGACTGCTGCATTTCTTGTGAGTATTATCAATGATTTACTCAATAATCCAATAAAAGAACAACGGTTCCGTGGTGAACCACGTGCCCTGATTCTCGCGCCAACACGTGAGCTTGCTATTCAAATTGAAAATGATGCTAAAGATTTAGTGAAATATAGCAATTTGAATGTTGTGACACTGGTTGGTGGTGTAGATTTCGACAAACAGAAGAAACAACTCAATCAGAATTTCGTCGATATTATGGTTGCAACACCAGGTCGTTTAATTGATTTTACTGAACAAAAAGAAGTTTGGTTGGATCAAATTGAATTTTTGGTGATTGATGAGGCCGATCGTTTACTGGATATGGGCTTTATTCCATCGGTAAAGCGTATCGTGCGTTTTTCTCCACGCAAGGAACAACGCCAAACTTTAATGTTCTCTGCAACATTTAGTTATGATGTTTTAAATCTTGCACAGCAGTGGTTATTTGAACCTGTTACGGTTGAAATTGAACCTGAGAAGAAAACCAATGCTGACGTAGAGCAACGTGTCTATGTGGTTGAGAAGAAAGATAAGTATAAGTTATTGCGTCAGATTTTAGCGGATGAACCGATTGAAAAGGTTATGATTTTCGCAAATCGTCGTGACCAAGTACGTAAATTATATGATCATTTAAAAGCAGATGGTTATAAAGTGGTTATGCTTTCAGGTGAAATTGCACAAGATAAGCGTTTGAAAATGTTAGATCAATTTAAAAATGGTCAGCATAATATTATGATTGCAACCGATGTTGCTGGTCGTGGGATTCATGTAGATGGTGTGTCGCATGTCGTGAATTTCACTTTACCTGAACAATCAGATGATTATGTACATCGTATTGGTCGTACAGGTCGTGCGGGTACCCAAGGGGTAAGTATTAGCTTCTTATCTGAGGATGATGCTTTCTATTTACCAGAAATTGAAAAGGCGATTGGTCAAAAGCTGCCTTTAACTCGCTTGGATGGTTATTGTTAAATCGTACATGATCCAAATGGTTTTAAAAAATCCCCTTTAAAAAGGGGATTTTATTTTTAAGACTAGACAGACAAATTCAAAAAGTTAATTTGCTTTGCAGCTAAAGGTGAGTGTGGTTTGGTAGTCGGTATCTTTTTCTATACCATTACTTTTACCCATCACTGAGCCTAATACACCTGCTGCTGCAGTAATCATTTTGCCAGTTTCTTCATCAACCACACCTTTTAAGGCACCGTTATATTCAGTTTTCTCATTGTTTACAACAGGTGTTGCTTTTTTGCCACAGGTTTTATTGGCAGCAACAATCGCATTATTTTTAGCAATAATTTGAGTCTTACCCAAACCAGTCACTTCATATTGATTATCTGCTTTTTGGATTGCTAAAGTTTGGGTTGGATTTGAGGCGCAAGCCGTTAAAAACAATGCTGTTGTAGATAAGGCTAGAATTGCTGTTAATTTTTTCATATTCATTCTCAAACTCAAGTAAAAACGCCATTAAAAGAAATAGCTTAAGTTGTTATTGGAACATATACATTCAGCTAAATATTGAAAATCATGTATAAAATTTGCTTTTTTATATTGTTTCAATGTGAAAAAACAAGCGAGTAGCCCAAGTAAAGCTTAGCTGAGATAGCGTAATGATTTTAGATTATGCTAATCTTGTGGATGAATAAAATGGAATGGGTAATAGAAAGGTCAATGTCAGATTCGAACTTTAAAGCAGTGCATGACAATATCCATCAACGCCAATCGATTGGACAATTAATTGAACCTGCACCCACACATGAGCAACTCAATATTGCATTTAAGGCGGCTTTGGTTGCACCTGATCATCATCGGCTTAAACCAACGCAATTTATTGTGATTGAAGGCGAGCAACGAGTCGCTTTTGGTGAGCTTTTGACAAATGCTGTTGCTGATTTAGGTGAATTGGATGCTGCACAAATTGATCGTGTGAAAAACCATCCTTTCAGAGCGCCGTTGTTAGTCCTTGCTGTCACTAAATTCCAAGATCATCCAAAAGTTCCGTTTTTTGAGCAAACTTTAAGTTCTGGTGCTGCAATTGAAAACTTTTTACTGTCGCTACAGGCTCAAGGTTTTTCAACCATGTGGCGTAGTGGGGCTGTGGTGGAATCTAAATTATTAAAATCAGCATTTGGGCTGGCTGAGCGAGATCTGATTTCTGGAATTATTTACGTCGGTACAGCAGCTAAGGAAATCGCACCACGTTCTGAAATTGATATAAAACAGTATGTTGAATTTTGGCGTGTATAAATAAGCACGCGCTATACGTTGAAAGTAATATTTTAAAAAGCTTTTTAAAAAATTGAATCCTTGGGATAACAATAATGTCAGATTTACAATTTAAAGATTTAGTTGAGCCTATCGCAGTTGATCAAAAAACGGCGTTAAGAGTGACTGTTCTCGGTGGTGGCAGTTTCGGGACAGCAATGGCAAATACAGCTGTACGAAATGGCTGCGATACCATGATTTGGATTCGTGATGAAGCGATTGCTGCTGAAATCAACACAACGCATGTCAATAAGCGCTATTTACCTGATTTTCAGTTAGAAACGGGCTTGCGTGCTGAATCTAATTTAGAAAAAGCGGTCTGTGACCGTGATATTATTTTTGTGGCGATTCCGAGTCATTCATTTCGAGATGTTTTACGCCAAATTAAACCGTTTATTACGGCTCAAGCTGTGATTTCTTTGACCAAAGGAATCGAGGCAAATTCATTCAGTTTTATGAGTGATATTATTCATGAAGAATTACCAGAAGTCCCATACGGGGTGCTTTCTGGGCCGAATTTAGCCAAAGAGATTGTTGCGGGTCAGCCAGCTGGAACAGTGATTGCAAGTGAGTCTGAATTGGTTCGTTATGCAGTGCAACAAGCTTTACATAGTGCGTTATTCCGTGTTTTTGCAAGTGATGATGTGCATGGTGTTGAGTTGGGTGGGGCATTGAAAAATATTTATGCCGTCGCAATGGGGATGGCAGCAGCTTATAAAGTTGGTGAAAATACCAAAAGTATGATTTTAACGCGTGCTTTGGCTGAAATGAGCCGCTTTGCAGTAAAATTAGGGGCAAATCCGTTGACCTTTTTAGGTCTATCAGGTGTGGGGGATTTGTTCGCAACGTGTAATAGTCCGTTGAGTCGTAATTATCAAGTGGGTTTCGCTTTGGGTTCTGGGAAAACATTGGAACAAGCGACAACTGAACTTGGACAGACCGCAGAAGGGATCAATACCATTGTGCAGGTGAATGCACGTGCGAAAGAACTTGATGTGTATATGCCTATTACGATGGCATTGTATGAAGTGATTTTTGAAGGCGCTCCACCATTGAATATTGCTGTGTCTTTAATGAAAAATGGGCATCGTAGTGATGTAGAGTTTGTATTGCCACATAATGAAGTGTGAGTCGTATAAAAAGCAGACAGTATTCTGAATGATAACGGTGGATTTGTCATAAAGCATCGTTATAATCAGGGCAATATAAAATAGGGAAATCTTATGCAACTGAGCTTAGTGCGTCATGGTGAAGCAGCACCGCCAATCAATGGTGTGGACAGTAAACGTCCTTTGACGGAACGAGGGCATTTACAAGCACAGCAAACAGCTGAGTTTATTAAAAATAATGTTCAGCCTGATGTGTTTGTGGTGAGTACTTTGCTGAGAGCACAAGAAACTTTGGCACATATACAAAAGTATTTTGCAGATGTTCCTGTGTTGATCTGTGACAAAATAAAACCTGAAGATGATGCGAAACTTGCGATTGAGTGGTTGTCACAACTCCCATTTGAAAGTATTGTGGTGGTGTGTCATATGAATGTTGTTGCGCATATTGCAGAGCAATTAACACACGAACATTTTCATCCTTTTGCCTTGGCAGAAGCACGATTGTATGAACAAAGCGTGATTGCTCATGGGCTTTCAACGCAAACCAAAGCCTTTATTCCAACTGTATAAAAGCATAAACAAAATAAATGAACGGCAGAATACGATAGATGTTGTACTTATGGATGCCTGAGGCCAATGGGGTTTGGCAGTGGTCTAGAGGGGATGATTGGACTAAATCTTCGAGTCTGGAACAATTAATTCAAGATATTAAACTTTACCAAGGCGAAGAAGCGGTTGTTTTCTTTCCGAGCCGTGAAGTGCAAATTCTTCAGCAGAAATTTAATAAAACCCAATATAAACAGTTGGGTGCAGATGGTATTAAATATTTATTAGAAGAATATGTGATTTTACCAATTGACCAGATGAAGGTTTTTTCACATTTTCAACAACCTGATCAGGTTTCTGTGCTTGGGATTAATCAATATACGGTAACGACGATGCAGCATTCACTGTCGTTGATCCCCGTTAAAATTGTGTCATTATTGCCCGATTTTTTAATTTTGCCAGTGCCAGAAGTTGGGCAAAGTATTTTAGCCAATATCAATGGTCAATTGCTGATTCGTGAAAATGAATTTTTGGGTAATTCAATTGATGATTTAGGTTTATATCTTGATTTTGCAGAGCAGAATAAGACTTATAAATACAGTGAATTAACCAATGAACAAGCCATGAGTCTATTTGCTGTAGCGACAACGGATCATCGTGAAGCATTTAATTATCAGTTTGTTGAAATTAAAAAGCCAAAACAGCATCCTTATAATGTACTTCCTAAAGCCAAGCAGGAAAGTGCGGGCGTTTCACGTTATTGGCAGGCATGTGCAATATTATTGGTAGCACTGATTGTGACGCAGCTCAGTTATGATGCACTACGTTGGTTTAAACTGAAAAAAGTAGCCGATCAAACGGCTTTAATCGCGGTTGACCAATATAAAAAATGGTTTCCAAATGAACAGCGAATCACGGAAGAATCTGTTGAGCGTCAGTTTAAAAACAAATTAGCACTGAGTCAGGCTGCAAATACTCAGGCTTTACAATTGCTTAATCGTGTCGGTCCAATTTTGATGCAGCATCAAATTATTGCTAATCGTGTGAATTATGACAATGCGATCTTGAATATGGATTTGCTTGCAAAATCTTCAGATGCCCTACAAGTTTTGGTTAAACAGCTGAATGAACAAGGCTTTAAAGCTGAATTGGGGAGTGTGCAAACTCAAGGTTCAAGTGTAGTCGGTTTGGTGAAAATACAATAATGAAGACAATGGAAAATGTACAAAATCGCTTAGATATGTGGTCTGAAAAAATTTCTGATCATTTAGATAAAATGTCTCCGCGTGAAAAAGTAATGGTGATTTTTACCACAGTTTTTGTCATCGTTGTGGCTGTGGGTTCTGCTTTGTGGTTTATGCACAAGGCTGCGGAGAAACAACAAGTTCGCTTAAATGAAATGAAAGATCTTGTGGTATGGATGCAGAGTAATGTTGTTACTATGAAGCCTACAGATGATTTGGCTCTGACCACATCGGACAAAATACAAAGAGTCGCACAGCAGCAGGGGCTTTCTGTTGCATCGCAACAGCTTGGTGAGCAATTGCAAATTGTAGCTCAACATCAGAATTATGCAGTTTTAGCTAACTTTTTAACCCAACTTGCGCAAATGGGTGTCAGTGTTGAAAAACTCGAGTTGCTGAAAGAAGGTGCTCAGATTAAATTAACAGCGACAGTACAATAAGCATTGAAAATAAACCTGCTTCAAGCATAGCCTTTTCAAGTTACTGTGCCTATAATGTGGCAACTTAAAAAGCAGTAGACTTTTATAGATATGTTGTATTCACTTGCCCGCCCGTTGTTATTTTCTTTAGCACCTGAGCGTGCACATGAACTCACCTTATCCATGCTTAAATCTGCCCATAAAATGGGTGCGATACGCCAACCTGTTATTGCAAAACCAGTCACCTGTATGGGGATCGAGTTTCCAAATCCTGTTGGATTGGCAGCGGGTTTGGATAAAAATGGTGCATATATCGATGCCTTAGCTGCATTGGGTTTTGGTTTTATCGAAATCGGTACAATTACACCAAAACCGCAAGAGGGCAATCCTAAACCTAGACTTTTCCGTATTCCTCAAGCAAAAGCCATTATTAACCGTATGGGGTTTAATAATGATGGTGTAGATCAATTGGTTGAGAATGTTAAAGCATCTAAATTTAAAGGCATTCTTGGCATCAATATCGGAAAAAATGCGACCACAGCAGTTGAGGATGCAGTTTCTGATTATTTAATCTGCTTAGAAAAAGTATATAATTACGCTTCTTATATCACAGTGAATATCTCTTCACCGAATACCAAAAATTTACGCTCCTTACAAAGCGGTCATGCATTAACTGAATTGCTCGAAACATTAAAGAAACGCCAACTGGAGCTTGCTGAAGAACATCAGCATTATGTGCCATTGGTGTTAAAAGTTGCTCCTGATCTTGAGCAATCTGATATTCAATTTATTGCATCTCAGCTTATACAGTTTAAAATTGATGGTCTAATCGTTACCAATACAACGTTGTCCCGTGAGGGTGTTGAAGGCCTAGCCTTTGGTGATGAGGCTGGTGGTTTGTCAGGTGCGCCAGTCTTTGAGAAAAGTACAGCGTGTTTGGCTGAGTTTTCAAAACAGTTAAAAGGTGAAGTGCCACTCATCGGCGTAGGTGGAATTCTAGCGGGTGAACAAGCTGTTGCAAAACAGCAAGCAGGCGCAACTTTAGTTCAGATTTATAGTGGTATGATCTATACAGGTCCTACTTTAATTCAAGATTGTGTAAATGCTATGACATAAAAACATGAACACCTTAGACATTATCTTACTGATTATCTTGCTCATTGGAGGGCTAAACGGTTTGCGACAAGGATTCGTGAAAGCCTTTGCGAACTTGATAGGATGGATATTTGCACTGATTGTTGGTGCCAAATATGCAAATATCATTGCGCCTTCCATGTCTGCGCTCAGTCAAGATCCTGTAGTGCAGAAAATTGCAGCATTTGCATTTATTGTCTTGGTGATTATTGTTCTAACATGGGTTGTAACAGCATTACTCAACTCAATTTTGAAAACGTTAAAACTTGGCCCAGTCAATCGTTTAGCAGGAAGTGCGTTAGGCACCTTGAAAGGTTTGTTTATCGTCCTCATAACAATGCAAGGAATCGGGCCTTGGGTTGAAAGCTCTCCAACGTGGAAGCAATCCAAAGTTATCCAAAGTTTATTGCCATTTGCGCCTTTAGCATCTGAAATTTCTAAAGATGCAGCCAATGAAGCATTGCATCATATACATTCAGAAGATCGTCCTGATGATACTTCTGTGAGTGATTCTGATTCATCATCAAATTTAGAAAATGATGACAAATCAGCGCATTCAACAAAGAATCCGTTTTATTAGTCCTAGCTGGTCTGCGAGGTAGTTATGTGTGGAGTTGTTGGTATAGCCGGTAAAGCACCTGTGAACCAAATGTTATTTGATGCTTTAACGATGTTACAACATCGTGGGCAGGATGCAGCTGGGATCGTAACTTGCCATAATGGGCGGCTGTTTTTGAGAAAAGACAACGGTATGGTACGTGATGTATTCCATACTCGCCATATGCGTGCTTTGTTAGGTAATTATGGTATTGGCCATGTGCGTTATCCTACTGCGGGATCTTCAAGTAGTGCTGAAGCACAACCATTTTATGTAAACTCTCCTTATGGGATTACGCTAGCACATAATGGTAACTTGACCAATGCTGCTGATATTCATGATGATTTATTCAAAACTGACTTACGTCATATGAATACTGATTCAGACTCAGAAGTGTTATTGAATGTTTTTGCACATGAGTTGCAAAAATCTGCATCATTAACCCCTACACCAGAAGACATTTTCCATACGGTAAAACGTGTTCATGAGCGTTGCAAGGGTGCTTATGGTGTGGTTGCCATGATTACTGGCCATGGTTTAGTGGGTTTCCGTGATCCGAATGGTATTCGTCCACTCATTTACGGTTCACGTTTAACGGAAAATGGTGAGAAAGAATACGTTATTGCTTCTGAATCTGTTGCAATCACGGCTTTAGGTTTTAAGGTTGAACGTGATATTGCACCAGGTGAAGCGGTATTTATCGATGCCAAAGGCAATTTCTTTTCGCAACAATGCGCTGAAAATCCTCGTTACCGTCCATGTATTTTTGAATACGTTTATTTTGCACGTCCAGATGCAACCATTGACGGGATATCTGTATACAAAGCACGCTTGAAAATGGGCGAAACTTTGGCACATAAAATTCTACGTGAATGGGGTGAGCAGCATGACATTGATGTTGTAATTCCAATTCCAGACACCAGTCGTACCTCAGCTTTAGAGTTGGCAAATATTCTCGGCGTTAAATTCCGTGAAGGCTTTATGAAGAACCGTTATATCGGTCGTACCTTCATCATGCCAGGTCAGCAGCAACGTAAAAAATCAGTACGTCAAAAGTTAAACCCTGTAGAGTTAGAGTTTAAAGGTAAAAATGTTTTACTGGTGGATGACTCCATTGTACGTGGTACAACCTGTAATGAAATCATTCAAATGGCACGTGATGCAGGTGCAAAAAAAGTGTATTTTGCTTCAGCTGCGCCAATGGTGAAATATCCAAACGTTTATGGTATTGATATGCCTGCGAAAGCAGAGTTGATTGCATCGCATCGTACTGTAGATGAAATCCAAGAAATTATCGGTGCAGACCGTTTAATTTTCCAAGATTTGGATGATCTTATTGCTGCGGTACGCACCAAGAAAATCCCTGAAGTACAGGATTTTGATTGTTCTGTATTTGATGGTATTTATGTGACAGGTGATATTGATGAGCAATATTTAACAGACCTTGAACAAAGCCGAAGTGATACTGCGAAAAAGCAAAAAGATGGCTATATTGATGTCAATATCGATGCCGCATCTGTTGATTTAAGTGGTATTAAAGAAGAGATGTAAGTATTTAAATTCAATGCTGTGCTTAAAGTATGTTTAGTACATGCTTTAAGCGGTTTGAATAAAAAGCACATTGAGAAAAGTAGGTATTTCCTGCTTTTTTCATTTATGATTGTTTAGCAATGTAATGAGGAAATTTACATTGAAAGATGTCAATCATTATTTGATTAAAAATAAGAACATATTATGGACTGCAAGCATTTGCTTACTGGCGGTCATTTTGGCGATTTTTATACTCAATACCGTTTTGGGTTTATTGATTAACTATTTCAAACCTGAACAATCTATCTTTTGGCATAATTTAAGCCCTTTTTTTGTTGGGTTATTATTGATTGTGATTGGGTGGTCAATCGCTTATGAATTTTACGTGTTTCGTTCAGGTGGGCATTCTCTAGCAAAGCAGTTAAGAGCACGACGTTTAAGTCAAATTGAAAGTACGCCAGAAGAAAGCGTGGCATTAAAATTAGCAGATAAATTGGCAAAAACTTTTGAAATTGAACCGCCTACACTTTATGTTCTTCCTGATGAGGTGGGGGTTAATGCGCTTACAGCGGGTTTCCACCCTCGTGATACGGTTATTATCTTGACTTGGGGGGCATTGCAAAATTTAGATGAACTAGAACTCTACGGATTATTGGGACATGAGTTTAATCAAATTTTGTCTGGTGAGGCCAAAGAAAACACACGGTTGAAAATTTTATATAGTGGTTTAACCACCTTTAGTCAGTTGGGAAGTAAGATTGCCAAGCAGGGTTATAATCGTTATTCCAATCGTACACAGCATAAGTTTGAAACCAGTTTTGTTGCTGTTGGTGGTGTAATTTGGTTAATCGGAAGTATGGGAATATTGGTTAATCGTTTAACTAAATATTTTATTCTCGGTGGGCGTACTTTTTATAATGATTATAAAACCAAAAAGTTGCTGCTCAATAATGCCAATGTGCAAACTTTATTGCGTATTTACGTACACCATGCGGGTTCACAAATCCACAGTGAATATTCGGAAGCGATTGCGCATATGTGTTTTGCGAATTCTTTAAGTCCACAAAGTTGGTTGAATATTCATCCGAGTATTGAAGATCGGATTTATGAGTTAAACCCGACATTACTGCAAGATTTACAACTGGAAAATTTAAAGAAGTTACGAAATCAGCCTTTATTTAGTTTATTGCGACCTTTAGAGGAGTCGAGTGGTGAGGTGTATAACCCATGGGTTTCTCCGCAACCTTTGCCACTATTGCGTTTATCGCCAATTAGTTTTGCATTAAATGATGCGATCAAGCCATTAAATCCTGAAGTACGTCGGCAAATTGAACGTCCCGATTTAATTCAAAGAGCGATGCAGACGGCAACAGGCTCTCGAGAAGTTATGGTGGCGATTTTAATGATTCGTCAATATCGTGAATTTATTCCATCTAATGCCGAAGTGAGTCGTGCGATTGTCGATTCATTATTAAATATAGATGGTCGGTTTCATATTCAAATTTTCCATGATGCTTGTGAAAATCTAGGTAATATGCCTGCAACGAGTGCGAGGCAGTTTGTGACTAAGCTTGCCAAGATTATTCAAGAAGATGGGGAAATTGGGCTACTCGATGCCTTGCTCATTGAACGTGTGAAATCAGAGCTGCAGTTGTTGCCGATGCATACCCCTTCATCACTAGAAACGGTGAAACCACAAATTGTACGTTTAATTGACGCCTTATTGCACGTCCAGCAAATCAACAGTGCAAATCAACTTGAAGTGCGTTATCAAATTCTTGAGCGGGTATTATCAAAGACAGAACTGGAGTTGTTTGAAGAAATTTCTGATGAACCTATAGATTTAGGGGAAATTTTGAATGATATTGCAGGGCTTTTATTGCGTGATCGTTTAAGTATCTTAGGTGTAGCAGAAATTTGTTTGTGGAATGATCGTATTATTACCCAAGATGAATTGGATGTTTTAGAGTTGTTGTATTGGCGGCTTGGTTTTACGACAGCTGAAATTGTAGATCAAATGCATAAGAAAAATAGCGTGATGATTATGTGATTGGTTCATTCCTCCGCATCTATGCATAAATTTAAAGCATTTGGCTATTTTCTTGTCAGAAGCTCAGCAAAATGATGAAAAGATCGTTAAAATAGTGGTTGAAATCGAATATATTGAATCCGTGATGAGTGTGAATTTGCAAGAACATCAGCGCAGTTTAATGGCTGCAATGGGAATTGATCTGTGGATCCCACGGTCTGATGTGCAAACACGTCTATATCAAAATAATATGTATCGTGATATTGGTTTTCATGAGACAGCTTCGTTGGAGCAAACCAGTGTTGTTGAGTTTGATTTATCTCATATTCAGAAAAATCAACCAATTCAACCATCTACCAAACAAGATTCAATTCATACCGATAAAACCAGCATAATACAACAAGCTGAAGTTTCTTTATTAAAGAATAATATTCAAGTCACACAACAGAATGAGACTTCCACTACAGCACAAATTTCTAAAAGAATTGATGATCAAATAGAGCCTTCGGTTCAATTAGAGCCATTCGAAATACAAGCGTTTTGTATTGCAAGCTGTGTGATTTTAGTGAATTGTACCCAACTCACAGCAGACCAACTTAAACTTTGGTTGAATATTCAACATGCGATTGTTGGGCAATATTATGAATTGAAGTGGCCATTTCCAATGTTACAACTGCAAGATGGAAAAGGTGCAAATATTTATATTCAAGGTTTTATTGATGCATTGAAAAATGAACGTCAAGTGATAAGCCTTGGGCAACTTCCACATGTAAAAGTTACTGATATTATTCAACTAGCAAGTTTACAAGAGATGATAGATCAACCCATTTTAAAACGCCGCTTATGGCAATTTATGCAAAATAGAGTGAATTAGGGATTTAGGACGCTATTAAGAAGTCAGTGTTTTAAAAGCAATAGAGAAGGGATATGCGTAAAAAAGTTATTGTATTTAGTCAATTTGATCAAGACATTCAAGCACGTTTAGAGTCCCGTTATCAAGTGGTGGTATTGAATCCTAAGGCGGGTGATATTAACCAACAGATTCGTCAAGAAGTTGTCGATGCCGATGCCATGATTGGTGCAGGACGTTTATTGAATGAATCAAATCTTGAGCCTGCACAAAAACTTAAAATCATTTCATCTGTCAGTGTTGGCTATGATAATTATGATCTGCAATATTTAAATCAGAAAAAAATTTGGTTATCCAACACGCCTCATGTGCTAACAGAATCGACAGCGGATTTAGCATTTACATTGTTAATGAGTGCTGCGAGAAAAGTACCATCTTTAGATCAATGGGCTAAACAGGGTGAGTGGAAGCGTACTGTTGGAAGTGCTCAGTTTGGTCAGGATATTTTTGGTAAAACCTTAGGCATTATTGGTTTAGGAAATATTGGTGCAGCGATTGCTCGGCGTGGTTTTTATGGCTTTAATATGAATATTATTTACCATAACCGCCGTGAAAAATTAGAAGCAGCACAACCACTAAACGCGCAATATAAAAGCTTAGAAGAATTGTTACAACAGTCTGATTTTGTTGTTGTTGCTGTAGATTTAAATCATGATTCTCAGGCTTTAATGGGTGCAAAAGAATTTGCGCTCATGCAAAAACATGCCGTATTTATCAATATTGCACGGGGTTCGGTTGTAGATGAGCAAGCATTGATTGAAGCGTTACAACAAAAGCAAATTTTTGCAGTAGGCTTAGATGTTTATCAACGAGAACCACTGCAAGAATCTCCATTATTTCAACTCGATAATGTCGTGACTTTGCCGCATATTGGTTCAGCCACAGCTGAAACGAGAAAGAAAATGGCTGAATTGGCTTATCAAAATTTGGTGGATGCTTTGGAAGATCGTACACCACGATATTTGGTCAATTCAAATTTTAATTGATGCTGAGTTTTGGTTAAAACAAGATAACACTTCATTGCAAATTTGTTCTAAATTCAATGTTATATTCGATATGTTAGCCATGATTGAGCATTCCTTTGAATAAGACTTTATTGAGCCTATGCCTTTGTCTAAGCAGTTCGTTAAGCTTAGCCGATGAATTTTCCTTTAGTTCAAGCACTTCACAACAAGCTGAAGTGCCTGAAATTGGAAGTGGTATAGGTTTTATTGACCAACAAAAAGAAAAAATGATTGGTGAAAAAGTTTATCGTCAAGTTCAACATCAGTTGCCAATTTTGCAAGATCCGTGGCTAGAAGATCAATTTATGATGGTTTTCTCTAGGATATTAAGTCAAACCCAGCTTGGGGAGCCAATTGGTTTGGTTATAGTCAAAGATCAACAAATCAATGCATTTGCAGTACCTGGTGGTTTATTTGCGTTAAATACAGGTATGGTGACATCTTCTAAAACAATGGATGAAGTTGCAGGTGTGATGGGGCATGAGATTGCTCATGTTACACAACGTCATTACAGTCGTTCACAAGAGGATTTTAAAGGGCAAAGCTTGCTTGCATTGGCGGGTATTATTGCTGGGGCGGTCATTGCTTCAAAGGCAGATGGTGATGTGGGTGGAGCAGTCATGATGGGAACACAAGCTGCATTGATGGGGAAGCAACTGAGCTATAGCCGTAACCAAGAGCGTGAAGCTGATCGAATTGGTATGCAATTTATGTATGGTGCAGGCTATAACCCTGAAAGTATGGCAGATTTTTTTGAAACCATGCATCGTTCCACCAGCCGTTTAAGTTTTTTACCTGACTTTTGGTTAACGCATCCACTGACTACAGAACGTATGAGTGAGGCGAGATTACGTGCTAATCAACTCCCTCGAGTGCCGTATAGTCATGATCAGCAAGAGTTTGAAACCATCAAATGGTATACCGCTGTGGTATCAGATCAAACCAATGAGCGAGAGTTACAGGTTTTAGCACAGAGAAATTATTTTGCTGGAATACTGGCATTAAGTGAGTTTTATTTAAAACAGGGCGATTATACCAATGCTCAAATTCAGCTTAATTTAGCCAAAAAGATCAATTCGGAACATACTTTAACGACATTGATACAAACTGATATTTATTTAGGTCAGAATAAAGTCAATGAGGCATATCAAACCATCATATCTAAACAAAGAGTAACACCAGAAAATCGTGCGCTCAGCTATAAATTGGCTGACGTGTATATTCGCCAAAATAAACCTAAAGAAGCAGAGCAACTGGTGAGTCGCTTTATTCATAAAAATGATCGGGATATCAGTGGGTGGCAATTGTTACAGCAAGCTGCCAATTTAGATAAAACCAATCCAATGCGAACGGTGAATGTATTGCGTAATCGAGCTGAAGTTCAATATTGGACAGGGGATGAAGAAAATGCAATTAAGTCTTTATTGCATGCGCAACGGTTGGCCAAAGAGAACAATGCGATGAGTGCTAAGATAGATGTGCGATTAAAAACGATGCAACAAGAACGTCGGTTAAAAATCTAAGGCTCTTTATCTGTAATATTGACCAATTAAACAAATTTAACTGTTTATTTTGAAATTAAAAAGTTAAAATTTATTCGATATATTTGTTGAATGTAATTGATTGAAAATGAAAAAAATCTTTGTGGCAATGATATTGGTATTCTCTTCAAGTCAAATCATGGCGGGCGTATCTGAGCGTTATGTACGTGATGTAGAAAGAATTTCAAACCAATACAATGCAGACATGAAGTTTTTTTTACGTAGTTTAGATCCGCAAACCAATCAATTTAGTCCACAACAGCAGTCCCAATTCTGCGGAATGATTCAAAAATATGTCGATGATATGTATAAGACGACAGATGCAAATCGTGCAGATTTACCCCCATCTCTCATGGCTGTGACGAAGCAAAATATTATTGATAAAGTGATGGTTTCACCTGAAATGCAGATTCTTAAAAAATATAATATTCAGTGTAATCTGTACTAAAAGCTAAACCATAAATGTGTGACCTTATGGATTTAACACAATTTTAAATTGAAAATGAACAGATTATTCTAAGTATTGTTCAAAAATCTGATGCCAAAGATATTGATATCGACACTACTGATGAATGAGAATTTTGTATTCACAATCCGTTTAAAACAAAATAATGCTTTTATTGGTGTAATTGATATTCATAAAATAAATTGAATGAAAATAAAGCCTCTATCGGTTTTTGGGCGAATGCCCATTATCAAGGGTAGGGCTTATATGCGACATCCGCTTTCGTTATTTGTAGATGCATTATTTATAAGATGGTCTTTTAAACAATTAAAAGCGTATGTGGATCTGGAAAATAGTCCAGCGCGTCATTTGTGTGAACGAGTAAATTTTGAATTATTAGACATTGAATATCAATCTGTACAAAACCCAATAGATGGTACATGGAAAGATATCTGTTATTATGTAATTGAAAATAAAAAGAAATAAAATAGATAGGAGAGTAGATAGAAAGGAGTATGTTGAGATAATTTGGACTATTTAATCGTTCTAAACCATTTCATTGCAAAATAGTTTTAAATGAAAAATTAAACAGACCAAACCAAACAAATAAAGACTTTATAATCTGGGCTTAGCCAAGTTTTGCTTTAATTTTCGCAGAAACTTGTGCAGGATCGGCACGTCCGGCTATGATCGGACGTAGAGAATTCATCACCTTACCCATATCTTTCATGCTAGTAGCTTCTTGCGCAGTAATTGTTTGCGCAATGATTGAATCAAGTTCTTCCTCAGTCATAGCTGCTGGTAGAAATTGAGATAAAATCTCAACCTCGGCTTGTTCCTTACTAGCTAAGTCTTGTCGATTAGCACCTTCAAAGGCTTTAATCGATTCTTTACGTTGTTTGACTTGCTTTTCAATGACCGCAAGAACTCGACTATCATCAAGCTCTATGCGCTCATCGACTTCGATTTGCTTGATTGCTGCCTGGAGACTACGAATGACCGTTAACTTATCCATTTCTTTAGCACGCATTGTTGCTTTCAAAACTTCAGTAATTTGGTCTTTTAAAGTAGTCATTTTTATGGTCCAGTTAGTCAATCAATCACAAATTAATCTTAGTAAAGGCGAGTAGTACGTACTGATTCACGCGCCAATTTCTTTTGGTAGCGTTTAACAGCAGCAGCTTTTTTACGTTTACGTTCTTGAGTTGGTTTTTCGTAGAATTCGCGCTTACGAACGTCTGCTAAAACACCCGCTTTTTCGCATGAACGTTTGAAACGACGGATAGCTACGTCAACTGGTTCGCCTTCTTTCAATTTAACTTGTGGCATGAAGAATCCTCATTAAGTTATGGATAAGATCTCGGGTCGAATTACCCAAGATCACAAGTGAAGTGCAGTATTTTACTCATTTACATCTCATACCACAAGTCTATAATGCTGTTAGCAATATTTCCAAATGTGTAAAAGGCAGTTTAATGATCGTTCTTGGCTTAGAAACTTCATGTGATGAAACAGGATTGGCGCTCTATGATAGTGAAGTCGGCTTAAGAGGACAGGTGCTGTATAGTCAAATTAAATTGCATGCAGAATATGGTGGTGTTGTACCTGAGCTTGCATCACGTGATCATGTGCGTAAGCTAATTCCTTTAATGAATCAACTACTTGAGCAAAGTTGTGTAAAGAAATCTGAGATTGATGCGATTGCCTATACCCGAGGACCAGGTTTAATGGGGGCGCTGATGACAGGTGCTTTATTTGGTCGTACGTTGGCTTTTGCATTGGATAAACCTGCAATTGGTGTACACCATATGGAAGGTCATATGCTTGCGCCACTTTTATCTGCAAATCCTCCAGAATTTCCGTTTGTCGCTTTGTTGGTATCTGGTGGGCATACACAATTGATGGCGGCACATAGCATTGGCGAGTATGAAATTCTCGGTGAATCAATTGATGATGCGGCGGGTGAAGCCTTTGATAAAGTTGCTAAAATGTTGAAATTGCCGTATCCGGGCGGGCCAAATATTTCAAAATTAGCAGAGCAAGGTGATAAAGAGGCTTTTGAATTCCCACGTCCCATGTTGCATCAAGGTTTAGAATTTTCATTTAGTGGCTTAAAAACTGCAGTTTCAGTGCAACTTAAAAAATTAGGCGAAGAACAACGGGATGCAGATATTGCAGCTTCATTCCAAGAAGCTTTGGTTGATACTTTGGTGAAAAAGTCTGTAAAAGCGCTCAAACAAACAGGTTTAAGACGTTTGGTTATTGCAGGTGGTGTGAGTGCCAATAAAAGGTTACGTGAGCGCCTAGAAGCTGATTTGGCAAAGATTAAAGGTACAGTTTATTATGCTGAACCTGCTTTATGTACTGATAATGGTGCAATGATTGCATTTGCAGGGTATCAACGTTTAAAAGCAGGGCAAAATGATGGGCTGTCTGTAACGACTACACCACGTTGGCCGATGACTGAGTTAACTAAACCTGAGTAATATTGAACTTTTGATTGGTTTCGCATAAGGGTGAGTTGTGCTGAACATTTATTTATAATGGAAGTTCTCTTTCATTTAAAAGGATAAGCGTTATTACGCGCAAGAAGGTGAGGATTTATATGATAAATCTCCCTCATCCTCTTGCGGAACAATATTCCTCATCCCAGAGGGAGAAGGAATTTTCGATCATTTTTGACTTTTCAAGATATCTATTAAAAAATTTTATTAAAAGAGGCGAAAGCCTCCTTTTTTATAGATGTATTCACAAATGTACAAGTGTGGTTGTTGTTAGATTTATATATGATAAAAAAGATTAAAATTAAATTAGAGTAAACAATGAAAAATTCAGAATTCGATCAAATGAATCAGCAAGACATTGGAAATTATCCATCCGACAATTTATATAAAAAATTTTCTCAAGGTGTCCGTCTTCCTTACGATATTTTAAACATTCACAATATCCCAGATGGTGCAAAACCAGGTCATTTTATTGAAATTCATTGTGGTGGTTTTGGTTCGGAAATTTCGGCACACCCAACTGAAAAACATCAATTTTATGCATTGACAGACCGTGGGCCAAATACAACTTATGATGTGAATGGAGATCATGGAAAAATATTTTTAGATCCAAGCTATATCCCTAAGATTGGTTTGTTTGAGTTACAGGCAGATGGCAGTATTTACAAAATAAAAGAAATTCTACTTAAAGATCCGACAGGTAAAACCATTACAGGTTTGCCAAATCAACATTTTGGGGCAACCAAAGAAATTGCTTATGATCAAAATGGTCAAATTTTGCAAAATGGAACAGATGAATTTGGCCTAGACTCAGAAGGTTTGGTCGCACTAAAAGATGGTACTTTTTGGGTGAGTGATGAATATGGTCCACATATTGTACATTTTAATGCTGAAGGTATTGAAATAGATCGAATTAATGCTTATGAACAGGATGGTCGTCGCAAATCTGGTTATTTACTACCTTTAGAATATGCCAATCGACGTCAAAATCGAGGAATGGAAGGTTTAACCATTACCCCTGATCAGAAAAAGTTGGTCGGTATTATGCAATCTACGATGAGTAATCCCAATAAATCTGTAATCCATTCAGATTTAACACGTATAGTTGCGATTGATCTTGAAACAAAACAGGCCTCGCAATATTTATATCGTCAAGAAGCCAATACAACAGTGCACTCCAATACCGCAATAGTGGCACTCAATAACAACAGCTTTTTAGTCTCAGAGCGCGATGATGATTTCTATAAAGATAATCCGCAAGCGTTTAAACGTGTTTATAAAATTGATTTAAAGCAAGCCACTGAGCTTGAATCTGTGCAAGAAACTGAACAATTAAAACAGGATGAGCATTTAGGATTGCTAATAGAAGGGCAAACTTTAGAGCAGTATGTCTTAGAAAAAGGATGGGAAGGTCTTGCGCAATATGATATTTATCCGGTCGCTAAAGCACTGGTTGTAGATTTGGTCGAACGATTACAATATCCGCATGATAAAGTTGAAGGTTTATGGGTCATTGATGAACAGCATTTAGCAATTTTAAATGATGATGACTATGCATTTTCTGAGACAGATGGTGTTCTTGAGCAAAAGTATTTGGATCGTGATCAAAAAGTGATTGATGCGAATACGCTTTATATTATTGATCGTTTAGATTTAACATCTATCGAATAGTTTTTCTGCTGAATTAAAAAACCGTTCATATCCATGAACGGTTTTTGTGTATTTTCAATCCAAATAAATTGAATTAATCAGGGCTTAGTAATCCCAGAAAATACGCTGAATTTCTTTGGCATCTTTGGTTTTGGTCAGTGCTAAAGCGGCTAAAAGTTTAGCTTTTTGTGGATTTAAATCATGTGCAACCACCCAACCATATTTGTCATCAGGTTGTTCTGCATTACGCAATACAAAACCTTGTGGGACACGTGAAGAGCGAATGATTTGAACACCTTGCTGTTGTAATTCGTTCAGTGTTGGTACGATATAATTGGCAACAGAACCATTACCTGTTCCAGCATGAATAATCGCTTTAGCACCAGCTTTTGCATAAGCTGTATATGCATCTGGCAGCATATTGCCCGAGCCATACACAATTTGAACTAAAGGTAGTGCATCACCCTGAATATTTTCAATATTAAACTCAGAGTTATTATTAAAACGTTTAGCAACATTTCTAAACCAGTATGGCTTACCTTCAACTAATGTTCCTAAAGCACCCCATTGGCTTGCAAACGCATCCGTATGAATATTGATGGTTTTGCTTACATCTCGTGCTGCGAAAATGTCATCATTCATCAGCACAAACACCCCTTTGCCTTTTGCACTATCAGCAGCAGCTAGTGCAACTGCACTGTACAAATTCAAAGGGCCATCAGCAGAAAGTGCTGAAGGTGGACGCATTGAACCGACCACAACAATCGGCTTATCAGTATGCACAGTCAAGCTTAAAAAATAAGCCGTTTCTTCTAAGGTATCTGTACCGTGAGTAATCACCACACCGTTTACATCAGGCTTTTTAACCAGTTCATTGACCTTTCGGGCAATCGTCAGTAATTCTTTATCTGTAATACTTTCAGATGCAACTTGTAAGGCTTGTACACCTGTTACATTTGCAAGATTTTGAATTTGAGGCACAGCATTGAGTAGTGCATCTACTGGAACTTTTGCCGCAGTATAGGTTGCACTATTGGTTGAGCTTGCACCAGCACCTGCAATCGTACCGCCTGTAGCAACTACCACAACATTGCTCTTAGCAAATGATGAAATGGGTAAGATTAAACCGATAGAAAGGGCGAGAGCCGTAAATGTTTTTTTCATAAATCATCCTTAAAAGAAATCTATTGCTGTTTTTAAGCAATTTTTGTTCCACTTTTAACTTAATATAAAGTGTATTTAATTGCCTATACTGATTTGAAAATGTAATTTTTTTATTAATCATTCAAATTTATAATGTAGTAGTTTTCGTGATTTTAAATTGCGTGTTTTATAAGCAGCGTTTGTATTTAAAGGCATTGATTATTTTAAAATACCTGAAGATGTGAATGGTTTATAGCTTTATGGCCAAGTTATTTTCTAAAGTTATAAAATAAAAAGCGCTCAATTTAAAATACTTATATCAATGAGCTGTAATTTGCGTGGGCTAAGAATAATATTATTTTCCCATAATTTATACGTTATTCTGCATAAAAAAAGACATCCAACCAATTGAATGCCTTTCTCTATTTTTATGTATTTTTCACTTTAAAGCGGATTAAGCCATTAACGAATTTTTGCCAAGAATCGACTTAAGCGGTTCATTGCTTCTCGTAATTCATTTTCAGCAGGCAAGAACACCACACGGAAATGATCAGGTGTCGGCCAGTTAAAACCAGTTCCTTGAACAAGAAGGACTTTTTCTGCCTTTAAAAAATCCAACATAAATTTTTCATCATCTTCAATTGGATAAATTTCAGGATCAAGTTTTGGGAAACAATACATCGCTCCCTCAGGTTTTACACATGAAACGCCAGGAATATCATTCAACATTTCCCAAGCGATATTACGTTGTTCATATAGACGACCACCCGGACGAATTAAATCATTGATAGACTGATAACCACCGAGCGCTGTTTGAATCGCATACTGGGCTTGATGGTTAGCACACAAGCGCATTGAAGCCAGCATGTCTAAACCTTCGATATAATCCACAGCACGTGATTTATCACCAGTAATTGCCATCCAGCCTGAGCGATAACCTGCAATTCGGTATGCTTTAGATAAGCCATTGAAAGAAACACAGAGTTGATCGCCAGCTAAAGCCGCTACAGAAACATGCTCAATACCGTCATAGATAATTTTGTCGTAAATTTCATCAGCAAATAAAATTAAATCATATTTTTTTGCCAAAGCAACAATCTGTTCAAGGACATGGCGTGGATAAACAGAACCTGTTGGGTTATTTGGATTGATAATCACAACACCGCGAGTATTGGGTGTGATTTTACTTTCCATGTCAGCAATATCGGGATACCAGAAGTTTTCTTCATCACATTTATAGTGAATAGCTGTACCACCTGAAAGATTTACTGCGGCAGTCCATAGTGGATAATCAGGCATTGGAACCAGCATTTCATCGCCATCGTCCAATAAACCTTGCATTGCCATCACAATCAGTTCAGAAACACCATTGCCGATATACACGTCATTGACGTGCATATCTAAAATGCCTTTTTGTTGATAGTACTGGCAAATTGCCTTACGTGCAGGGAAAATTCCCTTAGAATCTGTATAGCCTACAGCATTGGGTAAATTTAAAGCCACATCATTAATAATCTCTTGAGGCGCTTCAAAACCAAACGGGGCAGGGTTCCCAATATTTAATTTAATAATTTTATGACCCGCTTCTTCCATCTCGTTGGCTGCTCGTAACACAGGACCACGAATGTCGTAGCAAACATGCTCGAGCTTAGACGATTTTTTTATTTCGCGTGGGGTTTGGAGAGTGTTCGGCATTTTGATGTTCTCGGAAAGAGTGGAGGTCACTTTTGCATAACGGTATAAATAACTTTTAAATGTTTCAGTTGTTACAAGATCGAGATCATGTTCATCTCTGAGTAAAGCAACAATTTTTTCATGCGTATATCCTACCTGTTGATATTGTTTAATCACAGGCAGTAGATGTTTAAAAATAACGCTCTTTTTTTGCGACATTTTTTAATCCTAAGCAAGAATGCCAATAAGAGTAACATTAAACTTGCTCACAAAAAAGCATCGGATGAATAAAAATGCTTACCAATTTTTGTATATTTGCTTACTTTTTGCTTTTATGAGAATTATTAATCTTTTGTAAATTGTTAACGAAAGACTAGAAATTTTAAGATGAATCACGTAAATATGGAATTATCCTATTTTAAATAGCAAGATAGAAAGGGAAGTAGTCATGGGAAAGCTTAATAAAACAGACCGAGAATGGCAAAGAGAGTTAACACCAGAAGAGTTTAAGATCACTCGACAAAAGGGGACTGAACCTGCTTTTACTGGTAAATATTGGAACACCAAGCAACAAGGAACTTATGTTTGCCGATGTTGTGGTACAGAATTATTTTCCTCAGAAAATAAATATGACAGCGGTTGTGGTTGGCCGAGTTTTTATAAACCTGTTAATTCTGCGGTTGTAGAAGAACAAGACGATACATCACATGGTATGCAAAGAACGGAAATTATTTGCCATCATTGTGACGCACATTTAGGGCATGTTTTTGAAGATGGCCCGCAACCTACGGGTTTACGTTATTGCGTAAATTCAGCTTCTTTAGACTTAAAAACAGAAGAAAAAGGCGATGAGGAAACCTATCCATGACCAATATTTACCAATTTGAAGCTGAATTGTTAGAGGGTGAAAATAAATCTTTTTCTGATTATGATGGAAAAGTTTTATTGATCGTAAATACTGCAAGTAAATGTGGATTTACCCCCCAATTTGCAGGCTTAGAAAAGCTTCATGAAAAATATAATACCCAAGGCTTTGAAGTGCTTGGCTTTCCTTGTAACCAATTTGGCGGGCAAGATCCAGGTTCAAATGAGCAAATTGGAGAATATTGCCAACGTAATTATGGGGTTAAATTCCCAATGTTTGCCAAAGTTGATGTAAAAGGCCCTGAGGCACATGCGATTTTCCGCTACCTAACCAATAACAGTAAAGGAATATTAGGTAATGGAATTAAGTGGAATTTCACTAAGTTTTTGATTAATAAAAAAGGTGAAGTGATTAATCGTTATGCACCTACAACGAAGCCAGAAGATATTGAAAAAGATATTGAAAATGCTTTAGCTGGATAATTGATTTGGATTCCATTGTTGAATTTTGGAATGATTTGGAAATGCCCTATGTCGAAACACGTAGGGCATGCCAAAGTCGAATTTGTTATAAATCGCACAGTCATTCGACGTTTTCTATTGGTGCAGTTGATTGTGGAATAAGTCACTTTTCTAGCTTTTTTGCAAAAGATCAAAAAATAGAAGCGGGTAGTCTTGTTGTGATCCCTGCACATGTAGAGCATAGTTGCAATCCATTACCAAACAAAGCTTGGAGCTACCAAATGATGCATCTTGATGCAGAATGGTTAACTCAGCTTTTACAGGAGTTAAAACAAGACATTATTATTGATCATCAAATAGTTAGCCCCTTGCTTAATACGTCAATACCGCAATTAAAACCCATTATTATCAATAATTCATTGCTTTATAATGCATTTACCAATTTAAATACGATGTTATTTAATCCAAAAATTTCTATCATTGAGAAAGAACAATATTTAATTGAAATTTTAATCAGTATTTTATTACCCAGTTTTGACTTGGAGAAAATAGATCATTCAGGCTATTATCAGCAATTTTTACTTAAATTCATTGAATGTATTGAAGAAGATATTGAAAACTTATCATTACAGACTTTGTCTGCAAAAATGAATATGAGTAGATATACCTTAATTCGTTTATTTAAACATTATTTTGGATTAACACCGCATACATATCAGCTCAATAAGAAAATAAATTATGCGCGAAAGTTACTGAAAAATAATTATAATATCGCTCAATTAGCGTATGAGTTGGAGTTTGTTGATCAAAGTCACTTCCATCGCGTTTTTAAACAATTTACAGGTGTAACACCCAAGAAATATTCAAAAATAATTAGCTCACGCAATTTTATACAATAATTTAAAACAAAGATTATCTAAATTATTCCCAACGTAGAGGGAATGTTTATGACATTATTTTTAACAATAGTGATGACCCATTTTATAGCATTACTCACACCTGGGGTCGATTTTTTCCTCATTCTGAAAACATTGATGCAAAAACGGACGAATGCTGCAAAGTTGGTTTGCATCGGCATTGCATGTGGTAATGCTATAATATTATTAAGTATTTATTTAAGCTTATTTTTATTGGGTAAAATTGATATGAGAATTTTGCTGTATATAAAGTATGCGGGAGCTTTATATTTAGCCTATTTGGCACTTCAATGTTTTTATGCGACACGGTTTAAAAGTATTTCAGACGATTATTTGAGTCAGTCTGTTACTTGTGCAGTCGAGACTGCACATTGGAAAAGTTTATTGCTTGGTTTGGGTTCAAGTTTGCTAAATCCAAAAAATATTATGTTTTATTGCACATTAGTGATATTGATTTATCCCCAATATAATTTAGTACAGAATTTATCTGTGAGTGTGTGGATGGTTGCGGTTGTGCTGTTTTGGAACTTAGGTATTGTTAAGTTATTAAGCTTGGAATCCTATATGCTTTGGCTGAAACGATATATTAAATATTTATATTGCCTTTCAGGAGTCTGCTTTTTAACTTTTTCAATCGTGTTATTTGTTTCTAATTAGAAAATCATTTTTAATTCATGGCTTTTAAATGTATTTATCTAAAATTTATTTTTTTAGTTTTGATGCCATTCAACTAATTACTTGAATGGCATGATTAAATGGATACTCAATCATAATATATGTGATAAAAGCTTTAGAACTTAATCGTTGCACCAACAAATATTTTCTGACGTTCAACAAGATAGGCATCCCCACCATTTGACAATTTCTTGTCGAATAGGTTTGTAAAACCGCCACGAACCGTTAATTTATCATTTACTTGATAGTTACTCGATAAATTGACAATGGTATGCGCTTTTTGCATGGTAGATACTTTTGTCGTCTCTGTTAAATACTGCTTACTTAAGTATTGGGCAGCTAATTCAATATTTAATGAATCTATAGCTTGCCAATTCAATGCTGAATTCACGGTTAATTTCGGCGTATTGATTAAAACAGCGCCTGTATCTTCGTTTTTGGCTTTCAAGAAATATGTTGCATTATTATTCCATTTTAGATTGTCTAGAACAGGGAAGTTTGCAACCATTTCAAGACCACGGGTCACTGCATTTTGAATATTCTCATTACGAGTAAACCATGTCCCGTGATAATAACCTAAAGGAGAATAAGCAATCTTATTTTTGAAATCTGTATGGAATAGCGTTAAACCTAAGTCACTACCGAAACCGCTATAATTGACTCCAATTTCATAGTTGGTACTTTCTTCAGGTTGGAGGTCTGGGTTACCAGTCATATAACAACCACCACTGGTATAGATATGTGGTTTACCATTTTCATCATACCAAGTCTGACCTTTTAAGCCATTACAACCATTTCCGCCAGACTGAGTTGCTGCACCAGGAGATGATTCTTTGACTGTAGGTGCACGGAAACCTTTTGCAACACCACCTTTAATGACCAAATCATCTGTCGGGTTATAAACCAAATAACCACGTGGACTATTCTTGGTACCATATTTATCGTCATGGTCCAAGCGATTGCCCAAAGTTAACGTTAGATTGTCTAAGAGCGAAATATTGTCTTCAATAAATATTGCCCAGTTTTTATTATCAACTTTAGGATCGGTATAACTGATGCCATTCCAGCTTCCATTAGGCAAAGTTCCAATCGTATCGGTATTGGTCAATTCTTGTTTTTTCCATTGTCCGCCCACCGTTACAACCTGTTCAAATATAGATTTAAAAGGTATGGTTAAATTACCTTCAACAATCATTTCATTCGATTTAGTCGTAGAGTCGGAGACACTTGAGTCATAATCGTTGTAATAGGCATTGAGCTTAGATGTACCAATTGCCCATTTACCCTCATGGGATAAACTATACGAGTTATGTTCAAGTTCATTGGCGCCCCAACTTGTTGTTTGTTCTGCACCTGTTGTTGCATTGATTCTTGAACCCTTTTCATTTTTTTGTAGGCTATGACCAAGCTCTAAACTAAATGCGTGTTGATCACTCGGTTGATAATGCAGCATTGCATTATAATTTTGGTCTTGAGCGCCTGTTGTACCTTTACCTGCCTCATATTTTTTATCTGCTTCACGCTCAGTTATGCCTGCAGTGAGACGTAAACCAAGACTGTTTGTTAAAGGACCAGCAGCCATTAAACCTGTTTGAAAAGAAGAACCTAAATCAGAAGAAGTGGTTGGTTGAGTGTAGTTTAAAGTGACATGACTTCCCCAAGCATCCGGAATTTTCTTGGTAATAATATTAATAACACCACCCATTGCATCAGAACCATACAAAGAGGACATAGGGCCACGAACAACTTCGATTCGCTCAATCATATCAGGTGTAATCCAATTTAAATCTTGACGACCTAAATCTGGACGATAGTTGGTATCTCTTGAAGAACCCATACGCTTACCATCGACTAAAATAAGCGTGTAATTGTCTGGTAAACCACGAAGTTTAATTTTAGAACCATCACCAGAGGGGCTGATTCCACCTGTTACACCGGGAACTTTACTCAACAATTCTGCAAGACTACCTACAGGTTGTTTCTCTATATCTTCACTTGTAATCACACTAATGCTTGCAGGTGCTTTTTTAATATCTACAGCTTGGCTGCTTGCTGTTACAACGATGGTCTGCAACTGCACAGCATCCTCAGTTGTCTCATTTGCATGGGTAGAAAGGGACATCGCAGTGATTACTGAGATAGACAATGTTTTAAATATTAATTGTTTATTCATGTTAATACGCAACTTAAATTACGAGTGGATTGTGGAGAGATTGTTGCGCATTGTAACGAGGTAAAAATATAAATGCAATTGATAATGATAATAATTATCAATATTAATTTATTAAAAATTCTTTCATTAGATTATATAAATCAATTGATTATTTTTTATAAAAGGTAAAATTAACGAGATGATGAAGCTTATATGCGCTAAAGGAGACTGTTAAAAAGCAAACATTAGAATTGAAAATAGCAAGATTTAATACGGTAAATTTATAGTTATTTTTTATGTGAAATTTAAAAAATACCAGCCAATGGATTGACTGGTATTGTGATTGAGCGTTTCTAACCTAAGCCATTATTCACAAAGACTAAGACTCATGGGCTGAAGCTTGTAAATCAGATTTAGGTTTTCTTAAGTGATGAATCTTTTGGTTAATGTCATCAATAAATGTATAGACCACAGGGATCACCAACAACGACAAGAATGTACTGGTAATCAAACCACCAATCACAGAAATAGCCATTGGTGCTCTAAAGCTAGGATCTGTTCCAATACCTAAAGCAATCGGTAACATTCCCGCACCCATTGCCAATGTCGTCATAATGATCGGGCGAGCACGTTTATGACAAGCATCCAGCAGGGCATTCATACGCGAGTAAGCTTTTTCATTTCTTGCAATAATGGCGTAATCCACCAATAGGATAGAATTTTTACTGGCGATTCCCATCAGCATAATCAAGCCAATCAAACTTGGCATCGAAAAACTACTTTTTGCCAAAAGTAACAGTACAAATGCACCGCCCAAAGCTAAAGGTAGGGCAACAAGAATGGTAATGGGTTGTAAAAAGTCCTTAAATAATAAGACTAGAACCACGTAAATACATAGTACACCGGTCAACATCGCTAAACCAAAACTTGCAAAAAGTTCTTGCATCACTTCAGCATCACCAATATTGGTTCGTTTCACAGTTGGTGGTAATTTTTGCATGGTCGGCAATTGATCGACTTTAGCTGCAATATCTCCAAGTGGTTGATCATTTAATTCAATATTAAAATTAATATTACGTAAACGGTTAAAACGGTCAATTTGAGACGGGCCACTTTCAATATTTACTTGAGCAATTGTGCCTAGCATCACAGGACCTTGACTGCCTTTCACCATCAAGCGTTTGATTAAATCTTGATCCTGACGTGCAGACAAGGGAAGCTTAATCACGACAGGAATTTGACGTTGAGACAAGTTAAGCTTGGCTAAGTTCTGATCAAAATCACCAGCTGTAGCGATACGTAATGTTTCAGCAATATCATAAGTGGTGACCCCTAAATCTGCCGCTTTCGCGAAGTCTGGGCGAATCACCAGTTCAGGGCGGATTAATGCAGCACTTGAAGTAATACTGCCAATATTTGGAATTGTGCGAATTTCACGTTCAAGTTGCCGAGCAGTCGCAACCAATGCATCAGGGTCATCACCTGAAAGTGCAATTTGATATTGGCTATTATTTCCCGCAATTCCAACTTGGATTCTAGCGCCCGGAAGGGGTGCTAAGCGCTGTCTTATTTCATTCTCAATTTCTTGTAAACTGAGTGAGCGGTCTGAGCGATCTGTAGTTTGAATGGTCAAAGTGGCTTTTCTAGGTTCACTAGAAGCACCGCCTGCAAATGGATCTGTACCAGCAGAACCACCTCCAATGGTAGTATACACACTCTTAATTTCAGGATGATCTTTAATTAACACGCGTGCATATTCTGCTGCTTTTAAAGTATCTGCAAACTGTGAACCGGGAGTGAGTTCAACTCTGACTTGAGTTTGTCCAGTATCAGGTGGTGGAACAAAACCTGTTGGTAGCAATGGAATCAACATCACAGAGCCAATAAAAAATGCAATTGCACTTAAAATGGTGATCCAGCGATGGTTTAAACACCACGTGACCATTCGCATATAAGTGCTCATCACTCGACCATCATGGGCACGGTCATGTGCCAATGCTATTGCACCTGCATCTTGAGAGGGGGCTGTACTTTGCTCAGTTAAAATCTGATCATTTTCAGAAAGTTGTTCTTTTTTAATCCATGGTTTGAGAATGTAGGCTGACATCATTGGCGTCAGTAATCGTGCGACCAATAATGAAGCAAAAATGGCCAAAGCAGCAGTCCAACCAAATTGCACAAAGAATTTGCCAGCAATACCACTCATAAATGCAGTCGGTAGAAATACAGCAATCAATGTAAAGGTTGTTGCAATTACGGCTAGACCAATTTCATCAGCAGCTTCCATGGCGGCAGCATAGGGTGTTTTACCCATGCGTAAGTGCCGTATAATATTTTCAATCTCAACGATGGCATCATCGACCAAGATCCCGACAACCAGTGACAATGCTAGTAATGTCACTGTATTGAGGGTAAAACCTAAGTAATACATACCGATCAAAGCAGGTAATATTGATAATGGCAGTGCCGTCGCTGCAATCAATGTTGCACGCCAATCACGTAAAAATAGCCAAACCACCAAAATGGCTAAAAGGGCACCTTCATACAATAAAGACATCGAGCCTTTATAATTATCGACCACAGGATTGACAAAGTTAAAGGCCTCATCAATTTTAATGTCAGGGTGGCTGTCTTTGAGCTTTTCTAAAGCAACAGTGACACCTTTTTCAACATCAACTTCACTTGCACCTTTACTCCGTGTAATTTCAAAGCCAATGACAGGCACGCCATTCAATAAAGCAGCAGAACGACGTTCAGCGATACCATCACGAATATTTGCAACTTGATCTAGGCGAATGTGTCGACCATCACTGAGTGCAATATCCATTGCCCCAATTTCTGCGGCTGTTTTTACCGTTGCAATGGTACGAATAGATTGTTCACTGCCCCCAATTTTAGTTTGACCACCAGAAGCATCTTGTTGAACTAGACGTAATTGACGCGAGATATCGGTGGCTGTTGCATTTAAAGCCAATAGTTTTTCAGGGTCTAATTCGACTTCAACTTGACGCGTTACGCCACCAACCCGTGCAACTGCACCGACACCTTTGACTTGCAGCATGGCACGTGAAATATCGTAATCTACAAACCAAGACAGCGCTTCTTCATCCATACGAGGGGATTGAATGGTGTAGGTTAAAATAGGAGAACCTGAAAGATTGATCTTACTGACAATCGGGTCTCGTAAGTCAGCAGGCAGGTCTGAGCGAACTTGTGATACTGCATTTCGCACATCATCAACAGCTTCTTGTAATGGTTTTTCAAGCTGAAATTCGGCAGTAATGGTTACCACGCCATCTTGAATATTGGTGTATTGATTTCTTAAACCTTGTAAAGTCGCAATTGAATTTTCAATTTTACGGGCAACTTCAGTTTCAAGTTGTGGTGGAGCAGCACCCGGTAAAGCTGCGGTTACGGTGACCATGGGCAATTCAATATCAGGGAATTGCTGTATTTTCATCCAATGGAAGCATAATAAACCAGCAAGCCCCAACATGATAAAAAGTAGAATACCCGGAATTGGATTTCGGATTGACCAAGCGGAGAAATTCATCTTATTTCTCCTGAGTATTCACAAGTTGCTTGCTGAGTGGCGTATCTGGAATATTTTGACCAATTGTGATGAGATCACCATCTGTTAGGAAACCGACACCAGATGCAACAACGTTGATGTTTGTATTATTGTTTGTACTGTTGCTTGGCAAATCCAGAATTTCTATACGATCATTTAAACGTCGTCCAACCGTTACTTTTTGTTGTGTAACACGATTGTCTTTATTCACAATAAAAATATAAGAAAAACCATCACGTAACAGTAACGCCGTTTGCGGGAGCGTCCAAGCAGGCTTTTCACCCAAATCAAAGGAACCTTTGACAAACATCCCCATACGAACTGCATCTGTAGTCGGAAGATCAACATAAACCAATCCATAACGCGTTTGCGGATCAATCACCGGGGCGATCATACGTACAGTACCTGTGACGGTCGGTTGTGATGGATCTGGTGAAATGATTTGAGCAGTCATGCCTTGTTTGAGTTTATATAAATCTGTTGACGTAACTTCTGCTCGCCATTCCAGACGATCATCACGAATTAAACGGAACATTTCTTGTCCTGTTTGCGCCAATGAACCGACAGTCGCAGTACGAGCAGAAATCACACCATGATCAGGTGCAATGACTCGAGTCTGAGTCAGTCGTAACTGATTGCTATCAATTTGGGCCTTGGCAGCATCTAAGCGAGCATGTGCAGTATTTTGTGAGGTCTGATATTGAGTGACTTCTTGAGCTGAAATTGCACCAGTATTCTTCAACTGCTGAAAGCGTTTATTGTTCGCACTGGCATCTGCAAGTACAGCTTGAGCTTCTGCATAATTGGCTTTAGCTGTAGCGAGATCTGCGCGAATACTTTCACTGTTAATTTCAGCTAAAACTTGACCACGTTTAACTTGATCCCCGACATTGACATAGACTTTGCTAATTCTCTGTCCTGAAAGTTCACTTCCAATGACGACTTCTTGCCATGCAGCAATATTGCCATTTGCAGTAAAATTTTGCTTCCAGTTTTGTTGTTCTGGTTGTATGACGGTTACTGTCAGTGCAGCTTTTTGTTCTGTTGTTTCTGTATTCTTTGGTTTTTCTGATGCAGCTGTTTTGTTTGAAGAACCTGTTTTCCACAGAAGTAATCCAACAAGCAGCAATACAATCGCGATTGCCAAAATGAACCAAACCTTTTTCTTTATTTTCTTGGGAGTTTGAGAAGCCATCTTTCCATAGTCAATTTAAATTGATGGCTAAGTATAGACGAAGATTTAAACGAATGGTGAAAGCGCAATTGATAACAAAAAAAAATTATACAAATGTAGGTTTTACCCAATCAGAAAAGATTGTTGTGCTGCTATGGTAACGATATGCTTTTAAAAAAATTGACAAAAAATTATCTAAACATTAAATTAGAGTAAATACTCTAATTTATAAAAAGGATATTCTTCCTATGAAAAAGAAATTCTGTTTGTTAAATGCCAGTTTCTTTGCAGGTATGGGTGTTGTGGCTTTAGTTAAGCCTACAATGATTGTAAACACTTTTGGGCTAAAATATATTGATGCGGATATGCGGAATGAAGTCCGAGCAGTTTATGGTGGTTTTGGTGTTACAGTCGCCGGTCTATTGATGGCTAGTCAGCATTACCCACAAATCGAAAAAGGTATAAAATTGACAATTGCAACGAGTTTAGTCGGTATGGCATCGGGGCGAGTGATTTCTTTCTTGATTGAAAAGCCGCAAACACAAGTGCCACTATTATTTTGTGCGTTGGAAACCGTTTTAGCAGGGACATTAATTTACAGTATAAATGATGAGGTTTAGTTTTAAAAAATAGCAAGTTATTGAATAGCATTGAAATAATTAAGTATGTGTCGATGAAGGCAGTCAAACGGTCTAATAAAAAGTATGTGAGTACATATTCATTTTATTATTATGGGGTGGACGTTTAGTTGGTATATGCGTTACTGCTTGGTGATAAACAAGTGATTTAAATAGAAAACGCCCAATGAGGTACATCGAGCGTTTTATTGAAAATGAGTGTCAACCTATTTTCAGAATTAGACAATCAAAATAAGCACTATAAAATCGCTTTTAAGCGTTTAACAACTTCTTCGCATTGCGCAATATCTGCAACCAGAGCCATACGCACATGACCTTCACCCGGATTACCTTGTTCAGTATCACGTGATAAATAGCGTCCCGGTAAAACCTTAATATTGGCTTTCTCCAGTAACAATTTTGCAAAGTTTTCATCGTGATCTACTTTTAACCAATAATAAAAACCTGCATCAGGCTTTTGTAAAGGCAATAAACCACCTAATTCATTTTGAAATAAATCAAATTTGGCACGGTATAACTTACGATTTTCTTCAACGTGTGTTTCATCATCCCATGCAGCAATTGAAGCCAATTGATGTTGAACTGGCATTGCCGCGCCATGATAAGTACGGAATTTTAAATAAGGTTTGAGTAATGCTGCATCACCTGCAACAAAACCAGAGCGCATACCAGGTAGATTAGAACGTTTTGATAGAGAATGAAAAACGATACAGTTTTTATAATCATCACGTCCTAATTCAGCACAGACCTCCAGTAAGCCTATAGGTGCCTCATCAAACCATAATTCTGAATAGCATTCATCAGAAGCAATAACAAAATTATACTGGTCTGAAAGTGCAATTAGCTTTTTTAATTGTTCTTTTGAAAGTACCGCACCTGTAGGATTCCCCGGCGTACAAACAAATAATAATGCTGTTTTTTCCCAAACCTCAGCAGGAACTGAGTCAAAATCGCCAAGATACTGATTTTCTTCAGTGCAATTAATAAAATACGGTTGAGCACCTGCTAAAAGCGTTGCTCCTTCATATATTTGATAAAAAGGATTTGGCATGACCACATAAGGCGCATCATCACGATTAATCAAAGCCTGTACAAAAGAGAAAATTCCTTCACGTGTACCTGTAACAGGGAGAATATGATCTTCCGCACTTATGGTATTGAGTTTAAAACGACGTGTTAACCAATGGGCAATACTGAGTCTCAGTTCAGGTAAGCCTTTACTGTTGGGGTAGGTGGAAAGATGTTGAAAATTCTCAATAATCGCTTGTTTAACAAACTCAGGCGCAGGGTGCTTTGGTTCACCAATCGATAATGGAATAAGTGGTAAATCTGCAGGTTGCACATCCTTAAAAAGTTGAGTTAACTTTTCGAAAGGGTAAGGATGTAATAAAGACAAACTCGAGTTCATGAAACAATTACCACGATTAATGTTTGATTATGAAATTAATCGATATTACTTATTTAAAGAATATCCATCAAGTTCGAAGGAAAATTAGATATTTTGCGACGGAGTCTTACATCTAACGTTTAAATGAAGGGATTAGCCCACTTCGTCTTGCACTTCGCCTGAAATATATTTCAATCTTGTTCAGGCTCGACCTGAGAGATAATATCTCGCAAGACTTTCGGAAAATGAGAAGTGGAGCTTCGCAAGAAAACCGTCTTGCGGAACATTGCTCCTCACCGCAAAGCTCGTTCACTACCATCTTTTGATTAATGTACCGTAGAAACATACTATTACAAATCTTGCGGAATATATTCCTCATGTCTTAAACAAGTTGCGAATGACGTTTACGCGTATCGAAATTTATTTATAAGCTTATTAAGTTTGAATTAAAAAGCTTTAATGCTGACCAAAAATTTGACTAGAAGCTTCATCCAATGCTGCTTTTAATTTTGCAGCAAAGACTTCGACTTCTTCATCATTCAGTGGTTTACCATCTTTTTTAGTGACAAAGAAAATATCCTCTGCTTTTTCACCGAGTGTGGCAATTCTAGCAGAGTGGATATCCAATCCTTGCATCATAAACAACCCACCAATACGTGCTAACAAGCCGGGTTGGTCTAGTGTCGAAATTTCCACCATATTTTGACCCAAGGCTTCATTGAGTGTGATATCAACGGTATTTTCAATGTCAAAATGGCGTAATTGACGTGGAATACGACGTTGCATTAAACCCGGATATTTATCAGATTCACTGATCGCTTTGACTAAAGCTGTTTTTACTGTTTGTTCACGTTCTGGATCAGTGAGAAGTGTACCAAAACGGTCTAAAACCACATAAGTATCTAAACTAAAGGCTTTGGTTGCTGTGATAATACGTGCATCTTGTACATCCAAATTCATACGATCCAAGATTGCAACAGTGGTCGCAAATAAGTTGGGTTGATCTTGTGTATAAATAAAGATTTGTACAGCATCTTGTGCTGCTTTGCGGTGCGCTCGCATGAGTACTAATGGTGCAGGGTTGTCGCCGTGCTGTAAAATGGCGCGAGTATGCCATGCAATTTCATCTGCCGATTCTTTGAGGAAATACTCATCCCCAAGTTCTTGCCAAACTTTTTCAACTTGCTCTAGTGGAAACTCATTGACCAGTACTTCACTTGCAGAGAATTTGGTATCTTCAATTAACATTTGATAATCGACAGGGCGTTCTAGACCTGAACGAATCACATCACGAGCATGTGTGTACAATTGACGCATCAAAGAAGAGCGCCATGTATTCCAAAGTTTTGGATTAGTCGCATTAATATCGGCCACTGTTAAAGTGTAGAGATAGTCTAGATGCTCCATATCACCGAGTTTTTCAGCAAATGCTTTAACAACATCTGGGTCTGAAATATCTTTTTTCTGCGCCGTCATCGACATCAATAAATGGTTTTGAATCAGCCATGCAACCAAGTTGCATTCACGTTCAGTAAAGCCATGTGCCTGACAGAATTCAATTGCATCTTCTGCACCTAGCTCACTGTGGTCTCCGCCACGGCCTTTGGCAATGTCATGAAATAATGCGGCTAAAAATACGATGTCACGACGGACTAAACGTTGAAAGACTGAACTTACGACAGGGTAATCTTTTGCAAATTCAGGTTCTTTAAAACGATTTAAATTTCGAATCAGTAATAAAGTATGCGCATCTACTGTGTAAATATGAAATAAATCATATTGCATTAGCCCCAAAATCTGACCAAAAGCAGGAATATAATTGCCCAATACACCATAGCGTTTCATTGCAACCATGGTTTCATATAAACGATGCGGTGAACGAATAATCGCCATGAATAGAGCTTGATTGGCTGGGTTCGCACGATAAGATTGATCGATTCGTTTTGCAGCTAAAGTCAACAATCTTAAAGTGCGTGCACGGATTCCTTCAATTTCAGGACGGTTCGCCAATAAATAGAAAATTTCTAAAATTGCACTTGGATTTTCAGAGAAAATTTTATGATGTTGAACGGCAAGTTTGCCATCAACCAATTTAAAATGTTCATTAATACTTTCGATTTTACGTTCATAGTTAGGCAAACGTGGTGTGATGACTGATTCATTGAAATATGCCAATAGCATTTCATTGAGTGTGCTGACTTGTTGCGCAGTTCGATAGTAACGTTTCATGAACTGTTCAATTGGGTAGTTTGGATGATGGTCATCCTCACGGTTATAACCAAATTTTGCAGCAATATCACGTTGATAATCAAACAATAAACGATTTTCATCACGTTTGGTTAAACGATGTAAATGGTGACGAATTTCCCAAAGGAAATTTTCAGCATCTTCTAAAACACTCAATTCAAATTCTGAAATAAAACCTAAGTGGACGAGGTCATAAATGCGATTAACACGAAAATGTCGTTTGGCAATCCAACCAATTTGATTAATATCTCGAATACCACCCGGTGCATTTTTAATGTCTGGTTCTAGGTTGCTTTCGGTATTGTTATGTTGAGCATAACGACGAGCTTGCTCATCCATCTTGGCATCAAAGAATGTTCGATCTGTCCACGTTTGTGAAACAATTCGTCTAGGCCATTTAATAAGATGTTGATCACCTGTAATTAAACGCGCTTCGATCAGGGTTGTTGCAACGGTTAAATCATTGGTGGCTTGTTCAAAGCATGACGGAATTGAGCGAACGCTGATCCCCGGTTTGAAATTCCCCACATCCCAAAGTGATGAGATAAATGAGGTAACCTTTTTTTCTTGTGCTTTGGTCAATTCATCTTTGGAAAGCACCATGATATCGACGTCGGAATACGGCAACATCTCACGTCGCCCATAACCACCCACTGCAAAAAGACCAAATTCCTCTTGATCAAGCTCAGCATGATTCCAAAGAAAAGTTAAAGCCTGATCGATCAAGTTTGATCGTGTGCGAATAATATCTCGGATTGGAGAACCATGATCGAAAGCCTCATTTAACTGTTGTTCGACAATGCTACGCCATTGGGTAATGCCTTGAATGTCGTGATTATCGTTTACATATTCCAACAGAGGAGAGGTGTTGATCATGGAGATATTGTCCGAAAATTATGGGTTAATTCTTTTGGGCGTTTGGCTAAAATCATTTCAATTTTAGCCAATAATGCAAAGCATTTATGAAATGTCAGCAGTGCCTAAATGAACAGTCACTTTTGATGCAGCTTCAAAAGCAAGTTCACGTGCTTTATCTGTATTTTCAGCGCGTGCAGTTGCTACGCCCATACGGCGACGTTTAAAGCCTTCAGGTTTTCCAAAAAGACGTAAATCTGTATTTGGATTTTGCAAAGCAAAATTCAAGCCAGAATAAGAAAGATTACTTGCATCTACTCCCGCATAGATGACTGCGCTCGCAGCAACACTATGGCGTTGTGTATTTACAGGTAAACCTAAAATTGCACGTGCATGTAATTCAAATTCACTTTGGAATTGTGATGCAAGCGTGACTAAACCTGTATCGTGTGGGCGAGGAGATACTTCACTAAACCATACTTTATCTGCTTTTACAAACAGTTCTACCCCAAAAATACCGCAGCCACCCAGTGCCACAGTCACTTTATTGGCAATACGTTTTGCTTCAGTTAACGCTGCTTCGGTCATCTGTTGAGGCTGCCAGCTTTCAACATAATCGCCTGCATCTTGACGATGTCCAATAGGGTCACAATATGAGGTTTCAATTACACCTGTTTCAGGATTTTTAGAACGGGCTGTGAGCAGTGTGATTTCAAAGTCAAAATCAATTTGTGATTCAACAATGACGGTGCCTTGATTGACACGACCGCCTGTTTGAGCATATTCCCATGCCGCATCAACTTCAGAAAATTCTTTAACGCGAGATTGACCTTTACCCGATGAAGACATCACTGGTTTTACAAAGTTAGGATAACCAATATCATCACATGCAGCACGGAAACTTTCTAAGGTATCAGCAAAACGATAAGCAGATGTCGGTAAGCCTAATTCTTCAGCTGCTAAACGACGAATACCTTCACGGTTCATTGTGAGATTAACCGCTTTTGCAGAAGGAATGACGGTCGCAATGTTCTGTTGTTCTATTTCAACAAGCACTTGAGTTGCAATGGCTTCGATTTCAGGAACAATTAAATCAGGTTTGACTTTTTCTATGAGTGCTTTTAATTCTATAGGATCTGCCATATTTAAGGCATAAGAGAAATGCGCAACTTGCATGGCTGGTGCATTTTCATAACGATCGGCAGCGTGTACTTCGACACCAAGACGTTGTAGGGAAATGACCACTTCTTTACCTAATTCACCCGATCCCAAAAGCAAGACCTTAAAAGCTGAAGGTTGAAGTGGAGTACCAATTGTGACGCTCATGCGATTCTTCCATGCTTAGAATTTATAAGGTTTAAGCATAGCAGAACTAGGGCGAGTGTTAAGGGGGAATTGAGATAAAATCTTGATATTGTCTAACAGCAGAGTAGATATAGTAATTGCATTTAAAAATAGTGTTCTGTTTAGACATTCACTTTGTAATTCAATACCAGTTCATCCGCATTTTGACCCCGTATTCCCCAATTCTCTTTGGGTGTTTCAAAAATAGTAATTTCGATATCATTGATACCAATACCACATTGTAAGTGTATATTTTCAATCAATTTTAAAATGAATGCTTTCTTTGCTTCTTTAGAACGACCCTCGAACATTGATATCTCAATGATGGTGTATAAATCATTTCGATCAGCAGGATAAATGAAGTTCTCTTTTTCTAAAGGAATGAAACGTTGAAATATTTTCTCTTTTGGGTATGCCAAAGATTCGACAAGTGCTTCATGAATGGCATTTGAAAGTTTGATTCTAAGTTGTGCAATTGTTTCATTTAATGCATAAATTTTGATTTGTGACATGATATTTTTCTTTATTTATAATCAATACCTATTATCCCTCATGCTTTTTAAATTGAAAATAGTAACGAAAGACTTTATTTGATTACAGCGGTATATAGGTATAAACCAAACCATAGGCCAAAGCTGCTGTTAACGTCGCTAAAACAATACGTTTAAACTTAAAATACAGTCCAGTGAGGACAATAAACCCAACCAACATTGCGACACTTTTATTCGGTGTTTCAATTAAAGGTGGCAGGGTCGCAACAATAAGCATCGAACTAATCGCTGCAATGCCAATACTACTTAAAGCGATTCTTAACCACGTTGCACCACGGTTCTGCGTATTTTTTTGCGTTTTTTGAATCACGTAGAATGGCCCAAAACGTGAAGCAAAGTTTGCAATACCGACCAATATCCCAACCAATATAATGTGTAAATCCATCTTAAACACTCACTTCATCATGTTGTTTGAGGACATAATATTTAAATAACCCTGCCAAAATACCCGACGCAATCCCGATAAAAATTGCAGCAGACATATTGATAAAATAACATGCGATCGCTGAAACGATTAAAGATACAGCAACCACAAAAGTATATTTTTTCTCAAAGGCTGCAAGTAAGAAGCTTAGGAATAAAGCAGGCAGTAAGAAGTCCAAAGCGGCTTGTAAAAATTGCGGTAGATGACTGACTTGATCTGCAAATAAACCACCTAAAAATGAACCGAGTGCCCATGATAGCCAACTAAATAGACTCAGTCCAAGCATCCATGATTCTGACCATTCTTGGCGACGTTGTGACAGTTTAATCATGCCCGCAGCAAAAACTTCATCGGTAAGTCCCCACGCCCAAATCGCCGTTTTCTTCATATTTAAACGGTCTTGAATTAAATTTTGCAATGCAGGGCCATATAAAACGTGACGAATATCTAAAGCAATCACAGTGAGTGCTGTCATCCAAATCGAAGTACCACTGCCTAAAAGTGCAACGACTAGGAATTGGCTTGCTCCTGCATACATCGAACAGGATAGAAATAAAGCTTCCCATGCACTAAAACCGAATTGTGTTGCAGAAACGCCAAAAGCAAAAGACACAGGTAAATATGTAAAGATAATGGCTTGACTATCTTTAGCGCCTTGCCAAAAACCAGCAGCAACGACTGGAGAATTGTGTTTGGACACGATACACCTAAGCGAGGGAATAAAACAAAAACGAAATCAAGATTGTGTATTTTACCTGAATTTAATAGCATAGTGCCGAAATGTTTATTTAGGCGTAACTTGATGTTCGCAATTCAGTCGAAAGTTTTATTGAGTATGAGCTTGGTGATTAGTGCGATAACTTTATCAGCTTGTGGTAATTCATCCACTGAACCTAAAGAGAAAGTCGAGATTAAAACTGCGCCTAAACTGACCAATGATGCAACGACGTATGCCAATGAAGCTTGGAAACTAATGAACCAAGTTGATCCATTTGTATATCGTAAACAATTAAATTTGATTCAGGAAAATGTACGTAAACCTGTGCGTAAGCTCAGTACAGACTGGCGTATCAATGTCAAAATGACGGATTCTGTGACTGAAGGAAAATATGCTTTGTGTCGTAAAGCTTTGACCAGTTTAGATTCGTGGGCGAGAGCGACATTGGAAAAAGATGGACAACTTGTCAAAACTCAACAAGAATATGAACGTGACAAAGCACAGTGTAAAGATGCAATAGATCACCCGAGTTTAGGTAATACCAAAGCCAATACTAATCTTTTCTAGTTTTGTGTTTTCTTATTTATTGATTTTAAAAATGGCGAAATTCTAATTTCGCCATTTTATTTGATCACTGATTTTATATTAATCAAGGTTTCAAAGGATTTGTTGAAGCAGTTTTTACAGCTTTGTCTTTTGCATCTTTGGTCATTTGAGTTTTTGTTTCTACCTTTGCCTTTGTTTGGGTTGCTGCTTTGGTTTTTGCATCAGCCTCAGTTTTCACTTTAGACGTTGTCTCTGTTTTTGCTTTCAGGGCAGTTTCTTTAGATTTGTCTGTTGCTGTTTTTGTAGAGGTTGTTGCTTTATCTTTGGCCTTTGTTGCATCAGCTTTGGCTTTTGTTGTTTCGGTTTTCGCTTTCTGAGTTGCACCATTTGCCGCTACACATGAGCCACCTTTATGGTTTGGCCCAGTTCCACCAACCAGCGTTGTACCTTTCGGACATGCAAAAGCTGAAGCACTCAGTAGTGTGAAAAGTCCAGCGGTAACAAGTGTTGTGATTTTTTTCATATTTTCATCTTTGGTATCATGGCATCGGCGCCTAAACAAAAATATAAATCTATTTTATGTAAAGCGGAATAGATCATTTGTATATTTTAATGATGAAAATGATTATAAATTCCAGTTATTTAAGCTTGGTTTAATGTTCACCATCATTTTTTAATAGAATAATTTTCGCGTGATTTATTTTCAATACTTACATTGCTGAATACGCCAATGAATGAAGCTTTTGAATATCAAGGATTTCTACTTTTCTAAAGGCAATTTTTAAAATACCTTGTTGTTCCAATAAGTGTAATTCTTGGTTAATGGTTTGTCTTGAACACATCAGCATTTGGGCCAATTGCTCTTGTGATAGATGAATAATATGGTTTTCAATTTGCACATGATTGCCATAGCCATTCAAAATAAAAAGCAGTCGTTGAGCCAGTCTTTGACTGATGTTTAAGGTTTGAATCGCAATCAGTTCAAGAAAGGCGATACGTAATTTTTGACTGGTTAATTGTGCAATATGAAACCAAAACTGTGGATGCTGTCTAAGTATTTCCTCAATAGCGATACTCGAAATTTTTAGAATGGTACTTTTTTCTAATGCAATTGCATGGTGTGAGCGAGGTTGCTGGTCAACCAGTGAAATTTCACCAAACCACATAATCGGTTCAGCAATGGCTGCTATGGATTCATTACCTTCTATATCTATATAACCTAAGCGGACTTTGCCTTGAATGACAGCGTAAATCCCATCAAAAGTATCGCCATGATGAAATATAGCTTGATCGCGTTCTACATATAAGTGTGTTGCGTGTTTGACAATAAAATCTTGAAATAGACTCGGTAGTTGTGAGTACCATACATTATTTTGTAAGACGCTGAGTTCCGTTTCCGTGAGCACATTCAATCCTTATGGTGAGTCTTAAAAATCAATTATTTGTAATTGTCACTTAGCCGACAACTTACATCTGGTTTTTTTTATATATTGAATAAAAGTATTTTACAAGGACGATTGAAATGTCAAAGCTTGAGCAGTTACTGAGTCAATATGCTGCGTACCATCTAGATCATAAAAATGTGATGACACATTTTATTGGTATTCCTATGATTGTATTTTCAATTATATGTTTAACCGCTAGAGCAGGGATCGTGGTTGCAGGTTTTGAGTTCACACTTGCTTTAGTGTTGATTGTGGCAAGTATAATTTATTATTTAAGCCTCGATAAAATCTTCGGTATTCTCATGTTGATTATCTTTGCGATTGCGTATCCATTTGCATATAAAATTGCTCAGATGGGTACGGGTACTTGGCTAATGTTAAGTATTGGCATCTTTGTCGTGGGTTGGGTCTTCCAATTTGTTGGGCATTTTTATGAAAAGAAAAAACCTGCATTTGTTGATGATCTTGTTGGATTAGCCATTGGCCCTTTATTTGTTTTGGCTGAGTTCGTATTCCTACTGGGTTTGCGTAAAGATTTACAAGCGAGAATGTTAGAAGCTGCGAAGAAGCAACGTGCTGAAATGGATGCCAAAGTAGCACATGTATAAACTGGTGATTCAAATGCTATGCAAAGATTAAAAAAATGCCCTGAATGATCAGGGCATTTTTTTCTGTTTTATCTCACAAATCTATTGAAAAGATTTATCTAAGAGTTAAACATTAAAACGGAAGTGTAGAACGTCGCCGTCTTGAACCACGTAAGTTTTGCCTTCTAAGCGCCATTTACCAGCTTCTTTTGCACCAGATTCGCCGTTAAATTGAATGAAGTCATCATAAGCTACACATTCAGCACGAATAAAGCCTTTTTCAAAGTCAGTGTGAATCACACCCGCTGCTTGAGGTGCAGTTGCGCCAACTTTAACTGTCCAAGCACGTACTTCTTGTACGCCAGCCGTGAAGTAAGTTTGCAGACCAAGCAATGAATAACCTGCACGAATCACCACGTTTAGACCTGGTTCTTCCATTCCTAAAGCTTCAAGAAACTCTGCACGATCTTCATCTTCAAGTAGTGAAATTTCAGCTTCGATTTGGTTACATAAAGGAACAACAATCGCATTTTCTTCAGCAGCTAATTTTTTAACAGCGTCTAAATGTGGATTATTTTCAAAACCATCTTCTGCAACGTTCGCAATATACATGGTTGGTTTTAAAGTCATTAAACCAAAACCACGAACCAATTTACGCTCATCATCATCTAAATCAGCAGCACGAGCAGGTTTGCCTTCATCTAGTAATGGCAAGATTTTGTCTAATACAGCTTTAGTCGCAAGCGCTTCTTTATCACCACTTTTTGCTGATTTAGCTAAACGTGTGACTGCCTTGGTTACAGTTTCCAAGTCTGCAAGTGCAAGTTCAGTATTGATTGTTGCGATGTCATCTAATGGATCAATTTTACCATTCACATGGATAACATTTTCATCTTCAAAACAACGTACAACATGAGCAATAGCATCAGTTTCACGGATATTTGCAAGGAATTGGTTACCCAAACCTTCACCTTTAGATGCGCCTGCAACTAAACCTGCGATGTCTACAAATTCCATCGTGGTTGGAATGACACGTTGCGGTTTTACAATGGCTGTTAATTTGTCTAAACGTGGATCAGGTACAGGTACGATGCCTGTATTTGGTTCAATGGTACAGAATGGGAAGTTTTCCGCAGCAATAGCAGCTTTAGTCAATGCATTGAAAAGTGTAGATTTACCAACGTTCGGCAAGCCGACAATACCGCAATTAAAACCCATGAAGTAACTCACAACGTGTTATATAAAAATTGTCGCTGATTTTACATGAAAGCCATGACAAAGTCAGGTCTAAGGTACAAGTTTTAAATGGATCGTCATGATCTAGGTTTAAATTGCTGATTTGGTATCCATGGGTTTATTCATTGGGTCATTATTATTTTAATAAATGAACCAAGTTTAAAAGGTCTGTAGCATGCAGATCATTTTCAGCGCAAGGGCTGATGTCTTTTAATTGGGATGAGCCATACTCATAAGGTCTTTCAATATAAGCTGTGAATAGTCCACATGAACGTGCTGCTTCTAAATCAGAATGATGTGCGGCAACCATCATCACTTGACTAGGCAAGACATCAAGTAATTCGGCAACACCTAGGTAGGTTTGAGGTGAGGGCTTGTACGCTTTGAAGTTTTCAGCTGAGAATATATAGTCCCATGGTAGTTTTGCATTTTTCGCCATATCGACGAGTAAGCGAATATTTCCGTTCGAAAGTGTACAAATAATATATTTTTCTTTGAGTTGTTCTAATGCAGAAACAGTATCTTTCCATGGTGTTAGGCGATGCCATGCATGATTAAGATGAACTTTTTGTGCTTCAGTTAGACTATGAATATGATATTTATCCAATAATTCATCTAAAATTAAACGATGTAAATCATCTATAGATGTCCATGGTAGTTCGCCTGAAAACACTTTATCCATTGCAGGGCGGTAGCCAGCACGCCAATCTAATGCAAACTGATTTGAATCAATCTCTAAATTTAAATTATCGATTTCTTGAACAATAGATGAATGCCAATTGACTACAGTACCAAATACATCAAAAGCAAGTACTTTGATATCATTCAAATTTCGCATAATTTTTTATCCAATTATCTTTTAATTTTGATATTAAGTAAGAAGAGGGGGTATTTATCTACATCGAATATAGCGTTTTTTATTTTATGGGAATAGCGGATGTTTAAAATAAAAAACTGGTTTATTTTAAACATGGCTTTGCTTCTAAAAAAGATCTTAAATTACTCAAACCTTCCTTTTATCTAACTGGCTTGCTAAATGGTCACCAAAAGCTTGAATGATCATGACCAATGCAACCAAGACCACAATAACGGCAAACATGATTTGCATATCAAAACGCTGATATCCATAACGGTAGGCAATATCACCTAAACCACCTGCACCAATTGCACCCGCAATCGCAGACGAATTAATCATGGTAACAATGGTGACTGTAAATCCAGCCACGATACCCGGCAAAGCCTCAGGTAACAGCACATGCCAAATAATTTGCTTACGATTACATCCCATCGCCTGAGCTGCTTCAATTAAACCTTGATCGACTTCACGTAAACTAACCTCAGCGATGCGGGCGAAGAAAGGTGTGGCAGCAAGTGATAAAGGCACTACAGCCGCCCAAACCCCATAACTTGTTCCTACAATCCAACGTGTTAGAGGAATGAGGGCAACCATTAAAATTAAAAATGGAACAGAGCGTGTAATATTAATAATAGAGCCTAAAATATGATTTATTTTCTGAGAAGGATAGATACCTTGTTCAGATGTATTCACCAAAATCACGGCCAAAGGCAAACCAATTAAAAAAGCAAAAAAGGCAGATACACCGACCATCAATAAGGTATCAATCGTACCAGTCAACAGTAAATCAATGAGTTGGTCGTGCATAACCCAATACCTCTATCTGTGCAATTTGATGTTTTAATTTTTCTCGAAGCGATTGGATATCTAAATCTGTTTGTGCTGTAGCAATGATCAAATGACCAATCACATGATTTTGGATATTGTCGATATGGCTTTGGTACAGATGTACAGATTTTTCAAAAATTTGAAAGATTTGCGTTAAGTCTGGTGAATGTCTCGGATCCGTTTCATAACGTAGTTTTAAAATGCTATGCGTTGAATCATCCTGTAATTCAGTATCTACAGAAAAAGGTAGATCAAGTTGTTCTAGATTTAACAACTCTTGGGTAATTTTCTGTTCAGGACGAGAAAATACAGACCAAACTTGCCCAGATTCCACAATTTCACCCTGTTCAATCACTACAACCTGATCACAGATTTCACGAATGACTTGCATTTCATGGGTAATTAAAACAATGGTAATGCCCAATTCGTGATTAATTTTTTTCAATAAAGCTAAAATGACTGAGGTGCTTTCAGGGTCAAGTGCTGAGGTGGCTTCATCACAGAGTAAAATTTCAGGATGATGTACCAAGGCACGGGCAATACCGACACGTTGCTTTTGACCACCAGAAAGTTGCGAAGGGTAGTTGTGTGCTTTATCGCCTAATCCAACCCATTGCAAAACTTCATTTACACGGCTTTCAATTTCAGCTTTATCGACATTGGCTATTTTTAATGGAAGGGCGACATTTTCCCACACCGTTTTGGCAGACATTAAATTGAAATGCTGAAAAATCATGCCAATTTTTTGCCGAATTTGAATAAGCTCAGCGTGATTGGATGCAGATAAATCCTGTTGATGAATGTGAATGCTGCCCTCAGAAATTTTTTCTAAACCATTTAATGTCCGAATAAGCGATGATTTTCCTGCACCACTTTTTCCAATAATGCCAAAAATCTTACCCTGCGGAATATCGAGACTAATATTCTTTAATGCATGTATCTGTTGATCTTGCCCATCATAATATTTATTCAAATTACGAATTTTGATATGTGGGACTGAAAAATCGACCTGTGACCCGAAACTCGCCATTTTAATTATCCTTATTTATTCGTTTAAATACCTTTCACTCTTTTATTTTCCGTATTTGTATTACAGAGCTGTACAGAATGAATGAAAGGCATGAAGCTATGATTTCTAATCTTTACTTCCAGCCTGCAAACCAAAGATTTGCACCAATATCACTATTCAAAGCTTGTTTTACTTTGTCAGAAGTTTGGTAAATTTTAATAAATTCTTGTAAATGCTTGGCTTTTTCAGGATGCTTTTGCTCATAATCATCTTTCACGACAAATAAAATGGCATAGCGAGTATTGGTATTATCATCCAATAACAATGCTTTATTTGGATCGATGGTTTTAGCAAGACGTAGGTACAGCGGGTAACTAAACACGAGATCAGCATCATCAACAGCACGAGCCGTTTGTGGGCCTTCAACTTCAATAAATTTAAAGTTTTTAGGGTTAGCAGTGATGTCTTGCAGATTTGATAAATGGTTGTTTGGGTCTTTTAATGTGATTAATTTCGCTTGTTGTAATAAAAGTAAGGCACGGCCTTGATTCACAGGATCATTGGGAATAACCACACGAGCATGTTCAGGTACAGCATCCAATGAATTGTATTTTTTAGAATACAAACCGACATGTGTTGCCACACCTACATTGAGTGGCTTAAGTTTAAAGTCAGTCTCTTTTAAGGCGTTGCTTAGAAAGGGTTGATGTTGAAAATAGTTAGCATCGATATCACCATGATTTAGCGTAATATTCGGTGTATTCCAGTCGGAAAATTCAACCAGTTTGACATTGATCCCTTGTTTCTTTGCTTCGTCCACAGCCACTTGCAATGGTTTTGCAAAGGGAGGGCTTATACCAATGGTGATGATTTCTGAGCCTGATTTTTTATGTTGATTCCAGTAGAAAAGCCCTGCAATTACGGCAATAATGACAATGCCAAGAATAATGAATTTATTCTTTGATGCATTGTTAGTAGTTGAATTGGTTTGAGTCATCTATAACCCCTTAAAATTTAATTTTTACCTTAAAATGATGTTCAATATATTCCTTCTCCCTTTGGGAGAAGGTTAGGATGAGGGGCTTTTAAGAATCCTCTCCCTAACCCTCTCCTTTAATAAAGGAGAGGGAACTTTCATTGAGAATTAATTACTAATTTCGTTTACAAATGAATGTGAATAAAATTATTTTTAGACCAATTAAGCACTTTGCTTATCTGCTATTTCTCTTACGATGTGTTGCTTATCTTTATCGTTTTGACATCGGAAATGAGCAGCAGGGTGCTGCGTCGTTAAATGATCCCCATTTTTAAAGATTTTATTTCTCAAAGAACCTTGGTGGTATTCTGTTTTAAATCGACCGCGTTGCTGTAATTCAGGAATAACAAAATCAATAAAATCATGATGTGACTCAGGTGCAACGGTACGTGTTAGGTTAAAACCATCAATACCCGTTTCATCTATCAACTGAATCAGCTGTTTAGCGACGGTTTCACCACTACCGATAATCAGTGGGTAGCGACCACCTAAAATATGTTGTGCTTTTAGGTCATTAGGTGTGATTTTATTTTCCTTAAACTTGTGATTGACAGAGGCAATACTATTGGTCTGTTGGTAAGGAATGGCTTCATCATCGGCATATTTAGATAGGTCAATACCCACAGAGCTTGAGTAATGTGCCAAACCTGCTTCAGGACTTGCATAGCGGATATATTCAGCCAACTTTTGTTGAGCCAAGAGATCTGTTTCAGCAGTCACAACGGTAATTCCAACAAAGATTTTTATATCTTCAGGATTACGACCTTGTTGAGTTGCAAGTTCACGGATTTTATCGGCTTGCTGTTTAATTTTTTCAGGGTGATCTCCACCAATGAAAACACATTCTGCATGGCGTGTTGAAAAAGCTAATCCACGTGGTGAAGCGCCTGCTTGAAAGAGTACAGGTGTTCGTTGTGGAGAAGGTGAAACTTGAAATACGCCTTCGCTTTGGTAAAACCGCCCATGATGCTGAATTGAATGCACTTTGCGTGGATCTGTGAAAATACGTTTTTGTTTATCTTTTAAGACAGCATCATTTTCCCAAGAGCCTTCCCAAAACTTGTAGCAAAGCTCTAAAAACTCTTCAGCCTGTTCATAGCGTAAATCATGGTCTTTTAAACCTTTTTGACCGATTAAGCGTTCAGCACTGTCTAAGTAACCTGTGACAATATTCCAGCCAATACGTCCTTGAGTCAGATGATCTAAACTGCCAAAACGACGTGCAAACTGATAAGGCGTTTCATAACTTAAATTCACCGTTATCCCAAAACCTAAATTTTCTGTGACAGAAGCCATAGCAGAAACCAAAGTAGCAGGGTCGTGGCTTGGGAGTTGAATTGATTCTCTAAGGGTTAAATCGATACCATTTTGATAGACATCATAAGTCCCTGTGATATCTGCAATAAACAAACCATCAAACAGACCACGTTCTAAGGTTTTGGCCAAATCTGTCCAATAACTCAACTCATTAAAACGATGTGACTCATCTCGTGGATGTGCCCATAAACCATGATTGATATGGCCCACACTGTTCATATCAAAAGCATTTAGCAGGATCTTTTTCTTGGAATTGTTTATTTCTGTGTTCGTTTCTGTATGAATTTCAGTATTTTGAATATTATTACTCATTACAATGTTCCTCGACGTGGTGGAAGAATATTGTTCAAGACATAATTTCCAATAAAATAATATTTCCAGCGAGAAGCATCATGCAGTGTATGTACACGTGCATTACGCCAATGACGGTCTAGGCCATCTGCACGTTGGCTACCACGACTACCTGCCAACTCAATCAGTTTTGATGAGGCTTTCAAGGCTGTTTCGGTGCTATGCGCACGGACTTTGGCAACATCTATAGAGGCTTTGGCAATATTTTCAGCAGTAGGATCTGGTTTTGCTGCATCAATAGACTGTGCTGCTTGTTTTAAGAGCACTTCGCTAGCACGCACATCCGCAGCCACTTTTCCAATTTCATAAATGGTTAAAGGATCTTGGTCGGCACGTTCCACATTGGCATCAATCCATGCACGCGCTTGTTTGACATGTTGAAGCGTTTCTTCAAATGCAGCTCTTGCAATCCCTGTTTCAATTGCTGCATGCATAATTTGCGCAAAAGGCCCAACCAGTGTTGGGTTTGAAAATGCTGTATCAAAGACAATCACATCTTCTGCAGCTACAAAAACTTGATTAAATTTTACCGTGCCACTGCCTGTGGTTTTTTGCCCAAAACCAGACCAATCATCTATGCGTTGTAAGCCTTGCGCATCGGATGGGATAAATGCTAAATATTCACGATCATCGGCATCTCGTACAAGGGTGGGAATACGATGTGCGAAAAGACTACCTGTGCAATAAAACTTTTCTCCATTCACTTCAAAACCTTGCGTATTGTTGCGTTTAGATTGAGTGATTTGCGTATGCTTTTGAGCTGCAGTCTTAGTTTTAAACTCTGATAATGCATTACCAAAGCGCGCACCTTTTAATACTTCGCTGTAGAGTTTTTGTTTTTGCGTATCTGTACCTGTATTACGCAATACTTCTAATGCATAAAAATGATTTTGTGGAATTTGCCCAATTGAGCCATCTGCACCACTAAAAAGGGCAATAATTTTTGCAACAGTATGACTGGATACATCGGCACCGCCGTATTGTTTTGGAACGGTGATTGCCCATAAACCAGATTGGCTAAATGCTTCAATTTCTTCAAAAGGAAGTTCACGTGCGGTATCACGCGAGACTGCATTTAGTTTAAATTGCTGACTGAGCTGTTCTGCAATTTCCAATGCTTCTGCATCGGACTGGATAATATGTGCTTGAGCAAAAGCTGTATTTTCAGCATCTAGAACTTTATGAATATCTTGATAAGTTGTCATGTTATTTTCCTTGAATGTTTGTTTTGTCTGTTTAATCTGACGATTAAATCCACGCATGTCTTTGATCTTGCGTGCCATTCAAATAAAAATGACCAATTGCGTAGTGTTTCCAGCGCACAGGATCATGCAGGGTATGCACACGTGCATTACGCCAATGTTGATCTAAATTGTGAATTTCTAAACTGGAGCGACTACCCCCTAATTCCAGAAGTTTTTCTGAAATTTGTAGTGCTGCATCATTGGCATAGACTTTGGCTTCGGCCACGATAATCGAGGCTTTACTGGCTTGTTCTGGACTGACAATGTCTTGTGAATCAAGTTGATCAAGATATTTAGCAGCTTCATCTAGTAGTAGGATTGCGGCATTGAGCAAAATATCGAGTTTGCCTACCTCTTGTAGGGTATAAGCTTCAAAACTGGCTTTTTCGACATTGGCATCCACGATTGGACGTGCTTTATGAATTGCGGATAAGGTGTCTGCAAATGCTGCCTCAGCAATGCCGACATCGATTGCAACTTGGATCAGTTGAGAATATGCACCACGATATTTACGAGGGTCAGCCAATGGTTTTTCATCTAAAATTAACTCAGGATTGACCACTACATTTTTAAGTTTGACTGTTCCACTTGCTGTAGTCCGTTGTCCAAAACCGTCCCAATCATTGGCGATTTCAACCCCTTCAGCTTTTGCATCGATAATACTTAGAACCGTTTTACCCATCGCGTCGATGGCACGTATAGCAAGCCAATCCGCAAAAGATGCACCTGTAGAATAAAACTTTTCACCATTTAACAGATATTGGCCATTGATTTGATCTAAACGTGTGGCAATGGTTTTACTGTCTTTTGTATTGCGCTCTGGCCCGCCATTGGCAAGACGTTTACCTTTTAAAATTTCGTTATAAATAAATTGTTTTTGCTTTTCATTGGCAATACTTTCAATCGCATTGAGTAGACCAAACTGATTCTGAGGAATTTGCCCAACACTGGCATCTGCTTTCGATAAAATACGAAAAACATGCGCCAAGGTCACATTGGAAATAGCAGCGCCACCGTATTTTTGGGCAATACGAATTCCGCCTAATCCTTTTAGGCTAAACTGTTCAATCACATCGTTAGGTAAAATACGAAGTTGATCACGTTGATTGCGTTCAATCAAAGCAAAATCTGCAACTTGGTAAGCTGCATTTAAAGCCTGCTGATCGTTTTCGATCACAAAAGCTTGCTGAGATGAGTTTAAACTAGACATATTGGCACCATTCAGTTGATACCAAAACGCTAAGCAATATTGCGGTAAAAATTAAACGAAGTATTGTGCTTTACTTATCTAAAAATGATCAAAAAATAAAAAGTGCAAATCATTTCAAAAATTATGATAATTTAAGATGATGATTTTTAATAATTTATTTAAAATTAATAGCATGTAAGAAGCAGGGTAATACTGTTGATTATCACATTGCTGCATATCGTTTAAATAAACTGATATATAAAATGCATAAAATCTTTGAACAAGTGACACGGTAAATGGATAAAAAGGACATTGTAATTTAAGCAATGAATGTCTAAAGTACACGGAATTACTAGGAATTTTCTAACGTTCTGATTAAAAAAATAATTTGGAGACTACATGCGCACGTTGTACCAATTTCCGCTATCACACTTCTGTGAAAAAGCACGTTGGTTGTTGGATCATAAAGAGTTGGATTATGTTGCGCAGAATTTAATTCCTGGTGTACATCGTGCATTTGCTCAATTAAAAACAGGGCAAAATAAACTCCCTATTCTTAAAGATGGCGAACAATACATTGCAGATTCAACACAAATTGCGTTGTATCTTGATGATATTTATCCCGAACATCGTTTACTTCGTTCAGATACGGTATTACGTGAACAAGCTTTAAAAATCAACCATATTGCCAATGAATTAGGATTACATGTACGCCGTTGGGGACTTGCCCATGCTTTGGCTGAAAGTGATGAATCTTTAGATATTATGATTGGTGAAAAAGGCTATTTACGCCAATTTGAGAAATTTTCAAAGCCGATTTTAAAAACCTTAGTGTCGAAAAGTTATCAACTCAATAAAGAAAAAGTTGAAGAATCAAAACTGATTATGGATCAAATTATTGTCGATCTAAATCAAAAACTGATTGAAAATGAATGCCGATATTTAGTCGGTGATCGTTTAGGACTTGCAGATATTGCCGTGTGTTCAATGTTGTCACCATTATTAGAATTACCTACAACACCATGGGAAAGAGAGTACTCTGAAACCACTTCGAGTGAAGTCTCCGCATATACGCAATACTTATTAGATCTGCCATTGGGGCAGTACGTCAAAAGAGTATATACAACAGAACGCAATGCACGTGTTGACTGGCGTGGTGTTTAAAGCTGGCGTGGTGTTTTAGAGATTGTTCGAGCCTTTGCTGAATTGTGAGTATTGTGATTTAGAATTTTAATAAGTAACGTCAGTTCGGGATAAATTCTGATGTACGTTATTGAAAAGATAGATCAGGCACAGCGGAGTCTTACCGTTGAAAGTCAGATGTAAGGATTAACCTTCGGTTCGACCTACTTTTCTTACGGGAAAAGTAGGCAAAACCATTTGTCAGTCGCCAACTCGACAAATATTTTCAAGTATCTAATATATTGCAAAAACAGTATATTGCAGATGTAGTCCTGCCTCGAACAATGCGACTGACGTTTCCGTGTATCATATAGTTGGGAACATATTATGTTGATATTGTATTAAGTAGTTGTTTTTTAATGTAAAAATTAAATTCACCATCAGTTAAAGCTGTGATGATGAGTAAGAAAATCTTCAAATTCGCTAGAAATTAAGTATGATAGGGCTGATTTGGAGATTTTTTAATGCAGAAGTTCGTAATTTTAGGTGCAATTAGCACAGTGTTACTCATGGCAGGTTGTGCTGAGAAAAAACCTGCAACTCCTGAAGAAATTTGGAAGGGTTATTGCACCAGTATTGGTAATGCTGCGCGTTCAATTACACTTGATCGTCAGAATGGTATTACCCATAAAGAAGCTGTTGATTATGCCAATAAAGTTACAGACCCTATGACCAAGCAGTTTGTGACGAAATATCTAGAAAAAATCTATGCAATGCCTGATGCTGAGCTCAAAGCAGATAAAGATGCGGTACAAAGCAAATTTAAACAACAAGCTTTCGAACAGTGTCTAAATACACCCCATGACCCGAAAAAAATGCCCGATTACAAACCGTTCTAATGAACGGTTTTTTATATTATAGATCATGAAAAATCACATATCTTTAGTCACAAAAAATGATTAGCATAAAAAGTGAAAAGCATATATAAAATATAGAAATAGAAAATAAAAAGTAGCAAAGGAGCGGTAAAATGGAAGTAGTAGCATATTTACATAATGCGGACTTGCTCTTAGAAGATGAACAGGGTGTTGTGGTCATCAGTGGAAGCCACTATGTCTTAAGCTTAGGTGATCAGGTCTTTTTTCAACAAGCAATCGATGAGCAAGCAAAGCTGTACCAAGTTAAAATTTCCTTTGCTTGTGCAGAACATGCCATGATGCATGAAGATGAAGTGCAAATGAAGTTTGAAGGATGCCGTAATGATTTTCAGAACTATATGAATACCACAACAGTCCACTAAGGTTGAATATTCTCATAGATAAAAGCATGGCAACATTTAGGTTGCCATTTTTATGCCTACAAAATGTCGTTAAAAGTAAAGCTGATTTGGTGTTAGATTATAAAATATGATGACATTAAATCTGGAATAAGTGTTGAACATGAGTGACAGATATTTATTTACAAAATAATGGTCATCACGAATAAACACGAAGTATGCATTAACTTTTGACTTGATTTTTAGTAAAATTTGACAGTCCATATTGCCCGTGAAGCTTTTGACAAGCTGGAATTCACAGGTAATTTTTTTAAAAAGAGGAATAACACCGTGCTAGAAGCTTACCGCCAACACGTTGCAGAACGTGCCGCACTCGGAGTCCCACCGAAGCCACTTGATGATGCTCAGACTGCTGAACTGGTTGAATTATTAAAAAATCCACCAGCAGGCGAAGAGGCGTTTTTAGTTGATTTGCTTGAAAATCGTGTTCCTGCTGGTGTTGACCAAGCTGCTTACGTTAAAGCTGCTTTCTTAACAGCTGTCGCTAAAGGCGAAGCAACTTCTCCATTGGTTTCTAAAGAACGTGCGGTTTACTTACTAGGTACTATGCTTGGTGGTTATAACGTAGCACCTTTAGTTGAATTACTTGATGATGCTGCGCTTGCTGGTCTAGCTGCAGAAGCATTGAAGAAAACACTTCTTGTATTTGATGCGTTCCATGACGTTGCTGAAAAAGCAAAAGCAGGTAATGCCAATGCACAAGCAGTGATGCAATCTTGGGCTGATGCTGAATGGTTCACTAGCCGCAAAGATGTTCCTGAAGAAATTAAACTTACAGTTTTCAAAGTGACTGGCGAAACCAACACTGACGACTTGTCACCTGCACAAGACGCATGGAGCCGTCCAGATATTCCATTACATGCAAATGCAATGTTGAAAAACGTACGTGATGGTATCAACCCAGAAGTTCCTGGTGAAGTTGGTCCATTGAACCAAATCAAAGAATTGATCGCGAAAGGCAACCAAGTTGCTTACGTAGGTGACGTTGTTGGTACAGGTTCATCTCGTAAATCTGCAACGAACTCTGTGCTTTGGTTCTTTGGTGATGACATTGCGCACATCCCGAACAAAAAAGACGGTGGTTACTGCTTAGGTTCTAAAATCGCGCCGATTTTCTTCAATACAATGGAAGATGCAGGTGCGTTACCTGTAGAAATCGACGTTGCGAACATGAACATGGGCGACGAAATCGTTCTTAAGATTGATCACGCTGCTGCTAAAGTGACTGCGTTCAAAGCAGGCGAGCAAATCGCTGAATCTGAATTGAAAACTCCAGTTCTTCTTGATGAAGTTCGTGCTGGTGGTCGTATCAACTTGATCGTTGGTCGTGGTTTGACCACTAAAGCGCGTGAAGCTTTAGGTCTTGCACCATCTAATTTATTCCGTGTTCCAGTTCAACCTGAAAACACAGGTAAAGGCTTTACTCAAGCTCAAAAAATGGTAGGTCGCGCTTGTGGTCTTCCTGAAGGTCAAGGTGTTCGTCCAGGCACTTACTGTGAACCTAAGATGACGACTGTTGGTTCGCAAGATACCACTGGTCCAATGACACGTGACGAATTGAAAGACTTGGCTTGCTTAGGTTTCTCTGCTGACCTTGTTATGCAATCTTTCTGTCACACTGCTGCGTATCCAAAACCAGTTGACGTTCAAATGCAACACACGCTTCCTGATTTCATCATGAACCGTGGTGGTGTTTCTTTACGTCCAGGTGACGGTATTATCCATTCTTGGTTAAACCGTATGCTTCTTCCAGATACAGTTGGTACTGGTGGTGACTCACATACACGTTTCCCAATCGGTATTTCTTTCCCTGCGGGTTCAGGTCTTGTAGCATTTGCTGCTGCGACTGGTGTTATGCCGTTAGATATGCCTGAATCTGTTCTTGTGAAGTTCAAAGGTAAAATGCAACCTGGTATCACTTTACGTGACCTTGTACATGCAATTCCTTACTATGCAATCAAAGCAGGTGACTTAACTGTAGAGAAGAAAGGTAAGAAAAACATCTTCTCTGGTCGTATTTTAGAAATCGACTTAACAGAAATGGAAACTGACTTAACTGTAGAGCAAGCATTCGAACTTTCTGATGCTTCTGCTGAGCGTTCTGCTGCTGGTTGTTCAATCACACTTTCTGAAGCGAAAGTTGCTGAATACTTGAACTCTAACATCACTATGTTGAAGTGGATGATCTCTCAAGGTTATGGCGATGCTCGTACTATGGCGCGCCGTGTTGAGAACATGGAAAAATGGTTAGCGAATCCATCACTTCTTAAAGCTGATGCTGATGCTGAATACACGAAAGTGTATGAAATCGATCTTGCAGACATCAAAGAACCTGTTCTTTGCTGCCCGAACGATCCAGATGACGCTAAACTTCTTTCTGACGTTCAAGGCGTTAAGATTGATGAAGTATTCGTTGGTTCATGTATGACGAATATTGGTCACTTCCGTGCTGCTGGTAAGTTACTAGATAAAGTACCAGGTGGTTCATTGTCTACTCGTTTATGGTTGGCTCCACCAACACGTATGGACGAGCACCAATTGATGGAAGAAGGTTTCTATAACATTTATGGTAAAGCTGGTGCGCGTACTGAAATGCCAGGTTGTTCATTATGTATGGGTAACCAAGCACGTGTAGCACCGAACACTACTTGTGTATCGACGTCTACTCGTAACTTCCCGAACCGTTTAGGTCAAGGTGCAAATGTTTACTTAGCTTCTGCTGAACTTGCTTCTGTAGCAGCGGTATTGGGTAAATTACCTTCTCCTGAAGAATATCAGCAATATGCTGCTCAAATCGACAGCATGTCTGCTGACATTTACCAATACTTGAACTTCGACAAGATGGGCGAGTATACAGATGCTGCTAAAGACATTGATACTAAGAAAATTGCTGCTGCTCAATTAAGCTAATTTATTGAAAAATAAATTAATTGAGGTAAAAATAAGGGCTGAGTAATCAGCCCTTATTTTTTAGTTATATAGACAAAATGCGCCTAAGTTTCTAAAATCATTTAATTTTACGAATGATTTATCTTTATCAGATATCTTTTTTACAATACTTTCAAAAGCAGGATGTAAAATTTTTAAAGTTTCAGAAATAACTGAGTTATCTAATTTTAAAGTATTTAAAGTACTATGATAAACTTCTCGTAAATCATCATTGTTGTGTAAATTAAATATTAAAAGAATTCCTAGAATTACTGCATATTGGGAAGAAATTGGCCATAAGTTTGAAAAAACTACGAATTGATTTTTTAACAAATTTGATGCAATGCCTTTATGGAAAAAGTTTAAATTAATTCCTTGATGTGCCCCTGAACATGCATTCAGAATAATAGTGCGCTGGTATTCACTGAAATTATCAAGATTATCAAAAACCGAGACAGGTATTATATTTCCTCGGTTGAATTCTAAGCTATCTATTTGTCTTGATGAGTGTTCATAGTTTCCATGTGCAGATATATATATGTGTGTAAAGGTAATGTCATTAAGAATTTCTTTTATTTCAGATTCTGAAGGATTTTCAATGATGAGTATATCTTCATTAAAATAAGCTTTAATGAAGTTTTTTTCATAATCTGGCATTAAATCGTTCTCACTTAACAAAAATGCAAATTTCTTGCTGTGATGGAATTCCTTCATTTCTTTTAAAGAATAATTTATGATGGGTGCTAACTTGCCGAGATGGTTGAGAGAAGCTTGAAGTGGATGACTATGAGAAGGCACTATTGTTAAGTAGTTGAGCTGATCGTAAATATCTGAATTAAGAGAGTAACAATCAATAGTTGAATCTAGAAACTCAGAGAAATCAAATTCGTTATTAGGAAAACCATATGGTTTTCCTACATTTTCATAAAGTACATTTAAAGGGCCGTCTTTTAAAACTGTAGATAAGGTTAAAGCTCGATTTTCTATACCGATGAGTTTTTGGTACTTAGGGTATTGATTTAGGGAAAAATAATTAAGTTGTTCGTTGTTTGTCAATAAAGAAAATTTTTGATAATTTGGAATTAAGATTCCATGCTGACTCCTAAAAGAGGCTTGATTTTCATTTTGATTAATTAAATTTAATAATGTTACACATTTAGAATAATCTCCTTTTTCAAAAACTGTTGCGAAAATATTTTTAATAAATTCTGTATTTCCTGATTTAATAGTATTAATTATATCCTCTTCAGTTAGAATTTTGATTATCGCCTGATAAGAGTGCTCGTAATATTGCTCATGGAAGAATAATTTGAGTAAAATTTGAATTTTTCCTTCATTGGTGAGATTTTCGGATCCTTCGTCATATATAGTTTTGATACTCTGAATGTTTTTTGTGCGTATGTCATTGTTTTCTTTAGTATTTGGTTTTCGGGATAAAATAAGATCTTGTGTAAGTAAAATTGGAAGTTCCCATTGTAATTTATTTTCATATTCCTCTTCCGAAGGAAAATATTCAATAAGAATTTGATGAGCTTTATCTAAAAGAGGATCTTTGTACTCAATTAAATAATGAATTATAGATTGTAAGGTGTGTAATTGAAAAAGGTAGGTAATAGTTTGAGAAGGCTTAATAAAATGTTGGATTAATGGAAAAATTAAAGATCCTAGTTTACACATAGGATCATGAGCTGTCCAATAATAGTAACAAGCTCGTAACCATATATGGAAAGATTCATAATTTTTTCTAATAAAATTATTAAAATCTTTATGTGTTAAAAATTCGTAAAGGTGCCCCTCTGATAAGACAGTCGGTTTATATTTGTTAAAACATTCTGTAGCTAGTTCCTGTCCACTGAAGAAACTATAAATTGGGTCTCTTAACAAAAATAAGTTAGATGTTCTATCATTATAAATATCCAAGGCATTTTTTATCTGATTTTTATAAAATGAAAAGGTGTTAAAATTAATTTCACTTTCAATGGCTTGATTCATTTTTGCTCACTAATTTTGAGATCATGGTGTTATGTGATGATTTTATTATAATGACTTATTTAATCTTAAGTTTAATAATTATAGTATATGCTTTTGATATGTATTATTAAGTTTATTAAATGCCCAAACAATCCCGATTCCTCTGTATAGGTGGCTTCCTTAACGGAACACAAGTCAAAGATCAAGGCGACAGCTTTGTTTGTGTTGAAAATAGAAAACAAGTGACTTATTTTAAAAAGGAAATTTTTAACCAAGACGCTTGGGATCATGATTACTATGTTTGTGAAACTACGACAGATCAGCAAGCTAGAAATTGGGTTTATGACATAGAATAGTGGTCATATTCTAAAAGACTAAAAAGATGAGCACTTAGCTGTACTAGCTCATCTTTTTTTACAAGTTTATAGCCAATTCGCTTTCGCTACAGCAGCTTTTGGGTAGTTGTGTTAACTGTTTTAGCGCATTTTTTCTGCCTTTCACTTTTTTCAAGGTCGAAAATTAATTCATCCACATAGAGATTAATATTTTTCAAAAAATAACTATTTAACTTCACTTGGCACTTTTCTATTGCACCTGCTGGTGATTCATTGAGTTTAACAACTGTATTTATTCGCTCAATAAATGGTTTTCCATTCTTTAAAGAAAGGGTAGTCGTGATACCTGTATTTCCTTGTGATGAAAAACTGGAAAATATTTTGAATCTTTTGGAATCAACTTTGTGAATGGTTGCATTGTCATAATAAGAAATTTCAGGATATTTCCTATTATTTACATATAAATGATATACAGATTCTCCATAACTATTTTCAGCTTCACTAATACAGATCTTGTTTTTATTTGACTTAATACAGTTAGACAAATTTTTGGCATGAGCATTTGATAGCGAAAAAAATATGATTGGTACTCCTAAAAGCCAATTAAAGGACTTTTTTCCTATTAAAAGAATAATTAAAATAGTAATCATAAAAAGTATAAAAACTGAAAAAATAGATAACAAAACTAACGAATTAAAAGCCTTGCTTACACTAATGTTAGAAAGCATTAAATCTGTATATACCTTATACAAACTATGTTGATGGCCTATGCAATAAAAAGTTAAAATTACAATGATGGCATAACTCAAACTAACTTGTATCTTATTTTTCATTTTTTGAGCCTGTAGAGAAAATTCTATTTCAAATAGCTTCTTAGTGCGTTCCAATCATTCCTATATTTGTATTTATATAATGTCGCTGAGAGTTTTCTTTTTAATGTAATTTGATTTTTACTCATGATGCCATGTTTTTTTATATCAGCTATTAATTCTTTTCTATCAAAACTAAACCAAATAATAGGGATAGTTTGTTCTATATTATTGGCACATGCAGGAGCAACATTGTAAAATAAATTAAATTCAATTATATCAATACTAAATAGTGATATTTCACTTGCTATCTTTTCATAGTCAATGTCATTATCGACAAATAAAAATGATAAAGAAAACCATAAATCCTCAATATTTATATAAGTTTCCATCTTATAAATTCTGTTTCTTCTTCAAATGTATCACTGGCTATATCTCTTAAAATAATTATGATTCATAGTTTCACTTTTTGACTGATAAAAGCTAATACAATAACTATAGAAATCAATGTACTTAATAATGGAATGAACAAAATGATGTCAATTAATTGACCATATTTTTCAAATATCAGTTGATAGGTAAATCCATCATTTGGATTTATTTTCAATCGGTGATGATCTAAAATAATTTTTCCATAAATATAAAGATGAACTAGAAAGGTTCCTCCTAGAAACCAATTAAATGACTCTTTTCTTATTAAAAAAATAATTAAAATAGTAATCAAAAAAAGTATAAAAACCGAAAAAATAGATAACAAAACTAATGAATCAAAAGCCTTGCTTACACTAATAGTAGAAAGCATTAAATCGGTATATACTTCATACAAACTATGTTCATGACCTATGCAATAAAGAGTTAAAATTACAATGATGGTATAACTCAAACTAACTTGTATCTTACTTTTCATTTTTTGTCTCTATAAGGGATACCTTCATTGTATTTTTTCGCTAACTTTGCTCCATATGCCAATCCCGCATTATTTGCATCCATATCATTGCCTGAATCTATACGAATTTCTTTACTCCCTTTTCCTTTTACAATATCTACAACTTCTCCAGTCCACTGAGCTATTTTAGTTGGTATATATCCTTTATGGAATTGAGAATGTACATTATAAGTAAAATGTTGAATTTTATCATATCCATACCCTTTATTTGTTTTAGGAACTAAAGCTTCATAAATATGATAAAGAGCATATGTTTCAGGTACTGAATTAGCAACATTTACGCCATAAATATTTTTAATTTCATCAATAACATTTTTTGCTGTTTTGATGTCTTTTATATTTTCCAAAGAATTACAAAATAACTTATCACAGAATTCTAAGTACACATTGTCTTGGAAATTGGGATAATATTTAAGTGACAACTCATTCATTACCGCAAAACCTTGTTCTAAATATTTATTATTTACAGTTATTTCTTTATTTATACGTTTTAAGGTTTCTTCTGAAACAACAGATAGCCCTTTATTTCGTCTGTAAATATAAAATTTATTTTCAGAAAGTGAGTGTGCGTCACCTAATTTTTTCGCATTAAGCTCATCCATTTTTTTAGCTGTTAAATATTTAGTAATTGTATAAATTTTATAGGTTTTATTTTTACTATTTGGGTCAACAGCACTATCAGTTAAATTTTCTTGCAGGTTCAGTGTTTGCAAATTAGATGATAATGCAGAACTCCGATTGTAATAAGTACCCTGACTATCACCGACAACATGACTTTGTTGCGGTAGAATCCTTGCTCCACAAGTCAATAAGTCATCTGCATAAGCAACAGCTTTACCATCAAAAATGATGTGATCATGGCTTTTAATGACTGTAGACCAACATTGACATTGAGGGCAATAATGCCCATCGCCAGCCCGAACAAAAAGATTCCCCATCTGAGAACTTCTTTGCTGCGTAGATGGAATTCTTCCGCCATGCGTTGTGGGCGCATTATGAATAGCAAAACCTTTAGCCATTGCTGTGAACCCCACGCAAAACTAGAAAACCATCAGGTGGTGTATCACCTTTAAAAACACTCATCGCTACAGCATGATTAGGACTATCTACAATCTCATCGCCATTTTCTACATGGCTTCCTACAAGTGCGACAGAAATACCTTCAAGCAGACAAGCTTTACCAGAACCTGAAACAATTTTAGATGTTGTTCCATCGGCATAGATCACATCGTCACCTACACGAGCGACAGCAAGTCCCCCAATAAAACATGCTGTTGTACTTGCTTTAACCAAGCCACCATTTTTAGTTTTAGCACCATTTACAGCGAGGTAATAAAGTGTTTTAGGTCTATGTTGCCAATAAAGTTGTTCAGCTTTTATCGTTTGATCAATATCCTCTTGAGACATTTGATGTAATTGTTCAATGGGTAATTCATGTAAGAAATTAGGCTTGGTCATTTTTATACTCTCTATATAATTTAGAATAACTTAACATATATGATTATAAAATACACACTTATGGTATAAGTGGATTTTAGTTTCAGGCAGTTTTAAAAGTAGTTTTATTGCTTTTTGCTGGTATTTTTCAATTATTTGGTGATAGTTATATAGGGGATATATAATGAATAGTGTAGATAAAATAAATAATATTCTTGATTATATTAATGGAAAAAGCATTTTTATTTGATGATTATGTAGGGAGTTTTATGCAAAGAACTATGAAAAATTGTCTAAATGAAATCTAAATCATAAAAAAGATGAGCACAATAACTCATCTTTTTATCTCACAAGATTCTGATTAATTCGCATTCGCTACAGCAGGAGCTGTTGCCGTTGCATCATTTGCAGCTTTACGAGTAGGCGTATAATTTAAACCCAAAGTCGCACTGGTATAAGTACGCACTTGATCAAGCAGAGCAGGGTTGGTTCCCAAATCTTGCCCATAAGATTGAACGATTTCATGTAACTTCGGATTCCACTTACCTTTCACTTGTTCAGGGAAAGCCTTCTCCATTAAACTCAACATAATATAAGGAGAAGTAGAAGCACCCGGAGAAGCACCAAGCAATGCAGTCACAGAACCATCTTTAGAAGCAAAAATTTCAGTACCAAACTGTAAAGTCGCTTCTTTACCCGGTGCTTTTTTGATGATTTGAACACGTTGACCACCTTGATTCAATTTCCAATCTTCAATTTTAGCCTCAGGATAATATTTTTTAAGCTCATTAAACTGATCTTGTTTTGACATCGCCACTTGGCTGACCAAATATTCCACCAAATCTAAATTTTCAGCACCAATCGTCGCCATTGGAATCACATTATTTTTATTGGTCGCATCAATCAAATCAAACTGAGAACCATGTTTAAGGAACTTGTTTGAATAAGTTGCAAATGGCCCAAACAACACATATTTTTTGCCATCGATATAACGCGTATCAATGTGCGGTACAGACATTGGAGGAGCACCTAATTCAGGTTTACCATACACTTTAGCAGTATGCTGCGCTGTGACAGCTGGATTATCGGTCATGAGGAAAATACCACCAATCGGGAAACCCGCATATTGTTTGGTTTCTTCTAAACCTGTCATTTGCAATAATCTGATCGCAGCACCGCCTGCACCAATAAATACATGACGGGTTTTGATATGACTTTCTGCATTGGTTTTAAGATTTTTAAATGAAACTGTCCACGTTTTATCTGCATTTGGACTGATACCAGTCACTTCAGTTGATGTCTCAAGTTTGAAATTAGGCTGCTTTTTCAAATGATCGACCAATTGCGTGGTAATAGAACCATAATTTACATCTGAACCGACATCCATACGAGTTGCAGCAACTTTTTGATTTGCATCACGACCTTGCATCACGAGTGGTGCCCATTGTTTAATTTCAGCAGGATTATCAGTATATTTTAACCCTTCAAATATTGGACTTTGAATCATCGCTTCATAACGCTTTTTCATATAATTGACGCTATCACCCCAAACAAATGCAATGTGCGGAACAGGATTAATGAAGCTAGTCGGTTGACCGAGCACACCGTTTTTAACCTGATAAGACCAAAATTGCTTACTCACTTCAAACTGAGAAGCGGTATCAATCGCTTTTTTGATATCAATTTTACCGTCTTTTTCAGGGGTATAGTTCATTTCCATAAAACCTGAATGTCCTGTACCTGCATTGTTCAAGCCTTTTGAACTTTCTTGACCGACTTGATCCAAACGCTCATACATGCGTACTTGCCATGAGGGTTCCAATTCACTCAAATAAGTGCCTAAAGTTGCACTCATGATACCGCCACCGACAAGCACGACATCTACCACAGGTTCATCGGCTTTGGTGCTTACTGAACTGGAGGCGATCGGGCGGAATAAAAACAGCAATCCGATGACAAATAGAATGGCAATGATGATGAGCAGATATTTAAAGAATTTCTTCATAGTTATTCCTTTTTTACTTCGATTTATTGTTAAATAATAGTGTACAAAATAAGCAGGTATAGTGAACTTATGTAAACGCTTTTTTTGTTTTAATAATAAATGCTTTGAAAGGTATGCTATTGAAAATTTGGACAATAAAAAGCCCCATGGTTAGGGGCTAGTCGTATATGCATCGAGGCATATACTGTAAGAGGCTCATCTCATACTGTGCGTATTAAAACATAAAAGTAAACCAATAAACAGCATGGAAATTGTAGAAACATCATGTTTATATTTAAATATAAATGATAATGGTTTGCATTATTATTAAAATTATACTATTTTGCGACAACACAAAACAGAAAACATATTATTTATCCTAATCTATTGGTTCTCGGGGGAGTGTGGCGTGTGTCCAAAATCTTTGGATCCATGTCTAAGTAATGTGCAATGTACAGGATTTAAGTATGTATTCCGTATTTTATCTTTAAATTTTTAGACTGGAATTGTTCATGTTTTATTCACATTACGCTAAAAAGACTTTGGCGCTCTCAATTAAAATCGCAATACTATCTTCATTCACATCAGTTTCATTCAATGTCTTTGCGATAGATGCGCAGGAAGATCGGAGTATTTCGACTGAACAAGAAAATAAAACACAGCAATTACAGACCATTACTTTGCAAGCGACTCAAGAAAGCAGCAGTAGCGAAAGCTCAAATAGTTATACACATCATAAAGCAAAAACAGCAACCAAACTTGATCTTGCGTTAAGAGAAACACCACAGAATGTCAAAGTCTATACCAAAGAATATTTGGATGATCGTAACATTACATCTTTTCAATCTTTAATGAATAACATTACAGGTGTTACTGCATCACGTACCGACGAACGTCAAAACAATTATGCACGTGGTTTTTCGGTTGATTATTATTTAATTGATGGATTGCCGAGTACCATGAGTTTGGGAGAAGGTGATTTAGATTTAAGTATTTTTGATCGTGTGGAAGTGGTTAAAGGTGCAAATGGATTAATGACAGGCGCGGGGAATCCTGCCATGGGCCTAAATATGATCCGTAAACATGCGGATTCAAAAGAACTGACTGGAACATTGCAAGCTTCTGGCGGTTCTTGGGACAATTATTCTAGTTCAGTCGATCTTTCATCAGGTTTAAATGAGGATGGTTCATTAAGAGGGCGAGTTTTTGTAAAACACTCAGATGAAGACTCTTTTATGGATCATTATGAAAAATCACGAAATGTCGCTTATGTCGCTTTAGATTACGATGTTACAGATCGTACCAGCCTTTCACTTGCAGCAACATATCAAGAATTAGAACGGAACGGTATCCGCTGGGGTGGAATGCCCGCATTTTATACAGATGGGACAAAGACCCATTTTGACCGTGATTTAAGTGTGACTTCAGATTGGACCTATTGGAATATTGATACACGGGCTGTATTTGCCTCGCTGAAACAAAACCTATTCAATGATGTGAATTTAAATGTTGCCTACTCATACCGTAGAGATGATAAAGATACAGCATTACTTTATTTTGGTGGAAAGGTAGATAAGACAACGGGTTTGGGCAATATAAAAGCTTCAACATATTCTAGTCGTGCGACGACAGAAGAAAATAATGTTGATGTCTATATAAACATGCCATTTTCAATCGCAAACCGTGAGCAAGAAATCGTTGTTGGTGGTTCTTGGAATCGGAATGAGTTGTTAAAGTCTTATTATGGGAATCCTATAATTGATAACTACACTTTAGATTTTGATCACTTAAATACTTCAGTTGTGGGTTCAATTAGCTCAACAAATCGTTTATTACCTTATCAAACCACGCAATCAGGCGCTTATGTAGCAGGTAAATTTAACCTATTAGATCGTTTGAAAATGGTTGCAGGTGCGCGTTTATCAAATTGGGAATATGAAATTGAAACTGGGACGGGAAGCCGTGAGTTTAAAGATGAACTCACACCTTATATCGGTTTTATTTATGATGTGTTGCCTCAACATTCTGTATATGCAAGTTATACCGATATTTTTAAACCACAAAATAATCGGACGCCAACAGGTGATTATCTAGATCCTATTTTAGGTAAAAATTATGAAACAGGAGTTAAAAGCGAATTTTTTGATGGTCGTTTAAATACGGCATTATCTGTATTTAGAATTGAGCAGAGTAATGTTGCAGAAAAGATTGATGGTCAGTTTGTTGAAAATTCAAAAACAGAGCAAGCTTATCGTGCTGTAGATGGTGTGGTCAGTAAAGGTTTTGAATTTGAGGTAGATGGCGAAATCAGCGAACAATGGGCTGTGAATTTTGGTATAGCAAATTTTGAGGCTAAAGATGCCAAAGGTACTAAGGTAAATACTGATAATGCACGAACGATGGCAAATCTATTTGTAAAATATATGCAAAATCAATGGAATGCAGGAGTTGGTTTAAATTATCGCAGTAAAGTTACCAGTGGGACGGGAGCAACGGAAATTGAACAGGGTGATGTTGTATTGGCCAGTGCGATGTTGGCCTATCAAGTGGATCCAAATATCAAAGTACAGCTCAATATCGATAACCTATTCGACAAAGAATATTATGAGGGTATTGGTGCTAACCGTATGAATTATGGCGCACCACGTAATGCAACATTATCATTGCAATATCAATTCTAAGCAGACAGCAATTTGAATAGATCGAGTAAATAAACAAAGAAGAACGCTTTATTTATTCGATCATCATCAAATCTGATTTATTTTCTAATTTTAATGGTCGTAAAGCAAAAATCGAGCGTGTATGGCGAATGCCTTTCATCGAGTATAAGTTTTTACGTAAAAAGCGCTCATAGTGTTCAGCATTTTTTACAGCAACTTTAACCAGATAATCGTAATCGCCAGTCACTAAATGCGCTTCCACAACTTCAGGCATTTGTCCGAGTGCTTCACTAAATTGCTCTAAAATTTCATCATCATGGCGTTCTAAAGTAATTTCAATAAAGAACAATTCATTGATACCAATTGCTTTAGCATTGATCGTTGCGGTATAGCCCTCAATAACATTGAGTGATTCAAGACGTTTAACCCGAGTCCAACAGGGTGAAGAAGACAAACCCACCATTTCTGAAAGCTGAGCTACAGTAAGCCGACCATCTTGTCTAAGCGCAGATAAAATTTTGCGATCTATCTTGTCTAAATTGTAATGGCTGTCATTCATACGCTATACCTCAGAATTTTTTTCCGTAAATGAGCTGAAACATGAAATTTCATTCCGGAAAGTATTTAAAACAAGACCAAATTCGGGAAACATTTCATTGTATGAAACGCTAAAATAATCTTATTGAATCAAAGACATTTGGGAGACTGGCTTTGATTCTATGGACAGCATCTTTAGCGGAAGGGTGCCATTAAAGATGCTGTCCATGACCTCAGACTTTTCGTACTTTGAACCAATATGCAAGACTTAAACAGCCAATCCAGATTGGAATTAAAATAACAGCAATCCGCATATCAGGTGTCATCCACATAATTGCCAAAATACACAACATGAAAATGACACAAATATAATTACCCAATGGATATGCAATCGCAGGGAAAAGTGAAACTTTATTTAAAGCATTCATTTTACGTTTAAATTTAAGATGGGTCAGTGAAAGTACTGTCCAATTAATCACAATTGCTGAAATCACCAGACTCATCAATAGCTTAAAAGCACTCTCTGGGAAAATATAGTTGAGCACTACACAGATTGCAGTCACTAAAGCGGAAGTCAAAATGGCTGTATAAGGAATACCACGTTTATTAATTTTGCTTAAAAATTGTGGTGCATTTCCTTGCTGTGCCAATCCAAGCAACATACGACTGGTACCATAACTTGTTCCGTTATAAACAGAAATTGCAGCAGTAAGCACAACAAAATTAAGTGCAGTTGCAACGCCTTGGCTACCGAGTGAATCAAAAATCAGCACAAAAGGACTACCGCCTTCAGCAATTTGATTCCATGGAAAAAGTGACAGCAAAACCACGATGGTTAATACATAAAACAATAACACACGATAAACAATCTGATTGACAGCTTTGGGAATGGTTTGTGTTGGGTTTTGAGTTTCTGCTGCTGCAATACCCACCAATTCAATCCCGCCAAAGGAGAACATAATGATCGCCATTGCCATGACTAAACCCGTCAGACCATTCGGAAAGAATCCACCCAAAGCCCAGAGGTTTGAAATAGAAGCAGTTTCACCTGCATGTCCACTGGCCAGTAACCATGAACCAAAACCAATCATGGCGATAATGGCTAAAATTTTAATGATGGAAAATAAAAACTCCATTTCACCAAAAACTTTAACATGCAAAAGGTTAATCACATTGATCAAGATAAAGAAGGCGAGTGCAGACACCCAAGTTGGGATTTCGGGCCACCAATATTGAACATAAAGACCAATTGCACTCAGCTCAGCCATACAAACCAAGACATTGAGCACCCAGTAATTCCAGCCTGACATAAAACCAGCAAATGGACTCCAGTATTTGTATGCAAAATAACTGAATGAACCACTGACAGGTTCTTCAACCACCATTTCACCGAGTTGGCGCATCATAAAAAATGCAATGAGGCCAGCAATTGCATAGCCTAAAATAACGGAAGGCCCTGCAAGTTTGATGGTTTGAGAAATTCCTAAGAAAAGCCCTGTGCCAATTGAACCGCCTAAAGCAATCAATTGAATATGACGATTGCTCAAGCCGTGTTTAAGCTGGCTGTTTTGTTGCGAAGACATCAATGATCCATATTTGAGAGTTGTACTGTGTACAAGTGCGTAAACTGTAAAGTCAGCGATGCTGAAAAATATGTGACTAATATAATAAATTTTTATCTATTTATAAAATTTAATTTATTAGTCTATGTTCGGGATGCACGATTTGAAGTCCGTTTTGCAGCAAATTGTTTAGCTTTACAAGATTGTCTTTACAGGGCTTAGCGTATTACTATGCACTTTTAATTCCAATAAAAAGTGCAATGATGCGAATTACGGCATGGTACAAGTTACGGCATTTTGTATATAACAACTTGCATAATGATGATTATGAAACACTATTTAGTCGATGTATTAATTATTTTCTCATCGTGCTGATTAGTGGAAATGTGATTGCAGTTTTACTTGAATCTGTGAATGAAATTTATAAGGCTTATCACGTTTACTTTAATATTTTTGAAAACCTGTCGATCATTATTTTTACAGCAGAATATGTGCTCAGATTTTGGAGTGTGGTTGAGAAAAACCCTCTAGAATCTGAGACAAAACAGCGTTGGCATTATATTACCAGCGGAGCAGCGATTATTGATTTATTGGCGATTTTACCAGCTTATATCAATTTATTTGTACATATCGATTTACGCTTCTTACGTGTTTTACGGTTACTTCGTTTATTAAAATTAACCCGTTATTTTGTCTCCTTACAGATTCTTTTACGGGTAATAGAACGTGAAAAAGGATCTTTTCAGGCTGTTATTTTTATTCTATTAATCATGATTGTGATGGCCGCAGCAGGGATTTATGTTGTAGAAAGTAGTGCTCAGCCCACTGTATTTAGTTCTATTCCTGCATCGATGTGGTGGGCTGTGGTCACTTTAACAACGGTGGGTTATGGCGATGTTACTCCTATTACACCGTTAGGACGTTTTTTAGGTGCGTTGATTACTATTCTAGGTGTAGGCTTAGCTGCTTTACCCGCAGGTATTTTAGCAACAGGATTAGCCAATGAACTGGAACAAAGAAAGCAAGAATTAGAGATCAGATTTAGAGAGTTGTTAAGTAATAGTGAAATAGACTTAATTGAAGATGTCGATAAAATTGAAAGTATCCGTAAGCAAATCGGGCTTTCCACAGAGCAAACACGGGATATTATTTTGCAGTTGATCCGAGAGCGTAAAGAAGAAGCGCTTGAGCATGAAAAAAATAAGTACTGTTTCTGCCCACATTGTGGTCATAAATTGCCTGATTAATTCTCTTGAAAAATGGATTAAATCATTTATATTTAAGCCGATATTTATAGTAGATCATGGATTTTAAAAAGAATGTTTAAAAAATTAGTTGTTGCTGGTGTAGCAGTTACTATGTTGATGAATTCGGGTTGTTCTGTCGTGATGGCAAGTAAACAACCTTCAAAAAAGAATACAACAATGTTAAATGCAGGAATACCAAGAAGTTTAGTCGTTGCAGAGTTTGGTGCGCCTGTAATCTCTGAAATGAAAGAGGGTAAGAGATACGAGATTTATACCTTTGTACAAGGTTATTCTACTGCAAGCAAAGTCGGTCGTGCTTTTTGGCATGGTGCGGCCGATGTTGCTACCGTGGGTTTATGGGAAATTATTGGTACGCCAACGGAAACCGTTTTTAATGGTAAGAAAATGTCTTATGAAATCTTTTTTGATCAAAATGACAATATTGAAAGTTATAAATTATTGACATTAGAACAGCCTGCTGTAAAACAAGCCACAATCAAAAATGATGATGTTATGAGTATTGTTCAATAAGCAATAAATTTAGATTCTAAATTTTTAAAAACTATTCATAATTTTTAAAAATATTATCCATAAATGAAAAATCAGGATAGATAAAACGTATTATCATCCTGATTTTATGATCATTCTTAATATTCTTAAATAGTTAAGCAAATCTATTCTGATTTATCATAAGAGAACTGAATCCCTGCCGTACCACCTGTTTCAATAAACAAATTCATAAATTGCGGAACAGTCTCAGCACGCTTCCAATCACGCTGTAATTCACAAAACAGTTGTACTACGCTGATTAATTTACCACCTGCTTGTTCAATACGTCGAAGAGCGGCTTCATGTGCTGCAACAGAAGTGCCGCCCACAGCATCGGCAATCACATACACTTCAAAACCTTCATTGATGGCATCTAAAGCTGGAAAGGTGAGACAAGCTTCTGTCCAAAGCGCAGTCATAATCAGTTTTTTACGACCTGTTGCTTTTACTGCGGCTTGGAACTCTACATCTTCCCAAGAGTTAATCGTGGTGCGGTCATAGGTTGGGTAATCTTGTAATACCTTGCGCAGTTGAGGGATAGGCGGTTTATTTAGCCCTGTTTTTACATTTACAGTTGAATGAACAATAGGGAGTCCATAGACAACAGCAGCTTTGGCTGAACCTACAATATTATTGATTAATAGTTGACGATCCATCGAGGCAATTGAGTTGACTTGGACGGGTTGATAATCGATACAAATAAATGCAGCGTTTTGAGGTGTAAGTAAGATGTCTTTTTTTGGATCACGAATAGCTTCACTTGTCATTGTTCTACTCCTGTAAAGTACGAGCTAAGTCCTGCCTATTTAGAATATGTTGAGCTTAAAAGATAAACAATATTGAAATGTAACCGAATTTTTAAAATCGTTAAATCTATCATTCATCAATAAGATAGAGTGAAATAACATGTTATTCATTGCTAGATTTTTTGCGGTTAGAGTTTTTTATTTATTTAACGCCAATTCGGGATAAATTCTGATGTAAGTTATTGAAAAGATAGATCAGGCACAGCGGAGTCTTACCGTTTAAAGTCAAATGTAAGAATTAACCCACTTCGTCTTGCACTTCGCTTGAAATATATTTCAATCTTGTTCAGGTTCGACCTGAGAGGTACTACCTCGCAAGGCTTTCGGGATGAGTGGCACTGCCACGCAAGGGCAAAACCATTTGTCAGTCGCCAACTCGACAGATACTATCAAGTACCAAATAGATTGCAAAAACAGTATATTGCAGATCTTGCGGAATATATTCCTCATGCCTCAGACAATGCGACTGACGTTCTCGCGTATCATATAGTTGGAATATATCTTATCCCGAACTCAGGTTACTTAAATTATTGTTCTATTTGTAGATGAATTGGTTTTGATTTGAAAGGTGAGCAAATTTTAAAAGATTAAAAAAATGCCTCCATAAATGGAGGCTGCTGATTTATCTAAGATGTTATTTTTATTATTCTAGGATTTATTATTCTAAAGTCATTGATATCGTTTTTCTAATAACGCATTTTTCAGAATCCATTTACAAAGTTAAGCGACTTCAAGCTCTGCACGAACTTGTTTGGCCATTTTTACCAAAGTAGCTAATGCTGTTTTAGTTTCAGCCCAGTTACGGGTTTTTAGACCACAGTCTGGATTGACCCAAAGACGCTCAGCAGGGATGGTTTTTAATGCACCATCAATGACTGTACGCATATTGTCTACAGTTGGGCTACGTGGACTGTGAATGTCGTAGACACCCGGGCCAATGGCATTTGGATAGCCTTGCTCATGAAATACTTCTAACAGTTGTAGACCTGAACGTGAGGTTTCAATGGTAATGACATCCGCATCCATCGCTGTAATTTGTGGCAAGCAGTCTTTAAAGTCTGAATAACACATGTGTGTATGAATCTGTGTGTCGATATTGGCACTGCTTGAACAGTGTTTGAAGGATTTAACTGCCCAATCCCAATATTCAGCTTGTTCCGCTTTGCGCAGGGGTAAACCTTCACGGAAAGCAGCTTCATCAATTTGAATAATTTCAATCCCTGCATTTTGCAGATCTGAAACTTCCTGACGGATTGCTTCTGCGAGCTGTAAACACACTTCACGACGTGTACGGTGTGCAGGTGGGAAAGACCAATTTAAAATGGTGACTGGGCCAGTCAACATGCCTTTAACAATCTTGTCAGATAAGCTATTGGCATATTTAATCCATTTCACAGTCATGGCTTTGGAACGAGTAATATCGCTTACAATGATTGGTGGGCGTACGCAACGACTCCCATAGGATTGTACCCATCCAAATCTAGATAGCCAAAAACCATCCAGTAAGCCCGCGAAGTATTCCACCATGTCGGTACGTTCAGCTTCACCATGAACCAACACATCTAAGCCTAATTGTTCTTGTTGTTCAATTGCATAGGCAATTTCCTTCTTCATTGCGATTTCATAGGCATCGTTGGTTAAGTCGCCATTGTTCCAAGCTGAGCGTGCTGCACGTATTTCCGCAGTTTGTGGAAATGAACCAATGGTTGTGGTCGGTATCAATGGCAAGTTGAATTTTTGTTGTTGTACTTTGAAGCGATCTTCAAATGTTTCTGCACGTTCTTGTCCGACTAAATTAAAAGCCTTGTCTGCTGCTTTAGATAATTTTTCATTTGGATAAATATTTCCAGAAGCTAATACCGCCAATTCATTGAGTTTTTGGCGGGCAAAGGCAAGTTTACCATTCACTTCTGCAGGAATCGTTTCAGAGCGTAAATCTACAGGTACATGTAATAATGAGCAACCTGTAGAGAGCCATAAGCGATCACCTAAAGATTTTTTAGCCGTTTGGATAATCAGATTTAAATAAACCAAATCACTTGCCCAAACACTACGACCATTGATTAAACCTAAAGATAAAATTTTATGTGTAGGCAGTTGGTCAATGACTTTTTTCCAAAAGAATTCACCTTGCTTTTCTCTTGTGATATCAATGTGTAAACCTGCGACAGGCAGATTAACGGCAAGGTTTAAATTTGCTCCTAACGTTTCAAAATAAGTGGCAATGATTAGTTTTAAGTCATCTTTACGTTGTAAGAGATTATAAACACGTTCAAAAGCGGCTTGCCATGCTGGGGCAAGATCGAGAACCAATGCAGGTTCATCGACTTGTACATATTCCACACCACGTGCTTTTAGCTCATTAAATAAAGCTGTGTAGATTGGAATAAGGGCATCAATGAATTTTAAAGTGGCTTGATCAGCAGCAATTTCCGCATGATCGGTAGCACATTCACATGCATGTTTTTCAGTTGCTGTATTCACTGTGCTATTTGTGTCGACAATTCGAGAAAGGTATAAGAAGCTGACAAGACCTGGAACAACAACTTTAATCGGTTGCTTGAAAGCGTTTGCGCGGTCAATTTGTGCAAATAAGTCAGAGAAATCAGCTTTAAACTTTTGAGTTGAATTTAATTCAGGTACAAGATAGTGATAATTGGTGTCAAACCATTTGGTCATTTCAAGTGCAGCAACATCTGCACATTCTGGTGCACGACCGCGTGCTAGGTAAAATTGTTGATCAACATGGTTGAGTTGAGCGGCTTCGGCAAACCGTGTCGGAATCACACCTAAACGAACAGCATGGGTTAAAATACTGTCGTAAAATACAAAGTCACCTACAGTAATGAACGATAGACCTGCATCGACTTGTGCTTGCCAGTTTGCAGCTTCAACAGCTTGGGCCTTTGCTAAAAATTCAGTTTGTGTAATTTCACCGTTCCAATAACTTTCTTCTGCAAACTTGAGTTCACGTTTTGCACCAATACGAGGGTAGCCAAGAATATGAGTTTTAATCGACATTTGAATCCCTGTGCAGATGTTAAATTATTTAAATTCATTTATTGATATAATCATTAAATAAAATTCATCATTACACAAACTCATTAAATTCATGTTATAGTGAATTATATTCATTTTTAAGTGATTTCATTTGTCTTTTCATTGTTTTAGACACGAAGAGATGAATGTAATGCGCATTCAATTTTTGCGAGCTTATTGTTTGAATGATTATCCATTATGTTTTGCTTGAACTTTATTTGAAGTAGCGCTTCTCATTTTGTGTTCAAGCAAAGCTTGTATTTATTGTTCTTTAAACATTCAGCAGCTTTGAAAGCTTGGTTTAAGAACAAAACGTTGTTTTGCTGGTCTTTACTCATGTTAGAAATTCGTCATTTAAAAACTTTAACTGCTTTACGTGAGCATGGTTCACTGGTCGCTGCTGCGGGTGATCTGTGTTTAACACCTTCTGCAATTTCTCATCAATTGAAAGAGTTAGATCATTGGTATGGGGTAGAGGTTGTAAACCGCCGTACACGTCCAGTGTCATTTTCAAATGTGGGACAGCGTTTGCTTAAACTTGCCGATGACGTGCTTCCACAAATCCAAATCGCACAATCAGACATTACGCGAATTGTGCATGGGCAGACTGGGCGGATTATTTTTTCTTCAGAATGTCATAGCTGCTTTGATTGGTTAATGCCTTTACTAAATCAATATCGTTCACAATATCCTGATGTAGACTTAGATTTTGCTTCAGGTTTTGAGTCGAATCCGCACGAGCTTTTGCAAAATGCTGAATTTGATTTATTGATTACAGCAGATCCGATTGCTTTAAAAGGAATTGAATATTTTCCAATTTTTGAATATGAATCACGTTTGGTGCTTTCAAATACGCATCCATTGGTTCGTGCTGAACGTATTACTGTGCAAGAGTTGGCAGAAGAAACGTTGATTACTTATCCAGTAGATAAGCATCGTTTGGACATCATGTCGAAGTTATTTATTCCTGCAAATATTCAACCTAAACAAATCCGAACGACCGATTTAACTCAGATGTTGATTCAATTGGTGGCAAGTGGACGAGGCATAGCCGCATTACCCGATTGGGTGGTGAATGAATACGAGCAAAAGGGCTGGGTGACTTCACGTCGTTTGGATTGTGTATCTGCAAATGGTTTACGCCGTACATTATATGCAGGCTATCGTATTGAAGAAAAAGAGAAAAGCTACTTTGAGGGTTTCTTAAAACAGTTAGAGAAATTCTCTCAAAAGCGTCATCAATATTATTTGAGTTAATCTATTTATTCACAATGTATGGATTTTAATGCGCTAAAATTCATACAGATCTGACTTATCATGCAGCATTAACTTTTAAATTTTGATTTTTATCGCTATTTATCTGTGATACAAATTATGAATTGTGCTTTAAATAAAGTGGTAATCATTTTAATATATGAATTGGAATTCATGATTTAAACTCGTCTAGGATGATGTATGCCTAAAGCGAAGCAACCGACATCTAAACAATTACTCTCGGTTATTCAGACTCAAACTGCAATTGCAAAATTGGGTTTAGATATCAATGCGGTGATGACCCTTGTCGCAGAACAAATTCAAACCATTACCCAAGCAAAGGGCGCTATTGTCGAACTTGCTGAGGATGGTGACATGGTTTATCGCGCTGTTTCTAACGGTGCAAATGATTTTCTAGGTTTACGTTTGAAAATGGATTCCAGTCTATCAGGGTTATGTATAGCGCAAAATGCCACACTGTATTGCAAAGACAGTGAAGTTGATGAACGTGTGGATCGTGAAGCATGTCGACGTGTTGGGCTACGTTCAATGGCGGTCGTGCCGTTAATTCATTGCGATGAACCTATTGGCGTCCTTAAAATTTATTCTGAACGTGTCAATGCATTTAAAGACAGTGACATTAACTTGCTAAGTTTAATGTCTGAACTGATTGCCGCAGCGATGTACCACGCAACTAAATATGGTGCGCAAGAACTTTATAAACTCGCAACACAAGACAATTTAACAGGGCTTGCCAATCGTGCTTTATTCCTAGATTGTTTAAGACAAGGCGTGGATAAAGCCAAACGTGGTGGTCGATTACTTGGCATATTAATGATTGATATGGATGGTTTAAAACCAATTAATGATCAATATGGACATCGTTTAGGTGATGAAGCTTTAAAAGAAATTGGCAAACGAATTGTCAATGCGACACGTCAAGATGATGTTGTAGCACGTTTGGGTGGTGATGAATTTGCGGTGATTTTAAGCGGTGTTGCAAATCAAGAGATTGCCAAGAAAGCAATGAACCGAATCGTCGAAGCGTGTGGACTCCCGTTTATATTTGAAAATATAAAATTAGATATGGGCGCCAGTGTAGGTCTTGCTCTCTTTCCAGAAGATGGTTTAGAACTCAATAAATTGATTGAATTTGCTGATTTGAAAATGTATGAGAATAAACGTATTCGCAAAGGTGTGAACTACAGTTTGTAAGCAATGTTTTTGCTGCATTGCTTTTATTAAATTTGTGAAATTTTTTTAAACACAATAATGTAGATATTGGCTTGTTTTGAATCAAACTGTGATGTTTTTTAATCCAGTTTTGCAAGATTGCACATTGATATTTTTAATCAATCTTTTTCAACCATATACTAAGACTTTCCAATAAATAACGACAAAATTCCTGCCGCAATCAACGGGCCAACAGGAACGCCGCGTAATAATGCCACACCTGCAACCGTGCCAATGAGCAATCCTGCAACGACATTCGGTTGATTGGTCATTAAACTGACACCACGCCCACCAAGCCATGCAACTAATAAACCTATGGCAATCGCTGTTAAAGATTTCCAATGCATAAACGATTTTAAAATCACTTCACCTGGAATCTTGCCACTTGCGATCGGCGTCAATACACCAATGGTTAGAATAATAATGCCGACTTCTAAACCATGTGTTTGTAAGAGTGGAAAAAACTGGCTTAAAGGTGTGATTCTAAAAACAATCAGGACACCTGCTGCAATGGTTACAGCCGTGTTATGACTAAAAATACCGCAGGCGAGAAGAATCAGGAGAACAATTAAATTAAGGTCGAGGCTAGAAAAGCTCATCAAAGTTCATCGTTTAAAATAAAAATACCGCTGTATTATACTGAAAATAGCGCTATGGATTTTAAAATAAATCCTAATCTGGCACAGTACTTTTGTAAAGCATCTACAGTATTACTATTTATTCTATTGAATTTTATAATTAAAAAAGAATTCACTGTATTTTTTTAGCAGTTAAATTTCATTGAAAAGTCAATCATAATATAAGCCAAGCTATAATCTTGAATCTTGAATCTTGAATCTTGAATCTTGAATCTTGAATCTTGAATCTTGAATCTTGAATCTTGAATCTTGAATCTTGAATCTTGAATCTTGAATCTTGAATCTTGAATCTTGAATCTTGAATCTTGAATCTTGAATCTTGAGTTTGCTATTCCTTATGCATCGCTATGTTGAGTATCCTCATGTAAAATAATCGGCTTAGAAAATAGGGTGAAAGATATGTTGCTGGAAAAGATGTTGCAATCACAGGGTTTTGGATCACGAAAACACTGCCAGCAGCTGATCAAAAATGGTGCGATTTCAATTCAAGATCAAATCGTTTCAGATCCAAAATTTAAACTGAATTTACAAAATCTAGAATATAAAGTGTACGGTGAAACGTATCAGTACCGTGAAAAGGTCTATATTGCTTTAAACAAGCCACAAGGTTATGAATGTTCGCATCAGGCAACACATCATTATAGTGTTTTTGATTTGTTTGATGATGTGCTGATGAATCGGGGCTTGCAATGCGTAGGGCGTCTTGATCAAGATACAACAGGCTTGTTACTCCTTACAGATGATGGGCAGTTTTTACAGGCTTTGACGCATCCCAAAAAGCATGTGGCGAAAGTTTATCAAATGCAAACGGCTGATCCGATCAACGATACACACATTCAGCAATTAGAAGTGGGTGTTGAATTACGCAATGAAAAGGGGGTTTTTGCTGCAACAGATGTGACGAAAATTGCTGAACATGAATTGAGCATGGCCATTCATCAAGGTGTATATCATCAAGTCAAACGTATGCTTGCAGCGGTTGGGAATAAGGTTGAGCGTTTGCATCGTGCTCAAATTGGTCAATTAAAATTATCACAATTGGCTGAAGGTGAATGGATTTACTTGAATGAACAACAGATTTTAGCAGCTAAGAACCAAAGTATTGAGCCATTATTGGAAATTTAATCCAGTAAAACGCTATTTCATAACGGCAATTCACATCGGTTAAGAAGCTCAAGTCATCTCACGCTAAAATACTGAAAAATGGATTCAGCTTATTAAATGGTTCGATTTTCAAAATGGTATATTTGAAGAATTACTTTAAGAAGCAATGATAAGTTTGAAATTCGTTGTCTTTTACGAAACCCATTTGTTCATAAAGTTGATGTGAGTGGTAATTGTTTTTTTGAGTTTCTAGGCTAATACGTTGCGCATTTTCGTGGCGTGCAAATAAAATTGCAGTGTCAATCAACTGTTTTGCTGAACCTTGTCTACGGAAAATAGGTGTGACATAAACGTCATCCAAAATATAATAAGTAGAGCAAGCAACAGAAGAAAAACCTAAATATAAAAGTACAAAACCCGTAAAAACGTCGTCTTTTACATGGATAAAAATGACGCTTTCCTGATTTTCATAGCGTTGAGTTAAGAAGTTGAATGATTCTTTGATATTGGAAGAAGCACCATAAAATTGACGGTATTCATCAAATAAAACAGCAAGTTGTTCTAAATCTTCTTTGGTCGCTCGTCTGACGATCATTGATATACCCCTGACAATGAATTTTTATATTTCCTTGTAAAAGAGCATACCCAAAAAAATCAACAGTAAACTTAATTAATTGTTTTAAAATGCAACACTGTTAAGTTTTGTCACTTTCACCCAAGATTGCATTCAGCTCCGCAAAAAGATCTTCATCGTCATCGACCAAGTCAGCGGTGTTATTTAACTGACCGTTTTGCTGTTCTTGCTTAATTTTTCTCAATTTTAACAATTGATCCATATTAATGTTCTGATTTTCAATTGCGAAGGGGATTGATTTTGTAATCACAACTTGCTTAAAAAAAAGACGAACCGCTTGGGCAGGGGTGATTCCCAATTGTTTGAATACAGCAAACGCCTGTTTTTTTTCTTGTGAATCAAGGCGTACTTGATAGACTTCCGTTTTTCTCATGGATTAAACCAAACAAATTTGAGTTTGAACGTCTATTTTAATCAAAGTATTTAGAATTTCAATGTCTAATCATCAAAAAGTCGTACATTTGTCATTACATAAGAATTACAGTGTCAATTCGTGTTCAGAACAAAAGCGCATTGCTTGCTGTGTTACAGGGTCTATAAATTCAATTTGCTTGGCTAAAAGTTGCAATGGCTGGCTAAAATCATCTTCTGTTTTGTGCATGACTTCGGGGTAAAAAGGATCATGCTTGATGGGAATACCTAAGCTGTTCAAATGCACACGGAGCTGATGTTGCTTACCGGTGAGTGGTTTGAGTTGATATTTTGCCCAATATTGATCATGTTCAATGATCTCAATTGCTGTTTGTGAGTTGGCAATCCCATCTACCACCTGCATGGTATAAAAAGGTTGCCCTTTTTCCATACGTAAACTGATCTCACATGGAAATGTTAAAGTTTCACGATAAGGCGCAATCGCGTGATAAAGCTTTTGAACTTTGCGTTCTGCAAACATTTGTTGATACAAGCCACGCGTAGCGGGTTGTTTAGAAATCAAGACGATTCCCGCAGTTTCACGGTCTAGACGATGTATCGGGGTTAAATCAGGATTATTCGTGGTTTTTTTTAATCGAACCAATAAAGTTTCTTGAACATACTGACCCGTGGGGCTAATCGTAAGGAAATGTGGTTTATCAATCACCATCAAATCATTATTTTCAAATAAAATTTTTTCTTGAAATGGTACGTGAACTTCGTGGGCTAAAAAGCGATAGTAAAAAATATGTGTATTTTGTTGAAATGCAGCAGATGAATTTAACGCATTTCCTTGCATATCTAAAATGAGTCCATCATCAAAACGCTGCTGCCATTCATCTATAGAAATATGTGGGAATTGTTCACATAAAAAGTGAAATAAAGAAACAGGTTGTTCTGTCAGCTTGGGTAGATAAACTTGGCTTGCATTTACGCCATTGATCATCGGTGGAATAAATTTAAAGCAAGGTTTTTTCATAAATGATTTAGATTTTAAATGCGCTATTTTAAATTAAAACACGTTTTTGCACAGTAAATCATTTCAAATAATATTCATATAAACCCTTCGGAAATCTTTTCTTTAGATTAAATTTTGGAAATTTTTGGTTACATTTGTGGTTTTGAAGTGATGTCTTTTAAAAATTATTTATATTATTTTTGACCTAGGTCAAAAATGTTGAGTAAGAAATGGACGTACAGTATTTAAGAAAGAATTTGGCTGATTTAGAGCAATGCATACAAAGTACATGTCTCAAAGTGGGCAGAAGCCCACAACAAATCAGACTGATTCCCGTAACCAAAACCAAGCCACTTGAGACTATTCAGCATGCAATAGACTTAGGCGTGACGCAGTTTGGCGAAAATAAAGTACAAGAGCTTATTTCTAAAGCTGAGCAGTTAAAGAATCAGAAAATTAACTGGATATTAATAGGGCATTTACAGACCAATAAAGTAAAGCAAGTTGTTCAATATATTTCTGAGTTTCATGCCTTAGATAGTATTCGACTTGCAAATAAATTGAACAATGAGCTGATTGCAATCGATAAAAAATTAGATGTTTTTATTCAAGTGAATACTTCAAATGAGGAAAGTAAATATGGCATAGCGCCCAATGAATTGACTCATTTTTTAGCAGAAGTAGAAAAACTAAATCATTTGAATATCGTAGGTTTAATGACCCTAGCTATTCATAGCCATGAAGAACAAAAAATAAGACGTTGTTTTAGAACATTAAAAGAATTGTTAATAGAAACTCAAACCAATTATCCAGCAGTTTCAAGATTATCTATGGGCATGTCGGGTGATTTTGAAATCGCAATAGAGGAAGGTGCAACAGATATTCGCGTTGGGCAAGCCATTTTTGGGCATAGAAATTTACCAGATACATATTATTGGCCTGAATGATTAAAGAGAATCGCATGGATTATGTTTATCAAGTAGAAATTTATCATCTACAGCGTCTTTTAGGTCGATTTATTACAGGAAATAATTTTCCAGAAAAAGATTTATCTGAATTTATTCGGCTTATAGAAGGTAAAGACCAACAGATTAAAGTTTATAAAGGCACGAATGAAAAAAGGATTCTTTTGGTTGAGAATGGTACGACAAAGATTTTCTCAACAAATTATGAATTAGAACCTTATGATTATATTGAGGCGGTATAAATGAGTAGTTTAATTAATTTCTATAAAAAAATAGATATAAATTTTACCCACGGTGAGGGTTGTTATATTTGGGATGATGCTGGAAATCAATATTTAGATATGACATCTGGAGTGGGTGTAACTAATCTTGGACATAAGAATAACGAAATCAATCGAGAAATTAATCAGCAAATTGGACACTATATTCATTTATCTAATCTATTTACCAATCACTGGTCTAAAAAACTCAGCGATAAGTTAGTTGAACTCTCAAATTTAGCTGCTGCATTTTTTTGTAATTCAGGTGCTGAAGCCAATGAAACAGCCATTAAAATTGCAAAATTATATGCCCATGAAAATAAGATAAAAGACCCTAAAATTATTGTCATGCAGCATGCATTTCATGGCAGAACCATAGGTGCATTATCTGCAACAGGTAATAATAAATATAAAGAACAATTTGGAAAGCTTTTAGATGATTTTATCTTTGTTCAGTTTAATGATATTGACGATCTTCAAGCCAAGTTAAATCAGCATCATGTATGTGCAGTGATGTTGGAACCCATACAAGGTGAAGCAGGGGTTAATATTTCATCTACTTTGTATTTAAAACAATTAAGAAAGTTATGTAATCAATATCGATGCCTGCTTATATTTGATGAAGTGCAATGCGGTTTAGGGCGTACAGGCTATTGGTTTTATCATCAAAAAGCTGAAATTATTCCAGATGTATTAACTGTGGCTAAAGGTCTCGCCAATGGTTTACCCATAGGCGCATGTCTAGTGAGCAAAGAACTCAACAACTTATTGAAACCAGGAATGCATGGTTCAACATGTGGAGGAAATCCTTTAGTTTGTCGTGTCGCATATAAAGTATTAGAAATAATAGAAAGAGATCAGTTTGTTCAGAAAAATAGAGAAAAAGGAGAATATTTTATTAATAAATTACAATCAAAATTTACAAGTGTACGAGGCATTAAATCTATCCGAGGTATAGGTTTAATGATTGCGATTGAACTAGATGAAGAAGTGGTGAATATTTCAGAGCAAATATTAATTAATCACAAGATATTAATTAATGTGACTCAAAATAAAATAATTAGATTGTTGCCTTCATATTTTTTATCTGAGCGTGATATCAATTATTTTTGCGATAACTTGTATTGTTTCATGAAGAATAACCTTAATTTGTGAGAAAAAATAATGAACAATTTTTTAATCGACAATATCTCCAATGATAGTAATAATTCAATTAAGATTTTATCAACCATTCACAACAGTTGGCGACAACGTTCAATGGTTGGTAAGGAAACTCCCGATTATTTGCGTTACGATGTGAATAAACCAGATTTTATTGAAGAGTTATTACCATTTTCTGAGCACCATGTTTTTAATGAATTAGATTGTTCTGAAAAGAGTAAAATTTTAAGCTGTGGCTGGCTGGTTTATAATGAAAAAACAGTTTGTATAGAAAGCGATATCGTTACCCCGAGTTGTAATGATATTTTAAATAATAAAATACCAGGATTATCTTCACCGATTATACATATGTTGGTTTGTGAAACTCTGGTTGATGAAGCGTATCATATATTATTGGTCAAAAATGCAAATTTAATCTGCCAATATAAACGAGATTTAAAAAATATTAATTTAGGGGAGTTTTCTCTCGCCGATAATTTAAAACGAGAACAACAAAAGCATCCTGAAGAATGGAAGAAACGACTTATTCAGTTAGCAGCATCTATCGTTTCAGAGATTTTTGTCAGTGATTATTTAGAACAGTTGAGTTCGAACAATACCATTCAGTCTTTTAACCAAGCCACGGTTGCGGCGCATAGAAATGATGAATTAGCGCATTCCAAAATTTTCACTGAAATCACCAAACAAATGATTGTAAAACTGGATGCAACACAAAAAGAATTTTTAGTGAAAATGTTGGCTCAATCAGTTTTATGGTTTGCAAATAAAGATTTTGATTTGTGGAGCAGAATTCTAGTTCAACTCAATATTAGAAAAAATAAAGAGTTAATCAATGATTGTCGTGAGGACAATGAAGTGGGTTTGGACAAGATTGATTGCGGCGACTTAATTGATTTATGTAAAAGCGTTGGTCTTTTTGATCAAGGTTCAGCCATACAAATTTTTTCAGATTTTAATATTGACGTGGAATAAGGAATTTTTATGAAAATAATTCATGTGATTCAACATCTAAGCTTTGAGGATTTAGGTATATTCTCAGCGCTTTTAAACAATGAAGGCTATGATATTCATTATTTCCAAGCAGGGGTTGATGATTTAACTCCTGCATTTGCTTCAAAGCACCCGCTATTTATTCTGGGCGGACCCATTGGTGTGTATGAGGTGGATACATATCCATTTTTAGAAACGGAAATCGCATTACTCAAACAACGCTTGGCGTTGAATTATGCAACTTTTGGTATTTGTTTGGGTGCTCAATTGATCGCTGATGCACTGGGAGCAAATGTATATGCAGGGCATCACAAGGAAATTGGCTGGGGACGTTTGCAAATCAGTGATTTAGGTCTTGCTTCTCCACTTAGGTTTTTAGATGGTAAACATGTTCTGCATTGGCATGGAGATACTTTTGATTTACCTATGCAAGGCGCACACTTAGCAAGTTCAGATTATTATCAGAATCAGGCATTTTGCATAGGTCGGCAAATCTTGGCCGTTCAGTTCCATCCAGAAGTTAATTATAAAGACATTGAAAAATGGTTAATTGGACATACCTGTGAGTTAAATAAAGCCAATATTGATATTCATCAATTAAGGCAAGATGCATTCACTTATGGTGAACAGTTAACCGAAGCAGGGCGGCTCATGTTGAAAGATTGGTTAAATAATTTAAGTCACATATAATGTGAATCTTGCTAAGTAGAATTGATATTTTTATGAAAATTCAAGGAAAGAATGCCAAAGAAATACAAGAGAGTATTCGGTTTCTTATTTCACAAGGTGTTTATCAAGAAGGTGACACCTTGCCTAATATTCGTGAATTAGCAAAGCAATTAAGCGTTAACCGAAATACAATTTCTACAGCCTATGCAGCGTTGGCTAAACTCGGTGTGATACAAACCAATAAACGTTTAGGCACTCAAGTTCGCTATTCCAAATCACGAGGTGGTGAAGGGAGTCAGCATAATTTAAGCCCTGAACTGATTGATATTGCACATGGAAATCCAAATCGTGATATGCTTCCAAACTTGCAAAGCATCAACTTTAAAAATGTTCGAGCAGGTTTATATGGTGAAGATATTTATCATCAGCAACTCAAAAAATATGCTGAAACTCAGATTTTTTCTGATATTTTCGCAATTCATCCAGAGGCATGTTTAGCGTTATCTTATGGTGCGATTGATGGAATTGAGCGTATTCTTTCTGCATATTTATTGGCGCAAGATCATGTGGCGATTGAAAGCCCAGGATTTATAAATAGTATAAAAATTCTTGAGAATAATCATTTTCAAATACATTCAATTCAAGTGAATCATGCAGGATTTAACCTGAGCGATATTGAAAATGCATTAAATAAAAATGTTAAAGCTTTGATTATTACACCACGTGCACATAATCCAACGGGTTATAGTTTAAATCGTGATGAAGCCATTTTAATCAAAAACATTTTAAGTGGTTTTCCGAACACATTGGTTTTAATTGATGATCATTTTTCAGTCATTTCTCATGCTGAGTATTATCATATTATTCCTGAAACAACTCAAAATTGGGCAGTCCTTCGCTCTGTGTCTAAGTATTTAGGTCCTGATCTACGTTTTTGTTTTATTTGCTGTGATCCGCATACTTCTGCATTATTAGACAAAAAAATGAATTCTGGCACATCATGGGTCAGTCATTTATTACAAAATATTGTTTATCAATTACTAAGCGCAGAAAAATTTGAACAGCATTTAAAACAGGTCAAACAGTATTATTTAGATCAAAATCATGCTTTTGTACATTTGATGCAGCAAAAGCAACTAAAATGTGCTACGCAATTTGACGGTTTAAATGTGTGGTTGGAATTAGATACACCCCAATATTATGCAAAAGCACTACTCGAAAGAGGTTGGTTGGTGCGTACAGGAGAGGATTTTTTTGTTGAAAATACACAGTTTGGGTTAAGAATGACTTTGTCGGAGCTCAGTCAGCAAAATATTGAACAATTGGTGAATGATCTCGCTGATATTGTGGCAAAAAAATGCTAAGCATGCGCGATTAGGAGCGTTTTATCGATATATTGTTCATGTTCTTTGGCTTAGTTTTTTACATGATTCATTGTGAAGTCGATATTTCTTCGCTTATTTTTACATTGAAAGCTTTGCAATGTTATTATACGGCTTAGTTTGAAACCTGTCGTGAGTGCTATGCAATATTCATGTAAATTAAGTCTAAGCAATGAGTTAGATACCCAAAAACTAGCGCAAAAATTAGCGCAATATATTGCAGAAGGCGTGATTTATCTTATTGGTGATCTAGGTGCAGGTAAAACGACACTGAGCCGTTATTGGTTACAAAGTTTAGGGCATCAGGGTGCTGTTAAAAGCCCAACTTATACATTGGTTGAGCCCTATAATATTGCTGGAAAAGATATTTTTCATTTTGATTTATATCGTTTAAATGATCCGTATGAACTTGAATTAATGGGTATTCGTGATTATTTAGATGTTGCTCATGCTTTATTCTTATTTGAGTGGCCATCGAAAGGTGGTGAAGAAATTCCGCAGGCAGATCATGTGATTGATATTCAAAAAACAGATGATGAAATGGTTCGTGAAGTCACGATCAGCAGTATTTCAGCAAAGTTGATTACAGCATTACAAGATTTGGGTTATTAAGGTTATTGAGATTGAGGTCGTTACTTCAATGCTCTTTAACTTCGATGTTATTTAAAATAAATTAAATTTGATTAAAGCAAGCTGATTTAACCAGTTTGAAGCACCTGTTAGCACACAAGATTTATAGAATACAACGGTATGAACAAGAGTCATGTCTTTGTCATTCTTTAAAATCATTATGATTTAGGTTAATTGAATGCAACGAGAAAATATCAGTTTAAGACGTATCCAGACTTTAGATCCTGCATTGGCAAACCAGATTGCAGCAGGAGAGGTGATTGAGCGTCCATCTTCTGTGGTGAAGGAGTTACTTGAGAATTCGATCGATGCAGGTGCAACGGAGCTGATTATTCGAGTTGCACAGGGCGGTAGTACGCTGATAGAAATCATTGATAATGGACGTGGTATTCATGCTGAAGATCTTGCATTATCCGTGACACGGCATGCCACCAGTAAGATTCAATCTGCGGAAGAATTGCAAGCGATTGTAAGTTTAGGGTTTCGTGGTGAAGCATTGGCCTCTATTGCTGCTGTTTCACGACTGACATTGACCAGCAGCCAAGATGATTCGGGTGTTGGTTATCAACTTGAAGTGAATGGGACTGCATTCGATCATCAAGATATTCAAGCTGTTGCTGCACAGCAAGGCACACATATTCGTATTCAAGATTTGTTTTTTAATGTTCCTGCACGACGTAAGTTTTTAAAAAAGCCAAGCACTGAATTTGGACATATCGAAGAAATTGTACGCCGAATGGCATTAACACATTTCGATATCCGTTTTGTATTAGAACATAACGAAAACATTCGACTTAATTTACCCATCGCAGACAGTGGTGAATTGCGCTTTCAGCGTGTGCAGCAATTGTTAGGTCGTCAATTTACTGAAAATGCCTATTGGATTGATGCAGATAGTATCAATATGCGTTTATCGGGGTGGTTAGGACATCCTTCAGATGCACGTTCGCAAGCAGACTTGCAATATGTGTATGTGAATGGTCGTATTGTCAAAGACAAAACCATTTCACATGCGTTACGCATGGCGTATGACGGTATTCTACATGGTCATCAACATTCAGCTTATTTATTGTTTTTAGAAGTTGATCCTGAAAATGTCGATGTCAATGTTCATCCAACAAAGCATGAAATTCGATTTCTGAATCAACGTGAAGTACATGAGTTTGTACGTCATTATGCCAAAGAAACACTGGCACAGTTTCAAACGGCATCTGTTGAATTATCATCCGCAATGAAACAGGATGAGCAAGCTGTTGCATGGCAAGTACCGCAACCGCGTTATCAAGAGCAATTTCAATTACATCGTGACGCAACTCAGCTACAAGGTAATAATGATGCTCAAGTTGAAAATAGCCTAAGCAATGCGGATAGTTTGCACACGAACCAATTTCAGCATGATGGTTTAACAGACTTTAATTCAAAGCAACCGCAAACTGTGCATTATCAAGCCCATCCAAATCAGCAGTACAAAGGTACGCAGCAACTTAATAATGCATTAAAAAGTTATTTGGCGCCTTTACGTGAAAGTGATCATAGCAATTCAAATCATGCAGTAGGGGATAACTCACAAGGTTTAAGTGATCAAGAATCTTATCATCGTTCAGTACAAGCCATTGCTCAGCAAGCTACGCCTCGAGTGGATGAATATCCCTTGGGGATTGCGATTGCTCAGTTACATGCAATTTATATTCTTGCACAAAATACTGAAGGTTTAATTATTGTTGATATGCATGCAGCGCATGAGCGAATTTTATTACAACAAATGAAATTGGCGTGGGATAAACCTGAGTTTTGGACTTCACAACAGTTACTTATTCCCAAAGTGATTCCGATTACCCGAATGCAAGCCACACGTATTGATGAATTAAAACCTCAGTTAGAGAGATTGGGCCTAGATATAGACCAATATGGTGATGAACAAGTGATTGTCCGTGGCGTACCTGCAATATTGCATAAGGCTGATTTTGAATCACTTGTACCTGAATTACTCAATGATTTAGATCCAAATGATGAAGCTCAAGCTTTGCAACAAAAGCGTGATCATATTTTAGCGGGGATGGCATGTCATGGTGCGGTGAGAGCACATCGTGTGCTTAGCCTTTCTGAAATGAATGCTTTATTACGCCAAATGGAACAAACAGAATTTGCGAGTCAATGTAATCATGGTCGTCCAACATGGCGTGCATTTCCATTGACTCAACTAGATAAATTATTTGCTCGAGGAGAGTAGTTGTACATGTCAAATCAATTGCCTGTCATCAATTTAATGGGGCCGACTGCAAGCGGTAAAACGGCTTTGGCATGTGAGCTATATGAACAAGGCAATTATGAGCTAATTTCCGTTGATTCTGCACTGGTTTTTAAAGATATGGACATTGGTACAGCGAAACCTTCAAAAGCAGAACAAGCGCGTTATCCACACCATTTGATTGATATTATTACGCCACTCGAAGTTTATTCCGCAGCAGAATTTGTTGAGGATGCGTGCCGCTTGATTGATGACATTCATGCACGTGGGAAAATACCGATTTTGGTGGGCGGAACGATGCTCTATTTCAAAGCTTTGTTGGAAGGTTTGGCATCAAATTTACCCAGCGCAGATTATGATATTCGAGCAGCGATTGAGCTTAAAGGTGAAACAGAAGGCTGGCAGGCTGTTTATGATGAATTAAAAGCTGTAGATGCGCTGGCAGGTGAAAAATTTAAGGTGAGTGATAAGCAGCGTATTATTCGTGCATTGGAGGTTTATAAGATTACAGGACGTCCCATTACACAACTACAAGCGGAACAACCTCAAAAGCAACCATACCGTTACAATTTTCATAATTATGCATTGCTACCAGACCGTGTAGAATTACATAAACGTATTGAGATGCGTTTGGAAAAAATGTGGGAAATCGGATTTTTAAATGAGGTGGAGAATCTTATGAAAAAATACGATCCCGATGAAAATTTGCCCGCTTTTCGCTCTGTTGGTTATCGTCAAGCTATTGATTTCTTAAAAAACAGTGATAAGCGTCAAGAAAATTACCAAGAAATGTGCGATAAGGCTTTATTTGCAACACGACAATTAGCTAAACGTCAATACACTTGGTTACGTTCTTTGCAAGAATTACATCAATTTAAAACTTTTTTTACGATAAAGCAGGCGCAAGAAGACTTGCGAAACTTATACGGATAAAGCAAAATTTAACAACTATCTTTTTTATAAATTTTAATTGAAAAATAAAGATAGTTTTTGCGCTGATTTTAAAATTTTTTTTGGAGTATAAAATGTCTAAAGGTCAAACTTTACAAGATCCGTTCTTAAATTCTCTCCGTAAAGAACGCATTCCAGTTTCTATCTTTTTAGTAAACGGTATCAAACTACAAGGTCATATTGAATCTTTTGACCAATATGTTGTTTTGTTGAAAAATACTGTAAGCCAAATGGTTTATAAGCATGCCATTTCAACTGTAGTTCCTGCACGTAACCCACGTCCTGCTGGTGCTCCTGCTGGTGCTCAAGGCGGCGCTGCTGGTGGTTTCGGTGGTCAAACTGGCGGCTTTGGCGGTCAACAAGGCGGCTTTGGTCAACAAGGTGGTTTTGGTGGTCAAGGTGGTTTCGGTAGCCAAGGCGGCTTCGGTGGTCAAGGCGGCTTCGGTGGTCAAGGCGGCTTCGGTGGTCAAGGCGGCTTCGGTGGTCAAGGCGGCTTCGGTGGTCAAGGTGGCTTCGGTGGTCAAGGTGACTTCGGTGGCGAAACTAAGTTTGAAGATTCACAAGATGATGAAAACAATCGTTAATTTGCGATTGTAGAATCTAATTGTATGAAAAGACGCCGAATTGGCGTCTTTTTTTTGTGCTTTGTTTTATCTAGCTTCATGTTAAATCGACATGTGACTTAGGCTTAAGTCTAAAACGGTGCTATGAGAATAAAAATGAGTATGCAAATAACGTTGGCTTATGCAAAATATTTGCTTATATGACTTTTTTAAAGAGATATTAAAGAGATGTTGGAGAGAGATTTAAAGCTCTATAGAGCATATTAAAATCTTGTTATAGACCGTTTTGAGATTTAAATACCTAAAGAATATGTGCAATAAAAAATAGAGATAGCTGTAAATAAAATGGATAAATAAGTCACTATTCACGTTATCGAGTATTTTAATTTTAAACAGTACAAATCAATGATGATCACTGCTTAGTAGGTGAAAACAAATTAGTGTTTTACAAGTTGGCGGTTCAGATAGGATGGGCGAGTGGTTGACTTAAATGATCGGTGGTCAGCTATTTTCCTGTTATTTTTTAATTGGGTTGGGTTTATTCTCCGTCAAGTTTTGGCGGCTTATGATATTTAAGTGATAAAAAAACCAGTTGAAATAACTGGTTTTTTTAACGTTTCAATTTTAACTTTCGTTCTTTTTAGGATCTAAGCTTGGATCTTTAATTTCGATATAAGTATTTGCACGCAACTCTCTTAACCAGCTGTCAAACTCTGATTCGAATTGACGTTCACCTAAAATTTGACGCGCCATACGTTTTTGGTATTCGCTGGTCATATCTTGCTTACGTGTTTCAGAAACCAATAGTAAATGCCATCCAAATTGCGTCTCAAAAGGTTTGCTTACTTCACCAACGGTAGCACTTTGCATTGTTTTGTCAAATTCAGGCACCATCATGCCTGGACTCACCCAACCTAGGCTACCACCATCACGTGCTGAACCTGGATCATTTGAATAGGTTGAAGCAAGGGTTGCAAAATCTTCACCCGCTTTTAAGCGATTATAAATGCTGTCGATCATTTGTTTAGCATTTTCAGGACTCACCACTTCTGAGGTTTTGATTAGAATATGACGAGTATTGAATTGCGGGATTAATGCTTTTTGATCATTAGATTTCTTTTCAATCAGCTTTAAGACATGGATACCATCTTTAGCTTGAATTAAGTCGGTGGTTTGTCCTGCTTGTAATGTGCTTACGCGAGCAGCGAGTTCAGCAGGGATGTCTGATAATGGACGGAAGCCCATATCTGCACCATCTACTTTAATTTGCGCTGTGGTAAATTTTTTACCTATCGCATTGGCATCGTTACTGTCTTTTAAGTCAGCACGAACAGATTTAGCGACATTTTCAAGTTCAGCAACAGGTGCATCACCTGCAATGCGCATATGTAGTACATGCGCCTGACTACCAACAGCCGCTTGACCTTCAGGTGATTTTAAGAAGTTTTCAACATCTAAGTCAGTGATTTTAATACGTGACATCACTTGTTGTTGACTCAGTTTTTGAATCAATAAGTCTTCAGAAACGCGATTACGCAATAATTCGTATGTGCCTGGTGCAACAGAATCTAATTTTTGTTGGAACGCTTCTAATGAATTCGAACCTGATTGTTGAGCAATTTTTAAAACAGCTTCATTTAAACTTTTTTCATCTGCTTTTAAAGCGTATTTTTTAACAAGTTCTAATTGTGCATCACGAGTAATCAGTTGATTTAAAACTTGAACTTGTAAAATATTTTGTGGCGGAACGTCTTTTTTCTGTGCTTGAAGTTTATGCACTGCCTCAGCAACACCTTGGTCCAAATCACTTTTTAAAATTGCAGTTGTACCAACAATAGCGACGATTTGATCGCTCGGTGCAGCATAAGAGAAAGTAGAAGCTGAAATGAATAAAGCCAAGCTTGAAGCTTTAAACAAATTTTTAAATTTTTGCGTCTTCATTAATGTGTCCAAGATTGATTTGCTTTGTCAAAACCTAAAATACGATTTTGAAGTAATGAGCTTAATTTGTTGTTTAGACCACCCAGTCCTTTTAAGGTTAGTTCTGCCATCACTGCACGTTTAGGTGAAACAGAAGAATCGGTGACATCGTCAAGATCATTGAAATAAGAGCGACCATAGACAGATACACCCCAACAACAAGACTCATAATTCACACCGAGTAGATATTCACGTGCGACATGATTATCAAGGTCATACTGAATATGTCCCATGATGCGCCAATTGTCTTTAATCGGTTGCATAAATGATGCAACAGCCTGATCGTACTTATCTTGACGATCTGGAAGATTATTTCTATAGAAATAACCGACATTGTAAAGATTGCCTTGTTCACCTGTGTAATACAGCTGGAAATCATGTTGAGCGCTATCACCATTTGACATCCACGCCGAGTTGGTGCTCAAAGTGAAATTCTGAGAGAGCTGACTCGAAAGGCTAATCACTGGCCCTGTACGTTTCTCTGTATCGATATTATCTGTGCTGTTCAGCAAAGTCACTCGGCGATCATCAAAATAATAACTTTGTCCAAGACTGGCACGTAAACGTTCTAAACCGACAGTATCAAAGAGGCTATAACTTAAACCCAAAGACAAAAAGTTATTGTCTTCTAAACGGTCATGTCCATAAAAGCGGTATGGGCTAAATAATTGGTCATAACTGATAGATGCTGAGGTTGAATCAAAGTTAGGATTGTCCTTTTGATTCTTATACGGTGCATAAGCATAGAATGCGCGTGGTGTAATGGTTTGTAGGAATTTACCTTCTTTTTCAAAGGTTAATCCTGTATCTAAAGTGAATTGTGGAACCACGATAGACTTGGTTTTGTTGTCTGAGCCGAGTCTTTGTTCAGTTTCTTGATCGTAGAATGTATTTAAACTACGGACAGACACTTCTGGAATTGCAAATGCCCATGGATTACGGAAATTATAACGTGTTGCAAATTGGTTATATAAACGCGTACCGCTGGGTTGACTGATCGCTGTTGCATCATTGATATCTTTTTGGAAGTAAGCGGTATCGTTATTAAACTCGTATTCCAAACCTTGCGGATTACCTGTCACATAATTTAATAAAAATTGTGGCAATCGCGCATACGGCTTATCAATATCTTGAATAGTATCATCCAAAGTCTGGAAATCTTCGACTTTTAGCTGCGCTTTTAAGCCGGGAATACCGTGTGCGTAATTTAATTCCCATGCACGTCTTTGGTTTAGTTCTGTGCGAGAGTTTGGATTGTTATCTAAATCAGAAAAGAAGTCTTTATCCGATACGTAGTTATATTCTAAATTGGTTGTCCACTGGTTGTTAATTTGCCAATTATGCAAAAAGTGGAAGTCTTTACGATCTTCATCGTTATATTCACGGTCTGATGGAAGATAACTTCCCCAAACGCTACCTTTACCATAATTTTCAGTGAGATAACGGAATTCACCTTGCGCGAATATGCCGCGATCTGTAATCAATCTCGGTGTAATTGTCGCGTCATAATTGGGTGCAAGGTTCAAATAAACAGGCACAGCTAGTTCAAAACCACCGTCATTGGTAAAACCAAAACCAGGACTTAATAAGCCAGTGGTCCGACGATCATCAATCGGGAAGTTGAAATAAGGAACAGCTAAAACTGGTACATCTTTCACATAGAGTTTAGTACCACGTGTTACACCACGCCCCGTATCTTGGTCTAATTCAATTTGATTGGCTTGAATCTTCCACGTTGGTTTTTCATCTGGAGGGCAAGTGGTATAGCTGGCATTTTCTAAAATAATTTTAGTTGGTGAAGTTCTTTCGATTTTATTGGCATAGCCATGTGCATGCGTAACTTCAGCAATATAAAAACTATTGTTTAATTGGCCTGTTTCATCTTTTAGGTTGTAATCAATCTGATCACTTTGTGCAATGATGCCACCTTGGGCCATCTGCACATTACCTTTGGCTTTGGCAAAAGTTTGTGTTTTATCAATGGTGACTTCATCTGCACGAATCATACGTCCAGATTGGTCAATCACCACATCACCTGAAAGTATCGAGTCGCCATTAGGATTGTAATAGCCTTTATCTGCCGTGATGACAGATGAACCATCTTGAGGATTTACAGCTTTAGAGGCACTGCTGAATGGGGTAATCCAAACCCCTTCACAATAACGATTGTTTGGACTATTCGTATCGCGTAATTGAGCTTCAGGGGTATTTTTATCGACATAATATTGTTCAAAGAAGTTTTGCCCTGCATAACTTTCTTTGATGGCAGCATTGAGTTGCGTATTATTGACTTCAGAGGCAGTATTTGTTGATTCTGCATAGCTGGATACTGAACTTCCGCAAAGAAGTGTCAAAATAGCAGTCGCTAAAGGATTAAATTTAAACTGATGCTTCATTTGTCTCATTAACCAAATATGCTAATCGCAATTAATTATTGTCGCATCATAGAGAAAAAGTCGATAAGTAGCTACACTTACCACTTCAAAAATTCAGCCTGAATTAGATTAAATTGCAAATGAATACACAACGTGAACAATTGATACAAACATGGTTAACATCAGTACTCAATTCAGAACAATTTGAAATCCATTTTTTAGCAGGCGATGCGAGTTTCCGTCGTTATGCACGAATTATATTGAATAATAAAACATTTATGCTGATGGATGCACCTCCTGAGAAGGAAGATTGTCGTCCTTTTGTGTCTATTGATGAGTTCTTTGACACAAATGGCGTACGTGTCCCACATATTATTGCTAAAGATTTGGAAAATGGTTTCCTGTTGTTGGAAGATTTTGGTGATGTTTTGCTGTCGACTCAGCTTAATGATCAAACAGTAGATGCACATTATGCACAAAGCTTTAAGCAATTGGTGCAATTGCAATCAATCGCTGAGGCTTCGCATTTACCTGAATATGCATATGAAAAACTGATTTCGGAAATGGAACTGCTGACCGATTGGTTATTGCCCTCATTACAAATCCAAGCCACTACAGAAGAACTTGCGTTAATTAAACGTACTTTTGCGATTCTTGCTAATGCAGCGTTGGCACAACCTCAAGTGATTGTGCATCGTGATTTTCATAGTCGTAACTTGATGATTTTGAATGGCGAAACTGAGCAAGGTGTGATTGATTTTCAGGATGCTGTGATTGGTGCAGATACTTATGATTTGATCTCTATTACACGTGATGCTTATGTACAGTGGAACGCGGAACGAGTTTATCAATGGTTTGAAGTGTTTTATAACTTACTTCCTGCAACTGCAAAACAAGATCGTGATTTTGAACAGTTTAAACGTGATGCAGATCTTATGGCGATTCAACGTCATATTAAAATTTTAGGCATATTTGTGCGTTTATTTGAACGTGATGGTAAGTCTGGCTACCTCAAAGATTTACCACGTGTAATGTGGTATTTACTTGAAGAATCGAAACCATATGCAGAATTACAACCTTTTATGCAATTTATCAATGCTAAAGTATTGCCTAAATTTGAAGAAAAATATGGAAAATACGAGGTTGTAGCATAATGAAGGCAATGATTTTAGCTGCGGGTTTAGGCAATCGCATGCGACCATTAACTTTATATCGACCTAAACCACTTTTAGAAGTGGGTGGGAAGGCATTGATCGTATGGCATATCGAAAAGTTAAAAGCCATTGGTGTAACGGAAATTGTGATTAATTCTGCATGGTTAGCGGATCAGTTGATCGGTACATTAGGTGACGGTTCGCAGTTTGGTGTGACTATTCGTTGGACACGTGAAGACGAGGGCTTAGAAACAGCAGGCGGTATCATCAATGCATTACCATTATTGGGTGTTGAGCCTTTTATTTTGGTGAATGGTGATGTTTGGACGACTTTTGATTTTGCTTCATTATTAAATGTAGATTTGGGTGATGATTTAGCTCACTTGGTTTTTGTAAGCAATCCTGAACAGCATCCAAATGGCGATTTTACCTTGCTAGATAATCGTGCATATACTTTTGATCAGGAAAAACAAGGTGAAAATCTCACCTATAGTGGTGTTGCGGTGATTAACCCTAAAATGTTTGATGGTTTGGAAACTGGTAAGCGACCACTTGCACCATTGCTTAAACAAGGCATGTTAGAGGGTAAAATTTCTGCTGAAAAAATGCAGGCGGCTTGGGTTGATGTAGGTACACCTGAGCGTTTAACAGCTTTAGATTTACAAATTCGTCAGGGTAAATACGCTGAAGTGTAAGTTGGGTGAGGGTTAACTGCATTAATAAGTACAGATAAATCTGCTTAAGTGCATATTAACTCGTCGTTAACTACTGTTCCACGGGCTAGAAATCGGTATACTTCCAGCTAATTTTTTAGAGATGTTATTTGATTATGCATCCATTTTTTCAAGAGTTAAAGCAAGGCAGTCAAAAGCTTGGCTTAAAACTAAGTGATGAAGCATTGGGATTGTTGTTGCAATACCAAGATGCGCTAGTACTGTGGAACAAAGCTTATAATCTAACAGCAATTCGTGATCCAAAAGAAATGTTAGTTAAACACTTGTTGGATAGTTTGAGCATTTTAAATGATTTGCCAGCAGGCCGATTACTGGATATTGGTACAGGTGGTGGTATGCCTGGAATGATCATTGCATTATGCCAACCTGAACGCCAATGTGTGTTGCTGGATTCAAATGGTAAGAAAATTCGTTTTCTGAAACAGTTTATTGCAGACCTAAAATTAAAAAATGTGATTGCAGTTCAGACGCGTGTTGAAAATGAAGACAGCATTGATGAATTGGGTCAATTTGATGTGATCACCAGTCGTGCATTTGCATCATTAACTGATTTTGTAGCAGCTTCACAACCTTATATGCATGCAAGCAGTATTATTGCATCCATGAAAGGTTTGATTCCAAGTGATGAAATTGATGCATTAAAAGATCAATGGAGTTGTGACATTATTGAGTTGCATGTACCACGATTAGATGAACAGCGTCATTTACTTTTATTAAAACAGATCTAAAAAACAGACAAGGATTGGGGTTACCATGGCTCAAATTATTGCTATCGCAAACCAAAAAGGTGGCGTCGGTAAAACCACGACAGCAGTGAATTTGGCTGCATCTTTGGCAGTCTTAAAAAAACGTGTGTTATTGGTGGATATGGACTCTCAGGGCAATGCTACGATGGGGTCTGGTATTCAAAAAAATGATCTATTATATTCTGTAACGGATGTTTTATTGGGTGAAACACCGATTGAAACAGCGATTAGTAAAGCAGAAGTGGGTTATAAGGTTTTAGGCTCTAATCGTGATTTGGCAGGTGTAGAGCTGGTTATTGCTGAGCAAGAAGGTCGTGAGTTTATTCTTCGTGATGCATTAAAAAAAATTGAAAAAGATTTTGACTATATCATTGTCGATTGTGCACCGAGTTTGAGCTTAATTACAGTCAATGCTTTGACTGCCGTACACAGTGTGATGATTCCAATGCAATGTGAATATTATGCTTTGGAAGGTTTGGCGGATCTAACGCAAACCATTGATAAAATTCAGCAAGCACTCAACCCAGATTTAGAAATCATTGGTGTTTTACGTACGATGTATGATGCACGTAATGCTTTAACCCGTGATGTTTCGACAGAGTTGGAACAATATTTCGGTAAGAAGCTTTATGATACAGTGATCCCGAGGAATGTGCGTTTGGCAGAAGCGCCTGCACATGGTTTACCGATTATTTATTTTGAAAAAAGCTCTAAAGGTGCAATTGCGTACTTAAATTTAGCAGCTGAAATGTTGAAAAAAAGTAAAGTGAAAAAAGGAAGTAAAGCATGACCGTTAAAAAAAGAGGCTTGGCGAAGGGTCGTGGCTTAGATGCATTATTAGGTTCAATCCAAAAAGAAAAATTACAGCTTGAAGTTCAAGCGCTTGATCATGGTCAGCTTAAACAAATTGATGTCACTCAATTGAAGCGTGGGACATATCAACCTCGCCGCTTTATCAATGAGCAGGATTTGCAAGAGCTTGCAGCATCGATCAAAAAGCATGGTGTGATGCAACCGATTGTGATTCGTCCTGTGGATGATGAAGAATTTGCTTATGAAATTATTGCAGGTGAGCGTCGTTGGCGAGCTGCACAGTTAGCAGGACTCACTGAGATTCCTGCAATTGTCCGTGATTTAACAGATCAAGTGGCAATCGCATTGGCATTAATTGAAAACATTCAACGCCAAGATTTAAATCCGATTGATCAAGCGTTGGCATTGCAACGTTTCCATGAGGAATTTGGTTTAAGCCACCAAGAAATTGCAGATACTGTCGGTAAAGCACGTACAACAGTGAGTAATTTACTGCGTTTACTGAGCCTTGAAGAAGAAATTAAAGAGTTGATGCAACAAGGTCAGATTGATATGGGGCATGCCCGTGCAATTTTGACCATGAAAGCCAAGGATCAATTACAAATCGCCAAAATTGTGATTGAAAAAAGTTTATCCGTTCGTCAAACCGAGCAATTGGTTCGTGACTGGAACGAGCCAAAACAGGAAAAGTCTAAGCATCCTCAAGCACCTGATGTACAGCAGCTTACACAAAAGTTGTCTGAGCGTTTTAGTGCAAGTGTGAAACTAGATTACAACAAACAAGGTAAAGGGAAATTAGTCATTAGCTATAATTCATTGGATGAATTGGATGGCATTTTAAATATCTGCTTAGCGGAATAATAATTTTTAAACGGTTTAAATAAAATTGGGGAACTGAAGATGTGGGAACTTGTAAAGGCTGGCGGCTGGTTAATGCTGCCATTGGTTTTATGTTCAATTTTTACTGTTGCAATCTCTATCGAGAGGTTTATACGGTTAAAGCGGTCTTTGGTTCTCCCTAAATCGTTAATGATGCAAAAAGGGCGTAGTTTAGATGACGTTCTGGATGTTATAGAGCAAGATAAATCTGCTGGTCAGACGTCTTTGGGGTATATCTTTAAAGATGGCATAGATGCTTATTCTCAAGGTGAGGATTATGCACGTGCGCAAATGGAAGCAACTGCATCACGTGAAATTGGTTATTTAGAAAAAAATATTAATTTTTTAGGTACCTTAAGCGCTGTCGCGCCATTATTGGGGTTATTAGGTACAGTTGTTGGAATTATTGAATCATTTTTGGTCATCGATTTGGGATCTACAGCAAATCCAACCATGATGATTCCAGGGATTTCCAAAGCATTGATTACCACAGCGGCTGGTATGGTGATCGCAATTCCTGCTTTGTTTGCGTATCGTTATTTCCAACGTTTAGTTCAAGAATATGTGGCTGAGTTGGAACAACAAGCAACTTTATTTCATGCCTCTTTATTTTTTCAAAAACACCATGAAAAAGATCAGAAGAAAGCTGGTTAATCATTCATAAGGGGTGTTTAGATGAAATTTAGACGTAAAACGGTTGAAGATATTCATATCAATCTCACACCAATGATTGATTGCTTGCTGTTTATTTTGGTGATTTTGTTGCTTACTACGACTTTCAACCAGCAGAGTCGCATTAACTTATCGTTACCAGATGCACAAGGTGTTCCACCAAAAGAATATCAAAACAAGATTGAAGTCATGGTAGACTCAACAGGGCATTATGCTGTCAATGGTCAGGCACTTTCGAGTAAAGAAGGTGCAGATTTAAGCACTGCAATTAAACAAGCAGCCAATGATCGTCGCGATCTTATGTTTATCATTGCTGCTGATGCAAAAGCAACACATCAAGATGTTATACGTGTTATGGATGTCGCAGGACAACTCGGCTTCGTTAATATCAATATTAGTACTAAAGTTCCATCCCGAGGTTATTAATCAGTGAAACAAGATTTTAAGGTCTATATTCGCCTTTTATCGTATTTAAAGCCATATTGGGGAATAGCCTTATTCGTTGTTATCGGATTTGGGATTAATGCAGCAACGGAAGTTTCTGTTGCTAAATTACTGAAATTTATCATTGATGCGATTCAAGGTGGTAACCGTGGTGATTTGGACTGGTTTCCCGTTTTAATTGTGTTGCTTATTTTTTTCCGTGGTCTAGGTTTGTTTATGGGTGGCTACTTTACAGCAGTCATCTCTAGAAGTTTGGTGTTTAGTATTCGTCAAGAAATTTACGCTAAACTTTTAAAACTTCCATCTCAATATTATTTAGACAATTCATCGGGTCATATTACCGCAAAGATCATGTACAACGTGGAGCAACTGACAGCAGCTTCATCGGAATCGTTAAAGATTTTGGTCCGTGATGGTGCAATCACACTTGGTTTAATGGGCTATCTGCTCTATACCAATTGGCGTTTAACCCTGTGTATTTTTATTTTTGTTCCGATTATTGGTTTGTTGGTACGTAAAGCATCTAAGCGGTTACGCAAACTTTCTTTGCAAGTGCAAAATACTATGGGTGATGTGAATCACATCGTGCAAGAAACGGTAAGTGGAAATGCTGTGGTAAAAAGCTTTGCGGGTGAGGAAAGTGAACAGCAACGTTTTTATAAATCATCTCAAGAAAACTTAAAACGTGGCTTGAAAATGGTGGTGGTACAAAACCTCAACAGTCCGCTTGTGCAGTTGGTGATGGCTTTTGCGCTCAGTATCATCATTTGGTTGGCATTACGTCCACAAATTTTAGGGGATACTTCAGCAGGTGAATTTGTTGCATTTATTACCGCGGCAGGTTTATTGGCGAAGCCAGTAAAAAGTTTGACTGATATTAACGAAAAGTTACAACGTGGAATGGCTGCTGCCTACTCAGTGTTTGAGTTGTTAGATTTGCCTCAGGAAGAGAATACAGGAACACTGCAACCGACTTTACATGGTGCAATTAAATTTGAGCATGTAGATTTGGTTTACAAAGATAATGTTAAAGCAATACAAGATTTTAATTTAGATATTCAAGCAGGGCAAACTGTCGCTTTAGTTGGGCGATCAGGTGCAGGAAAGTCCTCTTTAGTGAATATGTTGGTACGCTTTCAGGAAATTAGCGCTGGGCAAATTTATCTTGATCAAATCCCAATCCAAGATATCGAACTGACGTGTTTACGTTCTCAAGTCGCTATGGTAAATCAGCAAGTGGTGCTGTTTGATAGAACTGTGCGTGAGAATATTGCGTATGGGCAATTAAATAAAGCAACAGATGAACAAGTCATTGCAGCTGCAAAAGCAGCCTATGCGCATGAGTTTATTATGGCTTTGCCGCAAGGTTATGATACGCCTTTAGGTGCTCAAGGCTTGAGTTTGTCAGGTGGGCAGCGTCAACGTATTGCGATTGCACGTGCTATTCTAAAAGATGCCCCTATCTTAATTTTGGATGAAGCAACGAGTGCTTTGGATAATGAGTCTGAGCATTTTATTCAGAAAGCTTTTGATGCAGCAATGCAGGATCGAGATCGTACAACAATCGTGATCGCACATCGCTTATCAACAATTGAAAATGCAGATTTGATTGTGGTGATGGATAAAGGGCGTATTGTAGAACAGGGTACACATGCTGAGTTGTTGGTACGCCAAGGTGCTTATTATCAGCTTCATCAACGTAATTTTGAGGAATAATTGTAGATGGCTATTGCGCAAATCATTCAAGATGCTTGGAATAAGAAAGCCAAGTGGTTGATTGTGTTGCGCCCATTGTCATGGCTTTATCAGTTTGGGTTTACGCTTAATAAAAAATTATATCAGTATGGATTAAAACGTAAATTTAAAGCACCAGTTCCTGTGATGATTATTGGTAATATTACCGTTGGCGGTAGTGGTAAGACCCCATTATTGATCCAACTGGTGAAATATCTCCAGCAACATCAAGTTCGAGTCGGTGTTATTAGTCGTGGCTATGGTGGGCAAGGCCCATTTCCTGCTTTAGTGAGTTTGGAATCTGTACCTGATGTGGTTGGGGATGAGCCTTGTTTAATTGTTCAATCCACCAATGTGCCAATGGCTGTCGGTGGCAACCGCCAAGCGACGATTGAACTGTTACTTAAGCACGATGATTTAGACTTGATCATTAGTGATGATGGTTTGCAACATTGGGCCTTGGAGCGTCAGATTGAATGGATTGTTTTGGACAATAACCGGGGTTTAGGCAATCAGAAAATATTACCAGAAGGTTATCTGCGTGAACCTGTCAGCCGTTTAAAGCACAGCACAGTAATTGAACATGCACAACATCCACATTCCGATCTAAATATGCATTTGCAAGTTGCTGAACCTTATTTGCTCAATCCACTTTTTGATCAATCTGAACGGTTTGATGCAAATCAAGATTTTTATGCTGTGGTGGGGATTGGTTTTCCACAACGGTTTTACGATACTTTAGAAAGTATTGGTGTACATCAGTTCCAATGCCATGAATTTCCAGATCATTATGATTATGAAATTGATGATTTACAATTTGAAGATTTAACACCGATTATCACAACTGAAAAAGATGCTGTTAAAATATTACCTTTGTTAAAAAATCATCCTTCATTTAACCGTGAAATTTGGATCGTTCCAGTTGAAGCGGTATTATCTGAACAATGTTATCAGTTACTTAACAAACAACTTACTCAGCTTGGCATTGATTTAATACAAGGTTATTAGATGAAACATATCGTTATTCCTGCTCGTTTTGCAAGCTCGCGCTTACCTGGAAAGCCACTTTTAGAAATCCATGGTCGTGCCATGATTTTACGTGTTGTCGATCAGGCTCGAAAAGTACAAGGCTTTGATGATTTGTGTGTTGCTACAGATGATCAACGTATTGTGGATTTATGCCGTGCGGAAGGCGTTGATGTGGTGATTACCAGTCCAAATCATCCTTCAGGTACAGACCGTTTAAGTGAAGTTGCGCAAATTAAAGGTTGGGCGGAAGACGACATTATTGTTAATGTACAGGGTGATGAACCTTTGCTACCTGCTGAACTGGTGATTCAAGTCGCGCAGTTGTTGGAAGAAAAACAGCATTGCTCAATGTCTACCTTGTGCGAACCGATACATCAACTTGAAGAATTTCAGCGTGATAGTATTGTAAAAGTGGTGATGTCAAAGTTTAATGAAGCGCTATATTTTAGCCGTTCGCCCATTCCTTATGACCGTGATGCTGCAAAACAAGTTGAGCAAAAGTTGCATCAGCATGCTTATCGTCATTTGGGTTTGTACGCATACCGTGTGAAATTGTTGCAAGAATACGTCACGTGGGATGTAGGAAATTTAGAACAATTGGAAAGCCTAGAGCAATTACGTGTGTTGGAGAATGGTCACCGTATTGCAATTGATGTTGCTCAAGTCAACTTACCACCGGGTGTGGACACGCAGGCAGATTTGGATCGTTTAAATGCAATGGATATAGCGTCCTTTGCATCATAAGAATCATCATCTTTTTAATGTAAATGAATGTATTTACATTCATCGTGGTTTTAAATAATGATTTTGGTAGGTTAATGATCAATGGATGCTACGCACTCTCAAGTTTATCCATGGCAACAGCCTGTTTGGGAAACGCTTACAGGGCGGTTCCCTCAATTGGGACATGGCTTATTGTTCTATGGTAAAAAAGGGTGTGGTAAACATGCCTTTGCGCAGCATTTTTTGTCTTGGGTGCTGTGTTTAAATAAAACAGCTGTAGGTGCTTGTGGTGAGTGTAGTAGTTGTCAATGGTTAAAGTCCGATACTCATCCTAATTATGTCAATATCACCACCGACGAAGATAATAAAAAACAAAATGCCAAAATTAAGATCGAGAAGATCCGAGATTTATTGCCATTTGTACAACAAACTGTAGATGGTTGGCGTGTTATCGTGATTGAGCCAGCAGAAGCTTTGAATATTGCTTCAGCTAACGCACTCTTGAAAACACTCGAAGAACCGGGTGAGCGTGTGCTGATCATCTTATTGGCCGATCATTATCTAAAACTTCCTGCAACGATTCGTAGTCGTTTACAACATTTTGCAATGGATCGTATTCTACCTATTCAATCGGAAGCCTATTTAAAACAGTATCTCCCAGTTGAAATGCATGCAAAAATTCCATTACTGCTGAATTTGTCAAATCATATGCCTTTACAGGCTTTGTCACTTGCTCAGTTAGATTGGTTGAATCGCCGTGCGGAATTTTTGCAGGATTGGCAAAGACTGGTTGTACAAAAGAGCATGCCACTACAGTTTGCAAGCAAATGGAATAAAGAATTAAACTTTTCTGATTTTCTACAGATGTTTGAATACTTGTTGTCGGATATAATTTGTGTCAAGCTGAATCAAGCAGTTAAAAATGATGATATAGATCTAAGTCACATTGCCGAGCAATATACCTTGCAAAATTTATTTTTAATTTATGAGGATTTGCAAAAATCCAAGTTAAAAGTAGAGCAAAATGTACAAACAAATCTAATTATTGATCAATTATCAATTCAGTTAATGAATGTGTCATAGCATTTGAATATTAAAGGGAAATAATGATGCAACCACCACGTATGAACGGTTTAATTCAGGTGAATATTAATGATCGTGCGACATTACAAGCCAGTTATATGCCTTATATTCAGGGTGGCGGATTATTTGTTCCCTCTAAACAAGCAGTAAAAATGGGTGATGAAGTGTTTGTTTTGGCAGGATTACCAGAACAATCACAAAAAGTACCTTTAACTGGAAAAGTGATTTGGATTTCTCAAAAGCAAAATGGGATTAAACCACAGGGCTTTGCAATTCAATTATCAGGTGAAAAAGGCACATATTACAAAATGGAAGCAGAAAAAATGCTTGCAGGAAGTATGTCTTTAGACCGTCCAAACTTTACCATGTAAGACGTTTTAGTATTATTTGTAAAACTATTTAGGAAAGATTGTGTTTGTTGATACGCATTGCCATCTCACGATGTTGGATCTAAGCCCTTATGATGGAAATCTTGATGCAGCATTGCAACAAGCGCGTGAGGGTGGTGTATCTAAATTTATGGGAATTTCTGTAGATTTGGATGATCACATTGCACTTGCTGAAATTGCAGCACGACATACAGATGTTGGTTATAGTGTGGGTGTGCATCCTTGTGAAGATCCAGCTGTAATGCAACGAGCAACAGTTGAAAAACTAGTTGAATTGGCGCAAGCAGACAAAGCTTGGGCATTGGGTGAAACGGGCCTAGATTATTTTCACAGTACAGAATTTATCGCTGAACAAAAACAATGTTTCGCACGCCATATTCATGCTTCGCAAATTGTAAAAAAACCTGTGGTTGTGCATACACGTTCGGCCAAGCATGATACTGTAGATTTAATTCGAGCTGAGCAATCCACACATGGAATTTTGCATTGTTTCACCGAAGACTGGGAAACTGCAAAAGCAGTATTGGATTGTGGCTATTACATTTCTTTTTCAGGGATTGTCTCGTTTAAAAATGCTCAAGACCTAAGAGATGTGGCAAAACAAGTGCCATTGGATCGAGTGTTGATTGAAACGGATAGTCCTTATTTAGCGCCTATGCCGTACCGAGGTAAAACCAATGAGCCTAAGTATGTTCCTTATGTCGCTAAAGCGTTAAGTGATGTATATGGTAAATCACTAGAGGAAATGGCTTTTATTACCACACAAAATTTTGAAAATCTGCTTAAACAAAACTAATGAAGCGTCTGCGGACACTTCATAATAGGCTTGCGTTGTAGGCAAATGATTAACGGATAGAATAAAGAAGAGAGTTTATCGGGTGAAGATGGATCGACAGGCTCAATTTAGAGCAAGAGAAGCGTTAATTTTTCAGGTAGCTGAACAATTGCTTTTAGAAAATGGTGAAGCGGGGATGACACTAGATGCGCTCGCTGCTGAACTTGATCTCGCAAAAGGAACGCTTTATAAACATTTTCAAAGTAAAGATGAATTATACATGTTGTTGATTATTCGTAATGAACGCATGTTATTGGAAATGATTAAAGACACTGAAAAAGCATTTCCAGAACATTTGGCTTTTTTTATGTTGCATCACTTACATCATCCTGAAAGAGCGGTATTGTTCCATCAAATAGAGGAACGTTTGTCTACGACTGGGCAGGGTATCTATCATTTATTTAGTGAACTCTATCAAATACGTAAACAGCGTCTGCGTCTTATTATTCGAATGACTGAAAGTTATTTAGAATCGATTCAAAGTTTGATGAGTGTGCGTGATTATTTGGCATCGATTTGGTCAATCACGCATGGTGCTGCGGCTATTCTTAATTCAAGTTTTTATCAACGCTATTTAGGTTGTCGTGATACATTGCGTGTTGCACTGATTGACCAAGCTTTGGCGATCCCCAAACATCCGCAATCTTCTGAGCAGGTTGCATAATTTATATGAAGTCTTTGCCGTCATCTCATGCAGTTCGAGGTTTTACCTTAATCGAGGTGATGGTTGTTATTGTGATTATCAGCATTATTGCATCGCTGATTGTGCTCAATATCGATGGTTTGGATCAACGTAAAGCAATGCAAGCACGTGAAATGTTGTTGCTTGATTTAAAACAAATTAATCGTGAATCCAGTGATCAGTCTCGTATTTATGCTTTAGATTTTCAAAATGCAACAGATGTGACTGCGGCACAATACGGTATTGTTGAGTATCTTCCTACGCGTTCAGATGCACGATCTTCAATTCAAGTGGTTGAAAATAAACCTTGGAAAGAAGTAACGGATTTTCAAAAAAGAACGTTGCCTGATCATGTTTCATTTGTTATTGAAACTGAAGATCATCAGTTTGAAAATGCCAGTAATACTGATTTGTTGGGAAATAATGCACCTAAATTAATTTGGTTTGGCAATGGTGAAGCCAAACCTGTCACCATTCAGATGTATTATGATCAAAATCCTGTGGGTGATGTAATACGTGTTGATTATTTGGGTAAAGTAGATGAAGAAAAATAAAGGCTTTACCTTGATTGAAGTGGTGGTTGCTTTAGCAATCTTTGCAGTTGCAGCAATGGCACTAACCAAAGTAGCGATGCAATATACACAATCCACAGCCAATTCAATTTTACGTACCAAAGCACAGTTTGTTGCACAGAATGAAATTTCTCAAATGATCATTAATAAAGAATGGTTAACAGGAACATCCTCTAAACAGATTACTGCACAAGGCGAAACGTGGCAGGTGGATAAAACAGCGGAAGCGACCATTAGCCCAGATGTGCAAAAAATAGATGTGCAAGTCAGTCTTTTTAATAATGATACGGGTAAAGTCGAAGCGGGCATCACCAATATGGTGTTTTTTAATTATCCTATTAAAGAAAAACAATCGTGAAAGTACAGATGCAAAATAACAAAAAATCTTCATATTTACCTAAAAGATCAGGTTTTACTTTAATCGAGCTATTGGTAGCGATTGCGATTTTTGCGGTACTTTCTACATTGGGCTGGAAAATTTTTGATTATTTGATCAAAGTCAAAGACCGCAATGCAATGCATGAAGAAAATTTAGGTCAATTGCAAAGTGCTTATCAACAAATTCAGCGAGATACACTGCAAATGATCCCTGTTACAGCAAACAATGCTGGCACTATGGAACCTGCATTGTACTTAGATCGTCAGCGCTTATCGTTTAGTAAAGCTGGTGTCACTGACCCGCTTAAGCAAGGTGTATCACCTTACGAACGTGTCGAATATAGTTATAATCAACAAGAAAAAAAATTATATCGTTTAAAATATTCAAATCTTAATCGAGTGCGCTCAGAGCAACCCTTGTCGAGTGTATTATTGACTGATGTAGAGCAGTTTCAAATCGATGTATTAAATCCAAATGAATTAGAGCGTTGGCCAAGTGAGAATGCAAATGATATCAATCAACTACCTGCTGGATTAAAAATTAAAGTTATGATTCGAGATGTGGAATATGAATGGATCTTTAATCTGTTAAATACTGATTTTTTAAATAAAAGTTCTTAAATATAAGCATGTTCAAAACATTGGGTCACTTAGCAATGCAGGCTAAGGTATTTAAACCGTTAGGTAAATCGCTATGCAAATAAAGCAGCAAAAAGGAATTGCATTAATCACCATACTGGTGATGGTGGCATTGGCAACTATTATTGCTGCAACGATTGCAAAAAGACAAAATTATACCAATGAAAGTACAGCATTTTTAAAACGCCAAAGTCAGGCAGTATTTTATGCAAAAAGTGCTGAGTCCTTTTTTGCAGAGCTCTTGGCACAGGACAGTCAAAACAGTAAAGAAGCAGATTATTTACAAGAAACATGGGCAAAGCCGATGCCTGCATTTCCAGTTGAAGATGGTTATGTGACTGGAGAATTAACTGATGAGTCTGGTAAGTTTAATTTAAATAGTTTGTTAAATGCTGAAAATAAGCCTAATCCTGTGGCTCAAGCTTATTTCTCTAAACTGTTGGTTCGAGTGGGGCTGCCTGCAGATTTGTATCAATCAGTGATTGATTGGCAAGATCCTGATGAAGAGACTATCGGTGCAATGGGTGCTGAAAGTAATTATTATCAAGGTTTAACAAAGCCATATTTGGCTGCAAATCGTAAGTTTGCCAATGTTGAAGAATTAAAACAGGTAAGAGGTTTCGAAGGAAAGAATTTTGATTTAATTGAGCAATATGTTTCCGCACTGCCTGATATTACAACAAAAATTAATGTGAATACTGCACCTGCAATGGTTCTGACAGCCATGGATGAAAGCTTAGATCTAAATGCTGTTAAAACAGCGTTGGAAGCGAGGCAAACAAAGCTAGAGTATTTTGCAAACGTGAGTGAGCTATTAAAAATGCCACCATTTGACGGCTTAAAAGATAAAGAGTCGGAAATATTGAAAAGCCCTGAACAGATTTTTGCTGTTAAATCCAATTATTTCAAAGCACATATCGACGTTTTATTAAGTAACAGAAAGCGTCAATTTAGTAGTGATTTGATGCGAAATGATAAAGGGCAAGTGTTTATTTATGCACGCAGTTTAGCGCCATTTTAGACAAGATATTTAAAACAAATCAAAAACTTGATAAATGTTGGTGGAAGGTTGGTTGTATAGGGAATAATAAATCATTAACGTGAATGATGTATTTTTCTTGGACTTAATACCTTTTGCCTATTGCATTGAACGGTAAATTTAATGCTCAGCATGTGACTTTTGCTTTATAATCGAGATTCTAAACAGTTTTGTTTGTAAAATTTGGCACATGTTAATTCGTAAGTTATTCAAGTTTGAAAATGCACATATTGTGCGTAATTGCACCTCGGATCGTTGCAAACGGTCTATACATGGGCACAGCTATAAAGTTGAGTTATTGCTAAAAGCTTCGAAACTTGATCATGGTCAAATGGTCTATGACTTTGGTTTGCTGAAAGGTGTAATCAAAGAAATTTTTGACAGTTTTGATCATGCAATCTGTTTTTGGCAAGACGATAACGCAGAATATATCCAAGCCTGTAAAACTTTTAGCGCACGTTGGGTTGCTTTACCTGTTTCCCCATCAGCAGAGCAATTTTCAAGAGTGTTTTTCTTTCTTGCTCAAGAAGTTTTAAAATCAACCATTACCCAAAACGGGGAAGGTGATGTAGAAGTGTACTCAGTCATTGTGCATGAAACAGATACAGGTTATGCGCAGAGCTTTCAAGAAGATATTGAAAATGCGCAAATGGGCTTGTTGAGTTTGGATCAAATCGTATTTTCAGAACAAGTTCAAGCTGAATGGACTGATCCTGAAATGTATGAAAAATTAAAGCAAGGAATTCAATTCCAAAATCCTGAAGTGGATTTACAAGTTAAAGTTTAATGAATGGTTTTAGAGAGAAACTATTTTACGCATTGATAAAAGATTTAGGATGAAGATAAATGCAATTGACTGAAATCGAACAAACAAAATTAAATCAAGTTCGATTAGATCAAAGTTGGAAAGAGGGGTTGGCAAACTTTTTACTCAGTTCGCAAATGGATGAGTTAAAAGCTTTTTTGATTGCAGAAAAGAATGCCAATAAGCTGATATATCCACCAAGCTCGCTTATTTTCAATGCTTTTGACATCACACCTTTGTACAATGTCAAAGTTGTGATTTTGGGGCAAGATCCGTATCATGGCCCAGATCAAGCGCATGGATTGAGTTTTTCTGTACAGAAAGGATTGGCTCTACCTCCATCTTTGCGTAATATTTTTCACGAATTGAACACGGATTTGGCTGTACCTGTGTCTAAACATGGTGATTTAACCAAATGGGCACAACAAGGCGTACTTTTATTAAATAGTGTACTGACCGTTGAGGCAGGACAGCCGACATCACATCAAAAGCGAGGTTGGGAAAATTTTACCGATCAAGTGATAGATGTATTGAACGAACGCAGAGAGCATATCGTATTTATCCTTTGGGGTGCTTATGCTCAGAAAAAGGGACAGCGTATCGATCAAACGAAACACCTTGTATTAAAAGCTGCTCACCCATCTCCATTGGCAGCAAATCGTGGTGGTTTTTTTGGTTGTAAAGCTTTTTCTAAAACAAATAATTACCTGAAACAACATGGCATTGAGCCAATCGACTGGCAGCTGGACGCATGACAAATTCTCCCGAAACAAATGATTATCACCCAGATCTGATTATTGAAGAAGCAGCACAAGGATGGCGGATTATTCGTTTAAACCGCCCAAAATCTCTGCACGCACTTGACGAGTCAATTGTTGCAGCGCTCTTGAAGTTGTTTGAAGATTTTCACCATGATGATGCTGTGAAAGCGATTTGGTTAGATTCAACAACACCAAAAGCTTTTTGTGCAGGTGGTGATGTTCGTAAGCTTCGTCAATTGGTCATCAATAATGAGGTTGAAGCTGCCAATCGCTTTTTTGAAACAGAATACGCACTTGATTTGTTATTACATAACTATGCTAAGCCGATTGTGGTGTGGGGTGAAGGTTATGTGATGGGTGGTGGGCTTGGTTTGTTTATGGCAGCGCCATTCCGTTTAGTGACACCGTACTCTCGCTTAGCAATGCCTGAAGTGAATATTGGTTTATACCCAGATGTTGGCGCGACACGCTTCTTAGCAGATCGTGGTCAAATTGGTTTATTTACTGGCTTAACGGGTTCAATCATGACTGCAGCAGGTGGTTATGGAATTGGTTGGGCGACGCATATTTGTGATACGCAACGTGATGTGGTGTTGCAAAAACTTGTTGATATCGATTGGGATCATTATCCAGCAGGAGACTTCCGTGCGATCGATGATACTTTAAATAGTTTGCACCGTCCTGTTTCTCCTGGACCGTTACAAAACTCATTGGATGTGATTCATAGTGTTTGCCGTGGTGTAAATTTCCAACAGGACTATGAAGCAATCATTGGTTTGAGTGATGCGCGTAGTGATTGGTTACGTCAAGCCAGTGAAAACTTGCAAAAAGGTTCTCCAAGTACAGCAGCAATCACATGGTTGTTATGGCAATGGGGGCGTCAAGTACATGCTTGGGCGGAAGTCTATGAGTTAGAAAAGCAAATTTCTGACTGGAAAATACGCCATCCTGATTTTGTTGAAGGTGTCCGTGCTCGTTTGGTCGATAAAGACTTATCTCCTGAATGGGAGCAAGTGGAATCAATGACATTGGCGGGAATCCTTGCCAAAAATCCACCTGTCACTACGATTGAGAGTTGGAATGCATTATTACGTCAATATGGCGTAATTTAAGCGGTTATGTCTGAAGAAATTCAACAACACATCATTGATGAACAATGGATGCAGCAAGCTTTCGAGCAAGCTGCATTCGCTGCTTCTATAGGTGAGATTCCTGTCGGTGCGGTGATCGTGAGTCAAGGTCAAATCATTGGCCGAGGATATAATCATCCAATATCTCAACATGATCCAACAGCACATGCTGAAATTCAGGCGTTGCGAGATGCATGCCAAACTATTCAAAACTATCGTCTTCCTGAAGATGCGACACTCTATGTAACCTTAGAGCCTTGTACGATGTGTGTAGGTGCATTAATTCATTCACGTGTTCAGCGTGTAGTTTTTGGTGCGACTGAACCTAAGGCGGGTTCACTGGTGAGTAGCCGGCAGTTGTTGGAATCAGGATACTATAATCATGTTTTTAAATTTGACGGTGGATGCTTACATGAGCAATGCTCATTGCAGCTTTCAGACTTTTTTAAAATGCGCCGTGAGCAAAAAAGACAACTAAAATTACAACAAAAGTCATTAAATGAGTGATAGAAATAATTTAGAATGATGCTGATTTTTAGTGACAATAATCATTGTCAAAACTATTTTTTTAAATATGTCATTCAAAAGCAAATAGAGCAAAGGCGAATAAAATGAACTCAATTCAAGTGAAACAAGCGTTTGATGCACCTGTAGCGCAAGTGTTCGAATTACTTTCAAAACACTCAACTTATAATATTGCATTTGCACCTGTACAAGTTGTACGTGTAAAGGACTCAGCAGACCCTGAGCGTCCTGATGGTTTGGGTTCAATTCGCCGAATGGGTTTTGGTCCGATTAAACCTGTTCAAGAGCAGATTACATTGCTTGATGTAAATAAGCGTATTGAATACAAATTGATCAATAATCCGCTGATTAAACATCATATTGGTATGATTGAGTTTAGTGAAATTTCTCCAAATAAAACATTGGTTAACTATACGATTGAATTACAAGCACGTCCACCATTTGTAAGTAAATTAATACTTGCACAGCTCAAACTTGCGATTACACTTGGTTTTAAGAAACTCGCAAAATCTTTTGTTTAATTGGGAATACAATGACAATTCAAATTATCACGATCGACGGTCCTAGTGGTTCGGGCAAGGGGACACTTGCTGCCAAACTTGCAGCGCACTATCAATTTCATTTACTTGATTCAGGTGCGTTATATCGATTGCTCGGATTGTCATTACATCAAAAAGGTTTTTTGGATGCTTTGGATGATGAAGATACACTTCAACAAAGCGTTACAATTACAACAAATTTAGATATTGTCTTTAAAAGCTCAGAATCTGGCACTCAAATCTTGCTTGATGGTGAAGATGTGACTCAAACAATTCGTACAGAACGAGTGGGTGAGTTTGCCTCAAAAGTTGCTGCAATTCCTGCACTTAGAGCGGCTTTGGTCGATCGTCAATACGCATTTGCACAAGCGCCGGGCTTGGTTGCAGATGGTCGAGATATGGCAACAGCTATTTTCCCACAAGCTCAAGTGAAGATTTATTTGACAGCTTCTGCTGAGTCCCGTGCTGAGCGTCGAGTAAAACAGTTGCAGGCTATGGGGCTGGATGTTAAAATAAGCGACATTTTAGCAAATATACAAGCTCGAGATAAGCGAGATATGGAGCGCACAGTCGCTCCACTCAAGCCAGCAACTGATGCGTATATCATTGATAGTTCAAATTTGGATATTGATGAAGTATTTCAGTTAATGACTGATTATGTCGACTCGAAATTAGCTAACTAACGAATATTTAACCAAATATTAACAGAAGCATAACTTGATCAGTTTATATGGATTATGTGGATGTTTAACTAAACCGGCCTTGTCTGATCCAAGACCGCTGACTTTACTAGGTATATCATGACCGAATCTTTTGCAGCCCTCTTTGAAGAAAGCGAATTAAACCTCAACGTTGAAAAGGGTGCAGTCATCCAAGGTATCGTTGTTAGTATCGATTCTGACTGGGTAACTGTAGATACTGGCCTTAAATCTGAAGGCGTTGTATCACGTGCTGAATTCTTAAACGAACAACGTGAACTTGAAGTTCAAGTTGGCGATACTGTTGATGTTGTTGTTGAAGCGCTTGACAACGGTATGGGTCAAACAGTTTTATCACGTGAAAAAGCGAAACGTGCTGAAACTTGGACTAAGCTTGAAAAAATCTTTGAAGACGGCGAAATCGTTACTGGTGTTATTTCTGGTAAGGTTAAAGGCGGTTTCACTGTTGACATCGGTCCAGTTCGTGCATTCTTACCAGGTTCATTGGTAGATACTCGTCCTATCCGTGACACGACTCACCTTGAAGGTAAAGAGTTAGAGTTCAAAGTAATCAAACTTGATGCTAAACGTAACAACGTTGTTGTATCTCGTCGTGCTGTTATGGAAGCTGAATCTTCAGCTGACCGTGAAGCATTACTTTCTCAACTTGAAGAAGGTCAAACAGTTACAGGTACGATTAAGAACCTTACTGATTACGGCGCATTCGTTGACCTTGGCGGTATTGATGGTCTTCTACATATCACAGATATGGCTTGGAAACGCATCAAACACCCTTCAGAAGTTGTTGAAGTGGGTCAAGAAGTTACTGTTAAAGTACTTAAATTTGACAAAGAACGTAACCGTGTATCTCTAGGTCTTAAGCAATTAGGCGAAGATCCTTGGTTAGCGATCATGAACCGTTACCCTAAAGGTTCTATCGTTAAAGCGCGTGTAACGAACTTAACTGACTACGGTTGTTTTGCTGAAATCGCTGAAGGCGTTGAAGGCTTAGTACACGTTTCAGAAATGGATCACACTAATAAAAACATCCACCCATCTAAAGTTGTTCAGATCGGTGACGAAGTTGATGTTATGGTTCTTGAAGTTGATGAAGAGCGTCGTCGTATTTCTCTTGGTATCAAACAAACTCGTGCGAACCCATGGGAAGAATTCTCTAAGTCACACGACAAAGGTGAAAAAGTTTCTGGTACGATCAAGTCAATCACTGACTTCGGTATCTTCATCGGTTTACCAGGCGGTATCGATGGTCTAGTTCACTTGTCTGATATTTCTTGGAACGAACAAGGCGAAGATGCGATTCGTCGTTACAAGAAAGGTGACACAGTTGAAGCAGTTATCTTATCTGTAGATGCTGAAGGTAACCGTATCAGCCTTGGTATCAAGCAATTGAACAACGATCCGTTCAATGACTTCTTAGCTGCTAACGAACGCGGTGCGTTGGTTAAAGGTACAGTAACTGCAGTTGACGCTAAAGGCGCTACTGTTAAGTTAGCTGACGAAGTTGAAGCTTCTTTGAAAGCATCTGAAATCAACCGTGATCGCGTTGAAGATGCAACTAAATTCTTAGAAGTTGGCCAAGAAGTTGAAGCTAAAATCATCAATGTAGATCGTAAATCACGTTCTATCAACTTGTCGATTAAAGCGAAAGACGAAGCTGAAGAGAAAGAAGCAGTTGCTAACTTGAAAACAACTGCAAATGGTCAAGAAAATGGTCCTAAGACGATTGGTGACTTGATCAAAGCGCAAATGAACCACTAAGTTATTGTTAAGAAGTATTATTTAATGTAATTAATTAATATTTTTTATTCAATTACTGTAAAAGGTAGCGTAGTATATGATTACTGCGCTACCTTTTTGTATTTAAAAAGGATATTATCTAGTGTATGTCAATTAGCATTAAAATTAATGAGGTCATAAATGACAACTGAAGCACTTAATAAGTCTGACTTAATAGAAAGAATTGCTCTTAAGAATCCACATTTAGCAGAGCCTTTAGTGGAAGAAGCTGTTAAGATCATGATTGACCAGATGATAGCATCATTATCTTCGGATGATCGAATTGAAATCCGTGGGTTTGGTAGCTTTGCATTACATCACCGTGAACCACGTGTCGGTCGTAACCCGAAAACAGGTAAATCAGTAGAAGTTGCAGCAAAAGCTGTGCCACACTTTAAACCTGGTAAGGCGCTACGTGACGCAGTAAACGAATCTGCCAACTAATAAAAAATTCGAATGGGGTAATTATGCGTTTTATCTTAGGGCTACTATTGGTAGCGGTGTTTGTTTATTCATTAGCATTGGTGTTGATCAATGGTACTGAATTACCTGTAGACTTATGGTTTACTCAAGTTCCTGCTATGCGCTTAGGTTTGTTGCTTTTGCTGACCTTGGCGATTGGTATTGTTCTAGGATTGCTGATTGGTGTTCAAGTTTTCCGTGTTTTTCAAACTAACTGGGAAATTCGACGCTTACGTAAAGATATTGATCATTTGCGTAAAGAGCAAATTCAGACTGCACAATTGGCAGCAGCAGAAGCCGCTGCAAGTGTGCGTCATGAAAAGACGGTATTAGATATACACGCTCAAGATAAAAACTCTAATCCTCTTTAATCGCTGTGCTAACAAAAAACTCCTTATTGGTCAAAATAAGGAGTTTTTGTTTTTATACAGCTGAAAAATAGATACTTTTTTATTCAGAGTGCTTTATAAATAAAATCATAAATTAGTCATAAACAATATTGAGATAAGCTTGTGCACGAACAGTTCCAGGTGTGACGTTATTGTTGGTTCTGACGTAATTGGCTTTAATAATGTGCTGAATAATTGTAGATGTATTCATATTTCCAAAAGTCCATTTATTTGTTGTTTCGGACTGGTTCGGATCTAAACTAATAATATTATTACTCTTATCACGTAGGCGTATTCCCACGCCTGTAGCATAACCTGTACCAGTTTGATTTTGTAAAACATTGCTTGCATTGGCTTGATTGAGTGTATCAGTCATATAAGCTTTTATTTCACGACCACCACCATTATTTAAGTTGGCACAATTAATACTCAACGTTGCAGTATTATTACTCAGTGAAGTTTCACTTCCAGGTAAACCTAATTGACGAATGCTTACATCAGGGAGGTTGATCGTATAATCGGTAGGACTAAGCGTGCAAGTGGTTTCAGAGATATTTACAGTTGCATTCAAGTAAACTGGAATAGGATTACCTGCTTGAGCGCCACCACTGACTCTTTTTAAACTAATCGTGGCTATTCTTAAATTATTTAGATTGATTGAAGTTGGATATGACGTCATTGCTGCTGTTTTTGGTAAAACATAAAGAGTGACTCTTAGCTTTACGCCATGTGAATCACCAGCATAGGAGTAAATAGCAGTTTCTGTTGTACCAATGATTGTTAAAGGCTTGTCTGCAGGTGCATCACCCATTTCAACTTTTATGCCAAGTGCTGGATAAGCATTCAATCGGTAAATATCTGAATTAAAAGGTGTAACATTATTACCTAAAAGAGTACCAAAAACAGTTCGATTGATCCCTACGGTACAAGGAGAATAGACATTAAAAATCGTCGAATCCGCAGTTGCTACGCCTCGTGAAGATGTATTGGATAAAATAGAGTTGGTTTCATATTTATTGATATTGGTGGTCGTCACAGCCATTGTTGGCATTGTATAGCCATTTGTAAAATTACCTCCTACACTACAATTTGCAAATGCAGAATAACTCGCAGGTAGGGTAAGTAAGGCAAATAAAAATTTATATTTCAACATTCTGCCGCTCCAATGATTTTATTTGCATACTGCGCTAAAACTAGCAAAAGGAATTTGATTTTGACTTTGTTTTAGCATTTCCTCTGAAATGTTAAATTGGCAAGCATTTGAATTATTCCAGTTTATGCTATAGGTTTCTGCATTAAGGCTAGAAATAAAAATTTGTTGCCCTTGTCCAACGGTAGCAATTACATGATTTGATGCATTTAGCACTTGAGCACCCATTGGAATGACTGAATCATTATGTATGAGCTCAATTAATGCTTTATTGCTTTTCAGTGCTTTAAAATCGACTAAAATACTGGCATTGGATTTTGGTATGACCTGTAGTTCTGTCGCATTCACTTCTGTATTTAAAGGAATCGTATTTGGGTTTAAGGCAATACTATTGTATTGATATGGATTTAAGTAAGGTAAAATCGCATTTCCCCAACGATCAACTTTGATATTGTTACCACTTAATAAACTAATACCTTCCAGCCCTTTTGCATGAATAATGGCATAAGTATCATTTAGATCATTGCTTAAAGTAATACCATGGCGGTGAGCCACGATCGCCCCTTGCGCCTGAACAGAGTATTGGCGTTGTTGATCAAAATCTGTGGTATACGTCGATGCCAAATAGACAGGGCTGGTTTTATAACTTAATGAGCCACTCAATAAGTCGGTGTCTTTGCTATTGGAATAATTTATATTGTAGCCGAGCTGTTGATTTTCGCCCAAACTACCAAATAATCCAATTTGATTGGTATTGAGTGCATTATTATCTGGGTAGAGTTCACTGCTTAATCGAAGATTACTATTTTGCTTTTTAAATGAAAGTGGAATGTTTACATTTAAAAAGTATTGAGTATCTTTGTCGGATTTATATTGGTCATTTTCGATACGTTGTAAGCCGAAGTAATAACTGATGCCTTTATAGTTATTGCTATAGCTAAGCTGTAATGATTTTTGTTCATTCTCTGTATGCCAGAATTTATATTGCGAGTAATTGACTGATAATGCGCCATAAGTTTGACCCAAGTTTTGTGTCAATTGGATATAATTTGAAGTTTTTGGGCGACCATTCAGTGCAATTGAGAATGCATTATTATGTGTATAACGACTTTGCATGACCTCATCAAATGAATAATATTGATCATTGTTATAATATGAACTATTTAAACTAATATTGGTTTTTGCTGCATTTAGTGCAAGGTTGTAGCGCATATTAATAAGAAAGCTATCCAAATTTTGATTGGATTCATTAAAATCAGCTTTTACATAATTTCCTTCAAGTGCAAAACCACCGATCTGAGTATTTAAGGCTGTGCCTAAAATAAACGATTGATAATGTTTGCTGATAAGTCCCGCGCTGCTCAGTGACATAAAGTTATTTAAACCATAATCAAAAGATGCATTGATTAGCTGTTCATCATAAGCTTTATCGTTTTGGCGAAAACTTCCTAAAGCAAGCTGGTACCTGAATTGATTGGCACGGATGGTTTGTATATAGCTGTTATAGGGTAAGTCAAAGCTATGAATTTCACCATTGGCTTCGATCACATCCACACTTAATGTCCCGCCTGTCCCCGGTGTTTGTAGATCTGTAATATTAAATGCACCAGCAGGTACTGTGCGTTCTAGGATAATCTGTTGATTTTGACGAACGCGAACGAGGGCATTGCCTTTAGCATAGCCAGTAATATTGGGTGCATAACTTTGTAGAGAGACTGGCAACATGCGGTCATCACTCGCAATTTGCACACCACGAACAGCAAAACTTGAATTACTGTTGATTGTTTTAGTATTGGTATAAAAATCACCAAGTGTCAGTTGTGATTTGATACTGGGTAAAACACGCAAGAGTTTATTTTCATAGCTTACATATTGTTCAGTATTATTTTCATTGCTAAAACTGGTACTGCCTGAGTGGCGGAATTGCCATTCACCTAAGTTAATTCCAGCATTAAGATTTAAAAAACTAGAGTCTTGTTGATTATCCTGACCATAATCAGAATTGTAATAGTTGTAGTAATATTTTAAAAAACCGCTATTGCCGCCATTTTCCCATAATGATGGATCGATGTAGCCTAAAGGTCTTTCATTGAGCATATTTTGAGGGCTGGTAATGTTGACGCGTTGTTCTGCAATATTAAGCTTCCAAAAAACCACATGATTCATTAGACGAGTGTCGATACAGTCAGATGTGACTTTATCTAAATCAATCAATTTGGTATTAAAATCTAACTGCTTGACCGTATTTCTAGGAATACAATAACGCTGCTTTTGAGGGTCGTTAGGATCATCCGTAATATGTACAACAGAACGCGTGATATAGCGATCGTTTAAATAAAGATCGAGAATATAATCATTGGGAGCAACTTTATCGCTCGAAATTAATTTTTCGACATCGATATTTTTACTGTTTTGGCCGTATAAGAAACTATTATCAAATTGAGGAGATTGCGCAACAACATTTTGATGACAAAGATATAAGCTTAGCGCTAAAGCACTATATCTAAGTTTTAAATGTTTCAAAAAACGATCTCCAATTGCGTAGTATTAAAAGGTATTAAAAAGTCTTTTCTATAGTAAATAGTGAACCATAATCATTGATAAAAGAAAGCTGTATCGATTTAGCATTCTCTAAATGATCAAGATTAATTTGCTGTTTTGCAAAAGGTTCTATATAAGTCAGTGATGTAATTTCATGCGTATTACTATTTTTTAAAACCAAATTAGATTTACCAAAATTTATGTAGTATGGCGTCGGATTATTGATTTCTAAGCGATCACCTGTACGCTGTACTTGAACCTTTTCAAAAGCTTGTTGCTGTTCGATTTTAAGACCCGTTGGGCGATAAAAAAGTTTTAAGCGGCTACGAATTGCGAATTGTAAATAATTCACATCGGCTTCAGGTTTAGCAGGTATATCAAGAACATTCAACCAAAATAAACTTTCTCTATCTGTCGCAAGTTTTTCTTTTTGATTGAAAATAACACGTAAGGATTGCCCTTTATTGGCATCGATTGTGGTAATAGGGGGAGTGACAATAAATGGAGCTTTGGTGGTTGTTGGATCTGCTGTGGAATCTTTGGTATCTACCCAAGACTGAACTAAGGCAACTTTGTCACCGACATTGCTTAACTGTACCGATACAAATTCTTTATCACTTGGATAAATCACACGTGTACCTGTAATCACGACACCTGCTTGAACAGTGGAGAATAAGCTAGAGAGTATCAACAATGATGAAGTGATGAGTCTTTTGTTCATTTCAAATCCTTGTAGAAAGCATAAGTCTGCTATTTAGCAGACTTATGCATGTTTTGAAAGTACAATTTTATTATGGATAAACAACATAATAAGTTACAGCTGTATTTACATCACCTTTTGTTGCAGCAGCAGGTGCGAAATAACGAGCAAAGAAATCAATATTTGCACTACCATTTGCAGTTGCAACATTTGTTGTTAAAAGGTTTTGACCAGTACGATCTTTAGTTAGATCAATCGCAGTTTTTGCAGAATTTAATAATTGAACTTCTACATTCGAACCAGTAGGGGTTGCAATCGTATTTTTTAAATGACCTGTTGCAGTAATATTTGCATGTGTATTGTCATAATATACGCCAACATTGCCAATAGGGCAGTTGGTTAAATTAATCGTAAATTTAGTATCACCAGCTGTTGCATTCGCAGGTAATGTTGATGCAAGAACTGTTGGTAAAGCAACAGTATAATTGCCTGATGCACCACCAACATTACAAGTTTGATCTACAACCTTTCCTGTAATTGTAACAGTTCCATCAGCCGCGGCGAAAACAGTAGAAGATGCTAAACCTAAGCTGATTACCGCTAAGCCTAATTGAAATTTTTTCATGGAGATTCTCTCAAAAATAATTGAACAGTTCCTTGATTCACATATTTCTAACAAGGAATATTTCTGTTTAAAGCTAAACATTTCATGCCTAATATAAGTTTTTTCTGACGAATGGCAATAAATATTGTGATAAAAATCACTTTTTTTGTAAATAAGCTAGTTTATATCCTAAGTTAATTGTGCTAATGTCGAATTGTAAGAAAAAATAATCTAGTAATTACAAACATATAGTTATAATTTTTAATATATTTTATGTGATTATACATTTTAAAATATATTTCCAAGGGAATGACAAAAAGTGTCACCTTTTGCCAATTTAATCACGGAATAATTTAAAATTGAATATTATTTAAAATATACTTAACTGTTATTTAAGGTATTTTAAATAAAATCATTGCTGATTTAGAAGAAAATAGAAGGGCAATATATTGAAAATAATTTCTAGCTTATAATTTATTCATCTCATCATGTTTCAAAATGAAATGAGTTTAAATAGATTAAACGTTCATTGGCCTTATTATATATTACAAAAATATTTAGAGTAATTATTCTAAGTAATGAAGTGTAAACCTGAGCAAAAGATAATACCTTGTTTCAAGATTGAGCCTGAATAGTCAGAATTTTAAATCTACAAAAATAGATCATATTCACTTGAATTTTATTGTTAATCTAAATTTAGCGATAAAATGCTTGAAACTTCTGTAGAAACCTTTGTACCCGCCTTGAAAAACTTTATAATGTGCCATCTTTTTGTGTGATGGAAGTAGACTCTTGAGTATCATTGTTGCCTTGGATGCTAAAAGCCAATATGACGCATTAGCAATTGCGGATCAACTTGACCCATCACTCTGCCGTGTAAAAGTCGGCAAAGAACTGTTTACGCATGAAGGTCCTACTGTTGTTAAAGCCTTACATGACAAAGGTTTTGAAGTTTTTCTCGATTTAAAATTTCATGATATTCCAAACACGACGGCTCAAGCGGTATGTGCTGCGGCAGACTTGGGTGTATGGATGGTGAATGTACATGCATCAGGTGGCCGTAAAATGATGGAAACCTGCGCTGAACGTTTAAAAGCTGGAAATTATAAGACACAACTCATTGCAGTGACCGTTTTAACCTCAATGGGGCGTGAAGATTTACGTGATTTAGGTTTAGATGTAGAACCTTTTGAACAGGTAAAGCGTTTGGCAAAATTGACCCAAGACAGTGGTTTAGATGGTGTCGTATGTTCTGCACAAGAAGCAAAAATGCTACGTCAAGATTTAGGTCAAGATTTTGCTTTAGTGACTCCTGGTATTCGTCCTGAGGGCGCTAATGCCGATGATCAAAAGCGTATTGTGACACCTAAACAAGCTATGCTTGATGGTTCTACACATTTGGTGATTGGTCGTCCAATTACGCAATCTGCACATCCAAGTCAAATGTTGAAAGATATTTTAGCAAGCTTATAATTTATATATATTTATTTTTGAATAGATAATTTTATTTAAAATGAAAAATAGGGTAATTTACCCTATTTTTTTGTCACTCATTTTTTGATTAAGTTACGTTTTAGATTTTAAGCTTAACTATTTTAAAGCTTAAAAATCAAAAAATGACGAAAAAGCGTCCTATAATGCAGCTAAAATACTGACGGCAATAGGAGCGAGTACTGAAAGTACAAAACCGCTGACCATTGCATGTGGAATAAACTCATTACCACAGGCTTGTTTAACCATCGGTAAGGTGACATCCATCGCTGTTGCACCTGCCGAAGAAATGGCTGAGCGAGGGTAGCGCCAACCGATTAAATACATAAATACAATCGCAAAAATTTCTCTAAATAAATCATTCATTAAAGCAATGCTGCCTAATTGGGCATTCTTCAATTCTGTAACGACAATACCTGTCATAGAGTAGAAACCATAGCCTTGTGACAGCATAATCAAGTCTTTAAGACTGATGCTATGAATAAAAAAAGAAACCAAGATTGCACCAAGCACTGAACCAATAATACAGGCGATAGGTACAAGTAAAATTTTCCAATTGAGCCATGAACGATCAAGTGGTGAATAAGCCAGATCCAGACCAATCAAGAACATAAAAATCAGTAATAAATTCCAAGTACTGATATGTAAAGTATAGTGAAATAAGTTAAATAACTCAGCAAGCCCGTAACCTGCTGCAAGTGCTAGAAATGCATAACTAATATTCAATAAAGATTTCGTGAGTAATGCTACAGAAACCTTACCTTGAGACGGTTGGTAACCTATGCCTCTAAATAGCAGGTAACAACATAAAAATGCGCCAATAGAAGTCGCAATTGAAATGATGATGGCATTGCTTAGGATGATAGACGGGTTAGCAAGGCTATGAATGGTTTGAGAAAACTCAATCGCAATTGCAATTAACAGAATATAGGTGAAATAAGGCAGGATTTTAAAAGCAATTTTTTCTAGCCATTGCGGCAAACGTCTCGCCAACATGAAACCAATAAATAAGCAGAACAACAGTTGAAAAATCAGCCAGAGAGATTGCATAAAAATATGTAGATATGAAAATACCTACATATTATAGACAAAGTTTATGCTACGCGGGATGTTTTATGCTGGATTTGTTGATTGCCAAGTAATTGAAAATCGGCAGGATTAACTTTACGTGTCTTTAACCAATATTTCCAAGTATAGGTTGGCCAAAGCGCAAAGTTTTTGCCTCCATCTTGCTGGTACCAACTCACGCAGCCCGATTGCCAAACTGTTCCTTCTAGCATGTGTTGCACATGCGCATTGTATTGGTCTTGAACTTCAGGTTTGACAGCAATGGCTTGAGTTGAGGTTTTATTGACCATTTGCATAAGTTGTAAAATGTAATTCACTTGTGATTCAATCATAAAAATTACAGAGTTATGCCCTAAAACTGTATTTGGCCCAAGTAATTGAAATAAATTTGGGAAACCTTTGGTGCTGATGCCTAAATAACTTTCAGCACCATCTTTCCACGCTTCTTTAAGTTCAAGTCCATTTTCACCATAACATTCAAATGATTTTAGGTAGATACGTGGGTCGGTGATAAAGCCTGTACCGTAGATGAGGCAGTCGATAGCGCGTTCTTCACCATTTTTAAAGATAATACTATTTTCAGTCAATTCTTGAATTGCATCAGTAAGCAATTCAACATTTTTACGATTAAAAGTAGGGTAGTATTTATTTGAAATCAAAATACGTTTACAGCCCATGACGTAGTCCGGAGTAAGTTTTTGCGCGATATTTTTATCTTTCACTTGGAATTTAATAAATGCTTCTGCGAGTTTTTGACCATATTTCATGATTTGCGGTTGTACGATTGGGACAACTCGTGACTCATTTGACCAATAAAGGCGGGCACGATGTATTTTTCTAAACCAATCAAAACGATTAAATAATTTCTTATCAAAAGTATTATAACTACGTTCATCACGTGGAATGACCCAAGCAGCAGTTCGCTGTAATACATAAAGATTTTTTACTTTATCTGCAATTTCAGGGATGTACTGAATTGCACTGCCACCCGTGCCGATAGAAGCCACATTTTTATCTTTTAAATTATATTGATGGTTCCATTGTGAGGAGTGAAAAACTTCACCTTTGAATTTTTCAATGCCTTTGATTTTAGGAATTTGTGGGACATGCAATGGACCAGAGGCAAAAATAACAAATTGAGCATTGATTTGTTGCCCATTTTTTAAGGTCAAATGCCAAATTAAATCATCTTCATCATAGCGTGCAGTGACGACTTCTTGATTAAACTGAATATATTGCTTTAAGCGGTATTCTTGGATTAAATCTTGAATATAATCAAAAATTTCAGGCGCTTCAGCATAGCGTTTTGACCAATCTAGTTTTGGCGCAAAAGAAAGAGAGTACATGTGAGATTGCACATCACAAGCTGCACCTGGGTATTGATTTTCACGCCAAGTTCCACCGACATCGTTGGCTTTTTCTAAAATAATAAAATCATGGATATTGGCTTGGATTAAACGTATAGCTGTGGCTAATCCCCCAAAACCTGATCCTATAATTGCGACTTGAGTGCTTTGAATCTGTGCAGTTGTTGTTTGCGTTGTGCCCATTGTTATAAACTCAGCATGCTTTAATTTTGCATAGATTAATTGAAATACACATTTAGAATAATGATTGCCTTGACATGAATATTGATATATTCGGCAATTTCCAAAACGTGCTCTTTATAGTAAAAAGTTGTTGTAATCGATATTTGAAGACAAGATGAAACGATCAATACTCGGCTTGATGTACTTAATTCACGGTATGCGTAATGCAGGAATAGATGTGAATTCACGACTTGAGAGTATCGGCATCAAAGCGGACGCTTTAGATCCAAGTTCAATTATTCATCCAAGTCTTGAGTGGGATATTTTAAAAGTTATTGGTAAAGATGTAGCGCCTGAAACAGGATTATTCATTGGTAAACATTATTCTCTTGCAGGTTATGGCCCTTTATTAATGCTGTTAGTGACTTGTAATACTGTTTATGAAGCCATTCAAAAAGGCATTCAATATCAAGGTTTAACCTATTTATATGGTGTATTGGGTATTGAAAATAGTGAACATCAAATTGCTTTAACTTATCAACCAATTGATTTAGATTCAGAAATGGGTCTATTAAGAGCGCAATGTGAAATATCGGGTACGCATAAATTTTTAGATGATATTTATAAAATGATGGGGCTGACTGCGCCAAGTGTTCGAATAGAGTTACCTTTTGCACAACCCCAAAATGCGGAAATGTTAAAACAATACCAAGACTATTATGGTTCAGACTTGCATTTTGGCTGTGACAAAGCCGCATTCTGGCTGAATCACGATGTGATGCAACTTAAAATACCTTCTGCAGACCCGATTACACATCGGGTTTATGAAGTAAAATGTGTTGAAGAACTGGCACGGTTAAATGCAGAAGAAGAAAAAGTACCTGCCTTAATTCAACGTGTAAATGATTATTTAGAGTTACAACAAGGCGTTATTCCTTCAATGGCAGCGGTTGCACAAGCTTTAAATTTACCAGAACGTACATTACGACATCAGCTTCAACAATTGAATACCAGTTATAAGCAAATTCGAGAGCAGCTTATAAAACATAAAGCTTTGCGATTGATTGAATATAAAGAATATTCAATTGAAGTGATTGCGGAGTTGTTGGGATATTCCGAACCTGCCGCATTTAATCATGCCTTTAAACGGTGGTTTGGGCAAAGCCCAAGGCAATACGGTAAATAGCCTAACCATGATTGTATGAAAAAATTGTATGAAAAAGATGATTTATTATTTAACCTAGATTATGCCAAAGTTTTATTTATCAAAAATGAATATTCGATATAATCTCCCTAGCCATTAAAAGTACCTTAGCCATATGTTAGATCAAAATTCAACCAACAATACTGCATTTTCTCCCGTATCACCCGCAGAACGTTACGCTAAAGCTTTATCTTCTGGGCAATTTTTACCCGATGATGCGCAAGCACATGCAGTGCATGAGTTGGAGCGTGTATGGCAAGAATTGATTAATCGGTATAAAGCTTCGAAAAAAGCGTTCCGTCGTTTTAGACGCCAAACTGCACCACGTGGTGTCTATATGTGGGGCGGTGTAGGGCGTGGTAAAACATGGTTGATGGATCAGTTTTACGAGTCGATACCGTTTCGCCGTAAAACCCGCATGCATTTTCACCACTTTATGCAATATGTACATAAAGAATTGAATAAACTTGCAGGACAACGTAATCCATTGGATCTAGTGGCAGATCAAATTTACAAAGAAGCTGTAGTGATTTGTTTTGATGAGTTTTTTGTATCTAATGTAACCGATGCCATGATCCTGAGTGACTTATTTCAAAAGTTATTTACGCGTGGAATTACTTTAATTGCAACATCGAATATTGCACCTGATGGTTTATATAAGAATGGTATTCACCGTGATCGTTTTCTACCCACCATTGAAATGGTCAATACGCATTGCGTGGTTTTGAATGTCGATGCAGGTGTGGACTATCGGTTGCGTGTACTCAAACAAGCCCAATTATTTAAAACACCATTAAGTGATGATAATAAAGTCTGGATGGCGAAACGTTTCAATGCGCTTACCAGTTCGCAAGTTATTTCAGAAGAACCGATTCAGATCAATAATCGTGTTGTTGAAACCATCGGACATACAGAAGATGTGTTGTGGTGTGAATTTAGGGAACTGTGTATGAAACCACGCAGTCCTTCTGATTTTATTGAGATTGCCAATATTTATAATACGGTTTTGGTGAGTAATGTTCCGCATTTAACCGATACACTTTCAGAAGGAACACGTCGTTTTATTTACTTAGTCGATGAGTTTTATGACCGTGGTGTGAAGTTATTGTTAACCTCAGAAGATTCAATTATTAAAATCTATGAAGGTGAGAAACTGGCCTTTGAAATCGAGAGAACTCGTTCGCGTCTACTTGAAATGCAATCAGATGAGTATTTGCAGTCTGAACATCGTTTAATTAAAGATTCGGGTGAATCACAAGCTGAATAATCGACGTTATTTAGCGCAGGGAAGCACTCAAATGAGTGCTTTTTTTGATTCAAGAAAAGACAATAATTTTAAACATAATTGTCAGTTTGCTTTATCGACATTTCGTTGTATTCGTGGCTTAATCTTTGCACGAGGAAATAAAGTGTATTTAAAAAATGGATCAATTAGCACTTATTCGGCACTTTAGTCTAATTTCGACATTTAAAAAACTTTATACACTGTAAAAAGCGATCCAAGTTGATGATATTGTCTCATTTTTAATCATTATTTTTAAAATGAATGCTCGCATTTATTTAAATTAAAATGATCACTATTTAGCAATGTGATAATACTATTCAGCATGGTTTAAATCGGTATACTAGAAACTCTTGTTATAAAAAGTAGCAATATCAGGAAAGACAATGACTGCACGTATTCAGAAAGGCAAGTTAGCGATTGCTAAAGAACTTTACGATTTCATCGAAAATGAAGCACTACCAGGTTCTGGTTTAGACAGTGAAACTTACTGGAAAAACTTTGAGCAAGTTGTTGTCGATCTTAGCCCTAAGAATAAAGCGCTTTTAGCTAAGCGTGATGACATTCAGGCTAAAATTGATGAATGGCACCGTAATAATAAATTTGAGCTAGAAGCTTATAAAGCTTTTCTTAAAGAAATTGGCTACTTAGTACCAGAAGTAGAAGATTTCCACATCAGCACAGAAAATGTAGATGAAGAAATCGCATTATTGGCTGGTGCGCAATTGGTGGTACCTGTGCGTAATGCACGTTACTGCTTAAATGCTGCAAATGCACGTTGGGGCTCACTCTATGACGCGCTTTACGGTTTTGATGTGATCTCCGAAGAAGGTGGCGCAGAAAAAGGTAAAGGCTATAACCCAGTTCGTGGCGATAAAGTAGTTGCATTTGCTAAAAACTTCTTAAATGAAACATTCCCATTAGCAACTGGCGCGCATGCAGATGTGACTAAATATGCTGTAGAAGGCAAAAAGCTTGTTGCAACCTTAAAAGATGGTTCAACATCGACTTTAGCAAAAGAAGCACAATTTGTTGGTTTTAATGGTGAAGCGTCAGCTCCAACAGAAATCGTTTTATTAAATAATGGCTTACACGTTATTATCGAAATTGATGCGAATAGCCCAATTGGTAAAACAGATGCTGCTGGTGTTAAAGATTTAGTTCTTGAAGCTGCTTTGACAACGATTCAAGATTTAGAAGATTCGATTGCTGCTGTAGATGCAGAAGAAAAAGTTGAAGGCTACCGTAACTGGTTAGGTCTAATGAAAGGTACTTTGGAAGAATCTATCGAGAAAAACGGCAAGACTGTTACTCGTACATTGAACAAAGACCGTACGCATAAAAACTTGATCGGTGGTGAAACGACACTTCATGGTCGTTCTTTAATGCTTCTTCGTAACGTTGGTCATTTAATGACGAATCCAGCGATCCTTGTAGATGGTGCTGAAATCTACGAAGGTATTATGGATGCGTTGATCACGCCATTATTGTCTTTTGCAGATATTAAAGGCGAAAACGAAAACAAGAACTCTCGTAAAGGTTCTATGTACATCGTGAAGCCAAAAATGCATGGTCCTGAAGAAGTTGCATTTGCTGTTGAATTATTTGAACGTGCTGAGCAAGCATTGGGCTTACCTGCGAAAACGTTAAAAATCGGTATTATGGATGAAGAACGTCGTACATCTGTAAACTTGAAAAACTGTATCGCTCAAGCAAAAGACCGTACTATTTTCATCAATACTGGTTTCATGGACCGTACTGGTGATGAAATCCATACATTTATGGAAGCAGGCCCATTCGTTCGTAAAGGCGAAGTGAAGTCTCAAACTTGGTTCCCAGCATACGAAAACCGTAACGTTATGATCGGTCTTCAAGCGGGTTTACGTGGCAAAGCGCAAATTGGTAAAGGCATGTGGCCAAAACCAGATATGCTTTTAGACATGTATAAAACGAAGAGTGAACATCCAGAAGCGGGCGCGAGCTGTGCTTGGGTTCCATCACCATCGGGTGCTGTAATTCATGCAATCCATTATCACCATTGCAACGTATCAGCTCGTCAACAAGAATTGTTGAAAACTGAAGCATTGACACTTGATGATTTGTTAACGCCACCTTTAGCAACAGATACAAATTGGACTGACGAAGAAAAAACCAAAGAGCTTGAAAATAACCTTCAAGGTATTTTAGGTTATGTGGTTCGTTGGGTTGATCTCGGTGTAGGTTGTTCGAAAGTTCCAGATATTAACAACGTTGGTTTGATGGAAGACCGTGCAACTTTACGTATTTCTTCACAACACGTTGCGAACTGGTTGCGTCACGGTATCGTAAGCAAAGAGCAAGTTGAAGAAGTTATGCAACGTATGGCGAAAATCGTAGACGAACAAAATGCGAGCGATCCGCTTTATACACCAATGGCACCAAGTTTCGATGGTTATGCGTATAAAGCAGCATATGACCTCGTATTCAAAGGTGGTGAGCAACCATCGGGTTATACTGAGCCATTATTGCATGCTTCACGTTTGAAGTTAAAAGGTTATACAGGTGATTAATTTCACTGCGGTATAAAGTCAAAAAAGCCTCTTCGGAGGTTTTTTTGTTTTTAGTCACGTCCAGTCAATCGTATTTTAATAAAACTAGAGCGCACTAGTTTGCGGTCATGGAATTTATGTAGTGAGAGCAGTAAGATTACTCAAACAATCATAAATCTCTGCTACAATTTAAAAGAATCAATCTTTAAGTTGAATTATAAATGTCATCAATTCTTAAATTAGATGCATTGAAAAATGCTGAAGTTTCTAGCACGCCATATCCTTTTTTTGTCGTTGAAAATGCAATAGCAGATAGCGAAGTACAATCTGTAATTCAGGAATTTCCAAAGATTGAGCAAGGCGGAAGTTTTAATATTGAAGATGTTGAAATTAAGCCAAATTTTGACCGATTCTTAAAATCATTAGATACACCTGAATTTCGCCAAATTTTGACAGATAAGTTTGATGTGAATGTGATGGAGCATCCAATGATGATTACATTGCGTGGTTATTCACGTCAAAAAGATGGTCGTATTCATAGCGACTCTAAAAGTAAGCTATTAACCATTCTTATTTATTTAAATGAATCGTGGGATGCGCCTAATGGCCGTTTACGTATTTTAAATGATGATAAAGACATTAATAATTATGTTGCGGAAATCAATGCGGGCCCCGGCTCATTGGTTGCTTTTAAAGTGACAGATAATGGTTGGCATGGTTATATTCCTTATGAAGGGCAACGTCAGTCGATTCAAATTAACTTCCTCACTAGCGAAAAAGCCAATGCGAAGCATAAGTTTTTCCATGGTTTAAGTGCTAAAGTGAAAAAGATTTTTGGTTGATTTAAATGGAGGTAAATGTAGATTTGCCTCCATTTTTAGTATCACTTTGATAAAGCTGAAAACAAAAAATTATTTAATTGTATGTGTGCCAATTTTAAACCGATTAATTTGATACAAGTTGAGCAACTCCGTTTGCCAATGATCCCTTTCGCATATGAAGAGGAAATATTTCCAAGCTTTCAAACACCATTGCTCTTCAAATCCAACCAAGGAATAGAGTGGCGTTTAGTAAACTTTGGTTTAATCCCGAAGTGGGCAGAGGATAAGGAGGTTGCTAAGCGTACCTACAATGCTCGCAATGAAACAGTCATGGAAAAACCAAGCTTTAGCGAAGCATTTGCTAAATGTCAGTTTGGTGTGATTCCTGTAAGTGAATTTTATGAATCAAAATATATCAATGGTAAACCACAGCGTTGGGCAGTCAGGCGTAAAGATGGTCAAGCATTCTATATTGCAGCGCTGTATGAAATTACCCGATTGAAAAGTGGTGAAGTTGTACGTTCAGCAACGATGCTGAGTATGGATGCTCATCATCACGAAATGATGAAAGAGTTTCATGAACCAAGAACGGATAAGCGTTCCATCGTGGTGATACCACAACACCGTTTAGAAGAATGGCTGTCGCTGAAACAGCCGAATATAATGAGTTTTATCGAAGGATTTCCTGTAGAGGAGTTTGAGTGTTATTACTACCCAAAACAACGGCACAACAAAAACACTCTACAGATCAATATGTTTGACTAGTTTTATGGTCTAATGAGAAAGATTTTTAAAAATATGCTTTAAACTTTCCATCATTTTTTCAATTTGTAATGGTGTTAAACCATCAAATGATTGCTCAAGTACCACACTCATTAAGTCATTAATTTTTTGAGTCATTTGTTTGCCTGACTCGGTAAGTTTGACTCGAGTAATACGTGCGTCATGCTCACAAGAAAAAGTTTCAACAAAACCTTCTTCTTTTAAACGATACACGATTTTAGTGGTTGTCGACATTTTAGAAACAATCATTTCTGACAGTTCCGAAACACTGGCATTGGGTTTTGCCTCTAAAGAAATCAATAGGCGACGTCTAGAGTTGTCAACACCATATTTCTTTAGAACATGGTCAACGTTTAACACGTATTGCGCATGTACTTGAGTAATCCAGTAATAAGGAAAACTTTCTATATTAAAATTTTCAGCGGAAGGCAAAAATTTTGAATACTTCTTAGTCATTAGGTAACCCTGATTTTTTGTAATTATAGCCAAACTTGAGGCCTAATAATATTTTATTTTGAATAGTTGAATCAACACGTGATTAATCGCTTAAAGTAAAAAAACAAGGAAAATCCATAAAATATAAATTTTCCTTGGAGTATAAACTTAAGCAGAGCCATCCAGTAAAGACAGAGTACAACTGTCGTTACCTTGATGAAACGCAACAATACTTTGAGCAAATTTAGTTGCTTCTTCTTGCAATTGAGAATTGGTAGCTTTCGTATCTGATAGTTGTGCTGTCAGATCTGCATTTTCAAGAAAGACATTGTAGGTCAATTCTTGCTGATTATTCTCTTGCGTAAACATGACTTTGACCAGATGCTGTTCTAGGACTGAATCAAGGTTGATATAAGTTCCTACATAGCTTGTATTTGCAATAGCTTTTGAAATCTTGTTAAAAGTCAATGCATTTACACTTGTCATAGCGGTTAATCCTATTCACTTTTACGTGCTTTAGTGGTGATGAAAAACTAAAGCGACTGAGTCAAAATGTTCAATAACTAAACAATGCTGACTGTGGTCTTATTCTAATGAAAAATTAAGTGCATGAGACTTGGCTTTATGATGAAAAAATTCTGTCGCAATAGTCATAACAAGTGTAGGTTTGTTTATTTGTTGTGTGAATATTGGTTTAACAATTTGAAAATAATCATTTTTAATATTGATAAAAGATGCAAAGTTGAAGAGTGACGTAACATTCCCTAAGTGTAATAAATCATTACAAAAATTAGGTGATTAATGGCTAAGTATATCTTTCATAAATATTATTAAGCCTCGTTTAAATGTGGGCTTATCCATTGCAATGTATACTAATTTTTATTGTTAAACTTGTCATAGTCATTTTGGGCCATTTTTAGACTAAAGTTGAATAATTTTTGATAAGCAATGATTGTTTACGCAAGTTTTACCAAATTTATAAAAGACTAAAATGTAATTTTTTCATGAAAAGTAATTACAAATCTTAGATATTGTGCATAATTAAACTAATATTGTTGAAAAGGTATCATTCATGGATCCGTCGTCGTGTAGGTCAAACTTATTTTTGTCTTCTTTTTATAATAAAAAGCAGGAGATCTAATAATGGAATTTTTATTAGACCCTGGTATTTGGGTTGGTCTTTTAACCCTGATTGTTTTAGAAATTGTATTGGGGATTGATAACCTCGTATTTATTGCCATTCTTGCAGATAAATTACCTCCTGAACAACGAGATAAGGCGCGTGTTATTGGCTTGTCTTTAGCTTTATTGATGCGTCTAGGCTTATTGTCTGTCATTTCTTGGTTGGTTACATTAACCAAACCTTTAGTTTCCTTTGCTGACTTTTCATTTTCTGGAAGAGATTTAATTCTCTTATTCGGCGGGCTCTTCCTTGTTTATAAAGCAGTGACAGAACTGCATGAAAAAATGGAAGGAAAGCCAGAAGTGAAAAGCACTGGCGCAGTGGTTTATGCAAGTTTTTGGGCAGTTGTTGCACAAATTATCGTACTTGATGCGGTGTTCTCACTGGATTCAGTGATTACAGCAATTGGTATGGTCGATAATATTTATGTGATGATGGCTGCGGTAACGATTGCTGTTATCGTAATGTTAATTGCTTCAAAACCATTAACAAGCTTTGTAAATAGACATCCTACAGTGGTGATTCTATGTTTAAGCTTCTTATTGTTAATTGGTGTGAGTTTGATTGCAGAAGGCTTCGGCTTCCATATTCCAAAAGGTTATATTTACTCAGGTATTGGTGTTGCGATTTTAATTGAAGCATTTAACCAATTTTCAAGCCGAAATGCAGAAAAGCATGAGTCCAAAATCCCTTTACGTCATCGCACTGCAGATTCAATTCTCAAGATGATGGGCAGTAAATTAGACGCCGATTTGTTGCAAACGCCTGAAGCCTTGGCTGCACAAAAAGCCTTTGGTGATGAAGAGCGTTATATGGTTGGTGGAGTTTTAACGCTTGCAGAGCGTTCTGTTGCATCGATCATGACACCGAGAAATCAGATTTCATGGATCAACCTTGACGATGATCCTGAAAGCATTCGCCAGCAAATACTCGCAGTGCCACACAGCTTATTTCCAGTGTGTCGTGGACAATTGGATAAGGTTGTCACTGTGGTACGTGCTAAAGAGTTAATTGATGTTTTGGATGAGCCTGAACAGCTGAATACTCTATTGAAACGTCATCGTCCAATCTTTATTTTTGAGAAAATGAAGGTGATTGATGCGATTCATACCTTGAGAACTTCAAAAGGTTCTTTGGTTTTGGTGAGTAATGAGTTTGGTAATATTCAAGGTTTGATCTCTCCACTGGATGTGTTCGAAGCGATTGCCGGTGAATTCCCAGATGCGGATGAGCAACTGGAATTGGTCAAGCTAGATGAAACCACTTGGAAAGCTTCTGGAATGTTAGATCTATACCAGCTTGAATTGGAGTTAGGTATGTTGGATCTGGTTCAAGAAGATTCAGGTTATTTCAGCGTTGCAGGTTTAATCTTGGATAAGACTCAAGGTGAAGCCAAAGTAGGCACGCAGATCGAACAAGAGGGGATTTGGTTTGAGGTTGTTGAGATGGATGAAAATCGAATCAAAACAGTCAAAATTACTCGTCCTGAACAGTTCGCTTGAATTCGCAAAGATGTGATATTCACAATTTAAGTATCAAGAATGCCTCATTGATTGAGGCATTTTTTTTATTGCTAGAAACATATTTGAAGCGAATACTTAGATTCTTAGGATTTATTTTCAACCAAGATGGTTTCATACGATTTTAAATTGCATTAAAAATTTTTTAAATAAGTAGGAAAATATTGTAAAATTATTTCTCTTATATTTATTTGATTTAAAAGGAATTATTGTGAAAAAATTATTAATGCTATGTTTAGTTATTTTTGCCTCTACAAATATCAATGCTCATTCAGGGGGTACAGACTCAGAAGGTTGTCACACTAATAGCAAAACGGGTGAACGTCATTGTCATTGATATTAATTGAGTAGGAATAGTTATTCCTACTCATTCAAACGTTGGAACATATTTCAAAACAACAATTTTTAAAAGAACAGTTTTTAAAATAAAAGTTTAATGGCTAAACCTATCAGGGCAGATAAAGCAATCACCCTTAAAACACTTTGATTAAATTTAAATAAGGCGAACATAGCCAGAATCGTAATCAGTGCTGCAATATAATCAAATGAGCCTGCAAACCCTTTGGGCCATAACACATGATAAGCAAAGAATAATGCTAAATTCAGGATTACCCCAACAACCGCAGCGGTAATTGCAGTGAGAGGTGCGGTAAATTTAATTTGATTATGTGTCGATTCAATGATTGGCCCACCTGCCAAGATAAATAAAAATGAGAATATAAAGGTAAACCATGTCACGATCACTGCGCCCAATACTCCCGTAATGAATTGTGATTCTCCCAATATCTGATGGCTATAGGCGCCAATAAAACCAACAAATGCCACCACCATAATTAATGGGCCAGGTGTGCTTTCACCGAGCGCTAAACCATCAATCATTTGGGTCGGGCTGAGCCAATGATAATAGTTAACAGCGCCTTGATATACATATGGTAAAACCGCATAAGCACCGCCAAAGGTCATCAAGGCTGCTTTAGTGAAAAACAAAGCCATTTGCGTATAGGTGTGATTCCACCCAAAAATGTAAAACAGGCTGATGAATGGCACAAGCCATAAAATGGCTGCAATGATTACAATTTTTGCAAGACGTGACCATTTGAATACAGCATGCTCAGGAATAGGGGTATCATCATCAATTACAGCTTTGCCATAGGATTGATGACTGGTTGGATGTGTTTGGTTTGAAAATAATTCAGGGTATTTTTTACTGCTAAAATAGCCAGTTAAAGCAGCCAGTAAAACAATGATGGGAAAGGGGATATTAAAAATAAAGATCGCAATAAATGCCAGTGCAGCGATAAACCATAGAAATTTATTCTTTAATGATTTACTGCCTATACGATAGGTTGCATGAAATACAATTGCTGTAACAGCAGGTTTGATGCCGTAAAATAATCCAGCGATCACTGGAACATCGCCAAATTTGATATATACCCAAGACAGCGCAATTAAAATAAATAATGAGGGCAGTACAAATAGAATGCCTGCAATTAAACCGCCTTTGGTTTTATGCATCAGCCAGCCAATATAAGTTGCCAATTGTTGTGCTTCTGGTCCAGGCAGCAGCATGCAATAATTCAAAGCATGCATAAATCTTTTTTCAGAAATCCATTTTTTTTGCTCAACCAGTTCTTGATGCATGACAGCAATTTGACCAGCTGGGCCACCAAAACTAATGAAACCAAGTTTAAGCCAAAACAATACTGCTTGCCAAAAACTGATCATTTCGGCTTGAGTTTGATTATTTTCAGTGCTCAAGTGATTCTCCAAATAGATCTGCATATAGACCATCAAAAATATGATTTGAGAGTGTTAAGAGTTGGTCATCGTCTAAAATCGTGGTTTTTAAACCATGAATAACCTTCTCAAAACCAACAGCTTCAGCAGGTTCGTGACCACCGATATCGAGGTAATGCACAATTTCAGCAATTTTATTTAATGCAAAATTGCTTTGCTTAAAGCTATGTATTAAAACTTCGAAAGTCACAAAGTTGTCGATATGAGTGAATTTTGCTCCATCGAAATCGAAACCGATCGCCTCAGTAGGGCAATCAGTTGGTGAGTCTAACCATTTGAATTGAGCAGAGGGATCAATAAATTTTTGAATGAACCATGCTGAAGCAAGTCGATCAATCCATGGACGTTTTCGGGTTGCCCAAACTTTATTTTGAAAATGCTCAATCTTTAATGCTTGTATGGTTTGTAAGCTGATTTGAGGTTCATCGATTTCCCCCAAACGGGTGATTTTATATTCAAGATCATTTAGTACCTTGATTGATTGTTGTTGTATGGGCTGTGGGAAATAATCGATTTGAATTAATTGATTTAAGCTTTTCTTTAATTTTCTGATGTGTTTTAAATGTTCATTTTTTTTGGTCACATCGAGTTCATTTTCAAGTATTTTTAATTGCTTTAAAAATACTAAGTATTCTTCATTGCGATCAAATAATTTAACCAAATCAATATTTTCAGGGCAGTTGCAATTGAAAATATAGGCTTTGCCTTCTTCATTTTGATGGTGTTGAGAAATGTCATCAAATTTATCTGCATGTGTGGATGGCAATAAATAGACCCCATCTCTAAGTGTAGCTGCGCCACAATTTTTGATAGATCGCCATACCCTCATCCGCGTTGCTGTACTTTGGGTGGGGAGGCTTGAAATAAGCAAGGAAATGTTCATGTTGTATATTCTACAAATTTTGTATTAAACATAACATATTTAAAAATTAAGTTTAGAATATAAATGAATAAAGATAGCGATGGATGTGAAAAGTAGATATTTAAAAATATTTTAAATCAATAAAGTAGATGATTTAACGGATTTTATACTGTAAAAATTGCTTTTATTGAGAATAGATTGAAATTAAAAAAACACAGAATCAGAGAGGCTTTTGAATTGTATGGCTTAAATTACGTTTTTATCAATTGCATAGGATTGCTAAAAGTATTCTCAGGATTAGCTCAACGATCATTCAGATGAACTTTGATTAACCTTATATTTTTAAATAAAAAAAAGCACTTAAACAGGATTACGTATTTAAGTGCTTAAAACCAAAAAAAGGTTTAGTTAAAAATGTTTTCGGTCATTAATGGCCATAAATTTTGATGTGATTTTCTAAACATTAACATATGCCCAATGGCTTTATGATCATGTGCTTTGGGCTTAAGTTCAATCATATTAGTGGTTGCATTCGGGTATAAACGCAATAAGTCTTGGACATTGGCTTGGGTTGCAATCTCATCATCAGAAGACCAATACACAGTAATAGGGCATTGAATTTCTTGGTGATAATCTTCAAAAATGGTTTTACCAATCGCATTCATAACATAACCAGGTTTGCTACAAAATTGCGCCCATTGTTGTGCAACTTTTTTAGGTAGATTTTCGCCCATACCTAACATTTTTGTTGCACCATAGCCTTTGAATAAGCTAGAGACTGGAAATACCAAATTGAACATAACAGGCGCTAATTGTTTGGTACGACCTTTTAAGCCTTTGATATGTCCTGTTGAGCCTGAAATAGCAATTACTTGTGCGACTTTCTCATAATTCGGTACAACACCCAGTAGCTGCCCACCCGCACTATGACCGATGAGGGTAACTTGTTGTTTACCCGTTTTCGCAAGCAGCGCTTGAATGGCCGCTGGAATATCAAGTTGTCCCCAGTCTTGAATGCTTGCGTTTGATTGACGAATTGGGCCGTGTAATGACTCTCCAATACCACGATAATCAAAGACTAAAACATCTAAATCTTGTTCTGTAAGCCATACGATAAAGTCGTGATAAAAGCCTTGAGTAATACCTGTTGCAGGGCAAACCAACACAGGAAGTTGCTGAGTTGGATGTTTCGCCTTGTAAAAACGTGCGCTTAAGCCATAGCTATCTGCACAACTTATGGTTAGATTTTCAAAAGTACTCATAGTCAATCAATAACGTTTAAAGTTATGTTTACTTTAAATGAGTTCCAAAAAGAAACTAAATTAAAATGTGACTAAAAAGTCATTATACTCGAATAGCTTGAGTATTAGATTTGACTGTTAAATAAAATAGGACAATAAAATGGATGTTTATCTTTTACCGCTTTCTGTCAAATTAGCTTTATTATTCAGTGGAATATATTTATTGGTGGGAATGCTGACAGGGGTGTGGAAGTATTACCAAATAAGTCGTTCTGAATTGGCAAGAGCGCATTATTATGTCGATATTGCCCATCGTAGTAGTTTGCTTTATGCGCCTGCAACGTTGATTTTAGCGGTGATGGCATATTGTTCTACATGGTCAGAATTGGTCAATCTGGCTTTTATTGTGATTAATTTAATTTTCTTTACATTTGCAATTCTGAGCTATGTCTTACATGGCTTTTTAAAAGATACAACGAATCAATTTAAACAACCACATCAATTAGGAAAAATGCATTTACCTAAAATACTGATGCGTATGGCAATGATTTTGTTGGTCATTGGAGAAGTTGCAGCAACAACAGGGCTTTTATTGGGAATGCTGAACGGATTGTTTTGAGGGATGATTATAAGGCTTAAGTGTTTAATTGTTATGCTTTTATGTTATTCGATGTCTTATTTTCATGATAAAGATGGATGCTTTGCATCCATCTTTTATTCTGTAATTTTTGCAAGCTTTCGTGATTTATGGTCGACAACGTCCCATACATAGAAGGCTGCTGATACGACTAGAGCATAAGCAAAGAATTCAGGTTTTAAATTGCCTTGAATTAGCCCATGAATAAACAATGTCGCTAATAATGCCAACGTAGTACTTAGATACGTGACCATTTTCTTGTTTGCCTTCAAAGAATTAATGAAGACTTGCTTATTGAAATGTATTGGTAACATCTCCATACCTCCTGTCTGCTCGACAAAAACCTAATTGTTTTGGTCTGGATTGGTTTATTTAGTTGTACCACATCTGATTATTATTTCAAGTGAAAATATGACTATTTTCATAAATAAATGTGACATATTTATGACAAAATATGAATATTTCATTTATTTAAAAAATATGTTTGATAAATATTCGATTATAAAGGTGGGCTGGATGAGAAGTGAGATCTAGTTATCATTATAAAATACAATAAGTTGCTCAGCCATGAAAGGCAACTAAGACCAAAGTTTATGATTTAATAAAAAATTTAGGCTAAAACTTAGCTATAACGATTATGAGAAATTAAAACGGATTTGTAAATGTAAAATTTTGTGTCTTTAAGCGAGTGGTTGTTTTATTTGCTTAAAATTTAATCAAAGCTACGAGCTGAGTTGTTATTTTTGAAATAACTAAACTTGCAAATTGATGTATAAGTGTCGCAAACAATAACAGTCAGTTGGGTAAACTCGACAATTATTGATCACTTTCAAAATATGATTTGGGTAAAATCAAATTTTAAGGACGTGTTAAAAAGATTTATTTTTTAACTTTATCGATTACGACACAAATAATTAAAACAATTAAAGATGGAATCAACCATGCTAAGTTTTGTTCATTTAACGGCAAGTTTTGGATGATTGCAGGTAAGCTGTCTTTAAAGCTGGTGACTTTAATGCCTTCAATAATACCGAAAATAAATGAAACTGCTGTTACTGGTGCAATGACCAAAGATGGACGGTTAAATTTTTTCCAGAAGAAACTGAGTACAATTACGACAATCGCTGGCGGATAAATTGCACTTAAAACAGGTACTGAAAACGCAATCAGCTTGGTTAAACCCAGATTAGAAATGACCAATGAGAATAAAACTAAAATGACCACTAAAATCTTATAAGGGATTTTAAGCAATTCAGAGAAATATTCTGCACATGCGCAGGTTAAGCCAATCGCAGTGACCATACATGCAATAAAAATTAGAGCAGTAAGGAATAATGAACCTAAATCACCAAAGGCATGTTGTACATAGGCATGTAGGATTACAGCACCGTTTGCAGCATTTGGAGCAACATCATGGCTGCCTAAACCCAGTTTAAACAGACTTAAATAAACAAGTGTTAAACCAACACCTGAAATTAAACTTGCGATCACTGCATATTTAGTCACGAGTTTTTTATCGGTTACACCACGCGAATGAATCGCATGAATAATCACGATACCAAAAACTAATGCACCCAAAGTATCCATAGTGAGGTAACCGTTCACGAAACCTTCAGAAACTGGGCTGCTGACATAATTATTGATTGCAGGGGAAATTGAGCCTGTAGGCGTGACCAAGGCTGCAATGCCTAAAATAGCAAGTGCAATAATTTTTAATGGTGCAAGAATGTGACCTACAGTATCCAATAATTTATTTGGGTAAAGCGACACAACGGTCACAAAAGCAAAATAAATAATACTGTAAATCAGTAATGATGAACTGCTGTTGCCAAAATAAGTAGAAAAACCGATTTCGTAAGAAACAGTTGCAGTACGTGGGGTTGCAAATAAAGGCCCAACTGAAAGATAACAAACGACAGTTAGTAGTAAACTGGCGACTTTACCCAAAGGTGAACTTAAAATTGCAATAGAACCTTCAGTTTTTGAAAGTGCCATGATGGTGAGTACAGGTAAGCCTACAGCGGTGATTAGAAAACCCAAAGCTGCGAGCCATACATGTTCACCTGCTTGTTGAGCAACAATAGGTGGAAAGATAATATTGCCTGCCCCAATAAATAAGGCAAAGGTCATAAACCCTAAAGCAATAATATCCTTGGTACGTAGATTCGTCATAAAGGAGAGGTTGGAGATACAAAAACGGTGATTTTAGTAGAAAAGTCGTTTTTTTTGTATTTTATTTTATAAATAACATTCCAGAAGTTTATAAATTTTAACCAATTAACCATATGAGTTATATTTATGTAGATGATTAATGGTTTAATTTAAATAATTGCCATGATAAGTGTCTTGGGAAATTTTTCTCAATGTGTTGTTATGCTGTTTTTGTCTATTTCTCTGATTGTGTAAATATTGAGAGATATTTCACACTGTAAAATTCTATGTTATTGATAAGAAAAAGCGCAATCAGTCAATAAAAAGCTTATAATGCTTGCTCACCATTGCGGACAGATACGATGAAAGCTTCAACTATCACGATTAAAACTGAAAATGACCTTGAAAAATTACGAGTGTCTGGGCGTTTAGCTGCGCAGGTTTTAGAGATGATAGGTGAACACGTTAAACCGGGTGTGACGACAGAGTATTTAGATGATTTGTGTAATGATTTCATCGTCAATACATTGAAAGTAATTCCTGCAAACGTGGGTTATTATGGTTATACCAAAACCACTTGTATTTCTCCAAATGAAGTGGTTTGTCATGGTATTCCGTCTAAAAGTATTGTTTTGAATGATGGCGATATTATCAATATCGATGTTGCGATTATCAAAGATGGATATTTTGGTGATACGAGTCGAATGTACTATGTCGGTACTGTAAAACCTGAGGCCAAGAAATTGGTGGAAACAACTTATCGTGCCATGTTGGCAGGGATTCATACAGTGAAACCTGGAGCGACGCTAGGCGATGTAGGTGCTGCAATTCAGCACGTTGCTGAGCAAGAAGGTTACTCGATTGTTCGTGAATATTGTGGTCACGGCATCGGTAAGGTCTATCATGAGCAACCGAATGTTTTACATTATGGACAGGCAGGGCATGGTTTAATGCTTAAAAAAGGCATGGTATTTACCATTGAACCTATGGTGAATGCAGGTAAGGCAAAGGTGAAAGAGCTTAAAGATGGTTGGACTGTGGTGACTGCAGACAAATCTTTATCTGCGCAATGGGAGCACATGATCGCGGTAACAGATACAGGTTTTGAGTTGTTGTCGCCTTGGCCAGAGGGAACAGGGGTTTATCCTGAAATTTAATCTGTATACAACTTTGGTCTAGGAATTTTGCTTCAATAACGTTCTAATTGTTTTTACATCTTATGTTTTTGTATTAATAATCACACTTCTATTCAATTAATTTAATGGGTTATCTGTTTTTTGATGCGAAATAACGTGTTTAATCGTTTTTATGTATTTGTTTAAATAATGAGCAATGTGTATTATGCGTTTCAGATTCTAGCTGTAGTTTCTACTTTATTTGACTTAATATTAAGTTTCCAAGCTTATCCATCTTAGGGTAAGCTTTTTTTTTGTCTGTAATATTGGTATGTATTTAAAGATTAGCTTGAGATAAGCATTTATTACTCACGCTTAGGATTGACTAATTGGTTTACCAACTCATCAACTTTAGTATCCGTGCTACGCCATTTGTTTAAAGCGAGACCACCTTTTCCTTTTAATCTAAATTCTGCTTCAGAAACGACTCGTCCTTGTTTCATGAGAGTAAATTTTGCATAAGTTAAATACGTCACAAAATCCCATGAACGTAACGCTGTGTAATTCATCGTTGTTTCACACATCACGGGTCTTGAATTTTCAGGGTAAATTCGTGCATGAATATCATATCGAGTAAAACTACGAATAATAGATTGTTCAAACCCATCGATTGTCACTTTTGAGTTATGAATAACGCATATTTGTTTTACAGATTGTGGTTGAAATCCATCATTATTTTTTACTTGAATTGAAGTGCATGCATTTAGTGTTAAAGCTAAAATCCCAACTGTAAATAATTTCTTTTTCATAAGTTATCATCACTTATTTTTTAGTTCTAAAATTTAAAATAAATGACACCACAAATCCGAATAATAATCCCCAAAATGCTGAACCAATACCAAAGAATTGTACACTTGAAGCACTAAATAGGAAGGTTAATAATGCAGCTTCACGGTCTTTTACTTCATAGAAAGCGATGGCAATGTTGTGGCTAATCGTTCCGAAAAGCGCAATTCCAGCAAGTGCAACAATAAATAAGTGCGGAAAAGACATCAGTAAACTGGTTAATGTTGCTGCAAAAAGCCCCATTAGAATATAAAAGAATCCACAACTGATTCCTGCAATGTAGCGTTTAGATGGATCAGGATGAACTTGATCATCTAGGCTAACAGCTGCACTAATCGCTGCAATATTCACGGTATAACATCCAAACGGCGCTAAAATTGCTTGAGTCAAACCTGTCCAACCGATGAGTTGATTGACATGTGGTTGATAACCATAACTTTTAATCATGGCAATACCCGGTAAATATTGGGAAGCCATGTTAATTACAAATAAAGGTAAAGCCAGCCCAAATAAAGCAGACCATGTGAATTTAGGCGTCATCCATACAGGTTTTGCCAAACTCCAATGTAAAACAGGCGTATGAAACTCCATAAATAAAGGACAAATCAGAATTCCTGCAATAACTGTAATGACAATGCAATAACGTGTCCATAAACGTTTAGAAATAATATAAATGGCGAGCAACGATAAAATGAATTGCCAATCATTTTGCATACTGGCAAATAAGGCGATACCAAACTTGAGTAAGACACCTGCAAGCATGGCACTGGTTAGGCTTTGTGGAATGTAGGCAAGTACTTTTTCAAAAATGCCTAAAAAACCTAAAATAGCAGTCAATAAGCCGCACACTAAAAAAGCACCAATTGCTTCATACAGCGTGTAGCCACTTGCAGTGGCAAGAATCAAAGCAAGTCCAGCCGTTGACCAAGAGGTTGCGACAGGATATTTAAATTTCCAAGACAGAATCAACCCTGAAAGACCAATACCTAAACCAAGTGCCCAAAACCAAGAGGTAATTTGTTCAGCTGTTGCACCTAGGAGTTGCGCAGCTTGAATAACAAGAACAGCAGAAACACTGATACCAATTAAAAAAGTAATAAAACCTGCAAATACCGCAGGGATAGAAAAGTCTTGGAGTAGTTTTTGCATGATCCCTAGCTTTCAAATTTGACTAAATGGTGGAAAGTTACACTAATCATCATACACTGATCGATTTGCTGCTTATACAAATAATCACGAGAACGTGCAATTTAAACATGAAATATTCTCATAATAATGATGAAAGCATTTTATACATTCTTAAAGTATTCATTCATCATGCATTATTTATTTTACAAAAAGCTTTGAATAACTTGAATGCTCATCAATTTAGATTCGCATTCATCATCTAATTTTTAAATTCAATCAATGTGGTGAAATATTCACAATACAACGATTTACATTGTTGATGTCGCCAGTTTTAACCCAAAGCCACAGAATAATAGACCGACACATGCGACACTTACAGCAGCGACTTTATAGCGACGATTAAAGAAATTCGCCAGTTTTATTCCTGAAAAAATCAGAATCGTCAGATAAGCCATACTGATGATTTGTAAAATGACTGAAAGAACTGCAAAACTAATTGCAGGATAAGGATATTTAGGATCTACAAATTGAACAAAAAAAGACAAGTAAAACATAATCGCTTTGGGATTGAGCAAACTAATGGTCAATGCTGTTCTAAAGGGATGAAACTGTTCAATAGCTGTCGAATTTTCAGAAATTGTTTGAATATTCTTGGGTTTATTCATCCATGTTTTGGCACTGGCAATGAGCAATCGAATACCTAGATACGAAAGATAAGCAGCACCTGTAATTTTTAGAATAATAAACAACCAAGGGAATGTATGCAGTAATGAAGCAGCACCAAATATTGTGCAGAGAATGAGAATTAAATCCCCAGTAAATACCCCGAAAGCACCGATATAACCTGTTTTGACACCAAATCGAGAGGCAATAGACATCACATAAAGCGAGTTTGGTCCCGGCAAAATTACAATAAAAATAGCCCCTAGGACATAGGTTGCAATATCGGTAATACCAAACACAGAATACTCACTTGATGATCAAAGAAATAAAAAACCGAGCCTGTATCATAACAAACTCGGTTTTAAATTGTGAGCAATTTTAGTGCATTAATCCACTAAATTGAGGATTTAATAATACATTCAAACTTGAAACCATTAGTCGATAAAATCTGCTTCTAAACCAAAAGATTGACGTAATAATAAGGCCAATTGTTCACGTGCTTTGATAAAGCCATCGATACCACCTTGCAACAATTGGAACGCCATTAAATCGCTTTCAAGCTGTTGTTTAAAATCAGCTTTAGAAATTTCTTGGTATGGCTGATCAGCAGTATTGTTTTGTTCAGTTTGTAGTTGAGATTCAACCACACGTTGATCTTGCTCAAGTTTTTCAAGTAAGCCAGGTGCGACAGTGAGTAGATCACAACCTGCCAATGCAAGTACTTGGTCTACACTGCGGAAGCTCGCACCCATCACCTCAGTTTTCACTTGATGCTGTTTGTAGTAATGATAAATTTGCTTAACAGACAGCACACCCGGATCTTGATCAATCGGGTAACTTTCTACATTCTCAGCTTTTTTGTACCAATCTAAAATTCGACCTACAAATGGAGAGATTAAAGTGACTTTGGCATCTGCACAGGCTTTGGCTTGGTGCATACCAAACAATAAGGTTAAATTACAATGAATACCTTCAGCTTCAAGTACTTTTGCGGCTTGAATGCCTTCCCAAGTCGATGCAATTTTAATCAAAATACGATCTTGGTCGATACCATATGCTTTATACAGCGCCAATAATTCTTTGGCTTTGCTAATGGTTTCATCGGTATTATAAGAAAGTGCAGCATCCACTTCAGTTGAAACACGTCCTTCAACCAGTTTAAGAATTTCTACGCCGAGTTTTACAGTCAGAATATCAATGGTACGATCAACAAGTTGGTCGAGTTGGTAACCTTCTTTTTTAGCCTGATCATAAGCATCTTCAATCAGCTCACGGTTTTCAGGTTGTTGTGCCGCAGCTGTGATGAGTGAGGGATTTGTTGTTGCGTCTAAAGGACGAAATTGTTGAATAGCGTTTAAATCACCTGTATCAGCAACAATAGTGGTTAAGCGTTTTAATTGATCTAATGCAGATTGTGTCATTGCCGTTCATTTCTTAGTTAAAATATTTGTGATTTATTTATAACACAATGCAAATTTAGCAAAAGTGAAAAATAGGCTGAATTCGATATTATTTTGTATGAATTCTTTGTTTTCTGATGTGATTAATCAAAAAACGAGCAGCTAAGCCGAGATTGCTCTCTTTATTCCAGACAATATCGACGTAATATTCAAATTTTGGTGTGAAATCGAGCAAATCAAGAATTTTTAATTTCTTCCTCAGTTCAGGGTTTTCATTGAACATTTGTATAGGTAGAACGCCCCAACCTAACTTTTTTAAGATCAGTGAGCATGCAGAATGATGATTATCGGTTCGCCAATAGTTCTTGGAATAGAGCAATTCAGGTTTTACGGTTCGATCACGACTCGCCACCACAATTTGTCGGCTTTGTAAGATTTGTTCAAAACTGACTTGGCTATGTTGTGACAAAGCATGGTCAATAGCCGCAACAGGAACTAAGGTTTCTTTTTTAAATTCGACAAATTGTTCACGACTTTCCAAAAATTCACGTTCAAACATGAGTGCGAGTTGCGCCGTTTGGTTAATCAACATTTTCAATGCATCTTCTTGCGGTGCAGTAAAAATATTGATTTGCAATGTTGGAAAGCGCTCAGCTAACAGCGCAACATATTCCGTCCAATCGGTATGAATGAGTTCTGAAACAACCACAATATTGAGTGAAGATTCTAAACCTTCGCTGAGTGCAATGGCTTGTTGTTTCCATTGATTCATTTCAACCAGTAATTGTTCAGTCTTCTCAAATAAAAAATGTGCATGTGTTGTAGGAATGGGTTCACGACCGACTCGATTAAAAAGTTTCAGGTTTAAATCAATTTCTAAGTTAGCAATCGACATACTCACTGCGGAAGGTACTTTGCCTAATTTTCGAGCCGCAGCAGAAAATGAACCTGTTTCCATCACGGTCTTAAATATATTCAGCTGCTCTTGATTGATATTCATGATGATTCTCAGACATGCTTGGTTTTATCTTTCAATCTTTGTTTATCTTTCAATAAAACTGAAAGAATCTGACTCGATTAATCAATATTATAAAAATATACTGCATCTGTCGAATCAATATCTTGCAAAAGTCAAAATGATCGAAAATTAAGATTGAGAGTCCCTTCTCCCTCTGGGAGAAGGTTAGGATGAGGGAGATTTATCATATAAATCCTCTCCCTCTTGCGCGTAATAACGCTCATCCTTTATAAAGGAGAGGGAACTTCCATTAAAAATAAATGTTCATCACAACTCGACTTATCGCAAGAAGTCGAATCAATATCTGTCTTTATATGATGAACAAATCATTCATGTACAAGTCAGCAACGTAAAGAAAAGTGAGTATTTTAAAATGGTGATTTCTAAAAGAAGGATTATTCATGCTTTGAGCTATGAGATCATTCTATTGGTGATCATAGCGATTGCATTGAGTTTTATTTTTAAAGTTCCAATGGAAGTGACTGGAACTTTGGGTGTAGCCATGGCAGTTACATCTGTCGTCTGGAACATGATTTTTAATCATTTCTTTGAAAAAATTGAGCAGAAAAAGAAGTTTAAGCGAACCATTAAAATTCGTATTTTACATGCGATTGGTTTTGAGGGGGGCTTAATGCTTGCAACCATTCCAATGGTCGCTTATGCGATGGATATGAGTATCCTACAAGCGATTCTGCTGGATTTGGGGATGACCAGTTGTATTCTAGTTTATACCTTTGTTTTCCAATGGTGTTATGACCTGATTGAAGAACGAATGGGAGTCAATGCAGTTTGTTAGACGAATGCTGATCAGTTAAGACTTTTTAAATCCTCCCCCTTGCGGAGCACATGCTCCTCACCTTTTTCAAAGGAGGGAGTATCAAGTAGTTCCCCTCTTTTTTAAAGAGGGGTTAGGGGAGATTCTTAAGTGGCTGTATTAAAGCATTGAATGTAAAAATATATTGTGATACATAAACAAAAAATTGCAAAAGATAATCAAATGTAATAGGTCTTGTGATGTGGTTATCATAGAATAAGCCATTCATCGGCATGATATGAAAGATCGAGGCACAAATGGCGCAGTTAATCTCGCATGAGCTGCAAAATAACCACCAGCTTGCTGCACAAGATTTGCTTTTGATTTCAACTGATTTACGTCAAATTTATTTGGATCAGCTTTATTATTTTAAAAATATTACGCCTCAAAATTTTTTCGAAGTGAATGAAACGCAGTTGAGTTTAGGACTTGCCAATCAACTTTTGCAGGTTTCTTTAGATGAGACTTTGGGTTTGGTTTTTAAATTGAACTTTGAAAATAGACAACTCAATGCAGACCATCTCATTCGATTTATCACAGAAGATATTTATTTTTATACCAATCGATTTTACGATTTTCATCCGACCGATTTAAAAACCAAAACACAGATTTTAAGGCAAACTTTTATTGAACAAGTCTTTGAATGGGTTGATGGTGAAAATCGGGTAGAGCAGTATTTATATAATATTCAGCAAACTGAAGCTTTAAAAATAGATCAATTGCTCATCAAATATGGTTATTTTGATCATCCTTATGTTTCTGAATTTGCAACACATGGCAAAGAAATTCCACTTGCTGTAGAGATCAATATCAAACATTTGCTTTTAATTAACTCTGTATTGGGAAGTGAGTTTTTAGCAGTATATGAATTGATGCCGAAACTACATCAGTTGAGTTTTCAATTGCATCAATTTATACCAGCACATTTTCTACGAATTTTTAAGATTTTCCATTCAGAATCATTACAACTAAAAGATATTGTGCAACATTTTAATAGTTATCAATTGTTGGCTAAACATGCAGTAGAACAACCGCATTTGCTTGCTTATGCCAAGTTGATGCAACGAGGCTATTGGCAGTATCTGGATTTACTAAATAAACAGCATTTTTTAAATGCGCAAACGGCTTACTGGGACCAAGATTTAATTCTCAAACTCCCACTGTGCCAGACTAAACGCAGTGTCAATTGGTTGTTTAAACAAGATGCTTTGGTGAATGATTGGGTTGCTGCACATGTCAATCATGTCAGTACTCGAATCAGCATTACGGCTTTGAGTTTTATGGATACCTCTAAAATTGATGCGGAAGTCATCGTCAGTGTGCTGGAGTTTTTTAAAAATATTTCTGCAAGATTGTTTGTGACTGAAAGTTATGCATTTGCAATACAACATCAATGGTTGGATCATCCTAAAAATGATCGTTATGATTTATATCAGAAAGATGTTCAGCCACAAAAAAACCGAAAAGTGATTGCCAATTCTTATTTATATGTTGAAGAGTGGTTGGACTTTACCGCTTTTATGACCAATGAAAATCCTCAGTTATACAAAAAGATTTTTAGCAAAATAAATCGTGTCATGCAGGCATTTATGCTTTTTTTGCAAAATATTGTCCACGATTTACCGAAGGAACTGTTAAGTTTTATTCATCCAGAACATCAACAACACCCTGAGTTTTTTAGACTATTACAAAAACATCAAATTAAAGTCGAAGATTTCCGAAAAGTGTTTAAGCATGTTCCAACGCGGAGAATGCCTATACACAGTATTTTTGATAGTTTTGTCTTAGATTATTTGATGGATTGCTTTAATCAACAACGTGGCATTGCTAAAAACGTTACATGGTTAGGGCTATATCACCAAGCTGAACGTTGGCATGAGCAAGTGTATTTTGATGAAACATTATCACGACTTAAGCAGCAAGTTGATATTGAAACTTGGGATCGTGTTTCACCCATGCAGAAAGTCTATTTTGAAGGGTGGTGTTATGAGGAGTTGAATAGTTTAAAACGAATTATTCAAGAATCTATCGTGTTTAAACATTGCCTAGCTTTGTCCTATACCAAACCAATTATAGAAAAAGAATATGCGGCTTTTCATATGTCGAATATTGAAGATCCAAGCCAAGAGTTTACTTTAGGCTGTTATTATCAACTCGGACAATTGTCTTTTGATCAAATCCGTTTGCCGAATAATCAAATTCCCGATAATGCGTATATGCTGCAAGCCATGCGTTTTATTCATGATGTAAATCAATATTTAAAGTGGAAATCAAGCATTCAGCCCAATGAAGAGCTTGGGCATTTATAGGATCTATTGGCATTTTATAAAGTCATAATCTGTCGTAAACATCGACGAATGATGAACAGAGCGTAGCATTCTACTTAACATTTTGGATAAAAATCGTTAGGCTATAGCCGTCCTCTTCTGTTGAGCTAAAATAGACTGTTATGAAACAAGAAACTGCACTAAAACTGATGAAAGCGGGTGAAAATGTCTTTTTGACAGGTTCCGCAGGTGCAGGAAAAACCTATACCTTGAATCAATACATCAATTATTTAAAAGCTCGAAAAGTACCTGTAGCGATCACCGCTTCAACAGGTATTGCTGCAACACATATGAATGGTATGACGATTCATACTTGGGCGGGGATTGGAATTAAAGACACGCTTTCAGATGATGATCTGAAACGAATGAAAGAACGTAAATATTTAAAAGAGCATTTAGAAAATGCCCAAGTGTTAATTATCGATGAAATTTCGATGTTACATGCCAAGCAACTGAATTTAGTCAATCAGGTTTTAAAATACTTTAAAGAATCCGATGAAGCCTTTGGTGGTATTCAAGTCATTGCAGCAGGTGATTTCTTTCAGTTGCCGCCTGTAGGCAAAAACAGTGAACAGAATCGGGATAAATTTTGCTTCATGTCCAATGCATGGGTCGAAGCGAAATTCCGAGTGTGTTATTTAACAGAACAACACCGTCAGGATGATTCTGCGCTGAATGATATTTTGAATGCGATCCGTGCTCAAAATATTCAGCAACAACATATACAAGCTTTAAACGATACTCGTCATCAGGATATTGGTGATACGTTTACGCGTTTATATACCCATAACATGGATGTCGATAGTATTAATTTTCAACATCTAAATGCAATTGAAGGTGCAGACCATCAGTTTGTTGCGGTGACCGATGGCAATGAAAAACTGATTGAAACATTAAAGTCTTCAGTTCGTGCTCCAGATGAATTAACACTTAAAAAACATGCCAAAGTGATGTTTGTCAAAAACAACTTCGATATGGGGTATATCAACGGTAGTCTGGGTGAGGTTGTTGGTTTTGAAGAAGATGATGAGATGGGAATGTTGCCAAAAGTCAAAATGACGGATGGCACGACTTTATTGGTTGCTCCAGAAACATGGTCTGTAGACAATGAAGGTGGCAAAACCATTGCCAGTTTACAACAAGTTCCTTTACGCCTAGCTTGGGCGATTACCATTCACAAATCTCAAGGCATGACTTTAGAAGCGGCTGAAATTAACCTCAGCCACACTTTTGAAAAAGGGCAAGGCTATGTTGCGCTGTCACGACTTAAATCAATAAATGGTTTGAGATTATTAGGTTTTAATGAACAAGCTTTAGAATTAGACAGCTTAGCCATCAAAGCAGATCGCCGTTTTCAAGAGCTTTCCAATGAAGCCGAACAGCATTATGCAGATACAGATCTAACCCAGCAACACAATGCATTTATTCGCCATTGTGGTGGGACATTGAATGCGACTGAAATTGAGCGTAATGAAAAGAAAATTGCTCGAAATGCAGGTAAGACCAATTATGCTTCTGCAACATTGGATGAAACACGTGAGTTGTTTGAAAATGGTTATGGAATCCAAGACATCGCTGTTGAACGTGGTCTTACTCCAGCCACAATTATTAATCATTTAGCTCGATTACATCGTGAGCAGAATTTAGATATTTCTGTGGCTAACCCTGGCGAAGAAGTGGTTGAACAAATTCGGAATATTTATAAGAAACTTAAAAAACGTCAAGACCCAAATCATTTTAGTGATGATGGTGCAATTAAGTTACGTCCAATCGTTGAATTGACCAATCCTAAGATGGGCTATGACCAAGTACGTTTGGCTTTGCTATTTGTTGAGTAATCAGCAAGCTCACACTGCAATATAAATTGGTTTGCCAAGGGAAGTGGATAAATTTCAATAGTGTGATTTATGTAACATTATTTAAATCTTACTTGATGTGGTCTACCTTTGAGTTAAAATATAGTCATAATCCAGTTGCTCTAAAGAATGAGGTAACGATTATGATTATTTATGATGGTGAACAAGTATTTCCTGAGCGTGCCGATAGCTTCAAGGTCTTTTTAAAAAGATATCTGATAGAGCAGGATGGTGAATATTTATTAGAAGAAAAAACATTTATTTACGACAGCGATTGTGACGAGTTTCTTGAACACGATATACAAGAATTTTATGAATTGTGGCTGGTTGCTTAGAGATATTCAAACCACCTTCGGGTGGTTTTTTTAATCGCTAAAAGCCAACCTAAGCATTCTTTCCTGTAGAGAGCTGTTATAATTTTTTAACTATTCACCATGTTAGTTGCCGTTAATCTCATGCCACAAATGTTTATTGATTATTCTGACAATATTCAGAATTTAGACAAAAAGAAGCTTATGTTAGGTTTAAATCATGCTTTGTTTGATACAGGCTTGGTTGGACATGAGTATGATATCAAGTCCCGCATCCAAGAAGTTTCAGATTATTTGATTGGCTTTGGCGATGAAAATGGCGAGGAAAGTAAGCAAGCCTTTATTTTTGTGCGTTTACAAGGTCTCAGTGGTCGAACAGAGCAACAGAAAGACTTAATGACTGAAAATTTATCACAATTTTTACAATCTTTTCAAAATTATTCAGCAGATGGTTTAGAGATTCAGCTTTGTGTCGAATTTGCTGAAATGCCGAGAGAGATTTATAAAAAAGTAATTGTGAAAGCAAAATAAAGTGAGTGGCAAGAGCTAAAAATTTAACTCTTGCCAATTCAGAGCATCAGAATAGCAATTTCAATCAAGATAGAAGTCACGATAAAACACAGAATAAATCTATCGAAAAACACGTGAACTGAAAAATGAACGTAGAATATAAAATCAAATTCGTCTGTGATTATATTCAATTACATTTAGATGATGAATTAGACGTGGACAAATTGTGTCAAATTGCTTTGTTATCAAAGTTCCATTTTCACAGAATTTTTACCGCTCAAACAGGGATTACTTTAATTCGATTTATTCAAATGGCTCGATTAAAACGTGCTTCATATCAATTGGCATTTGAAAAAGATTTAAGAATTATTGAAATTGCTTTAAACGCCAGTTTTGAGAGTCCTGAAAGTTTTTCACGCGCATTCAAACGTCATTTCGATCAAACCCCAACTGAGTTTCGTCAAGCGCCCAATTGGCAATATTGGCATCTTCAGTTTAATTATGATATCCCAAAAATTGAGAAGAATATGATTGTAAATGTGATTGAAAGACCAAGTGAAAAGATCGCTTTTTTAAGGCATCGTGGTGATCCACACCGAGTATTGGAAACAGCAGCAAGGTTTATAGAATGGAGAAAAAAGACAGGCTTATCACCTGTTAAATTAAGTAAGACTTATGGCATACCATATTCAGATCCAGAAATCATAGCCCACCAAGATTTTATCTTTGATATTGCTGGAAGCGTATTGAATAGTATTCCTGAAAATGAGTTTTCTGTTGAAAATGCGGTGTTGCCCGCGGGAAGATATGCAATGGTTCGACATTATGGAAGCCATGAATCGATAAAAGATAGCGTATATTATATTTTCCGTGAATGGTTACCTAATCAAGATGAGGAAGCAGGTGATTTCCCCATCTATTTTCAATATCTAAACTTTGTTCATGAAGTTGATGAACATGAACTAATGACAGATATTTTTTTACTATTGAAAGAAAAGTAGATCCATTTTTGAAATTGGAACTATTTTAAAACTTCAATATCTGCATATTGCACAATTTTATCAGCAGTCATGCTATAGATTTCATCCAAGAAAGCGACATTAAAACTGCCAACACTTTGTGATTTATCGAAAGCCAATTTTCCTGCAATCGCAAAGTGAATATGAGCTGAAATTGCAGCGATTGTTGGAGTTGTTACCGCACTATACGCTGCAATTAAAGCGCCAAGTGCACAACCTGTCGCCGTGACTTTAGGTTGTAAATAGCTCCCACCATTGACTTGAATCACAGCATTTAATTCTTTAGAAAGTAAAAAGTCTGATTCACCTGAGATCGCAACACATTCGCAATGTGCCAAAAGCGGTAAAGCCTGTAAATAAACTTCATTGCTCGATATAGTGCTGTCTACACCTTTCGATTCAACATGATTGCCTGCTAGTGTACTGATTTCAGAGGCATTACCACGAATAATGGTTGGATTGAGTAAAACCAGCTGATCTGCCATTTCACTGCGCCATTTTAAAAAAGCACCATAACCGACAGGGTCAAGTACCCACGGTGTGCCTTTTGTAGCGACTGTTTGTGCAGCAATTTGCATTGCCTGCATCTGTTCAGTGGTTGGTGTTCCTAGATTGATACTCAATGCCGCAGCAATAGAAGCAAAACTTTCCGCTTCAAAAGGATTATCAATCATTGCAGGAGATGCACCTGCGGCAAGTAAAACATTGGCAGCATAATTTGCTGCAACACTATTAGTAATACAATGAACCAAAGGCTGTTTGGTTTGTAGCTCAGTCCATGCTTCGACTACTTTTTCTAAAATCACATCAGTTTGGATATGAAGCTGATCCAGTTGAGAACTCGAAATATTTTCAGGATGATTCATGGAAAGTCCTTACTGTGTAAAATAGTGGTCTTGATGTTTACAACTGCGGCAAAACAAAGTCACATAATTTTCTGCATCATAATCAACCGTCAATTCATTAGAACCACAGTACATACAGCGTTTTTGTGAATAAAAATTTAAGCGCGATTCTATCTTTTTCCAAGACTTCCAAACAGGTTGAAAGAAAATATTTTCATCGTAGCCTAAAAAACGATTAAAAAGTATTTCACTCATACGGCTAAAAGGAATATTTGGAGGTCGTGGTAGGGTCGTGGTTTCCCATTTTTCAGCCAAAGCACGCTCACGGTATTGTTGAACCGTCTTTTTTAAAATATTGGTATTAATAAAATTATCATTTCTAACTTGTAATGCTTTGTTCTTATGCAGATATTCTAGCGCTGTTTGAATGAGATAGAAGATTTGCCCCACTGCTAAGCTATCCATTAACTTATAGCAAAAAGCTTGGAAATTTTTATTTCCAGAAATTTGAATGCCCCAAGTACGACAATAATGTTGAGTGAATTGTACAATTTCTTGATACAACACCACATACAACGCATTTTTGACTTCTTCCGCAGTTTTAAATGGAATCCCTAGACTTAAATTTTCATAAAACCAATGACGTAACTGGGTGGTAATACTAAAAAGGCTCGGTTCTGAATAACCATCTAAACGGACATTGATATAATATTGATGCGCATCATCACTAAAGTCTTTAGGTGTCAGCACATTATCTTTGATCAACTGATTTAAAAGTTGGCTTTGAAAATAGTAATTCGGTGTAATCGGGTGATATTTAATCACTTCCCAGTCTATAAATTCGGGATGTGTTGTATTTTCATGGATTTGATGATCTAAAATACTCAATAAAAATAATTTATGTAAAAAACTCAACTGATTTAAAGCAAACTCGAAATGGTCTTTTTTCTGATATTTTCGGGCTTCTTGCAGGCGTGTTTCTTTAATTAGTTTTTTACGTTTGTTTTGACACGTTTCACAATGACAGGTGTGTTGTTCATTTTGAAAAACTTGGTGGCTACAGTGACTACACTGATGAAAATTAACTTCTTTTTCAAATTCTTCAGCTTCTACATAGTACATACTTGCCTGACACAGTGGGCAATAGGTACTTTCATCAAGCTGTTTTTGCAAAATTTGAAGCATAGTTGAATATTAAAAAAACCATAATTTTTGATTATACACGTCTATGTGGTTGAAAGCTGATGAGTGTAAATGAATGACCAATTAAATTTGTTCATACAAGTGGTTTAAGGCTCTATTGCCAATATAGAATAAAAGTATTTTCAGCTATGAGATAGAAGGACGGCAAATAGAACCAACGAATAATTCTATTTACCTTTAAATGATTTTACCCATTCGTTCATTGATTATTAAATGATTAAAAATAAAGAACTAATAAGCCGCAGGGCATGGTAGTTCTGAATCCTCAAAATGATTCATTTTGGCTTGAATTAAAGCTTTTGCTTTTTTATAGGATACTTTGTGCTGTCCTAGTGCATCATATTGTCTCAAGATTGCACAAACATCTTCTTTTTCTAATGGTACACCTTCACAGGTCATAAACATGGCAATGACTTGGTGATCAATTTTTGCGGCATTCAACATTTGCATCGTTTTGATATTATCAATACGGACAATATGGTCTTTAAAAATCATGTTGCACCTCATTATGTTGTTTGATTCACTATTGTGCGTGTTGCACACATTTAAACAAGCAATAACTGTGCTCAAAATGTAGTCAGTTTGAAAAGAATGTAATCTAAAAATTGAGAAAAATATTGAATATCCTCACAGTATTGGTCTGAACTCTGGTAATACTCTCATATTCTTTTTTGCAAGATTCATTCTTTATAGGGTGATTAGTGAATTGAATTTTATTGATTTATTTATATGATTATTAATGTAATTTCCCACTTGATTAAAGCTTTGTAATAAATACTTATCATTCTTAATTTAATATTTTCTAATAAGAATTTTAGCTTATGCGAGTTCTGCTTAGTGAGAATTAAGCAATATTAAGTATGAATGTTAAATAAATTTTCTTTGTCACAAGGTTGAACTAAATAGTGACAAAAGTGGAAAAATTACTTTAAACAATATTGCAGTATTACGCTTTTAGTTGCTTGAGAAGTGGAAATGAGTTGTAAAAATCTTTGTCACCACACGTACGGAAAATATACATATTGTAATGAAAATAGCCTAAGTTGATTTTGCATTTATGAATTAAACCTTGTCAAAATAAACAATGTAAATCGTTGAAGCAATATTATCGTATGTTATAATTTGTACGTTATAATGATGTACTTTTTGGCGGGTGTGATATGACAAATTTAGCAACTGAACGGATAAATGTCCGTACAACAGCCGATGCAAAAAATGTAATTGAGCAGGCGGCTAATTTATTAGGACTAAGTGTAAGTTCTTTTATTATTCAATCCTCTTTTGAGCGTGCAAAAGACTTATTAAAAGCGGAGAGTGAGTTAAAAGTAAATCATACTGATCGTGATATGTTAATGAATTTACTTGAAAATCCACGTCCTGCAAATGAGGCGATGAAAAAGCTGATGAGCTCATTCGATGAAAATTGAAGTTTTAAGGGCTCATCATCAAAGAAAAACCTTTAATTGTGGGCAGGATGATTTAAATAAGTTCATAAAACAATATGCTTCTCAACATCAAAAAACGGGTACAAGCAAAACGTATGTAGCAGTTGACCAGCAGGAACAGGTTTTAGGGTTTTATTGTCTATCTAGTACTTCTATTGCTTTTGATATGTTGGATGATATGCACACTAAACGATTACCTCGTTACCCATTGCCTAGTATTGTTATTGGCCGTTTTGCAGTTGATCAGATGGCACAAGGTCAGGGCATCGGAAGGATGCTTTTAGCACATGCACTTAGGCAAATTTCAAAAGTAGCTCAAATTATAGGTGTAAATTTTGTTGTGATACATGCGAAAGATGAGAGGGCAAAGACATTTTACGAGAACTTAGGTTTTATTGCATTAACATCAAATCCGTTAACGTTAATATATCCAGTAAGTGAAATACCAAGTTTTTAGTTAAATCTGCTATTAGATAAAAAATGATCAATAAAGATAAAAATAACAGATTTATCTATACAAGAATATGTATGAATGATTGAGATTCTTTGCAAAAAAGTTGTATAAATAAAGTTTAATTCGCATGATTTTTGCATTTCAAGATTGAAATTAATTTCACGCAGACCCATATAGAAATTAAGCACGATGCACAGACAAATTGTGAAATTTGACTTATGCTCAAACGACTTCACAACCATAAGTCTAAGCTAAACAACAGAATTAGGACATTATATGAACATTGCGGCAAACCCAGTAGTTGAAGCAGATCAAACGGTATATTTAAAAGATTATCAAAAGCCTTCTTTTCTTGTCGACTCAATCCAGCTTGATATTCAAGTTTACGATGATCACACCAATGTAAATTCGAAATTAGTCATGCAAAGACAAGCTGCTGGCGCTTTGATTTTGTTGGGGCGAGATCTTGAATTAAAATCAATTTCTATCAATGGTAAGCAACTTACTGAAAGTGAGTACACGTTAGATTCTGAACAACTGGTAATTACAAATGCACCTGATGACGCTGTTATTGAAACGAGTGTCGTGATCCATCCTGAAACGAATACACAGCTTGAAGGTTTGTATCTTGCTGGTGGTGATTTATTTGTTACTCAAAATGAGCCTGAAGGTTTCCGTAAAATCACGTTCTACCCAGACCGTCCAGATGTTTTGTCTGTATTCACCACACGTGTAGAAGCTGATAAAAAATATCCAGTGCTTTTGGCGAATGGTAACTTGATCGAAGCAGGTGAAGCGGAAAACAATCGTCATTATACGATTTGGGAAGATCCAACTAAAAAACCTGCTTATTTATTTGCTTGTGTGATTGGTGATTTGGCTGTACTCAAAGATCGTTATACCACTTCAGAAGGTCGTGATGTTGCTTTAGAAATCTATGCAGAAGAAAAAGATATTCCAAAGTGTCATATTGCCATGGAAGCTTTAAAACATTCGATGCGTTGGGACGAAGAGCATTATGGACGTCCGTATGATCTTGATAATTATATGATCGTTGCAACGAGCCAGTTCAACATGGGCGCAATGGAGAATAAAGGTTTAAATATTTTCAATACCGCATGTGTTTTAGCTGATGAAGAATATACCACTGACTCGGCGATCATGCGTGTACAGTCTGTGATTGCCCATGAGTATTTCCATAACTGGACAGGTAACCGTATTACGTGTCGTGATTGGTTCCAATTGTGTTTAAAAGAAGGCTTAACGGTTTTCCGTGATCAGTCATTCTCAGAAGATTTACAATCGGCTGCAGTACAACGTATTGATGATGTTGCAATATTAAAAGGGCATCAATTCCCAGAAGATGCAGGCCCGTTATCGCACCCACCACGCCCAGATCATTTTGTCGAAATTAATAACTTCTATACGGCGACTGTGTACGACAAAGGTGCAGAAATTAACCGTATGATGGCGACTTTACTGGGTAAAGAAAAATTCCGTAAGGGCACAGATGAATATTTCTTACGCCATGACGGTCAAGCTGTAACAGTTGAAGATTGGGTTGCAGCTTTAACAGCGGGTTCTGGTGTCGATTTATCTGCATTCCTCATTTGGTACAACCAACCGGGTACGCCAAAACTAGAAGCGCAGGGTGAATATGATGCAGCAAATCAAATTTATCGTTTGAGTTTTAAACAAAGTTTGAAAGAACATCCAAAATATCCAAACCTTAAAGCTGTGCCGATTCCTGTAGCTTTGGCGTTATTCAATGCAGAAACAGGTGAGCAATATACACTTCATTCAGATGCTTTGGTTGCAAACGATGTCAAAGATGGTGTGTATCTATTTGATCAAGATGAAGCGACGATTGAATTTACGGGTATTACTGGAAAACCAGTTGCGTCGTTATTGCGTAATTTTTCTGCGCCTGTAAATCTTGAATTTAACTATTCAGATGAAGAGCTTGCATTCTTATTGCAATACGAAACCAATGGTTTTAACCAATGGCAAGCAACTCAAACTTTGCTTGAGCGTGTATTACTGAACGGTCATGATGCGCAAATTTACATCAATGCGATTCAGCAAGCTTTACCGTCTGTGATTGCCAAAGATCCACTATTGGCTTCTCGTCTATTCGATGTGCCGACAGAAGGCTATTTAGGTAGTCGTATTGATACTGATTATAATCCTGTTGTGGTGAATGAAGCACGTGAGGCTTTGTTAAATCAATTGGCTCAAATCTTAGGTGATTTTGCTAAAGAAACGTATCTATCTCTTGATCCAGATACTCAGAATGAATTTTCTCAAGCGATGGGTGTACGCGCGCTAAAAAATATCATGTTGAGTTTTATGGCACGTCAAGGCGATACAGAAGTGTTTGATTTGGCTTATGCGCAGTATAAAAATACGGGCAATATGTCTGAACGTTTAGGTGCATTAAAAGTATTGGTTTGGGATGACGCACCGCAAGCCAAAGATGCGTTGCAAGATTTCTACAATCGTTTTAAAGATGAAGACTTGTCTATGGATCAGTGGTTTATGATTCAAGCTGCACATCCGAAAGCGACTGCTGAAACCATTCAATATTTAACATCACATGCAGACTATGATTTGGGTACACCAAACCGTATTCGTTCAGTGAGTGGTGGTTTAAATGCCAATCCTGTAAATACATGGAGTTTTGGTATTCAGCATTTTGTAGACTTGGCGAAGTATTTAGATGAGAAAAACCCAATTCTAGGTTCTCGTTTATTGCAAGCTTTAACACGCTGGTACACTTTGGCAGAACCACAGCGTAGTGAAGTTAAAGTTGCACTTGAAGCATTAAAACCGCAAGTGAAATCTAAAAATGTCAGTGAAACTTTAAATAGTATGTTGAGTGTTTAATTTACTTTAAAGTTCTGATTTTTATAACATCCCTCCTATTTCGATAGGAGGAATGGCAATTTTATTTAAGAAACAATAAATATTGAAAATTTGAATCATCAAGATATTGTGCTCCCTACATTGAGTAGGGAATATAGTTTATGCACTCACAATCGCGGTTTACTCTTTATTTCCAATAGTTATTTGCAGCTGCAATCGTTTGAAAATAAGTTGAGATAACTTGTGAAGAGGCGATCAGTGAATCGGCGTTGTTAGAATATTCAGGACGTAGTTTTTTAAGTACTTCTACATCGGGTTGCGTGGTTTTTACACTTCGACGGCTTAATGTGACGGCTAAATCGAAGCCTTCTTGTGGATTTGCTGTAATTAAAGTAGGTAGCCATAAATCGTTCATAGAATTTCCTTTTGTAGTGCTGTATATGAAATTAAAATATATAATAAATAGTGTTTTTATTATGACTAATAAATTGTTATTTTTATCATATTATTCGAGTGAAATTCACTTAAGCGCTGAGCAAAAACTAAACAGTTTTTCTCTCTAACTGAATAGCGTTCATGCAATCCTCATCAAAAATACTGAAGCTTAATATATCCAACCTAGATTTATATTCGATAAATAAAAAGATCTGCATAAGCAGACCTTTAGTGCATTTAGATCAGTATGAAAATTAATGATCGTGATGTAGATATTTAGGTTGTTTCGGCAGTTGCATACTACAGAACAAACAAATAATAAGCATAACTATCACATAAACAAAGAAAGTATTTTCATGTCCTAAGTCTTTCAGTTTTAAAGCTACAGCAGGTGCTGAACCACCAAATATTGCATTCCCCACAGCATAGGCAAAACCGACACCTAAAGCACGGATATAAGGCGGGAACATTTCTGCCTTAACCAACCCACTAATCGAGGTATAAAAACTCAACAAGAACATGAGAAATATCAATAACAAAGTCACAATAACAGCTGAGCCATGAAAATACGGCATTGCAATAACCATCACTGGATAGATAAAAATTGCACAAGTGATACTAAAAAGCATCATAGAAGCACGGCGTCCAATTCGGTCTGAAAGCATTCCAAACAAAGGCTGAGCACACATGAACACAAATAGTGCGATGGTCATCATATAACCCACAGTTTTATCGTCAAAACCTAAACTGGTGATGTAGGTTTTTGAATAAACCGTGATGATATAAAAACAAAGAGAACCCGCAGAGGTATAACCAACCACCAAAAGGAAGGTTTTCCAGTTGTGTTTAAATAACTCTTTTAAACTACCTGAACCTTCTTTTTGACCTTCATCCTCAGGTAGCGTTTCTTTCAAATGGCGACGAGCAAAGAAAGATAAAATAGCAACAACCCCACCTATAATAAATGGAATACGCCAACCACCGTCCATTAACTGCTCTTTGGACATAAATGCCAACATGATTACCCCGAGCGCACTTGCTAAAAGCTGCCCACCTGATAATGTCACATATTGAAAAGAAGCATAAAAACCACGCTGTCCTTTAAGTGCAACCTCACTCATATAGGTTGCTACAGTTCCATATTCACCACCCACAGAAAGTCCTTGCAATAAACGAACAGCAAGGAGCAAAAAGGGTGCGGCCATACCAACTTGCTCATAAGTTGGTAAGGCTGCAAAAAGAAATGAGCTGATTGCCATTAATGTGATAGAGATAATCATCGACTTTTTACGTCCATAAGTATCCCCAATCCATCCAAATAACCAACTACCCAAAGGTCGCATAAAGAAACTGGCAGCGAAAACGCCCCATACATAAATTGCCTTTGAGGAGTCACTCATGTCTGGAGCAGTTAAAGCATGTGTAAAATAAATCGCAAATGCGGCATAGATATAAAAATCAAACCACTCGACTAAATTCCCCGAAGCCGCGCCAACAATGGCCATGACGCGATCACGCTTTTCATGTGGCTGATAGCTATGTGTTTCACTCATACAATATCCTTATCATTGTGATCAATCTTGTGCGCTTTGAAAATAAAAGTGATTTTTCAAACTTTTTTTATTTTAGGATTAAATCGTTATGGCTTATTTATTTGGAACAAAAAGATACAGCTTAAAACATGTCTTTCTCAAAATTAATGCATATTTATTCTTGTATTTATTTTCATAGTGTGAGAATTATTTAAGTTTATTACTATTTTTTAATATATTTATTTTAGAAATTATTTAGGTGTATTGCTGAATATGAGTTTTGAATGAGCAAGTTTGCAAGCGAGTAGATGCGTGGCTGAATGATTTGTTTTATGAAACATGGAATTAAAAATAACACTTTGATTTTATTTCTATACGAGCTTGATTATAAGCCACCTTTAACTGATGGCTTTGTTTCTAATCAAAATTTGTTTTTATAGAACAGTAGAATAAACAAGCTTTATCGAGCTTATTTAAGTTACTTTCTTTAAAAATGCAGAAATTTCACGACCAAACTTAACTGGTTCAGTGATCAATGGCGTATGTCCTGATCGTTTGAAAATAATATTTTCTGCATGATTGATACTGTTTGAAATCTCGATTTGACCTGTCGCAGGGTACAAGGTCGATTTTTCACCAATGAAGAAAGTCGTTGGACAATTAAGCTTTGAAATGGCTTCACGATAATCTTCATCGTGATTTAAGTAATTATCGATATACCATGTGAGGTAATCTAAACGTTTGATTGGTAGTAAATATTTTTGTAATTGTTGATGTTTTAATGCCAAATTAAATATAAAAGGGCTGATTTTATTACTCCCTTGTAATTTAATAAAATTTGCCCACATTTGAACCAATTCAGTTCTAGGCGCAGCAGGTAAATCATCGACAAAACGGTACATTGAATATTGATGTAGAAAAACCGAAAAATCTTCAAGTAAACGTCTAAACTTAAAGTACTTATTCCCAAATAGCCCAAACTCCCATGTATCGTCAGTCGGAATTTTTGGTGTTTGGTCAATGTGCAAATACGCTTTTAATTTTTCTTGTAAATTTCCATATTGCATGCCATGCATGGCTGTGGTTGCCCCCATGGAATAAGCCATGAGAATAAAGTCTTTTAGCTTGATTTGTGTAATTAGGCTTTCTACATCACGCCAATGATTTTGAATCGCATCGAGATCATGTGGAATTTTACAATGACTCGATCCACCAAAGCCACGCCAATCTGGAATGTGAAATTTATAGTGATTTATATTGGGTAATAAAAAGGGAAGCCATTGCCAACTTTGCATACCTAAGCCTGAAAGTACGAGGACAGGTTCACCTTGACCAATTTCACGTACAAACAAAAGCTCACCATCAGGCATTGTATAATGTGGCATAGCGTTCCTTATATATTTTCTTGATTTTCAAATGTTTTAAGTTGTGGAATGACTTGATTGAGCCAATTGATCCAACCATTTTCTAAGTCTATTCCCAATTGTAAAATCATTTTATGAATATATAAAGTACGGTCTTGGTCATCTGTATGTGCAAAATCTTTGGCAAATATTTGTTGATAAAGCTTTAAATTTTCACGATGCAATTCTAAATGCCGCTCTAATTCTGGTAATACAGAATTACCACCGAGTTGAGCTTCTACACGTAAACGCACCATAATTTCTTCACGTAGTTGTGCAGGTTGTCCTTGCTTGACCAGCCATTCTGTTAGTTCAATACGCCCAAGTTGTTCAACTTGATAGGTTTTTTTACGTCCAGTATCTGCTTGATCTTCTAAAGTCGAAATCCAACCCTTTTTTTGCATCCCGTTGAGTTCACGATAAATCTGTTGATGTGTTGCATTCCAAAAGAAGCCCATCGAACGATCAAAACGACGCGCCAGTTCAAAACCTGTACTGGGTTTTTCAATCAAACTTGTCAATAAAACATGGGCTAATGACATTTCGGTAATATTTCGCAAATAAAATGGATGTAGAGTCATTATGCAACATGTTGCATAAAAATCAAATCTCGATTATAAATATAAAAACTATGCAACTTGTTGCATTAAATTAATCCGTTAAATTTTGTATTAAATGCACATACCAGCCAGCGAAAGCACGCCAAGGAGTATATATGTCTAATTACCCGCATTTACTTGCGCCTTTAGATTTGGGCTTTACCACACTTAAAAACCGTGTATTGATGGGTTCAATGCATGTTGGTCTAGAGGAAGTTCCAGGTGGTTATGATCGTATGGCTGCATTTTATGCAGAACGTGCTGCTGGTGGTGTTGGGCTGATCGTTACTGGTGGTATTTCACCCAATGATCATGGTGTGACTTTTCATGGTGGTTCTAAGTTAGATACTTTGGAAGAAGCTGAAAAACATAAAGTCATTACCCAAGCAGTACACGATGCAGGTGGTAAAATTGCTTTACAGATTTTACATACAGGTCGTTATTCTTATCAGGCTGAAAACGTTGCACCTTCTGCAATTCAAGCACCGATTAACCCAGTAAAACCACATGCTCTAACTTCTGCTGAAGTGAATCAAACCATTGCTGACTTTGCTAATTGCGCAAAATTATCGCAAATCGCGGGTTATGATGGCGTTGAAATTATGGGTTCAGAAGGTTATTTGATCAATGAATTCATTGCAGCACGTACCAACCATCGTGATGATGAATGGGGCGGAAGTTATGAAAAGCGTATTCGTTTCCCGATCGAAATCGTAAGACGTACCCGTGAAGAAGTCGGTGAAAACTTCATTATTATCTATCGTCTTTCAATGTTGGATTTGGTTGAAGGGGGTTCTACTTTAGAAGAAGTCATTCAACTTGCTAAAGAAATTGAAAAGGCTGGTGCAACCATTATCAATACAGGTATTGGTTGGCATGAAGCGCGTATTCCAACCATTGCGACTAAAGTGCCTCGTGCTGCATTTACATGGGTTACTAAAAAATTAAAAGGTTCTGTGAATGTTCCTTTAATCACTTCAAATCGTATCAATACCCCTGAAATGGCTGAACATGTTTTAGCACAAGGCGATGCAGATATGATTTCGATGGCACGCCCAATGCTTGCAGATTCACAATTTGTTTTGAAAGCTGAACAAGGTCGTGCAGATGAAATTAATACCTGTATCGGCTGCAACCAAGCGTGTTTAGATCATATTTTCTCAATGACAATTGCAACATGTTTGGTGAATCCACGTGCATGTTACGAAACTGAGCTTATTTTCAAAGAATCAACAGTCGCTAAAAATATTGCTGTAATCGGCGCAGGCCCTGCAGGTTTAAGCTTTGCAACTTATGCGGCTGATCGTGGTCATAACGTCACCATTTTTGAAGCATCGAATCAAATTGGTGGTCAGTTCAATATTGCGAAAACGATTCCAGGTAAAGAAGAGTTTTATGAAACTTTACGTTATTTCAAACGCAAAATTGAATTACAACCGAAAATTAAATTAGTCCTCAACCATACTGCAACTTATGAAGAATTAAGTGCTGAAAACTTTGATGATGTTGTGGTTGCAACAGGTGTCACACCACGTCATTTGGATATTGAAGGGATTGATCATCCTAAAGTATTGACTTATATCGAAGTGTTACGTGAGCGTAAACCAGTTGGTAAGAAAGTTGCGGTGATTGGTGCAGGCGGTATTGGTTTTGATACGGCTGAATATTTATCTCACGAAGGTGAAAGCGGTAGTTTGAATCCTCAAAAATTCTATGATGAATGGGGCATTGACACGTCTTATGCACATGTGGGCGGTTTGAAACAACCTGAAGTTGAACAGTCTCCACGTGAAATTTACCTCTTACAGCGTAAAACTTCGTCAGTTGGCGCAGGCTTAGGAAAAACAACGGGTTGGATTCATCGTACAGGTTTAAAACATCGTCATGTCAATATGATTCCGGGTGCGAGCTACGACAAAATTGATGATCAAGGTTTGCATATCACTGTAGGTGATAAATCTATGATTCTTGATGTTGATAATGTGGTGATTTGTGCAGGGCAAGAGCCTTACACCGCAATGTTTGATCAATTAAAAGCTGATGGTAAATCTGTGCATTTGATTGGTGGTGCGAAAGAAGCGGGTGAATTGGATGCTAAACGTGCAATTCGCCAAGGTGCTGATTTAGCAGCAGTGATTTAATTTTATTTGCCAAGACAATTCGCTTTGAAAATTTAATGGGTTTCCTCTCCTTGTAGGAGAGGGTTAGGGAGAGGTTTTTTTAGATAATAATCCCCCTAACCCCCTTTAAAAAAGGAGGAGTACCTAGAATTAAATGATGAGTTGAGATACAAATTTCCTCTCATCCTCTTGCGGAACTATATTCTTCATCCCTGAAGGATAAGGAGCATTCATTGCGTTAATCTTGGTGTGAATATTTTGATTCAATAAGGATATAAAAATGAGCTACATCAATACAAAAACTTCACTCGAAAAATGGCACACGATGATAGAAAGCCGTGATATGAATATTCTCAATGAGTTACTGGCAGACGAAGTGGTATTCCGTTCACCTGTGGCTTATAACGCATATGAAGGCAAACAAGTGGTATTTTTTATTTTAAGCAATGTGATTCAGATTTTTGAAAATTTCACGTATCACCGTGAGTTTTATACAGAAGATCAGCAAAGTGTGGTACTTGAGTTTTCTGCCAATGTTGGTGAAAAGAAATTAAAAGGGATTGATATGATCCGTTTTAATGAGCAAGGTAAAATCGTTGATTTTGAAGTGATGTTACGTCCAAAAAGTGGCTTGGAAGCTTTGGCAGCACAAATGGGACAACGTATGGCTGCATTTATACCTAAATAATTATTTTGATTGAAAAAAGTTTCTCATGGTGAATATTGATCATGAGAAACTTGCTGCGTATTTCATTGTTGTAAATACAAAGTAATAATAAAATTGTTGTTATTGAATCATTTTTAAATGTATTGAATAGAGAGTTATAGCATGTCAATCATCAATAAATTCACTCAGTTTGCACAATCTGTATTGGATCAGGTGACTGGTGCTGAACTGCCTAAAATGTACTATGACCAAAAAGGGCAATTTAAAGATTTGGTAGATAAACTCCCTCAATTACAACAGAAATACCGACCTACACCGTGGTTAAGTAATCAGCATATTCATTTAATTTATTTTGATGTGATTAAGAAGAAAACAATCAAGCTGAAATATGACCGTATTGAACAACTGACGATGCAAGATGGTGGTGTTACTGCAATTGCATGGTATGGTTATGATTTACCAAAAGAAACACCAACAATTGTGGTGATGCATACCATTACAGGGACTCCTGAAAGTATGCGTGAGTTGGTCAAAGATCTACATGAATATACAGGTTGGAGAATTGCGCTGTGTTTACGCCGTGGACATGCAGGTTTGCCTATGCCTGTTCCACAAATGTCGATTTTTGGATCAACGTCGGACTTAAAAGAACAATTAACTCATATTCAACAAGTATTCCCGCAATCTAAGCTCTATGCTGTTGGTTCATCTGCTGGTACGGGTTTATTGGTACGATATTTGGGTGAGCAGGGTTTAGATACGCCTTTTGAAGCTGCTTTTGCAATGTGTCCAGGCTATAATACGCAAACTGGGTTTGAAAATGTACATCCTTTTTATAGTAAAATGATGACACAAAAGTTATTCAAAGCCTTTGTTTATCCTTATAAAAACACATGGAATGCTGTTGCTTCAGTTGAAAAAGTACTGACAACCAAGACCTTACAAGAATTTCAAACTGCATATTATGAAATGGCAGGTTTTACTGATTATCAAAGTTATGACCAAGCCATTAATCCAGTTTATGTATTTGAAAATGTGAAGATTCCTTTATTAATTTTAAATGCGGAAGATGACCCTGTATGCTCAATTAAGAATTTAGAACCTTATAAAGACATTATTCAACAGATGGATAATATTATGGTTGTGACGACCAGGAAGGGAAGCCATTGCGGTTTTTATGAAGGTTTGAATAGTAAATCGTGGGCATCTAAACTGATTGCCGATTTTTTAAAGCAGTATTAATTTGTAATTCAATCATCAACCTGATGAGTAACCCAATAAAAAACCAGTCAATCATGACTGGTTTTTTATGAAAAATTTAAAATTAATTTTTCAAAGCAGGTGTCGCAGCAGCGATCGCAGCAGCAACAGCATCATCTTCCGATTGTGCAGTGCCAGCTGTTGCTTTAGGCGCAGCTTGGCTTGTTTCTACTTTTACAGATTCAGCTTTAGCAGGCTTAGATTCTTCAGCAGGTTTGGTTTCAGTTGCTTGATTTTGAGTTGTCGCATGTGCTTCGTGCGTTTCACGACGAATTTCAGTGGTCGTGTTTTCAGTTTGTGTACGCTCAATTTCAACTTGTGAAGGTGCTTCAGCCTGTTGAGTATTATTTTGTTCAGCACTTGGTAGGTTTTCGAACTGTGCAGGCTCAGATGTTGCAGTTTGAGTGGTCTCAACTTGCTCATCTTCTTTAGGCGCTTCTTTTTTTACACAAGCAGATACAAGTAGTACAGTCGCGATTGCACCACAAATTAAAAGTTTCTTATTCATAATTACTCAAAACAATACATATTAGAGAGATAGTAGCAGTATAACAGCAAAATGATATTTGAAAATCATCTTATCAAGAGCTAAATTTTTATTGGAAATGCTGATAGAATAGTCAATTGTTTATTGTTCTATGAATTGATGCGAATTGACTTTGCTTTCTTGGTACAGAGTAAAGTAAAATCGCACAACATTGTAGGCCAATTTAGGCTCCATTGTACGAGAAACTTAATGACCCATTTTATATTCGTAACTGGTGGTGTTGTATCATCACTAGGTAAAGGTATTTCAGCTGCTTCAGTTGCTGCACTTTTAGAAGCCCGTGGTTTAAAAGTAACCATGGTCAAAATGGATCCATACATTAATGTCGATCCTGGGACTATGAGCCCATTCCAGCACGGTGAAGTTTTTGTCACAGAGGATGGTGCCGAAACTGACTTAGACTTGGGTTATTACGAACGTTTCTTACGTCGTGCAAAAATGACCAAACTGAATAACTTTACTTCAGGTCGTGTTTACCAAGACGTTTTAAATAAAGAACGCCGTGGTGACTACCTTGGCGGTACAGTACAAGTTATTCCACATATTACCGACAATATTAAAGAACGAGTTCTTCGTGCAGGTGAAGGCTATGACGTTGCTATTGTCGAAATTGGCGGAACTGTTGGTGATATCGAATCGCTTCCATTCATGGAATCTGTACGTCAGTTAATGGTTGAGCTTGGTCATAAACGTACCATGCTGATGCATTTGACTTTGCTTCCTTATATCAAGTCTGCGGCGGAACTTAAAACCAAACCGACACAACATTCTGTAAAAGAATTATTGTCGATTGGTATTCAGCCAGACATTTTGATTTGCCGTACTGAACACGATGTTGATGCAGATACGACACGTAAAATTGCATTATTCACAAACGTTGAAGCTCGCGCTGTTGTGGTATGTAAAGATGCACGTTCGATTTACCAAATTCCACGCACATTCTATGAACAAAATGTTGACGATTTAATCTGTGAACGTTTTGGCTATGATGGTTTACCTGAAGCTGATCTTTCAGATTGGGATCACGTTGTAGAAGCATTGTTAAACCCTGAATATACTGTACGTGTTGCGATGGTGGGTAAATATGTTGAATTACCAGATGCCTATAAGTCTGTAAATGAAGCACTTTTACATGCAGGGATTCAAAACCGCGTTAAAGTTCAAATTGAATATGTCAATGCTGAAGAGCTTGAAACTCAAAATGTCGCTGAAGTATTAAAAGATATGGATGCGATTTTAGTTCCAGGTGGTTTTGGTGAGCGTGGTACTGAAGGCAAAATGAAGGCGATTCAGTTTGCTCGTGAAAATGGTGTGCCATTCCTTGGTATTTGTTTAGGTATGCAATTGGCTGTGATTGAATTTGCACGTCATGTTGCGGGTATGCCTGAAGCAACATCAACTGAATTTAATCGTTCTACGAAGTTCCCATTGATTGGTTTAATCACTGAGTGGTTAGATGAGCGTGGTGAAATTCAACACCGTAGCACTGAGTCAAATCTTGGTGGAACGATGCGTTTAGGTGCGCAAACATCTGAATTGGTTGAAGGCACGAAGACGCGTGAAGTTTATGCGAAAGCTGAAATCACAGAACGCCATCGTCATCGCTATGAAATGAATGATCGTTTCATTCCTGCAATTGAACAAGCAGGCATGAAAATTTCAGGCTACTCTGCGGTACAACACCTTGTTGAAACAGTAGAAATTCCTGAACATCCTTGGTTTATTGCTGTACAATTCCACCCAGAATTTACAAGTTCACCACGTGATGGGCATCCATTATTTGCTAGCTTTATCGACGCTGCAAAAAAACAGCATCAAAATAGTAAATAAGTGTGTAGCAACATAACTAGGAAGTTTAAATGTCACAATTAAAACCACAAGAAATTGTACGTTTAGGCGATATACAAATGGCAAATCATTTGCCATTTGTATTATTCGGCGGAATGAACGTACTCGAGTCTAAAGATTTAGCTTTTGAAATTGCTGAAACTTATGTCGATATCTGTAAACGCTTAGATATCCCATATGTGTTTAAAGCAAGTTTTGATAAAGCCAATCGTTCAAGTTTGCATTCATTCCGTGGTCCAGGCTTGGAAAAAGGAATTGAGTGGTTAGCTGACATTAAGAAACATTTCAATGTACCGATCATTACTGATGTACATGAACCTTACCAAGCTGCACCTGTTGCAGAAGTTGCGGATATTATTCAACTTCCTGCATTTCTAAGTCGCCAGACTGACCTTGTTGAAGCAATGGCAAAAACACAAGCCATTATTAACATCAAAAAAGCACAATTTTTAGCACCGCATGAAATGCGTCATATTCTGAACAAGTGTTTAGAAGCTGGAAATGACAAACTGATTCTTTGTGAGCGTGGTTCTGCATTTGGTTACAACAACTTGGTTGTTGATATGCTAGGCTTCGACACCATGAAAGAAATGAATGTCCCTGTGTTCTTTGATGTGACGCATGCGTTGCAAACACCGGGCGGTCGTGCTGATTCAGCAGGCGGTCGTCGTGCTCAAATCACAACTTTGGCACGTGCAGGTATGGCAACAGGTTTAGCGGGTCTATTCTTGGAAGGTCATCCTGATCCTGAAAAAGCCAAATGTGATGGACCATGCGCTTTGCGTATGTCACAACTTGAACCATTCTTGGCGCAAATAAAAGAATTGGACACCTTGGTGAAAGGGTTCAAAAAATTAGATACACATTGATGCCTTTTTAGTAAGGCATCTTATTTTTAATCAACTGAGGAATTATTCATGAGCCAAATCGTTGACATTCGTGCACGTGAAATTTTGGACTCTCGTGGTAACCCAACCATCGAAGCTGACGTAATCCTAGACTCTGGCGTTGTTGGCCGTGCATGTGCACCATCTGGTGCTTCAACTGGTTCTCGTGAAGCTTTAGAACTTCGTGATGGCGATAAAGCACGTTACTTAGGTAAAGGTGTTCGCACTGCAGTTCAAAACGTAAATGGTCAAATCAAAGACTTATTAAAAGGTCAAAACGTATTTGAACAAAAAGCGCTTGATGACAAAATGATCGCGCTTGATGGTACTGAAAATAAAGAAAAATTAGGTGCGAATGCGACTTTGGCTGTTTCTTTGGCTGCTGCACGCGCTGCTGCAACTGAAAAGAAAACTGAATTATTCCAATATATCGCTGACTTACGTGGTCAAACAACATTAACTATGCCTGTGCCAATGATGAACATCATCAACGGTGGTTCACATGCAGACAATAATGTTGATATTCAAGAATTTATGATTGAGCCAGTAGGCTTTACATCATTTGCAGAAGCGTTACGTGCGGGTGCTGAAATCTTCCATTCTCTAAAATCAGTTTTAAACAAAAAAGGTTTAAATACTGCTGTAGGTGATGAAGGTGGTTTTGCGCCGAACTTACGTTCAAACGAAGAAGCGATTACTGTTATTCTTGAAGCAATTGACAAAACTGGCTATAAAGCAGGTTCTGACATCATGCTTGCACTTGATTGCGCATCTTCAGAATTCTACAAGAATGGTCAATATATTCTTGCAGGTGAAGGTAACAAAGCATTCACAAGCAACCAATTTTCTGATTATTTAGCTGGTCTAGTTAATCAATATCCAATTATTTCAATCGAAGATGGTTTAGATGAGTCTGATTGGGAAGGTTGGTCTTATTTAACATCTATCCTTGGCGATAAAATCCAATTGGTGGGGGATGATTTATTCGTAACCAATCCTAAGATTTTACAACGTGGTATTGATGAGAAAGTTGGTAACTCGATCTTAATCAAATATAACCAAATCGGTACTTTGACTGAAACTCTAGATGCAATCTATCTTGCTAAAGCAAATGGTTACTCTACTGTAATTTCACATCGTTCAGGTGAAACTGAAGATTCTACGATTGCTGATTTAGCAGTAGGTACAGCTGCAGGTCAAATTAAGACGGGTTCACTATGCCGTTCTGACCGTGTTGCAAAATATAACCAATTACTTCGTATTGAAGAATTGACTCATGCAGCTTATCGCGGTAAAGCTGAATTCAAAGGTTTAAATTAATTCTTTGAATGACTCATGTTAGAAGTATTTAAAACAACTTCAAGTAAAGTGATCTTAGTGATTGCGATATTGATTATCGCAATCCTACAGTATCGCTTCTGGTTTGGTGAGGGTGGTTATTTCCCTCATCAAGCTTTAGTTCAGCAAATTCAGCAACAAACTGAAGTAAACACTGACCTAAAAGAAAGAAACCGTATTCTCGCTGCGGAAGTGTATGATTTAAAAAATGGTGCTGAAGCCATTGAAGAACATGCACGTTTAGACCTCGGTCTAGTGAAGCCACACGAAACATTTGTACAAATGAGTACCATCAGTACCCATTACAAACCGATTTATATAGATCCAAATGCAGATTTAAGAACCAATGAAGACCAAGACGACCCTGCACCAGACCAACCGTAAAATATGGGCAATTATTCCTGCTGCTGGTACAGGGAGTCGTTTTTCTAAAACACAACTTAAACAATATCAAATCATTGAGAATAAAACAGTATTAGAACATACCATTGACCGACTGAATCAATTGCCATTAGCAGGTTATATTTTAGCGGTTGGTGAACAAGATGATTTTGCGCAAACACTCAATTTAAGCCATAAAGAAATTGCTCACTTTTGCAAAGGCGGTGCGGAACGGGTTGATTCGGTTTTAAATGCCTTAAATTATCTTTCACATATTGCAGATCCTCAAGATATCGTTTTTGTACATGATGCAGCTCGACCATGCGTGACAACTGCATGTTTGGTCGATTTACTGAATACTGCAATTGAGCAAGATGTCAGTGCAATATTGGCGATACCTGTACGCGATACATTAAAATTTGTAGTAACTGAACATCAGATTGATAAAACCGTGAGTCGTGACCAATTATGGCAAGCTCAGACACCACAAGTGTCAACACTTGCAAAACTCAAATCTGCAATTGAACATGCTTTAGCGAATGATATTGTCATTACAGATGAAGCCAGTGCGCTTGAGTACATCAATGAACCTGTACAAGTGGTGATGGGGCGTTCTGATAATATAAAAATAACCTATCCAGACGATCTTGAATTAGCAAAATTGATTTTACAGTCACAGCAATGAAAATAGGGTAAAATCAAAATTATTGTTGGTGGATAGATTTTCTTACTTAAAATTTATCTTATCGTTTTATCTTGAATAAGCATGTCTACAGATCTTTTCCATGACGCCATCACCCCAGTATAAGTTTTTACGCCAATCTGTTCGAGATGGTATAAGCATTAATCAAAATGTATCTAGATGGGACAAATTACATTTAGATCCTTGGTTGCTTGGTTTTCTATTGATCAATACCGTTCTTGGTTTATTGATGGTTTATAGTGCATCGTCAGAAGATGTATCTATGGTGATACGTCAAGGAATCAGCTTCGGTGTGGGATTTGTACTGTTATTTATTTGTGCGCAAATTCCTCCTAAAGTTTATCAGGCAATCAGCCCATGGTTTTATCTATTCGCCATTTTATTACTGATTTTGGTGTTACTGGTTGGTGATGTACGTTTAGGTGCTAAGCGTTGGTTAACTGTTCCAGGCATTGGCAGTATGCAGCCGAGTGAGTTTATGAAGTTTGCTATGCCATTGATGATGGCTTGGTACTTTGCTCGTAATCCATTACCACCCAAGTTTAGACATATTGTTGTTGCTGTGATCATCATGCTCGTGCCTTTTGTATTGGCATTATTACAACCCGATTTAGCGATTGGTATTATCATTGGCGGCGTGTTTGCACTGTTTTTAAGTGGAATGTCTTGGACGCTGATTATTGGAACTTTAGCTGCTTTGGCACTCGCATTTCCAGTGATTTGGACTTTTGTTCTTCAGACATATCAGAAGAAGCGTATTTTGACTTTATTTGATCCTGAGTCGGATGCATTAGGTGCAGGTTGGAATATTATCCAGTCAAAAATTGCCATAGGTTCAGGTGGGATTACTGGTCGTGGTTTCTTGGAAGGAACACAATCGCAATTGGGTTATTTACCTGAGCATCATACTGACTTTATTATGTCGACCTATGCTGAAGAGTTTGGTTTTATTGGTGTTTTCTTCTTATTTGTACTTTATGCAGCGATGATTTTTAGATGCTTAATGATCAGTTTGAATTGCTTTCATAACTATGGTCGCTTATTGGCAGGGACCATTGGATTATCTTTATTTTTCTATGTCTTTGTAAATTCGGGGATGGTCAGCGGTATTTTACCTGTAACAGGTGATCCTTTGCCTTTAATGAGCTATGGCGGAACCGCGGTTATTGCGTTATTGGCCAGTTTCGGCATTGTGATGTCGATCCATACACATCGTTAATTTAAAATATTATTAATTTAAAAGATTAAAGTATAAGTATTGCACTTTAAGGATATTGAGGCAGTTTAATATCCTTAATTTTTTCTAAAATTAAAATTACATATAATCATAATTCTTGATCATGTTTGACACTTCATCACTAAATCTTTATTGCGAAAAAGATGAAAAGTGCTAAATTTAAACAATGATAAATATATTTATCATTAGTTATAAATTTTTATTATAAGACGAATGATTCGTTTAAGGATCGGTTTATTATGCATATAGTCGTTCTTGGTGCAGGTGTCATAGGTACAACGTCAGCATATTATTTAAAACAAGCAGGACATGAAGTCACAGTCATTGATCGTCAGCCAAATGTCGCATTAGAAACCAGTTTTGCCAATGCTGGGCAAATTTCCCCCGGTTATGCTTCTCCTTGGGCTGCTCCCGGTATTCCTTTAAAAGCCTTTAAATGGATGTTTCAACCGCATTCACCCCTTGCCATTAAACTCACAGGCGATATGTTTCAATATCAGTGGATGGTACGCATGTTGGCTGAGTGTAATATCGATCGCTATCAGATCAATAAAGAACGTATGGTTCGGATTTCTGAATATAGTCGTGATTGTTTAGATGAATTACGTGCTGAAACAGGGATTCATTTTGATGAACGTCAATTGGGCACATTGCAATTATTTAGGAAGCAAGAGCAATTAGATGTCGCAGGTAAAGATACCGAAGTTTTAAAGCATGAAGGTGTCCCATTTGAGTTATTGGATAAGCAGGGTGTAATCAAAGCCGAGCCTGCACTTGCACATGCTACGGTAGATTTTGTTGGTGGCTTACGTCTTCCCAATGATCAGACAGGAGACTGTCAAAAATTTACCACTGAGCTTGCTGAATTGGCGGCAAAGCAGGGTGTAAATTTCTTATTTAATGCAACTATAGAATCTATTGAAAAAAATGCAGACCAAATTACTGCCATTCAATTAAAAGATGGTACAAAAATAAAAGGTGATGCTTATGTGATTGCATTGGGTAGTTATAGCCATGAAATATTAAAACAGTTAGGAATAGATGCACCTGTTTATCCATTGAAAGGTTATTCAATTACCACAAAAATTATTGATCCAGAATTATCACCTGTTTCAACGATTCTCGATGAAACCTATAAAATCGCCTTAACCCGTTTTGATGATCGTATTCGTGTTGGGGGAATGGCTGAAATTAATGGTTTTGATCGCTCTCTAAAATCCAGCCGTGAAAATACCTTATTGATGGTTTTGCAGCAATTGTTCCCCAATGCCAGTGATATTTCAGAGGCACATTTTTGGACAGGTTTGCGACCTGCAACGCCTGATGGTACACCGATAGTGGGTAAAACCAAGTATCAAAATCTTTATACCAATACTGGACATGGAACACTGGGTTGGACGATGTCATGCGGTTCTGCAAAATTGCTCTCGGACATTATCTCGCATAAAAAACCGCAAATTGAATATGATGATTTGAATGTATTTAGATATGCTTCAGTGAATCACTAAATAGCCTATTTCCATTAAAAAAGAGGATGAGTTCAAGCCAATTTACTTACACAAGTCTACGAATATCTATTGTATTTGTTTCTGAAAATGGCATATAAGTTGCTTTACTATAATTAAATATTATTGCAGGAGAGAAGTCTCTTGTAGGCTCGCCGAAGGAGCAACGACCCCGGAAACTCTCAGGCAAAAGGACTGTAATAATTTTTAAAATCTGGAGAGAAGCCATTCTATTGTAAAAATAAGCAAATGGCTCACCGAAGGGGATGGTAAAACTTGAATGGTTTAAGTTTTATCGAAGCTCTCAGGTACACATGACAGATGGGGCATGCTTGAAATAATGCATTTAAAAAAAATATTGCATTTTCAAAGGAGTGTGCGTATGTGTCATATTGTTGTGATCGGCTCAGGGATTACAGGTGTAACATCAGCTTATGAGCTTGCTCAATTGGGCTATCAAGTTACGGTGATCGATAAACATCTTTTCCCTGCGATGGAAACCTCGTTTGCCAATGGCGGTCAGCTATCGGCATGCAATGCTGAGGTTTGGAATCAAAAATCAACAGTATTAAAAGGCATTAAGTGGATGGCGCGTAAAGATGCGCCATTATTGCTCAATCCATCTTTTGACTTGCACAAATATGCATGGTTGGCTGAATTTTTAGGCAATATCAAACATTATGAATCTAACACACAAGATACAGTAAAAATGGCACTGTTGGCTCGTCAGCGCTTATTTAATATCGCTGAACAAGAAGGTATTCATTTTGATTTAGAAAAACGAGGCATTTTGCATTTTTATCATACTGAACAAGACTATGAGGTGGCGACTCGGGTCAATGGCCTACTGTGTAAAGGTGGTTTGGAACGTCATGCAGTTACTCCTGAAGAGATTCAAAGTATTGAGCCAAGCTTAAAAGGTGAATATTACGGTGGATTTTATTGTCCAGGTGATGCAACAGGTGATATTCATAAATTCACTACGGGTTTAGCCAAAGCGACTGAAAAATATGGTGTGAAATATATTTTTGGCATGGAAGTGGTTAATGTTGAACACACAGCTCAAGGAGTGAATATTCAATATCATCCAAGTGGTGAGCATAGAGATGGTCAGTCAAAAGTCATTGAACAGTTGAGTGCAGATGCGGTTGTGGTTTGTGGTGGTGTGGGAAGCTATCATTTGGCCAATCAATTGGGTGATCGTGTCAATGTTTATCCAGTAAAGGGGTATTCAATTACTGTGCAATTGGATGATGAAAAGAGTATTAATGGCGCACCTTGGGTTAGTTTGCTTGATGAAAGTGCCAAAATTGTGACTTCTCGTTTGGGTGCAAATCGTTTACGTATCGCAGGAACGGCTGAATTTAATGGTTATAACCGTGATATTCGTTCTGATCGTATTCAACCTTTGACCGATTGGGTGAATAAAAACTTTGATATTTCAACGGAGCATTGTATACCGTGGGCTGGCTTAAGACCGATGATGCCAAATATGATGCCAGTGGTAAAGCGTGGTAAGCGTGAACGGGTATTTTATAATACGGGGCATGGGCATTTGGGATGGACATTGTCTGCTGCAACAGCGGTGATGATTAGCCAAGAAATTGCGAGAAGTCATCCTGTTTAAAGATTGATCGTTTTTACTATTCATAAAAAATAGATATAAATATAAGTGGTTTTCACAACCTTATTTTTCTGTGAAGATTTTAGATTGATTTGTATGGTCGATACTCTACTTTTCTCGGGCGAAAAGTAGCAAAAGCCCTCTGTTGTTCGGGAGGTACGTCCTGTACCTCCGAACAACGGCGGCATCCTTGCCGCCAAACGCGATAGCACACACGGTGTATTTAAAACTACAAAAACAAAAAAGTTTTTATAGTTTTATTTTTAGATACTTTTAGATACTAATGTGTAAATGGAGCATATCCCCATCCTCGAAAGCATTTCCAATTATCTGCATGAATATTGAATAGTGTAGTTAAAGCTTGGTAAAAATTTCTTCTTTATTTAAGCGAGATTTAGGGAGTTTGGCATTAAAGTCAGATTCACTGCGATAACCTAAAGTGAGAATGACAGAAGGAATTAAACCTTTTTCTGTTAAGCCTAACTCTTCAGTGATAATTTGTTCATCAAAACCACCAATGGGTGTGGCATCAACACCTTCAATGCCTGCCGCCAAGAGCATTTGGCCTAACGCAATAAAGGTTTGGTTTTCAGCCCAACGTTGGATATCGCCTTTTTCATTACGATAATAATCAACATAACCTGTACGACTATCTTTTTGACCTTGTTTGGCTTTTTCATCTTTAAAACGACCACTTAAATCATCTTGATTCAATAAGCTAGCAAGATGATCTTCGGTAATGTCAGCTTTGGTACAAAATAAAATTGTATGAGAAGAATCCAATACTTTAGCTGCATTATAGCTATATTTACCAACCAAGGCTTTTGCAATACGTTGTTTAGCAGCTTGATGGTCTGCAATAAAATAGTGCCAAGGTTGAATGTTGATAGAAGAGGGCGCTAAACGTAGGATTTCAAGTAGGCGTTCAAACTGTTGTTGCGGAATTTTCTGAGTTGCATCATACGCTTTGGTGGTATAACGCGTTTTTGAAATGCTTAATACATCCATGAGTTAATCTCATATATCGTAAAATTTCGATATATTATATTCTCAATTTTAATTTTTTAAATCTTTTAAAGCGAAATTAATGTGAAAAAATCACTATTTTTTTAAGCAGAACTACGCTGCGATAATCCATTTGAATAATTCCCAATCACCATTTTGATTGACTTCTAGTAGTATGGCTTCAGATGTTTTTTCACGCCAATCACCTAAAACGATTCGAGGTTTACCATTCACATCATGGATTTGTGGACGATGGGTGTGTCCATGAATCAGTACATCAACGTTATGTAGAGCTTGTTCAACAGCTTGTTGATTTACATCCATGATTTCATAGGATTTATTTTGCTGCGATTCACGGCTTTTTTTACGGAAACCATTGGCAAGTTTTTGTCTAAAACCAAGTGGAGTACTTTTTAAAAGTCCCAAAACAATCGGATTCCGAATAATTTTTTTAAATCGTTGGTAGGAAATATCATCGGTGCATAAAGCATCGCCATGTTCAAGGCGGAATGTTTTATTGCCAATATGAATTGTGTGAATATCTGGAAGGAATACGCCATTAAACTGATTTAAGAATTTTTGACCTAAAGCAAAGTCACGATTACCCACTTGAAAGTAAATATGGTTTCCAACATCTGTAAATTGTTTTAATTGGTGAATAATTTCATCTAACCATGGGGCAGTGTAGTCATCGCCAATCCATGCATTGAACCAATCGCCTAAAATATAGAGTTGGGTATTTTTATTTTGATAGTGTTGTAATAAATCTAAAAACCCCCGAACGAGTCGAGGGTGATCAGGTGACAAATGTAAATCAGCGATAAACAGATAGGTCACTTATTTTCCTATTTAATAATCCCTCCTGAGGAACAACGTTCCGCAAGTCCCTTTTTAAAAGGGAGGAAAGTCCCTCTTTTATAAAGAGGGATTTAGGGAGATTAATTATTCCGAAATGATTTTCGCAGATTCGATTACAACATTTTCTAAAGGAACATCTGCATGATAACCACGGTTACCAGTACGTACGCCTTTGATCGCTTCAACGATGTCTAAACCTTCTGTAACTTTACCAAATACTGCATAACCCCAACCTTGAGCTGTTTTACCCGTATGGTTAAGGAAAGAGTTGTTTTTTACGTTGATGAAGAATTGAGCAGATGCAGAGTGAGGCGCTTGAGTACGAGCCATTGCAATCGTACCTTTATCGTTACTTAAACCGTTGTCAGCTTCGTTTTCGATTGAATCACGAGTCGCTTTTTCTTTGAAGTTTTCGTCCATGCCGCCGCCTTGGATCATAAAACCATCAATAACACGGTGGAAGATTACGCCATCATAAAAACCATCACGAACATACTCTAAGAAGTTAGCGACTGTTTTAGGCGCTTTTTCAGCATTAAGTTCAAGAACGATACGTCCTTTGTTGGTGTTTAATTCGACTTGAGGAAAACTCATTCTATAATCTCCTAATCATGACAAAAAGCCATGGGTTTTTGGTTGAGAGAAGCATAAGCAAACTGTAAACTACATAGCAAGCAAAAACGCTATTTTCTTTGTTAATATTTCCAGAAAAGCGTTTTTATTTATCTTATTTTAACTTTTAAAAGTGATTTATCAACTATGAAGCCAAATGATGTTGTTTCAGAACTGCCAAAGAACCCGACAACCAGTACTACACCTGTCGATGCTGTGCAGCAAGAACAACAGGCAGGCTTGGACTTTGTACGTCAAGTTATTACTGACGATTTAGAAGCAGGACGTACACAAACTGTTGTTACACGTTTCCCACCTGAACCAAATGGCTATTTGCATATTGGTCATGTTAAGGCAATTTGCTTAAACTTTGGGATTGCAGAAGAATTTGAAGGTTTATGTAATCTACGTTTCGACGATACAAATCCTGATGCCGAAGAACAAGAATATGTCGATGGTATTGCCAATGATGTGAAATGGTTAGGTTTTGACTGGAATGGCGAACCTCGTTATGCATCAAGCTATTTCGATCAGTTACACACTTGGGCAATTCAATTGATTAAACAAGGTGATGCTTATGTCGATTTGCAGTCACCAGAAGAAATTCGATTAAATCGTGGTAACTTCGTAGAACCGGGTAAAAACTCTCCATACCGTGATGCTTCAATCGAAGAAAATCTTGCTCGTTTTGAACAAATGAACAATGGCGAATTAGGCGAAGGGCAAGCGGTTTTACGTGCCAAAATTGATATGACATCGCCAAATGTGCATATGCGTGATCCAATTTTGTATCGTGTACTTCATTCTGAACATCACCAAACAGGTGACAAATGGAAGATGTACCCAATGTATGACTATGCTCATCCATTGTCTGATGCAATTGAAGGGATTACCCATTCACTCTGTACTTTAGAATTCCAAGATCACCGTCCATTCTACGACTGGATTGTTGAGAAAGTACATTCTAAAGCTGTGCCACGTCAGTATGAATCTAGCCGTTTAAATGTGGATTACACCATTACCTCTAAGCGTAAATTGCGCAAATTGGTTGAAGGTAATCATGTCAATGGTTGGGATGACCCTCGTATGCCAACAGTGGTTGGTATGCGTCGTCGTGGTTTTACGCCTGAAGGTTTACGTGATTTCTGTAAGCGTGTAGGCGTTTCAAAGACCGATGGTATTGTGGATGTTGCAATGCTTGAGTTCTGTATTCGTCAATCGCTTGAAAATACAGCAGCACGTGGCATGGCTGTGCTTAATCCATTAAAAGTGACGTTGACCAATCTTCCTGAAGATATGGATTTAACCCATGCACGTCATCCAAATGTAGACATGGGTGATCGTGTTATTCCTTTAACATCTGAAATTTACATCGATCGTAAAGACTTTGAAGAAGTCCCACCGAAAGGCTTTAAACGCTTAGTTCCAGAAGGTGAAGTACGTTTACGTCATGCTTATGTGATCAAGTGTGATGAAGTGATTAAAGATGCAAATGGTGGAGTGATTGAGTTGAAATGTTCAATCGACCCTGAAACTTTAGGTAAAAACCCTGAAGGTCGTAAAGTCAAAGGCGTGATTCATTGGGTTTCTGCAACAAAGGGTATCCCTGCGGAAGTTCGTATTTATGATCGTTTATTTACCGAAGAAGCACCTGATGCGGATGATGATTTCCTTGCAAATTTAAATCCTGAATCTTTAAAAGTTCTACAAGCGGTTATTGAGCCTGCTTTGGCTCAAGCTCAACCTGAAGATCGTTTCCAATTTGAACGTGAAGGTTATTTTGTTGCAGATCAGTATGATCATACAGCGGAAAAACCAGTGTTTAACCGTATCTTAGATTTAAAAGATAGTTTTAAACCAGGTAAATAATTCGTTGTTTTAAAATGAAAATTTCATCAAAGTAGAGCTGAACTGAATTTAAATCTCAGGCAGTTTTATGAAACGTAGGATTGAGCTCTATATTGAACTGAGCTCAATCCTTTTATTTTGAGCCTGTGTTGATTATTCAATATTGTAAAAACATCATTATAAAAAATAGTGACCTTGGTTTAGCGATTTAATTTGATCTATTCGCTATTTTTTGCATCGTAAAATACCAACACATCCTCACCACTATACTGGCTGAGAACCTTCTTAAATATGATTTTGCATTCGTAAGGCAAATTTGTATTTAGATGAAAAGTTATTTTTAAGTCATTTAAGAAACCAAATGAACAATATTCATCTCTAACTGAATAGCGTTCATGCAATATCACAGCAAAACATAGCCATTACATGCTTTAATAACAGCATAAATCTAAATGTATTTTTAATGTGTTTTTACAAGCTCATCAACTCACCATTCCGACTAAAGCACGTGATTATCCTGAATGGCACAAAGGGAGAGAGGACTATGCGTTATGGTACATAGAAATAGAGCAACCTGAACTTATTGCATATTTAAATCAGTTGAGACAACAATTCTCCAATTATTTGCTGCAACCCAATATACGTCAGTTTCATATCACTTTATGGATTTGTGGTTTCCTAAAACAAGATTACATGCAATGGAATGATGATTTCTTACAAGACCAGTTTCAGCAACAATTAGCACGATTAGAAAGTACACATTTTAAAACGTTTAAACTCAGCACAGGGCAAATCAAAAGTTTTGAGAGTGCGTTATTTATTGAAATATTAGATGTAGAAAATAGCCTAAGTAAAATAAGAAACCTATTCTCTAGAAGTCATCCTAATAGTCATCAGGAAATTGCGGCACTGGAATATTGCCCACATATTACTTTAGGTTTATATCAAGCTGAATTTAAAGCTGAACAAATATTCAATACTATTGCAGCATTGCAACAAAAAACTTTTGAAATTTCAATTGATCATCTTACTTTTGGTTTTTATAAAGCTAAAATTTTACAAGGTGAGCTTTATCCTTTGCATCAGCATAAATTTGATCAACATAGCGTTAAGCGGGCTTTATTTCAGGAGCAAAATCGATGATGCAGTTAATATTGGGTGGCGCACGATCTGGAAAAAGTCGTTTGGCAGAGCAGACAGCCATTCAGTCAGCCAAAACTGTTATTTATATTGCGACAGCGCAAGCTTATGACGATGAAATGCGTCAACGAATTACACACCATCAATCACAACGTCCTAATAAATGGAAAGTCATAGAAGAACCTCTATTTTTAGCAGCGTGTTTGCAAAAGAATGATGCAGCGGGGCAAGTGATTTTGGTTGACTGTTTAACACTATGGATGAGTAATTTACTTATGCATACAGACCCTGACATGCAAATAGAACAATGTCAGAAGTTATTGGCACTGCTTCCTCAATTACAATCTGAGATTATTTTGGTGAGTAATGAAACAGGTTTAGGTGTTATTCCAATGGGTGAAATTACCCGTAAATTTGTCGATGAATCAGGGCGTTTGCATCAGCAGTTAGGACAAATTGTAGATAAAGTGGTGTTTTGTGTAGCTGGGTTTCCAATGATTTTAAAAGGAGAGAAATAATGAAGTGGTGGTTAGATGTATGCAAAGTTCCAAATGCAGAGGTCAAAAAGCAAGCCCAAGAACGTCAATTACAACTGACTAAACCCACAGGTTCTCTTTCAGTGTTGGAAAATGTAGCGGTGCAATTAGCTGCATTACAGAATAATCCTCAACCCAATGTGGATACCCCTTGGATTACAATCTTTGCAGGTGATCATGGTGTTATGGAGGAAAAGATTTCTGCGTATCCCCAAGCTGTGACGCGTCAAATGCTACAAAACTTTGCGACAGGTGGTGCATGTATTAGTGTGATTGCTAAGGAATATGCTGCAACCTTACAGGTGATTGATTGTGGTTCTGTCGGTGAGATTTATGAATATGCAGGTGTTGAGCGATATTGTATAGCGCAAGGTACAGCAAACTTTGCCAAGCAAGCGGCGATGACCGAAGAACAATGCATTCAAGCGATGAATTTAGGCTGTAAAAGTGTAGAAAAAGCCATTGCTCATGGCACATCAATTTATATCGCAGGGGAAATGGGGATAGGCAATACCTGTTCAGCTTCAGCGTTATCTTGTTTATTACTGGGTGAATCAGCAGAACAATTAACAGGCGTTGGTACAGGGATTGATGCAATACAACTACAGCATAAAAAGGATGTGATTCAACAAGCGATACAATTGCATCAGCATGAGGTTGCTGCTGATCCATTTAAAATACTCTGTGCCGTTGGTGGTTTAGAAATTGCTGCAATGACGGGTGCTTATATTCGTTGTGCGCAACTGGGTTTAGCTGTTGTTATCGATGGTTTTATTAGTACTGTTTCAGCTTTAATTGCTGTTCGTTTAAATCCAGAAGTATGCCAATGGATGCTATTTGGACATCAATCAGCTGAGTATGGTCATCGTCGTTTATTGGAGGAATTGGATGCAGATCCGTTATTAAAATTAAACTTACGACTCGGTGAAGGCAGTGGCGCAGGGGCAGCATTGGGTATTATCAAACTGGCATGTAGTTTACACAATAACATGGCGACTTTTGCTGAAGCGGCTGTCACGGGTGAAAAGGTTTAATTAAATTGGATGGCTGGCAAGTGACAACCCAAATGGAACAGAAACTGCAACTGGATTTGCTCCGTCATGGAGAGACCACGCTCAGCCATACCTTACGCGGTTCTACCGATGATGATTTGACCGCATTAGGTTGGCAGCAAATGCATCAATCAATTCAAATCTTAGACCCGTCTTCAGTTGTTTTAAATTCACCTCAACCTCAGTGGGATATGATTTTTACTTCACCCTTAAAGCGTTGTCGCTTATTTTCAGAACTCATTTCTGAACAATTCAATATTCCCTTGATCGTTGATCAACAACTACAAGAAATGCATTTTGGGGATTGGGAAGGTCAATCAACGCAAGCTATTTATGAAAATACCCCTGAATTATTAGCGAATTTTTGGCAACAGCCTACAAAATTCACACCACCACATGCTGAAAGTCTGCACACTTTTTATGCACGTATTCAAAATGCATTACACAATATTCAACAATATATGTTGCAAGCGCATGCTCAAAAAGCCTTAATCGTGACACATGCAGGTGTGATTAAGCTTTTAAAATGTATTGCACTACAACAATCTTTAGATGATATTTTGAAAATGTCAGCAGAATTAGGGCAACTGAATCGCTTTGTTTTAAACAGTGAAACAGCGCATTTGCAGTGGTTGGAGTAAATCGATGACGCCATTCTTTATTGCACTACAGTTTTTGACCATCATCCCGATTCAGCTCAAAGCGATGCCATCACTCCAGCAAAATGCACAGTCGGTGTTGTTTTATCCTTTGGTGGGACTCATCATTGGTGGTGTTTTATTTGCAATTGTGAATGTGCTACATGCTTTACCTGTGGTTTTACTCAGTACAATTATTCTCGTCATTTGGATCTGCTTAACAGGCGGTTTACACCTCGATGGCTTGGCTGATACAGCAGATGCATGGGTCGGTGGTTTTGGAGATAAACAACGTACCTTAAAAATAATGAAAGATCCTACGAGTGGCCCAATTGGGGTGCTCAGTTTGATTGTTATGTGTTTGCTTAAATGGTCTGCCTTATACGTTCTTTTGCAAAAACAACAATATACTGCCTTAATCTTATTTCCCGTATTGGGGCGCTTAGCGCCGTTATTCTTATTTCTCACCACAGAATATGTGCGTGAAAATGGTTTGGGTTCTTCAATTACTCAATATATTTCACGTGTTTGGGCAATGATTATTTTTGCCATGAGCTTATTGTTGAGTGGTTATTTTGTTTGGATTGGATTGATTACTGCGACGGTTTTTATTCTCACATTACTCTATTTACGTTTTAAGTTTATTCAAAGAATTGGTGGAATCACGGGTGATACCATAGGTGCGAGTATTGAGATTACAGAAGCGATTTGTTTACTTAGCTTTGTGATCGCAAGTGTTTATTTATAAAAAAAGTTTAAATGAGCAGCGTTTTGATTTCAACAGAGCATGTTCTCAACTTAAACAAGTATCAATAAAATGAGTAATCCAAGTTACTCATTTTATTAATTTTTTCTTATTGATTCCGTAAGACAACACGCTTTGAAAATATCTTGTTCATCATCAGTTTATAGCTGAATCGATTGGTATTTTGGCATCCATGGTTGCGCTTGTTCTAGTTGTGCAGCCAATTGTAAGAGCATATCTTCACGACCAAATGGTGCAACAAACTGTGAACCGAGCGGTAAATTGTCTTTATTCCAATACAATGGAACGGACATGGCAGGCAATCCTGTAATATTCGCCAGTTGTGTGAAAGGTACCCATTGCAAGTTATTTTTAATTAACTGTTCAACCAATTTACCTTTTGCCAATAAATGCGCTTGGTCTACTTTAAGCAAGCCTTTTATAATAGGGACTTGCCATGCAGGTGTTTTCACTTCACCATTTTTTGGTGCGACAGAGGCCGTAGCAGGGAGTAGAAATAAGTCATAATGATCAAAAAAACGATTCATTTGCGAGACATAAACACCCCAATTATTGAGGTTGTTAATATAATCTACAGCAGAAGCTTTAGCGCCAAAAGCAGCGATTGCCAAGGTGTCTAATTCAAAGTCGCTGTCTTTAGCACCAAATTTTTGTTTGACTTGATTGACTGTAAATGCGCATTGACTAAACCAGGTGGTAATAAAATCTTTGGCCAGTTTCATACCATCAATTTGCGGTTTGGCTTGTTCTACATGATGCCCTAAAGATTCTAATAATTTCGCTGTATTTTGAATGGCTTGGATCGCATCTTTAGAAACTTGAGTGCCAATCGGTGATTCAGTTGAAAATCCAATTCTTAAGCGTTTGGGTGCTTTTTGTAAAAGTTTTAGATAACTTTCTGTTGGGCTTTGAATATTAAACAAAGAAGCATGATCTGAGCCTTGTGTTGCATCTAACATCGCTGCACTATCTCGCACAGACTTGCTTAGAACATGTTGCATTGCTGCACCATGCATAGCTTCACTGATTTGCGGCCCCCAAGGTGTACGTCCACGACTTGGTTTGAGTCCAAATAAGCCACAATATGATGCAGGAATACGGATTGAACCACCACCATCACTTGCACCTGCAATGGGGACTATACCCGCTGCAACAGCAGAAGCTGAACCACCAGAAGAACCACCACTATTATGTTTTAGATTCCAAGGGTTTTTGCAACTTCCCCATGCTTCAGGCTCAGTGATACCTTTGATCCCAAACTCAGGAGAATTGGTTAAACCAAAAGTAATGACACCTGCATTTTCCCAGCGATTGACTATCTCCGAGTTTTCAGTGGCGATATATTTTCCTTTTTTATAGGCATTTGATCCAAATGATGTCGCAACACCTGCATATTCTTGGTGTAAATCTTTCAGTAAAAAGGGGATACCTGCAAACGCTCCTGTTGTCGAATGCTGTTCAGCACGTGCAACAGCTTGTTGATGCATTGGAATCACAATGGCATTCAATTTAGGATTTACTTTTTCGGCCTGTTGCATAGCAACTTGGAGTAGCTCTTTGGCCTGAACGTGTTTATTTTGAATTAATTCAGCCAAACCTAAGCCATCGTATTGAACATATTCTGAAAATTTCATTGCATTCCTTTGCACTATTGCGTTTTATTCATTTAAGTTGTGATTTTTAATATGGATTTATTTCCATCGTCATTTCTAGCCTGCTCAAATTTAGCCTAAAGTACACGCCATTGATGAAATGTCAGCAGATTCTCATTACATTTGTAAATTAGGCTGTGCTTCTAAAGTGCGTTCAATGTTTAAATTACTTTCCAAACAAAGACGATTACGTCCTTTCTCTTTGGCTTGATAAAGTGCCTCATCAGCTCGTTTTATCAGTTGTTGGAAAGGAACACAATAGGGCAAAGTTTGATAACTTAACCCGATACTTACGCTAATATTTAATTCACGTTGATCATCTAAATGGATTGGCGTGCTAAAAACACTATTACAAATTCTCTGCGCAATATTGACACTTTGTTCTAAACTTAAGTCTTTCAATAATATCGCAAATTCTTCGCCGCCTAAACGGCCAAACAAATCATTTGAACGTAGTTGTGCTTTTACTTGTCGGGTAAATTCTTGTAAAACAAAATCACCAACAACATGACCATATTGATCATTAATTTTTTTAAAATGGTCTAAATCTAAAACCAAAATGGTCACGCTATGAGATTGATACCTTTCAATTTCCTTGGTGACAGCACGCTCACTTTCTTCGTAAAAGAAGCGGCGATTCATCGCTGTGGTCAAGCCATCATGATTGGCAAGATATAAAATTTGATGATAAAGTTTTTGACGATTTAAACTGATGATTGTGAGCGTGAGTGGCCCCAATGCCAACATTAATAAACCAATACGAACAGAAATGGTTGTAGCCAAATAAGCATCTGGTGATTGAGCGATATAGTAACTTGTTAAGCTGTTATACAGCAGCATACACACTATGCAGTTAACAATAGAAACAAAAAATAAGTTATAACTCAGTGAAGCCCAAACCAACGCTGCGATTGGAAACATGATCGCGCCCGGTCCAATAAAGAAATGAGTTAAAATAACAGAAACAATCACAGCCACTAAGGGAAGTAGTGTTTTTGGTTGCAGTGGTTTTTGCTGATATTCTTCAAGATAATTTTTAAAAACTTTCTTTTCTGGAATCGCCAAAATAATAGGCAAAAAGGCAATCACATTTAAAATTTCACCTGTCCACCACATACCAAAATCAGTCCAGATACGGTCCATTGACATAAACGTATTGGGTAAATATGGCACAGTAAGACTGGCAAAAACTGGAGCCGCCAAACAGCCACCAAAAGTACTGATTGCAAATAAGTAAAGGAACGTTAAGCCTCTATTGTATTGTTTATAATTGAGTTTAAATAGGCGAATGAATAAGAGCGTAACAATAACATGTAATAAATTTGCAATGGTTAAAAATAAAGTGAGTAAAAAATAATTACCTGTAATGAGGTCGGCAATCATAAACCCACTAAAAGCACCGAACCAACCACCAAAGTTTTTCAAGTTATTAAAGCGAAGAAACATGCCCAATAACACAGCATTGGCAGGCCAAAAAATTGCGAGGAAAAATAACGGACGGCCTAATATTCCCATTAAAGCACAGACGAAAATCACTACTGCAACAATAGAGAACGCAGAAATATTCTGTTTAAGTCCTTGATTTGAAAATCTTATTCCTAGCAATTTGCTAACCTATTTGATTAGAACGGTTAAACCATAAGCTTATTATATACAATTACTCAGCTACTCTAAGTTTATTCCAATTAAGAATATATTTTTTGATCTATAAATCAATAGTTTTAGGTGCCATTTTAAGAAATACTTACAAAATTAATATCAAGCTTTAAAAGCAATAAAGATTGTTCTTATATGGTTATTTTTGCATGCTTTATTTTAAATATATGCTAATTTAGATTTGATGAAATCTTTACACAGATTAGGTATGAAAAAAACAGCACTGATTATTCCTTTACTGCTTAGTCTTTCAGCACATTCTTTTGCAGATCAAAAAGTTCAACCGCAAACCAAAAATAGTACAAGTTCGGCGAATTTAATTCGCATAGATACCCGCCCAGAAATTTTAGGTTTATGGGGTATGGAAATTCCAAACAATAAAAAATGTACTGAATATTATAACTTTCGAGGTTCAAATGAAGTTGTCGTAAACAGTGGCAAAGAGTGGTCTATCGGCCTCTATGATTATCAGCCATCTCCTGATAATACTTTAGAAAAGCCACCTGCATTAATTATGCAAATTAAATATGAAAATAATGAGACGGATTGTTCAGGTCGTAAAGAAGATCAATCAGGTGAAGTTTCTCAATATTTTGTGAAATGGAATAATCCCAATACCATAACATTCTGTGCTTCTGAAAAAGGCGATCAATGTTTTGCGACCTTGCGCCGTGTATTGCCTTAATCAATAAACCCTTAAATATAAAAAAACCTCTGATTAACAGAGGTTTTTTTATGCTTAGAAGATGAGTTGATTAAGCATCATTCTCATGACCTTGAACTTGTTTTAACAAATGCTTTTCAAGGTAGTGAATGTCCATCGCTCGTTCACAGAACTTTTTATCTTCTAGAATTAAGTCTTTATGCAATGGAATATTGGTTTTAATTCCAGTCAAAATCATTTCATCTAAAGCTTGTTTCATGCGAGCAATCGCTGTATCACGATCTTTACCATGTGCAATGAGTTTCGCAATCATAGAGTCATAATACGGAGGAATGCTATAACCTTCATAAATATGAGAATCTAGGCGAATACCTGCCCCACCTGGTGCATAGAAACTTTCAATTTTACCCGGTGAAGGTAAGAATGTGGTCGGATCTTCTGCATTGATACGGCATTCAATGGCATGGCCTTTCACTTCAATTTCTTCTTGTTGAAGATCTAAACCTAAGCCAGCTGCAATACGTAATTGTTGTTCAATAATGTCGATACCCGTCACTTGTTCAGTAACAGGGTGCTCAACTTGAACACGGGTATTCATTTCAATAAAGAAGAATTCACCATCTTCAAATAAGAACTCGAACGTACCCGCACCACGATATTGCATCAATTTACATGCATGTACACAAGCATCTAGAATTTGAGCGCGTGCCTCTTCTGGTAAACCAGGTGCTGGTGCTTCTTCTAAAACTTTTTGATGACGACGTTGTAATGAACAGTCACGGTCATATAAATGAACAGCATGCCCATTACCATCAGCTAAAACTTGTACTTCAACATGACGTGGTTTTTGTAGGAAACGTTCCATATAAACCGTGTCATCGCCAAACCACATTTCAGCATCACGTTGCGCTGCTTGAACAGATTCAAGCAGCGTGTCTACACGTTCAACAATACGCATCCCACGACCGCCGCCGCCTGATGCCGCTTTTACGATCAATGGAAAACCAATTTCTTTGGCCTCAGCCAATGCATTACTGGTTGTTACGGCATGTGCTGAACCGGGAACTGTTGGTACACCAGCTTTACGCATTGCCATAATTGCCGAAACTTTATTACCCATTAAACGGATATGTTCTGGACGTGGACCAATGAAAATAAAACCAGAGCTTTCTACAATTTCAGCAAATTCTGCATTTTCAGACAGGAAACCATAACCCGGGTGAATAGCATCTGCACCGGTGATTTCAGCAGCGGTAATGAGGGCAGGGATATTTAAATAGCTTTCACTACTCGCACCCGGACCAATACAAACAGCTTCATCACAAAAACGAAGATGCATCAAATCTTTATCGGCATCGGAATAGATACCAACCGTTTTGATTCCCAAAGTTTTGCAAGCACGGGTAATGCGTAAAGCAATTTCACCACGGTTTGCAATCAAAACTTTTTGCAACATATCAACCCCCGAGGTATTACGCGCGGTAGCGGAATAAAGGTTGACCGAATTGGATTACATCACCATTTTTAACTAAAATCTCTTCAACGACGCCGCTTTGAGTTGCTTCAATCGGGTTCATAATTTTCATTGCTTCGATGATACCAAGCGTTTCACCAGCAGAAACAGTTTGACCAACATTCACAAAAGGTGCTTCACCAGGACTAGGTGCTGAATAAAATACGCCAACCATTGGAGAGGTTTCTACTGCACCACGCGGCCCAGCTTTTTTAGGTGCCTCAGCGATTGGTGCTGCAACAGGGGCTACGCCAGCAGCAACCACAGGATTACGGCGAGTTAAAGCGATCGATTGATCTCCCTCTTTCACTTCAATCGCTTGAAGGTCAGATTCAATCATCAAGTCGATGAGCTTTTTGATTTTGCGAATATCCATGGGTTCGTATTCCTAAATTATGATTTAAGTTGAAGATTGAATTTTGTCGATCACGTAATTGAGCGCAAAAGCATAGCCTTTTGCACCTAAGCCACAAATTACGCCTACGGCTTTATCGGATAAATAAGAATGATGTCTGAATGCTTCACGAGCATGTACATTTGACAGATGCACTTCAATAAAGGGAATGGCTACACCTAATAGTGCATCACGTACAGCAACAGATGTATGTGTCAATGCGGCTGGATTTATAATTATAAATTGCACACCTTGTTGCTGAGCTTGGTGAATTCGATCTACGATTGCACCTTCCCAATTACTTTGGAAAGTGTCTAAAGAAATATTTGCTTGCTGAGCTTGTTGCATGAGTTGCTGGTTAATGTCATCCAATGTGAGGTGACCATAAACCTCTGGTTCGCGCTGTCCTAGCAAATTTAAGTTTGGTCCGTGAATGACCAAAATGGTCGAACTCATTGAGCCTGCTCCAATTTAAAAGTTGCAAAAAGTTTTGCAAGATGTCTGCAAAGTTTGCATATTATGGCATGTTTTTCTACAAATACTTTATATTTTCTTTGAATTGTCGCAGAAAGGTTGTGCCTCGTATGGGCTATATAATGTTAATTTTGCCGACAAATGGCAATGTTAAAATATGACAAATTTTATAGATGTTTCGTAATTCTTACATTTTAAACCGAATGACCAAACTATTCATTTGATTTGTGTAACAGGTTGGCTTAAATCGACGATACACAGCATAGCATTCGATCAAGTCGGTTGTGAGTAATTCAAGTTCCTTGTTCAATTTTGAATATTTTAATCCATAGAGAGTAGCTAGTTTGGGTGCTTATGATCAAGTCACTAGGATTTGGATTAATTCAGCTTTTTTGCATACTCGTTATTGCCCAATACATGATAGATCTTATTGTAAATTTTAGATCTACAATTTTTTCTTATCAGGATTGAGCAAATCTAGCTATTTAAATTAATATTTTTTATTAAATAAAACAAAATGTTATTATTTAAACCGTTGGTTTTATATTCACAAGTGACCGTTCAAAACTAAGAATCAATGACGCTATGATTTTCTATACAGCACATTTAGATGATTATGAATAGCAAATCGGTGTGAGGCATTATGCTGTTTTGTTATTTATAAAGTGATATCTCAGCTGAGCAGTATAAGAACAATTCCTTATTGAAGGATTTTAATTTTTTAAAGGGAGTTAAAGCAATATTCATACAATATATCCTTTAACAATCGATCTTATAAAATATCTAAAAACATACAGAATTGACCATTTAGTTCATCGTTGCTGTGTTTATCAGCATCGCTCATTTTGAATGAACAGAGGATGTATTGGCAAAAGTTAAGTCACAGCAAATATAAGAAGGGTATGGATATCATCGGTTGCTGGTTTCATGTTCAATTTTTAGAATTTTGGCGGGATTGATATTCATGCAATTTAAGCAAGCTGATTCTAGTTGATCATGTTTGAAATAATTTGAATGGTTAAAATAAAGATTTTAAAAAGATAAAAACAGATATGTAACAGATTTACTTTATCAAGCATCAAAGTAAATCAGTGTTAACCCCATTTACTTTGATGCCAAACTCAGCGTGATTGAACAAAGACACTTTGTCGTTTGTGGTTTATTTTCAAACCAAACATTAAGCCTTTTTAAAGTAGCCTGCTTCTTCAGATGTTGGGTAGGTTTTTAAAAGCTTATTCTTATAGACATTTGCTGTTTGTGCATTTTTATTTACATCTTTAGCAATGCTATAAAGTTGGTAAAGCGCACGTGGTGCTTTAGATGAATTGGGGAACTTTGCAGCAACAATTTCATAGTTCTTTTTGGCTTCATTATAATTTGGTGGGTCAATCGCCAAATTGAACTCTGCTAACCAAAAATAAGCATTGCCTGTATAGATGCTATTGGGATTATTTTTAATAAAGTTTTGCATAGGTGCAATGGCTTGTTTAGCACCACCTTTCTTATATGCATCTAGCGCAATTGTGTATGCTGCTTTTTCTAAAGCGATTGGGTCACTACTATTATTGTTCACCGTGCTGGTTGTATTAGATGGTTGGGCGGTATTGTCTACTGCAGGTTGTGGGGCTGGTGTTGTAGGTGCTACGGTTTGCGGTGGAGCAACATTATTGTTGTTTGCTGGCGCAGTATTCGTTGGTGCAGTATTCGTCGGAGCATTATTTGCAGGTGCATTGGTACTATTTGCTGTAGGTGCATTCTCAACGGGTGCTGTTTGTTCACTATTTTCAGGGTCAAGCTTTTGATTTAATAACTCAAGACGCTGATCCAAGTCTGTATAACGGTTAGTGAGTTCTTTGCTTAACTGGTCAATGGTGTTTTCTTGTTCTTCAATTTTTCCACGTAATTCACGAATTTGATTTTCTAATTGTTGATTCTTTTGAATTAAATCCCAACTCATATTGCCAGCAATTGGTGAAGTAGAATTCGATATCGCATTGGGTGTCGATACAGAATCACTTAAACCACGAGATTCAATAGGAATTGCATATAAAGATGCTGAACTGAGTAAGGCAATAGAAAACAGGGCATGCTTCTTTAGCATAATTTTAGATCCATCAAAGTTAAGTTTTACATACAGCACCTTTCAAAGCCTGTATGAAAATAGATATTTGACCTCATTAAAAACGGCTGAAAAGGGAAATGCAAGGTGCTTTTACAAACTTCAGCTAATTCTACTCAGAATGTGAATGATTTTTGTATAGAACAAGCAGGCGCTTTTATTCCCATAACAAGAAAAAAGGTACTTTCTGTTTAGATTTTGCCAACTTTTTAGATATATTGATGATGAAATAAGCAAATGAATGAATAACTTGAGAAAATGACAATGTTTGGCTTGAAAGAATATAAAAAATCTCTATACTCTGATATTGCAATGGTAGCCCTGCTGGTGGCTTCGCAATTGTACTCTGAAAACCCCGCCAGGACCGGAAGGTAGCAACGGTATCAGAAATACGATGTGCCGAGGTTTTGCTAGTAGGGTTGCCACCAGTTTCTAAATCATAAAAATAAATTGTTATTTACTTCTTTTTAAATACCTTTTCAATCAATTGTCTTCATTTAAATACTCCTATCGTTATCTATTTCTTTTAATTGTGATTATTGCTTTTATTCTGTTATTTATTCTTATTTTCTGATCCATGATCAGTTTGTATTTTCATCTATATCATGATTATTCTTAATCAATTTCTTTTTTGGAAATCGCTTTCATAATCGCATCCATTTCAAAACCACGATATTGTAAAAAACGAATCTGTTTGGCTTTAATTTTTGGATCTTTTGCGACTTCAGTACCGTATTTTTTAACTTTAAGTTGGTAAGCTTGTTCATACCAATCAATTTCAGCTAAATCCTCTTGTACCAGTGCTTTATCCAGTTGTTTACTTCTCAATGCGAGTTTAATACGGTTTGGACCTTTACCTTTACGCATTTGACTGCGTACGGTCATTTCAGCAACACGTTGATCACTTTGATAATTATTCTGCGCTAATTCTTCTACTAGACCCATAACTTCGTCTCGGTCTTGCGCATAGGTTATTAACTTTTCAATTAAATCCGCTTTTGAATATTCTCTGCGTGTTAATACTGCAAAAGCATAAGAACGGAGACGAGTACCTGTTAAACCTTGTGGTTTTGGGGTGTTTTCGGTTTGGTCATCTGAGAGTGAATCTAGTGAGGTCGTATCGTCAGTTTGTTGATACTGCGTATGAGTTTGCTGATCAGTTTTTTGTTCACCAAATTGCTGTTTTAATTTTTCATAATCGAGCATTTTAGGGAAATTTGAGTTGGACATCTTTGGCGGTTCTATTTAATTGGTTTAATCAGTTTTGTATAGTTTTGTTAGATATGTTTAATAATATCTTGTTTTGCTCATCAATATGGTCATAATTTGTTCCGCTACAGTTTAGAAATATAAGTTCTTTTACATTTTATATAAAAAACACAAATTAGGAAAATAATGATGAAACCAATTATTGTTCAAGGTTGTAAGACCGATCATGGCGGCGTTGTTCTTCAAGGACATCCAACCATGTCAATTAATGGGATTGGTATGGCGGCCAAGGGGTATATGGTGAGTTGCCCTAGATGCCAAGGTGTCTTTCCGATTATTGAGGGTGCGGAAAATTTTACATTACCCAATGATTTACCCGTTGCTTTGGCTGGTATGAAAACCGCATGTGGAGCAACTTTATTAGCAAGTACCTTTTTGGTGATCGTAGAGGCTGGTTCGCCTTTTGGTTCAAGTCTGATTGCCAACCCAAATGATGATGAAGACACGGTTCCTGCACCTGAAGAACATTCAGGAAGATTTCAATTAATTGACCAAAATACAGGTCATCCGATTGCAAACCGTAGAGTTCGGGTTGTCATGTCAGATGGTACAAGTACCATTTATGCAAGTAATGATGACGGTTTTACCGACTGGATTTATACGCCTTCAGAGGAAGACATTCACTTATATTTAGTGGATGAGCTAGACAATGGCTGATCAAGGAAAGCCAAAAGGAACTTTAGTCACTTCCCCAGTACAAATGCCTGCCATTAAAGTGGTGGCAATTGATAACGATGCGCTTGATCCAAAAGATAAAGAAATTCTTTGTAGTGCGATTTGTTACTGCAACTATAATCCAAACAAAGGTAAAAAACAAAATAACCTATATCAATCATGTGTTTCTGAACGATTAAAAGAAATGGATGAGATGATGTTTAATCAAAGTCCTTATAAACCTGAAATAACCTATGATATGCATACCGATCCACCTGAACCGATTATGGATAAAGATATTCTAACCAAGGGACATAGATATGTTTGGGGATGGATTAAAAAAAATTGGTTGAACGATAAAGGTTATGAGTATGAACGCGGGCAAGGTATGACTCGCCGACCAGATGTAGTGATTGTTAAAGATCCTAATTTACCACCTACACAAGACAATATTGAGCATGTGGTTGAGATTAAGTTTGGTACAGATGTTTTTGGTATAGATCAAGAAACTTCTTATGGAAAAATAGCAGGTGATGCTAGTAAAGTTAAAGTGTTAGACCCAGATGAATGTGGATGTAATAGTGACGATGGCAGAAAATCCACTGTCACTGAATGGGCAACAGCAGCAATTGCAACATTAACTGCCTTAATGCAGTTACGAAAAGGCAAAATACCCAAAATGCCAAAATTTCCGTCCCCTGCATTTTAATTTGGAGAAATATATGCACTTTACAAAAGAAGAAGATTATAAAGCATGGGTTGAGAAACAAGAAAAAGGAGCGGTTGGTGGCGGTTTGCTGACACCTCAAGGTGGTGAAGACTATGTGGGGGCGATTCCTGCGATTCGTGCAGTGCTTTACTTTAAAGAAGGCTATAGTGATGAAATGCGAGAAGCGATTGCGCAATGTTCCGATGATTATCTAGTCTACGCTAAAGAGCATTTAACATGGCTATGGCAAGATGAACCTCCCTCAGGAGCAGGTAATGCAAGTATAGCTTTTGATAAAGTTAAACCTATTCGAAATATTTTGAAATATTACAGCCCGATGAAGTCTTTTAACTTTTTATATACCAGCGGTAAAGAAAAGTTTGCTATTGGAGCTTGGGAATTCTTTGTTGGAGGTCGCAGTCAATGGCAAGTACAGAATGGAACTTATCAAAGTGTACTCACCTTTTCTATGCCAATTGATTGGATCGGTGAAAATAGTAAGTTATTTATTGATCTCTTTATTAAATGTGCTCAACGCTTAAAAGCAAGGCATGGTTATGCAGGTTATGCTTGTATTTTGACCCAGATTCGTAGGGATAAGAATGAACCTACGGAAGCCTTTTTAGCCCGTAAACTTTGGGCAATGGATGCTGGAAGTCCGAGTTTATTATCAGACAACTTGATTAAAGGAATAAAAACAGTCAATTGGCTTACGGCAATTAATTACGGGTGGTTTAATCGAATAAAAGAAGAAGAAGCTTTAAATAGTGAATTACCGATGAACTGGTTTATCGGTTATGACTATGGTACTGGCGTGGTGATACAAGCAGGTACTTTACCTTTAGGTGGTTCTGTTGAAGAAGATCCTTTACCTGCACCTTATGTCTTGCTCAATCGGATTTTAAAGCCTCTACGTGTTGAAAAGATAGGAAGTTTACATCGTGGTAATTATTCGACTGATGAAATTCCATTGATTAAAGGCTATCGAGCTGAAGCATGGTTGAAACGCTTTGATATCGAAGACTCAGAAAAAATTGATTATTTTGCGAAATTGCAGTTTGAGCCTAAGTTAAATTCAAATTATGCATTTTTAGATAAGCGTATAGATTGGGAGGGGTAGATACATGGTTAAAATAATGAATATACTAAAAAATATTTTTACTGGTTGTGATGTGCAAGATGCTTATAATCAAGGTGATATAGCATTAAATGCACAGCATTTAATTGTTATCCAGAATTTAAAGTTTACTTGGTTAAATATCGAGAGTGGGGCGATAGCGGCGTATTTTCCAAATTTTGATTCAGTTGCTCACGCATTAAAGTTATCAAAAAATTCAAATGAATTAAGAAAAATTATGAGTGAGGCTTTATGTGCTTTTCCGTTATGGTTGTCTCGGTCTAATTGCCATGCTGGAGAATATCTTTGTGAAAATAATAAAAAAGAGTCATTTTTGTTTCAATTAACTGAACAGCATATTAAGCTCATACATCACCTTATTTGGCGTGATATGGTCATCAATGATGGTATCGTGCAATTTTATTTTCAAGGCTATCCTTTACCAATGCCATATACAGATGGTAAAAGACCTTTCGGAGATAGAACTGATTATCATCAAGATATGCTGGATATTTTGGGAAGTGAAGTCGAGCTAGATTTAGAAAAATTATTTAGGGAAATGGATATGGCTTTGTATGTTTATGTGCGAAATACGATTCAATAATACTTAGCAACCCTGTAATAAAAATTAAACGCCCCGAAAGGCGTTTAATAGATTTAAATAATGAATTAAACCTCTAAGAAATCAGGCTCTTCTTCATCTTTTTCATCAGTTGGTGCAGCAATTGCTGTGGTTAATAACTTTTCACGAATCAAACGATCAAGCTCTTGAGCGATTTGAGGGTTTTCTTCTAAGTGACGAATCACATTGTTTTTACCTTGACCAATTTTATCGCCTTGGTAAGAGTACCAAGCACCCGCTTTATGTACCAACTCTTGTGCTACAGCAAGATCAACCAACTCACCAAGCTGGTTTACACCTTTACCATATAAAATTTGGAAAAGAGCTTCTTTAAATGGAGGTGCCATTTTGTTTTTAACAACTTTAACGCGAGTTTCTGAACCTACAATTTCATCGCCTTCTTTAACTTGACCAATACGGCGAATATCTAAACGCACAGACGCATAGAATTTAAGTGCGTTACCGCCTGTTGTGGTTTCTGGGCTACCAAACATGACACCAATTTTCATACGAATTTGGTTAATGAAGACCACCATGCAGTTTGAGCGTTTAGCATTACCTGTAATTTTACGCAATGCTTGGCTCATCAAACGTGCTTGTAAGCCCATATGTGAGTCGCCCATTTCACCTTCAATTTCAGCTTTAGGGGTTAATGCAGCGACAGAATCGACAACGATCATATCAATTGCACCAGAACGAACCAACATGTCTGCAATTTCAAGTGCTTGTTCACCATGGTCTGGTTGTGAAACCAGTAGGTTGTCAATATCAACCCCAAGTTTACGTGCATATTGTGGATCTAAAGCATGTTCAGCATCGATAAAGGCACATGTTCCACCTGCTTTTTGGCATTGTGCAATCGCTTGAAGGGTCATGGTTGTTTTACCTGACGATTCAGGGCCGTAAATCTCAATGATACGACCTTTCGGTAAGCCACCAATACCTAATGCGATATCAAGCGTTAAAGAACCTGTAGATACAGCTTCAACGGCTTGCACAGTATTGTCGCCAAGGCGCATAACTGTATTTTTACCAAACTGCTTCTCAATTTGGCTGAGTGCCGCATTGAGCGCTTTGCTTTTGTTATCATCCATCTCGTAAACCTCAAACGATGTAATATCACTAATATCTTAAGTGGATGTGATTAAATTTGATCTTTCGTCCACGGCAGTAATAGTGACAGAAATTAAAAATCTGTTCTATGTTTAAATTTATTTGTGCGACATGAAATGTCGCGATAGACCAAAACGAATTTCAGTCATCATCATAAGACCAGCTTTGGTCAAACTGTTGATCATTTTCTTGTTTAAATTTATGAATTTCACGTCGATCTTTTTTACTTGGTCGATGATCAGGTCGGGCAAGATTATGCAATTTTCTTTGCGATGAAATCAACTCTCTACGTGCAATACTGACTTCGGTTTCTTCGTAAAGTTGTTGCGCAATTGGAGCACCACCACGAACAGCAGAAAGTGCCTTAATCACAACAGTTTTTCGGTCAAAACCTTGCTGTATGGTGAGTTCCATGCCGACTCGAATTTCTTTGGAAACTTTGACTCGTTCATTGTTGTGGTGAACTTTACCACCTTCAATCGCATCTTTGGCAATTGAACGGGTTTTAAAAAAACGTGCAGCCCAAAGCCATTTGTCTACACGCATAGATTCTACAGGTGAGTGATTAGGCTGTTTTGACATCGACATCCTTATTTTGAATTTGTTCAAGTATAGGTAAAAGCGTTGTTAAATCATTAATCGCAGTGAATTCAAGTTCTAATGCATGGCGTGCTGCACGAAGGCTTGAAGGCTGAGTAATGGTAATCAAATGCTGTATTCCAAATTTTTCTGCACCTTTTAAAACGGGTGCAGTGTCATCGACTAGGCATGCATTTTTTGGATCAAAAAAATGTTTATTCTGTAAAATTTGCCAAAACTCTACAAATTCTTTGGAATACCCAATTTCTTCACTACTGATCATGACTTCAAAATAAGGGCTTAAATCAACATTTTCAAGTTTAAGTTTTAATCCTGCGCAATCAGCATTGGTCAGTAACCAACAGCGATAGCCTTGTTGTTGTAATGCTTTTAATAGTTCGAAACAGCCCGTTCTGGGTGCGATTTTATCTTTAAAGTCACGCTGTAATTGTAATACATCGACACCAACTTTTTCAGTCCAATAGGTCGATGAGTACCAAGATAGTGTATGCTTATGCTGTTGATAAAAATCATGCAAAAGCGCATGGCTTTGCTCCAATGAGCATTGGTGGGTTTCTGCATGACGTTCAGGAAGTTTAGTGTTCCAGATCAAATCATCAAAAGCTAAATCGAGTAGTGTGCCGTCCATATCAAAGAAGATAATCGGCTGAGTAGAATCAGACATAAAATAGGTTTTTAATCAATGTTTATTACAGTTCCTGCACCGCAAGATGAACAAATTTTAAAATTAGTTCCGATTTTGGCGCATGCAAGTCAAATCTTGTTAGAAGAATACCAAAATTATTGTGCAGGGCGTGAGTTTAATATTGATGAAAAAGATGATCATTCGCCTGTAACGCAGGCTGATTTAAGAGTAAATGATTATTTAATCAAACAGTTGGCATTATTAACACCTGATATTCCTGTTTTATCGGAAGAAAGTGATAATTCTCAACGTCACGAGTGGAAAGTGTGTTGGATGCTAGATCCTTTGGATGGAACTAAAGAATTTATTCATGAACGTGATGAATTCACCATTAATTTAAGTTTAATTCAAGAGCATCAAACCTTACTTTCAATCATTGCTGTGCCCACTGAACAGGTGATGTATATCGGCTATTTAACAGAATTGCCTTATAAATATTCCTTTATTCGAGAAAGTTGGGAGCGTTATTGTAAATATAAAAATACAGAAACGGATGCCATTCAAGTTGGCTTAAGTCATAGCAGTAAAAATCCAAAATATCAGCAATATATTGATTATATTGAACAAGAAATACCTGTTATTCGCCGTGAAGCAGGCAGTGCTTATAAGTTTTGTATGATGCTTGAAGGTGAAATTGATATTTATCCACGCTTTCACCCTACATCAGAATGGGACACCAGTGCAGGGCAAGGCTTATTAGAGAGTATTGGTGGTGGGTTACTGAGTTTGGATGCTGTGCCTTTTACTTATAATCAGCGTAGTACTGTTTTAAATGATGGTTTTATTGCTTATAGAAATGCAGAGAATAAAGATATTGCATTGGAAGCATTATCTAATGTTAATTTATAGTCTGTTGTTGTTTATCGTGATATAGAGCTAAAGCATTAAATTTGATGAAATTATCCGTTTTATTGCAAAGCGCTGATTTTAGATTTGATTGAGAGTTTTGCCTCACATGGTATAGTGGAGGTAGTACAAAGTAGAGTTATGATTGAATATGGCCTTAGATTTATTGCCAAAGAGTATGCTAAAAGCAATTGATTTATTGCCAGATACCAGTACGCCTGTGACTTTATTCACTCGACATTCAATTCGTGAAATGGTGAATGGACAGGGCCTGTCGGGCTATGATTTGCAATTGACTTCGGAAGGCCGTGATTTGGCGCAAGCTTGGGGTTCACATTTGATTGATCATACAGATCGGATCATTCAACATTGTATTTCAAGTCCAATTCAACGATGTGTGGATACCGCAGCTTTGATGATTCAAGGTGCGGATACGATTTTACCTGATAATAATACGCATCATATTGAAATTGTAGAGAAAGGATTGTTGGTTGAACCGGGAAGCTTTGTACTTGATATCAAACAAGCTGCACCGTATTTCCGTCAACAAGGTGCTTTAGGTTTTATTAATAGTTTTGTGAATAATACCTTGCCAGGGATGAAACATCCGATTACTGGTGTGGTAGATGTACTTGAATTAATTTATGAAACGCATCCGACAGGGCAAAACCAGCTGAGCCTTGCGGTCAGCCACGATACAATTCTCGCCGCAATTATTGCTATTATTTCTAAACGAACTCAAATTAAACAAAGTGATTGGCCTGAAATGATGGAGGGTTTATTTGTTTGGTTTGAAGGTGACCGTTTTGCAGATTGCCATTTGAAATGGATTTGGCGGGGAGAGAAAGGTGATTTGTCTATTCGAGAGTTTCAGCAATATTAATGGTTAATGATTTCAGTATTACTCTATTGATCAATCTAGCACTTTTTAAAATTTATCTATGGTTTTGATTTTATTTTCTAGATAAAGCTGTAGTTTACAAGAGATACAAAAAAAGCCCTATAAATTAGGGCTCTTTTCTATGCGACAACTTAGTTAGCTAAAGCTTTAACTTGTGCATTTAAACGGCTCTTATGACGAGCAGCTTTGTTTTTATGGATGATACCTTTATCAGCCATACGGTCGATTACTGGAACAGCTTTTTTGTAAGCATCAGTAGCGACAGTATAATCGCCAGCAGCAATAGCAGCTACTGTACGTTTGATATAAGTACGAACCATAGAACGTAAGCTTGCGTTGTGTTTACGTGCTTTAACGTTTTGTTTAGCACGTTTTTTTGCTTGAGCAGAGTTTGCCACTCGTGCACTCCTTGAAATAGATTGGTCTGGGCGGGCTGAAATCACATCTGAAAACCTACATCAGAGAATTTTCACCAGCCCGTAAACAAGTGCCATATTGTGATTAAAACCAGCTTCAAAGTCAAGTCTTGGCTTGTTTTGACTACATTATTGATGCAGAAAAATTCTAAATAAAACGTTAGATTAGTAATAAGTTCAGGAGATTGTTTAAAAAATGACTAAATCGATTAAAAATGCAATTGTAATTGGAGCAACAGGTTTGGTGGGGAAGGCTTTGATTGAGCAACTTCAGCAAAATCCAAATTGTGAGAAAATTACAGCGATTGTAAGACGTGAATCAGCAGACTTTAAACATTTGAGTAAAGTAGAGCAATTTGTCATAGAAGACTTTTTATTACTCAATGATCAAGATGTGAGTGGTTATAGTCATGCCTTTAGCTGCCTAGGATCAACCATTAAAAAAGCGGGTTCAAAACAAGCTTTTTATAATATTGATTTTGAAATTAATGCACATTTTGCAGATTTGTTTGAACTGACTGAAACCCATTTTCTTTTGGTTAGTGCATTGGGTGCAAGTGCAAGCTCGCCAATTTTTTACAATCAAGTCAAAGGAAAATTGGAACAATATATTCAAAAACTAGATTTGTATCGTATTTCGATTATTCAACCATCGTTACTTATTGGTGAACGCCAAGAAAAAAGAACGATGGAAGGCGCAATGCAAAATGTTTATCAAAAGGTTTCGCATTTGGTTCCAAATTCTTTTAAATATAAGCCAGTGACAGCAGATCAAGTGGCTCATATTATGGTCGAGGCTGCGCAAACTCAGACTGAAAATTTTGAAATATATGATAATTTACGCATACTCAATGCCCAATAATGGAGAATTAAAGTGACTACAGTGCCATTCGTAACTTGTGATTTATTAGATGACAATCCAGACAAAGATATTCAAACCTTAATTCCGTCAATGGATGGTAAATTCTTCAAGAGTTATGGTGCACGCAAGACATTTGGTGGGCAAATCGTGACAGTCAAATGTTTTGAAGATAATTCACGTGTTAAAGAGCTGTTGGCAACAGATGGGACAGGGAAGGTTTTAGTGGTTGATGGTGGCGCATCAATGCGTTGTGCATTGATGGGCGATATGATTGCTGAATCTGCGGTTAAAAATCACTGGAATGGTGTTGTGATTTACGGTTGCGTACGTGATGTTGATGCATTGGTAGAGCTTGATTTAGGTGTACATGCATTGGCTGCAATTCCACAAAAAAGTAATCGTAAAGGCATAGGTGAAGTGGATGTTAGCTTGTATTTTGGCAGTGTAAACTTCAATTCTGGTGATTATCTTTACGCAGATAACAATGGAATTGTGGTTGCAAAAGAAAAATTAGTCGATTTATAAGATCAAGCAAATCATAAGGACAATAAAATGGTGCACCATCAAATAAAAGTTGTACAAGCATTGGTTTCAAGCCTTGCTGCGGGCGGTCGAGGCGTTTCAGGGACAGCATTTCCCAATCAACCTGAAAAAGCATTAAAGTTGTATGAGTTTGAGGGGTCACCATTTTGTCGTCGTGTTCGTGAGGTTTTGACTTTATTAAACCTTGATTATGAGGTTTACCCATGCCCGAAAGGCGGAACCAAATACCGTAAAATTGTCAAAGAGCAAGGTGGAAAGGCGCAATTTCCTTACTTTGTTGATGAAAATACAGGTGAAAAACTGTATGAGTCTATAGCGATTGTCGATTATCTATTTAAACATTACGGTAAAACAGGCAAGACACCACAAAAATATGCTAAATATCCACACTATCCTTCTGTTGCGATGGTTGGAACAATCCTCAATGGAGCACGTGGCGTATGGATTGATAAAAAAATTATCAATCGTGAAGCGCCTGTTCAGTTGTTGGAATTATGGAGTTTTGAAGCAAGTCCGTACTCGCGTATTATTCGTGGTGTGCTTACGGAACTAGAACTACCTTTTAAATTACATAATGTTGCGAAAGAACGTTGGCAAGATATGGGGCCAGCAGTTTTACGTTTAAAGCCAGGTAAATATGAGCCATTGAAAGGTGGAAAACGTGAAAAAATCATTCCGATCATGGGGCGTAAGAAAAAAGATATTCAAGTGCCGTATTTAATCGATCCCAATACAGGGGTACATTTATTTGAATCTGAAGTGATTGTGAAATATTTACAAAAACAATATGGTGCATAACTTTATTAATTCATTAATTCAAATTAAACCTTGATGTGATTGAAATCTCGTTATGAAAATATAAGCATCTGAAAAGGATGCTTTTTATTGGAAATTTTTTCGCTGTTTTAACATGGTTGAGTGTAAAAATATTGGTTTTGCGAAAATATTGAGACGTATTGTTTTAGCATTTGTTTTGTAAATTAAGTCGCATTAAATCATGAGTTTGCTCATGAATAGTGAATGTAATTGACAAAATCGCACTGAGATTATGATAAATTGACAAAAATATTATCAATTTAGGGATATTTATATGACTACAACTCGAATCCAACCTGTAATCAGCCGTCCTGGTGAGAATGCATTATTTATTGTTTTGGGCTTAAAGCAAGGTGCAGAGGTTGTAGATAGTGTTATTGATTTTTCAGCTAATTTTTCAGCGTTAACCCGTAGTTTAACCAATCGTTATCCTGATGCTCAATTTAATGCAACGATGGGTTTTGGTTCAGATGCATGGGATCGTTTATTTCCAGAAGAAGCTAAACCGAAAGAATTAGAAACCTTTCAAGAAATAAAAGGCCCTAAATATACGGCTGTTTCAACTGCGGGTGATTTATTTTTCCACATTCGTGCAGACCGACAAGCACTTTGTTTCGAGTTGGCAAGTATTATTCAAGAACAATTACAAGATGTAACTACACCAATTGATGAGGTACATGGTTTCCGTTATTTTGATGGTCGTTCAATTATTGGTTTTGTAGATGGTACTGAAAACCCTGAACATGAAATTGCCGCAGAATATGCATTGGTCGGTGATGAAGATGCCGAGTTTAAAGGTGGAAGTTATGCCTTTATTCAAAAATACATGCATGACATGGATAAATGGCGTGCTTTAAGTGATGAAGAGCAAGAAAAAGTGATTGGACGTAAAAAGTTTAATGACGTGGAACTAGGTGATGATGTTAAGCCGAAAACTGCACATAATATGGTGAGTAAGGCACATGATGAAGATGGTAATGAATTAAAAATTATGCGTGCAAATATGCCATTCTCCTACCCATCTAGAAATGAATATGGAACTTTCTTTATCGGTTATGCACGTAAATTCAGTGTTACACGTCAGATGTTGCAGCATATGTTCCAAGGCGATGCAGAAGGTAATTTAGACAGTTTATTGGATTTTAGTTCTGCAAAAACAGGGACTTTGTTCTTTGTGCCGACAGTCGATTTTCTAGATGATTTAGGTGATGACTAATTTCATCATTTTCTAAAAAATTGTTGAATATTGAATAGAAATTGAAGGATGCTCGATCGCATCCTTTTTTAATTGTCATGTTGAATTTTGTTATGATATATCAAGTGTTAAATGAGGATAATTGAAAATGTTGAATAAACTTGTGGAACTATTTAAGAGCAATAAAGAAAGTGCTGAACAAGTTTTTTTATGTGAAAATAATATCCAGATTGATACTGAAAAGGGTTATATCGTAGATGATGTGGTTGTGAATACGTTGTCTGAGCGACTTGAGTATTTTTCTAATCGTAAATTAACCAATTTTGATGATTTGGAAGCGTTGTTTTATAAAGCTATTTTGATCAATGAAAAGATTGATTTGGAAATTGCTTCACAGCGTTATGTTGCAAGACTGGGGAATACAGAAGAAAATCTAATGCAACTCAAAGCAATTATTCAGAAACTGAATGATTATTATAAAGAATTTAAAAGGGATAGATGAAAAATAAATTCTAAACGTTGCAACCGTTTGATTACTAGATTTAAATATATGTTAAACAAACGTTATATTTTTGAGCTATTGAGTCACTTTATCAATCAAATAAAAATCTACTCAACTCAAGAAAGTCATCATGTTAAACTATCGCCATGTCTTTTAGACCAATAGCGATCATGTTCCAAAAAGAAATCTCTGAACTCAATTTAAAACAACTTAAAATAGGTGAAAAGCGTTGGATCGGCTCGATGCTCGGTTCTTCTGCTGCTTTATTATTTAAAGAAATTTCAGAACAATCTGAACAACTATTTGTTTTAGTGGCAAGAAATAATCAGCATTTAGGGCAGCTCGAAAGTGAACTCGAGTTTTATGGCATTAAACCAACGATATTTCCAGACTGGGAAATATTGCCATACGATCGCTTATCACCACATCAAGACATTGTTTCAGAGCGTTTATCTATTCTTTCAAATATGCCTAAAAAAGGCATTTTACTCATTTCTGCAACAACGCTTGCGCAACGTGTTGCTCCTACCTCATGGGTGCTCGGAGAACATTTTGATATCAAAGTAGGGCAGAAATTTGATTTAGAACAACAAAAACTTAAATTGGTTCAGGCAGGCTACCATTTAGTCGATACAGTTTATGATCATGGTGAATTTGCCGTACGTGGTAGCATCATGGATATTTATGCATCGGGTCAGAATGCGCCAATTCGTATTGATTTATTTGACGATGAAATTGATAGCCTAAAATTCTTTGACCCAGAAACACAACGTACTACAACAAAGCTGGATCGGTTTACAGTTCTGCCTGCCAAAGAATTTCCACTGAAAGAAGCGCGTTCAATTTTCCGTGATCGTTATGCAGAAAGTTTTCCAACGGCAAACCCGAAAAAGAATCCAATTTATCAAGATGTTTTAGAAGGCATTGCATCACCAGGCTTAGATTTCTATTTTCCGTTATTCTTTAGCAAAGAAGCGATGCAATCGCAAAGTAGTTTAACATCGTACTTACCAAGTAATTCGATTGTCATTACAGATAAAAATATTGATGAAGGATTAACCACTTTTTGGAAAGATGTGATGCGACGTTATGAGGATCGCCGTCACAATGTTGATCAGCCTTTGCTAGCACCAGAAGAAATATTTTTACAACCGAATCAAATCTTTGAATATTTAAACCAATTTTCAAGAATTATTGCTTCAACTGACGAAATTGAGAAAAAAGCAGGTGTGATTCATTTAAATGTAGAACAACCGCCAAAACTACCTGTTGACCCTAAACAAGAAAAACCCTTTTCAGCTGTTAAGAAATATATCGATGCGGCGAATCATCCAGTTTTATTGGTCGCTGAAAGTGCGGGACGCCGTGAAACCTTAAAAGATGCGTTACGTGCCAGTTTAGGTGAAATTCCAGTTGTTGAAAATTTTGAAATATTCCGTAAATCCAATTTTTCTGTTGCGATTACCAATGCGCCTTTAGATCGTGGTTTGGTGATTACAGATCAATTGTCTGTTATTTCGGAAAATCAACTTTATGAACATCGTGTTGTTCAACGCCGCCGTAAGCGTCAACAAGAAGTTTCTGAAGAATTTTTAATTCGTAGTTTAACTGAGCTGAGTATTGGTGCGCCTGTTGTCCATATCGATCATGGCGTTGGCCGTTATGCAGGCTTGGTCACCTTAAATATTGACAATCAAGATTATGAATTTTTACAGCTGAATTATGCCGATGAGGCAAAAGTCTATGTTCCAGTCACACATTTACATCTGATCAGTCGTTTTAGCGGTGGTGATCCAGACTTAGCGCCATTGCATAAGTTGGGTACAGACGCATGGAATAAAGCCAAACGTAAAGCTTTAGAACAGATTCATGATGTTGCAGCGGAGTTGCTGCATATTCAAGCGCGTCGTCAAGCTAAACCTGGTTTGAGTTTCGAACTTGAACAAAGTAGTTATATGCAATTCTCTAGTGGTTTTGCCTATGAGGAAACACTTGATCAAGCCAATGCGATTGAAGCAACATTATACGATATGCAACAAGCAAAACCGATGGATCGGTTAGTTTGTGGTGACGTGGGCTTTGGTAAAACAGAAGTGGCAATGCGTGCTGCATTTGTCGCAGTACAGAATAATAAACAGGTTGCAGTGCTTGTACCAACGACACTTTTGGCGCAGCAGCATTATGAATCTTTCAAAGATCGTTTTGCCGATTGGCCAATACGTATTGAAGTGCTTTCACGCTTTGGTACCAATAAAACCCATACAAAAATCATTGAAGATTTGGCAGATGGTAAAGTTGATATTGTGATTGGTACACATAAAATTCTTCAGGAAAATGTCCAATTTAAAAACTTAGGTTTAATGATTGTCGATGAAGAACATCGTTTTGGTGTGCGCGATAAAGAACGTATTAAGGCGCTACGTGCTGATGTAGATATGTTGACACTGACAGCAACGCCAATCCCGCGTACATTAAACATGGCATTTAGTGGGATGCGTGATTTATCCATTATTGCGACACCGCCTGCACGACGTTTGGCTGTCAAAACATTTGTGAATGAACAAACCAATGAAACCATGAAAGAGGCAATTCTTCGTGAATTACTTCGTGGTGGGCAGGTTTATATTCTACATAATGAAGTGGATACGATTGAACGAGCTGCTGAAAATATTCGTAATTTAGTTCCTGAAGCACGTGTTGCGGTAGCGCATGGGCAAATGCGTGAGCGTGAATTAGAGCAAGTCATGCAGCAGTTCTATCATAAAGAATATAACGTCTTGGTGTGTTCTACGATTATTGAAACAGGAATTGATGTTCCAAATGCCAATACCATCATTATCGAACGTGCAGATAAATTAGGCTTAGCACAATTACATCAATTACGTGGTCGTGTTGGACGTTCGCATCACCAAGCTTATGCCTATTTAATGGTTCCTTCATTGAAAGGCTTAAAAGGTGATGCAGAAAAGCGTTTAGATGCGATTACTAGAGCGTCAAATCTTGGCGCAGGATTTATGTTAGCAACAGAAGATTTAGAAATTCGTGGTGCTGGAGAGTTGTTGGGTGAGCAACAAAGTGGTTCTATGCAAGCGATTGGTTATAGTTTGTATATGGAGATGCTCGAAAAAGCCACCAAAGCGATTCAAAATGGTAAAACGCCTAATTTTGATGCGCCATTGTCCTTGACTGCTGAAATTAGTTTGCATATGCCAGCTTTGATTCCAGATGATTATTTGGGTGATGTACATCAACGGTTATTATTCTACAAACGCATCAGTAATACAGATACACAGGAAAAGTTAGATAATATTCGTATGGAATTGATTGATCGTTTTGGTGTGCCACCACAGGCGGTTAAACACTTATTCAGTGTGCATCAAATTCGAATTCATGCCGAATTTTTAGGTATTACAAAGATTGATATCGGTGCGAATGGTGGTGTTGTGGAGTTTTCGCCAGATACACCTGTTCAGGCGCTGAGTATTATCCAGCTCATGCAAAAACAGCCAACGTATTATCGTATGGAAGGTGGTCAGCGATTAAAAGTGATGGTGATGTTAGAAGAGTATGAGAAGCGTATTCAGTTTATTCAGGAGTTATTGAATAAGTTGATTTCAGAGTTAAAGTGAGCTTGATTTAAGTGCTAAATCAGCATTCATCTGAGTGTGGTTTTTATACGTTTTGCTGTCCGAACTTCCTGAACAAGGCGAATGAAAAGTCTGAATTGTTCAGGAAGACGCATTCATTTTATGGTTGAGAAAAAAATCATTGAAATATGAATGTTCTATAAAAGTAAATTAAAGAAAATAATTGAAAAATTTAGCTCAAACTTCTTGAAAAAAAATTATGATTCTTTAAAGTGTAATTGTGACCAAGTGCAGATTAATCTGTATTAATTTGTACAGAAACACAAGCTAAGCAATACTCACATGAAAACCGATGTGGTAGTATTGTCCATCATTTTAATTTTGCGTCATTTATAAAGATATGTTTAGTTTGCATCCACAACTTGCTCAAGATACTTTTTTTGTAGGCGATTTTCCGCTTTCAACATGTCGTTTAATGAATGATATGCAATTTCCGTGGTTGATCCTTATTCCACGTGTGCCGGGTATCACAGAGCTTTATGAACTGAGTCAAGCAGATCAAGAGCAGTTTTTGCGTGAATCAAGTTGGTTGTCTAGTCAACTTTCTCGCGTTTTCCGTGCTGACAAAATGAATGTAGCAGCATTGGGGAATATGGTTCCGCAATTACATTTTCACCACGTTGTTCGTTATCAAAACGATGTGGCTTGGCCTAAACCTGTGTTTGGTCTTCAAGCAGTTCCATATACAAATGAAGTTTTGGCGCATATGCGTCAAACGCTGATGTTAGCGCTACGTGGTCAAGGTGATATGCCATTTGACTGGCGTATGGATTGATTCAGCGACACATGGGAAGTGTTTAATAAATGACATTCGAGGTAAAATATTTTGCCATTTGACCGTATGTTAGATAAAGAGCCAAAGCAATTTGAAATATTCCAGAGATTTATGGGGTATTTAATGATTGCTTTGTTGGTTGTTATTTATTATTTCACTTCGCCTATAGCTAATTATCAGATTTATGTCCCTATTTTTATTGTTTTTATTTTTCTAATTAGCCCAAAACTTTCTCGTTGGCTTGAATACCGTTATGGTTATAAAGCAAGAAAAAATATCTATTTTTTAATTGATGTGGTGGTTGTATCCACTGCGCTTGCAGCTGTTCATTTAAGTTTAGTGGTGTCTTTTGTATTGTTCTTTGCACTTATTTATACTGCAATTAACAATAAAATATCTTTTATGATGGGCTCTTTAGCCACATTAATCGCTTTTGTGGTTTTTTATACCAATATTATCTTCATTTTTGGGTTTGATGGTTATTTCGAACAAACCAGTCTTGAGCTATCAGTCTTGTCATTTGTTAGTTTGATCATGTTTGTGAATATTGGAAATTACTATCAAAACCGACGCATGAAGCTGGTTGAAAAACAAAAGCAGACTTACTTTAACGAAATGAACCGTTATATTGAGTTATCAAATCAGCTCAGTCGTTATGCGCCATTACAATTGTGGCAAGCGATTATGCGAGGTGACTCAGAAGCGAAAATCGAATATAAACGTAAAAAAATAACCGTTTTCTTCTCAGATATTCAAGGCTTTACGGAGCTATCTGAAACACTCATTCCAGATGATTTAGCCTTTGTTCTAAATGATTACTTGAGTCATATGACTGAAATCGCAAAACAATATGGCGCAACCATTGATAAATTTATGGGTGATGCTATTTTGATTTTCTTCGGTGATCCTGATTCGCAAGGTGTGGAGCGAGACGCTAAAAACTGTATGGACATGGCTTTGGCAATGCGTCAGCAAATGACGTTTTTACGAGAGCGTTGGGTGAAAATGGGTTATGCGCCGCTTCATATTCGTATGGGTGTGAGTACAGGGTATTGCCACGTAGGGAACTATGGTGCGGTTCATCGTATGGCCTATACGATTGTTGGGCGTGATGCTAATTTGGCAGCACGGTTGCAATATGCTGCTGAAATTGATGAAATTCTAATTTCAGAAGAAACGTTTAAATTGGTGAAGAATGATTATCTTTGTGCACCTAAAGCACCCATTGAATTGAAAGGTATTCAAGGTAAAGTACGCACTTGGCAGGTCATGGAAAAATATTCAGCAAATAAAAATGAAAATCAGCAATGGTTTGATTATGAGTATAAAGGCTTCCATTTGGTGCTTAATTTAGAAGAAGTACAAAACTTTGAATATGCTGAATTGGTTGAAGTTTTAGAAAAAATGGTTCACCGTATTAAAATTCAACAGCAGTTAACCAATGCTCAGGGCGTTGCAAAATTAAATGCTGAAGATGAAGTTAAGCCTGATTATTTGATCTGACATTTTTAATTTTTCCTGAATCTCAGTTGTAAAAAAACCACTCAGTTTAGAGTGGTTTTTTATTGTATACTTTGATTGAGAGTTAATGGTTCTCTGAAGCATGATTGATGGTGTATTTTGGAATTTCAATTTCCATATCTTCATCGGTGATTTTAACTTGACATGAAAGGCGAGAATCTGGCTCTAAGCCCCAAGCGCGGTCAAGTAAATCGGCTTCAACATCATCCATTTCATCAAGATTATCAAAACCTTTGCGCACAACAACATGGCAAGTGGTACAGGCTTTTGACATATCGCAAGCATGCTCAATTTTGATGCCATTATCGAGTAAGCTTTGACAAAGATTGGCATTTTCTTCAACTTCAAACTCAGCACCATTCGGGCAAATTGTTGCGTGAGGTAGTACTTTAATACGTGGCATAGTCTTTACCTATAAATTAGTTTGAGTTTGACCAATCATCAAGTTTGGTGCCTTTTAAGGCGTGATCAATATGTTGATTCATACGTTCAGCAGCAAAAGCATCGCTATGTTCTTTTAACTGCTCAATCGCATGTTCAATGGCCTTGATGTCATCTGTTTCAAGTTGTACTTTTAATTGTGCAGTCGCTTGATTCAGTGAATCTAATTGTTCTGCACTTAAAAGTTGTGTATCAACTTTTAAAGCTTGTTCTAATGCTTCTAGCTCACGACGAGCTTCAACCTTAGTTTCATTTAAGTGGCGAAGATTTTTATCTTCTTCAGCAAATTTATAGCCATCTAAAAGTAAGCGTTCAGTATCTGTTTCAGACAATCCATAAGATGGCTTGATGTCAATCTGCGCTTGTATGCCAGAGGTGGTTTCTTTGGCAGAAACCATTAATAAACCATCAGCATCCACTTGGAAAGTGACTTCAATACGAGCTTGACCAGCAGTCATTGGTGGAATGCCTCGTAGAACAAAACGCCCTAAACTACGGCAATGTTCAACAAGATCACGTTCACCTTGTACGACATGAATCAACATTGCTGTTTGGCCATCTTGATAGGTCGTAAATTCTTGGCGACGAGCGACTGGAATGGCTGTATTACGTGAAATTAAGCGCTCAACCAAACCACCCATGGTTTCTAAGCCAAGGGAAAGCGGGGTAACATCTAGCAGTAAAGAGCCATCTTTTGAATTACCAATCAATTGATTGGCTGTGATGGACGCACCAATTGCAACGACTTCATCTGGATTAATCGTGCAAAGCGGTTCTTGTTTGAAAACAGCTTTAACCGCATTTTGTACAGCATAAGATCGAGTCGAACCACCAACTAAAACAACATTTTGAATATCATCAAGTTCGAGTTTGGCATCGCGCATGACACGTTTGCACACGTTGATGGTTTTATCTAATGCAATTTTGATGATTTCTTCAAACGTACTGCGGTTTAAACTTAGGTGATGGCTAAGTACTTTAATATCAACAGATTCTGCATCGCTTAACGCTTCTTTGGCTTTACGTGCAGATACTAGAAAATGTGCATATTCAGCATCATCTAAAGTGTCTATGTTGAGTTGTTTTTTAGCCCATTTAACAATTAAGCGATCTAAATCATCACCACCCAGTGCTGTATGACCACCCGTTGCGAGAACTTCAAAAACACCTTGAGAAAAACGTAAAATTGAAACATCAAAAGTACCGCCACCAAGATCATAAATCACATAATTGCGATCATTTTCAAGGTTGCTCTCTTGATCCAAGCCATAGGCAACAGCCGCAGCCGTTGGTTCATTGAGTAAGCGTAATACGTTTAAACCTGCAAGTTCAGCAGCATCGCGGGTTGCTTGGCGTTGTGCTTCATCAAAATAGGCAGGAACAGTGATCACAGCACCATTCACAGGATTATTTAAACTTTTTTCAGCACGATCTTTGAGTTGTTTTAAAATTTCAGCAGAAATTTCTACAGGGGTTTTACGGCCTTGATTAGTCTCGAAAGCAGGCATTTCATTGTCCGCACCGACAAGGTGGTATGGATGCTGAAATTTAATATCTGCTTTAGAACGTCCCATAAAGCGTTTAACTGAAACAATGCTATTTTTAGGATCTGTGGTGATAAAAGGTTTAGCTACATCACCATATTCAGTTGTATTTTTTGAATAATGGACAATAGAGGGTAGGAGTACACGACCATGTTCATCATTGAGAACTTTAGCTTTTCCAGACAATACTGTGGCAACTAAAGAATGTGTTGTACCTAGATCGATACCAATTGCGATACGGTGTTCATGTGGCGCACTTGATTGACCTGGTTCAGCAATTTGCAAGAGTGCCATGTGTTACATCCTTAAAATATACAAGCTTTAAATATACAAAATAGCGCTTTAAGTGAATGGGTTCAGCCCGAAGTTAAAAATCGTCGTCTAAATCAAAGTCTTCATCATCTAAAAGACGGTCTTCAGCCTTTTCAATATCATTCATAACTTTTTGGAAAAAACGTAATTTACGAACAGTATCTCGTGCTTCTGCCCAATCCTCATCTAAATAATCAATTTTAAACTCACGAACTAAACCATCAATCCATTGGTTTACTTCATTTTTAAGTGAGTTAAGTTGATCAGTCGTGCTTGCTTCATCTAATTGTTCGCGTATTTCTAGCGCAGATTGCAAAAACTCAAAATCACTAATGGATTGATCTAAATGATGATCTTGTTTTTTGAGTGCTAAAAGATAAGCGGCTCGACTATCCACATGAGATAAAGCTTTATATGCTTGATTAATTTCACTTGATTTAATCAGTGCTTGATCTTTATCTTCAGCTTTATCAGGATGATATTGTTGTTGCAATTTTAAAAAATTAGCTTTTAAGGTTGCTAGATCAATATCGAGTGCTTCTGGGAGATTAAACAACTCAAAATGACTCATGGGAGATACTCATCCACGATGTTTTGCAAGAAAACGGTATAAATAAATATGATTAAAACAGTGTTGTGCACTGTTTTAATGTGAAAAGTGTCGGGGCTGTTATTAAACAGTGAAAGATTCACCACAACCACATTCACCTTTTTTGTTCGGGTTATTAAACTCGAAGCCTTCATTTAGACCATTTTTTACATAGTCCATTTCCATGCCTTCGAGATAAACCAAACTTTTGGGGTCTACAAAAACTTTAACGCCAAACTGTTCAAAAATTTGATCATGTGTATCTATTTCATCAACAAATTCGAGCACATAAGCTAAGCCTGAACAGCCTGAAGTTTTCACACCAAGACGAATACCTTCACCCTTACCGCGATTTTTTAAATAATTGCTGATATGAGTTGCAGCATTTTCAGTTAAATGGATCATGAAAACTCCGTTATAAAATGATCTGTAAAATAAACCTACAGATATTAGGCTTTAGTTTTCTTGCTACGGTAATCTTCAACAGCAGCTTTAATGGCATCTTCTGCAAGTACTGAACAGTGTACTTTTACAGGAGGTAGAGCAAGTTCAGTTGCGATATCAATGTTTTTGATCGCTTGAGCTTCGTCTAAAGTTTTACCTTTTAACCATTCAGTTACAAGTGAACTTGAAGCAATTGCAGAACCACAACCATAGGTTTTAAAGCGTGCTTCTTCAATAACACCATTATCATCCACTTGGATTTGAAGGCGCATAACATCGCCACAAGCTGGTGCACCGACCATACCTGTACCAACATTTTCCGCATTTTTGTCTAAAACACCTACATTACGAGGGTTTTCGTAATGATCGATTACTTTTTCACTATAAGCCATGATGCTTCTCCAAACCTCGGGGTCAGCGTTGATAATATGTATTGCTACAGTCTAATATGAGGGCATTTCACTGATTTTCAATGAAATGCCGAGTTTTGATTGTGTGATTAGTGTTCAGCCCATTCCACTGTACTTAAATCAATTCCTTCTTTGTACATATCCCAAAGCGGAGAAAGTGCACGTAATTTTTCAACGGCTGCTTTGGTGATTTCAATGACATGGTCAATGTCAGCTTCAGTTGTGTAATGACCGAAACTAAAACGAATCGAGCTATGTGCCAATTCATCAGATAGACCAAGTGCACGAAGTACATAAGAAGGTTCTAATGTTGCAGAAGTACATGCTGAACCTGATGATACAGCAGCATCTTTCAGTGCCATCATCAATGATTCGCCTTCAACAAAGTTAAAGCTGACATTGAGATAGTTCGCAACATTATGAACAGGGTGGCCATTTAAGAACACTTGTTCTAAATCTTGTAAGCCGTTCCAAAGCTTGTCACGCAGTACGCGTAAACGTGTTTGTTCAGCTTGTAAATTTTTACCTGCAAGTTCGAATGCTTCACCCATACCAACGATTTGGTGAGTTGCAAGCGTACCTGAACGCATGCCACGCTCATGACCACCGCCATGCATTTGCGCTTTAATACGAACACGTGGGCTGCGGCGTACAAATAAAGCACCGATACCTTTAGGGCCATAAATTTTGTGCGCAGAGAAGCTCATTAAATCAACTTTCATTTTTGAAAGATCGATTTCAACTTTACCTGCAGCTTGAGCAGCATCGACATGGAAATAAGTTTTGTTCGCGCGAGTGAGTTCACCAATCGCAGCAACATCTGTCACCGTACCGATTTCGTTATTCACCATCATCAGTGAAACAAGAATCGTATCTGGACGTAATGCAGCTTGAACCATTTCAGGGGTAATCAGACCTGTTTGTGGCTCTGGCTCAAGATAAGTGATCTCGAAACCTTCTTCTTCTAATTCACGACAAGTATCTAAAATTGCTTTATGTTCAATTTTACTTGTGATGATGTGTTTGCCTTTAGAACCGTAAAATTGCGCAATACCTTTAAGTGCAAGATTATCTGATTCAGTTGCACCAGAAGTCCATACGATTTCACGTGGGTCGGCTTTAATTAAATTAGCGACTTGTTCACGTGCGTATTCAACTTTTTCTTCAGCTTGCCAACCATAAGCATGTGAACGAGAGGCTGCATTACCGAATGTACCGTCAAAGGTTAAACATTCCATCATGCGTTCTGCTACTTGAGGATCAACAGGTGTCGTTGCTGCGTAGTCAAGATAAATCGGACGTTTCATGTCAAATACCTGTAACCGATAATAGGGCTGAATCAAGATGTGTAGAGTTTTGACGAACGGCAACGGTTTGTACGTTGTCACGCGTAACTAAGTCTGCAAGCGAGATTTTAGCGAGATAATCGGCAATATGGAGGGAGAGTTCTTGCCATAAATCATGAGTTAGACACATTGCACCATTTTGGCAGTTTCCTTTATGGTCGCAACGTGTAGCATCAACTGTTTCGTTTACGGCTTCAATAATTTCTAAGACAGTAATTTCTTCAGCACTACGCGCTAAGTGATAACCACCATTTGCACCACGAACACTTGAAACCAAACCATGACGCTTTAATTTTGCGAACAATTGTTCGAGGTAAGCGACAGAGATTGTTTGGCGAGCTGCAATTTCTGCAAGCGTTATCGTTTGCTCAGCTGGCTGCAATGCTAAATCAAGTAGTGCAGTCACTGCGTAGCGACCGCGAGTAGTTAGGCGCATGATTCGATACACATGTTTTAGACTAGATGTTCGAATTTTATGAATCCTGACTAAAATAGTCAAGTTTTTTCGAGGTTAATTCTGACTATTTTAGTCAGAATTTGTAATTGTTTATTTAAGTATAGATTCTCTTAAGAATTAAGAGAAAATCTGCCACAAATTATACACGATTAATACTAAAAATAGAAAGCCTACTACACCAAAAGCAGTATTCATTCTTTTTTGATTTTGTTTCATGCGTTTAATGCGGTTTTGGTACTGTTTGACTTCTACTTGTAGCGTATTGATTTTAGAGCGCTGTAGATCAATTTTTTCCAATAGCGGGGCAATACGTTTTTTTGAAGCACGTGTTTCATTGTCATTTTCAGGATGGGTTAGCCATTGCTTCCAATCGGACAATAGTTTTGGTGCTGTTAAATGTACCACTAAATCACGAAATTGGTCTTTCAGTTCTGGACTGCCTTCCAAACGCATTTTTTTCATACTGCGACGATTGGCAAATACAAAAATCTGAATTAAATCAAGCAAAGTGCTGCTTGCTGTTAAATCCACAGCTTTTTCAAATGGGTGTAAGTCAAATAATATGCCACGGTCTGTAAATTGGACATAAAAATCAAAGTAAGGAATGTAGCTATTCACTTTTATAGTTATTTGCTGTGTGACAAATGTCTTTGCCTGTAAGCGAACAACACGATCATGCTTTAATACGAAAGAATAAATTGTCTCCAATATAATCATGACAATGTTTAGCAACAAACGAGTTTGACCTTGTTTTTGTTGCGCTTCATCCATATAAAATTCCTATTGCAAAACAGAGAGTCCGATCTCTTAAAACTAAAAAGTGAAATAATTCACAAAATCCATTTACAAAATATATTCTCAAAAAAGAAACACTCAATTTTCTTTGATGGTTTGGAAAATATTTATCGCATAACCATTGTTGAATTGCAAAGTGTTACTTAACATTAAATAATTACTTTTGCTTTGTAGAACAGTTTAGCAAAAGGTTCAATACTTTTATTTGATATTATAGGGATATTTTCTACATAATTTGGTCATTTAAGCAATTAAATGCAGGAGTGCGGGGCAGATGGAGCAAGATATGAAAAATAACAGTGTAGAACAATCTGATCAAACTACAGACGGAAAAGGACAGATTTCATCGCAACAGAGAAATAAATTCCAAAAAAAATCGGCTTTAGATTTTAGAAAATATACCAAGCAAATTTGGTTGGCAGGTTTGGGTGCATTTTCGCGCGCAGAAGAAGAAGGCAATAAATTATTCGATTCATTGGTGAAAGTTGGTGAAGAGCTTGAGTCTAAAACAGTTGAAGTCACAGATCAGACAGTCAATAAAGTTGCGGAAAAAACCAAAGAGTCCGTGACAGATACCAAAGATAAAGTTGAGAAACTAATAGACCAAAGTGTTAATCATTCGCTTAATCGTATTGGTTTAGTGACGGCAAAAGATTTACAACACTTAGAAAACCTCATTTTACAGCTACATAGTAAGGTGGATGCACTGGCTGATGAGAATAAAAACTTACGTGAACAATTGCTAAAAAAATGAAATAAATGCTGTGAAAGTAAAAAAATCTCATTTTTTGGTCATAAATTTTGTGAAAAGCTGGTTTGGAGTCTTGCGTTTTCCCCCAAAGCATTGCTATAAAGTCGTCATGGCCTTTGATCTACAGCCTTGGAACTTAAACAAACGATATAAGAGGACGTAATCTTCATGAATAAATCAGAATTAATCGACGCGATTGCAGAGAAAGGGGGATTGTCTAAGTCTGATGCAGGTAAAGCATTAGATGCGACTATTGCTTCAATCGGTGAAGCACTTAAAACGGGTGATACAGTAACTTTAGTTGGTTTTGGTACTTTCAGTGTGAAAGACCGTGCTGCTCGTACAGGGCGCAACCCGAAAACTGGTGAAGAACTACAAATTAAAGCAAGCAAAGTTCCTAGCTTTAAAGCGGGTAAAGGATTAAAAGATTCAGTAGCTTAATCTTTTGTTGCTATAGGCGCGCCCATGTGGCGCGTTTTTTATGAAAAATGTCGAATTATAAGAGATTGCTCATTCATTCATTTGCTAATTTCAGTTAGAATCCCTACGAAATAAAATATTGGAATACTCATGGAATCGTTTCGTACGCTCATAAGGGGCTGGTTTGGTAAAGTTCTCCTTGTGTTATTTTTAGCGCCATTTGCTGTGGTCGGTATTGAAGGTTATTTCAGCGGTGGGCAAAAAGAAGACGTAGCTAAAACCGTTAATGGTCAAGATATTTCGAAAAAAGATTTAGAAGCGCAGACAAAAGCGTATAAAGATCAATTGCTTCAACGCCTAAATGGTGATGAATCTTTGCTCAATCAGTCTTATATTCAAAATACTGTTCTTGATAATTTAATTGCGCGTTCATTGTTGGTTCAGCAAGCGGACAAGCTGGGTATTTCATTAAGTGATGCACAAATTGAGCAAATGATCGCTCAACAACCAAGTTTTCAAGAAAATGGTAAATTTTCACAAAACTTGTATGCAAACTATTTGCGTTCTGTCGGAATGACCAATCAAACGTTGATTGCAAGTTTACGTCAAGATCATGCTTTAAAAATGTTAATGACGACATTTACTGACAACGCTTTGGTTAGCAAAACTGATATTCAACAGATTGCAAACTTACAAACTGAGCAGCGTGAATTGTTCTTATCGAGCATTAAGCTTGATGAATACAAAGCCAATGTGAAAGTGACGAATCAGGAAATTGCTGATTATTACAACAAACATCAAAATAAGTTTAAACAAGTTGCTTCAGTTGATGTGGACTATGTTGTGTTAAGTCCTGCGACTTTGACTCAGCCGAATACAGCGGTGTCAGATGAAGAGTTAAAACAAGCTTATAATCAGTTTGTTGAAAAGCAAAACAAAGATGCTAAACGTGATGTAAAGCATATTTTGATCACCTTAGACAATCGTACACCTGAACAAGCAGCTAAACTTGCCAATGATGTGTATGCAAAAATCCAAGCAGGGACTTCATTTGCAGCTGCTGCGGCACAATACTCAGAAGATCCAGACTCGAAAGCAAAAGGTGGTTTACTTGCTGCCTATGCACCAGGTGCTTTTGGTACTGAGTTTGACGCTGCGGTTTCAAGCACTGCAAATGGGCAAATCTCTAAACCCGTCAAAACGCAATTTGGTTATCACATATTAGAAGTGCAAACAGTTGCAGGTGTAGTGCCTTCATTTGAAGCTAAAAAAGCTGAATTAACTGCTGAAGTATTAAAGAGCAAATCTGCAAATTACTACTCAGACACAGTGAATACTTTAAATGAACAAGTTGTAAGTGGTGATAGTTTAGATGTCATTCCAGAAGCGATTAAAACTGTAAAAGTTGAATCTGCAAATGGCGTTACGCTAGGCACTACAAATCCAGTATTTGCTGATCCTGCGGTTAAATCTAAATTGTTTAGTGAAGATGTGAAAGCGGGCAATCAAACTGCTTCAAGTAACATTCAAACTGCAAATGGTGATACGGTTTGGATCAAAGTACGTAAGTACCATGCTGCGGGTGTTCAACCTTTAGCACAAGCGACTGAGCGTGTTAAAGCGCAGTTAATTGAGCAAAAAGCTTTTGATGCGGCGCATGCGAAACTCAATGCAATGTTGGCTGATTTCAAAAAATTACCAGCGCAGGAAGTGACCAAAAAGTATCAATATAACTTTGTGCATGCAGGGACTTTCACACGTTCTCAAGGTTTGAAACGCCAAATTGAACGCGCAGCATTTAGTCAACCTACCCCTAAAGCTGGTATGTGGTCTGTGACGACAGCTAAATTACCAGATGAGTTGGTTGTGGTTGCTGTATCAAATGTGAAGCAAACGCCGATTGATAGCTTGAGTCCTGCTGAAGTTCAGCAATTAACTCAGATGTATCAAAAGTTCCGTGGTGAGCAAATCCTTGATGATTACTCTCGTTACTTAAAAGCACATGCCAAAATTAAATAATTTTGCATTTAATTTGAGTTTGGAAATAAATTAACTTTTATTTCATAGAAACGCCCAATGAAATTCATTGGGCGTTTTGTTTTTAAAATACTTTTTTAGAAAGTTGAAGGTTCTAATTTCTTCGATTTTTTATATAACTTGACTTGTAATTACAATGGGAGCTCTTTCTTCTTTATAAAGGATGAGCGTTATTATACGCAAGAGGGGGCAAGATTTATTTGATAAATCTCCCTCATCCTAACCTTCTCCCAGAGGGAGAAGGGACTATCAATATTAATTTTCGATTAGATAAATAAAAATCAGGGCAAAAATAAGTGAGATAAACAATTGAAGCTTTGGATTGTTACTGCTGGTCATGGTTAATTCAAAGTTCAGTAAAGATTTAAGAATGTTCATAGCATTGTCTCTTTTCTTGTAAGTATTTAATCTGAGGTTTAAGTTTATTTGATACTTCATCCAAAAGTTTATGATTTTACAAATGAAATTTTAGATTTGTTATCAAATTAAGTATCAAAGAATATTCTACTGTAATGCAAGTTTGCGTTTTATTTTATGTATTTCCCTCATTCAGATGATCAAGATCTCAATACATTAAGGCATTTAGCTTTGATCTAAATACGATGAGTGCAATAAAAACTAATCATATAAACGATAAACGCCAGTAAAGCGTTCACAACCTTTCTGCTCAGTTTTTATCGATAAAATAGATTTTTGGAAATTGAGTTGGTACTTACAATCATGCTCATTGTCCAAAATTTGGTTTTTCTTCTCAGGTGTAGTGTATGCCAATAAGGTGACTATTTGAGTGTCTTTACGGTTATTGGGGTTGCGGTATGCAATACCTTCAACTTTGATGCGGTCTTTGGTTAACTGGTGAATTTTTAGATGAATCGGTTGTTTAGATATTTCACCATGCTCATATTTAATGAAATGTTGCGTTAAACTCTGATTCATTGACGTATAAAAATTAAAGTCTTCTAAGCGAATATCAATTTGCTGTTTAAGGCAATCGTTAGACTTACATTGCTTTAAACGGTTGAACCATAACTGATTGGTGTCATTGATTAAGCGAGTAGGTGCATCTGTGATGAGATAAGCTGTCAAATATTTTTCATCTAATTCTGCACGTAAGTCTTTGAATTGTGTCCCACATAAGGTCTTCAAAGTTGAGGTGTTTTGATACTCACAATCTACAGGTAAAGCATAAACAGCAGATGTGCTGATACAGCTTAAAATGAGAGCAGATAAGAGTGTTTTAGTTTGATTAAATTCTGTATTCAACAGCATGATCGCTTATACTTTCACAATGTTTGCATACGTACTATAGCGAAATAGAAAGTACGAATACAAGATTTTTCAAACTAAAAAATTGCATAAAGGAGCTGAAAATGATCATACCGATTCGTATTGGGCAAGGAATGGATGTACATGCTTTTGATGAAGGTGATTTTGTGACTTTGGCAGGTGTGCAAATTCCACATACGCATGGCTTAAAAGCACATTCAGATGGTGATGTGGTGTTACATGCCTTATGCGATGCTTTATTAGGTGCGCTGGCTTTGGGTGATATTGGACAGCATTTTCCAGACACTGACCCCGAGTTTAAAGGTGCAGACAGTCGTAAGCTATTAAAGCATGTTTATCAACTGATTTTAGATCGTGGTTATGTGTTGAATAATGCCGATATTACAGTGGCATGTGAACGTCCGAAATTGGCGAAGCATAACTTGGAAATGCGTCAAAGCATTGCAGATGTTTTGGATGTAGATATTACGCAGATCAGTATTAAGGCAACAACAACTGAAAAATTGGGCTTCACAGGACGTCAGGAAGGTATTTTATCGACTGCGACCGTATTGATTACGCATCCGACCAAGTAGAAATTGATCAGTTAATCTGTTGTATCGTTTAATATCTAACGTTTATTTTGAATGATTAACTGATCGGTTTTTAACTCTTTGAGAATCTAAGGATTAAGAAAACTGATCTGCATTCATCAATGAATGTTGTAAGTCTTCTGTCGCTTTGCGCCCTTGAAGTTGTAAGCCTACCGCATGGATCAAACCCGTCCAGGTTTCATTGGGTTCCCAAATTTGGTGTAGTAGCTCTTGGGCTGTCGGCATATCGATATCCATAAAATATTGACGATATAGATACATAAGACTACTGACGCGCATATTTTTGGCACAATGTACCCAAATCATTTTTTCCTGAACCAAATGCGCAATTAAGTCCAAAACAAATAGGCACTGATCATCAGCAGGTGTTTCCCACAAAATTGGGACTTGAATATAGTTCAGTCCAAGTTCGGCACAGATTTTATCTTCACCTGCTAAGTGCGGTTCTGCATCATTAAAGGCAAGGTTGATAACGGTATCTATGCCATATTCTTTAATGTGTTGGAATTGCTCTGTTGAAGGTTGCCCAGAAGTAAACAAATGTTCATGTATAAACTGAAAGTCTGGAATTTGGCTGAGTTCTTGTTCAAATTCGTTCATAGCATTCTTACAAAGTATTTTCATTACATCATAAACAAAAACGCCATCTATGTAGATGGCGTTTTTAAATTAATTAACGTTTTGGTAAAACTTCTTTTAATGCCGCATCCATTTCGAGTAGGGCCTTTTCAGTGGTTTCCCAATCGATACATCCGTCGGTGACTGATTTGCCATATTCCAAATCACATAGATTTTCAGGAATGTCTTGGCGTCCGCCTTTGATATGGCTTTCAACCATAATCCCGACAATAGACTTATTACCATCTAAAATTTGTTCAGTAATATTTTTCAATACCAAAGGTTGTAAGTACGGGTCTTTGTTTGAGTTGGCATGACTGGTATCAATCATGATCTTGTTGCTAACTTTGGCTTTGGCTAAAGCATTTTCAGTTTCAGCAACTGAACCAGCATCATAGTTTGGTTTGCCATTACCACCACGCAAAACAACGTGAGCATATGGGTTGCCATTGGTACGAATAACAGAAACTTGTCCTTCGTTGTTTAAGCCCAAGAAACTATGACCATGCTTTACAGATTGCATAGCATTGGTTGCAACCGTTAAACCACCATCTGTACCATTTTTAAAACCGACAGGTGATGAAAGACCTGAAGACATTTCACGGTGTGTTTGGCTTTCAGTGGTACGTGCGCCAATCGCAGACCATGAAATTAAGTCTTGGTAATATTGTGGTGAGTTTGGATCGAGTGCTTCAGTTGCACAAGGAAGTCCTTTGTCATTCAATTCAAGTAAAAGTTTACGACCTATACGTAAACCTTTTTCGATATTGAAAGAATCATTCATGTCAGGATCATTAATTAAACCTTTCCAACCTACCGTTGTACGTGGTTTTTCAAAATAAACACGCATGATGATAAATAACGTATCTTTTACTTTTTCACTTAAAACTTTTAAGCGATCTGCATAATCATGTGCAGCAACAGGGTCATGAATCGAGCATGGACCAATCACAACAAATAAACGGTTGTCTTTACCATCAAGAATATTGCGCACTGTTTCACGACCATGCAGCACAGTTTGATAGGCATTTTCATTTAAAGGCAATTCAGCTTTAAGCTCAGCTGGAGTTACAAGTGTTTGAATGCTTTGTACATTCACGTCATCAATATCTGATTGAGTAATTGGAGTAGACTGTTGTGTATTCATTGCCGTCACTGGGTATTAGATCATACAAAAGTATTTTTAGTTGGCTGAATATAACATGAATTGAGCAAAGTTTTGTTATAAATAAATCATTAAAACTTTGCGATCAATTCATAAAATTCAGTTATGAGTTAAACTCGCGAATTAACCTAAATAATGGTGTTGCTGTACTTGAACAATCATGGCAGTTTTAGGTTTTTCGACAGGTTTGCTTTTTACAGGATTCAAAATAAAGTTGATACCCAGTGCAAATAAGGTAACACCTAAAATTTTACGAATCATTTTTTCAGGTAGGCGAGAGCTGATGAGTGTACCAATCACAATCGCTGGAATCGATCCGACTAAAAGCCAACCCAATAAGTGGAAATCCACATTACCAGAAGTCATGTGTGCAAAGCCTGCAACAGACGTCAGTAAAACGGCATGAACCACATCTGAACCAATAATTCGGATCATAGGTAAGTTTGGAAACATTAAAATCAGTGCCATAATCCCGAAAGCACCTGCACCGACTGAAGATAGGGTTACGAATACCCCCAATACGATCCCCATAATCACAACATACGGGCGTTTACCATCAATTGTGAAATTATTGGTTTCATGGAAATCATGTTTTTCAGCGCGAAATTTAGCAAAGAACTTTTCAATTTGTGCACGGAACACGATTGAAAGTCCTGTTAGCGTTAGCATGAAACCTAAAACCATGGTCAATACAGCTTTGTAATGTGTTGAGCCACTTAGGTAGGTTTCTAAAGCCCAATGGGTCGCAAATGATGCAGGAACACTACCCGCAGCGAGCCATAAAACAATAGGCCAGACAATATTCAGTTTTTTAGCATGCACTAAAGAACCACAAAATTTTGAAATAGCAGCGTAGAGCAGGTCAGTACCAATCGCAATGTGTGGTTCTATTCTAAATAAGCTGATTAGAATAGGGGTCATTAAAGAACCACCACCAACACCTGTAATACCTACGCAGAAACCAACGAGAACACCAGCTAAAATAAACTCAACAGGACCAACCATGACTATAGTGCCAAATATCAGAAAACAGGCATATCTTATGACTTTTTGATATAAGTGGTTGTCTTGATTATTGATTTACTTATTCTAAAAAATGCTAAAGTGATTTTGTAAGCATACTTTTAAAATAATAATTTATATCTTTTTGATAATATTAGAATATTTTTTCATAAATTTTACTGGTGATAATCATCGGAATGTAGTTCTTAAAATTAACGAATGAGCGTTTGTTGCCATTGATCAATTGTGAAATATTTAAGACCTTTAATATAAGTCTTTTAAGACTTAACTTTAGGCTTTAAATCATTGATCGATAAGATCACCCCAAAAATAATTGGAGTTGAAAATAGACACAAAGCAACGATTGCAATGCTCTTGCCAAAATAATGAGTCAAACAACAAAGTGCAATGAGTATAAAAATAAAAGCAATATAGCGAATGGTTTTAGGTTGTTTTGCCACTATTGCCCATTTAGATTTTAAAGTCTTTTGAATGTGTTTGCTGCTGACTAAATATAAGCCAAAACTCGCAATAAAAATCAATCCACAAGCAATGATTAAAGTCATTTTGTAGACTCCGAAAATGTTGATTTAGCTTGATTCTTTGCTAATTTTTGTTGAATTTTAGCCACCGATTTTTGCTGTATAGGCACAATTTTTTGATGTAGGAATATTGCCAGAATTGCAAATAGTAAAATCATTAAATCAACACGCAAAAATGCCCAATATTGCTGAAATGATTGGATATGATCATGGGTGATTAAATGATAAAGATTTAAAAATGGTAATCCTAAAGCCAGTCCAATAAAGACTTTAAGCTGCGATTTCCATAAATAGTGTTGTGGCGTGATTAATGCAAAAACAAAGCTCATTAACCAGACAATAAAGAAACTGTAGATTTCATAATTAGGGCCATCAGCTTGAATCTGAACCAGTCTATTTGCATACAAATAACTGAGCATTGCGATAGGCAAGCCTAAGATTACAGCGATATTTAAACGATTAACCAGATAATGTCCGAAATGAAAACGCTGTGTTTTATTCTGAATTTGACGCTTTAAACTCCACAATAATAAGCCAGATGTAATCATGGCACAGCCTAAAATACCTGAAAAAAAGAAGGCTAAACGTAATATAGGTTGTGCAAAATTTGCCATGTGTAAGCCATACACACCTGCATTTAAGGTTGCAATTGCACTGTGATTACGTGTATCAGTCATTAAATGACCATCTTGCACATTAAAACTGAGTTGTGCTTGGTTTCGTGTTATCGATTGATCTTTAAGTTCAGTGATTGTCAGTTGAGCTAACTGAGTATTGGGTTGTTTCACTGTAATATTGTCAATTTCCGAACTTCCCCAGCGTTGTTGGGACTGTTTTAAAAAATAATCAATCGGCAGCATTGGTGCTTTGTTGACAGTGGCTTCATTTGAAGGTGTTGAAATAGTTCTAATTTCTTCAAAATATTGAAAGGGGTGGTCAGGATATAACTGCTTCATTCCAGCAGGGAAAATAATGTAAAAGAATATAGCCAAACCTGTAAATGTAACGGTTAAAAAGAACGGTAAGGCCAATACAGCAGAAACATTATGAAAGTCCAAATAGGAGCGTTGTCCCTTAAAAGCTCTTAATGTAAAGAAATCGGTAAATATTTTTTTATGGGTAATGATGCCTGAAATAAGGGTAATAAACATCACCAAAGCGGCAAGGGTGACAATAAGACGTCCGATAAAGTAGGGCATTCCATACAATTGATAATGAAAAGTATAGAAAAAATCACCGCCTTGTGTGGCTGATAAACTTAACACTTTTCCCGTATTTGCATCTAAGGTTTTACTTTCATAGCTGTCATCCGCTTTTTGCCAATAGATTTGATTAACAGGAGAGTCTGCATTGGCAACACCGATATACCAACTTTTGGCATCGGCTGCATTTTTTTGTAGATAATCAAAAGCAGTATGCACAGCTGTATCTTGATGAATTTGCATACTTGCAAACTGAGGTTGCATCCAAGTGCTGATCGCATGACGATAATAGGTCACTGAACCTGTAATAAAAATAGCAAGAAGAAGCCAGCCTAAAAGCAGCCCAATCCATGAATGTAGCCATGCCATAGATTGGCGAACAGATTTAAACATGGATTAACCTACTAATTTCGAAAGTAAAAACAACATCGATAACAAAGAAAGAATAATGGTCGATAGTTTTTTTAAAGATTGGATGCAAAAGCTCACAATCACAAAAAGAATATAAAAAACTAAGGCTGAAAATGCTGCCAGATAAATAGATTCTGCTTTTGCTAAATAAGGATAAAAAAGATCGGTTAAGGATAAAGACAATAAGTAGCTACAGATATACCCCAAACCAAAGGCAAGAATAAAACGATATAAGACTGCTAATGGATATTGAACTTTATGCATAACGAACCATTTTATTTAGATAAAAGTGCCTTGGTTTGCCTTTGCTTTAAAGCGCGAAAACCAAGGCGCTATTGAATCAATATTTAAATTTCACAGCAACACTATAATTGGCAGGCGCACCGTAGAAACCTTGAGCATCGGGGAAGTTATAGAGATATTTCTCATCGGTGATGTTATTACCATTTGCCTGTAAAGTGATGTTTTTATTCACTTCGTAGCTTGCCATTACATTGACAAGCGCATAAGCATCTTGTTGAATGACACCCGCTTTTTGAGTCACAGTGCCATTGCTTTCAGTTTGAGGCACATCTAAATGTGTTTTATCTTGCCATTGAACCCCTAAACCTAATTTTAACTTAGGTATTTGCGGTACTTGATAAGTGGTTAATACATTGAAAGATTGTGTAGGGTTAAAGGTGCGTGCATCTCCACCATTAATTAAATCTTTCAAGCTCAACACGGTATAACCAAAGTTTAAACTGAGGTGGTCAGTCAGTTGTCCTGCAAGGCCAAATTCGTAGCCTTGAGAACGTAAATCACTGACTTGGGTTTTACGTGTAGTCGGTAGTCCATCTGAGTTACGCAGCGGATAATTGCTTTCTTCAGTACGGAAAACAGCCATGGTTGCTGTTAATTTGTCATCTAACCATGAACTTTTTATCCCAACTTCATAGCTTTCGCCTTCAATTGGTTTATTAATACTTCCATCAAGCGCCTTGGTGGTTTGCGGGCGGAAAATAGAGGTATAACTCATATAGCCTGTATATTCAGGGGTGAAATTATAGGTTAAACCTGCATAAGGTAAAACTTTATCTTCATCATAAATGGTGTCAGTACCATAGCTGCTACCTGTACTTTCAGCTTGCACATAGTTTGCACCCAATAGCAGTTTTAAATCATCGTTTAAATGCAAACGTGTTGCTGCATAATAACTTTGATTTTTTTGCTTCATGTGCATTTCACCGCTGGTTTTGGAGAAATCCCAAGTCGGTTCCGTAGCCGTCCAGCTGGCTAAATCTGTGGTGAGATGATTGGCATAACTTCCACCATAGCCTAATTCATTGCTATTATTTTCAGACCATGTATAACCAAAAACGGCTTCATGGCGTTGACCTAACAATGGATAGGTCCCTTGAAGATTCAGGTTGGTTTGACGTGCTTTATTATCATCAAGATATATCCCCGGCCATAAATAGACACCAGAAGTTCCATCTGCACTTGGATTACCCGATAAATATAATAATTTTGAGCTACGATCTGTTTGTTTTTCATCATAAGACAACTTGGCAACCCAGTCGCTGCCTAGCTTTTGTTGTAATGAGACAAAATAATTTTTGATATTGGTATCCCAATAGGTCCATTCTGGGCTGTAGTTATAATCTCGTGAATAATGCAGTTGTTCACCTTGTGTATTAATCAGCGGATTGGCACCCCAGTTATTACCGTTCGAATTATTATTGGTTTCGGTATAACCCGCTGTGAAAAGTGTTGAATCGGTGAGATCTGCTTCAACGATTGCACCAAAGCCATTTTTCTCAAGTGAATAGTTATCTAAATAACTATCACCCGTTTGTTCATAACCAAATACGCGACCACGGATTTTACCATCCTTAGTGAGTGCTGAAGATACATCTGCCTCATAACGTTGTGTATTCCAAGAACCATAGCTTGCGTTTAAAGAGGCTTGTAAGTCCTGAGTTGGGCGCTTACGGATCATATTAATGGTCGCACTTGGATCACCCACACCATTATTTAAAGCATCTGCACCTTTAACAACTTCAATTCGGTCAAACAGGAAGCTATCAGGATTATCATTATTGTAGTTATAGCTTTCTAAAGGAAAGCCAACACCATCAACTAAAACATTTGAAATTTCAAAACCACGTGCAAGGTAAGTGCTGCGGTCTGTTTCTTGGTTACTCACAATGACACCAGGCACATTACGTAATACGTCACGTGTGCTATTCAGTGCAAAATCATCTAACTGTTGACGAGTAACGACATTGACCGTTTGCGGTGTTTCTTTCAGTGGAATATTCAGTTTAGTCGCACTAGAAGATTGTTTAACGATATAGGATTTGGACTGTTCAGATGTTTGCTCAGTTTGATCAGCATTTGCTTGAACCGTGATGGTTGCTAGGGTTTGTACATCTTCAGCCAAACTATGTTGTGCACTGAAAATAGCCAATGTGATGATCGAGAGCTTAAAAGGGGATGAGATAGCGTTGGTCATTTACTAAATACAAATGAGAATAATTATCGCTAAGTTTATTGTTTGAAAATGTGCTTTACAAGTTTTTTACAATTGGAAATATAAATTGAAAATATTTTTTTGATTGAAAATAGGTGAAAAGTGATTGGATAAATCAAGCGTTCAAATCAATATTGAATTTAAGAGTACTGTGCTCAGATACAAACACCAATCCAAAAATGACTATGCTATGATGTGCTTGCTAAAAAAGTTAGGAAGAATATCTTGCAAAATCGGAAACTTAAAATTGGAATCGTAGTAGGTGAAGTGTCGGGAGATACTTTAGGTGCGAAACTTATCCGTAGTTTCCGTGAACAAGGTATAGATGTTGAGTTTGAGGGGATTGGTGGCCCTCAAATGATCGCAGAAGGTTTTAATAGCTTTTACCCGATGGATATTTTATCTGTCATGGGGATCGTTGAAGTCCTTAAAGATTTGAAAAAACTATTTGCTGTCCGTGATGGTCTAGTTGAACGATGGACAGCAAATCCAGTCGATATTTTTATTGGTATTGATGCACCAGATTTTAATTTACGTCTTTCTAAAAATTTAAAACAGAAAAACTTAGCTATAAAAACAGTTCAGTATGTGAGTCCATCTGTTTGGGCGTGGCGTCAAGGGCGAGTACATGGCATTAAAGCCAGTATTGATTTAGTGTTGTGTTTATTTCCATTTGAAAAAAGCTTTTTTGAAAAGTTTGCTGTGCCTGCAGCCTTTGTTGGTCATCCGCTTGCCAGTCAATTGTCATTACAAAACCCAATTTTAGATGCAAAACAAGAGCTGGGTTTGGACATTAGCCAAAAACATATTGCATTATTGCCGGGGAGTCGCCGTGGTGAAATTGAACGACTAGGGCCATTGGTTTTAGATGCGGCAAAGATCATTCATCAAAAACATCCTGAATATCAGTTTTTAATTCCTGCGATTAATGATTTACGAAAACAGCAAATTGAAGAGCTATTAAAAAATTATCCGAAACAATTAACAGATCAAATTCATTTACTGGAAAATACAGATAAAGAATCAAAAATTGGTCGTCAGGTGATGAATGCTGCAAATATTGTGGCTTTAGCGTCGGGAACAGCCACTTTAGAGGCATTATTATTGCATCGTCCAATGGTGACTTTTTATAAACTGAATTGGTTGACTTATATCATTGCAAAACTATTGGTGAAGATTCCTTATTATTCTTTACCGAATATTATTGCGGGTAAAAAGGTGATTCAGGAACTCATTCAACAAGATGCAACACCTGAAAATTTAGCCAATGAAATTGAAAAATTAATGAATCAAGAAACGGCACAAATTCAAGTGATGCAGTTATTGACCATGCATAAACAGTTATTGTCAGGAAATAGCGAAGATCCTGTGCAGGCGATTTTGTCGATTTTGAAATAGCCTAAGCATTTTTATTGTATTTATTTTTAAGACTTATATGTTTGATTTTAAATTATATTTTTTTGATGTAATTGTGATAAGAAGTTAAGAAGAGGTTATTTAAATCCTCTTCTTAATCCTCTCTCTTCTTTAAATTAAAGAAGAGAGAAAATTCAATATGAATTCAATGACTTCTTATTCAGCCCGAACTTTAAGTTCATAACCTGTATATTTACGAATATTGATCACACCCGTATCCATAATTAAGTATTGACCTTTAATGCCTTGTAATTTGCCACGAATAATCGGTGTTTTATCCAAGTTATGAGATTTAATCTTTTCAGGATAAAGATCAACAGGATAAACAAATTCACGGGGTAATTCATTTTCAAGTAATTCAACTGTTTCGTTAAATTCAAGGTTTTGAGCAAACTCATCACGAATGGTTTGAATTTTAGGCGCAAATTCTTTAACTAAATCATTACGAATTTCAATTAAATCGACAGGTTCTGCTTCGCCTTTGAGTAATTTACGCCAATCGGTTTTATCTGCAACTTGTGTCCCAAACATGACTTCTAACTGACCTGAAAGGCGACGTGAACCAACTTTCATAATTGGCAGTGCTTGCGTTGCACCTTGATCTAACCAACGGGTTGGCATTTGACCTATACGGGTAATGCCAACTTTTAAAGCACTGGAATTGGCTAAATAAACGATATGCGGTTGAAAGCAAACCTCATGTGCAAAATCATTTTCACGACATGTTCCCAAATGATAATGACAGGTTTCAGGCTTCATGATGCACATATCACATGCCGCTTTGGTTTTCATACATTTAAAGCAATGACCCTGTGAATAAGACTTCGGCGTTTTAGACCCACAAGAGACACAGTAAATATTTCCAGTTGCTTCAATTTCAATTTCTTGACCTAAACTAAACGGAAGGTCAATTTCTGAACGATCTAATATGAATTTATATTCAACATTTGCCTTATGTGTTTGCTGATCAGTTACACTTAGGTCTTTTAAACCTGCATGCATTTTATGGCAAATGCCTTGTAGTTCCATGTTTAATTACTCACTTCAATAAAGGTGCAGTTATGGCTGAGCAAAATGTCATCACTTCAATGCTAGACGATTTATCGCTAGAACAGCCAATTCAAACTGCATTGTGTATTGGGCAAAATTTGGCACAATACAATGTTCATCATTCAATTCAATGGTCTTATTTTAACGTATCTGAGTTTTTAAATCTGCCTTTTACACAACGTTATGATTTAGGTTTTGTGTTATTCGATACAGATGAAACATTGGTTGTTTCGGATCAACATAAAGCGCAACTCTTAGTAAAACTGCGTGATTTATTGGCGAAGCGAATTGTCGTGGTTTGTAAATTAAGCGACGAACAGCTATTAAGATCGCTTGGTTTTACCCAGTTGATTGATAAAACTTCACATGATAATGATTTTGCACTGTGGCAATTTAATATTTTGACTTATAAACATGTGCCAGACTGGTTTAATTCTAAGTTTTGGGCAAATCCTGAAAATTGGGACAAATTCCGCTGGTAAGCGATTTGTTTGGGCTAAAAATTGAGTTTTAACTTATTGCAAAATTTAACAATTTCAATTTTGGCGAAAACAACAAAGCCACGTATGCTGTGCGAGTGTCATAAAAACTTAAAAAGGAGAAACTTATGACAGATTTATCAAATATTGTGGAAATTTTGGCAAAACAAGCGCTTGGCGGACAACAACAATCACAAGGTGGTTTAGGCGGTGGATTGGGGGGCGTGTTAGGTTCAGTATTGGGTGGCTTAACAGGTGGTCAACAACAATCACAACAAGGTGGTTTAGGTGGGATGCTTGGCTCAGTTCTTGGGGGATTGACTGGTGGGCAGCAACAGCAAGCGCCACAATCACAATCGAGCGGTTTTAATGGTTCATCTTTATTGATTGCCGTTGTGCCTTTAATCCTCAGTTGGATTCAGCAAAATGGTGGTTTACAAGGTGCTTTGGCAAAGTTGCAAGGTGCTGGTTTAGGTGGTCAGGTGCAAAGTTGGGTAGATCCATCTCAAGGCAATAATGCTGTAGATGCACAGCAAATTCAAAGCTTGTTTGGTGGTCAGCAAGTTGAACAAGTTGCACAACAAGCTCAAGTTCCAACCAACGAAGTATATGGTGCGATTTCAACCGTATTGCCACAAATCATTGACTCTTTAACGCCTCAAGGTGATTCTACAGATCAGAATGAAGCAAATAATGATATTCAAGATGTGATGAATATGGTTTCAGGTTTCTTAAAGTAATTAACGTTAGTTCGGAATAAACTCTGATGTAATTTATTAAAAAGATAGATCAGGCGTAGCGGAGTCTTACTGTTTAAAGTCAAATGTAAGGATTAACCTTCGGTTCGACCTACTTTTCTTTCGGGAAAAGTAGGCAAAACCATTTGTCAGTCGCCAACTCGACAGATACCATCAAGTACCTAATATTTTGCAAAAACAGTATATTGCAGATGTAGCCCTGCCTCGAACAATGCGACTGACGTTTCCGCGTATCATATAGTTGGGAATATATCTTATTTTGAGCTCAGGTTACTTAAGAATTGAGCTCGTCATTCACTTGTTTTCAGTAAAGCCAATTTTTGAATTGGCTTTACTTTTTTAAAGACTGTTTGAGCGCTGTTGCTGATGAAATGTGTTAATAACAACATCCAGTTAAATATTATTGAAGAAACCAGCACCATTGAAGGCATCAGTAAATACAAACAAACGCTGTGTGAAATCGTTATTGACCATAAACCTTCGAACATCTTAATAAGAGGGAAAATACTAGAAAGTGCTGTATCTATTGATGAAAATCGTTATGTTATTTTCACAACAGATGATGTGATTTTTGAAGAATCTTTAAACATTTACCTGATTGAATTGGGTAAAGGTGTTGTTGATCAACTATTCATAGGACAGGCTTACCAAACAGATATTTTGAGTGGTTTGAAAATAGTTGACGAAAGCTTGCTCAGTTTTAGCTTTTTAGGCAGATGGACACTGGAAGTCTATGTTAAAGCGAAATTCGGAATAGGTATAAATTCTGGGATACTATGCTTATATAATTTAAGATTTAGACATTATTGAAGTTAAACTGCGTTGAATGAATATTTTCAATTTTTTCAGCTAAATTTTTAGTATTTTATATCAGTAAAATCACTATTTTTAACAATCAAAACATCATGACTTTTTTTAAAGATCAACTTAAAACACCTGCTATGACTTGAATCTATGTCCAAGTTCCTCGTCTTTGTAATTTCGACTTCTTCTTCATATCGATTAGGGTAAAAGAGAATCTTATTCATTTGAACAGTGTCTTTTATTTTAAATGTGCTTATTTTTTGTTCTATTGCATTTTGATTGGATATTTATAGCTTAACGGGCTTTACGCCTTGCGCTTTTTTTAAGACAATATGCAGTAGTTTTGAATTTAATTCATCTTCTTATTCTTTTCATATTTATTGGACTTTGATCTATGACAACCCCGCTGAATGAACGTCGTATTGCCAATGCAATTCGTGTATTAGCAATGGATGCTGTGCAAAAAGCAAACTCTGGACATCCAGGTGCTCCAATGGGGATGGCAGATATCGCTGATGTGGTATGGCGTGAGTTTTTAAATCATAACCCGACCAATCCACAATGGGCGAACCGTGACCGTTTTGTATTATCTAATGGTCATGGCTCAATGCTTCAATATGCGTTACTTCATTTAACAGGTTATGATCTTTCTATTGAAGATGTAAAAGCATTCCGTCAATTACATTCAAAAACACCGGGTCATCCTGAATTAGGTTATGCACCAGGTATTGAAACAACCACTGGCCCATTAGGTCAGGGTGTTGCCAATGCAGTAGGTTTTGCTTTAGCTGAAAAAACCTTAGCTGCTCAATTTAACAAAGAAGATATTAAAGTCGTAGATCATTTCACTTACTGTTTCTTGGGTGATGGCTGCTTAATGGAAGGTGTTTCTCATGAAGCATGTTCACTTGCAGGAACTTTAGGTTTAGGCAAACTTGTTGTTTATTATGATGACAATGGTATCTCGATTGACGGTGAGGTTGAAGGTTGGTTCTCTGACGATACAGAACAACGTTTCAAAGCTTACGGCTGGCAAGTGCTTAAAGTAGACGGTCATGACAGTGATGCGATCCGTGCTGCGACTGTTGAAGCGAAAGCTGAAACTGCAAAACCGACATTAATTATCTGTAAAACGATTATTGGTTTAGGTTCACCGAACAAACAAGGTAAAGAAGATTGCCACGGCGCACCATTGGGCAATGATGAAATCGCGTTAACACGTGAAGCTTTGGGTTGGAAAGAAGAGCCATTTGTTATTCCTGCTGATGTTTATGCAGCTTGGGATGCAAAAGCCAAAGGTACTGCTTCTGAAGCGGCTTGGAATGATGTCTTTGCTCAGTACCAAGCTAAATATCCGACAGAAGCTGCTGAACTCAAACGCCGTTTAAGTGGTGATTTACCTGCTGATTTTGTTGCTAAAGCAGATGCTTATATTGCAGAAGTCAATGCAAAAGCTGAAACGATTGCAACACGTAAAGCAAGCCAAAATGCAATTCAAGCATTTGCGCCTCAACTTCCTGAAATCTTAGGTGGTTCTGCTGACTTAGCAGGTTCAAACCTAACACTTTGGAAAGGTGCTGAAAGTGTAGAGTCAAATCCAGCTGGTAACTATGTACATTATGGTGTGCGTGAGTTTGGTATGACTGCAATTGCCAATGGCGTTGCATTACATGGTGGCTTTATTCCTTACGTAGCAACATTCTTAATGTTTATGGAATATGCACGTAATGCGGTACGTATGTCTGCATTGATGAAGCAACGCGTGATTCATGTTTATACGCATGACTCAATTGGTCTTGGTGAAGATGGTCCTACACATCAACCTGTAGAACAAATTGCATCTTTACGTGGTACTCCAAACTTAAATACATGGCGTCCATGTGACACTGTTGAAGCTTCTATTTCGTGGAAATCAGCATTGTTACGCAGCGAAGGCCCTACAGCGCTTATTTTCTCGCGTCAAAACTTACCATTCCAAACACGTACTCAAACTCAAATTGAGAACGTTGCGAAAGGTGGTTATGTCTTGGCTGAAGAAAAAGGTGAATTAAAAGCAATCATCATTGCAACTGGTTCAGAAGTTTCATTGGCAATGGAAGCGCATGCTCAACTTGATGGTGTACGTGTTGTTTCTATGCCATGTGCTGAAGAGTTTGTAAAACAAGATGCTGCTTATCGTGAAGCTGTACTTCCTGCAAATATTCGTGCACGTGTTGCAGTTGAAGCAGCACATGTCGATTATTGGTGGAAATTTGTTGGTTTGGACGGCAAAGTGATTGGTATGACGACATACGGTGAATCTGCACCTGCAAAAGATTTATTCCAATTCTTTGGTATCACCACTGAAGCTGTGGTTGAAGCTGTAAAAGAGTTAACAGCTTAATTCGCATTTAATTCTTTTTAAGTTTTAAAACGCTCCAATTCAATTGGAGCGTTTTTTATTTTGAGAAATGTTTTGTAACTGGGTCAGATTTTACTAGTAGTTTTTAGCAATAGGTATATAGTTGACCCGTTCTTCAGAATTCAAGAAATATGGTGAAACATAGACCATAAGTGAGGAAAATATGAGCCTTTATGATCAGATTAGTGATGAAATTGTCTTGATGGATGTAGGCGAGCAAAAGTGGATTGGGCAGGATTTACCCATCGAATCTATGGTAGCAGTTGAGTTGCTACTACAAGATTTAGCTGAAGATAAGCAAATTAAGATCCGTCGTAAAAACCATGAAAAGCAAACAGGTATGAAGTTGATTGATCGAATCTTGGTTGAAAAGTTGTAAGATTGAGAATGAAAGCCCCGTAAGGGGCTTTGCTTTAAGTAAAATAATAATTTTTAGGATGAAAATTTAATCAACCTTTAATGCTGTTTGAATCTGAATATTTGAGGTTAATAATTTATGAACAGGGCAGTTTTCTGCAACTTTCAATAAACGTTTATGCTGATCTTCAGTAAAATCACCTGTTAAAGTAATTTTCCGGACAATATTATTTTGCCCAGCTTCTGGGTCACCCTCAGGATTAAGTGCTAAATCTACTTGGATATGTTCAATTTTTATTCCTCTATTATCTGCATACATTTGCAACGTTACAGTGGTACATGCACCTAGCGCAGACAGCAACAGTTGCATTGGATTAGGTGCAGTATCTTGTCCACCTTTCTCAATGGGTTCATCGACATACCATGTATGTCCTTGCGGATCTGTGAGGGTGACACGATAAGGCGTTTTTGTACTTTGTGCTACGGCGCTATGGATCATTTTTGATTATTCTCGAAAGGAATTCATAAGCTTATACAATGCTTTAACGACAATTTTGACTGTAGTTATTTTGTATAGAATGTTTTTAAAATTATATTTTAAAATAGAACAGAGATTCATAAGATAAAATATAAAAATCAATTAAAATGTATGAAATTCAATTGGATATATGTTTTTTTATATCTCTGAAACTTGTCAACTTTGATACTGCGTTCTAATTTTGAAACATATCGTCTTATCTATAACGGTGCATTAAAATCTTAGAGGTATAAAATAACAAACATTCAAGAGCGAGATTAAGAACATGAACTTTAAAGCATTAACATTAGGTTTAGCCGTTGCATCAGTAACAACGTTTACAATTGCAAAACCAGTAGATTACAGCATCGATCCTACGCATACTGCTACAGTATTCACTTGGAACCATTTTGGTTTTTCTACACCATCTGCTAATTTCAGTGATATTCAAGGTACGATTTCTGTAGATAATGCAAAACCTGCAAATTCTTCAGTGAATGTGACAATTCCATTATCAAGCTTAAATACCAATGTAAAAGCGCTAGATGAGCATTTAAAAAATGCTGATTTCTTTAACGCTGAAAAATACCCAAATATCACGTTTAAAAGTACTAAAGTACAAGCTTTAGGAAAAAACAAATACAAAATTACAGGTAACTTAACGGTTAAAGATGTGACTAAACCTGTTGTTTTGGATGCAGTTTTAAACAAGCAAGGCGTACACCCAATGACCAAAGCAGAGTCAATTGGTTTCAATGCAACGACTTCGTTTGATCGTTCTGCATTTGGTGTAGGTGCTTATGTACCAAATGTTGGCGATAAGATCACTGTAAATATTACGACTGAAGCTTCTGTTCCTGCTACTAAGTAATAAACCAATAAAATGAGAAACTTGCACTAGATATTCTGGTGCAAGTTTTTTATTGTCTATAGAAAGAATCAAAGTGATTATTTTTATTAGAGCAGTCAGAGAAGTGAGATAAAAGTTTATATTTAATGGAGACTAAAATACCAAACTTTATTTTAATAAGGAGCTTAATAGAGTATGAATGAATCCATTCGCTTTAAACAGAAAAAATGTTAATTTATTTTCTATTCATCATCTGAATTTATAACAAATATATGCACAAACCTACCAATCTCGAACTTTATTTAAGACCAGTCCGTATAGAAGACGCACCGCTTCTTTTGGCTAGTACGCAGATCGAAGAAATTCGTTATATGACTGGAACAACAGTCGATTTTACATTGGCGCAAATCGAACAACATATCTTGAATTGTCAAAATAATACAAGTCGTTATGACTTCGCGATATGTTTGAATAGCAATCATCAAATGATTGGTGAACTTGTCATTATGGATATAGATCAAGCCCATAAAAGTGCGGGTTTCAGAATTTCGATGTGCAATATCGAATTGACAGGTCAAGGTTATGGGACTCAGGCGATGCATTTAGCCTTGGATTTTGTTTTTAATGTTTTGAACTTAGAACAGCTAGGACTAGAAGTGTATCGTCATAATAAACGTGGGTTACATGTGTATCAAAAACTTGGATTCAAAATCGTAGATATTTTAAAAAATGCATTGATCTATAAAGGTGAACATATAGATGAAATCAAGATGACTCTTCTAAAAGCTGATTATTTTCAAAAAGACTATTCTAAAAAATGACTATAAAACAATTTTCTCTAAACTAACGTGTTTAATCACTTAGTATTGAGGTTTCCTATCGCTGAAAAGGCTGGTCAAAATCTAGCAAAACCAAACCCACTTTGATGGGCTGTTTTCATTGAACAATATGTATTCTTTCAGTAACATTATGATAACAAGAAATTATATGATGAATTTATGAAAAAGTTATTCTTAGTTGGGGTTTTAGGTACAGCATGTTTAGCACATGCAGATCAACCATTATTAATCGAACAAGGTGTACCAACACCAATGGAAAATACACCAGTTGCGATTCAAAACGATCAAAATGAAAAGACATTACAGCCAAAGAAATTTAAAAATGAAGTTGAATTGAATCATTCTCTTATGCTTGAGTATTCTATGCAGAAAGGGAAATTTGCAACCGATATAGATGAAGATCTTAAAGGTTTCGGAGTTGGTTATTCCACATCACCACATAACCATGGTATGTGGGCAAAATTTGAGTACCAATCTAATAAAAATTTTGATGGTGATGTGTATGAGTTTTCATATGGTGGGCATTTCAATTTAATTGATTACAAAGGTTTTTATACATTAGCTACCCTTGGCATGGGGGTAAGTGTAATTAGTGCGGATGGTTTTGATGATTCTGTTTATTACACAATACCTGTAGGTTTAGAACTAGGATATACATTTACACCATCACTTTCAGTTTATGGTGGAGTTGGTTACAAATGGGCATGGGATGTTTCTGGAAACACGAGATGTAATGATGGTTCTATAAGTAATAGCACGGGTTCAGGGGCATGTTCTTGGCATGAGGGAATTGACCGTTATAACTATACAATTGGTGATTTTGACGGTATGACCTACAAAGTGGGTATGCGATATAATTTCTAAAATCAAACGACCATCGGCTTCTTTACATAAACAATGAAAACCTCAAAAGTTAGCACTTTTGAGGTTTTTAATATTTGGAGAAAAGTATGGCACTACCCGAAATTGTTCAATCTGCACTTCGTTAAAAAATAATGTGTGATCATCATTTTAGGCTTTGATAGATTTAAAAATGATATGGTTATTTGTATATATCAAAATCATTCAGCACTTTATTTCACATACTTTTTAATGATCTATTTTTAGTAGCTCATCCCAGTGAAAAGGATTTTTACTGAGTTTGTTGCGATTCATTGACCAACTGCGATCGGGAATATAACAAGCACCAATCCCTAATTTTTTCTTACCAAAACGCTCATGTACATCCTCAATTGCAGACATTAATTTATCCTTCTTCTCAATATTTGATCTATCAGAAAGTAAGTCAAAGGCATGACTATTTTTCGACTCTAATGCTGTCAGAATTACCCCACATTTCTTATATTTAATGCCTTTTTTATAAATATGTTTGAGCATTTCAGTTGCAGCCTTGACTAAATCTGCCACACAGTCTGTAGGTTCAGAAAATGCAAAGGGAATAAATTGGTTATAAAAAGGAATATTCTCATCAAAAGGATTGGATTGCACAAAAATGATAATACACCCACACAGCAGTTGACCTTCACGTAATCGTGCGCAAGCGTCCTGCGCATAGGCACTCATGGCTTCTTTAAGGTCATTGAGTTCAGTCACACGTGAGCCGAATGAACGACTGGCGATAATTTGCTTTTTACTTGGCGGGGTATGTTCAACTTCTATGCAAGATATCCCTTGTAATTCTGCAACCGTTTTAGCCATGACAATTGAAAAGCGTTTTTTCATTTCAGCTGGGTTTGAACAAGCCAGATCGAATACCGTGTGAACATTCATCGCATGTAATTTTTTAGAAAGTTTACGACCAACATTCCAAACCTCACTGACATCAATCAGACTGAAAAAATAATCACGGTGTTTGGGATCCATCGATGCCAAATTGCATACACCACTAAAACGTTTGGCTTTTTTTGCCATGTGATTGGCCATTTTGGCCTCTGTTTTACTTCGACCAATACCAACACATACAGGCAAACCTAGCCATTTTCCAATACGGTTACGCATTTCTTGAGCATATTCAGTGAGATCATAGCTTTTTGCATAAGCTGTTAGTTCTAGAAAACATTCATCAATAGAATAAATTTCTTGCTCCGAAGCTGTTACAAAGTCTCCCAATATAGCGTGAAAACGACGTGACATTTCAGTATATAAAGCATAGTTGCTGGAAAGAACTTGTACATCGTGTTTCTGTACAATGTCTTCAATTTGAAAGAAGGGCACAGCCATCTTTATGCCTAAATCTTTTGCTTCCTGACTTCTCGCCACAGCACAACCATCATTATTCGACAGCACAATAACAGGCTTATTGTTTAAAGATGGATCAAAAACACGCTCACAACTGACATAGCAGTTATTGACATCGACAAGTGCAAAGATTCTATTTTGAGTATTCATTTGAAGCGCTTTAATGCATAAGTGACGACACCCCAAATGATAAGCTCTTGACTTTCATCAAGATGAATATCGCTATATTCAGGGTTTTCAGCTTTTAACCAATGCTGACCATTTTCAATCATCAATCGTTTAACTGTGAAATCATTGTCAATTAGAGCGATGACAATGTCTCGATGCTTGGCTTCAAGGCTACGATCAACAACCAATTCATCATTGATATCGAGACCGATACCGAGCATGGATAGGGAATTTACCCGAACAATAAAAGTAGCAGTTGGGTTTTTAATCAGGTGTTCATTTAAATCGAGAGTCTTATCGATATAGTCTTGAGCGGGAGAGGGAAAACCTGCTTGTACACGCTCAATTGCAAGAGGAATGTGTAGAAAGGTCACGGGATTAATCTGTTGAATATGGTCAATTTCAACCTGTGTTTTATAGACGGTATTTTTGATTGTGAATGAGCAAGATTGGAATGTATGAGAAGGTTCAGCTTGCCCTTTGTTCGCAAGGTTTGTTTTCAGTATTTGAGAGGGAGCATAAGGGCCGAATATCATGTTTTTACAATGATCATCATGTTGATATTTAGACTCATTCATATCTTAACTCGAATTTGTTACATATTCAAAATTCTAAAACTTGATTGAGTAAAATTCAAATGATTATTTTTCTATCAAAGAAAATTTTTGTGTAATATAGACTGAATATAAAATGAAAAATCACGGTAAATATTGGCTTTGAGACGATTTTCAGCCAAAATGAAGGGGGCTTATTTTTTTTGTAAAAACGGATAAAATACCAGTTTTTACTGTTTTAGAATTGCCATGGTTTAGGATTAAGTCTCAGTTTTGGCAAAATAAATATACAAATGTAAAAAAAGAACTGAATAGCAATTGTATTTTTTTGCAGATGCTCGGACAATTCGCAAATTATTTTTATGACGCTAGGTAGAACATGAAAAAGTTATTGGGGGAGTTAGCTTTTAAATTGTCAGGTTGGACATATGAAGTAAAACCCAATGTATTAGAAAAAAAACAAGTGATTATCGGTTTTGAACATACGTCGATGATGGATGCAGTGCTGTCCCTTGCAATTTTTCAAATTTTTGATTTAAAAATTCATACATTGATCAAAAAAGAATTATTCAAAGGACCTATGAAGCCAATTCTTGAGAAAGTTGGCGGGATTGCAGTTGATCGTAAATCCAATCAAGACATCGTGACGCAAATGGTTGAGTTGTTTCAAACGAATGATGAATTTAATTTAGTTATTGCACCAGAAGCTACACGTGCTGAACGTGGAGAGGCTCGTAAACCGATTCGTACAGGGTTTTGGCATATTGCTAAAGCAGCAAATGTGCCGATTGTTTTGATGTATGCTAACTCAAAAACCAAGCAAGGTGGTATTTTCGGTAAAATCTATCCTTCAGATATCGATCAAGATTTAGCTGAAATTAAACGATTATATAAAGAGCATACAGGGTTGGATATTGTCATTCCTGAGCCAAAAAAAGCGTAATTTGGATAAAATCTAAAAAATAAGCACTTTCTCATAAAAAAGTGCTTATGGTAGAATTGCCACAAATTTGATATGGCATAAGGCCAATCTACAGGAGCATATTTCGCATGGCGGGTCATTCCAAGTGGGCTAACACAAAGCATCGTAAAGCAAAACAAGATGCGAGTCGCGCTAAAGTATTTACAAAATTTATTCGTGAGATCGTGACTGCGGCTCGTTTAGGTGGTGGAGATGTTGCTTCGAATCCACGTTTACGTGCAGTTATTGAAAAAGCTTTGGTGGCAAATATGACACGTGACACCATCAACCGTGCAACTGCGCGTGGTGTTGGTGGTGAAGAAAATGCCGATTTGAAAGAAGTCACTTATGAAGGTTATGGCGTGGGTGGTGTTGCTGTAATTGTTGAAACCATGACGGATAACTTGAATCGTACTGTGCCTGATGTTCGCCACTGTTTTTCTAAAACCAATGGTAACTTAGGAACTGCGGGTTCAGTTGCTTACATGTTTACTAAACGTGGTGAGATTACTTTTGAAGATGTTTCTTTAGAAGATAAGATCATGGATGTCGCTTTAGAAGCGGGTGCAGAAGATATTGAAGTGAGTGAAGATGAGATTTTGGTCATCACAACACCTGAAACTTTCGGTACTGTTCAAGATGCTTTAGCGACTGCAGGTTTAAAATCTGATAATGCTGAAGTGACGATGAGTCCTTCAACAAAAGCATTAATTACAGATGTAGATCAAGCTAAACAAATTCTAAAAATGATTGATATGTTTGAAGATTTGGATGATGTGCAAAACGTTTATACCAACGTTGAATTCTCAGATGAAGTACTCGCTGAGTTAGACGCTTAATTCATATTTGAGTCAAAAAACGCACCAGTGGGTGTAGTGCTGATCAGTTAAGTCTTTTTAAATCCTCCCCAACCCTCCTTTTTCAAAGGAGGGAGTATCAAGAATCTAAAATTATTTTAAATTCTCAATAGTTCCCCTCTTTTTCCTTGCGCCATAAATGGCTCAGGGTTAGGGGAGATTCTTAGATAAGTAACGACTAAATTACTCTTAACTGGCTAACATTACACCTTTTGGTGCGTTTTTTATTGAGCTAAGTTTTATGTCTATCTAGAACATCTGAAATGAATCGATTTTTTTCTGTACGATAATCTGCCATATCTAAATATTCACAGCGTCTTTTTAGATCATTGTAGTTTTTAATGAGTTCAGGTGATTGTCTAAGCCGATCTCTAAATGTAATAAATGATTCAAACTCAGAACCTTTTACAATCAGTTGAAAAGCAACGTTATCGCCATTTTGAGATTCCAACATACACAGTTGATTTGTTCTCAATGTTTCTAATTTCTCTCGGAAATTTAATGTCCAAAGTTTTTGAATAGCATCATCAAATTCAGATTGTGACACTGCAATATAAATATCTAAATCACCTTTAGAAATGGCGTGAGGAATAGAAGAAGCACCGATATGTTCAATTTTTGCATATGGTAAAACTGTGCTGATTTGAGTTTGATAATATTCAAACAACACTTTGCATTGTGGTTGGTATTCTTCTGCTAAATAAAATTTCATGTTATACCAATTAAAATAAAGCCTTATATTGTACTTACCATAAGACTTAAACGCGATTAAGCAGTCCAGTACAGTTAAAAACGTGATTATATTCTTTAATCACAAAGCTAGAATGCAGGGCGACGACATGGTCAATTTTACCAATACGTTTCAGTAAAATTTCACTGTAGTTTTCCATGTCTTTTGCAACCACTTCAACTAAAAAATCAGCCGTTTGCCCAGTCACTAAAAAGGCATTAATCACTTCTGGAATACTTTCGAGCTCTTCTAAAAATTTAGCAAAAGTATCACTGTCGTGTTTACTTAAAGAAACCTGCAATATCACGTGAAGTTTAAAACCGAGCTTCTCAAAATTAATATCACGTTTCAAATTGGTCATGATATTGGTTTCAATCAAATGTTTGATTCTACGGTGTACCGAGCTTACAGAGAGGTTAATACGTTCCGACAGTTCATTTAGGTTGATATCTTCATGCGTTAAAATTTCAAGAATTTGTTTGTCGTAACGATCAAGTTCCATGCTTAAATCCAATCTGAAAAAGTTTTCTGCTTTAATGTAGAATGGTTTGTTAAAAATTTCAACATTTGATCAAATTGTGGGAAAAATATCGACAATGTAGGTTTTTGTGGAAATTATGCAGAAATCTAAATGTAGTCATTTTAAATTTAATTTTAACTGATCAAATTCGGTTAAATACTCAAAATATAACAATGTAAGCATTTAATTTGAATGTTTTACTTTATACTGATCAAAACTGAAATATCTCTTCTCTCATGCTCGAAAATGATTTAGAACTCACCGAATCTGAAATGCATCTTTATTCACGTCAAATCCTACTGGATGGTTGGGATATTGAAGCGCAGGAAAAGCTCAAACTGGCCAATGTTTTAATTGTAGGCTGCGGTGGGATTGGTTGTACTGTTGCGGAGTTACTCGCACGCGCGGGAGTTGGAAAAATCACGCTTATAGATGCAGATACCATTGAAATCAGCAATCTACAACGTCAAATTGCCTATACACAACAAGATGTTGGATTTTATAAATCAGAGATACTCAGCAAGCGTCTGCAACAGATTAACCCCTTTATCCAAGTTGAAAGTCATACTCATAAACTGGATGAGTTCAATGCCCAATCATTGATTGCTCAACAAGATTTAGTCCTCGATGGTTGTGATAATTTCACCACACGTTATTTGGTCAATCAGGTTTGTACCCAATTCAATGTACCGTTGATTAGCGCATCGGCAATTGGTTTCCAAGGTCAATTGTTTATGGTCGAAGGAAATTCAGCCTGTTATGAGTGTTTATTTCCCAAAGAACAACATATTAATGAAAGCTTTCGTTGTGCAGATTCAGGGGTTTTAGCTACGACGCCAAATGTAATGGCAAGCTTGCAAGCACATCATGCACTTTTATATTTAGGTTTAGCTCAGACCCCACTCAAGCAAAAATTACTGCTTTGGGATGGCTTAACAATGAAACAACGAATTTTAGCCTTTGAAAAAGATACAGATTGTGCAAACTGTCAGGCAAGCCATACAGCAAAGGCTGATTAATTTGCTACACTTGTCTCAATTTATTTCTACTTAGACATTATGAAAAACAATATCTGGTTAGATGGACTGCGCTCAGTTGCCCGAGTCGGGGAAACGGCTGTAATCGCAGCAAAAGCAGGCATCAAATATGCGACTGAAAAACCAAGTAACGCAAAACTCATGCGTGAAACGTTTGAATCTTTAGGCTCAACTTATATTAAGTTGGGGCAATTCATTGCCAGTACACCTTCATTATTTCCTCGTGAATATGTTGAAGAGTTTCAAGGTTGTCTAGATCAAACACCGTCATTACCATTCAGCTATGTACAAGGTGTCTTAGCGCAAGAATTTGCAGGGCGAGATTTAAGTGAAATTTTCGCTTCTATTGAAGAAAAGCCATTGGCTTCAGCGTCTATTGCACAAGTACATGCAGCGAAATTGGTGACTGGTGAAGATGTTGTTATTAAAGTGCAAAAGCCTGGTGTGGAAACCATCCTCTATACCGATCTCAATGTTTTGCATTGGGCAACAAAAATCTTAGAAAAAGCGGTTCCTAAAGTTAAATTTGCTTCGTTGGCAGATATTGTTGAAGAAATTAAAACACGTATGGTACGTGAAGTAGATTTTATTGAAGAAGCGCAAAACCTTGATGACTTTGTGAATTATCTCAACGTGTCTCAAAATCACGCTGCGACTGCGCCAAAGGTTTATCACCAGTATTCAACTCGCCGTGTATTGACCATGCAACGCTTGTATGGTGTGCCATTAACCGATTTTGATGTGGTTAGAAAAGTTGCAAAAGACCCTTCACAAGTGCTCATTACGGCAATGAACACATGGTTTGGTAGCTTAATGCTGTGTAAATCATTTCACGCAGATTTACATGCAGGAAACCTGATGTTGCTTGAAGATGGGCGAATTGGCTTTATTGATTTTGGTATCGTGGGTCAACTTAAACCAGAAGTATGGCAGTCGTGTATGGCATTTATGGATGCATTGCAAAAGACCGATTACACGCTTATGGCTCAAAATATGTTGGGTATGGGCATGACGAGTACGCAGATTGATACCCAAGTGTTAGCGGATGATTTGGAGCGCCTATTTAGTGGTGTTCTATTGGCAGATCCGCAAAAAATCATGACTTCAAACCCTTCTGATTTAAACGATATTATGATGGATATGGTTGCCGTCGGTGAGCGTCACGGTATTCGATTCCCACGTGATTTTGCCTTATTATTTAAGCAAATGTTGTATTTTGATCGCTTCATGCGTGTACTTGCACCATATACCGATATTTATGCAGATCAACGTTTGCAAATGGTGCAAGATTTAGATCCAGCTTCGTTGTTGAAGCATTGAGATGGATCTTCTCCCCTAAAGGACGGAGGGATTGCTTCTATTCTAATAGAAGCTTCCTAAGTACCTCTTTTCAAAAGGGGACTTTATTTGATTCAGCTTCGATATCGAATATTGAGATGGATCTCCTCCCTTTTTAAAGGGAGGTAGGGAGGGATTGCTTTTAATGGAATCCCCCTAAATCCCCCTTTTTCAAAGGGGGACTTTTTAATCTGAATAGAGAATTTGAAATCGTTATGGACGCAATTATCATTGAAGGTTTAAAAGTGGATACAGTAGTTGGCTGTTTCAATTGGGAACGCCAAATGATTCAGCCTTTAATGCTTGATCTCACGATTCAGAGCTGTTTAGAAAAAGCATCCAACACAGATGAACTAGAAGACACGTTAAATTATGCAGAAATTTGTGAGATTTCGAGTAAAGTCATTCAAGACGCTGCCCCGAAATTGATCGAACATGCGGCTAAACTGGTTTTAAATGCGCTTTTCGCTACCTATCCATCAGTTGAATCGATTATGATTACCATCCGTAAGCCTGCCATTATCCCGCAAGCAAATTCTGTAGGAATTCGCCTTGAACGCCACCGAAACGATATTCGCCCTAGCTCTGGCGAGTAATAGCGCTCCTCAATATCATTTTCAAAAAACATTTGCTCAGATTTTGAGTTTGGGTGAAGCCACATTTTCAAAAATTTATATTATTCCATGTCGTGATGGCGTAGGTGCAGATTATTGGAATGCTGCGTGTTTGCTGAAAAGCCAATTATCTGTTGAAGAAATCATCGCCTTATTAAAAAAGATGGAAGCAGATTCAGGTCGTGTCCGTCCTTCACACAATATCACTTTGGATGTCGATTTGATTGCGTGGGGGAGCGATTTAACGCAGATGCAATTTAATCCTAAAAAATTACCATTGGCTCTGGATGTAAAGATTCCAATGTATGATATTTGGCAAGATATGTTATTCGATCATCCAAAGCATCAATTCCCTGTTATTGTTTTATAATATTTTTAGAGATGAGAGAGTAAGTAGCAATGTATTTGAAATCATTGACATTGTTAAGTTGTATGTTTCTATTCAGTGCATGTACACATTTGCCTGAACAATCGATTCAAGCATCAAAAACAGAAGTTAAAAATCAATCTGTGCAACAACGTGACAGCAATTTAAAACAAAGTATTTTTGCTTATACAAAAGATTCATCTGCTTATGAGGTGGCTTTTGATGACTTGAATGGCGATGGGCAACAAGATGCCTTAGTGCTTTTGAATGGTTTGGATTGGTGTGGTTCAGGTGGTTGTACCATGCTGATCTTTAAAGGGAAACCGAACCAAGCATTTGATTTTTTGAGTAAAACAACTTTGGTTGATAGCCCCGTCTATTCAACAATGTATGTTAGTAATGGTTGGAAACAGTTATTGGTTTATAGTCGAAAGCATGGGCAAGTGATGTTGAAATTTGATGGTGCAGTTTATCCACTAAACCCATCTTTATTGCCTATAGAGGCTACACAGTCAGCGCCACACAATGCTAAGTTATTGTTTGGATTGAGTGAATAGTTCTACTTATTCAATCGCTTATCAGTTTAAAAATGTTCAAAGAAATTAAATGAGTAAAGTAAAAACTATTTAGAAAAAGGTTGTACTGGTATAAAAAGCGCAATGCTCTTTATTCTAAAACGTTTAAATCATTCCTTTGCTGCATATTCCTCACTTTTGAAAAGGTGAGGAATATCAACAGTAAAAAAGCTTGTTAAATAAAATAACTGGTCTTGGTCATCAATTTAGAAATAGCCGTCATGGTGATTTTGACTGGAATGGGTAAATCAACACCGCCTGCTTGTAAAGCTGTATCACGGTGGTGCAATTCATCTTCATTCATTTGTACCAGTATTCTGCGTGAACGTTCATCTTGTGCAGGCAGTTGGCTAATATGATGTTGTAGATGCATACTCACTTGACGTTCAGTTTCGGCAACAAAACCTAAGCTGTATTTATCACCCGCAATACCTGCCAGTGCGCCCATACCAAAAGAAAGCCCGTACCAAACAGGGTTCAATAAACTGGTATGACTATCCAATTCTTTTAAGCGATCTTCACACCATGCCAAATGGTCTTGCTCTTCGATCGCAGCAAACTCCATTTCACGGCGTACATTCGGTAGCTTTGCAGTTAAAGCCTGCCCGTGGTAAAGCGCTTGGGCACATACTTCACCACTATGATTCACTCGCATTAAACCTGCAACATGGCGAGCTTCACTGACGGCTAATTTAGTTTCTGTGTCATTTGACGGGTTCGTTCTTTGTGCAGACGTCGCGCCTGGTACTAAACTTCTTAAAGCTTGATCGAATGAATTGATCAGTTTATCAATGCCAGTATATTGACGCATATTAGTCCTCCAAAGAAGCTTGAGTTGTGGCAATCAGTGGTTTTAAACGAATTAATAACCACGTACTAAAAATCGCACTGAGTATAGCGGTAATACAAAATAGAACTTTAATATCTATTTTTAAAATACTTAAGATGATTATAGAGAAAATCGCAGAGGAAACCATGAATATTGCATTAAAGATATTATTGGCAGCAACCACACGGGCACGATGTGACTTAGGTGCGTAGGCTTGCATCATGGCGTACAAAGGAACGATATAAAATCCACCGCTAATCCCTAGTAAGGTGACTGCAACCATAACATGGTAATACGCAGCACCTGAGCTAAACATATCTGAAATGGTGATCAAATCACCTGTGCGCTCAGGAACAAATGCTAAGCTTGCTGCTAAATAAAGCGCAAATACAGTCAATCCGATTGCACCAATGGGTACCATTTTAATATTGACTTCAGTACCGCCAACCTTACGACACAGCAGTGAACCGACACCAATACCAACTGAAAAGAATGTCAAAAGCAGACTGACTACATTTTCATTGGCATGCAAGTTTTGTTGAGTTAATTGAGGAATTTGCGTGAGATAAGTTGCCCCGTAAAACCAATACCATGAGTTACCTAAAAGAATGATAAAAATTAAAGGCAAACTTTTCGCATAACCAATGGTTTGAAAACTGGTACGAAAGAAATTCCAGTCAATTTCTAAATCAGTATTGGTCGTGGGTTGCTTAAGAACAAAACGACTACATAGATAACCCATCACTGCAATCGCTATGATGGTTAAACAAATCCAAATCATATTGCCTTCAGAAAGCGAAATCACCGCTCCACCTAAAATCATACCAATCAAAATGGCGATGGACGTTCCAGACTGAAACAGTGCATTTCCAGACATCAATTCATTGGGTTTTAAAATATCAGGCAGAATTGCATATTTGATCGGGCCAAAGAAGGTACTGTGGGTTCCCATTAAAAATAAGGCAAACAGTAAAATCCATAAATTGCCCAATAAAAAACCAGCTGAAGCGATCAGCATGATGATAATTTCGAGTATTTTGATACTTCGGACTAAAAATGAACGTTCGTACTTATCTGCAATTTGTCCAGCTGTCGCAGAAAAGATGAAATAGGGTAGAATAAATAACAATGCAGCAAGGTTGTTGAGTGTGCTTATACTTGCAGATTGTTGTTGAATCCATCCATAAGTGATGACGAGCAAAAGCGATTGTTTATAGACATTATCGTTTAATGCACCAAAGAATTGGGTAAGAAACATCGGCAGAAAACGCCGTGTAGCTAAAATATGCTCATTTTTTTCCATTGTAGATGACTTCATTTAGTTATTTATGAAAAATGTGGTGAAATAGTAACTATCATACAAAATCATGTATCATGTTTTAACCTTAAATCATGTTTAAAACCAATTGTTTTGAGTGTCAGAAATATACATTGTTCAGTGTAAATTTCATTTAATATATTTAGATAATTAGAGCTTGGTATGCCAGCAAAAATTAAATTTAAAAAATCTGTACTTGCACATTGTATGCACCTTCACTTTGATAGTTATCATATCAACAAACTGTTATGTGCAAGTGTTTTTTTAAGTGTTTTTGCTGTACCCCTAAGTTATGCCGAATCAGCGCAGGACAATATAAAGCAAGAAAATCAAACAGCTGAGATTACCAATACACAAGAGCAATTAGAAGCCGCTGCAAAGCAACAAGGTTTGCCGAATGAGAAAATAGACCAAATTGATGAAAAAATAGAACAAAGCAAAGCTACAACATCGGTTGACAGTTTATCTATGCTTCAACAGCAAGAACAAAACTTGGGTGTTCAAGATGATTTTAAACCGATTCAATTTGATGATCTTGAAGATTTACCGATTGCACCTGTTGATCAATCTTTAGCAAATGAAATTTTTCAAGTTGCAGAAGACGCAAAGAAAGAAGCACTTGATTTTAGGAATGGTGTTACACAAGTTCCTGAAGTGGTTGTGAATGATGCTACACAGCAAGAAGTTTATGAAATTACTCAAGCTCCTGTCAATGTAGATCAACTCATTCAAGAGATTCATTCAGATCAGGATATTTCAGTCGAAAAAAATGATACAGCGAAAACATTAACAGATCCAACCTTGAGTGAAGCCAAGCCTGAAGAGATTAAAGTTGGTTTCTTTAAAGGGTTGATTAACAAAGTTATTAAACCACAAAGTAATGTTGCAACCATTCCTAAAATTACGGTGACAGTTGAGGGCGGGCCTAAAGTTCTGACGGACAATATTAAAGCGAAATTATCTTCTTTTACTCAAGAGGCTTTTTTAGATTTTAATGGTTCAGTTTCACAATTGAGAACCCTGACTGTGCAAGCTGCTCAGGCTGTGGGTTATTACAATGCGCAATTTAAATTTTCAAAAGTGGATGATAAACACTTAAAAGTTAGTGTTGTTGCCAATGAGCCCGTAATCGTAGCTGAGCAAAATATAGAAGGCAGTGGTGCTGGAGCGAATTTGGCTCAGTTCCAAGTGATACGTGTTTTACCAGACTTGGAAGTAGGCGATACGTTTAACCACGGTTTATATGAAACTACAAAATCACGTATTACCGATGCTGCGATTGATAATGGTTTTTTTGACAGTTATTGGCGTTTACATGACGTTAAAGTTGAACAACCACAGAATAAAGCCAAAATTAATTTAAAATATGAAACGGGTGATCGCTATAAATTAGGTCATGTTGAATTTAGGATGAGTGATCCTTCTAAACCGCTACCAATTGATTTAAAAGTTCTTGAGTCTATGGTTCCTTGGAAAGATGATGCTGACTATACCGCATGGCGTATCAATGGTTTGGCAAATAACTTAACCAACTCACGATATTTTAACTATACTTTGGTTGATGCTATAAAACCTGATCCGATTGTGAAACCTTTAGAGCTACCTGCGGATTTACAAGCACTGGTCGATCAGGAGCGTATCGCTGCGGCTTCATTTTCAGAGCAGACTCAAGTTGAAAAAGCCAAACAGTCGGATAAAGAAGTCACGCAGAATGTGGTCGATGAAAATCAGTTCGCTGGAACTCAGCAAGATGCGACAGATCCGAATTTAAGACAATTGCAAACACAGCAAAAAGAAAAAGAATCTGAAGAGGATTTGCTCAAAGATAAAGCACGTGAAGAAAAGAAAATTCCTGTCGTGGTGACTTTAAATGCAGATCGTCTCAATAGTTTAGAAACAGGTATTGGGTTTGGAACAGATACTGGTGTTCGTCTACGAAGTCAGTATCGCCGTGCCATTGTCAATCATTTAGGTCATTCTTTTGACGCGAACTTCGAGTTATCACAAATTCGTCAATCCTTTGATGCCCGTTATAATATTCCTTATAAACATCCACTAAATGATTATGTCAGCCTCGTTGCAGGTTATGAGCGTGAAGATCGTGGGGGGATTGGTAATGATTTGGATTTGGTCATTGAATCTGCTGTTGCGGGTGTGGACCGTGTGATTAAAGGGTCTCGTAAAGAATGGCAGCATATTTTTGGCGTGCGTTATCGTTTAGACCGAATTACGCAAAGTGGTGTGGTGGATGTAGATGACATTCCCGATGCTTTCTTAATACCAGGTTCGAATGAAGAACAAGAATCTTTATTATTTGGATACGAAGCAACCAAAACCACCAGTGATAATCGAGTGAATCCAACCCGTGGTTTTAAACAATCGTATAAAATTCAAATGGGTAGTGAGTCTTTATTGACCGATACAGATATGGCAATCGTCAATACAACGTGGAAAGCACTATATTCATTGGGCAAAAATGACAATCATCAATTTGTTGGTGGTTTGGATGTGGGTTATATTTTTGCAAAAGATTTTCAACAAGTGCCTTATAATTTAAGATTCTTTGCAGGTGGTGACCAAAGCCTGAGAGGTTTTGATTATAAAAGCCTTTCTCCAGTTGAATATGGCTATGAAGTCGGAGGGCAGGCTTTAGCTGTTGGGTCAGTAGAATATAACTATCAGTTTAAAGAAGGTTGGCGTGCAGCCATTTTTAGTGATGTTGGTAATGCCTACAATAAAAACTTTAGTAATGATACAGAATACAGTATCGGTCTAGGCATTCGCTGGAAATCACCGATTGGCCCAATTCGATTAGACTTGGCTTCTGGAATATCAGATCCAGACCGTCCGATTCGATTACACTTCTATATTGGATCGCAACTTTAATATCCATAATCCATAGAATAAATGAATGATTTAAAATCAGTGAGAACTTTGGAAATAATATGACTGATGCAGAACATCAAGATGTTCAAAATGAACAACAAAGTAATTCTTTAGAGCCTGAGCAAAGCCCAAAGAAGCGTAAATTATTACGCAATATTCTGTTGTCGGTGTTTTTGATCATTGTTTTATTGGTTACTGCATTAGCTGTGATGTTTAGTACAGATAAGGGCAGTAAGTTCTTACTTGATCGTGTTGCTGCTAGTCAAAAAATTATCCATTATCAATATGAAGGCGGTAATCTTTTACAAGGGATTATTCTCAAAAATATTCTAGTCACCCTAAAACCTGTAGATATTAAAATAGATCGAGCCAATGTTTCTTTAGGTTGGCGAGCCATTTTTGATAAAGAAATTCATTTAAGTCATGCCGATGTCAATAATTTAAGAATTATCACAAAGACTCCACCAAGCAATGAGCCGTTCAAATTTAGTGAAATCAAACTGCCTTTTATTCTGCGGGTAGATCAGGCAGATGTGGATCATTTACAGATCCAAACTTATTCAGCCAAAGTTGATTTTAATGATGTGCATTTAGAAGAGGCATTGTGGTCTGGGACTGAATTAAAATTTGAAAATTCAAGCATGGACATGGGCTATTTGTCTGTTAAAAATGCCAAAGGCAATATGGATTTTAAAGGGAAATATCCATTAAATGCACAAGGTGTTGTTCGTTTACCGTCTCTTAAAAGTTTAAATATTCAAGATATTTATGTGCAAGCACGTGGTTCTTTAGACACGATTAAAGCAGGTGTGGCAACAAAAACACCTGATATGCTAACAGGATGGGCAGTGTTGCATCCAATGCGTCCCAATGTGCCAATGAATGGTGCTTTAAATTTTAAAGATTACCATTGGCCGTTGTTATTAGATCAAGCACTTTTATCAAAGAATGGTATTGCAAAATTCCAAGGTGATATTAAAGGTTTAAACCTCGATATCAATACCGATATTAGTGGGAAAAATATTCCACAAGGTCAATATACAGGTCTTGCACATACAGACTTGGTGAACCAACTGAATATCAGTAATGTCAATGGTCAGCTGATGGGGGGAGCGGTTAATGCTGCTGGGCTAGTGAGTTGGCAAGATCATGTCCATTGGGATATTAAAGGGCGTTTAGATCGTATTAATCCAAAAGACAAAATTATTCCACAAGTCGTTCAAGACTTTTTGCCACCGTCATTAGATGCCAATATTTCTTCGGTAGGTGCACTGAAACAAGGCATGCATTTAACCGCAAATGTTGCTTTTGATAAATATGAAACTTGGAATGTCAAACTGGATCAAGCCGAACAAAAGAGTCAAAAGCCTGAGCCTATGCAACTAGGTGTCAATTGGAAAAATATTGATCGAGCTGTTCCGTATGTGGGTTGGTTGAGTAGTGAGCAAGGTCAAGTCAATTTAGCATTGCTTGAAGGTCAACAAAATTTTCATGTTGCAACCGTTGTGCGGAAAAACGAAAAAGGCAGTTTGCCAGCAGGTAAATATAATGCGCAATTGGACTTAAAAGGCAACGATTTACATATTCCAGCTTTTAATTATTTAGCAGATCAAGGCAATCTTTCAGGTCATGCAGTGATTGAGTTACCAACAGATAAACGTCAATTAAAGTGGACAGCATTATTGAATGCTAAAGATTTTAATCCACAATCTGTACTCGCTACTGCTCCTGTGAATTTGTTAAATGGTCAAGTTAAAGCAAATGGTTTTGCGAAACCAAATCAACAACTTATTTCTTTTGATCACATAGATCTCACTGGACGAATTGCCAATCAAGCCAACCCAGAAACCATCCGACTGACAGGTAAAAGTAGTGCTGCGATTATTTTTGCAGATCAAAAAGCAGGAGGTGGTTTTAAAGGCTTTGCTGTGAATTATGATGGTGCACTCAATGCAGCGCAATTGAAACAAGGCAGTGGTTTATTAAAACTACGGGTGTCTGGTACACCTGAATTGATCAAAATATCTGAGTTACAGCATGACGGTGTTGCTGGAAAAGTCTTTGCAAGTGGTTTAGTGCATGTGGCGAATGGTTTCAGTTGGGATATTAGTACTTCATTGGTTCGCTTTAAACCACAATACTTTGTTTCCTCAGTCCGTGGTGAGGTTTCAGGGAATGTGAAAACCCAAGGTCGTTGGTCTGATCAACAGAAAAGAATTAATATCCAACAACTTAACATTGCAGGCATGATTAATAATAAGCCTTTACGTGGTCGTGGTAATTTGGCAATCATGCTCAATGCTGATCAAAAAGGTTTTGTTCCTCAGCAGTTTGAGGCAAATAACTTATTCTTGTCCTATGCCAATAATCAAGTTCAAGCCACAGGAAATGCGCAAAACCTACGCTTAAAAGTCAATGCTCCTGCTTTATATGAAATTTATCCGGGTTTACGTGGTAAAGCATACGGTTATTTAAATTTACAGATAGAACCGCGTTTAAGTGCGACTGCAAACTTAGTGGTTGATCGTTTTAGTTTTAATGATATTAGTATTAAAAAACTCAGTTTGAAAGGTGAATTGCCAACGTCTGAAACCGTGCCTTCTAAAATGGTTGCGCAAATGGAGACATTGCGTAGTGGTGATCGTGAAATTCAACATGCAGCGATTACTTTGTCGGGTACTCGCAAAGCACACTTATTGCAATTACAGGGTTGGAATTATTATTCAAAATTCTATATGCAATTGGCAGGTGGTTTTAATGCGCAGAATGATTGGTTAGGACAAGTTCAAAAAGGTGAGTTTGACTCGGTTCGAGCACATTTACTTCAACAAAAGAATGCCCCAATTATTTATTCATCTGCCAAAGCTGAGTTGTATGTTGGACAGCATTGTTGGCAGAGTCAGCAAAGTCAGTTGTGCTTTGATCAGCCGATACGAGTGAGTAAGAAAAGTGGTAATGTTTCATTCTTAACTCAAAATCTAGATTTAAATGATTTCGCTGCATTTATGCCAACAGGCTTAGCATTAACAGGTAAATTAAATGGTTATGCAAAAGCGTCATGGGCTCAAGGTGCGAAACCTAAGTTAGATGCTAAATTAATCACACGCAACGGTAAAATTGGTATTGCTGCCGAAAATCCTGAAGATGTTTCAACATCGATGAACTATGATGAAGCAAGTATCATTGCAAAAAGCATTGCTGATGGATTACTACTGCGTGTTGACTTAAAAGCACCAAATATCGGTACAGGCTATGCAAGTGTTATTGTGAACCCATATGTTGACTCAAAACCAATGCGTGGCGAAGTTGCCTTTAACGAAGTTCAATTACAGATTTTAAAACCATTTATTGCAGATATACGCAAATTAGATGGCACATTGTCACTTGCAGGTAAGATCAATGGAACCTTATCTCAGCCATTATTTGATGGTGAGATGCGCTTAAAGAATGGTGAAATCAGTATGATTTCACTGCCTGTTAATTTAACCAATGTGCAAATTTACTCTTCAATTCGCCAAGATGTTGTGACGATTAATGGTGCGTTTAATAGTGGACGTGGGGTCGGGAAAATCAATGGTAGTATTGATTGGAAAAATGATCTACGTGTGCAATTAAAATTAAATGGTGAAAAATTACTTGTTCGTCAAGCACCGTTGATCACAGCTGTCGTGGATACTGATATTGAAGTAGACGCATTGCCAATGAGTAAGCGTGTTGCAGTGAAAGGTAAAGTAGATGTTCCTCGTGCACTGATTTCAATGCCTGAAGCAAGTGCAGCAGTTGTGAACGTTTCACCTGATGTACGTATTGTCAAAGAAGGAGAAAACCAACTCGCTATTCTGCGTGCAGCTAAACCGTGGGATATTCGTGCAGATGTTAATGTCAATCTTGGCGATAAAGTGATTTTTGAAGGCTTTAACAGTCGTATTCCATTGGTCGGTCGTTTATATCTCACACAACGTGGTCTAGAGACAGCCATGCGTGCCAATGGTGCGATTGGCGTTAGCCAAAAAGTAACGATCGAAGCGTATGGTCAGCGTTTAGATTTGAATCGTGCAATTGCACGTTTTAATGGCCCATTGGCAAACCCAACATTGGACATAGACACCAATAAGAGTATCTCGGGCAGTATAGTCGGTGTCCGTATTACAGGCACCGCATCGAGTCCAAATATTCAAGTTTATAATGATGCTGGATTGTCTGATCAAGAGGCGATGAATGCGTTAATTACAGGGCGTATCAATGAAGGTTCAAGTGGTTTAAGTAATGAGCAAGGCTTCAAATCTGACGTCAATAATACCATTGCAGCAGCGGGTATTAGTTTAGGGTTGGGTGGTACACGTGCATTTACCAACCAGATTGGACGTACTTTTGGCTTAAGTGGTTTGTCTTTTGATGCACAAGGTACGGGTGATGATACCCAAGTCAGTTTAACGGGCTATATTACCCCAGACTTATATATTCGTTATGGTGTCGGTGTCTTCACACCAGTGAATAAGTTAACCTTACGCTATCAAATGAATAAACGCTTATATTTAGAAGCGAGTCAGTCTTTAGAAAAAGCAATCGATTTGTTCTATCATTGGCGATTCTAAAAAGCGAAAAGCTGAAAATTTCTCAGAAATAAAAAAAGCCTTTTAATTCAATATTAAAAGGCTTTTTTATAAGTATTCAAATGATTTTTTATTCAGTAAGTAATATTTTCCCATACTGTTCGCGTAGATCACGCTTCAACATTTTGCCAGTACCCGTTAAAGGAATCGACTCTACAAAAATGACTTTATCTGGAATTTGCCATTTTGCGATTTTGTCAGAATAGTAATCTAATAAACCTTGCTCTGTAATGGTTGCACCTTGTTGTTTAATGGCAATCACAATAGGTCGTTCATCCCATTTAGGGTGATCTGCTGCAATCACCGCTGCCATCGCAATTTCAGGATGATTCATGGCAATATTCTCCAATTCAACTGAAGAAATCCATTCACCACCTGATTTAATCAAATCTTTAGCGCGATCACTTAATAATAAATATCCATCTTCATTAATCGAAGCAATATCACCTGTATCGAACCAGCCGTCTGTTGTTAAGGCATTATCAGACTTTCCATAATAAGATTCGATAATCCAATGACCTTTGACTTGAAGATTTCCAGTGGTATGTCCATCACGGCTGACTTCATGTGTCCCATTTTCTGCATCGGTAATACGTAAATCGACACCAAAAGGTGGGCGACCTTGGGATAAGCGTACTTTAAATTGTTCTTCTGCTGAAAGCTGTTGATGTTTAGCTTTGAGCTGATTACCTGTGCCTAAAGGACTCATTTCCGTCATCCCCCATGCATGAATGGTTTCACAATGATAAACATCTCTAAATGCTTTCATCATTGCAGGTGGGCAAGCAGAGCCACCGACGACATTGCGTTTTAAACTGTTCAATTGGCTACCAGTTTGCTTCGCTGCGGCAAGTAGACCTTGCCAAATGGTTGGTACACCAAGTGCAATACTGACTTTATAATCGTCAATCATTTGTACCAAGCTTGCACCGTCTAAGCCAGGGCCAGGAAGGACGAAGGTACAACCCACCATCGCCGCGGCATACGGTGTTCCCCATGCATTAACATGGAACATCGGAACGACTGGTAACATGATGTCATTGGCAGATAAATTTAATGAGTCAGGTAAGCAAATGGCATAGGTGTGGAGTACTGTTGAACGATGGCTGTATAAAGCACCTTTAGGATTTCCTGTTGTACCAGAGGTATAACACAGCGAACTTGCAGTGTTTTCTTCCAAGCTTGGCCATTCATAATGTACAGACTGTTCGGCAATGAGTACGTCGTAGAATTTTACATCTGGTACAGCATCTGCAACTTCTTGGTCAAAAGCACCGAGGTAGACAAAATGTTCAACTGTTGGTGTATGAGCTTTTACAGCACGAATTAAAGGGAGAAAGGTTTTATCAAATAATACAACACGATCTTGTGCATCATTAATAATAAAAACAAGTTGTTCTGGAAATAGGCGAGGGTTAATCGTATGACAAACTAAACCACTGCCTGAAATCGCATACCATGATTCAAGATGGCGATGATTGTTCCATGCAATCGTTGCAACACGATCGCCTTGCACAAGTCCAAGAGACTGTAGGGCATTGGCAAAACGTTTAGAGTTTTCGGTGATATGTGTCCAATCTGTTTGTGTAATTGTACCGTCTGTATTTTTAGAAATAATTGCGGTGTCTCCATGATAACGCGCAGCATGTTCAATCATGCTACTGATCAGGAGGGGTTGTTGCATCATTCTTCCTTGCATACAAAATTCCTTTATAATCAAATTAATACATATAAATTGTGTTAAAGCTTTCTAGTTGAAAAGATTGTTAATAGAAAAAGCTACCATTTCATCCTATATAAAAGTTGGATTAAATCAAGATTAAAACTTACAATTTTTATGACAAAAATAAATAATTTTCAGCAATAAAACCAATAATTTAAGAAATTATCATTATTTGAAAATTAAGCTTTAAAAACGCTTTATTCATGGCTGTATCTATACAATCTATATACGACTAAAGATGTAAGAAAATATATTTCATCTTATGAAAAATTGTGATAATTATATTTAAAAGTCTAATTAGACTTTCTTTAAAGTGTTCAGGAAGAAATAAAACAAGTAGGAATCTTAAGGGAGTTAAGGAATGTTAAGTAAAATCAGAAAGTTACTATGTATCCATAGTTATGAATATGAAATCGGGTACAACTTCGTTGTTAAGGAATGTCGTAAATGTGGAGCACATCATTAATTTCTTCTACATGTAAATCGATCGTGTGACACGTCTAATTGAATAAAGAAACCATCATATTTCACATAAATATGGTGGTTTTTTAGTTTGAAAATCTGAGATTCAATCTTTAAGTCTTTCCCATTTTTTAGTATTTGATGTCCTTACTTTTAATCAGAAATTTATTTCAGATACAATGATGACATTCTTATTATTTGTTTTATTGTCATGGCTAAAGATTTTCTCGCAGAAACCTACATTGTCGATGAGCATATTGCTGATACTTTAAATTGGCTTTGCCAGCATCAGGATTGTTTTGATGCTTTTCAATATGATGCGATTGCTCAAGAATTAAAAGTACATCATGCCAATGGAACAGATATTATCCGTCAGGGCATGTATTTAACGTCGAAGTATGGGATTTTAGTCACGTCTTTATAGTTTTTATTTTGAGCGTATTTTAATTTTAACGTCAGTTCGGGATAAAATTTAATGTAAGTTATTGAAAAGATAGATTAGGCACAACGGAGTCTTACCGTTTAAAGGCAAATGTAAGGATTAACCCACTTCGTCTTGCACTTCGCTTGAAATATATTTCAATCTTGTTCAAGTTCGACCAACTTTTCTTTCGGGAAAAGTAGGCAAAACCATTTGTCAGTCGCCAACTCGACAGATACTAGCAAGTACCTAATATATTGCAAAAACAGTATATTACAGATGTAGTCTGGCCTCGAACAATGCGACTGACGTTTCCGTGTATCATATAGTTGGGAATAGATCTTATTCCGAGCTCAGGTTAATTTTAAAATCGTTATTTGTAACATAAACTGATACATAGTAATTCCTCTTCATTGAAAAGGGATTACTTTTTAGATATTAGCTTGCCATTGCATCAATAGATAATTCGGAAACGCTAGGTTTTGCTTTTTCAACGTTTAAACCCAGTTTGTCGAATAATTGTTTATCTTTACCTTCACCTGCATTTGGAGTGGTTAGTAATTTTTCACCACTAAACAGGGAGTTTGCACCTGCCATGAATGCCAAGGCTTGGTCTGAATCTGACAGTGATTCACGTCCAGCTGAAAGGCGTATGTAGCTTTTAGGCATGATAATACGGGCTACTGCAATGGTGCGAATCCATTCTGTAACATCAAGCTTTTCAACATCGGCCAATGGTGTACCTTCAATAGGAACGAGCATATTGATCGGTACTGACTCAGGATGAATGGCTAAAGTTGCCAATTCATGCAGTAGACCAATACGGTCTTTGCGGCTTTCACCTAAACCAACAATACCACCACTACAAACTTTCATACCTGCATTACGTACATGATCCAAGGTATTTAAGCGATCATCAAAAGTACGTGTGCTAATGATATGTGAATAATATTCACGAGAAGTGTCTAGGTTATGATTGTAATAATCTAAACCTGCTTCATGTAAACGTTCAGCTTGAGACTGATTGAGCATACCCAAAGTCATACAGGTTTCTAAACCCAATGCTTTGACTTCACGAACCATTTCAATCACATAAGGCATATCTCTTTCATGCGGATTGCGCCATGCTGCACCCATGCAAAAACGTGAAGAGCCTGAAGCAAGTGCTTCTTTGGCTTCGCTAATTACTTTTTCAACCGCAATACGTTTTTCAGCTTCAAGTTTTGAGTCATAACGTGCAGACTGAGAACAGTATTTACAATCTTCAGGGCATTTACCTGTTTTAATTGAAAGTAAAGTGCTGACTTGAATCGTGTTGGCATCGAAATGCTCACGATGTGTTTGTTGCGCTTTAAATACTAAATCAAGAAAGGGTTGATTGTATAAAACCTGAATTTCTTCACGAGTCCAGTCATTACGTACTGTCATTGGTCTAATCCGTGATAATCATTATCTAATAGTGCTTATAATACATAATTCGTGCCAATTCCAAAGGGCAAAAAAGTCCAAATATGATGGTATCTTACGATTAAAAATATCAATAAAATTGAAAACAAAAATTATAGATATAGTTGCAATGTTGAACGGTTTTCCTGTGAATTACTTACAAAATTATGATTCATTGAATGAAAAACTTCTTTGTATTTGCAGTTAAAAAGCGGAAAAAATACGAATTTTGCAAATATCTGAAAATTCAAGTTTGAGTTAAAATTATGAAAATAACACACTTAATTTTCCAGTTGTTTACGTAGTTGTTCTGCAATAGCCCAGTCAGTATGGACTTGCACAACTTCATCATGTTGTGATTTATTTTGTTGCAATGCTTGCAAAGTTTGCGGTGAAAAAGGTGCATTTCCTAGGCCAATTGCGATATTTCGCATAAAACTTTGGTAACCAGTGCGCCGTATTGGACTACCTTCGGTACAGGTTAAAAAAGTTGCTTCATCCCAGTGCCATAAGTCCAATAGCGTCATTTGGTCTAAACCATGTCTAGGATTGAAATCTTCAATCGTGGCTTTTTTAGCGAAACTATTCCAAGGACAAATCAACTGGCAGTCATCACAGCCAAAGACCCGATTACCAATACCACGTCGCAACTCTTCAGGAATGATACCTTTATATTCAATGGTTAAATAAGCAATACATTTACGTGCATCAAGCATATAGGGTTCAACAATTGCTTGCGTTGGGCAAATATCAATACAGGCTGTACACGATCCACAATGTGATGTTGTCGCTTCATCAAAAGGCAATTCTAGAGAAGTGAATAATTCACCCAATACAAAGAAAGAACCTGATTGTTTGTGAATGAGTAAGGTATGTTTTCCTGTCCAACCCATTCCTGCATTTTCAGCCAAAGACTTTTCGAAAATAGGTGCGGAATCTGCAAATGGACGAGACTCAAATTCGCCTACTTTTTCTTTAATTTTACTGGCTAAGGTTTTTAAACGACCACGCATAACTTTGTGATAATCACGCCCACGTGCGTAGCGTGCAATAATTGCAACATTCGGTTCATCGGGTACATAGCGTGGTTTGGGTGTTTCAACTAAATAATTCATTCGCACACAAATGATACTTTTTGTACCTGGAACTAAAAGTGTGGGATCAGCTCTTTTTTCTAAATTTTCTTCAAGAAACTTCATATCACCGTGATAGCCACGTTTTAAATATTCTTTAAATCGAGCTAATTCAGCTTGAGCATCCGGGCGAGCAATGACACAATCAGCAAAACCTAATTGCAAAGCTTGTTGCTTGATCCAAAGTTTTAATTCCTGTGAATCAATCTGTTGCAAAGGGATGTGTGGTGAAGATGAAGTTGCTGGCATAGTAAAATCAATGGGCTAAAACAGTAAAAAGGGCAAGATGATGTATCAACAAGTTTATCACAGCCACGAAATACAAGCATGGGAACGTCGTTGGTTTGCGCAGCAAAATAGCACTTTTGGTTTGATGCAACAGGTGGCGTGGTCAATTGCACAACGTCTCGATCATTTATTTCAACATTCTGAATCTAAAATTAGAAAAATAGCGGTATGGTGTGGTGCAGGAAATAACGCAGGTGATGGTTATTGTATTGCCAGTTATTTACAACAATTCGGTTATCAGGTCGAAATTTTTGCAACTCAGCTGGGAGAGTCTAGAGATTTGAAGCTAGCTGTTGACATTGCAAAGCAACATCGATTGTCGATTCATCAAATTTTCAATCAAAATACTCAGCATAAATTCGAATTCAAGCATCCGATTATGGCGCAATTTGATTGTCATATAGATGCTTTATTCGGGATTGGTCTAAATCGCGATTTAGATCAGTTTTGGCAAGCAATCATTCAAATATTTAATGCACATTCAGGTCTTAAAATCGCCATAGATATTCCAAGTGGTTTAAATGCCAATACAGGGCAAGCTTTACCCGTTGCCATTAAAGCAGACCGAACTTATACGGTTTTGGGTTTAAAAGCAGGACTGTTTACTGGACAAGCGAAGGAATATTCGGGTCAGATTGAAGTGGTTTCAGTTATTCCAACGGATACAGAATTAAAGCCAATTGCACAATTGTCATCGAATCAGATTCAATTGCCACAGCGCCAAGCCTTTGGGCATAAAGGCAGTTATGGACATGTCTTGGTGATTGGCGGACATGCAGAAATGGGCGGTGCAGTAATGATGGCGGCAGAATCCGCATTTAGTGCAGGTGCAGGCAAAGTGACGATTGTTTGCCATGAAAAGCATCATACTGCAATTTTGGCACGTTCACCGAATATTATGTTACGTGATATCAATGCGTTCTCTCAGAATGATATTCAAACTTTGCTCAATCAAGTCGATGCTGTAAGTTTGGGAATGGGCTTAGGGCGTGATGATTGGGCAGAACAACAGTTTTTGAAATGGCTTCCTCAAATCAATTTAGCCACACATTTACAAGTGGTTTTGGATGCAGATGCACTGTGGTTTTTAGCAGAACATGCGATTGCATTAAAACCAAATACTTATTTAACACCGCATCCAGGTGAAGCCGCTAAACTATTGAATTGTAGTATTAAAGATATTGAAAATGATCGAATTCTCGCTATTCACCAATTGCAAAAGAAATATTCAGGACAATGGGTGCTTAAAGGTGCAGGTAGTCTAATACTTGATCATCAACTGTGGATTTGTACCGCAGGCAATGCAGGAATGGGGACTGGTGGTATGGGAGATGTTCTTGCAGGGATTATTGCCAGTTTAAAAGCACAATTCGCTGAGAAAATTGCTTTGCATGAAATTGTGACTTTACATGCTCTAGCAGGAGATTATCTTGCGCAACAAGGTCAGCGAGGTTTACAGGCGCAACATATGCCAGAGGCTGTTTATTATGTAGTCAATCATCAAATACCTAACAATTCAACAGGTAGCATGATATCAAAGCTGTCAAACTGATCATTCAAGGTAAAGTGCAAGGTAGGGTATCGTCGTTGGTTTGAGAAAGAGGCGTTTTTTTGATGGCTTTAAGATGGTTTTAAAATGCTTCACGATTAATGTATATAAGCTATAAGAGTAAGGTGAAAAGTTAAGAGGTTAAAATTAAGAATGATAAAAATGAATCTCAAAAATCATAGAAAAATGATGTTTCTAAGTCTGTTATTTGGACTGAGTTGTAGTCAGCAAAGTTTTGCAGATCATATGCCGATCAAAAATGTAGAAAAAACAACTGACAGGTCAGTAGAAAAGACGACAGACAAAATCGTAGTTAAAGATTTAAATTTTAAAACAGTAATGATGTCTTTACATCAAAAAGACCTTCAATATGTCAAGATTCCTGTGCTTGAACAGCAACAACTACAGTATGTCGGCATTCAGAATATAGAAAATGCACAAGGTGAAGATGCGAGTGGTGTTTTAATCTTTAGTCCTGCAAAAACTTATAGAAATCCACAAAATGAATTACGTTATCTGTTTACAATCACGCAACGCGCTATTTCTCCATACAATCCTGATGAGTTAGAATTTTGTGGTAATTGTACAAGTCTTACCACAGTGTACATTTTCCAGAAAAATGCAGATCAACACTATGAATTATTGAGCCAAAGTCAGGATGAGAGTGGTTGGTTAAATTTGGATTATCACTATGTTCCTTATCCTAGCGAGGAAATCATTAAAAATATCAAAAAGATTGGTCCTAAAATCAAAGGCTATGTAGAAGAACAAGCGTTTAGTCGGCAGGGGTATTCATTTACAAAGTTAAATATTGTCCCTTTTGATGAAAATCAGATACTTAGCAAATTAGAAGTCGCAGAAATAAGTAATGACAATGAAGTGACTGGGGACGAAAGAACATACAATACACAAGGTCATTATCGCTTTTTAAAGACGGAGCATGATGGTTTATATGATATTGAAATTCAATACTCTGGAACGAAACGTCAATATACGACAGAGTCTTATGATATTGTACCTGTCAATGAAATCCATGTTTATCAGTATAATGAGAAACAGCAAAAATATATTCGAGTGAAATAAAATGATTGATAAGTATTTAATTGTAGCTATTGTTTTTGCAGCATGTGTTTTGCTGATTATTTACACGCAGTTAGGCGATACTAAAAAGGAAGATAAAACACTTTCTTTCAAAGAAAAATTACAAAAGGAATTTCCAAATTATACCATTCTTGAGCGCAATCAAAATTTGATCATTTGCCGAGAGGGGCATAATCCACGTATTCCAGAAGAATTGGTTTTAATCCGAATAGACCCTGAACAAAAGAAGAATTTACGCAATTCAGGTAAGATGCTTATCGCGACCTATTCAAAACAACCGAGTATTCGTGAGATTCGCAAAGACACCGCCAATTATCTTTGAATAATTTAAGCTGAATTTGGCTGGTTCTATTATTGGAAAACATTTTTGGGAAATATTATGGTTTGATATCTGCCAATTCTCTCAATACTTTTTGATTGCGGATATCAAATAGATACCATTTATTTTCTCTTTGAAAGGCAAACTGTTGTTGGTCTTCTAAATGTGAAACTTTTTGAATATCAGTATAAAGGTACTGACCTAAATTATTGAGTAGTCTAAAATATTTTTCTATTTTTTTAATGGGTTTAATTAGAATTAAATCATGGCTTAAAACTCTTAAATAATTCGGATAAAGTAATCCTAAAGCGTGTCCCTGGCCTGAATAAAATTCTGCTCGAGGTGATTTTTCTTTTAGAACGTATAAAAAATCATATTGATAGTATTGAAAAGGAAGCTCAGAATTTCCGAAAATAACATTTAATGATCGATCTAATACCGTGTATTTTTGATCTTTTAAAACTTGAACATAACCGTTAGGAAAACATTCAACCTTTGAGTAAATGGTGGGTAAGATTTCGGTGTTACTCTGTAGATCGATTAAGCCTACTGCAGAATTCTTTACGGCAATGAAGCGGTGATAGTTTTTATCATCCAATTGTTCAATATAATCCCATTCAGTTGGAATAATAATTTCGCCAATAGTGTTAATGATTCCATATTTTTCATTATTGATTAAAATACTGTGACCATGCTCACTAAACCAATAAATATAATCATAAATTGCTTCAACAATGATTTTATTTTGATAATCTTTTAGTCCATATTTGTTATTGTCTTTAAATATATGTGCTTCTGAATGATTAACTTGTCCTATTTCAAATAATTTCCATCCATATTGAACATACTCATGTTCAAGCATGTCTAGCCATGTGTTGAATGATTGTTTAGTTAATAAGTCATTTAAAAGCACTAAAGATTGAATTTGCATACTTTGATCAAATAAGGACTGTATTTCAATAATTTCTTCTGCTAAATCGGCAGCTTGTCTAACATAAGAGTTTTTATTAAGATCAAAAACATCTGCGGCATCTAAATAAAATACTTTTCCTTCAAGGCTACTTAAATAGCTTAATATGCGATGACGGTTGATTTTAAAATTTTCATGTTGATGTAATTTCAGCATATTTTCTATAAAATCATAAAATTTTTGCAGTTTAGGAATACCTGCTGCAATGTCTAAATAGATTAAATGTCCATCGACAATAGGATTTTGTAGAAGAGGGAAAAGTAGAAGAGGGATCTCATATTTCCACTCTCCAATACGTGAAATTAATTGGGGGGTTGCTTGGTTGTAAGCATATAAGTTTATTCTGTGAGACATCTTTTTATATAATTTAAATCAAATATAGCAATAGCTTAACATAATTTTGATTAAAAGCTTTAACGCCTTCTACTGCTATTACGACTACGTCCACGTGCCATACCGCCTAGGGCATTGAGTACAGCAAGTTTACTCATACTGCCTGAAGCATGCGCATGACAAATTGCAGCAGCCAAGGCATCAGCTGCATCTGATTGTGGCTTAATTGAAAGATTGAGTAATTTCATGACCATCATTTGTACTTGTTCTTTATCTGCTGCTCCATAACCCACCACAGATTGTTTAATCTGACGGGCAGTATATTCTGCAACCTGTAAATCTAAATTCACTAGAGCAGCAATAGCAGCACCGCGGGCTTGACCAAGTTTTAGAGCAGAATCAGGGTTTTGCGCCATAAACACTTGTTCAACAGCGGCTTCTGTTGGGCCATGAAATTTGACAATACGATCTACACCAGCAAAAATCCGTTTTAGGCGTTCAGGCATTTCTGTCGTTTCAGTTCGAATGGTTCCTGCATCGACAAAAGAGAGTTTTTGACCTTCTTTTTTAATGATGCCATAACCCGTTAAACGAGAGCCGGGGTCAATTCCAATAATTAAAGACATAGTGCTGCTTATCATTAGTCGTATTTCAATTATATGATTCTATAGAAGAAATGTAAGTATAATTTTCAGACTGTTGTATGTTCATCATACAAATATGAATGAATTAAGGTATTTAGAGGGTAATGTAACATTTAAAAACTTAAATTTAAAGCATTTTGATCGAAAACATGAGATTAAAAATACGCACATTTATTGGATTCATCGTTTGATTTTTATGCTTTACGTTTTAGGTCTAATTTTGCTGGGTATCGGAATGCTGAGTAAATTCAATTTAGAGGCATTATCTGCTTATATTATCCTCATCGCGATATTTGGTTGGATGCTGTATTTACATTATGTTGCAGCAGATCAATCAGCGCAGGGTACAACTAAAGGGCGCAATACCTCACGATTTATTGCGCTTATTCTATTGTTTTTCTTTCCGATTGGAACTGTGATTGCACTTTATCTTTTTTATAAAACGTCTGATCTTGAGTGGCAAAAATGAGGATAAATCGAGTTTAACTTCAAGTTTGCCCTTTAAATTTTTTTAAATGCCCTTATAAATGTTTAAAGCTAAGAATTTTATTTAAATCTGATAAAACTTTTAGTGAAAATTATTTTTATCTTAGAGATGAATTGTTTTTAATGAAACTATTTCCCGTTATTTTAATCGGTATCATATTAGAAATCGTTGTTTGGATTGGGGTTGCTCAATTTATCAGTGGTTGGTATGTATTCTTTTGGTTCATCATTGCTTTTGTGATTGGTATGAGCATTGTGCGTTCAAGTACAGCAACCATTATGCCGCAATTACAACAAATGCAAATGACAGGGCAAATGGGTGCAGATGCTTCTGTCACTAAAAAAATGGCACTGGCTTTTGCTGGAATCCTGTTGATGATTCCTGGTTTAATTACAGATGTTTTGGCATTGTTGGTTCTTTTACCACCTGTGCAAAAAATGATTCAAAAGGCTGGGATGAACTTCATGGCGAAAAAACAACAAGCCATGATGAATAATATGATGGGTGGCATGATGGGCAATATGGGAGACATGGGCGGAGCTCAAGGTCAAAACCCATTTGCAGATTTAATGCGCCAAATGCAAGAGATGCAGAACCAGCAATCAGGTGGTCACGGTCGAAATTCAACCATTATTGATGGAGAAGCTCACGAAGTCGAACCTGAACGTAAGCAAATTGAACTTAAAGATGTAAACCAAAAATAATTGCAGATGAAATAATCTAAAGGAAAGCTGAGTCGAAAGATTCAGCTTTTTTATTGGAAAATTTTTGAAGAATTTGCTGTGTGATTCACCAAGTCATTGATCAATAGGTATAATCAAGCTTATAGAAATAAGTAAGTTATCATTTATGTCGATGCTACTGACAATCTGCGCACTGCATTTTGTTGCTCAACTCAGTCCTGGGCCGGATGTTTTACTTGTCGCAAAAAGTGCTGCCTCAACAACACGAAGCAATACCTTGAAGATCATTTTGGGGATCTCTGTTGGTGTTGTGGTATGGGTTACACTGACATTGTTGGGTTTTACAGTTTTACTGGAACAATGGCCATGGATTCAACAACTGTTGATGCTCATTGGTGGGTTCTTTCTTGCGAAAATGGGTTATGCCATGTTGAAAGGTGGAATAACGCATCTGAAGCAAAGTACAAATTTAGATGGGGTAATAGAACAACAACCTAAGCATTATTTTTTATTGGGATTATTCACCAATCTTGCCAATCCTAAAATTGTGATTTATTTCAGTAGTGTATTCTCATTGGCATTGAGTTCTGTTGAAGGCATGAATATAAAACCACAATTGGCAGTGATTATTCCAATTCAAACTTTCTTGGTGTTTAGCTTGTTAATGATGATTATGTCTGTTCCAAAAATTAAAGCGCTCTATCAAAAATCTGGAAGTTATATTGATATTGTTTCTGGCAGTTTCTTCTTATTGTTTGCTGTGTTTTTATGGATTGACGTTGCTAAAATGTTCTAATCTTTTGAGGGGTTGTCTTCAACCTTTTGGCTGTTTGAATCTATTAGAGCAACGGGTTTTTCTTGAGATTGAGAATGTTCAGCCTGAGACTGATCAGTGGTGACATACTTATGCGGGTCTAGAGTTGTAATATTATTTTCAGAGTGAGAATATTTTCGACTACGATTAGCGCGTTCGCGCAAACCACCTTTTTTGATAAGTTGCACCAAAATAGACTCCAAAAATAAAATTAAAATTTTGTAAATTATAACGTGAATTTTTGTTTAAGAGAATGTTGAAAGTCAATGAACCTATTTCGTATTATTTAATTTTTGATTAATTTAAATATTTGTTAAATATCAATTTTTATTATTTACTGTTGAATCTAAAAATAAGGCTTGTTTATATGGCTTGATCATGTACACTAATAATAGGGTTTAAAAGTTACATTATGTTAATGGATATAATCATAATGTAACAAAGAAAAACAATAATAGGTCTTATAGAAAGGAGAGTTTTAATGATCTTACAATATCACTGCGCTTGTTGCGATGAGGTTGTTGCTTCTACGGATAAGGTTTGCCCAAAATGTGGCTCACAACATATTAGAAGTCCTTATGCAGCATGGATTTTCTGTATTCTCGCATGTTTAGTTGTTGCGATCAGTTTTAAAGTGGGGCACATTTTTATTAAAAATCATCATGTTGAAACACCTGCTCAAATTTCACTATTGGAAGTGTTACAACAAGATTCTAAATCCGATCATTGATCCATTTTCGAAGGAAATGGTTTTTAAAAGATACTATTGATTGGTTCATCTAAATTTAATCTGAATAAGACATAAAAAAACTCGCTGAAGCGAGTTTTTTTTATGTCTAACAACTTGTAAAAATTACAAATTAGCAGAAGCTTTAAGTGCTTCAACTTTATCTGTTTTTTCCCAAGTAAATGCATGATCAGAACCTTCACGACCAAAATGTCCATAAGCAGCAGTTTGCTTATACATGGGTTGAATCAGGTCGAGCATACGGGTAATACCATATGGGCGTAGGTCAAAGTGTTCACGAACCAATTGAATAATCAATTCATCAGATACTTTACCTGTATTAAATGTATTGATTGAAATAGACGTTGGCTCAGCAACACCAATTGCATAAGACACTTGGATTTCACATTTATCAGCAAGGCCAGCTGCTACAATATTTTTTGCAACATAACGACCTGCATAAGCAGCAGAACGGTCAACTTTAGATGGGTCTTTACCAGAGAAAGCACCGCCACCATGACGTGCCATACCACCGTATGTATCTACGATAATTTTACGACCCGTTAAACCACAATCGCCAACTGGACCACCAATCACAAACATACCTGTTGGGTTGATGTGGAATTTAGTACCAGCATGGAACATTTCAGCAGGAATAATCTTTTTAACGATTTCTTCAATCACAGCTTCTTTTAAGTTGTTTTGAGAAATTTCAGAATCATGCTGAGTTGAAAGCACGACAGCATCTAAGCGAACAGGTTTGCCATTTTCATAAGCAAAAGTCACTTGGCTTTTAGCGTCAGGACGTAACCATGGCAAACTTCCATTGCGACGTAATTCAGCTTGCTTTTCCATTAAACGGTGAGCGTATGAAATCGGTGCTGGCATAAGCACATCAGTTTCACGGCTTGCATAACCAAACATTAAACCTTGGTCACCTGCACCTTGGTCTTCTGGCTTTTGACGATCAACACCTTGTGCAATTTCAGGAGATTGTTTGCCAATCATATTGATTACAGCACAGGTTGAACCATCAAAACCTAGGTCAGTATGATGATAGCCAATACCATTTACGGTTTGACGAACAACATTTTCAAAATCAATGTTGGCTGTTGTTGTGATTTCACCTGCAAGGACTACCGCACCAGTTTTTACTAATGTTTCACAAGCAACCCGTGCATAAGGGTCTTCTTTTAAGATTGCATCCAAAATAGCGTCACTGATTTGGTCCGCCATTTTATCAGGATGACCTTCGCTTACAGATTCCGAAGTAAAAACAGCATACTCGCGCATGAAAGTCCTATCGCAGTAATTTATAAAGACGCAATATGTTACAACGACTTGGACTTTTGGACTAGCGAAACCTGACCAAAAAGAGTGAATTTCTTTCATTTATTCGGGAATTTTACTCATATATACATCAATAAAAATGATAAACATTAAAACCAGCCACTGGTTTTAGGATTTGAAGTAAATTTTAAGCGTATAAAAATATAACAATTGAGTGAGTGATCGGTTTGAAGTAGCAGAGGTTTTGATCAATCTTGTTGTGGTGTGGGGTAGTGTATGAAAGATGAAATTTATTCATGTTTTTGAATTTTTATTAACACAGAATAAAGAAGTGGAATTTAACGATTTAAATGCGAATTATGTTTATTTTATAAGTGAATTAAAATGATTAACTTGGTGTGCTAATGCTCATTGGATACCAATTGAATTATTACAAAGGTTTTGACTAGCAGCAGAATAGCCATTCACCATATAAAAAGCCATACAAGGCAAGACGCGATGTATGGCATATTCAATGATGCTAAGCTTAATTTATAGCTGTATTAGCTGACCAAAGACTTATCTTCCTCTTCATCATCTTCAGTAGAATCCATACCTAATTCTTTAAGTTTGCGTGTTAGGGTATTTCGTCCCCAACCTAACAATTCAGCAGCATGGCGTTTACGACCACGTGTTTGTTGTAGTGCAGCGACAATTAATGTACGTTCAAACATTGGTGTTGCAATGTCTAAAATTTTCATTTCGCCATTTTTAAGCTTTTGAATGGCCCATTGACCTAATAATTCATCCCAATGATGTAAAGCAATACGATCCACACCTGATTGGATTTGTGCCAAATCATCTGGTTTTTGAATTGGAATTTGCTTTAACTCAGCAGGTAAGTCTTCAGGATAAACATCACGACCCGTAATCATGACCGTTAACCAACGGCAAGTATTTTCAAGTTGACGCACATTTCCCGGCCAAGGCAATTGTTGAATGTATTCCTGTGTTTCAGGGCGTAAAATTTTTGGACTTACACCCAGCTCTTTACCAGCACGTGCCAAGAAGTGCTGTGCCAACATAGGAATATCTTCAGAACGATGTGCTAGTTTTGGAATGTGGATGCGAATCACGTTTAGTCGATGATATAAGTCTTCACGGAAGCGACCATCATTCACCAATTTTTCTAAATCTTGATGGGTTGCAGCCACAATACGCACATCTACACGTACAGGGATATGACCACCTACACGATAGAACTCACCATCTGCCAAAACACGCAGTAAACGGGTTTGGGTTTCAAATGGCATATCGCCAATTTCATCTAAAAATAGTGTGCCGCCATTGGCTTGTTCAAAGCGACCTTGGCGTTGCGTATTTGCACCTGTAAACGCACCTTTTTCATGACCGAACAATTCAGTTTCAATCAAGTCTTTAGGGATCGCAGCCATATTCAATGCAATAAAAGGTTTACTGCTACGTGGTGAGTGGCGATGCAAAGCATGAGCAACCAATTCTTTACCTGTACCAGATTCACCATTAATCAACACAGTAATATGAGATTGTGACAGGCGACCAATTGCACGGAACACTTCCTGCATGGCAGGAGATTCACCAATAATTTCAGTCGATTGAATCGGTGTCGCTTTTGCAGATTCTTGTTGTTGTAATTTATTGATATGCAAAATCGCACGATTCACCAGTGCTAAAGCTTCATCAATATCAAAAGGTTTTGGTAAATATTCAAAAGCACCTGTTTGATAGCTGGAAACCGCAGATTCCAAATCAGAATGTGCAGTCATAATAATGACAGGTAGATCTGGATAATTGGTTTTTACCTTGCTTAGAAAGGTTAGACCATCGATACCTGGCATACGAATATCCGTTAGGATGACATCAGGTGCATTGTTTGGAAGTTGATCTAGCGCAGACTGAGCTTCTTCAAAGCTGGTCACATCAAAGCCTTCTTCTTTGAAAGTCTTTTCCAAGACCCAACGCATTGCACGATCGTCATCAATAACCCAGATTTTATTATGCGACATGGTGAGACTCCCAAGGTAAATATAAGCTAAATATTGTTTTTTCTGGAACTGATTGGCACTCAATCATTCCGTTATGTTGATGCATGATATTTTGGGCGATGCTTAGCCCTAGGCCAGTGCCTTTTGCACGACCAGTAACCAGCGGATAAAACACAGATTCTAAAATTTCTTCGGGAACACCAGGGCCATTGTCTTCAATATCAATACGGATGGCTGATTTATTCAGTACGCCATTAATCGTGACAAGTCGTTGAATACGTGTACGCAAAATCAGCTCAGGCTGATGCTCCACAAAGAAATCTTTATTTTCAGTCATGGCTTGAATTGCATTGACACTAATATTGAGCATGACTTGAATCAGTTGATCACGATCAGCTTTTACATCGGGTAAAGAAAGGTCGTAATCACGGGTAATCTTAATTTTCTTTTTGGTTTGATTGACAATGAGAGAGCGAACACGTTCCAAAGGTTCGTGGACATTCACAGGTTCATAACTTGGTAATTGGCGTGAGCCTAGCATGGTGTCTGCTAAAGTGCGAAGACGATCGACTTCACTGATGATAATGTCGGTAAATTCTGAATATTGCGGATCATTTAAGCTACGAGCAAGCAGTTGAGTTGCGCCACGAATACCGCCCAATGGATTTTTAATTTCATGTGCCACGCCACGAATGAGTTGGCGAGCCACTTGGTGTTGTTGAATTAGATTTTCTTCTTTGGAGATTTTCAGCATACGATCAATTGGATTAAGCTCAATTAATAGCAATGGATGATAAGGTCTGCCAGTATTGAGCTGAGAAACTGAATAATCGACATGGCTGTCTTTAAAGTTGACATTAATGATCGCCTCACGACGAGTATAAGCTTGACCTGTTTTGAGTGTATTGCTTAATGCTTCAAAAGTATTAAAGCTGTCATTTGGTGCATGCAATAAATTCATGACAGGCTGGCCCGCAGCACGTAATAAACTGATATCAAACAGTGCTTCGCAGGATGAGTTCAGATAAAAAACATTTAAGTTGCAATCGACCAAAAGGATTGCTGTGGTTAAATTATCCACAAGTAGTCTATAATCAATGGTTGGGTATTGATCCATTAGCAAAGCGTTCCTGTCTTAAAATAGCGCAATGGCATCTGACCTCACTGAATATTTCCAACTTACACGGAAATTTCATAGATATAAATAATGCTGATATATAGCAAAATACACGCCAACTTTTATTATTTGCTCAGTTTTCTTACATGAATTATAAAAATTGCGCAGAAATCGCCCTTTATCGTTCGTTGAAAGTAATTACAAGCATTACGTTAGCATATTGATGTTTTAAAATGGTGCATTTAAGAAATTTAATAAAATTTTTGTATTATTTTGGTGCATGATGCAAAGAGTATCGTTTTCAACTATTTTTATCTCTCGAAAAGACATACAATACGCGCATTCTAGTGGAGCGCAGATTCATGAAGTCCCCCAAAGTCGGTTTTGTTTCTTTAGGTTGTCCTAAGGCATTGGTAGATTCTGAACGAATTTTAACTCAGTTAAAAACTGAGGGTTATGATGTAGCATCAGATTATGATGGTGCTGATTTAGTTGTTGTAAATACCTGTGGTTTTATTGAATCTGCAGTACAAGAGTCTTTAGATGCGATTGGCGAGGCCATGAGCGCAAATGGTCGTGTGATTGTCACAGGTTGTTTGGGTAAAGATGAAGACAAAATTCGTAAGATGCACCCAAATGTCTTAAAAGTGACAGGTGCAGCAGCATATCAAGAAGTCATGGAAGCGGTACATCAGTACGTTCCAGAACCACCAAAACACAATCCTTTTATAGACCTTGTTCCTGAACAGGGTATTCGTTTGACCCCGAAACATTATGCTTATTTGAAAATATCAGAAGGTTGCAACCATCGTTGTACGTTCTGCATTATTCCAAGTATGCGTGGTGATTTGGTTTCTCGTCCTGTTGGTTCGGTTTTAAATGAAGCACAAGCTTTGAAAAAAGCAGGTGTAAAAGAAGTCTTAGTCATTTCTCAAGATACTTCAGCTTATGGCTTAGATACCAAGTATAAGTTAGATTTTTGGAATGGACAGCCCGTTAAAACCAAGTTCTATGACATGTGCGAAGCACTCGGTCAGCTCGGTATTTGGGTTCGTTTACATTACGTCTATCCTTATCCGCATGTTGATGCGGTGATTGATCTTATGGCACAAGGTAAAATCCTGCCATATTTAGATATTCCTTTTCAGCATGCCAGTCCGCGCATCTTAAAATTGATGAAGCGACCAGCCCACAGTGAAAATACCTTAGAACGTTTGAAATTGTGGCGTGAGAAATGTCCAGATTTGGTCATTCGTTCGACTTTTGTTGTTGGTTTCCCTGGTGAAACTGAAGAAGATTTTCAAATGTTGTTAGATTGGTTGCAAGAAGCGCAACTTGATCGTGTTGGATGTTTCACCTACTCACCAGTTGAAGGTGCGACAGCAAATGATTTGCCAGATCATGTGCCTGAAGACATTAAACAACAACGTTATGAACGCTTTATGGAAGTGCAGCAGGCGATTTCAGCAGCTAAATTGCAAAAACGTATTGGTCAAACCATGACTGTGCTGGTAGATGATCTTGAAGAAGAGTTCCCAGTTGCAGTAGCACGTTCTTATGCAGATGCGCCTGAAATTGACGGCAATGTATTTGTTGAAGATATTGATAAATCACTGATTAAAGCAGGTGATTTACTAGAAGTTGAAATTACCGATGCAGATGAATACGATCTGTATGCAAAATTGATTCGAGTTAAATCAGTTTAAGTATTTCAAATTATAGTTAGGTTTATACGAATAAAATTGTAGATATAAGTATTGGAGTTTTGTGATGTTAGATTCTAAAAAACCACGTTATGAACGTATTTTGCTGAAACTTTCGGGTGAGGCACTTGCTGGTAATAAAGACATGGGTATTGATGCCCAAGTTTTAGACCAAATGTCGTTATCAATTGCGCACTTAGTTGGGTTGGGTGTACAAGTGGGTATCGTTGTAGGTGGTGGTAACTTGTATCGTGGTAGCCAACTTCAAAAAGATGGTTTGGTTGGTCGTGTAACAGGTGACCAAATGGGTATGCTTGCTACAGTGATGAATGGTTTAGCATTACGTGATGCCTTGGTACGTCGTAACATTAAAACTCGTTTGATGTCTGCGCTTCCAATTGGTGCTGTGGTTGAGTCTTATTCGAGCCGTGATGCAATTCGTCACTTAACACAAGGTGAAGTGTGCGTATTTGTTGCAGGTACAGGTAATCCATTCTTTACAACGGATACAGCAGCATGCTTACGTGGTATCGAAATTGAAGCGAATTTGATCTTAAAAGCAACCAAAGTAGATGGTGTTTATAATAAAGATCCAAGCAAATATGACGATGCTGTAAAATATGACTTCTTAAGCTTTGATGAAGTATTGGATGAGAAGCTTGGAGTAATGGATTTAACAGCAATTTGCTTATGCCGTGATCACAATGTTCCATTACAAGTATTCGATATGAATAAATCTGGCGCATTGCTTTCTGTGGTTATGGGTGAAAAAGAAGGAACTCACGTTACAAACTAATGTACGTGACCCACAAAGCTCTCTATACTACTGCAATTTTAGATCGGGTTTGTTGATACTTCATTTATCTATGAAATGCTCACAAACCCCAATATATTTAGATAAATAAGTAAGGAAGATCATATGATTAACGATCTTAAAAAAGATGCTGAAGACCGTATGAACAAGTCACTTGACTCGTTGGAACATGGTTTTGCAAAGGTTCGTACAGGTCGTGCGCATCCATCCATCCTCAACGGTGTTATGGTTCCTTACTATGGTTCTGACGTTCCGTTGAACCAAGTGGCAAACGTCGGTGTCGAAGACTCACGTACTTTGTTGGTACAGCCATTTGAACGCTCAATGGTGGGTGCAATTGATAAAGCGATTCGTGAGTCTGATTTGGGTTTAAACCCAGTGACTGCTGATGCTATTCGTGTACCGATGGCAGCATTAACTGAAGAAACGCGTCGTGATATGCAGAAAGTTGCGCGTAACGAAGCAGAAAATGCAAAAGTTGCGATTCGTAATATTCGTCGTGATGTATTGGGTGACATCAAAGCATTATTGAAAGAAAAAGAAATTTCTGAAGATGATGAGCGCCGTGCAGGTGATGAAATCCAAAAAATCACAGATAAATATGTTGCTGAAGTTGAAAAACGTCTTGCTGCAAAAGAAGCTGAATTGATGAAGGTCTAAGATTTCTAATGACCACATCAGAAGACAAAAATCTTCCAAAACATGTTGCCATCATTATGGATGGCAACAACCGTTTTGCAAAAAAAAAGCAACTACAGAAAGGTGATGGACACCGTGAAGGTAAAAATGTCCTAGATCCAATTGTAGAATATTGCCGAACAGTGGGCGTTCAAGCTTTAACCGTTTTTGCTTTTTCAAGTGAAAACTGGAATAGACCTCAATTTGAGGTTGATTTGTTAATGAAATTGTTAGAAGAGACAATTCACGAGCAAATTCCACGTATGGAAAAGTTTGAAATCTCTTTGAGGTTTATTGGGGACCGTAGTCGGCTTTCTGCTGAACTGCGTGAATTAATGTTGCATGCTGAACAAAGGACTGCTAATTTCAGTAACATGACTTTAACAATTGCAATAAGTTATGGTGGTATGTGGGATATTGCAGATACTGCTCGTAAACTTGCGCAACAAGTTAAAGATGAACAAATTGATGTGAATCAAATTGATACTGAATTGTTTGCACGTCACATAAGTTTGGGTGATTTACCGCCTGTAGATTTGTTGATTCGTACAGCTGGGGATTATCGACTTTCTAATTTCTTGCTGTGGCAAGCAGCGTATGCAGAACTGTATTTTACTGAGACTTTATGGCCAGAATTTACAGTCAAAGAATTAGAATATGCGTTCAATATTTTTTCTGGGCGTGAGCGACGTTTTGGGAAAACCACTGAACAAATTCAACAAGCGTATATAGAGAATTTATAATGTTAGAGCGGATTATAACCGCATTGATATTGGTTGCTGTTGTTTTGATTTGTATGTTTGCAACGCATTCACAATATCCAATGTTAGTGTTAATGATTATCGCAGCTGGGGCAGCAGGTTATGAGTGGTTTAAACTCATGCCAAAAGAATCTGACCATGTGAATAAAATTAAAGCAGCAGGTTTTGGTGCATTAACCGCATTATTTTCTGGCTTAGCATTATATTATAATGACTTGGCACTCATTCTTTGGAGTGCTTCAATTCTGACTTGGGTTTGCAGTATATATTGGGTTAAAAGTTACCCTGAATATGATGGTTGGTACAACGTTACTTTAAATGTTGTGGGCTTGGTTCTTATAGGCGCTGCAATTACTGCAATACTTTATGTATGGAAGCAAGATCCATGGTGGTTAATGTACCTATTCCTATTGGTTTGGGGCGCAGACAGTGGTGCTTATTTTGTTGGTCGAAAATTTGGTAAGCATAAATTAGCCCCTGATGTTAGTCCAAATAAATCGATTGAAGGTTTAGTCGGTGGGATTATTACGGTTGCAATCGTGATTATCATTGTGCAATCCATTTATTTACATTTAACGCTTTCACAACATATTCTTTTCCTTGTACTGTCTATTGTAACAGTGTTCAGCTCTGTACTTGGCGATTTGTTTGAATCTATGATCAAACGTCGTGCGGGTATTAAAGACTCGGGTCGTATTCTACCTGGACATGGTGGGGTGCTTGACCGCATTGATTCATTACTTGCTGCAGCTCCAATTTTTGCAGCGGGAATGTATGTTTTAAAACTTATTGGTGTAGATTTATAGATGTCACAATCTGTTTGTATATTGGGTGTTACAGGTTCAATCGGGCGCAGTACTTTAAAAGTTTTAGAACAGCATCCTGAGCAATATTCAGTTTTTGCAATTTCTGGACACAGCAGAATTCAAGAACTGAGTGAAATATGCAAACAGTATCAACCAAAATGTGTTGTCGTACCTTCTGATAAAGTTGATGAATTACAACAATTTTTAAATGCCCAAAATATTTCAGATATTGAAATTTTGACTGATGAAGCAGGGTTGATCGCTGTTTCAGAACATCCTGAAGTGGATGTGGTTATGGCTGCAATTGTCGGTGCGGCAGGTTTATTGCCAACCTTGGCGGCAGTGAAAGCCAGTAAACGGGTTTTACTTGCCAATAAAGAAGCTTTGGTGATGTCTGGAGACATCATGCTTCAAGCAGCAAAAACGCATCAAGCATTATTGTTACCTGTTGATTCAGAACATAATGCTATTTTTCAATGTCTTCCTCAAAATTATCTACAAACAGAAAGTAATGGCCAGCCGAAACAGGGTGTTAAACAAGTTTTGTTAACAGCATCGGGTGGGCCATTTTTAAATCATAGCTTAGAACAATTACAAGCGGTCACACCAGCGCAGGCATGTAAGCATCCCAACTGGTCTATGGGACAAAAAATCTCTGTTGATTCAGCTACTTTGATGAATAAAGGTTTAGAATTAATCGAAGCGTGTCATTTATTTTCAATTCAAGAACAATTTGTTACAGTTGTTGTGCATCCACAAAGTATTATTCATTCAATGGTTCAATATGTGGATGGTTCAACTTTGGCGCAAATGGGTAATCCTGATATGTGTACACCAATTGCACATGCACTTGCGTGGCCTGAGCGAATTGAAACGCATGTTGCTCCTTTGGATTTGTTTGTACATTCGCAACTTGATTTCCAAGCGCCAGATATGGTTCGTTTCCCAGCTTTAAAACTCGCAAGACAGGCAATGCAAGCAGGTGGTTTAGCACCAGCAATTTTGAATGCTGCGAATGAAGTCGCGGTGGCATCTTTCTTGCAACAACAGATTTCGTTTCTTGAAATTCCACAGGTGGTTGAACATACGCTTAATCACGTTCAAAATGGTTCAGCAGATTCGATTGAAACGATTTTGCAGATTGATCAACTTGCGCGTCAAGTTGCATCTAAACGTATCACCCAATTGGAAAGCTGATCATGAGTGTTTTATTTATCATCGTTGCAGCCATATTCTTGCTTGGTCCTTTGATTGCAATTCATGAGTTTGGACACTATTGGGTTGCACGCAAACTTGGTGTTAAAGTTCTGGTTTATTCAATTGGTTTTGGGCCGACCTTGCTGAAATGGACTTCAAAGAAGTCAGGAATCCAATATCAACTTTCAGCATTGCCCCTTGGTGGCTATGTCAAAATGTTGGATGAACGTGAAGGCAATGTCAGTGCAGAAGATGTTCCTTATGCTTTTAATCGTCAGCCACCATGGAAGCGTATTGCCATTGTTGCTGCTGGGCCTTTGATTAATTTGATTTTTGCTGTTTTCTTGTTCTGGATTTTATTCTTACCTTCGCAAGAGCAATTGAATACACGTGTAGGAAGCATTTTGCCAAATTCTCCTGCAGCTCAAGTGCAAATGCAGAAAGGCGATAAAATTGTTGCAGTGGATGGCACCCAAATCAATACATGGGAAAAGCTGAATTATGCATTGGTTGATCGAGTTGGTGAAACAGGCACAATCGTGGTTCAGGCTGAACGAAATGGTCAATTAAAATCATTTGAGTTGCCGATACAAAGCTTTTTAAAAGATCAAAGCCAATCTCCATTTGATGTACTTGGGTTTACACCTTACCGCCCACACATTCCTGCAACTGTTTATAAGTTGACGAGTGATGGCGCAGCGATTCGTCAAGGGATGAAAGAGGGTGATCAAATCTTAGCGATCAACCAAGTCAAAATGAAAGATTGGTTTGATGTGGTAGATGTGGTACAAAAATCACCTGAAAAGTTACTTAATGTAGATGTGCTGCGCGGTGGTCAAATTGTACATTTACAAGTCATGCCGCAAGGTAAACAAGACAATATGGGGAATGTTACGGGGATGTTGGGTGTGCAAGCGCAGACTGACAAACTAACCATTCCTGCTGAATATAAGCAAACGATTCAATATAATCCTGCTGAAGCATTTGGCGTTGCTGTTGAAAAAACAGGTCAAATTTCAGCAATGATTTTGAATTCTATGGTGAAAATGGTTCGTGGTTTAATTGGCTTGGATAATTTATCAGGGCCGATTACGATTGCTAAAGTTGCAGGTCAAACTGCGGAAATGGGCTGGCAATCCTTTATCTCATTCATGGCACTGATGAGTGTGAGTTTAGGGATATTGAATTTATTGCCGATACCGATGTTGGATGGCGGTCATTTGGTTTATTACATAATAGAAGCAATTCGTGGTAAACCTGTTTCTGAACAAATACAATTGGTTGGGCTAAAAATTGGTATGGTACTGCTCGGGAGCATGATGCTTCTGGCAATATTTAATGATTTTATGCGTTTATAACGTAATAGTGGATTAACTTACTGGAAAATAATAGGCATGCAGCAATCACATTTATTTATGCCATTGGCACTGGTTAGTGCTATGGCGGCTGTACAACAAGTACAAGCTGCAGATGAGTTTATTGCACGAGATATCCGTGTAGATGGCTTGGTTCGTTTAACACAAAATAATGTTGTTGCACTTTTACCCATAACCAGTGGTCAACGTGTCAATGATGCTGCGATTGCTGATTCAATCCGTGCTTTGTATGCTTCAAACTCATTTGATGATATTCAAGCATCTAAACAAGATGATGTTCTTGTTTTTAAAGTGGTTGAACGTCCCGTTATTTCTAAAATTAATTTTAAAGGTAATAAGCTTATTCCAAAGGAAGCTTTGGAAGAAGGTTTAAAGAAAATGGGCTTGGCTGAAGGCGAAGTTCTAAAAAAATCTGCATTACAAACTTTAGAGACAGAGTTAGAGCAACAATATGCTCAACAAGGTCGTTATGATGCTGATATCAGTGTTGAACAAGTTGCACGACCAAATAACCGTGTAGATTTGGATATTCAGTTCAATGAAGGTAAGCCAGCTAAAGTTTTTGATATCAATGTGATTGGTAATACGGTCTTTGAAGATGACGACATTAAACAAGCTTTTGCAGTAAAAGAAAGTGGTTGGTTGTCGGTTATTTCTCGTAATGACCGTTATGCACGTGAAAAAATGGCGGCAAGCTTAGAGTCATTACGTGCTTTATATTTGAACAAAGGTTATATCAATTTTGATGTAAACAGCTCAAATTTAAATATTAGTGAAGATAAAAAACATATCTTTATTGAGGTTTCTGTAAAAGAAGGTGATCAGTTTAAATTTGGCGAATCTAAGTTTTTAGGTGATGCGCTTTATAAGCCTGATGAACTTAAAGCACTGCAAATTTATAAAGATGGTACTACCTATTCACAAGAAAAAGTGAATGCTGTGAAGCAACTTTTACTGCGTAAGTATGGTAATGCAGGTTATTACTATACCGAAGTGAATGTGGTTCCTGAAATCAATAATGAAACACATACTGTTGATTTAAATTATTATATCAATCCAGGACAACAAGTTACAGTTCGTCGTATTAACTTTACTGGAAATACCAAGACTGCAGACGAAGTATTACGTCGTGAAATGCGCCAAATGGAAGGTGCATTAGCGAGTAATGAGAAAATCGATTTATCGAAAGTGCGTTTAGAGCGTACTGGTTTCTTTAGTAAAGTTGATGTTAAACCTGTTCGTGTGCCGAATGCACCTGACCAAATGGATTTGAATGTTGAAGTTGAAGAACAACATTCAGGTACCAGTACTTTGGCGGTCGGTTATTCGCAGAATGGTGGTATTACATTCCAAGCAGGTTTGAGTCAAACTAACTTCTTGGGTACAGGTAACCGTGTAGCGATCGATTTATCACGTTCTGAAACACAAGATTATTATAACCTTAGTGTGACTGACCCTTACTTCACCATTGATGGTGTCAGTCGTGGTTATAACTTGTACTATCGTAAAACTAAGTTAAATGATGACTATAACGTTAATAACTATGTAACAGACAGTATTGGTGGTGGTTTAACTTTTGGTTATCCAATTGATGAGAATCAAAATATTAGTGCGGGTCTAAATATTGACGAAACTAAAGTCACCACAGGTGCTTATGTTTCGACTTATGTACGTGATTATTTGTTAAAGCATGGTGGTAAAGCAAAAGGTAGTCAAGGTCGTTATTGTGCAGACGGAACGCAGGATTATGACAATGATCCAGAAACACTTGCAACTTGTGGAGCTAATGATGATCAATGGATTCCTTACGATAATGAGTTTGAAGGCAAGTTCTTAACCTATAACTTAAATTTAGGTTGGTCTTATAACACATTAAACCGTCCAATTTTCCCAACCAATGGTACTTCACATCGTGTAAATGCAGAAATTGCATTGCCGGGCAGTGATGTTGAATACCAAAAAGTGACTTATGACACGCAAACTTATTTCCCATTAGGTCGTGATTTTGTATTACGAGGCTATGGTAAGTTGGGTTATGGTAATGATCTACCATTTTATAAGAACTTCTATGCAGGTGGTTTTGGTTCAGTCCGTGGTTATGACAACAGTACCCTAGGGCCGCAGTACCCAGGTGTAACGTATAACGAATCACGAACCAAAGATTATGATCCTGAAGAAGTCGGTGGTAATGCATTGATCCAATTTGGTACAGAATTGGCATTACCTGTTCCATTTAAAGGTGATTGGGCACGTCAAATCCGTCCAGTGATTTTTGCAGAAGGTGCTCAAGTGTTTGATACTGATTGTAGTACAGCAACTGGTCCACTTTACTTAAATGGTTCAACCACACCTGTTGATGCAAAACAATACTGTAAAGATAACTACGATTTTGATTTGAGTAATATGCGTTATAGCGTGGGTGTCGGCTTTACATGGATTACCATGATCGGTCCACTTTCATTAAGCTATGCATTCCCATTGAATGATAAACCGGGTGATGAAACCAAAGAAATTCAATTTGAGATCGGTCGTACTTTCTAAGTACGATCCTTCTCGGATTTAATAACAGCATAATTAAGGAACAAATATGAAAACAATGAAGATGGTTGTATTGGGCTTAGGTCTTGGTCTTGCTGGATTAACCCAAGCGGCTGGTTTTGGTGTGGTTGATTTAGAAAAGGTTGTCGAAAGTAGTACGTATTTAAAACAGCAAAATGCAAGTCTTGAACAGTCAGTGAAACCGCAAACTGCAAAACTTGAGCAAATAACGAAAGATATCGAAGCTTTGAAACAAAAAGCGCAAGCGCAGGGCGCAAATGTGCAACAAATCAATGCACAGTATCAAGCGAAAGTGAATGAGTTTCAAACCATTCAACAAGGCGTACAAGCCAAAGTTCAAAGTACAATCCAAAGTACCAATGCTGCTTTTGAAACTCGTGTAAAGCAAGCTGCTGAACAATTGCGCCAAGAAGGTGGTTTAGATTATATTTTGAATAAAAATTCAGCACTTGCATATGACGCAAAGAACGATATAACTGCTAAAATGATCCAAAAGGTTAATGCAATTAAATAATCAATGAGATCAAACTATTATCATCTCGATGAATTAGCTCAACTTGTTCAAGGTGAGCTAATTGGTCAACCCAATTTAGCCCTCAATGGTCTTGCAAGTTTAGAGCGCGCTCAGGCAAATCAAATTGCTTTTGTAAATGGCGATAAACATTTGAATGCGGCTCAAAACTCTCAAGCGGGGGCTTTGATTGTTACAGCTGAAATCAAAGCACAGCTAAATCATCATCAAAACTTTATTGTAGTCGCCAATCCATATCTCGCATTTGCCATCTTAACCCATAAGTTTGAAATTAAAATGAACAAACGTGGTATCGAAAGTACTGCGCAAATTTCACCGTCTGCAATTATCGCTGATGATGCTTATATCGGTCATTATGTGGTTATTGGTGAAGACTGTGTGGTGGGTGCAAATACGGTGATCCAGTCACATGTGAAAATTGATGATGATGTTGAAATCGGTAAAGATTGTTTTATTGATTCGCATGTAACTTTGGCAGGTCAAAGTAAGATTGGTGACCGGGTTCGTATTCATGCCAATACGGTCATTGGTGGTGAAGGTTTTGGCTTTGCGCCTTATCAGGGCAAATGGAATCGGATCGCTCAATTGGGCTCTGTGCGCATTGGAAATGATGCGCGTATTGGGTCAAATTGTAGTGTCGATCGCGGCGCTTTGGATGATACAATTATTTCAGATGGCGTCATTATTGATAACCTTGTGCAAATCGCTCATAACGTACAGATTGGTGAAAATACGGCTATAGCTGCCAAGTGCGGAATTGCTGGAAGTACGATCATTGGCAAAAACTGTATTCTCGCTGGTGCTGTGGGTATTGTAGGTCACATAAAAATTACAGATAATGTGACGATTACTGGAATGTCAATAGTCACAAAAAATATTTCTGAAGCGGGTTCGTATTCTTCAGGTACAGGACAATTTGAAACAAACCATTGGAAAAGAACGGTTGTTCGTTTAAGACAATTAGCAGATGTGCCATTGACCAAATTGGTTAAACAAATGGATCATATGCAGACTCAAATTGAGTCCATTGAATCAACTTTAAAATCGCGTAAATAATTATGACTGAGTCTACATCTCTACCTTTTACGGTTCCTGAATTACCTATGCAAACTCAAACGATTCGTGAGTATTTACCACATCGTTATCCATTTTTGCTTGTGGATCGTGTAACAGAAGTTACAGAGAACGGAATTGTCGGGTACAAAAACGTTTCAATTAATGAAGAGTTTATGCAGGGGCATTTCCCTGGTTATCCTATTATGCCTGGTGTTTTAATCGTTGAAGCGATGGCACAAGTTTCAGGTGTGTTAGGTTTTATTATGAACAATGAAAAGCCTAGACCGGGTTCTTTGTTCTTATTTGCAGGCGCTGAAAAGGTACGTTTTAAAAAACAAGTCGTGCCTGGTGATCAACTCGTGCTAAAATCTGAATTACTTATGCAAAAACGTGGCATTTACAAGTATTTATGTACTGCTAGCGTTGACGGCATGGTGGCAGCAACCGCTGAAATTATCATTTCTCATCAGAAATTAGAGCAGGCATGAGCAATAACGATCTAATACACCCAACCGCTATTATTGACTCATCTGCAGTGATAGCACCAGATGTTCAAATTGGTCCATATTCAGTTATCGGGCCACAAGTGACTATTGGAGCAGGCACCAAGCTCCATTCTCATGTTGTGATTGGTGGATTTACACGTATTGGACAAAATAACGAAATTTTTCAATTCGCCAGTGTAGGTGAAGTTTGTCAAGACTTGAAATATCAAGGTGAAGAAACTTGGTTAGAAGTTGGTGACAATAATAAAATTCGTGAACATTGCAGTTTGCATCGTGGCACAGTTCAAGATCAAGGACTGACCAAAGTGGGGAGCAATAACCTACTGATGGTAAATACACACATTGCACATGATTGTGTCATTGGTGATAACAACATTTTTGCGAATAATGTTGGAATTGCAGGTCATGTACATATTGGTGATTTTGTCATTGTTGGTGGTAACTCAGGTATTCACCAATTCTGTAAAATTGACTCATATAGCATGATTGGTGGTGCTTCACTGATCCTTAAAGATGTTCCTGCTTATGTGATGGTATCTGGAAATCCTGCACATGCCTATGGTATGAATGTTGAAGGCATGCGTCGTAAAGGCTGGTCTAAGAAGGTGATTCAGGGCTTAAGAGAATCGTTTAAATTGATCTATAAAGAGAGTTTAACGACTGAACAAGCAATTGAAAAAATCCGTCAGGATATTCTTCCAGAAGTTGAAGAAGCGCAATTGCTGATTGATTCAATATTGGAATCTAAACGCGGAATTGTTCGTTAATTCTATTAACGTCAGTTCGAGATAAACTTTGATGTAAGTTATTGAAAAGATAGATCAGGCACAGCGGAGTCTTACCGTTTAAAGTCAAATGCAAGGATTAACCTTCGGTTCGACCTACTTTTCTTTCGGGAAAAGTAGGCAAAACCATTTGTCAGTCGCCAACTCGACAGATACCATCGAGTATCTAATATATTGCAAAAACATTATATTACAGATGTAGTCTTGCCTCGAACAATGCGACTGACGTTTCCGCGTATCATATAGCTTTTGATATTAAAACTGACTGAATACAGTCGGTTTTTTTATAACTTTCCTAATATTTTTAAGGTATTTTCATGTAGTATTGGACATTGATTAAAATCAGCAAATTTTTGTATTTCAATTTTTAATTGATCAAAAAAATGTGCTTGATCCACAATGTTATTTTCTAAATGAAGACTTACAATCTCAAAGATCTTTTTAGAGCGATGTGCTTTACAATCGATACGTCCGACCAGTTGATCAGCATATAAAATGGGAAGGCAAAAGTACCCGTAAATACGTTTAGCCGCAGGGACGTAACATTCGATTCGATAATCAAAGTTGAAAAGAGCGTTTAAACGGTCACGATGAATAACTAAGTTATCGAAAGGTGACAAGATTTTCACTTTAAATTCAGGTACTACAGTTTGGTTTAACGAGCGATTATTCACATAATAATTTTGCCCATCTATATCCGTTAAACTTGTAATCACGCCTTCTTCAATTTGCTGATTTAAAATGGTATGCATCGCATTACGAATATCTTTGCCAGTTTTTAAGTGTAGTAACTGTTTTAATGTAAATACGCCATGCGCTCTAAGTGTTGTATTGAACACGTACAAAGCATATTCATCAAGTGTAGGCATGCTTAAATCTAAGCCATCAGGTAAGCAGAATTCCGTTGGACTATAAATTTTTTCCATGCCGATGCGTTCGCTGATCATCAAATCACCTTGCATGAATAGTTGTTCAATAGAACGACGGGCGAGGCTACTATTCCACCAACCGCCTGTATTTGTCTTATTTTCTTTATCAATATCGCGAAGACGAATTTTTCCTTCTGCTTTAGCTTGAATGAGAATTTCATTCATGAGTTTTTGGTCACCGCTGCTAAAATATTGATGCTGACCATCTCGTACTTTAGCCATGCGTGGAAGGGCATATCGATAGTCCTGAATGGGCAAATAAGAGGCTGCGTGATACCAGTATTCAAAAATTTTCTTTTGTTGTGTTAATAGGTTGAGATGATTTTGATCATAATCTGCAACACGGCTCCATAAAATATGATGGTGTGCACGTTCAACGACAGAGATCGTATCGATTTGTACATAACCTAGATGCTCTATGCATTGCAAAGTTGCAGACAAGCCACTTCCAAAGGAAGGTAATGTCATTAGGCCTTGATGCTGTAAAGCTAAGCGTCTTAGTGACTCAATCATAGGAAACTCTATGCTAAAAATTAAGATTTATAGATCGCGTGGGTTAAAAAACGTAGAGATATTGATGATATGTTTTTTGAATATGAAACAAAATCAAGTGTATCAAAATAAATCGATTCGTCAAAGTTTCTTTGTTGAATTGATTGTGATTCTAAAGGTGTCGGCTTACAATCACATAAAATCCAAAAGATTGAGAATGTGTATGTTGCAAGATTTTGTCGAAGAGCAGAAATTGGTCTGTGAAGAGTTTGATTCTAAGTATATTAAAGTGAATGAAACGGATTTAGTTGCAATTGCAAAGCATACCTTGAACAAAGAACCGATCGTTGGTCTACGCAAAAAACCTGATGCTGAGAATGTATCGTGGTTTATTTATGGTGGGGAATTGGAAGAGGGGCAGGATTTCTTTGAAGTGATTACTGTAAAAGAACTTGAAGAGGTTTTTCCAGATGCAATTCCATATTTATCTTTGGAAGAAGGTTTTCGATTTATGATCGATGCTGATGATTATGAAGATGTTTGGAAAGCTGACGCTTTGTAATCATTTGTTCTGTAATCCTTGACCTGTGGACACAAATATTCAAGCTTGTGGTGTGAAATCAATATGAAAAAAATGTTGTTGGGAATATTGGTGGTATTAGTATCTGTACAGAGTTTCGCAGATCAAATGACACAGAAATTGACGCAAGATGAATATAATAGAAAAATCCAAGAATATACAGATCAAGTCAACGCAACCAAATTGATATTAGATGAACCAGATTCAGTTACAGATGCTCAGCAACAGAAAGAGGCTTTTTGTTCACGTTTAGAGGCTTATCAGAATATATCAATGATTTCAAAAGAAAATATTCAACTGGATACAGCGAATATGATGTTTGTGATAGCCAATAATTTCTTAGAGCGCCAAAAGCAGAGTCTTGAAGCATCTGGAATGACCAGTTCGGTATTTTGTTCATCTAAAGAAAAATAGTGTGATAAAATTCACATTTTGTGTCGTAAAATGACATAAAACTGGCGCAGAATGACAAGATGAAAATCAAATAACTATAAATAATAGACACATGAAGCAACACTATATTATTTGATTTTCCCTGGTCTAAATATGTGGTTTGTTTTAATGATCAATTTTAATTTGATCAAACCCCAAGCCCGCTTTTTAGCGGGTTTTTTAATGATTTGGAGTGGCATTTCTAAAAATAAGATTTACACAAAAAGCTGATTTTTGATAATACTCGGACTTTAAAGAATATTGATCTAAAATGAATTTACATTTTTAAAAATCATTTATGGAAGCATGTATAAGGCCGTTCCTGAGAATGCAATCCAAATGCATATGAAAAAGCATAGTAAATATTTTACAATTGGTTTGTTGCGAAGGGTATAACTGATAATAACGAGTATTGTTAGAACAAATAATGTTACAGGCCAATAGATTAATGCAATAAATAATAATGATTCTGCAAAATTCAGTTTAATCACGAATTCGTACTCGCAAGTTTTAAATTGTTATATCAGAACAGCTTTCAAATAAAAAGTTGGTATGATTTTTAGCAATTATTATTGCCAACTTTCTAGAATCTGCTGATATTTCATAAATGACTTGTGCTGTATCCAAAGTGTGTTAGTTAGAGTGATTCATTTAAAATAAAAGAGGTCGTATGAATTCTCAAAACATTAGAGATACTGAAAATCTACAGCAAGATGTGGCTACAGAGCATAGTCAAGAAGAACAAAATCAAAAGCATATTTCAGACTGGATACCAGACATTGATCTTGCTGCTGCTGATGAGGCGATTCTAGGTTTCTTAGGGAATTTATTAGATGGTGTGTAACGCTTTAAATTTCATGGCATTACAAATGATTTAGGAGTGTGAAGACAGACGAATCTATCTTCAAAGTATTTTCAATGTCTTACTCAGCGAGCAGTTTGTTGAGATCTTTTGGTACACCTTGCTGACTTTGAATTTCTCCTTTACTGTCTTTCCAAATCAAAGCAGGTGTTGCGTAGAAACCATATTTGTCCATTAACTTTGTATTGAAATCTATTTTTTCAGATAAATCTTTAGGAATGGACTGCATTTCTTTCAGCTTAGATTTACCATTGGCTAGATTATATTCAGTAAAAAATTCAGCAGGATTGCGATTATTCAAAATACTTGCAGCTTGACCTTTACTGCTTGGACGAATCACACCAACCATGATGTGACGTAATTGGATTTTACCTGAGTTTACAAAAGGGCGAGCTTGCTTCCAAAAAGTATGGCAATACGAACAATTTGGGTCATTGAAAACATAGATAATTTTTTCAGCGTCTGCTTTTCCATCTTGAATCCACGTTGATTTTTCGAGGCTCTTCCAGATTTCATCGAGAACAGCACCTTTTACATGGGTATTAATCGCTTGTTCTGTTAAGTTTTGTCCAGACTGATTGAACAAGTCACCAACCAAGTAATATTTTTGATCTTTTGAAATAAATATAGTCGAAGGATACTCATCTTTATAACCTGTCCAACCGATTAAGCCTTCGGGTGCTTCAATTTGTTTAACAAATGTATAACCTTGTTTTTCTAACTTATTTTTTATCAAATCCGCTTCTGCTGCAAATGCAACATGATTTGCCAATATTCCAATGGTAAAAAGGCCTAAAGTTTTAAATGGTTTCATGTGATTATTCCTATTTAGATTGCATTTTTTGAAGATAATGATCCAATGCTGCATGGGTGATTTCTCCCATATGTGAATCGACTAATTGCCCTTGAGCATTGAAAAATAACGTACTGGGTAATCCATACATGCCAGTTTTTTGTGCGGTGATGCCACTGGCATCTAGTAAAACCCAATTAAGATTTAACGTGTGTTGTTGCAAATAAGCTTGGACTGTTGCTGTATCTTCAGATTGATTGATAAAAACAAACTGGACATTTGGATAAGTTCTTTGAGCTTGATTCAATACAGGCATTTCACGGCGACATGGTGGACACCAGCTTGCCCAAAGGTTAATCACGGTTGGTTTACCGATGAACTGAACCAGTTCAACTTTTTGTTGCTGTAAATTACTCAGACTGACTTTTGGGAATTGTTGATATTGCAAAATCACTTGCTGATGAATATAAGTACCCAAAAGAAAAACCGTAGTAAAAATACTCAATAAAATCATCAAAAATGATTTTTTAAGCTGACGATTTTTCCAAAATATCCATAAAAAAGCACTGACTATTCCTGAAAAAAGATCAAAGCCTTTGTCTTGTATTTTTATAATTTCAATTGGATGTTGCAGATAAATATCCCAATTTAAAGCAACAAATCCAATACGTGCACAGACGAAGCCAATTAAAATAGCAGTCCAAATACTGTCTTTAAAGCTTGCCCATTGCACGCTGTTGACTGTAAATCGATGACGAATATATTTTCCAAGCAGTAAGGTTATACCAATTGCACTGGTGAGGATGAATAATCCCCACGGCAGCATGATTGGGCCTAAATGTATTGCTTGCGTGCTAATCATGGCACAGTTGTTTGTTGATGGAGTTTCGCCACTTGTTGAATCAATTGCGTAGCAGTGAATGTGCCTGTAAAACGTAATTCACGAACTTCTTGGCCATTTTCATTTAAAAACAACATGGTTGGAGGGCCTAAAATTTCATGTTGTTTGAGAATGAGACCTTGTGATTCATTATAAGTGGTTAAATCCAACTGAATTAAAGTGAAATCCTTTAATGCAGCTTGTACATCAACACGAGGAAAGACTTCTTTTTCAATGGGTTGACATGCGACACACCAGTCCGCATAAACATCGATAATGATGGGTTTAGCCAATTGTTTTGCTGAGTTTAAGGCACTTTCAAGCTCATTCGCAGTGGTGACTTTTTGCCATGCGAGGTGCTCTGTTTGGCTATGCTGAATTTGATATGCAGAATGACTTTGTTGGATATTCCAAACACTGGCAGCAAGGCTAAGCAAGGCAATGATGATTAAAATTCCCTTATTAACCGCTTTCTCACTGTCACGCAATGCGTTGAATAGGTAGATTGCGAGGGCAATACATAAGATTGCGAAGATCACGTAATACAATGTAGAAGCCAGCATTGGTCGGATAAAATATAAAGCAACCATGAGCATGACAAAACCGAAACTCACTTTAATTCGATCCATCCACTTACCCGGTTTTGGTAGTAATTTAGAACCGAAAACACTGGCAATAAACAGGGGTAAACCAATACCTAAACCGAGGATAAATAAATATAAACCGCCTAGAAATGCACTTTTTGATTGTGAAACAAATAATAACGCACCTGCCAATGGCGCACTCATACATGGCCCTACGATCAATGCAGATAATGCACCCATCGCAATAGCACCAAAAATCGTACCTGCTTTTTGATTATTTTGTAGATTATTCAGTTTTTGCGTAATAAATTGAGGTAGATTCAGTTGGTATAAACCAAATAGGTTGAGTGCTAAAACCACAAAGAGAATAGCAAATAGTGAAACAATCCAAGGACTTTGAAACCAGCGTTGAAAACTATAACCAATTTCAGCAACCACTATTCCCATAATCGCATAGACAACAGCCATACTGACAACAAAACTCAGTGCGATTACAACCGCTTTATAGCCTTTGGCACGCTGAATAATGATGCCCGAAAGAATTGGAATCAGAGGCAATGAACAGGGTAAGAATGCAAGTAAAATGCCTAAACCGAAAAAGATAAATAAATTTAAAATTAATGAATCTTTAGATAGTAGCTTAAAGAAAGATTGATCATCATTCCATTGTAATGACGTTGTGTTGTTGGTTTTGCTCCCTTCAACAGTTCTGGCATCTGTTTTAATGGTATTTGTAATGACAGTACTTGAGTCAGTAGATTCATCTGGAATAGCTTCACTGCTTGAACTCGGTGTAGGATTTTCTAAAGTTTGGGCTTTATTTTCAGTTAAAATTTTCTGCTGTTGATTAACGGCTAAATCCGCTGCACGATCAGAATTTTGTTTATTCAAGGTGTTTTGCGGTGTTGTATCTGTAGATGGTTTCAGTAATGAGTCTGCGCTGTTATTAAGTAAGTTTTTCGCTGTTGTATTATTTTGTGGAAAGAGTCCGTCTGCATCGGTACGGATGGTTTTACGCTGTAAGGGATAGCATAAGCCATCTGCCGAACAGCCTTGATACATGACTAAATAATTTGAATTGGGTTTAACCTGAATTTGGCTAGTGACTTGGTCATAATGAACTTCCGTTTTACCGAAAGTTGGATCGTCTTTTATATGGCCTTTGGGTAGGCTGAGCGCAATATTTTTGTTATTTACACTGACTTTGAATTGATCGTGGTAAAGATAATAGTGAGGTGCGATTGTCCATTTAAGTTGTGCTTTATTGGCTGAAATAGATTCGGCAGATAGCTGAAAGGCTTGATCTGGAGGTAAAAAATCAACATTCGCTAAAGCAACCGTATTCACGGTATTTAATATCAATACAGAAATGCACAACGCATTGAACAATTTTTGCAGCTTCATAATTCCCAATCTTGCTTTCATTTAAAGTCATTATCCATAATTTCAGATTAAGAGAACATTAATCTGAGTTTTTCTTTGTAGAATAGTGTACTGAGTGTTTGGGGCGTGTGCATGTTTATTTTATTGGTAGAAGATGATCCGTATATTGCAAAAAGTATTTGCCTGTCTCTACAGCATCTGAATTTTTCAGTTGAGCATGTGACCACAGCCAAAGATGCAGATTATTTTGTTAAAAATACTGCGGTGGATTTATGCCTTTTAGATTTGGGTTTACCTGATCAAGATGGACTGGTGTTACTGAAAAATTGGCGTGATCAATATATTCTAGTACCTGTTTTGGTTTTAACGGCACGTAATAAAACCCAGCAGTGTGTCGATGCATTGAATTATGGTGCAGATGACTATCTCACCAAACCTTTTGAATTATCGGAACTTATTGCCAGGATTCATGCCTTGGCAAGGCGTCACCGTGGTTTTGCATCGAATCAGATTCAACAAGGAAATTTGAAAATTGACACGGCAACTCAACAGGTGTTTTTGCAAGATCAAGTGTTGAATTTGTCTAGACGTGAATACACATTGCTCGAAATTTTTATGATGCATCCAAATCAAGTGCTAAAAAATGAAACATTGATCGATAAAGTTTATGGTTTTCAAGACAATATTGAAAGTAATGCATTAAACGTTCATATTTTCCACTTAAGGCAGAAAATAGGCGCGCAGTTTATTCAAACGGTTCGAGGTGTTGGATATTTGTTTCATGTTGCGCTAGATGTGTGATGTTTAAACCATGAAAAATTATAGTTTGAAATGGCGATTAGTTCTGAGTATTACCTGCGCTTTTATTCTTGTGTGGGCGGTTGCTTTTGCTTGGTTATATTTCAATTTAGAAAAGAAAATGACAGAAACGCTTGATGAGCGTCTGTCGGCATCTGCACATATGGTGGCTCGTTTACTCAGTCAAATTCCTGCTGAACAATTGGTCAAGTCTGCAAAACCGATGGTTTCAGAGCTAAGCCAGCAAAATCTAATCGCTTGTGAAGTGACTTATTTTGGTTCAGATGTGATTATCAATCATCAAGTTGTGGCACGTACCAAAGGTGCGCCTGATGGATTGGCGAATCGGGCTGAGGGTTTTAGTACATGGATTCAAAATGGTACAGAATGGCGTAGTTTTGTACTTAAAAAAGATCAATTACAAGTGGTTGCTGCCGAAAAAATTATCCTTAGAAATTCATTGCTTACTGAAATTCTTCAATCGATTTTATATCCACTTATTTTGACTTTAATCCTCTGTATTATTTTAATTTTATGGATTGTTAAAGCTGAGTTTAAGCCGATTGAAAAAGTCACCCAATCATTGAATAAGCATCAACTCAATGAGACGCACGAACTTGAGTTTTTATCCAATCTAAAGGTTGAAAGTATTCCCAATGAAATTCAACCCTTTATTGAAAATATGATTGAATTGGTTACACGTTTAAAAGAAAGTTTAGACAATGAAAAGAATTTTAGCGCTTATGCAGCACATGAGTTGAGAAGCCCTTTAACTGCAATCAAAACCAATGTGCAACTCAGTAAAATGATTGCTACACAACAACAAGAAAATGGACAGAATACTGAAATTATTCATATCCTTACAGATGCTGAAAATAGCATTTTACGCTACCAAAATTTATTAGAGCAATTATTAATTTTAAGTCAGACTGAGCATCAACACAGTTTATCTTTTGAACCAACCGATTTAAACATATTATTGCATGATGTTTTGACCCAATTACAACCGCATTATCCTGAAATGTATAGCCAAATTGATTTAGATGAAGATTCATTTACTGCAATTGATATGTCATATACAGCGATGATGATTGTATTGCGAAATATGATTGAAAATAGCTTTAAGCATTCGAAAAATTTCAATCAGCAAAACCCACAAAAAATTAAGATTTTTCAAAAGGGACAACAACTTTATATTCAAGATTTCGGTATCGGCTTAGATCAACAAGAATTAGTTTTGGCGACGAAACGATTTTGGCGTAAAGATTCTTTACAGCAAGGTTATGGTTTAGGCTTAGCTTTGAGCCAAATCTTGTTAGAACAACAAAATTTTCAGCTCAAATTTGAACAAAGTCAACCACAGGGTTTAACGGTGATTATCAATTTTCAACCACATTGATCCACAATTGAAAATGCTATCCACGATGAATAGATGCAAATAAAAATAACTTTAAATTAGTCATTATATGAGCCATTTGCTTGAATGATCGTTAGATGACTGATGATTCAATATGATCACCTTTAAGTTTGATTACTTTGAAGAAAAAGCAAGGTAGAATTGTGCTTTAGATTCAATTTTTGAAAAGGAACTGTGCGTCGTTATGAATTATAAAAGATCCTCGGTGATGGAAGAAAAGATGCAGCAAAATCGTGAGATGATTTTAAAATCTGCACGTGAGTTAGTTGCACAAGGAGGATTCAAAGATGCACAAATTCAAGTGATTGCAGATCGAGCAGGAATTTCGAGTGGTTTGGTTTATCGTTATTTTGAAAATAAGAATCAAGTGTTGATTGAAGTATTAAATGCAGCGATTCATATTGAAGTCAGTATTTTAAATGATATTGCGCATACTGAGCAGACTGCTATAGAGAAATTACATCGGGCTGTAACCACTTTTGTCAAAAGAGCGATGAATAGTCCACGTTTATCCTATTCTTTATTGTTTGAACCTGTCGATCCGACATTTGAATTGGAACGTTTTCAAAGTAAGCAATTGATTAAAGAAAGTATTATCAAAATACTCACGGAAGGACGGCATTCAGGTGAGTTTATTTTTGAAGATTTGAATACTACAGCACTTTGTATCGTCGGTGCGATGACATTTGTAGTGATTGAACCTTTAAGTATTGCAAAAACCAAGATGTTTGATCAGACTTATAAAGAGTATTTTGTTAAACAAATTGCTGATTTTTGCCTACAAGCGGTTAAAGTAAAACATCATTTAAATTAGTCTTGTACCAAACAGTTTGTAAAATAAAATTTTATAAATTCAAATTGTTAAAGATCATCATTATGTTTAAGTTCAATATAAGCAGTGCAAATAGAGATTAAAGCATGGCGAAAGATTTTAACAACCCCATGGTTGTTGATGGGTACGATGAACATATTCGTAAACTTATTCCGGGCTATGAACTCATTCATTTACAAGTACATGCATTATTAGAAACCTATTTAGACCCGCATGCACATATTTTGATTGTCGGTTGCGGAACGGGTTATGAGTTGCAATATTTACTAGAGCAGTTCCCCAAATGGCACTTTACTGCAATTGATCCTGCGTTAAATATGCTTGAAAAGGCACAAAATCATATTCAAACACTCGCATTATCAGATCGTGTCAATTTTATTCATGGTGACACTTCGATTCTCAATTCAAACCATGAAAAGTTTGATGCTGCACTTGCGATATTGGTTTCACATTTTGTTCCTATTGAAAATAAAGCTAGTTTTTTTCAGGATATTACAGACTGTTTAAACTCAAATGGACTATGTATCAGTGTAGACTTAGCTCAAATTGAGACTCAGGAAGAATTAAAAATATTAAAAAGTATGGCTTTAAAAACAGGGCTTTCAGAAAAACAAAGCCAAAGCATGATTGAGCGTTTAAAGCAAGATTTCCACTTAATCAGTGCTCATGAAATATTAGCGCTCTATCATCAAGCAGGCTTATCGCAAACAAAGAGTTTTACTCAAGTGCTAAATTATTATGGTTTTATTGGGTTTAAAATGTAAAAGACTGAACCTTTATTTCAGTCCTTTACAATGCGCTCATGTTTTCAATCTAGCGATTAAGAAAGAAGGCTATTAAGTTTCTTGCGGCAAATTCATTTCATATAAATGTGTAAATGAAGTCAGTAAACTGAGTGCCTCATCAGATTGATGAATATGGATAGCTTGATTTTCAATCGAGATTAATCGCTCAGCTACAAAATATTCTAAAAGTTGATCAATTTCAGTTTGAACTTCCGAACCGTCCCATTTTAAATAAAATTGCTTTTGAATATGAACATAATGTTCAAGAATTAGATCAAGTAATTGATTTTGTTCAATAGTGAGCTGCTCTTGCTGCAATTGATTCTTCAATATACTGGCGATCAATGCTGGCAAAATAAAGGTATGGATAATATTATTACTAAAATATTTTAGCAGCGCAGCTTGCGTATCTGCGACTTTGACCCAACGTTCATTATCATGTTCAATAAATTCAATTTGTTTAAGTTTCAATGCATATTGAATAATTTCATGGTTTGAAAGTGCCGTAATTTTCATTCGATCATCATAACGATGATATTGAAGTAAATTGCGGAATTGTTCTAAACGCAATAGTACTTCACGCTCTGAAAGTGCATGTGTCGGTGCATTTAATAAAACCAAAGAAATTAAACTCACAGGATTTATTACTACGGCTTTGTTAATATTTTCAAGGATTTCATTGGCGACATCATTAATTGACGTTTTAACAGATTCAGGTAATTCATCTTGTAATGCAACATGCTTAGGTGCTTGATTCTGATTTAAAATATCATCTAAAAATACAGGTTCACCAAAGTTGACATGCACGACACCAAAAACTTTTTCAATCTTTTGAATAGATTTTAATAAACCAAATAGAGATTCAGCTTGTTTTTTCTGCCCACCTAACTCTTTGATATACGAAGAACCTTCCATAAGTTTCTCATAACCAAAATACGTTGGAATAAACACAATCGGTTTACTATTGCCACGTAAATGACTCTGAATGGTCATCGCTAACATGCCTTTTTTAGCAGGCAATAATAATCCAGTGCGAGAACGACCACCTTCAATAAAATATTCTAAAGGGGTATTTCGGCTGAGTAAGCTATAAATATATTCTTTAAATACAGAAGTATAAAGTGCATTGCCATTAAAACTACGGCGAATAAAATAAGCACCTGCGCCACGCATCAATTGTCCAACGACAGGCATATTTAAATTAATCCCTGCTGCAATATGCGGTACCATCAAACCACGTTTATAGATCACAAAAGACAATAATAAATAATCGATATGGCTACGATGGCATGGTGTATAGACAATCTCGTAATCTTTGGCAAGCTCACGCACTGTATCAAAATGATGAACTTCAATACCATCGTAGAGTTGTGTCCATAATTTGGTTAGTGCAATTTCAGCAAAGCGTAAAGTCGAATATGAAAAATCTGAAACGATTTCATCCAAATAGCCACGTGCCAAATTTTCCGCAGCATTAACACTGATTTTTTTATGAATACTTTCTGTGAGAATGGCTTGTTTAATGGCTTCACTGGTCATCAATTTGTTAATCACATTGCGACGATCTGATATGTCTGGCCCTAAAATCGCTTCTTTATATTGATAAAACGATTTATTTAACTCAGTTACGACAAAGTGAGCAGGTGCAAAGTTTGGTGCAATTTCAAGTGAACTATTAATTAAACTTCTGAGAGAAATAGCTTGATGAAATTCGATATAATTTTCACGACCATATAACGTGATATTAATTGCTTGCTTAATGCCTGTAGGTTTAGTCCAAGCATCCGCCATCAGTGCTTTATACCAACTGTCTTCATTTTCAGGTGCACGACCCCATAAAATCGTGACAGGAACCAATAAAACATCAGCTTCAGGGTGTTTAAGTAGATATTCCACTAAACGAATTAATTTATCTGGATAATAGGCTGAAGCATTGGATTTACTGGCTTCAAGCGTTAAGAAAGCGTCATCTTCTTGGTAATCGCCTATTGTTAAAGGCGCAAAAGCAGGGCTTAAATTTCTTTTCTCAGTTTCATTATCAATCAACACTTTGTTTGATGTTGAATCGTCTTGAATTACATAGCATATCGGAAAAGCATTTGACGTATCACTATTCACTGTATTTTCAAGTGCTTGTGTATCACCCAAAATTTGTGGGGAAACAATTTTATCTAGAATTTTTTTAGTGAATTGTCGATAAAATTTTTGATAAGCATTTGTTGCCATGTGATTCTCAAAATATTTTTAATAAGGTTATTATGCTTTAAATCTTATACAGATGTGCAAGCAGATTTGATGACAAATCAGTCAAACAGTTGAATAATAAACTAAGTTTATGATTAATAGGTATAAACATTTCAATTTTGCGTATAACTAAATATTTTTAGGGCATATCAAACATTCATAAAAAAGCGCTATGATAGGCTCGATATTACTTACTTAAAAATTCAAGGAAAGACCATGGCGACAGATCCAAATTTCCCACAAACAGAAAATCTAGGTATTGCAGTTTATAGTAATAATGCAGAGGCAATTGGTAATACGCCATTGGTTCGAATCAATCGTTTGATTACAGGTGGTGCTACGGTTTTAGCGAAAATTGAAAGTCGTAATCCTGCATTCTCAGTTAAAGACCGTATCGGCGCTGCTTTAATTTCAGATGCTGAAGAAAAAGGGTTGCTTAAAAAAGGCATGCACATTGTAGAGCCGACCAGTGGTAATACAGGTATCGCATTGGCATTTGTGGCAGCAGCAAAAGGCTATGATATTACATTAACCATGCCTGCAAGTATGAGTATCGAACGCCGTAAAGTACTCAAAGCATTGGGTGCAAATCTTATTTTAACTGAACCTGCAAAAGGTATGAAAGGCGCTGTTGAGGAAGCTGTACGTTTGGCAACAGAACAACCTGAAAAATATTATTTACCGCAACAGTTTGAAAATCCAGCTAATCCTAAAATCCATGAAACGACTACAGGCCCTGAAATCTGGGCGGCTACAGGTGGCAAGGTCGATATTCTCGTTGCAGGTGTTGGTACGGGTGGGACAATTTCAGGTATTTCAAGTTACTTTGAAAATGTGAAGAATCAGGCAATTTACTCTGTTGCTGTAGAACCAGCAGATTCACCAATCATTGGTCAGACTAAACGCGGTGAAGCTTTAACACCTGGGCCACATAAAATTCAGGGTATTGGTGCAAACTTCATACCTAAAAATTTAGATTTGGATTTAGTCGACGAAGTGATTGCGATTGGAAATCAAGAAGCAATTGATTTTGCACGTCAAAGTGCAGTTAAAGAAGGTATTTTTGTCGGGATTTCTAGCGGTGCTGCATTGGCTGCTGCATCTCAATTGGCTGCGCGTCCTGAAAATGCTGGGAAAACCATTGTGGTGGTACTTCCAGACGCAGGTGAACGTTATTTATCTTCAGTCTTGTTTGAAGACATTTCAGCAGACTAAACTTACAGAAGGCTAACTGAATAAAAGTGCAGATCAGTAAAAGCTTAGAACATCTGTATGAATAACAGACCTATCAACTTCTAGACATTTAGAAGATGATAGGTCTTTTAGTATTTAAACCTAGTTGTATTTAGGTTTAGAGTCGTATTGATTGATCATTCAACAACAAAATCATTGCTTTAGATTGGCTAAAAATAATAAATAATTCTTGGCGACTTGACTTGGCGCTTCAAGCATTGGTAAATGGCCCGTATTTTCCATAATGATGATTTGCGACTGTGGCATCAATGCTTTAATGGTTGCCGTGGTTTTGACATCCAGTAGTTTGTCTTCTTTACCCCAAATGACCAATGTTGGCGTTTTGACTGTTTTTGCACGTTCTTCGATTGGATCTGCGGCAAGTTGACTCGCGATTTTACGCTCCAAAGCGGCATTGTTGATGCTGTCTTGAGCAAATTCTCTCAGCATCATTTTTGGAACAAAGGGCGGATTCGTCATCACAATATCGTATAGTTTTATATAATCTTCTGCATTTTCAATAATCAGTGGATTCTTTCCTGTGCCAAAGTCTGTGAAAATCGGCATTCTTGGAACACTCCAAAAACCACCAGAGTCTAATAACAATAAGCTTTTGACTTGTTTGGGGTATTTCGCTGCAAATGCGATAGAAATATGTCCACCCATAGAACTACCACCCAAATGAACGTGTTGTAAATGTAATTGGGTTATCATCTGATGCAAGCGAGTGGCTTGTGCCTCTGAATCATAACGCGCATTGTCAATTCTACTCGATTCACCAAAACCTGCATTGTCAGGGATAATGACGTGGTATTTATCAGTAAGCTTACGTGAGAAGCGGGTAAAGTTATCTTTATTTGCACCAAAACCATGTAATAAAACAATAGTTTCATGCTTTGGGTCACCTGCTTCAAGGTAAACTATTTTTTCACCTGTGCTGAGTAGCAGTTGTTTCTTTTCTAATCCTGAAACTTTACGTTCAAGGTTGACTGCAAACTGAGTGGTACTTTGTGCATTGAATTGTGCGCAGGCAGTTAAGCCGAGCATCAAGATACAGAGCACCAAGAAAATGCTGCGATAAAAGCGTTTGTTATTCATTTTATTCCTGTGAAATTAAACCCAGTTAAACCACGGAAAGGGTATTTTTTAAATTGAAAATATATATTGTCAATATTGTAAGTTGTGTAATTTATCACAACTTTGTTGTTCTGTGTGCTTATGTGAATAGTGGCGGATTTACCAAATTCGGTAAAAATAGCCGATATAATGATGAAAATTAGAGTGAATCTATGTCTATGCTGATGATTATTTTAAAAAGATGGCAGTTTTAAAAAGAAGAAAGCTTTAAAGATAACTATTTAAAAAAATGGTTGTTTTAAGAAAATTCTAGTATGAGAATGAGTGCAGCGATCTTAATTTATTGTGCTTTTAAATTGTAGTATTTTGCAAAGTTTAAGCAGAATTTAAAAATAATTGAATGAATTTATATTTAAAATCAAATAGATTGGAGTTCATTCAATGATCAATCACGATCAAGTATGAAAGGGGTGTTATGGCAATTTATTTAATTCGTCACGCAGAAAGTGTAGGTAATGTAAACGGGCGGACTGCATCACATGCGAGTATTGAACTGACAATCGAAGGGCATGAACAAGCAAGAAAACTTGCCACTCAATTACCATATGCAGATCGTGTGTATATTTCATCATTTATAAGAACAAAACAAACGGCACAACCGATCCTTGATCGTGATCAGCGCGAGCCTGAAATATTTTCAATTGAAGAATTTTCTTATTTGTCTGATTCACGCTGTCAAAATACGACATTAGAAGAAAGAGAACCGTGGGTAGATCGTTATTGGAATGCCTTAGATGTAGATTATATAGATGGAAATGATGCTGAGTCTTTTCACGCATTTTATCAACGGGTTATTACTTTTAAACAACATCTTTTCACTATTCAATCTAACTTTATGGACAGAAATTTAATGGTTTTTAGCCACGGTCAATTTTTGAAGTTATTTCAAATGTTAAGCGAGCAAGAAAGGGCATTATCCGCATCATTGATGGCAGATTTTAGATATGAAATGTTGTACCATCCTATTCAAAATACAGAATATTTTATTTTCAATCAATAGACTTAAAAACAGAATGATGCATTTTGTATGCTGATTTGAATCACTCAAATTTTAAATCACTCAAATAGTGTGCCCATACTTTTTTGAATAATAATTTTAGATGTCAGTTCGGCTTTAGAACGAACTTCTAACTTCTTCATGAGATTGGCTTTATGAACCTCTACGGTACGATGTGATAAATTGAGTTTTCGAGCAATTTCTTTACACGTAAATCCGTTTACGATTAATTGGGTGATTTCAGACTCACGTTGTGTGAGTTTTTGTTTAGAACTTGGCGCTTGGTCTTTACGCTCAAAATGCCACACCATCAATTTAAACGGATCTTCAGGGCTAAGCGTTCTGCCATGCGTATGTGTCCAAAATAGCTCTCCATTACGATGTTGCATAAAACGTTGATCTGAATAAAACAGACTTTGCTTTTTGAGCAAACTTTGCAAAGCATCATTTCCTACTTTTTCATAATCTTCGATACTTGGAAAGATTTTTACAATTGAATGATTGATCAGCTCTTCTCGTGTGTAGCCGAATAAATGAGCAAATGCTGGATTCATTTCAATCATATGTCTATAGCTGAGTACAACGATTGGTGCAGGGCAATATTCAAAAGCGAGTTGGTTATAATCCATAATAAGCATCCATTCTTAATATAAGAATAAATATAATGGAATGGCATAAAATAACAAGTATAAAATATTTACAGATTTATTATTCGTCTATTGTGAACTATTAATAAAATATTTTTAAGATTAACTATAAGATTAAGTAATTAAGCCATTCTGTATATTTTTGTTTGGTGTTTTAATGTTATTTTTTATATAAATATTTGTTTATTATGATAAAAATATATTAGTAAAACTACTTAAGTAATTAAGTATGTTGACTGTTTTTTGTGAATGATACACATTAAGTCCAAAGGTAATTTATATTTATTCTTTGCTACTTAAGTTTAAATATAATTTATTTATTATCGTCTATCTACTTAGCTGATTAAGGGAAAAAGTTAGGTCATTATATTTAAAAATCAGGAGTGATTTTTAAAGGGATGATTTTGTGACTAAAATTCTAAAAATGGAAGAGGTGTATTATGGATAAGATACAAGGATCGAACCCTCAGAAAGGAAAGTCTTCACATCGACTGGCAGGGATATCCAGTATGGTGGGTACGACCATTGAATGGTATGACTTTTTTATCTATGGCGCTGCAGCTGCACTCATTTTCAATAAATTATTTTTCCCCAATCTTGACCCGTTAACAGGCGTCTTAGCAGCTTTTGCAACCTATGCTGTTGGTTTTATTGGTCGTCCACTTGGTGGCATTATTTTTGGTCATTTTGGTGACAAAATTGGCCGTAAGTCAATGTTATTACTGACTTTGGTCATGATGGGGATTCCAACGGTTCTTATTGGTTTATTACCGACATATGAAAGTATTGGTTATTGGGCAACCTTCTTTTTAGTCATTCTGCGTTTTGTTCAAGGAATGGCGATGGGTGGAGAATGGGGCGGTGCTGTTTTGATGGCTGTTGAACATGCGCCAGAAGGAGGCAAAGGTTTTTGGGGCAGTTTACCACAAGCAAGTGCTGGTGGCGGTTTAATGCTCGCGTCTTTAGCACTAGGAGCGGTGTCTTTATTACCTGAACAAGCATTGTTTAGTTGGGGCTGGAGATTACCATTCTTAGCCAGTATTTTACTGTTGGCTGTCGGTTGGTATATTCGTGTGAAAGTGCCTGAGTCTCCAGATTTTGAAAAAGTGAAAGATCAAGCTCAAGAAATTAAAGTACCTGCATTACAAGTATTTAAAAACCATCCACGTGAATTAATAACGATTATTGTGGCACGTGCAGCTGAAAATGCATGGTTCTATATCGCTTCAACATTTGCCTTGGCTTATACCACGACACAACTGGGTATTCCACGCTCTGATATTTTGTTTGCAACGATTTGCGGTGCTTTTCTTATCATGATTATGACGCCATTGTGTGGACATTTATCAGATAAAGTTGGGCAACGTAATATGTTCATGTTTGGACTATTTATTCTCGCACTTTACTGTTACCCATTCTTTAGCATGTTAAATACCAAAGATCCTATGTTGGTTTGGACAGCAATTGTATTGGCGATTGGTGTGGTATTCCCAATCATGTATGCACCTCAATCACAGCTTTTCGCAAGACAGTTCCCTGCGGAAATCCGTTATAGCGGCATTTCAATTTCAGTACAGTTCGCAGGTGTGTTGGGCGGTGGTATCGCACCTATGATCGCAACTAAATTACTCAGTATTGGTCAGGGTAGTCCTTATTTAATCACGATTTATATAGGCAGTATGGCTGTGATTGCAATCTTTTGTACCTTCTTTATGAAGCGTGATGAAAAGCAATTGTCGAGCAAACAATATCTACAGAAAGAAGTTAGACAGCCTTAACACTAACTTCATTAAATCCAAACACTTAAATCAAGCAGTATTCAATTTAGCGACATTTAACTTCAGGTATTGATATGAATATTTCCTTTATTGGTCTCGGAAATATGGGACTTCCTATGGCCAAAAATCTGCTCGAAGCACAGTTTAATGTGACTGGTTCAGATTTGTCCCAAGCAGCTTTAGAACAGTTTAAAAGTTACGGTGGCACAGTTGCTCAAGATCAACAACAACTTGTTGAAAATGCAGATGTGATCGTCACCATGCTGCCAAGTTCTGAAAGCATGAAAAACTTCTTTTTAGGTTCAGAAGGGATTTTAAAGCAGTTAAAGCCTAATACCTTAATTATAGATTGTTCTTCTATCGCTGCATCCGTCAGTCGTGAAGTTGCATTGGCTGCTAAGGCTTATGCCGTTGATATTGTTGATGCACCCGTTTCAGGGGGTATTTTGGCTGCGCAAGCAGGGACATTAACTTTTATGGTAGGCGGTTCTATTCAGCAATTTGAAAGTGCTAAACCAGTTCTTGAAAAAATGGGTAAAAACATTTTTCACGCAGGCGAACATGGCGCGGGCCAAATTGCAAAAGCCTGCAATAACATGCTGTTAGCCATCAATATGATTGGTACAAGTGAAGCTTTGAATTTAGCAATACAACATGGGCTTGACCCGAAAGTTATTTCAGAAATTATTCAAAACAGTTCGGGTGCGAATTGGTGTGTTGAAAAATACAATCCTGTTCCCGATGTTTTGGAAAATGTACCTTCGAGCAAAGGGTATGTTGCAGGCTTTATGACCGATTTAATGCTCAAAGATTTAGGGCTTTCTATGACAGCAGCCTCTGAAGTCAGTGCGACGGTCACCATGGGCGAACTCGCAAAAGATATTTATCGATCACATAGCCAAAATGGGCATGGAAAAACAGATTTTAGTAGCATTTTTAATTTAATTTCGCAAACTTCATAAGGGAAATGAACATGAATAATATGATCGGACATTATATTTCAGGACAGCACATTACACAGACGCAAAATTCTGGCCCAGTTTTTAATCCATCTACGGGTGAAGAAATTGCACGTTGTGCTTATGCAGATGCTGCTTTAGTCGATCAAGCTGTTCAGGCTGCAACATCTACGAATGCTAAAAAATGGGCAAAGGCTTCACATGCAACACGTTTGCAAGTTTTATTTAAACTACGTGAATTGATGATTGCGAAAACAGATGAGCTTGCAGAAATTATTGGCCGTGAGCATGGTAAAACCATACTCGATGCAAAAGGCGAAATTGGTCGTGCGATTGAAGGGATTGAGTTTGCATGCAATGCACCACAAGTCACCAAAGGTGAATATGCGCGTAATGTTGCAGGTGATATTGATGTGTTTTCAGTACGTGTCCCAGTGGGTGTGGTTGGCTGTATTACACCATTTAATTTTCCAATTATGATTCCTGCTGTGATGATGGCAATGGCAGTTTCAGTCGGAAATAGTATTGTTTGGAAACCTTCAGAAAAGGTACCTTCTGCTGCGTTATTCTTTGCAGATTTGTGGAAAGAAGCAGGGCTTCCAGATGATATATTTAATATTGTTCAAGGCGATAAAGTTGCTGTAGATGCAATGTTAGAACATCCAGATATCGCAGCGGTGAGCTTCGTTGGTTCAACGCATATTGGTGAATATGTTTACCAAAAAGGCACATCACACAATAAACGAGTGGCATCATTTACAGGTGGCAAAAACCATATGGTGGTGATGCCTGATGCAGATTTAGAAGCGGCTGCAAATGCTTTTGTATCGGCAGGTTTTGGTTCAGCAAGTCAACGCTGTATGGCTGTTTCATTGCTCGTTCCTGTTGGTGATGAAACTGCAAATAAACTACGTGCACTCATTATTGAAAAAACAAAGGCATTGAAAATAGGGGCTTATAACGACCCAACAGCAGATTTTGGTGCAGTCATTTCAGCACAATCACAGCAATCTGTCTTAAAAGCTATTGATCAATGTGTAGCAGATGGTGCCGAGTTGCTGTTGGATGGTCGTGGATATGAGCATCCACAGCATAAAAATGGTTATTACATCGGTCCAACTTTATTTGATTACATTTCTACAGATATGGATTTTTATAAGCAGGAAGTGTTTGGCCCAGCACGTGGAATTTTACGAGTAAATACTTTAGATGAAGCCATTCTTATCACCAATAGCCATGAGTTTGGTAATGGGTCTGTGATTTTTACTCGGGATGGGAAAACAGCACATCGTTTCTTTATGGAAGTTGAATCAGGGATGATCGGTGTAAATGTACCCGTGCCTTTACCTGTAAGTTATTTTAACTTTGGTGGTTTGCGCCGTTCAAAATTTGGTGAGTCACATTTATATGGCCCTGATGCAGCACGTTTTTATACCAAGTTAAAAACGGTATCTCAAAAATGGCCTGAGCCTGAAGAAAGTGACCAAGCCATCTCATTGGCATTTAAAATCACTTAATTCTCAATATTTTATTGATTCAAAGATCTCCTATTAAAATAAGTTTAATAGGAGATTTAACGTATTAAAAAGAGCATTTTGCAATGGGTGCAAAATATCTGATCAATCTGGTTTATTGATTGGTTGGATTAAAAAAATAAGTCAATAATTGTTTTATCTGTATTTATGATGCTGCTTAAAAAGGTTGCAGTCTTTTAGACTACAACCGATTCACAATACATTATCTAAATGGTTTCAATTAATTAAATCGTCTCAATATCAGGCTGTTCTTTGTGCGTCTGTTCGACCAAGAATCCACCTGTTTGTCGTTGCCATAATTGTGCATAAATACCATGTTGAGCAATCAGCTCTTCATGTGTACCTTGTTCAGCAATATGCCCTTGATCTAAAACAATTAAGCGATCCATTTGCGCAATTGTTGATAAACGATGTGCAATCGCAATCACGGTTTTGCCTTGCATTAATTCATCTAAACTCGATTGAATTGCAGCTTCAACTTCTGAATCCAAGGCACTGGTTGCTTCATCTAAAATCAAGATAGGGGCGTCTTTTAAGAATACCCGTGCAATCGCAATACGTTGTCTTTGGCCACCTGATAACTTAACCCCGCGTTCACCTACGTATGCGTCAAAGCCTGTGCGTCCACGTAAATCTGAAAGTTGTGGGATAAATTCATCTGCTTTGGCTTTACGCACAGCTTCTAACATTTCTTCGTAAGTTGCATCTGGACGACCATATTTAATATTTTCAGCAACAGTACGATGTAGCAATGACGTATCTTGTGTGACGAGGGCAATATTTCTGCGCAAGCTGTCTTGGGTTACATCTTCAATATTTTGATCATCAATGATAATTTTACCGTGATTGACTTCATAAAAATGTAAGAGTAGCTGGATCAGTGTAGATTTACCCGCACCTGAACGTCCCACAATCCCAATTTTTTCGCCCGGTTTAATGTCTAAGTTAAAGTGATCAATCACATTTTTATCATTATAGGCAAAGCTGACATCTTTAAATTGAATATTACCTTTAGAAATAACCAAAGGTTTTGCATCTTCTTTGTCTTGAATTTTAATTGGGCGTCCAAGTGTTTGCATACCATCTTGAATGGTCCCGACATTTTCAAACAACGCTGAGGTTTGCCACATCATAAACTCAGCCATGCTATTCAGTTTCAAAATCATCGCCGTGGTGGCAGCAATCACACCAATTGCAGCCTGACTTTGTAACCATAACCAAACGGCAGTGCCCAATACACCAAAAAATAGAACAGCTGTGAGTAAATTAATGCAAAATTCATAAGCCGTACCTAAGCGCATTTGCTTAAATACGGTCGTCATGAATTCTTTCATAGACTCTTTCGCATATTGGCTTTCACGGCCAGCATGTGCAAAAAGTTTGACTGTTTGAATATTGGTATAAGCATCCGTTACACGACCAGTCATAATTGAACGTGCATCGGCTTGTTCTTTAGAAATTTTGCCTAATTTGGGAATGTAATATAACGCGGCACTGACAAATAGGATCAGCCATAAAAATAATGGTAAGAGCAGAATAGGTGAGATCGAACCAAGCACCACACTGATGGTGATGAAGTAGATCACCACATAAGTCACCATATCACCCAAAATAACCCAAAACTCACGCACGGCTAATGAGGTTTGCATCACTTTGGCAGATAAACGACCTGCAAAATCATTGTGGAAGAAGTCTAAACCTTGTCGTAATAGTAGGTTGTGAAAACGCCAACGTAGGCGCATTGGAAAACTACTATATAAAATTTGATGTCTTACAATAGATTGCATACTGGCAAAGAAAATATTAGCCAGCAAAATACTTGACAGAATGATTAAGTTATTTTTATGTTCTGCCAAAAAAGTATCGGGTTTAGACTGGGTTAACCAGTCCACCAAATGACCAATTTGAGCAAAAAATAAAGCTTCAAATGTTGCAGTTGCCGCAGTAAAAACAATAAGAATGATTAAGTAGCGTTTTATGCCCGTTGCAGCTTGCCATACAAAAGGAAAGAATTTTGTTGGCAATGGTTCGTTTAAACCTTTAGATGGATAGGGATCTACTAATTTTTCGAACCATTGCAGTAACATAAAATCCTCTTAATTTTTAACTTGTCATGTCAATTTCATTCATTTTCGGCGATAACATTGCGTGAACATCAGCACCTGATGGGGCTTGATACAGTCTTAAACCAAACAATGGAATGATTGCCATTAAATGGTCAAAAATATCGGATTGAATGGCTTCGTAATCATTCCAGACCGTTGTATTGGTAAACGCATAGATTTCTAGAGGTAAACCTTCACTTGTGGTCTGTAATTGACGAACAAGAATAGTGCTGTTTTGGGAAATTCGTGGATGCTGTTTGAGATAAGCATCGACATAAGCACGGAAAGTTCCAATATTGGTCAATCTTCGTTGATTATATACTGACTCATGCTGCAATTGTTGGTTAAAACTTTTTAATTCATCTTGTTTTTGATCGAGGTAATTTTCCAGTAATAAAAATTCTTTTAAGCGACTTTGTGCTTGTAAAGAGAGGAATTGAATACTGGATTGGTCGATATAAATTGAACGCTTAATTCGACGTACACCTGATTGCGACATACCTCGCCAGTTTTTAAAGGTATCTGTCACTAATTTATTGGTTGGAATGGTGGTAAAGGTCTTATCAAAATTTTCAATGGTCACCGTATGTAATGACATATCAATGACAGTACCATCAGCACTTAAAGATGGCATTTCAATCCAATCTCCAATGCGAACCATGTCATAAGAAGAAATTTGTACCGAAGCGACTAAAGACAATATCGTGTTTTGGAAAACCAGCATTAACACCGCTGCCATCGCACCAAAACCTGCTAAAAGCGTAAATACATCTTTTTGAAGGAATGTTCCTAAAATCATCAAACCACAAACAATGAAAATAACCAGTTTGACCAACTGTAAATACCCTTTGATTGGCTTATTTCGAGATTTGGGATTACGTTGATAAATAATATTAAAAACGCTTAGAAATTCACTCACCGCTAAAGCAATGGTTAAGAAAATGAAAGCTTGAGCTAACATTTGAGTCATTGAAATGACTTTTTCAGACAGATGCGGAACGGTCACAATGCCATTCATTATCACAATGGCTGGGATGATATTGGCAATACGGCGAATGACGCTGTGTTGTGCAAAAACTTCATTATTGGCAAATTTTATTTTGGAAATAAGCTTACGAATTCCACGTACAACCACTTGTTTGGCAATAAAATTCGCTGCCAATGCAAATATAATGAGTAAGCTTAAAGATGTCAGCATTTCTAACCAAGGGTATTGATCAGACCAATCTCTAAGATTTTGGATGAATTCATATTTTTCCAAAAGTAAAACCTCTGAGTTTAGATTAGAGGCTATTTTATTGATTTTGAATAAAGATCACATTTTAGGTAACGTATTTACCACATTAAAAACACTTGAATTAACCAATTTTTTTGTTTTAGGAGGATCTAGATGAGACATCTCGTAACGAGACCATGAGAATTGACTTAATTCTCATGGTCTAATGCTGTTTAAAATGCCTCAGCAGATGCTAAATTCCACATTCTAAAATAGAAATTTTCATCATCTTTATTTTCACAATTCAATAATTCTCCATTTTTCATCCAAAAGTGAAGTTGGGCATAGGTTTTAATTTCACGGTCATTGATACGTTGCGCCAAATGGTGTGCTTTAATTTCAGCGGGGTGCTGTAAACCTGCGGCTGCAATCATTTCAGCTAAAGCTTTTAAAGTATTTTTTTGGAAATTAAAGACGCGTTCAGATTTATTAGGAACATCGAGTGCTTTTTGACGTTCTTTGTCCTGTGTCGCTACACCTACTGGACATTGGTTGGTATGGCAACTCTGCGCTTGAATACAACCCACTGCAAACATGAAACCACGTGCACAATTGACCCAATCTGCACCAGTTGCCATTATGCTCGCAATATCAAAAGCACTGATGATTTTACCACTTGCTCCCACTTTCACTTGATCACGTAAACCTGCACCGACTAAGGTGTTATGCACAAAGAGTAAACCTTCTCGTAGTGGTGTACCCATATGGTCGATTAATTCGATTGGCGCTGCGCCTGTACCACCTTCAGAGCCATCGACCACAATAAAATCAGGGACAATTTTTGTTTCAAGCATGGCTTTTACAATACCCATGAACTGCCAAGGTTGCCCGATACAGAGTTTAAAGCCTACAGGTTTGCCATTGGATAATTCACGTAGTTTTTGAATAAAGTGCATCATTTCAATTGGCGTACTGAAAGCCGAATGTGCCGCAGGGGAAACACAGTCACGATCACGTGGTACACCACGAATTTGTGCAATTTCTTCACTAATTTTATGTTTAGGTAAAATTCCGCCATGTCCTGGTTTAGCCCCTTGAGAAAGCTTGATTTCAATCATTTTGATTGAATCCAGTACAGCTTGTTTTTGGAACTTTTCTGGGTCAAATTTGCCATCTAAAGTACGACATCCAAAATAACCACTGCCAAGCTCCCAAACAACATCGCCACCATATTCAAGATGATAAGGGCTTAAGCTACCTTCGCCTGTGTCATGGTAAAAATTGCCCATTTGTGCGCCTTTGTTCAGTGCGCGAATCGCATTAGCGCTTAGACTGCCAAAGCTCATCGCTGAAATATTCATAATTGATGCGCTATAAGGCTGTGAACATTGTGCATTTCCAATACTAATTCTAAAACTATTGTAATCAGCAGGCTTTTTGGGTGCTAAAGAATGCGTTAAAAAACGATAATCTTCCTGATAAACGTCAATAATTGAGCCAAAAGGTTTATCTGCATTTTCATTTTTTGCACGTTGGTAAACTAAACTACGTTGTGAGCGTGAAAAAGGCAGGGCGTCTTCATCTGATTCAATAAAATATTGTCGAATTTCTGGACGAAAGCTTTCAAAGAAAAAACGGAAATGCCCCATAATCGGGTAATTTCTTAAAATAGCGTGTTTGCTTTGTATAATGTCATATATACCGACAATACTCAGTATGATGGTCAGTAGCCAAACGACATTGAGAAAAGTATCTGAGAAAAAGTAATAAATAAAATGTGTTTCATAAAAGAAAATAATCCATGTCAGATAGATTGAAATAAACAGACATAGAAACCAAACGGAATATCGTGAAAAAAATGTATTTAAGAACTTACTTCTTATTGCTTGAGCGGGGCTTGCCATATGAGTAGTTGGTCCAACTGAAGACGATCATAGTGACTAAGTTGCCAATTTTAAGTGGTTTTCTCAAGTGACGAATTGTTAGAAATAAGAAAGATTCTATTTTAAAGCATGAATAAACATTCAAACACTCAACGGATGATTTAAAAAATTTCTCAAAAATAGAAAATACTTTTTAAATCTTTTGTGCAAATAAGGTCGCAAAGCGTTGTTTAATACGCTTACCTTGTTCATCAACACGGTGTAATTCACCGACGTTCTCATTATATTTTAAAATTTTCCAACCTTGATAATAATCAAGTAGTTCATTTTCCTTAAAACTAAAAGGAAAATCGCTTAATACAGGGTAATCATCTGTATCCATTGCACAAACAATCAAATTAAATCCATGCAGATGTGTTGCATGTTGCATATTTTGAATGAGCGTCGGGATTGTTTTGGGTTGTAAGAACATCATTACGACAGTTGAAAATATAAAGTTGTACGTTGAGTTTATATGTTGGTCTATATTTAGATCGCGAATGCCTGTATGAATATTTTGTAAATTTTCAGCCTGAATAATATCGTCTAATACTTGAATGCTTTGTGGGTTTACATCAAAAGCATCGACCTGAAAACCATGTTGATTCAGATATAAACTATTTCGACCCGTACCACAGCCAATATCTAGCGCTTTGCCTTTAGGAATATAAGGTATTGCTGCTAAAATCTCAGAATGTGTTGCTGTTAATTTATATTTTTTCTCAAAATAAATATTGGGTTCACAATAAAAACTCAGTTGACATTCTACATCCTCGGATGCAGAGACAATTTTGTGCCAAGCTTGAGGCGGAATAAACGGAGGCTGAGACTCTGTATTAAATTCATGCTCTGAAAGGACGTCTCCAGTTTCACTCAACATTGCAAAATGAATCGTACCTTGAATAATATTTAATTTTGCCCAAGTACCTTGTTTGGTATTATGAGGACGTTTAAAGCCTTGAGGAATGGTCACAAACTGCCAAATGGGAAGTTGTTGATAACAACGTAAATCATTCATATACCACTCCTTTTAGTTTATTTTTAGTTTGTTGTAAAACTGAGTCTAAACTGGATTTTTAAGTTAAAAGTTCAGCTTAAATGTCTTGTTTAGACTCCTTGTACTATACGTTATTGTTCTGTCGGAACAAGCATCAGCACAGATTCATTTAAAAGCAGACTGAGGTCTTCTAAAATCTCCTCATCTGCTAAGTTTTGATTCAATGCAACACTTTGACCATCTGCAATTTGTTGTAAAAATGGTGTGAATTGTTCAGAAATGCAAATAGCTTCACCATTCGCCCAAAATAAAACTTGATCGTCTTGATCTGAGTAGAGTAAACGAGAAGCAGGCTCTAATTGAATTAAATAGCCTTGATCTAAGGCATCTTCTAAATCACCTGTACCAAGTTCCTCAGCTTCTGGAATATTTTCAGGGTACTTAGATTCCGACATTAAGCTCATTATTGCATCATCTAAAACAATCGAGTTTTGCAATTGAGTCAAAATCTCTGCCTTTAAATACGCCAATTCATTTTCAGTTACTTCACCAGCGCGCGAAACTTGATCACGAATAATATCGATTAAAGGATTTTTCAAGCTTTGATTTTCTGAGAATTTGTCACAAACTCGATCCATCATATCAGTCACATTTGGCATACGGAAGCCAAAAGAGAAGGTGAGGCATTCATCTTCAGCAACGCCGTAATGTGCCAAACCTGGTGGTACATAGAGTAAGTCACCTGGGGCTAAAACTTCGTCAAAATGTACATCGATGTCTGTGAGTAATTTAAGCGGTTGTCCTGCAACAAAGTCTGTATCTTCATCACACATTTGTCCCAGTTGCCAACGACGGTGTCCATAACCTTGTACTAAAAATACATCATAGAAGTCGAAATGTTTTCCTACAGAACCGCCTTGAGGTGCATAAGACACCATAATATCGTCACGGCGCCACTGTGGAATAAATGGAAACTTTTTCCAAAGTTCTGCTAAATCAAATGAGTAATGGTCAACAGCTTGAACCAGTAATGTCCAAAGCTTTGGCATTTTTTGAAAATCGCCTTTGATGAGTGGTGAATTTTTAACTGACCATTGGTTCGGATCTTTGTCTTTTTGTTTGATTAAACGTGCAGTGACATTTTCATCGAGTGCCAATTCCATAACATCATTGGGTTCTAAAATATGTGCAATTTCAGGTAATGCGTTACGAACCAATAATGGTTTTTTTTGCCAGTATTCTGAGAGGAATTGTTCAGCGGTGATTCCGCCTAAAACATCTAAAGGTTGCGACATGAAAATAGCCTAAGCAAATTTAAATCAATATTAGGTGTATTGTCTTATGATGAGCTGAATGGTGCAAGTAAATTCAAAAATGGTATTTTAAAATTCAAAAAATAGATTAAAATTAAACCTAAGGACTCGCTTAAAATGATTCTTTACTGAAAATAAGAATCAAATATCAATATATTATCCAAAGAAGAACTAAGATGTTTACGAAAGAACAAGCAAATAAAATAGCTGATGACATACTTTACTCAGGAAGTAGAACAAAGACACCAAAAAATAGCTCAACAGACCAAGAGTATTCCTTGGATGCACAGATGTGAGGCTTTAGATAAAGTACCATTGTATCAACAATATATATTTTACAAAAACGCAAAAAAAGCTGTTGAAAAACACAGTATATATAAGCGTGTAATGTATATGAATATGAATATGATTGTTATAATGGGTGTATCGTTATATTTTACAATGAGTTTTAATAAGGTAAATAACTTAAGTAATGTAAGAATCCTATTGTTTTCAATGATTTCTCTTGTTTTACTTTCAAAAATTTACCAAAGTAATTTAATTAAAAGACAGTTAAATCAATTGATTAAAGAACACGATTCAAAAATAATATAAATTAATCACAATATTAAGCATTAGATTATGCGACTTTGCTATTCATTCTAGGAATAGTGGCGTAGTCTGATGATCTGATCATTAAGGCAAATTCATCCCTAACTTTCTTAAAATATTACATAATTGAATCATTGGCATACCCATTAATGTGGTTTGATCCTGACCAATCATTTGTTCAAATAAACTAATACCTAAGCTTTCACACTTAAAACTACCTGCACAATGTAAAGGCTGATCAATTTCAATATAGCGTTTGATTTCATCAAGGCTTAAATCTCGAAATTTAACATGATAATGTTCAACCAATGTTTGCTCAAAGCCAGAAGCCAAATGTTGAACACTCAAAGCTGTACTAAAAAAGACATTTTTGCCTGAATTGGCTTGTAACTGTTGTATGGCATTTTCTACAGATAAAGGTTTACCGATAAATTCTTGCGGCGCATGTTCACGCCATGCTATTTGATCTGAACCAATCACAATAGCGTTTGGATTTTCTTGGGCAATCACTTGTGCTTTTTCAAAAGCCAAACGCTTAGCCAAAACGTCAGCATGTGTTTCACCCTGAACAGATTCATCAATATCAGGGGAAATACAACGATAATCCAATCGTAACCGATTCATTAAATCTTTACGTGTTTGGCTAGAAGAGGCCAAAATGATTTCAGGATGGTTTATCTTTGGATTATTCATTTTTGAAGTGTTCATCAAAAGTTAAACCGCATATTCCATCAGGACATCTAATGGAACATAAGACAAAACAGCTTGATGACATGCCTGTAATTTTACCCGTGGCGCCATATCATTTTGATAAGCTTCCACCCAACGAGTGACACATAGACACCAAAAATCACCAGGTTCTAAACCAGGGAAGCCATGTTCAGGCAAAGGAGTAATTAAATCATTGCCTACTTTTTGGGAATAATTAAGAAATTCAGAAGTCATTTCAGCACAAACAGTATGCTGACCAATATCAGACGGTGCTGTATGACAGAAACCATTACGGAAATAACCTGTAATCGGTGAATAACAACAGCTTGCCAAAGGCTCACCTAATACATTTAAACCATTAATTTTAGGATCTGGATGAAAAGACATAAGCGTACAAATTTTCGAAGTTAAGGCTATGATAATCAAATCTGAATATTTCTACAGCTTTTCTACAAAAGTATCTAACCTTTTTTTGTGTAATCATTTAGAATCTACGCGATTTTTAATATCTATAAAGAGAGCTATACATGAATTTTCAGCGTATGACTGACCTTGATTTAACGGGCAAGCGTGTTCTTATTCGTGAAGATTTAAACGTTCCTGTTAAAAATGGTGTGATTACAAGTGATGCACGTTTACGTGCTGCGTTACCTACGATTAAGTTAGCACTCGAAAAAGGTGCAGCAGTCATGGTTTATTCTCACCTTGGTCGTCCTGTTGAAGGTGAACCACAACCAGAGCAGTCACTTGCGCCAGTAGCAGCGTATTTGACGGAAGCTTTAGGACAAGAAGTAAAATTATTTACAGACTATTTAGAAGGTGTTGAAGTTGCAGCAGGACAAGTTGTACTACTTGAAAACTGCCGTTTCAACGTTGGCGAAAAGAAAAATAATCCTGAACTTGCGGCAAAATATGCAGCGCTTTGCGATGTATTTGTTATGGATGCATTTGGTACGGCACACCGTGCAGAAGCTTCAACTGAAGGTGTAGCTCGTTTAGCGAAAGTTGCTGCGGCAGGCCCATTATTGGCTGCGGAATTAGATGCACTTGGTCGTGCATTACAAACACCTGAAAAACCAATGGTTGCCATTGTTGCAGGTTCTAAAGTTTCTACAAAACTTGATGTATTGACTTCACTTTCTGATATTTGTGACCAATTGATTGTTGGCGGTGGTATTGCCAATACGTTCTTGGCTGCTGCTGGTTTCAATGTCGGTAAATCATTGTGTGAAAATGATTTAATCGATACGGCTAAAGCTATTACGGCTAAAGTATCTGTACCACTTCCTACAGATGTTGTGGTTGCTGATGCTGCTGAAATTGATTTTTCTGACTTCTTGGGTTCTTTGGCAAAAGCAAAAGCAACTGTGAAAAAAGTTGAAGATGTGACTGATAACGACATGATTTTAGATGTTGGCCCAGAAACTGCAAAAGCATTTGCTGAAATCTTGAAAACATCTAAAACAATTCTTTGGAATGGCCCAGTGGGCGTATTTGAAGTAGATCAATTCGGCGAAGGTACAAAAACTTTATCTTTAGCGATTGCTGAATCAGCTGGATTCTCTATTGCAGGTGGTGGTGATACTTTGGCTGCTATTGATAAATATGAAGTTGCTGACAAAATCGGTTATATCTCGACGGGTGGTGGTGCATTCCTTGAATTTGTAGAAGGTAAAACACTTCCAGCAGTTGCTGTATTGTTAGAGCGTGCATAATAGAATTGTGTTTATTTAAATATCGAGTTTGATTATTTTAGATAACGTCAGTTCGGGTTAAGTTCTGATGTAAGCTATTAAAAAGTTAGATTATGCACGACGGAGTTTTATTCTTTAAAGTCAAATGTAAGGATTAACCTTCGGTTCGACCTACTTTTCTTTCGGGAAAAGTAGGCAAAACCATTTGTCAGTCGCAAACTCGTCCAATACCGCTATGTACTTAATGTATTGCAAAAACAGTAAATGACGTATGTAGTCCTGCCTCGAACAATGCGACTGACGTTCCCGCGTATCATATATCTGGAACAATATCTTATCTTGAACTAAAGTCAGATAAACAACAATTTTGTGAATCGGCTGACCATGTGTCAGCCTTTTTTATTCAGCGATTCACAATTAAGTCATCAAAATGAAATATATCTGCAATAAAATCGTGAGCATTAAATCACCAGATGTGGAAAATGTGATGAAATTTAAATTTGTACTGATTGCACTTATTCTTGCACCTTTAGCTTTAACGGCGTGTAATAAACAAGACAAAGCACCTGCTTCTGAACAAACTTCGGCTTCAAGCGTTGCTACTGAATCGGAAACAGTGAGTCCAGAACAACAAGCAGCAATTGACGCAATTGATCAGCCTGTTTTGGATGAGAAGAATACAGATGTTCCTGCTGAAAAAGCCAATGCGCCTGCTGATGTTGCAACTCCTGCAACAGCAGAAGAAGCACCAAAAGCACAATAATTAATTTTGCTTTGTTGTTATTTGTTAAAAATCCCTGCTAAAGCAGGGATTTTTTATGAAATAGTGAATATTGTTGCTGAATTGAAATAATTCCCCATGTAGAATATCGGGCATTACCTGGGAGGATATTATGGCACTTATTTCATTGCGCCAGCTCTTGGATCATGCCGGTGAACATAACTACGGCGTTCCAGCGTTTAACGTAAACAACTTAGAACAAATGCGCGCAATCATGTTAGCCGCAGACGAAACGAATTCACCTGTAATCGTGCAAGCTTCTGCTGGTGCGCGTAAATATGCAGGTGCTCCATTCTTACGTCATCTTATTTTGGCAGCAATTGAAGAATGGCCACATATTCCAGTGGTAATGCATCAAGATCATGGTACAGATCCAGATGTATGTCAGCGTTCTATCCAACTTGGCTTCTCATCTGTAATGATGGATGGTTCGTTAGGTGCGGATGGTAAAACACCGACATCGTATGAATATAACGTAGATGTAACTCGCCGTACTGTTGAAATGGCGCATGCGTGTGGTGTTTCTGTAGAAGGTGAAATTGGTTGCTTGGGTAGCCTTGAAACTGGTTTGGCAGGTGAAGAAGATGGCGTTGGCGCAGAAGGCGTTCTTGACCATTCTCAACTCCTGACTTCAGTTGAAGAAGCTCGTCAATTCGTAGCGGATACTAATGTAGATGCTTTGGCAATTGCTGTAGGTACTTCACACGGTGCATACAAATTCACTCGTCCACCAACAGGTGACATTTTGGCAATTGACCGCATTAAAGAAATTCATGCGGCACTTCCAAATACACATCTTGTTATGCATGGTTCGAGCTCTGTTCCTCAAGAATGGTTAGCTGTGATCAATCAATACGGCGGCGACATCAAAGAAACTTATGGTGTTCCTGTTGAGCAATTGGTTGAAGCGATCAAGCATGGTGTTCGTAAAATCAACATCGATACAGATTTACGTTTAGCGTCTACAGGTGCGATGCGCCGTATGATGGCTGAACAACCAAGCGAATTTGACCCACGTAAATTCTTTGCTAAAACTGTTGATGCAATGAAACAGATTTGCGTAGATCGTTATGTGTCGTTTGGTACAGCGGGTAATGCTGACAAGATTCGTCCAATTTCTTTAGAGAAAATGGTCGATCGTTATAAATAATTTTTAACGTTATTTATACAGCGCTATACAGTAGAAGCCCACGTTATTGTGGGCTTTTTCTTGACGAATCAACGGATAAAAGAAGACAACAATGGAACTTATATTTTCAGCAGCATTGTGTAGTGTACTGGTATCGATCCTTTTAAAATTTGCCAAAAATAAAGGTTTTGATGCTTTACAAATGATTGCTTGGAACTATGCCATTGCCAGTATTTTGAGTCATCTATGGTTTAAACCTGATTTAGCACATATTTCGGTTTCTGCGACACCGTGGTGGTTGATCGTTGTATTGGGTATGGTGTTACCCAGTATCTTTTTGTGTTTAGCCAAATCTTTACAGACCGCAGGGATTCTAAAAACTGAAATTGCACAACGGTTATCTGTTGTATTGTCGCTATTAGCCGCTTATTTCTTATTTCAAGAACAATTTAGTCAATTGAAAATAATTGGGGTAGTACTGGGTATTATCGCCGTATTATGTCTTATTTTTTCACAATCAGGTGCATCAAAGACCGCTTTAAATCGCAATGGAATGTTTTTTCTGCTTAGCGTATGGGTTGGTTATGCGATGGTTGATATTTTATTAAAATACACCACAAGTTTGGGGCTACAATTTCCTGTCATATTAACTTTGATGTTTATTTGTGCTTTTATTCTTTCTATTCTCTATCTTCTTATTCAAAAAGCTCAATGGAAAATAAAAAATATTGCCGCAGGTTTATTTTTAGGATTTTTAAATTTTGCCAATATCGCGTTATATGTAAAAGCACATATTCTATTAAAAGACTCTCCAGCCATCGTTTTTGCAGGGATGAATATTCTCGTTGTGCTATTTGGTGTGATTGCAGGTTTATTCATTTTCAAAGAGAAACTGAACAATATAACGGTACTTGGTCTTGTTTTAGGACTTGCAGGCGTGATGTGTTTGGCTTTGGCGATTTGAAAATTAAAATAAAGGAGTAAATTATGATCGAAAACGTATTCTTAGAAAATATTGAATTGGTACAAAATAACGTACGCCTTATTCCTTTATCTTATGCGCATGAGCAAGGGCTTGCAGAAGCCTGTAAAGATGGTGAGTTGTGGAATTTAAGAATTACTTCGGCACCACATTTTTCAGAAGTTAAACAATATATCGAAACAGCCTTAGAGCAAAAAGCGCAGGGAAGTCGTTATCCCTTTGCTGTAATCGAAGAAAGTACGGGGAAGGTTCTTGGAACGACTAGTTTTCACGATATTTTATTACAAGTAAAACGTTTTGAGATTGGTTATACATGGTATGCAAAATCGGTACAGCGAACACATGTCAATACAACCTGTAAGTTACTGTTATTGAAGTTCGCATTTGAACAACTTCAGGCCAATACTGTGGGGTTACGTACAGATCAATTTAATTTTAAAAGCCAAAAAGCAATTGAGCGTTTAGGTGCTAAAAAGGATGGTGTCATTCGTGGTCATGCTTTACGTAAGGATGGCACGATTCGAGATACGGTGATGTACAGCATCGTAAAAGGTGAATGGGCTAATGTAGAAGCACATTTAGAAGATTTATTGGCGTGTCATTAAATCGGCTTCACCACATCAATAAAATCAGTCTATAAAAAATAGCAACTTATTCTAAGATGGATATTTTAACTTATAGATTACTTATGGATTTTGAATAATATAAATCATCATCTTCCAACTTGATAAAATTGAAAAGATTTTTCTCTAATACTTTGATTGAAGCGGTATTTTGTGGATCGACATAGGCTTCAAGATATTGGATAGGGAACGTTTTTGTTAAATGTGTTTCAAGCCATTCAACAGCTTTGGAGGCATAGCCTTTGCCCCAAAATGGTTTAAAAATAACATAGCCAATTTGAACTGTATTTTGTTGTGGGAAAAGCGTTGCTTGTAAAGTTCCGATTGGTTGTTTGAGTACTGAATCATTGAACATAACCCAGTTCATCCAAATTTCGTCAGCAGTGACTGAACCTTGAATTAAACGTGAATATCTTTGTTTAAGTGCTTGTATAGATGCGTATTTTTGATCTGGAATATAGTGGTAAAGCGCCTCTTCTTGCAAATATTCAAAGAGTATATTTGCATGGTCGATATTTAAACTTTGAAAATAAATTTTAGTCATTTATAAGGTTCTTCTATCTAGGTGAATATGTATTGATTTTAAACGTCTATACTTATGTCTCGATTTTGTTTAAAAATAAATAATAATCAATTGCTTACTGATTGCGATATTGACTCGGGCTCAGTTCAAATTGCTTTTTAAAAGCTTGGCTAAATGCTGTTTCAGAGGAATAACCGACTTGGTGGGCAATTTGTTGAATAGAAAGTTGACCTTGTTTAAGCAATTGGCTAGCCAAACGAAGCCGATGCTGTTGCAAATAGGCCAAAGGTGTTTCTCCAACAATCTGATTGAATAAATTGGCAAATTTAGAACGTGACATGCAACAGGTTTCAGCCAGTGCTTCTACCGTCCAGCCTAATTCAGGTTGACTGTGAATGGCAGCGAGTGCATTGGAAAGCTCAGGATGAATTAAGGCATTCAACCAGTTGTTCTGATGCTGCATTTGCTCAATATAATCACGTACACATTCAATCACCATGATACTGACCACATGATCCATGATCTTGTTTTTACCCGCCATGGTTCGACGTGTTTCAGCTGAAACAAAATATAATCCGATACGTAACCACTCAGGTGCTTCATCACTCAAAGCATTTTGGATATGTAAGTAGGGTGGTAAGGCATTCACTAAAGGTTTGGCCATAATCGCATTGAGTTGACATCTGACCGTGAGGATTAAGGTCTTTTCACTTTCACCTTGACCAAACTCAATTGCATCTTGTCTTAAACCATTAAACAGTGAATGAATACTTAATACTTCAACTAATTTTTGATCTGCTGTCGCCATGACTTGATGTTGTAGTCCCGCAGGGATGAGCAACATGTCACCCGTGTTTAGATTTAAACTTTGATGATGAAATTTTACGTGCGCTTGACCATATAAAATAATATGCGCAATTACAGCGGATTGTTCTGCGTATTCAAAAGCCCAAGCACCTTGAGCCTGCAAATAGATATATTCAGAGTGATTTAGATGAATATCATCAAAAATTTTACTCAGTGCATCCATAGACTTATTTCAATATCCCATAGCGATGATTATAAAACCCATCGTGTGTTAAAGCATGTGCGAATAGGACAATTTCTAGGTTGAATGTGCCAAAGACTTTTACATAGCTTTTTTGGACGATTACAACTGTTGTTCAATGCCTGAATAAACAAATATATACATAAGAATAAGGCATTAAAAGGTGAAGTTATGAATGCTCCAGTACAAATGACTGAATTACAGCTTCAGGATGTAAAGCAAAAGTCAGGTTTTCAGCTCGATAAAAAAAGATATTTATGGATGATTAGTCCATCATTACCTGTGATTGGTTTAGGTATTTTAGCAGGCTATCATGTTGCGCCAAAACCTTTGAAAAAAGTATTCGCATTGGGTGGCCCACTTGTTTTACACGTGATTATTCCAACAATTGATTCATTGATTGGTAAAGATAAAAACAATCCAACGGCTGAAGATGTAAAACTTCTAGAGCAAGACCCTTACTATGCGCGTTTGGTGAAATCATTTATCCCGATTCAATATGCAGCCAATGTCTATGCATGTTATTTAGTAAGTCGTAAACAAACGTCTTTACTGGATAAAATTTTATTAGGGATGTCCATGGGCGCGATTAACGGCATTGCGATCAATACTGCACATGAGTTAAGCCATAAACATGATCGTATGGACCATATTCTTTCGCATTTGGCTTTAGTTCCTTCGGGTTATAACCATTTCCGTATTGAACATCCGTATGGGCATCATAAACGTGCAGCAACACCAGAAGATCCAGCTTCTTCAAAAATGGGTGAGACGTTCTATGAGTTTTTACCACGTACCGTGATTGGTTCATTTAAATCTGCAATAGAAATTGAAACCAACCGTTTAAAACGTAAAGGTTTAGGCTTTTGGTCAAAAGAAAATGAATTATTACAAGGTTGGGGAATGACCGCAGCTTTTCATTCTTCAATGGTCGGTTTATTTGGAACAGGTATATTGCCTTACTTAGCTACTCAATCGGTGTATAGTATTGGTTTATTTGAAATTATTAACTATATTGAGCATTATGGTTTATTACGCCAAAAGAATGAAAATGGTAAATATGAACGTACCATGCCAGAGCATAGTTGGAATAACAATAACATTGTAACGAACTTATTCTTATATCAGTTACAACGTCATTCAGATCATCATGCTTACCCGACACGTCCATTCCAAGCTTTGCGTCATTTTGATGAAGCGCCTGAATTACCGAGTGGTTATGCAAGTATGTTATTACCTGCATTGATTCCTTCTTGGTGGTTTAAAATCATGGATAAGCGTGTATTTGATCATTATCAAGGCGATTTGAATAAAGCCAATATTTATCCAAAACGCCGTGCAAGCTTATTCAAAAAGTTTGGTGTGATTGATAAGTTATTAAATTCATCGAAACAAGATGTTTAAGATATTTTATTGATTAAGTGATTGATCTAAAAATCCCTTCCTTTTTAAAGGAGGGGATTTTTATGGGAAAGTGGTGGCATGCTCTTCACAACAGAAGGATTTAAATATTTTGGAATAAATAACGTCAGTTCGGGATAAACTCTGATGTAAGTTATTGAAAAGATAGGTCAGGCACAACGGAGTCTTACCGTTTAAAATCAGATGTAAGGATTAACCTTCGGTTCGACCTACTTTTCTTTCGGGAAAAGTAGGCAAAACCATTTGTCAGTCGCCAACTCGACAAATACTATCAACTATCAAATAAATTGCAAAAACAGTATATTGTAGATGTAGTCTGGCCTCGAACAATGCGACTGACGTTTCCGAGTATCATATAATTGGAAACATATCTTATCCCGAGCTCAGGTTAAATAGTAATGCTAATGAGCGTCTTTCATGTGCTGATTCATTCTTTCCAGTTTTTGCTGTTCGATCTGTTGTTTGATTTTAAAAATCGTATCATCAATATCCATCATAGATAAAACATCAAGGTATGGTTTTGCAGGGTGGTTAGCTAAAAGCTGTAATCTTTGATATTCGTTTCCAGCTAAGTTTCGATGCAAAAAACCATAATCGATCAATGTTCTACGCAATTCAACATGATCAATCCAGAGTATGCTTCCAGTACCATTTAACCAATCTTTCAGTGCTTCATTAACATCCTTTTCATTGAGTATTTGGGATGATGCAATGGTCAATGAAGCCAATGCCAAACACGTCTGAAATTCTTCATGCTTTAGGTTTTTAAGCGTGAAATCTTTTTTCTTTAAAAGGCGTTGTAGTATTGCCCATATATCTTGTTGATGAATGGTTATTTCAGAAGTCATGGTATTCATTTTTAAACTCTTTTTGTTTATATCACTGTAAAAGCGAATTTTTCCTTATTCATTTTTACTTTTTTGGATTTAGATATTGCTTAAACCAATAGGTCGAAGTGTTTGATCTATTCATTAAAAATCAAACAGCAATGTATAAAAATAAAGTAAAATTTTAAATTAATTTTCTCATAAGACAACAAATAAATTTTTATACAATTATCTTCACGCTAGTTGTAACTAATGAGATTGTCGTAAAGCATTCTGCTACAACGACATGGTGTATGTGTTAAAAGCGTAAAGTTTGTATAGTACTTATTGCCGTTTATAGACAATTCGCAGGCTTAGGTACACCCGCCAAACGGCTTAAATGACGAGCCACTAAACCTGTATTAAATTTCTCTTGTAAAACAGCATTATTAATCTCAGGACTCACTGTTTTCATTAAAAATTTAATCAATGGGCGTGTTGCAGGCGAGTGTCCAAATTGTGCATAGAATTGGCGTACAGCTTGTAATATTTCAAAATGCCATGCGGTTAACTCTAAGTCTAAAGTTTTTGCTAAAGTTTTTGCGACATCTTCATTCCAAATGGTGTAATCAAGTAAATGACCGTCTTGATCTAATTCCAAATTTAGTTCTAAACTCATAAAATAGCCTAAGCAAATTGAATCATAGATTTATACTGCTGATTTCATGGATATAAATACTACGAAAAGAAAATATTTAAATGGACTGAGTGCAAAAACATTATTCGCTCTATTAGTTTAAACGAATACAACGCTTAAAACTTAAAACCAAGTCTGCAAATTGATCGTATGACAATTTTTGTATCTGTGTGGGTAAAGATTCAACTAAAATTTCAGCATCATTTTCCAATACAGCAACATGCTGTTTATTTAAAACACGTGGATCATGTGCAAATAGAACAGCATCGCCCATTAAAACCACAGAATCATGTGTTGAATAGATACGTTCTAATTGATTTAACACAGCATCTGTATGCTGAAAAGAAGATTGAATTAAATAAAGTGTTTTATCTGACATGAAAGATTACCTGATTGAGCCTTTTACCAATACAACACATGATCAAATGATTGAATAAATTCAGCATTTAAATCAATAAATGCGAGCTCTTGTTGTGATTGCGTAACGAAATTTGAGTTTTTATCCTTATTTTCTACTAAAACAGGAGTCAAATCATAAAACTCAAAGCTATCCACCATATTTGATGCCACTTTGAAGGCATGTTTTAAGCCATTAAATGCTACTTCTGCATGCAATAAACTCAACGCTGCGCCTTGTAGTAACACTTTGACTTCACAGCCAAAAGTAGCTAAAACCATGGTCGCAGAAAGGCTCTCATGCACCTGCAAGCTATTCAAATTGGCTTGGGTTAATATGACGAGTACAGTTTTCACACAATTTACCTTTTAAATGCAACAATTGAATAAAAATAACAACCTAGAATTGAATTAAGCGATCTGTAGATTGAACAGCATCTGCAAGTTCACCTAAGCCGACAAGTTCAAATCCTTGAGCAAGGTTAGCAGCGTGAATTTGGTGACGCTTAGCATTCTCCTCATCCGTGATCCCACGTGCTAAAGCAGCACTGACACACACAGGAAGTGTTATTGCCAGCTTTTGCCACTCGGCAGTTAAGTTGCGTTGATCATCTGGTATCCATTGCAAATTGTTCGCAACTTGTACACCGTCTTGGTAGAAGAAAACACGGAAATGTTGATTTTTGCTTTTTAAAGCTTGCGCAAGACCTAAAGCATGCCATGCATGGATGGAATTTGGCGCAGAGGTGATTAGCAATAATGTACTCATTGGAATTTCACTTGGAGAATGGAAAGCGACTTTGCAACATTCAAACTTGATAATAAATAGGTAGTATACAATGATTTTAGTGACTGGTGGTTTAGGCTTTATAGGCTCGCATGTGGTTTTAAGCTTGCTTGCTCAAGGGCAAGAGGTCGTCATTGTTGATAACTTAGCCAATGCAAATTTACAGTCTTTAGAACGCCTAGAATATATTACGGGAATGTACATTCCTTTTGTCAAAATTGATATCCGAAATACGCCTGCGTTGAATAAAGTGTTTGAACAGTATTCAATTGATGTCGTCATCCACTGTGCAGGGTTTAAATCGATTGAAGAATCGGTGCTTAAACCACTTGAATATTATAATGATAATGTCAGTTGTATCATGAGCTTGCTACGCGCTATGCAACGAACAGGTGTACGAAACTTAGTGCATATTTCAAGTCTGGCCGCTTATGCTCAGTCCAGTACCAAACTGAATGAAAATACAGCTTTTAACTATTCATACCCAAACCCATATATCAAATCACAACAGATGATTGAAGAAATCATCCGAGATACCTTTAGAACAGATAGCGAATGGCGCATTGCAATGTTGCGTGTTGCAAATGTGGTGGGTGCTTTTGAGCATGGCGTACTGGGCGAATTTGTTGTTCCCATGCCGAAAAACATTGTGCCATTGATCTTACAAGTTGCTGCTCAACAACGTGAAGCGATTGAGTTACAACAATATGCTCAGACTGAAGATGGAACCACAGAGCGTAGTTTTGTACACGTGCTTGATGTATGTGACGCCGTGCAAGCCAGTATCCTTTGGCTACAAGGGCAGCAAAATGTCTGTGAAAGTTTTGATATCGCAGGACATTTATCTTCGATCAAGAATTTGATTAAAGTTGTTGAAGAAGTAACAGAAACCGATATCCCTCAGATGGTTGCATCTTATCAAATGCAAGAACTTGATCAGGTCGCATCCAATAGCAGTAAAGCATTTGACATCTTGCAATGGCAGCCAAAACGGTCATTAAAACAAATGATTGAAGATGAATGGAGATTTTTCCAAAACACTTTAAATAATCGCTAAGTCACTCGTAAATTTAAATTATTGCAAATAATTATCATTTACATTTTTATTGATCATGTTTAGCATAGCGTAAATACGATCAATGATTTAGTGTGGAGAGAAGTAATGATTAAATATTTAGGTAGTGTTTGAGGCGTCGCTTGATCGATTTAAATTGATCGACATGCATTTATCTTGAAATATTTAAACAATGCTTTTTGATTGGCTATGCATCATGATTTGTAGTTTATACGATTTTAATACAAGTACTTAGATAAGATTGAGGTTGCTATGCAAACACGTATTGAACATGACACGATGGGTGATGTTGAAGTGCCAAGCGAGGCGATGTGGGGCGCGCAGACGCAGCGAAGTGTAGAAAACTTTAAAATTGGTACAGAGCATATGCCACGCCCGATGATTCGTGCGATGGGCTTAGTTAAAAAAGCTGCGGCAATCACCAATGCAGAATTAAATCAGATCCCACAAGAACTTGCAAAATATATTGTCGATGCAGCAGATGAAGTCATTTCTGGACAATGGGATTCCCAATTTCCTTTGGTGGTTTGGCAAACAGGTTCAGGTACGCAAAGTAATATGAACTGCAATGAAGTTATTGCGAATATTGCCAATCAAAAACTAGGCAATCCTTTAGGTTCACAAAAGCCAGTACATCCCAATGATCATGTCAATCGTGCGCAATCGACCAATGATTCGTTTCCAACAGCTATTCATGTTGCTGCAGCATTACAAATCAATGAACTACTGATTCCTGCGGTAAAACGTTTAAGAGATACATTGAATCGCAAATCTGAAGAATTTAACGATATAGTCAAAATTGGGCGTACCCATTTACAAGATGCTACGCCGTTAACCTTAGGGCAAGAGTTTAGTGGATATGTGTCACAGCTTGATCATGGCTTAAAACGCTTACAACAAGCATTGGTTTGGCTATATGAGCTACCTTTGGGTGGGACTGCGGTTGGTACAGGCTTAAATGCACATCCTGAGTATGCTGAAAAAGCGGCTGAGCAATTGGCACAACTTACAGGCTTGCCATTCATTAGTAATCCAAATAAATTTGAAGCTTTAGCAGGGCGTGATGCTGCTGTATTTGCTTCAGGTGCATTAAAAACCTTAGCAGCAAGTTTAAATAAAATCGCCAATGATATTCGTTGGCTGGCTAGTGGACCTCGTTGTGGTCTCGGTGAATTATCTATTCCTGAAAATGAGCCAGGTTCAAGCATCATGCCTGGAAAAGTCAATCCTACACAATGTGAGGCCATGACCATGGTGGTTGCACAAGTGATGGGGAATGACACCACCATTAACTTTGCTGGCGCAGCAGGAAATTTTGAATTAAATGTTTATATGCCTGTTATTGCTTATAATTTAGTTCAATCTGTGCAGTTACTTGGCGATGCATGTAATAGCTTTGATGAACATTGTGCGGTAGGTATTGAGCCAAATCGTGAAAAAATTGATTATTTCTTACATAACTCACTCATGTTAGTCACGGCTTTAAATCCTGTCATTGGTTATGAAAATGCGGCTAAGGTTGCTAAAACAGCTTATAAACAGGGTAAAACCTTAAAAGAAGTTGCTGTTGAATTGCAGTTGGTTACACCTGAGCAGTTTGATGAAGTGGTACAACCTGCAAAAATGGTTCATCCAAATGCAAAGTAGCAACATGATTCAACGTGAGGCCTAAAACAATTGAGCATAAATCATCAGCAATAGTTTGTATCTCGATTCGAAGTGCGTACAATATGGCTTAGAGTTTTATTGTTGATGATGGTTATGCTAGATATTTATTTAACGGATGTTCAGGAAAATGTGCAATTTAAGGATTACCCAAGTGAGCATCCTGTTAAATTTATTTTAAATTTCAAGAAAATATTTCCAAGTATTATGGAGTTATTACTTCCAGTTCTTCCAGATGATGAAGATTTGGAAAAAATGACGTGGGAATCGAATACACAAGATTTTGAAATCTTTAAGAAATTAGTTACAGGTTGGGGTGTGATCGAACTACGTTTACAAGCGATTAGCCAATATAAAGACAAAAGCTATGCAGATCAGTTGGTTAAAAAGGCTCAAGCAAAACGTAAAGAATTTGCGAAACAGCAAAAACAACTTACGACAGTTGAACTTGATTATTTATTTATGCATGAAGTACATGCTTTGATTGATGCAGAACTGGTAGAACTTGGTGAAAAATTCTATTTACCTGTGTTACGTGATCTTTGGAAAAGCACGGTTTCAAGCAAAGTATTGAATGCAAAATTTGATTGATTTGTAGGTGTAATAGCAAGGGACAGTTTAAGGCTGTCCTTTTTTATTTCAGTAAACTTTAAGGGCTTACTTATTTAAATGCGCCGTGAAAAAGCAAAGTAATATTGATCTACAAAAAAGATACGATAAAAATCATCCATTATTAAAAACACATCTCGTATAATTTATATGCACTACTTTACGAATAACAAAACAGGGAATTAAAACATGCCAAATCACTTTCAAGCACTGATCGAAAACCGTCGTACTATTTATGCGATAGGTAAAAATGTTAAACAAAGCACCGATGAATTGATAGACATTATTGAAAATGCGATTGTGCATGCGCCGTCAGCATTCAACTCTCAAACTTCACGTGCGGTCTTATTATTTGGTACAGAACATACAGCCTTTTGGGAAATGGTCTTTGATAAGTTAAAAGAGTTTCTACCAACCGATGAGGCTGTTGCTGCAACTAGAGGTAAAATTAATAGCTTTGCAGCAGGTGTAGGTACGGTTTTATTCTTTGAAGATATGGATGTGGTGAAGTCGTTACAAGAACAATTTGCATTATATGCAGATAATTTCCCAGTTTGGGCAGAACACTCAACGGGGATCGCGCAATTTGCTGTATGGACTGCATTAGCTGAAAACGGTGTAGGTGCTTCACTACAGCATTACAATCCAATTATTGATGATCAAGTGCATGCAAAATGGGAAGTTCCTTCAAATTGGAAATTACGTGCACAACTGGTATTTGGCTCAATTGAAGCACCAGCAGGTGAGAAATCATTTATTGATAATGCTGTACGTTTTAAAGTCTTTAAATAATTTAAAAATCAGCCCATTAGTATCCACTTAATCGTTCAATGAAAGGCAGATCTTGATGATCTGTCTTTTTTTATGCTGCTTTAAACCTAATGCTCATCTGTGTAGTTTATCTTCATTATTTTTATGTGATGATCAAATTCTCTCGGGGATATATCTCGGGTTTTAGTGGGAAAGTAATCTATTTATTAGGATCGTTTTACAATATTTGATGGAGATGGTGTGAAGAATATTGAAAATCAGCACAAATTTTAAATTTTTGGATAAATCTGTGAGTTCTCAAAGTATTACTGCCGATAATTTATTGTGCAAAGGAAATTTTGATGGGCTGTAATGTTTTTAAATTCCTAAACGAGATTTTTAATAAGTTATTGCATGCATTCACATTTTAATTTTGCTTTATTGAAAGTGCCATATTTTAAATAACATGGGACGTGAATAGGCAAGTAACTGGAAGTAATCTTTAAATATGCTTTAAATTAATGTAAAGATGCACTATAGTGGAACAAATAAAGTTGAGCGTTACGCTTGGTTTTTAATCGATTGGTCGTAGACCAATGAACAAGCGAAGTACTCACTTTTTGCTTTTTTCTCAATATGAGCAATCAATTGTGTTAAGACGAAGTGGTTTACTGATTGCATTTGCAACAGTATTTTTACAGTTCGCGGTTTTTCTACAACCGTTATTGCCTAAGCAATATCAAATTGCTCCGGTATGTGAACTTATCACTCCAGTTTTATCGCAGTCTTCTTCGATTGTTTCTTCAGAACAACATATTTCACATGATCATCATTCAGAGTCGAGTCGTGCATTTGTCCATGATCACGATCATCATGCAAACGCAAATGAACTGAATAATAAGCACGATCATCATCAACATGACCCAAATCACCAGTGCCCATATTGTACTTTTTATGGTCACCTCATCATGCCACCTGAATTAGGCATTCAAGAAGCTTTGGTTCGTGTTCAAGTTCGATTATTGGCATTTGTTGAAACTTTTCAGCATGTTTATTTTCAGCTTCAGCGCTTATATCTGATTCCTCAAGGGCGAGCCCCGCCAAGCTTTGCATAAGTTTTAAGTTTTCACTCATAAATATGCTTTAAAAATTATTTATGAATAAACAATATCTTATGTAGAGATCATGTATGTATCAATTCTTCAATCAACGGATTCAAGGTATCGCACTGATTCACCCTAAAAATTTGTTGAATAAAACCGTAATAAATAAACTACAGACAGCTGATTCTGTACAAGTTTATGCTTTAGAAACAATGCTAAGAACACGTATTGAACACTATTCTTTCTTTAATCGTTTTAATACTTTTCAATTTAACCATGTTGTTTTTTATGGTTTGGATATGGGTAAGGTGGTGCTATGAGTTTAGGATTTACCGCACTTGAATTGGCACGGATACAATTCGCATTCACTGTGTCTTTTCATATTATTTTTCCTGCAATATCGATTGGTTTAGCCAGTTTTCTTGCCGTTTTAGAATGGCGTTGGTTAAGAACCAATAATCCTGTTTATCAAGATTTATTTAAATTCTGGGTCAAAATATTCGCCGTTGCTTTTGGGATGGGCGTGGTTTCAGGTGTCGTAATGAGTTACCAGTTTGGGACAAACTGGAGTGAATTTTCACGTGTAGCAGGTTCTGTTACAGGGCCATTACTGACTTATGAAGTACTCAGTGCCTTTTTTTTAGAAGCAGGCTTCCTTGGCATTATGTTGTTTGGCTGGGGACGTGTCGGACCACGAGCGCATTTCTTTGCAACGGCAATGGTCGCTCTAGGAACATGTATTTCAATGTTTTGGATTTTGTCTTCAAACAGTTGGATGCAGACACCGCAAGGTTTTAGTATTGAAAATGGCATCATTGTCCCACAAGACTGGTTTGCAATTGTATTTAACCCATCATTTCCATACCGTTTAGCCCATATGGCCGTTGCTGCATTTTTAGTTTCAGCATTATTGGTTGCTGCAACAGCGGCATGGCATTTGCTCAAAGGTCGCCGTGATGCTTTAGTAAAAACGTCATTCTCAATGGCGATGTGGATGATTTTGGTACTTGCACCATTACAAGTCGTGATTGGTGATAACCATGGTCTGAACACTTTAAAATATCAACCTGCAAAACTTGCTGCGATTGAAGGACATTGGGAAACCAATAAAGGTGAGGGCATGCCTTTATATCTGTTCGGTATTCCAGATATGGAAGCAGAAGAAACCAAGTATGCGATCGGTATTCCAAATCTAGGTAGTTTGATTATGACGCATACCTTAGATGGAGAAGTCAAAGGTCTTAAAGAGTTTGCACCTGAAGATCGTCCAAATTCACTTATCGTGTTTTGGAGCTTCCGTATCATGGTTGGCTTAGGCATGCTGATGATATTGCTTGCATTTATGGCCTTGGTTCTACGTAAAGGCGGTAAAATCTATGAAAATAAATGGTTACATCGCTTTGCCTTTGTCATGGGACCATCTGGATTTATTGCTTTACTTGCAGGTTGGTTTACTACTGAGGTAGGACGTCAGCCGTGGGTTGTGTATGGTGTGATGCGTACCAAAGATGCTTTATCTCCAGTTTCAGCAGAACAAGTCGGTATTACTTTGATCATTTTTGTGGTGGTGTATTGCGTTGTTTTTGGGATCGGCATTTATTATATGTTGAAGCTTATGCATAAAGGACCACAGTTTATTTACTCAACACCAGAAGGTGTGGCCCATACTGAAGAAGCCATCATCCTTGCATCTAAACGTCCATTAACGACGGTTGAAGAAAGTGTAGATACCGATAAACCTGAAAATGGCAATGAACAGGAGCGTAAATAATGATTGATTTATCTCTGATTTGGATTGTAATTATTGCCATTGGTGTATTTATTTATGTGGTACTTGATGGCTTTGATTTAGGCTTAGGTATCCTATTTCCATTCGTTAAAGATACACACGAACGTGATGTGATGATGAATACTGTCGCACCTGTTTGGGATGGTAATGAAACTTGGATGGTTTTAGGTGGTGCTGCACTTTATGCTGCATTCCCCATGGTTTATGCCACAGTTTTATCTGCATTGTATATGCCGATTATCTTAATGGTAGTTGCGCTTATTTTCCGAGGCGTTGCTTTTGAATTCCGTTTTAAAGCCAATAGAACTAAACACTTGTGGGATAAAGCCTTTATTGGTGGATCATTCTTTGCAAGTTTTTTCCAAGGGATGATTTTAGGGGCTTATATCCAAGGCATTAAAGTTGAAAATCATATGTATGCAGGTGGAGGGCTTGACTGGCTTTCACCATTTACCATTTTCACAGGTATTGGCGTCGTTGTGCTTTATGCAGCACTTGGTTGCGGATGGTTAATTTTTAAAACTGAACTGGATCTGCAAGATCGTATGTATAAGTTGATGCCGAAATTGATCATTACACTGTTTGTCGTTTTTGGTGCAGTGAGTATTTATACACCACTGGCACATCCTCAGATTGCGGAACGTTGGTTTAACCAAGAGCATTTAATTTATTTTAGTCCTGTTCCTATATTGGTGGTTGTATTTACCTATATGGCATGTCGTTCATGCAAGAAACGTAATGAATTAAGCCCATTTCTTTATACATTGGCACTGGTATTTTTAGCATATACAGGCTTTATTATTAGTCTTTGGCCGTATGTTATCCCACCTTCAGTCACGATTTGGGAAGCAGCATCACCACAAAGCAGTCAATTATTTACTTTGATCGGTGCATTGATTTTGATTCCAATTATCTTGATTTATACAGGACTGTCTTATTGGGTTTTCCGTGACAAAGTGCGTATAGGGGATGATGGTTATCATTAATTTGATGATCCATAGCAGTCTATAAGACTATAAAGTTTTATATGACAATTGCTTAGGGTATACAAAAATAGCCTAAGCAATTTATTCAATCATATTCATTTCTTACCTTTTGAATTTGGAGGGATATAAATCAATGAAGCTTTCTCAAACTCAATGGTTTATTTTACTTTGGATTGGTGGTTTTGTTACTTTGGCCATTATCGCTGGATTTTTTAGAATGTTAATTCAGTTAGCTTATTGATCAAGTGCTTTTATACGGGAAAGAGGTCTTTATTGACCTCTTTTTTATTCTTAAAATGAGCTTTAAATTGAAGGGAAATAACAGCATAGTTTAATGTGGGTAGAGATTAAAAATAGCCTAAGTAAGTTTGATTAATATTAAAAACTTAACTCGGTCGTAAATTTCTGTAAATTCATTATAAAAATTCAGACATAAATAAAATAATAAAAATATTAAGAATGTCTAAAATGAAAGTGTAAATTATTTTAATGTAATCAATTTATCCTTGAAATATGCATCAGAAATACTAAAAAAGGAGAAAATATACGTAATTGTAGTGACTGCTTTATTTTCAAAATTAACGCAAAATCTTATAAAGAATAAGGCGAATCAGGAGTAAAACGATGAAAAGATCTTCTGTATTTCTATTCCAAGCTGAGAATGCGACATATACTTCGGCTGTATTTTCATCCTACAAATTAGCGCAAACATGGGTTTATGAAAACGCTTTATCAGGCGTCATTATGGAATATCCTTTAGATGTTTCAAGTTATGATTGGTCAGTTGAAAAAAATTATTTCAAAGTGAAATCTCCGATTGATAAATCACCCGTTTTTATTGGCAGTTTTGTATCTGCATACCAATTACAATGGCACTTTAAACATGGGAAATTTATAGACAAATTCTCAAGCAAACTTTTAAAAACACCATAAAATAGCCTAAGTAAAGATTTTCATAATTTCTGTTCTTAAAAACGCATTGCGAGAATTTTCTTGTAAATCCTTATGCCAATAAATACCCATATTTAAAATGGGTAATTCAATAGGGTGTTCATAAATATTCACATTTTCATCAATTTTCATATGTTGCAAAATTTGCTTTGGAATCGTCAGCATGGCGTTACGCTCTTGAGCTAAAACTTGTAATGCTGTGGAATAATGCTGGCATCTTAAAAAGATCTGACGGCTAAATTGTTTGCGATTCAGATGAATATCCTCAAGTAAAATGCCTGTACGTCTTGAAGAAACACCAATATGAGAAGCAGAAAAATATAACTCACTATTCATTTCGCTTTGCTGAGTGCATACCACGAAATGATCTTCAACGAGGCTTTGATATTGGATTTTATCGCCATAATTTTGTTCCAAATCGATAATAAAATCGACTTGTTGCGAGGCTAAATCAGCGACTACATTTTTACGATCGAGCTTGGAGCTTAGAAATTGAATATTGAGCTTTAAGTTTTGAAAATGATTGATCAATTTAGGAAAAATAATCGGTTCAATTTCATCATGGACTGCAATTTTCAATGTGTGAATCAGACTCGGATCAAATTTCTGCTTTTGTTTTGAAATATTTTGAATTGAAAATAAGGCACTTTTAATCGGTTGATAAATTTGCTCAGCAAAAGGCGTCGGCAACATTTTTGAACCAGCTCGTACAAATAAATCATCTTGTAAATGCTGTCTTAAGCGTTGCAAAGCATGACTTGCTGCCGATTGGCTTATACAGAGTATTTGAGCAGCTTTAGAAATATTTTTCTGCTCATAAATCGCAATAAAAAGCGGGTATAAATTAATATCAATATGGTTAAAGAGTGCCACATCGATATTGGTTTTGTTATGAATCATATTCATAGTTAGATATTGAATTAAACCATTTTATTCATAATAGTTTTTCAGTTAATGTGTTGTAAAGCGCGATAAACAAATGTATTGATTTTTAGCATGATAAAAATCTAAATACAGCACTAAAAGGAAAATGACCATGTTTGAACTGTCAGCACGTGCACAAGATTTTATTGAACGTAGCAAAGCATTTATAAAAAACGAAATTGAACCTGTAGAAACGGCGTTTTGGAATGAAGTTCATCATCTCAATCAAGGGGGTGATTGGACACAGTGGCAATGGCCCGCTCAATTGGAAGTATTAAAAAACAAGGCAAAAGCAGCAGGGCTTTGGAATATGTTCCTACCCGATCCAGTGTTGGGCGCAGGTTTATCTGTTCAGGAATATGCACATATTGCTGAACTTTCAGGTCGTAGTTTAATTGCGCCAACCGTATTCAATTGTAATGCACCTGACAGTGGCAATATGGAAGTCTTATGGCGCTATGGAACAGAAGCTCAAAAAGAACAATGGCTTAAACCTTTGCTTGAAGGGAAAATCCGTTCAGTTTTTTGTATGACTGAGCCTGCAGTTGCATCATCTGATGCGACCAATATGCAAGCCACTGCGGTCATTGAAGGTGATGAAATTGTTTTAAATGGTCGTAAATGGTGGTCTTCAGGTTTAGGCGACCCGAACGCCAAAATCATTATTTTTATGGCACATACACCTGATGCAACTAAAGATCGTCATCATCAGCATTCAATGGTTTTAGTCCCTGTAGATGCTCAAGGGGTTAAAATCGAGCGTATGCTTCCAGTGTTTGGTGATTATGATGCTCCACATGGTCATGGTGAAGTCAGTTTTAATGATGTTCGTGTGCCTATAAGCAACTTTATTGGTGGTGCAGGGCAAGGCTTTGAAATTGCACAAGGTCGTTTAGGTCCAGGTCGTATTCACCATTGTATGCGTTGCATTGGTGCTGCTGAAAAATCATTAGAATTGATGATTGATCGCGGGATGAGCCGCACAGCGTTTGGCAAAGAAATATTAAAACTCGGTGGAAATTTAGAACGTGTGGCTGAAGCTCGAGTTGCCATTGACCAAGCAAGATTACTGACTTTGTACGCTGCTTATAAAATGGATACTCAAGGCAATATGGCTGCACTTACTGAAATTTCAGCCATTAAAGTCGTTGCACCATCTGTTTTGGAAAAAGTGGTCGATATGGCTATACAAATTCATGGTGGCGAGGGCGTATCAAGAGATACACCATTAACAGGATTTTTTGCTCAGGCACGTGCTTTACGCTTAGCCGATGGCCCTGACGAAGTTCATAAAGGCATGATTGCGAAATTAGAATTGAAAAAACGTGGCTATGATTCACGTAAAAAGTAACAGTTTAAGCATTGAAAAATAACTGTTTTAGTATACAGATAGTATCTAAGACAGTTAAAAACGGAATTGTATTATTTCGTTGAAACATCATTGATTTTTAGAATACATAAGATTCAGGGAAATAACATGTCAGTCATTGATATTGGTGGAAATGTACGTGAAGGCGAAGAGCTAGATGTACGTGCTGTTGGAAATTGGCTTATTGAAAATGGATCTGAAATTTCAGGTGCGGTGGAAGTCACTCAATATTCTGGTGGTGCATCAAACTGGACATATCGATTGAAATACGACAATGCTGATTTAATTTTACGTCGTCCACCTAAGGGAACAAAAGCTAAATCAGCACATGATATGGCAAGAGAATATAATGTCCAAAAGCATTTAGCACCTTTTTATCCAGTACTCCCTGAAATGGTGGCTTTGTGTCAGGATGAATCTGTGATTGGTTGTGATTTCTATGTAATGAAACGCATTGAAGGTATCATTCCACGTGCAAAATTACCTGTAGAATTGCAATTTGGTGAAGCAGAAGTTAGAGAACTCTGTATCAATGTTTTAGATAAATTAATTGAATTACACCAAGTACCTTATAAAGGAACAGAGCTTGAGAAAATAGACAAAGGTGAAGGCTATTGTCGTCGTCAAGTTGAAGGGTGGGATCAACGTTATGAAAAAGCACATACCATCAATGTGCCTAGTTTTAAATTTGTTCGTAAATGGTTAAATGAAAATATCCCTGCTGATTCAAATAGTTGTATCATTCACAATGATTGGCGTTTTGATAATGTGATTTTAGATCCGCAGCAACCGACGAAAGTGATTGGTGTTTTGGATTGGGAAATGGCAACAATCGGCGATCCATTAATGGATTTAGGTTCTGCGTTAGCTTATTGGGTAGAAGATACCGATAATCAAATTTTCAAATCAACACGTCGCCAACCGACCAATTTAAAAGGTATGTTTACCCGTAAAGAAGTGGTTGAATATTATTTAGAAAAAACAGGCTTACAGACTGAAAATTGGACTTTTTATGAGGTCTTTGGAATTTTCCGTTTGGCGGTGATCGCACAACAAATTTATTATCGTTATTATCATAAACAAACAGACAATCCAGCATTTAAAGATTTTTGGATTGTTATACATGCTTTACATATTCGTGCTTTGAAATTGATTGGTTTACACAAACTAGAAGCCAATGAAATTGCACAAAAATACATTGAAAAATTTAAGGAAATTTTAGGAAAATGACCACAATTTATCTCGTTCGCCACGGGCAAGCTTCTTTTGGTGCAGAAAGTTATGACAAACTTTCTCCAAATGGGGAGTTACAAGCTAAATTATTGGGTCAATATTTCAATAAAATTTTGAAAGAATCTCCCTATGTTGTTGCAGGTTCAATGCAGCGACATCAGCAAACCGCTCAATTTGCATTGGCTGAAAACTTTCCAGATGTTCAAATCGTTACTGACAATGCTTGGAACGAATTTAATCATCAGCAAGTTTTCGCACAATATGATTCACGATTTAACGAGCCGCATTTGCTTAAACAAGATGTGGCGAAAGAAAGTAGTCCACGTGCCTATTTAGCCAAAATTTTTGAAGGTGCAATTGATCGTTGGACAGGCGGTGAATATCACCATGAATATGATGAATCATGGCCAGATTTTAAAAACCGTGTAGAAACAGCATTACAAAATTTATGTGATGAATTGGCTAAAACCAAACCACGTTATGCCGTCGTTTTTACCTCAGGTGGTGTAATTTCTGTTGCGGCAGGTAAGTTGTTAGAACTGAGTCCGAATAAGACATTTGCACTGAATTGGGCAATTGCCAATGCCAGTTTAACCACTCTGCGTTTGGTTGGAATCGAACCGCAATTACTTAGCTTAAATGAACATCATTTTATTAAAGCCGAAGATCCACAATTATTGACGTGGATTTAATAGTTTATATCTGATTCATATTGAAAGAAATATAAGGAAAATAGCATGGCAAAAACGATTTTGATCACGGGGGCGAGTTCAGGTATTGGTGCAGGCATGGCACGTGAATTTGCTCAAAAAGGTTATAATTTGGCGATTTGCGCACGTCGTTTAGAGCGACTAGAAACGTTAAAGCAAGAACTTGAATCTAAATATGGTGTCAAAGTTCTGACCAAAATCCTTGACGTCACCAATTATGACCAAGTTTTTCAAGTTTTTCGTGAGTTTAAACAAGAATTTGGCACACTTGATCGAATCATTGTCAATGCAGGTGTCGGTGATGGACGTCGTATTGGTAATGGTAAATTTGCGATCAATCGTGCAACGGTAGAAACCAATTTTATTTCCGCTTTAGCGCAATGCGAAGCAGCCGTTGAAATTTTCCGAGAGCAAAAGTTTGGTCATCTCGTGGTGATTTCTTCTATGAGCGCAATTCGTGGTATGCCAAAACATTTAACTGCATATGGCGCAAGCAAAGCAGGTGTTGCGGCTTTAGCTGAAGGAATTCGTGCAGAACTAATTGATACCAAAATAAAAGTTTCAACGATTTTCCCAGGTTATATTCGTACTGAAATTAATGAAGGTGCAAAAAAATTACCATTTGAAGTTGATGTAGAAACAGGCTCACATTTGCTGGTTAAAGCCATTGAAAAAGAACCTGTTAAGGCTTATGTTCCTCAATGGCCGTGGCTACCATTGGGTTTAGCGATGAAAATATTGCCTTTAAAATTGGTGAATAAACTGGGTTAACTTTTATTTAAAATCAAACGTGTAAATATTTTTATTCACGCTGTTTTATTTGCAAATAGATCTTTTTAAATTTGGCTTAAATAGAACAGCGTGAAATAAATGAAGATCAAAACGATTTGAAATTTTAAATCATAAAAATTTGATTATTCAATAGTTTAAAAATTTTAATGTAGTATTTATGACGATGGTTGCACTATGTTTTTGAAAGTATCTACACTGCTGTTAATACCATCCCTTGTTATTCAAGGTTATCGTGTTAAAAAATATACACCACGATTAGAAGAAGCGAGTGGGCAGCGACAGGGTAAAATGGGTAAAGGTAAAGCTTTGTCTGTTTTAATTCTTGGAGATTCGGCAGCAGCTGGTGTGGGTGTTGAACATCAACAAGATGCTTTACTCGGCGCTTTATTAAAACAATTAGAATATGATTTTGAAGTTTATTATCAATTAGAAGCTAAAACAGGTGATACCACTTTACAAGTTTTAGAAAGAACAAAACAGCTGAATCATCAATCTTTTGATGTTGTAGTCACATCTGTTGGGGTAAATGATGTCACCAAGTTGATCTCGCCCAAAAAGTGGATTTTACAACAGCAACAATTTTATGCAGAAATTGAATCTAGATTTTCACCTAAGAAGATTGTGGTGACAGGTGTTCCACCAATGAATTTATTTCCAGCTTTACCCAATCCACTAGGCTGGTTGCTTGGGCAATATTCCAGTGCGATGAATAAGCAACTGAGTCAATTTGTAAATACAAAGTCGCATTATCAATTGATTCAATTTGATTTAGCTCATTTTAAAGCATTAAATTTACAAATGGCTGAAGATGGATTTCATCCAAGTAAAGATATTTATCAGCTATGGGCAAAAGAAATTTCGCAGGTTATTTTCAATAAATTTCAATGAATCATTGCTGTTTTTAATGCGTCATTTTCACAACTAAATTTAATCCAAATGCATTCAGTAATTTCAAAATCGATTGTAAAGTTGGGTTTGAATCAGCTTGCTCCATTTTTTGCAAAGTTTGAGGTGCAATTTTTGTGATTTTCGCCATTTCTGGCAAGGTTAATCGCAATTCTGTACGAAGAAATTTAGCAATTTGATGAATTTCCCACTCAGGATGTAATTCAATCATATTTAGAACTTGCTGTTTTCTTTGAATTTGCTCTATTGGAGTGAGTGTTTTAAAGCGTTTGTCCATATTATAGTTTCTCCAATTGCTGGCAAATGTTTTGAATTCGATACTCGCTATTGTCGATAATTTCTTGATCTATTTTAATTTCTTTTAAAAATTGCAGTAAATTTTGATAAAGAGGTAGTTGCTGTTTTAGCGCATTAATAATTTTTGATTGAGTTATGACGTTTGTAGCAGAAATTTGTTCTATCACAGAAGCCCAAACTGGAAGACCGCCATGATCATCTTTTTCCCATCGTATTGTTCGTGCAATACCATCTGGATGTAGCCACATAGGTGCAAAATCGAAAAGTGGTGTGAGTTGAATTAATCCATCAAAATTGCGTTGAATTGCTGTATTCCGTGTGTGATTGTCTTTGTTCCCCATTGCAACATTGGCAATATCACGTTTTAGATATTCAATAATTTCAATATCAGCATGTGTGCAACTTTTTTGTATCAATGTACAAATTTGATTATGTGACAATTTCACACCGAAACCTGCTTTTTCACTTAAGGACGCTATACTTTCCTGTCCTATTCTGATCACTTCACCATCTATAACTTGCCGATCAAATCGAGGAATAAATAAGGTGCGCCCATGCATTTCTAAATCTGCATAAACTCTTAATCCAAGATATTTTGCGACCTGCATATAAAGTGCTTCTTGTGATAAGATTTTTTCTAATCTTAAGTCTATACCTCGGCTGAATTTAACCAGCCAATGCTTCTTAACTTGATGATCTTGAAGGCTATGATCCAAATAAAATAAGCCATCTTTAGCTTGAGTGAGTAAAAGTTTAGGCCATTCACCTTGCACACCAGAAGAACCGCCTACAAATAGACCGAAAGATGCTAAAGATTCAATAAAATGTTCTTTACGTTCAATAATTTCTTGGAGCGTAAATCCCTTAATTGTATTTGAGTAGTGTTGCACTAACCATTCATGTGCTTCTTTGATTCGCAAATTTCCAATAGGATTACTCGCACCTGCATTTAATAATGCCCAATCTGCCTGCTGCTGCGCATTTTCTGAAAAATTAAGCTGTTTTAATAATTCCTGACGACCAAATCCCTGAGGTAATAAATCAATTAAAAAAGCTGGCCATGTGTCTGATATTGTATTTTGAACATTTACAGGAAAATTGTAACTTATAGCATAAGCATCACGATGGTCCATGTAATCAATAGCATATTCGAATAAGTAAGATGTACGCGTTTTTGCTTCCCAACCCAAAGTTGAAGCATCTAATAATTCAACAATTGCGCAGTCATGCCATTGTTGTTGATGGTAGATTTGTATCGTGCAATATTTATTCATAATTTTATTATAATAGAAAATTGAAAAGAAAACAGTAAGCTAATATTCTATTTTAGTAAAATATTAGCCTGAAAAATTAAACTGTTAAATTGATATTGAAATAAAATGATTTAAGCCCACAATACCCATGATAACCTGAATAATGTCTGCTTATGTCAAGTTCTGAACAAACTATAGAAATCCACCCACTGAAACCATTTTTACCACCAAATGCTAAACTTTTGATGTTAGGAAGCTTTCCACCGCCTAAAGAACGCTGGAAAATGGATTTTTATTATCCAAATTATCAAAATGATATGTGGCGGATTTTTGGCGTGATTTTTTTTAATAACAAGGACTATTTTTTAGATTTACCTAATAAAAACTTTAAAGAACAAATAATTAAAGATTTTCTCACTGATAAGGGGATTGCTATTTTTGACACGGCGTATCAAGTCATACGTCTAAAGGGAAATGCAGCAGATAAATTTTTACAAATAGAAACTACAACAGACATCAAACAACTTTTAGATCAAATGCCGAATTGTCACAATATTATGACCACAGGTGATAAAGCCACAGATACATTGATGTTATCGATGCCTGAAACGGCTGAAAAACCGAAAATAGGGCATTCATCAAAAGCAATATTTGCAGATCGAAATATCACTTTGTATAGAATGCCTTCATCTTCAAGAGCTTATCCACTTGCATTAGATAAGAAAGCAGAAGCTTATCATGACTTATTTAAAGAAATAGGCTTACTATGAGTAAGTTTATTTTAAGTCTCAAAAATAAATATAACATTTACGAAAGTTACGTATCCAGAATGTAAATAATTAGATGTTATTATTTAAGTCTTTAAGCAAACTTCTTTGCCATCGCAACACATGCAACCACAGCAATACTGTCTAGAATCATCGCAGGAGTGATATGTTCACCCAATAGTACAGCAGATAACAGCAACCCTATAAAAGGTTGAACCAGTTGAATTTGCCCAACTTTTGCAATGCCACCGAGTGCTAAACCTTTGTACCAAAAAACAAAACCGATCAGCATACTAAACAATGAAACATAGAGCAGTGCAAGAACAGGGGCAATACTCATATGTGAATAATGTGTTGGAAAATAATACACGCTACCAAACAACATGATCGGTAAAGCTATTACCAAAGCCCAGCAAATCACTTGCCATCCACCTAATTCACTGGATAATTTACCGCCTTCAGCATAGCCCAAACCACAAATGAGGATCGCGGCTAACATATAGAAGTCACCAACTGTCAGGCTTAAGCTTTTATTTTCAAAGAACATGAAAATAATCACTAAACAACTTCCTAAAATCGCAAATAACCAAAACTGCAAAGAAGGCTTTTCTCCGCCACGCCACACTGCAAAAATTGCGGTCGATAAGGGCAATAGACCGACAAAAATAATCGCATGTGAAGATGAGACCGTTTGTAATGCAAGTGCTGTAAATAATGGAAAGCCGATAACCACACCCAATGCGACAATAATAAGTGCTTTAAATTGCTGAAAATTTGGTTTAAGTTGCTTGAACAAAATTAAAAGTAATAAGGCTATTATTCCTGCAATTGCGGCACGTGATGTGGTTAAAAATTCAGGTGTAAACCCGAGTACGCCAATACGGGTTGCAGGTAATGAGCCTGCAAAAATAACCACACCAATCAATCCATTTAACCAACCTTTTGAAGCTTGATCCATTTACAAATACTCATCGTCTTTGAGTAGATTAAAGCAATGAAGGATTCTCTATTTATATATACAATCTAAAACAATTTGTGATAACTGTACTGCTCAATCAACCAGTACAATTTGTATTATTTTTGAAGAGTTATTATGCTTAGCCGATACGCATCTTGAATGATTAAGGAAAATGGCGACAACTAAAATGCATAAAACAAAAATTAATATTGCAATCGATATGATCAAACAACAAATTGCCAATAAAAGCTTAATTGCAGGTTCACGCTTGCCTTCAGTACGTCAATTGGCAATCCAATTAAACTTTTCCGTATCTACAATCGTCGAGGCATATACACGTTTAGTATCTGCAGGTATTTTAGAGTCGCGCATTGGTGCAGGTTATTTTGTCGTTGGACAAGCCACGCAAACTCAAATATTTGAAACAAAAATTCAATATCAAAGAGAAATTGACCCGCTGTGGATTTCAAGACAGTCTTTAGAGGCAAAACCTGATGTTTTAAAACCGGGTTGCGGGTGGCTACCAAGTCACTGGATGCCAGAACAAACCATTCGTAAGGCATTAAAGCAAGTTGCAAAATCTGAAATTAGTTTAATGACTGATTATGCTGTGCCAAATGGCCATTTAGCCCTTAGACAATGGATTGCACGGCGTAAACAAAATTATGATTTAAGCATTGATTTAGAACAAATTTTAATTACAGATTCAGCAACACAATCGATTGATTTGATTTTTAGGCTTTTATTACAAGCGGGTGATGTTATTTTGATTGACGACCCATGCTATTTCAATTTTCAAGCTTTGATTAAAGCACATCATTTAAAAGCAGTCGCAATTCCATTTACACCGCATGGCCCTGATATTGAACAATTTAAACAAGCTTTAAATTTAAAACCTAAAATATATTTAACCAATTCAGGTATTCAAAATCCTACTGGGGTAAGTTTATCCATTCAAACGACTTTTCAAATTGCCAAACTTGCGGAACTGGGAAACCTAATCATTATAGAAGATGAAATTTTTTCAGATTTTGAATATCAACATGCACCACGTTACGCAGCTTTGGCAGGTTTTGATCATGTGATTCAAATGGGCAGTTTTACTAAGACTCTGTCAGCAGCAGTACGTTGTGGTTATATTATTTCCAATCAAGCAAATATTGAAAATTTAATAGACTTACGCATTGCCACAAATTTTAGTCATAGTAATTTAAATGCAGAAATTGTTTATCATGCATTGATGGACAGTAGTTATTTAAAACATATCGATTGGCTTAAAAAACAACTGGTTAAATCAATGAATGAAACGATTCATAAATTGGCAGCCTTAGATATTCATCCGTGGATCATTCCCAAAGCAGGAATATTTCTATGGTGCAGATTACCAAAAGATATTTTAGCCTCTGATTTGTCAAAATATTGCCTTAAACATCAGGTCATTCTTGCACCAGGAAATGCATTTAGCCAGACGGAAGGCGCAGAGCATTTGATGCGTTTTAATGTGGCACAGTGTATCGATAAACGTATCTTCGATGTACTTGAGTCTGCAATTAGAGAAATCCGTGCACTTTAACCTTAAGGATGCATATTAAAATAATTTTTGAAATTCATTATATTTATCAGATTTTTACTTGCTTCTTGAATGTTTTTAAATTCAGCATCTTTGGAATTCATAGTAAATTATTGGTCAGCTCGTACAGAACGCATTGATATTATAAGCAACAGCGATTATAAATAAATATTTACTAAAATAACTTTAGCAAATACGCGGAATAAAAGTTTATTCTTCATATATTAAAACGATTTATTATAAGGATCTAATATGAGTTTTACAGGTGATATCAAAGACTTTCGTCAACCTATGATCACGTCATTAGGCATTATGATGGGGTTTATTCTTAATTTTTTAGCTGGATGGGCAATCGAAGGAACGCCTGAGCATCCAGCTTTAGAAAGTTTGTCTGATTGGGTCATTGTTCTAACACTTCTAATCTCTTTAATTTTCATGTTAATTGTCGTTTACCGACTATTGAGCAATAAAACTTATGATGATGCTCAAGCAATGTATTTCACGACCTTAAAGTTATATATGTTTAGTATTTGCATTGCATTTCTCGGTATTATTTTTGCACTGTTTATATAGTCGTTGATCCTGTTTAGTAAATCGTGATAGTGATTCCACTCAGTGTTGATCAATACCAATAACTGAAACAAATAGTTTGATTTATCGAGTAATAAAGACATGCAAATACAAGAAGTAGCGAGTCCTATAGATTTAAAAGACCCACAAGAAGCATTGCAATGGGCAAATGAAGCCAATATTAAACGACCTTGGCGTTACGACTTTTTTGATCTCTATGTAAATAAAATCAAAAGCTTGCAGAAAGACAATATTCAAGTTTTAGAAATTGGTTCAGGCCCAGGATTTCTTGCTAAGCACTTATTGCAGCATTGTAGTGAAATCAATTATACAGCTGTCGATTTTTCTCAGGCGATGCATGAGCTATCAAAAAGTAAGCTGCTGACTAAAGAGTTAGAAAGGGCTGCATATCGAATTGCGGACTTTAAACAAGAGAATTGGTTCAAAGAGCTTGGGCAATTTGATGTGGTGATTATTCATCAGGCATTACATGAATTACGCCATAAAGCCTATGCATCATTGTTTCATCAGCAAGTTAAAACATTGTTAAAAGAAGATGCCATTTATTTTGTTTGCGATCATGTTTTTGCAGCAGAGGCTATGCAGAATAATCAGCTTTATATGTCAGTTGAAGAACATGTTCAAAGTTTGGAAAATGCAGCTTATCGACAAGTCATATTGATTAAAGATTACAAGGGCTTATGTCTGTTTGAGTGTAAGGTTTGAGACTGACAAAACTGAGTTTTAATTGAACGTCAATTTAAGCTTTTCTTAGTAAAGTCAAATCTAAGCAGGTCAATTGACCAAATATACTTAACAACTAATTTTGTAATGACAAAGTAAGTTTTAGAACATTACAAATTGGTTTTTTATTACATCATCCATTCAATAGGTAAATAAGACACGCTGTGCATCATCAGCCTTTGGAATCGCGTAGTTTCAGGATCTGTTTTATATTCAATGGTTTTACCATCTGGGCGATGATCTAACCATACGATTTCGCCTTGATTATTCAGCTTTAATTCATAGGCAACCGTGTCTAAGGTTCGATCAAGTAAATTAGAAATTTGTTCTTGAAGTGGATCAGATGTCACCACTAGACCGACTTCTGTATTGAGGTTAAATGAACGCGGATCTAAGTTAAATGAACCAATAAAAACTTTGTCATCAATATCAATAAACTTTGCATGTAAGCTTGATTTGTTTTTACCTTTTTTAGGAATCACATTTCCAGTCACAACCTCATACCAAGTACGACGTTTACGTTCAATATAAGGTTTAAACTCATAAAGTTCTGCGCCATTTTTGAGTAGATCTACACGGTATTTTTGATAAAAAGCATGCACTAAAGCAACATCATTGGCGACAAATGAATTGGTAAGAATCCTGACTTTCACATTCTGTTTGGGAAATTGATTGATAAAATCTGTCCCGTTCTTTGTAGGAACAAAATAAGCAGCAATCAAATCCATCTCTTGCTTAGGGTCGCCCATATAGTTACGAATTTGATGATAGATCAATTCATTATCTTGAGCTTGACCCAGCGTTTTATTGGGTGAGTCTGCAAGAAATTCCGCAAAGGCCCAATCAACTTTATTTTGATTTAATTCATTGGCCAGTTCTTTTTGTTCTAAATTTACTTTTGCATCTGTTGGATGATTCGATTGACCTAATTTTACAAAGGTTTGGCGTAAGTCCAATAAATCTTGTTTAGAACCTTTATTTATAAAATTTTCAGCAGGATAGCTCAGTTCAAAGTTCCAAAATTTTTGAAATACGCTGTTGGCATTGTGTACAGCTTTACCTAGAAATAGAATATCCATATCGGTAAACTGAAAAGACTCACTCGCATCAAAATACTCACTGCTAATATTACGGCCACCTGTCACCGCAATCGCACCATCAGCAATGATCAATTTGTTGTGCATACGATGGTTGATACGATTTGCTCGAATAATATAATCAAGCACTCTGAAATTTCTAAACTTATATGGATTATAAAATTTGATTGAAATATTAGGATGTGTAATCAGGGCACTTAATTGTCGATCTATTTTTGTACCATTTTGATCATCAATCAATAATCTCACTTTGACACCACGATCTGCAGCAGTTAATAGTTCCTCTAACATTAAATTACCAATAAAATCATCAGCCCAAATATAGTATTGTAAATCAAGAGTATATTTCGCTTTTCTGATCAAATGTACACGAGACGCAATACTTTGGTAAGCATCGCTCATTGCTAAATAAGCAGTTAATCCCTGAGCTAGTTTTTGTTGAGCATCGGGATCGTTATTGATCCAATGATCAGTATGCACGGCAATTTGTTGTTCTTGTTTAGAATGATTCATAGGCAAACCACATCCTGTCAAAGCGATCGTGAAAGATAAAATCGGTAAAATTCTGAATTTTGTCATCTTTTTGATTAATCTTTGCTGAATATTAAAATCATAGCATTACTATATACTTGAATCATTAAACTTCGCATGCTTACTGTTTGTGCTTTGTTAAATTGAAGATCGCAATAAAAAGTACAATGAAAATAGACAAGTGTAATAATCACATTAAGCGTTACAGGTTAATTTATGATTTTTTGATTGTTCAATCACTCAATTGAATATAAATCTTATTCTATAGTGTGTGCCTTGTTCAGATTGTTTCTGAAAAAATCACTTTTTATAGATTTTTTGAAAATAATTCATTCCATATAAAACTGTATGAGTTTTATAAATTTAATATAAAAGTAACACTTTTTTTGATATGTTTAATATTTAAAATGATCAAAGTATCTTTATGAAAAATATTACAATTTTAGCTGTCATTGCAGTTTCAGTATCAGCGTGTTCATCTATCCAAACCACAGATTCAAAGCAAGCCAAACTTGGCTTAGCCAATCCAGTAAGTCAATACTGTGTAGATCAAGGCGGAAAATTAGAAATTGTGAAAGAAGCCAATGGTGAAGTGGGTTATTGTCATCTGGCAAATGGTAAAAAAGTAGAGGAGTGGGCTTTATTTCGTCAAAGCCAAGCACAATGTGTTGCTGAAGAAGCAACGAAATTGATAGGTCAAACTGGTTTGACTGATGAGCAAATTAAACAAAGCACTAAAGCACAAGTCATTCGCCGAGTTGCGCCAAATCAGCCCGTAACCATGGATTATCGTGTAGACCGAGTCACAGTGACCATAGAGCCTGTTACGAAAATAATCACACAGGCCAATTGTGGATAAAACGTATATTTATTATGTATTTAGACATTAACCAATACACATAAAAAAAAGAAACCCAAGCGAACTTTGGTTTCTTAAAACATCAATGTTTAAAACTTGATTGTTGAATTAAGAGGTTGCTTTAATCACTTCCGCAACTGAATCTGCAACATAATCAATATTTTTTAAATTTAAGCCAGCAGCACACATACGACCGCTACGCACTAAGTAAATCGCATATTTGTCTTTTAAAATATCCACTTGCTCAGCAGTTAAGCCTGTATAACTAAACATACCTTGCTGTGCTGTTAGATAATCAAAATTACGCTCAGGCAAAGCCGCTGTTAATTTTGCTTTTAAAAGTTCACGCATTTGAATAATACGTTCGCGCATTTCTTTTAATTCAGCATGCCATGTTTCAGTCAAAGTAGCGTCATTTAAAACATTATCTACAACTAAAGCACCTGTAGTTGGTGGGCTAGAGTAAATACGACGAACCGTAGCTTTTAATTGTCCTAAAACTTTTTGTGCAGTCGCTTGGTCATCACAAATAAAGCTTAAACCACCGACACGCTCACCATAAAGCGAGAAAATTTTAGAGAATGAATTGCTGACAATAAAATTCATACCTGATTTGTCAAAGGCACGAATTGCATAAGCATCTTCTTCCAAACCTTGACCAAAGCCTTGATAAGCAATGTCTAAGAATGGAATCAAATCACCAGCTTTCAATACTTCAATCACACGATCCCATTCGGCAGGTGTTAAATCTGCACCAGTCGGGTTATGACAACATGGGTGAAGTAAAACAATACCTTTTGCTGGGATTTGTTTTAAATCTTCCAGCATACCTTCGATATCAACACCATTGGTTGTTGCATCGAAATAACGATAGAAATGCGAATTAATTCCAGCGCCATTAAAAATTGCAATATGGTTTTCCCAAGTCGGTTGGCTCACCCAAACGTCTGATTCAGGAAAATATTTTTTAAGGAAGTCTGCACCTACTTTTAATGCACCAGAACCACCTAATGTTTGAATTGTTACCGCACGGCCATCTTTACGCGCTTGACTGTCCGTACCTAAAACAAGCTTTTGGGTTGCTTCGTTATAAGACTTTAAACCATCCATAGGTAAATAAAGCTTTACCTTGTCATTGCTTGGTTCAATATTTTTTAAAGCCGTTTTAACCGCTTTCAATTGAGGAACAATGGTGTCCTCATTGTAATAAAGACCAATACTTAAATTTACTTTATGTGTCCGTTCATCTTTGCCAAATGCTTCCATGAGGGAAAGAATCGGATCACCTGCATAAGGATCTACATGTTGAAACATGGTTGAAAGTCCTAAATCAAACGAAGATATTCATGGCTGATCATATATGTAATTCGAAGGGTGACTCAACAGCAGATTCACGATTATTTTGAATAATTTATTCGACTTTAGCTTATATTCGTCTGAAAAGTTGAATTTGATCGTCCTAATCAGTTTTTTGAGCATCATTTTCATCTATTCACTACAAAGCGCTTAAATATTATAGATAGAGTATTGAATCCTCATTCTCACAATAAATTTGTAGATAAATCATTAAAAACATTGTTGATAGGTATATTTCTTGCCATCATATTCATATTGGAAAGGCTTTTTGGACGGTTTTAAATGTTACTCAATTATCAATATGACCAAGTCACAACTGCTACAGATGCTTCTCCGACATTGGTTTTGATTCATGGATTATTTGGTAGTTTAAGTAATTTAGGCATGGTAGCCCGTGTATTTCAAGGAAAATTCAATATTTTACAGATAGATGTAAGAAATCATGGTCATTCTGCACATTCTGAAGAAATGAATTATCTGCTTATGGCCAACGACGTTCTAGAAACCCTTGATCATTTAAAAATTCAGCAATTTATTGTGATTGGGCATTCTATGGGTGGTAAAATTGCGATGAAACTTGCGGATTTAGCTCAAGATCGCCTAGAAAAAGTTGTTATTTTAGATATGACACCATTTGCATATAAACAAAATCACCATGATCAAATTTTTAAAGCATTGCTCGCGGTGGAAGATGCTCAAGTTGAGTTACGTAAAGATGCAACAGAGATTATGCGTCAATACTTAAATGAAGAAATGGTGATTCAATTCCTATTAAAATCATGGAATAAGGGCAAGTGGTTGTTCAATGTACGTACCTTGTATAAGGACTATCCAGATATATTAGGTTGGGAGCAGCAACATGCAAATGCCGTTCCTATATTATTCATTAGAGGTGGAAATTCTCCATATCTTGCAAAACCAGAACATTTTGAAGCGATTGAGCAGCAATTTAGTAACCATCAGATTCAGGTTGTTGAAAATGCAGGGCATTGGTTACATGCGGAAAAACCTACGGAAGTGAATCAGCTTATTGCGGATTTTATAGAGGCTTAGTGTTTTAGTAGGCACAACAAAGATTAAACATGACAGCCTAAATAAAAATTGTAAAAGTGAAATTAATTATTGCTTGAAATAAAGTAATTTACTTGAAAAAGCCCTAGGATAAGGGCTTTTGTTTTTTGAGTTTTTATTAATTGTATCATATTAATTTTTATCAACTATTTTAATTTTTCTTATCGAAATTAGAACTCAAATAGATAATGTTTTTAGGCTCAACTAAAGAGACATTTTTCTTTTCATCTATTACAGCACAAAGGGCAGAACCACATAAAATACGGTATTGTTTTAGGTTGTTTTCATTACCAGTAATTTTTACTAAAGGTAATTTTTTAATATTAGCAAGAATATCCATACCATTTTTTTTACCTTTTTCTTGTGTGTCAAGAATAGATGTGAATAATATGATCGAAAGAACTATGATTAGAGATACAAAGATAGTAAAAGTTGTATAGGTTTTCTCCAGTTCATCAGTTTGGCTTGAATTATGAGGTTTAACTTGATGTTTTAATCGAAATCTGATTTTTCGCCTTAAGAAATCAACAATCTTTTGATCTAGCTCAAGTGATGCATAAAGATATCTCAAAACATAAAGAACTGTGCCAATTAGAAAAATAATTATTAAAGGATTTAATGCTTTTAAAAATCCCCAATAGATTTTGTCTTGAACGCTAAAATTTAAGACTATAGGATCAACATAAAATTGCTGTGTCCAACGAAAAATTAAACTTCATTTTCTTTCCTTTAAAAATTTCATAAATAATTTTAAAACCAAAACATTAAAGGATAACAACCTATAATTTTCAAAAATATTTTTTGTAGACTGTTGAAATACAAAAGCAAACAACTTAATGCAAACCAATACAACTATAAATTATGCTAACATATTGAAAATACAAGCGAATATAACGATATGCAATCTATACCGATCCAATACAGACTAAGCGGATTTTACTTTTGGTACTATACAATCGTTGGGACGTTTTTGCCTTATTGGAGCTTATACCTTCAAGACCAAGGATTTAACTATAAAGAAATAGGTTTACTTTCATCTATCGCTATCTTAACCCGTATTTTTGCACCCTTTATATGGGGCTTTATTGCAGATAAAACGGGCAAACGAATGCTATTGGTTCGTGCAGCCACATGGATGGAAGCTACGATTTGGTTTTTAATTTTTATTATTCCCAATAATATGCAATCAGTTGCATTACTGATGTTCATTTTTAGCTTTTTCCAAAATGCCATACTTGCTCAATTTGAAGGCGTAACTTTGTTTTGGCTAGGTGATAAACATACTGAATATTATGGGAAAATTAGAAAATGGGGATCCATCGGGTTTATTTTCGGTGTATTTAGTATCGGTGCGATTCTAGAGATTATTGACATCCATTATTTACCAATGATGTTATTATGCATTGCATTTACTGCATTCATTTGGTCATTTTCAATTAAAGAACCCAGTACTGCACCTAACGCCCAAAAAGCGCTCGAATCCTTATTGCCAATATTAAAAAGACCTGTGGTTGCCGCATTCTTTTGCATTGAATTTATTATGCTTTTTGCACAGGCACCATTCTATAGCTTTTATAGCAACTATCTAAAAACATCAGGTTTTAGTACCTCTGAGATCGGCTTTTTATGGTCAGTTGGTGTTATTGCAGAAATTATTATGTTTAATTACGCCAATTTCTTTCTGTCTCGTTTTTCGTGGCGAGATCTCATCGCTATTTGCTTAATAATGACCTGCATTCGATTTTTATTGGCCGGTTTTTTCCCTGAAAGTTTCTTTATTCAGTTTATTTCACAAAGCCTACATGCATTTAGTTTTGGTTTATTTCATATTCTTGCCATGCGAATTATCTTGCAGAATTTTACAGCAAAACAACAGGGTAGAGGCCAAGCTTTATACAGTACCATGTGGGGCTTAGGAGTGGCTTCAGGAAGTATTTTAGCTGGACAATATTGGGAAATATTATCAGGAACAACCATTTTTATTTGTGCAGGTTTGTCAGCATTAATAGGCTTATTTATGGTGAATTTCTTACCAAAAACTATTCATACAATACATTGATATAATTAAAGTATTGTATGAATAAGAGTATGTCTAAAATATCAATTTATGTTGATTTGGTCATGCTTAAAATCACTGCATATGTGATATTCAGTGGTTTTATTTTTGTAAATGGATGATTAGCAAAGAACGTGAAAAATAGCATGTACACAAAATGGCTTAACTAACCATAAAATATTCCAGCTAAAACCATTTGATGATTCAAACACAGATTTTTAAATTAAAAGGCTCAGGCAATTTCTACAAATTCAACAAGAAAACATTTCCGTTAATTCAAAGTCTTAATTATACCAATTTCGTATAATGTATATTATGTTAAATAATATACCCAAGGCTGTAGCCTACACAACGCTGTTGTTGCTACAGATTGCAATGTCTACCTAATTATTAGAATTTGACTAATTTATATCTAGAAAAAAGTTAACTAGAAAATAAGCTGTAATTTTCTATGTTAATTACGTTTAAATTCCAACCCTCTCATTTTTCAACTAGCTCAGGTTATAATGATGGCCTCCCAAAATATAGTTGATCTATTATGAACGCCTCCAATGACCCTCTACACGGTAAAAAACTTGCTGACATTTTGGATGAATTATTGGATTACTACGGTGGCTTTGAAGGCTTAAGTCGTAAAATTGAAATTAGATGTTTTTGCATAGATCCAAGTGTTAAGTCATCATTACGATTCTTACGTACCACACCATGGGCACGTGAAAAAGTAGAAAGCTTATATTTGTATGTCTTACGCCAAAAAGCCAAACAGAAATCGTAGCGATCAAAACCCGGCCTCAGCATAATATTTTATACCAAATACTAACTACACTTATTGAATAACCATCGATTTTGTAGACACCTGTTAGTTAGTGGTGGACTGCCACCACTCTCCTAGAAAAATTTAGTCTATTCTTAAGATCTTTTTAGTAGGAAAATATGTATTCATAGCTAGGGTTCATGAACAAAATACTTTATAAGCTATCACTTTAGTGCGCTAAGTAATTAAATTTATTGTTTATTAAACATAAATTTAATTGTGAACTAGATTCTAGCTGAACATAAGCACCCTATGCTACCTAAGTCTGTCTATGTGATGGTTTAGTTTTATAAATAATAATTTGATTCATAAACACATCAATGTACTTTCATGTTTACTTCAGTTAAATAAGCTTTTTTCGAGGTCTTATTCCATAAACAAAGCTCTTGCCCAGTTTTGTTTTTCATGTGTGCTTGTGGATATTTTCCTTGAATCATGAGTGCAGAATATCCAACACGATCATTAAACAACATGACATTGCTCACTGTTTTAGCATTCTTAAGTTGACTGGTTTTTATACAAGCCGCTTTTATTTCCTGATCATGTTTGTTCCATGCCTGCTCGGAACTTCCAAAAGTTACGCTGGTCACAGCAGAACCTGCCACCAAACCTAGAATGGTAAGATATTTTAAAAATATACTATATTTCAATGTCATGATGATTGTCCTGTAAATTCGAGTGTCTGAATTTATATTGAAACAATCTCATAAGAGAATCTAGCCATTTACACATGTTGTAACAGCACTTATTCAGGATTACACATATCTCTGTAAGTTATTAATAACTATATATTATATAAGTTGATGTGAATCCGCACTCTTATTCTTTTTACTAGTCGATGCTCTGCGTTTAAATCATTGATGAGAATAATTATAAAACGAAATTGATCTTTACTATAATCGCTAGGTTTTGACCTTGAAACTAAACAACACCATAAAGATTCATTTACCACTATGAACCTTTATGGTGTATTTACTGCTTAATTATAATGATAACGACACATAGCAATAAAAATTGAATCTGATGTTACTTTATAAACGATACGATTTTCCTTATCAATGCGCCTAGACCAATATCCAGATAAGTCATGTTTAAGAGGTTCAGGCTTACCAATACCATCAAATGGTGATCGTTTAATATCTTTAATCAACACATTAATTCTTTTAAGTGTTTGTTTGTCTGTAGATTGCCAGTATAAATAATCATCCCAAGCTTCATCTGTCCAACTTAAAATCATTCTTCAATTAGCTCATGGCTTATTGTTTTACCTGCTTCAATCTGAGCAATTGAGTCACGCAATCTTTTCGCATTCGCTGGGCTTTTAAGTAGATGAGCTGTTTCTTCATAGGCATTGAAATCATCTAAGCTAATTAACACAGCCGTTTGGTTGTTTTGTCTAGTGACAAGTACTGGAGAGTGATCATCTATAACACCATCGAGTACATTTGCTAAGTTCTTCCGTAGATCAGAATATGTAACAACTTTCACTTATACACCTTACTTAAGTACAAATAGTTGTACCTATTTTAGTACAATATTATGATTTTTTCAATCTGATGGATGGCTACATTTTATGTATGTTTAACACATGCTTGATGAGCTACTGCCCTGTCACATTCAAACTACTTTCCCGCTACCTAGCCTGTACCTCAGCTAAACGACTTAGGTGATTTACCAGATCTAGTGTTTTCGCGAGTTGCTGTTGGTGACAATCAACTTGAGTTCCAGTTGTACTGTAGCCACACAAAAATGATTGATGATAAGCAGTAAATTGTTCATGAGGTCGTAGCATGTGTCCTATGTCATACAACGGCGACATCGATGCTGCAAACTCCCAATCAATAATGGCAAGCACTTTCTTCGTATGTAAATCAACTAAAATATTCTCTGGCCCAAAGTCCATATGAGACAAATGACTGTGCTCTGTGAGTCGTTGAAGATCATGACATCGATCCTTTATTAATGTCTTAAGTTGCTTAACACGCTCTCGTCCAATCCTTTGATTAATCAAAGGATTTAACAAACAAGAAAAAACGTAAAGCTCGAATGATTCAATTGGATTATCAATAGGCTGATCAATTGATAAATCACCAGTAAAGAATCCATTGTACTTGAACTGACATTGATGGATCTTTGCTAGTAATTCGCCTGCTTGGAAAAATAAACGATTTAGCGTGCTTTCATCTGCTCGTTTAATCACATTTGCTAAGGTATTCCCTTCAATATATTCAATCAGCGCAAACCATTTGTCCAAGCTTTGATCAAACTCATAGCCGTAATATTTGGCTGTACAAATCGATTTGCAAATAAGCAAGTTAGCTATAGAGGCTTCTTTAGCTACGCTGATATTGGCATTCTCACCTTCATAAACTCTCAGAACCAATTTGCATCGATTAGATAAAGTCAGCAAAAAATTGCTATTTCTCAATCCACCGCTCATCAGTTTTAAGACAATTACTTGGTTAGCATCGTCAACTTGTATTACTTTAAGGCAGCGATTCGCATCAGCTAAACTGACTATGCTTGGTTCATATTTACGTTCAGTCACAACGATCAACTTCCTTGTTCATGTTTTATGAATGATTTGTGAATGATCGAAAATTTTCCTAATAAATAGTAAAATTCCACATCGAACATTACCATCATCACGATCAAATCTATTCATATAATATTTTGTTAATCATCATTTTTTGTTTGTTTCATCTGTTTTATAACCAATTGTTGAACTTCAAAAGCTGTAAGGATTCACTAGGCTGTGGTTCGTGGCAAATTTACTATTTTTAATATTTACCAGAAACATTTGAATAGCGAATTGGCATTACAAAAAATAGTCTGTATCACTTTGAATTTTAGGTGAAATATGCTGTTCGACCCATGTTAACCATGCCCTTGTTTTAGCATCTATAAAATGACGCGATGGTAATAAGGTATAAACACCAATATCAGGCGATCTCCAATCCGCTAAGACACGGCGTAATCGCCCAGTACGTACAGCATCAATCACAGCAAAGGTTGGAAGTAACGCGATGCCCATGTCTTGTTGCACCATGTCCAGTAATAGTTCTGGTGTGTCTGCAATCAATTGTCCTGTTATATCAATTTGATTCGAACAACTATTTTCACTTACAAGATGCCATTGCGGTGTAATCGATGGGTTCACCAATCTTAAACATGCGTGTTTTTGTAGGTCATCTAATGACTTCGGTTCGCCATATTTTTCTAAATAAGCTGGTGATGCGCAAAGTAATGAAAATATTGTCCCAATTCGGCGAGCAACAAATCTTGAATCAGCCAAAGATTCTGTGAGGTATAAACTTACATCAATTCCTTTACCTAAAAGGTCTGGTACATTTTGCGAAGTACGGTATTCAACTGTAAGCTCAGGATAGGCTTGACAGAACTCAGCCATCATCGGAGATACATAATGATGGCCAAAACTGGCCATGCTCAAAACGCGTAGCCTTCCCTGCGGTTTGCTTGCCATTCCCATTGCCTGAGCTTCAGCTTCTTCTACCATCGCAAGTACTTGACGGCACTGTTCTGCATAAGCCGCACCAATATCGGTCAATGCATGCTGTCTGGTCGATCGTTGTAGTAATTTTGTTCCTAAACGCCCTTCTAACTCACTAATGAGGCGAGACACTTGCGCTGTTGTCAGTTCCATCTGTTCTGCTGCAGCCGTAAAACTTCCACTATCTATGACTTTTAGGAAAGCATGCATTGCATGGAGTAAGCCACCCTCAAGATTTTTGCGCATAACGTAAATATCTTTTTCTAAATTACGCATTGTTGCACCAGTCTGGATCAACCACAATGACATTAATGTACATACTTTAAACAGTTTCATGGTCTTAAATTGAACTGGTCAATCTTCTTCTCAGTATGTGATTTACTCCAAATATTCAACCGGATGTTGAAAAAAGAAAGTAGCTCGATCTACAAAATTCTAAGGAGACATAAATGAATATAGCGACAAAATTTACTCCAAATAAAATTCCAACCAAGGATATATCACTTGAAGATAAATATTTAAGTGATGACGGTACTGCTTACATGACAGGTATTCAGGCATTGGTACGTTTACCACTTGCGCAAACACGTCGGGATACATTAAACGGTTATCATACTGCTGGTTTTATTTCTGGTTATCGTGGTTCTCCTGTCGGAAATTATGATAATTTTCTCTGGCAAGTTGAAGGCATACTCAAAGACCATCATGTGGTTTTTCAACCTGGCGTAAATGAAGATCTCGCTGCTACAGCAATTTGGGGTACCCAACAAGCCAATCTTGCAGGTCAAGGTAAATATGATGGTGTGACTGCTTGGTGGTACGGCAAAGGCCCAGGTGTAGATCGCTCAGGAGATGCTCTGCGTCATGCCAATCTTGCAGGAACATCCGAACGAGGTGGTGTGGTTGCCTTCTTTGGTGATGACCATTCTTGTAAATCTTCGAGTATTCCGCACCAATCAGAACATGTCATGATCGCTTGTGGTATTCCAATTTTTTACCCGTCTTCAATACAACAAATTCTAGATTTAGGTGCGCATGCGGTCGCCATGTCACGCTTTGCGGGTGTATGGACGTCGATGAAGTTAGTCAGTGAAATCGTCGAAACTTCAGCCTCTGTTTATGTAGATTTAAATCGAGTTACTCCTGTTTTACCCAAAAATGTTCAAATGCCAGAAGATGGTGTTAACATTCGTTGGCCTGATCACGGCATTCAACAAGAACAACGTCTTTATCAATATCGCTTACCCGCTGTATTGGCCTACGCACATGAAAATCAACTGAATCAGGTGACATGGCATTGTCCTGATGCACGTATAGGTATTGCCGCAAGTGGTAAAGGTTATTTAGATACGATTGAAGCCTTACGTATTCTCGGAATTGAAGGTGAAACAGCCCAACAGCTCGGATTGAGAGTGTATCAAGTGGCTTTAATTTGGCCCTTAGAACCACAAGGTCTGCGTGAATTTGCCGAAGGATTAGAAGAACTGATCGTTGTAGAAGAAAAACGCCCGATTCTTGAAGCACAAATTAAAGATGAACTCTATGCGCTTCCAGATGGCAAACGCCCTCGTATCATCGGTAAAGCGAGTGATGGAAAAGGTGAATGGAGTACGTCTATAGATGAAGCGCCTTTGATTGGTCACTACGAGTTCCAGCCTGAACCGATTGCAAAAATGTTGGCCACCCGATTCTTAAAATTAGATCTTCCAGAAAGCTTAAAAACGCAAATTCAAAATAGAGTTGAGCTATTACAAAAAGCAGAGCATGAGTCACGGCGTGTTCTGGATATTGCAGAACGTAAACCTTTCTTTTGTAGCGGCTGCCCTCACAACTCGTCAACTAAGTTACCCGAAGGTAGCCGAGCATTAGGTGGGATCGGTTGTCATTTTATTGCCGTGTTACAGAATCATGAAACAGAAACATTCACACAAATGGGTGGTGAAGGCGTAAGTTGGGCTGGTGCTTCTCATTTCACCAATGAAAAGCATATTTTTGCCAATTTAGGCGATGGAACCTATTTCCATTCAGGTTATCTCGCAATACGCCAAGCAATTGCTGCAAAACTCAACATGACCTACAAAATTCTCTATAACGATGCTGTTGCAATGACAGGTGGGCAACATGTCGATGGTCATCTGAGCGTGGCACAGTTAACACGACAATTGGATGCTGAAGGGATCACAAAACAAGTCATTGTCACAGATGAACCTGAACTCATCCATTCAGAAGAAGGTATTGCTGCTCACGTCGAGATTTACCATAGAAATGAGCTGGATGATGTCCAACGCAAATTACGTGAGATTTCTGGGGTTACGGCGTTAATTTATGTGCAAACCTGTGCCAGTGAAAAACGTCGTCGTCGTAAACGCAATGCTTATCCTGATATTGCAGAACGCGTTTTTATCAATAGTGAAATTTGTGAAGGTTGCGGTGACTGTTCTAAACAATCGAACTGTTTATCGATCGAACCCGTTGAAACAGCATTAGGAACCAAACGTCAAATCAATCAAAGCAGTTGTAACAAAGACTTCTCTTGTGTCGAAGGTTTCTGTCCAAGTTTTGTCACAGTCCATACCCGCGACATGAAACGCCCAGAAGTATTTAAGGGTATAGAAGCTGGCTGGCCTGAAAAACCCATCCTTCCAGAACTAAATCAACAACCCATCCGTATCTTGGTCGGCGGTGTTGGCGGTACAGGTGTTGTTACAGCGGGCGCTTTATTGGGAATGGCTGCTCATTTGGAAGGTAAAGCTGCACGTATCATGGACATGGCTGGATTGGCTCAAAAAGGAGGTACGGTTTATTCCTACATACAACTTGCTACAGAAGATGAGCAAATCTCAGCAACCAAAATCCCTGCGGGTCAATGTGATCTTTTAATCGGCGCAGATGCCATTGTCGCAGGCAGTAATGCAGCACTTTCTCGTTTAAAAGCGGATGCTGTTGTCATTGTTAATGAAGATGCTTCCCCTACTTCTGATTTCCTTGAGTCTCGTGATTGGTATGCACCAATTACAGATTTAATCAATCGACTTCGTGGTCGCACTACGCAAGGAAAACTCACATCTTTACCTGTAACACGTATTGCCACACAAGTTTTGGGTGATGCAATCTTTGCAAATCAGATTTTACTTGGCATGGCTTGGCAAGCAGGTCAGATTCCGTTGAAGCGTGAAAGTATTGAGAAAGCAATTCACCTGAATTGTACGGCTACTGAAAAAAACCTTGAAGCTTTCCGCATCGGTTGTCATCTCATGAGTGACCCTGACTTAGCCAAACGCATTATTGCAACCATACCAACAACACGTAAACCAACCACGTTGGCTGAATTAGTGGATGATCGTTCTACTCGTTTGGTTGAGTATTGGAATCAAGATTATGCAACTCAGTATCGAGTACTTGTGGAGCAAGCTGCCAAAGTATTGCCCGAAGAATTAGCGGGAACCATTGCGACACAGCTATATAGAGTCATGGCATATAAAGATGAATACGAAGTTGCGCGCTTACTCACAGGGAAAAGTTTTAACCAATCAATCGAAGCTCAGTTCGGTCAAGGATTACGTTTAACCTATCACTTAGCTCCTCCTGCGTTGGGTGCTCATGGCAGCATACGCAAACGTGCTTTCGGATATTGGATGCGTATTCCGATGATGATTCTTGCTCGACTACAATGGCTTAGAGAAACTTTCCTTGATCCATTTGCTTTACAGCAAGAACGTCAAAAAGAACAGGCGTGGCGTGATCGTTATATCGCATTTGTCAAAGCCATCAGTTCTGCACCTGAAAGTTATGATTTATCAGTTGCTGAGCAAATCGCTCAATTACCAGCAGATGTACGCGGTTTTGGTCATGTCAAAATGCAAGCGATGGGCGTAGCGATACAACGTTGGGATGAGCTTTCATTGAGTCTTCATAGAGAAAGTTGAGATGAGGGAGATTTATCATATAAATCCTCTCCCCAGCCCTCTCCTTTTAAAGGAGAGGGAACTTCCATTGTAAATAAATGCTTACCACAACTCGACTTACGCAAGAAGCCTAATCATTCTCCCTTTCTTTGAGGCTAAGCGTATAATATTAGCCATGCTTTAATACTTACATCTGCTATGAAAAATTCGTTTTCTAACACCCCTCAAATTGAAGTTGTTTCCTCTTTCTCTGAACTTGTAAATTCCAAATTTCAAGGAGAAATGAATGCACTTTGCTGGCATAGAAATTTGATTGGTGATTTTAAAGAAGTTGTAGCTAAACTTGAGTTAAAAGAGAATATTACAGAAGTTTCTATTGAAGACCTTTTAGCATTACAACTTTCAGAACAAGGAAATTTAGCAAGGGAAATTATCTTAAACGATATACAGCTTTTAACTGATTATGGTGCATCTCCAACGCTTAATTTACTAAAATGTTATGAGCGTGATGACGAGCTAGATTTTATTTCAACAGATGTATATTCGTTTCATATTGATCGTTCACCCATCGAAACAGATACTTTCTTATGTACCTACCATGGTGCTGCAAGTGATATCGTGGCCAATGATCAGGTAGAGCAAAAGATTTTGATTCCCGAGATCAGGGAAAAACTCAAAGAATTACATGATGGCGCAGAAGCTGAATTTGAAAATTTCCTAGAAGAATATTTTTTTGATTTACATTATCAGCCTAAACCGAATGCAAAACCTGTCAATTTAGGCTTAAGCCATCTTTGGCGTTTGGCGGTTGATCATCCTACGCAAAAGGTCTTGCCTTGTGTGCATAGAGCACCTGTTGAAAAGGTTGGTGAGTATAGGTTGCTACTGATTTGTTAATGACTTAATTAGATATTTACGATACAGAATAAAATAAATCGCGATAAAATTTTGATATCACATCTGTCTATTTATTAAATGGTTTAACGATCTAAGTAGCCACGGTCAAAAATATAAAAACCCATTAAATATGTAATGAGTTTTTATCATAGAAATTAACCGAATCTATTTTAAAGCAGTCCCTTAAAAAGGAAAAAACATCCTACGCTAAGCAACAATACAGCAAAGCATTTTTTTAACATGTAGGGTGACAATGAATGCGCCACTTTAGCACCAAACTTCGCGGTAAAAAAACTCATAGAGCTGATGCCAATAAAAGCATAAATATGCACATAGCCAATACTGTTTGAAATCGAAACTTGGTCTTGTACACCAAAAAACATAAAGCCCAATGCACCAGCGATTGCGATCGGTAAACCACATGCTGCTGATGTTCCAACCGCTTTTTGCATGACCATACCATGATGATTCAGATAAGGTACGGTTAAACTCCCTCCACCAATTCCAAATATTGCAGAAGCCACCCCGATTCCTGTACCTGCAAATACTTGCTTCGTTGTAGATGGAAGTGCTTTATTGTGATCTATGTGTTTTTTTGCACCAGTAAACATCTGATATGCAACCCAAATCACAAAAAAGCCAATAATCAGTTGTAAATTCGCGCCTGAAAGTAAACCCGCAATTCCTGCACCGAAAAACGCGCCAATGACTAATCCTGGTGTCAGGTTTTTAAATACAGACCAAATCACCGCACCATTTTTATGGTGAGCCATAAGTGAACTAATAGAAGTCACAATGATCGTGGCTAAAGACGTTCCTAAAGCCATATGCATGATCACGTCAGATGAATACCCCATTTGTGTAAAGACTACATATAAAAGTGGCACAATGATCAGGCCACCACCAACGCCAAACAACCCAGCAGTAAAGCCAGCTAATGCGCCTATTGCTAAAAAAATGATTAATTCCACGATATATTTACTTAATAATCTAATAGTTAAAGGTTTGATCATTCATTAATGATCAAAAAAAGAGGGTTTAGGCGATTTCAGCCTGCCCCACATGGTGATAAGCACGATTAAAATACGCAAGCCCATGTTCTTGTTCACCTTGTTGAATCGCCACTGTACGACAAATAAAAATAGTATGCGTTCCAACTTCTTGAATTTGTTCAATCTCACAATCAAAACTCACCAAGGCATCATTTAAAACAGGTGCACCAGTTGCTAATTCTGTCCAAGAGCCATGTTTAAAGCGCTCTTCTGAACTCATTTTCGATGCAAATACATTAGAAATACGTTGATGATCTGCACTTAAAACATTCACAGTTAAAATTCTATTTTCGATAAAATGCATATGTGATCGAGATGTTTTATTCATACAAACCAATAATGTCGGAGGTGTATCTGTAACACTACACACCGCAGATGCCGTAAACCCATGACGCCCAGACGCTCCTGCTGTGGTCACCACATTGACTGCACTGGTCAATAAAGACATTGCATTTCTAAAGTCTGTTGCTTCAATCATCACCTTATTCCTAAATTGAACCATCGCTTTTTTAGATTTCGCACTCACCCAATGGCGTTATATCGACATATCATCTAAATGAATTCTGAATAGAACGGATACATTGTTTGAATGGAATATGAGCTACCTATTTCTTCTTAACCATTATCTTTTTAAATAGGTAGCCATTCACATCATGCTATCGATGAGTAGAAGAATATTAAGCCGAAAGTTCTTTTCGGATGATCTCTGCGCCTGCACTTAAAGCACTGAGCTTGCCTCTTGCGACTTCACGAGCCAAAGGTGCCATACCGCAATTGGTAGAAGGATAAAGTTTATCGGCATCGACAAACTGAAGTGCTTTGCGTAACGTATCTGCAACTTGTTCAGGTGTTTCAATGGTATTGCTTGCGACATCAATCGCACCAACCATGACTTTTTTACCGCGAATAAGTTCAATCAGATCCATTGGCACACGTGAGTTTTGGCATTCAAGTGAGATGATATCGATTTTAGACTTTTGAAGTTTAGGGAATGCTTCTTCATATTGACGCCATTCTGAACCTAAAGTCTTTTTCCAATCTGTGTTGGCTTTGATGCCATAGCCATAGCAAATATGAACCGCAGTTTCACATTTCAGGCCTTCAAGTGCTCGCTCAAGCGTTGCAACACCCCAATCATTCACTTCATCAAAGAACACATTAAACGCAGGCTCGTCAAACTGGATAATATCAACACCTGCGGCTTCTAATTCTCTCGCTTCCTGATTGAGAATTTTGGCAAATTCCCAAGCCAGTTTTTCACGGCTTTTGTAGTGGCCATCATACAGTGTATCAATCATGGTCATTGGACCTGGCAATGCCCATTTAATTGGCTGATTGGTTTGCTGACGCAAAAACTTGGCATCTTCGACAAATACGGGTTTTTGGCGACTCACAGCACCAACAACCGATGGCACGCTTGCATCATAACGATTACGAATGCGAACAGTCTCACGCATCTCAAAGTCAACACCATCCAGATGTTCAATAAAGGTAGTGACAAAGTGTTGGCGAGTTTGTTCGCCATCACTAACAATATCAATCCCAGTGTGTTGTTGTTCTTGCAATGACAGACGTAAAGCATCTTGTTTCGCTTCAATTAATGCTTCACCCTCGAGTTTCCAAGGTGACCAAAGCTGCTCTGGCTCTGCAAGCCAAGAGGGTTTAGGTAAACTGCCAGCCGTTGATGTTGGTAATAATATTTTCATAATCAAGTATCTTCTATATCGAGTTAATTCAGCAGTGTGGTGTCTTAAACGGCGTAGCTTTTAGCCCATTGTTCAAGAATGTTTTGATAAGGTTTGATAAAGTTCTCTTCAGTCCATTTACCTTGTTTTACTGCCAATTGACCACGTTCAACACGGTCATAAACGATTCGTGTTAATGAATAATCTGGATACTCCAAACTTGCTTGATACACTTGTGCTGCTGATGAATTTGCATTGTAAATTTCAGGACGATAAATCTTTTGGAAGGTTTCCATAGTACTAATCGCACTAATAAGCTCAAAATCGCTGTAGTCATGCAACAAATCACCCGCAAAATAGAATGCTAAAGGTGCAACGCTACCTCTCGGCATAAAAAAGCGAACCTGTAAGCCCATTTTGTGGAAATACTCATCGGTACGTGAGTATTCATCTTGTTTATACTCAACACCTAAAACAGGATGCTCATTGGCAGTACGGTGATATTTCTTCGCCGTTGAAACACTCAAACAAATCACAGGTTGTTGATTAAACTCAGCTTTAAAGGTCTCTGAATTCACAAGATATTGATAAAGCTTGCCATGTAAATCACCAAAACCTTCAGGTGCGTATGACGTCGAATTCTCTTTATTGTGTTCTTTCAGCACCACACTGAAATCGTAGTCACGTACATAAGATGAGAAGCTATTTCCAATCATGCCTTCGATACGTTGATTGGTGTGATGATCGGTAATCGTACTTTTCAGCATTTCAATGATTGGGAAAGCTTGGCCATTACCTTCAATATCTAAATCCGCAGAAATAATATCGATTTCAAGTGAGTAGCGATCGCCATTCGGGTTGTCTGATTGTGCTAAGGCATTGAAACGATTATTGATCATTCGGAGCGTATTACGTAGGTTCTGCTCACGGCTTTCACCACGTGCTAAGTTAGCAAAGTTAGTCGTTAGACGCGTGTTATCTGCTGGTTGATAGTTTTCATCAAAACGAATGCGTTTAATTGAACATGCAAACTCTGTACTCATGGCGATCTCTACCCTATTTTCTGCAATAAAACCGAAATTTCTTTATGTCGTAATTTATACCTGAACCATTACATGAATAAAAATGATTTTATCTAACACAAAGATGAGCGAAATTCATGTGTGGATTTTTTGTTATGTTTATAAACAATGAAAGTAAGAAAAATAACTACAGTATTTATAAGCAATTAACTTGGATATTTAAATTTTAAATATTTGAAAATAAAGAATTAATTTATATTTTAGTTGACCCCCAAAAAGTATGAGAGAATCAATTGTTAAGAATGTAATACATATTAAAAAAATTATAAAAAATAAGCATGAACAGCATTTAGTTCCTGTGCTTAAAGTGAATGATATGCTTAATATACAGTCTATCAAGGCTTGCATAGGAAATTTCTATGTTGGAATAACAATGCCTATTGGATATCTATCACGAATATTATTCATAATGAAAATATCTCATGTTGTTCTTATAAGGCATCAATTTATTCATCTTTTGGGTTTGCTACATAGCTGAAGTATACAATTTAGCTTTAAACCTTATCGCTATATTCAACAAACTCAACTGGCTCTTTCATAAGTCCAATGAATCAATATAAGGATTATAAAATAAGTATGACATTGAAAAAACTGCCTAAGCTAACTTAGACAGTCTTGTATAGCACGATCTAAACGGATAGGTTAGAAATCCATCGTCCACGACAATTGTGCTGTACGTGGTGTACCAAGAAATAAATAATCATCGCCAAAGTAGCTCCCTACATCACGCCAATATTTCTTATTGAACAAATTATCAACGTTGAATCGAAGCGTATTGTCATAACCATAAGCACGGAAATTATAAGCAGCACCTGCATCAAACACGCTATAACCTGACACTTTAGCTGTGCCTGATTTATTGGCATACTTACTACTGCTATATTGCATACCTGCCAATAAACGCAGCCCTTCTACTTGTGGCATGTGATAAGACAAATGACTCGCAAAACGCACTTTAGGCACATTTTGAGTTTGGTGCCCTGCATATTCATCCACGTGTATATCTTCTAAACGTGAACGAATCAACGCCAAACTAGAACTTAGATCTAGATTCTGAGTTAATTTCCCTTGCAAGCCAAGTTCTAAGCCAAGGTTATGTTGTTCACCTTCAGTTAAGAAATAATTATCAGCATTGGTGTACTGATGATCTTGTTTCAAATCAAACAATGCAGCTGTAAACAATAGCCCTTGCCACTGTTGTTTAATACCTAACTCATATTGAGTTGAATCTATAGGTGCTAAAGTTGCATAAGCATTGCCTTCGATACCTTTATCTGGATTGCCATAGGCAAACCACGGCGCTTGACCACCATCACTCAAACCTTTGCTATAAGAAACATATAGATGAGTCTGTTCCCAAGGTTTATACATCACTGCAAACTGTGGTAAGAAACGATTGAAATTCGTGTCCCGAATGCTGTTCGCATTTTCATCATAGGCACTTTCATTTAAATGTAATAACTTACCACCCACCACAGTCGACCAAGCGTCATTAAAATCAATCTGATCTAATAAATTCAAAGCCGTTTGCTGGCTATCCAATGATTTGTAATGATTGCCTAAAGTTTTGTCTGTAGGTGTATAGCTGATAGGATCATGATTAATATTTCCAGTTCCAATGAGTTCATTAATCGCAACATATTGTGCATGGCGTTTGTATACATGTGATAGCTCTAAACTAAGATGATGTTGCCATGTACCCGTGTTGAATTGACCATTTAAGCTTGTTTTAAATTGGTTGGTTAGATAACTGTCATCAGGGCTGCGAAAATCATAAATATCGTAGTTACCATTTTGGTCAAAAGTATTCCCTAATCCTGAGGTTTGGCAGACACTGCTATAGCATCCCCATGCAAAAGCTGAATAATCATCTACAACTACACGGCTTTGCGAAGCTGTCAGGTTGGCAACCCAATTGTCATTGATTTGGTAAATATATTTCAGGCTGGTATTTAAACTTTGATTGGTGACTGGATTACTCCAGCTTTGGTAGCCAAGCAAACGATCCCACTCAACGCCAGTAGGCACAGTTTTACCATCAAGTAACTGATAACCGGGTACTGAACGTTGACGTTGACGCTGAGATTCAATATCAAATTCTAGTTTAGAACGATCTGAAATTTTCCAATCTAAAGCCAAAGAACCGAATAAACGCTTTCCATCTGCATGTTCCACATAAGGATGAATTTCTTCTTTCGCTAGGTTTACTCGATAACCAAACTGCTGATTTTCGCCAAGCAAATCACCAAAATCAGTTGCAACACGGTTACCCCCATGGCTGTCTGCTTCAACAGTAATGGAGCGAATATCTTTTGGGCGCTTGCTTACATAATTCACCACACCGCCTGGTGTTGACATACCGCTTTGAATGGCACTAATACCTTTTAAAATTTCAACTTGTTCTTTGTTTTCAAGTGCCACATTTTGTTCACCACGCAGCAAGTTACCATTCAGCAAGTAACTTGATCCTAAATTTAAGGCAAAGCCACGCATCATAAAGTTTGAGTAATAGCCAATGGGTGCATAGCCATCTCCGACTGCTGCATCATTTTTAACTACATCGCTGAGTGTTTTTGCATGCTGATCCGCTATACGATCGGCTGTTACTGTACTGATAGATGCAGGAATTTCAGCAATATTTTGCTGCGTAAAACCCGATAAATTCACTTTATTTTGAGAATCGGTTGTTGTTGGTATTCTTTGAGCCGTAACTGTGATGGTTTCAAGCTGCTGGGTCTCATTTTCAGTTTCAGCATGTAGCAATACTGGACTTAGTCCTAGACATGAAAATGAACCAACCGCCAGTAGTGCTTTTTGTAAACAAGAAAATGGATATGTTTTCACAGTAATTGCCTAACCCCAAAAGATAATTTTACAGCCTGAATTTTGCGGCATGAGTATTCACAATTTTCTTTGATTGGACAAGTATTTCTATCGTATATCTCGAATTAAAAAATAATTTCTATTCAGTTTAGTACATAAAAACTGCGCACAAGAAAATATCGCCTATTCGTATACATGTGATTTAAATATTTATAGTTCAATTTCTCTACGGATTAAAGCAGAAGAAATGGCCTGAGCTGTAGATTTTGCACCCAGTCGCTTTCTGATATTACGCAAGTGATTTTCAACAGTTCGGGCTGAAATTTTTAGAATATCTGCAATATCAGAGTGCTTATGACCGATTGCAGTCCATTTCAATACTTCTTTTTCTCGTTCTGTTAGAAAACTACTGTTTTGAATAATGTTAAGGTCTTTCTTATGTTGAATTTGACGAAATGCTAGTGTTGAAACCGTTTGTATGATTAGCTTAAAATCGGGACTCATATCGACAACTTCACCTGCAAAGGAAATTGCTCCCTCTAAGCCTGTGCGTCCAAAAATAGGAATTTGGACACCATTCACCTCAGCTAAATTTTTGAGATTTTTAATAATACGATAGCTTTCTTGGGTTTTTTCTTTATTTAATGTTTTCGCCCAAAAGAAGGGTTCATCATATTCAAAAATATGACTGCTAATTGGACAACGCCGTAAATAAGTTTCGCGTTCATCAAGGTTACTTTGATCCACCTAATCGCCATAAGTAAAAAAGATTTCATCGATTAATTCATTTCTATTATAAGGCGAAACACTACATATAATGATTCGATCAAAGTTTAACTTTTTTGCAAATTCTACAATAACGTCAAAAATATTATTCAGTTCACGGGCTTGTCTAAGTTGATGCGTTGTTTGAAAGAATAATTCAGCAAATTGATGTTGATTCAGAATTTTCATACCACTTTTCTCGATAATTCTTTGTCTGTTGACTTCAAGTTTACAACATAAGCCATTTATGACATCTCAACAGATACTAGATAAACTTATAAAATATTTAAACTAATATTTTGATTTTCAATAAAAATAGCCACTCCGCAAGTGACTATTCTTTATTCATTATATGTCTTTATGCATTGTATGGCATTAAAGTGTAGTATCTGCCAGTAACGTTTCAGCAGCCAATTTACCTAAGTTGTGTGATGCTAAAGGACTATCACCTGTTAAAAGTTTTCTGTCTTTATGAACTTGCCCTGTAATGCCTTTATTGAGAATCTTAACGCCTAATTTCTCTAAATTTTCACCAACTAACCATTGTAGTTGACCTGGCATATAACCGATTTCAATATTTGGCCCTTTATCAAGTGCATCTGGGAATACACAAAGTTCATAACCTTTAAAAATATAATTTTCAGGTTTTTCATCCACTGCAGCTGCAAGTAAAGAAGCTGGGCCATGACAAAGTGTAATCACATATTTATCGTGGCTTAAAGCCCATTCCAATACTTTTTTAACGCTTTTACTTTCAGGAATTTTTGCAAGTACACCATGACCACCGGGAATAAATACCCCTGCATAAGGTGAATCTTTGCTCAACGCATTTTCTAAAATATCATCAAGTTTTAACGGATTTTTAAGTTGCTCTGCATATTTTGCATAGGTATCTACAACAACTTTTTCTTCATGTGGCATTGCCCACATTTCAAGCTTAACAGGGTTGCCTGAAAGTGTTGCGATATCAAATTCAAAACCCGCATTATCCAAATGAAATACAGGAAGTAGCATTTCAACAGGATGATTTCCCGTTGAAAAGAACTTTTCATTTTGCATCAAGATATATCGCTCATCCGTAGCAATCATCAATATTTTTTTATTGCCTTTATATGGATTTGGATACGTTGTACCGTCGTAATCAGTCTTTGAAGACGTGTATTGACTTAAAGAATAAGGTGATGGAAAAAAAGCATTGTCTTCCGCTGTATCTGGTGTAGGTGTTTTGCTTAGTTCACTCATTTTTATACTCCAATGGTTTTTTTGACTTCATTTATCGAACCGTCTGCACCAGTATATGCGAGTTGGAGAATTGATTTAAATAAGGGAAAGCCCCTATTCCTTCACATTTATGACTTGAAATGTTGTTTGTTGGTTACTTGATGTATTACTGTGATTAAGCCAGTAATTATAAGGACAATATTTGTTTAAATATTTCATTTAACATGTTGTTATTTATCTATTTTTATAAGTGTTAAGAATAATCAAATTCGAATAAATTCAGTTTATTTTATAATGTGAATCAATAAAATCTGTACCAGCTAATCTATAGTTTTATTTTTTTTAATATAATTCAACCACTTATATACAGCATATAAAAGCTTACATGCTGTATATAGCGACCTACTCTGTTAATTCATGTAAATAAACAGCGTATTTACGACATGCGAAACTAGTTTGTTAAGCTTACAGCTTTAGCACGCGCTGCATGAAGTTTCTTATAACTTTCAATTAAACGTAAATGACGCTCTAAGCCTTCAAGTTGCATATTGGTTTCGGTTAAACCATAGAAACGAACACTACCTTCCATTGAGCCAATCACGGCATCCATACGTTCATCACCAAACATTCGACGGAAATTGGTTTCATAATCGTTCAGATCCAAATCATCGTCTAATTCAACTTCAAGCACGACATTCATACATTGATAGAACAATCCACGTTCAACCGTATTGGTGTTGTATTGCAAGAATGTTTCTACAAGCTCTTTGGCTTCTTCGAACGCTTGCAAGGCAATGTAAATCAATAATTTCAATTCGAGAATGGTCAGTTGTCCCCAAACGGTATTGTCATCAAACTCAATACCAATCAAAGTCACGATATCGGTATAATCATCAACTTCTAGTTCTTCAAGACGTTCAACTAAGGCTTCAAGTTGCTCATCATCTAAACGATGTAAATTTAGAATATCTTCACGGAATGCCAACGCTTTATTGGTATTGTCCCAAATCAAATCTTCAACTAAATAAATTTCAGAATAATCAGGCACTAAAATACGACAAGCTGTAGCGCCTAAGTGCTGATACACCGCCATGTAGACTTCTTTGCCCATCTCTTCAAGAATGCCAAACATGGTTGCAGCTTCTTCTGCATTGGCATGTTCACCTTCACTGGTAAAGTCCCACTCTACAAACGCATAGTCAGACTGAGCACTAAAAAAACGCCAAGACACCACACCACTTGAATCAATAAAATGTTCAACAAAATTATTCGGTTCAGTAACAGCATTGTTGCTGAATGTAGGTTTTGGTAAATCATTTAGCCCTTCAAAACTACGACCTTGTAACAATTCCGTTAAGCTACGTTCTAATGCAACTTCTAATTTGGGATGAGCACCAAATGATGCAAAAACACCACCTGTACGAGGGTTCATTAAAGTCACACACATCACTGGGTATTGACCACCGAGCGAAGCGTCTTTCACCAAGACAGGAAAGCCTTGCTCTTCTAAACCTTTTATACCTTCTACAATACTTGGGTATTTTGCCAAAACTTCTTCAGGTACATCGGGTAATGTGATCTCGCCTTCTAAGATTTCACGTTTTACGGCACGTTCAAAAATTTCAGATAAACACTGAACTTGTGCTTCTGCTAAGGTATTTCCTGCACTCATACCATTACTGAGGTATAAATTTTCAATCAAATTTGATGGGAAATAGACAACTTCACCATCTGACTGACGTACAAATGGCAATGAGCAAATGCCTCGTTCAGTATTTCCTGAATTGGTATCGTATAAATGCGTACCAAGCAGCTCATCGTCAGGGTTATAAATTTCTAAAGTATATTCATCCAGAATTTCTTGTGGTAATTCACCATTTGGCCCCGGTTTAAACCACTTTTCATCTGGATAATGTACAAATTCAGCATTGGCAATCTCTTGACCCCAAAACTGATCATTATAGAAAAAGTTACAGTTTAAACGCTCAATGAACTCACCCAATGCAGAAGCCAAAGCACTTTCTTTGGTAGAACCTTTACCGTTGGTAAAACACATCGGTGATTGAGCATCACGAATGTGTAATGACCATACATTTGGCACAATATTACGCCATGAAGAGATTTCAATCTTCATACCTAAATTTGCCAAAATACCTGACATATTGGCAATGGTTTCTTCTAGAGGTAAATCTTTACCTGCAATAAAAGTACTACTTTCAGAAGCTAAATTCGGCATGAGTAAAGCTTGGGCATCGGCATCGATACTTTCAACTTCTTCAATAATAAATTCAGGGCCCGTTTGAATCACTTTTTTCACGGTACAACGATCAATCGAACGTAGAATCCCTTGGCGATCTTTATCTGAAATATCTGTAGGTAATTCAACTTGAATTTTAAAAATCTGCTTATAACGATTTTCAGGATCTACAATATTGTTCTGTGACAAACGGATATTATCCGTTGGGATATTTCGTGCAGCACAATACACTTTCACAAAGTAAGCCGCGCATAATGCAGATGAAGCGAGGAAATAATCAAATGGACCCGGTGCTGAGCCATCACCTTTATAACGGATCGGCTGGTCGGCGATTACCGTAAAATCATCGAACTTGGCTTCTTGGCGAAGATTGTCGAGATAATTAACTTTGATTTCCATGCTGGCACCTAAGTATTCTTATGTGTAAGCATTAAACACATAAAATTCAAAATATTAATCAATCAGCCGAATCACGGATCAGAAATTGATTTAAAAGAAAGCCTTTCACTGAACATAACGATCTATGTTGAATGACTGACTTAAGAAAAGATTGTCCGTATTATAGAGTGATTTTGTCCAGTTGATAACTTTTGTCTGTATTTCTGGACAATTCCTATCATTTTTATGATTTTTAATGACTACTGAATAGACACTTTTTAACGTTCTCTTGCTTTAAAGCTATACAAGTAATTTGCTTTCAATTAGTATTTTTAAAGATCGTTTTTAAATTTGGTCAGGAATCATTTATTTCCATGAAAATAGCAGATATTGGCAATCAACCTTGTTCAGTCGCACGTACTTTGTCGGTGATTGGTGATACGTGGTCAATGATGATTATTCGTAATGCTTTTTTAGGGATTCGTCGATTCGATGATTTTCATAAAAACTTAGGTGTAACTCGCCATGTTTTAACAACGCGATTGAATACCTTAGTTCAAGAAGAGATTTTATATAAAACCCCATACACAGAGACACAGAAACGTTTTGAATATCGTCTGACTCAAAAAGGGCTCGATCTATACCCTATTTTGATGAGTATTATCCATTGGGGCGATACCTATATGGATAAAGGACAAGGTGCACCTGTCGATTATGTACATAAACCATGTGGGCATAAATTTCATCCCGTTATGATTTGTTCTGAATGTACTGAGCCTTTAGATCCTAAACAAGTAAAAGTTGAAATAGGTAAAGGTTTTTTAGCTTTTCATTCTGAAGCAAAAGCAGCGTTATGAGTTTTAATTTGTAAAAATTTTAGAATGAATCATTCAAGTATCTTCTTAACTCATTCTACAGATGTTTTAAATATGTAAATCATTATCAAACTCTATTGTTTCTGAATCATAAAAACCCAGCTGAATCGCTGGGTTTTTCATTTAAAAATATACTTTTAAAGTACAGGCATAATCGATGGGATCATGTCGTGAATGGTTTTGCCTTGGCAAGTTTCACCGATTGCAGACATTTTCCATGCACCATTGTGACGGTAAACTTTAGCAATAATTAAAGCGGTATAATTCCCTTTTGCTGAAAGGTTATATTTTGCAATTTCTGTATTGGTTGTAGAGTCAACTAAACGACAGTATGCATTTTCAACTTTTTCAAACGTCTGACCACGGAAGCTACTGATCGTGAAAACAATCGCTTTTACTTGTGGTGGAATTTTAGTTAAGTCAACATGAATCACTTCATCATCACCATCACCTGCACCAGTACGGTTATCACCTGAGTGCCAAATGCTACCATCACGGCTTTTGAGTTGTCCAAACCAGATTGCATCGACTGGTTGGTTGTTATCATCAAAAATAATGGCTGAAGCATCTAAGTCGATTGAGTCGTCACCACGACCACCAAACATACCAAAGAGACCACCACCGCTTTTCGCAACATCCCAACCCGCACCCAAGAAAATTTTGGTGAGTGAAGAACCATCTCCTTTTTCTAAAGAAATTTTTTGTCCTTTGACTAAACTAATACCCATGATTTTTTCCTCTTTGATTAATTGTTTCTATTTAAATTTAATGCAGATGATAGCCAAGTAATATAACTCTTTCTATTTCTTGAACAAATGATAACTTTACCATTACCACGAAATTTAAGAACCATTCCTTCACCGCTGGTAAAACTATTAAGTAAATTGCCCATTAAGCCACGGTTTTGTGAGCTTGGCATGCCAATGTTATAGCTGAGTGTAGAGTCCCAAGCCACGACATGACCATTATCAATCGTGGTTTCTCCATTTTGAGCACTGACTTCTACTTCCATTAACGTGCCGCAACCCGATATACAAAGTTTGCCCTGTCCTGAGGATTCCATCACCACAAAACCGCCTGTATCGCCAAAAAAGCCACCACCTAAATTTGCTTGCAGTTTAGCTTTCACATTGACGTGTTCTGTAGCAGCAACAAAAGCACCATCGGACAATGTGTACTGTTGTGGGCCAATGTCTAAGATTTGCATATCTCCATCTAAGTTTGGAGAAAGTAGGCATTGTCCATTTCCAAAAGAAGCTTTGATTTCTTGCTGGAATAACGACTCACCAGTTGTGAAACGGCGCATAAATGACTGAAATAATCCTCCGCGCAGGTTTCCACCCAATTCGAGATTTTGTTCAATCATGACCATTGCATCAGATTCGCAATATATCTTTTCTCCCTGAACCATATCGACCAATAGAAAAGGTTCTGGACTACCCACTAATTCAAATTGAGCCATAGTTATCCCTCGTTAACGAATGATGTTTTTGTTTTTAGCTTCTTTTAACCAAAGCGGAAATTCTTGCAGTAATGCATCGTACAGCTGTGCTTCTGGCATACTTTGTATATTGGCCATTTCAAAGAAATTACAGTTGTCTACGATACGACCATCCATGGTATCTAGTTGCTCTAGAACACCATAGTTTCTTCCACCTATTCCAACAAACTGCCAAAAAATGGGTTGAAGAGAAGCATCTTTGAGAATGTTTTTAATCTTCTTGCTTTGTGAAACGCCACCATCTGAGATAAAGACGATATATACAGGCAAGTTAGATGGGTTTTCTTTGATGAAGTAGTTTAAAACAGCTTCAAGTACTACAGGTTCATTATTATATCGAGCACCTGCGTTCCATTTCGGATGGCCGCCTTGGTCGGTATTGACAAAATTTTGCAGGTTTTTCAGTGTGACGTCACTTAACCTTAATGATTTTTCTGCGAATGCCCAACATTCAAAGCTTCCATCATCATCAAAATTCACAGCCAAAGGCATGATTCGATCCAGTACTTTTTGCACATCACCTTTAATATATTGCTGATGCATCGAACCTGAATAATCCAGAACTAAGGCGACACGTGCTTTCACATCCAATAAATTATTTTTTTCTAAACTGATTAAAGATTTTTTCGTTAGATCCACCAAGTGTGGTGCGGATTTTTCAATCTTATCCAAGACAATCTTTTTCTTTAAATCTACTTTAGAAACAACTTCCGTAGCTTTTTCTTCAGTTTGAGAATGTGTCGGTGTATCTTCTGCGACTTCACCACCAAAGTGTTGAACCAATGCTTTTAATCCACCATTAAAGCCTTGACCGATTGCAGCAATACGCCAAGCATCGCTTCTAAAATAAATTTCAGCCAACATCAGTGCTTTTTCTTGATGAAAACTTGAACCATTTAATTGATATGTTGCAAGCACTTGTCCATGTTGATTACACAGCTCAACCTGAGCTGTTTGGATTTGTTGCATTGACGATTGTTCATTTGAAACTGTTGCACAAATCACAAAACGAGGAGTTTGCTTTGCATCAATTTTATTTAAATCAAAAGAAAAAATATGTGATGTATTTTGTAATTGATACTGAACCTCTCCCTTAGGCGTCGCAGGCTGATTATAAAAAGTCATGTAATCATCATGATAAAGCTTATCAGTTGCGGCTATACCAAAACATGAGATATCAACTTCAAAAGCTGCTGTAAATTGCACACGCAATTTAAATACTGTTTCGTGTTGAAGCAGTTGATGGAGCGCTATTTTTTGTCCAGTAATCAATTGCATTATTGTGCTCTATTTTAGTACTTGAAAATAATTTCCATATCAATCAAATCTGGGTTTAATCACTTTCAAGTACTAAAAGATAAATCTTTTAGTACTTGTTTGGTCTCTTTAACACATTAATCTTTTGAGACTAATGATTAAACAGCAACACCATAGCTCGCAGCTAAAGCACCAAGGCCACCATTGAAGCCTTGACCTACTGCTTTAAATTTCCACTCACCGCTATGACGGTATAATTCACCAAAGATCATTGCAACTTCAGTACTACCATCTTCAGATAAGTCAAAACGAGCTAATTCTTCAGCATTGTTATCTTGGTTAAGTACACGGATATAGGCTTTATCAACCATTCCGAAGTTTTGACCATTTTGCTGACCTTCATGAATCGTCACTGCAAATACAATTTTCGCGATGTCAGCAGGAACTTTTGAAAGATCTACAGAAATTGTTTCGTCATCACCTTCACCATCACCAGTACGGTTGTCACCTTGGTGAGACACAGAACCACATGGAGAAGTTTTTTGATTGAAGAAAATAAAACCACCATCACCTGTAACTTTGCCATTTTCGCCAGTTAAGAATGCAACTGCATCTAAGTCAAAAGCTTTACCGTCTGTAACACGTGGATTCCAACCTAAACCCAAATCTACTTTGTTCATCGTAGGCGCTGTTTTAGACAGGTTGATGTTTCCGCCTTTTGATAAATTAATTGCCATTTTTAGTTTCCTTTTTTCCGTTGTGGTTTCAAGATTCTTGCTTTTTACTATATGAAATAGATGAAATAACAGCCCAAACGATGAAAGCAACACCGATTAAACCTGTAACAACTTCTGGTATATGAATACCTGTACCGCTTGCTAACATAATGAATGCAAGCGCACCAATTGCGTAGTGAGCACCATGTTCTAAAAAGATATATGCATCCAATGTGCCTTTTTCAACCAGATATACTGTCATTGAACGCACAAAGATCGCACCAATAGCTAGGCCAAGCATAATAATTACCACATCGCTGGTAATTGCAAAAGCGCCGATTACACCATCGAAACTAAAAGATGCATCTAATACTTCTAAATATAGAAATCCGCCGATACCGCCTTTAATAATGGTTCCTGTGACTGGGGCACCATTTGATTGCGGTTGTTCTTCTTCGTCATCATGTGAACCACCCTCAAGTAAGTGTCCAATCACTTGCACGCCTACATAAACAACGATCCCCCAAATACCCGCCATCGTTACCACAAGACGTGATGCTTCAGGGACAAAGTTAGCCATAACCAACAAAGCACATAATGAAATAAATACAGAAATTGCTTGGATATTGCCAAGATCGGCAAGTTTAGATTCCAACCAATGGAACCAATGCTCATCTTTCTCATCATCAAATAAGAAGTTGAGGAAAACTAACAATAAGAACATGCCACCAAATGCTGCAATTTCAGCATGATGTGCCATTAATTTTTCTGAATATGTTTTTGGATCATTGAGTGCCAGTTTAGCCACTTCAATCATGCCCATATCGGCAGTGACACCCACAATAAGCAATGGGAAAACCAAACGCATACCAAATACAGCAATGACAATACCCACTGTTAAGAACAGTGTGCGCCAAAAATGATTCCAATGCTTTAATACAGAAGCATTGACGACGGCATTGTCAAAAGAAAGCGAAACTTCCATCACTGCCAAGATCGAAGTGATGGCTAAAGCTTTAGCCATCGTCATTAAGCCTGCTTCGGGGCCATGCGTAAAACCCCAATAGGCCGAAAGCGCCAAGCAGATAATGGTGAAAATAATAGAAAAACGAAAATGTTTCATTGAATTAACTCAAGGTTATATACTAATTCCATACTGGCGACACATGGCGCTTAAGCCACCGTTATAGCCTTGACCGACCGCCCTAAACTTCCATTCACCATTGTGGCGATACAATTCGCCAAAAATCATGGCTGTTTCAGTTGAATAATCTTCATTTAAATCAAAACGTACGATTTCAACATGGCTTTGGTCATTTAAAACACGGATAAATGCATTCTGCACTTGACCAAAATTTTGGCCACGGCTATCTGCATCATGAATCGTAACAGTAATTGCAATTTTGTTAACATCGGCAGGTACTTTGCTTAAATCGATTTTAACAGCTTCGTCATCGCCGTCACCTGCGCCAGTACGGTTGTCACCTGTATGTTCAACAGAACCTTCAGGAGAGCGTGTTTGGTTATAGAAAATAAAGTCATGTTCACCACGAACTTTATCATTCTCACCCAAAAGGAATGCTGAAGCATCAAGGTCGAAGTCTACACCATCTGTTGCGCGAGCATCCCATCCTAAGCCAACTAAAACTTGAGTTAGGCTCGGATCGGTTTTACTTAAAGATAAATTGCCACCCTTGTTTAATGAAATAGCCATTTTTTTAACCCTCTTCTTTATTGATATGAAGTTTCAATCGTATGTAAAACGTGTTTTAAATTAGTCTTTGGAACCTTGTGTCCATCGGAAGCCAAAACGATAATGCTGATCTAAATATTGCTGATCTTTAAAATAAAGAACTTCCCTATTTGCCTGAATTGCACCATTGATATTTTTAAGTTCAACAATAGCGCAAGTGGTTAATTGATTGCCATCCGTCAGACGAACTTCAATTTCAGGTTGATCAGGAATTCTTATTGTCACAACACCATCTGTAGCGGCCCATTGCGCAGCACCTTTATAAATATAGGTGTATATAACAATTCGTTCAATTTGATCCCACTGATTGCCGTTAATATGTAGGTTTTCACCATTCACTGCTGTACCGGTACGGTCGTCACCATCTAACTGAATAAACGGTTTTTGTTCAAAACGACCAAAGCGATTGCCTAGTGGTTGAACTAAATCAATATCACCATTTTTGAGTTGAATCATTGCCCCTAAATCTAGATCAATTGAATTGGATCCTGACAATTTTTGAAAGAATGATTGTGATTTCGGCTGTGCTTTATTCCAATTGAGATTGACTAAAATCTTGCCGAAGCCCGATCCTTTTTTAGTCAAATTGATGGTCGAGTTGCCTTTATCGAGTTTAATCTTTGATAAATTGATCGTTGAGCTTGTAGGTGTAGGTGTAGGTGTAGGTGTAGGTGTAGGTGTAGGTGTAGGTGTAGGTGTAGGTGTAGGTGTAGGTGTAGGTGTAGGTGTAGCATGATGATTATCTGCTGAAATCACAACCCCAAAATTCTCTGCCAATGGCTTTAAACCACCATTGAAACCTTGATTTACAAACCTAAACTTCCATTGATTATTGTGTTTATACACTTCGGCTAAAATAAGTGCTTTCTCAGATTTGTTCTGAGTATCCACTTGTGCTGTCGCAATCAACTGATTTGCAGCAGAAAGTTCTACATGAATAGGACGTATGCTGCTTAATTGATGCGGTTCATTTAAGGTCACACAAATTGCAATTTTTTGAATTTGCGGATCAATGAGTGAGGTATCAATATTTAATCGAGTGATATACGGGTCTTTTGCACTAGACTCTGTTAAAACAATGCTTTTATTTGCTGTTTGTCGTTGACCGTAGAAAATCATATCGTGGTCACCACGGACTTTGAAGGTGTCCTGTGCCAATTGGTATGCTGTGACATCCAATTCAAGCATTGCAGCAAAACTTGTTTTAATACAAATTTCAATATTTTGAGCAGTTAACGCAAGATTTCCACCAGCTACAAGTTGCATATCTACTCCATTCAAAATTTCTATATTGTTATCATTCATCTCAAATGAATTTTAAAAGTAAAAGTCTTCCCAAACAAATCAGAGATATAAATAAACTTCCCGATACAATTCGATATAAAATCGATTAAAAATTTAATCTAATGTTTTACCATAAATATTCTCAATCTCAATACTTTGAATAATATTTTTACATTGAATTTCGTGTGTTATACAAAATATTGAAATTAAATCTTGTATCTAAAGTGCGAATTGTTATATTTTCGCGCGGTAATTCTAAATATTGTGTTATTCAACTTTATCTTCCATAAAAATTTGAGATTAATTTAACCGTGTTACAGCAATATAAAATATGGATCGCCGAAAGTTATTCTTGTCAAAAAGACATTATTCAGTTATTAAAATCTTCTAATTTATCAAAGCATTTAACCATTTATTGTTCACATACTCGCAATCGTCCTGAGTTGGTTTTACTTGCAGATCATTACTTTCAACAACCTGCGATAAAACAAAGCGCTGAATGGTTACTCGAGCAATGCATTCAACATGACATTCAACTGTTGTTTTGTGGCAAACACTGCCAGTTTATCGAGCCCTTTAGAGCACAATTTGAAGCGCATAATATTCAGTTGTTGACGGGTGCAATTGGTGCTAAAAATCACGAATTGATGAATAACAAATATCAGTTTGGTTTGCATTGTGAAACCCAAAATTTACCTTATATTCCTGCACTGTTCGTCAACTCTACTGCAAGTCTAAAAAGTGCTATTCAACAATTCCAACAACAATATGTGGAAATATGTGCCAAACCTGTTTACGGGGTTTATGGTTCAGGTTTTGTGCATTTACGCAATGATGTGTCGTATTTCAAAAAGTTTGAGAATGCGTCGCAATCAAATACACAACAATTTATTGAAGCTTATGATCAACTGTCTGAACCGACAGATTATCTAATCATGCCGTTCCTGAATGGTCAGGAATGTTCTGTAGATATTGCCTGTAATGCAGGAAAAATTTTAGCGCAAGTCACTCGTATCAAATATTCTTTTTATCAAGAATGTTTTACTGAACATCCTTGTCATCAAATTTGCATAGATTTAGTTAAATATTTTCAATGTGATGGCTTAATCAATATCCAGTTTAAACAAGATGAAAGTTTAGCGTGGCATATTCTTGAAATCAATGCTCGCCCTGCTGGCGGTTTTGCCTATACGCAGCATACGGGTGTCAATTTGATTGCTGAATTAATTGCTGACAAATTACAGCTAAATTTAGAGCGTGAGCCGCAGCACTCACCAGTAAAAGTGTTACCGCTGACCCAAAGTATTACATTGGATTTTTAATATTCATGAAACATATAGAATTAAGCCGTGGGCGTATTAGCGTACAAGTCAATCAACAGCATACACATTGGGATTTAGACGGTTTACTTGATTTTGCAGAAAGAATAAATCCTAAAAGAGCATTTTTATTTGTTTCTAAGGTTTTGGGTAAACATATTCCTGTTGCACCATCGGTGATGCAGCGTAGTTATGCAGATTTGGCAAGCTTGATTCCTAAAGATTTGCAAGGTCCGATCTGCGTGATTGGTATGGCTGAAACAGCAGTCGGTTTAGGCGCGGGTGTTTACCGTGAGCTTAAAAAAGATTATGGCAAAAAAGCTATCTTTTTAACCACAACACGCCACCCTGTTTCAACGTTGCCAACTTTGGGGCTGTTTTTAGAAGAACATAGTCATGCGCAAGATCAATGTATCCTCAGTAGCCATGATCAGAGTAAACATCAGCATGTAGTCAATGCAAAAACTTTGGTTCTAGTGGATGATGAAATTTCTACAGGTAAGACATTTAAAAACTTAATCAATAGTTTAAAAAGTTCGGGCTTGGAACAAGTTGAACGCATTATTCTTGTGACATTGGTCAATTGGGCTGAACAGCATTTAGCGACCGAAGATTTAGATATTCCTGTTGAAGTGATTTCTTTGCTGCATGGTCATTGGCAATGGCAGCCGAATAATCAAAATATTCAAGTTGATATGCCTGATGTTGGTTCAACACAGCAACAAGCTCAGAAAATTATTGCACCCAATGATTGGGGACGTGAACCTTGTTATTTGGAATGTACAGCTTGGCCACAAGTAAAAGTAAAAAATCCAAATGAAAAGATACTTGTTTTAGGGTCTGGAGAATTTACTTGGATTCCTTTTTTAATTGCCGAGCAATTGGAACAACAAGGTGCTGAAACTTATTACAGCTCAACTACACGCTCCCCGATTATGCAGGGTCATGCCATTCAAAGTATCTGCCGCTTTCAAGATAATTATGGGCTGAATATTCAAAATTTTGCGTATAACGTTAAACATCAAAATTTTGACCGTGTACTTTTAGTTATTGAAACAGCTCAAGATAGTGTAGACCCAAGCCTATTTGAACAAATTAAAAATTTAGAGGTGATCAGTTATGAACCCTAAACCCCTCGTTTTTGTTGATTTAGACGATACACTTTTTCAAACACATAGAAAGCAAAAGCCTACACCGTTACATAAAATTGCGACTACAGATGTTTCAGGGCAACCGCTTTCTTATAAAAATCCAAAACAGCAAGTTTTTGTGAATTGGTTACTTGAAACAACTGAAATTGTTCCTGTAACCGCTCGTTCTGTTGAAGGTTTTAAACGTGTACAAATTCCTTTTGAATATGGTGCAATTTGTTCACATGGTGGTACGATTCTTGGTAAAAATAATCAAGTTGATCTTGAATGGTTACAACTTAAACAACAAGAAAATGCAAACTTAAACCATGTTCTACATAACTTGGCCGATGCGATGCATGACTATGCCAAAGACTTAGGTTCACTTCGTACGTGGACTTTGGAAGAAAACCAGTTAAAAATTTATACTGTGGCAAAACAAAATGAGCCCGATACATTATTTTTAGACCAACTGGTGCAACATATTCCTAAAAGTATCCTTGAACATTGTTATATACACATCAATGGGAATAATTTAGCCATCATTCCCAACCATATTTCTAAACAAAAAGCGGTTGAGTTTTTTATCCAAAAATATGATCCAAAGCATGAACGTGTAGTTTTAGGATGGGGTGATAGTTTGTCAGATGCGGGCTTTTTAAGCTGTTGCGATTGGTTTGGCATGCCTAAAAATAGCCAATTAGATAAGTTTTTAAATATAAATTTAATGCATGATCACGATGCCAAGGGGTATTTAGGCCATGTCTAATCACTCACAAATCAAAAATCAGACATTGCTAAAATTAGGCTTCCACGGTTCATATCGTCCAGAAGATGTGACTTTTTTAATGCAAGTGGATGATATTCAACCCACCGATGTAGAAGAAAAAGAATATCTGATTCAATCTGGGAAAATGCATTATTCTCAAATGATTAGTGTCGAAAATCCACCGACTGAAGAGCATATGAAGCATTTTCATCACGCTTTTGAGCAAGGTGCATTACGCCTTGCTGAAGAAGTACAAAAGATTGGAAATTCATTATTACAACGCTTTGCGCAGCAACCGATTGTATTGATTAGTTTAGTCCGTGCAGGTGTGCCGCTAGGTGTTTTACTTAAACATTATTTAAGTGACCAACGCTCAGTTCCACAAACTTCTAACGATCAAAATGTAAATATTCAAAACCATGATGTACATCATTACGGTATAAGTATCATTCGTGATCGTGGGATTGATTTTGCTGCTTTGCAAGCCATTATTGAGCAGCACGGTGCTGAAAATATTGTTTTTGTAGATGGCTGGACAGGTAAAGGTGCAATCTGTAAAGAACTCACTCAAAACTTACTCAATATCCCTGAATTATTTGATGAAAATTGGCCAATTCCTCGTTTAGTGACCCTGTCAGACCTCGGTGGTTTTTCATGGTTAAGCGCAAGTACAGATGATTGGCTGATTCCTTTTGGTATATTAGGTTCAGTGATTTCTGGATTAACTTCTCGGACGATTTTAAAACAAAGCATTGATCGTAAAGATGCAGAGCGTGATTGTTATAATCCACAAAAATGGCACAGCTGTTTAATTTACAATCATTTACAGCCTTATGATTTATCTGTAGATTTTATTGAGAAAATTTTAAAGCTGATTAAACTTAACCCTGTTACTGAGCCTGCGCATTGGAATAACCAAATCCGCCTAGCTCAACAACAATCTTCAAGTGAAACGATTGCTTGGATTGCTGAGCATTATTCAGTAGAAAATATTAACCGAATTAAAGCCAGTATTGCCGAAGCGACACGTGCTGTGTTAAGACGTGTACCTGAACGTATTTTATTGCGCAATGACACCGATCCTAATGTGCAACTTTTATTACATTTTGCCCATGAAAAAAATATTCCTGTAGAAATCATTGGATCTAAATTGGGTCCTTATCAAGCTGTCACCCTGATAAAAAAAGTAGAGAAAAAATAATGAAACATCTACAACATGCGATCGAGTTAGGCGCAACAATGTATATTCCTGCAACACATGAACAGTTGTGGGAAGTGACTCAAGGCATCAAATTTCCATTGATCAAATCAATCGCAGTTTGTCTTGAAGATGCCGTTTTAGAGTCTGATGTTCAAACCGCAATGGTCAATTTAAAGAACTTATTACAAAAACGTTTAGAAAACCCAAATTTAAGAGCACCTGCTGTTTTTATTCGCCCACGTAATATTGAAATGGCAAAGCATATTGTAGATTGGGACTTAAATCAGACTTTTAACGGCATGATTTTGCCGAAATTCAATATTCATAATTTGCAAAATTGGATGGATGTATTACCTGCAAATTTACAATATATGCCAACACTGGAAACCAAAGAAATTTTTGATATTTCTCATAATATTGAGTTATATCAAGCACTCAAATATGATTTTCATAAAACGCTATGTCTAAGAGTGGGTGGAAATGATCTCTTGTCATGTTTAAATCTTAGACGTCCTAAAAATACCACGATTTATCAAACGCCAGTCGGGATACTCATTGCTCAACTGGCGGGTTTATTTATTCCCAATGGTTTTCAATTGAGCTCACCTGTTTGTGAACATTTTGAAAATACTCAGTTATTGATGCAAGAAATCACTCAAGATATGAACAATGGGATTTATACCAAAACGGCAATTCACCCAACTCAAATTGGACATATTCATTTGGCATTACAAGTACGAGCCGAAGAGCTACATGAAGCTCAGTTGATTCTTGCCAGTGATGCAAAAAGTGTATTTAAAAGCCATGGCTCTATGCTTGAACCAGCAACCCATAAAAATTGGGCTGAAATGATTTTATTGCGTTACAAAACCTTTGGGCTACTAAAATCATCAGCAGGATTGGATAAATTAAGCCTCAGTTCTTAGTGATGAAAATGGTTTGCAGATTTAATCAATGAATCTGTAAACCATTATTTCTAAATACAATTCTATATTCTTCACTTATATATCTTTAAGCTTCAACCATCTGTACTACAGCTAAACGTCCACCATCTTCTTTCGAAAGTAAGATTTGAGCGCCATCTTTAAGCTCAATCTTTCCGCCGATTGGAATAGGCGTTTTAGTCACAACATCGGTTAAATCAGGCAGCCCTTCATTGACGAGCCACCACACATCGTTATGCAATACAAAATAACCTTTACGTTTGGTTTGTTCAGGCGTAAGTCGTTCATTCGGTGCAATCATATTATTGGCATGCCATGCGTAAAGCGATTGCCCTGTCCATACCATTAAACGGTGGTTATCAGGTCTAAAATTACCTTGCTGTCTTGCTGAATATAAATTCAGAATCGGTAATTTGCCTTTAAACGGTGTATGGCAAAATGGGCATTCAGGTTGAGTCGAATTATCAAATACATACCACTTTTGACCACAACGATGATTATGACAAGGTTGAATCAAATCGACAGTTTTGACCAAAGCAGTTTCCCAGTCATTCGCTGATGGACGTTTGCTTGGATCGTGCAACCCATCAACAAAACTTTTTATAAATAGTTCAGACAAATAAGGCCCTGTCACCGTAAATGGTACTTTTGCTGGATCAGCCCAAGGCTGTTGGCTGACTTTGAGTTGTGATGGCTTGACTCGATTGCTTGGGTCTGTCGGGTGTTCAACAAATAAGGCCTTTTCCCCCATCCCGATGGTTTCGTCCTTTTGCGGGTCATTCATGTCATGAATTTTTCCACCACGCAGCGGATGGCGATACAACAAATACATATAAATCAAAACAGCCAATGCATGTTTGTCAGTTGCAATACTGGGTAAAATACGATTTGGATCATCTTTTGATAAATGACTGGTTCGCACCACTTCAGGCGCAATAAAATCAGGTGTTCCAACGACATCTGGTGGATATTTTCCAGGTACGACCAAACCATCGACATCGATTACACAGGCACTTCCTGTTACAGGATCAACCAAAATGTTTTTATAGGATAAATCTGAATGTGCCAAACCTGCTGCATGCATACGACGCACAGCCCGAGAAATTAAAATACCAATTTTCAGATAGTTCAGCCATGTGCCTTTTTCTTTTTCATCTAAAAATCTATTTTGATTATTAGCACTGGCAAACCATTTGCCTTCTTTTTCTTTACCTTTGATTTGCAAAAAATCATTATTTTTCGAGCCATATTCAAAGAAAAACTGTTTGTTATAAGTCGGTGCGGTAATTCCAAGCAAATTATTATGTTCAACTAAACCATCTGGCCAACAAAAAATATTCTTCCAATAATCTCCACCTATGCCGTTAAAGATACCATTCCACTTATTGCCAACAATTTCTTTTAAACGGTCTTTTTGCTGTTCCAATGTTGCTCGAGACTCATAAAACTTATTTTTTTCTTTACTAAAAAAACAGACGACATAGCTACGATCAGGTGAAAAATAGACATCTTTCATTGCACCTGAACCAATAATTTCATCGATATACTCAATCGGACGACCATCTACCGTATTACATTTGATAATTTTCGCTGACATTTTTCTTACCTAATTCTATATTTTTAAACACTTTTAAGATAAATATTGATCTCAATGTTTATTCCATAAAACCGCCATAGTTCGGTCATCATGATGTCCTGGTGTAAAGAAATGCATCCATTCCAATAAAGCAGTATCAGCAGATTCAATTTGCATGAGTGGATCAAGTTCTGTGTACAATTTTTGCCACTTTGTATGATTTGCCAAACCAGAATCTGTCTCAAATATAGGATCTGAAATACCATCGGTCATTAACATGATGGCATCTGTATCGGTAAAACAACCAATTTTTAAACGGGTATTAAACTCTTGTGCAATGCTTCTATCTAAAAATTTAGTTTGTCCTGCATATTCACCACCATCAGGAACATTCATCAGTCGTACATTATTTTCACTATAGACAGCAATTGCACCATCGCCCACAGAAAAGGTACTCATAAAAGTTTTGTCTTTTAATTTACAAATTACAGCTACTAAAAGTGTGGTTGAAAATAATTTAGGATTTACATCCAATTCATTGGCTTGATATTCAATTTGCGCAATGATCGATTTATAAATTTCATAATAAACCAAATGAAATTGTTGATTTAATTTTGCTGCAATTTCAGAGGTTTCTGTATCTTGACTGCCCACTTGCCATTTCTTTAAATCTTCAATCAGTGCATCACTGGTATGGGGATTTAGGTAACGTTTAAATTCACTCTGCACAATTTCAACAGCAATTCGTGAACCTTCCCGTGAATATGCAGCACTTCCTGCACCATCTGCCACTGTGATCACAGACCATGGGCTATTTTCAAGCTGAGTAATTGAAAAATCATCATCTCTAAATGTCCCTGCATGCTCATGTGAACGTCCTCGACGACTTGCAGCAACGATTTTATAGTTTTCCGTCTCAATCAAAGCTTGATCGCTATGCTGTTTAAAGAAGTGTTGTCCAACTTCAGGTTCTATAACCTTCCATAAACTACGTGGGTCTGCAATTACATTTAACCTACATTGTGCCGACCTAGTCTCTTGATCTACATAAAACTGAAAAGAAAATTCAAGTTCCTGTGCTTGCTTAGGCTCACCTAAAACAGTCTGTGTTTCAGCATCAAAATAAAAAGTATCATCAGGGAATTTAAAACTATCTGCCTTAAAAGTAATATCATTGACATCATGTTGCGAAATGACTGCAATTTTAGACTGATAATGTTGTCCTACTCGTGCATTTTCTACCTGAAATTTAATATCTTCGTACTTACTTCGTCTAAACACGGACTCTATCTCTTGTCTATTTTTCTCTATTTCAGAGCGGGTTGTTGGTTCTAAAGGTAGCTGATCGGAATCTGTATGAATCACAGATTCAAGCTCAGAAGTTTCTGTTGAATGCGCTACTTCTGATATTTCATTTACATTTTCTGTAACGACATCTATTTGATTTTCTATAGAAAATTCTTCGGATGGAGGCTCATTAGGAATATCTATCACAGTAATAGCTTGAGTATCATGCGATGTCTGAGTGGTTTCATTTTCTGAAAGATTGAAAAGCTCTATAGACTCTATCTTTTCTTCTACAACACGAGATTCAACTTCAACAAGGTGTTGCTTTAATGTGTCATCAGCATCGTGGTGATTTTGATGGTCACAATCTAAAGACCTATTTTCAATCGTTGATTGAGGCTCTTGGATATGTAAACTATTTTCAACGGCTTTAACATTTTTTAATTCTAAAACAAGCTTGGAAAGTTGTTGTAAATTTTGCTCATGCAATAAAAACTGTGAAAACTCAGTACTATAATCTTGTTTATTCTGCTCTAAAATCTGTTTAATTTTGCATTCGTAGCTGTCCATTTTTTCCTCAATTTTATTTTTACAATATGTACAATATCGTCATTTGTTATGTATGAAGATATGCAGATACCACATCAAAATTAACTTATCTTGCTAATGAATCATTGTTCGCGGATTTAAAAATTATAGAAGCCACATTCCCTATTTTAACCTTGTCCACGATTGAGGTTGAAGTCCTCGCCTGAGGCAGAAAAACTAATTTGACGATGACACCACGGACAGATTACAGATTCTCTATAACCGTCATAGCACATTAAATTTCCACAGCCACACACTGCAAATGCTGTTTCAGAAAAACAATGCGGACATTCTGGAAACCCATCCAATTCAGCTGTGTTGATTTGTTTATTGGGTGCCGTGGAATCAGACCAAGTAAAATAATCTTCTGAAATAGCACGACAAGTATCCAGTTTAAAATTATAAATATTGATGTTTAAATCAGCAGGACTTTTGTACTGTAAATTCCTAATATATTTAATAATATAGGGTTTATTCATTTTTTGGCAACGACCAACAAAGGTTGCACAATGTTCATCTACTTTATTTTTACTGATGGATAAGACTTCTTTTGCCAAACGCATATAACGCTGATCTATCGGTAATAATTCATCTTTGAGCTGATTATTTCCAACACTCATACTTTGCGATACCACTGAAGCAGTAATCCATTTGCATAGACCTTTGATATATTCCTGATTTATTTGATCAATCGAAATCGTATTTTCAGTCAATCTGCTCAGCACTGAAAAATCAACATCTGCACCTAGACCAATCGCAACAACTGTCGCCTTGTTGGCATATTTTGTATTCCAGCGTTCAATGGCCTGTTCATATTCGTCTGTAGGGCGACCATCTGTAAACAAATACACCATCGGCTTCCAGTCGCCTTTGACTTCTGTGGTCGTCTTCATCACATAACGATCAATTTCTTGCCCAAGATGATCCAAAGCTTTACCCAAATGCGTTCCACCACCCAAAGGTAAATTAAAATTTTTAAAAGCAAATAACTCTGTTAATGGTACCAATGTTCTTACAATACCCGCATAGGCAATCACAGAAACATAAACAGTTTCCAAAGCATACGGGTCTTTTCGTAAATTACTCAGAATAAACTCAACACCTTCTTGCACTGACTCCAGTGGTTGCCCCACCATTGATTCTGAACAGTCAAGTACAAAAAATACAGGTAAACGGCGCATAATTTCACCTAGATTATTATACAATTGATATATAATAAATTTATTAAATATTTAAAACCAATTTCTTTACGATATTGAGTCAAAAATGACTATAAAACCAATTGAATTTCAGCAGGTGGTGGTGGCAATGAAATAGAATCTGTCACACCTGCACTACTACTGCCTGCAACCACACTTGCAGAGACCCATTTAAAGAAACTTGAAAAACTACTAGAGTCCATGGTGTCTAATACCACCACTTGATCGGTCAATTGCAGTAAAGCTTCTGTTTTGGCTTTTGGGCCAGCCGCACATGCCACAATAGTGGCAAAGTTAGATTGCTTGATGGTCGGTATAATTTGCTGATATGCATAAACATCGGAAGGCGAACCATCCGTCATTAAAAATAAAAGTGGACGCCAATCGCCTTTCACATCATCGGTACTTTTTTGCACATTTTGCTGAACTTCATGTGCGAGTAATTCCAATGCAGCACCCATGAACGTTGCACCTACATTTGGCACATCAAGGTCTGGTATTTGTACTTGATCTAATGGTGTCAGTGGTAAATACACCTTTGCTTCCATATCAAAGGTAATCACGCTTAAATAAACACTTTCAAGCGCATAAGGATCTTGTCTCAATGCACTTAACATCGATTGTAAGCCTACATTAACCGAATGAATGGGTTCACCACGCATAGAGCCAGACGTATCCAATAAAATATAAACAGGTAAGCGACGCATTTTTCTCTCTTTTTATACGGTTATACGTAATTTTTTAACCATGTAACAAAGTTATCTGTCGGAGAAGCATCACCTACAGCATTAAACTTCCAGCCGTTATTTTCTCTAACCAGCTCTGCAAATAATAATGAACGTTGCTGATCATATTGTCCAATACCAGACAAATTGAATCGCACCATTTCTTTACCTGAGGCATCCACTGCACGAATAAAAGCATTTTTGACTTGTCCAAAATGCTGATTATTATTTGCACCATTATAAATTTGAACAATAAAAATAATCTTATGATATTCAGGTGCTAAGCTATTCAGCTTGACAATAATTTGTTCATCATCTCCATCACCTGCACCCGTGCGATTATCACCAGTCAGCCAAATTTGACCTGTACGATGGCTAAGATTATTAAAGAAAATCACATCACTATTGATTAAAGTTGCATTTCCAGATGGATCCCAGCCTAAATCTTTAATTTTTCCATTGTTATCGCAAAGGAAAGCAACCACATCTAGGTCATGTTCTTCTGCTTTTCCACCAAACAGCCCGCCTAAAAACCCTTTCTTTTGTTCAGTAATATCCCAACCCAAGCCAATGGTGACCAATGACAAGTTATGTTGTGATTTTTCAAGACTTAAGCCCTGACCTTTTGCTAATGTTATCCCCATAATAATACCCTTTTATAATGCAATGTTTAGTTTGTAATTTATGTTTAAATATTTGATTAGTTGAAATAAATAATAATTTTACAACACCACGTTTACTTCAGGTGGTGGTGGCGGAAGATCATTCAGTCCAGAAACTTCTTTTTGTCCTGCATCCACTTTTTGGCTGCCTGTTGAAATACTTGCAGAAACCCATTTAAAGAAGGCTTTAATGGTATTTGAATCTGCGGTCGCCAGCTCAACAACAACTTCTGTAATTTGTTTCAAAATACTGGTATCGGCATTATGGCCCGCAGCACATGCGATGACCATTCCTGTTTTAACTTGTTTTAATCTTGCAAAACCTTTGGTCCAATCATCTGTAGGTGCACCATCTGTCATAATAAAAACCAAAGGCTTCCAGTCACCACGTGTATCATGTGTGGTTTTTTGCACTTCTTGGTCAATTTTATCTGCCAATAAACCTAAGGCCTCACCAAGTTGTGTCGTACCTGTCGCTTGTAACTGTGGCGGTTGAAACATAGCGATTTCAGTCAGTGGCATCAATTGTTTTGCTTGAGTATCAAAAGTAATGATCGATAAATAGGCTGTTTCAAGTGCATACGGATCTTGACGTAATGATGAAATCAGTATTTCTACACCATTTTTAACGGCTTCAATCGGTTCGCCGTGCATTGATCCAGAGGTATCTAATAATAAATATACAGGTAATCTTCTCATTCATTTTCTCTCTAATCGTCTTTTATCAAGTTTTAATCTTTGTGCTTTCTTTTATATAAAAAAATAGGCTAAAAACAAAGCGTTTTTAACATTAAAAAATGTATTTTGTAAAATTCGGTGGATTCCCTAAAGCTTTTAATAAGTTAAGCTTCACGGTTAAAAATATTGATCAGTTAAGGTTCAACAAGGCATACTTGGCTTCTGATACGTGAATCATTTTTTGCTGTTAAAACTCATTATTTTGCCAACTTACCATATTTTTCTTTTTCGGCTTGTTGGGCTAAATCTATGCGATAGGTATAGTCTTTCCAACGATCAAGGTATTCATCCATTTTGATCTTATTTTTTTCGATTGATTGCAAAAACTAGAAAATTTAAAGTAATTATTATCTACCTAAAAAGCATGCTTTTTCTATCGCACGACGATTGACCAAACCCTGAACAGTCTTCCCACCTGCTTTAACCCAAACATCAAATTGATGACTTGCAGCCTTATAATCACCTGTATTTAAAAGTTTAACTAAGGTAGAACGCTGAAAAGCACCTACACCAATGTTATATGCCAAAGAAACCAAAGCATCAAACTGATGTTGATTTAATGGCACTTGTACCGCTTGAGATACAGCCGCTTCAAAACGTTTTAAATCATGCAACATATAGCTATTTGCCTGTTGAATAGTACAGCAATCTCCATCTTTTACTTTCTGTCCATGTGGAAAAATGGTCGTACCAAATCCAATCGTCCAAACACCTACACTGTCTTGATATGCATTTAAACGTAAACCTTCAAAATTCGAAATAAGCTGAATACCCTTTTCACTGATTTGGTGAATTTCATCTTGTGCATAACCGATATTTGGGTCTGTGGCATGGTCAACAGCAACTGCAATGTCAGAGTTTGAATCCGCTTTTGAGCTAAAAATTGTCGAGATCAATTTAGAAATGATTTTAGAAAAGGATAGATTCATCATTTAACTCTATAAAATAGCTTATTATTCTAAAAGTTGTAGCTGAGAAGATGAAATCTTTATGTGATATTTTTTGTAAAAATCATATCCACAGCTCTTAAAAAGGTAAATTGGGTTTAAGCGAGTTATAGCTCTCAAGAACGTTCATTTTCAATAAATAAAAATAAACCCATATAAAAAGTATGTGTATATCACATAACCTTGCTAATACTACAATTTTGTTCAAAAAAATACCCAGATTTCGAATTGTTCTACCCTAGTTAATGTGCTATCAATAAATAAGTTGAACAATTAAAAATTAAGGAGAAATATTATGCTTTATAAACACATTCTTCTCGCGATAGATGATTCTCCTATTTCCTATGCTGCGATTGCGCACGCAGAAAAACTCGCAATTGCTTTAAATTGTAAAATCACTGTGACCAGTGTGATCGCTGTCGATCCATTTAAGGGCGTCGATTTTTATAAAGTTGCCCCTGCGGTTACTCAATATCTCATGGAAGCTGAACAGAATGCGCTAAATCGGTTAAAAGATGTTCAGGAAACCCTCCTTCATCATGGTGTGAGTGTTGTAAATACAAAGATTGTGAGAGAACTCCCGCCAGCAACAGGTATTTTAGAGGCGGCTGATGAGTTAAATGCTGACCTCATTGTCATGGGTTCACATGGTCGTACTGGATTTAAAAAATTCTTCTTGGGAAGCGTTGCACAAGAAGTGCTTTCGATTAGCCCATTACCTGTACTGATTATCAAATCAGTCAATGAAATTGAATAATATTTAACATGTTGTAATTTTTAGTGACTAACAAATTGATTTATTTAAAATAAACAGGAGATTTTCTCATGTCATATCAACATATTCTTGTTCCAGTCGATGGTTCTGATATTTCTTATTCTGCAATTAAACATGCAGCAGAAATCGCCAAAGCCTTTGGGAGCAAAGTTACTGCAATTAGTGTTGTTTCTGAAGATCCATTTGCAGCTGCGGACTTCTATTATACTTCTGCAATGTTGAAGGACTATGTTGCTGAAGCTGTAAAAAATGCAGAAGAATCTTTAGTCAAAGCACAACAACTTGCGCAACAACAAGGTATTACGATTAATACTCAAGTGGTTAAAGATGCTGTTTCTGCGGAAACGGTCGTAGCGACTGCTGAGGAATTAAAAGCAGATCTTATTGTGATTGGTTCACATGGTCGAAAAGGCTTTCAAAAGTTCTTTTTAGGTAGTTTTGCTCAGGATGTTTTAGGGCAAACACAATTGCCTATTTTGATCGTGAAACAGTAATCTTATAGTTGTTCGTTTCAATATTTTAAATGTTGCACCGTTCCCCTCTTTTGGCTTGTGCTATTTGTCGCTCAGAATGAGGGGAACTTTTTAAATCAAATATTTTTGATTGAATGGTTTGATTTAAATAGCAATAACCTTCACCAATATGGTTTGAAATTCTTCAAAATCATCAAAAATTTGTTTGCGTGTTAATTCTTTAGATTTCACTTTAAAATCGTGATTTTGATAATGAATTATATTTGGAATTTGATCAAAATAATTTGCATCGGCTTCTATATTTTCTTCAAATAAAGGTGTGCCAAGTTGGTATTCTCTACTTTTAAGGACAACATACTTAACTGTAGTTTTCATTTAACGCACTCCTTTTTCATATGCACTTTATTTTTATTTATATCACTTTTTTGCAAGGTTGAAAGATAAAATATCGCTAAATTGTTTAGTTATTCCCCATTTAGCCCTAAAAAAAGAAAACCCACCTTATTTAAAGGTGGGTAGACTCGAAACTTACAGCCTGATTACGCTGAATTATCATTATTAAAATACTGTGATTCTTGTGGTTGTCTAAGTTTTTTCTTATTGAGTTGATTATCTCAGGAAAATATGACAACTCTATTGCATTCGCTTCATTCATATAAATATATTTTTTAGTGTGCTAAATTTAAAATTGTAAAATTAAAGATGGTTATATCGCTGTTTTTACTTAATTCTTAGCTGAGCCACAACTCCATATTCATCCTTTTAAAAGGTTGATCTCGATGATTTTAAAACAATGTTGTGATTTATTAGAGTCGTTAGACTTAAAAATTGCATTTATTGAAAGCGCTAGCTCTGGATATTTAAGCAGTCAATTTTCAATTTACAAAAATAGTGGTGCAGATATTTTATTGGGTGGTTTAGTCAGTTACGATCCTTCGATTAAAGTCTCAGTACTGCATATAGAAACGCAACTGATTGAGAGGTTTAGCGCTGAATCAGCAGAAGTCACACAACAAATGGCGATACGAGGTAAAGCTTTATTTGATCAGGCCAATATTATCGTGAGTTGTACAGGTTTACTGAAAAGTGGCGGTAGTGCGACACCGACCAAACCTGAGGGTACTTTCTTTATTTGCATATATTTTAATAATCAATTATTTGATTTTAAATATTTTATTGAAGGCACACCTTTAGAACGATTGAATAAATTGACTGAAAATGTCGCAAAAGAATTATTCACAATTCTGCACGGCAACAGTATATAAATCATTCATTAGATTCAGAAAATACAATTTTACAACGGCTAATGAAATAAATTGATTCACTTTTTTACTAAAAAACGGTAAATTTTACACATTCTGCACAAGCAATAACATTAATGAATAGGAAGCTTTATGAAACTTCAATTTGCTTTAATTTCTTCTATAGCATGTTTAACTTTAGCGGGTTGTGCAGGTTCTTACCCAGAAAGAGTGGTAACTAAAGGGCCTTTAATCTGTGAAGCAAACGAAATTTGTCCTGAACTTGCTATGCGTTGGAATGAAGAAGATCGTAATGGTTTTAAAATTACAGCTGAAATCAATAATTCAAATAAATATGATATCAAACAATTTGTATTCTTAGTTGACGGCCAACCTTATGCTTATTCAACAATTAATCCAACTCAATATACTGGAACGGTTTCAGCTAACTCTATCAATGTTCCAGCAAGTTTCTTAAACTCTTTCCGCAGTGGTAAAGAAATTACGCTTAAATTAGTCACTGACAAAGGTGATATTGAACGCCCTATTTTAAAGGCTGATGGACAACAATCTTCTGCTTATTTAACGTTCTTAAAAGGTTATACAGGCCAAATTGCACGATAATTTAAGTAGTTAGCCTTGAAATAAAAAACCAGACTCAGAGTCTGGTTTTTTATGTTTTAACAATCGGCTGAATAATAGAAATACTATTTAGGCTCAATCGGTGCAAAAGGTGCAACAACATCTGCATTTTGAGCACGATGACGCATAAAATGATCCATTAAAACAATTGCAAGCATTGCTTCTGCAATCGGTGTCGCACGTACACCTACACATGGGTCATGGCGCCCTTTGGTTAAAACATCGGTGTCTTCACGATTGATATTGATGGTTTTACCTGGTGTGGTAATCGACGCTGTTGGCTTTAACGCAATCGCAACACGGATGGTTTGACCAGAAGAAATCCCACCTAAAATACCGCCTGCGTGATTCGCCAAGAAACCATCTGTGGTTAATTCATCACGTGTTGTATGACCAAACTGACCTGCAACTGCAAAACCGTCACCAATTTCAACACCTTTAACGGCATTGATTGACATCATGGCATGGGCAATATCTGCATCTAAACGATCAAAAACAGGTTCACCCCAGCCTACAGGTACTTTTTCTGCCAAAATTTCAAGTTTTGCACCACAGCTCGTCCCTTGCTCACGAAGTGAAGTCACGAGCGCTTCAAAACGTGGTACAGCGTCTACATCGCCGCAGAAAAATGGATTATTCGGAACTTCATTCCAATCTAAGGTTTCAGCAACTTCAGTTCCGATCTGCGTCACATGACCACGGATCAAAATACCGAATTTCTCAGCCAAATATTTCTTAGCAATTGCACCAGCAGCAACACGCATTGCTGTTTCACGTGCGCTAGAACGTCCACCACCACGATAATCACGGAAGCCATACTTTTGTGTATAGGTATAATCCGCATGACCCGGGCGGAATGTTTGCGCAATATTACCGTAATCTTTTGATTTTTGGTCAGTATTCCGAATCAGTAAACCAATTGAAGTACCTGTAGTTTTACCTTCAAAAACCCCTGAAATGATTTCAACTTCATCAGGTTCTTTACGTTGTGTAGCAAATTTTGATGTTCCCGGTTTACGTCGATCCAAATCTTTTTGCAAATCTGCTTCGCAAAGTTCAAGACCCGGTGGAATACCATCCACAATCGCCATCAGGCCAGCACCGTGAGATTCACCACAAGTCGTTACACGGAAGAGTTGTCCAATACTATTACCTGCCATGCTCACGACTCCTTAAACTTGAGTAGATTGAATAAATAAATCACGGAATTTACGACATTGTGCAGCAGTTAAAGCAAAAATACCTGAACCACCGTTTTGGAATTGCAACCAATAGAAATCAACAGTGTTGAAGTTTTGACGCATTGCCCATTCAGAATTACCGACTTCAATCACAATTAAGCCATCTTCAGTCAGGTAATCCGCAGCCTGCGCTAACATTTTACGTACTAAATCTAAACCATCTTGACCTGCTGCAAGTGCAAGTTCAGGTTCATGGTGGAATTCATCTGGTAAATCAGCCATGTCTTCTGCATCAACATATGGAGGATTTGAAACGATTAAATCATATTGATTTTCAGCCGGAATTTTTGCGAATAAGTCTGATTCAAGTAATGCAACTTGATATTGCTTATCGTGGTGTTCCGTATTGATTGAAGCAACCTCTAAAGCTTCTTTAGAAATATCAGTAGCGTCTACTTCTGAATCAGGGAATGCATAAGCCAAAGCAATCGCAATACAGCCTGAACCTGTACACATATCTAAAATACGTTGTGGTGTTTTAGCTTTCGCATTTTCAGGTAACTGATTATTGGCTTCACGCATTTGACCATTTTCGTCTAAGCAATACGGCGCAAAACGATTATTGATCAATTCTGCGATTGGTGAACGTGGAATCAGTACACGTTCATCGACGTAATACGGTTTATTACAGAAATAAGCTAAATTTAACAAATAAGAGGTTGGAACTTTTTCGTTGATACGGCGTTCTAATAGACTTAAAAATTCTGCCTTTTCACTTGGTAATAATTTTGCATCCAGAATTTCAGCATCTGCTTTCCATTCTAGTGACATTGTTTGTAAAACCAATGCTGAACTTTCAGCAAAATAGTCTTCTGTACCTTGGCCTAAATGTGCATCGTATTGACGTAATGCTGTAACACCAAAGCGAATAAAATCACGAATTGTTGTTAAGTTTTCAGCAGCTTCCTGTAAATGTTCAGGGCTAATAGTCGGTCGATCCACTTAAGGTTTCTCCAAGGTCATATTTTTAAACAGCTTATGATACCTTGTTTTGAGCGACTTTTATAATGCTTTCCAACTTTTTCATTATCGGATTTTAAAACAGATCCGAAAACTATAATTTTTTACAATCTAAAAGAAAGCCGCTCTAGCATATTTCCACGATTGACTGTTTCTTTTAATGCGCAAGTATAATATTTGCTTTTATACACCTCAGATACAGACTTATTGGCTTCATCACAACGCTGGTCTCTTTGCTTAACCCATTGTTTTTGATATTTCTTTTGAGCCTTTTTTTCTTTTCCTGAATATAGAACCAAGGTTTTTTTGAATAATGTTTCTACGCGGTCATCTTGGTATTTGAACTCGTCTTTTGCACAATTTGCAAAACTAGCGCTCCCCGAACTGACACAAGATAAATAGTCAGCACTATATCCCATTGCATAAATCGGCATTGGCAATAACAAAGCAACCGTTAACCCCAAGTATTTTAACGACATTGAATTTTCCCTATAAAAAATCATTATTTTAATTCAAATATTTCATCGCATTGAGTGTAAAAGATTTGATAAAAAATACAATGCATAAGCAAACTGAATCATCCAATTTAATCATCAGAGTTCATAAAACATGTTATTGGCTAATGGACACCACTACCCCATTTTTCAATGTGATATAACCTAATTCAGGATAATACCAAGCTTCGTCCTTACCTCTTGAGGTGGTATATGATCTTTTCCGTTCAGGTGCACCCCAATTGGTGGTTTTAATCACTTGATCACCCGTCATTCCTACTTTGGGTTCCCGTGCAGCTTTCCATTGTTGATATTTTTGAGTATCACTGAGCGAAGCTTGAGCATGATTCAAACTACTCTTTGTAGAACCCGCACATGGCTTACCTTGATAAACGGTATGCCCTTTATTGGTACAGGTATAAACCTCTGCAAAAGTATTTTGCGTACATAATAAGATCAAAGCCCCTAAAATTTGTTTCACTACGCCCTCACCACATCTAGTTTTTTAGATTTTATTTTGATCTTTATTATTGTTTATTTTCAAAACAAATCAACAACTTTCATCCTAAAAATAAATTTATCTGTGACCTAACCCTCAAAACTAAAGCTTTGACTTGAAATTCCCTATTTTGACCATTATATATAAACCAAGTTTTAAACTTATGAAGAATTCCGTCGATTTATGAGCTATAAGCACAATAACCTGTTGGCTATGCGTCAATCATGGTGGAATGATGAATCTAATCCATCGGTTCAAACTGAAAAACTATTTTTTCAAAATACTTTGCTTGAATTAGGCATTTATGAAGCACCTTCACTAGACGATGTTAAATATTTTTTCTTTAGCTTGCCCAGTATCATCATTGTAAAAGGCTATTCACTTGGATTTACAAATGGCAGTGTCAAAGACATGATTACGCATCATATTGAAACGAATAAACAATCCTTAATGCTGAGAGAACAGATTAAAATTCAGTTTAGAATGTAAGTTCTCAATTTATTCAGCCTTATTTATGCGATTTAAATCAACGAAAGAAGAAATATATCGCCCCGTTTAGCGAATTGAACTATTTAAAAAGCGCTATTGCATGTAATATTCTTCACAATTCATCATCTTTTCGAATCTCTATAAGGATTTTATCTTCATGTCAGATCAGAACGAAAAGCTCAAACAGTTAAAAACCTCGTCAATGGATCGTCGCTTATCTATCGCAAAAGCGTCATTATTAGCAGGAACACGCTGGGCGGCTTCAAGTGCTAGTTCAATGTTTTCGAGTGAAGAAGAAAAAGAAAAGAAGCGTAAACAAGCCATGAAAGAGCAAGCCAATTATCTTGTTCAAGAAATCGGTAAACTCAAAGGCTCTATCGTTAAAATCGGGCAAATGATGGCGCTTTATGGCGAACATTTTTTGCCTGAAGAAATTACACAAGCATTAAATACATTAAATAATCAAACAGTTGCACTCGCATGGCCAGCAATTAAAGAACAGCTCGTCAGTCAATTGGGTTCTAAACTTGATGACCTAACCATTGACCATGAACCTATCGGAACAGCTTCACTTGCACAAGTTCATCGTGCTACGCGCAAATCAGATGGCTTGGAGTTGGTTCTTAAAATCCAATATCCTGGCGTGGCTGATGCGATTGACTCAGACATGAGTTTATTTAAAAACATGCTCAAACTGACACGTATGGTTCCTCAAACACGTGAATTTGATCAATGGTTTGATGAAGTTCGTGAAATGATGCATCGTGAAGTCAATTATCACTTAGAAGCTGAAACGACACGTCGTTTTGCTGAAAGGCTCAAAACCGATGCACGTTATGTTGTTCCGCAAGTGATTGATCACTATTGTACTGACCAAGTGCTCTGTATGACCTTTGAACGTGGCGTACCGATTAATAGCCCTGTTATGCTGTCTTTGCCACAAGAACGTCGTAATTTGTTGGGTGAAGCATCGCTTGAAATTGCTGTTCGAGAGTTGTTTGAATGGGGCGAAATGCAAACCGATCCTAACTTTGGTAACTATTTAGTTCGTTTAGGAAATGGCGAAGACATTAAAGATAAAATTATTTTGTTAGATTTTGGTGCAATACGCCAGTTTGACGCACAACTGCTTCAAGTTGCACGTAATTTAATCAAATCAGGTTATGACCATGATAGCCAAGAAATGGTGAATTCAATGTCAGGTTATGAGTTTTTTGATGCAATGCCATTAAGCATTAAACCTGACATGGCTAAAGTATTTTTGTTAGCGACTGAAGCATTCAGCACCTTGTTAAATAATCCAGATCTACCACCTGGTGTTATGGATGAACATAATCGCTATGACTGGAAAAAAAGCCAATTACACAGCCGAGTTATGCAACGTGCGTCTAAATCTATGGCCTCACGTTACTTTAGTATTCCACCAAAAGAGTTTATGTTTATTAGCCGTAAATTCATCGGTGCTTATACATTCATGACCGTGATTGATGCGAAAACCAACGTCCGTAAAATGGTTGCACCTTTTGTTTAATTTGAGCTTCTTTTACTGTTTTTAAATAGAATCGAATTACACAAGCTAAATGTCAGATTTGTCAATACTCAACTTTTGTTGGGTATTTTCATTTATAAATAATGTAAAAAATACAATAAATTAAATACCTATATAAGTGAAGTTTAACCGCTTATCTAAGGTCAATGAGTTTGTCAGCTTTGACATAGTTTTTTATTTTTTTGCATGTCAGGATGTTGTCATACCAACACTAAAAATACAGGGTACGACGGAATGACAAACATGGTCAATAAAGCTCAGGGGTTGGGCTTAAACTTAATAACAAAAATTGCAGGTAGTGATTTACTTGATCAATTTAAACTCCGAAAATTTGTCGAAAAATCACTTTATCAAGGCTCTAAAGCGGGTTTTAAGACATTGACCGCAACTCAAAAAGCCTTTAAATCCGAGTCAAATGTAAGCAAACAACGTTTACCCAATCAATCAAAGTCACTATTTGATTTGAGTCTGTCCGAAGAACAACAAATGACGGTTGATGCAATGGATCAATTTGCATCGGAAGTGCTATACCCGCTTGCTCACCAAGCCGATCATGATGAAAAGTTTCCAAATCAGCTTTGGCAATACAGTACCGATCTAGGTTTAAATTACTACGCTCTGCCTGAAGCTTTAGGCGGAGTTGCTTCCGAAAAGAACATTGTCAGTAATATTTTAATCGCAGAACGTCTAGCTAAAGGCGATTTCTCACTTGCAGCAGGTTTGCTTTCAACATTTAGCGTGATCAATGCGATCACGCAATGGGGCTCAGAACACGTTCAAGCAACCTATTTACCAAGCTTTGCAACAGATACAGAAATTCAAGCCAGTTTTGCAGTACAAGAAGCGACTGCTGCTTTTAATCCAATGAAACTAAAAACTAAAGCTGTTTCAAATGGTGGTCAATTCAGTATTACAGGTGAAAAAACCTTGGTCATGCTTGATGAAACAGCAGATGTATTCTTAGTCAGTGCAGATTTTAATGGCAAAGCGGATGTCTTTGTTGTAAATCGTGATCCAAGTATTACTGTGCAAAAAACACCTGCAATGGGGCTTAAAGCGACCGAAACGGTGACGCTAAAGTTTGACAATAGCCCTGCTCAACGACTTGGAGATGACGATTTCAATTATCCTGCCTTTTTAGATTTGGGGAATTTAATGTGGTGTGCAATGGCTGTCGGTACATGCGAAGCTGTAAAGCAATACTGTATCAAATACGCCAATGAACGTACTGCATTTGGTGAACCGATTTCACATCGTCAAAGTGTTGCATTCATGATCGCAGATATGGCAATTGAAATTGAAGCTATGCGTATGCTGGTTTTAAATGCCGCGAGTCTGGCAGAGGCTGGGCAAGCTTTCCATAGAGAAGCCTATTTAGCACGTTTACTTTGTGCTGAAAAAAGCATGAAGATTGGTACTGACGGTGTTCAAATTCTAGGTGGTCATGGATTTACAAAAGAACATCCTGCTGAGCGTTGGTACCGTGATTTACGTGCCATGGCGATTCTACATTCAGGCTTACATGCTTAATTTACAATATTAAAAAGACAAGCGCTAAAAGACCATAGGATAAAAATCATGAATTTACAAAATCCAAAAAAATTCAAAATGCTTTTAGATCAAGCACATGAAACAGCAATCAATGTATTGCGTCCAATTTCACGTAAATATGACAAAGCAGAACATGCCTATCCAAAAGAATTGGATATGTTGGCATCACTACTCGATGGTATGAATGATGGTGGCGAAGGACTGAATGCTGGCGCTGCTGTGAATGTTCGTGGTGATGTTCAAGTCGGCAATAAAAATGGCGTCAACATGAGTACCGCACTGGGCATTATCGAAATGTGCTATGGCGATACAGGCTTACTGCTCTCTATGCCGCGCCAAGGTTTAGGAAATTCGGCTATAGCTGCTGTCGCCAATGATGAACAACTAGAACGCTTTAAAGGTACATGGGCTGCTATGGCGATTACAGAACCAGGCTGTGGTTCTGACTCTGCTGCAATTCGTACTACCGCGACCAAAGATGGTGATGATTATATCCTGAATGGAGAAAAGATTTTTGTAACCTCAGGTGAGCGTGCCGATTCAGTTGTGGTTTGGGCAACTTTAGATAAAAAACTCGGACGAGCTGCGATTAAATCTTTTGTGGTACCCAAAGGTACACCGGGGATGAAAGTTGAAAGACTAGAACATAAATTGGGCATCAAAGCTTCTGACACTGCTGCAATCAGCTTTATTGACTGTCGTGTTCCCGCTACAAATTTACTTGGAAATGCTGAAATTGATGTTGCCAAAGGTTTTGCAGGAGTAATGGAAACCTTTGATAATACTCGACCTTTGGTTGCTGCAATGGCGATTGGTTGTGCCAAAGCATCTTTAGAACGCATCAAAGAAATTTTTAAAGATGAGCTTGATCCCAACTATACAACGCCTTATTTACAAACGTCGAATTTGGCAGCACAAATTTATCGTATGGAAGCTGAATGGGAAGCTGCACGTTTATTGACCATAAAAGCAACATGGATGGCTGATAATAAAAAGCCAAACTCACGTGAAGCGTCTATTGCCAAGGCCAAAGCTGGGCGTATCGGCAATGAAATTACTCTGAAATGCGTCGAATTAGCAGCAAGTGTTGGCTATAACGAAACAGAATTGTTAGAAAAATGGGCTCGTGATTCAAAAATTCTCGATATTTTTGAAGGCACACAGCAAATTCAGCAATTGATTATCGCGCGCCGTGAGTTAGGAAAATCATCGAGTGAATTGAAATAATGTTTTATTCATTCCGCTTCTAGAGTGATACTTCTTATTTCAAGAAGAAAGCTTTTCAAGATATAACGCTTGCTTAGCTTACCTCTCGGACAACCGATAACTTTTTAACCAGTTAAAAGCAATAACGAATACAAGAGATGAATTTTTTGCTATAAAAATTCATCTCTTTTTTTAATTGATTTTTAAATGTTTAAAATTAGACCTATTCAAGCCAAGGATAATGCTGCAATTGCTCAAATTATTCGTGATGTTTCGCAAGAGTTTGGTTTAGCCGCCGAGTCTGGATTTGCAGTTGCTGACCCTATTTTAGATGATCTTTATAGCGTTTATGATCAACCGAATGCACAATACTGGGTGATTGAAGATGTACATGGTCAAATTCATGGCGGTGGTGGTCTTTCACCATTAATAGGTGATGATTCTATTCTTGAAATTCAAAAAATGTATTTTGCACCCGCAATACGTGGCCTTGGTTTTGCGAAACAGATTCTGGAAAAAGGTTTTGAGTTTGCTCAGCAACAGGGTTTTCAAGCCTGTTATTTAGAAACCACTCAAGCATTATGGCAAGCGGTTAAACTCTATGAGAAACTAGGCTTTGAGCATTTAGAACAGCCTAAAGGCAATACAGGTCATAGTCATGCATGTGAAATTTGGATGTTAAAAACGATTAAATAAAGCACTATTTTCAATTTAGAACATTCTTAAATTTCAATTATATTGATTGTGTTCATTCAGAAAATATCAGAAAGAGAATCATATGTTTATAGCCGTATATCGTTTTCAGATACATGCAGGAATGGAAAGTACGCACCGAAGGTATTTATCTTTTATTAGGATCACTAGGTTCACGACTTCATAAAGATACTAAAACGGGCGATTATATTGGTTATGCACAATGGCCTACACAGGAACATTGGGAAAATGTTCAATTTGATCGATTGAACACAGACACTTATCCTGATTATAAAAAAGCGGGAGAGATTATGAAGAAAACAATTCAGCATTCTGAAACGATTTTAGAGCTTGAAGTTGAAGCTGATTATCTACATAAATTTCCCTTTGCATTTGTTTAGATCAGAAATATTTGTATTTTCTTCATCAATAATGATGAGATAAAAATAACCTTATGGACATGATATGCATCAACTCATTCACTTATTACAACCACAGCGTTTAACAGAAATTGTGGATATTGGTGCAAATCCTATAGATGGTGATCCACCTTATAAAACACTTTTACAATCAAAATTTTGCAAAGTCACAGGTTTCGAACCGCAACCAGAAGCATTGGAAAAACTCAATCAACAAAAAAGTGAATTAGAAAACTACCTACCCTACGCCATTGGCGATGGAAATCAACACACTTTAAAAGTGTGCCAATATTCGGGTATGACCAGTTTGCTTGAGCCGGATCAAAACACATTTGACAATTTTTCAGCATTAAAAGCCAATGCAACGGTCTTAGAACGCGTTTTAATTTCTACCCATCAGTTAGATGATATTGATGAAATTCAGGCACTTGATTTTTTAAAAATTGACATCCAAGGCACTGAGCTTTCTGTTTTCAAATCAGGTAAACAAAAACTCAGCAATGCTGTTGCAATACAAACTGAAATATCCTTTGTTACACTCTATGAAAATCAACCCAGTTTCGGAGAAATCGACATTGAGTTGCGTAGCCAAGGCTTTATACCGCATTGTTTTGCAGATGTGAAAAAGTGGCCAATCTCACCTTTTGCTTACCAAAATCAACCTTTACGTGCTGTCAATCAATTACTTGAAGCGGATATTGTTTATGTTCGAGATTTTACAAAGCCACAAAATATCAGTGATGAACAATTAAAGCACCTTGCATTGATTGCTCATTGTTGTTATCAATCTTTTGATTTAACGTTGTGCTGTATTGATCTATTGGAACAACGTGCTGCTCTTCCTGCTCATTCTCAACAAATTTATATAAACATGTTGAATAGTGCACACAATGCCAATTGATTTTAAAAAGCCAAATTTAGTGAATATTTATAATGCTACAACCAAGGTATGAATTCCTTTAATTTAGGAGAAAACTTAAGTATTCTTATGCGACTTAGGTTTTATTATGCAATTGTATTTAAAGTCATATATTTATACTTTATGCCAAAATAAAGGAACATTTAAATAATGTTGTATTTAGAAGATATCAATATCGGTGATCATTTTACCAGTCGTGAATATGAAATGACACTTGAAGAAATTTTAGAATTTGCTCAAAAGTACGACCCGCAAGTTTTTCATACCGATATCGAAAAAGCCAAAGATCACCCTATTTTTCAAGGCTTGGCCGCAAGTGGATGGCACACCTCTGCTGTGACCATGCGTCTTTGGACAGAATGCTTCCCTGTTGCTTATGGTCTAATTGGCTCTGAATCGAGTTTAAGATGGCCGAAACCAACCCGCGTTGGCGATAAAATTCATGTTGAAGTTGAAATTGTTTCTATTACGCCATCAAGAACTAAAAATGATCGTGCTATTGTGACTTATGTGACTCAAGCAAAAAATCAACATGGTGATATTCTGCTGATATCAACCACTAAAATTGTGGTGTTCAAACGTAATTTTGATGCTCATTAATTCTAAATTTGTCTTACAATATTTAGAATTTTTTACATATTCCATGACAATATAATTCAATGAAGTGAAGCACATGTTGAGAGCAACGGATAGCAAATGAAGACAGTCTCAGGTCGCCAAGATCAGGGAATTCCTGGTGTATATGGACTATTATTATTAGATATTGTTTCTCGTTGGGGTTATAGCGCAGAAACACTTTTTGCACCTTTTAATTTTACCAGTGAACAATTGGCAGAACCTGAGTGCAGGATTCCAACGCCTATTGCCAATGAATTGGTTAAACATGCATTAAAATTGACTGGTGAAACGACCCTTGGTTATCACTTAGGTACGCAAATGCGTATTTCGATTCATGGGTTTATTGGTTATGCCATCATGACGGCGCATGATATTACCGATGCTTTGGTACTCGCAAACCGATTTATTCAGTTACGCATGCCCTTTTTACAATTGTATTTCTCTACTTTTGGTGAAAAAGCCACACTACAATTGCAGTGTGATATCGACATAGAGCCTCTACGTACAGAAATCGTTATGGGCTTAACCTTTGGCATCATGACTATGGCAAAGGCTTTAACGGGTATAGATGAGTTACATGGAGATATCGATTTTGATTTTCCAAAACCAGAAGGTTTTGATAAATATATCGTTAAATTGGCTTCTCGCTACAATATGAGTTTTGACCAACCTCACCTCATTGCGAGTTTTGACAAAGCGTATTTATGTTTGAAAATGGTCAATGCAGACCCTATTGCCAGTCAAATCGCGATTAACCAATGTGAAGCAGAACTTTCTGCGTTGGGTGAAAGACGTCGTTTAGCGATGCGTGTCCGTGATATTTTGACCCATTCAGAACAGCATTATTTAAGTATTGAAAATGTTGCTGACCGACTACATATGTCAGATCGAACCCTAAAAAGACAGTTGGCAGCTGAAGGGACTTCGTTTTCAACATTGGTGGATGAAGTTCGCTATCGGCATGCGACATCGCTACTCTCAAGAACAGATTATACGCTTGAACAAATCGCAGATGAATTGGGTTATAGCGATGTTGCGAACTTCAGCCGCGCTTTCAAGCGTTGGAGTGGTCGTAGCCCAAGCAGTTGGCGTAAAGATCCGTATTTATAAGCATTATTTGCTTGGATGAATAAGGTTATCAGTATCTCTGCTTTTTGTTTTAACTGAAAAACCTGTATAACGCTTAACAAAAACAAATTGTCATATTAAGGAGTCATTATGAATCATCCTTCAGATTTGAAGTATGCAAATACACATGAATGGGTAAAAATTGAAGGTGATCTTGTGATTACTGGTATTTCAGATCATGCCCAAGATGCATTAGGTGATTTAGTTTATGTGGAAATGCCAGAGGTTGGCAGCCATGTAACTGCAGGTGTTCAAGCAGGTGTGGTTGAATCTGTTAAAACTGCATCCGACATTCATGCACCAGTTTCAGGTGAAGTGGTTGAAATCAATACTGCTTTAGAAGATGACCCTGATTTTGTAAATGATGACCCGTATGGCAAAGGTTGGATTTATAAAATCAAAGCTGACAATATTGCAGATGTTGAAAAATTGCTCAGCAATACTGAATACGAAGCAGGCTTATAATCTGTTATTCAACATTAACAGTGATTTAAAAACATTAAAAAAGATCAGACTCATCTGATCTTTTTTGTGCGCAATTTTCAAGCTAGGCTGTGCGTAATAACGGTTTAGCAGATAATTGTTCAGCAACATTCAACAACAAATGTTCGGTTTTTTCCCATCCTAAACATCCATCTGTCACCGACTGACCATAAGTCATATCACTTGAAATCTTTTGATTCCCATCCAGTAAATGACTTTCTAACATCACACCACGGACCTGTGTCATGTGTCTTTCTGCAATAATCTGTTGTAGCACCAAAGGCTGTTTGAGTGGATCTTTAGCACTATTGCCATGACTACAATCAATCACTAAAGCAGGTAAATGACCTTGGTATTGGTCACGAATGTGCTGAATGGATTCAGCGTCATAATTATGACCATGGTTTGCACCACGTAAAATTAAATGGGGTAAAGGATTCCCCTGACTTTGCAAAATACATGGCGTACCTTTTTGACTCATTGCCAAAAATTGATGCGTATGGCTTGCAGACTGAATAGCATCCATTGCAATTTGAATTGAGCCATCTGTACCATTTTTAAAGCCGATGCTGAAAGGCATATGACTTGAAATTTCACGATGAATCTGAGATTCGCTAGTACGTGCGCCAATTGCACCCCAAGCCAATAAATCATCAAAATAAGCTGTAGCCATTGGGCTTAAAATTTCACTGGCAATCGGCAGGCCCATTTCGATAATGTTTAAATAAAGTTGACGTGATTTTTCTAAGCCCAATTGAATATTGGATGAACCATCAAGATTTGGATCATATAAAAAACCTTTCCAACCAATTGTAGTACGTGGCTTTTCAATATAAGCACGCATCACTAAAAATATTTGATCTGAAATTTTACTTTGAATTTGTTTTAATTTTTCTGCGTACTCGAGCGCTGCTTTTTCATCATGAATTGAACATGGCCCAGCAATAACCAATAAACGAGGATCTGAGCCATTGAGTATATTTTGTATGGTTTGGCGTTGTTCTGCAATTTGTATCGCCAAACGATGACTTAATGAAAATTTTCTTTTCAAATCATTTGGCAAACTCAGTTCAGTTTCTTGGCTTTGATTTTGTTGTAAAGCGATATTTAAAGCATTCATGATGTATTCCTTTGGACTCTCGACAGTCCTTACTTTTATTTGAGCGTATGTGATCTATTCGAACGTGGCTGACCAAAATAAGTCCAATAAAAGTTGCTAAAATATACGTTATTGAATGTCATCATGATGTTCTCCAAATTTCTCAAATCTAAAAAGTTTATAAAGTAAAAGGTATAAAAAAACCTGATCGGTGTTGCCGATCAGGTATTAACTTTGATGGGCAACTAATTCATTGCCCGAACGACTTCAGGCAATTATCTAAAGAATTGCCAAAAATAATAAGAAGTAGCGATTAATGGTTGCTTTAACATCTTCATGTCGTTCGTAAAATCTGTATTAAATTTACAATACTCTCTGTTCACTGACTTTACAAGCGTTTTTTCATGTTTTTGATGGATTGACGAAAATTGTTGATGTTTAAATTTAAGCAATTTTGTTGGAAAATATTCAATTCAACGAATCATTAGCATTTAAGCCTAACCATTCTCATTCAATATTTTTAAAAAACAGTTATTTAAAATAGTTAAAAGGCAATTTTAAATAGCGGATCCCATTCACTTCTGGCACTGGAAATTTTCCACCTGCCATATTAATTTGAATGGCAGCTAAAATCAGTTTGGGCATTGATAATGTTGCATCACGTTGTTCTCGCATTGCAATAAACGCTTGTTTATGAACACCTATATGGATATGAATATTTTGCATACGCTGTGTTTTTATATCTGTTTGACACATGTAGTTTTGCCTAGCGTTGGCCAATTGGGGTAAATAGTCATGGCACAAATACATTCGCATATTTTCAGGTAATTTAAAAATTTGTTGCACAGAATCATAAAGTTGAGATGCACTTCCTTTAGGAAAATCACAGCGAGCTGTTCCATAATCTGGCATAAACAACGTATCTCCAACAAATATTGCATCACCAATCACATAACTCAAGCATGCGGGTGTATGTCCAGGTGTAGGAATGTTATACGCTTCTAATTCCCCTATTTTAAAAACTTCATGGTCTTTAAATAGATAATCAAACGGTTGATGAGCATTGAGCGATTTAAGATCAATATTATAAATATGCGAAAAAATCTCTTGAACGATCGCAATTTTTTCACTCATTGCAATTTGTCCACCTAACTGCTCTTTTAAATATTGTGACGCCGTTAAGTGGTCTGCATGAACATGCGTTTCAAGGATCCACTGTACTGTTAAATGCTTTTTTTGAATGTAATCAATGATTTGATCTGCATGATGAGTCGATGTCGTTGCTGACACTGCATCATAATCCAAAACGCTGTCGATAATTGCACAACACTGGGTCTGAGGGTCGCTAACCACATAACTAAAGGTATGGCTCGATTCATCAAAAAAATCTTGTACTACTGGACGAATCATTGCTTATGCTCCTGCGACCCGACGCTGAATCAATATACCAATTAACATGGCGACAATAAAATACAGCGCTTGTGCGTAGCCCAAACCAATCAGTGTCAAAGCAGGTGCAGGACAAATCCCTGCGATTCCCCAACCCACGCCAAAAATAAACGCACCCAAAACCAAGTTTTGATCCAATTGAGTTTTTTTAGGAAGCTGAATCGTTTCATTAAAAACCGTCACAGGTTTGCGTATAGCTTTTTGAAAAGGGAAAAATGCCACAGCAATCGCACCGAGCATTACAAATGCTAAGCTGGGATCCCAATCTCCAAATAAGTCTAAAAAACCAATGACTTTGACTGGATTTGACATACCTGAAAGCATAAGTCCTATTGAAAATAATCCACCAAAAATAAAAGCTAAAATATTTTTCATCATTTAACGCCTATCCAGTGACGAATAACATAAACCGTCATAAACCCAGCCAACATAAAAATACTCGTAGCCACAATAGAGCGCTTAGATAAACGACTGATTCCACAAATCCCATGCCCACTGGTACAACCTGAGCCTAAACTTGTGCCAAATCCAACCAATAAACCAGAAAAAATTAAAAGTATTGGACTCGTAACCACCATGGCAATGTCTGGTTTAAAAATCCATCCATAGAAAATTGGGGTGATCAATAGACCCAATAAAAACCATATTGCAGGTGTTTTAAACATCGTTTGTGGATTCAATATCTGAGTGATTAAGCCACTCACTCCTGCAATACGCCCATTAACGAATAGATACCCGACAACAGACAGTCCGAGTAGAATTCCACCTAAGAAAGCCAATAAATAATCATGCATGTTTCAAAATTCAAACAATATATGTTTTTATAATATATCTATTAATAAACTAATCAACTCATTTTCAATTTTTTTTGAATATTTCATAGAGATAAAAGTGGCAATTATTAGATGGGCCAATACCTAATGCATTGAATCATCACTTTTTTCCATTTTTTAACTGGCGTCACAAATCGCTGATCATCGATTAATATCATAATAAAACAATGATTTTAAATGTTTTATTCATAGTTCAATTTTATGCATTTATTTATTCTTTGATTTATGTCTTTATTTAAGTTGTTATTCAAACAGCAGATTTAAGTCATAAAAATTAGCTAAACTCTTCCAATACTTTATCGACAAACCATTTTGGAAAATATTCTACAGCTGGGTTGAGCTTTAATACTTCTGCTTTTTCTATCTCGGCAATAAAGGCTGCTTTTTCACCATGACTCGAATTATCAAAAATATAGGCACGATCTGAGGCTTCTATCGCAGACATGAGCAAATCTAAACTACGATAATAACGTTCACGAATTTTTTGCTCAGGCACAGCATGCCCACCGACATGTACGCGATAATGTACTCGGCCTATATTAATTTCAGGGTCTACCGTTGCAACATAATACAAATAGGTTTTAAATCCTTGTTTCTGCGCTTCTTTTAGAAAATAGACCTTGCTAATATGTGACATCACCGTTTCAAAAGTAAAGCTGATTTTTAACCTTAAAAACTCCATTCTTATAAAATCAATAATTCGAGCGCACAAATAGGAATCGATTTCTTGCTGTTCAAAATAAAGAGAGCCATCACTTAAAATTTGCGGGTCAATTGATAATAATGGAATAAAATCATTTTCTTGCTTTCGTTTTTTCTGTTTTAAAAATTGAATTAGCGTGTTTACATTTAAATCGGGATGATAATTTTCTAATCTTAAAATGTGTGAATGCTTTAAATCTTTTTCTAATTCATCTGCATTTAAATAAGCCCCAATTTGATGAGGCGCTAAATAATCTTTAATGGTACTTTTACCAGAACCATTCGGCCCTGCAAACATACGAATTCTAGGTTGACGCATAGATGCTTATGCCATCACCTCTTGTTTATTTTTACGTTTTAACACGCTACGTTTAAGTTGCGGAACAACATAAGCTTTGGATAAATCTTTAATAATGACTTTCTGCCCTCGTTGCACAGCAATCAACTTAAAATCTTCTACATAAACAACTTGCTGTTCAGAGTGGATCGCTTGTTCAAACGCATCGGAAAAAGACTGAAGGGCCAATTTAGGAACGGTCGCTTCTTCACGTAATGTCGTTTTCATCACAGTCATGGTTGTTGAAGTGCTCATATTTTGCTCCAGCATCTAATGCTTAGATGTTGAGTTCATCTTATCACAATCCATATTTTTGTCTATTTTGTAGCAACGTTCAATTTATCCTAATTATCCTAAATCTCACCAACTTTTACTGAATAAGTAAAACTAGTTTATATGATTACTTGGGATATTTATCAGGTGACCAAGATTGAGTACGTACTTGGCGAGTGAGCATCATTCCCAACATATCTGTACTGCTCGCTTGATTTGTTAATACAATAACACCTGTATTTGTTTCAGCATCTATAGAAAGATAAGTGGCGTACCCTCCAACCATACCGTTGTGCCATACCGTATTACGATTGCCAAAGAAACGATCTATAAATGTGGGTTGCATCCAACCTATTCCTGCATTGCCATTGGCTTGAGTTTTACGCATTTTTTCAAATACTTTAGAACTAGGCCCTGTTTCTTCTAGATTGGCCTGAATAAATTTCAACATATCATTTGCATTAGAATAGAAACCACCTGCACCTGCAAGAGCTGGAAATGTCCATACAGGTGTAATATTTCCTTGAGACGTATAACCTTGGGCTAACTTTTCCTGTGTTTGATATGTAGGGGTGATGACCGTTGCATCCATTCCAATCGGTGTTAAAACCATCTCTTTGACTAAAGACTCATAATCTTTACCAGTCACTAATTCAAGTACATGACCTAATAAACCCATACCATAATTTGAATATTCAAATTGACCTGATTTGCGCTTATCTTCTGTTGTTGCAAGATAGCCAAATATATCTTTTGTATGAAGATGGCTATAAGGATCTAAGAGTAGATCTTCTTTATCCACTTGTTGTTGCACTTTTTTTTCTAATGGTTTTGGAATACTGGGAAAGCCTGAAGTATGTGTAACGAGCTGCTTTAACGTGACATTTTTTGCATCTGATGAAAGTGGTATTTGATCTCCTATCAGTTCCTCCAATGTATCATCCATGGATACAGTACCTTGATCACAAAGTGTCTGTAATAATGATGCAGTGAAAAGCTTACTGATAGAACCTATTTGAAATATGGTTGTCGCATCAGGAGAAAGCTGGCTTCCTTTAGTCACTGCTCCATATCCTTTGATCAAAGTCCGTTTATTTTTATAGACCCCAACGACAATACTTTGAAATTGCCCACCACGCATTGCTTTTTCAACCTCAATATCTATTGAGGCTTCAAGGTTTTTACGATCAGCTATATGGTCTATTTGATATTTAAAATAAAGAACAGCCATTAACAACAATGCTAAAATAATAGAAATTATTTTCATTATAGATGCTCATTCTAATTTTGATAAAAATTTACATAAAAAGTAATTACATTATAGACCAACTCAATTGTAGGCCAATTTTTTCTTAACAATCACATTAAGCAAAAATATTCTGAACTTATCAATCCTTGTTACTTTTTAACATCTAAAGACGAACAAAGTTGCTAAAAGACAACCTATAAAAGTGGCAGAAACGGTAGAGGCTATTTTACATACTATTAAAAGTCGAAAAGCTTAAACTCAATCAGAAAGCCGACTTTCACACTAGACGATCCTGATGAACATTTGAGACTGATCTCTCCTATTACTATTCTCTCTTTTATTTAAGCAACACTCCTCTTGAGCCTTGCTGATTTGAAATTGGATTTATCTCATTTAAAAACATACAGTATATAATGCTGCGGTTATACTTGCTTAAACAATCATGGAAAGTCGATATGTCTAATGATCTTGAAATTGATGTTATGCGGGAATCTGCATCATCTGTGGTCACCATTTTAAAATCTTTAGCCAATACAGATCGTTTACTCATTTTGTGCCATCTCGCTCAGGAAGAACTGAATGTTTCACAAATTGAAGAAAAGACTCAAATTAATCAGCCTACACTCTCTCAACAACTGATGATGCTCCGTAAAAGTGATGTGGTTTTAACACGACGTGATGGTAAGCAAATTTATTACTCGATTAAGGATGAGAAACTACATATTGTTTTAAATACCTTATACAACCTGTATTGCCCCAAAGCTTAGTTTTATTAAATTATTTTTAATAACAAAATCTTAGCTATCTAAAGGGTAATTTTAACTGCTTTCTTAGCATTTTTTATGCATAATATATATGAAAATGTGATAACGAAAAAGTAATGTCTACTCCCAAGCTACAACTGAGTAAAATTCTCCCTGCATGGCTATGGCTGCAAGACTATAGTTCATCAAAATTTAGAGCAGATTTGCTTGCAGCACTGATCGTGATTGCAATGCTTGTACCGCAAGGCATGGCTTATGCAATGGTTGCAGGCTTACCGCCTGTCATGGGTTTATATGCCAGTATCTTACCCATGATCGTGTATGCCTTGATTGGTGGAAGCCCAACACTGTCTATAGGTCCTGTCGCTCTAATTTCCATGATGACTTTTGCAACATTGGAACCTTTATATGAAGTTGGTTCTCCTGTGTATATTCAAGCAGCGTGTTTATTGGCATTGATGGTCGGCATACTTTCAACGTTATTGGGTATTTTTAGATTTGGATTTCTAATTCGCCTCATCAGCCACCCTGTTATTAAAAGTTTTATTATTGCTTCTGCATTATTAATCGCCCTCAGCCAAGTTAAATTTATACTGGATGTGCCGTTAAAATCAGGCGATATCATCGAGTTTTTCCAAAGTACATGGCAATACTTAGCATTGATGAATATGGCAACGGTTATCTTTGGCATCGGGTCGATTTTATTTTTAATCTATACTCCCAAATTACTCAACGCACAGATTTTCAAATCATTTTCAAATGCCATGCAATTTTGGATTAAAGCACTGCCTTTATTGTTGGTTTTTATTTCGATTGGTTTGGTGCAATTCTTTCATATCGATCAATTGGGTATTAAAACGGTTGGAGAAATACCTTCAGGATTCCCACCATTAACCATGCCGTTTTGGAGTTGGGACTTCGTTTTAAAGCTTCTACCCGGCGCAGCCATGATCACCATGGTCAGTTTTGTTGAATCAATTTCAATTGCCCAAGCAACTGCTTTTCAACAGCGTAGTGAGCTGAATAGTAATCAGGAACTGATTGCACTCGGTGTAGCGAATATTAGCGCAGGAATCAGTGCCGCATTTCCAGTAACAGGCAGTCTGTCTCGGACAGTTGTCAACACCGATGCAGGTGCTAAAACACCTATGGCAGGTGTTTTATCTTCGATCTTTATTGTGATTGTCAGTCTGTATTTTACAGGGGTATTCAAAGAATTGCCGCTGGCGATCCTCGCTGCAACCATCATGGTTTCGATTTGGAAATTGGTCGACTTTAAACCCTTTGTTGAAACATGGCGCTATTCAAAAGCGGATGGTATCGCAATGTGGGTGACTTTTTTCGGTGTGTTGTGTATTGATATTTCGACAGGTTTAATTATTGGTATTGTTTCTACTTTTTTATTGTTGCTATGGCGTATTAGCCGACCACATATCGCTGTGATTGGCTTAGTTGAAGGCACACAGCATTTTAGAAATATTTCTCGGCATGATGTTTTAACCAGTGCCAATATTGTGTCTATTCGTATTGATGAAAATCTAACGTTTTTAAATGCCAATACCCTTAAAGAATTCGTGATTTCTGAAGTGAGTAAGCATCCAGATTTGCATCATGTGGTGATCAATTGTTCAAGTATTAGCAATATTGATCTGAGTGCTTTGGAAACCTTAGAAGAAATTAATCGTGAATTGGATAAACTCAAGATCCAATTGCATTTATCTGAAGTCAAAGGCCCTGTCATGGACCGTCTTAAACAGTCCAATTTAATCAATGCGCTGAGTGGCAAGGTTTTTTTAACACATTATCAAGCCATGCATAAATTAGATGCGCAAAGTTTTTATCACATTTAAAAAGGTTAAATAGATTGATTTAAAAGTATTTTTTACTCTTAATTTTAGAAAAACTTGTATATTTTTTAATATCTTATTTTTTATCTGAAAATTGTATTTTTTATGTGATCCTGTTTCGGTATAGAATACTCAGCTTGTTTATTGATTTTAGGCCAGTTTAGGCATTTAAGGTTCGCATATGTTCGCTGCCCTAGCACGTTTAAGTTTAGTTAGTCGTATTCTCATAGCAATTATTTTGGGCTTTTTAGTTGCCTATCTTTTTCCAAGTTCTGCTGAATATTTTAATATTTTAGGTGAATTGTTCATTAAGGCATTGAAGTCTGTCGCACCTATTCTTGTTTTTGTCTTGGTTACGGCATCAATTGCCAATTTTAAAGTCGGTCACGGTGCTGGAAACCTCAAACCTATTCTTGGGCTATACGCAATTGGGATGCTTTTGGCAGCACTGAGTGCTATGGTCGCAAGTATGGCTTTTCCAAGTACTTTAATCTTTACCCATGCATCCGATGCAGCGTTGCAACCCCCGGGTAGTGTTGCAGAAGTACTAAAAAACCTTTTATTGAGTTTTATCTCTAATCCAATTTCAGCATTAGATCAAGCCAATTTTATTGGTATTCTTGCTTGGGCTGTGGGTTTAGGTGCTGCTCTGCGTCATGCTTCTGACACCACCAAACAAATGATTGTTGATGTTGCAGGTGCAATCGACTCAATTATCCGTATCGTCATTGCCTTTGCACCAGTCGGTATTTTCGGTTTAGTTGTTGCAACTTTTGCACAAGCTGGCTTAGAAACACTTAAAAACTATGCGCAACTGATTGCAGTTCTTGTCGGCACGATGATTTTTGTGGCGCTTGTGATTAACCCGCTCATCGTTGCTATTGTGATGCGTAAAAATCCATATCCTTTGGTTTTAAAATGCTTAAGAGAAAGTGGTATTACTGCATTCTTTACACGTAGTTCTGCAGCAAACATCCCCGTTAATCTTGATCTTGCAAAACGTCTAGGCGTATCAGATACCACTGCAAATGTCGCGATTCCATTGGGTGCAACCATCAACATGGCGGGTGCAGCAGTAACGATTACTGTACTCACGCTAGCAGCTGTAAATACACTGGGTATTCAGGTCGATATGGTTACGATGATTATTCTTTCAATTGTATCTGTTGTTACCGCATGCGGCGCATCAGGTGTAGCTGGAGGATCATTATTGCTGATTCCTGTTGCTTGTGGTTTATTTGGTATTCCTTCAGAAATTGCAATGCAAGTGGTTGCTATTGGTATGGTGATCAGTGTTTTACAAGATTCGACGGAAACTGCTTTGAACTCTTCTACTGATGTCTTATTTACAGCAGCAGTAGATCTTTCTAAAAAGTAATACATAACAGGTGTATGAATAAAAAGAAGGGTTTATGCCGTTACAGCGCCTACCAATTTGGATCCAATTCGCTGCTTTCATGCTTGCAGTCAATGCAGGCATGATTAATGTTCTCGGTTTAATCACTGTTTTGCACCAATCGATTTCCCATATGACGGGCAATACCAGTTTATTGGCACAAGCCATTATTCTGCATCAAACAGATACGATTATTTATCTGTTCTTGGTAATTTGCTGTTATGTGCTTGGCTCAAGTTATAGTGGGTTTATTTTAGGCAATAGTCATTTTCAACTCGGTCGTAGATACGGCATCCCACTTAGCCTTGTTGCATTCTTTATCCTACTCTGTTGGCTGTTTATTCCGCTATACCCAAAATATGCACTATTGTGGGCAAGTGCTGCAATGGGTGTACAGAATGCGATGGTGAGTCATTATAAAGGCACGATCATTCGCACTACGCATTTATCAGGTGTATTGACCGATTTAGGTTTGGCACTGGGCTATTTATTTCGTGGGTTAAATGCTGAAAAACGCCGTATTACCTTACATTTATTGATTCTTTTAGGTTTTTTTATCGGTGGAATCATTGCCAGTGTGTTACATCCTTATTTACAATTGAATGCATTTCTTATTCCTGCGGGATTAAGCCTAATTTTAAGTTTAGTGTACTGGTTTGTTTATTTTCGGTATCGCACAATACACAGTTAATGGTTGGTTATTATTATGGTTAAAAATGCACTACAAGCGCAGTTGCTTAAAGCTGGCTTAGTTGATAATAAAAAAGCAAAGAAACTGTCTAAGCAAGCACAGCACGAGCAGCGTACTGGACAAAGCGATGAAGCTGAAATCAAAGCAAAGATTGAACAAGATAAGCAAGAAAAACTATCAAAAGACCAAGCATTGGACTTAGAAAAGAAAAAAATATTGGATGAAAAAGCGCTAAAAGCATCCATTATTCAAATGATCTCGCAGCATAAAATCAGAGATACAGATGGTGAATCTGTTTATCAATTTATTGATGGTTCAATTAAAAAGATCTATATCAATCAGCAAGTTTATAATGCCTTGGTTTCTGGAAGTTTAGTGGTTGCTAACGATGCTGACGGTTACGCTATTTTACCCAAAGCATTGGCCGATCGTATAAACGACAAAATGACAGGTTTTATTATTGTGAATAATTCAGAGAAAAATGAACAAATCACAGATGAAGAAGATCCTTACGCTGCTTATGTTATTCCAGATGATTTAATGTGGTAATTCATCATTATTGAAATATCCCTAAACCTAGTGACTTAAACTCACTAGGTTTTTTATTTTTCAAGAAATAAAATACTGTGCAATATGCTTAAATATTTACAATCTAGTTTGCTTTTCAACACAAAACGAATAAATACAAAACTCATATTAATTCCACAGCAAAAAAATGCAAAATAAATCATGACAATAAATGAATGACACTGCTATGCAAATCTTAAAATACTTTATCGCAAGCACTATCCTTACAACGTCATTACACTGTTATGCGACTGTGGGAGGTGGACAACATATTGAAGTATTGGGTTATTCGACTAAAGAGCAAAAACTTTATCTTTTAAGACATTATGAAGATGGTCGTGGTCGTTTGCCACAATTGTATTATTACCAATTCAACAGTAAAACACCTGAAAAGCTGATAGAGGTTCGGTCTTTATACATCAATCCAAAGACGCAAAAAGTTGATTATGACCAAGACGGTGTTCAGTTTGAAAAAGATTTAACTAAAATTCGGAAACGTTTAACGCCCCTAATCGTGGGTAATGCAAAGACTACAAAAATACAAATTCTGAATCAGAGCAAAACACAAATTCCCTCTTGGCATGATCCTTCTGAAAAAATTTCTGAGTATAAAACTACATATAAAGTCACGAGTCCTTCACATCAAAGTAGGAATCAAATCGCTGTAAATTATGATAACAAATTAAAAATTACTCAGAATTTTATTGTCCCTAAACAGAATAAGATGCTAATTGTGATTCAATATTTAGGCATCCCTTTTGAAACAGGCTATAACATTGAAGATCCTGTTTTATTACAACCTAAAAAATAAGAAACTCAAACATATACCTCAATATTTATTAGGATGGGTTCATTTTTCATAGAATAAAAATGAGTAAAGCCTCTTTCGAGGCTTTACAGATAAACACGATTTGATGAATCAAAAATATTGTTTATTTAGATGATTCTATTTGATGATTAAGCAGCTGAACGCTCTTCAATCGGTACAACTTTACGTAGTTCTGGACCTGTATATTCAGCACTTGGACGAATAATACGGTTATCTGCACGCTGTTCCATCACATGCGCAGCCCAACCTGTTACACGTGACATCACAAAGATTGGTGTAAACAATTTAGTTGCAATATCCATGAAGTGGTATGCAGATGCATGGAAGAAGTCAGCATTACAGAAAAGTTTCTTTTCACGCCACATCACTTCTTCACAACGTACAGAAACAGGATAAAGCACTGTATCGCCAACATCTTTTGCTAAACGCTCAGACCAAATCTTGATAATGCCGTTACGAGGATCATTGTCTTTATAAATCGCATGACCAAAGCCCATGATTTTTTCTTTACGCTCAAGTTTACCCAGCATTTCACGCTCAGCTTCTTCAGGAGACGTCCAGTTTTCGATCATTTCCATCGCAGCTTCATTGGCACCGCCGTGTAATGGACCACGTAGTGAACCAATCGCACCCGTAATACATGAATGCATATCTGACAATGTTGATGCACATACACGTGCTGTGAATGTTGATGCGTTAAACTCATGCTCTGCATAGAGAATTAATGAAACATTCATCACTTGCTCATGCAATTCATTTGGCTTTTCGCCACGAAGTAAGTGTAAGAATTGAGCACCGATAGAATCATCATCAGTATTTTCTTCAATACGTACACCATCATGGCTAAAACGATACCAATAACAGATGATTGCAGGCAGTGTCGCTAAAATACGATCGGCAACATCTTGTTGTTCATCAAAAGATTTCTCAGTTTCTAAATTACCGAGCATCGATACGCCTGTACGCATCACGTCCATTGGATGTGAATCTGCAGGAATACGCTCTAAAACTTCTTTTAAAGCTTGCGGTAACTGACGAAGTGATTTTAGTTTAGCTTTATAAGCTGTTAACTGCTCTGCTGTTGGTAATTCACCAAAGAAGATTAAATAAGCCACTTCTTCAAATTGACAGTTTTCAGCTAAATCTTGCACATCATAACCACGATAAGTTAAGCCTGCACCGCTTTTACCAACGGTTGAAAGTGCTGTTTTACCTGCAACTTGACCACGCAATCCTGCGCCTGTGAGTACTTTTCCTTCAGCCATTTTATTATTTCTCCTGGGTGAATAGTTTGTCTAATGTATTTTCAAAAGTATGATAATCAAGGAATTCGTAAAGTTCTTTACGCTGTTGCATTATGTCCAGTACATTCACTTGCGTACCGTTTTCACGGATTGAACGGAAAACTTCAAGTGCAGCTTTTTGCATTGCACGGGTTGCCGAAAGTGGGTACAACACCATGCGGATACCCTGTTCAGCCAATTCGTCTGTCGTATAATAAGGTGTATCACCAAACTCAGTGATATTTGCCAATACAGGCACTCCGACTGCATCGCATACGGTTCTATACATGGTAATGTCAGTCATTGCTTCTGCAAAAATTGCATCTGCACCCGCCTCTACACATGCGCATGCACGATCGATCACTGCTTGTAGACCTTCTTTTTGTAAGGCATCTGTACGTGCCATAACAACAAAATTCGAGTCAGTTTTTGCATCTACCGCAGCTTTAATACGATCAACCATTTCTTGTTGAGAAACAATTTCTTTATTTGGGCGGTGACCACAGCGTTTTTGTGCCACTTGGTCTTCGATATGAACAGCTGCAGCACCTGCGCTAATCATTTGTTTCACTGTACGTGCAATATTAAATGCACCACCCCAACCTGTATCGATATCAACAAGTAATGGTGTATCTACACGTTCTGTAATACGACGTACATCTTCTAAAACATTATCCAGACTGGTCATACCTAAATCAGGTAAACCGTAAGAATAGTTCGCGACACCTGCACCCGAAACATAAATCGCCTTGTAACCGACCTGTTTCGCCATCATTGCTGCATAAGCATTGACTGTACCGATGATTTGTAATGGTTTTTCCACTTCGAGAGCTTGTCTAAATCTTAAGCCTGCAGATGTTTGTTCTGTCATATTCCCTTCCACAGCGGTCACTTATCTATTGAGTTCTTGGTATAGCCATCCTGCTTTTCTGTAAAATGGCTATGCACTGAGTGTACATAAAACTTTTGATAAAGAAAAATGAATTTTGATTCATTTTTTTAATTTTTTGATTTTATTGATTATTATTTTTCAGTTTCATATTGCTTAAGATATTTATTGACATCTTTGTTATACTCGTAGCAACCCATTTCTTTCGAAGCTGTATTTTAAACTTTATGCACAATGACTTAGCGCAAATCGGAACCCTATGCTGTGATTTACCACAAACTAAACGTGGTCATGAACGCCGTCTTGCATTATTGCTCAGTGCCAATGAACTGTTTCTTGATCGTGGTTATGATGCAGTTTCTCTAGATGATATTGTCCAGCATGCAGGTGGTTCTAAAGCTTCAATTTATAAGTACTTTGGCAATAAAGAAGGCTTATTTACTGCCATTTGTGATTATCGTCGTGAGCAGTTTTTTAAAGATATTTGTGTACCGTTCGATTTTGATCAGGATGATTTACGTTTATATCTCATTCAAACCCTAATGAATTTTAAAACGCATTTATTGCTACCTGAGAATGCAGCGTTTATCCGTTTAATTTTAGAACAAACCCAAAGAAGTCCTAAATTGGCTTTATATATTCATGAACAAGGGCCAAAGCATATTCAAATGGCAATTGCTTCTGCACTCACTAAAGCAGACGAATTAGGCTTAATCTATTGTAAGCAACCTATTTATGCTGCTCAATTTTATTTTGGTATCATTCGTCATATTGAATGGCGCGTACTAATGAACGTTGATATTCAAGAAGATGATCAAGAAGTATACGATTACATCAGCTATTGTGTAGATCGCTTTTTGCAAGGTCATCAAAAAGTCTAGTTTTTTTGCATTTCCCTTTTCTTATAGTATATTACTTCATTCCTGTTTTTTTATTCATCAACCACCAACAATATATTGTTGGTCAATGCGTATTGATTTTGACCAAGCAATTATTGTGGAGTAACCATGGCTCTACGACATTTTCTTACCCTGCGTGACTTATCTACTGCTGAATTAAATCGCATCATCGAACGTGCTCAAGAATTAAAGCGAAAGCAACATCAACATGAAGTTTTCCAACCTTTTGTTGGTAAAGTGATGGGCATGATTTTTGAAAAGTCGAGCACACGAACTCGTGTATCTTTTGAAGCAGGTATGAATCAGTTTGGTGGTAGTGCTATTTTCCTATCTCCACGCGATACTCAATTGGGTCGTGGTGAGCCAATTGAAGACTCTGCGCGTGTCATTTCAAGTATGTTAGATATTGTGATGATCCGTACTTTTGGGCATGACATTGTTGAACGTTTTGCAGAATATTCAAGTGTACCAGTGATTAATGCATTAACCGATGACCATCACCCTTGCCAATTGCTTGCAGATGTGCAAACTTTTGTTGAGCATCGTGGTTCAATCAAAGGCAAAACAGTGGCTTGGATTGGTGATGGCAATAATATGTGTAATTCATATATTGAAGCTGCACATATGTGGGGCTTTAAGCTTAAAATTGCATCTCCAAAAGGTTATGAACCTAAACCTGAATTCCTTTCAGAATTTGCGCATTGTGTAGAACTTGTTGATTCTGCTGAAGATGCAGCAGTAAATGCAGACCTGATCGTGACTGACGTTTGGGCGAGCATGGGACAGGAAGAAGAACAAAAGATTCGTGAAAAAGCATTTGCTGACTACCAAGTGAATGAAAAGTTGATGGATTTAGCTCATCCTGATTGCTTGTTTATGCATTGCTTACCTGCGCACCGTGGTGAAGAAATTTCAGAAAACATGCTTGACCATAAAAATGCTGTGGTTTGGGATGAAGCAGAAAATCGCTTACATGCACAAAAAGCACTGGTTGAGTTTTTATTGAATGAGCATTTAAACAAAGCTTAATTTTTGTAATAAATGAATAAAAATAAGCACCAATACTGGTGCTTATTTTTTGTTGACGTATAATAAAACCCTATTCTAATTATGTGTATTACTCCAATGAATTTCAAAATAATTTCTCAAATTTCAATCACTTTATTTCTTCTTATTTCAATGTCTATCCATGCAACTGAACTCGATAATTATTTAATTCAGAAAAATTTGATCGATCAAAATTATAAAATTAAAGATAAAAAGAACTTAAATGATGTATTAACTGCGCTGAGTGAAGAAGATTCACGCATACTTCCTGTACAAATTGACCAAAATACGCTCATCGAAAAAATCGTTTTATTTCATGATCATATTGACCTACAAGGTATTATTACATCGTCTGATTTTAATCAATTCGCAAATAGTGTTGGAAAAGAACAGATTCAAAGCTTACTGATCAAAGGTATGATTGAAAACTGCGACCTCATTTTTGAAAATCAGTTTCAAAGACAAAACCCTTATTATGTGAAAATGAAATTGGTTTCAGAGCATAAAAGTTATGAACTTAAAATTAACAATAACCAATGTAAATTTTGATTGATCACCGATTGGTTTTGTATGTCATCCATTCAGCTTATTGTCTATTCTGCTAAAGTGCTGTATTTAAAAAATTAATATTTTTTAACCATTTAAAATTGATTAGTTTTCAGTATGCCTGAATATTTAACCATTCTGTCATATTGAAATCTTACTATGCCTACAAAGTCTTTTAGATAGTTTCAAATGACGCAGATCATGCCCGCTTTAAACAGTTTTCAACACAGTTCAGCAACCTACACAAACCGTGAAATTTCACTGCTGGCATTTCATCAACGGGTTTTAGCGCAAGCAAAAGATGCCAATCATCCATTATTAGAACGCTTAAACTTTTTAATTATTTTTTCAAGGAATTTAGACGAATTTTTTGAAATACGTGTTGCGAGTTTAATGAAACAAATTGACTTGAATAGTATTACCACTGCGCCTGATGGCATTCCCAATGAAGTCATTTTGCAACAAATTTCTGAAAATACCCATCAAGCTATTCAAGAGCAATATGACACATTAAATCAGGTATTATTACCACAGTTGGAAGAATACGGCGTTAAATTTATTCAATACAACAATATAGAAAAAAAGCATTTAGAATGGATTAAGAATTATTTTTTTAAACAAGTTCAACCAGTTGTTACGCCAATTAGCCTTGATCCAGCCCATCCTTTTCCTCGTTTAGTGAATAAAAGCCTGAATTTTATCGTCACCCTTGAGGGTAAAGATGCTTTTGGACGTCAGATTGAATTGGCAATTGTCCCTGCTCCACGTTCCCTGCCTCGAATTGTTCGTTTACCTGATGAACTCACCAATGGCGAAGAGCATTACATTTTATTATCAGCCATTATTCAGCAGCATATTAATGATTTATTTCCAGGTATGACTGCAACAGGTTGTTATCAATTTCGTGTTACACGTAATGCTGATTTAACACTGGCTACGGATGTAGATGATTTAGCTGTCGCTTTAAAAGATGAGTTGTCTTCTCGTCGTTTTGGTCGTGCCGTTCGCTTAGAAATTGCCAATAATTGCCCAGACTCAATCAACTCCTATTTATTAGAACAATTTGATTTAGATCCGCAACACTTATATCAGGTCAATGGGCCTGTGAATTTAACTCGTTTAATCACAAATTTTGATATTCCAGAATTACGTTTTAAGCCCTTTCAAGCTGTCATTCCAAAAGCATTACGTAATCCACACAAAATCTTTGAAGTATTGAGCAAGCAAGATGTGTTGTTGCATCATCCTTTTGATTCTTTCCAACCTGTGATTAATTTGCTCAAAGAAGCAGCCAAAGATCCAAACGTACTTGCAATTAAACAGACTTTATATCGTAGTGGTCCAGATTCGGAAATTGTTCAAGTTCTGGCTGAAGCTGCACGTAACGGTAAAGAAGTTACTGCAATTATTGAGTTGCGTGCACGTTTCGATGAAGAGTCTAATATTATCGTCGCCAATATTTTACAAGAAGCGGGTGCAGTCGTGGTTTATGGCATTGTAGGCTATAAAACCCATGCCAAAATGATTTTAATCGTACGACGTGAAGGTGAAAAATTAAAACGTTATGTACATCTTGGTACGGGAAACTACCATGCAGGCAATGCCAAAATGTATACCGATTATGGATTGCTCAGTACTGAGCCTGATCTTTGTGAAGATGTGCATAAAATCTTCCAAGAACTTACGGGCATGGGACGTATGGCAAAGTCTAAAAAAATGTTCCATGCGCCATTTACTTTGCATGCTCAATTACTGCAATTAATTGAAAATGAAATCGTTTTCGCAAAATCAGGGCAATCTGCGCGTATCATTATCAAAGTCAATGCTTTGACTGAACCTAAACTGATTGCTGCTTTATATAAGGCATCCCAAGCTGGAGTTAAAATTGATCTTATTATCCGTTCAATTTGCTGTTTAAGACCCCAAATACCAGATTTGTCTGAAAATATTAAAGTTCGATCAATCGTAGGACGCTTTTTAGAACATACGAGGGTTTATTATTTTCAAAATGGTGGAGATGAAAAGCTGTATTGTTCAAGTGCAGACTGGATGGGACGCAATTTATTCTCACGGGTAGAAACTTGTTTTCCTATTGAAGATAAAAAACTAAAAAAGCAGATTATTGAGTTTGGTTTACTCAATTATTTAAAAGACAATACCCGAGCTTGGGAACTGGACAGCAATGAGCAATGGTACGTTGTTCATCCTAAAAAAGATCAAGCAGCTTATATTGCTCAACAAATATTAATGGAACAACGTATCATTACAACCACGGCTTAAAATGAGCAGATTATTGCGTAAAACCAATATATCGAGAATACCCTTCTATACCTAAACTTGCTTTGTAAATTAAATAGTTAGGGTATTCTGAATGGGTTAATTCACTCAAAATGTTTAAGCCTTGATCATCATGCGCATGGATTTCATCAACACTGCGTTGCATCGTGCTTTCAAATTCATCTGAGATATATTCAAAACCCAAATCCATGGCAATAAATAAAGTATGCTCACATGGCTGAATATATTGCTCTTCATTCCAATCAATGACTGCATGTTGACAATGCGGACATGTAACATTTTCTTGATAATTTTCTAATGTGATTAGTTGAAATGGCATAAGGTTTGGAACAGAATAAAATTATATTTTAAACGAGTTTGTAAAAATTAAACACTCGTATTAAACATATGCTTCAATAAGTCTAATGATTTTTATATTTATTATTTATAAAGAAAGATAAGGATATTATGTCAACCATTGAAAAAGCAATTGCTTTAGCGGCTCGTAAACATTCAGGTCAAAAAGATAAAGCTCAACAACCTTATATTTTTCACCCACTCAGACTCATGTTTAAAGTTAAAACCCCAGAGCAACAAATCGTTGCTGTATTGCATGATATTTTAGAAGATACAGATACCACCGTTGTCGATCTGATTTCCTTGGGATTCAGTCAGGATATTGTCGATGCAATTTTGGCATTAACTAAAAAAGAAGGTGAATCTCGGATTGAAGCGGCCTACCGCGCTGTAAAAAACCCAATTGCAAGAGTCGTTAAACTTGCAGATGTTACAGATAATATGGATTTAACGCGAATTCCGCAGCCAAGTGCCAAAGATTGGTTACGACTGGAAGAATATAAAAAAGTCCAATACATTCTGCTTACAGCAACGGCATAGTTTTAATGTCTAGGTTTTTGATTAAGTTTGCTTTATTGACACAATTTAAAATTGACTTTTTGCAACAATCAAGTTTAATGACAAGTTATTGTTGCAATGATGGAATATATAAATGCTCTCCGATTTAGATGATTTTTACTGTTTTGGCTTAGTCGTCGAGCATGGTGGATTCAGCGCAGCTGAACGTGCAACAGATATTCCCAAATCAAAATTGAGTCGTCGGGTCTATAATTTAGAAGAAAAATTAGGTGTTCGGCTCATTCAACGCAGTTCACGCCATTTTGCCGTGACCGATATTGGTATGAATATTTATCGTCATGCACAAGTAATGATGAATGCAGCACAATCCGCACATGATCTCGTTGATCATTTAAGTGAACAACCACGCGGTGTAATTAAAGTCAGCGTTCCTGTTTCTATTGCACAAAATGAACTTTCCAAAATATTACCTGATTTTTTAAAGACATATCCTGAGATTAAAGTGCAATTGATGGTGAGTAATCGCCGTATAGACATTGTCAATGAAGGCTTCGATATCGCCTTACGTGTTCGTGCCAATTTGGATGACGATCCAAGTTTGGTTTTAAGAAAACTTGAAAATATTGAACAGCATTTATTTGCAAGCCAAGCCTATTTAAATGAATATGGCATGTTAAAAAAGCCTGAAGATTTAACTGAACATCGTATTTTAAGTATGGTGGATGAACATTTGGATCAACAGATGGTTTTGCATGATGATCAAAATCAAGCCAAAAAAATTAAAATTAATCCTATTTTAATGGGCTCTGACTTGATGATGTTGGCTAAATTGGCCAGTCAAAATTGTGGTATTGCCCTACTTCCCGACACCATTGCCAATGATTATATTTTAACGGGAGAATTGGTACGTGTGCTGCCAGACTGGAAAGCGCCACATGGTATTTTCCATGCCGTTTATCCATCGCGTCGTGGTTTATTGCCTGCTGTACGTGTTTTTATCGATTATTTGGTTGAACATTTAAGTAAATACTAATTGCCTTTGTTTATTTTTATAGTTTATTTATATAGCAATGTTTATCTGCATAGTGATTGATATTCAACTTAATACAGCTGTGCAATCTAAAAATTTTTAAAGATGGACAGGAATGATTGTCCATCGTCTGCTATTTTTGATACCATCGCTACTGCTTAATTCCAGTGTTTTCCTGATTTTTATGACTTCATCTTATCAACAACAGCTTGATGCCAAAATTGAACGAATCCAAACTCAATTTGCAGAATTCAATCCACCATCTTTAGAAGTTTTTGCTTCACCTGAGCAACATTTTCGGATGCGTGCAGAATTCCGTATTTGGCATACTGATGATGATATGTTCTATGCCATGTTTGAACGTGATGCAGATCAGCAAAAAACTGTGCTGCGTATTGATGATTTTCCTATTGCTGATCAAAGTATTAATACGCTTATGCCAATTTTGTTAGCAGAATTAAAAGCAAATGTAATCCTTTCAAAACGTCTTTTTGAAATTCATTTTCTAGCAACACTTAAAGGTGAAATGTTGGTTTCACTGATCTATCGTGCGCCATTAACTGAAGAATGGGAAAGCTTAGCGAAACAACTGGCTGAAAAACTCAATATTAAATTGATTGGTCGTAGTCGTGGTCAAAAAGTGATTCTTAGCGATGAGTTTGTGGTTGAAGAGTTGCAAGTTTTTGACCGTAAATTTCAATATAAGCAAATTGAAAGTAGCTTTACTCAACCGAATGCTCAAGTCTGCCAAAAGATGTTGGAATGGGCATGTAATAGTGTTGAAAAAACAGATCAAGACTTATTAGAGTTGTATTGTGGTAATGGTAATTTTACACTACCTTTATCATTAAAATTCAATCGTGTACTTGCAACTGAATTGGCTAAATCATCTGTTTATGCTGCACAATGGAATATTGAAAAGAACAACATTGATAATATCCAAATTGCACGACTTTCCGCTGAAGAATTTACCCAAGCTTATAATGGCGAACGTGAATTCCGTCGTCTACAAGAAGCCGAAATCGATATTCAAAGCTACAATTTTGATAGCGTATTTGTAGATCCACCTCGTGCGGGAATTGATGATGATACATTAAAGCTATTACAAGGTTTTAATCAGATCCTCTATATTTCATGTAATCCTGACACCTTGCATGACAATCTAAAAGTACTTCTTGAGACACATAAAATCGTAAAATTTGCGATGTTTGATCAGTTTCCATACACACATCATGTTGAATCAGGCGTTCTTCTCGAAAAGATTTAAACAATTTATTACAACATTTACAATGCCGAAAAAGTATCTTCGGCATTATATTGAATTTAGATTAAATAAATATATATCAATAAATTAAAAAAAAATAACTGAATGATCATACTGCAAATATACTCTCCAAAAATTAACATTCTGGCTAAATACAAGCTTCAATAGCCGCTTCTCTAAGCATAGATCTCTTGTATTTTAGAAAAAAAAGCTTATATTTCGAACTATGTTAGGTTGCATATGAAGGCTCTATGAGTTTTTGGCAAAAGCTGTTTATGGCAGAAGATACACTGCAAAATGAACACAAGAATCAAATTGCATGTGTTGAAAATGATTGTTCTTGTAAATCCAATGATCAACTCTTATCCGCATTAACAAATGCTACAGATCAAGACGTAATCACTGGGATTAAAAAAGTATTGGTGTCGCGAGGCTTCAGTAAAAAAGAACTCAACCAATTACAGCATCCACCGATTCAATAGTCATGGATGATACAGAAAAGCATTCAGTAAACTGAATGCTTTTTTTATTACCTTAAATTTAACCTGAGTCCGAGATAAGATATATTCCCAACTATATGATACGCGGAAACGTCAGTCGCATTGTTCGAGGCATGAGGAATATATTCCGCAAGATCTATAATATACTGTTTTTGCGATATATTAGGTACTAGATAGTATTTGTCGAGTTGACGACTGACAAATGGTTTTGCCCTTGCGTGGCAATGCCACTCATCCCGAAAGCCTTGCGAGGTAGTACCTCTCAGGTCGAACCTGAACAAGGTTGAAATATATTTCAAGCGAAGTGCAAGACGAAGTGGGTTAATCCTTGTATCTGACTTTAAACGGTAAGACTCCGCTGTACCTGATCTGTCTTTTCAATAACTTACATCAGAATTTATCCCAAACTGACGTTAAATTTATTAAAACCATAAACATTGTCCGACCCCCCCCCCATCAATCCGTCAGCCTTCCCCTTATTTAAACATTGCAAAAATGATTCACTAAAACAACAAAAACATTTCCATAAAATCTAAATGAAACTCAGGCTTAACGATGATTTTGCGCTTGGTTTTTATTTAAATAGTTTTTTGGGTAATCATAAAAATACATTCAAGGACAGAACTGTATGCAAACTAGACCACTACTTCTCAGTATGATGAGTGTATTCGCAAGTACATATTGCCATTCAGCAGCGATGGACCAATCTGGACAATCTATACTCGCCTTTCTTGAGGATAAAAATTATTTTGAAGTGAATGCAACAACCATTGATCCTGATATTTCAGGACGTATACGTGACCGTCCCGATCTTGTGAATGCAGATAGTCGCGACTTGAATACAGGAGATATGGCACAATCTTTTCAATATTATAATGCTGCACTCAAGCTGCAAATTACTCCCAAAGTTTCATTTGGTCTCATTTACGACCAACCTTATGGCGCTGAAATTGAATACCCTTTACGCAGTAATCATACATTTTCCGATAATGTAATCAGCCAACAAGGCACAACTGTTGAAGTGAGCTCGCAAAATATAACGACGCTGTTCGGCTTTCAGCCCACTACACATTTGAATATTTACGGTGGCGCTGCATATCAAACTGTCAAAGGCAAAGTTGCTTTGCGGGGTAATTCTATGAGTATTTTCAATGGCTATGATGCTCATATGAAACAAGATAGCGCTGTAGGTTGAATAGCAGGTGCTTCATTTCAAATACCTGAAATAGCACTAAAAACTGCAATCACCTATCGCTCTAAAATTAAACATAAAATGGATGCACAAGAAACGATATTTTCTGAACCCTTAATGATCACGCAAACGAGTGATACTGAAATTTCAACACCACAGTCGGTCAATTTAGACTTTCAAACAGGTGTTTATCAAGATACTTTGGCTTATTTAAATGCACGCTGGGTCAATTGGAAAGATATGACGATCCGCCCTACTCAGTTTGGCGCACTCACTGAACTGGTGACAACAGAGTTAAGTCAAGGCTCATATACCAAAGGCTTTAATCTCGATGAATATAAAAAAGATCAATACAGTATTACACTTGGCTTGGGACATCAATTTACAGATCAATGGAGTGCTTCAGCAGATGTAAGTTGGGATTCTGGCACTGGTGATCCTGCATCTGTACTCAATCCAACCAAAGGTGGATGGGGATTGGGTCTCGGCATTCAATATGCGCCTGCATCGAATTATTTTATTGCCGCAGGTTTTAAATATTTTTGGATTGGTGATGTTACTGCTCAAGATGGTACTTATTACATTCCTGTGCCGGGTGCTTCTGAAATAGCACAACAAGGTGACTACCGTGACAATACTGCGATTGGATATGGTTTGAAAATAGGTTATCGCTTTTAATGACTTGAAAGGTTTTGATAATATAACCTGAGCTCGGGATAAGATATGTTCCCAACGATATGATACGCGGTAACGTCAGTCGCATTGTTCGAGGCAGGACTACATACGTCATTTACTGTTTTTGCAATACATTAAGTACATAGCGGTATTGGACGAGTTTGCGACTGACAAATGGTTTTGCCTACTTTTCCCGAAAGAAAAGTAGGTCGAACCGAAGGTTAATCCTTTCATCTGACTTTAAACGACAAGACCCCGCTGTGTCTGATTTATCTTTTCAATAACTTACATCAGAGTCTATCCCGAACTGACGTTAATATATTTTGTTAAATAACAAATGATCGGCTTCTTTATATCAATATCGAGCAAAAGAAGCTGATCGTCTTGTTTCACTGGAAAATTACAAATTCAACGAAATGTAAGTTTTTTATGTTATAAATCAATTGCTGTTCTAACGACAACCTATACCAATATAAAAAATTGAGAGATATAAAGATGAAACCTTTATTTTTAATTCCAGTTTTCGCAATGACTGTCCTTTTAAGCGCATGTAGCAATATGCCAAAAGAGTGTGAAGAATCTTGGAAACATATGGAAAAAATCGCAAAACAAAGTGGTATTCCAGAAGATGCCCTAAAAGAGCAAAAGAAAGCCTTTGAAGAACAAATCAAAAGCTTATCTAAAGATGAAGCGATTCAAACCTGTAAAGCACAATCATCTATTCTGAGTATGGTGAAATAGATCGATCACACGATTCAAAATACAGTTGTGGAATTCATATTCTACAACTGTATCTTTCAGAACTAAGCTGTAAAACCAATATAATGAATACAACTTATTCATGTCGTCAATCAATCACAATGATTTGGCTCCGCATAAATAAACATCGGCCCTAAATCATAGATTTGATCGTGCCGTTTAGCTTGTGGAATAAAAGCACTTGAGATTGTTCCATCGAGATACAAAGCCTGATCCACTTTAAGCTGTGTCTTAAAAATATCCGCAAAATGATAAAAATTGATTTTTCCACGACTGATGACAAAATAAAGCTGATTGTTTTTAATACCCACACCATTACGAATTTTTAAAGAATCTGAGTCCGATTTAAATATTGGATTAATCTCACGATGAATCACCAACATTGGGCCAGATTGTGTTGCAAATTCTGCTTTAAAATTAGATTGTGCATACTGCTGTGTGGTTAAAAGTACTACTTTTTTCTTATTCCAAGCAACAACACCATTCGGTTGTAGAAAAAAATTACCAAATTGATTTGTACTGGTATTCAATGCACTCAGTTGCTTAAATTGCTCAATATATAGTCCTACTGGAGAGAAGTTTGCGTGATACATTCCTGCATTCATCGCAAAACTTATTTTACAATGCGGCATTGATTTTTGAACCTGATTAAACTTTTTATAAGGCATACCCTGTTGATTCTTCAGCAATAATTGTAGTTTCGCCAAATCATCAATACGAACAGCATCTGCAATAATGCGTTTATCCTGTTTGATTTGAATATAATCTGTATTGGCCTGAACATTCATAGCCAAACTACTTACCCCGAGTAATGCAGCTAAACGCAAAATTATTGTTTTTAAATTCATAGATGGCTTAATCAATTTTTTTCTATTCTACAATGTATAGCAGATCATAATGAAAATTACTTATCATTTTAGATGCAATTCTTTACTGAATTATCAGTTTTAGTACTACCATATTCGCTTGGCTTGACTATAATGATTTTATCCTTTCAATTAAATACATATGTATACTTTATTTGAACTGAGTGAAATATGCTGAAAAAACGCTTATATCATTATCCTTTAGGTGCTCATCTCATTGTTAAACATTTGGGCTATAGTCATCATGGAATCTATGCAGGAAAAGGTCGAGTCATTCATTATTCAGGCTTTGCACATCTTTTTAAAAAGCGTCCAATCGAAGTCACATCTTTAGAAAAATTCTCACATGGTAAAAGCATCGCGATTCGCCATTATGATTCACCTAAATATAAAGGTCGTCATATCGTGCGTCGTATGCGTTTACGCATGCATGAAAATAACTACCATTTGATTATTAACAACTGTGAACATCTCTGTAGTTGGGCCATTACCGATATAGAAAGTAGCCCACAAGTTGTCAAAATGATGAATCGTTTAACCACAATTGGTTATATCAGCTCGCTTATGACCTATATGAATGGTTTATTTTTAACGCTTGCAACGACTTGTTTTGCTCTCGTGCTCTATATCAAAATGAAACTCAGAGCTCAGGCCAAATTAAAACTACCTACTTATTTATCTTTAAAAGAACAACAAGTTAAGAAATAAAAAGCCAAGCTGTGTAAAACGCATCAAACGATTTTAAGACGTGGCTTTTTTAAATTTTAAAGTCGTTTGAAGAGTGTAAAATACTTTTAAAAAGGTGGAAATTTATCCTCAATTAAATTTAATTTTAAACCATACTCAAGATAAGCTTTTAAATTATCAACAACCGTTGTAAAGCCACCAGTAGCATCAATGATAAATTTGATCAATTCAGCGCCTTGTAATGGAATATCGTAATTTCGAATGCGCAAATAAGTTTTGTTTGGACTAATTTCTTCAAAAATAAAGTCGACTGTAGATTTAGGATCACCCCATACCATTTGGATTTGTTTATTTTCTATAATTGTTAAAACTTTAACTTGGGTGTCGACTTGGTATTTAGACCATGTCCATTGTACCGTTTTGCCTTGTTCAAGTTTCCCCGTAGAGGAATCAAACCAAAATTGTGAAGTAATTTCAGGGTCAATAAAGGCTTGGAATACTTCGGCAACAGGTTTACGGATCAACATTTGGGTTTCAATGGTTGGATTCATTGTTATTCTCCAAATTTATTGTATTAACAAAGTGATACCATAACTAAAACAACTTAGCCAACATGATTTTGTTAATCTTTTTATATGAATGAATATTGGTAATACAGATTTTAAAACGCGAATTGCATCTTACAAATCAACATGTTCAAGAAACAACAATCAGTGTAACGATCTCAAAAAAAGACTCGGATTTTTAAATCCGAGTCTGATATTAGTTAGAAAACTTCGCGCTTTTAATCACTTTACATTCCAAATGCTCAGTTTTAAAAACATCATCAGCCTGCTTTCTCAACTTCTTCATAAGGTTGCACTGCAATTTCTGAAATCATATTCTCAAATGAGAAGATCGTATCCAGTTGCTCTTGAGTCAATAATTTTTGCTCAAGTACCACTTCCTGAATAGTTTTATTCTCAGCAATACATTGCTTACCGATTTCATCACATTTTGCATGACCTAAAATAGGATCAAGTAAGGTAATAATGCCGACACTACGCATCACTGCGTCATAACAAGTTTTTTCATTCGCCACCACACCTTGGATACATTTTTCATCCAAAGTCTGAATACCATTGATCAACAATTCAATCGATTCATTTAATGAAACTGCAATCACCGGCTCCATAACATTCAGCTGTAATTGCCCTGCTTCAGCCGCAAAAGTAATCGTCAAATCATTACCAATCACTTTAAATGCAATTTGATTGACAACTTCTGGAATCACAGGATTGACTTTTGCAGGCATGATCGATGAGCCTGCTTGCAATTCTGGCAAACGAATTTCCCATAAACCTGTACGTGGCCCTGAACTGAGTAGACGTAAATCATTACAAATTTTAGAAAGTTTAACAGCTAATCGTTTTAATGTACTCGAAAGTAAAATAAATACACCGCAATCACTGGTTGCTTCAACATAATCTTCCGCACCGATTAAATTTAAACCTGTGATTGTTTTTAAATTCTCATTGACTTGGGTTGCATAACCATGTGGTGTATTCACACCTGTACCAATCGCCGTTGCACCTAAATTAATTTCTAATAAAAGTTCGCGTGTTTTTCTAATTAAGCGTACGTCTTCTTTTAATAATGTTGCAAAAGCATGAAACTCTTGCCCTAAAGTCATCGGTACTGCATCTTGTAATTGAGTGCGACCCATTTTTAAAACAAATTGGAATTCCGTCGATTTAATAAGCAATGAATGGATTAAATGATTTATTTTCTCAAAAAGTAGGTCCAATGAATAATAAGTCGCTAATCGCAATGCTGTTGGGTAAACATCATTGGTTGATTGAGATTTATTCACATGATCGTTGGGATGAATAATGTCATAACGACCTTTTGCATACCCTAGAGATTCTAAAGCAATATTCGCGATGACTTCATTGGCATTCATATTGATCGAAGTACCCGCACCCCCTTGAAACACATCCGAAGGAAATGACTCACGCCATTGTTCAGGATTTTGAATCAATTGATCACAGGCATTTTGTATTGCCTGACTGGTTTCTTCCGAAATCTGATTAAATTGTTGATTGGTTTGTGCAGAAGCCTTTTTTACTTGCGCCAATGCACGGATGAAAAAATTTTGCTCTCCAACCGTATGTTTAGAAATTTTAAAGTTTTCCAACGCTCTTAATGTGTGTATACCGTAATAACTATTTAATGGTACTTCTTTCGCACCAAGTAAATCCTTTTCTATTCTGGTGGTATCCGCTTGAACCGTTTCTATTTCCATTTACTTTACTCTTATAATGCACCTTATATGTGCAATAGCTAAATCATATTCCTTTTATTTGATTTCTGTATTAGCAAAATACATCTTTTCGATAAAATTTCTTATAAGAATATTAATACATGTACGCTTTGTAACTTTGTGTAAAGATAATATTTACTCCAAATTTTACCTGATTAAAAAATCGTCTTACTCGGTGAAATTTTGAATTGTATCTAAATGTACATTCAGATACATAATGCTCTCATAATCACCTTATAAAAAATACAGCGATTTTTTTTAATTCTATGGAAGAATCTGCACGTAAATGTGTAGCTATAAAAAAATAATACTTGGATAATGTCCCAAATGGAAAAGGATTGATTATGGATTCACTTAACCCCACAGTGGTTACTTTTATTTTTTATATTATTGCAATGGTTTGTATTGGATTGTATGCATATAAAAGAACCACAGACTTCTCAGATTATATTTTGGGTGGCCGAAGCTTAGGTAGCTTTGTAACTGCACTTTCAGCAGGTGCTTCAGACATGAGTGGATGGCTACTCATGGGGTTGCCAGGTGCAATTTATCTTACTGGGCTATCTGAATCATGGATTGCAATTGGTTTAATCATTGGCGCATGGTTGAACTGGTACTTGGTTGCAGGACGTTTACGCGTACACACTGAAGTTCAGAATAATGCACTGACTTTACCCGATTATTTCACCAGTCGTTTTGGTGATAAAAAGAAAGTGCTTCGTATTATTTCAGCATTGGTTATTTTAATATTCTTCGGTATTTACTGCGCATCGGGTATGGTTGCAGGCGCACGATTATTCGAAAGTATTTTTGCTATGGATTACACCACTGCCTTGTGGGTCAGTGCCATTGCGACAATGAGTTATGTATGTATTGGAGGTTTCTTAGCCATTAGTTGGACAGATACTTTCCAAGCAGGCTTAATGATTTTTGCGCTTTTACTTGCACCAATTATGACCTTCTTGGCCATTGGTGATCTTCAACATGTTAACCAATTGATTGAAACAGCACGCCCTCATGCATCGAGTATGTTTACGGGTGTAAGTGCGATTGCCATTATTTCTTCAATGGCGTGGGGTCTAGGCTATTTTGGTCAACCACACATTTTAGTACGCTTCATGGCAGCAGATTCTGTTAAGTCTATTCCAAATGCACGTCGTATTGGTATGGCTTGGATGATTCTATGCTTAGGAGGTGCTGTTGCTGTAGGTTATGTCGGTATTGCATATTTCCAAGCACACCCTGATATTCCAGCGGCGGCAATTGTAGCGAAAAACCCTGAAACTGTATTTATGGAATTAACTAAAGTTCTATTTAATCCGTGGGTTGCAGGTGTAATTTTAGCAGCGATTCTTGCGGCAGTGATGAGTACACTCAGCTGTCAGCTTTTGGTCTGTTCAAGTGCGCTGACTGAAGACTTGTACAAAGCATTCCTTCGTAAAAACGCTTCTCAAAAAGAATTGGTTTGGGTTGGCCGTTTCATGGTATTGGCGATTGCTGTATTGGCGATTTTGTTAGCGATGAACCCTGAAAGTAAAGTACTTGGTCTGGTTTCTTATGCATGGGCTGGTTTCGGTGCTGCATTTGGTCCATTGATTATTCTTTCAGTGTTCTGGAAGCGCATGACCCTCAATGGTGCTTTAGTGGGCATGATCGTAGGTGCGGTAACTGTTATTCTGTGGAAAAACACGATGGCGGATACTGGTTTATATGAGATCGTACCGGGCTTCATCCTATCGTTGATCAGTATCATCGTAGTGAGTTTAATGGGTAAAGCGCCTGAACAAGACGTTGTTGATCGTTTTGACGAAGCTGAAAAAATCTATGATCGTGAAATGAATTAAGCTATTGTAAAACTTAATTAAATGATGATTGTACACATTAAAGGGGCGCAAGCCCCTTTAATTTTGTGTATTGAAAATAGAATCTCTAAACAGCGCTATTACTGCAACATCAGCAAAATATTGACATGAATTACTTAATTTTATTATTCAAATAAATCTGAGAACTGTCTTTAATCACTTCCATCACTGGATAGCTTCGTGTTTCTTTTACACCGGGTAATTGCCATAAAATTTGACCTGAAATGCGTCGAAACTCCTCCATATTTTTACAGCGAATTTTCACTAGAAAATCAAATCCCCCACTAATCATATGACATGCCATGATTTCTGGGTATTGCACAACAGCATACGAAAATTCATCTAAAACATTGGGTGTGGTTTTATCTAAAAGAATTTCCACAAAGACCACAAAGTTTGAGTTTAATTTTTCATAGTTGAGTTTAGCTTCATAACCGAGAATAAATCCTTCATTTCCCAGTTTCTGTACCCTAGCCAAAGCCGCAGTTGGTGACAGATTCACCGCTTCTGCAAGTTTGATATTGGAAATACGTCCATCTTTTTGCAAGATATCTAAAATCTTAATATCTATACGGTCAAGGCTTAAAATATCGCTATTCATCTGAATTATTCTCTAAAAAATACGAAAATTATAGTGAGTTATTCGTCAATGATTCTGTAATCATAAATTATATAAAGTTGTCAGTTCAACTAAAAGTTTTCACAAGTCACAGGATGTTGACATGAGTAGCATTGAAAGTTTCCCTCATACCGATTTCGCTCCAGCTAGCTTAGATTATATTACTGAATTTAAAGATAAAAGTGATTATGAAGTAGCAATCAATACTGCTTGGCGTCGTTCTGAGCCTGAGTGTGTCGAATATTTACTTGAACAGACTCAAATCGATCAAGATTTGAATCAAAAAATTTATGATATTGCTTTCAATTTGGCACACAGTTTACGTGATCGCAAAAGCTCATCAGGCAAAGCAGGTATTGTTCAAGGTTTATTACAAGAGTTCTCGCTTTCTTCTCAAGAAGGAATTGCACTCATGTGTTTGGCTGAAGCTTTATTGCGTATTCCTGACAGTGCAACACGTGACTTACTCATCCGTGACAAAATCAACCAAGGCAATTGGAAAGATCACTTAGGTCAAAGTAATTTGATGTTTGTTAATGCTGCTGCTTGGGGCTTAATGCTCACAGGTAAGCTCATGGAAACACCGAAACAAACCAGCCTTTCAAGTGTTTTAACTTCTTTGCTAGCACGTACTGGTAAAGGCATTATCCGTAAAGCTGTTGATGTTGCTATGCGTATGATGGGTGAACAGTTCGTAACAGGTGAAACCATTGAAGAAGCTTTGGATCATGCCAAAGTTCTTGAAGATAAAGGTTTCCGCTATTCTTATGACATGTTGGGTGAAGCAGCATTGACTGAGCATGACGCTGATCGTTATTTTGATGACTATACCCAAGCAATTCATGCCATTGGTAAAGCTTCTGAAGGCAAAGATGTTTATTCTGGCCCAGGTATTTCTATTAAACTTTCTGCATTACATCCACGTTATCAACGTTCTCAAACAGAACGCGTACATCAAGAGCTTTATCCTAAAATTTTAAATTTAGCATTGCTTGCTAAAACTTACGATATTGGTCTAAATATCGATGCAGAAGAAACAGAACGTTTAGAGCTTTCTTTAGAATTACTCGAACGCTTATGCTTTGAACCTCAACTCGCAGATTGGAAAGGGATCGGTTTCGTTATCCAAGCATACCAAAAGCGTTGCTTCTATCTTGTTGATTATATTGTAGACCTTGCTAAACGTAGCAATAAACGTTTAATGATTCGTTTAGTCAAAGGTGCATATTGGGACAGCGAAATTAAAAAAGCACAAATTGATGGTATGACAGACTACCCTGTGTTTACACGTAAAGTTCATACAGATTTGTCTTATATTGCTTGTGCTAAAAAGCTTTTGGCAGCACCTGAAAATATCTACCCACAATTTGCAACCCATAATGCGCAAACGCTTGCAACGATTTATGAACTTGCCGATCCAAGCAACTATCATGCAGGACAATATGAATTCCAATGTCTACATGGCATGGGTGAACCGCTGTATGAGCAAGTGGTTGGAAATAAATCTGACAATAAATTAGGCATTCCTTGTCGTATTTATGCACCTGTAGGAAATCACGAAACATTATTGGCTTATTTAGTGCGTCGTTTATTGGAAAATGGTGCCAACACATCTTTTGTAAACCGTATTGCAGATAAAAATATTAAAATCGAAGACTTGATTGAAAATCCAACTCAAGAGATCTTAACAACGGCACAAAAAGAGCATGCGATTGGATTAAAGCACCCTGCTATTCCATTACCACAAGATCTTTACCAAGGTATTCGCCAAAATTCACATGGTATAGATTTAGCCAATGACAGTGAATTAGTTGAATTGAATCAAATTGTTCAACAGTATTCACATAATCAATGGAACAGTTACAGCCTAGTTGAGAACCTAGATTTACAGGATTTATCTGAGCAAAATACTCAAGAAATCCGTAATCCATCCAATCACGATGACCTTGTGGGCTACGTGATTGAAGCTGAAACAGCTCAAGTTGATTTAGCACTAAATAATGCACATCAAGCTTTTGAAAATTGGAAAAATACTGCAAAAGATTTTCGTGCAGATGCATTATTAAAAGCAGCGGATATTATGGAATCACGCATGCAAGAACTGATGGTTCTGCTGTGTCGTGAAAGTTGTAAAACCTATAGCAATGGTATTGCTGAAGTTCGTGAAGCTGTTGATTTTCTACGTTATTATGCATCACAAGTACAACATATTTCTGATGATGAGCAACTCAAACCGTTAGGCACTATTCTTTGTATCAGCCCTTGGAACTTCCCACTGGCTATTTTTACAGGGCAAGTTGCAGCGGCATTGGTTGCAGGTAATACAGTCATTGCAAAACCAGCTGAACAAACCCCTTTGATTGCAGCGCAAGCGATTCAAATATTATGGGAAGCTGGCGTACCGCAAGCCGTGGTACAACTTCTACCGGGGCGTGGTGAAACGGTTGGTGCTAAATTAAGCCAAGATGAACGTATTCAAGGCATTATGTTCACAGGTTCTACTGAAGTTGCGAAAATTTTGCAAAAAACTTTAGCGCAAAGAATCAGCCCTACAGGTCAAGCTATTCCTCTAATTGCGGAAACTGGCGGACAAAATGCCATGATTGTTGACTCATCCGCACTGACAGAACAAGTGGTGATCGATGCAGTGAACTCAGCTTTTGACAGTGCAGGTCAACGTTGTTCTGCTTTACGTATCTTATGTGTACAAGAAGACAATGCCGCAACATTAATCAAAATGTTAAAAGGTGCAATGCAACAATTGAAAATGGGTAACCCCGTTGCATTAAAAACTGATATTGGTCCTGTGATCGACTTAGAAGCGCAGCAAAATATTGAAAAACATATTGAAAAAATGCGTAGTAAAGGTTATCCAGTACATCAACTGGCTGAAAATACGCCAAGTAGTGACTTAAATAAAGGGACTTTTATTGTCCCAACGCTTATCGAACTTCCAAATTTAAATGATTTAGAACGTGAGGTATTTGGTCCAGTTTTACACATCATTACTTATAAATATGGTGAGTTAAAACAACTGTTAAATCAAATCAATAGTAAAGGTTATGGCCTAACGATGGGTTTACATACCCGTATTGATGAAACCATTCAAACCACTATTCAACATGCGGAAGTGGGTAATTTATACATTAACCGTAACATCGTGGGTGCTGTTGTAGGCGTGCAACCTTTTGGTGGCGAAGGATTATCAGGAACAGGTCCTAAAGCTGGTGGTCCAATTTATTTGTATAAATTATTACAACATCGTGAATTGCCAAGTAAACCATTTGGTACGTTAAAGAACATTGCAGCGCAGTTAGAACTTAAAACACCTGAAATGTTTGAGCAATTTAAAACGTGGGCTAAGCAACACTACCCACAACATACGCTGCAAAACTATCAATCACCAATCGGCTTGTATGAACTTCCAGGACCTACTGGTGAGTTGAACCAATACCAAGTGGTTCCGAGATCTCATGTTTTGGCAATTTCAAATGATGAATATGGTTTATTAAATCAATTCAATGCGATTTTAACCGTTGGTGCAAAAGTTGGTATTTTAAGTGAAACAACGATTGCACTTAAAATGATTCAAAGCATGCCAAAAGCACTGCAACAGCAATTTATCATGGTCAATGATTTAAAATCAGGCGAATTCGATGCCATCCTACACCATGATTCTGCTAAAAACTTAATGCGGTTGCAAAGTATCATTGCACAAAGATCGGGTGCGATTATTGGAATCACACATCTCAATGATTCAAATGAACGTATTCCACTGGAACGATTAGTCATTGAACGTGCAATTAGTATCAATACTGCTGCGGCAGGCGGTAATGCCAGTTTGATGACCTTAGATAATCTTTGATTGGTCTATTGCCTATAAAATCTACTGTTTTTTAGCTGCTTAAAATGTATTTTTAAATTTTAAGTCTGCTTTAAACAATAAAAACCAAGCCAATCATTTTGACTTGGTTTTTTTCTGACTGTACTTTTTCTCTAGGCACAGCAACGTTTTATTATTTTGGGTAGCTTCTTAAAATCAATTCCTGCTTGATTAACTCATAATCATCCTGAGGTTCAGGCACTAAACCTTCAATAAACCATGCGCCATCTGCCGCATAACGTAAAATCTTTAAATCGATAGATTGGTCTGTTGTAGCGTGCTGTTTTAAACGTGTTTCTAACCATTGATTCCACATTTCACTAAAAGATTTATCTGTAATTACAGTCATACATAATGCGCCCCATGCCGAGTTCACACCAATATTTGAGCTTAAAGTTACTTCAATATATGCGCGGGTGAAACAACCATAGGCAACCGTGTCATTTTCAATTTTTGCACTGACTTCACGATCTAGCTGATGAATTAATTCCTCAAGCATCGCTTTGATTAAAAGTTGCTTATTGGCAAAATGATGAAAGACTCCTCCTTTGGTGACACCTGCCATACTTGCTACACTTTGGATTGACATGCCTTGGACGCCCTGTTCAGCCGCAAGTTGAATCGCTTTGTCTAAAATTAATTGCCTGACTCGTTCAGGATCTTTCTTGCGTTGATGCGGATTTTCCATTGTTCTAACTCTCCTCAGTGACTAAGAAATGTACTTCTTCTTACTTGGCTTCTTAGTGTCCTGTTGAAGTTGAAAATAAATTAATCACCATCACACCTGAAACAATTAATCCAATGCCGATCATAGCAGCAGCATCTAAACTTTGTTTAAAAACAAAATAACCAATGATTGCAGTTAAAATAATACCTACACCCGCCCAGATCGCATATGCAATCCCCAAAGGAATGACTTTGATCACTTGTGATAATAAATAGAAAGCTAAACTAAATAATATGACCACGGCTACAGATGGCCATAATTTAGTAAAACCTTCAGATTTAACTAAAAATGTTGAACCAGTTACTTCAGAGATAATTGCAAAGCCCAACAAAATATAAGCAAAGCTTAAAGCGTTCATCACCGCACCCAAAACATACCGATTGGTCGGTATGTTGAATTAAAATCAAAAAAAATTCAATGATTCAAATAAAATTAGTGATTAAAAAAATATCAAAAAACCAAAAATGCTTATATTTTTTTCAGATTATTATAAGAAAATTAATGATGAATTTAGCCAATAAAAAAGGAGAAATATTAACTAAACATTTCTCCTTTTAGGATATTATTCTTTATTAATTGGGGTTCACAAAATAAAAAAATGAAATCAACACCATTAAAATAGTCATTGATAAAAACAAATATGTATTTAAAGTATTGAAACTTCTAATAAATTTTAAAATTTCCATTATTTCACATCACAAAACAAATCCTAATTCATTTTATAATACTTTGTTATAATTTGTAATATTTTTAGAAATTAAAATAGCAAAAAAACTTAAATTTTTCTTAAAAGCATTATACTTTAGTCGTATACTTTAAATTTAAGACTCATTTCAATCATTTGCAAAACTATCACTAAACATCATTTTTATTTATTACTTGGTAAAATGCTTTAGCTCATCTAAGCAATAGCGATGAATAAGAATGGGATTCATCATCTGTATTCTTTCATTCACACAAACAAAAAGAACGTGAATATTACTATTTTAAATCAACATGTTTCTTTCTATTGCTTTAAAAACCTACAAAGAAACTTCGTGAATCACACGAAGCTCTTATTTCCAATTTTAATCAATATTTATAAGTTATGCTAAAGAGTTTTCTATTTCTTCAGCTTTACTTGGCTTAACGACTGCTCTTTTTGCTTTAACTTTCTTATAGCAATATCCAGCCAAAAGACTTATACCAACAATTTTCAAAAGTTTCATACATTACACCTTGCTGTTTACTGACCTAAATCTGTATTTAAAATCTAACACTTTTAACTGTGTCCTTCTGAGGCCTTTTTGCACCGCTTTTGTATGAAATACATGCTTTATGTATTTAGAATTGAGCATTGAAATAAGAAAAATGAGACATTCACAACTCAATTAAATGACGTTGAATATAGATAAACATATAAAATGATTGAAAATTAATTTTTTATTTTTGCTGTAAGTGGATAAATTAAACTTTGGCCAAAGCTGCTACACCTTTTAACGATGTATAAAATTGATTCAATAAAAATAGACATGTGCTTTTAAATTCTGCAAAACGACACATCTACTCTATGACAATCTTGGTTCAACAATTTACTTCACTTCAAAGTGATGCTTTTCAGTGACCATTTTAATTTGGATATCTTTGTAAAATCTGAGCATTGGATCATCTTGATCTTTCTTTAAAGCATTGACGAACTTATCTTCATGCATTAACTTTGAAAATGTTTTGTAGCCTATTTCTAATAATTGAGGTTTTTGCCCAGATTCTAAAAATTCATCAATTCGTTTATTCACCTTTTTAACACTAATATCCATCTGCTCAACTCTCTAGACATAATCACTTTGATCTAGGTATAACATCTTTTTATGACAGTTCAGTTTAAGTGAATAAAACACAGTAACTTATTGCTACTTCTAAATAATCATCGTTTATTTTCCAAACATTTTATTGATCATCATCAAATTTATAAAACCAAAGCTTGTTGATCACCATCTTTACTGTATTGCCCAATAAATTGAATTGTTTTATCAAAAGTCTGACGACTGGCTTTATTGATCAAGAAAAATTGATATTCATGTACCAACCATTCTTTTGAATTTGGATAAAATACAGCTTCTACAGGAATCTTGTTTTCTTGTAATGCTTTTACAAAAGGCATTGACTGTGTATCGGTTAGAAAATCTTTATTGCCACCACTAATAAATACTGGTGGATATTGCAAAGTAAGATGTTGGGCTGGTGAAATAAATTTTAAGTATTCAGTATTGTCCTTTTGATTACCTGTATAAGCTTGTACCAAGGTATTCACGCCCCATTCAATTAACTTGATTTCATCTGGTGCAGTATTTACAAAAGCATTCATATCATAAATTCCGCAATGCAAGATCAGCCCTTTCAACTGAGAGGCTTGAATCTTAGGTGAAAATTCTGATTGCTTTGCAAATGTTGGATTGCTCAGTAAAGCGGCGTAATGACTCGCCAAATTTGCTCCAGCAGAGTCTCCTGCTAAAAATAATTGATTTGAATCAATATTATATTGCTTTGAATTCTGACTAATAAACGCTAAGGCATTATTAATTTGATAAAGTTGTGTCGGATAAACAGCATCAGGAGCAAAGGTATATTGCACTGAAACAACATTATAACCTTGCGCTGCCAGTAATTTGAAATATCCTCTGGCCTTATCTTTTGCACCCGACACCCAACCACCGCCATGAATCCAAACAACGGTTGGTCGTTTTCCAAGTTGCTGTATATCTTGTCTTTGATAAATATCCAAACTGAGTTGAGGATCTTTTTGATAACTTATATTTGCCTTAACCTGTACATTTTCAGGTGCATAATGATCCAATAAAATACGTTGAAAATGTGTTGATGTATCAAATGCTGTAGCAATAACTTTGCTATTGGTTTGCACATTTTGGCAACCTAAAAGCATAAACATTAAAATAATACAGCTTAGAAAATTGGGTAATCGCATTTTTACCTCTAATCATTAAAATAAGATGCTATAAAATCAAAAAATTGTATCTGCAAATAGATTCAAGAAAACTCGTTGCTTTAAATTTGATTTTCGAATTTAAATCTTTAATCAAAACCATAAACACAGGTGTATTCGATGATCAAAGCATGCTGTTTGGCTCGAATGTACATGCATCTCAATTATTTTTCAACTTCGTGATATATTTCACACATATAACATTTAAAATATTTGGTTTTAAAATTCACTTTACAATTCAACCATCTAACCATTTGATTATTTAGATCTATTTTAAATATCTAGCTCTTTCAATACGTCCCTCCTTACACCTGTAACTTAAGCTCGCTTTTCGTTTGTTTCGCTAAAATCCAAGCCAGATACAAACCCACAGTAAGCATTAAGACCAAGAGTAAATAAAAAGGTAAATGGATCGCATAACGATATAAAAAAGTGCTGAATAATGGCGCAACAATTAAACCAAGCGCCTGAATTGCAGTACATAGACTCGCCATTTTAACTTGTGCATTTTGACTTACAGATTGTGCTGCACCTGTGGTGAATGCAGGAATTAGACATGCAACGCCGACACCATAGAGTACATAACTCGCTTGGAAATAAATCATCTGATTCGCATTTAAAGACCATAATATTCCCGCAATCATTGCTACCATCCCCAATCCAACCAAAGCTTTTAAACTGAGTTTGACCACTTTCACAATCATTATTTGTGTCAAAACTAAACTAAAACCAACAATTAACATACACTGGGAAAAATAGCTTGCACTCTGCTGTATGCTGAGTTGAAAGCGATCCTGAATATAAAATCCTGCGGTCATATTCAAAGTCACAATTGCCACATAAGTACTCAAACCAAGAATTAACCATGGTAAAGCAGGTTTGATTGAAAATTCTATTGATTCAGATTTTGAGCTTGCTTGCTGTATTGAATCTCTAGGCACAGCGACATCTTTTTGAAAGAAAATGGTCAGTAGAATACTAAATATAAGCAGTAGAATAACTGCAAACCACATCGAGAATAAGATTCCACCGATTAACAATATAGACGTTATAAATGGCCCAATGATCATCCCCAAGCTATTCATTGCCCCATACATTACCATTTTCCGACTTCGTTGTTCTGTATCAGTGACATGCTGCATCACATAGCTTTGTAAACCAATTTGTGGCATTGCCATGAATGCCCCTGTGCTTGCACGGCTGACTATAAGAAGTATAAAAATTGCAACAGGCGCTAAACTTTGATTGATGCCCAAATAAAGGATGAATGTGAAAACTGCCCATGTAACGGTCATTCCCCAAAAACCATAATTCATCAATTGATATGCTGTTTGAATTTTTTTATTCTTGGCGATCAATATCGATGCTATTGCCATACACATTGCCCCCGCAGAAACAATCATTCCTCCCTGAAATTCAGTAAGTTGTAATTGACGCATGAAAGGTGCAAGTAAAGGCAAAATCATCGAGAAACAAGTCCCATTGGCCAAAGTCGCCCAAGCCAATAATTTAAAATTTCTTTGCATAATGAATGTCATAAAAAGAAAAGGCATCTAAAAAGATGAATATTGATTAGTTAAGAGTAATTTTATTATTACTGATTGATAAATCTCCCCTAACCCTGAGCCATATATGGCGCAAGGAAAAGAGGGGAACACTCGCGAATTCAATGAGGTATTGAATCCAAGATACTCCTCCTTTTTCAAAGGTGAGGAGCATAGCTCCACAAGGGAGAGGATTTAAAAAAGCTTAACTGACTGTCATTAATCTAAAAAGATGCCTTTTGATTGGATTAGTATTTAACGGTATAACTCAAACCGTAAGTACGACCTTGCGCAGGTAAACTAGAAATTGCCCCATAGATTGCTTCTGCTGCTTGGCTAAACACGGTTTTATATTCTGTGTTCCAAACGTTATACACTCCAAAACCTAAAGTTCCTGGCCCTGCTTTTGCATTGGCAATCACATCCATCACAGCATAACCTTTGATTTTGGTCGCAGCATTCGGGCGAACATTGGCATCATATTTGGCAACTAACGAATCTTTATAGGCTTTATCCGTACCTTTTACAGCAAGCATTTGTACACGTAAGTTATTGCCTTTATCGTCCTGCCATTCACCAAATACTGTGCCTTTCATTGGTGAAACTTGTAATGCATTCAGTTCTCTCCAACTCCCCGCCGCGTCTTTAAATTGACCTCGGGTATAAGAAAGCGTCCCACCGACATTAAACTGATCGAGTACAGGCATACTTGCATTTGCTTCTACGCCATAAACTCTTTGGTCTGTATCGGCGACCGTGACTGAACGATCTGCTTTAAATTGAACAACTTTATCAGATGTATTATAAAAAGTGGTTAAACCTAAATTAAGATCATGCTCATTTTGCATTCTCCAACCCAATTCATAGTTATTGACCGTAATTGGGTCTACATTTTCAGAACGCACCAGATAACCTGCCGAAACATCACGTAAAACACGCTGAATATCAGGTAAGCTAAAACCTTGTGAGAAGTTTGCAAAGACTTGTTGTTGATCATTTAATTTATAAACAGCGCCTAAATTAAATAATGTTTTATCATGCTTCACTGAGCCTGCTTCTACTGCGCCCACGGGTTGACCTGTAATATCACCTTGAATAGCAGCAACGGTCGGTTTAAATGAACTTGTGTCACTTTCGATACGCTGATAACGAATACCCGCTTGTACATTCAATGCTGCTGTTAAATCATAATGACCTTGTACAAATGCACCTAGATTTTTAATGGTTGCATCTGGGCCAAAATCATAACTGCGACCTGTATTACTATATTTCAGACCATTATTGCTAAAACTATAAAGATCTGCGGTTTGCTTATCTTTTTCATGGTCATAATCAACACCGTAAGTCAGTTCCAAAGCACGATCGACAAGATTGAGTTTAGAAGTCATTGCAGCACGAACGCCTGCCACATCAATATCAGACTCTGACTGATACGCTAAGTAATAACCTGCAGGAATAAAATTACTTAAAATGGTCGGATAAAATCTTGCTTTTTCATTACGATAATAAGTTTCAACGTTGAGCTCTTGCCCTAACACATCTGTATTTTGATATTGCGCATTCACTGCATAACGTTTTGTAAAGGGTTGCTCATCTATTTCAAAACCTTTTAACGCTTTTAAGCTCGGTGGATTTCCTCTTAAAACGGCAAAGTTTGTCCCATAATCAGGACCATATTCTGAATCTTGTTGATCATCATAATATTGCGCACCAAGGCTAAGTCTTTGCTTATCTGTGAATTGCCAGCTTAAACGACCATTTACATCGACTGTCTCGGTGTCTTGACGATCGGTTTGTGCAACTTCAGGCCCAATACGATCACCATGACTGTCTTGGATTTCCCCACGTTTGGTATAACCAGCACCTAAGAAACCATTCCAATCGCCTTGATTGAATCCAACCGATTGATAAGCTTCATAAGCAAGTGCATCATTTTTAAAATGATCACCCGAGGTCACACCCACTTTTGATTCAAAACTTAAACCGTCCGCAGTGCCTTTTTTGGTAATAATATTGATAATACCGCCTGTTGCTCCTGAACCATAAATACTACTCGCACCTGAAACTACTTCAATTTTTTCAATTGAGTCTGGGCTGATGCTATTCAGTTGACGAGCAGCATCACGTGAACCTGTTTGTGCGACACCATCAATCAAAACCAGTACCTGACGACCACGCATGGTTTGACCATAGTTGGTGGTTGTACCACTACTTGGACTAAGCGAAGGCACCAACTGCGCTAGAATATCTGCAAGTTTTCGCCCAGCAGCAGCTTGTTGCTCAATTTGTTTTTGTTCAATCGATTGTACTGTTCCCGCAATTTCCGCAATACTTTGAGCTGAACGCGTTGCTGTCACCACGATTGGGTTAAGCTGTGTTTGCTTTTGGCTTTCTACAGCAACGGCTTGTGTTGATGATTCTGTTTCAACAGTTTGAGCATAAAGTTGTGTGCTTATGGCCAAGCTCAACAATGTGAATGATGTTGAAAGTGAAATAACTTTCATAAATTACCCCCTAGGTGAAATGTTGCGTTTGTTTTGATTTGTGGATTAACAATTGACTGAGTAAGACACTCAGTACAGATGCAGCTGCGAGAATGAGATAGAAATTTCCATAGCCAAATGCTTTGGCTAAAAAGCCTGACATTGCCCCACCAATGAAATAAACCAGCAGCTCAAAACAAACTAAAATCGTAAAGTCTGTTCCTGCTTGCTCCTTAGAACTGGTTTGCATGAAGTGCGCATATAAAGCGGTCATCGCGACGTAACGAATGGCTAAAATGAACACGACAAATACACCAAGTAACATTTGCCATTGATCAAACCAACTCAGTAGGGCAGCAGCCCCAAGCAAGGCATAAATCAAAGTTCGTGCCCAACCTGCCCAAATCAATAATTGAGTTGCTGCTAATTTTTTTAATAAAAATGCTGCGGATACTGCTGCCAATAAACCGACACCCGCCCCGACTACGGACATCAGTACACCAATGTGTGCCAATGACCAATTTTGATCAATCAGCATGGGATTGAGCATTGCCATTGCAGGTGCTTCAACCACGCGATAACAGACAATCAAGGCCAAAGCCCATAACATTTCAGGGCGTTTAAAAGCACGAATAAGGCTAGGTGCTTGCTTGGCAATTTTTTCTGTCGCTGATTTTTCTTTAATTTGAAAAATCGCCAACATGGTGAATGCTGTCATTGCGGCTAAAGCAATCAGTGCCGTTTGCCACCCATAGAGTTGATACAACCATAAAGTACCAGCGCCACCCACCATACTGCCTAAAGCAATCCCAATACTTTGCGCCATACTGCCAAGGCGATATTCAGACTCGGAAAATGTTTCAACGGTATAACCATCAATCGCAATATCTTGGGTTGCAGCAAAAGTTGAAATCCATAAACCCACAATCACAAAGACACTTAAACCATAGTCAAATTGTGTCAAAGCCAAGGCAACAACACCTAAAACCAAGGCAATTTGGGTGAATAAAAGCCAAGTTTTGCGTTTACCCAGTGATTTCAAATAAAAGCGATCAAGCAATGGCGCCCAAAAAAACTTAAACGCCCACGGGATATATAGTAATGACAACATGCCAATCCAACGCAAATCCACGCCTTGATGGCGTAAAATCGTAGGTAAAGCCACGTTGTAAAAATACAATGGCAAAGCATGTGCAAGATACAATACCACCACTACCGATAGGCTCAGTGCGGATACTGTTTTGATTGGAAAGGCATTGTCATAATTCAATTGTTGATTCATAACCACCTCTGCACAGCCCATTGCACGGCATCGGCTTGGTTTAAACTGACGAAATAAGGCACATGCCACGCTTTTTGCAAAGCAGGCGTGTCTAATCGAATCCGATCCTCTTCATCTTGGGCAATACGAGCAAAACCTAGGCAATATTGATAAAAATCGGATTTATATTGCTTGTACCATTTCGCTTGAATTGCTCGATATTCTTCGGGAAATTCGGTATCCACTTCAGTTTGCATAATCAGCACAAAATTTCTTTTCTGCTCGAAATATTGTTGGATATGCGCTAACCATTGTTCAAATTCTGCCACCGAGACATGTGCGGCAAAGCGCATGTCCAAGATGTGCATCTCATTGATAGATAAACTCATGTAACACTCAGGACTTTGGCTGGCTGATTTGCGAGCTGTTGTTGTAATTGCTGTGACGTTTGGAGAGATTGACCAAACTTGTGATAAAAAGTTTCTCTAAAGCAGTAGTACAACATGGCGGTTTTTTCAGCCATTGGAATGAGACCTTGGCTTTCGTAACATAAGTCCTCGACGACTGCTGCATAAGGCTTAACCGTATGGTCGGGCTCACCCACAATTTTTTTGGCTTGAGAATGTTCAAAAATATAGAAACTGAGCAAGCGAATAGTTGGACGTAAAAAACCTTTACCAAACACAGATTTATCGCCAAAAAGTAGATGCCAACCTAAATCATGCTCATCACCGTCGTAATAGCGACCTAAACGATCTCGTTTACCTTCATAGATTTCGGTATAACCCACGTCTTTACCATCTACCCCAACAATTAATAAACGCTGATGGTCATCTGCCAGCATCTTGTCAAAGTAAACCTGTAAATCCAGTTCAGATTTATTCAATTGCCATTGTGGGATGACATGTGGCTCATGCATCCATTGATGCAATAAAGGAATATCTTGTGGATACTGCACTTGCCTTAAATAATATTGCGTCCCATTCTCATAGTATTCATAATAATCAGGGAGTCGCTGAGAGATTGTGTTCATATCAGACCTTTATATATTCAATACTTTATTTATTTGTTAGAGGCACTTAGCTCGCTTTAGATTCAGCTTGTTGAGTTGCCCATTCCACCAATGTCGCTGGACTGACAGGATTAGCAATTGGGTCTAAGAAAACAGGAACAGGACGTTCTGCTTCATCGTTATAACTGGTGGTAAATAAACGCACACGGTTCAAACAAATCTTGGTGTAAGTTGGTCGTAACATGGCAAATTTTTCAGCGCGTTCAGCCAATTCAGGATGCTGTTGGTTAAACTCAGAAATAGCGTTGGAAATGGTTTGCCAGAAATTAAGTTCTGAATATTCAGGATAATCTTGCAAGAACACATTACAGATATAGCGGTAATGCACCATGAACAGGCCTGTGAAAATGAAATGACTTAAGTCTGTGGCTTCATGACGTAATAACAAATTAGCTTCAGAGGGCAATTGCGCCAACTCAGGGAAATCTTCATCCACCAAATTGATATCATCAATGAAGTCTTTTAATACCAATGCTTTCGGTACGCCATTTTCATGCACCAACATAGTGTTTTCGCCGTGTGGTGAGAATGCTAAACCGTAACGATACAAACAGAGTAATAACGGGCTCAAACAAACTTGCGCAAATTGTGCTAACCAAGCCAAAGGGCTTAAACCTGATGCTTGAATCAGCACACTCAGAATGGATTGACCTGAAATATCTCGGTGCAATAACGCAGCTTGAGAAAGCACTTGCTGTGATGGATCAACATAACGATCGACACTTTCACGCCATAAGCAACCAAAGAGTTCTTTAAATTGGTAAGGCGCACCTTCAATTTGGTCAAAACACGGCTGGTGAATGGTTAAGGTCGCCACTTCACCTAAGAAAATCACACCAGTTTTTTGCAAGTCTTGATCTTGTTGATGAATTTGCTTTAACCATGCAGTAACAGCAGGCGCTGCAAGATTACGTTTTGAAGGTAATCCTCGATAAACTGCGGTATTAAAAATACTGACTGGTAGCTTAACGTAATGACGTTGTAAGTTAGATATATTACACAATGTCCGAATAGACTGCATCGGCACATAACTGTCTTGGCTAATGTTCAACTCAATAATTTTTTGATCAACAATTTCATTGGCATAGGTTGGAACCAGCCATTGATGCCATTGCCAAGCATGTACAGGAATCAAAAAATAATCTTGTGGATTCAATGCTTTTTCTTGCAGAATATTTTGAAATTGTTGCAGTTCATTGGCATCAAACTCATGCTGATACAAAGCACAAGCATCCCATTGTTCAGTGCTGCGATATTCCGCTAAATCACGATGTACTGCCAACCATAATACTTTGACTTCAGGTGAGAGTTCGGGTGCAGCGCTTAAATAGTCATCATAACCAAAGCCCATACGCCCCTTACTCATGATCAGCCAAGGATGACCACGTAACATACCTTCAATTTTATAATGTGGTTCAGCTAAAACCGCAGCACTTGGCAAACGCGTTTCATTAAACAAATGTGCTTCTGCCAGCCAAGTATTGTTCATTTCTTTAATTAAATATGCTTTGGTAAATGGCTTAACATCAGTGCTGTCAGACATTGCGACAATAAACTCATGTAAATTCCAAGCGGGCTGATCACTCTGCTGGCCATTGGTTACATCACGTACCGAACCTTCCTGAATATTCCAGTGTCCAAGTAAATATTGGTGGCCTTGAAATTCGTAATGACGATTACCGAGATCAAGCTGATAACGTCCTGTTGCTAAGGCTTTCACTTCAATAATTTCTTCATAGAGAAACTCTGCAATCGCCATTTCAATGAGACGTTGCCCTGCGGCACGCCATTGCTGCTGATTAATTTTTAAAGTTGCAAAGTTCATATCAATTTCTCATAAGTTGGATGCACAGCAACCGTTTGTGTACGAATACTTGCGCCACGACTGGATGAATGTGTTGTTGAATGCGCCGTTACCGAGTTCTGTTCTGTATTCTTTAAAGTAGATAGGTTTTTACTGACCTTCTTTTCACAAAAGCACGCTTCTGAACGTGTATCGTGATCAGCCAAACAAATTTTAGGATTTTGAGAGAGGTTAAAATTTTGGAAGGTCTGTACTTGTTGCCCAAGCTCATAAATCTGACGCTCAGCCAATTGGTTAATAATCGTGGCTGCACGATAAGCGCCAAGACCTAAGTCTGGTGTACCAACGCCATGACTATGCATTTCTTGATTTTGAACAAAAATATGACCATTCAGATGATGTACAACTCGATAGTCCTCGGTAATTTGCCAGCGCTGTTTATGATCAAATTCAATATAAGGTTTCAATAACTGCATAAAACCAAAGTCAGGCGTAAAATAACCTGTTGCTGCCACAAGGAAATCACAATCGAGATGGAAGCTTTGCGCTGTAGCACGATGCTGAAAATGCAGTCGAATCTTTTGCGTATCCAACACTTCGGCATCTTTTAAATCACATTGGCTATGTAAATGTGTTTGTAAACTTTGCCCTGCGATGCTGCGGTGATAAAGTTTTTGATAGATTTCACGAATGGTTTTTGCACTGATCCCCTTGTACAACAAAGCTTGCTGCTGCAATTGCTGTTCTTTTTTCTCGACAGGCAAATCATAAAAATGCTGCGCATAGTCAGGGCTAAAGTGTTCCAATCCCAATGGTGCATATTCCATTGGGAAGAAACCTTGAGAACGGGTAAACCAATGTAAATCAAATAGATGATTTGCCGCATTTTGCTGTTCATCAAACAGATCAATAAAGATTTCAGCAGCCGATTGTCCTGAACCAAGCACCACTACATCGCCATGTAAATCCGTATCAGCATGCGTCATATATTGAGCAGAATGCAGACATTTTTGTGGTTGCTGTTGCTGAACTTTTGCCAGACATTCAGGCAAATAAGGCACATTACCGCTTCCAATCAGCAAATGACGGCATAAATAACTTTGCTGAATCCCTTCTGACTCAACCAGTACCTTAAAACCGATGCTTTGCGGTTCAATCATCAAAACAGGAGATTGGTATTCGATACAGTCAAGCTGTTCTGCAACCCATTGGCAATAATGGTTATATTCACAACGTGGAATATGGGGTTGCTCTAAGAAATAAAATTTATATAAACGTTGCTGATGACGCAGATAATTTAAGAAACTGAATGGACTGGTTGGGTCAACCATCGACACCAAATCTGCCATAAAGGGTACTTGTAATACTGTATTGGGTAATTGCATTCCTGCATGCCAATCGAATTGAGCTTTTTGCTCGAAAAATGCATAGTTCATTGCACTTTTATTGTGTAGCAGACTGGCAAGACTTAAATTAAATGGTCCTAGACCAATTCCAATAAAATCAAGCATAACTGACATCCTTTTCTGTCATGAACAGTGGATTTGGCAGTTGTACATAAACAGATTGATTTTCGACGGGTGCGATCAGTTCATCTAACTCATGTAAACGAGTCAGTAAATTACCCTTATAAGGTAAAGTTGGATTGAACAATAACCCCTGTAATAATGTGCTATCAGGATATTGCTGCAATTGCTCTTGCAAGAAAGTTTTTAAATGTTCAAGCAATTCATCTTCGGTGATATAACCTGTTGCACCAATCGCATTGATCATGCCAAACAAGGTATTTCCAAAGAAATAATAACTAAAACGTTCATCCACAAAATCTTTTGGGCCAACAGCAAAAGCCTTTTCTTTCAGCTCAGGTAAGGCTTGCAGAATTTCAGTGGCAAATTCTTCAATATAATAGAAACCTTGATTATCACGTAGCCACAAGCTTTTTGGAAAATGATTCTCTAGCTCCAATAACACATTCTGCTGATGTGATTCAAAAGCCATACCATAACGATGGTAGACATACATCAACGGTTGCAAACTGACTTCAAGGAAACGATTAAACCAATCCAAAGCGATGTTTGAAAAATCGGTTTCAGAGTTTGTCTTGGCAATTTTTGCGAATAAAGCATTAAAACGGTTTAAAGGTTTATCTGGATGGTCCTGACAGAGAGATGCAATACAAGTGACTTGTTGCTGCGGATGGAATGGCTGATCACGGAAAATACAGATACTTTCATTAACCACTTCATCATCAATTTTTAGCGCCATCCAAGCGGGATCATTCACCGCTTTTAAGCTTGGGCACTGTTTTAAAATATTTTGACCCAATTCACTGTGCCATAAACGGTGCGCCAGCTCACCACGATGGCATTCTTTGGCTAAATTGACACGAATAGAATTGGTGATCATCACTGAAAGTGACGGTTTCACCATCCAAGGTGCATTAAAACTGGCAAGTGTACGAATCGATGTTGTTGGCGAAAATTGCCAGCCACGCAAGCCTAAATCAATCAATTGTCCTGTTTGTTTAAGATGTTCAAACCACGGTTTACTTTGTAAGTAACGCGCTTGCCAAGGATGTAAAGGCAGTAATTTATATTCAGTATGGGTTTTTAATAGATTGAGATCTTGTTCAGATAAATACCATTGCAACGCAGTTTTGAGCTGACTTGAAATAGCTTCATCTGTTGCACTGCCCTCGGAAATATACTCCTGATGAACCAACCAATAATACAGTTGTGTTTTGCCTTTATGTTCAGGTGAAAACTTTAACCAATCTTCATGCACAAAACCTGTTCTACTTTTCGGTGCTGGATGCATGCTATGCCCCAGAATCAAAGCTTGTTCAGTTTCAATAAAACTCTGACCGGCTTTAACAAGATCATCAAAATCATCTTCACGTTGATTTAAAAATTGTTGCAATGCATCGCGACTTTGAATCCATTTTTCAACCAATGAAGCAGCATCTAATGGAATCGAAGATTCAAGAACCAGTTCTTCAAGCAGGAGACCAATAATTGTAATAGGGCTTAAAGTCTTCATTTGTCCGTGAATAATCACCTGCGGAAGATCTGCTAAACGGTGACGCCCTACTCGACTGAGATAGGATAGAGGGAAATAGCATTGCGCTTGAATAGAATAGATAGGAATGGATAACAGCGTCAAACCTTGGCTAAACGCATGTTGTTGAGAACTTTGTTGATCATGCTTAAGCAAATAACCTTTGCCAGTTTCTTGCGTATAAGCATTCATGAAATGTTGCATCGCCAACCGATTGGCTAGTTGTTGCATCTTACGAGTCCTCTTCACAAAAGAGTAAAATAAGCCTGCTCTATAAAAGTTATAAATTGATTAAATTCAAACCTTTGAGCAGTCGCTTTAAATTTATTTATGTTTCTTGATCGAAGATTGTAAAATCTAAGAATACTGATAATAATAATTATTATCATTTAATAATTCAATAGAAATCGAAAAAAAGGTTTTAAAAATACATCTAACAGATTGAATTAAAGGTTTTTATTTTTATTTACACTCAAAATGGTTCAAGGTTTACGCTATTCAACTTTTCATTTAATTAGGGAAATACTTATTTAGAATCATTTCTATATATTAAGTATTATAAATTAATAGCTTACACCTTAAGAATCAAAAACTGATGTAATTATTCATCTACAATATCAACAAAAGCTGCACCTAAAACCTTTGCCAAATCATTTGGGTGTAGTCCGACATCTAGCCCTCTTTTGCCACCACTGATATACATTTTTGTCAGTCCTAAGGCTTTATCAGAAATCGCCGTTTTTAAGCGCTTCTTCTGCCCAAGTGGGCTAATACCCCCGACTAAATAACCTGTTAAACGTTCCGCATCCTTCGGATCTGCCATATGCAATTTTTTACAACCAAAAGCATTGGCAACTTTCTTTAAATTAAGTTGATGATTCACAGGTAAAACAGCAACAAAATAATTTTTATCATCAGTCACCATCAATGTTTTAAACACTTCATCTACTTTTAACCCAAGTTTCTCTGCTGCCTCCAAACCAAAGCTTTTGGCATTGGCGTCATGTTCATATTCATGTATTGAAAATTCGATTTTATTTGATTTCAAAACTTTACAAGCAGGTGTCATGTGAATTGAGTATTTAAAATATTTGAGGAGATGCAAGTATAAGACTTTTTTGAGAAAATTTGAATTTGCTTAGGCTATTTATAGCACTTGATAAATCATCCGCAATCTGCTTAAAATCTCAACAATTACGAACATTTATTAAAACGATGCCTTCTATCTATCAATTAAAACCAGCATTTCAGAACTTATTACGTCCCTTTGTGCAAAGATTATTCAAATTGGGAATCACAGCGAATCAAGTCACTTTATTCGCGATGTTTATCTCAATTTGCTTAGGCTATTTCCTATATCAACATTATTTAACACATTCTATTTCTTGGCTTTTATTATTATTTCCCTTGTGGATGCTAATTCGTATGGCATTCAATGCAATTGATGGCATGTTGGCACGTGAGTTTAAACAGCAGTCCAATTTGGGCGCTTTTTATAATGAATTGTGTGACATTATTTCCGATACAGCACTCTATCTTTGTTTTATTGCCTTTGGTTTTATAAGTGCAAAACTATTGTTATTTATCGTTTTTCTTGCTCTTCTCAGTGAATATACAGGTGTAATGGCACCTCTGATTGGCCAAGAACGCCGTTATGATGGCCCAATGGGGAAAAGTGATCGTGCTTTTTGGTTTAGTTTAATTGCTGTTATTATTGTGATATTTCCACTAATCAGTACAAATTTGCAACTTCTTGGTTGGATTTGTAATGGCATACTGATTCTAATTGGCCTTCTACTTACGCTCACCATTTATAACCGAATTAAAAATAGTTTAAAGACAGTTTCGTAATTTTATTATTCAGGGTAAAAACAGATGTATAACAATACTCAACAAACCTTTACGAGCCATGATGGAACTGCGTTGTTTTATCAACACTGGGCAACCGATACATCATCAGAAACAAAAAAAGCCATCATTCTATTTCACCGTGGTCATGAACATTCGGGGCGTATGGCGCATTTAGTCAACGAATTGAATTTACCTGATTTTGATTTCTTCGCTTGGGATGCACGAGGGCATGGAGATTCGCCTGGTGAGCGTGGTGATGCACCCAGTTTTTCAGCATGTGTTAAAGATATTCAATCTTTTGTGCAACATATTGAACAACAATATGCAATTTCAGCGGAAAATATCGCTGTAGTCGCGCAAAGTGTAGGTGCTGTTTTAGCTGCAACTTGGGTTCATGATTATGCACCTAAAATTCGTGCACTCTGCCTAGCCTCTCCTGCTTTTGATATTAAATTGTATGTGCCTTTTGCTGAACCAAGCTTAAGAGTTATGGCAAAACTACGTGGCAATTTCTTTATACAAAGCTATGTGAAAGCCAATATGCTCACGCATGATAAACAACGCGCACAGAGCTATGATACCGACCCTAAAATTGCCAAAGCGATTTCAGTCAGAATGTTATTGGGGCTATACGATGCTTCAAAACGCATTGTCGCGGATGCACAAAACATCTTTGTTCCAACACAGGTTTTATGTTCAGGCTCAGATTTTGTGGTCTTCCAAAAACCGCAGCAACAGTTTTATCAAAAATTACCGCATCCTAAAAAAGAATTTCATATATTAGATGGCTTCTTTCACGATACTTTGGGCGAAAAAGACCGTCATATTGCAACTGAAAAAATCCGTCGTTTTATTCAGCAATGTTTTGCTGTGGAATATCAAGCACCTGATCTTTTAAATGCCGATAAAATTGGTTCAAGTTGTGCGATTGCTGAAGACTTAAGTGCTCCACTGCCTGCGAAATCCATAAAAAATGCATTTTGGGAAATGACTAAAAAGAATTTAAAAATAGGAAGTCATTTATCTAGAGGCTTAAAAATTGGTGAAGATACTGGCTATGACTCAGGCAGCACACTAGATTTTGTCTATCGTAATCAGACTGAAAGTAGCAATCCAATTGGCAAAATTATAGATCGACAATATCTCAATGCGATTGGTTGGCGTGGTATCCGTGTTCGTAAACAAAATATTGAATATCTCGTACAGAAATACGCTGACATTCTCATCAAAAAGCGTAAACCACTTAGAATCATGGATATTGCTTCAGGGCATGGTCGTTATATTTTAGATGCTGTTACGCAACTTTCAAAGCGCCCAGACTCGATTCTACTGCGTGATTATAGTGATATTAATGTCCAGGCTGGGCAAAAAATGATTGCTGAACGTGGTTTAAGTGATATCGCTGAATTTGTTCAAGCCGATGCTTTTGATACGCAATCACTTGCATCAGTCAAACCAAAACCATCTTTAGCTGTGGTTTCTGGTTTATATGAATTGTTTAGTGATAATGATCTTCTTCGGCAGTCACTGGAAGGTTTAAGTAAAGCCATTCTCAAAGATGGTTATTTAATCTATACAGGTCAAATTTGGCACCCTCAGCAAGAATTTATTGCACGTGCATTAACCTCACATCGTGAAGGTGATGCATGGGTCATGCGCTTACGCTCACAAGCGGAAATGGATGCCCTCGTTGAAGCGGCTGGCTTTAAAAAAGTAGATCAATGTATTGATGAATTTGGAATTTTTACAGTTTCAGTCGCTCAAAAGCTTTAAAAAGCATAGACGATATGATCAATCTTTGAATCATGTCGTCTACGTATAACTTTACAATAATAATCTATGGATGTTTTATGCAAATACTGAATAAAGAAACAGGCACTTGGAAATGGGGAATCCTTTGTTTAATTTTCCTTGCACCCTTTTTCTTTCTTACTTATGGATTTGCAAATAACTACGCATCGCAACTGCTGAACGTGCCAAGTATTGTTTATGACTGGGAAAAACACATTCCGCTTTGGGCATGGACAATTGTACCTTATTGGTCGATTGATCTTTTTTATGGGCTGTCTTTGCTATTGTGTTGGAATAAATTTGAGCTTAAGCAGCATGCGCTTAGGCTATTTACAGCACAGCTCATTTCGATCAGTTGCTTTCTACTTTTTCCACTCAAATTTAGTTTTGAACGCCCACCTTTAGACGGATTCTTTGGTCTCTGGTTTGATGTATTGATGGGTTTTGATAAACCTTTTAACCAAGCACCTTCTCTACATATCGTTTTATTGGTCATTCTTTGGGACTTCTTCCGTAGACATAGCTCAGGTCGATGGAAATACCTCGTCGATATTTGGTCATTGCTCATCGGAATATCTGTACTTACCACATGGCAACACCATTTTATTGATATTCCAACTGGTTTATTGGCAGGTGCATTGTGTCTATGGCTATTTCCATTTACGGCAAAATCACCTTTTAAAAAAGATGGTTTACAAATTTTAACGCCAAAGCATTTAAAATTAGGCAGTTACTACCTTTGTGGCGCAGTGATTTGCTTTATCTTGGCATATGAACTCAAACCTTGGGGATTATGGTTACTCTACCCAGCGATCAGTCTATTTGGCGTAGCTTTAAGCTACGGTTTTGTTCGACCACATTTCTTCCAAAAACAAGCAGATGGTAACTTGAGCATCGCAGCAAAAATGTTATTTGCGCCCTACTTAATATTTGCATGGTTGAACAGTCGAATTTGGACAAAGAAACATCCTGAAGATTCCCAAATTTTTAAATTTGAAAATACAACCATTTTTTTAGGGCGCATACCAACGCATTCCACAACTCAAAAATATCAAGCAGTATTTGATTGTGTTGCAGAGTTACCCGTGAATCCTGAATGTTCATATTTTCAATACACCAGTTTAGACTTAATCCCCTTACAAGCCGATCAGCTTGTTCAAGCTGTTGAATCTTTTAACCAATTGATTGATTCAACTTCAGCACAGCACTCACAACAAGATGTATTGATTTTCTGCGCCTTAGGCTATTCGAGAAGTAGCGCTATTTTATGTGCTTGGCTGTTACAACAGCAGCATGCAGCGCATGTAAATGATGCAATTCAAATTGTTCAGTCTGCCAGACCATGGGTTAAGCTGAATGAAGCTCAAATCAAAAACCTGAATACTTATCAATTAAAATTGAAAGGATTAGCCCCATGAAAATGAACTTTTATGTGGTGGCAAAACTTTTATCTGCAACCCATGGTTTGTTAATTTCAGGCTATGTCGCCTTTATATTATCGATTATGGCAATACTGCTTAAAGGCTGGCAATCTCTTGAATTTTGGATATTTATTATTCTAAGCTTCGGTTTTATGATGACTCATCATTACGTGTCACTCAGGTTGAAATTTGATGCGGAACTCATTGAAATTATGGCGCAACAATCTGATACTGTATCCATCGAAAATTTGACACAACAGTTTGATCAATCATTGATGCAATTTAAACTCATGCCTGAATCGAAAACTGGTCGTGATTGGTCTTTACGCTTTGCAGGTTGCTTCCGTTTATTTAAACTGCAAATTACTTTACTGTTCATACAATATTTTGTTTTAATTGTCTTAATTTATAAATTGTTAGCACAATAAACTTCTTTCTTTAGCCTAAATAAGCCTATTGAAATTATTGATAAAATTGGTTTGCAGAATGAATAAAACTCCGCTTCAAAACGATAAAAATGTACCACTCGCGCAAACTCAAAATCATTTTGCGAGCAGTTCTATTGCCCGTTTAATTGCTTTCTTTACACGTCGTGGGGCACGTCTACTGACTGGCGCACGTAGTTTATGGATCGGTTGTCAGCCTGTGCCAAAACAGCGAATTTATTATGCAAATCATAATAGTCATATCGATTTTATTTTACTGTGGTCATCTTTGCCTAAAATAATGCGGCGAAAAACCAAGCCTGTGGCTGCTTCCGATTATTGGCTTAAAGATGGATTTCGACAATTTCTAATTAAAGATACGTTCAATGGTGTAACAATTCGACGTAATCAAGAAGATAACACTGACCCTTTACAACCTGTGAAAGATGCGCTTGAGCAAGGTTATTCAATTATCTTTTTCCCTGAAGGGACGCGTAATCTGAATGATGATATTGAATTATTACCGTTCAAAAGTGGGTTGTATAATTTGCACAAACAATTCCCTGAAATTGAAATTGTTCCTGTTTGGATTTCCAATTTAAGACGTGTCATGCCCAAAGGTGCATTTATCCCACTCCCCTTACTTTCTACAGTATGTTTTGGTTGTCCTTTAGAGCAACATTTAGAAATGGATAAAACAAGCTTTATTGATTATGCACAAAAACAATTATTAGAATTAAAAGAGGTTGAAAATCAATGATGTTAAATAATCTTGATAAAACCTATCTCTTATTTGCTATTTTTGCAGGAATTTTAGTTTTTGCATCTACTGTTGGTTTTATTCTCAAACAAAAAGCGGGAGCTCAACCATCATCGGTTATAGATAATTTAAATGCACGAATTAATGCATGGTGGGTCATGCTTATCGTGATTGCTGCGGCGATTTTGCTGGGAAAAACAGCATTTATTGTGTTATTTGGGATTATCTCACTGTTTGCCCTACGTGAGTTTATTAGCTTACTGCCAACCCGACGCGGCGATTATTTTCCATTACTGATCGCATTCTATTTTGTTATTCCCTATCAATATTATTTAATTTATACCGATTGGTACGGTCTTTATTCAATTTTTATTCCACTCTATGTTTTTTTATTAATTCCAATTGCCAGTTTAAAACAAGAAGATACAACTCATTTTCTAGAACGTAGTTCAAAAATTCAATGGGGGCTCATGGTCAGTGTATTCTGTATTTCACATGTTCCAGCTTTGTTGAATTTGAAATTACCTGAATTTAAAGGTGAACCGATTTGGTTAGCTATCTGGTTAATCATGGTGGTTCAAGTCTCAGATGTATTGCAGTATGTCTGCGGTAAATTGTTTGGAAAGCACAAAGTTGCACCTGTTTTATCACCATCAAAAACTGTAGAAGGCCTACTCGGTGGTATTTTCCTAGCAACGGCTTTGGGTACTGCAATGGCGTGGTTAACACCTTTTAGCTATGTTCAAGCGGCTTGTATTGGATTGGTGGTTTGTATCTTTGGCTTCTTTGGCGGTCTAGTGATGTCTGCGATTAAACGTGATCGCGGGGTTAAAGATTGGGGGCAACTCATTCACGGACATGGTGGAATGTTAGATCGCATTGACTCTATTTGTTTTTCTGCACCTATTTTCTTTCATATTTTAAGGTATTGGTGGAGTTGATCGACTCATACCTAGGAAAAAATAAATGAAAATCGAAAGAATTTTTACTTTTTTAAGCCTAACTTTCGTTTTGCAAGGCTGTAGTTTATTCAATAATAGCCCATGTCATGACGAACAAGTCCTTGATTCAGTTAAAAAGCGATATGCCAATCAGATCAATATCAATCCACTTTCAAAAATTGACCAATTGCGAGCACGCTTAACACAAAATTCGGCACCTGTTCAGGAAGATTCCCAATCTATAGTGGGTATCGAGCTAAAACAGGTTAAACAACTAGATATTGAAAAATTAAAAGCTGAAAATACTCAAAAATCACAAGCAATTCTCGATATTATTCATGATCGTTTCGAAGGTGCACAATACATTTGCAAAGCAACAATCAAACAAGAGATTAATACATCAAAATTAACTGAAATTGCTCAGCAACTGAGCCCTGAAAATTCAAAATTAATTCAAAAGAATAAACTGAATATTCCTATTATTTATGCGATCTATACCCAAGATGGCAATAAACTGTATGAAGTGCAATATAGTCCTGAAAATTCATTACATTTAATGCTTGCGATTATGTTAAAAAAGTAAATTAACAGCCGAAAACTTATAGAATCATGAATGTGATGAAACTAAAAATTGATTAAATATTAAGTTAATATCTTAATAATTTTATAAAACTTCTATAATTGACACAATGCTTCGTGACACATAACATCAAAGCACATTTAGACACACGTTATTGGTTTTATTTTGAATTTATACACCCCTTTAAGAAACAGCCGTGCATTAAAAAATACCGCAATATTCTCCCTTGTACTGATTATGACAGGCTGTTCTTCTTTAGGTGGTGGCTCTATACAAAAACGTGCTGGAAAACTCTCAACTGGTATTCAAAAAGCATATTCTGTTTCACCTGATGTTGCCAATCGTGTGTCACCAATGATTGTGCAAAGTGCTGAACAATTTGATGTTGATCCATTATTGATCGCTGCAACCATTCGTCAAGAATCAAGCTATCGCAGTTATGCAGTATCACCATCTGGCGCTGTCGGACTCACACAAGTTATGCCACGTTATTGGCAGCAATCATGCCCTGGTGATTTGTACAATGAATATAACAATATTCGTTGCGGCACGATGATTTTGTCCAAATATAATCAATCTGCGGGTAGTTGGAAGAAAGCTTTGGCTTATTATAATGTTGGGCCAAGCAATTATGAATCGAGTTGGAAAATGCGCCGCCAAGGCAAAAAATATGCAAAACAAGTAAAGAAACATCAAAAACAATTGAAGTCTGCTTTATAAAACCTGCTTTATATAAAAGTAACTTATATTGACTCTAAAACACATGCCTCTTAAATGGATTCATTTAAAAACTGATTCTTTATTTAGAGGCATCTGAAATAATCAACAATATAAATGAAGGCATTGAAACAAGATTAAACACTATTTTCGACAATAAAATGGCTCATTACATTATGCTTTAACGATAAAACAAAGATCCTTTGATAATTACACAACAATTCTGAGTTTAAGTATTTGAAATACTAAAAATTTAACAAGGTGCTCTATGAACATAAAACAGCTAAGCATAGTGTTATTACTTTCACTTCAAAATACAGCGCTTTATGCTGATATTGATATGACTGAAATAGAATCAATTGCAGATTTCACCGATCAAGTTATGCAAACAGAGAATTTATCGGCAATAGAAGCACAAATTAAAATACAGATTTACCAAGCACAGCAAAATGTTGAAAAGTTATTAAAATCGAATAATATGAGCTATAACGATTCAGTTTATCTGCACAATTATGCCATTATCACCTCTCAATATGCTGAATATTTACTTGAACAACATTGTACAGCGCTATCTACTCCCTATCAGAAAAAAACTGAAGACGCATATCTCGCATTACAAAAACGTGATCCAAACGATAAAATCGCACTCAATAATTTAGGATTATTTTATGCAAAAATGTCGGTTTATTACCGCAAGAATACCGATCCAACGCCACGTTTACAGAATTTGATTAAAGCTGAACAATTATTTTCATTATTAATAAAAATTGACCCAGAAGATAAAGAACATCAAATAAATTACGAGGCAGTACTGAGTGACAAGCTCATGCTGTTGCAAAAGCACCATTTTGATTTTAATGAACAAAAACACTTAATGAATCTGCTCAAAAAGCCGCTATTTCTATATTTATCTCATTCACAACAGCAGTTAGATAATGTTGATATCGGTAATTTTCTGATTCTTGTACAACAGTATTACAAAATTTTGAACACAGAAAACCCACAAACTGCTGAAAAATGGTTGATCGACAATCAATCTGAAATAGAAGCAATCGTACAGAAAAAATCTAAACTTTCGCATCGTGAGAATGAATTTCTAGCGGAGTTCTATGCCCTACTTGGACAATCTGAACAGGCTTTATATTATTTAAAACAACTTGAGATTACAGATGAAAATACAACAGAACCTGATTCTATTGAAAAAGAACCTAATCTAGCAAATTTAAAATTAAATGCTGAATATCAGCGTTGGTTAAAAACAATACAAACAGGATTATGAAGAATACCGAAAAGCGATTCCTAAATTATGTAAAATTACTCAGCTTGAAACCATTCAACACACAGAGAAAATAAAAACTATCAATTAGCGGATTAAACCTTGGGGCTGTAAAATAATTAAAGCAGCGCCAATCAAAACGACGATACCGCCCATAATATCCCAACGTGTTAAACTTATTTGATCCACGAATCTTAACCACATTAATGCTGTAAAAATATAAATCCCACCATAAGCTGCATAAATACGTCCAGAAGCCGCAGGATGTAAAGTTAATAACCATACAAATACTGCTAAACTGAGTGCCGTTGGAATCCACAACCAATAACTTTTATTTTGATTCAGAATTAAATAAGGAAAATAACAACCTAAAATCTCTGCAATCGCAGTGAGTAAAAATAATAAAAAAGTGCTTATAATTTTAGTCAGTTGAATATCCATAAAATATAATCGACACCTTGATTCATTCTACTTTTTGTAGAATATTTAAAATTGCTAATTTGACTGTGACATGATCATCTATAAAGAAAAACCCGTGTAAACACGGGTCATCTTCAATCAAGAGAATAACACTAGATCAAAACCTTAAGCTGGTTCTGCGGTTTGGTCTTCAAACACTTCCAATGTCAGCCCTACAGCCTTGCCATTTTCTTTCTTCACAGACACCGCGACATTTCCACCATGATCTGCCAACTCACCGAATAGGATCATTTCAGCAAGCGGTTTCTTCAAGTGTTCTTGAATCAAACGTTGCATTGGACGTGCACCCATTAAACGATCATAGCCATTTTCCGCCATCCAATCACGTGCACTTTGATCTACTTCTAGGACAACTTTCTTCTCATCAAGCTGAGCTTGTAATTCGGTCAAGAATTTATCTACAACAGACTCAATCACAGTGGTTTGCAATGCTTTAAACTGAATCACACCATCTAAACGGTTACGGAACTCAGGTGCAAAAGCACGTTTCATCGCTTCTTGATTGTCATTGCTATTGTCCTGTTCAGTAAAACCGATACTGGTACGTGAAATGCTTTCAGCACCAATATTGGTGGTTAATACAATAATCACATTTCGGAAGTCTGACTTACGACCATTATTATCCGTCAAAGCACCATGATCCATGACTTGTAATAACAAGTTAAAGACATCTGGATGCGCTTTTTCAATTTCATCGAGCAATAAAACACAATGTGGATTTTTATGAATCGCATCTGTTAACAAACCACCTTGGTCATATCCAACATAACCTGGAGGCGCACCAATCAAACGTGAAACCGCATGACGTTCCATATATTCAGACATATCAAAGCGAACCAACTCAACACCGAGCAATTTCGCAAGCTGTTTGGTCACTTCAGTTTTACCCACACCTGTTGGCCCAGCAAAAACAAAGCTTCCCACAGGTTTATCTGGTGATTTCAAGCCCGCGCGTGACAACTTGATTGCAGATGCCAATGCAGTAATCGCTTCGTCTTGACCGAACACCACACGTTTAAGATCACGTTCAAGATACTCAAGCACAGACTTATCGTCTTTAGAAACAGTTTTCGGTGGAATACGTGCAATCTTAGACACAATATCTTCGATATTTTCAACCGTGATCAGCGTATCATCTTGCTCTGCTTTTAAGCGACGTTGTGCACCTGCTTCATCAATCACATCAATAGCTTTATCTGGTAAAAAGCGATCATTGATGAATTTAGCAGACAATTCTACTGCCGAAATCAAAGCCATATCATCATATTTAACATGATGGAATTCTTCGAATTTCACTTTTAAACCACGTAAAATATCAATGGTTTCTGAAATCGATGGTTCATTCACATCAATCTTTTGGAAACGGCGCGACAATGCATGATCTTTTTCAAAAACTTGGCGATATTCTTGGAATGTCGTAGAACCAATGCAACGTAGTGTCCCATTTGCCAAAGCAGGTTTAATTAAGTTTGATGCATCCATCGTACTGCCCATACTTGAGCCAGCACCAATAATCATATGAATTTCATCAATAAATAAAATCGCTTCTGGTTTCTTTTTTAGGGCATTTAAAAGTTGTTTTAAACGCTTTTCAAAATCACCACGATATTTTGTACCCGCAACCAATGCACCAATATCAAGGCTGAACACTTCAGCATTTTCGAGTGGCTTAGGTGCTTTACCATTCACAATCAACCAAGCTAAACCTTCTGCAATGGAGGTTTTTCCTACACCCGGATCACCGACCAACAGCGGATTATTCTTACGACGACGACATAAAATTTGCGCAGCACGTTCAATTTCTTTTTCACGGCCAATCAATGGGTCTGTTTTGCCCTTTTGTGCCTCAACATTTAGGTTTAACGTGTAAAGCTCTAATGGGCCTGCATTTGCCGAAGAACTTGATTCACCGTCTAAATCATCAGACTCTTCTTCAACTTGTATTTCTTCTTTGCGCGCACCATGTGACAAATATTGTGTCAAAGTCAAACGATTGATTTGATGGCGTTTAAGCAAATAAACTGCAAATGAGTCTCGCTCAGAGTACATCGCAACTAATACGTCTGCACCCTCAACAGTACGATCTCCACCGCTCGATTGAACATGGAAAATTGCACGTTGTAAAATACGGTCAAAACTTTCAGTTGGATGCGGCGCTTGATCACTGTTTTCACCTAATTTAGGTGTATGTTGTTCAACGTACTCTTCCAACTCTTTACGTAAAGTTATAATTTCAGCACCGCATGCTTTCAAAGCATTCACTGCAGAATCATTATCAAGTAAAGCCAACAATAAATGTTCAACTGTAAGAAACTCATGTCTCTTTTGACGAGCCATGCTAACAGCCAAACGTAGTGAAACCTCTAATTGACGACTGAGCATGAAACCCCCTTATTCTTTTGGCTCAATCTGACAAAGTAACGGATGACCTTGCGACCGAGCATAGTTATTTACTTGGTTAGCTTTTGTTTCTGCAATGTCTCGCGGATAAACGCCAGCTTCACCTTTACCTTCATAATGTACTGTTAACATTACTTGAGTGGCTTGGTCAAGATTCAAAGCAAAGTATTGTTGTAAAATTTCAATAACAAAGTCCATTGGCGTATAGTCATCGTTCATTAAAACGACAGCATACATCGGTGGACGCTTAACTTCTGGTGGCGCTGTCTGCACAGCAACATCGCCTTGTCCATGATCTGGATCGTCAGTATTGCTCATACGTGTGTTCAAATGCCAATCGACATGACCTGACGCTTGGAATGAGGATTTCACTTCATTTAAGCTGATTTGACGCTTCATACTTCGCATAATATTTAGATACATAAATTATTGAGAATTTGCTTCAGCTTGTGGAACTTCAGCAGCAAATGCAGCTGTATTTTCAACAGCTTGCCCACGTGACCACGCAAAACGCTTAATGACTGGTGTAGCGCCATTTAGTCGAATTTCAATGAATTGTGGATTAAATCCTTTCGGCATCGTCCATCGACCAGTTAGACGCTCATAATCTGCAAAATTATAGTTTGCATCTTCCATAGGTACAGTCAGCACTTCTGTGCCGCTGATCAAACGAATTTCAACAGTACCTGTCGCACGGCGATTACTCGGACTTACTTGGATTAAATCTACTTGATATTCATAGGCATTTTCAGGGAGTGATTTTACTGCTAAATTTTGAACAGTCAGACTCAAACCACCACGTTGCTTTAAAACATCACGATAAATTGCACTGGTGATGTCACCTTGCACTTTGTCTGCATTGGCCTTATTTAGTGCTTCCAACAGATCATTCGAGTTTGAGACAGCAACATCACGCTCTTGTACCGCAGCATTCAAACTTTTATTTAAATTACCTAAGCTTGCTTTTTGCTGTTTAACAACTTCGACCAATTGTTCAGCATCTGCATCATAACCAACTGCCGTCAACCCTTGGCGATGTCCAACCGTATAACCTAAAAGTGTACTGCCTAAACAAAGTACAGCACCACCAACGATCAATGGCATATTCTCTTGTATAAAAGATTTTTTTGGCGTTTGAGTAGGTTGTGACGCGGTATTGGTTTCTGTGTTCTGCATCGTCATCTCTGATTATTGATAAAATCAAAACACACATTTAACCGCAAAGTTAAATGTGTGTGAAGTTATAAAGCGTTTCTTATGGTAATAATCCGATGCCTTGTAAGCCAGCATCTTCAGCAAAACCAAACATTAAGTTCATATTTTGTACAGCCTGACCTGCCGCACCCTTAACCAAATTATCTTGAACCGACAAAACGATCAACTTATTTGGCTGTGGTTTATACAAAGCGATACGCAACTGATTCGAACCACGTACAGAACGCGTTTCAGGTGAGCTATTTGCTGGCATCACATCAACAAAGGTTTCGTTGGCATAGAACTGTTCATAGATACTTTGTAAATCTGCTGCCGCGCCTGCTTCTGTTAAATCGATGTAAATTGTACTTAACATCCCTCGAATCATCGGCACCAAATGCGGTACAAAAACAATATGATCAAACACACCTTTTTGACCTGAAATATTCTCTAAAGCTTCAACGATTTCAGGATGATGACGATGTCCTGACACGCCATAAGCTTTGAAATTGTCAGCATTTTCTGAATAGATCATACCCAAACTGGCTTTGCGGCCTGCACCTGAAACACCTGATTTTGCATCAATAATAATAGTTTCAGGTTTAACCAATGTTTCAGTATATTTGAATAATGGTGCTAAACCTAATTGCACCGTTGTCGGATAACAACCTGGATTACCCACCACATTTGCATTTTTAATTTTGTCACGATTTAACTCAGACAAACCGTAAGTTGATTGTTTTAAAATTTCAGGGCAAGCATGTTGCATGCCATACCATTTTTCAAACTGTTCTAAATCTTGTAAACGAAAGTCTGCTGCCAAATCAATCACTTTGGTGTTTGCAGCCAAAAGTTCTTCCGCATGTTGCATCGCAACACCATGCGGTGTAGCAAAAAATACAACATCACATTTTTTTAATTCGTCAATGTTTAAATCTGAATATTTAAGTTCTGTATGGCCACGTAAACTGGGGAACATATCGTCCACACGGCGGCCATCTTCAGTACGTGAAGTCAGTACATTCACTTGAGCATTGGGATGTCGTAGTAAAAGACGCAACAATTCAACGCCTGTATAACCTGTGCCACCGACAATTCCAACTGAAATCACGTTCTTTACCTCAATTCAAAAGTATCCATTTCGTAGTGTCGTAGTATGACAGGAAGTTTGATTTTTCCAAACTGTTTTGCTTGGGTTTTATCATATTTTCTACATCAACAAAATTCAGTTTAAGGATTTATCAACAATGATTTTTGTTGATTAAAAACAATGCAGTTCCTACCTGCCCGTTTAGCGGCATATAATAATTTATCTGCATGATCTATACCTTGTGTCAAATTTGGTTGTTGCAACTGTGTTAATCCAAAACTTGCAGTGAGTGATATTTTTTGCGATGAAAATTGCCCATTCTCAATTGCTATGCGTATTCTTTCTACAACATTATAAGCCAAGTCGATCTGATCAATGTGCAATAAAATAATGAATTCTTCACCACCAAAACGCCCAACTAAATCATTTTCACGTACATTTTTATTAATAATATGCGCTATCTGTTGTAAAACTTGGTCTCCGACCAAATGCCCGTATGTATCGTTAATTTTCTTAAAATGATCTACATCGCACATCACCAAAAACCACTTTCGTTGCGGTTTATATGAAAAGTTTAATTTAGCAGCATCATAAAACCCGCGCCGATTCAATAGATGTGTTAAATGATCTCTTGAACGCTCATCATTTAATTTAGCCACAATATCCCGAACCAAAGTCCCCAATAAAACAATCGCAAACCATAAACTCGATAAAATACTGGCTGCCAACATCATTAACCACCAAACAGAAGTGACTAACATGTGTATTTCAATATCTTTTAAAAATATAAAAATAATGAGTCCACGGACAAAAGCATATAACACGATTAGTAAGTAGGAGTAATCAACAATTTTGTTTAATAAATCGGTTTGCTTATAATTTTTGAAAATAGAAAAAAGAACCAATGATTCAACAATTGCAATTGTCAAATTCAAAATCAACATTCTCATCCAAAGCTGATCATTGACCAACGAATAATAAGCTAATAACAATACCGCTGAGAAAATGAGTATAAAAGCGATGACAGAATGTGCATTTGCATTTTTTCTTAAAGCCATTGCATAAGCACTCGCCCATGCGCCAAATAAATACATTATTCCTAAATAGGGTGCACATGTAGTCAACATGTGATTTGACATAAAACTTTGTGCACCTAGCGCAAAGGACGGTACCACATAGCCAAGCCCCAACCAAAATAAATAGGAAGGTGCTTTAAAAAAGAAATAGCAGATGAAGAATAAACTACCCATTAATATCAGGCAGATAGGTACAATTAATAAGAAATAGTGAGTATCTGCAAAATCCACGTCTAATATCTTTTGGCTAAATGGGAGAATGTTTAGGGCCTGTTAACATTTCATAAATGACTTGCCTTCTAAACCAAAATTGAGCAGCCCCAATTTAAGCCGTGAAGTTTAAAGCATTTTTCCAATTTAGCCTCAGTTTATGCTTAAAAAAAAACCTATTTTTTTGTGATTAAATTAAAACTTTATTCACAAAACCACCAATTAAGGCAGTGATTCCAGTTTTTAAAATTTTTCAATGTTTATATTATTTTGATCATGCCGCATAAAATCATAGCGCATTCGCCAAATAACTGAATCATCAAAAAAAAGATTAGTGATTGAACCTTAGAATTTGATTTTTAAATTTCGATTCTGCAACTTATCGCTCCAAAAACTCCAAAAAAGATAAAACCATCTTGTTTTTGGAGATAATCCATGCATAATAATTTAGAGTAATTACTCTAAAAACTAAAACAGGAATAACGAAAATGATTGGATCTAGAGAATGGATGAACCTAAGTAACGGAAAATTGAGCTTTAAAGAAAAAGCTCAATTGATTAAAAGCGTACTATTACCAGCAACACTGGGTTTTAGCAAAACCTTTTTAGACCGAAATTCTAATCCTATATCCATAAAACTTGATGATTTCAAAATTCCAGATACAGCCATTGTTAAAGAAGCGATAACAGAATTAGAGCGAACTGATTCTAAAGCGATTATTAATCATTCGTGGAGAACTTACATTTGGGGTGTCGCAATTGCGCAAAAAAATAATTGGCAATTTGATGATGAAAGCTTTGTTATTGCAAGCCTCATGCATGATTTAGGTCTGGTTGAGCATTTAGAACAATATTCATGTCAATGCTTTACTTTTGAAAGCGCTTTACGTGTAGAAAGTTTATGCTCAAAACATCATTATGCTGAAGAGAGAATGAATAACATTTCAAATGCAATTTGTTTACATCAAAATGGTCATTTGGATGTAAATGATTCACAATTTACCAAAGAAGCGCTCTTGCTCAATCAGGCAACATCTTGCGATGTCATTGGAACCGATTTATCACTATTTTCATTAAACTTTAAAAATGAAGTTCTAACACGCTACCCTCGTGAACAATTCAAAACTGAAATGCCTAAACTCATAGCCATTGAAGTAAAAAGGAATCCTCAATCGCGTACTGCATTGATGAGTAAGTTAGGACTTCCTATGATGATTCGAATGAGTGCTTTTAAGGAATGATCAAATGACTCGTAATACGTTCACTCAAAGAACGATTCATTTTAATCAACAACCGATCCTTGTTGATATCCACTCAAACCCTGAAAATAAACAAAGTATTATTCTGCTTGCTGCACTCGGTGTAGCAATCAATAAATACGAAAAATTAATTGCATCACTCATACAACATAACTTTAATATTGTAGTCGCTGATTATCCAAATTGTGGGCGTAATCTTCCACTGGTTTCGGCAGATATTGATTATAACTATGCTGACTTACTCAATGATTTTATTCCTCAACTTGAACAAATTGCATTTGATTTAAATACAGAAACTCCTATTTTATTCGGTCATAGTTTAGGTGGTCATTTAGCAACACTTTATGCTCAAAACCATAAAAATAAAGTAATTGGTGTTGCGACTGGAAACATTGGCCTAAAAAATTGGGATTTAAAAGGCAAGATCAATATTTTAAAAGCAGTCACTGTGATCAATGCGATGATTTTAAAAGATGGCTATTTTGCAGGTTATAAAATTGCATTTGGTAATCGTGAAACTAAATCATTGATGCGAGATTGGTCAAAAGTCGTCTTTACGGGAAATTATCAACATATCATTGGACATGAACAGATCGTTGATAATACTGCCCTATTTGTCTATTTAAAAGGTGATGATTTCGCACCAATGAGTTCAATGCTTGGTTTAAGCCGTTATTTTAATCATCCGAAAATAGAAACCGTAGATTTATCGCAACAGCTCAAAGGAAACCAACATGCTGTATGGATTAAACAACCTGAGGAAATTGTGAGAGTAATTAAGGATTGGGTAATGAATTCAGCTAATTAAACACATTTGCTTAGGCTATTTTTTAACATTAAAAAATACTCTATTCATTTTAATATTCCACATGTTGCAAAATATTTACAATCTTTCCAAATGGATCTTTGACATAGAAACGCCTAACGCCCCAGTCTTCGTTGGTTAACAGATAAAGAATATCTAAATCCAATTTTTTGGCTTTTTCATATAATTCATCCACATTGTCTACCTCGATCGAAAAATCGGGGACATCTGTTGTATTTCCTCCTTCCGAAGCGATACTGATTTGTGGATGCATAATTTCCTGACTTGCAAATGTTTTGATCCAACCATGATCCATCACCAAGTCCATCGCTAAAAAATCACCATAAAAAGCTTGGGCTTTGGCTAAATCTACAGATTTAATATTGCTGATGATTCTTTTTATAGTCATAAACCTTCCTCATTTTTATTTTCATTAAAATTCAGTTGTAATACTCAATTAAACCCACCACCATGGCATTGCACCACTTTTTAAAATCTTCCGATGATTTTTAAAATTCAAATCATGCTTTTCAACTTCTGCCCAAAATGCAGCACTATGATCAAAATGTTGAGTATGTGCTAATTCATGCACACATACATAACGTGCAATTTCAAGAGCATGTAAAACCAAAGCACTATTCAACATAATATCATGTCGTGAAGTACAGCTTCCCCAACGTGTTTTTGGTTGACGAACTGAACATTCACCAAACTTTAACCCAGTTTCATGGCTGACTTGCTTTAAATAAATCGGTAAATGGTGTTTTGCATAGGCGATTACAAATGCTTTTAAGTATTGTTCAGGCTGACGATCACTAATAAAAAGCTGGTGATTATCTTTATCATAAATATAAGAATTTTTTTGAGTTTGATAAATAATGGTTAATGATTGTTTTAAATTAAATAATCGTAACTCTGTCGGCAAAGTTCGTTCAACTTGAACGATTTTTTCTTGCTGCTTTTGCCATGTTTCGATCATCCATTGTTCAGACTGACTCAGAAAATCTTGTATTTGTCTTTTTGTACAAAACTTTGGCACAGTTAAACGAATCTGCGTAGGTTCTACACGTAAGCGCAAACGTGTTGCCCGTGCATGATGTGTGATTTGAATTTCAGGAAGATTTGAGATCATTTATTCTATAATTACACATAGAATCCCCCCTTGCGTCATTTCATTCCTCATCTTTTATAAATGAAGAGGCTCCATTGTAAATCAATTAACGGAGTGAAAGCCCCTCTTTTTAAAGAGGGGTTTGGGGAGATTAAAAAAAGTTAAACCGCTGTACGCTCTTCAATACCATTATTGGTCGCAACGATCGCAATATCTGCTTTTTGAATTGCGAAAATACCGTTACAAACGACACCAGGAATATCATTTAAAGTTTTTTCAAGTTCTAAAGCATTTAAAATATTCAAATTAAAAACATCTAGAATCACATTACCATTGTCGGTGATCACACCTTCACGGTAAGCAGGATCACCACCCAAAGAAACAATTTTACGTGCAACAGCAGAACGTGCCATTGGAATCACTTCAATCGGTACTGGGAAATCACGGCCTAACTGATCAACCCATTTTGAATCATCAACGATACAAACGAATTTTTTAGCAATCGATGCAACAATTTTTTCACGTGTTAGCGCCGCACCACCACCTTTGATCATATGCATATGACGATCAATTTCATCTGCACCATCAACATAGGCATCTAAACCACCCACATGGTTCATATCAACCACTTCAATGCCTAATTTTTTAAGACGTTGTGCCGTTGCTTCAGAACTTGCAACCGCAGCTTCAAGTTGTAACTCTGGTAAAAGATCGATTAAGAAGTTAACAGTACTTCCCGTACCCACCCCCAAAATGCCCCCTTTTGGTAAGTGTTTTAAAGCGGCTTTGGCTGCTGCTTGTTTTTTCTCATCTTGGGTTGCATAAAGGCTCATGACTTCTCTCAATTAAATTTCAATTTCCTGCACATTTTGCATAATTTTAAAACGCAAATGTACAGCGGTTTGTTACAATGATCGCTCATTTTAAACTGTTAGATGGAAAATTAACATGCTGTCTCGTTTGGTTCGACAAATATTACAGGCAACCGTCTATGACGTTGCAATCGAAACCCCACTCGAAGCAGCGCCACGAATTAGTGAAAAACTAAACAATAACATTCGCTTCAAACGCGAAGACTTACAACCTGTCTTTTCTTTCAAACTGCGTGGTGCGTATAACCGCATCAGTCAATTACCGAAATCTCAGTTGGAACGTGGCGTTATTACTGCTTCTGCGGGTAACCATGCTCAGGGCGTGGCATTATCAGGTCAAAAGTTAGGAATTCGTGCCATTATTGTCATGCCAAAAACCACACCTGACATTAAAGTCCAAGCTGTAAAACGCTTAGGCGGTGAAGTGGTACTGCATGGTGATTCTTTCGATGTGGCCAATAAATACGCCATCCAACGGGCTAAAGATGAAGGGATGAGCTTTATTCCACCTTATGATGATGAATTGGTCATGGCTGGACAAGGGACTATTGCCAATGAAATTTTACGTCAATGGCGTGATGTCGACTATGTTTTCGTCGCTGTAGGTGGCGGCGGTTTAATTGCAGGTGTTGCTGCTTATTTAGGTGATGTTGCACCACATGTCAAAGTTATTCCTGTTGAATATGATGAATCTGCATGCTTAAAAGCGGCTTTTGAAGCCAATGAACGCGTGATTTTACCAACGGTTGGTTTATTTGCAGATGGTACAGCGGTTGCGCAAATTGGTGAAAAACCATTTGAAGTGATCCAATTACAAAAATCGGATAACTCAGGGCCAATCGTTGAACGTGAGGTTATTTTAGTCAATACCGATGAAATCTGCGCTGCAATTAAAGACACTTATGATGAATGCCGTAGCATCGTAGAACCGTCAGGGGCGATGGCTTTGGCAGGGATCAAAAAATATGTTGCTGAACACCAACTTTCGGGCAAAAACATGGTGTCGATTGTTTGTGGTGCAAACATGAATTTCGATCGTTTACGTTATATTGCTGAACGTACAGAATTAGGTGAACGCAAAGAAGCTATTTTTGCAGTCACGATTCCTGAAGAAAAAGGTTCTTTCCTGAACTTCTGTCGTGCTCTACAAGGCCGTAATATTACTGAGTTTAACTACCGTGCCAGTGATGCATCAGCAGCACAAGTTTTTGTTGGAATCAGTTTAAAAGCGGGTGAAAAAGAGCGCCATGATATCTATGAAGCATTAAAGCTACATTATGATGTTGATGATTTATCTGATGATGAAGTCGCAAAATTACATATTCGCTATCTCGTTGGTGGCCATGCCGATATTGAAAATGAACGTCTTTTCCGTGTCGAATTCCCTGAGCGCCCGGGTGCCTTATTAACCTTCTTAGAGCGTCTTGGCCCAACACATAACATTACCCTATTCCATTACCGTAATCATGGGGCGGCTGAGGGTCGTGTATTGGTTGGTCTTGAAGCGACTGATGCGAAACAAAACCCTGATGGTTTAATCGAAACATTGGAAAGCATTACTTATCCATATGCAGAAATTACCAATAACTTAGGTTATCAGCGTTTCTTGAAATAAAATTGTCTTTCAATGTACATCAAGCTCTTGTCAAATAGAGCTTGATGTATATAAGTATTCTGAATTTAACAATCAATCATCATCTGACAAAAAACTACTCAAATTAAATGGCTTAAATCGTTCATAATATTCGATGGATGGATGCGATCCAATAAATTGCTTACGAAATAACTTAATAAATTGTTCTATTTTTTTAGGTTGATCTGGCACAACCATCCAAATTTGCTCAGATGCATAAATCAACAACATTCGATAACCCTGCTTTCTCACCTCGTTGTAAATTTCCTCCAGAACAATATCGTAAACATGGCTACGTAAAGCATAAAAATTACCAATTAAATCTTTATATTTTTCAAAATGTTCAAACAATGGCGTTGTTCTGAACTCAATCCTGTTTTGGATAGTATCAACATCCACACTTAAATCCTGAAATAATGCACAAGCCTCAATGCCATTATCAAAATGTTGATCACGATCAATACTTAAGAAATAACCACGATATTTGCATTCTTGAAGCTCATCCTCAGTCGTAGGCTCTGTTATATTTTTAGGTGATAGCCAATAATAGAAAGTATCAAAATCCCTTCTAAATTTTTTCTTTGGAATTTTCAGCGACTCCAACTCTGGGAACCATGCTTGTAAGCATTGATATATCTTTTTATCATCCATTGTTTATTCAATTTTTAAAAGAGAACAAAACTATACTTTAAAAAGCGTTAATGGTTCAAACCTCAAATCGATCTTGAACAATCAAACAAAGCATAATGTTCTATGCTGATATCTTCATCATGGAATTGCTTATTGAAATGTTTACAGAATTTTTCAATTTTGTGTTCTTGATTAGGCACAGCTAACCAATAATAATCATCTGCATAAATTAAAAGTAACTCAAAATCATGCATCTTTAATATTGTTAAAATTTCTTCAAAAACAATATCAAAGACTTGATCTTGCACATTGTAATAACGTCCAATAACCGCTTTATGTTTTTCAAAATGCTCTAAAATGGGTTTAGCACGTAGCCGAATCGTACTCTGCACATGCTGAGCATCTAGGCGATGGTCCTGAAAAATAGCACTGCGTTCAATTTCATTTTCTTGAAATGCATGACGATCTATTTTCATAAGAAAAGTACGTAAATGATTTGCTACTTTTTCTGCAACCAACCAGCCTAAAAACTCCTCAAAATCTTTACGCTTTTTCTTTTTGGGTATTTTTCTTTCCAACAGTTCAGGAAACCAATGCTGGAGTATTTTGAAAATCTTTTTATCATCCATTTTTTATACTCTAACTCAAGCTAAGTTTTAGAGTGAAAATCCATCTCTTTAAATGAATTATATTTATGGTTTTTTAAATATTTATGACAAGAAAAATGAGTATTTTTACATTTAGCCTATTTTATTGTCCTTTTACAGATTGGCTGCTGTATCGTTTAAATATAAAATGCAATGAATTAAATATGATGTCTATGCGGATTTCGCATGATGATAAGGATTTTTTAGATTATGGCATTATTTGCTGTTATCGGTTTAGGGAGTTTTGGAGAAGCAATTGCTTTAGAACTCACCAATTTAAATCACGATGTGATTGGAATAGATACCCTTAAAAAAAATGTTGAAAATATCGCAGATAAAATCAGCCATGCGGTGATTGCCGATGGAACAGATGAACACGTTTTAGATGAACTGAATGTAAAAAACTGTGATGCTGTTGTGGTTGCGATTGGTGAAGATATTGAAGCCAGTATTTTATGCGTTTTACATTTAAAAAATTTAGGGATTGATAAAATCTACGCCAAAGCAAAATCTAAAGCGCACCACATGATTTTGTCACATTTGGGAATTACCAAAATCATTCATCCTGAAGAAGACATGGGGATTCGAGTTGCGCAATCTCTTAGTTATCCGATGGTTCGACGTTATATGGCACTGAATAATGATCGCTATATCGTAAAAATTGAAATCGCTGCAAATTTGCAAGGCGCTCAATTTCATACCGTTATGGAAAATTCTCCAGAGCTTAAAACCCTGATGTTACAACGTGGCTCTCATGTACTTTATGAAGTTGCACCAGGAACAATTTTACAAGAAAAGGATATTTTAATTCTTGAAGGTCCTGTAGAAATGTTAAGACAATTTTCAATACGATTCTTATAGTTGTGATCTATGCGTTTATCTAGAAATGAATTGATCGATAAAAAACATAATCGTATTAATCTCAGTCCACCGAGCTTACTTGCTTTAGGTTTTTTAAGTTTCATCATTATCGGCACATTGTTACTGAAGCTTCCGTTCGCCCATCACGGCGAATTAACGTGGATAAATGCACTCTTCACTGCAACTTCTGCGGTCACAATCACAGGGCTTTCTGTGGTGAATATCGGTGATTCTTTTACCACTTTTGGCCAAGTCATCGTGATGTTACTGATCCAGTGTGGCGGCCTAGGTTTTATGACCTTCGCCATTCTCGCTGCGCTCAGTCTTTCTTCCAAAGTTGGGCTTAAACAGCAAATCATGGCGCAAGAAACCATTGGGCAAACCAGTCTTGCAAAAGCAACTTTTACCGTAAAAGGTGTTTTTCTCTATTCATTATTTTTTGAAGCGATTGGCACTGCAATTTTAACCATGGCTTGGTCACATCACTATGACCTTGATAATGCTTTTTTCTATGCACTGTTTTACAGTGTCTCGGCGTTCAACAATGGTGGATTTTCATTATTCCCCAATAGTTTGATGAGTTTCTCTGACCAATACATGGTCACATTCACCATCAGTATGCTCTATATTATTGGTGGAATTGGTTTCGTTGTCCTGATGGACATTAAACGTGCCAAACGTTGGAAAAAGCTTTCAACCAACAGCAAATTAATTCTTTCAACCATTGCTGGATTAAACCTATTCGCTTTTATTGTGATCTGGTTAATAGAAGCATCCAATCCTTTAACACTTGCACCGATGTCAGTAGGCGATCAAGCATTAAATGCTTGGTTCCATGCAACTGTACCCCGCTCTTCGGGCTTTAACAGTTTAGAAGTCGGCAATATGACCAATGCTTCGACACTGATTACCATGGTCTTGATGTTTATTGGTGGTGGTTCTTTGAGTACTGCGGGCGGGATTAAAGTCGGTACATTTATTATTATGATTTTAAGTGTGATCACCTTCTTAAAACGTTCCGATGAGATTAGAGTTTTTGGTCGCTCTGTTTCACATCAAGCAACTTTTAAAGCATTGGCGGTGATTGCCATCACTTCATTGTTGATTTTAATTGGTTTTTTCACGCTGTTGATATTAGAACCCAATAAAAAGTTCTTAGATTTATTATTTGAAGCCGTTTCTGCCGCCTGCACTGTGGGTTTATCTCGTGGTGTCACTGAAGATTTGCAACCTGGTAGCTTAGTCGCCTTAATGTTTTTAATGTTTGCTGGTCGTTTAGGGCCTTTGACTTTGGCCTATTTAATCGCAACCCCAAATAAGAGCCGTGTCAGTCACCCTACCACCGAAATCCAAATCGGTTAAATAGATACTTTGAGGTTTGGGCTTTTTATAGCTTAACGGAAAATACTGAGCCAATATGATCAAGTTTGGTCTAGTTGGTTTTAAGATAATCAAATTCTTAGATCTAAAACAATAAACCCTCACTTGATGATGAAGTGAGGGCTTATCTTGAAAGAATAGATACTCAAATTAAAACTATTGAAATATCAATACCAATTCATCAGAGACACACCTAAGCCGACATAGGTCGCGCGGTGATTATAATCAATCAAACTTTCGCCATAACCATCAAAAATTTGTAGATTGCCTCGGAGTTTTCCTTTTATCGGGAATGCCCAATCAAACTGGACTGCACCATGTGAGTCATCACCACCTTTTAAAGAATGACGTAACATCAATGAAAAATCATGCTCTTTCCAACGATAGAACGCAGTCATATCACCACGCCCCATATAATTTTTAATATCTGGATTATTATCGTCGTTAAAGTCTTCTTCCATACGATACCAAGGACGTAGCATCAAAGCGAAGTTGTCTTTCTCAAAACCAAGATTCAACATGACACGATTCCAGCTTCTTGAAAGCGGATCAGAACGTCCATTGGATTGGTGATTTAAAGTAACCCCTAAAAGTCGACCGTTGAGTCCCAACAGATTGTAGTTGGTACGGAACATTAAACTCGCTTCAGGTTCATAATTAGTTTCACGAAATGGACGTGATTCTTCTGAGTTATAAACTTGCCAACGAGATGACTGCGTATAGCCTAACCATAAATCACCATTCTTACCAAAAACATTTTCAACAGCTTTGGTTTTTAATGAAATTTGGAATTTCGCTTCCATTGATTTTAGATTTTGATCTTCTTCAACGTCATTCTGAGGATTTGGGCTGTTTGGGAATGAATTCTTTTCCGTCGTCCAAAACGCAGGTAGTAAATAAACTGGTTGGTGTGCGCGAATATTCCACGTCCCTAATTTACTGTCTTGCGAAAGTTCCCAACGTTTATCCAATAAAGAAGTATTCGGATCAATTTTATCACCATGAATGGCAAATATATTTTCAGCCTTATCTTCAATCTTTTCTTTTAAGGTTACAGGTTCAGCTTTTTCAACTGCAATCTCTTGAGCTGCACGCTGTTCTGAAACAATGACTGGAGCAGGTTCGCTTGGTGTTTTAAAAATTTTATCATAACACGCTAAACGGTCTGCATTAGACTCTAACGCCACACAGGCTTGTGTACTTGCAGGGTTAACCAATGCTGTATCATCGGCATGAGCAACCTCCATTAAACTAAAACTGAGCATCATTAAGATGCTCAGGTTCAATGGTGTACGTTCAAAATCTTTGAACGACATATAACTCTCCAGTTTATTTAATTCACTTTTTTAATTTCAAAGCCTAAGTTTTCCAAAGCTTCTTTCTTCGCAACAGGTGCAACTACGGCTCTTACTGGCTTTTGTTCAACCAAATAAGTTTGTGTCACACGCTTAAGGTCATCCATAGTAACGTTTAATAAACGTTCACGTAATTGCTTTCTAAACGCAGGTGTCCGTCCATGAAGCAATGCATAACATGCTGTAATTGCCTCACCCGCAGGCGAACCCGGTTTATCCATACTAGAAACCAGACCTAAAATTGCTTCTTCAAGCTGATAAGCGTGTTGCTCTTTGTTCAATAACCAATCCAAGCTTGCTTCAAAATCTTGGAATGTTTCAGCAAGACGTGGGTCACGGTAGCTATAGAAACGGAATGAGCATGCATTGCCGTCATAACTTGCACCACCGCCATACGCACCGCCTTTTTCACGAATCGCACTGTGTAAGAAACCGTTACGTAAATAACCCGCAAGTACCATCAGTGGTGCTGCATCAGGATGTGCGACATCAACTGCTTGATACGCTGAAGCACAGAACTGAACATTGGCTTGAATGAGCCAAGCTTGATCTAAGTTTTGAGCATTGCTTTCGTCAAATTCAACCTCAGTTAGATAGACAGGTGATTTGTCGACGGCAAGCTTATCCCAAACTGTTTGAACTTCTTCAACTAAACGATCTGAATGATGTTCTTCACACACCAATAAAAATTGTTTTGGCGCAAGCATCAAACCACGATGAATGGCTTTCAACTCGTCTATTAAATTGTTATAAGCAACATCATCTTTTTCGATTTTTTCAACCAAGTCACCCAACCAGTTCAGCGCACCCAGCCCCGTACTGTCATAATCACGTTTTGCCAATGCACTCATATTACGTGAAGCGATTTGCATCGCATAACTATGCCCTGAGCCAGATAAGCGAGATGCCCAACGTGTTTTACGTTGTTGTAAAAGTTCGATAATTCGGTCTTTCTCATCAAAACGTAATTGTTCAAAAGCTAACTTTAACAACTGAATCGCATCAAACTTATCTGCCAAAGATTTCGTCGTAAGGGTTAACCATGCACTGATTTGACCTTTATCATCAGTTTTAGAACGTAAAGACGCACCCATTCCCAAACCACCGCTCACTGCAGTTTGTAATTGTTGTAATTCTAAATAATCATACTGCCCTGCACCTACTTCACCCATGAGAATAGATAACAGATTGAAATATGGTGATTTTACAATTTGATCAGGAATTTGAATTAAAACTTGTTGGTAATAAATACCGTTGGTTCCTGCATGATACAGATTCAATGGTGTATCTAGGCCATTTGAAATAATCTCACGCAATTGACCTTGTACAATCGCGAGTTCCGCAGGAATGTCTTCTAAACCTACTTTCGGCAATAAAGACAAATCATCTGGTGTTTCTTGGCGAACTTTCAAAGCTTCCGTTTGTGCAACAATTTCAGCCTTATCTGCTTCTGTTAATGCTGCACCAATTTTTGCCAAACGTGCTTTTTCTTCTTCAGCTTCTTTTGCAGACTTGGTTGCATCTGGCACTAAAGTCATTTGCACACGGTGTGGATTGTCCAATAAATGGGTTTGAATTAAATTCGACAACCACATTGGATCTTTTAGCTCTTCCTTCACACTGGCAATAGCGCTATCGACATCCCACGTATGAATTGGGTCATTGTGATGGATTGCACTTCCCAAACCATTCAAAATCAGCGTTAAACCATAAGGCGTACCATCACCACCAATTTCACGTTGATGCAGTTCAATTTGATGCAAAATTGCATCAACCATGTCTTGATCTACAGGTTTAGAAGCTACATCTTGTAGAATATTTAAGACACCATTTTTAAACTCTGCTGCATGTTCAGGATTTGAACCTTGCACGCCACAGTAGAACGTCATTTCATAGTTAGAATCATCTACACCCATGATTGGGCCTGTAGATTGTGCATAACCACAGGTTTCTAAGTAATGGCGTAATGGTGAAGCTGAGTTTTCTAAAAGAATACCTTCAACCAAACGCATGCCTAAACGTAATTTCACATCGCTGGTTTGTGGTAATAACCATGAAAGGATGTGATAGGTTTTATCTTTTAAATCTTCTGCATCAACCGCATACGTTTCTTGTACTTCAATCGGTGCTGTTAAACGCTGTTCAGCTTTAGAATAAAGTGTTTCACCTTTTCCAAACTTAGACAGTGCTAACTTTTCAAACTGTTCTTGTAAGTTATAGGCAGACTCATCACCAAAAGTCATAAATATGGCATTACTTGGATGGTAATGTGACTTATAGAAAGTCACTAACTCATCATAAGTTAAATCTGGAATATCTTTAGGATCACCACCCGAATTGTAGTGATACGTCGTTTTAGGGAATAAGTGATGAGCCAATTGGTGATAAAGCTGATCTGAAGGAGAGCTCATCGCTCCTTTCATTTCATTAAATACCACACCTTTATAAACAGGTTCACCATTTTCCAACTCAATACGAATACCTTCTTGTGCAAAATCCAAAGGATTCAAATTGGCTGCAAAAGCGGCATCCATATACACTTCAAGTAGGTTTTGGAAGTCTTTTTTGTTCTGCGTCGCAAATGGATATGCTGTCCAATCTGCTGCTGTGAACGCATTCATAAACGTGTTTAATGAACGACGAATCATCAAAAAGAATGGGTCACGAACAGGGAATTTTTCAGAACCACACAATGCAGTATGTTCTAAAATATGCGCTTCACCTTTGGAATCCATAGGCTGCGTGCGGAATGCAACAAGGAAAACATTTTCATCGTGATCTGTTGCTAAGTGATAGTGCATCGCACCTGTGACTTTGTGTTTATATTCTGAAACTAAAATGTCTAAAGCTTCAACATGGTGTTGACGTACCAACTGAAACGCAGGATGAACAGTTTGGGCTAAGGTTTCAGTCACATCTACAGTCATGCGATCTCCTAAATTAAATATTTATCTATGCATTTAAGTATAACGCAAAGTTAAATAAATGCGATTCATTCTTATCACTAATTCTTATTCATTTAGTCAGGTTTATTCGCGACATCAACAAATTGATTAAGAAGCTAAATTTGTCAGATTTAAAAAAAGTGATGCCCAAAATATTGAGCATCACCATTCAAAGAACACGCGAATCAGGCATAATCTTTTTGAAGAATCATACTAGGTACTTCTAAATCCTAGGTTTAAGTTTTTCTTACTACGATTATCGATATAAATGCACACTAAAATCGCAATGAATAACACAGCTGAAGCGGCAAAACGGCTGAGAGCTAAACCTCCGTGATCTAAAGGCTTATCTAGAAAATCTCCCACCACAGCACCAAGCGGACGAGTAAGTACAAAAGCCGTCCAAAACAGTAAAGTTCTAGGCACTTTGCTGAAAAAATATAGTGCAATAACAATACCGAGCAATATCACGTACAGCATGATGCCACCCGTATAGCCTAAACCCGCTGTATCAGATGACCAATCGCCTAAAGCTGTACCCAATGTCTGAGAAAATGTAATGGTTAACCAATAGAAAATTTCTGCGCGAGGTTGATGAATATGTGGTGAAATTGTACCTTCAACTTTGTACCAGCTATATAAAGATAAAAGTACTAAACTGAGTAATAAGGTACTTCCACCTAAGTAGCCTATGCCTAAAGAGCGATCGACAAAATCCGCTAATGTTGTTCCGACTGTAGTACTGGCAATAATCGTAAACCAATACAAATAAGAATGATAAGTTTTGGCACGGATTTGAAAAAACACAAAGAGGATAAATACAAAAGCAAAAATAAATGTACTCAGTAAATAGCCTAGATTTAAAGACATCGAAACTGCATCACCTGCCGTTTCACCAAAAGTTGTAGCGAAGATTTTGGTGATCCAAAATAGCAGTGTAACTTGGGGAACTTTAGAGACTAATTCAGACAGCTCAACTTGCTTCATGATCAGTTCAACCATGGTTTAGATGCTAAAATCTTGCGTTTTTAGTCTTAAAGCAAAATTAAAATTGTGATTAAGCCCTCATTTCACCATCAAAGCAGTTTTACTTGATTTAATTCTGTTATTCATTTCAGATAAAAAATTGTTTTCCCATAGTAATGATTTACATGCAATTAGCTCCACTTTGGTGGCATGAATGCCACCGTTGGATAAGGGCGATAAGTATTGCTGATTTATGATTCTCTAGAATATTTGTAAATGTCTGCTCATTATTCATATCGGTATTGTGTATAACCTTACTGCAACGGCAATCCACGCACCCAATTTAAAAACTAAATCAAATATTTGAAATAATTATAATTCGAGTGATTCTCTACAAATACATAGTTTTGCTTTTGATAAAACTGCGCAGCAACTGTTGTACTCGTAAATAAGCACAAAGCTGAGAAATTCGCTTTTGCCCTTTTTTCAAGCTCTTGTAATAACCGTTTAGCTAGTCCCGACCTACGATACTCGGGTAATACATAAAAACGACGTACACGACCAATTTTATATTTTGCTTCAGCCTTATTGGCTTCCTCGTCATCACTCATTTGTATATTCAAACCGCCACAGGCAACAAGTTTTGGCCCATCAAAAGCCACCAGTAAAAACTCACCATGACGATTAAATTGATTTGTGCCTTGCTGAAACTCATCAACAAGTTTTTGAATGAAATGGAAACCTTCTTTTTCCGAAGCGATCACCAAATCCTGAATCTGCGAAGGTAATTGATCTACCTGTTGAATTAAAATATCCACACAACCTCCAATGCATTTATATGACAAATGTAATTGAAATTTATTCAACAAACTACTGCTAAGCTGAGCATTGGTGTAAACTTTGTGTTTTTAATGTTAGATGTGATGAAAAACATGGCTACAGTTGACCTTTTTGCAATTGGAAATGCACTCATTGACCAAGAATTTAAAGTATCTGATACGTTCATAACCGAACAAAATTTGCAAAAAGGCACCATGCAATTGACCGATGGTGAAACTCAGGCTCAACTCTACAATAATTTAAAAGCAAGCCAAATTTATAAAGGTCAAGCTTCAGGTGGTTCTGCTGCCAATACAACTGTTGCGTTCAGCGCACTCGGTGCTTCAGCTTTTTATGCATGCCGTGTAGGGAACGATGATTTAGGTGCAATTTACCTCAATGGTCTAACTGAAGCAGGTATTCAAACCTCAACAAAATCAATCAGTGAAGGCGTAACAGGTACGTGTATGGTTTTGGTGAGTGAAGACTCTGAACGTACCATGCATACCTATTTGGGCATTACCGCTGAACTTTCAGATGTTCAAATGGATTTTGAGCCATTAAAAACCGCACAATGGCTTTATATTGAAGGTTATTTATCGACCAGTGATTCTGCACGCGCCGCAGTAAAACAGGCACGTCAAATTGCTCGTGAAAATAATGTAAAAATCGCACTGACTTTATCTGACCCTGCAATGGTTCAATACGCACGTACTGGCTTAGATGAATTGATTGATGACGGCGTAGACTTACTTTTCTGTAATGAACAAGAAGCTATGATGTATACAGAAACAACCTCTGTAGACGCTGCTCTGGCTAAATTGAAATTACTGAGCAATGAAGTTGTCATTACATTAAGTGCAAAAGGTGCAATCGTTGCAAACCAAGAACAGTATTTTCATGTACAAGGACGCAAAGTGGTCGCAGTCGATGCAAATGGTGCGGGTGATGCTTTTTCAGGTGCATTCTTATATGCCTTAAATCAAGGTGAAAATTTACAAACTGCGGCTCAACTTGCTATTCTTATTTCAAGTGAAGTGGTTTCTAAATTCGGCCCTCGTTTAGACATTGCAGAATATGCCAATTTACTTGAAACATTTAAAAAGGAATGTGCATAAATGTCTGAAAAAATTGCAATGACAGAAGAGATTCAAGAACGTACTGCACGTGCTTTTGACACAATGACGGGTGATACGATTTTTATTACCCAGCGCGATGGTGCATTCTATGCTTACCAAAATGTATGTCCGCATTTGCAGACAGAACTTGAATTTCTAGAAAATCAATTCTTAGATCAAGATGGTGAGTATATTCAATGCTCTACGCACGGCGCACTGTTTGAGGTTGAATCAGGTGAATGTATTTCAGGGCCATGTATCGGTGATAAACTTGAAAAAGTAAACATCGCTGTTCACTCAGATGGCGGTATTTATATCATTGATTAATTAAAATTATTTTAAATAATCAATAAACCAAAGGACTGTCATGTTGGAATTCTTATCAGAATCTGAATTAATGCCGTTTCACATTTCTGTGGTGGCTCTATTTCTGCTCAGCATGGCAGAAACCGCAGGCTATTATATCGGAATACGCCCCAGTACTTTTTTAAAGAAAGTTTCTCCTCATTGGTTAATCGTTTCTCCACTGGTACAGGTGAAATTTTCTAAAGTACTGATTTTTGTATTCTTGTTAATCAATTTTAGTTTTGCTGGTTATTTTCTTCAATTGGTCATGCACGCAACGCAACAACATTTTATTGCATGGTATTACGTCATCTTGCCTGCCTTAGTTATGGCAATCTTCTTTACCGTGTTTATGATTCACTGTTTGGATCAGGTGATTAAACCGAAAGTTGTGACCAATAAAGTCAATCTTCTTGGGCGCTTAGCGACCGTATCCAGTGGCAATGCCCGTCCTGGGTTTTCCGCACAAGCACGTGTGCGAGATGAATATGGGCAGTTGCATTATGTCCAAGTAGAACCTGAATTTGGTGAATTAGAGTTTCAATCTCAAATTCTTTTGATCCGTTTTCGCAAATCACACTACATTGCTAAAAAAATCTCAATCTCAAATCATTTATTCAGTTCTGAAAATTTTTAAAACTGTATGAATAACACTGTACATTGAAAATGTTGTACATCGAGAAAAGCATATTAAATGTTTATTTTATGATTGTTTTCATGTGCTATGTAAGTATCTCCACGTCTTAAAAAAACATATAAAATTCCACTGCTCGTTTTTTCTAAACTGATAAAAAATCTTAAATTATTATCGTATTAATTCTCAAACGAGCGGTTTATCACCGCTATATTTGTTTATGTATATTAAATTTTAGCAATGATGATCGAGTCAATGTTGCATGCTAAAAAATGACTCAATCTCATGCAGGCAAGCCATCTATTTAACCAATTTGCACTGAAAGCATGCTAATTGATTTTCCTTGCAGACCATCGACAAAGATATCAATTGGATCACCTTCCGCCATTAACGCTGCAATATATAAAAATGGTAAATAATGCTCAGCGGTTGGCACACTCTTCTCTGCACCAGGTAGTTTCATATAATCTGCAAGTGCATCTATATTTCGTGCAAATAAGTATTCTTTTACACTGTCATCAAACTGTGTTGCCCAATCATAATGAGGGGCATCAGTCTTCCAATTCATTTCATAAAGATTATGGACAACGTTACCGCTACCTAGAATCAATACACCTTGCTCACGCAATTCACTTAATTTTCGCGCCAAACTTACATGTTCCTGACCAGTGAGCCTCGAATCAATACTCAATTGCACAACTGGGATATCTGCTTTTGGATAGACATGCGCCAAGACTGACCAAGTACCATGATCTATTCCCCAACCTTGATCTAATATGACTTGTTCAGGAGACAATAGCGCTGCAATTTGTTGAGCCAACTCTGTATCCCCTTTAGCAGGATATTGAAAGTCAAACAATGCTTGAGGGAAACCACCAAAATCATGAATTGTCTTAGGGTTCTGCATTGCAGTTACCCCAATGCCTTGGGTATACCAATGCGCTGAAATTGCCAAAATTGCTTTAGGCTTTGGTAGATTTAAACCCAATTGTTGCCATGCCAAACTATATTTATTCGTTTCTATCGCATTCATGGGCGTACCATGACCAATAAAAACAATTGGCATTTTTTGAGGTCTTGAATTTGATGTCATAACTAAATCCATAAAATCATTTAAATTCTATTTCAGAGCATCGATCACTTGCGAGAGTGGAATTTGGACAATTTTCACTGTTATTGACCATTCAATATCAAAGTTAAATTGACGATAAAACACACTTTCGCAAGAAATTGAATCATCTTTTAGGCTTATTGTCCTAAGCCAATTTGTTGCATGAAGGATTGGTTATCCCAAAACAAATACTCTTCATCCATCGTGCCATTTTTCCAATGACCCACTGTCACCATTTTTAACTTAAATGCTTTACCTGTAGGCGGTATGGTCTTTCCATTGCCAATAGGCATCGGCTGACTAAACGTCCCTTCCATTTCACCAATCACACTGGTCCATTCACCAGAGGCGATACGCACGGGATGTGTTTTAATTTTAGTATCAGGTGCAAAAACGAACATTTTTTTTAATTCTACAATATGATCTGGAATACCGACTGTTGTACTACCATCAGGATAATGCACACGAATGTTAGCAGCATGGCTTTCTTTAAAACGATCCCACTTTTGATTACTGTAAACATCAAAATCTAAAGTATCAAATTTAACCAGATGTTCATTACCAATGCGTTCAGCCTCTCTATATTGAGCCAACTCTTTTGCATCTTTCTTTGATAATGAAGTACCTGCTTGGCTGGTAGCAGAACTCAATGCCATGACTAGGCCTAAGGTGATATGTGTAAATACATTTATTTTTTGCATCATGTGATTTCCTATCAATTGATTGAGTGTATTGGTATCTAAACAGATCGCACACTCTTTGAATTTTCAGTAAGTCATTTAAAACATCGCTAGACCCAGTAAAGGATTGATAGCAAATTAGATTATGCTTGAGATCGTCCAAATCGTAAACTACATACAAATTTGTAACCATTGCAAAAAATAATGAGCACAAAACAGATATTAGCTTTTATATCAATAAATTGAATAAACACAATACCTTAAAGATTCACGTTAAAGTTGCGTATATTCAGCAACTTCCAAAGTGTTCTTAGGTGTTTGCCAACGCCCCGCCAATTCATCTAAAACATCCAATACAACACGTAATTCCTGCCCTTGCTCTGTAAAAGAATAGATCACTTCTTGCCGAGGATTATGGGTAGGAACGCGCTGTAAAACACCAGCAGTGATTAAATAACCGAGCTGCTCATTTAAAACTTTTGACGAGATACCAGGAATACTGCGATGAAGGCTATTGAAGTTCAATGCATCATGCAATTTTAGAATATGTAAAATATGTACTGCCCATTTACCACGAAGCATATTCGTGATCACTTCCGCAAGGCAAATAGGTTCAGGGGTTTTCAAAACCATCATTTTTTCCTTTTTATGGAGTCATGTTCCATCATGTATTATTGATATTTGTATTGTAAAAATAGCCTTATAGTCAAATCTAAGCACTATGCATCCTACAAAAAAATCAACACTAAATTATGTAAAATTTATCATAATTAAAATGAATAACTTAGCTTTTATATAGCTTAAAAGCCACGTATCAAAAAATCATGAACCTTTGATTAATTTTGCTTTTATTAAACAAATTAAATATTCAAATGAACGTATTATTGTGTCAATTTAACCATTCAGCATTTGTTTTAATTTCACCTTCCTCACTCTATCCCCAATATCAAAACCATATAGTTACAATATTTCTCATTCATCAATTCAACAGAATAAATCCCCCCTACTTAACTGGTTAAATGAATAATCTTATGCATTTATTCGAATTTATTTTTTAATTTAGCTTTTAAACCAACCATTTTACTATGATTAATTTTACTCCATTTTTATTTTAAAAATTCTTAAATATTAATTCAAACCAAATTAGTAGGAATTTAATATTTAAACATGACCATTTTAGTTGGTTTTAATTTCCTTAAACACGACTATTTTAATCAACTTTTATTTTAAATATTTTTAGTTTATTTTTTAACATGTTAATTTTATAAATTATTGTTTTTATTATATTTAATAATATATTTTTATTTTAAATGTATTTTCTATTTATTTTATGTAGTGTTTTGTTTAATAATATAAAAGTAATTAAATTATAGGCTTTAATCATGAGCTTAAAATCAAATGATTTAAATCGTCGCCTCGTCAGAGAAATAACAATCATATTAATAATTAAGATTGTGCTTTTAATGACGATCAAACATATCTGGTTTGATGCACCGACAATTCCTAAAAATTTTGACAATCAAGTTGCTGAGCGTATCGCTGGCAGTCCTTCTCAAACCAAGGAGACACGTTGATGATTTCTGAAAGCGTGGTCGATCTTTCGCGGTTCCAATTTGCAATGACCGCGATGTATCACTTTATTTTTGTACCACTGACACTCGGTTTAGCTTTTATTCTTGCCATCATGGAAACCACTTATGTGATTTCAGGTAAAGAAATTTATAAAGATATGACCAAGTTCTGGGGAAAACTCTTCGGTATTAACTTTGCCTTAGGGGTAACCACTGGTCTAACCATGGAATTCCAGTTTGGTACAAACTGGGCGTACTATTCACACTATGTAGGTGATATTTTCGGTGCGCCACTCGCTATTGAAGGATTAATGGCTTTTTTCCTTGAATCAACTTTTATCGGTTTATTCTTCTTTGGCTGGGATCGCCTTTCAAAAGTTCAACACTTAAGTGTGACATGGTTAGTTGCAATTGGTTCTAATTTATCTGCTTTATGGATCTTAGTTGCCAATGGTTGGATGCAAAATCCTGTGGGTTCAGAATTTAATTTTGAAACCATGCGTATGGAGCTTGTCGATTTCGGTGCTTTAATCTTCAACCCAGTGGCTCAAGTGAAATTTGTACACACGGTTTCTGCGGGTTATGTCACTGGTGCAATCTTTGTTTTGGCAATTTCTAGTTATTATTTATTGAAAAAACGTGATTTGCCATTCGCTCGTCGTTCTTTTGCAATTGCTGCAATCTTCGGTTTAGCGTCGACATTATCGGTTATTTTACTAGGTGATGAATCAGGTTATGAACTTGGTGATGTTCAAAAAACTAAATTAGCCGCGATTGAATCTGAATGGGAAACACACCCTGCACCTGCATCATTCACGTTGTTTGGTATTCCAAACCAAGAGGAACAACGTACTGACTATGCAATTAAAATTCCTTATGCGATGGGGATTATTGCAACACGCTCGGTTGATAAACAAGTGACTGGCTTAAAAGATTTGATGGTTCAGCATGAGGCTCGTATCCGTAATGGTATGGTGGCATATAGCGAACTTGAAAAACTTCGTGCAGGCGATCGTTCTCCTGAACTGATGGCATCATTTAAAGAAAATCAAAAAGACTTAGGTTATGGCCTACTTCTGAAAAAATATACACCAAATGTTACAGATGCGACTGAAGCACAGATTAAATCTGCAACTAAAGACACGATTCCTCATGTAGCAAGCTTATTCTGGTCATTCCGCGCAATGGTTGCTTCTGGTTTTCTGATGTTATTGCTGTTTATCTTAGCCACATTTGCCGTAGCTAAACGCAATGCTGAAAACAAACCGTGGTTACTCAAATTTGCATTGTTTGGATTACCATTACCGTGGATTGCTGCTCAAACAGGTTGGTACGTTGCTGAAGGTGGTCGTCAACCATGGACGATTGGTGAAGTACTTCCTACCCATCTCTCTGCATCGAGTTTAAGTACAGGTGATGTTTGGGGTTCTATCATTGCACTAGCTGCATTTTATACAGTATTGCTGATTATTGAGATGTATTTAATGATCAAATTCTCTCGTTTAGGGCCAAGTTCTTTACATACCGGTAAATACCATTTCGAAAAACTTGAAGTGAACACGAATGCAAATCACGCTGGGGAGACTCAATCATGATCGAATATGAACTTCTCAAAATCATCTGGTGGGTATTGGTTGGGGTCTTGTTGATTGGTTTCGCCCTAACCGATGGTTTCGACATGGGCTCTATGGCGCTCATGCCATTTGTAGGTAAAACTGACGATGAACGTCGTGCAGCCATCAATACCATTGCACCTCACTGGGAAGGCAACCAAGTTTGGTTTGTGACTGCTGGTGGTGCGCTATTTGCTGCGTGGCCAATGGTTTATGCGACTGCCTTCTCGGGTATGTATTGGGCGCTACTCTTGGTCCTATTCGCACTGTTTCTCAGACCAGTGGGTTTTGACTACCGTTCTAAACTGACCAATACCCAATGGCGTACATCATGGGACTGGGGTTTATGCATCGGTGGTGCTGTGCCTGCATTAGTTTTCGGCGTTGCATTTGGTAATATGTTTTTAGGTGTACCTTTTACTTTGGATGAAACTGTACGTTCAACTTATACAGGTAGCTTTTTTGCCCTACTCAATCCATTTGCATTGGTTTGTGGTCTAGTGAGCTTGTCTATGCTTTGTGCACACGGTGGTGCATGGTTAATGTTGCGTACAGATGGTGACTTACGTCAACGCTCTGCTAAAGCAACACAGTTGATGGGCATTATATTCTTGGTTTGTTTCTTAGGTGCTGGTGCATGGTTATATTTTGGTGGTATTCAAGGTTATACCCTCGTTACACCTTATAATACCAATGGTGTTGCCAACCCATTAGCGAAACAAGTCCTCACCGATATGAACCCAGGTTGGATGAATAACTATTCAACTTACCCAATCACCATGCTTGCTCCAATTGCTGCGATTTTAGGTGCAATCATGATTATCTTGGGTGCAGGAAAGAATAAGGCTGGAATTAGCTTCGCAGGCTCTACTTTAGCTGTAACTGGCTCGATCTTAACTGCAGGCTTTGCGCTATTCCCATTCTTAATGCCTTCTAGCATTAACCCAACAGTCAGTTTGACCATGTGGGATGCTGTTTCAAGTAAGAATACCCTAACCGTAATGACCGTTGTTGCTTCTATTTTTGTTCCACTTATTTTGGCGTATACCACTTGGTGTTATTACAAAATGTGGGGCGTGATTACCAACAAACACATTCAGGACAATTCACACAGCCTGTACTAAGGCTGTGTCATCACCTAATTAATAGCATTGGAGAATAAGCGATGTGGTATTTTGCTTGGATTCTTGGGGTTTTGATGGCGTGCTTTGCAGGTGTTTTAAGCGCACTTTACATCGAACATCATCAAGATTTGGATGAGGAATAAACCATGACAGAAATTGCAATGACAACAGAAGAAAACAAGCCGAACAAAATTGCGATGGCCATTTCATTTTTGATGGCATTGCCGCTTGCAAGTGTTTTATTAATTCACCCTGCCATGATGCTGGATGTCAATGGTCACTATAATCATAGTGCATTGATGATGGTGATGATTGGTATTTCAGGTGGATTCATTCACGGTGTAGGATTTCTGCCACAGTTTTGGGTTTGGAAATGGCTGTTTAGCCCTTATATTGCATGGCCACTCATGCTTTGGGGCTATTACACTTGGTTCTTGACCTAAGCTAAAGAAATAAAAAACCCTGATGAATTCAGGGTTTTTCTTATTATGCGCTCAGAAAATAGTTTAGATCATTCATGAATCCCTTTTCGCATCTCAACCAAATGCAAATCAACCATCGGTTTTCCAACATCAGCATCTAAAGGATAATCATCAATCACACCTGTCTGCACATAACCACGGCGTTCATAATACGCAATCAGTTCAGTTCTTACATTTAACACCCACATCACAAAGTCATTTAAATATTGATGCTTTAATGCAATCTGTTGTCTTACATAATTTTCAGCAAAATCTAAAACCTGTTTACCTATACCTTGATTTTGCAAATGTGGTGCAATGCAAAATGTACCGATTTCTATATCATGCTTATTAAACGTTAAACCGATACAAGCAACGGTTTCCCCATCCTGTATAGCAATCCATAATTGGAAGTTGTCTTGAGATAATGCATGTTCAAGCTGTGAGGTATTTATGCGTTGCCCTGTGACGATTTCAGCTTCACTGGTCCAACTATTGCCATGTTGTTGCCGATATGCGGAGTTAACTAAATCCACAAGCTTTGTAATATCCGCACTTTGTGCAAATTTAAATTTGAAATGGTTCATTGAGTTATTTTTCTATATGGATTTAATAATGAAGTACAACAAATATAACAGTTTTAAAAAATCAAAGCATAGCCTGCATCAACATTTCTGAGTTACAAAAAAAAGACCATCAAATGGTCTTTAAAGTTGAACTCTTCAAATTTCTAAATTATTGCTCGGCCAACCACGTCATAAACTTTTGACGTTCTGCCTTAGACGCTTTTTGCCACATTTGAATCAATTGTTGATCTGTTGAGTTCGTACTAGAAACAACGTTTGAGCTATTTGTTGATACAGAATTTACCATCGTAACTGGAGCTGTAGTATTTGCAGTTGCATATACTGCTGCTGGTTGATTACTTGGCGTTTTATTACGTGAAGTCAAATCAACAACTTTTCCAAAAACACCAGTGCTTAACCACGGTTTTTGCTCATTATTCGCACCTGTTTGCTGTACCAATAATTGATTATTACGGTCATAGATTGCAACTGTAGGCTGCTCTGCATACTTTTTAGCATCATCAAAACTTTTAGGTGCATTGACCAAAGCCAATTTATAAGTTTGACCATCCTTCAAATGAGGCGCTTTAATCGTCACAACACCCGATTTTAAAATGTCATGTTCGCCATTTAAATGCTCAAAATACTGTTGATAGCGCACACTCAAATCTACCGTCCCTGCATCAACTTTATATTCATTGTTTTTTGAGCGGAATAATCCTGCATTCACTTCTTGATCATTCACCGCAAGTAACACAATTTCCTCAGGTGCAGAAATCGTCACTGCTGCAAAAACTGATCCACTAAGCATTAAACCTAATGCAGCAACGCCATATTTAAATGCCATGTTGTTCTACTCTTTTGTCAAAAAACTGTAAAATTTAAAGCACTATGCAATGTCGTGATGACAGTTTTATGACAAATGAATATTGAATGGTTTCGAATTCCGATCTCATACAACATACAAAACAAAAAAAGAGCACCGAAGTGCTCTATTTGGGGTTTAAACCAATCTTGAAATTAGTTAAACGTTTTAAAACGTGTTGCATCATCAATAAATGTTTTTTCGCCAGCAGGCGCTTCAATTGAACCAAATACCAACTGTGCACGAAGTTTCCAATCTGCAGGTACACCAAACACTTCTGCAACTTCTTCATCTACAATCGGATTATAATGCTGTAATGACGCACCAATACCCGCTTCTGACAACGCTGTCCACGTTGCAAACTGCGCAATTGCGGTAGAATGCTCAGACCAAACTGGGAAGTTATCTGCATACAAAGCAAACTGCTCTTGTAAACCTTTGATCACAGCCATATCTTCATAAAACAATACTGAGCCTGCGCCTGCAATAAAACTGTTAATTTTTGCACTTGTACCTTCAAATGCTTCTGCAGGAACAATTTTACGCAACGTTTCTAAAACGATCGTCCAAAACTTCACATGTGAATCACCAAATAAAATCACTGCACGTGAAGATTGCGAGTTAAATGATGATGGACTTTGTTTTACTGCTTCTTTGATAATTTCTTCTATTTTAGCTTGACTTAAGCTTACATTTTTACCAATCGCATAAATGGTACGACGTTGCTTGATTTGATTTAAAAATGACATGGTTGTAATCCTTCGCTGACCATTTTTGGTCGTGTTCTTTAAGATGGTCACAGTTTAGGTGATCTCAAAGCTTCACGTCAGCCTTAAATCAATAACAATGTGTTCTATTTTTAGAACAATAATAGGTATAGCAAGTCTAAATATGAATATTTTTAGTTTTTTGCCAATAAACTCAAAACAGCATAAAAATACGCATCATACAAAATTTCCATAAAAAAATAGGCCATTTATTCAATGACCTATTTATAAAAACTGATTTACAAAAATAAAAATCTAAGATTATTTATCAGTTTCAAATAATGCAGCAACAAATGCTTTAGCAGAGAATGGACGTAAATCATCGATTTTCTCACCCACACCAATAAAGCGAATTGGCACATGAGTACGGCTAGCGATATTAAATAACACCCCACCTTTCGCAGTACCATCCAGTTTGGTAATGGTCAGACCTGTCAAACCAACAGCTTCATCAAAAGTCTCAACTTGATTAATCGCGTTTTGCCCTGTCCCTGCATCAACAACCAACATAATTTCATGCGGTGCTGTTGCATCAATTTTTTGCATTACACGTTTAACTTTGGTCAACTCTTGCATTAAGTTACTTTTGTTATGCAAACGCCCTGCTGTATCTGCAATGAGTACATCAACACCTTTGGCACGTGCACTTTCAAATGCATCAAAAATAACCGAAGCACTATCTGCACCATGACCTTGCGCCACAACAGCAATATTATTCCGTTCACCCCAAATTTGAAGCTGTTCTGTCGCAGCAGCACGGAAAGTATCACCCGCAGCAAGCATGACTTTTTTGCCTTCACCTTGCAAACGTTTAGCTAACTTACCAATGGTCGTGGTTTTACCCACACCATTCACACCAACCACTAAAATCACAAATGGGTTTTTATTTGGGTCAATATGTAATGGCTTGACACGTGGTGCAAGCAATGCAACCAACTCTTCTTGCAATGCTTTGTACAGTGAATGTGAATAGATCAAATCGCCACGTGCTGTACGCTCAGTCAAATTTGCAATAATGGTTTTCGTTGCATCGACACCAATATCAGCAACTAAAAGTTGTTCTTCAACTTCTTCTAACAGCTCATCATCAATTTCTTTACCACCGATCAAAATATTAACCATACCATCTGCAAAATTCTTGCGCGATTTGGTTAGGCCTTCTTTCATTCGGCTAAAGAAACCACCTTTGCTTGTTTCTTCAACTTGAGCGACTTGTTCAGTAGTATTTACAGGTTCTTGGGTATGAGTTGGAGCGGCTTCTATTTTATTATTTTCAATAATAGGCACATCAACGGCTGGTAAACTAGGTAAAGTGACATCGTCATCCCCGATATCCGCATCAATCAAGAATTTATTTTGCTGTTCTTGCATGCCGATTCCTTGAAAAGCATAGCGTTAAAAAAGAAAGAGTTTAGCATAAATTACACCGATTTTTAGCGTTTCACTGGCTTTAAAGCACTCGAACCAAAAAGCAACATGAAACACTTGCTTTAAATGGTTAATTTTTTAAGAATAGTTCTAAATTTTAAAAGAATATCTAGGCGATTTGTGCGTATTTTCAAAGCGAAATTCATCAGACCTATGCAACAAAATAAAACCTTGATCAGCTCTATTCTCTTTGCATCGCTCGGTGTTTGGACGAGTCAGATACATGCTCAAACACAAAGCCAATTGGCAAGAACCACCTTTGAAACAACATTAAAAAATGGTTTAAAAGTCATCATTCGTGAGGATCATCGTTCGCCGATTGTCATGACACAAATTTGGTATGGTGTGGGTAGTAGTGATGAGTCGGGCAATGTACTCGGCATTTCTCATGTGCTTGAACACATGATGTTTAAAGGCACGCAAAAAGTTCCAGATGATGAATTTAATCGCCTGAGTAGGCTTTATGGTGGATCTACCAATGCGACGACCTATAATAATTACACCAATTATTATCAACTTTATCCTAAAAAGTATTTTCCTTTAGCACTAGAATTAGAAGCAGATCGCATGAAAAATCTTGTATTGAAACAACAAGATTTTGAACCTGAAATTAAGGTTGTTATGGAGGAAAGACGTCAAAGAACAGACGATAATCCTCGAAACTTAGCGTATGAACGCTTTAAATGGATTGCTTATCCAACCAGTCATCATCGTCAACCTGTGATTGGTTTTATGAAAAATTTGAAAAATATTCAAGTAGATGACTTAAAACATTGGTATCAAACATGGTACACCCCCAATAATGCAACATTGGTGATTGTCGGTGATGTCAATGCCGAACAAGCTTTAAAACAAGTTGAAAAGTATTTTGCAGCTCTTCCTAAAAAACAACTCCTCGACCGAAATGATGTGCTTGAATTTGATCGTGTGGGTTATCGCCATATGGAAATTGAACTTCCAGTCCAAGTCCCGAATTTATTTATGGCTTGGAACGTTCATTCTATTGCAACAGCGAAAAATCCACAAGATGCTTATGCATTAACCATTATTCAATCCTTATTGGATGGAAGTATTTCTGCACGACTCCAAGACCGCTTAGTTCGAGATAAAAGGGTTTTAACTGCAATTAGTGTGAGTTATGAACCTTATAATCGCGGTGATAGCTTATTTATGATCTCAGCATTACCCAGTGAAGGTGTATCTTTGGAAGAAGCAAAAACTGCTATTGAAAAAGAAATGAATTTATTTAAAACCGAATTGGTCAATCAAACTGAACTCGATCGCGTTAAAAACAACTTCATTTCAAATCTAATCTATAGCCAAGATGATATCGGTGGGCAAGCCAATATGATCGGTAAACTTGAGGTGAATGGCTTAAGTTTTCGCCTTATTGATGAATTACCTAAACATTACGACACGGTCACACCGCAAGACTTACAACGTATTGCCAATATTTACTTCGTCAAAGAAAACCTCAGTAGTTTGTATTTGACGCCAGAAACACCAAAAGATAAATAGGATGATGACAATGCGTTTATTCAGAATATCCTTAAAAAAACCATTACTTTTACTCAGTCTTTTACTGTGTCCTACACTAAACCATGCTGACATATCACCTAATGAACATGAAGGCGCTTTAACGCCTCTGTCTGAGACACATTTAAAAGCCATTTCAACATTACAAAGTCTCAAAGATCTTGGTGAACAACAATACGATCAAGCGCCATTTGTACAAGATTTACAAAATACTCAAAATGTCCGCACATTATTTGTCGCTGCGCAAGATTTACCCATCGTAGATATTCAACTCACCTTTAATGCAGGTTCAGCGCAAGATGAAACGCTCGGAAAAGGATTGTTTGGGATGTCAAATATGGCTGCAAAACTCATAACAGAAGGTACAGAACAGTATTCTGCCAAAGAAATTGTCTCTACATTTGAAGGTCTTGGCGCTCAATTTAATGTCAATGCTTATCGTGATATGTTCATCGTTAAACTCAGAGTTTTATCCGATCCTGAAAAACTCAATCCTGCCATCAACATGATGCTGCATGTACTCAACCATTCTCAATTCAAAGCATCTGGTTTAAATCTTGCACTCAATAACACCAAAGTGGGACAAAAACAGCTCCAAGAAAATCCTAGCCGATTGATGGGAATAAAATTTTATCGCGCTTTGTATGGACAACATCCATATGCTGAACCGACAGTAGGAACCAATGGGAGTATTCAAAAAATTACCCCTGAATTGTTACGAGCATTTCGGGATAAATTACTCGTTGCACAAAATATGAATATTGCAATTACAGGTAATTTAACCAATGCCGAAGCGACACACATTTCTAACTTAATCAGTCAGAATCTGACTCAAGGTCAAGCAGCAGAAACACTTCCACAACCACAAGATCAAAAAGATTTTAATATTCAATATATTCCATACCACTCAACCCAAGCTCATGTAACAATGGGACACTTGGCGATCAAGCGTAATGATCCAGATCGAGTTGCCTTAGAAGTTGCAAACCAGATGTTTGGGGGCAATGGCTTTAATTCTATACTCATGAAAGAATTACGAGTAAAACGTGGTTATACCTACGGCGCTTATAGCACGCTCACGTCGACTGCTGCACAAGGTTTATTTAGTTTGAGCTATGCAACAGAACAAAATCAGTTGATGGACAGTATTCGTGTTGCTCACCAAGCATTAAACGATTTTATAAAAAAACCAATCTCGAACAAGCAACTTGAAGAAACAAAAGAAGGAATGCTACGTTCTTTCCCTATGACTTTCAGCTCAAATGCCAACATTAATGCACAAATTGCAGCAATTGGGTTTTATCAACTTCCCGCAGACTATCTCAGCCAATATCAAAAACAGCTAAGCGAGATAACAACACAGCAATTGCAACATGCCATTCAAAAAAACTTACATGCTGACCGCCTAACTTTAGTGATTGTTGCGAATCAGCTGGATGAAAAGGCGTTGAAAAATATGTTAAATAGCAACATAAACTCAGCTCAAAGGATTCAACCTGATACACCTAATTTGATCATTAAAACCACAATCAGACCTTCCAAATAAAGCACACTTTTTATTCTGGATCAGTGATATCTACTGCGGGATATTTTTTAACATGGCTATTTTCAAAATGATAAGCCCGTAGCAATCGCAGATATTCTATTCTTTTAATGCGCTCTTGATGCTGCAATTGAACTGCTATTTTTTGTGTTTTGGGGCATGTCGCCTGTTTTGAATATTGTGCCACTAAACGATATTGTTCAGAATTAATCGGTCGAAGCAAAGCCAAAGCTGCAACGATCAAAATGATAGAAATCATACTGATAATGCAATAATTCAAGATATTTTCCATAGGAAATGAAGAATACAATTTTTGAAAATAAGCTTTGAATTTGCGCATGAACTACCTCTAACTCTCGATAGTTTAATCATCCTTAACCGAAAAATATAGCGCTTTCTTAGCTTTGCACTGTATAACATTTTCAAACAGCTCAGTTTTTGTTTGATGAAATACACATTCAATTTCTAACTTTTTCAACCATTGTGCTGAAAATTTAGGCTGCACAGAAAAAACCTTATTCACATAAAATTGAATAAGGTTTTTGTGATTTAGAAATTTTCCAATTGAATCCCAACTAAATAACTGCTCTCAGAAATGCGAAATATAAAATAACCGCAATAATGATCAGCACAATGCTTACAGCGAATACCCCGACCCCACTTTCTGCATGCGCAGGATGCAAATCATCATCGTCTGCAAGTCTTCTTAATTCGCCGTCATATATGCGATAAAACCCCGCCTTTTGCGTTGGATTCAAATCTTTGGTATAATCGTACACGCGTTTCCGTTGTGCCAAACAATAATCACCTAGATGTATTTCTTGATGATAAATTGCTTCGTCCAACTGTTTACGATGATACTGAGCTAATTCAACGATTTGAGATTCAGCTGGAGGTACATCAAAAGTAAATCCATCTATTACATTTGTCATGTTGTTCTCCCTTTGTCATAATTCTCATATTAATTTTAATAAATATTATTTCTGATTAATGTTTAATCATGTAATCATGTGTTCGTCAAGTACCTTTTGTAAATTACTTGACAAGTGAAGTAAATTGTAATATTAGTTTAATAAAGTTAAGTTAGATTAGTTAAGTATAGGTTCCGTTGGGGAGCCAAGTTAAAGATCATAATTACAATAAGGAGTTATATATGATTCATCAAATCTCTCATCAAGACTTAGAACATGTTTATGCAAATGCAGTAAATACAATTCAATGTGAAATGAACTTTGTAGATGCGGTAAAAGCGTTAGAAGATGCAGCAAAAGCTGGACATGGTAAAGCAGCAATGTTTCTTGCAGAACTTTATTTCCAAGGTTTCCGCGTAGAACGAGATTCACTTAAAGCGCAGTACTGGCAAAAGATGGCCACGATGCAAGCCTAATTAAACGTCACCTCGGTGGCGTTTTTTAATACCTGTTTTTTAATGATTTATTTTTCAACTGATTTTAATAAATTCTTACGATTCAATACAAAGTGTACGCGGTTCTGAGCCGAATTTCCTTTAGAATGGTGGGTGCGATAGACACGATTGTAAATCATGAAAAAATATATACACCTTCAACCCATCTCAAATGAGTTGTTTCTTAAAATTTCGGTTCTAAAATCATTAATGTATTGTGGCGTATTATGGGGACTTTACCACGAAGGTTGGGCAATGAAGTCTGATCAAAATGAAGTCTTCTTTCCCTTTTGGCTCAATTCAGTTCAAGCATTTCAATATGCAAAAATTCATTGGCCACATTATACACCTCGAAAAATCACCCCTAAAGATTTTGAAGAATCATTGCTACCGACATTAAAGCGTTTGAATGTTAAGCCTGCATTGTTTAATTCATCATCACGTAAATTTAAACTTTCAACAACTCAAATGCATCATTTCTTTTTTAACAACAATATTCAATTTCAAGCCGTTTAATTTCAAAACAGTTTTGGAGTTTTAAAGCAACTGTAAAATTTTATTGTTATATTTTTGACTGCAAAGTATTTGCAATCTTTAAAAATACAGTTAAGTTAAAAGGATGCAGTATAAGCATCAACGAAAAGGAAGAATAATTATGACGACAGTAGCACAAGTGATCCAAGACAAAGCTGGACAAGAGATTCATACCATTTCACCCACTGCCACGGTATTAGCAGCAATTACGCTGATGGCAAATAAAGGGATTGGTGCACTGGTTGTCACTCAAGATTCGAAAGTCGTTGGAATTTTATCTGAACGTGATTACACCCGTAAAATCGCCTTGATGCAACGTACTTCAGACCATACCACTGTTGCAGAAATTATGACACCTAAAGTCATTTCAGTGATGCCAAGCCACACGGTAGAAGAGTGTCTAAACCTGATGACCGATGGTCATTTACGCCATTTACCTGTGATGGAAGGTGAAAAACTAGTTGGATTTATCTCTATTGGCGATTTAGTCAAAGCAACAATGGAAGATCAAAGAAAACTGATTGAACAACTACAACAATATATCTCAGGCTAATTTTGAATTTTGAATTTTGAATTTTGAATTTTGAATTTTGAATTTTGAATTTTGAATTTTGAATTTTGAATTTTGAATTTTGAATTTTGAATTTTGAATTTTGAATTTTGAATTTTGAATAAGAATATCTCATCGGTATTTTAATCATATTAAAATACCGATTTAATAAGAAACTATTGGATCAATTTAAACCCAATTTTCCAGCGACATAATCAGCATCTTTATCACCACGACCTGATAAATTCACAACAATTTTAATGCCTTTATCCATTTTTGGTGCTTCACGAATTGCCCATGCTACCGCATGTGAACTTTCCAATGCTGGAACGATACCCTCTACGCGAGACAGTGTCATAAAAGCATCTAAACACTCTTGGTCTGTTGCTGTTGCATATTCAACACGTCCAATATCTTTCAAGAAGCTGTGTTGAGGGCCAACACCTGGATAGTCTAAACCTGAAGCAATAGAATGTACGGGTAAAGGTTCACCCTGCTCATTTTCAAGGACATAACATGCCATACCGTGAATTTGACTTGGCTTGCCCAATGTTAATGTCGCAGAATGCATATCTGTGTCTAGACCATGACCCGCAGGCTCTACACCAACTAACTTGACAGCTTCATCACTTAAAAATGCTGTAAATGCACCTATCGCATTTGAACCACCGCCCACACAGGCCACAACATAATCAGGTTGAGCACCAAAACGATCTTGAGTTTGGACTTTGATTTCATTCCCAATAATCGATTGGAAATCACGAACCATTTTCGGAAAAGGATGAGGACCCACGACTGAACCGATGGCATAGATGTAATTTTCAGGATCTTTTAAATACTCTTCAAAAGCGCTGTCTACTGCATCTTTCAGTGTCGCTGTACCTTGAGTTACCGCAACCAGTTTTGCACCCAAAATCTTCATTTTCACGACATTTGGGTGTTCTTTTTCGATATCTACTTGCCCCATATGAATTTCACATGGAATACCGACCAATGCACATGCTGTTGCCAAAGCCACGCCATGCTGGCCTGCACCAGTTTCAGCAATGACCTTGGTTTTCCCCATATACTTGGCAAGTAAAGCCTCACCTAGACAATGGTTAATTTTATGTGCACCTGTGTGATTTAGATCTTCACGTTTCAGATAAATCTGCGCACCGCCCAATTGATCTGAAAGGCGTTTAGCATGAAATAAAGGACTTGGACGACCAACATAATGCGTAAATAAGTCTGCTAATTCATTTTGAAATTCAGGTGTCTTACGAATCTCTTCATAAGCCACATTTATCTCGTCCATGGCTTGTTTTAAATGAGGAGGAATAAACTGACCGCCATATTCACCAAAAAATCCGTCTTCATTCGGTAGAGCAACACCCTTGATGTGATGATTCATTTCATTCCCTCATTTAAAAATTACAGGTTGAATTCTAAAACGACTCAACTCAGCTTTTGACTAATTGAATAAATATGATTTGCTTATTTAACGAGATAAATACTTGGTCATATCTTCAATGCCTTTTAAGGTCATTGGAAACATATGATCGTCAAATATTTGCTTAATCATATTAATCGTTTGCGTATAGTGCCAATATCCTTGTTCTTCAGGATTTAACCACGCTGTTTTTTCAAAATGATTACGTAAACGACGTAACCAAACATCGCCTGCTTCTTCATTCATATATTCAACAGAACCACCGACTGACTTTAACTCATAAGGTGCCATACTCGCATCACCAACCACAATGACACGATAGTCTTTACCATAGGTGTTAAATAGATCCCATGTGTTCATACGAGTTGAAGAACGACGATGATTGTCTTTCCAAACATAGTCATATAAACAGTTATGAAAATAAAAATATTCTAAAGTTTTAAACTCTGTTTTAGCAGCACTAAATAACTTTTCACATTGTGCAATGTGTGAATCCATAGACCCCCCCACATCGAACAACATTAAAACTTTGATACGATTACGACGCTCAGGCACCATTTGAACATCTAAAATGCCCTGCTTTGCCGTTTCATAAATTGTACCGTTAATATCAAGCTCTTCAGCCGCACCCTGACGAGCAAATTTACGCAAACGACGCAAAGCCATTTGCATTTGGCGTGTACCTAAAATTTGCTCATCATCGAGGTTTTGATATTTACGCTGTTCCCAAACCTTTACAGCAGATTTTTTACGACCTGGCCCACCAATCCGAACACCTTCAGGATGGTCACCAAAAGCACCAAACGGAGATGTTCCGCCAGTACCTACCATTCGATTACCACCTTGATGTTTTTTATGCTGTTCACGCAAGCGTTCTTCCAACATTTTCATCAATTCTTCAAGCGAACCTGCTTTCATCAATTCTGCACGCTGCTCAGGTGTTAAATGCTTTTCAAGCAGTTCTAAATCAAACCAATCTTTAGGTAGTTTTTGAACTTTATTGAGTAAATCATCTATATCAAAAGTATGAATACCTTCGAAATAATCTTTCATGGCACGGTCAAATTTATCAAAGAATCTTTCATCTTTGACCATCACCGTTTTCACCAATTGATAGAAATCATCTTGATCTGCAAAAACAAGACCTTCACTGACCGCCTGATTTAAATCAATCAATTCACGTGTCGAAACAGGTACACCGTATTTTCTCAGGGTATAAAATAATCGCACAAACATGTTGCGATCTCCCTATTAACGACGTGACATAAAGGCTAAGCGCTCAAGCAATTGCACATCTTGCTCATTTTTGATGAGTGCGCCATACAGTGGTGGAATCGCTTTTGATTTATCGTGATTACGCAATACATCTTCTGGCATATCATCTGCCATAAGTAAGCTTAACCAATCAATCAACTCAGATGTTGACGGTGGTTTTTTTAAGCCCGGAACTTGACGTAATTTAAAGAAGACTTGTAAAGCTTCTGAAACCAAAGTCCCTGAAATATTAGGGAAATGTACTGCGATAATTTCACGCATGGTTGCTTCATCAGGGAATTCAATATAATGGAAGAAACAACGACGCAAGAATGCATCCGGAAGCTCTTTTTCATTATTTGAAGTAATAATCACGATCGGACGCTGTGTCGCTGTAATCGTTTCATCTGTTTCATAAACGAAGAAAGACATTTTGTCTAATTCATGCAACAAATCATTTGGAAATTCGATGTCTGCTTTATCAATTTCATCAATCAATAAAACACAACGTTCCTCACTGGTAAATGCATCCCACAGTTTACCCGGCTTGATATAGTTTTTAATATCGTAAACACGATCATCACCAAGCTGACTATCACGTAAGCGTGAAACAGCATCATACTCATACAAACCTTGCTGTGCTTTGGTTGTAGATTTAATGTGCCAAGTAATCAGTTTTAAGCCCAAACTTTCTGCGACTTGTTCTGCAAGCAAGGTTTTCCCTGTGCCCGGCTCACCTTTCACCAATAATGGCTTTTGTAATGCACGAGCTGCTTTTACAGCAAGTTTTAAACTATCAGTCGCAATATATTGCTCAGTACCTGTGAATTGTTGAGAATCTACAGACATAAATAACCTTTATTTTTTATTTAAAGTGGTGAAATATTTTTTGCTACAGTGCTTTGTTTCGTACTTTTATTGGCTTTGTATTTAGACCAACAGAATCCAACAATCAAACCGACACCAATCACAAATACAATCAATGCGAGATTTGACCAAATTAAAGGAGAATCTTTGGTTAAAATACCAAATAACAATCCAAAAATTGCAGGTGCAACTTCGGAGTTAGGTCCTTCAGAAATTGTTGGGGTTGCAATAATTGCAAATACAATGATCCATGTAATACCGCCAAGTGGTGAAGGTAAACGTTTTGCAATCGAATACCAACACCATAAAATCAAAACTGTCCCAAGAACATAGACTGAGATCGCAATATTATCTTCTGGTATAGAATCAAATAGGTGTAAGAAATTTGCCCATATTCCTGATAACTGTTCAAGCACCACGTAGTCCCTCTGGTTCAACCGCATTTGGGTTAATTAAGCCCTCTGGCGGCATTTGAATAAAGAAGCCTTTTGTGTTTAATGAATCTAAAACATGTAACACATTTACACGTGCTAATTTTTTATTTTCATTTAATTCAAGATGCATGACATGGGTTGCACGACCAAAAGCAGCACGCAAAGGTTCAGACAAGACCGCTAAAGGATCCGCATTTTCATCTTCATTTGGATGATTTGGACGAGCCACATAAAGATACATTTCATCTTTTTTGCTCGATTTATAAATATCACAATGCATTTTAAACAACAGCTTCAATAAAACTCATATCACAGCATACATGAAAAAAACGACAGATACAGTATCGAAAACTAACGCATCAGTCGTTATTTATGATCAATTGTTAAATATTTGATCAACCTAAAATTTCTATTATCAAACCAGATCTTGCTAAAAATTCTATGATAAATAATTTAGAAATTAGTCATTTACCTTCATTTGCGTACTTAAATAATTTAGATCATTATGTAACATACGAACCAGTGGCTGCGTCAATAAATCATAACGCCAACCCAATAAATAACGCGGTAAATCCTGTTCATCACCTTTAAATACCACATGATGATAGAGTGCATTTAGCCATTTTTTACGCATAAGTACTTCTTTCGGGACTTGTGTCTCTAAAGAAATATTTGAAATCAATTCATCCACTTCAAGTGTCACACCTTTTGATGAGTGCTTAATTGGACGCGCTATACGCAGCGGCCATTCGTCAACTTCAGGTAAGAACTTCAATAAATCTAAAATGGTCTTGCCATGTTCACGTACAATATTCGGTCGAATACCTTTTACGTGTGACAATTGGAAATTGTTCTTAGGATTCATTTCAACCAAATCGATCATGGTCGAACTTTTAAGAATAAAGCTTCGAGGCTGATTGAGCGCTTTTACCATTTCTTCACGCCAAACACTCAATTGCTGTAGTTGCATCAACTGTTTACGTGAATGTCGATAATTTCCAATATCGCTATACAGCTTTTCTTTAGGTGTTTCTAAAGCAATTTCAAAAGTTAAATTCTGACAATCCTCAATGACTTGCTGATATAAATTTTTCTCAGCTAATTCAGACTTCACCTTTTCAGCCAAATGCATAATATACAACACATCATTGGCCGCATAATTCATTTGCTCGTTGGTCAGCGGACGTGCAAGCCAGTCTGAACGCGTCTGATCTTTATCAATATCGATATCGAGAATCAATTTCAATGCATTTTGATAACTCACTTGCAAACCATGCCCAAGGAAGGACAATGCAACTTGTGTATCAAACACATTTTCTAAATTTTTCTTATCTGAATAATGATAAATGAGGTCAATATCTTCACCACATGCATGAAAAATATTCTGCCTTGCATGAAAAAGTTTGTTCCAAAAATTGTGTAAATCTAAAGTTGTACCGTCGAGCAGAAACACTTGACCATTGACATTGATTTGAAACACACCGAGTTTAGGCCAAAGCGTATCGACTTTTATAAATTCAGTGTCTAGGCCATAAGTCGAGGTGTGTTGCATTAAATCCAACACATTTTCGAGTTCAGCCTGTTGATTGATAAATTGAAACATGTCAGTTTGTGTCAAAATGTTACATTTAAATAAAATATGATTTTACCTGAATATATAAAATTTAAATATAAGATTTTTCAACTAATTCTCCATAAATATCTTATTTTTCAACAAAATTAACATTGTATAACTAATTTATATATAGTTTTTACAACTTACTAAAATAAAAATTTTTTATAAAAATGATGAATATAAGCATTTCTTAAATTGCATTTTTGAGTCTACATAAAACTTTTGAACAAATGTAAATATTTTTTAATAAAAAAGGATTTGTTCATCATTTCAGACCAATTGCATTATCGCAAACCTATCTAAAAGATCAACAAACCCTTAAGTCGTTTTCTTGACTTGTTATTTCATACGCATTCGATTATGTACAGCTTGGCTAAGCGTATGACTATCCACATATTCCAACTCACCACCCTGTGGTACACCTTGGGCGATACGCGTCATTTGTAAAGACAAATGCTTAGTTGCCTCAACCAAATAATGTGCAGTCGCTTGCCCTTCTACTGTAGCATTGGTTGCTAAAATCACTTCTGAAATTTTACCATCGCTCAAGCGTTGAACCAAATATGGAATACCAATCTCTTCAGGGCCAATACCATCTAAAGGAGACAAATGTCCACCAAGTACATGATATTTACCTCTAAAGCTACCGCTTTGCTCAATTGCCATCACATCTGCGGGGGACTCAACCACGCAAAGCAACTGATCATCACGATCGTTTGAACAACAAATATCACAGACTTCATTTTCAGTCAGTGAATGACAAAGACTACATTCATGAATATAGGAAGTTGCCTCATTCAGCGCATGCGCTAAGCCAATCGCGCCTTCCTTATTTTTCATAATCAAATGTAATGCCATACGTTGAGCTGACTTTGGCCCAACACTGGGTAAGATTCGCAAGGCTTGTACAAGCTGATCAAAACGGTCGCTAAACACCTGTTAATCCTTAAAACAAACCTGATAAACCCGGTGGTAATCCCATACCAGAGTTTGCTTCTTTCATTTTCGCTTCAGAAATGACTTCTGCTTGACGTGCTGCATCATTCATTGCAGCAGCAATCAAATCTTCGATCATATCTGGATCGTCTTGCAACAAATCTGGGCTAATTTCGATACGTTTAACCACGTTACGGCAAGTCATGGTGACTTTCACCAAACCGCCACCAGCTTCAGCTTGAACTTCAGTTTGTGCAAGTTGTTCTTTTGCTTTTTTAACATTGCTTTCCATGTCTTTTTGCATGCGTTGCGCTTGTTGCATCAGCATATTAATATTCATAAAATTCTCCGAACAAAATCCTAAATTTGGCAAACATTGTAATCTAGGTTTAAAACAAAAACGATCCAAACCTAGCGCAATTGTTAAATAATGACTTAGATAAATAGATTATTTGATTAAATTAAATCTAAACCATGTGAAAGATCACCAATAATATCTTCGATATTTTCTAAACCAACAGATACTCGAATTAAACCTTCTTCAATTCCCGCAGCCTGTTTAGCTTCAGCTGACATTCTACCGTGTGAAGTCGTCGCAGGATGGGTAATCGTCGATTTTACATCACCTAAATTACTGGTAATGGATAAGAAACGTGTATGGTCAATCACCGTCCAAGCACCTTGACGAGCACCTTTCACCACAAAGGAAACTACACCACCAAAACCTGATTGTTGTTTTTTCGCCAATTCATGTCCTGCATGATGTGGTAAACCTGCATAATAAACTTTTTCAACTTTTTCATGTTGATCCAGCCATTCTGCTAATTTTTGTGCGCTTTCACAATGTGCCTTCATACGCAAACTTAAGGTTTCTAAACCTTTTAAGAAAACCCAAGCATTAAACGGACTCATCGAATTACCTAGAGTACGAATAACACCATTGATTTCTTCAACCAGTTTATTCTTACCAACAACAGCACCACCCAATGCACGACCTTGACCATCGATATATTTTGTCGATGAGTACACAATCAAGTCCGCACCAAATTTGATGGGTTGCTGTAGCACAGGTGTACAGAAAGTATTATCAACTGCAAATAAAGCACCATGCGCATGGGCAATATCTGCAATCGCTTGCATATCACCCACTTGAGCCAATGGATTAGACGGTGTTTCAATAAACAATAAACGCGTATTTGGACGAATCGCTTGTTTCCAAGCATCTAAATCTTCTAAGTCAACAAAAGTGACGTCGACAGCAAATTTAACAACATATTTTTCAAATAAAGAAATAATTGAGCCAAAGACCGCACGTGAGCAAATAACATGATCACCTGCTTTTAAATATGCCATACATACTGCGTGCACTGCCGCCATACCTGAACTGGTTGCAACTGCTCGTTCAGCACCATCTAAGATCGCAAGGCGTTTTTCAAAAGCTTGTACCGTTGGATTGGTATAACGTGAATAAGTATTTCCTTCAATCTCACCTGAAAATTTCGCCGCCGCATCAGCAGCATTTTCACAGACAAAAGATGAGGTCAAGAAAATTGGTTCACTATGCTCACCCTCAAAACTACGATTATGACCTGTGCGAATTGCTAGCGTATCCAATTGGTATTCGATGTCGTCTTGTTGGCTCATTTCAACTACTCAGTTCTAAAACTGCCTTTGTAAAATATTGCCAACATTTTGAGCGCGCGATGTATTTAAGGTCAAGGTATAATCTAAAATTATCACTTACACTTCGGATATTCTGTACAAAAATGAGACAAAAAGCGCTTATGGCACACATTATGACGAAGTTCCAAGAACGAAAATCAAAATTAAAAAACTTATCTACCCGTATTTTCAATGGTCAGTCATTGGTGTTATCTCAAAGTACGCCCTATGAAATTATTGCAGAACACAATCAAACTAAAATTCGATACTACGCTGCCCCTGAAAGAAAGTTTAAAGAGCCGCTTGTCTTTACAGCCCCACTCGCGATCAATATGGCGATTTATGACTTATATCCTTACAGATCACTTGTGAAGTATTTTTCAGAACAAGGTTTTGATGTCTATTTACTCGATTGGGGCAAGCTCAATTATAATGACCGTTTTCTTAATTTTTTAAATTTTATTGATGAATCAATTCCCTACTGTATCAATAAAATCCGTGAGCATTCTCAGAGTGAGCAAATTTCACTGCATGGTTGGAGCATGGCGGGTATTTTTGTACTGCTCTATACTGCCTTTAAACAACCGAACTATGTCAAAAACTTAATTGTTTTAGGCAGCCCTATAGATAGTTATGCTTCTGGTGGTATTGGAAAACTTTATAAAAAGGTGAACAATCTCATCCTGAAAAGTCCTAAATTACAAAATACACTCTATAAAGGTGGACTTCCTAAAAAGCTGATTCACACGCCAGGTATTTTAAATTCGATCGGATTTAAAATTCTAGATCCTAAAGGCTGGTATCAAGGCCATAAACAATTACTACTCAATTTAGATGATGAACAATTGCTACATGAGCATGCAACACTTGGCAACTTTCTCAATCATATGATCGATTACCCAGGTGGTGTAAACCAAGATATGTTGTTCAATGTATGGTTACAAAATCCGTTAAAAGATGGTGCTATTCAACTGAGCAAACATAAAATTGAACTTAAAAATATCGATTGTTCTTTAATGGTTGGCGCTGGAAAAGGCGATCAAATGGTTACTGCTGATTCAGTTAAGCCATTAATCGAATTGACAAATAGTAGTGATGTCACGTTTACTCTTATTCCTGGTGGACATTTAGGCTTGATGTCGAGTCAAAAAAGCGCTGATGAATTTTGGCCTACACTCGCTCAATGGTTAGCACAACGATCGATAAAAATCTAAAACTTTAAGGAATATTATGAATACCTCAGTTGCATTTATAGGCTTAGGCGCGATGGGTTACCGTATGGCGGCTCATTTACCGAAACACTTCGATACCGTTTATGTCTGGAATCGAAATTTCGACAAAGCCAAGCAACATGCAACTGAATACAATACTCAGGCAGTAGAATTACAACAGGCTGTTCAAGCCGATATTATCTTTTCATGCTTACCAACCAGTCAGGATGTTGAAGATCTAATCCAAACGCTTGAAATTAAATCTGGTGCAATTTGGGTTGATTGTACCAGTGGTGTTCCTGAATCCGCACGGAAGCTCTCACAACAGCTTGCTGAAAAGAATGTGAAATTTTTGGATGCCCCTGTGAGTGGACAAACCATTGGCGCAGAAAATGCGACATTAACCTTTATGGTAGGTGGTGAAAAATCCGCATTTGATCAAGCCTTTAGCACCATGCAAGTAATGGGGAAATTGATTAAACATGTTGGCGATTCAGGTGCTGGTTTTGCTGTAAAAGCAGTGAATAATATGATGATGGCTGTACATCTATGTGCGGCAGCAGAAGGTTTTACCACACTTAAAGCACATGGCGTAAACTTAAATGAAGCACTCGATTGCATCAATGCATCAAGTGGCAAAAGTGCTGTAACTGAAGCCGTTTTACCGCAACGTGTCTTTAATCGTCGCTTCCCTTTAACTTTTGCCCTTCCTTTATTAGCTAAAGATACAGGAATTGCTGTTGATCTAATCCGTGAAGCTAGACTTTCTGCACCCGTTATAGGATTAACTCAAAGTTTAATTCAAACTGCAAATAGCTTAGCTGAACCAAATAGTGATTTCTCAACTGCAATAAAAATGTACGAATTATGGAATAAAATTACATTGGATTAATTTTTCGCCATTGAATAACCACAATCAATCCTTATAATCTAATAAAGTGACAAACTGAAATGTCAAATTTGAGGCCATCTCATGAATAAGTCTGTAATTGCAATACTTTCTACTTTATCAATTTTTGTAGGTTCTCAAGTTTTTGCCAATGATAATGTGCAAGAATGTAAAAAACTACAAGATGATTACAACGTAATCTATGCATCAAAAGGCTTCTGTTTTAAAGATCCTGAAGCAAAAGCAAAGTATGGTAATGACAATTGTTATACCAGTAAGCCTAAATTTTCTGAAAAAGAACAACAACGCCTTGACTCTATCAAGGAACGTCAGAAAGAATTGAATTGTAAATAACAGTTTTCATTAATTTAAGGAAAAGACTATGGCTTATGATGATCAGAATATTTTTGCACGAATTTTACGTGGAGAACTTCCTGCGATAAAAGTGTATGAAGATGATCAAGTTCTTGCATTTATGGATATTATGCCCCAAGCCGATGGTCATACACTGGTTATTCCAAAAACACCAGCACTTACTCTGTTAGATTTAGACCCAGATGCTGCAGCATATACAATTAAAATCGTTCAGAAAATTGCGCAAGCAATTGAAACAGGTTTAGATGCTCAAGGTATTGTATTAATGCAGCTTTCTGGCGCATCTGCTGGGCAAACTGTACCTCATGTACACTTTCACCTGATTCCAACTTCTGTGCATCAATTAGGTCGTCATGCAGCACAAATGGGCGATCAAGAAAAAATCAAAGGCTTTGCTGAAAAAATTAAAGCAGCGCTTATTTAATCAAAAATCTTTTTAGAATCAATGAGGCTCATGTAGCCTCATTTTTTTTATAAAAATAAAATCAATTTCTTACGTCATCAAACTGTCATTTATTCTTCACCTACATGTAACAAAATTTGTTGATACTGCATGCAAGTTAGTAAGCAATGAACATCTCAACACTTACTGAATAAAAAAAGCAACGGCAAATGCCTATTGAACATGTTTTGGAGAAATCTCAATGAAAAAAGTGCTACTCGCTGCAGCAATCGCCACTATTAGTTTAAACGCAGCTCAAGCAGCGCCTACATTGTATGGTAAGCTCAATGTATCTTTAAACCAAGTAGACAACGTAAATGCTACTGGTAACAATGAAACTCAATTAAATTCAAATGCTTCACGTATTGGGGTTAAAGGCGAAGAAAAATTAACAGACAATGTTGGTGTTGTTTATCTAGCTGAGTTTGGTTTTGCAACAGATGGCGCAGGTTCTGATGCAGAATGGAGCGCGCGTAACCGCTTTTTAGGTCTTAAATTCAATAAAGTAGGTACATTAAAAGCGGGTAAATACGATTCATATTTCAAAACTTCAGCTGGAAAATATCAAGATATTTTCAATGACGACACAAACCTTGATATCACTAAAACAATGTACGGTGAAGAACGCTTAAATAATGTTATTGGTTTTGAAACAGATAAAAACCTATTAATTCCTGGTTTACAATTTAACGTCCAAACACAAACTGGCGAATCAAGCAGCACTGACCCGAAAGCGGGTGAAACGGGTGATGACAACAAACGTGATAGCCTTGACTCATTCTCAACATCTTTAACATATGAAAATAAAGATATTGGTTTAGCGACAGGTATCGCAGGTAACTTCGGTGTACAGGGTGCTTATAATGCACTTGATGGCAAAAAATACTACTCAGATGCGATTCGTGTTACGGGTTCTTTAGACCTTACACCAATTGGAGCGGAAGGTTTAGTCTTCGGTGCACTTTATCAACAAGCTGAACCTACTGATGATGTAGTTGCGTACAAAGATTTAAAAGAAAAAGCATGGTTAGTTTCTGGAACATATAGCATTCCAAGCACGCCATGGGCTGTAAAAGCACAATATCAATCAGCTAAAACTGACTGGGCAAACAATGATCGTAAAATTGACCAATACGGCTTAGGCGTTGACTACAACTTTAACAAACAAGCACGTTTTTACGGTGTCGTTGCACAACAAAAACGTGATTGGTATGTAGATAACGATAAGAAAACTGTGTTTGGCCTAGGTATGGAATATAACTTCTAATCAAGCCTTAAAATAAATAGTTTTAGATCAAACCGAGTTAATTACTAACTCGGTTTTTCTTTTCTAAGATGACCTTAGAAACAATAACGACATACAAACTCAAATAACAACGCAATGATTTACTAAGAATAAAAGCAAACTTAGCTATCAATAGCCAATATTTTCAGCAAATTATATAGTGCACTCAATCATCTTGGTAAAAATAATAACGAATAGATAGATTATTCTAAAACCATCACCCTTAACCGCTTTATTGTTTAATTTTTTTACGAATTTCTTTTCGCCACTTTGTTGCATTCGCTTGTTGCCGATTCAATAAAACCCCCATCATATAAGTGGTTATCGCAGCACCAATTAAAGCTATACCACTCTCATATACAATATCAACAATAAACTCATTGATCCATACCGATTCAAAAGCCAATATTTGAGAATACTTAAAAAATTTTGATAACACTACGATCAGAATACCGACTATAGCACCTCCCCAAAGAAACATTTTATGGATATTTACAGGTGCAGTTACTTCCTCAATTTGTTCAGGATGTTCACGATAATATTCAACTTCCTCAGCTGCAACCTCCTGAGAATTTTTGAAAAACAACTTAATGAACAAAGTATCACGATCAATCTTAGGTTTATTCATTGCTATAGTTTTCTCTATTTTTCTATTCTAAATAATAAAGCATATATGCTGAAAATTACTTATCTAAATATTCTCTAATCGTAAATTGAATGTTATGACAATAATAACAAGAAGAACGTTGATACAGATTACTCAACATCATTGCTCCCCTTTTATTTCTGAATTTTAGATCACTATAGCAAATTATCGCTGACTCTTTGAATGATTTCTATTTTGTCGACAACCCCAAGCAAAAAAAAACACCCCCAACTATCGAGTTGGGGGTGTTTGAATTTAAAAGCTGGCGATGACTTACTCTCACATGGGTAACCCCACACTACCATCAGCGCTAAGAGGTTTCACTTCTGAGTTCGGGAAGGGATCAGGTGGTTCACTCTTGCTATTGTCGCCAGCAAACTGTTATGGACTTGTTCGGGTCTTATTTAAATGCCTTACTTGGTACCAAATGAGTTTAACAGAACATTTGAGTTGGGTATTGTAACTAGCTTTACAACTAAATCAAGTATGATTGATCTTTTATGAATCAAATGATGCTCTATATACAACTGTTTGGGTGTTGTATAGTCAAGCCTCACGAGCAATTAGTATTGGTCAGCTTCATACGTCACCGTACTTCCACATCCAACCTATCAACGTCGTAGTCTTCAACGGCTCTTTAGGAGGCATAAAGCCTCGGGGAAATCTTATCTTGAGGTAGGCTTCCCGCTTAGATGCTTTCAGCGGTTATCCCTTCCGAACATAGCTACCCGGCGATGCGACTGGCGTCACAACCGGTACACCAGAGGTTCGTCCACTCTGGTCCTCTCGTACTAGGAGCAGATCCTCTCAAATTTCCAACGCCCACGGTAGATAGGGACCGAACTGTCTCACGACGTTCTAAACCCAGCTCGCGTACCTCTTTAAATGGCGAACAGCCATACCCTTGGGACCTGCTTCAGCCCCAGGATGAGATGAGCCGACATCGAGGTGCCAAACACCGCCGTCGATATGAACTCTTGGGCGGTATCAGCCTGTTATCCCCAGAGTACCTTTTATCCGTTGAGCGATGGCCCTTCCATACAGAACCACCGGATCACTAAGACCTACTTTCGTACCTGCTCGACTTGTGGGTCTCGCAGTTAAGCGCGCTTTTGCCTTTATACTCTACGCGTGATTTCCGACCACGCTGAGCGCACCTTCGTACTCCTCCGTTACTCTTTAGGAGGAGACCGCCCCAGTCAAACTACCCACCAGACATGGTCCTCGTCCCGGATAACGGGACAGAGTTAGAACCTCAATATTACCAGGGTGGTATTTCAAGGATGGCTCCATTGGAACTGGCGTCCCAATTTCATAGCCTCCCACCTATCCTACACAAGTAAGATCAAAGTTCAATGTCAAGCTGCAGTAAAGGTTCACGGGGTCTTTCCGTCTAGCCGCGGGTACACCGCATCTTCACGGCGATTTCGATTTCACTGAGCCTCTGCTGGAGACAGCGCCCCCATCATTATGCCATTCGTGCAGGTCGGAACTTACCCGACAAGGAATTTCGCTACCTTAGGACCGTTATAGTTACGGCCGCCGTTTACTGGGGCTTCGATCAAGAGCTTCGCTTACGCTAACCCCATCAATTAACCTTCCAGCACCGGGCAGGCATCACACCCTATACGTCCACTTTCGTGTTTGCAGAGTGCTATGTTTTTAATAAACAGTTGCAGGGGCCTGGTTTCTGTGGCTGCCAATAGCTCAAGGAGCAAGTCCTATCACCGTCAGCAGCGTACCTTCTCCCGAAGTTACGGTACCATTTTGCCTAGTTCCTTCAGCAGAGTTCTCTCAAGCGCTTTGGTCTACTCGACCTGACCACCTGTGTCGGTTTCGGGTACGATTCCTGTGTAACTGAAGCTTAGAGACTTTTCCTGGAAGCTTGGTATCAGCCACTTCGCTAGTAAACTAGCTTGTTATCAGTTCTCAGCATAGAGTACCCCGGATTTGCCTAAGATACATGCCTACAACCTTTCACCTGGACAACCAACGCCAGGCTGACTTAACCTTCTCCGTCCTCTCATCGCATTACACAGAAGTATTGGAATATTAACCAATTTCCCATCGACTACGCCTCTCGGCCTCGCCTTAGGGGTCGACTCACCCAGCCCCGATTAACGTTGGACTGGAACCCTTGGTCTTTCAGCGAACGGGTTTTTCACCCGTTTTGTCGTTACTCACGTCAGCATTCGCACTTCTGATACCTCCAGCATGCTTCTCAACACACCTTCATCGGCTTACAGAACGCTCCCCTACCACGTGCACTTAGTGCACATCCGCAGCTTCGGCATATAGTTTTAGCCCCGTTACATCTTCCGCGCAGGCCGACTCGACTAGTGAGCTATTACGCTTTCTTTAAAGGGTGGCTGCTTCTAAGCCAACCTCCTAGCTGTCTATGCCTTCCCACATCGTTTCCCACTTAACTATAATTTTGGGGCCTTAGCTGGCGGTCTGGATTGTTTTCCTCTTGACTACGGACGTTAGCACCCGCAGTCTGTCTCCCGGATAGTACTCATAGGTATTCGGAGTTTGCATCGGTTTGGTAAGTCGGGATGACCCCCTAGCCGAAACAGTGCTCTACCCCCTATGGTATTCGTCCGAGGCGCTACCTAAATAGCTTTCGGGGAGAACCAGCTATCACCGAGTTTGATTAGCCTTTCACCCCTATCCACAAGTCATCCCCTGGCTTTTCAACGACAGTGGGTTCGGTCCTCCAGTTAGTGTTACCCAACCTTCAACCTGCTCATGGATAGATCACCCGGTTTCGGGTCTATACCCAGCAACTAAACGCCCTATTAAGACTCGATTTCTCTACGGCTCCCCTATACGGTTAACCTTGCTACTGAATATAAGTCGCTGACCCATTATACAAAAGGTACGCAGTCACCGAACAAGTCGGCTCCCACTGCTTGTATGCATGCGGTTTCAGGATCTATTTCACTCCCCTCACAGGGGTTCTTTTCGCCTTTCCCTCACGGTACTGGTTCACTATCGGTCAGTCAGGAGTATTTAGCCTTGGAGGATGGTCCCCCCATATTCAGACAAGGTTTCACGTGCCTCGCCCTACTCGTCATCATTATATGTGCACTTTCGTGTACGGGACTATCACCCTCTACGGTCGCACTTCCCAGAGCGTTCCGCTAATACACATATAACTTAATGGGCTGATCCGCGTTCGCTCGCCGCTACTGACGGAATCTCAATTGATTTCTTTTCCTAAGGGTACTGAGATGTTTCACTTCCCCTCGTTCGCCTCGCATGACTATGTATTCATCATGCGATACCTACCTTATGGTAAGTGGGTTTCCCCATTCAGAAATCTCCGGATCACAGGATATTTGCCGCCTCCCCGAAGCTTATCGCAGGCTATTACGTCTTTCTTCGCCTCTGACTGCCAAGGCATCCACCACATGCACTTAATTACTTGACTATACAACCCCAAACAGTCGCTAACACATACAAGTGAGTGTTATCGTTGCAAACTTAATTGCTACTATCTGTTGTTCGTGCACTTAAGCACTGTACAGCTTCAATTTAATTCATATACCAAAACGCTTGATTCAGTTTTATCGCTAGTGCTCATTTCATTCAACATTAACAATTGCTTGTTAATTTGCTTGAAACGAGTTAAACAATTATTTCAACTCAAATTTATTCTGTTAATGATTCACTACCGCCTCGTCAGCAAGTAGTTCACTGTGATAAATCACAGAAGTTAATAAATCAAGACCATGTGATCTTCTTATTCATTAATTTCTATAAACTATCTTTAGGATTTAACTTTCGTTTTCACATTACTTCGTAATGTATGGTGGAGACTAGGAGAGTCGAACTCCTGACCTCCTGCGTGCAAAGCAGGCGCTCTACCAACTAAGCTAAGTCCCCAGCTTAAGATCTTAATATATCTGTTTCTCTGTAATCTTGAATTTCTTCAATTTCAATCAGTAGACTTGGTGGGTCTGACAAGACTTGAACTTGTGACCCCACGCTTATCAAGCGTGTGCTCTAACCAACTGAGCTACAGACCCTCAGATACATCAATGAAGAACAACTTGTTGTGGATTCTTACCAATAACCAATCTTTCGTTAAGGAGGTGATCCAGCCGCAGGTTCCCCTACGGCTACCTTGTTACGACTTCACCCCAGTCGTCGGCCACACCGTGGTAAGCGTCCTCCCTAAGGTTAGACTACCTACTTCTGGTGCAACAAACTCCCATGGTGTGACGGGCGGTGTGTACAAGGCCCGGGAACGTATTCACCGCGGCATTCTGATCCGCGATTACTAGCGATTCCGACTTCATGGAGTCGAGTTGCAGACTCCAATCCGGACTACGATCGGCTTTTTGAGATTAGCATCCTATCGCTAGGTAGCAACCCTTTGTACCGACCATTGTAGCACGTGTGTAGCCCTGGTCGTAAGGGCCATGATGACTTGACGTCGTCCCCGCCTTCCTCCAGTTTGTCACTGGCAGTATCCTTAAAGTTCCCACCCGAAGTGCTGGCAAATAAGGAAAAGGGTTGCGCTCGTTGCGGGACTTAACCCAACATCTCACGACACGAGCTGACGACAGCCATGCAGCACCTGTATGTAAGTTCCCGAAGGCACCAATCCATCTCTGGAAAGTTCTTACTATGTCAAGACCAGGTAAGGTTCTTCGCGTTGCATCGAATTAAACCACATGCTCCACCGCTTGTGCGGGCCCCCGTCAATTCATTTGAGTTTTAGTCTTGCGACCGTACTCCCCAGGCGGTCTACTTATCGCGTTAGCTGCGCCACTAAAGCCTCAAAGGCCCCAACGGCTAGTAGACATCGTTTACGGCATGGACTACCAGGGTATCTAATCCTGTTTGCTCCCCATGCTTTCGTACCTCAGCGTCAGTATTAGGCCAGATGGCTGCCTTCGCCATCGGTATTCCTCCAGATCTCTACGCATTTCACCGCTACACCTGGAATTCTACCATCCTCTCCCATACTCTAGCTTCCCAGTATCGAATGCAATTCCTAAGTTAAGCTCAGGGATTTCACATCCGACTTAAAAAGCCGCCTACGTACGCTTTACGCCCAGTAAATCCGATTAACGCTCGCACCCTCTGTATTACCGCGGCTGCTGGCACAGAGTTAGCCGGTGCTTATTCTGCGAGTAACGTCCAAGCATCTAGGATATTAGCCTAGAGCTCCTCCTCCTCGCTTAAAGTGCTTTACAACCATAAGGCCTTCTTCACACACGCGGCATGGCTGGATCAGGGTTCCCCCCATTGTCCAATATTCCCCACTGCTGCCTCCCGTAGGAGTCTGGGCCGTGTCTCAGTCCCAGTGTGGCGGATCATCCTCTCAGACCCGCTACAGATCGTCGCCTTGGTAGGCCTTTACCCCACCAACTAGCTAATCCGACTTAGGCTCATCATTTAGCGCAAGGTCCGAAGATCCCCTGCTTTCTCCCGTAGGACGTATGCGGTATTAGCATTCCTTTCGGAATGTTGTCCCCCACTAAATGGCAGATTCCTAAGCATTACTCACCCGTCCGCCGCTAGAGATATAACCGAAGCTACATCCCCCGCTCGACTTGCATGTGTTAAGCCTGCCGCCAGCGTTCAATCTGAGCCATGATCAAACTCTTCAGTTAAAATCATTAGTGACTTAAGGTCACAATTCTGGCTCATCAATTTCCTGACAAATTCTCTCAAATAAACTTCGAGTAATTTAAACCTTTCAATCAATGAAATATTTTCGATCAATCAATCAGTAAAAATCCACACAAGTTGTTCTTCATATTCTCTTAATGAGTAATTTATCACTTCATCAGTGATAAATAAAACGCAATAAACATTTAACAACTTAACCCTCTAAGCTAAGTTCGTTTGCTGTATCGCGTCGGGATGCTGCGTATTCTATACAGTTTCAAAACAAGCGCAACCCCCAATTTAATAAAAAATTACTGGTTGTATATTTTTTATACCAATTTATTAAAAAACTGGATTTTTCACTTATTTTTTGACCATTTTAAGTCAATATTTTATATCTAATCGGTGAATTTTAGGATTCATAACTTATTCAAAATATTCAGCAGAAGATTGTGCATGCAAAAAAGCTGGAATTAATCCCGTAAGTGCAGCACGAATATCAGCCCGCTCATTGATCAACTGATGAGAACCTTCTTCTAACATCAGCAAAGTTTGTAGTCTGAATTGCTTACGGACAAATTCAATGTTGTATTTCCAGTCTACGGTCTGATCTTGCGCACCTTGCGCCAACCAAACAGGAATACGACATTTTGGATACGCTTCCATTTCTTGCATCCATTTAGACATCGCCAAGATCCAATCCATCCCCATCATTTTAGGTTGTAGTGGATCTTTGAGTCGCACAAATCGAAGAAACTCAGGATTATGATTGTTTCTTTTAAAATGACGAGGTACTTCTCTTTTTATTCTACGAATAATTCCCAAACCAATTGAATTATGCCACCACGCTGTTTTTGCTGGGCGAACCAATGGAGATAAGAGCAATACTCTCCCCACGATTGGATTTTCACGCTTCTGTGCATATTCAAGTAGATGATGCATCCAAATTGCACCACCTGTGCTTTGTCCTACGCCCAACCATGGTTTTGGGAGCTGCTCGGCATTCTTAACGTATTGATAAATTGCATGTAGAACCTGTTGGTAATGATCAAAGTTTTTAATATTGGCTGGTGAACCATCACTCAACCCATGTCCAGGTAAGTCATAAGTAATGACACTAAAACCTTGTTCTAATATTTCTTTGATAATGGGCTGGTAAATTCCGCTATGCTCCAAATAGCCATGCAATAGGCAGACTGTACCTTTTAACTTTTCTATTTTAGGTTTAAAAACCTGTACATGTAATTTAAACAATGACATTTCAACAAAACCTTGCCACTGCTCACAATCCAATTGATCAAAACCATAAAGCCGTTGGTAGGCTTTTATTTCTTTATTGGGAACATAGTCACGATTTAAATTAAGTGCTTCTAATAATTTAGGTGTAGTGTCACGACTAGGCACTGGTAAATCAAGTTGTTTTAAAATGGTCGGATTTAAAAAAGGGATATCTGTCATCATGGTACCTCTCTACAGCCACTTGAACCAAACAACATATCTCGAATGGTTGCTAAGGTTTCGTAATTTGCTCTACGGCTATGGTTATAATTTTGTTGACTTGGCTGCCACGAAGTCAATGGCGTTGGCATAGGTGATTCTACTGGAATCGTCTCGATGCCATTTAATGCAAACAATCTTCGTGTTCTTGGCATATGGTAACGATCAGTGATTAATAATACTGTTGGAGCGCCACCTTTTTTCTGCAATAACAATGAGCTAAAGCGTGTATTTTCACAGGTGTTCATGCTTCTATTTTCTAGCAATTTTGCTTCCACACCACGCTCAGATAACCATTTCTGCATATAAGGCGCTTCTACACCACTCAATACAATAGGTAAATTCACTTGCTTTTCTAAGGCCAGTGTCGTTTCCAAACGTAATTTTGTATATTGATTAACTATAATATCTTTTTGATTTTTATCTAAAGTTAAGCCACCACCAAGCACCACAATTGCATAAGGTTGACTGCTTGATTTATTTTTTTCAGTATTTTCATTCTGAACCAATACCATATCTTCTTGCACTTGAGATACAGCTAACTCACTTGCACTATACGAATGCGGCTCAGATTCAGTTTCCTTAATTTTGTGTGTTTTAAGAAAAATAATATATTCATCCATCAAAGCTTTATTGTCTTCATTATTTAAATCCAACAACTCTTTGACCGCTTCAGTAGATTGATCAACATTGAGTTCTGAACTGGCTTGCTCTGCAACCAAAGGAATCACTGGTTTTTCTTCTGTGTCTTGTTCTCCTTGCTGTTCTTTTACTATTTGCTCTTGTAACGCTTTATAACGTAGACCGAGCGTCGCAATACCATCTGTATTTTTACTGTTAATCTCTTGTTCCATCAGTTTGAGATAAGCTTGTCTTGCAATCCATAAATCTGAACCGGGTTCTAAATTTTCAGATTCAGATAAAGCCGCATTTTGCTGACTTTTGGCTGCAACTTGATTCACTTCGACAGGTACAAAAGTATTGAGCAACTTAACCATCATATTTGAGTAAAAAGGTGTGTACCAAAAAACCATTAAACAGCCGAGAAATACAAATAATATTGCAATTATTCGTACTAGTCTGACCATCCAATGCAGTTTCACCATAAATTTACTCTCTTAATGGTTTTGAATTAATCCGAACTCATTAAAAAGTACGGGTTCAGGCTCCAAATGCACACCAAATTTATCAAAAACATCTTTTTGTACAGCATGATATGTTGCTTGCACATCAGTTAAAGTTGCATTTGCATAATTCACCAACACCAAAGCTTGCTTTTCGAACATACCCACTTGATCTAAACGTTTACCTTTCCACCCAGACTGATCTATAAGCCAACCTGCAGCTATCTTAACCTGATTCCCTGTCTGAGGATAATGTGGAATATTGGGGAATTTTGCAATCAATTGTGAAAATTCTGTTTGATTTATAATTGGATTTTTAAAAAAGCTTCCAACATTCGGATATTGTTTAGGGTCAGGTAACTTACTTTGTCGAATATGAATGACTTGCTTTTGTAGATTTTCAGCAGTGACCTCATCGCCCATTGCAGTTTTTAAATCACCATAATTCATTTTTAAATCAGGGAATTTAAGTAATTTAAAAATAACATGGGTAATCACATAACGATCTGGATCATCTTTAAAAATGCTATGTCGATAAGCAAAATGACAATCTGCTGCTAAAATTGATGTGACTTGATTCAATTTTCGATCAAATACCTCTACAGATTGAATAAATTCACCAGCTTCCACACCATATGCACCAATGTTTTGCACAGGTGATGCACCAACTAAACCCGGAATTAAAGCCAAATTTTGCAAACCATAAAGTTGCTGTTCAGTCGTCCACAATACAAAATCGTGCCAATTTTGCCCTGCACCAACTTTCAGTGTTTGGGTATGATCATCTTCATTTAAAAATTCAATCCCTTGAATATCCATTGCAACAACAAGCGCTTGAATATGCTCAGGAAGCATCATATTACTGCCACCTGAAAGCAGCAGAACATTTAACGCCTGACTTTCAGCAAATATTAAAGCTTCTTGAAGTGTTTGAATGGATTGAACTTTAACAAAATGTGAAGCAATTGAGTCCAAACTCAACGTATTGAAAGGCTTTAGTTGAACCTGAGATTCAATATTCATAACGAGCATTCATTCCTAAAATATTTCAATTACTTCTGTTGAAGCTGTTGCTGAAACACGTTCACCCAACCCACACTACTTGATTCACATTGATCAAGCACACGTTCAAAGCCTTGTCCATCGCCATAATAAGGATCAGGTAAAGCTTGTTGTGGATATTGAGTATCATGTTCACTCATCAAAGCGATTTTGGCTTTTATACGATGCAACTCATGTTCACTGATCGCTTGTTGCATGCGTTGTTGGATATCTTCAAAATTTTGATGATCCATGGCTAAAATTAAATCAAACTCTAAAAAATCTTGTGTTGTTAATTGACGCGCACGTAGTGCAGACAGATCAAAACCTCTTTTTAAGGCATGTTTTTGACTACGCTCATCAGGTGCTTTATTGGGATGATAATTACTGGTTCCAGCAGAATCAACAAGGATATTGAGTTGTTTTTCATCACAATAATGTCGTAAAACCACTTCAGCAGTCGGTGAACGACAAATATTCCCTAAGCACACACACAAAACTTTGTATGGCATTTTGGATGACATAACAACCTCAATCGATCATTTCTTTTATAAAGGCTTATGTTAAGTTATTTAGCATACGAATCCTATAGAACAGTAAAACAATAGTGTTTAATTTATGATGATAGATCAAGGATAATACATATGAACCATTTTCAATTTCAAACTGTTGCCAATATCATTTCAGGATTAGGATCAATTCAAGAACTCAGCAACTTAATCAAACAAAATAATTACAAAAAAGCCTTAATTGTCACCGATGCGGGAATGATTCAGCATGCATTGCATTTACCATTATTAAAAATACTTGAACAATGTCATTTAAATTACGAAATTTATTCCGATGTTCAAGCCGATCCTGCTGAGCATATCGTTCTGTCTGCGTGTGAGTTTGCCAAACAAAAGCAGGTAGATCTTGTGATTGGTTTTGGCGGTGGCAGTCCTATGGATGTTGCCAAGTTAATTGCTATTTTGGCCAATCCAAATCAATCTCAAAGCATTCAAGAAATCTATGGGATCAATAATGTTAAAGGCCCGCGCTTACCATTAGTACTAATACCAACAACAGCAGGCACAGGCTCGGAAGTTACCCCTATTTCAATCGTGACGACTGGCGAAACCACTAAAACAGGAATCGTTTCTCCTGTGTTATATGCTGATGTTGCAATATTGGATGCAACCTTTACCACAGGCTTACCTGCACATATCACTGCCGCAACAGGTATCGATGCAATGGTGCATGCAATTGAAGCATACACCTCTAAAATTAAGAAAAACTTTTATGCAGATATGCTCGCAAAACAAGCATTAAAACTCCTCAATAAAAATCTAAAATTGGTCTTACAAGACGGATCAAATTTAGAAGCACGTCAAAACATGTTACTTGGTTCAATGTTGGCTGGTCAGGCCTTTGCGAATGCACCCGTCGGTGCTGTGCATGCGTTAGCCTACCCACTAGGCGGACATTTTCATCTTTCACATGGACATACCAATGCACTGGTTTTATTAGAAGTATTAAAATTTAATGCACCTGAAGCCAAGCAGCTTTATGCAGAATTAATGCAATTGCTAAACCCATATAGTCAAGGCAGTGTTGATGGTTTATGTGATTTATTTATTGACCATATGCAAAGCCATCTCGAACAAAGCGGTTTAACATTAAAGTTAAAAGATTTAAATGTTCAGGAGCAACAATTAGAAATTCTTGCAAAAGATGCGATGCTACAAAGCCGTTTATTACAAAATAATCCTAGAGAATTAACGCAGATAGATGCACTAAAAATTTATCAAGCTATTTACTAAGTCTCTAAATAAAAATGCATAAAACCACTGATAATTTAATGCAAATTTACTCCACAAAAATAGATTAAATTTGCTTAAATTATCACCTAACGCAAAATATATGAATTATAATTTTATTATCTTAATTCTCAAATTGTGCAAAAATCAGCTACCAATACTTTACTTATATTCTATTTTTTAACCAATCAGTTAATACAAAAAAACGTTTAATTTTTTAATAATATTTTATATATCATAATTTTAAAAAACTTAATTATATTATTAATGACTTACTGGTAGATTTTTTAATGCCATTTTCATTTAATTTTTAAAACAATTACTCTAGAATCGCTGCCGATCTTGATCGGGAAATCAAGACAGCCGACCGTACTGGAAACAATTCTATGAATAAACTTACATTAGCAATCCTCCCTTTCGCATTGATTGGTCTAAATACAACCACTCAAGCCGCCACTACTGACGGTAAAACATTTGGGGTTTCTACAGGTTGGCTACATGTTATGCCTCAAAGCAATCCTCAAGGTGTGAATGGTAAAACAGGTAGTTCACCATTTCTTGGAGGGTTGGCAAATTTACAGTCAGCGAACCCAGAAGCAGGTTTTGAAGTACAAAATGCTGATACTGTAGGCTTAATGCTTGATTATTATGTGAATGACAATGTTTCATTAGAATTGACTTTAGGTACACCACCTGAAATGAAACTTGCTGGACAAGGTAGCATCACTGTTCATGGTGTCAAAGTTATTGATTTAAACAACTTTGATGAAGCTGCTACAACTGATGCTTATACACCAACAATTTCTGGCCGTTATCATTTTGGTTCAATCAATAACAAGATTCGTCCATATGTAGGCGCAGGTTTAATGTATGCGCATTTCTCAAATGTGGAAACTGATCCAGCAATCAATACAGCACTCAAAAACTCGCCTCTCGGCCCATTTAACCCATCATTGGGTAAAGTGAAAGTTGATGATGCATTTGCTCCTGTTGCAATGATTGGTGTTGACTACAACATTACTAAAGACTGGTACGCAACTGCATCAGTTTCTTATGCACACTTGACTACTTCAGCAGAATTAAAAGTCAGTGGTATGACACCAGCAGGTCAAACCACTTTGATTTCAGGTAAAAGTGATATCGAAATCAAACCTATCGTGACTTATATCGGTATTGGTTACCGTTTCTAATTTAAAGATTAGAACGAGAAGCCCATTAAACTGTTTTGTTTAATGGGCTTTTTTCATATAGCATAGAAACTCAGAAGACGCCAACGCAAACAATAAATTTTAGAAGTCCGACCAATGAAACCAGTTGTTAAAGATCGTTCTCAATATCATTTTTTATTGCCCATCCAAACACGCTGGGCAGATAATGATATCTATGGTCATGTCAATAATGTGACTTACTATAGCTACTTTGACACCGCAGCCAATGCCCTGTTGATTCAACATGCGGCTTTTGACATTCATCATTCGCCGATTATTGGTTTAGTCGTAAACTCATCCTGTAATTTCTTAGAAGAACTCACTTATCCTGAAATTATTGAAGTGGGTGTCGCTATTTCAAAAATAGGCAATTCGTCCCTGACTTATGATCTCGCTATTTTCAAACAAGGCAAACAACAGGCTTCTGCACAAGGTCAATTTATCCATGTTTTTATTGATCGTGAAACGAAAAAAAGCACCTCGATTCCTCAAGAAATGCGAGATGCTTTAAAACCATTTTCAGATCAAGATTTCAATTGAATATTGTGTAATTGTCCATCAAAAGCTTCGACCAAACTTTTCACAACTGGTTCTTGATGTAGCATTTCAGCTGCACGATGAAATGCTTTGGCTTTACGTTCATTTTGCATCATATAAGGTGTGGTTGATGCGATTTCACCATATTCCACACTAAATACAGTATTTTCCCACTGTTGCTTCAACGCAGCTTCTAAATCAAACTGTGCTTGCCCTAATAATTTTTCATATTTTTGTGGAATTTGAAAAATGGATTGCGCATTGATCGCACCTGTCATCAAACCATGTTGAGCAAGCTCTTGAACAGCAGGTGAAAGCTCACTATTTCTAAACCAATATTCCCACTTATCTACCGTCCAATCACCTTCTAAAATTTGGTTTTTTAAACTTAAAATTTGTTGAGGACTTTGTTGATCATTTATGGTTAATGATGGTTCTACTAACTGTGCATCCGTTGCATGAATAACATCAACTTCAACAGTTTGGTCAATAGCTTGATTTGATGTTGTTTGTTGAGATTGATTCGCTTGAACTTGATCAATCTGTTCAGTGGTTTCAGGTGCTAAAAAGAAAACATCTTGCTGGGCCGTGCTTTGTGCAACTGAATGCTGAGCAGCCGCAGAAATTGAATCTCCACCAAATAAGCTTAAACTTGGTTCGTCTGTAGCTTGTGTCGCTGAATGTTCAGTTATTTGTTGACTCGACAATACTTCACTGTGCTCAATAGCCTGAGAAGACTCTGTATTTGTCTGATTATTTATTGCTATGTTTGACTCTGTATTTGTTTGAATATTTTCAGCTAAATCTACAATTTCATCATCTAAAAAATCATCACTACTCGACTCATTCTCTACAATATGATGTTCCGATAATTCATCTTCAATATCTTCAAAAGCAGGATCAAAACCCTGATTGATATTTTGTGTTGAGCTAGGCTCTGGAACATTTACAACATTTTGTGGGTTTGTAATTTCCACCTGAGCGCTAAACACTTCATTTTCAGTAGAATTCGTCTTTATATCAGGTACAGATTGAGCTTCAACCTGCGCCTGATTGACTGAATGACTATTTTCAGCCAACGATATAACCGACTGTTGTTGCACAATAATTTCATTGCTTTGTATTGGTCTAAATGCCAATAAACGCAGCACAGTCATTTCAAAGCCCTGCTCTTGAGTGACTGCCAATTGCAGTTCAGCACGACCTTTACATGCAATCTGATAATACAACTGTAAATCTTGCGCAGAAACCAACTGTGAAAGTTGCATTATTTTTCGATTAATTTCAGCACTATATTTCAAGCTAAGTTCAGGCAGATATTGCAACATTGCCAATTCATGTAATGTTGAAATAAATTGATCTAAAACCAAAGACACATCTAAAGCTTGTTGTCTAAATTGCAATAAAAGTTGACTGACTCGCTCACGTTGATTTTGGTGAATCGCGAGAATCAAATCATAAATGATCGTTCTGTCGATTAAACCCAACATTTCTTTAACATCTTGATGATGAATCGCGCCTTGTCCATAGGCAATTGCCTGATCGGTTAATGACAATGCATCACGCAATGAACCTTGGGCAGATTCAGCAATTTGCCAAATCGCATCTTGTTCAGCGTCAATATGTTCTTTATTTAAAATATCACCTAAATGATGGGTAATTTCATCTACAGCCAAAGGACGCAATGTAAATTGCAAACAACGAGAAATCACCGTAATCGGTAATTTTTGAGGGTCTGTTGTTGCAAATAAAAATTTGACATGCTCAGGCGGCTCTTCCAATGTTTTCAACAAAGCATTGAAAGAATGCGTAGAAAGCATATGCACTTCGTCAATCAGATAAACTTTGAATCGCCCCTGTGTCGGTGCATAAGGAACGTTGTCTAATAATTCACGTGTATCTTCAACTTTGGTACGTGATGCCGCATCAATTTCAATCAGGTCGATAAAGCGACCTTCATTGACCGCTTTACATGTTGCGCAAACTTCACACGGCGTTGAAGTCACACCTGTTTCACAGTTTAAACATTTTGCCAAAATACGTGCAATGGTGGTTTTACCAACACCTCGTGTCCCTGTAAATAGGTAAGCATGATGCAAACGTCCACGGTCTAAAGCACTGGTCAGCGCACGTGATACGTGATTTTGTCCGACCAATTCATTAAAGTTGCGTGGGCGATATTTACGTGCAAGTACCTGATACATGAAAGCTCCTATTTACAGGTCCTAGGATACTGTTTTTTAAGTCTAGAGTGAATTAAAAATGCAAAATCCGTCATCATAAGTTGAAATACAATTCAATAATGACAGTGGATGTGCATATAACTGTTTTTTACAAGTCAAAAATGTGGATTACACGCAAGATCATGTTTTAAATAATCCTGTTGAATTCTCTACAGCTTATATTTAACATCAAGAAAAACTCTAGAAAAATCAAATGCAGGAAAACAACTATACAAACCATTTTATTGTGTTTTCGATACTTTATTACTTAGGGATAAATTTATCAATCTTCATTATGCCTTTGTATTTTAATGAGAATAATGCAGTTAAAATTTATGGGCTTGCATATGCAAGTCTATCTTTGGCTGGAATATTTTCAATATTTTTAGGTAGAATTGTTGATAAATTCCACTGGATAACAACACTAACCTTTAGCATACTGATTTATGCTTTAGCACTACTTGGGCGAATCATCACCAATGAGTATTTCGCTGTTTTAATTGCCTTTATTGCTGGTCTTGCAGCATCTACTGGGGTTTTAAGTTTAAAAAACTGGATGGCGTATAGCGCTCAAAGCGCTTTAACCAATCGCCTTGTGCTATATCGCAGCTTAATTTTCCATTCAACCAATTTATTTTCAATGGTTTTTGTATTAGGACTTGCCTATGTCACACCGAATAAAAGCCATTTGTATTGGTCACTCTTGGTTTTATCAGCAATCATCGTATTTTTTGCATGGTTATTCTTTTTAAAAATTAAACATCATTACCATATAGATAAGCAACAAAATAAAATACTGCCTAAAATCATCTTTAATCGAATCGTGTTATTTTTCTCTTTAAATATGATCTTTTCAGGTTGCTATTCAGGGCTAATCAAACCCTACCTGATTCTTTTATTCATTAAAAAAGGATTTTCTGATGAATATTCAATTTTCATTAATTTACTGATTGTTTTCTCACAAGTTATCTTCACAACGATTGTGATTAAAAAGCTGAAATTTTTCTCAAAATCTCCAATAAAATTACTGATTATTTTAGAAACAAGCTTATTACTCAGTTACTTATTTATATATTTTGAATATTCAGAAATCAGTATTTATGTCTTGTTATTTGTCTTTATTTTAAGAACATTTTTGCTATCGACCAGTACTTGTACTGAAGAAATCATTCACATGCAATATATATCCAAACAGCAATTTGCCTCAGTCTTTGGACTATTACTGAGCTTATTTTTGATCGGTGATTCATTTGGGGCATTTATATCATCCTTTGTTTTTAATCATCATTACTTGAATATATTCTTAATTTCAGCTGTTTTTGTTTTTCTTAATCTTTGTACCTACGTATTACTCAGCTTTGCAATAAAAAAGCACCATCAAATATAATGGTGCTCTTCGAGTTAAATAGAATAGCGAATCACTATTCAATCAAAACCATCCTTTACTGCCCTTAATTTCGGCATCTGCACAACGTAAAGCCTCTTGAGTTAAACCCCAAAGACGATAATCACCTGTGATTGAACCAATTTTAAAATTATGGGTATAGGCAAAACTTAACTCACGTTGCGGATCACACCAAGCACCTGAGCCATTATAACCAATATGACCAAAACCTTTTTTGGCACGTTTACCCATCGTAATTACACGGTGATAACCTAAGCGCCACTTCATTGGAATTGGCATCACACGATCACGCTTAATACATTGAATCTTGCTTAACTCGGCAAATATTTCAGGTTTAATAAATACCTTGCCATTCCAAACGCCTTTATTTGCCATCATGGCATAAATTTTTGCCAAACTGTTTGCGGTAAAAACACCATTGGCAGCAGGGATGATCGCTTGTAAACCTTGATCACTAAAAAAGCTAAAATCACGCATGCCTTTCGGCACCATTGCATCTATAAAATCTTGCGGATTCTGACCGCTCAACTCAATCAATTTATCTGAAAAAGAAGCTATGCTTTTGTTCTTTGCTTTAGTTTTTTCAGTTCGTGATTCATTTTTTTGTATTGGCTCTGCTCTGGCTATTAAACGTGCAACACGATCTAACTCAAACGCAGGGATACCAAAATAAGCCCCATCCAGTTCAAGTGGCTCAACGAGATATTTTTGCAATAATGAAGTTAAAGATTGCTGTGTTGCTTTTTCAAGAACACCTCCCACTAACCAACCAAATGTTAAAGCCTGATAAGCAATATCAGATCCGACTGAAAAACGTGGAGTCGCCCGCTCCATAACCGTTAACATATGTTGCCAATCTGCCATTTCAACTGCACGATCAATTAGGTTACGGATGTCATATAAACCGCTTTGATGACTTAGAATATGACGCAATGTCATATTTTCTTTACCATTTTGTCCAAATTCAGGCCAAAATTTTGCGACTGGCGTATCGTAATCTAAAAAGCCTTCACTCACGATAATATGCGCTAAAGTTGCAAGAACACCTTTGCCTGTTGAATAACAAACCGATAAAGTTTGTCCATTCCATCGTTCAGTATTGGATTTTTTTCCAGTATAAATATCAACAACTTTTTCGCCTTGAAAATAAACAGCTAAAGCAGCACCACCTTGCTCTACTCGCCCATCTTGCAGACGACTAAACTGCTCAGCTAAGTCTTGAAAACGCTGATCTACATAACCTTGATAATTCAGTTTATCTGCAAAAAAGACACCTTTTAAACCGTTCATTTCCTATTCCTATTTTATCTTTATATATCGCTTTTTTATTGTATAAAAAAGCCCAAATCATCTCGATTTAGGCGTTCTATTCTATTTGACTTTAAAGTGTTTTGACCACACCTGAAACATGCGGCTTATGCGATTTCTGATTTCTGATCAGGAAATCTGTTGCTTTTGTTTCTTCAGCTGTCAAAAACTCAACGGTCGATGGCAAAAATATAGGCAACTTGAAAGCAACATCAGCTTCATACGCATCTGGTAAATTCAAGCTCGCCAAAGCACGTGCTTTACTCCACATTCCATGTGCAATCGCCTGTTTGAAACCAAATGCTTTTGCTGTAACTGCATGGATATGAATCAAATTAAAGTCGCCTGATGTTTTTGCATAACGGCGGCCTGTATTTTCAGAAATGTTCCACACATCTTTGACTGAAAAATTAGGCTCTTTGGTATCTTTTGATTTTTCAGCAGTTGAATTGGTGGTTTTTTGACGCGCTAAATAGGTCGTAACACCTTCAACAACAATTGCATTACCCACTTTAACAGTGGTAATAAAATCAAACTGTAAACCTTTATCATGTGGCTTTAATTCACCAAATTTACATGACAGCGTCAGTTGCTCATTTACTCCAACTTTGCGTGTTTGCTTGACAACATTACGTATATGTACCAAACCTAAAAGTGCAAATGGGAAAGCTTCTGTCGTCATCATGCTCATTTGCAGACTTTGCGACAAAACAGTTAAATAAATCGCTGGAATATAACCATTATTTTTAAAACCACAAACTTCGTTATAGGCTTTCAAATGATTAGAATCAACTTTAAAAGAATCCACCACATACTCAACTTGCGGTAGAACCTTTTCACCTTTCGGCTTTTTGAAAATAAGACCTTGAATAACTTTGGTATAAGCTAAATAAGGCTTTGGAAGTTGACTAAAATGGCGAGTATTCATACTAAACCTTTACATATAAATATTTATCGTTATTAAAAAGTAGCTTCTCAATAAAGAAAATGTCAGGAAGTCTTTACAATTAGAATCATCTAAATACAAAAACTTCCTGTCCATACCCTGCTTAGACGATCGTAAAACTCAAGCAGAAGTACCTTTCATTTTACTTATGCACCCAACAAGCTTTGGCCACAAACACGTACAACATTACCATTTAAACCTGTTGAAGCAGTTGATGCAAATAAAGCAATTGTTTCAGCAACATCTACAGGCAAACCACCTTGACTCATAGAGTTCATACGGCGACCTGCTTCACGAATCGCAAATGGAATAGCTGCAGTCATTTGAGTTTCGATAAAACCAGGTGCAACAGCATTGATGGTAATACCATCTTTTAAAACTGGTGCAGTAAATTTCACTAAACCAATCACACCCGCTTTAGACACCGCGTAATTGGTTTGACCCAAATTACCTGCAATACCTGAAATTGAAGATACACAAACAATACGACCATTCGCATTTAAACCATTATTCGACAATAAATAATCGTTAATACGTTCAGCTGCAGACAAGTTAATGTTGATCACAAGATCCCACATTTCAGGCTTCATATTTGCCAAAGTCTTGTCACGTGTGATACCTGCGTTATGCACGATGATGTCTAAACCACCTTGAGCTGCCGCAGCAGTTTTGATTTTTTCACCTGCATCAGCAGCTGTAATATCAATCGCTAATGTAGAACCACCGATTTCAGAAGCAACACGATCAAGATCTGCTTGTTGTGGTGGAACGTCTAAACAAATCACATGCGCGCCATCACGTGCCAATACATGCGCAATTGCTTCACCAATACCACGACTCGCACCAGTTACCAGTGCAGTCTTACCTGCGAGTGGTTTCGCCCAATCTACATCGACAACTGCTGCTTTAGAAACACGAATCACTTGACCTGATACATAAGCAGAACGTGGAGACAATGCAAAACGTAAAGAAGATTCTAAGTTTTGCGCAGCATCAGCATCGACAAGAATCAATTCAGCCGCAATACCTTTCTTGAACTCTTTACCTACAGATTTAACAAAACCTTCCAAACCACGTTGTGCAATGGCTTGTTTGATTGTTGGTGCAGTTTCAGGCGTTAAACCCACGACAATCACACGACCTGAAGTTGCAATTTGACGTGCGATTGGGCTGAAAAATTTGTGCAATTCATTGAGTTGCTCTGAACTTTCAATACCAGAAGCATCGAAAACAACTGCTTTAAATTTAGACTCTTTATCGCCTTCATTGAACGCACTTACATTTAAGCCAGACTTTGCAGCGACTTGTTGAAGTTGAGCATTATTCCCAGCGTAAGTATTGGCATGAATATTACTTAAAACCTGAGCAATTTCACTTGAAAATTGACTGTTTGGTGCTGCGCCCAATAAAACTGCACCTTTTACAACAGGTGTTGCAGATTCAAAACGGTCTAATTCAATTGGAGATGGTAAACCTAAATTTTTAATTACAAATTTACCAATTGGAGATTTTGCAAAAGTTTGGTATTGATCAGACATGATTATTATCTCTTAACAAATTAGTTTTGTATGGGATCTCAAGTTATCTTTTAACTTTAAAACAATCTCAGATACTTATAATATAAAAGACCCATAACTTTCAGGTAAATCATACTTGAGTTACAATAATGATGACTTGACCTGAAACAACCCTCAAATGTCATTATAGTCAATTCAGCACATTATTGATTATGTTAATGTAAGCACCAAGAAGATTATCCACATGCTTGGAAAAGCCTTATGAGCAAAACAACTCAAGAAAATCCAACAGTAGAGAATTCTACAAAAGAAACTGTGTCAAATACATCAAAAACTCGTACACGCACGAGTAACGCAAATAGCACTGTTTCAAATGCAACAAATAGCACAAAAAAGCCAAGTACTCCTACGGCTTCTACTACACGTAGAAAAAGTGCGCCGACAAAAAAAGCTGAAATACCTTCAACGTCGAAAACACAAACTTCTGGTCAACAGGGCAAAAATATGAGTCAAAATACTGTTCGTCGCGTAGCAATTATCGGTGGTAACCGTATTCCTTTTGCACGTTCAAATGGTCCTTACTTTAAAGCATCTAACAGCGACATGCTGACTGCTGCTTTAAATGGTCTTGTAGAACGTTATAACCTTCAAGGTCAACGTTTAGGTGAAGTTGTTGCAGGTGCTGTACTTAAACACAGCCGTGATTTCAACATGACTCGTGAATGTGTATTAGACACTCAGCTTGCTCCTGAAACACCTGCTTATGATATTCAACAAGCATGTGCGACTGGCCTACAAGCGGCTTTCCTTGTTGCCAATAAAATTGCATTGGGTCAAATTGAAGTCGGTATTGCAGGTGGTGTAGATACAACTTCAGATGCTCCTATCGCATTAGGTGATGGTATCCGTAAAGCATTGCTTGAGTTGAATATTGCTAAAACAGGTAAAGACCGTTTAAAAGCATTATCAAAAATCAATGTAAAAGATTTAATGGATGCACCTAAAAATGGTGAGCCACGTACTGGTTTATCAATGGGTGATCACCAAGCCATTACTGCTTTAGAATGGGGTATTGCTCGTGAAGCTCAAGATGAGCTTGCTGCATCTTCACACCAAAAAATGGCAAAAGCGTATGAAGAAGGTTTCTTTGACGACCTTATGACGCCTTTCCTAGGTTTAACTAAAGACAATAATCTACGTCCAGATTCTTCTGTAGAAAAACTTGCAAAACTTAAACCAGTATTTGGTAAAGGTGAAACTGCAACAATGACTGCAGGTAACTCTACGCCTTTAACTGATGGTGCATCTGTTACTCTTCTTGCTTCTGAAGAATGGGCGAAAGCAAATGGTCATGAAGTTTTAGCTTATTTGTCATTTAGCGAAACTGCTGCTGTTGATTTCATTGGTAAAGATGGTCCTAAAGAAGGCTTATTGATGGCGCCTGCTTATGCAGTTCCACGTATGCTTGAGCGTGCTGGTCTTAAACTTCAAGATTTTGATTTCTATGAAATTCATGAAGCTTTTGCATCACAAGTTCTTTCTACGCTTAAAGCATGGGAAGATCCTAAGTTCTGTAAAGAGCGTTTAGGCTTAGATGCACCATTAGGTTCAATTGATCGTTCTAAATTAAACGTTAAAGGTTCTTCTTTAGCTGCGGGTCATCCATTCGCTGCTACTGGTGGTCGTATTCTTGCAACTGCTGCAAAACTTCTTAATGAAAAAGGTTCAGGTCGTGCATTGATCTCAATCTGTGCAGCTGGTGGACAAGGTGTGGTTGCAATTGTAGAGAAATAAGCTTCCCTACTTTCTAACCCACAGAAAAACCCTTAAAGCAATTTAAGGGTTTTTTTATTTTCCAAATTCATCATTTTTTATCAAAGCTAAAAATCAATAACACTTCTAGATTTAAAAATATAACCCCCTGTTTCTAATAAAAAATTATTGGTAGGTATTTAGTAGGTATTCAAAAAGCCACCTAAAGACAATACTCAATCTCAAGGTGATCATCACCTGTTGGAATGATGAAATAACAAATATGGTAGAAGGAATCGCACCATGGCTTTTAAAAATATTGCTGATCAAACAAACGGCTTTTACATCCCTTGCGTATCACTTTTTGGACCTGGTTGTGCCAAAGAAGTAGGTGTTAAAGCTCAAAACTTAGGTGCTAAAAAAGCCCTTATCGTAACTGATGCTGGTTTATTTAAATTTGGTGTCGCTGACATTATTGTCAGTTATTTAAAAGAAGCAGGTGTAGATAGCCATGTGTTCCCAGGTGCTGAACCCAACCCAACTGATATAAACGTGCATCATGGTGTTACAGAGTACAATGATAATGGTTGTGATTTCATTGTTTCTCTAGGCGGTGGTTCATCACATGACTGTGCCAAAGGGATTGGTCTAGTCACTGCGGGTGGTGGTCACATTCGTGATTATGAAGGTATCGACCAAAGTAAAGTGCCGATGACGCCTTTAGTTGCGATCAATACAACGGCGGGTACAGCTTCAGAAATGACTCGCTTCTGTATCATTACCAATACGGATACGCATGTAAAAATGGCAATTGTCGATTGGCGTTGTACACCACTGGTTGCAATTGATGACCCTAAACTGATGATTGCCAAACCTGCGGCACTCACTGCTGCAACAGGTATGGATGCCTTGACACATGCTGTTGAAGCATATGTATCAACTGCTGCCAATCCAATTACAGATGCATGTGCTGAAAAAGCCATTAGCATGATTAGTGAATGGCTAAGCCCTGCCGTTGCCAATGGTGAAAATATAGAAGCACGTGATGCCATGGCTTATGCACAGTATTTGGCAGGTATGGCATTTAACAATGCTTCATTAGGCTATGTACATGCAATGGCGCATCAACTTGGTGGTTTCTACAACCTTCCGCACGGCGTTTGTAATGCAATCTTATTGCCACATGTGTGTGAATTTAACCTCATTGCATGCCCAGATCGTTATGCAAAAATTGCACAATTGATGGGTGTAAATACCGAAGGCTTAACTGTCACTGAAGCTGCTTATTCCGCGATTGCTGCAATTCGTGAATTATCTGCTTCGATTGGCATTCCATCAGGATTAGCTGTACTTGGTGTGAAAGCTGAAGATCATGCGGTGATGACGTCAAATGCGCAAAAAGATGCGTGTATGCTCACCAATCCACGTAAAGCAACAGACGCTCAAGTCATCAGTATTTTTGAAGCAGCGATGTAAACTTTTCAAATCCTTTGTTTTACTGATTCTTAGGGATATTGCTTCGGTAATATTCCTTTTTTTATTCTCGACTTATCTCTTGAATTTTCAAATAAAATACAACAATGATTATTTAAACAGACAAAAATGAATGCGTATTTGTCCATTGCCAAATTAAAATGAAGAATAAATATTGACAATTTAAATTGTCTAAATAAAAATCAAGCTCTCAGTTAAAATAAAATTTTGGTATTGTTCAAATGAAAACAATTATTATCACAGGTGCAAACACGGGTATAGGCTTAGCTACAGCTAAAGAATTGATCAAAGATGGGCATCATGTAATTTTAGCTTGCCGAAATATACAAAAGGCTCAACATGCCAAACAACAGTTGGAAAGTTTCGGTACAGGCAAAGTTGATATTATCCAGCTTGATTTAAATAGCTTGGACAATGTAAATCAGACAGCAAATTACATTATTGAAAACTATGAAAAAATCGATGTATTGGTCAACAATGCAGGATTGATGACCCCTGTTTTAGAAGCGACTGAAGATGGTTATGAAAAGCAGTTTGGTGTGAATTATTTAGCACACTTCCTTTGGACAATGAAACTTTTACCTCTCGTGCAACAAGCAGAACAAGGTCGAATTATCCATCTTGCGTCGATGATGCATCTACTCGGTTCAATTCAACCTGAGATTTTCAAAGCAGATCAAGTCAAAAACTATAATGGTGTACGCAGCTATGGGAATAGTAAATTAGCCAACCTCTTGTTTAGCAATGCGTTAGCTGAAAAGCTTCAAGACACGCATGTTACCAGTAATGCTTTACACCCAGGCGGCGTAGATTCTGAAATCTATCGTGAATTACCCAATTATCAATATAAAGTCATTAAACTGTTTTTAATTCCCCCCTCTAAACCTGCGAAATTAATCAAAAAAATAGCTTTTGACACATCGTGGAATGATAGAAATGGAGACTATGTCAGCTTACAAACGCCAGCAATCAAGTCTTCTAAAGCAAAGAATATGCAACTAGCGCGGGATTTATATGAACAATCCTTAAAATTGGTTCAAGATTATCTTTAAAGACAGCATAACGCCCTGCCAAAGCGATGGGTTTCTCTACACCAAATGCGTAATATCGGCTTTGGGTGTGGAGAAATTTAAGCCAAAACAAGAATTTTCTTGATGAAACAAAGCTATAGAATTCAAAAAATCTTGTTTAAACAATGAGAATATAAAGATGAAAAAAACAATTTTAATCACTGGCGCAAATGCAGGAATTGGATTGACCACGGCTGAGGAATTTGTAAAAGAAGGCCATCATGTCATCTTAGCTTGTCGCAATATGGAGAAAGCTGAACGAGCTAAGCAACATTTGCAAAAGATTGGCACAGGTCAAGTAGATTTAGTACAACTGGATTTAAATAGTCTAGAAAAAGTAAATCTTGCTGCAGATGAAATTTTATCGAAATACGCACATATTGATGTATTGGTGAATAATGCAGGATTAATTTCTCAGAACTTAGATGTCACCGAAGATGGCTTTGAGAAACATTTTGGTGTCAATTTCTTAGGTCATTTTTTATGGACACTCAAACTACTTCCTGTCGTTAAAAAATCTGTCCAAGGTCGAATCATCCATTTGTCTTCAATTGGGCATTGGGGTGGAAGTATTCAGCCTGAAAAATTCCTTGCGAAAAACAATAAACATTACATTATGTTCCCAAGTTACGGTAGCAGTAAGCTTCAGAATTTATTGTTTAGTAACCTTTTGGCTACACAGCTTGAAGGTAGTCATGTCACCAGTAATGCGCTGCATCCCGGTGCAGTTGACTCAGAGTTATATCGTCAATTACCAAAATTTCAATATACCTTTGTTTCCTTAGTGTTGATTCCACCGTCAAAACCTGCAAGATTAATTAAACATATGGCCTTGGATGAAGCTTGGGCGAACAAGAATGGTGAATATGCCAGTGTACAAACCCCTGCATGGGCTTCTAAAAAATCAAAAGATTTAAAATTAGCGCAACATCTTTATGATTTATCCTATGATTTAGTGAAAACTTATTTGTAATGTGTTATTAAATTTCATATGAATAAGATAGGAATAAATAATGATAACGCAGTCAAATGAATATAAGCCTGATGTACTAGGAACAGGATATGAGCAACTCACGCTCAATTTCCCAGATGACTATGATGGCAAAGTGATCGCGACCTTAGTACGCAAAAAAGCCGCCCAAACAACCCATAAAGCCGTTTTATATATTCATGGATTTATTGATTATTTTTTCCAAAAAGAAATGGCTGAACAATTTAACCAACATGGTTATGATTTTTATGCCCTTGATTTAAGAAAATATGGGCGCGCTCACCTGCCACATCAAAAATATTACTATGTGCTTAATTTAAATGAATATGATGCCGAAATAACAGAAGCATTAAAGATCATTGGGCAAGAAGGTCATAGCGATGTGATTTTAGCAGGACATTCAACAGGTGGCTTAACCTCAACCTTATATGCTGCACATCATCCAAACCATCCATTGATTAAAGCGCTTTGGTGTAATAGTCCGTTTTATGACTTTAATATGCCAGCTTGGAAGAAAAAATTAGCCTTACCTAAATTAAGTACTTTGGCTAAACACTTCCCAAAACTGCAATTTCCGAGTGAACTCAATAAATGGTATGTCACCAGTTTGCATAAAGATTTAAAAGGTGAATGGGACTTTGATTTAGAATGGAAAAAGAAGACATATCCGAAAGTATATTTAAGTTTTATTCGTAGCATTCACGAAGCGCAAAAAGAAATTCATGCAGGTGTGCAAGTCAATGTTCCAACACTGATTATGCATTCACATAAAACTACATATCCGAAGAAATTTAATCAAGATGCTCAAACCAGTGATGTCATCTTAGAAGTCAAAGATATGATCAAATATGGCAATAAAATACAAGGCGATGTCGCTGTAATGCCCATTCAGAACGGACTACATGATTTAGTCTTATCTGCACCATCTGTACGCGCAGAGGTTTATCAAAAGCTATTTACATGGCTCGAACAGAAAAATATTTAGACACCACAAAGCTGATTTGAAATAGCACATCATTGCTCATCTTTATATTTCATGAGCATTTGATGTGCTGGATGTCCCATCGGCGTTAGCTCAATTAAACGCTCCACAGCGTCAATCGCTTCTGGAAAATGTGCGAGATGTTTAAGTAAAGCATCTGTTTCATTGGCTTTAAAAATAGCCTCACTCAAACGAGACTCCAAACAGTCTCGCCATGCACATAAAAATGGACTTTCAGTTTTTGCGAGGAAGACTCCTTTGCATAGTTTTAAAGCAGATTCTGTATAACCTGAATCCAAAGCATTTTCAGCTTGTAAAAAATCAGCCTCGACATGCGCCAATAAACGATAAGGTCGAGAACCAAGCATTCCCCCTAAAATATCTCTTAACTGCGACATTTCAGCCTTTAAAGTCCCTACACTCACCTTTCGTTCACCATAAAGTGCTTGATGTAAATTCTCTAAATTCATACCTTGAGGGCACAACGCAAGAATGGTCAGAATTTCAATTTGTCGCGGTGTAAGTACAACAATCTTGCCATTAAACAGCACTTGGGGCACTGCAAAGGCACGAATAAATAAATGTTGCTGTTGAAATTCTAACAATGCAGATTGAATGATAGAAGCACAACGTTCAGCAGCCAAAAGCCCTAAACTATTATGATGATTCCATGTGGTTGAAAGATCAATGACGCCAAGCACTTGCTTTGAATACGGGTCGATAATCGGTGCTGCATAGCAAACCCAGTCATGGATTGAAGACATATAGTGTTCATTGGAAAATACACAACTAGATTGTTGTGTCTTAAGTGATAAGGCTAAAGCATTGGTGCCGACCAATTCTTCACGCCACTGCCCGCCCTCGACAAAATGTACCCGCTCAGCAGCATTTCGCATTTGCCCACTCGCTGCTGACCAAATAATGGTACTGCCCACATCACCAACGGCGGCAACCATAGAGGATTGTTCTGCAATATGTTTTAACTCATCACCGCAATGATCTAAGGCTATTTCTAATGCATTTTTTCTGGCTTGTTTTTGATTGGTTTGCTTTTGAATGACCAATGGCGCTGCATCACGATCTTTGGGAATAGATGCTGAATTTGATCGTTGCCAAGAACTGGCAATACTTTGTCCAAGTTGATCTGCATGCTTTAAGGACAAACTACTACTTTGGCGTAACTGCTCAATCAGGTTCCGTTTCTGCGCTAACTCTTGTTGGCTCAACATATGCGACATTCCTATGCAATTTGTCTAAAACTTCCTCTTTTCCCGATCATTATTTTTTTGGGTCGTTCAATAGTTACACTATCACACTCAGTAGATCGGCCGTCAACCAACCTCATACCAAAGCGGTATAACCGTAATAAAAATTAACAAAATCACTTGATTATTACGATAAAAGAAACACGTCCAAATATTAGATCATAGTACAAATAATCAGAGTTTATCTTCCAACCTTTCTCCAACCTTTAACTGAATAAGCTCAGATCATCATGTAAATAATGACTGTGTCATACATGCATTTTCATATACTGATCATGTTACGGATCAAGTTAAAAATAAAGGAATATTCTCATGCGTTATCTAGACCCAAATCAACCTGGTTCAAAAGTTCAATTCAAATCACAATACGAAAACTTTATTGATGGAAAATGGGTAGCTCCTGTAAAAGGCGAATACTTTGACAATGTCTCCCCTGTCGATGGCAAAGTATTTACCAAAGTTCCTCGTTCATCTGCAGAAGATATCGAACTGGCTTTAGATGCTGCACATAAAGCCAAAGCAGCTTGGGGTAAAAGCTCACCAACGACGCGTTCAAATTTGTTGCTTAAAATTGCAGATCGTTTAGAAGAAAATTTAGAACTGCTTGCTGTTGCTGAAACATGGGAAAATGGTAAACCGATCCGTGAAACTTTGGCTGCTGACATTCCATTGTGTATTGATCATTTCCGCTATTTTGCAGGTTGCTTACGTGCCCAAGAAGGTGGAATTTCTGAAATTGATGAAGATACCATTGCTTACCATTTCCATGAACCACTGGGTGTCGTGGGTCAAATTATCCCATGGAACTTCCCTATTCTTATGGCGGCTTGGAAACTTGCTCCAGCATTGGCAGCGGGTAACTGTATCGTTCTGAAACCTGCTGAACAAACCCCTTCAAGTATCTTGGTTTTGATTGAACTCATCCAAGACCTACTACCCGCAGGCGTACTGAATATTGTGAATGGTTATGGGGTTGAAGTCGGTCGCCCTTTGGCAACCAACCCACGTATTGCTAAGATTGCATTTACTGGCTCAACCCAAGTCGGTCAGTTAATCATGCAATATGCAACTGAGAATATTATTCCAGTGACACTTGAACTGGGTGGAAAATCTCCAAATATCTTCTTTGAAGATGTCATGGATAAAGATGATGACTACTTAGATAAAGCACTTGAAGGTTTTGCAATGTTTGCATTGAACCAAGGTGAAGTATGTACTTGTCCATCACGTGCATTGGTTCAAGAAAGCATTGCAGATAAATTCTTAGAGATGGCGGTTGAACGTGTAAAACGTATCAAAACAGGTCATCCGCTTGATACCGATACCATGATCGGTGCTCAAGCTTCACAAGAGCAACAAGATAAGATTTTAGGTTGTATCGCTACAGGTCGTGCGGAAGGTGCTCAGATCTTGACAGGTGGTGGTGACCGTCAAGAAGTTGGACAAGGTTTCTACATCGAACCCACCATTTTCAAAGGCAATAACAGCATGAAGATTTTCCAAGAAGAAATCTTCGGCCCAGTTTTATCTGTTACAACGTTCAAAGACTATGACGATGCGATTAAGATCGCGAATGACACCATGTATGGCTTAGGTGCTGGTGTTTGGTCACGCTCAGCACATACGTCTTACCGTGCAGGTCGTGCAATTGAATCAGGCCGTGTGTGGACGAACTGCTATCACATCTATCCTGCACATGCTGCATTTGGTGGTTATAAAAAATCAGGGATTGGTCGTGAAAACCATAAAATGATGCTTGATCATTATCAACAAACCAAAAACTTACTGGTGAGTTATTCAACGAAGGCGATGGGTTTTTTCTAAGTTTTTAACTGTTTTTTTAATATCAAAGCGGACTTTGGTTCTAATGCTGATCAGTTAAGCCTTTTAAAACCCTCCCCCTTGCGGAGCATACTCCTCACCTTTTTCAAAGGAGGGATGAGCAGCACTGCTGCGCAAGGAATCTAAAATTATTTTAAATTCTCAATAGTTCCCCTCTTTTTCCTTGCGCCATAAATGGCTCAGGGTTAGGGGAGATTTTTAGATGAGTAACAAGTAAATTACTCTTAACTGACTGGCATTGGACTTCGGTTCGCTTTTTTAATTTAGCCTGAATCAGCTGAATCAATAGAAATAATGATGGGCTTATTGCGTAAGTCGAGTTGTGATGATCATTCGTTTTAATGCGGGAATAATAACAATAATAATCCATAGAAAAATATTTGCTAAATCCACAGGTAAAATGGTTTATCTTGTACTTGATTGATCTAGATATTAGACAAAACCAAAGCATAGAGCCTAAACATGTTGCAAATCATCAATATTCTCTTTCCAGCTATTGCACTAATCGGCTTAGGTTTTTACTTATTTCAATCTCGTATATTAGATGCAACGTTTTGGAATGGTGCAGAAAAACTCAACTATTATGTGCTCTTTCCATCATTACTGTTCAGTTCGTTGGCAACAGCCGACATGCATATCGCACACATCGATACGATTTTAATTGTTATTTTTCTAGTGATGGCTTTGGTGATTTGCAGTGTGTATTGCTTTGCTAAAATTAAAAAAACCGCTATTTCTCAAATTGGGGTTTATGTTCAAAGCTTGATTCGTTTTAACACCTATATTGGACTATCTATTGCAACAACTATGAATAATCCAGAAATCAAAAGCATTCTGGTTAATATTCTGGCGATAACAATTCCATTTGTGAACGTTGTTTCAATCCTTTCGCTTACCCCAAAACATCAGTTAAAAATTAAGCACATTTTTATTTCTTTAATCAAAAACCCATTAATAAGCTCTTGCCTAGTGGGTATTTTATTTAATGTTTTCAATATTCCACTTTGGCAAGGTTTTAGCAACTTATTGTTAGCATTTTCAAATAGCAGCCTAATGCTTGGTTTACTGTGTGTAGGGACTGCCATTCAGCTCAATACGATTAAAACTTATTTTAAAACGTCTTTAATCATTAGTTTATTGCGAATTGTGGCTATTCCTTGTGTCGCCTTTATCTGCCTACAATGCTTTGAACTGGATTATTCCGCAGTGGTTGCGATTATGATTTTCTTTTCAATTCCCACTGCATCCTCAGCCTACATTCTGACAAAATTACTGAATGGTGATTATCAACTCATGGCTGCTGTGATCAGTTTACAAACGCTATTATCAGTATTTAGCTTGGCGTTGATGCTGACATTGATACAAGCTTATTATGCTTAATACGAATACTTCTAAGCTTAAATTCATTTTCTTCTTAATTCATTATATTTTAACGTTTTTTAATAAAGCGATGATGAAATTTGCTGAATACTTTTAAGCATTGACCGATGACTCAGCAATAATTTCACCATCATTTTACTGTGTATTTCACGTTGATGATTTATTTAGGGTTTCCATCTTTTGAAAGTTGCATTTCTAGAAAATGTAAATGATCGATTCCCCAAAAAATTTCGTCATCTACAAACCAAGTGGGCGCACCAAAAACACCACGTTCAATGGCTTCATCTGTCACTGATTTTAATTGTGCTTTGACTTGTTCATCTGCCAACCAAGCTTGGACTTGCGGCACTTCTAAATCCAACTTTTGAGTAACATTTGCCAATTCATTGATATCATTTAAATTACGTGGATTGCCAAACATCGCATCAAATAAGCCGTTGAGCACTTTTTGGAAATTTTCAGGCTGATAAATTTGTACAGCGGTAATAATCCGCATTAAATTCAAAGTATTGATTGGAAAGTACGGATTCATTTGAACGGGAATATTCCACAACTTTGACCAACGCCCTAAATCAATCATCGAATAACGTGCCTTCGCTGGAACTGCCATTGGACTATTGTTGCCTGTTGCTTTGAAAACACCACCCAATAACATTGGCTTCCAAATAATTTCGGCTTGATATTGTTGAGCGATCTGCTGAATGCGGTGAAATCCAACAAAGCTATATGGACTACCTAAATCAAAATAAAACACGATTTGTTTCATATACCATTATTCCTTAACTTTTATATGAATATAAAATGAATATTAAACTTACTTATATAAAGTAACTTACCATTTTTCACTCCATGGGCGTAAATCTAATTCGTGCGTCCATGCATCTCGAGGTTGTTGTGAAAGATGCCAGTAATTTTCAGCAATATGTTCTGGGTTAAGAATTCCATCTTGATCTTTCTTTTCATACAACTCAGGAAAGGTGGTTTTAATAAAATCGGTATCAATCGCACCATCCACAACCACATGTGCGACATGAATATTTTGCGGGCCAAGCTCACGCGCCATACTCTGTGCCAAAGCACGTAAAGCATGCTTTGCCCCTGCAAAGGCTGAAAAATAAGCTGCACCACGCATACCCGCTGTTGCTCCAGTAAAAATAATCGTCCCATGTTGGCGTGTCACCATACGCTTTGCGACTTCTCGCCCAACAAGGAATGCCGAGAAACAAGCCATTTCCCAAATTTTAAAATACTTACGTGCTGTTTCTTCCAAAATACTACAAGGGACATTTGCACCAATATTGAAAACTAAAATATCAATTTCACCAATATTTGACTCAATCTCTTCAACCAATTGCATCACTTGTTCTTCTTTACGTGCATCTGAAGCAAAACCGTATGCAATACCACCCGCCTGTTCAATTTCCTCAATCAATGGTTGTAATTTTTCTGCGTTACGACGTGTCATACAGGTGATATAACCACCTTTTGCAAATCTTTTGGCAATTGCACCACCTGTCGCATCTCCTGCGCCAATCACTAATGCAACTTTTGCTTTTTGTTGTTCCAATCCATTCATAAGCTTTCTCGACAGAGCATTTTATTTACAATCATAAAATAACGATCGTTATCATAACGATCACTATGTTATACTTTTTGAAAATCGTCAAGATCATTTTTTGATTTAGGAATAGTCAGTATGCGCTATAAATCAGGCTATAAAGAACAAAAGCGTCAAGAGCTGTTAGACATCAGCGGACAGTTGGCAAAAAGAAATGGTTTTAATGCCACAGGTGTAGATGGCTTTATGAAAGCGGCGGGTGTGACCAGTGGTGCTTTTTATTCACACTTTTCTTCAAAAAATGATTTATTTAAAGCACTGATTGAAAATGAATTACAACACAGTATTCAAATGTGGCAAGACAATCCTTATGACGAACCTGCACAATGGATTGATTTTGAATTGAATCGATATTTGGCATTATCGCATGTTGAACAGCCTGAGCGTGGATGCGCATTACCTTCACTTGCCTCAGAAATTGCGCGTTCGAATGATGAAATTAAACAGGCTTACCAAAACGAACTCATTCGCGGTCAAAAAATCTTTCTAAAACATTTAGACAGTGAAGAAACTGCATGGGCAGTCATGTGCCAATTGGTGGGTGCAATTTTAATGGCACGCAGCATCGCTGATGATGCATTGAAAGTCACCATTTTAGAATCGTCTAAAAAATCGATTAAAGCATTTATCGCACATTCAGCGAATGATAAAGCGGATGTATTTTAAATGGATTGGGTTTATTAATATTATGTCTTGATCAATCAAGTTAAAATATCAACAAACCCGAATCTGATTTAGATTCATTTACACGTTATAAGTTAAATGTAAGCTTATAACGCTCCATTACCCAGTACTAATCCTTCACGGCGTGGATCAACACCACCCGCATATTTTTTCTGATTATTTAACGCAACTTGCATAATCGTTGAAACACCACTCGATTGCGCTGCCTGATTTACCACATGATTTTTAGTTTGTAATCCTGCCACCAGTTCACTCAGATTCAACGTTGTATTAGAACCATCTACATTGGTAATCAAACTATTCGTTGCACCAAAGTTTACCAGCGATGTCGCTTGTTGAGCATCGAGATTCCAATCTAATATACCAACCAATGTTTTAACTACAAACTGGATAATCGTTCCACCACCCGGTGAACCTGTCGCAACATAGAAATCTCCTGGTTGTGTGCCTTTAAATACAAGGGTTGGGGCCATTGTACTTCTTGGTCGTTTATTGGCTTCTACTCGATTGGCAACCAAAGCACCTGTTGCATCGGTCGGATTGGCTGAAAAGTCAGTCAGCTGATTGGTCAATAAGAAACCATCTACCATATGGAAAGACCCCATACTGGCTTCAACGGTTGACGTCACAGATGCAACATTGCCATAGGCATCCACAATGGTGAATTGAGTTGTACCGTGCTCAAGTGTTTTATCCACCCCAGCTGCACTACTAAAGTCTCCTGCCGTTGCGACGCCCATCGATTTTTCTGGATTAATTAATGCGGCTCGTTGTTTTAAATAATTCTTATCCAGCAGACTCGGAATCCCTTTTGCAGGTAGTGGTACAAAATCTGTATCCGCGACATATTTATCCCGATCTGCATAAGCTAAACGCTCTGCTTCCGAGACTAAATGCACACCCATTACATGAGGAATACCGCCTTCATTGCTGATTTGTGACGGTGGATATTGTGCTAAATCAAAATTCTCCAAAATACCTAAAGTTTGCAGTACTGCAATCCCCCCTGAAGATGGTGGTGGCATCGTGCAGACATAATAAGCGCTACGGTATACCGAACAGATTGCTTCGCGCTTGATAGGCTTATAATTTTTTAAATCATCCAAAGTCATCAAACTTGGTGTAATCGGAGTTCGAGCACTATCGTCACCAACAGTTTGCCCTGCTTTTTGAATAATGTTTTGAGCAATCTGCCCTTGATAAAGCACTTGAGCGCCTTGGTTTGCCACCTTCTTCAAAGTTTCTGAATAAGCGACATTTTTCAGCGTCTCACCTACGTTATAAGCTGTTCCATCCGCTTTAAAGTAAGTTTGTACAGCATTTTTATCCAATGCCAAATTATCTTTATTTACCACAATTGCATTTGCTAAGCGTCCTGGAACTTTAAAACCGTTCGCGGCTAAATTGATTGCATTGTCAAAAAGTTTATTCCAAGCCAATTTACCGTGTTCAGTATGTGCCATATCTAACATTTTCATTGTTCCCGGTACACCAATTGAACGTCCACTCCGACGCGCACTGGGTACAGGTGCTAAAGAATTTGCATTGGACTGATCTTGCCGAGCCAAATAATAATGAGTCGCAGCAGCTGGTGCAGTTTCACGACCATCATAGGCAGTCACTTTTTTGGTTTTTGCATCGTAATACATAAGAAATGCACTACCTGCGATCGTACTTGACTGCGGTTCAACCAAACCCAAAACAGCTTGGACTGCAATCGCTGCATCAATCGCAGAACCTCCAGCTCGCAGAACATCACAACCTGCTTTGGTCGCAAGTGGTGTATTGGCTACCACCATGTACTTGTCAGAATATTTAACTTTTAATCCAGTTCGATAACCTGATGCAGGCTCAGGAAAGGCGGGATCTCCTGCTTGATCTGAACCAACAACAACATTTGAGCCATCGTTTGCTGTTGCAGAACAACTATATGGGTTTGTATCTTTGATAAGATCATTTGTTACATGATCTGAATGATTGTCATCATTGCAACCGTATAAACTTAAAATAATAGAGAAACAACACACCGTTAACACACGTTTTTTTAACATTGGGTAGAACTCCTTTCTTGGTTTTTACCTGCTCACCCATAAAAATATTTAAATTATATTATTGAATTATATAATAAAATTATTCATTTAATTTCAATAATTGATAAGCAGTTTTTATATAGTAGGTTCTCTTACAAATGAACTCCAATAAATTGTGGAAATATCAATTTATTTTTAATAATGTTATCTTGATATAAATACCCTTGCTTGCACACCATTCAGACTGAGCTATGAATTCAAACTTCCCTAAAACTATTTATGCAATCCAACATCTTGCTTTTGAAGATCTTGGCTCACTTGAAGATTTATTTTATCAACTTGGCTTTCGGGTGCGCTATTTCGAAGCAGGCGTAGATGATTTAAAGCAAGCGTTTGAATATGAAGGCTTGACCATTATTTTAGGTGGCCCAATTGGTGTTTATGAAACTGAGGACTATCCTTTTCTGCTTGATGAAATTCGCTATCTAAAACAACGGTTAGAAAAAAACCTAGCTACGATTGGTATTTGTCTTGGCGCACAATTGATTGCACATGCTTTAGGTGCAAAAGTTTATGCAGGACATGTCAAAGAAATTGGTTGGAGTGGTTTAGATATTCGTTATGCGAATAACAATATTTTAGCTCCTTTGGCAGATACCGCTGTTTTACATTGGCATGGTGATACTTTTGATCTTCCTGAAAATGCAACCTTATTAGCGAGCTCAAAAATTTACTCAAACCAAGCCTTTCAAGTTGGGCAAAATATTCTAGCTTTACAATTTCATATTGAAGTTGCAGAAGATAGCTTAGAAAAATGGTTAATTGGACATACTTGTGAATTGCGTAAAGCCAATATCAACATCTCTCATTTACGTGAAGATAATAATAAATTTGCTGAAAATTTAGCAGACAAAGCAGAAATTATTTTTAAAGAATATCTAAAGAATATTGGTTTAATTTAGCACCTATTTTTCTGATTTTTTTATTTAATTTCAAAGACAAAGCACCTATTTAAACACTTTGTCTTTTCTTCCTTTTATTTTGATACATATGCACTAGTTTGAGAATAAATCACTTATAAAATTAATACACAATTAACATTAATAATTTCAAGAAAACTTTATTAATTAATATTCAAAAACAATAACATAAGTTTTATTTCGTATTAAAAATAATCAAATTAATGCTTGCAGCACATCTTAAATCATATAGACTTTAGTTTAATAAGAACCACAAATTTAATCTTGCTATATGCTCATAAGGATTGCAGCATGTTAATGACTTTATCGATCGTAATTGTTTTGGTGTTTTTTGTGATATGTGCTTGGAGCGCATTTGAAATTTATCTTGAAAAACGAAAAAATCGTAGTACTGTTTACAAACAAATTTCTCAAACTACAGATGAGAATCAATAATTTAATTAAAATTCAATCGCAGTGATTAAAAAACATGCATATCAATAATCTTGCTTTTAAAGTTCTTGTAATTCAATTCTAATTTCGCTAGTATTCTTTCTCGAAAATACTTGAAACACTAGTATTTATAGGGCCTGTAGCTCAGTTGGTTAGAGCAGCGGACTCATAATCCGTTGGTCCCCAGTTCAAGTCTGGGTGGGCCCACCAAATTTAAAACCCTCTAAGCCATGAGCCTAGAGGGTTTTTCTTTTTAAATTAGAAAATATTTACAATCTCACTACCTGTTTACGCGCTGACCCAATTAAAAAGCTCATAAAATGTGTTGATCCATTTGTTCAAAATCTTTGAAATTAGCTTGATCTGATTTAGCACTTGATTGATTCATTTTAGATTAACAAAATTTTTCAACTCATATAAGAATCTCAGAAATAAAAAAACTTCCTAAATATAGGAATAGGCAAAAGAAATTTTGCTTAAAAATAAATTAAATTTTAGGGCGAATAAATTGGATGATTAAAGAGTAACTTCAAAACAAGATGCCTGATGATTTTGAATGTTGAAATTCATGAAAAATCAGCGTTTATAGCTGTGCTCTTTTTATTTTAAACAAAATTACTATTAAACATGCAATTTATAATGATGATTTATTCGAATACAACAGTCTAAAGAAATACTCTATTGAAATATTCTTAAATAAATGATATTGGTTAAGTGATTCTAATAAATAAAAGGTATCGTCATAATAAGCTATTGATGTTAATTAAAGTCGATTAAATTAAGTTCAAGAGATACGTTAATATGCGAATCTAAGCAAATTCGTATTACCTTGACTCTGAAAAGGTACTTTGCATGCTTAAATACAGAGAGATTATCACTACACCAACTAAACCATTATTACCTGATATTAAATTATGCCCTGCCTGTGAACACGACAGTGCACTACCACGGATAGACCGCAAAAGTTTTTTTAAAGAATTAAATAATAAATGGCTAGAGAAAGGTGTACGTAACACAATGCTGGGCTTATTCATAGCTCCTGGTAAGGTTGTTTACCAATACATTAACTATGATCGTGAACAAATTATTAAACCGATTGCTTACTTATTAATGATGTCGGTGTTATTTCTATGGTCACTTAATCAATTCGATAAAGACTTTGATAAAAGCTTGGAAATTGCCGTAGGCCTTAAGAAAAATATGCATTGGATTCAATTAGTTCAGGCTATTTTTATGGCATGGGTTATGGCCCATTGGACTTATAAAGACAGTGGTTATAATTTTTATGAATGTGCTGTATTGGCAACATATCTACAAGCACAAATTTTTTTACTCACTGCAATATTGATGTCACTCAGTTTTTTCATCGGGCATATAGATTGGTTACTTAATTTTAGTATAGTTCCTGAACTACTGTATACGTTGTGGGGAATTACTCAATTTTTCCATGCGTCAAATGCAAATGATTATAAAAAAGCCATTCTAACGCTCTTGGCAGGTGTTGGATTTTTTTTAATTGTAATACTAATACTGGCATTAATAGAAATTACATTGAAAAGTGGTATTCGTTTGAATCATCTTCTCTAGTAAATATTCATATACCTTAAACATCATTTTAACAATCTTTCCTAAAACTAAAATTAATCATTTTAATATGCATAAGCGCTATATAAAAAGCACCCTGACGGGTGCAAATGACGAATACTAAAAATACTAATCACAATTAAAAACCGATTTGTTTATAACGTTTCCTGCATTTTTGCAATTTCTTGCTGTTTTAATAAATTACGCTGAATTTTGCCACTTGATGTTTTTGGTAAACTTTCCACGAACTCAATTTCTTTAGGATAAGCATGTTTCGATAAACGAGAACGTACATAATCTTGAAGTTTGTCACCTAACCGTTCAGATGCAACATGCTGTGGTTTCAACACCACAAAAGCTTTCACGATTTCAGTACGCTCAGGATCAGGTTTGCCGATCACTGCTGATTCTAAAACCTCAGCACATTCAAGTAAGGTACTTTCAACATCAAAAGGGCCAACGCGATATCCCGATGTGATAATCACATCATCTGTACGGCCAATGAAGTCTACGCCACCCAAATCATTCAAGCGAACTGTATCTCCGGTTAAATAGTAGTTTCCTACAAATGATTTACGATTATTTCCGCCATAACCTTTAAACCATGTTAATGGTGATTGTGAGAAATCGATGGCGAGTGTTCCAATTTCACCACGCTCGACTTCTTCATTTTGAGTATTTAATACAGCAAAACGATGCCCAGGATTGGCAAAACCCGCTGAACCAATTTTAATTGGATGATCTAAAGCGTGATGATTACCGATCACCATTCCCAATTCAGTTTGTCCATATTGGTCATAAATATTGACATTCAAATCATGTTTAAACCAATGAATAACTTCAGGTGTCAAAGGCTCTCCTGCACTACTCACAGCTCTTAAATGGTCTTTGATGGATGCATCAAACTTTTCTTTAAAGCCAAAAAACATACGAAAAGCTGTAGGAGAACCCGTTAAATTACTCACTTTATATTTTTGAATCATTTGTAAGGCATGATCCACACTAAATGGACGTTCATTCATAATGATGCTATGACCTAAACCTAAAGGCCCAGTGATACCGTAATATAAGCCATACGCCCAACCCGGATCTGCGAGATTCCAAAATGAATCTTCTTCACGTAAATCGACCGCATGGCGCATATATTCTTTAAATGCCAAAATCGCTTTTAATGGTACAGGCACAGATTTTGCCAAACCTGTTGTTCCTGAAGTAAACATCATTAAAAAATCATCTTCGAAAGTCAGCATGACAGGCTGAGATTCTGCTAATTGCTTGTCAGTTTCTTGCCAAAAATTTGCATCTGACTGTATTGTTGTATCTACGTGATAGACCGTTAAAATATGAGGAATATCAATATTATTCAGTTTTACCCGTTGTTCTTCATTGGTTACGATCAATTGCGTCTTTGCCGTTTCAACACGATGTTCAATCGCTTTTGACTCAAAGGCTGTGAATAAAGGTTGATAAATTGCACCGATACGCCATGTTGCCAAGATGGTAATCAGTAATTCAGGTGTCCGAGGCAACAACCCTGCGACACAATCACCTGTTTTTAAACCAATCGATTGGAAATAATTGGCTAATTTTCCAGATGCCTCAGCCAATTGTTCAAATGTCCATTGAGAAGACTCACCATTTTTGCCTTCCCAAATTAATGCAACTTTATTCAAACCGATAAAACGTTGGCAACATTCTACATAAGCATTGATTGATTGCGGATTGCCTTGTAATTGTTGCTCAATTAACTTTTCATAATCAAATTCTTGATACGCTTGTTGCAGTGTTTTCATGGCAATATCCTTGCATTTATTTTACAAATCGTCTTGATTTGCGATTCCATATTTTACTTTTGGCTTTTATTCAAAATGCTGATTGATTCAGCTTGTGTTGCATTCACTATAGATAACCATGTTTAGATTTTGCGCACAATTTCCAAAGACCTCAATCGTATTGCAGCTTTTGAACACTCATTATTTGGCACAAAAAAAGATCAGCCTAGCGCTGATCTTTGGATTTTGATGGGTTTATTTAACCTGAGTTCGAGATAAGATATGTTCCCAACTATATGATACGCGGAAACGTCAGTCGCATTGTTCGAGGCATGAGGAATATATTCCGCAAGATCTGCAATATACTGTTTTTGCAATATATTAGGTACTTGATAGTATCTGTCGAGTTGGCGACTGACAAATGGTTTTGCCCTTGCGTGGCAATGCCACTCATCCCGAAAGCCTTGCGAGGTAGTACCTCTCAGGTCGAACCTGAACAAGGTTGAAATATATTTCAAGCGAAGTGCAAGACGAAGTGGGTTAATCCTTGCTTTTGACTTTAAACGGTAAGACTCCGTTGTGCCTGATCTATCTTTTCAATAACTTACATTAAAGTTTATCCCGAACTGACGTTATTTATTCAATAAAAATGTTCAGTTATTAATCACAGCTCTTGCAATCACCAAACGCTGAATATCAGAAGCACCTTCATAAATTTGGCTGACACGTACATCTCGATAAATACGTTCTACTGGGAAATCAGAAACATAGCCATATCCACCATGAATTTGAATAGCATCTGAGCATACTTTCTCTGCGATTTCAGAAGCAAAAAGTTTGGCCATTGAGGCTTCTTTAAGGCACGGTAAATTTGCATCTTTTAAACTTGCAGCATGATAAATCAATTGTCGTGCTGCTTCGATTTGAGTTGCCATATCTGCCAGTCGAAAGGCAACGGCTTGATGTTGCACCAATTCGACACCAAATGATTTACGTTGATTGGCATATTCAACGGCGGCATCTAAAGCTGCACGTGCCATACCGACACACTGCGAAGCAATACCAATACGCCCTGACTCAAGATTAGACAAAGCAATTTTGTATCCTTCACCTTCATTACCCAGTATATTTTCAGCTGGAATGCGGCAATTTTCAAAGACAATTGTTGCTGTATCTGAACAATGTTGTCCCATTTTTTCTTCTATACGAGAAACGATATAACCCTCTGTATTCGTTGGTACAATAAAACACGAAATCCCTTTTTTACCTGCGGCTTTATCTGTAATTGCAAAAACAATCGCAAGTTGAGCATGTTGCCCTGTGGTAATGAATTGCTTGGTACCATTAATGATCCATGAATCACCATCACGTTCTGCTTTACATAACAATGCGCCTGCATCTGAACCCGCTTGAGGTTCAGTTAAACAAAAGCATCCTAGCCATTCACCTGTAGCAAGTTTACTTAAATAATCTTGCTTATGTTGCGCTGTACCATATTTTTGAATAATGCCGCAGGGTAATGAATTCTGTACACTGACAATAGTTGAGATTGCGCCATCACCTGCTGCAATTTCTTCAATTGCAGCAACCAGTGAAATATAATCTAAGCCTGCACCGCCCCATTGCTCAGCAACGGTCATGCCTAAAGCACCCAGCTCGCCTAATTCCTTAAGCTCCTCAGCAGGAAATCTTGATGTTTTGTCACGCTCTGCTGCTGTTGGTTTTAATTTATTCTGCGAATAATTTCGCATCATTTCCTGAACCATTTTTTGTTGTTCATTTAGAATCATGTGAGCATCCTTCCTCAGCAAATTTAAACAGGCTGCGATATAAAATATTTGTAAATAAGATCAAAGCATAGCTTCGACAATATGCGCTATTCACATATTGAAAGTCAGATAAATATTGATTTGAAATTAGAATTTTAAAGATCATTAGCTAAATCCTAAATCTAACGTTATTTAGGATTTAGCAAGTTTGATCTGTGAATATTCAGCAATTATTTAGGCTGCATACGAATTGCACCATCTAAACGAATGGTTTCACCATTTAAATAACTGTTTTCACAAATATGCCCCACCAAATGAGCAAACTCTTCTGGTTTAGCCAAACGCGGTGGAAATGGCACCATTGCACCTAAAGCATCCTGTACTTTTTCAGGCAGACTTTTTAACATCGGTGTTTCCATGATTCCTGGTGCAATCGTCATCACACGTATTGCATGTTGAGCAAGCTCACGTGCTAAAGGTAAAGTCATCGCAACCACAGCACCTTTTGATGCTGCATACGCAGCTTGTCCAATCTGACCATCAAAAGCAGCAACAGAGGCTGTATTAACGATAACGCCACGATCTTCTTCACCTGCCTTTAATTCATAACGAGAAATCACATCTGCTGCATAACGCAACATGTTAAATGTACCAGACACATTGATATCTAATACTTTTTGAAATGCATCAAGTGCATGAATACCATTTTTACCCAAAACTTTTGCAGATGGCCCAATGCCTGCGCAATTGATCAAACCATTCAATTGACCATATTCTTGTTCTACATTTTTAAAAAACTGTGCTACTGCAGCTTCATCTGTTACATCTAATGCTACAAATTTAGATTTTTCACCTAAACGTTGCTGCATTTCATCACCAAGTGCTTGATTCATATCAACCATGATCACTTTTGCACCATTCTCAACCAAATGTGTTGCAGTGGCAGCACCAAGACCTGATGCACCACCTGTCACAACAAAAACTTTTCCTTCAATTTTCATCCTGTATTCCTATTAATTGTTTGAATCAATACGTTTAAAATAAATCTAATTAGACTTAAGATGCAGAGTAAACCGAGTCATGCTTGAGTACAATTTCCAAAAGTTGCATCCTTTATGATGGATTTGGATAATTTCAAATGGCTTTGCCCCAAGCATTTCACAAAATAATGGAATAGGATGTGAATAATCAACTGCTCAGTGAAAACAAAGGCACCATTTCAATCGCACTGGTACATGAAGCATTATTCAATGCGAAACAGAAAGGCTTTAACCTTCAGCAAATACTCTCCAAAGCCGAAATTCCGCTTGAATTATTTCAGTCTGCGAAAGCACGGATTTCTGTTTCAGCTTATGCAAAATTATGGACTGAAATCGCCAATCAAATGAATGATGAATTCTTTGGTATGGACACTCATCCAATGCGTCGTGGTAGCTATAAATTACTCTCCAAAATGGTGATGCATGCAGATACCTTACGCAGTGCCATTGAACAAATTTTGCAATATTTAAATTTTATTTTGGATGATTTCCACGGCAAATTGATTATTGATGAAAATTATGCCTACATTGTCATTACAGATAAATTACAAACCAAGCGTATGTTTTGCTATGCAACTTATTTCATGCTGATTCATAGCCTTATGTGTTGGTTAGCAGATCAGCGTATTTTAATTAATCGTATCCAATTGAAATGCGTACAACCTATAGATGATCTAGATTATCGAGTACGTTTTTGTGAAAAAATTAGCTACCAAGCGGATAAGAATTATCTGCAATTTGATGCTAATTATTTGAATATTGCGATAAAACGTGACAAAAAATCTTGGTATACATTTATTCAAAATACACCAGAAAATTTATTAATCCGCTTTAAAAATCCTCATGCATTAAGCTCAATGATTCGTAAACAATTATTATCTCTCGCCCCTGTCGATTGGTATGAACTCAATGAATTAGCACAACAACTCAATATTTCAGAAGCAACTATTCAACGACGTTTAAAAAGTGAAGGAATCAGTTACCAACAACTCAAGAATGATATTCGTCGAGATTTAGCAATTGAATTACTGTGTAAATCTACGCATAGCTTGCAAGAAATTAGTGAGCAATTAAATTTTCAAGAACCTAGCGCGTTTCATCGCGCATTTAAAAAATGGACAGGTGTAAGTCCTGGGGCTTATCGCGAACTCAAAGTAATTTAAACAGCTCAGTCATTTTTTAAGTTTTAATTAGCATACTGTTTTTATGCCACTTTTATAAAAATTCATTTTTTATATCTTATCGATGATTACAGCCGATCTTAATATGGTTGATTTTTATGCAATATAGGTGTAATTTTCACACAATTCAGAGCAACCCTTTTGCTCATTTTGCGGTAACTCCTCCCCTTTAATCAGCCTTTAGGTCAATACTATGCTTAAGATGATTGATGTACTCGATCAAAACCTAGTTCAAAACTTTATCAACTCCCTTTCAACCCAAACAGAACACCTCGATGAACTTATCGAAGGGATCTTAAACACCTCTAATCACGATTTTGACAACGTGATTAATCAATTTTTCACGACCAACAATGCTCAAGAAATTGCTCAAGCACTTGATATCAATCAAGATCGTCTACAAGCAATTCAAACAGGTTTTGCGATGCAGCAAGAAAACATCGCTGATACAGCCAAAATCGTAGCACTTTGTCTTGCACTTGAAACCAACGCTTTAAAACAAGTGGATATTGCAGATAGTTTAGAAGGCTATCCAGTTTAATTTAGCTTGCTTTATACGCGATGTTTCATAAAAAAGCCTTGTGAACTATATATTCACAAGGCTTTATTTTTTATTGAATACGATAAAGGTAAAATTTTAAATCAAATTACATCCAACAGCCTAAAGTCACACGGTCATTTCCACCATAATCTTTTACAGTTCTGACTTCTTTAAAACCAGCACCTTTAAAAATATTACGTACCGCTTCACCTTGATCATAGCCATGTTCAAGTACAATCCAACCTTGCGCAGCTAACCACTTTTTACCCTGCTGGATAATATGTTCAATATCTGCCAAACCTTGTTTGTCTGCAACCAAAGCTCTTTCAGGCTCAGAAGCTAAATTCAACATATGCTGATCTTTAGCATCTATATAAGGCGGGTTCGATACGATCACATCAAAATATTGACGATTCAATGCATCAAACCAACTGCCTAAAAAGAATTTAACCTGAGTTAAATCATGCTTTTCTGCATTATGCAAAGCAACTTCTAAAGTCGGTTCATAAATATCTGTTGCGATCACTGACCAATTCGGACGCTCACTCGCAAGTGATAAGGCAATTGCGCCCGTACCTGTACCTAAATCCACAACACGCGTATCTTCTGGTAAATCAAGACGCAATACCGTTTCAACAAGTACTTCTGTATCTGGACGAGGCACTAGAGTATCTGTAGTCACAGTCAGATCTAAGGTCCAAAAGGGTTGAGAGCCAGTCACATAAGCCAAAGGTTCACCCGCTGCGATACGTGCTAAACCATTCACATAATCTTGCTCTTGTTCGGCTGTGAGTTCTTGTTCAGATTTGAGTGATAAATCAAAAGCATCAATTTTTAAAATATGCTCAAGTAGCCAAGCATTTTCTTGACGCTCATAACTCTCAACTTCTCCACGTAAGGCTAAAGCCTGTGCAATATTCATTAACCACCATTTTGCTGTGCAAGAAGAGCTAGCTGATCCGCTTGATATTCACGATGTAAACTATCTAACAACTCGGTCAAATCTCCTTCCATCACCGCATCCAACTTATACAACGTTAGGTTAATACGGTGATCTGTCATACGACCTTGCGGATAGTTATAAGTGCGGATACGTTCTGAACGATCTCCCGAACCCACCAAATCACGGCGCATTTCAGAGGTGGCAGCATCTGCAGCAGCACGTTTCGCATTTTCCAAACGAGAAGCCAATAAAGCCAGTGCCTTCGCTTTGTTTTTATGTTGAGAACGCTCATCCTGACATTCAACCACAGTTCCTGTCGGAATATGGGTAATACGCACAGCAGAATCTGTTTTGTTAATATGCTGACCACCTGCACCTGATGCACGATAAGTATCAATACGTAAATCCGCAGGATTAATCTCTACTGTAGTATCAACATCAACTTCAGGAAGAATTGCCACGGTACATGCCGAAGTATGTACACGACCTTGTGACTCAGTCGCAGGGACACGTTGTACACGATGTGCGCCACTTTCAAACTTTAAGCGACCATAAACCCCTTCACCACTAACAAGGCAAATGATCTCCTTATAACCACCGTGTTCGCCTTCATTTTCAGACAGAACTTCAATACGCCAGCCTTGAGACTCAGCATATTTGCTATACATACGATATAAATCACCTGAGAAAATGGCCGCTTCATCTCCACCTGTGCCTGCACGAACTTCCAAATACGCCGAATTGGCATCATTCGGATCTTTAGGAATCATGAGAATATTCAACTCAGCTTCGAGTTGTTCAATTAAAGCCTTATTCTCTTTAATTTCCTCGACTGCCATTTCTTTAAAATCTGGATCTGACAACATCGCTTCGGCAGTTTCTATATCATCTTCAGCTTGTTTATACTTTTTCCAAACATCTGTAATTTCAGTTAAATCATTATGTTCACGTGACAAATTACGAAAACGCTTATTGTCTAAAATCACTTCGACATCTGCCAATAATGCTTCTAACTCTTCATGTCGATCACAAAGTTGATCTAATCGTAAACGTAACGATTCTTTCATTTTAAATACATTCTCAATCTAAGCCTTAGCGATGACTATCTATATAAACCGATATAAACATGAATCAGCTAAGAAAATTCTATAGTTGTGCATAGTTTACCGATTCTGCCCTTTAAATACAGCAACTATTGCACAAGGCACTGCATTTACCCACGCCAAGCCGTTTTTTCACTGGAAATAAAAAACACTTTCTCCATGATTTGTACTTTTTAGTGAAAATCTGCACGTTTAACCGTCAATATTAATAGAAAACATACATTCAGATACCAAACACTATCAAATTGCAGATACATCTCCATTTTCTCAGAAAATATTTTTGTTACATTTGCCTCCATCGAATAGAGACAGAGCTGTCCAAATAAAGGACATGGAGAAACATATGAAATTAAATACGATCTTAATGACGACTGCATTGACAGTTTCATCTATGTTTACAATGAGTGCCCACGCAGACAACTCAACTCGAATCGCAGCAACCTCAGCTTTAGGTAGTGTTGTTGGTACTGCTGTAGGTAAACAAATGGGTGGTAACACAGGTGCAATGATTGGTTCGGCTATTGGTGGTGCAGGCGGTGCTGCCGCTGCAACCAATAAACATGACCGTACTGCTGCTGCAATCGGTGGTGGTTTGGGTGGCGTTGGTGGCTATAGCGTTGGTAAGAGCATGGGTGGAACAACAGGTGGATACATCGGTGCTGCTGCTGGTGCTGCAGGTGGTTCAGTCTTAGGTAAGAAAGTTTCTGAAGACCGTCATGCAGATCAACGTAAGTACAATAAAAAGTACTACAAAAAACACCATCGTCATAACCACTAAGCTATGTAATATGCAAGTTATGTAATATGCAAAAGCACCTTCGGGTGCTTTTTATTTGTGCGATTGAAAACTTTTAAAATAAGCTTGCATGTCTTGTTCTGATTGAATCATGCTTCATCTTGCTTAATACGCATAATCTCACTAACCAAGTGCCATTTAACTTTCTTTCAATGTTTTAAAACCACTTTAAAACAACGAGTTTATAAAATTGAATTTAAAGCCCTTAAATATGAAATACACGTGTTAATACAAAAGTAATTTTGTATCACCACCATCTGCAAACACTTAATTAAAAGCATCTACAATTTTTTTATTTTTATCAGGATCATTAGGTAAAACAAACCAATAGGGATTTTCTCTGACGACGACAAAAAGTTTTAAATTTTTTTCTTCTGCCACTTTTTTAATATTACTAAATAATGCTTTTTCAACTTGATAATCTAGTTCAATTTTAATATCAAATTGCTCGTCGATACTCAATTTTTCAAAATCTTCTTCTGTGTATTTATCACCATATTCTTTCCAAACTTGCTGTACGTCTTGCCCTATTTTTTTCTCAAGTGCTGTCGTATCTATTTGGGCATCTTTTAAAATTTCAGAATCTGAAATTCCATTGTCATAAAACTCTTTTATCTCTACATATTGCATATAAGAATGGTATTCATTTAACCAATCACGAAAATTTGTAAACTCTTGACTATTTTGGGGAATCTCTTGTTTTTTTAACTCAGGAAGCGCTTCCTGAAGTAGGTAATAAATCTCATCTGAATTGCCCATTTTTGCTACCTTTGCTGTCATAGAAGTGTTTGGTGAAATTTCTGAAGAGTGAAAAACGGCTTCACATTTGGTAACGATGAAACTGATGAATATAATAAAAATAGTAAATACGTATTCCATTTTAAAATTCACTTATTAACTTGAAAAATAGGTCGAAAACTGCTTTATCCATCGTCTAGATAAGTGCAGTTAAGCTTTAATTGATTATTTATCAACCCTGACAATCTCACTAACCAAGTGCCATTTAATTTTTTTAGCTTGTTTTAAAACAGCATGGTCATAAAACTCTAAAAATCGAGGTGCAATATCACCTTTAAGCAAAACCACATGTTGACGATAATCATCGAGATCGTTAGGTTCATAATCATTACGATCGTCATAACCTACATAAACAGGTTGACCATCTAAATCGACTTGTTCGTCATAACGATAAATGCCATCAATTTCACAAGGTCGCCCAGACTCAAGGTAAATATTCTGTTTACGTGGTTTTTTTTCTTCATAGTGTTCACAATCAGGAAAAATATCAGGTGCATCCAAACGACGAATCCATTTACGACTCTCATCAATATCTAAAACCTTATAGTGATTATCTACATCTTGGCTAATATTCCAATAAGCACCATTTCGTAAAGGACGCAGCGCTCTATTTAAATTATAATAACTTGTTAAAATAGGCAGATTGCTTGGCACCAGTTGTGGAAAGTCTTCCAGTTGAAATAAAAAACCTTGCTTTTGTTGCTGAGGTTTTAAATCAAAAAATTCACAATATTTAGCAAAAGTTTTTACTTCACAAATCCGTTGTACCAAGGTGTTGCTTAAATAAGTCAACCAATCAATACTTTTAATCCCATCCTGAATTAAATTTCTTTCATCTATACCTGCACCTAAATAAATCCCCAAAAAACGTTCACCTTGTGCTAAAGCATAATCGCCAACTCCAATAGGTCGATAAGGCAAAATACTTTGAAAGCCTGCTACAGCATAATAAACCTCCAATTTATCAATAAAAAACTGAATTAACTGCATTAAAATTATTTTAATTTCAGGATCAAAAATCAACTTATTTGGCACACAAAATTTAATTTCAGAACAAAAAAGTTTATGCCCTTCCCAACCTCGATTCGTCATAGCAGAAATCATATATTCAGGTGCCTCTTTTTGTTCTCCTGATGCACAGTACCATTCAATTTGATCATCAGGATGGGACTTTTGAGTAATCACCTGCCGTATAGAAGGCATTTTAGGGTCATCTAAGTCAGCATAATGGCCTTCACCATGATCATCATAATAGCCACCCCAAGTTAAATATTCTCCAAAGTGTTGATTATAAGCGTCTACACATTCCGCTAAAGCTTGACGCTTTTCAGGACGATGCCCTGCAAAATACAAAAAGTGCGCTTGAAATTCTGCGCCTGTAATAAATAAATCAGGTTGATCTTTACGATGTTCAACCCATTGAAAGTCTTTAAAATAAGGATCTAAATCTTCATAACTTTTAATAATCATCTTATTATTCTCGCCTTATGAATGTGCCAAAGTGGCAAAACCTGTAATCAATATTCCACCACCAACAGCTTCTGTAGCACTTATTGCTCCTGCGCTCGCAACTGCTCCACCTGCGGCTCCTGCCAAGATCACCGTGCCACAAATAAAAGCACCTCCAATCCCAACACTGGCAGTAATTGGAATCATCAGACTTTGATACTCTTGTAAGGGAACATATTTGCGATAAAACTGTACTTGTGGTGATGGTGGTGCAAGCAGTTTGCCTAGCCCCCCCAACATACTGGGAATACCTTTCTTAGCCGTTAAACCCGTATTGGCAGGACGAAATGTTGCATTTTTATAAGGTGTTGGATTTTTAATTGGAGGATAGACTGGAATTTTTATCCCTCCACTTGGCGGTTTCCGAGTACTACAACTACAATCTTTATCCGATACTTCTCTTACCCTTTTTGGAGCTATAATTTTATATGCTTCGAGTTGCCCTTTGCCCCATTTATCCTTTCCGAACTTAATTTCGACAAGACGTTCTATATTTTTTCCTTTGGGATAAAAACGTTTCCAATCTATAGTTCCAGACATGCGCATTTCAATAATTTCAGCAGCTTTAATGGCTAAAATCGTAACATCAGGAATACGAAAGTCTCCTTTGGTTAAGTTTTCAATCTGTTCTTTTGCTGCACCAAGAGGAAATGAAGAAGGTCTATGCATTCGTGGAGGATCTGCGCTCATTAACGGTTTAGGAGGGTGTAGTCTCATGTTATAGCCAACTTCGGCTAAATATGCCCATACCCCAAAATTTAAATCTGCTTCTTTACGAATAGCTTTGGTGACGGTCTGCTGATAAAGACTTTGTCCAATATTACCGATTTTAGGCGCTTTACTAGCAGCACAAATATGCGCACATAAGTAGCTTTTGTTAGTTCCTGTTTCTAGTTTTATCTTCGCGCTTTTGGTCATGGTTTTTGTTTCTGAGGGTTTGGTCTTATTCGGACTGTTAGAACCTGAACCAACTGTATTACGACCTGCCATTTTTATTTTCCTTATTTACAAGTCAGTTATATGGTATTGGTCAAATTCAGGTTCCTCTTCATCATCAAGTATTTGCAGATTTACAGGGAGTTTTTCATGTGTCCAAAGATGCTCAGTTTGACCTTGCTCATTGGTATAACCTTCTATCACCGAGCCATCTCCAGCGGATAATCGATACTTTTGATTGGCTATAGGCTGATTATCATTATCCAACAACGTAAAAAACTCATGGTATTTTTGCGCTGTTGCAGTGAGCTGTTCTGGAATTGTGGTTTCACTGCTGCCATCTGACCATCCCATCAAGTTTTGACTTGAAATCACTTGATGACCGCAACTGAGCACACAACCATGATAAGCAATCTGACTTCCGTGATCGAGATGCCCTGCCCAACCTTGTTGAATCTTTTGAAGAGCATTACAGCACATGACCTTCATCCCCATACTTGCGACAGGTCGCCCCATAATAATTGTTCTAACATTACCCTCTACAACGACACCACCACCAGTGGTTCGATCACCCATACAAATATAATATTTCATCATTATGCTACCTTATTGTTTAGTTATTTTAATTTAAAAATAAAGCACAACTTTAGTTAACAATCACAAAGATGTCTACTTAACCGCCATGATGCATTCAACTCAACACCTAGATTTTTCACGCTTTTTATTCAAACACGCAATTGATTAATAATAAAATTTAAACAAATTCATAAACAATAATGAGGATAAGTTTTCTTGATATTTGTTTTAAAATTAAAACATTTCTAATACATTTCAAAAATTTGGGTTAGCAAAAACCCAATCATGTAGAAATTAAAGAGAGAAAAATACAATCCAGACACTAAACGACAAATCTAATTACCTTGCTATCCATAATTATTGCAACATATTTCTATATTCTAAACTCAAGTTCAATAAAACGAAGAAGCTTCGACAAGGAGTTTGATATGAAATTACAAGCAATTCTTGGTGCAACTGTAATTGCAGCCACAATGATGACGACAGCACATGCCGATAATTCGAGTCGCGTCGCTTTAACTTCTGCCCTTGGTGGTGTTGTGGGTGCAGCGATTGGGCAACAAATGGGTGGGTCAACAGGTGCAATGATCGGTTCAGCAATCGGCGGTGGTGCAGGTGCTGGGGCTGCAGCCAATAAAAGAGACCGTAATGGTGCAATTATTGGTGGTGCGCTTGGCGGCGCAGGCGGTTATACCGTAGGTAAAAATGTAACAGGTACATCAACAGGTGGTTATGTAGGTGCAGGACTTGGTGCTGCAGGTGGCGCAGCGCTTGGTAAAAAAGTCAGCGCTGATAACCGATACGATGATCGTTATGACGACAGATATGATGACCGTTATGACCGTCGCTACGATGATCGTTACGACCGCCGTTATAATAGTAAAGGCTATCGTAATAACAGTTACCGTTATAATGACCGTAATTATCGCCATGACAATGGCAACCATTATGGCTGGTACAAAAACAAAAAACGTTAATCCTGTTTTATGTTTAAGAAAGCTAAGTAACAACGATCAAAGCACCTACGGGTGCTTTTTTACATGATAAGTACACTAATTATTACAATATATCGAAATTATTCGATATACATCATATTTTTTATATCGTATTATATCGATATAAAATACATTCAGGTTTAGAGTCCGACTATGCCCACTTTAACAGATACTCAGTTAAAAGATACGAAATTTTCTATTCTTGAACTTGCACCTGTTCGTGAAGATCAAAATGCCGAATTCTCATTGAAGCATGCTTTAGCATTGGCTCAACATGCTGAGAAGCTTGGTTATGAACGTTTGTGGCTTGCAGAACACCATAATATGGATGGAATCGCAAGCTCAGCAACTGCGGTATTACTCGGTTATATACTGGCAAATACCCAAAAAATTCGTTTAGGTTCTGGTGGTATTATGCTACCTAATCATGCTCCTCTGGTTGTTGCGGAGCAATTCGGGACATTGGCAACACTTTATCCAAACCGTATCGAACTCGGTTTAGGTCGCGCGCCTGGAACTGATCCGACAACCATGCGTGCCTTAAGACGCGGACACCAAGAAACTGAAGAGCAATTTCCTCAAGATGTTTTGGAAATACTGAGCTATTTTGCCGATGCTCAACCTCACCAAAGAATCAAGGCAACACCAGGTCAGGGTACACACGTTCCAGTTTGGTTATTAGGTTCAAGCTTATTTAGTGCACAGCTTGCTGCACGTTTAGGGCTTCCCTACTCATTCGCCTCTCATTTTGCACCACGCATGTTAGAGCAAGCCATTCAATTGTATCGTGACAATTTCCAACCCTCTGAATATTTAGACAAACCTTATGTTTCGATGGGTGTTCCAACTGTTGTTGCATCCACCGATGAAGAAGCTGAATATTTAGCGACCAGTGTTTATCAACGAATTTTAGCTTTATTGACAGGTCAAAGTCTAAAACTCAAAGCACCGATCGATAGTATGGAAGGTCGCTGGTCAGTTTCTGAAAAAATGGCCGTACAAAACTTTCTTGCAATGGCGCAAATCGGTTCGCCTGAAACAGTAAAGAAAGGTTTGGAACCGCTGTTAGAGAAATACCAAGTTGATGAGTTTATTTTTACTTGTGATATTTACGATACAGATAAACGTTTAGAAAACTTTAGTTTATTGATGGATTTAAAAAAATAATTTTTTAAACGACTTTTCCTCTTTACCAAAATGAAATGCTAAGTTTCATTTTGGTTTTTTTTAACGTGCATTTGAATAAACTTATACAATATTGATTTTAAATAACTTTATTAAAATAATAAAAATTTATACCTATTTATTTTCACGCTTTACAATTCAACAATCATGAAGTGCTTTGCCATCTATTTTGATGTAGGCATAATAGCCATATAAAAACCAGTAAAATCAATAAGGAAGAACAATGAATCACTATATCAACAAACCAACACCTGCTTTTATTGCAGTAAGTTGGGTTGCATTACTGGCAGGTGCAGCAGCTTATTGTATAGGCTTATTCAACGCACAATTGGCATTGAATGAAAAAGGTTATTACTTAATCCTAATTTTATACGGGTTATTTTCTGCTGTTTCCTTACAAAAAATCGTCCGTGATAAACTCGAAGGCCAACAAGTCACTGCAATTTATTATGGGCTATGTTGGGCCTCTGTCGTCATCTGCGTGGTGTTATTGGCCTTAGGTTTATGGAATGCCAGCATGGCACTCAGTGAAAAAGGCTTTTATATCATGGCCTTTTTACTCAGCTTATTTGGTGCTGTTGCGGTTCAAAAGAATATTCGAGATTTAGAATATTTAAAAAATCATAATGACCACAACAATTTAGAAATGAATCAAAGAATAAATCAATTAGACATGAAAGAAGCTGACGCAAAAGATGATCAGTTTTAAATTTCGTTATTGAGTGGTTAATCCATACAAAAGACCTAAAGCTTGCTGTAGGTCTTTTTTTATTACAATTTATAAATTGTCCACCTAAATCCATAATTTTATTTGGTTTTATATTTGCATCGGCTATAACAACAAGACTATAACAACATTATAGTTAAGCAAAACCAATGACAAAACCATATAATCTAGGTGAATTTATAGACAGTTATTTTTTATCATTAAACAAATTTTGTAATCAGTCCGCGCCAACTGATTTATACAAATCTTCAAACCATCATGATTACAACGAAAATGACTGATCAGATTTCAAAAAGAGCTTTACCAACGATTCTAAGTTTAGTTATATGAATGAATATCAAAGCCAAGAGCTTTGAAAATAAAACAAAAAGGATATTGATATGCACAGCAAGAAAAAAAGCCAAAGGGACGGTTTTTTTCAAAATACAGCAGAGTTTTTTAAAAATTATACTGGGACAATTATTTCTGCGAATGAAATTAAACAATCAAATTTTACAGGTCTAAATGTTGCTATTATTGGTGCAAATCAATCTACTGCGACTCATTTAGACTTAATTACACAACATGCAACATCCGTTAAAGTCTTTCAAATTAAGCCTGCTTTTGTTCTACCACAAACTGAAAAAGGGATTCATCGATTAATTTCTCATCCACTGATCATCAAAAATCGTCGTTTGTTTAATAATCGCGTAAAATCTTTGTTAGCGATCCGATACCTAGATTCACAAGTGCAAGAACAATGGTTAAAACGCCAACTGATGCCCAACTCAGCAGATGAACATAAAGTTTTCCTCAAATCAGATACTTATTACACAGCCTTACAACGTCAAAACTGTAAATTAATGACTTGGCCGATTGTTAAAATTACCAATCATGCGGTACAAAGTATGGAAGGAGTTGAACACCCTGCCGATGTCATTATCACCACATACTAAATTTAATCATTGAGTAGTGTGAATTTCAACACCGAGAAAGGTTTAAAGCCTTTCTCAAATTCTCTTTTAATTCAAATTAAACTCAAAAATAGTTTCAGTCTAAAAACATATTCTTGTATTTAATTCGACCTTAGCCATTAATATCTTTTTCATATTATTTATAGTCTAAATATTTCTAGCTTTATCATTCCAAAATTCATTTTGTATATTTTCAAACAACTCATAAGTACAAATCATGTTCTTCTGTATCTGTTATGAATTGACAGCTTTCAACCTTTAGTGTCTCGACAAATAGTTCACCCAAAAAAATCCGCCATTACTTTGAGTAAAAACGACCGCCACAAGATCACAAGCGAGCATTCATTGTTAAGCTCGGCATCAAATGCCTTTAGCTCTATTAAGAAAAATAACAACGTAAATAAAGAAAAATGCAGACAAATTATACAAAATGAGTTTAAAAATAATTAAGTTAGCGTGAAAAATCAGCCATAAAAATGCTTTTTAAGATTTTAGACACATTTTGTAATAATTTATATTTCAAAAAATAATGTCTGCCCAGTCATTATTTTTAAATCTAAAAAACATAAAAAAAGCCAATATTGATATTGGCTTTTTGAAAAAAATTCTGTGCTAAATTATAACGCAATAATTTCGAAATCGTGGGTAATTTCCACACCACCGTCAGAAAGCATTTTACTTGCAGAACAATACTTCTCAGCAGACAGCTCAACGGCCTTAGCGACTTGTTTTTCCTTAACATCTCGACCTGTTACCACAAAATGTAAATGTATTTTTGTGAACACAGCTGGAATCGTGTCTGCTCTTTCTGCTTTAAGTTGACATACAACATCGGTCACGTCTTGGCGTGATTTCTTCAAAATAGTCACAATATCAAACGAAGCACAACCACCAAGTCCCATTAGTATTAACTCCATAGGACGTGGACCACGGTTTTCACCGCCATATTCAGCAGAGCCATCCATTACGATTTGGTGACCACTCTCCGATTTTGCTTCAAAAGCAACATTCTCTAACCAATGAACGCTAGTTTGCATTGCAACTACCTAAAAAAAGCTATAAATTTACAGGGTACCTGTACACTAGCATAAAATGAGTTGATAAGGAATTTCATCTCTACTGCTTCTACGTGACGAGTTCAATTTAGATCAAAAGATCTAGTTATTATCCAATTCGGAATTTTTAAGCATGCCTTCTAATTTTGCACAACTTAGTACAGATGCTTTGTCTCCTGGTCAGTTACCTGAGTCAGTCAAAGCTTTACTCAAAAGAGCTCACATCAATCGTTTTCCAAAACGATCTACAATTATCGATGCAGGTTCTGAGTCAAAATCGCTGTATTTAATTTTAAAAGGTTCAGTTTCAATTATTTTACGTGAAGATGATGAGCGTGAAATTGTTGTTGCATATTTGAACCCTGGGGATTTTTTTGGGGAAATGGGTTTATTTGAGCAAAATCCTCAACGTACTGCGGAAGTTAGAACCCGTGACGTATGTGAAATTGCTGAAATTTCTTATGACAATTTCCACGAAATTAGCAAACAATATCCTGACTTAAGCTATGCTGTATTTGCACAGCTTGTTCGCCGTTTAAAAAATACAACACGTAAAGTCACAGATTTAGCGTTTATAGACGTATCTGGTCGTATTGCACGTTGTTTAATTGACCTTTCATCACAGCCTGAAGCAATGATTTTGCCAAATGGTCGTCAAATCCGTATTACTCGCCAAGAAATTGGACGTATTGTCGGTTGCTCTCGTGAAATGGTCGGTCGTGTTCTTAAAACGCTTGAAGAACAAGGCATGATTGAAACAGATGGTAAAGCAATCCTTATTTTTGATGTATCTTTAGAAGAATCAGCTTTTTCTGAAGACGATGCTGATCATGATGATGAATAAAGCATTTCGGCCAGCTTGAGAATTAAAATCCCTTTATTGAATGTTTATTCATTTGGGATAAACATCATCCTTCTCTGGCAGCTAAAATCATATTAAAAGCAAACCTTCGCGTTTGCTTTTTTTAACTTTGTTTTTTTAATTTAACTTTCCCCATATCAGAATTTTTAACAAATTTATCATATATAGAGAATAAACATCCTTTCTTAAAATCACTGATACACCCCTATTTAAGCTATGATGAATCTATAGCAATGATCCAACATTTTTTATTATTCTAAGGATGTGCAATGAAATCGAATCGTTTAGGGCAATCTGATCTTATCGTTCCAGAAATTTGTCTAGGGACAATGACGTTTGGTGAGCAGAATGATCAAAATCAAGCCTTTGAGCAATTGGCTTATGCACTTGATCATGACCTCCATTTCTGGGATACCGCAGAAATGTATCCCGTTCCACCCAAACCAGAAACCCAAGGTTCAACAGAAACCATTATTGGAAATTGGATTGCTCAGAATGGACAACGAGACAAACTGATTTTAGCAACTAAAATCGCAGGCCCACAGCAAGGTGGCAGTCATATCCGTGATGGTCATACCAAGTTCATCAAGTCTGAAATAGAATCTGCGCTAGATTCTTCTCTAAAGCGTTTACAGACGGATTATGTCGATCTGTATCAACTGCACTGGCCTCAACGTTCTACCAACTTCTTTGGCGCATTAGGCTATACCAATCAACATGCAGCACTTACACAGGACATTACCCCGCTTGAAGAAACCCTAACCGCACTTTCTGATGAAGTTAAAAAGGGACGTATTCGCCATATCGGGCTGTCCAATGAAACGCCTTGGGGAACAATGAAATTTCTACATTTAGCGGAACAGCTGGGTTTAGAAAAAGTCGTCAGTGTGCAAAACCCCTACAATTTACTCAATCGTAGTTATGAGGTTGGTATGGCTGAAATTGCACAATATGAAAATGTAGGCTTATTGGCTTACTCGCCTCTTGCATTTGGCTTTTTAACTGGAAAATACCGTCATGGTGCACGCCCTGCTGATGGACGAATTACATTATTTTCACGTTTTAGTCGTTATACCAATCCACAAAGTGAATGGGCGACTGAACAGTATGCCTTACTCGCAGAAAAACATGGATTAAGCTTAACTCAATTGGCGTTAGCTTTTATTAAACAACAATTTTTTGTAGACAGTACAATTATTGGCGCAACAACCATGGATCAGTTAAAAGAAAATATCAATGCATTTCAAATTGATTTGTCTGAAGAAATTTTGACGGAAATTAACGCAATTCATCAACAACAGCCAAATCCAGCCCCTTAATGCAAATCAACGATTCAGCTGAGTATTTTTACAGATAATGACGACTTGCTTTAAAAAACAAAAGGATGCTTACGCATCCTTTTGTTCTTAGACAAATTGTCTATTATCTTCCGCCACGTGCATTATAAACTGCCATCGCAGCTGGCAAATTCTTTTTCATTGCATTGATACGCGTCGCATCGGATGGATGCGTTGACAATATTGCAGAACCTTGAGCTCCACCTTGTTTTGCCATTTTTTCCCACAATGTAATCGAAGCTTGAGGGTTATACCCTGCTCGCGCCATCATCATGAGTCCACCTTGGTCAGCACGGCTTTCTAAGCTACGTGAGTATGGCAAACCAACACCAACTTGACTGCCTAAATCAATTGCGGCATTACCCAACTCACCAATTTGGCTTCCAGCATACGATTTACCAATGCCTACAGCTAAATTTGTTAAAGCTTGCGCACCTAGCTTTTGCTTAGAATGTTCTTCCAAAGCATGCGTCATTTCGTGTCCCATCACAGCGGCAACTTCTGCCTCAGATAGGTTTAATTTGTTTACAATACCTGTATAAAATACAACCTTACCACCTGGCGCTACATAAGCATTGACCGTGTCAGATTTTAAAACTGCCAATTGCCAATCAAACTTTTGCCCTGTTTGGTTCATTTGATCTGCATACGGTTTTAATTTAACAAAAGCAGAGTAAATCTTTTTATACGTTGCTGATGAAGTGTCTAGCGTGTTTTTACTACGCGCCTCTTGCACAGTTTTATTAAAACCTTGAGCCGCACTCATATTCAAAGTCGCTGAATCAGCACCTGCCATATCGGCAACAGTTGTACAACCAGAAATTGCTAAAGCACTTGTAGCGCACAAACTGAGCAATAATTTTTTCTTCATTATAATTTTCTCCGCATAAAGAAGTTGAACTTTACAATGAAGCGATTATATTCAATAACTTGGGTGCAATAATATAAAATAAGTTACAGATTCATAGGATTTATGTAAGTGTTCTGTTATAAAAACTGCACAATTAGCCAATAAATGAGGCAAATCACATTTAAAACCAAATATATTTGGCTTAATGGTTTTATTTTTTCATTCAATTCGACATTTTTACGTTTTGCAAAAAGAATCGCATTTTGAAGCAAAATAATCGGGACTAAAATACACGCAATAATCACACTCAAGCCTAATAATGCATTATTAATCAATACTTGGTCTGTTGTTTGTGCCTGAATAATCATCAGTGCGATTGTTGGCGCACCACCCATTGCAAAGATAAGTGAATAAAAGATTGTATTTGAAATATTTTTTTGCATCCCACAAACCCATTTCCATTTAAGTGCTACATTCTAGCAAGCTTGTAATTCATGCATAGTAGATTTAATTTCGACTTTAGTCGTTATTTAAAAGTAAATATTTTATCTACCCAAGATATAATCTGTTAAATACCCTTTTTGGGTGGCCTATATCACTAAAAAATAAAAATATAGCCTATATAAAAGCTTAAACATAAATACCATGACTTTGCCATATAATATTAAAATAGAATTATTATATTATGATAATTTCACTCATTTATTCTAAAAATAAAAATACACTTGTCTTTTCAATATTCAAGACAAGATTCTTGTTATAACTTAAGGTGAGAATAATATCCTACATATCAGCCAATTCTTATTGATAAAATGATTATCACTATATGATTTTATGGATTTTAAAAAATCGGAAAAATTATTCTCATAAAATTCATTTTTAATACAAGAAAGCCTCGTAAATACGAGGCTTTCTTGGTGATTCTAATCTAGCGATTAAGCATCAAATGGATGACGTAATACAATTGTTTCATCACGATCTGGGCCAGTTGAAATAATATCAATTGGACATTCAATCAATTGCTCAATACGTTTCACATAATTAATTGCATTTTGTGGCAATTGATCAAGTGATTTTGCACCAAAAGTAGATTCAGACCAACCTGGCATTGTTTCATAAATTGGTTTCAACGTTTCAAATGCAAGTGCATCTGTTGAACCTGTACAACCTGAATCAGCTGCTTCGTAACCTACACAGATTTTCACTTCTTCCAAACCATCCAATACGTCAAGTTTAGTTAAGCAAATACCTGAAAGTGAGTTCACATCTACAGAACGGCGTAGAATTTCTGCATCAAACCAACCACAACGACGTTGACGGCCTGTAGAAGCACCAAACTCTGAACCTACAGTTCCGAGGTGTTTACCAATCGCATCACCAACATCATTCGCAGCATCGTAAACCAACTCAGTTGGGAACGGACCAGCACCGACACGTGTAGTATAAGCTTTGGTAATACCTAATACATAGTCAAGGTGTAATGGACCTAGACCTGAACCTGAACTTACACCACCAGCAGTTGTATTTGATGATGTCACATATGGATATGTACCATGGTCAACATCTAGAAGTGAGCCTTGAGCCCCTTCAAACATGATATTTTCACCATTTTTACGATAGTTATGTAACTCAGCAATCACGTCAATCACTAATGGAGCAACAACTTCACGCCATTGATCACATAATGCCAATACATCTTCAACTTTAACGGGTTCTACACCAAAGAATTGAGTCAATTGGAAGTTATGGTATTCAAGCAACTCTTCAAGTTGTGCTTTAAGATGATCTCCGCCACGAACTAAATCCGCAACACGGATCGCACGACGCGCAACTTTATCTTCATAAGCAGGACCAATACCACGACCAGTCGTACCAATTTTGGCATTACCACGTTTAATTTCACGTGCTTGATCTAGTGCAATATGGTGAGGAAGAATCAATGGGCAGTTTGGAGAAATACGTAGACGCTCACGAACTGGCACACCTTCTTTCTCAAGAATGTCCATCTCTTTAATCAAAGCTTCAGGTGAAAGTACAACACCATTACCGATTAAGCACAGTACGTTTTCACGTAAAATACCTGATGGAATGAGGTGAAGAACTGTTTTCTTACCACCAACGACGAGCGTATGACCCGCGTTATGTCCACCTTGATAACGAACAACCGCAGCCGCTTGATCTGTGAGCAGGTCAACGATTTTACCTTTACCTTCGTCGCCCCATTGGGTACCGAGTACCACAACATTTGTGCCCATAATAGCCTCATTACATCATGCTGTTAAAATTGAAAACCACACATCAATGTTCTAAATATTTACACTGATGCCTAGCGATTAAATTTTTTCGACTTTCCACTCACCTGCAACAAGTACCATTTGGTGTGTTGCATTTGGAACAGAGTTTAAATCATCATTACCCAACAACTGTATTACACTTAAACCTTGGCTACGTGCTGTCGCAATCGCTGCCAATAAAGCTTTGTCAGTACCCTTAGGTGCTACGACTTTTTCAATATGTTTAAACTGACCTGCACTGAGTGCATAAAGATCACAACTAAAACCCGTTGCAGGACGTGCTCGACCAAAATGCTCACCAATCCCATCATAGCGACCACCTAAAGCAAGTGGTGCAGCACGGTTAGGTGCGTACACAGCATAGGTTAAACCTGTGTGATAATGGTATGAGCGCAATTCCACAACATCGATACCGATGCGTAGCTTAGGCCAACGTGCTTGAATCTCAACTTGAGTTGTCGTTAAAACATTAAAAGCTTGTTTAAATGCTTCATCAGCTAAAATACTGGCACTTAAATTGGCCTGCAATGCAGCCAAATCACTTGCATAACGACCTAAAACATAGAAGTCTGAGCCGAATTTCAATTCTTTTGTAAATTCTGCAAGTTCAGGTAATGCTTTGCGTTGATACAAATCAGAAAGTTGACTCTCTGTATCTTTGCTTAAACCCGCTTGCTTGACTAAACTTCTAAATAAACCGACATGCCCTAAGTCTAAATGGACACTTTCCACCAACCCTGCTGTTTCAAGCAAACCGAGCATCACGTCAATCATTTCAACGTCTGCATCAATACTGTCTGAACCAAAGAGTTCTGCACCTAACTGTAAAGGTGCACGTGTGGTATTAAAACCTTGAGGCTTGGTATGAAGGACAGTTCCTGCATAACAGTAACGCGCCACACCTTGTACTGGATGTACATGAGCATCGATACGTGCCACTTGCGGTGTCATATCGGCACGCACACCAAGTAAACGACCTGAAAGTTGGTCGATGACTTTAAAAGTGGCTAAGTCTAAATCTTGATTCGATTCGGAAAGAGAAGAAAGAGATTCGATGTATTCGATAAATGGCGTGTACACCAACTGATAACCTCGAGTTGCGAGGAAATCTAAAGCTTCGCGGCGCAATTGTTCAATAATTTGCGCTTGCTCTGGTAACACATCAGCTACACCATCAGGTAATAACCATGTCTCTGAAATGGGCATGTTGTAAACCTAAATCCTGTCTGCGCGGAACAAATCCGCATAAAAAAATCGGGAGCACACCCGATTTCTCTTAGTTTACCACGTTCATTTGCGCTGTGCATTAATAAAATAACTTTTGCATAACGAATAATGTGATGCTTTAAACACATTTTAATCAAATTTCTAACTTCTTTTCAAAACAAACACAAAACTGTACGTTCGCACATCGTATTTTCTTCGATAAAGTTATTCTATTACAGATATTTATATCAATATTAAGGTTGATATTTTCATCTATAAATTTATAATTTTGACGTTGAAAATACGTACAAATTTTGAAAAAACACAACAACACTTTGGGGATTTTTAATGGAAATGCACAGCAATGTCTATTACAAACATGCAGATTCAAAAGTTATGGCTGACTTGGATCGTTTATTTAAAGAACATCAGGGAGATAAAGATAAGTTTGTTGCCGCTGCAATCACACTAAATCCTGAGCAAGGTCAAGAACTTGCATTAGACCTCTTAGACAGTGTGGACAATGTCGAATTTGATCTTGGTCCTGAAACAATTCAGTCTATTGAAGGTTATTCTATTGCCCATTTTGTTCACGGTTCATCTGGCGATGAATTTATTGAGGCTATTCTACTGTTCTTAAAAGCTTTACTTGCAGATATTCATACCCAAGCATGGGGTTGCGGTGACGATGACCCATGGGAGTTTTGGCTTAAATTTGAAGGTGATGAACTGATTCGTGAAGACGATGAACCGTTTAATGATCCTGAAGAAGATGAAGAAATCAAAGCCTCGATTTATACATGGTGGCATGCAGACTTACCGAAAAAAATCAAAGAAGGTTTTCTAAACGAAGAATAATCGCTCGTATACTCAACGCTCCTATGATTCATTTAAAAATCAATTCAATGGCAATTCCGTTGTTTGCTTAATTTTTTGCAACGGAATTTCAGTTTTAACATTCTGTATCCCTGAAATTTTATTTAAATGATTAATTTGAAATTTACGATAAGCTTCCAAATCAGACACAACTATTCTTAGAAAGAAATCGCAATCCCCTGCCATGAGTTGACATTCTACAATCTCTGGAATATCCATAATGGTGTCTATAAATTGATTTACCGTGCGCTCATCCTGACCTTTCAACCAAATTCGTGCAAAAACTGTGAGGCTTAAATTCACTTTTTGAGGATTCACCAAAGCCACGTATTGGTCAATAATCCCCGCATCTTCCAATTGCTTAACTCGGCGTAAACATGGTGATGCCGATAATCCGATTTGTTCAGCCAATTCATTATTTTGCAATTTGCCATCACGCTGTAGTGCTTGCAGAATACGACGATCTGTATGGTCTAATTTCATAAAGACTCTCCACACACTTAAATTCTATAAATGAGTAATTTCACGCAATATTATTTTAAAGTAGTTTCTTATAATAGCAACTTTGGTGAAATATAGCGTATCAATTAGCATAAAATAGAATTCACTCATTCTACTTACCTTTGAGCTACGCATGTTTAGTTTTAAAAACACGACGCGAGAACTTTCTTATTCTTTAGAATTTAGGGAGTTTTTACGTGGAATTAAAGTTTCGATTCCAATGTTATTAGGGATTATTCCTTTTGCTTTGGTTTTAGGAACACAAGCGGCTCAAAAAGGTTTTTCAGCTTTAGAAGTTCCATTACTCACGGGTTTAAATTTTGCAGGTGGGTCTGAGTTTGCCATTATTGAAGTTTGGACGCAGCCACCTCAGCTTTTGTTTTTAATTTTAATCACTTTTTTAGTCAATAGCCGTCATATTTTGATGGGTGCGAGCTTAGCACCCTATATTCGACATCTACCTAACCGCAAAGCCTTACCTCTATTGTTTTTTATGTGTGACGAAAGTTGGGCATTAAGCATCACCGATGCACATAAGAATAATCCACGTAATCCCTATCATGGCTTTAGTGTGTTTTTTTATATCGGTTTATGTTTTGCCCTATATGTCATGTGGGTAGTTTTTACCACTTTAGGTGTAGGAATTGGCTCATTCCTTGGAGATGTGACCAAATTTGGCTTTGACATGGCATTTCCAGCCGTTTGTTTAGTGCTTTTACGAGGCATGTGGAAAGGCTTTAAACCTGCATTGCCATGGTTATTTAGCCTAATTGCAGCAGCATTGGCTTATCTCTATTTGCCAAATGGTTGGTACGTTTTAATCGGTTCTATTACTGGGGTTATCGCAGCATTTTTCTTAAGCGGAGATGAAGAATGATTCATACAACGACACTTATCGCTATTATCTGTGTTGCACTTACCACTTATTCGACACGTATTTTAGGCTATTTGCTATTAAAAAATAAAACCTTAAGTAAAAAAGCAACACGCATCTTACAAGTCATCCCCGGCTGTGTGCTTATTTCAGTGATCGCACCTTATTTTGTTGCGGACAATCCAGCCAGCTTAATTGCAATTACAATAACTTTAGCTGCCGCTTGTTATTTATCTTTATTGCCAACCGTGATGATCAGTATTGTTGCAACAGGCGCATTGAGATACTTCTTGAATTAAACCAAGTTGTATCTTTAATTTTTTTATAATGCGTGAATAAATTTTCCGTTTTCCTGTGTCAAAGACGTTTTTCTATCCAATTGTTTTTAAAAAATTATTTATTAGACAAATTCTGTTGCAATAAACGAATAAGTTCAGCATTTTGTAATTCAACTTGAGCCATACGTGCTGTGGTTTTATCAATCACCTCCTGCTGAACATGCATTTTCTTTGCTAAATCTTGCATAATCTGCAAAGTCTGTTTGAGATGTTCTTCTTGTGCATTGATATGTTGTTCTTGATCTTGTTGAATCGATAGAAGCTCTTGATTCTCTTTAGAAAGCTTGCCTGTTTGCCAAATGATGAACATCACAGCCAAATAAAGAAACACGATTCCTGTAATTATAAATATCATTACATTCCCCCAAAAAATAAATTGTGATATGACAGAACAAAAATGATTGATCAATAAACCATTTTAAACACGTCTGAAACTAACGAATTCAAATTTAAACATAAATAACATTTTCAAGAACAAACTGTTATGCAGTGAACAACTCACATAGATCAAGCAAACGGTTTGCATAGCCCCATTCATTATCATACCAAGCAAATACTTTGGCTTGATTTCCAACAACCATTGTCTGGGTTAAATCAACAATTAGGGAATATGGTGAATGATTAAAATCACTAGAAACCAATGCTTCATCCGTCACTGACATAATTTCAGCATAATCATACTTAGCTGCTTGGATTAAAGTCTGATTAATTAAATGGTTAGTAATCGGTGATTTAGAAATAAAGGTTAAATCAATCGCAGCAACATTAATCGTCGGAACACGGATCGAGTAACCATCAATACGATTTTCCATCTTTGGCATCACTTGTTTCAAAGCACCCAGTGCAGAAGACGTGGTTGGAATAATATTCTGACCTGAAGCACGCGCACGACGTAGGTCACGATGTGCATGATCTAAAACCGATTGATCTGCTGTTACGGCATGAATTTCTGTCATTAAAGCGGTATCGATACCAAAAGCATCATCAATAATTTTAACCAAAGGAACAAGTGCTTGTGTGGTACATGACACACTGGAAATAATTTGATCGGTCTGTTTGAGTTCATGGTGATTTACACCATAAACAATTGCTGCATCGACTGTGTCAAAAGGTGCAGCACCGATAATGACGCGCTTCGCACCTGCTATAAGGTGTTGAGTTGCAGCCTCTCTTGAACGAAATAGTCCAGTACACTCCAAAACCACATCAATATTTAGATCTGCCCATGGCAAATGTGCAGGCGCTGCTTGTCTTAAAATTTGAACTTTAAGCTTGATTTGGCGTGCATCGATAGACATGTAAATATGTTCATTTTCCTGAACAATCTCTACAGCTCCATCAAAACGTCCATGCGTAGTATCGTATTTAAATAAATGGACTAAGGTTTCAACATCTGCAATATCATTGATCGCAACGATTTCAAAATGGAAGTTTTTCGGATTTTCAAACCAAGCTCGTAATACATTTCGCCCGATTCTACCGAATCCGTTAATCGCCACACGTTGCATCATTTATCCTTAAAGTTGAAACAATAGATTTCAGATTGATATGTTATCGGATTTCTAAGCTGTACGGCGAATATTTATCAAAAAATTAACAGTAAATATTTGTTTTTGAATGATGCTTAATTTATACAAGATTCGATCAGCAATTATGCGAATACGACCTATAAACTATGATGGTTTTTCTTTTAATATTGATTCAGTTTAATCTTTGAAATCAGATTGTAATGACAAAACACCGATCATTTCAAAATATCGAGTCTAAGCCTAAGTTTCAATGAAATTTAAATTACATAGAAAACCAATAATTCACCTTAAAATCATTGGTGGAGTTACTATTTTCCGTTATACTTTGGCGTTTTAAAAAATTAAGCCTGTGTGAACACTGAGCATATAAATCAGACTCAGCAACACACTTTTAGCCAATATGAAAATTAAGGAGTGACTTGGTTGTGAGTACTCGTATTATGACAACTGCTGAAATACGTGAAGCTTTTTTGCGTTACTTTGAATCGCAAGGACATACACGTGTCGCGTCGAGTTCACTTGTACCCGCCAACGATCCTACTCTACTCTTTGCCAATGCGGGAATGAACCAATTTAAAGATTGTTTTCTTGGCTTAGAAAAACGTGACTATGTTCGTGCAACATCTTCACAAAAGGTTGTACGTGCAGGTGGTAAACACAACGATTTAGATAACGTAGGTTATACCGCACGTCACCATACATTCTTTGAAATGTTAGGTAACTTCTCTTTTGGTGATTACTTCAAACGTGATGCAATTAAATTTGCTTGGGAATTCCTAACTGCTGATGAATGGTTAGCGCTTCCTAAAGATAAGTTATATGCCACTGTTTATCATACAGATGATGAAGCTTTTGACATTTGGAACAAAGACGTTGGTCTAGATGCAAGTCATATTATCCGTATTGGTGATAAAGGCGAGAAATACGAATCAGATAACTTCTGGACGATGGGTGACACAGGCCCTTGTGGGCCTTGTTCAGAAATCTTCTTTGACCATGGCGACCACATTTGGGGTGGTTTACCGGGTACACCTGAAGAAGATGGCGACCGTTTTATCGAGATCTGGAATAACGTTTTCATGCAGTTCAACCGTACTGCTGATGGTGTGCTTCATGCATTGCCAGCTCCTTCTGTAGATACAGGTATGGGCTTAGAACGTATTTCTGCTGTCATGCAGCATGTTAATTCAAATTACGACATTGACCTGTTCCAACACTTACTCAAATCTGCTGCTGAAATTATCGGTGTAGATATGAGTCAAGCAGAAGCGGATGCTCAAGCCAATAACAAAGCGATTGAATACCCTGCTTCACTTAAAGTCGTTGCTGACCATGCTCGTTCATGCTGCTTCTTGATTGCGGATGGCGTAAACCCATCGAATGAAGGTCGTGGCTATGTGTTACGTCGTATCATTCGTCGTGCAGTTCGTCATGGCAATAAAATGGGCGCAACAGGCACATTCTTCTACAAAATGTTGCAACCATTAATCGATGTTATGAGTCAAGCTTATCCTGAATTGATTGAACGTCGTCAGGTGATTGAAAATGCTTTAATTCGTGAAGAAGAACTATTTGCTAAAACACTAGAGCAAGGTTTGAAATTGCTTGAAGGCGAATTAGCGAACTTGAAAGGCAAAATCATTCCAGGTGAAACAGTCTTTAAACTTTATGATACTTATGGTTTCCCAACTGATTTAACGGCTGATATTGCACGTGAACGTGAATTAGAAATTGACGAAGCTGGTTTCGAAGTTGAAATGGCTGCTCAACGTCAACGTGCACGTGATGCGGGTAAATTTGCTGTTGACTACAACAGTATCGTCAAAGTTGATGGCGAAACTCAATTTGATGGCTATGCAGCAACTCAAGGTCAAGGTCAAATTGTTGCGATTTATAAAGATGGCGAACAAGTTGACGAAGTCGTTGAAGGCGATGAAGCACTGATTGTATTAAACCAAACCCCTTTCTATGCTGAAAGCGGTGGTCAAATCGGTGATACAGGTATTTTCAAAAACGATACAGGTATTTTTGAAGTTCAAGATACTAAAAAATCTGGTGGTGCTTTTGTACACCAAGGTATCGTGACAATGGGTAGCTTAAAAGCGACTCAAAGCGTTGAAGCGATTGTTAAAGCTGATTTGCGTGAAGCAACTGCACGTAACCACTCGGCTACTCACCTTTTACATGCAGCTTTACGTCAAGTATTAGGCGAACATGTACAACAAAAAGGTTCATTGGTTGCTTCAGACATTTTACGTTTTGACTTTGCCAATGACCAGCCTGTGACTTTCGAACAGTTGCAACGTGTTGAGCGTATTGTGAATGGCGAAGTGATTGCCAATACAGCTGTTTCTACTGAACTCTTAGACATCGAAGCTGCAAAAGCAAAAGGTGCAATGATGCTGTTTGGTGAAAAGTACGGTGACGAAGTTCGTGTATTGTCTATGGGTTCACTCAAAGATGAGAAAAACTTCTCTATCGAGCTTTGTGGCGGTATCCATGTAAAACGCACGGGTGATATTGGTCTATTCAAAATTACTTCTGAAGGTGGTGTTGCGGCTGGTGTACGTCGTATCGAAGCCGTTACGGGTATAAAAGCACTCGAAGTGGTTCAAAAAGTTGATGCTGATATCCTTCATATCAATGATTTATTGAAAGCTCAAAAAGACCAAACAGTTGAAAAAGTAGAAGCAACTATTGAAACTTCACATCAATTGCAAAAACAAATTGAGCAATTAAATCAAAAATTGGCGAACTTCCAAGCGAACGACTTAATGGGTCAAGTTCAGGATGTTGCAGGTCGCCAAACGCTTATTGCCACAGTTCAAGGACAAGATGCGAAATCCGTTCGTCATCTTCATGACAGTGTCAAATCTAAATTAGAAAATGCAGTCATCGTACTTGCAGGTGTGGATGGTGACAAAGTCAGCTTAATCGCATCTGTAGCAAAAGACTTTACTGCAAATCTAAAGGCGGGTGACATCATCAAACACTTAGCGACAGAGCTAGGTGGTAAAGGTGGTGGCAAACCTGACTTAGCACAAGGTGGCGCGCCACTAAACGAGAAGTTTGATCAAGTTATGGCAGATTTAACTGCTTGGCTTGCTCAAAAATAATACTTCACCTTTTGTGTAACTGACCCTAATGCCAATTAGGGTCATGGCTTATATGGAACAACTATGGCATTAATCGTTCAAAAATATGGCGGTACCTCAATGGGTACTCCCGAGCGCATTTTAAATGTTGCTCGTCGTGTAAAGCGTTGGCATGACCACGGCCACAAGGTTGTAGTGGTTGTATCAGCAATGAGTGGTGAAACCAACCGCTTATTGGCTTTAGCGAAAGCCATTACCGAAACTCCTGATCCTCGTGAATTAGACCAAATGGTGTCTACCGGTGAACAGGTAACGATTTCAATGTTAGCAATGGCGCTTAACTCGATTGGTGTTGAAGCAAAATCTCTAACAGGTCGCCAAGTGGGTATCAAAACTGACAACTCATTTACCAAAGCGCGTATTGAATCTATTGATACTGATGTGATGACAGGTCATTTAGATGCTGGTCGTGTCATTGTTGTTGCAGGCTTCCAAGGCTTTGATGCTGATGGCAATACTACAACTTTAGGTCGTGGTGGTTCAGATACTTCAGGTGTCGCACTTGCAGCGGCACTTAAAGCGGATGAATGTCAGATTTATACCGATGTTGATGGCGTATATACCACTGACCCTCGTGTTGCACCTAAAGCGAGAAAAGTTGACCGCATTTCATTTGAAGAAATGCTTGAAATGGCATCTCTTGGTTCAAAGGTTTTACAAATTCGTTCAGTTGAATTTGCAGGAAAATACCAAGTGCCTTTACGCGTATTATCAAGTTTTGATAATGACAATGATGGCGCATTCGACGAACATTTCAAAAAAAATGTCGGAACACTAATCACTACAGAAGCGGAAGACAATATGGAACAGCCAATTATTTCAGGTATCGCATTTAACCGTGACGAAGCTAAATTAACAATTTTAGGTGTACCTGATGAACCAGGTATTGCTTCTAAAATCTTATCTCCGATCGGCGCAGCAAACGTCGAAGTCGATATGATTATCCAAAATGTTGAAGAAGATGGTACGACTGACTTCACGTTTACTGTAAACCGTGGTGAACTCAAAAAAGCGACAACAATTTTAGAAGAAACTGCGCGTGCTATTGGTGCACGTGAAGTAGCGACTCGCGATGATATTGTTAAAGTATCAATCGTAGGTGTAGGCATGCGTTCGCATGCGGGCGTTGCAAGTAAAATGTTTACAGCACTTGCAGATGAAGGCATCAACATTTTAATGATTTCAACTTCTGAAATTAAAATTTCAGTGATTATTGAAGAAAATTACTTAGAACTTGCTGTGCGTTCACTACACACTGCTTTCGGCTTAGACCGTGAACACGGGGAATCAAGTGCACATGCTTAATATTTAGTCTAAAAAATTAAGTATTTCGCTATTCCAAGTGATAAAAAACATGAGCCACTATAGTTTTTACTATAGTGGCTCTGTTATATTAGATTATGAGGTTTAAGAATAATTTTCAACAGAACGTGCAAAGTGAAAAATTTGTCACATTTTTCTGTTAAAATTGTCTCTGCTATCGAGGTTGTTTTTCGTATTTTGAAATTCATCGCAGGTTTAGCGTTTAAGCAAGGAGATAAACATGCTGATTCTGACCCGTCGTGTCGGAGAAACATTAATGATTGGGGATCAAGTCAGTGTAACTGTGCTTGGTGTCAAGGGCAATCAAGTGCGTATTGGTGTAAATGCACCAAAAGAAGTATCTGTTCATCGTGAAGAAATCTATCAAAGAATTCAACATGAACGTGCTATGCATGAACATCTTCAACACATCGATCAAGATTATCAGCCTTCTTTTGAAGATGATAATACAGTGCAAAACAACTATAATCGTTAAGGTTATAGTCTTTTTGCAAAATAAAGCGGCTCTTGAGGCCGCTTTAAATTTATATGAATTTCAATAAATAATCATCACTCTAAACCTAATGCCTTTTTGACTGGCGCATAACTACGACGATGCTGATCAATCACACCATGTTCTTCAATCGCTTCAAAATGTGCTTTGGTTGGGTATCCTTTATGTTTAGCAAATCCATATTGCGGGTATTTTAAATCTAAAGCCACCATTTCACGATCTCGTGTCACTTTTGCAAGAATACTGGCAGCACTAATTTCCGCATGTAATGCATCCCCTCCGACAACTGCATCGCAGCTCATCACGAGACCTTGTGGGACTTTATTACCATCCACTAAAACATGCTCAGGCTGAACTTTTAATTTTTCTACTGCACGGCGCATTGCCAATAAAGATGCTTGTAGAATATTGATTTCATCAATTTCTTCATGGCTGGCTTCTGCAATGGCCCAAGCCAAGGCTTTTTCTTGGATTTCAATAAACAGCTTTTCACGCTTTTTTTCAGTCAACTTTTTTGAATCGTTTAATCCTTGAATTGGATTATTTGGATCCAAAATTACAGCAGCAGCCACAACTGAGCCTACCAATGGGCCTCTACCTGCTTCATCTACACCAGCAATTAACATTTTCTACTCTCATAAAAAATGACTGATCAACAGTCATTTTAAAAGTTTAACAGCAATCTCTTGCGCTTAGTTTAACATTTCAGAAGCACAAACGGCTGTTGTTTTTGTTGTTGCCAAAGCGGTATAAGTTGCTTTTGCTTTCGGGTCAACTGCCGCCAATGCCAACTGCTCTTTAGATAACACCTTCGGTGAGTTTTCTCCTACGCAGTTGCATACTTGACGTTTTTTCTTATGCTTTTGATCTTCAGATAAAAGCTTACTACTCAATAGCCATGTTGGATTACTTTCAATTTCATCCATACATTTAGCATGCGAAGCCATCTTAATCACAGAAAATCCATCTGAGTCAGAACCAGACAAAGGATTGGATGCACACGCTGTAAGTATGACAGACCCAAACAAACTCAGAATTAATTTATCATTTTTCATACCAATGTCACCCATGTTGAAAATACACGATGCTTAAATTTTTATCGTTCAGATGAATATAAAAGATAAATTCAAGAAAGTACAAAAAATTCAGTAAGAGAAGCTCGGATTGCCCCAGCTTCTTGATTTCACAAAAACTTATTTGATCGCTTCAGCAACACATTGATTAATTGTTTTAGTTACAACATTTGAAACAATCGTTGCACGTGCTTGTGGATCTATCGCTGCTGTAGCCAAATCAACCGCTGTTACACTTTGAGGTGCTTTCTCACTCACACAACCGCAAATTTGACCCTGAACATTGGTTTTCTGTTCATCTGTCATCACACGGGTCGCCGTTTTCCAAGCAGGAAGGCTGTTTAATTCAGTTGTACATTTTGCATTGATCGCAACTTTGATCGCAACCATACCCAATTGCTGAGTTGTGGTACTTGCAGCACTGCCTGTAGATTCTGTAGTTACACATGCTGTTAATGCTAAGCTGGTTAATGCAACGAGAGCAGCTAATTTTTTCACAATTATTCCTTTTCTTGAGATGAAGTTGCTGTATTTTGCCTAAACTCTCACGCAGTTTAAACCTAAATTTTCAGGAATCATGTAATCGTCACCTATTCAAGCAGACTTTGACTAATGATTCAGCATTTTTATGTTTATTAACACTTTGCGTTGCAAATATAAAACAATACGTTGAATTTTTAGCGATGATACAAGCTAAAAAAATCGATATGATATTGTTAATTATATTTAAGGTGTGCATAAAATGCCGCAAAAATCAAAATATTACACCAAAACTGCGCAGTGGCTTCATTGGGTTATGGCCATTATTTTCATTGCTGCGTGGCTGATCGGTTTTTATAGTGGAAACTTTTTAAGTTATGATGTCGATGGTAGCTTTAAAGGTGATGTGATTACCTTACATAAAAATATAGCCTCCGTAATTATCTTTTTAGTGATTATCCGTATTTTTTGGCGTTATACCCACCCTGCACCTGAATTACCAGAAACCATGTCACCGATGATGAAAACTTTGGCTCATTTAGGCCATTTAGGTTTATATTTCATGCTTTTGGCATTGCCTATTTCTGGGTGTTTATTCAGTTGGAGCGCAGGCCACCCTGTACCCGTTCTCTATTTATTTGAAATTCCAAGAATGATTCAAGATAATCCTGATTTAACAGATATTGTCAAACCCGTTCATATCTACCTCTCTTGGACTGCTGGCTTACTTTTAGTTGGGCACATTCTTGCAGCACTTAAACATCATTTTGTTGATAAAGATAATGTGCTTAGAAGCATGACTCGCCAATCTGATTGATTTATTCTGAAAAATTCATATTGCATATTTCCTCTTCGTTGAGGAAATATGCAAATTTTTTAGCTTAGAAATTCTTTTTAGCAAAAAACATAGTAAAACTAAAAATGAATAATACATCACCCATTCAGATGTTCATATTTATTGATTTCTATTTAAGATACTATTCTCAAATCCATTCACATTATTTCAATACTTCTTTTACACAGCCTTTTAAACTATTCATAAGTGCCTGCTGTACTAATTTTTTCTTCGCATTTTCATTGACTGTCGCCATCAGTAAATCTTGAGTAGGCACATCGTTTAATGCATTTTCACTGACACATTCACAAACTTTTTCTTGTGCATGCTTTTGTTGATCCGCCGTTAAAAATAAAGAAGAAACCTGCCACAACTTGGAAGCTTTCAATTCATTCCCACACTGCAACGCAATCCATGGTTTCAGTATTCTTTGTACCGTGGATTGTTTTTGATTTCCTGTATAAGCGAATATCACAATACCTATGATCAACAGTACGAGAAGTAAAATCAGTAAGCTTTTCAATGTATTTTCCTCATAAAAAAAGCAGTGTACGAAACACTGCTTTATCTTTGCTACTTTAGAATAACTGAGAATAAATCGTCATTTAAACCAATGCATCGATTTGATTGTTCCATTTTTGCTTTTCTTCATCTGAAATGAATGAAGCTTCAAATGAATTTTTAGCCAACTGTTTTAACTCATCATTGTTTAAATCAAGTGCTTCAGCGATTGCAAAGAAATTATCATTCATATAACCACCAAAATATGATGGATCATCTGAATTTACTGTCACATGTACGCCCTGCTTTAATAATCTATGAATGTTGTGTTGTGCCATATCATCAACTACACACAATTTAAGATTGCTCAGTGGACACACTGTCAAAGGCATTTTCTCAGCAATTAAGCGTTGCATAAGTTGAGGATCTTCTTCTGAACGTACACCGTGGTCAATACGATTTACTTTCAATAAATCCAAAGCTTCCCACACATATTCAGCCGGACCTTCTTCACCCGCATGTGCAACCACTAGAAAACCCGCCTCACGTGCTTTGGCAAAAACACGTTCGAATTTAGCTGGAGGATGTCCGACTTCACTTGAATCAAGTCCGATGCCAATAATTTGATCTTTAAATGGCAAAGCGTGTTCTAAGGTTTCAAATGCTGCTTCTTCACTTAAATGACGTAAGAAACACATAATCAAACGTGAAGAAATGCCCAATTTTGTCTGAGCATCATCACATGCACGCTGCAGACCATTCATCACCGTTGCAAATGCAACGCCACGATCTGTATGGGTTTGTGGGTCGAAGAACATTTCGGTATGCACAACTTTATCTTCAGCACACTTCTCAAAATATGCCCAAGCCAAGTCATAAAAGTCTTGTTCATGTACAAGAACGTTAGCGCCTGCATAATAAATATCAAGAAAAGACTGTAAGTTATGGAAGTTATACGCTTGTTTCACTTCTTCTACAGATTTGTATGGAATATCAATCTGGTTACGTTGAGCAATGGCAAACATGAGTTCTGGCTCAAACGTTCCTTCAATATGCACATGCAATTCTGCTTTTGGTAAAGCACGTATGAGTTCATTTCTATTCATGTTCTATCCTCAAAAATCTAAAACCAAAAAGTTATTTATCTGTTCAATAACTTTATTCAAACTAAAATTCTTTCATCATCTTAAACAAAAAAGGGTGCAAACTGAGTTTACACCCTTTCATAGATTGGAGAAATTATCCACCAAATGCGATAAATTTAATCACCCAAAGCAAGGCAATAATCCAAACCATATACGGAACGGTCTTCGCTTTACCCGTAAATAATTTGATCACTGCATAGCTAATAAAGCCCATTGCGATACCATCTGCAATTGAATAGGTAAATGGCATGAATACAATGGTTAAGAATGCAGGAACAGCTTCTGTGATGTCATCCCAATCAATATTGGTAATACCTTGAATCATCAACACACCAACGAACAACAATGCTGGAGCAGTTGCAAAACCAGGAACCGACTGTGCCAATGGAGCAAGGAATAAACATGCAATAAATAAGACACCAACAACAACTGCTGTTAAACCTGTACGACCACCAGCAGCAACACCAGCTGAAGATTCAATATAAGGCGTCGTTGAAGATGTACCTAAAGCAGCACCTGCAACAATCGCAGTTGAGTCAGCGAATAAGGCTTTTTTCAAACGTGGTAATTTGCCATCTTTCAATAAGCCTGCACGATGTGAAACACCAACAAGCGTACCTGTAGAGTCGAATAAATCGACAAGGAAGAAGACAAAAATCACACCAACCAAACTTGCTGTAAACAAACCCTCAAAGTTCATTTGTAGGAAAGTTGGAGCAATTGATGGAATCGTACCGACTACACCTTTAAATTCGTTTAAACCCATTGCTGTTGCAATACCAGTGATCACTAGAATACTGATAATAATGGCACCACGAATTTTAAAATGATGCATCACAACAATCATTGTAAAACCGAGTAAAGTCAATAAAACAGTCGGTTGTTTCAAATCCCCCAAACCCACTAAAGTGGCTTGATTTGCAACAATAATACCTGAATTTTTCAAGGCAATAAGCGCAAGGAATAAACCAATTCCGCCACCGATTGCAAATTTCAAAGACATTGGAATCGCATTGACAATCGCTTCACGGATCTTAAACATACTGATCGCGATGAACACCAAACCTGAAACAAAGACAGCAGCCAATGCAGTTTGCCAAGGAACGCCCATACCCAAACATACAGAATAAGTAAAATAAGCGTTTAAACCCATACCTGGTGCAAGTGCAATAGGATAATTTGCGATAATTCCCATCACAAAACAACCGATTGCAGCAGCCAAACACGTTGCTACAAATACAGCACCATGATCCATTCCTGTTTCAGATAAGATCAAAGGGTTTACAATAATGATGTAACACATCGTTAAAAATGTCGTTAAACCCGCAAGTATTTCGGTTCTAAACGTTGTTTTGTTCTCGCTTAATTTAAATAAGCGTTCAAGCAAACCCGCTGAAGGATTTGGATTTGTCATTGCTGAGCCCCTATCGAGTTTGAGCTATTCGTTGATAAAATCTAGTTCATTTAAAAAATGATGCACGTCCAAATTTAGCGTGAACAAAACATTCAATAAACGTACCAAAATAACATTTTCGATAAAAAACGATTTGAATTAAAAAAGCTGCGGTTAGGCAGCTTTTATATAAGAACGCTTTAATTACGGTCTTAATCGATTACATATTACAAATTATAACATACTGTTGAGTTAATTTTACCAATCTGATCATGCTACTTATCGAGTTACTTTGAACGTGAAAGATCAAAAAATACATGAATCAATTTTATACTGATTATAAGGCACAAATATCAACACAATTGCTTGCCTATAAATAAACGTAAAAAATTACAATTTTCTATTTCTCAAAGTGCTGAAATACATTGAAAATGATTCAATTTTTTAAAACCAGTCATTATTTAAATTTATGGAAAATTTTGAGCTTCTTAAAGCCTTATTTTTGGGTTTAATCGAAGGATTAACTGAGTTCCTCCCGATTTCAAGTACAGGACACTTAATTCTTTTTGGACATTTAATCGATTTCCACTCAGATGCTGGTCGCGTTTTTGAAGTGGTGATCCAACTTGGCGCAATTCTAGCCGTCTGTTGGTTATATCGACAAAAGATTGTAGAACTCGTTAAAGGCTTTTTCTCTGGAGATATGCATGCGCGACGCTTTGCAATCAATGTGCTGATTGCTTTTATTCCAGCCGTTGTTATTGGTGTGCTCGCTGTCGATTTTATTAAACAAGTATTGTTTAGCCCGCTTGTTGTCGCCTGCGCTCTGATTATTGGTGGATTAATTATTTTTGCTGTTGAAGCAAGAAAGTTTGAACCTAAAACCATTGAAGCAACTGATATTACGATTAAACAAGCGATCATTGTCGGATTTGCACAATGCGTAGCGATGATCCCAGGAACTTCTCGTTCAGGTGCAACCATTATCGGGGGAATGTTAGCAGGCTTATCTCGTAAAGCTGCAACGGAATTTTCTTTCTTCCTCGCAATGCCAACTATGCTTGGTGCTGCAACTTATGACTTGATTCGTAATGCAGATGTACTTACTTCTGACAATTTAGTCAATATTTCGGTTGGTTTTGTTGCTGCATTTATTGCTGCACTATTGGTCGTTAAAGCACTGGTTAAGTTTGTTGAAAGACATACCCTAAAAGTCTTTGCGTGGTACCGTGTTGTATTAGGTGTCATTTTACTCATCGTATTCTTATAAATTAGATACCTTATAAAATGCACAACCCCTGATTTTTTAAAATTCAGGGGTTTTTTCTTGGAAAATATAAGGTTATTTGTCTAAAGCGTCATCAAAACCTGATGTGTTGATTGGCTAGCGAAAAATATTAGCGATCAATCAAAGTTCCTTTCTTGAATCATCAAAACTTCTTGGTGTAGGTCGTTAAGATACGATTTTCTTGAAATGAATTTCCATGATCAATATCATAGTTGATGTATAACCATTGAAATGCTAAACCTTTTAATGATGGATTTTGGAATTGATATGCAAGAATCAAATTCAACTCTGACTCTTTATTGTCTCGACCTTGTGCATCTTTAAAATCATAACCATACGCATATTTTGCCAAGGCATTTAAACCAGGAACATAATTTTTAAAATCATAACCATAGACGGCATGGATAGATTTTTCATCTTTCTTAAAGAAACCCGTTGCATTCCAGTTAATAAAATACAACTCTGGTAAAAATCCATCTGGCAGCGGATAAGCTGTATCACCAGAAATTTGTTGATAACCCAATGCTGCATTGTGATTTCCGACAGATATTTTCTCTAATACCCCAAAATTATGGTTATCAATCTCTCCTGCTTTTGCGTCACCAGAATCTGCAGATCTGAAATATTTCAATCGGGTCTGAGATTTTAAATACTGATTTTTCCATGAATATTCTAAGCCAACATAGTGCTTATCGTATAAATCTTCTAAATCGCCATAATAATATTCAGCTTTTAAATTTGGCGTAACATCATATTTAAGATCGATATAATTTAAACCATCCGATTCATGTTTTTGTCCTTTTACCGTATAGGAGAAACGATGAAATCCTTCTTGATAACGTGGCGAAACTTGTTCAACTCGCCCTAGTTCAAGTTTAAATTGATCTGTGATTTTAGATTGAAGTTGACCGCCCCAGTATGAGCTTAATAATTGGCGACTCGCATCTACAGAAGTAATCGGTAAATCCAGCCAAAGCTCACCCACTTTTAATTCAGTTTGATCATAACGTGCTTTAAACGTTGCACCATATTTAAAAAAGTTACGATCCTGAGTTTGTGTGTTTTTATCAAAAGGCAAAATGGTATCATCAACATGACGATCTTCACTTAAACGATATGCATATTGCAAAGAAGCATCTAAACCTAATTCAATCGGCTTATCGGCAACTTCCAAAACTGTTGGAATATATTTTGAATTATAAAAACCTGAAATCCCTTGTGACCAACTACCCGGATCTTTTAAATCATCACGATCAAAATTACGCTCAATAAATGCATTTTTTAAGACTAGTTTAAACTGATTGTCATTGGCAGTTTCAGCATGACTCAAACTCGCCACACAAAGCTGACCAATTAAAATAGAAAGTAGTGTTTTTACAGTGGTTTGCATAATTAATCCTTTTAGAGTTGTATCGATATTCCTAAATTTGATACAAGCGAGTCCTCACTCAGAAGATATACACATACCTTCTGATTCGTTTTTAAATGTGAGTGTTGTTGAATATTGTGATGTAAGAATTCAGTCAGTTATTGCGCTTTTACTGCTGAATTTTTAACAAAATCGTTCGATTGCTTTGCTCTGCTTTCTGTCGAAACTTTCAGATTCACCATGAATATTGCCAATGCAGCGATAACACCTGGAATTGCGATGATCATGAAGTTCAGTTGGTGTGGAAGTTGGAGTGTGAGTAACGCACCTGTTAAAACTGGCCCTACAATTGCACCGATTCGACCAATCCCAGATGCCCAACCCATACCTGTAGAGCGAACCGCAGCTGGGTAGAATTGCGCAACAAAAGTATAAAGTAAGATTTGTGAACCGATGGTTGCCGCACCTGCGATAGCAATTAGGCTATATAGAAGAACTTGATGACTCTTGAACCCAAGTGAGATCAATGCTGCTGCACCCACAGTAAACATAACAATCAATACAGGTTTAAGATGGAAACGATCCGCTAAAACACCACCACCAATTGCACCAACCATACCGCCAATATTGAGCGCGAATAAGAACAACATACTTGCACCAAGTGAGTAACCTGCTTGAATCATCAGTTTTGGCAACCAGCTACCAAGTGCATATACCATCAGTAAGCACATGAAGAACGCGACCCAAAACATAATCGTACTGGTCGCGCGCCCTTGTTGAAACAAGGCTTTCAGTGGTGCTTCATCACCCGTTGTCGACTCATTTAGAACAAATTCAGTTTCTGGTGTAATTGCTTGCTGTGGCGCAATCTTTTTCACAATTTGAGCAACTTTTTCAGATTCACCTTTTTTAGTTAGGAACATTAAAGATTCTGGTAAATATTTCCAAATCAAAGGTAGGCAAAGTAATGGTAAGCCTGCGATATAGAACATGATTTTCCAACCATAGTCGGCAACTAACCATGCACCAAGCAATGCGGAGGTCATTCCACCAATCGCATAGCCACTAAACATCACAGCGACAAGTGTGCTACGAATACGTTTTGGAGCATATTCTGTCATCAACGCTACGACATTCGGCATCACGCCGCCAATCCCAAGCCCTGCAAGGAATCTTAAAATACCAAATTCAATTGGCGTCGTCGTAAATGAACCTAAGAATGTAAAACCACTAAAAATAGCCACACAGATCATAATGGTTTTCTTACGACCTAATTTATCTGAGAGTGTGCCAAAGCTCATTGCACCGAACATCATCCCAAACAGTGCCGTACTGGCCAATAATCCTGCTTGTACCGCAGTTAAACCCCACTCTTGCATCAACAAAGGGAGTGCTACACCGTAAATAACCAAGTCATAACCATCAAAAATAATGATCATCAAACACCACAACAAAACGCTCCAATGAAATGGTGTAAATTTAGCCTCATCCACAATGCTATTTATATTCAATTTATTCGTTTGCATATTCCAGCCTCCTGCTGTGAAACGTGATAAAATTTTCCAAACAATGAGGCAAGTGCTTTTTTTTGTCCAAAACCGATTACATATATATTCATACCTAAAAGGTCGGGTTAACAAAAACTATTGAATAAACAAGTGATTGAAGATGCTATTTACAAATATTTGATTTTGGTTTTTATAATTTTTTCTTTTAATTTTATTATTTTTAACTTCTATTTATATTTTTCAGACAAGCTTCAGAACAAATCTGATGATTTGCTCTGATTTATCAATACTTTATTATTCACATAATATATATAGCTATATATGATTTCGATCATACTGAAATCCCTCCAAATCATAAACCTGATAAATACAATCAAATAAAGAACGAATATTTTCACTTTCATCCATGCAACGGATAGCGAGAAAAATTGGGCTTTTTGCAGAACTGTCTAAGAGTGGAATATAGTTTAAATTGGGGAGTTGAATGGTTTTGGCACTTTCTGGAACAATACAAATCCCTTCACCAGCAGCGACTAAACCCAATGCAAGCTGAATTTCTCTGACTTCTTTTAAGTTTTTGGGATCTAAACCATGTTCAGAAAAAATATTTCGCACTTGTGTGGAAAAATTTGGTTTTGGATGGCTTGGGTAAAGGAATAAATTTTCATCCTCTATATCTGCCAAATATGTTCCTTTTAAATCTGAAGCTAAAGGATGACTGGTATGCACGGCGACCATTAAAGGTTCTTCACGTAATAATACACGTCTTACCGCTGGATCGGAAATTCGCAAACGTCCGAAACCCACATCAATCTTGCCTTCTTTTAAAGCTTGAATCTGATCTTTAGTACTCATTTCCACCAGCTCTATTTTTAGATGTGGTTGTTGTTGTCGAAACATATATACAATTTTAGGTAGCAATCCATAGAGTAAAGAACCAACAAAACCCATCGTTACTGTTTTTTCTATCAAGCCAATACGCTTGGTCATCGACTTGACCTCTTCCGCATTAGACAAAAGTTTAACAGCGTGTTGATAGAAGAATTGCCCCGCTTCTGTCGTTTTCAACGGACGACTGCCTCTTTCGAAAAGTGCAATTCCTAGTTCACTTTCAAGGTTTTGAATCTGTCTGCTCAATGGCGGCTGAGCAATAAAAAGTTTTTCCGCTGCTTTTGTGAAACTTTGTTCTTCAACAACAGCGACAAAATAGCGTAAATGTCTGAGTTCCATTTCAACTCCATACCTTTAAGATATAAAAAAATGCAAATTTGATCTTAGACAGCGATCATTCATTCTTTTAAGGTATATCAAAAGCAAGATGAAAATCAAGATTGCAAAACTTTTCAGTACGCAAGCGGGTTAAGTTAATCCAGTCAGTCAAATGAATAAGTAGTGCATATTCAACGTTGTAGATCTTGTTAAACAAAACATGGACAGTGGTCAGCAATAGCAGTAGGCAGCATTTCAATACTGCGAGTCACATGCCAAACCACTCATACTGAGGAGCAATAGTATGAACCGTCAAGAAATTGATGTTTTAGTTAAGCAAATGAACGTGGAAACGGCGACTGGTACTGTCAATCATCGTGTACAACAAATTATTGTTCGTTTGCTTGGTGATCTTTTTGAAGCCATTGAAGATTTAGATATTTCTCAGTCTGAGCTTTGGAAAGGTTTAGAATATTTTACCGATGCAGGACAAGCCAACGAACTTGGTCTTTTAGCTGCTGGCTTAGGTCTTGAACATTATCTAGATTTACGTGCTGATGAAGCAGATGCCAAAGCTGGAATCACTGGCGGTACACCACGTACCATCGAAGGCCCTTTATACGTTGCCGGCGCACCTGAATCTGTTGGTTTTGCACGTATGGATGATGGTTCTGAAACAGATAAAATCGATACATTATTCATTGAAGGTACGGTGACTGATAGTAATGGTAATATTATTGAAGGTGCCAAAGTTGAAGTTTGGCATGCCAACAGTTTAGGTAATTATTCTTTCTTTGATAAATCACAATCTGATTTTAATTTACGTCGCACAATTCTTTCTGATGCTAATGGTCAATACATTGCACAAACCACCATGCCTGTGGGTTATGGTTGCCCTCCTGAAGGTACAACGCAAACCGTGCTTAATTTATTAGGTCGTCACGGTAACCGTCCTTCTCACGTTCATTATTTCGTCTCCGCTCCAGGTTATCGCAAACTCACTACTCAATTTAATATTGAAGGCGATAAGTATCTTTGGGATGACTTTGCCTTTGCAACCCGTGATGGTCTGATTGCAACTGCTATAGATGTAACAGATGAAGCGGAAATTACTCGTCGTGGGCTAAACAAACCCTTTAAACACATCACTTTTAATGTTGAGCTGGTTCAAGAAAAAACTGAAACACCTTCAACAGAAGTCGATCGTCGTCGCGCTAGCGCATAACAAAAAGACCAAAATACTGACTTGGCTAAGATGTTCATCGCATTCGTCTTAGCAAGATCACTACACGGATAGTCGGAGAATAGACATGCCTCGTATTCCAGTCATTAACACCAGTCATCTTGATCGTATTGATGAACTTCTTGTAGACAATTATGAAACTGGCGAATTTAAATTACATCGCTCAGTATTTACAGACCAATCTTTATTTGACCTTGAATTGAAATATATTTTTGAAGGCAATTGGGTTTATTTAGCACACGAAAGTCAAATCCCAAACAATAATGATTACTACACCACCTACATGGGTCGTCAACCCATTTTAATTGCACGCAACCGTAATGGCGAATTAAATGCCATGATCAATGCTTGCTCACACCGTGGTGCGCAACTTTGTCGTTATAAACGTGGTAACAAAGCAACCTATACTTGCCCTTTCCATGGTTGGACATTTAATAACTCTGGAAAATTGCTCAAAGTAAAAGATCCAGCAGATGCAGGATATTCAGACTGCTTCAACAAAGAAGGTTCGCATGACCTGAAAAAAGTAGCACGTTTTGAAAGCTACAAAGGATTCTTATTTGGCAGCTTAAATCCAGACGTTCCAAGCTTAGAAGAGTTTTTAGGTGAAACAACCAAAATCATTGACATGATTGTTGATCAATCTGAGCAAGGTTTAGAAGTATTACGTGGCTCTTCTACTTACACTTTTGAAGGTAACTGGAAATTAACGGCTGAAAATGGGGCTGACGGCTATCACGTTTCCGCTGTGCATTGGAACTATGCTGCGACCACTCAACAACGTAAAGAAAAACAAGCGGCTGACAATGTCCGTGCCATGAGTGCAGGCTCTTGGGGCAAGCAAGGCGGTGGTTCATACGGTTTTGACAATGGTCACATGCTGCTTTGGACACAATGGGGCAATCCTGAAGATCGTCCGAACTTTTCTAAAGCGGATGAATATACTGAAAAATTCGGCGCACCTATGTCGAAATGGATGATTGAGCGTTCACGTAACCTATGTCTATATCCAAACGTATATTTGATGGATCAATTCGGTTCACAAATCCGTGTGGTGCGTCCAATCTCAGTCAATAAATCTGAAGTCACGATTTACTGTATCGCTCCTGTTGGTGAAGCACCAGAAGCTCGTGCACGTCGTATTCGTCAATATGAAGATTTCTTTAATGCCTCAGGTATGGCGACGCCTGATGATCTTGAAGAATTCCGTGCCTGCCAAGCAGGTTATGCAGGTATTGAATTGGAATGGAACGACATGTGTCGTGGCTCAAAACACTGGATTCAAGGGCCTGATGAAGCTGCCGATGAAATTGGTTTAAAACCAGCGATTAGCTGTATCAAAACAGAAGATGAAGGACTTTATCTTGCACAACATCAATATTGGTTAAAAACCATGAAACAAGCCATTGAAGCAGAAAAAGAGCTAGCTGGTTTGGATGTGGTGGATTAAGGAGAAACAAGATGAATGCGACTACAACAATAGATAAAGCAAGTATCGAAAATATCAGCCAATTTCTTTACCGTGAAGCACGTTTTTTAGACGACGAACACTGGGATGAATGGTTAGCTTGCTATGCACCCAGTGCTTCATTTTGGATGCCTGCATGGGATGACGACGACAAACTGACAGAAGACCCTCAGTCTGAAATTTCCTTGATTTATTATCCAGATCGTCAAGGACTTGAAGACCGTGTATTCCGTATCAAAACTGAACGCTCTTCTGCAACCATGCCTGATACACGTACCAGTCATAACATTGCCAATGTTGAAGTGATTGCACGTGAGGGTGACAAAGTCACCGTACGCTTTAATTGGAATACGCTCAGTTTCCGTTATAAAACCAATTATAGCTATTTTGGTATGTCTCGTTATGAAATTGATTTTTCAGGCGAACAACCACAGATTTTAAGCAAATATGTCGTGCTTAAAAATGATTATATCAACCAAGTAATTGATATCTATCACCTCTAAGACTCCCTATTGTCAATATTTTCAATAGACAGCAAGGTCAGCCGTTCAAGTATAAGGAGATTTGATTGAACGGCAAAAGATTCATATAGTTTAAAAGGATTCTGCCATGTCAAACCATAATGTTGCACTTCAATTTGAAGATGGCGTAACTCGCTTCATTTCTGTTGTACAAGATGAAACGCTTTCTGATGCTGCATACCGTCAAAAAATTAATATTCCTTTAGATTGCCGTGATGGTGCATGTGGTACCTGCCGTGCATTCTGTGAGTCTGGCACCTATGACATGCCTGAAGAAAATTACATTGAAGATGCCTTGACACCTGAAGAAGCTGAACAAGGTTATATTTTGGCATGCCAATGTAAACCAACTTCAGATGCTGTCTTTAAAATCGCAGCGTCTTCTGAGGTATGTAAAACTGAAATTCATCAATTCCAAGGTACGCTTTCACGTGTTGAAAACCTATCTGATTCAACCATTACTTTTGATATACAGCTCGATGAAGGTCAACCTGACATTCACTTCCTTGCTGGACAATATGTCAATGTTGGCATTCCCGGAACCACTGAAACACGTTCATATTCATTTAGTTCAAAACCAGGCAATCGCTTAACAGGTTTTGTGGTACGTAATGTGCCGAATGGAAAAATGAGTGAATTTCTCAGTAAAGACGTCAAAGCTGGCGATAAAATGACGTTTACAGGGCCTTTTGGAAGTTTCTACTTACGTGATGTCACCCGCCCTGTGTTGATGCTCGCTGGTGGAACAGGTATTGCCCCATTCATGTCGATGTTGCAAGTGCTTGAAGAAAAACATTCAGAGCAACCTGTTCGTTTGGTTTTTGGCGTAACAAATGACTTCGACCTAGTCGCAATTGAAAAGTTAAATGAATTACAAGAAAAACATGCTTGGTTTGAATACCGTACCGTTGTGGCACATGCAGACAGTCAACATGAACGTAAAGGTTATGTGACCAGTCATGTTGAAAATGATTGGTTAAATCAAGGTGATGTCGATATTTACCTATGCGGTCCAGTTCCAATGGTCGAAGCTGTACGTGGTTGGTTAGATACGGAAGGCATTAAACCAAAGAACTTTTTATTCGAAAAATTCTCTGCCAATTAATAAGTCGTTTCAAACATTTATATTTGAGGAGAAGAATGCCATGAATAAGCGCTTTCAAAATAAAGTCGTCATTGTTACAGGTGCAGCACAAGGGATTGGACGTGGAGTCGCCCTACAAGTCACACTAGAAGGTGCTCAAGCAGTTTTGGCTGATCGCTCTGAATTTGTGGAAGAAGTTCTTGCTGAAATTAAACACAATGGTGGTGATGCTGTCACCATCAATGCAGATTTAGAAAGCTTTGCAGGTGCACAAGCTGTCGTTGAAAAAGCCATTGCGACTTATGGGCGTGTTGATGTCCTCATTAACAATGTCGGTGGTGCAATTTGGATGAAACCTTTTCAGGAGTTTTCTGAAGGGGAAATCATCAAAGAAGTGAATCGCTCTTTATTCCCAACGCTATGGTGTTGCCGTGCTGTGCTTCCTGAAATGATTAAAAATCAGAAAGGCACAATTGTAAATGTATCTTCAATTGCAACGCGTGGTATTAACCGTGTACCCTATTCTGCGTCAAAAGGTGGTGTGAACGGATTAACCGCTTCACTTGCTTTTGAACATGCCAAAGATGGTATTCGAGTGAATGCGATTGCAACAGGTGGTACAGAAGCACCGCCACGTAAAGTGCCTAGAAATGATAAGCCACTTTCTGACCATGAAAAATTGTGGATGCAAGAAGTTGTCGATCAAACCATTGATCGTACTTTCATGGGTCGTTATGGATCAATTCAAGAACAAGTCAATGCCATCGTATTTCTTGCATCTGATGATTCTTCATATATGACAGGTACAGTTGTTCCTGTTGGTGGTGGCGATCAGGGTTAAACTTGGTTTTAGGCTTTATTCTGATCAATAAATATAAAGCAACTGATATTACATAACATATTTATTATACCGTGATGATTAAGAATTAAATTCAGTTTTAATCGCCCAATAAAATACGCTATAGACATATGGATGTAATATCAGTCAATAAAAATAACCATTGAGCAAGGAAGTAAAACAATGGCAAATCTATTGCAAACATTAAAAAAAGATTGGTCTATCTCAGCGACTGTTGCAGGATTTCTAGCTGTTCTTATTTCCTATTCAGGGCCATTGATCATCTTTTTCCAAGCAGCACAGCAAGCCCATGTTTCCAATGCCATGATGATCTCGTGGATTTGGGGAATCTCTATTGGTGCTGCTGTTGCAGGAATCTATTTATCGATTAAATTCAAAACACCTGTCATTACAGCATGGTCAGCACCCGGCACTGCTTTATTGGTGACACTTTTTCCTCATGTGTCGCTCAATGAAGCTGTCGCAGCCTACATCACCACTGCTGTGGTGATTTTAATCATTGGTATCACAGGTTATTTTGATAAATTACTCAAGTGGATCCCACAAGATGTCGCCGCAGGCATGATGGCAGGCATATTATTTCAATTTGGATTAGGTCTATTTACTGCAACAGATAGTATGCCTTTAATTGTATTCAGTATGCTTTTGGTTTTCCTCTTTGCGAAACGTTTGACACCACGTTATGCCATGGTTTGGGTGCTTGTTGCTGGTGTCATACTCAGTCTCTTACTGGGTAAAATGAATCCTGTCGATGTTAATTTTACCTTGGCGATTCCACAATTTATTCAACCTGAATGGACGTGGGATTCAACCTTAAACCTTGCTATTCCGCTTATTTTAGTCAGCCTGACTGGACAATTCTTACCCGGTATGGCGATTATGAAACTCAGTGGTTATGACACGCCTGCAAAACCCATTATTACAATAACCAGTATTGCTTCTTTGGCCGTTGCATGTGTCGGGGGGATCACCATCGTACTTGCATCCATTACAGCCGCACTGTGTATGGGAAAAGATGCACATGAGCTAAAAGAAAAGCGCTATATCGCAGGGATTGCCAATGGTATTTTTTATATTCTAGGTGGCCTATTTGCTGGCAGTATTGTCATGCTATTTAGTTTACTTCCTAAAGAATTGGTGGCAGCACTTGCAGGTTTAGCACTATTAGGTGCGATTGCAACCAATATTTCAGTCGCTATGAAAAATGAATCTCAACGAGAAGCCGCATTAATCACTTTTCTTGCCACAGCATCAGGGATGCACTTTTTAGGGCTCAGTTCAGTATTTTGGGGAATATGTATTGGTGTCATTGCACATTTGGTTTTAACCAAGAAAACACCAACCACGCCACAACCGATAAAGGCAGAATTAAAATCAGCACAAACGACTAAGGATTAGGTTGGAGCGAATACAGTTAAGTAGAATCACTGGTTTTAAGTAGCATATTTTCTTCTTCAAATACCTGCTTAATACAATCCAAGATGCTTGGGATATAGTTGCTTTGGTCCATATTTCGAACCGATAAGGAAATTGGGCTATAAGCTTCTACATCTAAAATTGGAATATACACCAAATTCTTCATTCCAATATCACTGGCACTTTCGGGGATAATACAAATCCCCTCACCTGAAGAAACCAAACCAAGCGCCAAGTGAATTTCTCGAACTTCAATCATGTCTTTCGGCACAAGTCCTAATTCAGTAAAAATAGATTGAATGAGTGTTGAGAAGTTTGGCTTTTGCGATGCAGGATAAGAAAAAATAGGTTCGTTAATGATTTGTGATAAATAAATACCTTGATCAATATATTTAGCCAAATGATGATTTTTATGCACTGCTAATTTTAATTTTTCTTCTCTGAGTAAAATACGTTTAATCGCAGGATCGCTAATTCTTAAGCGCCCAAATCCTATATCAATTTTACCTTGCTTCAACGCTTCAATTTGATCTTTGGTTCCACACTCGATCAGCTCTACTTCGATTTCTGGATTATTTTGACGAAATAGATAAATAATTTGCGGTAGTAAAGCATATAAAAGTGAGCTCACATAACCTATGCGAACAATTTTATTGACCGAACTAATCCGCTTTGCCATTGACGTCGCTTGCGCTGTATGGGTTAAAATTTGCACAGCGTGTTGGTAGAAAAACTGCCCTGCTTCTGTAGTTCGTACAGGTCGAGAACCCCGTTCAAATAATAAAATTCCCAGCTCTTCTTCTAGCTTCTGAATTTGCCGACTTAACGGAGGTTGAGCAATACATAATTTCTCAGCGGCTTTGGTAATACTTTGCTCTTCTACAACAGTGACAAAATATCGAAGATGTCTTAATTCCATTTAATATACCTAATAAGTATCTAAAAATACCAAATTGAGCCTAGTTTAAGATTTTACATTAATTTAGGGTATATAAATAGATTGATACTTAAGAAATACGCAGATGTATAAGTCCATAGAAACGCTATTAGTCGAAATTCCAACGATTCGCCCTCACAAGATGGCGGTCGCAACCATGCAAACTCAAACCTTGGTTCTCATCAAAGTCACCACTGAAGATGGACTAGTCGGTTGGGGTGAAGCAACCACGATTGGCGGTTTAGGCTATGCTGAAGAAAGCCCTGAAAGTGTAAAAACCAATATTGAAACGTATTTCGCACCATTACTCAAAACATTAGGTGCTATGAATATCGCCCAAACCATGCAAGTCATTAACCGTAACATCAACGGTAATCGCTTTGCCAAATGTGCGATTCAAACTGCATTGTTGGATATCCAAACTCAGCGTTTAGGCTTACCACTGAGTGAAGTGTTAGGTGGTCGCTTACGTGACAGTATTCCAGTGTTATGGGTTTTGGCTTCTGGCAATACTGAAAAGGATATTGCTGAAGCTGAGAAAATGATTGCAGCGAAACGCCATAATATTTTCAAATTAAAAATTGGTTCACGTCCTGTGGAGCAAGATGTAGAACATGTGCTCGCAATTAAAAAAGCATTAGGTTCAGAAGTGTCAATTCGTGTTGATGTCAACCGTGCTTGGTCAGAGCTAAATGCAATTAAAGGCATTCAAATGCTGCAAGATGGTGGTGTAGATCTGATTGAACAACCTTGCGCAATTCACAATATTGATGCAATGCAACGTTTAACACGCAAATTTGATCTTGCGATCATGGCAGATGAATCACTCACGGGCCCGCAAAGTGCCTATGAGCTTGCTAAGCGTAATGCAGCTAGTGTTTTTGCAGTCAAAGTTGCTCAATCTGGCGGTTTAATCGAAGCCTGCGAAGTTGGCAAACTGGCAAATCTTGCAGGGATCGATCTGTATGGTGGCACGATGTTAGAAGGACCAGTTGGCACGATTGCATCCGCTCACGTATTCTCAACATTCAGTAATTTAGCATATGGCACTGAGTTGTTTGGCCCCTTGTTATTGACTGAAGATATTTTAAAAACACCACTTCAATATGAAAATTTCGAGCTAAAAGTACCGACAGGTGCAGGCTTAGGAATTGAATTAGATGAAGACAAAATCGACAACATGCGTCGTCAATAATGAAAGGAATGAATATGCTTTTCCAAGTACGAATGGATGTACATATCCCACTTGATATGCCAGTAGAAAAAGCCAACGAGATTAAAGCTGTTGAAAAGGCTTATTCACAAGATTTACAGCGTCAAGGCAAATGGCGTCATATTTGGCGTGTGACTGGGCAATATTCAAACATCAGTATTTTTGATGTTGCAAGCAATGAAGAACTTCACAATATTTTACAAGGGCTTCCATTGTATCCCTACATGAAAATTGAAGTCATGCCGCTTAATCGTCACCCTTCTTCAATTCGAGATGATGACAGCTAAGTTGGGTTAAATCCTTTTCAAATACAGCAATAACAAGGAATGTGGTGAGCAAAAGAGCAAGCAAATTAATGCGAGCAAAGCCAACCACCTAAATATTTTCATACTTCAGGAGAATCTGTATGAACCGTCAAAAAATAGATAAATTAGTCAAGGAAATGAACGTGGACACTGCAACAGGCGAAGTGAATCCACGTATTCAAAAAATTGTTGTACGCTTACTTGGCGATTTATTTCAAGCGATTGAAGATTTAGATATTTCTCAGTCTGAGCTTTGGAAAGGTTTAGAGTATTTTACCGATGCAGGACAAGCCAACGAACTTGGTCTTTTAGCTGCTGGCTTAGGTCTCGAACATTATTTAGATTTACGTGCTGATGAAGCAGATGCCAAAGCTGGAATCACCGGCGGTACACCACGTACCATCGAAGGCCCTTTATACGTTGCTGGCGCGCCTGAATCTGTTGGTTTTGCACGTATGGATGATGGTTCTGAAACAGATAAAATCGATACTTTATTCATTGAAGGTACTGTCACGGATACAGATGGCAATATCATTGAAGGTGCAAAAGTTGAAGTTTGGCATGCCAATAGTTTAGGCAACTATTCTTTCTTTGATAAATCTCAATCTGACTTCAATTTACGTCGCACTATCCTTTCTGATGCAAATGGACAATATATTGCCCAAACCACTATGCCTGTTGGTTATGGTTGCCCTCCTGAAGGTACAACGCAAGCTGTTTTAAACTTGCTTGGTCGTCACGGTAACCGTCCTTCTCACGTTCATTATTTCATCTCTGCTCCAGGTTATCGCAAACTCACCACCCAATTTAATATTGAAGGCGATAAGTATCTTTGGGATGACTTTGCTTTTGCAACCCGTGATGGTTTGGTTGCAACCGCTGTTGATGTAACTGATGAAGCTGAAATTGCTCGTCGTGGGCTAAACAAACCCTTTAAACACATTACGTTCAATGTTGAATTAGTCAAAGAACAAGACAATGCGCCAACCACTGAAGTTGATCGCCGCCGTGTAAGTGCTTAATTAAAATTGTTTTTTGAATACATCAAGCTGTGAGATAGCGCTTTATCTCACAGCTGTTGAGGTTAAATTGGATTGCTATGTATAGATATGTATTGACTCATCTATGCATAGAAATTTAGAAACATAGACAAAGGTTTAGTCCTATGATCGATAAAAGTGCGGTATCCCTAGAGGAAGTCCTCTCCCAAATTAAAGACGGCTCAACCATCATGATTGGCGGTTTTGGAACAGCTGGGCAACCTGCCGAATTGATTGATGGCTTAATCCAACTCGGCATCAAAGACCTTGTCATTATCAATAACAATGCAGGTAATGCTGATTATGGTCTCGCTAAATTACTCAAAGCTGGCTCAGTTCGTAAAATCATCTGTTCATTCCCACGTCAGTCCGATTCTTGGGTTTTCGATGAACTTTATCGTGCTGGCAAGATTGAACTCGAACTTGTACCACAGGGCAATCTCGCCTGTCGCATCCAAGCAGCAGGTATGGGACTCGGTCCAATTTATACACCAACAGGTTTTGGTACTTTGTTGGCAGAAGGCAAAGAAACCTTAAATTATCAAGGTAAAAACTACGTTTTAGAACATCCTATCCGTGCTGACTTTGCCTTAATCAAAGCTCAACAAGGCGATCGTTGGGGCAATTTGGTTTATCGAAAATCTGCACGTAACTTCGGCCCAATCATGGCGATGGCAGCTGATGTCACCATTGCTCAAGTATCTGAAGTCGTAGAACTCGGTGCACTCGATCCTGAACATATCATCACACCGGGTATCTTTGTACAGCATGTTGTTGCTGTCACCCCTGCACAATAATCAGATTGGGAGATAAACAATGAGCTATAGCAAACTGACTCGTGATCAAATTGCTGAACGTGTGGCACAAGATATTCCAGATGGTGCTTATGTCAACTTAGGCATTGGCTTACCGACTAAAATTGCCAGTTATTTACCTGCGGATAAAGATGTCTTTTTACATTCTGAAAATGGTTTACTGGCCTTTGGCCCACCTCCAGCAAAAGGTCAAGAAGATCCTGAACTGATCAATGCAGGTAAAGAATATGTCACCATGCTGCAAGGCGGTAGTTTTTTTCATCATGGTGATTCCTTTGCCATGATGCGAGGCGGTCATCTTGATATCGCCGTGCTGGGTGCATTTCAAATTGCTGAAAATGGTGATTTAGCCAATTGGCATACGGGTGCAGCAGATGCAATTCCTGCGGTTGGTGGAGCGATGGATTTAGCAGTCGGTGCAAAAAAAGTCTTTATCACCACTGACCATGTCACTAAACAAGGTGAACCAAAAATTGTAGCTGAACTGACTTATCCTGTGACAGGTAAAAACTGTGTAGATCGTATTTATACCGATCTGTGTGTCATTGATGTCACACCTGAAGGCTTAAAAGTGATTGAAAAAGTTGATGGCTTGAGCTTTGCGGAATTGCAGTCGATGACAGGTGCAACGTTGATTGATGCGACGCAAACTTTTTTTGAATAAATATGACCTCCCTTAATCCCTCCTTAGAGGAGGGAAACTTTCATTACTTATTAATTTTGATGAATGTTTAAGTAAGAGTCGATCAAAGTAAATCATGGCTTTAACCCAAAACTATTTCACGCGAGTCCCACCTTTCAGGAGGGATATAGGGAGGTAGAAAATGGAAAATTTAAAAATGAAAACCGCTTATATTATCGATGCCATTCGTACCCCTTTCGGACGCTATGCAGGTGGACTCGCTTCAGTCCGTGCAGATGATCTGGGTGCATTGCCAATCAAAGCATTAATTGAACGTAATCCAAATGTTGATTGGAAACAGGTAGATGATGTGATCTACGGCTGTGCCAACCAAGCGGGTGAAGATAACCGTAATGTGGGTCGCATGTCAGCACTACTTGCGGGTTTACCTGTAGAAGTCCCTGCCACTACAGTCAATCGCCTCTGTGGTTCATCATTAGATGCGATTGCCATGGCAGCACGTGCAATTAAAGCAGGTGAAGCGGATCTAATTATTGCAGGTGGTGTGGAAAGCATGTCACGTGCTCCATTTGTGATGGGTAAATCAGACACAGCTTATGGTCGTAGTCAAAAGATTGAAGATACCACCATGGGCTGGCGTTTTATCAACCCAACACTTAAAACAATGTATGGCGTGGATAGCATGCCTCAAACCGCTGAAAATGTAGCTGAGCAATTTCATATTAACCGTGAAGATCAGGATAAGTTTGCCCTGAGTAGCCAACAGCGTACGGCTACAGCACAAGTACAGGGCTTTTTTACACATGAAATTATCCCAGTTTCAATTCCGCAACGTAAAGGTGACCCAGTTGTGGTGGATACTGATGAACATCCACGTGCTTCAACCACTTTAGCAGGCTTAAATAAACTCAAAGGTGTAGTTAAAGCAGATGGAACGGTTACGGCGGGCAATGCTTCTGGGATCAATGATGGTGCAGCTGCTGTGTTGATTGCATCAGAGCAAGCAGTTAAGCAATACCGGTTAAAACCACGTGCCAAAATCATCGCCTCAACAGCAGTCGGTATTGAACCACGTATCATGGGTTTCGCTCCTGCGCCTGCGATTAAAAAGCTATTAAAACAAGCCAATCTGTCTTTAGAACAAATAGATGTGATTGAGCTAAATGAAGCCTTTGCAGCGCAAGCTTTGGCAGTCACTCGTGATTTAGGCTTAGCCGATGATACAACTCAAGTGAATCCAAACGGTGGCGCAATAGCAATTGGTCATCCCCTTGGTGCATCAGGCGCACGTTTAGTCACAACAGCTTTAAACCAATTGGAACAAACAGGTGGTACTTATGCGCTATGCTCAATGTGTATTGGTGTCGGACAAGGCATTGCGTTGATTATTCAACGGGTTTAAATTTCCATACTGCTTAGGCTATTTAATACTCATGTTAATATCATGGTAGATATAGTAAATGATTAAGCCTTTTGAATCGTTAACCGCTCCCTCGTTTTAAAAGATGGAAGTTAAATTCTCTGACAAAACTTTAAATGTGAAGAAAAAATTGCAAGGAAAATAAAATGCCAAACTTTAACTCAAGTGATGCCACTATTCATTTTCAAACTTTTGGTGACAGCTCAAAACCTGCCCTTGTCTTTTCAAACTCACTGGGCACAAAGTTAAGTATGTGGCAAAACCAAATCGATCATTTTCAAAAAGATCATTTTGTAATTTGTTATGACACACGTGGTCATGGACAATCTTCTACACCACAAGGGCCATATAGCATTGACCAGTTAGGTCAAGATGTCGTGAATTTACTAGACCATTTGAAGATTCAAAAGGCAGATTTCTGCGGGATTTCTATGGGAGGTCTCACTGGACAATGGTTAGCGATTTATCGACCTGAACGTTTTAATCATGTTGTAGTCTGCAACACTGCGGCAAAAATTGGTCAACAACAAGCTTGGCTCAATCGTGCTCAATTAGTTCGAGAGCAAGGCTTAAAACCTATCGCAGAAACAGCAGCACTACGCTGGTTTACCGAACCCTTTATCCAAAGCCAAGCAACGATTGTATCATCCTTAAGTAACGACTTAGCAGCTAGCAGCGCAGAGGGTTATGCAAATTGTTGTGAGGCTTTGGCTAAAGCGGACTTACGAGATCAACTCAGTCAAATTACTGTACCTGTATTGATCATTGCAGGGCAAAAAGATCCTGTAACCACAGTGATCGATGGACAATATATGCGTGATCAAATTGCCAATGCTCAACTTGTGGAAATTGATGCTTCGCATATTTCCAATGTAGAAAAGCCTGAAGAATTTAATCAAGCTTTGATTCGCTTTTTAACGTAATCGTCTTTAATGGTTCTATTGAAGATCGTTGTAAAATAAGAAAACCTCACATCAGTGAGGTCTTATTTACGACATAAATATTCATTGTCCAAACAAATAACCCCATCAAATTTGATGGGGTTATTCATAAATCACAACACAACATAGATCAGCTTATGACACTGGGATTTTACCGAATTTACCACTATTGAAATCATCGATAGCTTGTTCGATTTCTTCACGGTTATTCATCACAAAAGGACCATAGCCTTCGATTGTTTCATTCAATGGTTGTCCTGAAAGAATAAGGAAGCGTGCATCTTCTAAAGTTTCAAACTCAAAATCAGTCTGACCATCTCTTTCCAACAAGATCATCGAATTATCAGTAATTTCTTTCGTACCATTCAACATGGCTTTACCCGAAAGCATAATGATCATTGAATTGTGATCAGCAGGAACACTGAACACTTTTTTATGGGTTGCTTTCAGTTCGCCATCCCAAACATTCACAGGACTAAATGTAAATGCTGGGCCAGTAAGATCAAGATATTGACCTGCAATCACACGAATATAACCAGCGCCATCTTCTAATTCAAGCATGGGAATGTCTTTAGCTTCGATAGCTTGGTATTTAGGTGGTGTCATTTTATCCTTCGCAGGTAAATTGACCCAAAGTTGTACCATTTCAAATAATCCACCAGTTTGGGCAAATTCTTTTGAATGGAACTCTTCATGCACTAAGCCAGCTCCAGCTGTCATCCACTGTACATCACCTGTTTTAATCGTACCGCCACCACCGCTTGAATCTTTATGCTCTACTTCTCCTTTATAGGCAATAGTCACCGTTTCAAAACCACGATGCGGATGAGAACCTACACCCAATTGCGCTGTAGTCGGTTCAAAATGATACGGTGCGGCATAATCAAGCAATAGAAAAGGACTCGTCGCTTGATCAAAACGATCATAAGAAAATAAACCTTTTACTGGAAATCCATCACCGACCCAATGACTATGTGGGTTACGATATACACCTACAATATTCTTCATTAAAATTCTCCTCCTTGATTGGAGTTAACATAGGTTTATTTTAGTTTTTTAAATGGTCTGAATAAATACTCTACACGATAAACAACTTTCTATACATAGGACAATATCTAACTTGTTTTCTCAAATACAATCCTTATACACAGTTAAAAACAGAGACGACTTAAAAGCTAAAATTTAAAATAAAAATCAGGCTCTTGCACTATAATTATTCCTACACATCGATAATAATGGTTCAATTGAAAATGACTGACCTATCACATATATAAACTGTATCAACCTGATTATTGACAGGTTTTAGCTTGTGTATTGGCTTTCAAATCGACAATCACAGACATACCAATCGCCAAGTTTTCTATCCCTTTTTGTTGAGGATCGAAAATAATTTTTACAGGAAAACGACGGACGATTTTGGTGAAATTACCCGTTGCATTATCTGCAGGAAGTAAAGCTAAATCAGATCCACTACTTCTCGAAATACTGTCTAAAGTTCCACAGAATTTTTTACTCGGAATAGCATCTACAGAGAAATAAACCTTGTCACCTGGAGCAAGTTTTGAGAGTTGAGTCTCTTTTAAATTTGCTTCAATCCATAGATTTGTAGATGGAGCAACCACCATCAGGCTTTTAGCCGCAGTGATATATTCTCCTTCACGGACTTTACGTGAGACAATTGTGCCATCACGTGGCGCAAGCAATTGAGTAGCTTTCAGATTATTTTCAGTTTGCGTTAAATTCGCATAAGCCGCAGATAATGCTGCTTTTAATGTTGCGCGCTGCGCTTCTAATACATGAATGCTTTGTTCAGACTCACGAATTTTCACTTTAGCGATATTTAGATTGGCCGTTTGTCCAGCTTGGTCTTCTATTGCTTTGTCATGTTCACTCTTACTAATGCCACCAATATTCACTAGATCTTCAGTCCGTTTTAAATAGTTATTTGCACGGCGTTGCGTTGCTTCTGCTGCAACAATTTCAGCCTTGCTAATATTGATTTGTTCTTTGGCTAATTTAATTTTTTCTTCAAGCTCGTGTTGTGAAGCTTCAATTTCAGCAATCTTTGCTTTAGCCTGATCGACAGCAGATAAATAATCTGTTTGGTCGATTTCTGCCAGCACCTGCCCTGATTTAACTTTTTGATTATCAACCACATTGACTTTTACAACATAGCCACTGACTTTACTGGTAATGTAACTCAAATCACCTTTTACATATGCATTATCTGAAGTCTGCGTTTGGCTATTCACACTCCAATAGTTATAAATGTAAAACACCAAGCTCAGAATGCCTATCATCAAAACAAAAGCTATGATGACTCGCATCCAAGGACGAACTAATTTTTTAGATTCAGTCATTGTTTAAACTCGACTCCAGTGAAATTGATGAAATTTTCAATCTGTGAAAATGCCTAATGCATAGCCTTACTGTGTGGAAAAATCCATATACAAGCTGATGCGATAAAAAGAATGATAAAAACCAATAAGAAAGCATCATTATAAGACAATACAAATGCCTGAATTTTAATATGCTGACTCAACTGAGCATAACTCACCGCATCAAGACTGCCTTGATCAGAAAAAAATCGACTCAACGAACCTTGTATCGCACTCAATGTAGATAACGTTTCTTCACTTTGTAAATGGACATTTTCACCAAGCATTGCAGAGTGAAGCTTTTCCCGCTCATTGATAAAATGACTTAAAACACCAATTCCACCCGTCAGACCTAAAACACGTGCATAGTTAAAACCGATACCACATGTCGGGCCTTCTACAGGTAAAATATCATATAAAACAAGATGTAAAGTTGCTAAAGAAAATAACCCTTGCCCCAACCCTGCGATAAAAATAGGAAGTAAGAAATCATCAATTGCCCACTGCGAGGTTGCATAACTACAATAGAATGATGTAAAGGCCAAAATAGCCAATGCAATAGACATGACAATTCGTTGATCCACACGCGGACTTAACATATAAGCCACAGCCAAACCAATCAGTGTACCTACAGTAAATGGCCATAATACTTCAGCAATTTGTTCGATTCTAAAACCCGCAAGTTGAATTAGAAATTGAGGAATAATCCAAATAATAAAGAGTGAGCCAAACCGAAAAATAACTTGAAAAATAAGACCATACGTAAAAGGCTTATAAAATATGGACTTCTTTAATAAGGCCTGATCATGTTTGATAAAGTGATATATAGCAAAGATGAAAAACAAAATTGCATTCACTAGACAAGCTGTAATCCACCAAGATTCAAACCAAAAATGACGCTCACCCTCAGAAACAAAAATCACCAAACAGGTTAGACTCATTGAAATAAGGATATATCCTGACCAATCAAATTGTTTAAAAACTTCTGGTTTAATCGGATCATCACGAAACAAAAAATGTGCCATGACCACATAAACGACAATGCCAAGTGCAGGAACGATAAATAACAAACGCCAATTTTCGTTATATAAAAACAAACTACCGAACCAAGCTGAAATTCCAACACCGATTGCTGTTGCAGTGGCAAAATAGGTTAACCCGCGTGTCCGAATGATACCTGCGGGATGTGTAGAAAAAAGAATAATAAACATCAGGATTGGCAACATGCCCGCAAAAGCACCTTGAAAAATCCTGAGAATCATCATCGTAGCAAAATTATTAATGATCACGATAAGTAAAGAACTGAGGACATAACCCATCCCCGCAGTCATCATTGCACGTCTACGTCCTAATACACCCGAAAATAGAAATGCAATTGGTAAACCTAAAATTTGCCCAACATTGTATAAGGTCACGACCCAGCCAACATCTTGTGACGTCACAGAAAAAGCACCAGCGATATCTTGTTGTGCAAAAATCACAGACAGAGGAAAAGTACTACTAATCGCTGCACCGAATGCCGCAACAGACATACTGGTTAGTCTTTGAATTGACGCCTGATCAAGCATAGAAATTCTCTTGATGGACAAAGAAATAGAATAATCAATTTTATAAAGCTATCTATAAAGTGAATGATTAGACGATCTATAAAATGATCACCTCTCAGTCCATACTCTCAGTTTTACGACTGCTTGCTGCTTATATTAAATGCCGAATGTTTGAAATGTATCACTCAAAAACCGATATAAACTTTTAAACAGCTAGAGCTACTGTATGATCAAAAAGTTGAATGATTCAAGATGTTTACTGTCAATATTACATTGCGATTAAAAATCTTTGAAAATAGGAGCTGATCAATATTCACCATCTGTTACTGTTGCAACTCAGCTCCATACCTTCATCATCTCTGCAATTATTTAACAGCTAATGCTTCCGTTGTAATCTGAATATCAATTGTGTCACTCACCGCAGGCACATAAGCTGCAATATCAAAATCAGATCGCTTGATGGTTGTCGAGGCATTAAAACCAATTGCAGGCACTTTTAACATCGGGTGTTGTGCTTGATTATTTAACACAGCATCCAATACCACTTGTTTAGTGATCCCTTTGACGGTCAAATTGCCTGAAATTTTAAATGTCTTTTTGTCTGCTGTTTCAACTTTAGTGCTTTGAAAGCGAATATCTGGATATTTTGCAGTATTAAACCAATCACTTTCTTGAAGTTTAGTATCTAACACTGGAACGTTGGTATTCAAACTTTTTACTGGAATAGTCACAGTTACAGAGGATTTTTCTGGGTGATCATTATCCACTTGGATCGTCCCTTGAATATCCGAAAAGTTAGCACTTGGTGTAGAGAAACCCAAATGGTTCCATGTAAATACAGTGGCTGTATGGGTTGGATCAATTTTATAACTGACCATTTCTGCTGAAACTAAGCCCGAAATCGTCAATAAACTTAAACCAATAGCAAGATTTTTGAGTTTCATGTTATTAAGGCCTTCTAGAGCGATATGCTCTTCAATTTGAGATCTATTCAGTTCACCCTATCACGCATTTCTTGAGTTTAAATTAAGCAATATTGCCGCCTGATTTATTCACGAATCAACATAGATAAAACTGAATTTGATTGATTTACTCAATGTTAATCATTCATACAGAACGGATAAAGACCTTAAAATGATTAACATTGTCCTATAAATATGACAAATAAAGCGCTAACTTATGCTTCACATCAAACTTTTGTTCAATCAAACACGGCCAAAGACAAAAGTTTTACCCATTGTTTACAGCTTTCTCTTTAATCTACCACTCAACCATTGATGAAATAGTACGGCATTTTTATTGTTGGTTACTGAAGGTGCTCACGTAAGATCCGTTGCAGTTCGTGTACAGCCTCAGGAGTTTCTTGAATTGAATGTCCCCCTTTGATTATTTTTTCAGACTTTGCTAAATCCAAATGTGAGCTTTTATAAGGCACAATCCCATCTGTCATCATTTCTGTATTCTGACTGGCGCTTGTATTCCCCATAATTGAATGATAATCCAAACCTTCTTTGGGTTGTATATCACCTGTCACTTTCATAAAAATAGATTGATCACTTAAATCACTAGGTCCAATCGTAGCGACACCTAATTTAACAGCCTGACTGGTTTTTTGAATTAAATTCCCTGCTTTTAATGACTCAAAAAAATCACCCGGTAAACTAATCATCCTACGGATAGATCGAGTAAACCACCGATCTGCATAAGCAGTTCCTCGATGTGGTGATGCGATAAATACCGCGCTACTAAAGTTAGGAATCGGTTCAAATTGAAATCGATCTACAATACTTGGATATTTATAGATAAACTTACGTTCATCATCACTCAAAAGTGGAATAACATTGGCGCGAACATCTGCTTGACTTAATAAAAGCCGACTGATCACACCGCCCATACTGTGACCGATCAACACAGCATCATGCGATGATACTGAGTTTGGAGTGGTTTGACTAAAAGCTTGTTTCAATAAAGCATTTATCTGATAACGACTTTCCCAAATCGGCATATTGGTTGAATAAAAAACTTGCCAAACTTGGTAATGGTCTCTTAATACTTTATCTCCCATAATATTATTGGTTAAATCGACCCATGCTTCTGGGCTGCTGGCTAAGCCATGTATGAGAACAATAACTTTTTTATTGGCTTGATAAGGTTCAATCTGAAACAAATGAGGCATAGCAGAGCTCTCCCCCATATTTAATATTTTTTTATACCCCAAAGCGCCGAAATTATTTTCAGCCAACCATAGTCCATAAGGTACAGAAAAGTTTCCAGAAATTTTAAACTGCTCTCCATCAACAGTTGCACTTTCTTCCTGATAAGGGTCAAAAAAACGGATCAGAAATGGTGCAGTTAAAATCTGTTGCTCATCGAACTTAGCGGGTTCTGCAATGACTGTAATAGGTAAATATTTGGCGGCATAAATATTCCAATCTTCGGCATTTTTATAATACTCTTCAGGATTGAAAATAAACTCTTTTGACTTGTTAATGGGTTTGCTATTACGAACAACGACAAATTCTGCACCAAAACCATCACGACGGTTAATTCTTTGCAAACCTGTGAATTTCATACTATAACTGGACTTAAAATGTTCTATCTTCAAGCTTTCTAAAGCTGGATAATATTGAAAATCAGATGAATATTTATTTTGTCCTATTGAAAACTCAGTAGGAATTTGACCAAAATGACTTTTTAAATATTGCAAAGTCATTAAGCGTGATAAAGCAAAATTATAAAAGGTTCTGACTTGTGATTGGCGGATACTAAATACACGAGATTGCGGGCTGTCTTCAGTTTTAAATAAATACATATAGCTATAGCGGATACTTTTATCCAGCATATAAAGTGCTTGATCCATACAGATTTGTACTTTGCTATTCTTGTCTTGATCAACAAATCCATTTTTTAAAGCATGATCACATTGCGAGGAATGTTCTAGCTTCATTGCACTCGCCAGATATAATTCACTGGCAGAGGAATAAAGTTCTGCACGATCAACATATTGGTATTCGTTTAATCGAGAAATACACCGATCAGGTGACGCTAAACAATCCGACTGACTTTTGTCGATTAAAAATAATAAACTATTGGTTTGACTACTGAGATTCGAACTGGTGAGCACTGTTTCAATATTATTGGATAACTCAGAACTCATCTTTTGTTCTTGCAGCTTAACCAATTGGCATCCTACCAATAATAAAGGCATAACAATCACTAAAAATCGTTTATTGATCTTCGATCGTTTGATCATGCTAAAACTCTTCAAAATATTTTTAGGACTAAAAAAGCGATACCATGATGAATGGCTAAAACAATTAAATTAAGCTAATTCAAGGTAATGTAATCGAATTTTCTATCTTCATGCAATCGCAAAATCAATAAATGATGGCTTACTAAAAATCATTTTACAAAATATTTTTGCATCTAAACGACTTAGATATATTTTCAATCATTGATCCATTTTTGATGTCGGTTTGATGTAGAAAAACACATTGACAATGCGACAATTCAAATTCGTTTTGCAATATATTGACCAACTAATTCTAAATATTGCTCAGCCACAGGTACCTTGCCTGCAAGTGTGAAAATACCATGCATCAAGCCTTTTAAATGATAATACTCAACATTTAAACCATTCTTAACGGCTTTATCTAAATACAACAGTGCTTCATCACGTAAAGGATCATGTTCTAATGTCAGTAAAAAAATATCGCCATTATTGGCAATAAAAGGCTGTTCAAGCAATGAAATTTGAGAATGTTGTTGGTGTGAACTCAATAATTGCTCAAAAAACCAATGCATGGTACTTGCAACCAAAGGAAAACCTGTTTGATAGATATTATAACTTTCAGACTCAGGTAGATAAGCAATCACTGGATAGAGTAAAACTTGTGCTTTTAATACATAGCCGTAATGTTGAAAGAAATTTTGTCCTAGATGTCCTGCTAAATTTCCCCCAGCACTATCTCCGACCACAACCATACGAGTCGGATCTACAGATAATTCATCTTGATGATCAAGAATATACTGAAGTGCTCGTTGACAATCTTCCAAGGGTACTGGAAACTTCACTTCAGGTGCCAAGCGATAATCTACAGCTATGACACGCACAGCGGTGATTTCTGCTAGTTTACGACATATAGAGTCATGGCTATTGAGGTTTCCCATCACCCAACCACCACCATGAATAAACAGTACCGTAGGTCTAAGTTCCTCACGATCAATCTGTTGATCATAAATACGTAGTTTGATCGGTTCATTTTCAATATAGTTTGAAATATCAAATGATTGAATATGATCTAAATTCTGCATGACCGCCAAACGGCAATTATTTTCATAGGTAGCACGCAGCGTTGTAATTTCACCTATTTTTTCAAATGACTTCCCGCCATTGGCTAGAAAAGCATCGATAATTGGTTGTGCTTGTGGATGAAGTAAAAATTTCAAGAACATGCTCCTTGTTTGCCACAAATAGAGTAGAGACAATGAATAATTCGATAGGCTATATTTGTGATTAATTTAAATATTGATCGCTGTGAAAAATTTATAGTTTTGAAAATCTTGATGATTTGAATATTCTAATTGATCAATTCAGTATCAAAAATAATCATTACAACTTCTAAAATACGCTTTTCATTATTCTTTTACGTCAATTTTATTCATTTCAGCAAGACCATTTGTCATGAAAACAACATGATTACACTGAAAATTTGTATATAACAAAAATATTCAAATCTAATGGATAAAGAGAATAGCGACCTTTAAGAAATGATCTGAATTTAATTAAATTTGAAAAGACATTGATCTATTCATACATAACAAATCAATGCCTTTTATAAGATGATGAATCGATTAAAAACTTGCTCTAAATGATAATGATGCAAAATCTCTATCATCTAATACGCTAAAATCATTTGAACCAAAAAAGCTATAATACGCCAGTTCCGTTGTATATTTTTTCTGATATGTTGCTGATAATGCAGCACCAATACTCATTTGTCCTTCTTGAAAATTTTGACTAAAACCATAAACATCATGGCGGAACGTCAGACTTGGTGTAATGACTGTTGCAGGTAAAACATCTTGATAATTCAATGCACCTCGCATTCTATAACCGAATGACCATTCACTAAAAAAGCCTTCATCATTACAAAACCGTTTATTCAAACTGTCAATTTCGTCATTTGAAAGATGTGCAGTACCGTATGGTGTACATTTGAAATTACCTGTTTCAGGATTATACGCCCCACTAGAAAGCTCACTACGACCAAATGGACCTACTCGACCAAAACGATAATCGCCTATCTCAGCAATATGATTTACAGCAGTCTCAGCCGACCAATTTAAACTACTTGCCCCTAAAATATTAGGAATGCTGCTACTCGCACCGATTGAGAACTGAGTGACAGGTAATCTTTTATATGCATTGATATATTCTCCAAATCCAAAAGATTCACCAGGTTCAGTCAATGGCGTGTTCTTATCGAGAACTTGCGCATAAACAGTATCAGTACCATTAAATTGTAGTGGTTGATTTGGCTTATAATTTAATTCACTAAAAATAGTGGTATTACCTACTTTTCCAGTCAAACTTAATCCATACATTTTGATATCTTCTGCATAGACAGAATAAAAATGTGCCGTTTTAAAGTTTTGTATACCCGGTGCTGTGACACTATATGCATCAAAATTTGGATTTCGACTGTGGTAATTTGCAAAATACACACCAAGTTCAGCGTTATTTAAACTGGGCAAAGTTTGTTTTAAAGACACACCATATTGACCATTATCTTTTGCCATTCGGCTTGCAGAACGAGGAATATAGGTTTGTTGCTTTAATGCGGTTTCAGACAATTTGTCGCCCGGTGCCAATGTAATCAAAATTGGGCCACAATTTTCTGGAACAAAATCAGTTGCTGCAAAAAAAGTTCCGCAACCATCATAAACTGAAGGCCTAAACTTAAACTGATAAAACCCCTCGAGTTTGAGGTTTTTATTCAACCCTGCAGAAAAAGAAAACATTTCTACAGGAATGATTTTTTCTCTAGGGTCACCCCCTGGTCTATTCATCGCAGCATGATCAAAGGCGTTAATAGAATTCAAACCATTTTGGAAAAATTGTGACTTCCCCCAAGTAAACGCATGTTTACCCAATTTAAAATTGAAAGATTGACCATTGTCAAAGGTCGAATTCTTCCAAATATAGGCATCCCAAAGGTCTATCCCTTTAAACTTTGCAAGTTTTGGCCATGCTGAATCGTCAAATGCTTTTAAATCGCCATGTCCAGTCTCATAGGCATGGTCATACCAATATTTGCCACTCAATACTGCACCTTGTTGTTTCCCATTCAACTTAAATTCGGTATAGCCTTTGACAACTTGCGAGATTGCATCACCTTGACTAAAGTTTGCTCGCCCATCATCTCCATTAATATCAACACTTGCACCATTTTTCTCAATACTATAAGCATCGGGACGATAAAGCAGTGCGGCTGATGGGTCTTGGGTACTCCAATTTTGACCTAAACTGATCGTTGAATTGGTCTCAAATTTCCAATCATTATTGATATCAAAACCAGCAGCTGAAGCCTTTGAAATGGCCAATAGCAATCCCATAAACATGCCTAGTTTTTGAATCAAAATAATATTGCTTTCAACTTTGCTTAAACCTATATACTTATTGACCATACGATCTCCATATCGCAATGATTTGACTAGTAATCTTCTTGACTACATAGCAATTGAATTATTCTTTAATTGTTTTATTGACAGCATGAGTTACTGATCTATATGTAAAAGCCTAAAAATAGCTGAGCTACTTTCAAACCAAAATTGAGTTGGATATTCAAATTGATTTTTATAGCTTTTTAAGCCGATAAAATCTGCTCATCAATCAAATCAAGCTTTTGGATAAATTGTTCAGCACGTGTCCAAAGCCCAAAGCCAGCTGCTGGATTCATATGTCCTACTGCACCTAAATTGACCAGTTGACTTCCCCACTGTTTCGCCATTTCCTCAACTGCCGCATAACTGGCCAAGTGATCATTGCTACTTGCAGCAACAATGCTTGGAAAAGGTAATTTTGAATTTGGCAATGGATCCCATCCTTCTTGACGAAGTGTGTCAGCACTTGGGTAATTCGCTGGCCAGTTCATGCTTAGATCAGGTGGGGTAACCAGTAATGCGCCTTGAATGTCATGTTGATGCTTGGCTGCCCAATGCACGGTCATCAATACACCTGCACTATGCGCAACCAAAATCACTGGACCTTGAATTTTTTCTAACTGTGCTTGGATTGCTGCTACTCTTTTTTCACAATTGAGTTTGTCTGTTTCCAATGGTGGAACGGAACGCACATTGACCAATCGCTCTTGTAATAATGTTTGCCAATGATCGGCCACATGATCCCGTAAGCCTGGGATGATTAAAACTGTTGCATTTGTTCGTATTTTTTCCATGTCTATACCTTGACTGAACACTGTCTTTAAAAATGCTGAATTGCACAAATTACATACACACAATAAAGAACAGGTCTTTTAGATAATACACATTAGATGACAAACACTTTTCATTTGATGACAGATTGCCTTGAATACGGCGACATTCACAACTTGAAAAAATAAAATTAAAATATTGATTTAATTATAATTAAATTACAATCACCATTAAATAAAGAAAAAATATACACTTGTACTCTAAATATTTTTTAGTTGATTTATATCGTTTCTCTTTGAATAATGTGCCCGTGTTTCAGAAAGGATCCGCTGGAACCATAAAAAATCAAACTATAAGGAAAGTAAAATGAGTCAAATTTGTAAAATAGCGCTGCCTGTGGCATGCCTATTGTCTGTAAATTTAGCTTATGCGGATTCTGTAAATTATAAACGCTGGGCTGTAAGTGCGGGCTGGATGCATGTCATGCCTCAAGGAAAAGCCAATTCAACGCATGTTACAACGAGTGTTGAAGAAGGTGGCAGTTATGGCGTTGGGTCATTATATGGGGAAGATCTTGGTAAATATGCATTAAATGGTGGAGAGTTGAAGAGCTCTTTAGGAAAATTAATGTTTAACTCTTTTGTTAAAAATGGACAAAAAGATCCAAATTACAAAATTCCTGATTCATTTATGAAAGGTGCCAGAGCCGATATTACTGGAATTTCTGACTATACAGCCGATGGTGGTATGGAAATTGAAGACACGGATACGCTCGGTTTGACGCTCAGTTATTTTGTAAATGACAATGTTTCCCTAGAATTGGTGGGTGGCATTCCGCCAAAAGTTGATGTAAAAGGCGTAGGTGAAATTAGAGCAACAGCCCTCTCAACCTCTAACTCCCCTTTACCACCACATACTCCGCCAACCTATTTTGATGGTTTACAACTACTTAAAGATACTTTAATTACTGACCTTGGTGCTCATGGCACAGTGGCAGAAGTGACCGCTTGGACACCAGCAGTAACAGCGAAGTACCATTTTGGCACGTCGGATAAAAATAAGTTCCGCCCATTTGTTGGTGCAGGTGTCGTTTATGGACATTTCAATAAATTGAAACTCGATGGCGGTGTAAGAGAAGACCTCGTTCAAGCAGGATATATGATTGATAATATTCTGAATGATCGCGCGGGTGAAGCGCTTCATGGAGGTAAAGGAAGTTCAACAGCCACGCCAGAAGTTAAAGTTAAAACAAGTGATGCCTTCGCGCCAGTATTTACTGCGGGCTTTACCTATGACTTGACTGAACGTTGGTTTACTGCCAAACTTTAATAACGTGGCTACAGTAACTGTAACCGATACATCAACAGGTACACAATTGATCAAATCAACGACTAAAATTGATTTTGATCCGTTAGTGACCTATGTCGGTGTGGGTTACCGCTTCTAATTTTTGTAGTATCCAAATTGTGTAATCAACATAATTTGGATACTTAAAACTGGACATCATTTCAAAGCTGATTTCTGTACTTTACAGAAATCAGCTATTTCGCATATTAATATATTAAAAAGGATTTGCAAAAGTAGTATATTCAAAACGGCTAAATACATGCGAAAATTGCTGTAAATCGGTAGTCAATTGTACACAGCGCCTTATATTATGGTGATCGATAAATACTGATCAGGAAGATCAGATTTTTAATAAGGAGATAATGAAATGGTACCTCTTGCTCATGCAGCAGTACTTAAGAATTATGTGACCGTGAGCCAACAACTCGGCATTAACCCTTATTATTTATTATCAAAAGTTGGACTTAGCCAGAACTTATTAAAAGATTCGAAACTGCGCATTCCCGTAGACAAAGCCATTGATTTATTAGAAGAGTCCGCTCAGGTCAGTGGATGTGAAGTTTTTGGCCTGCTTATGGCGCAACAACGTGAAATTTCGGATTTTGGTGAAATTAGCTTATTACTGAGTTATCAACACACTTTGCGTGATGCCATACAAACCATTGTCCGCTATCGTAATTTACTGAATAATGCGCTGGAAATTTTTGTTGAAGAGATTGGAAATACAGTCATTATTCGTGAAGAAGTCATCTCATCCCATTCACAATACAGTCGCCAAGGCACTGAACTGGCTTTAGCAATTATGCATCGTTTCTGTGCTGCTCTGCTGCCTCATAAATGGCGCCCTTTGAGTATTCATTTTACCCATAATGCACCACATGATCTTTCATTACATCGAAGTATTTTTGGATGTTCTTTAGAGTTTGGAAGTGAGTTTAATGGAATTGTTTGTACTGCAACTGAACTCAACACAACCAATCCTCAAGCCAATATTGCGATGGCAAATCATGCGCAACGCTACCTAGACATATTACCGAATATTAATCAATCTTCACTTATCTTTGATGTTCGAAAAAGCATTTACCTACTACTCCCCATGGGCCGTGCCACAATTGATCAAGTTGCACAAACTCATGGTATGAATGTACGAACATTACAACGTCGTTTAGAAGCTTCTCAAACCAGTTTTAGCGATTTAATCAATGATGTACGGCGCAGTTTGGTGCTTCGTTATTTAAAAAATATTAATTATTCGCTCGCACAAGTATCAGATATTCTTGGATATTCTATGCCAAGTTCGTTCACTCGTTGGTTTATCAGTCAATTTGGTATAGCGCCAACAGCGTGGCGTAATGTAAACAAAAATATGCTCAATAAAGAAAGTGATTCTTAACTGCTACTGCTGAATGAAGACTTTAAATAATAATGATTCTTAGCGAGCCTATCTTCGTTGGTCTTTTTAAGAATTTATGTGTTTTTATTTTTTTGTGAATAATTATTTGTGAATGCTTGTCTGTTGATACTTCAATAAAGTATCAACAGACATCAAACAGAATAAAAAAATATATCAATACAATGTTGAAAAATAATCAAAAAACCATGATAAATCTTTTTATGTAAATTTACTTTAATGTCAAAAATTTTACATCAAAACCTTTACTAGAAATCTATGTAAAACCTATGCCTAGTTAGTGTTTACTCAACAATTAGAACCACCAATGCATCAATGTTAATACCAATAATATAAGGAAAACACTTTCACCCACCATCAACAGAATTGGTTTAATTCCCACAGTAGCAAGCTCTTTAAGTTGTGTTTTCATCCCTAAAGCACTGATTGCAATCACTAAACACCAGCTCGATAATCCATTTAGACCACTTTGCACAACACTTGGTACCCAACCCGTACTATTAATACAAGCCAAAATAACAAAACCAACAGCAAACCAAGGCAATAATGGAGGTCGTGGCCCTGTAGAATCTCCACCCTGCATTCGTGTAATCATCGCCGCGCAAATAATGACAGGTAAAAGCATTGCAACCCGCATCAACTTAACCACTGTTGCAGTATCCCCTATTTCAGGAGACATGCTATAGCCTGCACCTACCACCTGTGCTACATCGTGAATGGTTGCACCTAAAAAAACCCCTGCCTGTAACGGTGATAAATGAAGCCAGTTGACAATCATGGGATATACAATCATGGCTAAAGTCGATAGCGCTGAAACACCGATGACTGTAAAGAGTGTTGCCTTTTCTTTTTGAGGATGATTAGGTAATGAAGCAGACAATGCCAAAGCAGCTGAAGCACCACAAATTGCCGTTGCACCTCCCGTCAACATACCAAACAACTTATTAAAACCCAGTGTTTTAGCCGCTATGATCGACACCGTGATCGTAATCGCAACCAGTGAAATAACCAAGGCAATCGGCTGCCAACCTAGTGCTGTAATCTGTTCTAAGGTGATCCGCATTCCCAATAAAGCGATACCAAAACGTAATACTTCACGTGCCGTAAATTCAATACCAGCTTTACACTTGCTTTCAGTCGTTAAAAAATTAAGTCCCATGCCTAGCAGCAAGGCAAATAACATGACAGGTGCGCCATAATGTTCAGATAAAAAGGTCGCAGCAGCAGCGACAACCGCACTCACTATAAATCCCGGTAACAACACACGTACCCGCTGCACAATATTTTCTGCTTTAACACTGCTCATGCTGCTCTCCTGCTGAATTCATAATAATAAAAACATCGTCTCCAATGACTTCTACAGGATATGAATTCACTTTAAATTGAGTAGAATTAAGCATATAACCGCTTTCCAAATCAAAACGTAAACCATGTGCACAACACTGAATCAATTTTCCATCTAATCGCCCTGCATAAAGTGAAGCGCCCTGATGAGGACAACGATCATCAATGGCATACAATTGAGTTTCAACATTAAAAAGGACTAAAAATTGATCACCAACCTTTAAAAAAGCTCTTGAACCGACAACGGGTACCTTTTCACTTGGCACATGAAAACGAGAGGTCATTTCAGTGCTCCTTGTTGTTGTGCGAGTGTCTCAAGCATTACCTTGTAAATCGTGTCTGCTGAATGCGCGCCCGATAAGGCAAAACGATCATTAAATACAAAATACGGTACGCCTTTACCGCCTGTATTGGCAGATATAAAGGGTTGCTGAGTTACATCCAAATCATGACTTTGAATCAGCCCAGAAAAACCGAAAGAATTTGCAATACTCAATAAAACTGACGTATCCGCAATATCTTCTGAATAATGAAAATAGGCTGAAAATAAACGTTCCAATAACATCTCACATTGCTCAGGTGTTCCGACTTTCAACGCATGTTCAAACAATCGATGTGCTTTGGCTGTATTTGGCATGCGAGAGATACGCTCAAAATGAATATCTACACCTACTGCATGACCAGCCTGACGAACTTGCGCCTGTCTCTGAAGAACAGCCGATTCACCACCTAATCTTTCAAGATAAAAAGCTTTAAAAGCAACACCATTTGAAGGGAGATGTGGCAATAACTGCACACCTCGCCAATGCAATATCACCTCAATTTCAGGATTATTGTCTTGTAGCTGATCAATTGCAGCTTGCAACTGACGTTTTCCAATCAAACACCAAGGGCAAATAAAGTCAAAAAATACATCTATACGCAATTGGCGAATCATATTTTATCTTCCACACACTGTTCCTGAATTTTCTCTTGATGCAGTAACTTTTCTTCAGCTGCAAGTTGCCCATCCAAGCGAGCCATATCTTGGTGATAATGATATTTGGCATATAGAAATACTGCTGCAGCTGCAATACTCACCAACGGCATAAATTGGAATGCTTGTTGTAAACCAATCACATCTGAAACTCGCCCAACAACCAAAGGGCCAAGTGCTAAACCTAGAAAATTATTGGCTAATGTCAAAGTTGCAAAGGCGGTACCATGTACAGAATTGTGGGTTAGATTGGCAACCATTGCACTTGATGGACCATTGGTTCCCAATGCAACTAACATTCCTACACAAATCATTAGCAATTGAGCTTTACCTGCTGGCATCGCAAATGCGATGAGCAACAATACACAACTCCCTAAACAGTAAACGATCGCTAAACTTACTTTACGATCAGGACGTTCTCGCCCTAAACGATCACAAAGCATGCCGCAAAAAATCGTTCCAACCGCACCACATAAAACAATGACAGCTGCAACAACGCCTGCTGAATCCGTCGTCATGCCGTAATAACGATTGAGATAACTCGGCATCCAAACAATAATTGTCCCGCCAACAAACAACTGCAAACCACTACCTATATACGTTGCAATCACTGAATGGCTGGAATAGATCGTTCTAAGTGGATTTTTAGCTTGAACCGACTTTTTTTGAATTTTATTTACTTCACGATGCGGCGCTATTCTTTTTTCTTTAACAACTATTGGATACAGAATGGCTAAAACTAAACCAAACAGCGCCATCCCACCAAAAGCCCAACGCCATCCAAAATGTTCAGCTAATACACCGCCTAAAGCCATGCCTAAAAATGAACCAAACACACCGCCAGCCATAAATGCGCTTGCCAAAGTCGCTCGCATTTCTCTCGGGAATACTGCAACCACTACAGCAATACCGACGCTTCCGTATGCTGCTTCACCGACACCAACCATAAACCGTGCAATAAACATTTCTTGGTAATTTTGTGCCAGTGCACAACCTAAGGTTGCTAAACTCCACAACACAGCCATGATCGCCAAACTTTTGACACGTCCAAAACGATCAGCCAATAATGATAGAGGTAAAGTCAATATCCCGACCATTATGGCCACAATACCGCTCAGCAAGCCCAATTGGCTATCGCTCAATGTCCATTCATTTTTGATTAAAGGAAATACCGCATTTAAGACCTGTCGTGACATGTAATCTGAAATCAGTAAACCGAATGTTAAAGCAAAGATGACCCACGCATAGCGACGTGGTACATGAACAGATGTATCTACACTACTCGCATGATTTGTATACTGATGCGCATCCATACGAACCCCTTGTGTTTATTATAATTTCTCTTTTATTCACCAAGAATTACGCTTCTATTCTGAAACGCAATTCCAACTTCACACTTAACTCACGCCTAAATTTATTTCAAATAAGAATATCATTTACGTCGTGGCACACCTTTTTGACCCGCTTGACGATTTGGCGACATACCATTTGCAAGTAAAGTTTCTTCAATGCTGTCATATTGCACACCAATACGATAAATTTCACGTGCCTCTTGGCCTGAAGCCACTTCACGACCTAACTCGTGGGCAATACGTACTGTCTGCTTAATTTGCTCTACAGATGAGAAACGCTTTCCTTGATGGTCGATAATGGTGTCTTCATTACCCACGCGTGCATGGAATCCCATTGCCATAGACATAGTATTAAAAGGTAAAACATTCTTTAACAATGATTCTGAAGTCAAAGTACAACCATCTGGTACACGGTGAATAAAGTTAAAGAAATTAAATGGGTTTGGCCCATCAAAACCGCCTCCAATACCAATCCACGTGATATTTAATGGCCCTTTATATAAGCCCTTACGCACCATACGTTCCAAAGTTTCTAAACCATGCATTCCTGTTAATTGGAAATGTGGTTGAATGCCGTTTTGGCACAAGCGCTTCAGATGTTCAGTCAGCCAAGCTGGGCCAGCAGGCACAGTCATTTCTGCATAAGCTTCTTGAATCGCAGGGTGTGCCAAAGATGTTCCTTCTAAATATTCAGGATATAGTAATTCCATAATATTCATTTGGGTGGTATTGACAGCAACAGTTACTTGATCAGGTTTTGGAGTCAATTCAGCTAACATGTGACGGGTATCATCACTCAGCCAAAGCGCAGCTTCACCTTCACTTTCAGGTGCAAACGATATTGAACCACCCACTTGAATAATCATTTCAGGTACAGCTTCGCGTACACCTGCAATTAATTCATTGAATTTTGATAATCGCTTAGAGCCTTTACCATCAAGTTCACGCACATGTAAATGTAGAACTGTTGCACCTGCTTCATAGCACTCTACTGCTTTTTGAATTTGTTCATCCATCGTAACAGGAATGTCTTCTGGGAAATCTTCAGGCATCCACTCAGGGCCATATGGCGCAACTGTAATGACCACTTTTTCCATGTTTTCTGGGTGCAAAGAATCATCAAAGAATTGCATGTGCATCTCCTATGCTATTTTTAAAATGTAAATTAAATAATTCTGTTTCAATAAAATGTATGATTTCTAAATCAATATGTTGCATCACCAATAATGCCTGCACGTTCCATTTTCCGATGACATGCTGGATAATCCATCACTGCATAATGTTGTGTGCTTCGGTTATCCCAAATCGCAATACTGTTTGGTTTCCAACGCCAACGAACTTGGTACTCAGGAATAGACGCTTGGGTAATCAAATAACGTAAAAGATCTGCTGCACCGGGGTTTGCGTCTTGCCCAAAACGCACTCTTTCTTTGGTGTGGTAATTACTAAAATGCGTTGTAAATGCATTAACGTATAAAATCTTTTCACTCGTCTCAGGATGAATACGTACCACTGGATGTTCTGCATCTGGATATTGCGCTTTTAATGCCAAACGTTTTTCGATCGGCATGACTGCACCAAAACTCGCCTCTATGCTGTGATAAGCACGTAGATCTGCAATTTTTGTTTTAATATCTTCAGGCAAATTTTTATAAGCCATGACCATATTGGTCCACATGGTATCGCCACCTACCGTTGGGCATTCAACACAACGCAACACACAACCCATTGGTGGAATTTTTCGCCAGCTTGCATCGCTATGCCATGCATTTTCATAACGATCTATTGGGCTGTCTGGGCTTTTATATATCTGTACTAAACCAGGATGATCAGGATGACTCCCTACTGCGGGATGGTCTTCTAACTGTCCAAAACGCTCTGCAAATGCAACATGTTCTGCACGTGTTAAATTCTGATCTCTCAAAAACAAAACATGGTGTTTTAATAATTGTGTACGAATTTCAGTGAATAAATCATCATCCTGAATCGCATCTGCCAAACTTACACCATGCAATTCTGCGCCTATGTTGCAAGCTAACTGTTCAATTTGCATAAGAAATCCTTTCCAACAACAAACTTAAATCACAAAAATAGATGAACCTATGGTTTTACGTGCTTCTAGGTCACGGTGAGCCTGTACGGCATCCTTTAATTCATAACGTTGATTAATTTCAATTTTGATTCGACCGTTACGCACATGATCGAACAACTCATTTGCCAGTTCTCTTTTTTCCGCAGGGTCTGCGATATAATCCGCCAAAGCTGGGCGAGTCATATAAAGTGAGCCCTTCATCGCCAATAAAACTGGATCAAAAGCAGGTATTGGCCCCGATGCTGTGCCAACGCAAACCAACAAACCACGACGTTTTAATGAGTCTAATGACGACATGAAGGTATCTTTACCGACACTGTCAAATACCACATTGACACCAACACCATTGGTAATTTCACGAACACGCTCAGCCACATTTTCATGACTATAGTTAATGACATGGTCACAACCATATGCTCGTGCAACTGCCGCTTTTTCTTCTGAAGAAGTTGTTCCAATCACGGTTAAGCCAAGTAACTTCGCCCATTGCGAAACAATTAATCCAACGCCACCTGCCGCAGCATGTAATAAAATCGTATCGCCCGCTTTAAAGTTATAAACACGGCGCATTAAATAAGAAGCTGTTAGCCCACGCATGGTCATCGCCGCAGCAGTTTCGCAGGAAATACCTTCAGGTAACTTAATCAAAGCATTGGCAAGCACTAAACGCTCAACACTATATGCGCCTAGAGTATTTAAAAAACCGGTGTACGTGACTCGATCACCAATGGTAAAATCTGTAACACCTTCACCAACAGCTTCTACAATACCCGCTGCTTCTACGCCGATGCCGTTTGGTAATGGAATCGGATATGTACCGTTACGGAAATAAGTATCTGCATAGTTCAGACCAACTGCTACATGACGCAGGCGTACTTCTCCAGCACTTGGTTCACCTATTTCCACATCTTCATAGCGCATTACTTCGGGTGTTCCCGTTCCATAGAAACGTACAGCTTTAGTCAACGTCATTTTATAGTCCATGTCTTGTTTTACAGTGCTTCTCAAGCAATATCTCAAAACTACAATACTCGGCTGAGCACTCACTTCACTTTTGACGACACGCACTTGTCCTTTTACGACATTTATTTTGATATTTTATTGGAATGTATAAGTGACATATATTTAAACAGCATTTTTTTTGATTGGCTTTGATTTAGCTTTTTGATTCTCTTTATTCTATTCTGTAAAAATTTTCTGAATACCATTAGAAGTACTATTGAGCTTATAAATCATTGCGCTTATTAAAATAATCATCATTTTAAAATTCGCAATAAAAAAGCCCAACATTCAGTTGAGCTTTTCCATATTATTCATTTACTTAGCATGACATGTGTTGAATACAAAACTTCTTTTAATTCATGTCTTTTATGACCACACCCTTATGATAAACCTCGATCGGGTTGCCATTGATTGGTCGGTTAAGCGCCCCTTCACGCCAGCTTGAGCGATAAATTCCCATTTGGAAATACGGTGGCCATTTTTGATGGTAATTGTTTCCACCAACAATATTTGCAACCTCTATACCGTTGTGCGTAACCACAATCTGTCCTGGAATAAGTTGATTATTTGCATCTAATTGAGACCATTTGATATCAAAATTCCAGTTATTCCATTGATTAAAAGTAACAGGAACATCAAGTATATAACGTTTTAAAACAGTTTCAGGCACAGCTAAAGGTGAAGAAAGCGGCTTAAGTTGATAAACATGGATCTGCCATTCGGGCTTTTTACCAAATAGTACCAATGCAATTGGAGGGTTAAGATTTTTGTTGTTTAGGCTATAACCATGCCATTGCGCTAAAATTGTTCCATAATCAAAGAGTGGCCATGATGATGGAATGTAGTGCGAAACGGAATAGTTATAATGCCCCCAGTTGAATTGTTTGCGTTGTATTTCAGCACGATAGGACTTTCCATCGTCAGGTACTGTAAATTTTGCTACATTTTCTCCTGTTCCAGCAGGATCTTTGACAATAACTGCTGAACTGCTATTTTCCATTTGAAGCCCAATTGAACTCCAACTGTAATCATTTGGAATGCTCTTATCGATATTTATCATTCCAGTCCAAAAACCATCACGAAATACGACTTTCCCTGCTTCGGCTAAATCAGTCGGTTGACTTGGTTCTTCTGCCTTTGGAACCAAAGGAGATAGCTCAGTAGGTGGTATAATCTCATCTATTTTTTCTGGCTTTTGTCTATCCAACACATTTAACTGAATAGTCGTTACTTGACTGTCTTTTTCCCCATCATTCACTACCAAGCTAATTTGATATTCGCCAGCTATATCTGGAATGATCGAAAAGGTTTTTGAATGACTATCCCCTGTACTTGGGTAGCTATTATTTGGTTTTGTTATAATTTCCCATCGATAATTCAATGTATTGGTGCCATCATCTGTACTTTCTGATCCATCGAGTACGATTGAATCACCAACTTTTATCGTCTCCTTAACGGATTGAATGACTGAAACAGGTGCAATATTTTCAGATACTTTTGTTATAGGCTGAGCTTGATTCTCACTATTGTTTTCTTTGTTATTGCCACCACAGGCTGTGACCACTAAAGCTGTAGAAAATATTAAACAGTATTTAAGTTTTTTCATTCAAAGACATACTCGATAAGCTCATGAAACTATTGATGGTTTTACCATATTAATCATCAAATATAAAAACTAAATTATAGAAATAACATGTTTATTATCGGATAGTTAGCTAATTTGTGATGCCCATCAACTTCATGAGATTTTGCGTAAACTTGAAAGATTTACACTTTTCAGGCTCTTTTCATTTTTATGTAAAAATACAGATTAAAATCTATTCATTTTATGAATGAGCTGTTCTATTAAAAATGCAGAAGCAATGAAAGAAGCTAATTCTGAATGTAGTAAAACTGGCAAAGCAGTTAAAATATTAGAGGCGATTGATGCTAGACCTCCTTTTATTTTTGGTAATTTCCCAAAGATAGAAATTAGATTTAAATGTATTGTGGAAGAATAAAATAAAGCCCTTTAAAGGGCTTTCTCAAACAGTTTCCACACCAAATCAAAATAACCCTGAAAGTAATCTAACTACCCCCAACCCCTGTTTAAATTTTTGAGTATTTTCCATCTCTTTAACTCTTGCGATTGCTTCATCATGCCCCACAAGTGCTGCTTTTTTAAAATATAAATAAGCTTTATTTTCATCTATTAAGCAAGTATTTCTTCCGAATAAATAATATTCACCTAAATAATAATTAGCTTCTTCAAATCCTAATTCTAAAGCCTTATTGAAAAGCTCAAATGCTTTATGAGAATAGACTATACTTTGATTACCACCTACTTTGAATGATAGTGTGTAATACAACGATCCTGCTGAATTTAAAGACTTCCCTGAATTTATTTTTATCAATTTGTCTTGAATAATTTCCTCAGCTTTCTTCACATCAACATTTACATATTGCCCTTGAATATACATATTTGCTAAAGCTTCGATACCAGATACATTATTTTTTGCAGAAAGCTCAGTATATATATCAAAAGCTTTCTTTTCATTCTTATCTGTACCTATGCCATACAATAACAAGCAAGCTAAACCAAATTTATTCTGTAAATCATTTGGATTGGCTCTTTCTGCTTCCAGTGCATTTTGAAAAATTTGTTTATGATCCATCTCGTTACCATTTAAAGTGTTATTTTTTAATTGTATTTTATAATTTTTGAAAGTTCTTGTGCAATAGTATCTTATGCTCAAATGAGACCTGTAATTGTACAAATCCCACCTTTGTTTTCGTGATTTAGGTAGCTTCATTTTCGTCGCAAATTTGTCGCAGATGACTTAGAAATATTGCCAATTTTTACAAATACTTCCACAATCAAGATGCGACAAACAAATAAAAAAAGGGTTTACAAGCAATCAAATCACCTATAAACCTTTGATTATATTATTTTAAAATTTGGTAGGTATAAGCAGACTCGAACTGCTGACCTCTACGATGTCAACGTAATACTCATTTATAAAAATCAATACGTTATACCTAATCGGCGCCCAAGTTTCGCCCTTTAATTTTGTTACAAAAAAGAGACCTTACTCCTAAGCCCTTCTCAAACATTTTGCTGACTTGTATATTTTCCGAATTCAGCTTAATATTTATTTAGAAAGGTTGGTAACTGAAGTAAAATCGCGCGGCAATTGAAGCCTTACCGTATTCAGATTTACTAACCTTTTTTTATTTACTAAAAATAATTAAATAAAGGTTATTTGTTTTCTTAGAAAGATTTTCTGGCTATTCGGAATAAGTAGTGTATTTAATAATTCCATGTTATAACCATATTTCGGATTATATAGTGGAATTATTAAAATGATTTTAATAGAACAATTAGGCGGATATGAGCGAGCAAACAAGATTGCTCGCAACTACAGAAATGATCGCGATAGGGTTATTCAATGTTCAAGCAAGGATATTGAATACACAGGAGACCCAAGCGAAATCGCAAATATTGAATTGGTTGAATTTACTATTAGTGATTTGAGATCTGCTGTACTTGAGTATCGCCGCGAACACAGTTTATTTGAGGTTGGAGACCTTGTTACTCATTTGACTACTAGGGATATTTTAAAGGTTATATCCATTGAGGACTCTAACAAACACTATAGATTCATTAAAGTTAAAGCTATTAATCCTAAAAACCAAGAATCTGTGAATGAATTTAACTCCCTTTGGTTTCAGCTTAAACATGCTACAGGCGAAGAAGTCGAAGCAGGTAGACGCCTGAATGACTGATCCGTTAGACCTCCAGAATTGGCATTACTTGTCAACTGAAAAAACACCTAAGCTTGAAACGTTTTTTGCTGAGTATAAGATTCACCCTATTGCTTGTATCAAGTGTGAGTCGTCACAAATATATAAGCATGGCCCAAAGATTACAGTTTTTCGTGATATACCGCATCGTGCAAAAGCAACAGTTATTAAGGCAAAATTAACACGTTATCGCTGTAAGGGATGCGGTGGTGTGTTTGTTCAGCCTGTGACGCAGATTTACCCCGAAACACGCATGACAATTCGCTGTGTTGAAAGTATTCAGCGTAGATGTTTAAAAGACACGTTTACTCGCATTGCAGAAGACTTTGGCTGTGACGAGAAAACAGTGCGAAAAATTGCAACTGCGTTCATTGATGAGCTAAACGCTAGGTACAATCCTGTGCTACCAAAAGTGATTGGTATTGATGAAACAACTATTGACGGTAAATTACGCTTCATTGTGACCGATATAATTAATCGAAAACCAATTGACATGCTTGTGGATCGTGAAAAATCAACGGTATCAGATTACTTTTGGAAACACCGCAACGACCCTGTTGAGGTGGTTGCTATGGATATGTGGCGCGCTTATAAGTCAGTTGTTTATCAAGTGTATCCAAATGCTATCATTGTGATTGATAAGTTTCATGTTGAGAGAATGGCGAATGAAGCGGTTGATAAAATACGCCTAAAACTATCAAAAGACCGTGTTAAAGCCATTGGTCAAGATTGGAAGCGCAGAAAATCATTACTGCGTATGCGTTACAAGAATCTTAGTGAGCACGGTAAGTACAACTTAGATATGTGGCTTGAAAACGAACCTGATATTAAGATTGCACACAACCTTAAAGAGTTGTTCTATTTGATCTATGAGATGCCAACTCGTGAAGATGCTGAAGCATTGCTTGATGATTGGCTTGATATTATCCCTGCTGATATGTGTAAAGGCAAAAGTGACTTTAAGCCATTGGTTACAATCTTTAAAGAATGGCGCAGAGAGATTATGAATTACTTTGATCAGAGAGTCACAAATGCATACACGGAAGCTGTAAACGGTGTGGCTAAAGTAATTAATCGTCAGGGTCGTGGTTATACATTTGAGATGCTTCGGGCAAGGGTGTTGTTTAATAAGTATGATCTGTTTGAACCACCGTGCTTCAATGTTGACCCTAATATTACTGCTCAGGAATATAAACTTTTAGAAGACAGTTTTGTTAGATGTATTTCTTGTTTTGAACCTCAGACTCCTGAAGATAATGGAGTTGTTTGTAAACGATGTTTATCTCGATTACACCAAGATGACCCATTTTTAGATATCGCTAGAGACTACGGATTACACTAGATAATCCGTAGAGCCGATTTTCTAAGACCTCTAAAGGACTTTCTCAAACAACTTCCGCTCTTTCGCACGACGATTCGTAAGCCCACGCATCACTTTGCCGCCTGCACGATTCCAGCGTGGGAATTGTTCAGCAGCTCCCTTATAATCTTTAGCATTCAACTTTTTAAGCAAAGTCGAATTTAAGAATGCGCTTGCACCGATGTTATAGGCCAGTGAAACCAAAGCGTCATACTGGTTTTGATTAAGCGGTACTTTGGTTTGATTCACCGCAGATTCAAATTGCTTTAAATCTTGGGCCATATATGACTTGGCTTGTTCGACAGTACAAGTGTCACCTTTCTTGACTTTGGTACCATTAATCACCGTGGTACCATAACCGATAGTCCATACACCTACACCGTCGTCGTAGGCTTTGAGTCGAAGGCCTTCAAATGAGCAGATTAAATCGATTCCGTTTGTGCTTGTTTTCATCTGAATATCGCTCCAAAGGCTTCTTTAATTTCTGTGATAATTTCCATGAAGGATTTACCTTTCATAAGCTGTACTGACTGGTAAGCGATACCAATACAAAGCATTCCAAAAATGGCAAATACGAGCATGACGAAACCCTGCGACATATGTGAATAATGCCCAAGATCGTAGTATTCAATGAAGGCTGAACCGCCATATAAACTAATAGCCACACTGAATGTGAATTTCATAATCACACCCATCGTTATTTTGATACGCCCCTGTGTATCAATGTCCCCGCTTAATGTCAGGGCAAAAATAGCCCCGATCACTGCAGCTATAATTTTAAAAAGCCATGGTAGGCTTTTGATTGAGATTGGATCGTTCAAGGTATTTCCCCTGTTTTTAGGCAATAAAAAAAAGCACCTTTCGGTGCTTATGAATAGTGGAGCTTTAAGAAATGGAGATCGGTAATTGCATGATTTCGTCACTATTCAACTTGAAGAACAGAGTCCTACAATTACTTTTGAGTTTTAGTTTGAGTTCTCTGAAAACAACATCTCCACTTAAAAAACGAACTACTACACCTTTACCATCAAGCTGAAATGAACAATCTGTTATTGGTGTATCAACATAGTTATAAGATGCAGAAAATGTGCTGTTATCAATAAAGATATCTTTAGAATTAGGGTTGGAACTTATACCAAAATAGGGTAACCCACCCAAGCTATTGTATTCCACCTGTTCTGCAAGTGTTGTATTTAACACACCGAATGAAAAGAAATTTACAGGAAAAGGGAATGTAATCTTTTCATCTATATCTAACGGTTGGGTAAAAATAAACCCATTTGAATAACGATCTACTGGTAAAACCTCAGAATATGAAATTTCACCATTCTCATAAGTGCAATTCAGATATTCAGGTTCAAAACGTAAAGTGCCTTCACTTACACCGCCTGAGCCAACACCTAACAATTGTTTTAATTCTTCTATCGAAGTTACACCTGTACCACCATGTTCTACAGCTATCACATCTTCGGGTTCAAATTCACTGAGAACATCTACACGTAATTTAATTGGGATAATTGCTTTCATACTGTCACCTTTAAATATTTATTGAGTGCCATCATTTTTTAATAATGGCTGATTAGTTAAAGCTAAATTTTGTTGAGTGCCGTTAGATAAGAAAAAAGGCAGTGATAGATTTGTTTGATCTATCCCGCCTAGACTTACAATAGAATTGGTATATAGTTTTAACGTATCACCATCTTTTTTCTTGATCGTGAGCGAATCACCTTTTTTAATCTGTAATACATCCATACTAACCTCTTGTCACAGTGATCGGGATCAATACTGTTGAACGGATATTGTTTAAAACTCTGACCAAGCGAATTTGTAAATCACCGACCTGCCAATTCACTGTACTATCCGCAGAAATTAAAAAGTCACCTTTATTGGTGACTTGGTCTAATTTTAAAACTGTCAATGGATAGATCCAAAACTGATTGAATGTTTCGAGCGTAGCTTCAAATTCAGTATCGGTTAAATCTATGGGATTGCTTTCAGGATCATCGTAATGACACGCATAGCTAAACGTATCACCACGAATAATATGTAGCGTGTCATCGCAACTCATGCTGTACGTCTCCAACGTGCATCAACGATAGATGGCTGGACAATGTTATGTGCTACATCACCACCAATTTCATTCGTGCTTATATTTGCAGGAGTGTCTGTTCTACGATCAAAAGCAGGTCTAGAAGATCCATCACTATCAGTTTCTGATGCATCAATATCAAGGCTAAACTTTGGTAGCTCACTAATGATCAATTTATGTGTATATTCACCAAATGTAGTACCTATTGTTTTGGTCCATAGAGGATCATTTTCTTTTGTTGACAAACCAACCACAGCCTTACCTTCACCATGCCTTACCCACGTAGTTCCAACATAATGAGCATTTGGATCAAAATCGATTGCAAATTCAATGATTATTCCAACAGGATAAATACGGTCGATTTCATTTGAAGATGAACTTTTGAGTGTATTTGCAACATCAATCACTTCATTGATTTTTGTCGTAAGTGAATTAAGTATCCAGTTAAACCATTGTCGTGCGGGTTTTAGTGCAGCGGGGAATCCATTAATTAAATTTAACCCATCTGTATTTTTTTCACCGTTTTGCGAAAATACGGTTAATTTTTCTATATCTGCCATCAGTATTTTTCCTCAATCCAATATCCACCGACACTTATGTCGTTTGTATCACCAAAACCCAAGCTATCAGGCTGATCAGCCCAACCAAAACTGTCGTACCAATTGTCATAAAATTTAAGTCCAACACCTGCAGGTCTTGGGATCATAATTTGCAGTAATTCCTTAGTTGCCACTTCCATTGAACGTACAACGCCGACACCAATCCACATTTTCCCACTGTCAAAAATTGTGTATTGTTCTTCAATAAAATGGTCTAAAACGTCATAAGCATCGTTCAAAGAACATCCACAACGATTTCGATAAATCTGCGCTTTAATCACTTTTCTCAAAAGTGAAACGTTAATGCTTCCTGCTGCATTTCCCGATATGCCTGACTCACGCCAAAAACCACCCATTTCAGGATTGTTCGTTTCTCCAAAGGGTAAAGCTTCAAGCTGATCATCAAAGCCAAAAAAAGGTAAAGGAATCGCATTGGGTATCGCTGTAGGTGCGCCAACCCATTTGGCTAAAATCAAAAGTTGATCGCCTGTTGCTGTATCTATATCGAAGTAAGTAGGTAGTTGTTGAATAGCGTTTTTGATTTCAATGAAGGGCTGTAACGTCGCCTGAAGTGTTGCTTGAAACTTTGGTTTATCTCGATGCTGACTGGTGATCAATTTTAGATAACCATCTATATTCATCATGAAACCCCTATAGTGACATCGTTCGTTGTACACACCGCCAACTCAGTGAATTGCAGATCAAGATGACTTTGACCGTTGACCTTAATTTCAAGGACGTCATAACTTAATGAGTCAACATGCCCGTTTAAAGCCGCTGCTATATCAAGTCGTTTTGATGTAATTTCACCACCGATCGTTAATGAATTAATGTAATCTGCAATGGACTGTTTGATTTTCCCCCCAATCGAATCGTTATAGCTGTTCATTGCTTTGATCGACACTTGGACAGAAACCGAAACAATGTTTGGACGATAAAAACGGACTGCTGAAGGATTGCCCTTTTTGTCAAATACCGTTCTGGTGATATTCCCAACCGTGGTACAACCCATCGTTTTTTTATGCTTAATCACATCTGCAATCGCTTGCTCATCACCGCCAGCAATCACAAAAGCCATACTGTGCGGAGGCATACCCAAAGCATTTATGACATCTGTTTCATTTTCATAGCTTTGATAATGCGTAACCCCATTCAGTGAAGCCAAAGCACCTAAAGCACCATCGAGTAAACCCAATGATGGAATCGCTACAGATATTGCTTGTCTTTGCCGTAAGGTTGCATCCTTTTCAATAGGATTACCCAATACTGCTGCATTCGGATTATCTACAGACAGCCATCCTCGCGTGGGTGTAATGATTTTATTAATACTATGCGGTATCGCAGAAATCGCACCAAGATCCTCACATGTGGCATTCACTGTAATTGAGCCTGTATTATCGATGGATACGGCGCTTGGTAAAATCCAACGATGCGTACCATCACTGACAATACCGTTATTAATCGTTGTACCAATAGCACCAGTTAAGACCACTGGTGTTGTGGAGTTTGATGCAATAGCACGTGCAATGCCATTGATGGCTACATTTCGTGATAACGCATCACTTAATGCATTTGTTGGACTAAATGAATTATAGACACCAACCGCAATGGCTGCCGTTTCACTCAGCGCTCGTGCAATCAAGGCTAAGAATTGTCCATCTTGGCTATCGTTTTCCAAATAGACATCATTGCCATAAATCGCTCTATATTGATTTTTAATGTCTGTGAGTATTTCATCAAAGGTACTTGCTGAAACCCCATTTTCGTCAATGGTCACATAACTCATAAAGATTCCTGCAAGGTTGTCTCACCATAAATGGTGTTGATTGTGGTTTGAATTGCTAACTTTCGGGTATTAGGGTCAAACTGAGTATAAAAATCCGTAATTTCAGTTACACCAAATGTGCCTAAAATTCGCTGCTTAATGACTTGTTCATACAACAAACTCGTACCACGCCCTAAGACCTGATCAAGCCAATCTGTGCCGTCTTCGATATTGAGAAACCATTCATTCACCCAAAGTTTTAATCGTGTTAAAACTGCCTGCCCCACACCTTCAGGCGTATTCTTGTGAAAGTTTGCTTGGCTATTCCCAAATGAGTAATCACCGTTTTCATCTAGTTTTCTATAGCGCATAAAAAAACCACGCTTTCACGTGGTCTCCTTTGGTTATTTAGGGTTTGGGTGTTCCTGAATTATCAGTTCCACTCCGCACACCAATATGGATATGTCCAATCAAACTGATTGTCTTGGCAATGACATCGGTTAATGACTTAATCAAACCTCTAACCGTTAATGTTTTTGTGATTTCAACATCAGCATCAATATTTACTTTTGAGGCTTTAATGTTGATTTCTTTGGTAGAGGGATTCAATTCAATAAAAGCATCGCCATCATCTGTGCGAATCTGCAAAGCATCGGTTGAAATGTTCTCAACCCGGTTCGGTTGTGATTGTGGTGCAAAGAAAGCAAAGGCATCTGATAAATCATGTTTACGATTATCAAACGGTGGTTGAACACCTCCGTTCTGCCACCACACATCAATACAACGATCAGCAAATACCACAAAACACTCATCACCCTTTTTAATTGGATGCGTGATGGTGCAACCACCGCCACGGGTAAACATCACAGGCACATCTTGTAATAAGGGTATATCTTCCATTGAGATCGTGCCGTCTTGTTTACGCATCGCTATTTGAATTGCAGGGAAAGCAGTAATTGTCACTTTGTCAGGATCATAACTTTCAACAATACACGGCGTTGCTACCCAAAAACCTGCTTTAAATGCATTGAGCATATCTTGCAATGTTTTGGCTTGGTTATTAATCGATTGGTTAGAATCAAACGGCATTTTGCACCCCATGAATTGCAACACCTGTGACGGCTTGTGTAGCGTTTACACCAATACCAATAATACTGGTTTGCCAAATATCACCGCGCGTATCACCCTCATGTGAAACCCCAACAACGTTGTAATATCCATCTGCGCCAAATGCTTGCTTAAAAGGCTTATCTAACTCTTGTTGACCATAAGCTGTGTCGTAATTTTCAGTTTGAATTAGACTGGTATCAATCTGAACCTGACAACCCATTTTGATTTTTGGATTCATTAAACATTCAGCTCGCAAACCACTCATTGTTAATTGGGGCATACCAATTAAACCTGTTGAAGGTTTTAAAACATAAGCTTTTGCATCTGCAGGACGATTTCTTTCAACAATCGTGATTTCATTTCCATCGTAACCACAATCTTGATTGTTGTTATCTGCATATTCTTGAAAATACTGAGAAGCCAAACCAAAGTAAGTTTTACCCCTAGGCGCTTCGTCTTCATTCACTGCAGGTGCAAGATATCCAGTTTTTGCACCATTTGCCTTGAATGATTCGGCAATTGCTTGCTTCTCTTGATCTAACGTTCTTCCTGCAGCTAAATTGCCTTTCATCACTGCAAAGTTATGTTGGGTATCTGCATTTTGGGCCACGATACATAAATAGGTATCTGTAGGGGATTCACGGCCCCGTCTAAACTGAAATACTTGGCCTTGAAAGATCAGCCCCATATTGCCTTCATATCCAGCATACAAAGCAAAGTCTTGACCTTCTCCCTTAAACTTATTCATGGTTTCTGTTGATAGATTGTAGACATAAATTTCAGCAGTACCAGGTTGTCCAACCAAAGCCTGACCAACATTGAAAATTATTCTAAAAGCTGAGAGATCTAATGCCTCTGAACCACCTTTTTCCAAACCGACAATTAACTGGCAAGCACGATTCCAATTTTCACTCATGGATCCACCCAATAAAGTTTAAGCGTATCCCCTACACTTTTATAATCTAGATTGTCTAAGCCATCGGTAGATACCCATAGCTCACCTTGTATTTTATGTTGGTACTGCTTAATCAGATCCACGCCAGTGACAACTGCAATCCCATTTACCAAAGGAATTAAATCTGCGGTTGCAATATCTAAAAACCAACCTACTGCATCCCGCCAAATCAGCTTAAATTGATAGGTTGTACCATCCAGTGATGTGAAAAACTTTTGTGACCCTTTCTGCAAAGGTAATTCAAATATTGTCATTTAGATGTCCACCACTTTACGAATCCATCACGACTTTTATCCAAAAAAGATTCATCTTTAACTGGTTTTGGTTGAACAACACCTGCATCAATTGGAGGCGCTGTAGCCTCGGGTTCTTTTTGTTGTTCAATCTTTAGATTGGTTTCTAAGGTATTTGTAATAATGACCTTTTTTAACGTCATCGTAACCAACAAGGCATTTTCAGACTCCATGTCTGTGGTTACTTTTAGTGACTTGATCAACATATCTGTATACAGACGTTTACCTGTCATAATGACCAAGCGAACTGCATTTTTTTGCAGTGCTTGTAAAGCTTCGTAGATTCCAATAAGTGACGGCGTACCTGCTATAAAGCTATTACCCAGTAACCCATTCAATTTACCCGCACTTTCTGACCAACCTAATTTAATCGTCACTTCTGGTGGATTCATATAAGCGTGATCTGATATCGGTGAACCTGTTTCAACTGGATGCTCCGTAATATTCAGTTCATCACTATGTTGTTCTTCAATCGTGACATCTGCAAACAAGCCCATGATGGTACGTTTCTTTGCAAACAAAAGTGAACCTGTTGTTTGAATTTCACTACTGTATTGGCTTGCTTGGCTGAGTGCAGATTGAACAATTGCAGGTAGTGCCATACTTTTCTCCGAGCATTAAAAAACCCACTCGGTTGAGTGGGTTTTATTAATTTATTAATATTACGTAACCTTAGATTTCAACGCGTCCATTTCACAATCTACACAAATAAAATTATCTTCTTCTCTAGAAATAGTTAGCCATTCAATATACTTCATAACACTTAATAGTATTAACCAAAAAAAGCATGTAAATAGGGTAAAAACAACATGCCTTGTTATTACTTTTAATTTAGTAAGTTTACTATTATCAATACCCACTTGGTGCCACTCGCTGCATTTATGGCACTTTAAATGTTTTTCATCATCCCATCTTTTATGGAGCATCTCTAATTGCATATAAGTTTTTGGACTATCTAATTTTCTTAAATGCTCAATTACTGGCTCAAAAAGGACGTAATTAGATTTTAAAATTGACTTAAAACTACCTCTTATTAAATCCTCATCAAGATTGTTGTGCCGAACACCAATAGCTACGAATTCTAAAAAATTTAATAAGTACGTAACCGCTGACTTTTCAGCATGGTCTAACTTTTGGTATGCGCTCTCTGATAATTGAATTTTTTCAGCTTTGTTCTTCCCTATAACATTTTTCATCTTATATACAGTACTAATTTTCTCGTTAAAAATGAAACATGTATCTTTATTAGAAAGACTTTGCTCCTCTGATAGCCTTCTTCGTATAATTGTAGCTTTATCAACTTTGTCCATATAAACAGTAGAATTACGACTATTCATTAATACTTGTACTGAATGTGATCTTGTAGTATTAATTATTTGAACTCTTGAGGTGAAAATCCATCCAAAAACAGCTGCAATTGCAGCCAATACTGTCACCAAAGCAGTTGTTTTAAATTGATCAGGCTTATTTTCTATATCAAAGCCCAAAAATGTATAGCTCTCAAAAAAACCTTTCCAAATTAATACATTAACAAAAGACAGTCCTAAAAGGATTAGTATCAAAAGCAACTGAACGCTACTTCGGATCTTTAAAAAGAAGTTATCTTTTTTATATATGAAAAAATAAATTAGAACTGTTATGTATGGAACAATTAGTAAATATGTTAGAAAAATTCCCATTATCATACTCAAAAATAAAGCATCCCTATAGGATGCTTTATTTTTTCGAAACTGTTAAGAGGATATTAGCCTAAACCATATCCTTCGCTGAGAATATTCATAGTTTTTTCGTTATATTTAATCATAAATCTCTCCTTTTAACTAAAATATGCCTTCTTATCAAATGATAAAATGGTCGGTTCGAGCATATTATACGTTATCGTATAATTGGTCAATACGCCAATGTATTCGCTTTGTCAATATATGTGCGTTAAATACTGTCGCGCAACGTCATCTATTATTACTTTTTATGCATCTCAAGAAACTTCTTACACCCAGTCATCCATTCCTTTGATGCAGGTTCCTCGTACTCCATATCGACTTCCTCACAGCTTTTTAGATCCGTGATGTTGTTATCTGTAAAGTAGCGATAGCCGTAATATTCACTCGTATTTTCTTCATAACCACCTGTTTCTAAATAGTTTCGATACGCAAACACACCAAATAAGCAGAATAAGAATACAAGCGAGATAATCATTAATTTAAGAGTCATTTTATTTATTCAGTTAATATTGTTCTTTTCCCACAAAAACATATCATAGAGTCATTCTAAAAAGGAATTTCAAAATGAAAAAACTACTCCTTCTTACACTTTTGGTTAGTGGTGGTGCTTGGGCTAATAAAGCCTGCGATAATCCTACTAACTCATTTGAAGCTCAAAAATGCTTATCAGAAGATGTTCGTAAATTTAAAAATGAACTAAACATAATTTATAAAAAACTCTATACACAAACAGAGGCAAAATCAGAGCTTGATACTGCTCAAAAATTATGGCTTAGCTACAAAGAACAGCAATGCGGTAGCTTTGTAGCTGTAGACACAGGGCATAGTCCTGCTGCGGTTATAATGGATCTAGATTGTCAATCAACTTTATTGCAACAACGCACCGCATACCTAAAAACACTATTAATCGAATAATCCTTTTGCATTTCTCGCCATCTGCATGCTTGTAGCATCATTATGGTGCTGAACTTCTTTTGCAACTAACCTCGGATTTTCAGCACCATTAATCGTCATTTGAGTATGATGATTTTGATTAATTACAACATTATTCTGTTTTCCTGCACTATTTGTATTTGTTCCTTCTGGTAAAAGTACTGCTTTTGGTGGAACAAATGAGTTAATTTTAGGGAGTGGCATGTGGGTAGGTTGATTAACAGGTGTAGAGTTATTTTGATTATTATGAAGCGTAACTCTAAATGGCTTTGGCATCTTATGCTTATCAGAACTAGGTGTCCCGTGAACATGAATTGCTTTGCCTACCCCATACTTCTGCCCAGTGGTTTCGGCTTGTTTTTCAACTTCGCGAACCCATGCTTTTGTCGCTTCACTAGCTTCACTTAAATAATAAGGATTTGCATAAGAAACATTCTCTCCTACGCTTGATGATTGTCCTAAAGCTCTTTTTTTCAGATATTCCCGTACAAAAGTTTCCATACGGCTTGATACTCTACTCATCGGAACTTTATCAACACTACCATAAGCACCTTTTCTGGGAGCGTTTATATCTGAAAATGCCCAGCGTTGATTTACTACTCCCTTCACTCCCTTACCATATTTACCTGAAGCAACTCTATTTAATATAGTATCAATCACTCCAGCGGCTTGGTTTTCAAAAGCCTTTCCTTTGAGCGATGGCACTACTTCGGTTGAGGTTACTTTCATAATATCAACAATATCTTGCTCTGAAAGCTCTAAAGATGCTCCTCCTGCATTCGCCCCCACCTTCGCCTCTACATCTCCCTTCAAAGCATTAGCACCACTAACAATCGCATTTACACCTGCCAAAGCTGCTTGTTGTGCTAAATTTTGACTGGTCTTTTCAGCGATTGGTTTAACCACTTTTTCCATTACAGGCTCAACAATATTCCGAGACGTCCAATCTACGGTACTGTCATAAGACCCTTCACCAAACATCAAGTCCATTGCTTGCTTAGTTAAGTCTTGCAACCAACCACCAAGTTCTTTGATCTTGGCAATGGCTTTATCAATACCATCTGACCATTTACCCCAATCAATTAAAGACTCACCACCATTTTTCCATGTTTGGTAGTCATCCCATAACAAAGCAATTGCCGCAGCTAAAGCGAGAACAATTCCGATCGGTGAGGCTAAGAATACAAGTCGTAAGGCTTTAAATACATTCAACAAACCAGTAAGCAAAGGTAATAGCTTTGCAAGCTTACCAATCACACTAAACAACCCACCAAAAACTAAGGTGAGCATTGCAATTTTAAGACCAGTAGCAAGGAATGATTTAAGCCGTGGATCAAGCTGACCAAACCAATGAATCACATACTGAATGAGTTGATTTAACATTTTCAAAACAGGGATTAATGCTTTGCCTGCTGTCATCACAATGACTTCCATCAAGGCTTTAAGTTGCATCGTCATATCACGCCACTGATATGCAAACTCTTGTCCTGATTTGGCTAAATCATCATTCAAGCCCATGTCTTTGCGTAGTTTTTGGTATTTCTCCATTTCAGAAGTGAATTTACCATCACGCATAGACATTAAGGTTGATTCATCAATACCAAGCGCATTGGCATAGTTATTGGCTTTGTAATACTCCATGCCTTGCAATGTTTTAGATAAGTCTTTCATCACTTCAACACGGTCACGCATCTGTCCGTTCTGGTCACGGGTCGTTACGCCAAGTCCTTTAAGCATGCCCTCATAACCCGGTGATTCACGAAGTTTACGTGCAACATTTTCAAGTGATGAAAGCGCGCCTTCTGCACTACCACCCATTTGAGAAATAGCATCACCATAAGCACGAATATTATTGGCAGATGCACCGATACGCTGACTTGAGTAATACAGTTTTTCAAGTTCATTGGCTGTTTTAGCAACGGCGATTACTGCGGTACTGGCAAGTGCAATCAGTGCACGACTCAATAATTTTGCTGCTTTTTCGTTGCTTTCTAAAGCATCTTTGGATTTTTTAGAGCCTGTGTCATCTGTTTTGAATGTCAGAGCAACCAAGAAATCGCGAATTACTGTACTACTCATAAATTCTATCCTTCAGGTTTTAATTTTTACTTCATTACATGTAGGACTACTGCAATTGAGATTAATAACCCACTTGTGGCAACTATAAGTAAAGATATGCCTTGTAACATTCCGACACGATCAGCACCTTTTGATGTCATTTTTCCATCTACCTTTAATTGAGAATTTGATGTATTCTTATTCATGAACGTTTTGTTAATCCTTTTAAGGGTTAATTTTTTAAAAAACCTCGGTGCTTCCAACACTGGGGTTTTTGCTTTTTTATAGGCTAATGATTTTTTTCCCTGAGTATCAGGCGGAAACACTTCCATTTTCATTAATCAATAAAAGTAAAGGCCCATAGCGAAACTATGAGCCTTTAAAATCAACTGTTCTAACACTTAAATCCTGTTTAACGCTTAATCAGGATTTTTCACTTGCAAGCCTTTCGTTATCAACAAGCACATTTAATGCATCATTCATCAAAGCAATATCTGCTAAATCAACTGTGCCATCTTTAAGTGATTCAAACTTACACATGCCTTTAATGACTGGTCTTAACAACCAGTCTTCACCATCGGGCAAACTTCGCCAGTTTATTGAGGATTCGTCACTTCGGTCTGACTCGTACGCAGACCTGCTATAAAATTTCCCAAACTGCTCCGTAAAACAGCAATCACTAGCGGAAGGATTTCCGACATTTCCATATCATCAAATGCAGGGCTTTTATTTCGCCAGACTGCTGCATAACCATTATCCGTTTTACGGCGTACGACAGACATACATTTACTAATCACATAGTCCGTATGTTCATCTGACATTTCTGCCAAAGCTTCTGCAAACGGCTGAAAAGATGGGGCTAAGGTTTTAAGGATATCGAGATCAAGTGATTCGTTTTCTTTAATATCCGTCAAACCTGCTTCAACGATATTGACAAGCAGCGGCGCAATGGTTGGAATCACAGGTGCGATACGGCGTGATACATGCAATTGATCCAAAGCATTGAGTTTGCCAACTTGGTACTGGTATTCACCTACATTAATAAGATCATTCACTATAAGCACCCTGTTTAATTTCTAGTTTGATTGCATCAAATACCCACTCCACCACATCACCATCTTTGGCGTATTTCAGATCTGGGCGTTTTTTGAAAGCACATTTTGAAGCGGTACCATTGTCACCACCGCCAGTGTGATTAAAGGTGATGGTATTTCTACCCCATTTTTTGGTATTCCCTTTTTGTAAGTCATACAAATCAGAAAGCTTGGCATTGGTTGGGGAGGTTTTAAGCAGACGAATCGTGACTTGACCTGAATTATCACAATGTAGGGAATGCATCCCTTCACCATCTGCACCAATATGCATTGTGTTTTTATCACCAGCCATTACAAAAGAAAGTCCTTCATCAGCAACGGCAGCCCCATAACCAATATCAATCGTTGCATCGCTACTGGTTAATGTTGCATGAACATCTAAAAAGCTATATGTAGACATGAATTATTTTCCTTATTAGCGATTCACATTAACCAAAACATCAACAAAATGAATTGCACCTGCCAATTTAACAGCCACTTGAATAGGTGGTGCGATACGTTCTTCACGCTCAGCCTGTTCTTGTGCATCAATCGGATTGGAATAGACGTAATAACCTTTGGTTAGATAATCGCCCGTTTTTAAAATCCCAAAGCCATCACCATTCCATACACCTGGTGCAACCAGTCCATTGGTTACTGCTTGCTCAAGCGCATGTTCTAAAACCGCACAATGACGATTCATACCACCCTCAGTTTGAGGAATCTTAGTTGAACTTGTGTAATGTGCATTCCAAACCGCTGTTTGTAGATAGTTTTGCAACCAATCCAAGCCGTGTCGCTCATCAATGAATGTGCCACTGCACATAACACCTTCTTGAATAATCGCGGTGTCATTGTTGTATTCAGCAAACACATTACAGTTTTTATCCTGCAATGTTCTTGCTTCACTGGTGCGTAAATACTCAGCAACAACAGTAGGCTCTTGCTTAAACTTCAACGTAATTGTTGTATTGTTCGCTAAAAAGTTCACAGCAAATGTGCGAGCCAATAGCGACACAACTGCAAAAGGCGAATCTTCAGAATATTGGATCAGAGTGCGTTCAAACTTACGTTCTTTGAGTTTGTAGGCGATATCGTTTGGAAGTGCATCACCAAAATGTGGTGTTTTTACTTCTGGATCTTGTGTGGTAAACCCAACAATGCGATACGGCGTAGATGCTTCAATAAATTCAGACACTGAAATAATGTCTTCATCTGTAGCAATAGGTGCAGCAACAGTTAAGCCATACCATCCATTAGAAGCATCAGCACACGCTCTTACTGCTTCAAGCAATGCTTCAGGAATGCCTGTTTCGGTGCTTGCTTGAACCCAACGTCCAATACATACGATTGTAGGTCGTGGGTTTTGAGCATAAAACTTCAGTGCTGCCTGATACTCAGGATCACCTTCGCCAAAATCTTCTGCAATTTCATTCATTGAAGAATAAGGGCGAACACGTTCATTCGCTGAAATGACAGGTGTAGAACCTAAAATTAATAATGTACCAAAGCTTCGATTTTGGGCTGCACGTGGTGTTAATGAAAGTTGTACATTAACCACCAAATCCACAGGTAATGCTGCGGTCATACGGTCTCCTAGCCCACATCAATCTTGGGCGGTGTATTAAAGTTTAAAACTGGGTAGTGGCTCACTTTCTTACGGCGCATCGTAATTTCAATGTCATAGCGCCTTAACCACTGTTGATTCAGTAGTTCAGGGACATTGCGAATCGGTTGAGTACGTACAAAAGTGATGTGATGTTTTTTCAATTGGTTATTGTTTTGAGGGATTGCCAAGCCTGCTTTAAACATTTTGGCTTTTGACTCGGCATGTGGGCCATAGAATGAAGCCAAAACTTCAAACGTTTCATGGTTGACTGAATTTCTATCATCATCAAAATAAGGTGAATCAGGATCTTCACTGGAGGTCGTCCCAATTGAAGCCCAAGTGACATGAGGCTCAGGTAACTTCGGTGTGATTGTTTGCCATCGAGGACGAACCAAAGGAGGATCTAAGCCTGTGAGATTCACCACATGACTTTGTAAAATATCTTCCAGTTCATCATCACTAGGCACACCAACACCATCAGATGGTAAATAACCACCTGTTGCACTGGTATTTGACATTTAAGAACCTGCGAATGGTTTTAGAATACAAACAGCTTGAATAAAGCCTTTGCCAAAATGTGAATAATCATCAACTTTATTCACGATGTAATGCTTGCCTTTCCAACAAACCTCATCTGAATCTCGATGATCAAGCCCTGCAACTAAATTGAATTTAGTCACAATATTAATTGCACCTGAAACAATAGAACCGTCAGGGCGGCGATCAAGATTAACCCCATCATTGGAAGTCACTACACCTGAAAATCGAGTTTTACACTGTTCATTTGCAGCTCGTCCTTTCTCATTTACATCTTGAACATTACGGATACAAACAATATTTTTATCCATAAATCGAGGGTCACGCAGCACACTGGTTACATCAAGTCTAGCCATCCTCACCTCGCTTTCGAATCACATAAGTCGCGCTTTTACGCATTTCCGTAGTATCGATTAAGGGGTTAACTAAACCTGCTTGTGGTGGCCCTTGATCAATTTGTTTTAGATAGTCTCTTGCACCTTTGCGCCCACGGCGAGCACGATTTTGAATGGTTAAAATAGACAATGGTGCAAAGTTACCCTCAACAAAATAAAGTCGTACCGCATTCATTGCGATCGTTCCCGCAGCGTTATAGTGTTTGATCACTCTTTCAGCATGACCATCTAATGCAGCATCAACCGCCATGCATAGCTGATCTGCAACTTTTTCCTGAACGGTTGCTATAGCGGGTACTAAAAATGGTCGGGCAGGAATATTTTGTGCAGGAGAACCTTTTTCATGGAGATAACCAAGCTGAGCATTGGTCATCCCATCTGCATCAGTTCTTGCCTCGCCATGTGGAATCCCGACAAGCACTTCGTTTTCCATCAATTCTTGTATTGCGTCAAATATTCCCGTTAATCCTTCACCTGTCATGGTGATACTCATAACTGAACACCTCCCATGCCAACCATACATAACAATTGATAAAACTGAATACCGTAGGTGGTTAAGTTCCAGTGTCCTGCATCATCCAGTGTGATTTTGGATACATCCAACGTAACTGAAACTTTATCAACCGATTTTGCTGTTTCCACCCCTTGTACTTGTCCTGCATACTCAGCACCACTGTGATTCGTAGCCTCTGTTTCACGTGCATACAGGACAAGATAATGCGCAACAAAAAGCATCTGACCTTCATCATACAAATCAGCCCAACGGCACTCATTCAGCATTTTTTTTGAAAAGTTCAACCAAAAATTAAATTGTGCTGTCGGGTAAACATCCAAATCCGCAAACACTGGAAAAGCTTGTCTGAATTCTGATTCGTTGATCATGGTTTATTTCGCCTTTGGTTTTTCTTCAGGAGTAGTTGCAGCTGCGAGATTTTCTTGAAGTTCAGCGATCTTTTGTGCATCTGTTTTCGCTTGAACCTCTAATTCAGCAATCTTTTGTGTTGCTAAATTAGACTGGGTTTGAAGCGCTTCATGTTCAGCTTTTAATGCATCATAAGCATCTTGAAGTTCTTTATTGGCTGTGACACTTGCGGTAATTTCTTGTGCATGCGCTTTGACAAACCAATGTTCAGCAATTTCAGTATCCACCTCCTGCAAACCTGCAGGAAGCTTTACTGTTTTTTGCTGACCATCTTTATCTTTACCAAGATTCACAGTGAGTTCTTTACTTAAAAGAATCTGTACAAGTTTAGACATGATCAGCTTTCCTTATAGACCATCGGCGTAATACGCAGTTTCAGGATAAACCCACTCCACCGCACCCAAACGACCAAAATAGGTGGTCAATTGACGCAAATCACGGTATTCAAGTGGCGTACGTTGCAGCGGTACTAATGGGAAGCGCACACGATTTTCAGACTGCGTATAAGTCATCATACGATCTGTATTGCCTACACCACGTTTCACACACCATTTAGATGGCTGAATATCCAAAGGCTTACCATTCACAGACATGCAAAGGTTGTTAACTTTTAAATATTCTAAAACCGAGATATTCCCTGCTTCACTCACCACACGTGTCGTCAACCAACCAAATTGTACTGGTGGTAAAAGCAATTTATCAGGACATACCGCAAAGCCCGATGCGATCCACGCATTGTTTAAGATCAGGTTTACATCATCTACAATCTGTTGCGGCGTTGCTGTCGCCCAAGATGTATTGACGTTGGTTGCTCCGACTTTGCTTGAATTGAGCAAGCCTTCTAAACCAAGTTGCTCATCACCAATATAGACTTGCTCATCCACATCCATATTATATTTAAGCATCAAGCCCGTATATTTCTGCGCATCCACAGGACGACCCACTTTTAAAGCGGATTCAAGTTCTGGCAAGGTATAACCAATCTGCATCGCCCATAATGTCAATGGTGCAGCAGTTTTGCCAATATCAAGTGCAATGCCTTGAATCGCATCGGTATTCTTACCGACCCACGCTTTACCATTACCCGATTGTCCACCTGCAGCAGCAAAGGTACTGTTGGTAAATGATGAGGTTTCATCAGCAATCGATACATCCGAACGCAAATCAATATCACGTGTCCATGTTACCGACGCTAAAGGTTCGTGCATGGTTTGGTCTAAGCGTTCAAGCTCACCCACCAAGAATGCACCAGAGCTGTCTACAGTACGCTGATCGAATGTCATCATCTGATCACGAGTACGTGCTCGCACAGGCGTCGATGTCCCCATTGCTACAGCTTGAGCCATGGAAGTGGCCAAGAGTAATTTCTTCATATCTTCTTTTCCTTAGACATAAAAAAAAGACGCTTTTAGCGCCCGAGTTTTATGTGATTTAAGATTTAAATGTTGTAAGAGATTTCTACATTGCCGCTTGCATCAGCCGCATGCATAAAGATTGCATTTACTTCAATAGTATTGGCTGCATCTGCTACCGCTTCGATACCACCGATTGGTTTTAAGTCTGTGCCTGCTGCGACACGCACAAATACCTTTCCACCAGTTTTTGTGGTACCTGCGTTACATTTCACTGTCATATAGCCACGACGCAAGACATCGTTAAAACCTTTTACTGGAATAGCTGAACCCAAACCATTGTTCGCTGATTGAGTTGGATATGAACGCACAATAAGTCCATATACATCCGCAGCAGTGTCAGTGTCTGTTAATGGTGCAAACTTACCATCAGCATTTAATTTGCCGAATAACCCGAAACCTGCAAAACCAACCACAGTGTCATGTGCTTCAGTGGTTGAATGCGATTTACGTGATACATCACCCGCAATACCTGACGGCATGCGATATAAAAAAGCATTACTCATGATTATTTTCCTTTGTTCCAATAGGCACGATTCTTCGCATTAATATCAGCGATTGATGGCGCTTGGCGACCAAAATCTTTGGTTGAAATACCATGACGGACACCAGCATTATTATTGTGTTGCTTCATCAGCTCAGATGCACCGATAAACGCAGCATCGACCGTATGTGCAGGCAAGGTATCAAAATTGGTTTGATCACCAATAAACGGTGTAATCACCTTTTGACCATCTGCCGTGGCATATGCCTGTTTTAGGGCAATTCGTTTAGCGTTTAAAACAGACTGTCCATTATTGGCGCTATCAAACGTCGGTAATTTAATACCAGGTACTAAAACCTCAGCACGTGCGATAACGTCTTTCAATGAATCCCCTGTATGGTTTTGCACACCTTCTTGAGAAAGCTTAGATGTCCCTTCTGTATCAAGAACATCATCTTTCGTTTCTTCGGTATCATTATCGTCATCGGATTCATCACTGTCTTTGGTGCTTTTCTTTTCCAATGCCCCAAGGCGAGAATCCATTGTTTTGAGCATTTTCAGAATCTGACGATTGACCGCAGTATCAGAGGTTTTTCCTTTGTCATCATCTGAATCATCTTCTTCAGAATCATCATCCGAATCCTTGGTTTCTTCTGCTTCTTCCAAAGCTTCATCAATTGTACGTTTTGCACCAAGCAAGGCTTGATACCATGGTTTTTTTTGTTTCTTTGTCTTATTCGACATAAAACTATCTCCTATAGAGCAGCGAGAACCGCATCGCCCTTTATCGACCAATGCAATATGGTTTACCCGAATATTGCTCTGTAACCCTTTGCCTTTGCTGATCTCTATATAATCAGCATCGTACCCAAGAGAAATTTCAACTTTTCCTTCTTCAACAGCCTTGATCGTTTCTCGGTCTGTGATTAATAGATCCGCCATTAAATAATCTGAATCAACACCATCGCCACGATGTACATTTTGTCCTGACCCCTTGGACAATTCTTTCCAATTGTCAGGGGTGACCCAGTCGTCAGGGTGATTGTCTGTAACGGGCTTACTTTCGGCACTAGCGATGGTGACTGGATCAAATAAAATATCCTCACCACGTTCAATAATGATCAGCCCCGTATTGTCTGCGGTCACAGGGACTTCACCATCTCCATACATTAGCTTGCCGATTCTCGCGATAGGAACATCACGGCAAAGTAAATAACCTTCTGGTGTAGTTTCTCGTGTACGTCCAATCTGACCTGTTGTGTAGATATTTGAACGGTCAATCGTTTTACTTTCTGTAGGCTTCTTTTTAAACATAAGTCACCTTTTAATAGGCATTAAAAAACCACCCGAAGGTGGTCATATTCTTTAGTTTGGTTAATTGATGTCATTTTTACCGAGATTGAATTGAGCTTTGAATCCATCAGTAACAATTAATGTTTCATTTGGAGGGTACAACCCACTATCATCAACGATGACATCAATTTCCGATAAAAATTCAATATAAATGGATAGATTTTCAGTAATCCCTGTTCCTTCAAATCCAATTCTCACAGCATTAGGTCCACCAGAATATGCAGGATCTATTTGATCAAATAGCGTCATCACATGATATTGCTGTTGTAAAATAGGAGCCAATTCATTCACTAATGAGCCTGTGTACTCAGTACCATTCACTACGATTAATGCAGGGATTGTAGTTCCCCACGCTGCTGTAGTTCTGAGCGCTGCATAGGGTGGATAATTTCCAACTTGTATTGGTTGTGGCGCTAAGCAGAAACGAACTTCTTTATATCTATCAAATTGAGTCGGATTAAACTCTTCTGACACAACACCTTCACCATCTACCACATTTAGATCACCTTCATTGCCGATTGTTGCGCTATAACGTAATTGAAGATTGTTAGTTGATGTATTGACTAAATTAAATCTATTCACACCGGCCCATGCATCAGGCATTAGCTCAGCGCTTAGTTTCATAGATGCGTTGATTTGCAATAAAAATTCTTCAAATGCAGCTGCAATTAATGCGCCCTCGTTTGTACCGTTACATTCTTTAAAAGCAATGGTTTCATTCGTTTCAACATTCTCTAATTTAAACCACGTTTGAAGTTGTGACTCATAAGCTGAAACGCTACTCCAAGCCAACATATTTTCAATAGTTATCCACCCGAAATTACATGATTGCAGATCTTCAAGGTAACGTGAAAGACAGACACCAGATCTATTGTTATTAAATTCAATAATTGTGAGGTTGCCCGTCAATATTGTTCTTTTCATGTTCTGATTTGTGGGTTCATAAGCAAACTCCAATCGCACATCTTCAGTAGATGTATTTCTTAAAATTTCAGAATATGTCCATTCATAGCCTTCAGGTGGAGGGAACACTGGTGGAGGTACAGGTATAGATTCCAAAAAGTCGGGTAAAATATCAGTAGAAACCCCGTTTATATACATCATCTGCCTTGATGCAGTTATCGTATTTTCATCAGGCTCTATTAATCTAGCATCATATAAAGTGACCGAATTGGTCGCCCCTGCACAACTAATCGATGGTAAATTTGTTCCACAAACACCAACATCTTCAAACGTAGCGTAATCTTCCCCAATGCGTACACCCACTGGAATAGGCTGAGCGCATGCAAACCGTGGTCTGACAAAACCATCGACATTATCCAAGAACTTCCAAATACCAAATTGGATCGTGTTTTCAAATTTTAAATCTTTCATTTTAATCCTCAGGTATTACAGGTTCAGGGTAACAACGACAGCTATAAATACAGCCTGCATGTGCTCTTATTCCTCGCTTTCTATCTACAATTGGCGGTGAATCCCAGCGAATAAAACTGCCATTTAATAAATGATGATCATGCCGTACATCACCATCGCCTGAATCACGCCAAATATAGCCTTCACTACCAATCGCTTTAGCTCGTACTTCTGTAAATAACGTACTTGCCCTTGAGACTTCTGTCCGTGCAATGGTATTGGCTCTTGCTCTTGAAGTGTGACCAGCAGCGATGATTAATCCTGCAATCTCGTCAGATCGAATCCCTTCAATCAAAGCGCGTGTAGACAGGTCGTGAACCTTATTTGCAACTTCTAAAGGCAGTGAGCGAATTAATCTCACTTGCTCAGATTGTAATTGCTGATATGTCGCACCAATATCCGTATTACGAATCTGATCCCGCAAGCCTTTGGACATATCCTTTGCATAGATCATCCATGTTTTTTCATCACGTAAGGCAATGTCAGTAAGTACCCGACCCGCGGCACTATGCGCCCATACATCCAATGTTTCAGCATAACGGCGTAATGCAGTCACTATCGACGGATAAACACGCTGATCATGCACATCAAAGCCTTTGATGATGGACTCAATGTAGCTAGAAATCTGTCGCAATTGCCTGCCGTACTTCATTTCCACCTTTCGGGCACGCATAGGTGTATGGCGATTAGATTTCATGCTAGTCACCGATTAAAAAATGGGCTAAAATATTTATACACCGCATAGCCAATCTATGGGGACGGGTACGTTTCGGACGTTCAGCGAACGCAGGCATTTAGATGCTGAGAGTTAGGCAACCGTTGTGATTGGACTATGTGGTTTTCTTTTTCCACATTGAAATCACAGATAATCGCTTTCTCTTTTTCCCGATTTGTTGAATAACATAAACGACACCATCTACTTTTTTAGTGCTAACTATACGTACAGCACCAGTTTTTGTATCAGGTTTACCTAACTCCACATTGTCAGGATTATTTAAATAATCATTTAAATGTAAGAAGTCTTCTTTAGTAATCGCAACTTGCCCACGTTTTGCCTCTATGGATTCGTCACCATGCTCGTTTAGAATGTGGCGCACATGTTCTTCATCAATACCATTGTGATAATCCTCAAGATCAATCCCTGTAGCTTTGTGGATTTTTTCTGCCTGCTGTTCAGAAACATTTGATATTTTGGAATAGAACTCATTTCCAGTTTGTCCAGTTCTAGCAATGGCTTGATCAAATAAATCATTAACCGAAACCTGATAACCCTTTGGATTCTTACTGCCTGATCCACCACTACCAAAGCGACCACCCTCATCTCGTGGATGATCTTCTTCATTCCACGTTCCTGCATCCGTTGTTTCATGCTCATCTGAATCATGATCGGAATCAGGTGCAGGCGGTTGATCATTCGCTTGTGCAATATCTTCATCAGTAATGGTTGACCAAATACCTGTTACTTCACTAGATTGACGCAATTCTTTAAGCGCTGTTTGTTCTGTCACAATGCCGTTTTCAACAGCACTCATCACAGCTGAAGTTACAGTACTTGCGATCGTCGCTTTCTTCTCATCATCGATTTGCCATAACGATGCAAAATCAAATTTAAAAGACTTGGGAAGATCAACACCTAATTCAGAATGACAAATCACGCGTAACAGTGTTTGTAATGGTGTTCTTAAACGGCGTTCTTGTTGCTGATTGATATTGTCATAGTAGTTGCTTAAATCACTTTCCCCTGTTGAGTTAAGACCTGCAGGTGATTGACCAAACAAACGAACCAAAGGAATTTGCACAGCACCCGAAATCTGCTGACCAAACTGCAAAAGAATATTATCCAAACCTGTGAAGCTGTATTGGTGTGTTTCAAATGAATCGCTTGAATCCATTAGGGTCATACCCTCATTGGATTGGAATTGGCGAATTTGATTGATTTGCTTCAATAATGCTTCATATACAGCACCACCTTTGGCAATGATTTCACGTAATTTATCGACCTTGTAGGTGCGTAAATGCGCTTTATAAACCAACTGTCCTGCACCCATCGTTGCGCTATCAAAAATAGTCAAACGATCGATTAAGCGCTCAATGACAGATTGCCCCCAAAGATTTTCAGAAATCGATTGCCAATAAGGTAGATCAACACCATCAATACGAATAATTCGTGAATAGTGGATACGTTGATTGCAAAAACCAACTGCATCAGTAATCACGTCATAATATTTAGGCTTGCCATAATGAGGGCCATATTCAGTCACCAAATCTTGCAAACTTGGTAAGACCATCCAGCGATCTAAAACCATCAGACCTTTGAATGAATCCTTAGCCACAGTTTTAACATTTAGCGGGGTTGAGGAATTTTGACCATCGATCAACATCACAGCCAAACAACCACCGTATAGGCGTCCCCACTTGATCGTATTACACAACTTATCCCAAATTTCCAAACGATCTAAACACTGATTAATTGCTTCAACATCTTCAGGTTTATCAAACCCACGGATATTCAATCCCTCTCGTGTCATGTCTTCGGCAACTACATCGACAACTTGTCCAACCACCCAACTTGAACGATACATTGCTTCAAGTTTCAAACGGTCTCGGCTGACAAAGTCAAAGCCATATTGTGATTGATCGTGTTGATTTCCTGAACCCAAGCCAACTCGGGCCGCGAAGTTTTGAAAACTATCCGCAGTAAATTTTAAAAGACCCATAAGCTTTCCTGAATTAAAGTTTGCTCCAAATACTCAGGCTTGAGACTTGGGGGTTAAAACAAATCATGACGCTATCTGCGCGGTTTGGTGATGCTGTGCCATCTGGTTGTTTATCTACCAATATTTTCCCCACACCATTTTTGGTGTAGGTCGGTTGAGATAGTTCAGTGGTCAGTAATGCCAACTCTTTAGCGTCTATGTCTTGGCTAGATAGAGAAATAATCATATCGGGATCGTATTCACGCCCATCGAGTGCCCTAAATGTTTCTTGAAAACGTAAACGCAAAGACCACCATGATTGAGCTTTGAGATTGGCAAAGAAATCTTTGTTATAACGACTCTCTACCATTTGACCTTCAGGATCATGGACAGCACCCGACCCACGGAAAGGTTGAACATCGACCTCAGCTAAGCCAAGTTCACGTTGTTTTTCATTAATCACTCGTGCATCACCACGACAGCCAGCACCTAGACCATCAGCATCGTAGAAAAGCGTATCAATCGATCTTTCGATACTGGTATCCATAGCTTTTTGTGTCGTGCCAAAGATGTCATCGCCTTTACCCGACCACGTATCAAGATAGTCCATGACAATGCCGTGACGTGCTGCAAGTGAGTTCTTGTCTCGACCTTCATCAGCGACATCAAGACCGCCAATACGATCGCCTGTAGGCTGAATACCAAGTTTGATATGTGAATCAATCGCAAGCTGAACCCATGTAGATGGGATAAGCACACCTTCAACAGAAGCGGCGTAGTTAATATCGACTTCCTGCGCAAGAACTACATCATCGAGGGTGGCTAACTGCTTTTCGTACCACGGATGGATCTCTTTGCCGTTATATATAACCGTCCAATTCTTATCGGGATTGGCTCGCCAAGGCATCGTGAACACAGCATAACGACCGCTAAAACGATCTTGGTGGAATCGATCTCCAATACCGTTGGGGGTAGATCCTTTGATATGTACGTTGGTATTTTGGGATATTGCAGCGTCTACAGCTTCTTGATGCTCTACATGCGCCCATTCATCAAGAAGGTACATTGTAGTACGACCACCACGACCTATATTGTCACCCGCCTCGCCTGTGATGGTTGCACCATTATCAGGGTTAATAAAACGCATGTAATTATCATGTACCTTCTCAACAAAACCTTTGGGCTTCATCCAGTTCGGCATTTTGCTAAACATATCGCGAATTTTATGAAACAGCGTTTTAGGATCACCTCTTTTATCGACTAATTCTTCTTTACGACTCCCAACGCCACCTGCAAAGCCTTCAACAAATAGCCAACGATGTAAGAAAAATCCTAAAACAACATAAGACATTCCTTCATCACGAGATTTTTCAATCAAGCCATGTGTTTGTGTGCTTTCGCGTTCTAGTAACCATTCAACCAATTCGACCTGTTTTGGTCGTAATACAAATGGTAGGTTTGCAGGTAATCCAAATGACATACCACGTGGGTCGTATGTCCAGATCCAATGATTAAACCAATGCACTGGATCAGTACGGCATTTGTATAGCTCAGCCTGAATACTTAACTCGTTTTGCTCGATAACAGCTTTGTAGTAATAACGGCGTGTCATTTCTGCGATAACATCGGGCAATCTTGTATTTACAGTCCATTCTTTGATTAGCGGGGCAATCTCTTCAAGGGCATAAGTCATAACTTTCCATTAATTGCTAATCGCGATAACTCTTGTGGTGAGAGGTTCGACAATTCTTCTAATGTCATAGGTATATTTGTTGTGACTTGATGGATTGGCCCACCGCCCGCACCAGTTAATTCCACTTTGTCTTTGAACATGCCTAAATGACGACCCATATCGACCAATGCAGCGCGCTTATCGCTAAGTTTGAATTTCGTCCGCTTCACGTTTCGAGCATCGTCGCCTCTGCCTTCTGTGTATTCTTCAACGGTAACTTCACCAATTGCAGCGGCTTGATCTCGGGTAATGGCAGAAAAATCAGGAGCAAGATCGCCACCATCGGTCACAGACACATAATCAAGCATGTTGCTAAAACCGATCTTTGCTAGCTCATTGAGCACCATATCTTGGGTAATTTGAGTTCGCTTTGAGCGTTTCGCTTGTGCTTCGCTGATTTGTGCGCTCAGTACCTTAGTAAGATATTGCCCTTTTGAACATGCGGTTTTTACGGAATATTTTGCGCGAATCGCAGCTTGCGTAGCATTAAGGTCAATTAGGTATTCATCAATAAATGCAAGTTGCTTTGCAGTGAGTTTTGACATATTTCCTCCTGCAAAAACTCTAGGTAATAAAAAACCTCCCGAAGGAGGTCAAATTTGATATTAAAGTTTTGTAGATTTGATTTCTAACAGTTTAATTACACTGGCTTTAAATTTGTCTGTTTCACTTTTTAACCGCAAAATCTTTTCCGACTCATAATCAACTGCTTGCTTTTCTACAAAATTGTCCACTAACTCAGTTCTCAACCAGTCTTCAATAAAAATTTTATACTTTTTTATTTCTTCACAAGACTGTTCACCGTCAGAAATTAGTAAATCAATTTTAAAACTTGTAGTACTTAAATCTGCAGATATTTGATTTAGCTTATATAATGTTTCTTTATAGTTATCAAATTGCACATTGGCATCACTCAAAGCTAGTTCATCTTTAAGCACATACTGATTGAAAAGATCTACGTTTTCTTTAACTATATCTAAATATTTCGAACTCAAGTTTTTAAAATCATCTAGCCATTTCTTTCTAATCTCAATTTGAAATCTATAATCTTCTAAATTGACATCGGTTTGCTTTTTTAAAATGGCTTTTAAATCTTCAAGCTCTTTATCCTTTTCAAACTTCAATTCGCCTTTGAATTTCTCTAAAGACAAATCATATTCATGTTTAATACTATTTTTTAAACGTTCTAAAAACCAATTCTTAGCAAAAAATATAACGAGTCCCAAGGTTACTGATGGAGCAACTGCTATAACAAAATATTCAAAAAAGTTCATTTTTATCTCTAATATTTAAAGGTGTTTTCTACCCTATTAGAAAATAAAAAAGCGCACCATAGGCGCGCTTAATTTTGTGTGTTTCTCATAGACTTCGTCTACGATACCTGAAATATTGCATAATGCTGTCGACAAGTCAAATATTATTATTAATCAGTCAGCAAACTACGTAATTTAAAGCGAGTCGCAATTCGCACCGTACCGAGTAGCTTGTCGCGTTTAACTGCGTACATTGTCTTGTCATAGTGTTCTGCAATGTCCTCTTCGCTATATGCATCGACATAGTATTTAATGACAACCGTGAGCCATTGTTTAACCTTTTTGCTTTCTGTTTCAAGCAAATGGCTAAGCATATCTTCAACTGCCATTGCGTGTTGCTCGTTGATATTGCAACGAGGTAATGATCTTCTGCGTCGATCAATCTTCACGCCTTGTGCCATGTCTAAAATGCTTCCTAAACTGCAATGTGCGCTTAGGTCTTCGTAATGACTATCCTGAAGTAACCAAGCACCGTATTGCTCTAACCATTGCTCAAGTGTCTTTTGTTTCCAATCAATCGCAATTTGGAAATTCTTTCTTGTTTGTACCGCTTCCATAGTCACCTCAACTTTTCTCAACCCGCCAAGGCGGTTAAATTTTGCCGTTTTTGTGTAGGAGTGGCATTAGTGGCGTTTATTTTTACTTTTTCCAAAACTTTAAAATGTATATAAGAAATAATAGTTTTGAAAAAATGCCACTCAAACGCCACTAATGCCACTAAATTTCTTTAAAAATAACTTTAACCATGTAAAAAATTACCTATTCGCAAAATGCAACGTGTTCACCGCAAAAACTAATCTGCATTTTCTTGCTCATCCGCAAATTCTACGGATACTCGCACACGGATGCCTGCGTAACTTCTTACGCCAGCAGTCCCTTTAAATGTTTTAAATTTGCCACTTAAACGACGCCCTAAACTTCTTGCAGTCGGGATGTACTTTAATTCGCCCTTAGATTCCGCATATTGTTTCCAACTCACCCATAAGTTTTGAGAGGTCTCGCGAAAATCACCAAGCTCACAGCATTCATTGATCCAGTCTTTGAGCAAATCCATTTCGTCTTTATAATCGTCACGTGCCTTTTGGGATTTGCTATGCGGTTTCATTCCTTCGTTTTGATATTCAAGCGCACCGCGCACGAGCCAAGCCAATACCCCTTCAAGTTCATTTTTCATTTTGATTGATAAGAAAGGATCTTTGATAATGTTTGGATCTGTGTCGTAATTGCGCTCAAAAGGCAACATCATTAATCGACGCCATATTCCATAGTCATCGCCTTTGACAATGGGCTTATGGTTGGTCGGCATAACGACCGTCCAAGTAGGCACAAACTCGACGGACTGCTTACCATAGATACCCCGAGCCGTAATTTTTTCCCCACCTGTTACGGATTTAACCAAGCTTTCTTTGAGCTCTTGATTTTCTTCGGGCTCACTAACATAAACAAAGCGAGATCCACGCAAACGAACCAAGTCTTCACGCGCACCACCTGCATTGCCCTTGCCACCACCTAGAAATGTTTCAGCCGCTGCTGTTGTGGTGTAATCCCCTAAAGCTTTAGAAATGGTTGTGAATACTGTTGACTTACCGTTTGAGCCATCACCGAAAGGAATAATTAAAAGGTTTTCTACAGGATGTCCAAGCACTGCATACCCCATCAATCGACGAAAGAAATCAGCCATGCTTTGATCACCAAAGAAAGCATCAAGTACGGTTTTTTCAAATAATGGGCATTTAGCTTTAGGATTGTAATTAACCCCAGTGCTATAGGTAATAAGCAGATCTTGAGATGGTTTGATTAAATCCCCCGTACGTAGATCAATCGCACCATTGGCACATCCTAATAAATTAATATCACTATCTAACTCATTAAAAGGCGTTAAAACACGGGGGTCTGATTGTGCAAGTTTAACCATATTTGAAACCATGCCATGTTTTTGGCTCAGTGCACAGAATTGGTAGAACTCAGCTCTTTGCGTATCATCATCAATTTTCTTAGCTTCATCACCCATCGCAAGGATTGTTTGCTTGGCAAATTGCTCGATGACCTTATGCACACACGGCTCCCAATAAACAGCATTCCATCGATACCATTTTTCAGTTTCAGCAACGAACATAATCTCATTGCCGTAAGCATCGAGCATTCTTGAAGCATTACCAAATTCAGTCATCGGGCGTTTTTGAGCATCGTCCAATGCAATTTGGACTTTCTTACCGCCCATAGCGATATTGATTTCACGGTGATTAATCGTGAATTTAGTCAATTGTTTATATCGTTGGCGAATCAACCCTGCCAATTCATTGCGCAAAGCTAAATCTGTGCCTGCAACTTTGCCTGCTTCTTTCGCTACAACTTGAATTAAGACTTGAGCATCATCACATTCAATGATTTTTTGTTTTACATCTGCAAAGATTTTGCGCTTTTCAGCTCGAATTTTTTCCTGTCTTGATTCACGTCCGACTTTAAGTAACCAATGCGCAGTAACGATGGATTCGCCTGTTTGCTCGAAGGTACCCCAACGATACTCAATGTCTTCAAACGCATTGTAGTTACTTGCTGTTGAGCTCCAATCGTTCCAAAGTTGCAAAGCATCATCACTAGCAGCAAACTCATGATGCAAAGACATCCCCACACGTAACCAGGTGTCATAATCTTCATTGTCTATGTAATTTAAATATTTCTTAGCATCATCGATTTGCAAACCAATTGTTGCGGTAACCGTACTCAGGTAGTCATCATCATCAACCAATTCGCTTGATGTTTTTGTGCCAATGCGTGACTTGCTATTTTTGACACGGACAAAACCATGCTCAAGTGCCATTTGTTCAAAAGCATTGATCGCTTCTGCAATTTGTTCTTGAGTCAAAACAGTTAAAGCATCCGCTGAAAATTCGGCAATCCCCCCAAAGAAATCAACCCATTCATAGGGTTGATTGGTATCAGGGTGCGTATGGTAGGCAACGAATTGTTGTCCACGTCCAAGGACTTCAACCCGGTGCTTTGTGATTTCCTTAAAAGGTTTATTTGTATCTTCAGCGGAAGCAAACCAAGCCGAAGCGGATTTACCCCAGTTTGGATCCTCAGCGCGATAGACAAGTAAAATCTTAGGCGCACGTCCAATACGTTCACAGCAAATACCAAGGTGATCTCTACACCATTCTGCAAACTTCTCAGAAAGATCAGCATCGAGTACATCGATATCAATTGCGCATATTGGAAAAGGCCCTTGTCCTGTTAATACGCCAATACCGTGATTAGCATATTTAGGTAGGTCAGTTACATTGATACGGAAATTTTGCCATTCATCCATTACGGGGCGCTTCATACCCTGCTTTATTGGAATCAGCATATAGTGATTGGCGAGTAAGGTTTTACCGAACTCTTTGAAATAGTTCATTCGTCTTAACACCCCGCACAATCACAATTGCATTCAACAGCTTCAAGGGTTTCATGCAAATGCTCCCAAACCGTCCAAGCAATTTGCACATGCAATACGCGATAGGAATTTATACAGTGATCAAAGTCAAAAATCCGATCACCATGAATAATGCGTAAAGAAACATAGAAAGGCTGCTGCTTAAACCAAGTCTCGAAATCAATTTTCATAGGCTAGCACTTTCAGTAATTGTTAGATCTTCAAAGTCACCCTCAACATCGTAACGTTCAGGGTAAAGTAGCTCTAACTCTGTGATTTCAAAATTAAAAAAATGAACTAATTGTTCAGCCAGTTTTAAAGAGGGTTTTTGAATACCTTTTTCAATTCGAGATAAATTCCCAGGATCAGAAGAAACATAGTTTGCAACTTCAGCTAATGAATACTTTTTCAGGTCTCTAATTCGACGAAGCGGTGTCATTGTTTTCGCCTTTTTCATTTAATAACCAAAATATGTTGCACTAAACGCAACAAACAATCAAGTTTTGTTGTGCTGAAATTCATTGCGTTTAACGCAATATTAATAATAAAATTTCTCAACGGCATATCTACCAATTAAATAGGCATTAAAGTGAAGACTGAACTTGGCAATGCAATTAAAGAATTAAGAACAGAAAAAAAGATGAGTCAGGAAACATTGGGAAATGCAATCGGAGTTGATAAAGGAAACATTTCAAGATATGAATCGGGCAAACAATTTCCCGAACTTGATAAAGTAAGCTCTATAGCAGAAGCACTAGGTGTTGAAGTTTGGGAACTATTCGCTAAAGCTCAAGGATGTAATGTCTCAGAAGCAACTGATATTTATAGAGTCCCTTTAATATCTTGGGTTCAAGCAGGCAACTATGAAGACGTTTTCCTTAGCAGTTTAGATAATATTGAGCTTATTGAAACGACTTATAAACCAAGAAAACATACATATGCATTAAGGGTTGTCGGTGATAGTATGGAAACCAAATTCCCTGAAGGTTGCGTAATTATCGTTGAACCTGAAGAACAACCACATAATAAAAGTTTCGTAATTGTCACAGTTCAAGATAGTAACCAAGCAACTTTTAAGCAGCTGATTGACGATGAATCAGGTAAATATTTAAAGCCTCTAAACGAAAAATATCCTTTAATGCCCTTCCAACCTAGTACGACTTTTTGTGGTGTTGTTAAAAAAATGCAAATGGATGTGTAATTTTTAAAAATAAATAATATTAATATTCAACAGCCTGCTTTAAAAGCAGGTTTTTTTATGCAAAAAATTTAAATGTTGCACTTGACGCAACTCAAAGTTGCGATTAATTTATCTAAAATGTTGAGTTAAACGCAACTTTAGGATAGATACCATGAATACACGAGTAAACCCATCAATCGAAGAAATCCGCCATTCACTATGCCTTCAGCTTATCGGTGCAGGTGTAGTTGATTCAGACGCTATTGTGCACGCAGCCCAAGCCGTTGAAAACTTCATTTATAGCCGTGGTACAGCCAAAACGGATAAAACAATCGTTGAGCAAGCGAAATCAGAAGCAAAACGTGCAGCCAAAACACTTGAAGAAACAAGCACTGTGGTTCAAGAAGCTCAAACAGAAACCACTTCTGAACAAACCAAAGTTGAGCTTGCAGATATTAAATCCGCTTTGATGCGAGTTGCTAAAGCAGATCGCAATGCCTTCCAAGCGATTATGGCTAAGTGTAATGCCGAAAACATCACACAAATAAAAGAAGCTGATTACCCAACGGTAATGACAGAAGTAGAAAAATTCGAGGCTGACAATGCGCAATAACAAATTAGATCGAATTTGTGCCAAGCGCATTAAGTCACCTGACTTCGCGCAAAAGCCAAAATTCACACCGCTATTAACACGTAATGAAACCTTTGTATTTATAACCGCATTTTTAATTGCGCTTATTTTCATCTGTTTCAAAACATACACCACGTATTTTGCATAAGGAATAGGCAAAATGGACGAAAAGATTAATTCATTCAAAGGTTTTGATGCAAATCTACAATGCCGTGACTTTCAATATGAAATCGGGAAGACATACCACCACAAAGGTAAAGTCGAGGTTTGTGGTTCAGGTTTCCATGCTTGCGAATACCCTTTAGACGTATTCAATTACTACAGTCCAAGTAATAGCCGTTTTGCCACTGTAGAACAGTCAGGGGAATTAAGCCGTAAAGACAGCGGCGATTCTAAAGTATCAAGCCGTTCTATTACTGTAAAAGCAGAAATTGATATCCCTTTTTTAGTCAAGGCATCTATTGAATATACAACTCAAAAATGCGAGCCGATTAACGAAGAATCCCCAGCTTTTAGTGATAAAAACCGTGGGCAAGCAGTTGCAACTGGCGACAACTCTGCGAGTTCTGCAACTGGCGACAACTCTGCGAGTTCTGCAACTGGTTACAAGTCTGCGAGTTCTGCAACTGGTTACAACTCTGCGAGTTCTGCAACTGGCAACTGGTCTGCGAGTTCTGCAACTGGCGACAACTCTGCGAGTTCTGCAACTGGTTACAAGTCTGCGAGTTCTGCAACTGGCGACAACTCTGCGAGTTCTGCAACTGGTTACAAGTCTGCGAGTTCTGCAACTGGCAACTGGTCTGCGAGTTCTGCAACTGGTTACAACTCTGCGAGTTCTGCAACTGGCGACAACTCTGCGAGTTCTGCAACTGGTTACAAGTCTGCGAGTTCTGCAACTGGCAACTGGTCTGCGAGCCTAACGACAGGATATTTCTCAAACAGCCAAATTATTCAACAAGATAACGCATATGGTGTTGCGATCGCCATTGGTTATGAAAATAAAGCTCGTGCGCCTGAAGGTAGTGCAATTGTTTTAGCACACCGTGATGACAAAGGAGAAATTATCCATATTCGCGCATCAAAAATAGGCGAAAACAATCTTAAACCAAATACTTGGTATCAGTTAAATGATTCAGGTGAATTTGAAGAAGTGGAGGAATAATCCATGACCTCACACGCAAAATTAAGCCCTTCATCTGCACACCGTTGGATGCAATGCGCAGGAAGCATGATCTTAGAGAAAGGCATTCCTGATTCTAGCTCTGAGCATGCAGATGAAGGCACAGCAGCACATTTCCTTGCATCTGAATGCCTTGAACAAGGTAAAGATGCGACAGACTTTTTAAATCAAATCATTGTTGTATCTAAAGGGTCAACATGGTGGGCGCGTGAAACTGAAGCAGCGGAATCATCTTTTTTCACTGTCGATTTAGAAATGTCAGAAAACATTCAGATCTACCTTGATGCAGTTCGCTCTCAAGCCATTGGCAATGAACTACTTGTTGAACAGCGTGTAGATTTCTCATCATACATTGGCGCTGAAAATGCTTTCGGCACAAGCGATGTAATCATTCTCACTGAAGATGAAATTCAAGTTCACGATCTTAAATACGGTCGCGGTGTAAAAGTTAATGCTGAAGGCAATGAACAATTAAAACTTTATGCATTGGGTGCTTTAAATAACTTTGGTGCATTTGGTGACTTTAAACAAGTACGTCAAGTGATCCACCAACCGCGTTTAAATCATTATTCAGAAGAAGTGCGCACTGTCGAAGACCTTCTTGAGTTTGGGCGTGAAGCTAAATACCAGGTTGACGTTATTCGTAATCTTGAAGAAGGTCTTGATTGCGGAGATGGCGGTGCAATTGCGGATTTTGATATCTCATTTAATCCTGGTGAAAAGCAGTGTCAATGGTGCAAAGCAAAAGCCACATGCCCTGCGCTTGCTAAATATGTCCTAAATACCGTTGCAGGTGAATTTGATGATCTTGATACAGTAGATCTCAATGCACAGATCGATACGGCAACAGGTGAAGTGACGAACCTTGAAAACGACCGCCTAAGCAAATTTTTCAGTGCGATTCCATTGATTGAAGGATGGATCAAAGCGGTTAGCGGATTGGTGCATAACAAACTGCATCAAGGCGAAGAAGTTACAGGCTACAAGCTAGTCCAAGGTAAACAAGGTAATCGCGCTTGGTCAAATACAGAAGAAGCTGAGCAATTACTAAAGTCTATGCGCCTTAAAACGGATGAGATGTATGACTTAAAACTCATCTCACCGACTACAGCTGAAAAACTCAAAAAAGAAAAGATCATCGGCGTTCGCCAATGGTCAAAAGTTGAAAACCTCATCACACGTGCAGACGGTAAACCTACTGTCGTACCTGAATCTGATAAGCGCCCTGCACTTATCGTCAATCCCGAAAATGATTTTAACAATCTTGATGCTTAATAAGGAGCAATCACAATGAAAATTGCATTATCAAACGTACGCCTTGCCTTTCCTGCTTTATTCGAAGCAAAAACCGTAAATGGTGAAGGTGATCCAGCGTTCTCAGCTTCATTCATCTTACCACCTAACCACCCTCAAATTGCTCAAATCAAGCAATCGATGGAGCAAATTGGCAAAGACAAATGGGGCGCTAAATGGCCTCAAATCAAAAAAGAAATCGAAACCAAAGATCGTACAGCTTTACATGATGGTGACGCTAAAGCTGACTATGAAGGTTACGCAGGAAATTTATACATTTCTGCACGTAACAAAACCCGTGTGACTGTTGTTGACCGAGATAAAACCCCATTAGTTCAAGCAGATGGTCGACCTTATGCGGGCTGCTATGTAAATGCATCCATTGAACTTTGGTGCCAAGACAATAACTACGGTAAGCGCATTAATGCCTCTCTCCGTGGCGTTCAATTCTTAAAAGATGGTGAAGCATTCGCAGGCGGCGGTGTTGCATCTGAAGATGAATTTGACGATTTAGATGTGGGCGCTTCAGGTGCAGATCCTGATTTCGAAAATGACCCTGCATTTGCATAAATGCATCGCCCTAGGTAACTAGGGCAACCCTTTCCAATAAGTAAAAGGAAAAATAGAAATGAGCCAAAAATCAACAGATGTACCAAATTTTATTGGTGACCTAAATGCAGGTATTTTCGAAAAGCAATTAGGTGCTGTGCTTTCCGATGTTGCTGCAGGCGTTGTGCTTAACAACAAACAAGGTGAAGTTACCATCAAGCTGAAAATCAAACAGATTTCAGATACTCAACAAGTCAATGTGAGTCATTCAATTGACTACAAAACCCCGACTGCTAAAGGTCACCGTACTGAATTATCAGAAGGTGCTACCCCTATGCACGTGCTTAAAGGCGGTTGCATTTCACTTATGCCTGAACGCACAAACATGACCGATTACGTCGATTAATCGACTTCAATAACTTCATTACAGGGTAAATAAGAAATGGAACAAGCAACAGTACAAAAAATCGCAGATCTTGCCATTGCTGCTCAAAACGTAATGCCAATTCAAGTAGATAGCCAAGCATCTATTGCCATTATTCCGAGTAGCTTCAGTCTGCATAGCACTGAAAAATATAACGCAATGCGTGATCGTTTCCGCGGAATATTTTCAACGCTAAGCATCCAATCCTTTGTTGGTTATATCCAAGATCGCAAATTGCAGGATGTAAAAGCATTTATTTCTACAACAAACGGTTTAAAAGCTGAAGCAATTTTTAATCTAGGTGATGTCGTAGAAGCTGGACATGCTGACGATCTAGCACATCTAACTTTAGAAAAAAAACCTGAGTTTAAAGCGCTTGAACGTGCGGATGGTCAACGCTTTGAGCAACAAGCCCTTATTGATTGGTTAGATGATTGGGCAGAGTTTGTTTCTGCACGAACTGCTACTGGGGAAATAATTTCTCATGACAAAGCGATTCGCGCATTACGCAAAGTAAAAATCAATCGTGGGCATGAAGTAGATAGCGCTGTTCAGGATCTCGGATACAAAGCCAGTGTAACCGAGCAAGTTGAAGCAACGGGTGTAGATGAATTTCTACCTGACCACTTCACTATGTTCACTGAGTCATATAAAGGCTTAAAAGACAATAACCTAAAAATTTCAATTCGCATTTCCACAAAAGATGCAAACCCTACTTTCGTGCTTCGTTTCGTGGGTAAAGATGCGCATGAGCAACAACGTGCTGAAGAATTTATTGAACTTTTAGAAGATCAATTGACAGGTTCAGTTGATTTCTACCAAGGGCAATTTTCAGCTTAATAATTGAAGTGTGACCATGTTCCCAGTATGCCCCGCGCATTACTCGACAAGCTATGAGTGTTGAAACTGGAAAAAACCATAGCAGTAGATAACACATACTCCTATTCCCTGTGGGTGTCTACCGAGTGTCACTGCGTCAGTGTGACTTGTTTTGGAAAGTGAAGGTACAGCTGACCCTATGCGTTCACTTTACCAAAGCAAAATTTGCTAAGGATTATTTGAAATGCCCGATTTATACCTCGATCTCGAAACCTACTGCGAAACACCGATTAAAAATGGCACACATGCATATGCTGAAAATGCAGAAGTCATGGTATTCGCATGGGCTTTAGATGATGGTGAAGTGCATGTTGAAGATTTGACAACATATCCAAACATTTCACTTGAATTAAGCAACTTATTAAAAGACCAATCGGTAACTTTAATCGCTCATAACTCAGGCTTTGACCGTACCGTTTTACGCCATGCGTTTAAACAATACAATTTAGCAATAAACCGTTGGGAAGACACAATGGTTCAAGCATTGAGCCATTCCTTACCAGGTGGGCTTGATATTCTCTGTGACATTTTCAAAATCGATACGGATAAAGCAAAAGACAAAGCAGGCAAACAACTTATTCAATTGTTCTGTAAACCTCGCCCTGCTAATCAAAAAATTCGTCGTGCAACAAGCGAAACCCATCCTGTTGAATGGGCTCGTTTTGTTGATTATGCCAAGAACGATATTTTAGCAATGCGTGAATTGCACAAGAAAATGCCAAAGTGGAATTACAAAGGCACTGAATTAGCGCTATGGCATTTAGATCAACAAATCAATGATCGAGGCGTTTGTATTGATCTCGAGCTAGTTGAATGCGCCATTACAGCTGTAGACAAAGCGCAAAAAGGATTAGCAAAACGCACTAAGTCATTGACCGATGGTGAAGTGGAAGCAGCAACCCAACGAGATGCAATGTTAAAGCACATACTCGAGGTTCACGGTGTATCACTCCCTGATATGCAAAAAGCCACTTTAGAACGTCGATTAAATGACGAAGCTTTACCACTTGCAGTCCGTGAATTGCTTGCCATTCGTTTACAAGCATCAACCACCAGTACAGCTAAATACAATGCGCTTTCTAAAGGTACCAGTTCAGATGGTCGTTTACGTGGGACTTTGCAATTTAATGGGGCGAGTCGTACTGGACGTTGGGCGGGTCGATTATTTCAACCGCAGAATTTACCCCGCCCTGCACTTGCTCAAAATGAAATCGATCAAGGCATTGAGGCATTAAAACTCGATCTTGCTGACGTATTTTTTGACAATGTTATGGAACTTACATCTTCTGCAATCCGTGGAGCAATTTGTGCACCTGAAGGCAAAAAGCTTGTTGTAGCCGACTTATCCAACATTGAAGGTCGTGCATTGGCATGGCTTGCAGGCGAAACATGGAAAATCAAAGCCTTTTATGATTTCGATGCGGGTAAAGGACACGACCTTTATAAATTGGCATATGCCAAGTCCTTTAGCGTATCCCCTGAAGATGTGGACAAGGAACAACGCCAAGTCGGTAAGGTTCAAGAACTAGCATTAGGTTATGAAGGCGGTGTCGGTGCATTCCTTACTTTCGCTGCCGCTTATGGTTTAGATCTTGATGCAATGGCTGAACAAGCTTTTGAAGGTATTGAGCCATCAATCATGAACGAAGCAATTCGTGCTTGGGAATGGCACAAGAAAGAACATCGTACGACATTTGGGCTTAAAAAGAAAACATGGCTTGTATGTGATTCATTTAAACGTTCATGGCGCTATGCGCATCCAAATATTTTTGCTTGGTGGTCAGAGCTCAAACAAGCGGCAACCAACGCCCTGCAAAATCCAAATACACCGTTTAAATGCCGAAAAGTTGATTTTATCAAAAAAGGCTCTTGGCTTTTAATTCGCCTCCCTTCTGGTCGTTTCCTTTGCTATCCAGGTGCGAAAGTTGAAGACGGCAAAATTTCTTATATGGGCAATAACCAATACACACGTAAATGGGAACGCCTTTATACCTATGGCGGCAAATTTGCCGAGAACATTACGCAAGCTGTATCTCGTGATGTGCTTGGACACAACATGCCAAGCATTGACGATTCAGATTATGAAATGGTTTTAACAGTTCACGACGAAGTGATTACTGAGGCGCCTGATCTACCTGAATTTAACCCTGAACATTTATCAAGCCTGCTTGCTACAAATCCAGTTTGGGCGAGTGATTTGCCATTGGCGGCAGCAGGCTTTGAATCTTATCGATATAAAAAGGATTGATTTATGACTGCTTATAGAAACCGAAACCGTATTGCTACCAATCCTGTAGCAATCAACGAATATAAAAAAGGAATCAATATGGAAAACTTTGATATTGAAGTACCAATGCAACTACTTGATGCTGCACTTATTTGTACTGCAAAAAGTGATGTTCGCTTTTATTTAGAAGGAATCGCTTTTGATGACGGGCATATCGTGTCTACCGATGGGCACCGTGGTTTTGCATGCGTAATTGAAGGATTAGATAAAGAAGCACCACAAATTATTATTCCTGCAAATGCAGTTCGTTATTTCTTAAAAAAAATATCAACCAAAGAACGCAGTCTTATTTGCAAACTTAGTGTCGACTTAAAAAATAAAAAAGGCGAATTACGCTTTGCCGATTCTGTCGAATCTTTCAATTTGATCAATGCAAAATACCCAAATTGGCAACCAATATTCCCAAACCGTTTGGTTGAAGGCGTCAACAACGACGATTACCCACAATTCAATTGGGCATATCTCACTGATTTTCAAAAAGTGCAAAAAGCACTTGGCGGTTCGGGTAAAGAAGGAGGTGTAATGCTTTACCCTACTGGCAAAAATACTGCTGCTGTTATTGGTTTTGAAAAAACAGGTTTCAACCATGCCAAAGGCGTGGTCATGCCGATACGCTCATAAATATGCGTGAATCAAAAATTGAAACATACCTAGTGCAACGAGTTAAAGCACTAGGTGGTGAAGTTAGAAAAGTTAAGTGGATTGGTCGTAACTCTGCCCCTGACCGTATCGTGATGTTACCTGATAATTCATTTTGGGCAGAGTTAAAAGCAACAGGCGAAAAACCAACTAAAGCCCAAATTCGTGAACATGAACGCATGCGCAAAATGGGTCAGCAAGTTGAAGTTATAGATAGCTTAGAACGAATTGAGGAGTTATTGGGATGACAGCTAAACCATTTATTCCCCATACATACCAAAATGCAATGATCAGTCACATGATTGATCATCCACGTTGCGGAGTCTATGCAGGAATGGGTACAGGAAAAACATCCTCTGCCCTAACTGCATTAGAAATTCTTGAGGCTTTCGAACCAGGTCCTGCTTTAGTTGTTGCTCCTTTACGTGTTGCAGCAACCACATGGCCCGATGAAGCGAAGAAATGGGAACATCTAAAAAATTTCAAAGTTGTGGCTGTAGTCGGTACACCTGAACAACGCCTATATGCCTTGAAACAGAAAGCGAGCGTTTACACCATTAATTATGAAAACTTGCCTTGGTTAGTCGCACACTTTGGTACGCAATGGCCTTTCACCAAAATCGTTGCAGATGAAAGCACAAAGCTAAAAGGATTTCGCATTCGTCAAGGATCAGTACGTACACGTGCTTTAGGCAAGGTTGCTCACACCAAACTGGTTGATCGCTTTATTGAGCTGACTGGAACACCTGCACCCAATGGATTAAAAGACTTATGGGGGCAAGCATGGTTTCTTGATCGAGGACAAAGATTAGGTACCAGTTTTAATTCTTTTATTAGTCGTTGGTTTCAGCAAGTACAAGTTGGCGCAGATCGTAATGCCGTACAGCTTATCCCATTTGCGCATAGCCAAGCGGAGATACACAACAAGCTTCAAGACATTTGTATCAGCATTGAAGCTAAAGATTATTTTGATATTAAAGAGCCAATTGTAAACGTCATTGAAGTAGAACTGACAGGCAAAGCAAAAAAAATCTACAAAGAAATGGAACAGGAAATGTTTATTGAACTTTCAGAATCCATTGAGATTGAAGCTTTTAATGCTGCATCAAAAACGATGAAATGTTTGCAGATTGCTTCAGGTGCGATTTACACCGATGAAAATGGATCATGGCAAGCAATTCATGATTTAAAAATTCAGGCACTTGAATCCATTATCGAAGAAGCTTCGGGCATGCCTGTTTTAGTTTCTTATCACTTTAAAAGTGACCTTGCTCGATTGCTCAAAGTATTTCCTCAAGGTCGCCACTTAGATAAGGATCCGCAAACAATTCACGATTGGAATGCAGGGAAAATCCCTGTGCTGTTTGCACATCCTGCAAGTGCAGGTCACGGACTGAATTTGCAAGACGGTGGGAATATTTTAGTTTTCTTTTCGCATTGGTGGGACTTAGAACAATATCAGCAAATTGTTGAACGTATTGGCCCAACACGTCAAGCACAAGCGGGATATGACCGCCCTGTTTATCTACATTTTATTGTTGCCAAAGACACTATGGATTCGGTGGTCATGGAACGCAGAGAATCAAAGCGCGAAGTGCAGGATTTATTAATGGAAGCAATGAAACGCAAAGGAGTTGCGCCATGTTAATGATTTTAATAGCGGATTGGCTGACTTTAAATTTAATTTTAGCTTTGCACTGGGAGATTATTTGAGATGAACAAATACATAGTTGTCATTGAATCCGACAAACCGCCTCAAGTCTTTCTTGGTGATCATTTTGCAGGTGGGAAAATAGTAGAGCTTAAAGCTGAAGAATTGCCGAATCGCGTAACTGCTGCTTGGCTTGCTCAACGCTTTAATTTATCGCGCAAAACCATTATTGAAAAAGTTGGGCCATTAAATAAGGGCGATCAAAACAAACACCTGTATGACCCTAAAGAAGTCATGCCCTTACTTGAAAATCTACATATTACAGCATCGAAACGTGGTGCTAGACGTAAGAATTAGAAAAGGGCTTATTGCCCTTCAAGTTCTTTATTATATTCCAAAATTTCTTTTTGTAATTTTAATGTAATATTTTTTACAATTTTTAGGAATTCTATTTGGACCCGACTAGATACAATATTCATATAAGCATCTTCAAAATTCTCATTAGGATCCTTTTCTAAAAAGATAGTATATATTTCAATAATTTCATCACTGTACTTTCTTAATTCAATTTTATGAAGCCTTTCTCTGTCATTTTTTGATAAGTCATTAAAATTTATTGAATAAATATGTAAGAAATCAGATAGGTTATCTAAATTATTTAATACACATGCTTCCAAACACAAATATTCAGCAATATATTCCTCTTTTTTAGAATCCCAACCCTCTTTAGGTATTAAATCAAGATGGGTTTTAAATTTATAGTAAGCTACTCGAAACTCTCTAATTTGGAATAATATATCTTTTCGTTCCTCTAGCATTTTTTGAGCCCTATAAGGCTCTCTCCAATTGTCGTACAATAAGAATGCTGCAAACGCCGCAAAGAAAGTTGCGGATGCAGATAAATAATCTACATCAATATTGAAAGCATCTTTAATTATTATTGCGACAATCAAACATGTCAAAAAAATTAAAACTGCATATAAAAGTATTGTAATAACGCTATGTTTTTTCATGTAATAAAAGCCCCTTGTTATGGGGCATATTTTAAGCAGCATTCAACATTTTTGCTATCTCTGAAGCTGTTGGATTGTAATAAGTATTCACTAAAACATTAATTGTCTTATGACCTGTTACTTTCGCTAATATCTCTACTGGTAGCTTCTGATTATTCACCATACGTGTAATTGCTTCATGGCGTGTATCGTGAAAAGTAAACTGACCACTTAAATCGGTACGCTTCAAATTCCTTTGCCATAAAAGCCTAAAAGAATTTGAACTATGTGGAATCAAATAATCATCACGGCTCACCAATAAATCTAAAAGCTTACGTGCTTTCTGAGACAACGGAACGTCACGAGAAGTACCGTTTTTGGTTTCAGGTAAATGCACATAATCATCGTGTATATGCTCTCGCTGAATACCTAGAATCTCCCCTTTACGCATCGCTGTTTCAAGAGCAAATAAGAACGACCAAGCGATATAGTGTGCAGGAGTACTTGGAACCATATTTTCATGGTAATGATCTAAACCACGTAAGATCTTATCAATCTGAGATTGGTTAATACGGTTTTGTCTTGATTGAGGCTTAGTGGGTTTCTTAACAAGATTAAAGGGATTGGATTGAATAAGGAAAACTTCACGGACAGCGAAAGTAAACACAGAAGATCCCAGACTCATTTCTTTATGTAGCGTACCGGGTTTAACTTGCTTTAAACGTCTTTCACGGTTTTCGGTGATTAGTTTAGGTGTGAGATCGTGGATAGAGATATAGGTTAATTCGCCATAATAACGATCAAGCCATTTGATGTGATTTTTTATATAGGTTTTAGATTTGGTGAATTGTCCTACTTTATCGTAATAAAGTTCGAATAATTGTTTTAAGTTGATTTTAGGTTTGTCTAGATCCTTGAGTTGCTTTTCGTACTCAAGCTGTAATTCTAGAAGTCGTTTGTGTGCCCAAGCAATGCACTCTTCTGAAGTATCTCGAGTTGCCGCATCACGGAGATGTTTGTACTTGACTTGAATACGCCAAGCATTGCCACGTTTGACAGGTTTTTGCATATTAATAAACTCTCAATATTTGGGGCCGTAATTCGGGCACCATTTCTATTAGAGACACATACACATCTCAAAAATGGCGCCCGAAAGCGAAATATAAAGCAGTTTTTAATGCAAATTTTGAGTATTTTGATTACTCAAAGCTGACCTATTTGGCATAAAAAACAGGGCGAAATCATTACAATTTCACCCTTATATTATTGATTAATATCAATAAAAATCTTGGTAGGTATAAGCAGACTCGAACTGCTGACCTCTACGATGTCAACGTAGCGCTCTAACCAACTGAGCTATACACCTAAGTGACAGCGATAATATGCATTTTTTTAGATTCTGACAAGCCTTATTTACGTTGCTTTAGCACATTCGCACACTCTTTAAGCAAATTTTTAAACTTTTTAATATCTTGTTGATTTTCATCAGCTAAATAAACAAGGTTTTGAAAATACCGATTGGCTTCCTCAAAAATCTCTTTTTGCTGAGTTTGATCTGCCAAACGCTGCATCCACTGTTGAAAAGTTTCCGATTCTTTTTTTTGATCAACGAAATCTAGTTTTTTATTAAATTGGAACAACACATATTCAATTTTAGACATTTGCCGAATCAATAGAAACTTAGAAACTCCCCAATAGGTCAAAAGCAATCCTAAAATTCCAAATATTAAAATGAGCGCATAACTATAAGTGGATGTGAGTCCGAGTTTTTTTAGCCAACTATTTTGTTTATCGGCATCATAACCTACCACTTTACTTTGCCATTGGAAACTGGCGTAGTCGCTCCAAATACGTAACGTTCTGAAAACTGAAGAATGTTGTAAACGTAAATTTGAATAGCTTGCATCACCAAAGATTGCATTATTATCATTCATAATATTCTGCATTCCTTGGTCTATACGCATTGGTGCGATAATTGCCGTTGGATCAACACGTTGCCATTGACCTCGTTGGTAAACTTCCGCCCAAGCATGCGCATCTAATTGACGAACTTCCCAACTTTGACCATCAGGTGCTAATTCCCCGCCTTGATATCCCGTGACGACTCTGGCAGGAATTCCAACGTAGCGCATTAACAAAACAAAGCTAGATGCATAATGTTCACAGAAGCCTTGTTTAGTTTGAAATAAAAATTCATCTACGCGATTATCGCCCAGTTTTCCCGGTGCTAATGTATAAACAAAATTCTCTTTTTTATACCAATTTAAAATATTACGAATATATAGTTCAGGATTGTTTTGACTGTGTTGATACATCAATTGTGCAAATTTTTGCCCTTGTGGATCACTTTTTAAAGGATAATCCAAACTATTCCTCAACATCGTTTGTGTAAGACCTTCTTGTTGTGTCTCAACAATTCCATTGCCAATCCATTGTAATTGAATCGGTTGTGTCCGTTGCACTAAACGTCTTGGGGTAATTGACCAATCTTCATGTAAAGTAAATCGTTGTTCAATTGGAACTGATTTTTCCAGTCCCGTAATCCATTGTTGACTTGGATCACTGGCTAAATATTGATAACGAAATCCTTCACGATGCCCTGTGATCGCTGAAGAAGATTTATCTCGTTTATTGATAAAATCACTGGTCCAAGTCGTACCATCATAATGGTCTAAAACCAACGCTCTCCAATATAATTCATTACGATTAGGTAACTGCTTCATATCTGCAATCACGCGAAACGCCAAGGCACTTGATTGCGATAATTCAGCAATATCACCGGGAGACATCGTATCACTTAGACCTGTTACGGCTTTATTATTGGGGATTGGAATTTGCCAAAGCGGTGGCAAGCGTGGAAAAAATAGAAACAGTAAGATAAAAAATGGTAAAGCTAAGCCAATAAATTTTAAAATATGAAATGAATCATTTTTGAGTGATTGTAAAACAGGTTGTTTAGTTTGAAAATGTGCTGTTTGCACACGATATAAACCGATTAAACAACTGACTAAACAACACAGCACCAACAATGCCATCCAAAAGGCTTGTGAATGTAGAAATAGGCTTGCACTCACAAATAAGGCAAAGTTAAATAAAATAATAAAATCACGTTTAGACTTGGTCTCTAAGGCTTTGGCATATAAAAATGTAGAGAGAACTGCAGTTCCTGCTTCTACGCCTAAAAAAGTTTGAGTATCAAAGTAAATAATCACCAATGCGATTAGCGCAAAAATTAATTTTGGGTATTTGGGGAAGTCTGAAATTTCGTGTTTATTTTGTTTTCTGTAAAATAGGCCTAATCCAATAATATTGCTTAAAAATAAAATAGATAATGCAATGGGTATATATGCAGCTTGAGCGACCAAGATCAAACTCAGCACCAATAAGATTGAAATTTGAATTGATTTATTCATCATCAACTCTCCAATTAAGCCTGAGCCAATAATGTTTTGATATGAATATAATGTTGCTCACCTACGCCATTTTCAGTCTGTGCATGCGGTAAAATAACGCTATAAGGTATTTGAGAATGCTCACATTGATCAACCAATTCCATCATGAAGCATAGTTTTTCTTCATGGTCTGCACTTGGCATTTTACTGTATTCAATTTGCATAACATGCGTGTCGACCAAATCTTCAAATTGTTTGACGAATAAGCCTTGTCCTCGCGCAGCTTGTTTCCATGAAATACTTTGCAATGAATCACCCAGTTTAAATGTTCTAAGTTCCTTAAATTCATCTAAGTCAGGTTCACCTGTATTCGAGTAACTTTGTAAACTCTGTGTAAATGCTTTGGCTTGTGGGGCAACCCAATAGATGTCAGTGAGATAAATATAAGTCCAAGCTCTGACAAGTCCTAAAGGATAAGTTGAATATATTTGAATCGGTGGAATCTCAAATTTCCCACGTTGCTCTGGAATAAACACGAGTTCAAAGCTTTGCTGCTTTTCTTCAAATAAAAAGGGATGTATTTGATCATTGGTTTTGAAATTTAAATATTTAGGTGTCAGTCGATCTTGTTGTAAAATGATTTTAACTTTAAAAGCCTCTCCGACTTTACCCACTTCATCTACAACGACTTGCATGGTTATGCCATGTAACTGTTTAAAACTTAGATAAAAACTGATACATAAAATTGCACTTATGAGGAAGCAAAAACCCAGAATTAAGTTATTGGCATAATTAATACCCGCAATAAAGGTGATCAAAATTAAAACAAGATATAAATAACCTTGCTGATAAATAAAGACCAACACCTCATTTTGTTTTAGCGTACGCATACCAGTATAGCGAAATCGCAGATGCAACCAACGCACAAATCGTTTTCTGAGCATGATCGATCCCTATTAACCTTTTACAGGAACTTTTTGCATCAAGGCTAAGGTTTCAGATTCACCTAATCCAATACGATGAGACACAACTGCAACAAATACCGCTTGCACATCATCTGCAATTACAAATTGGCGCCTTTCAACCAAAGCATAAGCTTGCGCCGCTTTTTTAAGCGCAAGTAATCCTCGTGTCGATAGACCATGACGACCTTTTCGAGTTTCTTCTGTTAAATCAAGTAAGTAATCATAAACAAGCTCATTTACTGCAATTTGATTCACATTACGTTGTAATTGCAATATTTCTTGTTGTTCGAATATCGATTGCAGTTGTGTGATCAGTTCATGTCGTGAATTTTGCTGTAAAAGTAATTTTTCAGCAGAACGTGATGGATAACCTAAAGACAATCGCATAATAAAACGATCGAGTTGTGATTCAGGTAAACTATAGGTTCCACTTTGAAAAAGTGGATTTTGTGTGGCAATCACCCAAAATGGTTTCGGCAATTCATAACGAGTACCATCGACAGTGACATTCCCCTCTTCCATCGCTTCAAGCAAAGCACTTTGAGTCTTTGGACTGCATCGGTTAATTTCATCTGCAAGTAAAATTTGAGAGAAAATAGGCCCTTGTTTAAACTCAAATTGATGTTCTTTTTGATTGAACATATTGATACCAATCACATCACTCGCAAGCATATCATTGGTAAATTGAATACGTTGAAAATCTAAGCCTGCTAAGCGAGATAAGCTGCTGGCCAATGTTGTTTTACCTAACCCCGGTAAATCTTCAAATAACAAATGCCCGCCAGCCAAAAGGCTACATAATGCAAGCTTGGTTTGCTGTTCTTTATCGAGGATGATTTGGTTAATTTGTTTGAGGAATTCATCAAGTTTAGGGTAATAACGCGTAAGTTCTTGTTGAGAAACCGACTCATTTTCTAGAGATGCTGTTTGCTGTGTTGTTCCCCAAATCACCTTTTATTCCCCAATAAAAATTCTATGTATAGCGTTAACATACACGCTTTTAAAGAATACTCAAAGATGATCATTATAAATATTAAATCCCGTCACTGCTTGATAATAGCTTCCGCTAAAGTCACGTTTTAGCTACAGATTCTAATTGGTCCTTTAAAGCATCTGCACTGATTGAAAACTTTTTTGGCATTTTTTCAGCCTGTTTAATTAACTGTATAAGCTTTTCATTGATCGGCGCACGTCGTCCACTCTGTTCAGCTAACTTTACAACTTCCCCATTAATCCAATCCACTTCTGTAGCACGTCCCATCATTAAATCATCTTGCATTGATGATCGAGCCAAAGGATCGATTTCCAACATTTTACGGCTTAATAATTTAAACAATGGATTGGGTAAACTTAGCAGCTTCGGAATCCAACCTGTAGGAACTGCTGTTAATTTTGCTGTTTTGATTTGTGCAAAATCAAGCAAATCTAGGGTTTCTTGCTGTGCCATCGCCACACATTGACGATATGCGCGAATAGATAATTGTTGTTTGAGTGGTAACTTTGATAAGGCATTGATTGAATTATTCAAATTTAGTAATAGCTTCGCCCATTGAATAGCCAACATGTCCTGCTCAAATACGATTTCTAAGTTCGCTTTTTTAAAAATAGCTTCCAAAATAGCTTGGTTGGAATATTGCTTAACACTTACAGCACCAGATGTTCCTTGATGATAATGCCCATTTCCTAGAGCCGCGACATTAAAAGGCACCATCCCTTCTAGAATAGTCAGCCCTTGTAAAATCTTTTTTAAAATTGGAACATTACTCAAGCCATTTTGAAAACTAATGATCAGCGGTATTTTTTGTCCTAAGTGTTGCTTTAATTCATGCGCAACTTGTTCGGTTGCCGCTGATTTCACACAGACAAAAATTACATCTGCATCTATAATCTTTTTAATATCCGTTGTTTGTTTCAACTCATTCGGCGCAAGTTTAATATTTCCACCCAAATAATCAGTTAACTCTAAACCAAATTGAGAAAGTTCCTGATAGATACGTGGACGAGTGATGAAAGTAACATCATTGCCTGAAGCAGCTAATTTCCCACCTAGATAGCAACCAATATTTCCTGCACCATAAATATAAATTTTCACAAAACTTCCTTTTTCTATGAGAGGCTCACTATATCGTGGATATCAATCAAAAACTGTCGGATACATGACAATTACTCGTTTTCAACATCCATCAATTGATAAATTTTATTGATAATCAACATTATATATAATTATTTTATTCATGAATCACTAAGCTAGATTTATATCTACCCCCAATAAAAAACGACACCGAAGTGCCGTCTTTCAATCCATAATCTACATCAACAAGGACATTTCTTCATCGTACCGCCTGCTGTTGGATAACGTGCATCCACGCAATAACGGTGAAACGTCTTTTCATCCATTACATCAACATCAGGATGATGCTTTTTCATATGTTCCACATAATTTTCATAATCTGGAACACCGACCATCAATCGGAAGCTTTGCTGTAACCGCTGCCACAAAGTTGCAATTCTCGACCAATTCTTTGGCGAAAAAATTAAGTCTTTTTGCGACATGATGGTCATCTTGATGATTTTATAAATCACCGTTTTACCACCTTTGGCGAATCTAAGATTCATCTTACTCACCTCACTTTATTTCTTGCAAAAACATATCGCAAAATATCAATGTGACTTAGAAACAGAAACTTCTTCAGGATCTGCATACACAGCTGGCGCTTCATTTACCGTTGGAACTGGGCTTGCCAATGCACGACGAATGACACCAATCGCAGCAAAAACCATTACAATTGCCACAATCATAAAGAATGCGCAAAGCGCAGCATTAATTTGATTTGATAATACAATCGTTTGCATTTCTTCAAGTGTTTTAGCTGGTTTTAAAATCTCACCTTTAGCAATCGCAGCAGAAAACTTATCTGCTTGAGCCAAGAAACCAATTTTTGGATTTTCATGGAAGATTTTTTGCCAACCCGCAGTCATACAGGTGATGATTAAGAAAATTGTTGGGACAATGGTCACCCAAACATATTTCTCTTTTTTCATCTTGAATAAAATCACTGTACCCAAGATCAACGCCATGGCAGCAAGCATTTGGTTACCAATACCAAATAACGGCCAAAGACTGTTGATACCACCTAGAGGATCGACGACACCTTGATAAACAAAGAAACCCCATCCTGCCACAGCAACTGCGGTACCTATCATATTGCCGACAAAATTGTGCGAATTTTTAAGTGATGGAACAACGATACCCACGGTATCTTGAACCATAAAACGACAAGCACGTGTTCCTGCATCAACTGCAGTTAAGATGAATAGAGCTTCAAAAAGAATTGCAAAGTGATACCAGAACGCCATCATTGAACGGTTATTGAAAATTTCCGTAATGATATGTGCCATACCAATTGCAAAAGTTGGCGCACCACCCGTACGTGAAAGAATTGTTGTTTCACCTACTTCTTTTGCCAATAAAGCCAATGTTTCAGGTGTTACAACAAAGCCCAGTGTACGAACAGCTTCTGCAGCACTTTCAACCGTTGTGCCTAAAACAGCAGCAGGTGCATTAATAGCAAAATACACACCCGGTTCAAGTACAGTCGCACAAATCATTGCCATAATGGCAACAAATGATTCCATTAACATGCCACCATAACCGATGACACGAATATTCACTTCGTTATCAACCAATTTAGGCGTTGTTCCAGAAGACACTAAAGCATGGAAACCTGAAATAGCACCACAAGCAATGGTAATGAATAGGAATGGGAACATTGAACCCGCAAAGACAGGACCCGTACCATCAACAAAATGAGTTACTGAAGGCATTTTCAGCATTGGCATTGCAACCATAATACCGACTGCAAGTCCTGCAATTACCCCGATTTTCAAGAAAGTAGATAAATAATCACGTGGCGCTAACAACAACCAAACAGGTAAAACTGAAGCGACAAAACCATAAATGATCAAAGCCCAAGTCAGTTGAGTACCTGTTAATGTGAAAAATGGCCCCCAATATGGATCAGCAGCAACATTACCGCCATAGACAATTGCCGCCATCATCAAGACAAAACCAATGATCGAAACTTCAGCAATTTTCCCTGGACGCAAGTAACGCATGTAAATACCCATGAACAACGCGATCGGTATCGTCGCTGCGATGGAAAATACTCCCCATGGGCTATGTGCTAATGCTTTGACAACAACCAATGCCAATACTGCAAGGATAATAATCATTACCCCCAAAGCACCAAGCATGACAACTACACCTGCGAATGAACCCAGCTCTTGCTTGGCCATTTCGCCCAATGAGCGACCATCACGTCGTGTTGATATAAACAATACCAAAAAGTCTTGAACAGCACCTGCGAGTACGACACCGACAAGTAACCAAATCGTACCGGGTAAATAACCCATTTGTGCAGCAAGAATAGGCCCGACTAATGGCCCAGCACCTGCAATTGCAGCAAAATGGTGTCCAAAAAGCACATATTTATTGGTCGGCACATAGTCTAATCCGTCATTTAAACGATGTGCTGGGGTTAATCGTCTAGGGTTTAGCTCAAATACTTTGTTGGCGATAAATAAACTATAAAAGCGATAAGCAATGCTATATACACAAATTGCTGCAAGGACTAACCACACAGCATTGACATGCTCGCCCCTACTTACAGCCAGTATCCCAAATGATACTGCGCCGATGATCGCCACAATCACCCATATAAGCTTTGAGAGGGGTGATAATTTCGTTTCAATACTTTCCATAAATACCTCTCATCTTGATAACAAAAGCAATTCCTTTGTTCTTATTTACCTAAACTCATTTCCATGTGACTCTTTCCTTGGCAACTGTACTCCTCATATTGTTGTTTTCATCTAAGACTTTGGAATAAAAATTGATTTGAATATGTACATTTAGCATGACAATTGCATGACTTAAATATTTACACTGTTATTTTTATAATTAAATTGTATTCCGACTTTTTGACTCTACTATTTATTTTTTAATCCCGATCTAATACTTTGGTCGTAATACACATTCATTTTTATCAGTTTTTCATCGTTTATTTTTCAATCAATACTTGAATAGTTTTCTACTTCTTTGTGTTTAAAAGCTTTGTCTAATTTGAAATCGGTAAATATCTAACAGCTCAAGAGATTTTTAATGCACTTACTTCATATTCAAAGAAATATCAGAAAATAAATTATGGAGGGATGGACGAATAAAAATACACAGAGGATGAACTACAGCGCATAGCTTAACGTTGTTGAGATTGGTGTGTTATTGGGACTTGGGTAATGTCAGGATTAAATATCTAAGAATTTTTATTTTTGATTATTCTGAATAATACATAAAGAGTGAGAATCTGAGGTTGATTGCTCAGCTAGTCATAAGCACTTAGCACCAACAATAATATGGGAAAACATCAGTGATCAAACGCTGAATATGTTTTCCCACATAAAACATAACCTTTAAGATTATGCACGCTCTAGGTAGTCACCTGTACGAGTGTCTACACGAACGCTTTCTTCTTGCTGTACAAACAATGGTACGCGTACTACTGCACCAGTTTCTAGCTTAGCTGGTTTACCGCCACCACCAGAAGTATCACCACGAACACCTGGATCAGTTTCAACGATTTTTAATACAACAAAGTTTGGCGCACTTACATTTAATGGAACACCATTAAATAACATGATTGTGCATTTTTCGTTTGAATCGTCTTTTAACCATTTCGCAGCGTCGCCCATTGCAACTTTATCTGCTGCAATTTGCTCGAAAGATACAGGATCCATGAAATTCCATAGTTCGCCGTCGTTGTATAAGTAATCCATTTCAACTTCTACAATATCAGCAGCTTCTAAAGAATCACCTGATTTGAAAGTTTTTTCTAATACTTTACCAGATCTAAGGTTGCGTAGTTTTACACGGTTAAATGCTTGACCTTTACCTGGTTTTACATATTCATTTTCCATGATAGAACATGGGTTACCATCAAGCATAACCTTTAGGCCTGCTTTAAAATCATTTGTAGAATAATAGGCCATGAAAGGCACACTCCAAACTTAAATCTTTAATCTATTCATGCTTAAAATCATACAGCATGTATAAAATACTATTGCGAATCTTCGTCAATTCGCAATGCCATATTTTTCATTCGACACTATTCTAAATGACCTAGACACTTTGAAGCAATGTAAAAATTTTCAGTAATGTTCAGATATTCGCTAAATACAACCCATTTTTAGGCTTTAAAGTATGCTTCTTGACTGACAAAGTGTTAAAATTGACTGCTCAATTCAGCGCTAGAATATTTATTTGGCTGAGTCCATTTTCAAATCTCTCAAAATACATGCTTGCCATGCAAACTGTATTGAACTCAACGACTTCTTCCATTTTTCATGACTTATTTATTTCAAGAGCAAAACTGGCAATCACAGATGAGTGATTTAATCACCTCTCCTGCTGAGTTACTTCAAATCTTAGAGCTTTCTGCAGATGATTTATTGTCGGGTGCATTACTTGCTTCTGAACAGTTTAAGTTACGTGTCCCTCGTGCTTTTGTCAGAAAAATGCAAGTGGGCAATGCTTTTGATCCGCTATTATTGCAAGTACTTCCTCATCACCTTGAATTAGAAGAACATCAAGATTTTGTCACTGACCCGCTTGGTGAAGAACAGGCCAATCAATTACCTGGTGTGTTACATAAATATAAGTCACGCTTTTTACTGACTTTAACGGGGGCATGTGCAGTTCATTGTAGATATTGTTTCCGTCGACACTTTCCTTATCAGGAAAACTTACCTAAAAATGAAGATTGGCTAAAAATTAAAAATTATTTAGAAACACATCCAGAAATTAACGAAGTTATCTTGAGTGGCGGTGATCCCTTAACTTTATCTAATAGAAAATTAGCCCTTTGGATAGAACGCCTAGCATCTCTCAATCAAATCAAAATCTTGAGAATTCATTCACGCGTTCCTATCGTTATCCCCGAAAGAATCGATGAAGAGCTTGTTTCTTTATTGAAAAACAGTAGGCTACGCGTAATTCTAGTGGTACACTCAAATCATCCAGCTGAATTAGATGATTTGACTTGCTCAAAACTATCTCAATTGGCAAAACATAATATTCTTGTGTTGAATCAAGCAGTTTTACTTAAAGGTGTAAATGATTCAGCACAAATTTTAGTTGAATTAAGTCAACGACTTTTTGAAGCGCAAATTTTACCTTACTATTTACATGTATTAGATAAAGTAAAGGGTGCTCATCATTTTGATTTAGGGACGGAAAGAATTAATGAGATTTATACGGAAGTATTAGCCAGTTTACCAGGTTATCTAGTGCCTAAACTAGTTCGAGAGATTGCGGGAGAAAACAATAAGACACCGCTTTTTGGAGTTACAACCTTTTAAGAGTTGAACACAAGCATGATAAATAAAGAGATTTCTGAAATTTTTCATAGTTCCACGTCACTACAACGTGAAAATCTAAGTTTTGCAGACAAAACTGTAGAGTCTGTGACCGCTTGGACGACAACATTGTCAATTATGCAGTTGGGCGATACGGCTGAATCTGTTTTAAAAGCAATTCATGAAATTAGTGAACTCAATTGTAGTGAAACGCTACGTTTTGACTTAATTCAAGTGTTACATCCTATTACTGAAAGTATTCTATCTAGCTTAGAAAAAAATATTTTAAATCAAGGTCTCTCTCAATCCGACCGTATTGAACACATCATTGATTTAATCACAAGAATTCGTACCTATTTCACCAATATTTATATCAATATTGTGCAAAGAAGTGATCAAGCACTTTCTCAGAATAAACTGTCTTTTTTTAAATTTAAGCAAAAACGTAATCTCAAAACTGCAAGAATCCTTGCATCATTTTATGCTTTAGAACAGTTGGGTTTATTACTCGTTCAACAACAAATGCTTTATAGTGGGCCACTATCGAAACAATGGTTAACAACACATTATTTGTACGAATTATCTGTTAAAAACCAAGAATTTAATATCAATATAAATCAGCTACAAGGCACACATTTTTCCATTCTGAATATTCAACAAGCCTATGCGCAGGTGTTATTACTGGATATTTTCAATACACATCAAATACGTCCATCGGAAACACAAGCACTGTATCAATGTACTTTTGATTGGGTAAAATTGGTTCAAATTTTACCTAGGGAAACTGCGCTTTCACGCTATGTGGTAGATGGTTCAAAAGATATACCGCCTATTTATAATCGTAAACAGCATCCTAATTTTCGCACAAGCTTATATATTTCAACACAAAATCTTCTTGAGCATATCAATTTGACCATTCATAAAGACGCTGAATATATGTCTAAGAATGAAAAAATCTATCTGTCTGCTGCCTTGAAGTTTCACGTCCAAAATGTACTGGGTACAAATTCTGAACGTCAACAAGAACGTTATGAATATACGGCGCAATTAGAGATTTGCTTCAGTTTACAATCTGCACATTTTTATTTATCTAAAGCAAAAAATTTCTACGAAACTTTAAATATTCATAATAATTTCGCGTTTCAATCTGAATCAAACAAACATTCTGCAATTGCTACGGGCTCAAGTTCCGCATCCAATACCACCCAGATTAAAAGTTTAGATCGTGAATCCAAACAAATCTATCAAGCTCAAGTGCTTGATATTAGTATCAATGGTTATCGCATTCGTTGGGCCAATGAGACGCCTCGCAACTTAAAAACTGGCGAATTTATTTTATTGAATGAAAATCTTCAAAATAAATGGAGAGGAGCAATTATTCGTTGGATTAAACAATCCACCAATAAGACCTTTGAAGTTGGATTAGAAGTTTTGGCACAGGATATTTACCCATGTGCAGTTAAAGTTCCTGCTGACCGTTCTGCTTTTAACTATCATCCTTGTTTGATGGTCAAAGTGCCAAATCTCAATGAATCCAATATCTCCATTATTGTGCCTAATTTGCCTTTCTTTAAAGAGCATCAGGCCATCTATTTGCGTTTAGATACTGAGGAAATTAAAGTGTATTTAACAAAAACTGTGTTAATTACCCAAAGTTTTGCCCAGTATGAGTTTGAACTGATCAATGATGAAGAAAGCATTATTGTCGATCAGTTTATTGAGCAACAATCTACCAATTTGAATAATCAAGATGTATGGGAAGCCTTGAAGTGAGAAATTTGTTATTATCTAAGAAGTTAAAACTCTCTGAAACTCGATTGCTCATTATTGATGATAACCAAATTCGATATAATGAAATTGTTGATCTATTTCAAAGCAAAAATCATTTGGTTCATGCCATCCTACTTGATGAATTAAAAAGTTTTGAGAAACAGCTGAATACTTCATGGGATTTAATTATTTTTGGGCGAGCTTACGATATCAAAATCGAGCAAGCCATTGCACTTATTCAAGCATCTGCAGAAGTTGATATTCCTGTTCTACTACTAAAACCTGAAGATTATCAACATGATCAATATTTATCCTTTATCCAAAAAGGAATTTATGACGTCATTGATTTAGCACATAGTGAACGTTTTTATGTCAGTTTAATTCGCGCATTATCATATAGCCGCACACTACATGCGCAAAAGCATTTATTGAATGATCTTGAAAATGCTAAGCATCAAGCTCAAGCTTTAGCCGTAGAACAACATAAAGCCGTTGCACTCATCCAAGAAGGTATTCATACCGAAGCCAATGAAGAATATTTAAAATTATTTGGCCTGAATGATGTTGCAGATATTATCGGTTTACCACTACTCGATATTTTACAACCCAAAGATATTAATGATTTTAAACAACGTTTTAAAAAGGTTTCACAAGGTCAGTTCGATCTTGCACGCTTTGAAATTGATACACTGAATAATAATGCGAAATCTGAAAATCCGTTGAAAATTGAATTCCTCCCTTCCGATGAAGATGATGCAATTCAAATCACAATTGAAACCAATAGTTATGCAACGACTTCATCAGATTTGTCGAAACAAAGAATTTCATTTGTTGCAAACAGCTTTCAACAAATTTCAGCATGCTTAATTAATCAACCCGCTAAAGCCAATGCATTAGTTTTATTTAGTTTTTCAGACTGCCCTAAAGAAGTCTTTAATTCCACTTGGAACACTGCCCTGCAATATTTAGATCACTTTAAGCAATTTGTTAAAGAACAAACCAATGGTACTGTCTATCAAATTGATAACATTCTATACGGTATTCTTTTACAAGCTGAATCTGAAACAATTTTAGAATCCCGTATTCATGGTTTACACGCTTTAGAAAAACCGCAATTACTGATCATTAACTCGAAAACGTATCCGCTTAATCTAAAAATTGGTTATTCCAATATAGATCCAAATCACTTTACTGAACAAAACTTCAGTCATCTTTTAGAACAAGCCTATGATCACCGTTTAGTGAAGAAAGATTCAGCATCCGAATTACAGTTGTCTGCAACTTTGCAAGAAACAAAAATTGAGTTAAGCACTGAAAAACCTAAGCTAGAACTTGAAGCGATTGAACCGATTCGATTTGAAGCAACACCGGCCAAATCTGTATCGGAATCAGCAGTAAATCCAACTTTCCAAGAATCAGCTCTACTGACCCAAATCGTGCGATCACTTGAAAAAGGTGAAATTCAACTTAAATACCAACAGCTTTACGATAAGCAAGACAGCACCTTAAATATTTATGAAGTGAGCTGTGGTTTTATTTTTGAAAATCAATGGAAACAAGTGAGTAATTTAATAGAACTTGATGACGATGTTGAACTCTCAATCAAATTAGATCGCTGGATTCTGGTTGAAGCATGTAAACAATTACATAACTTTATTACACAGTATCCTGAAGCTAAATTGGTTGTAAATTTAAATCGCCATGTTTTATTTAATGATAAACAGTTCCCTGAATTAATCTCAAAATTACTGACTATTGTGGGAAGTCGTCTCTCACATCCACTTATTTTGCAATTTGATGAAGAAGATATTGCAAAAAGTATCATCGAATCTCAAAAGCAATTTACAATCCTAAGAGAAAATGGTGCTGAAATTTCCATCCGTCGTTTCGGTTCAACCATTTCAAGTGAAGCCATCTTAAAACAAATGGATGTTGGTCTGCTCACACTTGATGAGAAGTTTACTGAAAAATTGAATAATGACAAGGCATTATCTGACTTCCAACATTTATTAGAGAAATACCATGAGATTAAGCCAGTCGATATGGTTTTGAAAAACTTAAATGATATGAACTCATTTGCAAACGCATGGAATGTAGAGGTTCGCTTCCTACAAGGTGAGTATTTCCAAAAGAAATTAGATCATTTAACGGATGTTCAGGATCATTAATTAAGTATTGAGCATAAATACCATAAGCAATATATAAATTGTCGTAACTTAGAAAAAGCTGTCATGCAAAGCATGGGAGCTTTTCGTAATCATCATCCGACAGATGATTTTACATAAACAATCATCGAGAACAACTGTGTAAATATAGCCATTTTTGTTACTGCTCAACTGAGCAAACATGTTTTACTACACTTAGAAAAACTCACCCCCAACATCTTTGATTCCAACACTGTATTAAATATCAATTTTTATGTTCGCAATATCTATACTTACTATGGATTTTGGAGTGTTAGAAAAAAAGCTTTAGTCACAGCATCAGTCGGAAAAAAACTTTCAATTAACATATTTTGTAGATTTAAGTCACGAGGCGCACCAAATGATGTGATTGTAGATACCAAAGATAGTTTAACCTGATTTTTTTCTAGTATAACTGGAATGACTGGCCAATCTAAGGGTGGAGGCTGCATAGTTTGAATACTGCGCTCTTTATGAATACCGCACTCTTTTTCTAGCAACTCAAGCTCATTTAATGTTTCTATTGAAGAATCAAACATCCTTCGTGTGGCTACCAATAATTCTCGCGCCAGTGCAATAGCATTTGGCATTAAAGGTTGCAAAGCCTCAGTTGTCATCAGTCTTATCAAATTTTGCCCAATCAAAATATCTGCTGGAATTGTCATTGGATAATCGAATATCCATGCAAATAATGCATCAGCCGCTCGATTGGTTCGTTTGATATTCCACAATCGATCGACAACAATGGCTGGGTAAGGTTCCTGCTTTTCAAGAATCATCTCTACAGCCTGATCAATATATTCCAAACGTTTATCTGACCATGCTGTGTCTGGGTATACAGCAGCAAAACCCGCCGCCAATAACAGTGTATTTTGAGCATCAATTGATAAACGAAGTGTTTCGGCTAAATCCAGCACCATACGCCGACTGGGATTCGATTTGTCTAATTCCAAAAACGCAAGGTGTCTTTGTGAAATACCACAACACTCTGCTAGTTCAAGCTGGCTAAGCGCACGCAACTTACGTAGGTGCTTTAATCTTTGACCAAAACTTATAACAGATCGCGTACTCATATCCATAAAAGTTTATCTCATTAAAATTTATTTTTATTCATTGCAATATAAAACAATATATTACACGCTTATTCTCACCCAAGAAATTCAAGTAAGGTGACTAGAGCCATTTCTGGCTGTTCTTCATGAGGTAATAATTTACAGTCTGGAATAATTTTAAGTATCGCATTAGGAAACTCAGGTAACATTTTTTTTGCATAAGTTAGTGGAAAGGTCGGATCATTTTCACCCCACAATAATAATACAGGTTGACGTATAGCTTGGTGTCGTACAGCAAGGCCATCTACAACATCCCAATCAATACCATTCAGATAAGCAATAAGCCCTCGTAAACGAGTTTTATCTGCCAATGGTGCGATAAATTGCTGTAAAAACTCATCGTTCATCAATGCCATATTTTGAAAACTACCACCAAAACCTAAAGATGATTTAAGAAAGCTACGTGATCGCAATAATTGTTGAAATATCAACGCCACCCCAGGAATTTTAGTGAGTATTTGATACTCGACAACCCATGGTGGACGATGAAATGATATTTCAGTATTGATCATCACTAATTTCTGGACACGCTGACTATCTTGTAACGTCAGGCAACGAGCAATCGTGGCACCAGTGTCCTGCGCAATAATGCTATATTTTGAAATTTCCAGAATATCCATCATTTTTTTCAAGCGACTTGCTTGTGCTACAAAATTAAAATCTGTGTTGTCCTGCCAAATCGAATCACCAAGCCCAGGTAAGTCTGGTACGTAGCAAGTAAAATGCGCCGAAAGCCCTCGTAGAATATGTCGCCAAGTAAAGCCACTTAAGGGAAATCCATGAATCAACAATAATGCAGGCCCCTGACCAAAACGACGTAAGGCAAAAGTTGCATCGTCTACTTTGATGTGCTCAATAGGAACTGTGAGAAAAGCTTGTGCTGCTGATGAATAGGATGTTTGTTCTACTGTAGTACGTATATGACTGAGCGACATGATGAAAACTCTCTTTGAGTTATAAGAGATATGATCATGTGTCAATGCTGATACACTCGCAACTACCTATCAGGTAGTTATAAAAGAGTTAAGGAGACAAGATAAAAGACGACCGAGTTATAAGACAATGAGATACTCGCTCGATAATTAAGATTTAGATAAACACCATGAGCGCATAATAGTATTTCTTTTAGAATGATAGTTCTTATATCGCCTGATTAAGATTCAATACCTAATTAAAAACATGCTTTAACAAACAGATCACTTATACATACACAAAATTTAGACACAAAAAAACGGGCTTAAGCCCGTTTTTTCGTTTCGCGATATTAACGTTTAACAGAACGTGACATACCAGCAAAACGTTGTTTGAATTTATCGATACGACCGCCAGTATCAACATTCTTCTGTTTACCAGTATAGAATGGGTGGCAAGCTGAACATACGTCTAGGTAAATTGTTTCTTTACCCAAAGCAGAACGAGTTTCGATAACGTTACCACATGAACAAGTAGCAACTAATTTTTCGTATTTTGGGTGAATATCGGCGCGCATGGTCGATTCTCCTAAGTTAAGAAAGGTTTTGCTGTCATCGCAATTAACCACTCTCAATAAAATTGAGGAAAGTTGATTTAAAAATAAATTCAACAGGTTAACACCACAACAGACCATTTCTTTTGGCCCACCGAGACTATAAGTGTCAGAGCTAAGCACAACAAGTGGAGCGTATTATACTGAAGTTTTTAACCAAATGCGACTAATCCAACACAGAATCTTGATTAATTTGCATTTCAGTCGTTTTTTGCTTCGACCAATAATTGGCAATCACACCACAAACCATCAACTGGATTTGGTGGAAAATCATAATCGGCAAAACGATCATGCCGAGCGGTTGACCGATAAACAGAATTTGTGCCATAGGCACACCACTGGCAAGCGTTTTCTTAGAACTACAGAAAAAAGTAGCAATCTGATCTTGCTGATTAAACCCAAGCCATTTGGGAATAAAGAATGCCAATAACATGATAATCGTTAAAAAAACCGAACACGCTAAAATCAGATAAATCAGTGTCGTCCAGCTCACCTGCTGCCAAAGCCCTGCGACAACCGCTCCACTAAAAGCACCATAAACCACCATCAAAATAGAACCTTGGTCAAAAGTTTTCACAATACTGGGCTTTTTTTGCATGAGTGGGAAAACATAGGGTCGCAATAATTGCCCTGCGATAAAAGGTACTAACAGCAGTAAAGTAATTTCAATAATTGATGAGGTTGGATCATAATCATGCTTAGATTGCCCAAAAATAAATAAACTCACTAAAATTGGGGTAATAAACATACCAATTAAATTTGAAAATGAAGCGCTACACACTGCAGCTGCTACATTCCCCCGAGCCATTGAAGTAAAAGCAATGGACGACTGTACCGTTGAGGGTAAAAAGCACATAAACAAAAAACCCCAGTACAACTGTTGTCCCAATAATGGCACTAAAATAGGCTTAGCTAACAATCCAATGATAGGAAATAATGCAAATGTAAATGCAAAGACCAACGCGTGAAGTTTCCAATGTAAAACGCCTTCAATAACAGCTTCACGGGAAAGTTTTGCACCATGTAAGAAAAATAAAATGGCGATGGCAAAGGTCGTCACTTTGCCAAAAACCATAGCGGCTTGCCCATGCACTGGTACAAATGTAGCTAAAATGACCATGAGCACCAAAAGACAAGTAAAGCGATCTAAAGCCAATATTTTTAACATTTTCACTTGAGCATCCTATCTTTTGAATAAAATTGAAAGCTTATAAAAAAGCTCAGTAATCAAAACTTTACCCTTGGGTAAAATATTTATCTTACTGAGCTAAATAAATTAAGCTAGCTTTTATACAAAATGTTCAGTATTTCATTTAAACACTTAGGCTTTTACTTAAGTGTTTTATGACAATTTTCTGAATATTTCATGCTATTCAACGATCATCATAATTAATTGTTACGAGCATCATGATCTTGTTGAATCAGCTCAATTTTATAACCATCTGGATCTTCAACAAAAGCAATTACTGTCACGCCACCCTTCATCGGCCCAGCTTCACGAACAACATTTCCACCACGTGCTTTAATCTCTTCACAAGCTTGATAAGCATCATCGACGGCAATCGCGATATGACCATAAGCATTGCCCAACTCATAACTTGATGTGTCCCAATTATGCGTCAACTCTAGCACTGTATTGCTCTCTTCATCACCATAACCCACAAAAGCCAAAGTAAAGCGACCTTCTTCATAATCACGTTTGCGAAGTAAAGTCATACCGAGTACTTCAGTATAGAACGCTAAAGATTGTTCTAAATTGCCTACACGTAACATGGTATGCAGCATGCGCATGATTGATTTTCCTATTTTATAAAATATAGCCTGTCAATATAGGCAATACCGTTAAAGAATTCAATTTACTCAAAGTAAAAGCAGCCATTGTTTGGCTGCTTTTACTTCGTTTGGTGTTTATTTTTTCAATGGATAATCTGCAAAATACTGGTCAATTTTATTCCACGGTGAACTGTTTGGTGCTTTGTTCACAATATTTGTTGAAACATTGCCGTATAAATCCGCCGCGTTTGCCAAATGAAGTTTATTGGCATTCGGATCTAAATACGGCAAATCATTTTGATGTTGCATGTAAAAATGAAGATCGCCAACCATCGGTTGGAAACCATAATTACCATTTGCCCATGCACTACTATGACTTCCCCAATGGTGCCCAAACTCATGTGCAACAATGCCTAAGCCTGACCAACGATAGTGACCATAATAAATCCAAGGATCAACGCCTAAAACCGCACCACCACCGAGTCCACCACCCATATTGGTAATGCCTAGAGAGATACCACCACGATCAAATATTTCTTGATAGACGCGCGTATAATCAGCGTCTTTAAAGTAACCATTTTCTCCATCAACCATGCCACCATTGCCAAAAAAATCATATCCCATGACTTTTTTATGGTTAAACCAAAGATGTTCAAATTCAGGGCTGCTTAATGTATAGGCAAAATTAGTCATCATAATGACCCATTCACGTGCATATAATGGTGTAATTCTCAACCATTTTGAGTCTGCTTCAGGATTATACGTACCAAAGTAAATATTCCATTTGGCTTTGATTTTCGACAATTTTTGAACATGCGTATCTGTTTTCGAAGTAATTTTTAAATCAAATAAATCACTAGGTAGTTGGTTAAACTGACTTAAACCCGCCAATTGAATCGAACCTGAACCATCGACTAAATTAAAGCGTGAATCATCATTTATTTTCAATTTTAATGATACATTTGAAAAAGCATCAAGTTGATCCAGTTTAGCCAAAACCATCCATTGCTCAGTACCTTTAAGCCTTGCTTGAATTTCTAAATCCGAAACAGGAATGGCACTGTAACTTTGTAATTGAACGGTATCACTGTTCAACGTTGCAGAGAGAATCTCATTCATCATCACATGGCGTAGATTCGGATTCGTGAGCGTTTCCCAACTTTCACCATCCTGTAACATCTTATAACTACTGACTTTTTGTGCTTGCTGCAATTGTAATGGATTCGCTACTTTCGCTGTTTTCCGTTGCTGCAAAACACGTAAAGGCATAACAATGACTGTGTTATTGACCAAACCAATCAAATTATTTTCATAAACAGCGAGATCGGTGGTTTTTGCCAAACTCTGAGACTGATCTTGACCTTGTACGCGATAAGATGTGACACGATCAATAGCATTGGGTAATACATTACTTATCGTTGTTAATTGATCACTTGGATAAGTCTCTATTGCCCCAGAGCTACGTAATGCATACAGCAAACCATCATTGGCAAGATGACTGGCAGACGCAATACCTGTCTGTTGGCGCGTTGCTGCAACATCAACAGCACCTTGTTGTAAATGACTCACATCATAAACAAAGGTATTACCATTACTTAAATTGGCATAAAGTAAATTTCCAACCGCTTCTAGGCGTACAACACAGCTTCGCTCACATTTTGGCAATACCAAGCGTGCGTATTTTCGAGCCTTTAAACTATTTGCTGCAACAACCTGACTTTGCGACCAGACATTAATACGGTTTTCCATATCTGCTGAAAAAACGTAATTGTCATTCGCAGTCACAGAATGTGTATGCACAATTGCGCTATTTGCTGTATCACCCCACCACTGTCCTGTACCTAACGCCATGACATATTGTGGCGTTCCTGTACTGATATCTAGAACATCGACACGACTTGATGGAAAGGATGAAACATATAAACGCCCTTTGTAGATACTAATATCGTTTAAAGTATTCCATGGTTTTAAAATACCTGTGATTTTCTCAGGGTCTATTGCTGTAAGTACAGTTTTAGTTTTTAAGTCATAGCGTAAAATTTGAGATTTTTCATTGCTATTGGCGATATACAATACATCACTATCTCTTGCAATCGCTCGCGGGTTCCACTCATCTAAGCCGAACGTACGCGAATTTAACTCTGATGCAGCATCAGCAGTACGTAGTTGTTTTAATAAAATAAATTGTTCATTATTATTTTCAGTTGGTGGTTTTGGTATGGTTTCATTGGTACCACCTGAATTATTTTCTGTTTGTTCAGAGCCCCCTCCACCACCACATCCTGACAATGCCAATACTATGGCTAAATTTAAAGCAAAAAGTTGCTTATTCATCCTATTCCCCAATAGAAAATCCAACCTACACAAATTAACAAAAATTATGGATCAATATATAGATATTAAAATTAAATTGATCACTATAAATACCTATTTTCAAACATAAATCACACTCTAAATTTAAAAAACCTATTTCACTGTTCAAATGAAATAGGTTTGAGTAAAGCATAAGAGTGAAATCATCACTTTCATACTTTAATGGTTCAGTTTTTTAAATTTGACGATTTGAATGTTCTCTCAAGAGTTTAGCGACCCAGACTACAAGAATGAGGATTGGGATACCAATTAAAGTGGTCATTAAAAAGAATTTCGGATAACCAATATTGGTCACAATCGTTCCAGAATAACCGCCTAGAATTTTAGGTGTTAAGGTCATCAATGAGCTAAAAATAGCATATTGAACTGCTGTAAAGGAAACACTGGTCAAGCTAGAAAGGAATGCGATAAATGCTGCACCTGCTAAACCTGAAGCGAGATTATCGACAATAATTGCAAAATAAAGCCAAGCTGAACTGTACTGCTCAATCACTTTACCTTTAATTTCAGTACTTCCTGTAGACTGTGAATTTACCGCTGGAATCGGCTGAATGTCGACATCTAAAGCTGTTCTGTTATTGCTAATTTGATAATTCTGCTGTGCATTTAAAGTCGCGTGTGCTTCATTAAAGTTGGCGATTGCGATGATATTTTTTGAAGCAGAATTTTGTAAACTTTTACCATCAATTGTCCCAGTAAACATGCCATCTTTATCTAGTTTTGCAGAATACTCTTGTCCATCTAACCTTAAAGTGATCGGTTGTTCTGTATTTAACTCAGCCGCTTGCACACTTACAAGTTGCCCTTTAATGACAACATTTTGCTTCAATTCAGCTGCTGATAATTGATTATCACTGGTCACAGGTAGGATTTGAATTTGTGCGGTACCATTGTCTGTTAAATAAGGCACAACGTATTCAGCTTTTTCAGATTGATCTGCAAGTGCAACATTGACTTGAATCTGCTTCGCCTGCGCTAAATCATGGTTTGGAACGAGGATTTTCCAATAACCCACTTCATCAGGTTGAGCCTGATATTGTTTTTCACCCACTTGTAGCATAACAGGTTGCATAGATGCACCTGATTTCACCAAACCGATAAAGATTAAATTGGTCGAACTTGCCAAAATTGCCCCGACGAACATCAATTTCATAATGTTCATACGTTGTGCAAGTAAACCACCTAAGAAGCCACCAACTAAGCTAAAAATTACACCATAAATTTTGACAGCTTCTGCAATTTGTTCTTTGCTAAAGTTTAAATCTTGATAAAACACATTGGAGATCACCCCCGCAATAATGTCAGAAACTCGATAAAAACCAATCAACAATAATAAAACTAAAGCCAGTTTAACCCCATAGCGTTTAAAGAAATCAGCAATCGGATTGACCCAAGTTTCATAAGCCATTTGTTTATTCACAACACCCATGCGGATGAGTAATGTTGCAACAAAAATAGCTCCTGCACCTGAACCTAAAAAGCGAACCGCTTCCATTAAAAATTTCAAGAAACTGTCTTTGATTTCCCACTGTGTTTGCAAATACTGAACAACATCATCTGAATAAATGTAGAAACAAACAAAACTTGCGACAGCGACAATAAAAACAAACACTAAGCGATAGTAATCAATATTTTTATAATGTTTATCTATACGGTTAACCATTGGTTCACGGATGCTTAATGTGGTGATAATACCAACCACCATCACAGCAGCCATGGTTAAATAGGTGTATTTCCAAGCTTCATAAATATAGTTACCCTTGGCTGTGCCTAATGATGCGGCAAGAAACAGTGCACCTGCACCTGCAACAATCATCCCGATGCGATATCCCGCATTATAAGTAGAGGCAAGCACCGTTTGCATTTCAGTTTCAGCAAGTTCGATACGATAAGCATCGATAACAATGTCTTGCGTTGCTGCGGAAAAGCCGAGCAACACCGCACCAACCGCCATTTGATAAATATAGCTTTGTCCAAGTGCTGGATCTGAAAATGCCATGATACAAATTGCGCAGATAATGAGTATTTGTGCGATCAGCAACCAAGCACGTCTCCGACCTAAACTCTTGGTTAAAAATGGTACGGGCAATTCATCAATTAGAGGCGCCCAAACAAATTTAAAGGAATAGCCCAAAGCAGCCCAACTAAAAAAAGTTACTGCACTTTTTTCGATCCCAGCTTCACCCAACCATAGCGATAAGCTAGAGAAGATCAGAAGGATTGGGATACCTGCTGAAAAACCCAAAAACAGCATAATAGCTGCACGGCGATCAAGAAATGCGGTAAAGGCAGATTTCCAACCTGTAGACTGTGTGGTCATTGCGTTATTATTTTCTGAAAAATGAAATAGTGCTATTCAACCGCTTAATGCTCAGAGTTTCAATCATTTTTATGCAACTGTTGTACGCATTTACAGATATTTCCGCTTTTGGCGCTTGATCTTTATCCCCAATCCTGTATACCTTTAACTTTTAAACCTTCATTTGTTTTGGATTCAACCTGTGACGCAAAGACACGATCAATTAAGTTCAACCACTGTTTCTAATATGACAACCACAACCGCATTACAAAAAATTGAAAACAACTTAGCAACTGCTTTTGATCAAACGGAAATTCAAAATACATTGGCTTTAACTGCGCTTAAAGCTGAGCAACTTACGCATATTCCTAATTTTGCAACGATTCCTTCGTCTACGCGAAGAATCAAACCCTTAAATAACTTTTTGGGTCAAGATCGTGCTAAAGCTTCTGTAGAAGCAGGTATTGCTTTGCCTTATTCTGGCTATAATATTTTTGCAGTGGGAACAGCAGGTTTGGGTAAACGCACCATGATTAAGCGTTTACTTCAGCAACATGCTAAAACCATGCAAACGCCTGATGATTGGGTTTATGTTTATAATTTTAAGAATGCAAGACAACCAATTGCACTACGCTTTCCTGCAAGCCAAGGCAGTAAATTTCAAAGTTTAATTCATCAAACATGGCAAACCATTCTTAAACAGCTTGAACGCCGTTTTAGCGCTGAAACATACCACAATCATATCGAACGAATCCGTCAAGTGACTGGCAATGAACAACAATTGGCATTGGTTGAATTGACAAAAGAAGGCGAAGATTTAGATCTAAAACTGATTAATCGACATGATGAGCATATCTTTGTACCGATTCATGTCAAAAATGATGAGGTTTTAGAAATGTCGCAAGAAGACATGAATGCATTGAACAGCAAACAGCGTGCTGAAATTCATTCTAATATCCGTTATATGGATAAAAAATTAGAACGTTTAGGTTTACAACTGGGCGATCTTGAAGATGAAGCACGAGATAAGGTTTCTGAGCTTAATCGTGATATTGCCAAACAAGTCGTGATTCCTCGTATGGAAGTCATTCTTAATAAGTTTGAATCCGTGCAAGGGCTTGAACAGTACCTAAAACTCTATGCTGCCGATATTATTGAAAATGTCGAAACCATTTTAGACCAAGAAGGTGAAGAGTTTTCTCCTGCGCTGTTTAACCGTGTTCCTTCACGCTACCAAGCCAATGTTGTTGTCAGTAATAAACCAAATTCAGGTGCACCTGTTATTTTTGAAGACTTCCCAACACATTACAACTTATTGGGTCATGTTGAACAATTAACCCAAAATGGCACGATTACGACAGATTTTACTTTAATTCGACCAGGTTCTTTGCATCAAGCCAATGGTGGTTTTTTAATTTTAGAAGCTGAACAACTTTTAGAACAACCTTATGCATGGCAAGGCTTAAAACGTGCTTTAAAGTCTGGACAATTAAAACTTTCATCTTTAGAGCACATGCTGACTTTAACAGGAAGCATCTCCATTGAGCCCGCATCTATTCCGTTGAAGTTAAAAGTCGTTTTACTTGCAGAACCTGAAATTTATTATGAAATTTTAGAGCTTGAACCAGAACTAGGCAGTGTTTTTAAAATCCGTGCAGATTTTACTGACACTTTGCAACGTAATGATGACAATGAACAAGCCTATATGCAGTTGATTGCTGATTATGTTCAACAAGATAAATTATTACCTTTTGATCGCTCTGCTCTTGCGGCTTTACTCACAGATTCAAGCCGTCAAGCTGAAGACCAAAGTTCATTGTCATTACATGCTTTAACCCTAGGTGATTTGATTCGTGAGTCGCATCACCATGCTGCACAATCTGGTGAAAAGCTGGTGACCTCTCATCATATCAATACCGCACTCAAACACCGTCAATATCGCTTAGGCTATTTAAGAGAGCTGTATTGGCAGGATTTATCCCGTGGTACACAATTGATTGAAACACGTGGGCATCGTTTAGGACAGATCAATGCCTTGTCAGTCATTCACTATGCAGATGTTGAGTTTGGTTTGCCTTCTCGCTTAACTGCTTCTGTATATCAAGGTGGTGGCGACATTCTAGACATTGAACGTAGTGTTGAGTTAGGCGGTTCTCTACATGCCAAAGGTGTGTTACTGATGTCGAGCTTCTTAAAAGCACATTTTGGTCGTGAACAAATCTTACACTTCTCTGCTGCACTTGCTTTTGAGCAAAGTTATGGACAAGTCGATGGCGATAGCGCCACAGTTGCTGAACTCTCTGCTTTGATATCCGCAATTTGCCAATTACCGATTGATCAATCTTGGGCAATTACAGGTTCAATGAATCAATTGGGTCAAGTACAACCGATTGGTGGTGTAAATGCAAAAATTGAAGGTTTCTTTGATGCATGTAAATTACAAGGCTTAACGCATAAACAAGGTGTGATTATTCCTCGTCAAAACATGCAACATTTGATGTTACGTCAAGATGTGATTGAAGCTGTTGAAGCTGGGCAATTCCATATTCATGCAATTGACACCATCGACCAAGCTCTAGAAATACTGATGGCTCGTCCTGTAGGAACACTAGATAAAAAAGGTCGTTACACCAAAGGTTCAATCTATGCTGCTGTCATGGCACAGCTTGAATACTGGCAAGCGCTTGAAGATGGAATAGAAATCGAGACAAAGCCGAAGAAAAAGAAAAAAAAGAAGAAGGCCAAAAAAGACAAAAAGGTTGAAACCGAAGCAACGGCTGTTGTAGAGGCGAGTCCTGTCGAATTGATTGAGAAGCAGAATAAAAGTAAATAATTTTAGCTTTATCCTCAAGCTTAGTTAAGAATAAAATGACGCTCTGCTATTCAGGGCGTCATTCTTTTGTAATGACAAAAAATTAAACTAATGCGCTTAAATCAAGCTTTGATTATGCGTGATAATGAGTAATCATCTAAAAACTGCAAGATAAATTTTGACAATAAAAAAGCACCTTTCGGTGCTTTTTTAAGATCTTCAGCTTATTGAGCTTCAGATGCAGGGCTATACTGTTCAACCAATGGTTTTAACTCACCATTTTGGAACATTTCGAGCATAATATCGCTACCGCCAATCAACTCGCCGTTGATCCACAATTGTGGGAATGTCGGCCAATTTGCAATTTGTGGCAAAAGTGCACGAATATCAGGATTTTCCAAGATATTTACATAAGCAAATGGACGACCAATTTGACTAAGAGCTTCAACTGCACGAGCAGAGAAACCACATTGTGGGAACTGCGGAGTACCTTTCATATAAAGAAGTACTGCATGTTTAGCAATTTGATCGCGAATTAACGCTTCTGTATCACGCGCTTGTTCAGTCATTGATAAATCCTCAACTCATCTGCCTGCATTATACCTAAATCCACAATAAAGAGTATGTCTTGACGATTATTTCCAATTTTATTTGTATTTAGGCTTTAAATCTTTGCCAATCTTTGGTTAGATGACTCTTTCTTTTTATTCCTAACAGATAAGAGTTAGTCATGAACAACATCACCCTCGCTCCAATACAACCTGATCAACCATCCCACTTGATGTCTGTATTTAGCCGTCAACCGATCAGTTTTGTTCGAGGACGAGGTTCTTATCTTTACACAGAAGATAATACTGAATATTTTGATGCACTTACAGGGATTGCTGTTTGTGGCTTAGGTCATGCACATCCTATTATTGCAGAAGCGATTGCTGAACAAGCAGCGACTTTAATCCACACCAGTAATATTTACGAAGTGTCTTGGCAAACTGCTGCGGCTCAAAAACTCGCAGAAGTTTCAGGTATGGAAGAAATTTTCTTTTCAAATAGTGGTGCAGAGTCAAATGAAGGTGCAATTAAAATTGCACGTAAATTTGCCCATTTACAAGGCATTAGCACGCCTAAAATCATTGTAGCAGACCAATCTTTTCATGGCCGTACTCTTGCAACATTGTCTGCAACGGGCAATAAAAAAGTTCAAGAAGGCTTTGCACCTTTGGTTGAAGGTTTTATTCGTGTTCCGTTTGGAGACATCGAAGCGATTGAAGAAGCAGCTATTCAACATCCTGATATTGTGGCGATTCTAGTTGAACCGATTCAAGGTGAAGGTGGCGTAAATACCGCACCACAAGGTTTTCGTTACCTTGAAGAAATTCGTCATATTTGCAATCAACACAATTGGTTAATGATGCTTGATGAAGTACAAACAGGTAATGGACGTACTGGTCAATATTTTGCTTATCAACATACCAATATCGTTCCCGATGTTCTAACCACAGCTAAAGGTTTGGGTAATGGCTTCCCTATTGGTGCTGTAATGACACAAGGCCGTGCTGTGGGCGTGCTCACGCCAGGCAATCACGGCTCAACGTACAGTGGAACACACTTGGGTTCTCGTATTGTTTACACCGTCATTGATTTGATTGAGAAGGAAAATATTGTTGCGAATGCGGCTGAAATCGGCGCATATCTTGTTGAACAATTCCGCACTCAACTTGCAGATCAAGATGTGATTGTCCGTGGTTTCGGTATGATGATTGGTATTGAATTACCAAAAGCATGTGCTGAACTTGTGAATATTGCACGTGATGAACATCATCTTATTATCAATGTTACTTCTGGTAATGTTGTTCGTTTGCTTCCTGCTTTAAATATGAATCACCAACAAGCTGATGATCTGTTAAAGCGTCTTGTTCCAGCCATTAAAAAGTTTTTAGCTTAAAGGCTAGAAATAGTGAATGAAGCATTAAGAGCTTCATTCACATCATTTCAAAGGCTGAGTTTAAAAGTCCTGCAAAATTTTTAAGCATAAAAAAGCCGCTATAAAGCGGCTTTTTTATTTAGACTCGAACTTTCACGAAGCTTCTTGAAAGATTCTTCCGCCTGGTAATTGACCAAAGTATTGTTTTAAAGCGTCTAAACAACGATGAATCTTCATCGGCTGTTGTTCACGTTTTAAAGTTACCGCACTCAAAGTGAAAGTTGGTAATTTCCACTCTGGCAATACTTCTACCAATGTCCCATTCATCAATTCTTTTTGCACATCTAAATAAAGAATGCGTGCAATCCCATGTCCATTTTGGCACAGAGATTTTGCAATAAATACATTATTTGTTTGAAGACGGTGCTTCATCTCTAAATTAACGACTTCGCCTGTTGTACCGTGCTGAAATGAAAAATGTTGATAATTTTTCAGAATATTTATTGGAATCAGATCATGATTCTGTAAATTTTCAGGACGTGAAATAGGTGAAGTTTGATTTAAATAACTTGGCGATGCAACTAAGATCTGATCCACTCGTGCCAAAGGCGTACAGCTTAAGTTATTCGAATCTTCCATTTTAGAAGACATACGAATAGCAATATCAATACGCTCTTGAATCAAGTCGATATATTGGTTATCTGCTTCAAAATGAACCATCAAACCACGATGTGCAGACATCCAATGTGATAATGCAGGCACAACATGTGTTGCACCTATTTCCGGGGTGGTCGCAATGCGTAAATCACCGACTAAATCGTCTCGCAACTCATTAATACGGATTTTTCCACGCTCTGCCGCAGCAAGCATTTCTTGACAGCTGTGGAAAAAAGCTTGACCAGCCTCAGTTAAACTCAATTTCCGTGTAGAACGATGTAGAAGAGTCACCTCCATTTCATGTTCTAAAGATCGAATTTGCTGACTAACTGCACTTGTCGTAATACCGAGATCACGCGCGGCACCACTAAAAGAGCTTTTTTCAACAACACAAGCAAATACACCCATTGCTCGAAGTTGATCTAACATAAATTTCCCTCTGAAATTATGAGTTGCTTCACATTTTTTCATTCAAAACAACTCATTGTATTATACGAAGAAAATTACACTTTGCATCAAAATTATTAACTTAGCGGTAAAATATTTGCAGGATTGATAGGTTTACCATCTAATCGTACTTGGAACTCTAACATGACGCTATTTGCACCCGAAGAACCCATCTCTGCAATTTTTTGCCCTGCATTAACATTTTGACCACTTTTCACTAACATTTTACTGTTATGAGCGTATGCAGTTATGTAACCATCGATATGTTTTATTAGTACAAGATTACCATATTCTTTCAAGCCATCTGCAGCATATACCACTTGCCCATCGGCTGCTGCAAACACTGGATCGCCTTGATTACCGCCAAATCGCAAGCCTTTGATATTATTTGTTACATTAAAGTTAGCAATCACTGGCCCATTTGACGGTTTAACCCATCTTAAACTTGAACTGTTTACAGGCGTAGCTGGTACTTGCGTTGTTACGACTGGCGCAGTTGTCGTTGTAGGCGCTGTTTGTGTAACTGGAGGTGCTACAGGCTGTTGCGTTGGTAAATTAATCGTTTGACGTTGAATCTGAGGTGCAGTATTCAGTGCTTGAGTCGCAGGACGATTGACATTATTGCCCGACTTCTTCAAACGAATTGATTGCCCAACATAGATTCGATAAGGTGCCGCAATATCATTCATTTCTGCAACACTGATATAACTTAAACCATAACGCATAGAGATACCGCTGAGCGTATCACCAGAGCGAACAGTATAATAGTCAGGTGCAACCGCATAACGCGTTGGATTATTAATTTGTGGCTTAGATGCACAACCTGTAACAAGCAATGTAGAAGTGACTGCGACTGCTAAAAAAATCGTCTTTATCCATAGCTTAGGCATTTGAATTTGGAGCTGTGTAGCCAAAAGCATTGATTTCCCTCTCTACATCTTAAATTTTGAAATATTTTGCTAAGATTAGCAAAAAACAATTAACTTTCACCGTTTGACAGTGCTTTTTCACAAACTTATAACATTCATACATCAAAATGACTATGAGATAATTGCTTTTGCAACGATTCCAATACATCATAATTGGTTGCATCCATCTGAATCGGTGTGATGCTGACAAAACCATTTGCGATTGCAAAAAAGTCCGATTGAATATTTTGTAGATTTTTCTCTGGGTCTACTACTGCCTCACCTGCTAAACCGATCCAATAGACTTGTCGCCCACGTGGATCTACATGACTGGTGATCGGTTTAGATTGAATTCTTCTGCCTTGATAGGTAATTTGTGCCCCTTTTATTTCGGCAACATCGGGAATATTAATATTAAAAATATGTCGTTCTGGGAGTTGTGGTAATCCATTGGCAATGAATTGATAAACCCAATCAGCAGCCTGCGCATAATCGTCAGGATGATCATAAGAGCGTACATTACTACCAGCCAATGAAACAGCTATCGCAGCTTGTTTCATTAAGCGCCCTTCAAAGGCCGCCCCAACAGTGCCAGAATACAATACGTCATCACTTAGATTCGCTCCGCTATTGATACCACTCACGACCAAGTCAAACTCAAAGTCAAATAAGCCATTCATCGACAAATAAACACAGTCTGCTGGTGTTCCATTGACCGCCCACATATCTGGGGCGATTTGGATTGGTCTCAGTGGGCGATCTAATGTAAGCGCACTTGAAAAACCACTACGTTCACTTTCAGGTGCAACAATGACTACTCGACCCAATGGTCGCAATGCTTTTGCAAGTGCTTGAATACCTGGTGCAAATACACCATCATCGTTTGCTATTAAAATATTCACTTTGGTCTACTCTTCAGTCGTCTTTTATTCAATTTCTATTGAACAAATCGATTTAAATTTATTCAGCGATTATATATAGTTATGCACTCAATTCTAAATCAATTTGTAGTTAAAAAAGATGATTAAACGTTCTCTTATTCGTACATTTTCCATAGCTTTCATCACACTTTGCACTCAGTCGGCATTTTCTGAAACATTAACCAAACAAGAAGCAGACCTCATCATTAAAGAAGATATTGCTTCAACTCAAGTATTGGCTGAAGTATGCCCTGCTTTGATTGGAAATAATCCTATTTTAAAAAGTAAAATTGAAGGATTAACACAAAGTTCATTAAAAGAACTTTCTAAATCAACGACATTTGAACAATTGCAACAAGATGCTGAATACCAAGCAGCGTTTAAAGAAGCTCAAGTTAGTGCGAAAGAAGTTGATGGTGAAGAACATAAAGTCGTTTGTAATGACGTTCTAAGCCTTGAATCTTAAGCATTAGCAAAGCATACCTATCATGTAGAACATTAGGGTCTGTTGACATTTCATAAATTGCTTGCGTTGTAGGCTAAAATTGAGCATGAGACGTATACGTCGTAAAGCATGAATGAGAATAGTGAGACTATTTTCAAGTTTCATAACGAAGGCTGAGATAATTTTAGCCACAACCTGAGCAAGAACAAAGCACTGCTTTGTTCGTAGCGCAAGGCGCAGCGGGACTAGAGTGTTTTTTGACGCTACGTTGTTGTGAACTACTCATTTAGAATGACTAAATTTCGTATTTCACGCCTAGTATCGCCTAAAAAACACGCATAGTCGCAAACATAGACGAATTGCCAACAGCCCCTATGAATTAAGTTTATATAATTCTTTGTTTCTGCATGTATTCACATATTATAAATTCATATAAATCTACAACATCGATACATTATCTCTATATTTTTCACCGTTTTTAAGTTTACTCTATGCCCATTCTTAAGTTGATGAGTTTAATCATGCGTATGACTTTAAAAATGCTTTCTATAAGTCTTATTTCAGCAAGTAGTTTCCTGATGACACAATCTTTTGCTGCTCCAAATAAAGCTGCGAGTGAGGAAAATATTGATGTAACTCAAGAACAGATTTCTCTTGATGAAATTGCAACTGTTTATAATTTATCTTTAATTTGTCCATCTCTGATTGATGATAAAGACAGTAAAAAATTTAATCACAATTATAATATCGAGTTGAAAAAAGTTCTACCAAACGAAGCAAACCCTCAAGAAGCGATCAAACAACTCAGTAAGCAAAAAGATTTCAAAAATTCTTTAAAACAGATTCAAGCTGAATCAAAACGCTTTGGAGATAAAGAAAATAAAGAAATGTGTCAAGAAGTCGTTGATTACAACTATTAAGCGTAAATAGTTACAATAAGTAGGAAATAAGCCGACTTTTCGTGTAGAAGTCGGCTTTGCTTTATCCTAGAATACTAGGCTGTTTTTGTGCCCATATAACGATTGGAACGACCTAGAATGACCAGAAAAAGCGCCATTGCTGCCTTATTACTCTTACCTTCATTTTCTTACGCAGCAACCGTCTTATCTACACCGCCAGAATTAAATAATAAATCGTATGTCTTGATGGACTATGAAACTGGGCAGATTCTTGCATCAAAAAATGAAAATGAAAAATTAGCACCTGCTTCAATGACCAAAATGATGACCAGTTACCTCATTGAGCAAAAGCTACTCAAAGGCGAACTGACGGAAGATGAAAAAGTTCGTATGAACGAGTCAGCATGGTGTCGTGGTAGCAGTACTGAATCATGTATGTACGTTCCATTGAACGGTACTGCGACAGTTTTAGAAATGTTACGCGGTATTATTATTCAGTCTGGTAATGATGCGTCTAAAGCAATGGCTGAACATATTTCTGGTAATGAAGGTTCTTTTGCCTATGCCATGAACCAAGAAGCAAAGCGTGTTGGCATGGTGAATACTCATTTCATCAATGCAACAGGTATGCCTGCTGAAGGTCACTATTCAACTGCAAAAGATATGGCGACATTAGCAAAACATATCATCCATGACAGTTCAAAATACTATCCAATTTATTCTGAAAAAGAATTTACCTTCAACGGCATTAAACAAGGCAACCGTAATGCTCTGCTTTATACAGACCCAAGTGTTGATGGCTTAAAAACAGGTCATACAGAAGAAGCAGGTTATTGTTTAACAACCTCTTCTAAGCGTGGACCAATGCGCTTGATTTCCGTGATCTTTGGCGCACCATCTATGAATGAACGTGCGAGCCAAACGCGTTCATTACTTGCTTGGGGTTATTCAAACTTTGAAACTGTAAGTGTACAGCCTGCCAACAAAGCACTTGCAAAATCAAAAGTTTACTTTGGCCAAGAAAATGATGTTCAAATTGGTTTAGCAGAAAACTTCAATGTGACTATGCCTAAAGGTCAAGCCAATGCGATCAAAACACAAGTCAATGTTCAACCAAACTTAAATGCACCATTAAAACAAGGTCAAGTGGTTGGTAAATTGACTGCAACTTTAGATGGTAAAGTGATTGCAGAAAAACCTTTAGTTGCTTTAAAAGCGGTTGAAGAAGCTGGTTTCTTCTCTCGTTTAATCGATCATATTAAAATGTTCTTTAGTAACTTGTTTTAATTCCAAGATTTAACGCTTCGTTTCGTCTTAGACCAAAGCATTCATGTTCTTAACATGGGTGCTTTTTTATTTATAATGATTCGTATGTGTAAAAATGCGATTGAAAGGAATCTTGCCAATGAAAAAAAATATTCGTCCATATTTAGAACATCACCCAAAGATTGATTCGACTTGTTATGTCGATGATTTATCGGTGATCATTGGTGAAGTATCTTTGGCTGAAAATGTTTCTGTTTGGCCTTTTGCTGTTATTCGTGGTGATGTAAATAGCATTAAGATTGGTCGTAATTCTAATGTTCAAGATCATTGTATGTTACATGTAAGCCATAAAAATGATGCAAAACCCAATGGTTCCCCTTTAGTCATTGGTGAGGATGTCACGATTGGGCATCACGTGACTTTACATGGTTGCACAATTGGTAATCGTGTTTTAATTGGGATCAATAGTATTGTCTTGGATGATGTCATTATTGAAGATGATGTGATGATTGGCGCAGGATCTTTAGTTCCACCACGAAAGCGTTTGGAAAGTGGTTTTTTATATGTGGGTAGCCCTGTGCAAAAAGTTCGAGCTTTAACCGAGAAAGAAAAAGAGTTTTTACCTTATTCAGCAAGACATTATGTGAAGGTGGCGGGGAATTATTTAGCACAAAAAGAGGTATAAACAAGAGGAAAATACACACATGAAAAATACATTATTCGTTATCACTGCTTTACTCTTTAGCCGAAGTGTCTCAGCTATCTCCTGCACTGAGCTTGAAAAAATTGCGAATGATAATCGTGTTGAATATTCTGTTTATATTTATGGGAATGGTAGCCCTGCGCCAACCCAATATTCACCCTACCAATCTATAGTTAAAGGCAGTAAAGGTTTTAAAACTTATTTTCACACTGCACCATCCACACAGTGCAAAATTAAAAATCTGTTTATCATTCCTCATGATCTCGTCAACGTAAATTACGGTTTTAATTATCGAAATCAGCATTGGTTACATGTTACCTACTGGAACAAAGGCAATGATACTTCTGGTTGGATTTTAGCGAAGGATCTTAGTAGTCCAAAACGTGCAGACACTAAAGATTGAATCTTAATATTCTACAGCCACCTATAAATTTTTAAAAACTATGTTCCTGACCAAACCTGAAAGAACATGCCAACGATTACTTCAATTCTAGGGTAGAAATTGTCAATCATCTGACTACTAAATCTTGACTTCATTCCGCCTCCCTTTTATCTTTTAAACATATTCAAAAATAATAATTTTCTTTAGAGATATCAGATGAAACTTAATAATCCACATAACTGTCCTTCACCAAATGAATTATTGAATAGAACTAAGTCTAATATTGAAAAATATGGACTACAAGTCGTGGGAATTGAGGCAACAAGCTACTTACCTTCTTTTAGTTATAGTGTTGGTTTATATGAAAGCTACCAACACCCCGAGATAATTTGTTTTGGATTACCAATGGACTTGGCCCATGGAATTATCAATGATGTAGCAGATTTAATCCAAAATGGACACAGAATTATTCCCAACCAAGATTACTACGATAAAATTTTTAAAGACAGTCGTGCTCAATTCTTACATGTAGATATAAGAAATCTTAAAGATTACTTTTATGCTGCCTTCAACTATTACCCACACAATAACTTCTCTGCCTTACAATTAGTTTGGACTGACCGTAATGATAACTTTCCATGGGAAGAAGGATTTGAGGAGAAATTTGCATATGATCAACCTTTATTGGATCGGAATGCTGATTTTAAATTTAGAGAAGCAAAAAATTTAGGTATTTTCACCACTCGGCAATGGCTGGAAAACAATCAACCCATTTTAAAGGTTGTTCATAATCATGATGGTGACTGGCAATTTTTAACTCGTGATCAAGAATTAGAAGATATTAAACTTGTTCATTTTGAAGAGTTAATCAGCAGTGATTTGAGCTTAAATGAGGTCTTTGATCTTGAATATGGACAATGTGCAGACCGTAATTTTATAGGCGATAATTGGGTGATTTCCAATCTTAAAATTGAAGACAATGAGTCAAGTTAGGATGTTTAAGCAATACCAATCATTACACCATAGCCACCACACCCAAAATTTTGTAGAATAGTGCTTTATTTCCCATGGTGCTGTTTATGACCTCTTGGACGCCACATGTTACCGTTGCTACAGTTGTAGAAAAAAACGGAAAATTTCTTTTTGTAGAAGAACATACAGAAGGTGTAACGCATACGGTATTTAACCAACCTGCGGGACATGTTGAAAGTGGCGAAAGTATTGTTCAAGCAGCTATTCGTGAAACCATGGAAGAAACTGGGCATGCCGTCGAAATTGATGCATTACTTGGAATCTATACCTATACTCCGCCCATGTTTCCAGATCGTACTTATTATAGATTTTGCTTTTTAGCCCATGTGCTTGAATACTTTCCAGAAGCTGAACTGGATACAGGTATTATTGGTCCAAAATGGATGAGCCTTGAAGAATTACTTGAAACTGCACGTGCTCGCAGCCCTTTAGTAATTAAAGCTGTACAAGACGCGCTTTCTGGTCAAAAATATCCACTTTCGCTCATTTATGAGCACCAAAACTCTCCTTTAATTTCAAATTTGGATGCCTAATCCTATGCAACAACGTGTCATCGTCGGTATGTCTGGTGGTGTAGATTCATCTGTTTCTGCAGCACTCCTTCTTCAACAAGGATATCAAGTTGAAGGACTTTTCATGAAAAACTGGGAAGAGGATGATGGTACGGAATACTGCACAGCGATGGAAGATCTTGCTGATGCTCAGGCTGTTTGCGATAAAATAGGCATCAAGTTACACACAGCCAATTTTGCGATGGAATATTGGGATCGTGTTTTTGAACATTTTCTAGCAGAATATGCTGCTGGTCGTACTCCAAATCCAGATATTCTATGTAATAAAGAAATTAAATTCCGCGCATTTTTAGATCATGCCGTAAATTTAGGTGCAGACTTTATTGCAACGGGTCATTATTGCCGTCGTGGTGAAACCATGACTAATTCTCGTGGTGAAGAATACGCACCTTTACTACGGGGTGTTGACGATAATAAAGATCAAACTTACTTTTTACATGCAGTACATGGTCGTGAAATTAACAAGACACTATTCCCTGTTGGTGAAATTGAAAAACCTCAAGTTCGTAAAATTGCAGAGGATTTGGGTCTAGCAACGGCTAAGAAAAAAGATTCAACAGGTATTTGTTTTATTGGTGAACGTCGTTTTAATGACTTTCTTAAACAATATTTACCCGCTCAGCCTGGAAAAATTGTCCTAGATACAGGAAAAGAGGTTGGTGAACATCACGGCTTAATGTACTATACGCTCGGTCAGCGTGGTGGTATCGGTTTAGGCGGTCTTAAAGGTGCTGAAGAAGGCGCTTGGTTTGTTCTGCATAAAGATATTGAAGGTAATCGTTTAGTTGTCGGTCAAGGTCACGAACACCCACTTATGCAAAGTACCACTTTATGGTCTGAAGCAATCGATTGGGTTGCAGGTGAGCAAGCGATTCCAGAAACAGGTTTCCGATGCACGGCAAAAACACGTTATCGTCAGCCAGATCAAGCATGTACAATTTATAAAGACGCTGATGTACCAAATGGTGTCCGTGTTGAATTTGATGAACCGCAAAGAGCTGTAACGCCGGGACAAAGCGTTGTATTCTATGTAGATGAAGTATGTTTAGGTGGTGGTGTGATACATCATACCAATGCACCAAAACCCGACTTTATTGTTCAATAGTTTAAATTTTCAGAATTATTTAAAGGAATTTAGGCATGGTTGAGTTACCCTTTCAACAGCCTCAAACTTTGAATCAACGCCAAAACAGAGCTTTGGCGTTAGCGGCTGTGTTCCAAGCAACACAGCTGACGCATATGACTGCAATGTCAGGACATCAGAGTATTGGCGAAAGTGGTAATTTTTACTTCGAACAATTGATTAAAGCCAGCTTGAATATTCGCCCTGCCGATAATTGTTCCAATCAAACCCTAGATTTCTTTAATCAATTGGCTGATATTTCTCTCGGACTGAAAGCCTTAGAAAGCAGCATCACCCAACCATTTAATACTTCACCCAAATCACGAATTCCTAAACTTTCCAGCGCAAAATTACCCATGACCTATGCCATGTCGCTTTTAGCATTAGAAAAGAAAGTGTATGGCAATCCGAAATTCGTAGAAATTATTGAAAAATCACAACAAAAAATATTAAAACAGCTTTCCTTTTTTGATCATGACTACATGCACCCAAGTATCATTGCCAATTTAGCACAAACTTATGTCGATACTGCAGGTCAAATCAATCCCCGAATTCTCGTGCGTGGTAATGCAGAAGCGTTTAAAGATGCATCGCATACCAATCGTATTCGTGCCAGTTTATTTACTGGTTTGCAAATGGCTCACCTTTGGCGACAACTGGGTGGTAGCTCATGGAATATGATGTTTAGTAAACGCAAACTTCTTCAAGATATTCAAGATCTTGCCCGACTACAATATCAGGTTGTTTAATTTGATGAGTAAAGGGCTTCCGTTTTGTATTTACGTTTAATTCCAAAATCTAAGGAATCTTTATGAACGCTTTAACTGCACTTTCTCCATTAGATGGACGCTATGCAAGCAAATGTGATGCTCTGCGCCCTTTCCTCTCTGAGTTTGGTTTAATCCATGCTCGTGTGACTGTTGAAGTGCGCTGGTTACAAGCGCTTGCGAACCGTCCAGAAATTACAGAAGTTCCTGCTTTCTCGGCGGCAACAAATGCTGCTTTAGATGCAATCGTTACAGATTTTTCTGAGGAAGATGCAAATCGCATTAAAGAGATTGAACGTACGACTAACCACGATGTTAAAGCGGTTGAATATTTCTTAAAAGAAAAAATTGCACACATCGATGAATTAAAAAATGCAGGCGAATTCATTCACTTTGCATGTACTTCTGAAGACATTAACAACCTTTCTCATGCGTTAATGCTGAAAAGCGGTCGTGACGTTTTAGTTGCTTCTATGCAACAGATTGTTGATTCTATTGTTGCTTTGGCAGAAACACATGCTGAACAACCGATGTTGTCACGTACACATGGTCAAACAGCTAGCCCAACCACTTTGGGTAAAGAAATGGCGAATGTTGCTTACCGTTTGGCACGCCAAATCAAACAATTCAATCAAGTAGAGCTATTGGGTAAAATTAATGGTGCTGTAGGTAACTATAATGCACATTACTCTGCTTACCCTGAAATCAACTGGCCTGCTCACTCGCAAGCTTTTGTTGAATCTTTAGGTTTAACATTCAACCCATACACCACTCAAATCGAACCACACGATTATATCGCTGAATTGTTCGATGCTTTACGTCGCTTCAACACAATTTTAATCGACTTTAACCGTGACGTTTGGGGCTATATCTCTTTAGGTTTCTTCAAACAACGTTTAAAAGAAGGTGAAGTGGGTTCTTCAACGATGCCACATAAAGTGAACCCGATTGACTTTGAAAACTCAGAAGGTAACTTAGGTATTGCCAATGCGGTATTAGCTCACTTGGGTGAAAAACTGCCTATTTCTCGTTGGCAGCGTGACTTAACTGACTCAACTGTATTACGTAATATGGGTGTAGGCTTGGCACAAAGCTTAATCGCCTTTGAAGCTTGCTTAAAAGGGATTGGTAAACTTGAGCTTAATGCTGCACGTATTCTTGAAGATTTGGATCAAGCTCAAGAAGTCTTGGCTGAACCTATTCAAACCGTGATGCGTCGTTATAATGTTGAAAAACCATACGAAAAATTAAAAGCATTGACGCGTGGTCAAGCGATGACACGTGACATGATGGTTGATTTTGTGAACGGAAATGAGCTTGAAGCAGTTCCTGCCGCTGATCGTGCACGTTTAGCTGAAATGACACCTGCAACCTATACAGGTAATGCTGCTGATCAAGCAAAACAGATCAAAGATTTGATTGCTAAAATCTAAGACTCTCGTTTTGTTTCAACATTGGAAATGCGAAGCTTTTGCTTCGCATTTTTTTTGTATTTTGATTACAATCATTTGGAATTTCACAATGAAAATAACCAAATGATTTATTATTCACTCACTTCAAAACATTGGTTTGTACTCTTAGTTTTAGCAATAGCCATTATTATCGCCAGTATCCACCCCTTAGAATATCCCTCTTATTTATTGCATCAAGTCGGCACTGTACTCATGCTGATTGGCTTATTTATATGTATTAAAAAAATAGGGCTTAGTTTTTCAGCATTTTTCTTGTACATATTATTTCTAATCATCCATGTGATTGCTGCACATTATCTCTACTCTTATGTGCCCTATAATGACTGGATGATCAAATACTTACACTTCGACCTAAACCATGCAATGGGTTGGACACGCAATATGTTCGACCGCTTCGTACATTTCTTTTATGGGCTATTTTTATACCCAATTTTCTATCGTCTTTTTCAAGTTTGGTTACCGAGTTTAAAACCTAAAGTACTCTTCTTATTAATTATTCAATTCGTCATGGCGAGTAGCTTGGTTTATGAATGGATTGAATGGTGGATTGCTATAGGTTTATCTCCAGAAGAAGCGGAGAATTACAATGGACAACAAGGCGATATGTGGGATGCTCATAAGGATATGTTCCTCGCTACAATTGGTGCAATTTTCACAGGATTACTCATGCTTAAACAAACAAAAAATCAAACATAGTTGTCAAATTTATATTTTTATGTAAAATATATCACACTATCTTTTATATTAAATATGAATACAATGAATAAGAACTCAATTTTTTTAATGATTTTGATGGCTGGTTTAACTGGATGTGTCAGCCATCAATCTTTCAATGCCATTGTAAACACTGAACAATTACCTGTTTTAACTAAAGTGTGTATTCAAGAGAATCTTGCTGTAGATCCATCGAAAGAATACCTCAACATCATCGTAAATAGATTTACAGCGAACAAAATAAATACTCAGGTTTATGCTCAACAAAAGCCAAGTGACTGCAAATACACACTGACTTATGATATTAAAAAGAATAAGGATGCAGATAGCATTATTTCCAAAGCATATTTACATTTATTTGATAATGGGCTGCAACTTCATACAGCTAAATACACCATGAATAACATGTTTGTATTCAATAAAAACAAAACGGCTCAAGAAAAATTAGAACCGTTGGTTGATGAATTTGCGGTGCAATAATACGTTTGAATTTATGTGACGTAGATTCTTCAAAAACGACCCTTATTTTTAATATGGATCGTTTTTACATTGAGAAGAATCTAGGCTTTATTTGACTAAATTTTAAATTATGATTTGTTTTGAATCCGTTGTTTATTTTCCAAAATATCTGGCAGACTACGTTCAATCCAACCGATGAGATAATTGAGTTTCTCTGCAGCTTGAGCACCTAAAACAGTCAACTGATACTCAACTTTCGGAGGAACTTCTGGATATACCGTACGTAAAATAAAGCCATCTTTTTCCAAAGTCTTCAGCGTTTGAGCAAGCATTTTCTCACTCACGCCTTCTATACGATTTCGTAACTCACTAAAACGCTGTACGCCCTCGCTTAAACAGCGAAGAACCAACACCGACCACTTACTAGTTAAATGCTCTAGAATTTGACGTGAGGGACATTCACTGGATAAAACTTGACCAACTAAATCACTACGACCATAAATACTCATAAAATTCTCTCTATCTCGTAACTAACTTACTTTTAGGTACGTACTTACATTTGGTAAGTTTAATAATTATGATATTAGCATCAAGTTTAAAAAACATCCAACTAAAATCGTAAATGAAGGTAAATATCATGAAAATTGCAATTACAGGTGCTACTGGTCAACTGGGTGAATTGGTTATTCAAAATTTATTAACACAAACGAAGGCTGAGAATATTATCGCTTTGGTCAGAGATTTTGACAAAGCGCAGACACTTAAACAACAAGGTGTTGAATTAAGATTATTTGATTATGATCAACCAGAAACACTTATTCCTGCCTTACAAGGGGTTGAAAAATTATTACTTATTTCTGCAAATGAAATCGGTCGCCGCACACCACAACACCAAGCTGTTATAAATGCAGCCGTTTCAGCAAAAGTACCTTATATCGCCTATACCAGTTTGTTAAATGCCGATACAAACCCATTAAGCTTAGCCCAAGAACATCGGGAAACTGAAGCTTTGATTCTACAAAGCACTATGAAATACACCTTTTTGCGCAATAACTGGTATAGCGAAAACTACCTTGCAAATGTACAGCATGTTGCTGAAACAGGAGTACGCTATGGTAGTGCTCAGGATGGTAAAATCAGCGCTGCATCAAGACTCGATTATGCTGAAGCCGCAGCTCAAGTCCTCAGCACAGAAGGACATGAAAATAAAACCTATGAATTGGCAGGATCTACAAGCTTTACACTAGCTGATCTCGCATCTTATATTGCCAATGCATCAGGTAAAGCTGTTGATTATCAAAATCTCAGCGCAGAAGACTACAGCGAAGCTTTGACATCAGCAGGATTACCTCAAGCGCTTGTAGAAGTTATTGTTGATGCCGATGTTCAAAGTGTAACTGGCGCAATGTTTAGCAATAGCAAAGATTTGGAAAATCTGATTGGTCGAAAAACAACACCGATCCAAGATCAGGTGCAAGCACTATTCAAATAATCAGCTCAATCTATAAAATTAACCGTGTACATAGTCATACATTTTAAATTCAATAACTTCCCCATCAAGGATGAATGTTTTTGATGGGTAAATCGATATTCATCTTTAAATCTGCAATCGATTGTCTTTCAGTGTTGATCATCGTCGCATTAAACGTTGAAATTTTACGCATTGTAATGGGATCATTAACCTTCAATACAGGTCTAAACTGATGATTTACATCAACTTCCACTGCTTCATCAAATTGAAAATAAACAGAACCATCGAATAAAATTTTGATTGGTATTTGGTAGCTGCGTTTCAAATGAAAAGGTACAGATAGCTGAATTGGAATATCCATTTTCAATGGAAATTTAGGAAGCAGTTTGTTTTGATAAACTAAGTCAGTATTGGTTTCGAGTGGCATAACCGTTTTTATATCAATATTGGTTGTGTAATCAATATCAACAACAATAGGTGTCGTAACTACAAAACTAAGATCTGCCAAATACTTTCCTATTAAAGGTAAATTTAATTTTCTTTGAACATTCAAATCAGCATCCAAAGCGCCCTGAGCATGTGCTTGCAAGTAATTTCCAACTTGAATTTTTGTCGGTAATTGTTGCGACAGTCGAATTTGTGCATTTTTTGCAGAAATTTGCATGGAAGCCTGAACATTCAAATACCCCCAAACCAATACTGCGATGAGCAACACAACAATGACAAAACTAATCAATACTCGTCTAACTGAACTAAAAGCCCACATCATTCACCTCACTCGCTTTGCAATTGAGTGGATGACTGCTTAGAAGCAATATCATGTTGAGAAAGCTTTAAGCTGTTTAATGGGATCTTCAATTGCCCTTTTTCAATTTTGACTGGCAAAGTATTTTGAACATCGACTGTTGCCTGTAATGCAGATTGAATAGGAACATTTAAATGCCCTTCAATCGGAATATTGGTTTTAAGGGTTGCAGTCAATGGAACTCTTAAATTTTCTTTAAGCACGGCTTTCACAGGTGCATCAAATTTTAAATGCACTTTTTGATTTAAAGGCACTTTTAAATCAATCGGCACATCCATATGAATGGGAATCGTTCCTTTCAAAGGCAAGCTAATATCTTTGCCCAATACATTCACTTTTACAGTGGTATCAATTGGCATGTTTTGATTTACTTTCAAAACTTCTTTGACTGGAATCGTGGTTTGAATCGGCACTTGATTATCGAAATAAACACGCGGTGTTAAAGTCTGGGAAATCGGTAATTCCAAATTTTCATGAATAGGAATTGTTGCATTGACCTGCCCTGTGACATCAACATCTAAAGCATCATGGATCACCACCTTAGCCTGTAAGGGTTCTTGTAAATCAATATTCACAGCCTGATTTTCAAGCGGAATATAAATACTAAAATGCTTAAACACCCAAATTGCAATCAACACGCCACACAATGTCGCAATGAGAATAAAAGTAAGGCCTGCTATTATTTGTTTTACCTGCAAAATTCATCCCTTGAATCTTAGTTTTATCTATTTTCTATTCTAAATATTATTGTGAACTAATATGCATTTTTATGTATGCGAGTTGAAGCTATTTGTTCTTATTTTAAGCATTTATGCATCTTTGCGACTCAGCCTGACTTTTACAATTTTCATCCCTCCCACTTTTTAAGAATAATCATTGAGCCAATAACAATGCACGATTGCCGTGTTGCCCTTATATTCCACACTCACATCACTATGCTGATGATTCTGTTTAAACTTTAAGGACTTAAACACTTTCTTTGCAGAAGCTGTCGTTAAATTAAAATATAAATATTGATTATATTGCTGTGCAGCACGCCCAAAACCAACCTCAAATTTGGAAATAGGAATACCTGCATAATAGGTATTTTTAAGCTGATAACGTGTTAAATCATAGGCTTGCTGTTCAATATATTTTGAATCAACAATATATGAAGTTAATGGTGCGATGACTTCTGTATTTTCATCATGAAAATCATAACTTTGTCGCACTGCACAATTGTGCTCAAAGCGATCTTTCAGCAGAGGACGTAGTTCAAGTGGCTTGGCATTAACTGACGTTGAAAGGAATATGTAAGAGAGACTCAATAGGATTTTATTTTTCATTAAATGCCGCACTTGAATTTTTATGCTGTTTCAAAGTTTAAGACAAATCCAAAAATTTAGGCAATAAAAAACCCGACATACAGTCGGGTTTTATTTACGTTAACAAATTATGCATTTGTTTCCGCAGGAATTTTAGGATAGCTTACGCCACCCATTTGTTCTGCAATACGTAATACTTGGCAGCTATAACCAACTTCGTTATCGTACCAAACATATGCAGTTAAACGGTTGCCAGAAGTGATTGTTGCTTGCGCATCAAATACACCCGCTGTACGAGAACCGATAAAGTCAGAAGATACAACCTCAGTTGAGTTTGTATAACCAATTTGACCTTGAAGATTTGAGTTAATCGAAATTTGACGTATGTATTCGTTCACTTCTTCACGATCAACTTCTTTATCTAAAGTTAGGTTTAAAATCGCAAGAGAAACGTTTGGCGTTGGAACACGTACAGAGTTACCTGTTAATTTACCTTGAAGTGCAGGAAGTGCTTTAGCAACTGCTTTAGCAGCACCAGTTTCAGTAATAACCATGTTCAATGTTGCAGCACGACCACGACGGTCTGCTTTATGGTAGTTGTCAATTAGGTTCTGGTCGTTTGTGAACGAGTGAACTGTTTCAACGTGACCATTCAACACCGTGTATTTGTCATGTAATACTTTAAGCGTTGGTGTAATCGCATTGGTTGTACAACTTGCAGCAGAGATAATCGCATCTTCATCAAGAATGTCAGCTTGGTTTACACCAAATACCACATTCTTCATGTCGCCTTTACCTGGTGCAGTCAAGATCACACGTGCAGCGCCTGGGCACTTAAGGTGTTGAGCAAGACCGTCAGCATCACGCCATTTACCCGTATTATCAATCACTAATGCATTGCTAATACCATAATCAGTATAATCAACTTCAGATGGATTAGACGCATAGATCACTTTGATGAACTGACCATTTGCAATGATCGCTTCGTTTTCTTCATCAACAGAAATCGTACCAGAGAATGGACCATGGATTGAGTCACGGCGTAATAAAGACGCACGCTTTTCCAAATCGCCATCAGATGATTTACGCACGACGATTGCTTTAAGGTTTAAACCACGACCAAGACCAGACTGACCAATCATTAAACGTGCAAGAATACGACCGATACGACCAAAACCGTAAAGTACGACGTCACGACCTTCTACTGAAGTGTCACGACCTTCTGCAGCTTTAACAGCTTCGGCAACAAATGCATCAACATCGCCACCTTGCTCTTTAAAAGCAACAGCTAATTTGCCTAGATCAATTTCAGCAGTGCCAATATTTTCAATTTTAGCCAATGCTTCAAGAATTGGGAACGTGTTTACAACTGAAAGCTCAACGTCCAACATACGTGTACGACGGTGTGCTTTTAAAATTTGAATCACTGAACGGTTTACTAAAGAACGACCGTAAACAGAAGTCACAATATTTTTTTCACGGTATAATTGACCGATTAATGCAATCATACGTTCCGCGATTTCTTCACGGTTTTTCCAGCGACCTTGATGCTCTGCGTGTAGGGCGATGATAGTGTCTTTGCTCACAGATACGTCCTCTATTTTATGTATATCTAGACATGATTTTAAAAACCCCATTATTGTAAAGGAATTCTCATTTAGTTGAAATCAAATCATCTATCATTTTTATAAAATTTTGTAATACTTACTATTTAAATTCGGATTACAACTTGATTTTAAAGTGTAAAACACTGAATAAAACTCATTTATACCCGAATCATGTACTTTTAGAACAATAAAATGATCACAAATTCTAGATTTAGGCTGATTAGAAACAATACCCTATCTTTCCATCACATGTTCCGCCATGGCATCAAAACACGATGCCTAAAAATTAGTAAATCCTAATCCTTAAGCTTCTTAATGTCATATACCTATAAATTACATATTCGGTGAATAATGTAAGTCGTAACTAATTGCTGTACTAAACTCTTCAATATTAAAATCAATTAGATTTTCTGGCATTTTTATCAATAAAGGTAAGCGGATCAAACCATTATCACCACTAGGGAATGCATAATGACGCTCCAACTCACTCATCGAGGTTAAACTTTCAAACTCTATAAATACATTATATTTGAGTAAGCTTTTTGGAACGGCCAAGACATCCATATAGGTTTGCTTTTTAATCAGCAAAGCTGCTTGATTGGTCTGTAGAATTTCTTTCTCAACACGCTCACCTCTCAAAATTCTTTTGATAAAAGAACCTTGCCATGCTGTTTTTTCTTTTTTTAACTGATCAACATAATGTGTTAAATCACGATAATCCGTCATTTGATCAAGTAGAATCGCTTGAATTTTTTTGATCGGTTGTTGCGAACGATCATGCATCACCTGCCACTCATGTTTACTCATTGGAATAAAAATTTCATCTTTCCTTTTTTCCAAAAGTTTTAAATAAGCCAACAAACGATATTCAAAAAGTTGAACAGCATGATTAAAAAATAAAGCAGGTTGTTCTTTAAAATCTCGATAATGTGAAAGAATCTCGGAGAAGATACGATGCACACTCATAAATAAGTATTCAAACTCTTCTATATGAGATAAATCATTTTTAACGGCGTTGCGTAAAGGCATTAAAATATTAGCAGTGATCAATTGTTCAATCTTCTTTAAATGATTTTGAGCAACCGAATCACTATTACTTGCAGACATGCCTAAAGGTTCCATTAAAAATGGCAACAGTGTTTTATCAGTAAAATGTTCAAAATCTTGTACAATATCAATTACATCCTTCTGTACTTGACTTTGAATCGTCACCATCTTTTGCATCAATTGATGAATGTCATCTTTATAACCATCATTTGATATTTGATCAATTTCCAACACCAAACCTGTTATAAAGATTTGATTTTTATACTCAATGTTCTCTTCAAATAAAAACCGTCGAATTGAATATGGGTTCTGTTCAAAATTCTGAATCGGTGCGATTAAATAAATAAATTCAGATGTTTTAACAATGTCAAACTTTCTAACCTTTTGTTCAGTTAAAACATAATATTTAAAAAAAGGATGATTTCTAAGCTCTGCCGACTTAGGCAATAAAGGCTTAAACCAATAACCCAATAATTGTTGTTTAATAAAAACTTCAACAATAAAACAACGTATTTGTTCACACGTTAGATTACGAACGCCTTGAGGAGGTTGGATTTTTATTTTACGAATCAGTTTTGCGACATCTTGTAAAAAAACTCTACGGATCAGCATTTTTTCACGTTGTAGACTTAAATTGTCATCCACTGGAATCAAATCGATTTGATGCAAAGCATTTTCTAGATAATCTGCAATTTGCACACTATCGGTAATATTTTTCAGCCAGTTTATCGAATTACTCAATTTACTTGCGATCGAACGCATACGCTCACTGCTAAAACTATGTTTTAAAATACTGAGCGAATTGGTAATCGTGTACTCAAATGTATTGGTGACACGATTCCATTGAATATCTTTTGGCTTTAAAATTTGACGATCTATTTCTTCTCTTACTTCAATATTTTCACTATCAAATACATGCAATAGAATACCTTCCCAGTTTAAATCTGTACTTGGTTCTAATTGCGACAACATTGCTCTTGTTTGATATGGAATCACTGTAGAGTTCATCATATGACCAACTTTTTACTTCTAAAAAGTAAATATAAGAAACTTTAATAATGAGACATATTTAACATATTTTTTAATTTTTGTTAAATGTTTATATGTGAGCTAGTAAAAATTTATTACTCCAATAAACATTTTAAGTGACTGACAATTTGTCTAAAATTTTTCAATTTAAGCGATTTTTAATCCATTTTTACTTAAAATACAGCATTGATTTACTTTAGACATTCAGAAGTACAACTTCACAAAAACCATGGCACCTTTGAAAAAATTTTGTCGTTAATGCGCCTTACACTACGAACAAAATAGGCATTATATATATTTCAAAACGTTTTCTAAGATTCTGACTAAAATAATCTCATCATTCATTATTAAATTAAACTTGGAAATCTTGATGCTATGCGTATGCATACTCTAAAGCATTACCCCCATGTATCATGTTAATTTGTACAACAATCAACCATTTATAAAATATCAATAAACCTTAATATTTATCGAATTTTTCAATATTTAGCGCCAAGTTTTTCTTACGCTGTTTTTGTCGGTAAAGATGTACAACACCTTCAATCACCAATACCCCAACAGCACACCAAATTGGTATATAAGTCAGCCACTCATCTTTGGAAATCGATTCCCCTAAAGCAAATGACGCTAAGGCCAGTAAAACTGGTTCTAAATAACTCAATAAGCCAAATAAGATCATAGGTAAATGTCGACTAGCCAAAATGTAACTACCAAGTCCAATCGCACTTAAAATACCCAGCCCTGCTACAACTAAGATTAAACTTGGGGAATCAATAAATTGACCATAGCTGTTCAACCCAGTTTGAGTAAAATAAATCGCAAGCGGAATACAAATTAAAATATCCCACCAAAAACCACCAAGATTATCTGTGTTAATTTTTTTACGAATAAGAAAATACAGCGAATAACCAATTGCAACACTGATTGTTTCCCATGCAATACTTCCTAGCCGCCACAACTCATGTCCCACACCTAAAGTCGCAAAGGCTACGGCGACCATCTGGAACTTTGACAACTTTTCTTTATATAAAACACTGCCAACTAGAACCAAGACGAGAGGCAATAAAAAATAGCCAAGTGAAACTTGCAATCCTCGACCATTCATTGGCCCCCAAAGAAATAGCCACAATTGGAAACAGGTTAATGTCGATGTAACCATCAAAAAAAGTAATAAAATAGGCTTTTCAATGATTCTTTTATAAATGGTTTTTACATGAATAAAATCGCCGCTAAATAACATAAACAGCGTTAAAAAAGGCAAGGTTGAAATAATCCGCCAACCAAAGGTTTGCTGACTATCTAAATCGCCTAACAATTTAGTATAAAAATACAAAACACCAAAAGTGACAGATGCCAAGACAGATAATGCTACACCTTTAAACATCTGATACCTCAATGCGAATACTATGTTCAATAGATCTCTTGCGAAAATCAAAAGTGATCGAAGATTTAATCGAGAGCACCTTCTCCCTTTGGGATGAAGGAACGTCCATTATAAATACATAACCATCACAACTCGACTTAGCAAGAAACCCAATATTTCAGATAAAATAGTATAAACATTCTTAATTAAATATCACTTGAAAGATCAATTAATTTTATTGTTCTGCAAGGTGGCTTATATATCCAAAGACTCTAAAAATACAAATCAAGAGTTAAATAGAACTATTTCTCTGTTTATTCATCAGTTTGTTTGGTACGAATAAGATCTTTTAAACTAAATCCTACAATTTGAGCATAACGTAAAAATTCAGTGACTTTGGCTTCATCAGGGTGTGGATCTCGTGACAACAACCAGAGATATTTTCGCTTCGGTTCACCGACCAATACCATTTGATAGCTTGGGTCTATTTTCAAAACCCAATAATCACCACGCCCAACAGGCATCCAGCGAATGGCTTCAGGAAGAAAACTTACTTTTAATTTTGAATTAAAGGGTTCATTGCTAATAAATCCTTCACCCAAAGACCGCAACTCATGACCATCCATATCGATACAACGATTATCAACTGCAACATTCCCATATTCATTTACGGTATATCGAGCAGTAACATCCTTCGCACATTGCTTTTGGAAATACATTGGTTTACGTGCAATCTCATACCATAGCCCCAAATACTGACTTAACTCCAATTTTGGAACAGCTGCCAAAGTTGAATTTTCAGCATGAGTTTGACTATAAAAATTAGGCAAAGCGATAACACTAGATAAAATTATTAGCTTTTTAAAATCATTCACTTTGGGTAATTTTTTTAGAAATTGCACTGTATACCCTCACCATCTACAAATATTATAATTATTAAAATAATCATAAATTTAAACTTAAACTGTAGCTTTATGTATCTCAAATAACAGCTAAAGCTACAGCATAATAGTGCATTGTATTGAATAAATTACTGCAACATTCTCGCTTTTAAACGAACAATTTCATCACGTAAACGTGCCGCCTGTTCAAATTGAAGCTCTTTCGATGCTTTTAACATCTCTTTTTCCAGTTTCGACAAATGTTTACTCAATAACTTTGGATCAGAGAGTAAATGTTGTTCGTCTGCTGTTAAGGCTTTATTTTGTTCGAGAATTTTTGCATCAATTTCATCATCTTCGATCACTTCACCTGAATCAATTTCCTTAATCACTTGGCGTACAGCACTCCGAGGAATAATGCCATGTTCTTCATTAAATTGAATTTGTTTATTTCGACGACGCTCAGTTTCATCAATCGCCTTCTGCATCGAATCTGTCATACGGTCTGCATAAAGAATGGCTTTACCATTTAAATGTCTAGCCGCACGTCCAATGGTTTGAATCAATGAACGTTCAGAACGTAAAAAGCCTTCTTTATCCGCATCGAGAATGGCAACCAAAGAAACTTCTGGCATGTCCAAACCTTCACGCAATAAGTTAATTCCCACTAAGACATCATGTACACCCGTGCGCAACTCATGAATAATTTTCACCCGTTCTACCGTATCAATATCCGAGTGTAAATAAGCCACTTTCACACCATATTCTTTTAAATAAGATGTTAAATCTTCAGCCATGCGTTTGGTTAGTGTCGTCACTAAAACACGCTCATCCAATTCTTTACGGATATTTATTTCTGACAATACATCATCCACTTGGGTCAGTACTGGACGTATTTCAATTTCAGGGTCAACCAATCCTGTTGGACGAACCACTTGCTCTGCAACCTGTTCAGACTTTTCCAACTCATATTTTGCAGGTGTTGCACTGACATAAATTGTCGCAGGAACAATTCGCTCCCATTCCTCGAACTTCATTGGACGATTGTCCAAAGCACTCGGTAGACGGAAACCATAATTCACTAAATTTTCTTTACGTGAACGGTCACCTTTATACATCGCACCAATTTGCGGAACAGTCACATGTGATTCATCGATAATCAATAATGCATCATCTGGAATATAATCAAATAAAGTCGGTGGTGCTTCTCCGGCAGGACGACCCGATAAATGTCGTGAATAGTTTTCAATACCGTTGGTATATCCCAACTGTTGCATCATTTCCAAATCGTAACGTGTACGCTGTTCTATACGTTGCGCTTCAAGTAATTTTTCATGTTCTTTAAAAAAGATTAAACGTTCAGCCAACTCTTCTCGTATGGTACCAATTGCTCTTTGCAAATTATCTTTTGGTGTTACGTAATGACTTTTCGGATAAATCGTTACACGTGGTGCTTTACGTACCAATTTGCCCGTTAATGGGTCAAACCAGCGAATCGAATCCACTTCATCATCAAACAGTTCAATACGAATGGCATGTTGGTCTGATTCCGCAGGGAAAATATCAATAATTTCACCACGAATGCGATAAGTACCACGTAAAAACTCAAGCTCATTACGTGTATATTGCATTTCAACTAAACGGCGGATGATGTCATCTCGGCTAATGCGATCCCCTTGTACAATATGCAACAGCATGCTCATATAAGCATTCGGATCACCCAAACCATAAATTGCGGATACGGAAGCAACAATAATAGCATCACGTCTTTCTAATAATGCCCGAGTCGCAGAAAGTCGCATTTGATCGATATGATCATTGATGGCTGAATCTTTTTCAATAAAAGTGTCAGAAGATGGCACATAAGCTTCGGGTTGGTAGTAGTCGTAATAACTCACGAAGTATTCAACAGCATTGTTAGGGAAAAATGCCTTAAACTCACCATAAAGTTGTGCAGCTAAGGTTTTGTTATGTGCCATAACAATAGTAGGCCGTTGTGTCTGTGCGATCACATTGGCCATGGTATAGGTTTTACCTGATCCAGTTACCCCGAGTAAAAGTTGATCGCGAAAACCTTTATTTACGCCTTCGACTAATTTTGCAATGGCTTGCGGCTGATCGCCTGCTGGCTCATAATTTGTGACAAGTTCAAAAGGTTGATGATCACTCACGGGCTTTTCTCTTTTTACCAATACAATTCAATCATTTATTAGGCAAATGAATGACACTATTAAATGAACCTTAGTGAATAAGAAACAATTCTAAAAATAATAAATACATATAACGTGACAACAAGTTTAACAGAAAGTAACGCTTTCACTTGTTGAGATTGTTTTTAAATGAGGGCGATTACACAATATTCAACAAATATCCTTGACCCTTTTTTAATTCAATAGCAACATGGAAACAAGCCGACTAAAAGATTGAAAAAACATGACTTATCAATACCATGATGAAAGCATAATCAAAAGCTTAGCTGAAGATACGGTTTTTGTATTTGGCAGTAATATGGCAGGCACACATCAAGGTGGAGCTGCAAAAACGGCGCATTTACATTTCGGTGCGATGAAAGGTGTTGGGCGTGGTTGGTCTGGACAAAGTTTTGCAATTCCAACCATGAATGAACATTTACAGCAAATGCCACTTTCGCAAATTCAACACTATATAGACGACTTTAAAATTTACACCAAGAACCATCCGAAGCTAAAATATTTTATTACTTCTGTAGGTTGTGGTGTCGCTGGTTATAAAGTTGAAGAAATTGCACCGATGTTTAAAGGCATCTCACGCAACGTGATTTTTCCACAATCTTTTCGCCCTTTTGTCGAAAGAACATTACCTAAACTGACTCAAAAATTACTGCATAGTTTTATCAATGATCACGTGATTTTTAGTGCTGACCTTGACCAAGCAATACAAGCTTTAGATTTAACCGATGCGGAAAAAAGTTTAGCAACCATTATTCTAAATACTCCTATGTACCCTACGGACAGTAATGGCCGTGATCGTGAGTTTGAGATTCAAGATATTTTGCATAATCTTCATGCTAAAACACATGAATTCCAACCAGATACGAAAGGCTCAATGATTTTAGGTGGCGCAATATTAGCTTTATTGGAGCTTTATCATTTAAACGAAAATGATTTTATTGATGTTTGGAATGGTACACGAACAATTTCAGCACCAAAGGCAGAAAATCATTCCAAAAAATAAGTCATTTAATTGGTATTGATTTAATCAGATATAAGTTGTTGTTTAATCATGATGAATATTGATGGTCAAAACAGTTAAAGAGCCGGGATCAGAGATTATAAATTAAAAACTGATCCCTTATTTATTGTAAGGAATTATACATCTGCTATCGTTATGTCCAAATAAAAAATAAGCCCTTACTCATTTGATTAAAGTTAAAATAAAATGTACATCTATTTAAAATTTAAATCATACTCAATATTATTTTACTTATTTATTAGAACTCATTAGTACAAAGTAATTAATTAGATATTCTTATTAAAATTAATATAAAACAATCCACTTTAGAATAGCGTTAATCTCAAATTTATAGATTTTATTTTGTATTTAATCTGTTGTATTTTAGCGTAATACCCCTTAAATCTAGTTAATTCACATCAGTTAGACAATTAAAAATTCAATGAACTCTAATAAGAAATACTAAACAACACAAGAATAAGAAAACAAATAATAAACAATTCTTTATTTTTATTATTTTGATATTATAGACTTTTAAGGTATATTTTCGCTTACTTTAGAACTTAAAAACAAATGAGAATCCTGTAATGGATATTATGAATTCCACTATATTTGATATATCACCGATCCCCATGTGGTTAGAAGATATGAGTGAAATCAAAAAACAATTTGACCAGTGGAAAGCGCAAGGAATTACTGAGCTTCAACCATTTTTAGAAGAAAATTTTAACTTGGTTGTTGAATGTGCACATAAAATTAAAATTATTAAAGTCAATAAAAAAACCTTAGATCTTTTTGAAGCAAATAGCCAGCAACACTTGTATCAAAACCTCAATGTTATTTTCCAAAAGGATATGTTTAAAGCACATTTGCTAGAATTAGTCTCTTTATGGAATGGTAATAATGAATATTTAAGCACCACCACAAACTATACAATTTCAGGTAAAAAACTTGATATTAAACTTAGAGCAGTGGTGCTCCCGGGTTCAGAAGACACATTTAATCAAGTATTAATCACAACTGAAGATATTACCGATTATCAAGAAGCACATCGTAACGAAGAAAAAAATCGCCTACTTGCTGAATCTCGCTTTATTTACTCGCCAACCTCATTATGGGTAGAAGATTTTAGTCGTGTAAAAATGCGTTTGGATCAATTACGCCAAGTCGGTATTGAAGACTTTCGTACCTTTTTAGATGTGCATTCAGATTTTGTAAATCAATGTGTTGAAGACATTATTCTACTTGATGTCAATCAAGCCACCTTAGATTTATTTAAGGCAGCAGATAAAGAGACTTTATTTAAAAACCTGTATCGTGTTTTTGCGAAAGAAATGCACCAAACTTTTCGTGAACAATTGATTGAATTATGGAATGGAAAAATTCACCATCAACGTGAAGCTGTCAATTATGCACTTGATGGGTCTATTCGCAATGTGCTGTTGCAATTTACCGTTTTTCCGGGTTATGAAGACGATTGGAGTTTAGTCCAAGTTGCGTTGACCGATATTACTGCACGTAAAAAAGCCGAAAGTTATTTAGAGTATTTAGGCAAACATGATGTTTTAACCAAACTGTTTAATCGATCATTTTATACAGAAGAAATCAATCGTTTAGAACGTAGTGTGCTCCGCCCTGTTTCAGCCATTTTTATAGATATGAATGGTTTAAAAGCGGTCAATGATCAATATGGACATGATGTCGGTGATGAATTACTTCGTCGCATGGGCAATATACTCAATCGCACGGTGACACATACCAGCCATACTGCTTCTCGAATCGGTGGTGATGAATTTGTCGTGATGATGTCAGGTGCTAATGAGCAAGCTGTAAATTCAATCATTATGACCATTGAAGAACTATTGAATATTGACAATCAATACTATTCTTCTCACCCCATTAGCATTGCGATAGGTCATGCAACGACTCAACCCAATGAAAAAGTTGAGGATATGTTGAGACGTGCAGATCAAGTCATGTATAAAAAGAAAAAAGACTATTATGAATATTTTACACAACCCATAGACAACTAACTATTGTTAAATGACTGATTAAAAATAATCCGCTATAAAAAAAGGTGCTTCATGCACCTATTTTTATTACCTTTTGCCCATCGAACGACGTGTACCACGTGGCGGCATCCACGTCCGATCTGCATACTGCTCAGGTTTTGGGCGCACTTGATTGTGAGCGACATCATCTTGATTTTCAGCCGAAGCCGATGGCATTGGAAATGGTAATTTCGCCAATGACTTTTTCTTGGGAGTATTTTGGGTGCTCATATGATTCACTCAATTTCAACTGAGCATATTGTACGTAAAATTGCTGAATGATGCGAGCGCTCATGTTATTGATTGAATATTTGTCGTGGCTTGATACAGTAAATTTTAATTTTCGTAAATTTCTAGTGAATTTGTTTAGATATTAAGCAACGATATGCACTATTTTAAGCTATTATAGTGTGCTTTTTATTTTTAATCCCTATAAGAAGGAATAATGCCGTGGACGTACGTCTTTCAGATCGTGTTAATGCCATCAAACCGTCCCCAACGCTTGCTGTTACCAACAAAGCAGCAGAATTAAAAGCTGCGGGTAAAAATGTAATTGGTTTAGGTGCAGGTGAGCCTGACTTTGATACCCCACAACACATCAAAGATGCTGCTATTCAAGCAATTAACAACGGTTTTACCAAATACACAGCTGTAGATGGTACGCCAGGCCTTAAAAAAGCAATTATTGCAAAGTTAAAACGTGATAATAATCTTGACTACGCTGCAAACCAAATCTTGGTTTCTTGCGGTGGTAAGCAATCATTCTTTAACTTGGCACTTGCCTTATTAAACAAAGGCGACGAAGTGATTATTCCTGCACCATACTGGGTAAGCTATCCAGACATGGTGATTATCGCTGAAGGTGTTCCAGTTATTGTGAAGTGTGGTGAAGAACAACGTTTCAAAATCACGCCTGCTCAATTAGAAGCAGCTATCACTGACAAAACACGTTTAGTGGTTTTAAACAGCCCTTCAAACCCTACAGGGATGATTTATACCAAAGCAGAGTTAGAAGCTTTGGCTGAAGTTTTACGTAAATACCCTGAAGTTTACATCGCTTCTGATGATATGTATGAACCAATCCGTTGGGATGATGAGTTCTACAACATTGCAACCGTTGCACCTGATCTTTATGACCGCACAATCGTGTTAAATGGTGTATCTAAAGCCTATGCAATGACTGGCTGGCGTATTGGCTACGCAGCTGGCCCTGCTAAGTTGATTGGTGCAATGAAAAAAATCCAATCTCAGTCTACATCTAACCCAACTTCAATTTCACAAGTTGCTGCTGAAGCTGCGTTGAATGGTCCACAAGATGTACTTGAGCCAATGATTGAAGCGTTCAAACGTCGCCATGATTTGGTGGTGAATGGCTTGAATCAAATCAACGGTATTTCGTGTTTACCTGCTGACGGCGCATTCTATGCTTATGCAAATATTCGTCCATTGATCCGTGCCAAAGGTTTAAAATCTTGCACAGAGTTTTCTGAATGGTTATTGGAAGAAACTGGCGTTGCGGTTGTTCCAGGTGATGCATTCGGTTTAGGTGGCTTTATGCGTATTTCGTATGCGACTGCAGATGAAGTACTTGTAGATGCACTTGCACGTATCAAAAAAGCTGCTGATTCAATTGAAGGCGTAGATGCTGCGATTGCTTCTATTGAAGCTGAAAAAGCTGCGAAATAAAATAAATCATTTGCAAAAGTCCAAAATCATCAGGAATTAATATTGAAAGTTCCTTCTCCCTTTGGGAGAAGGTTAGGATGAGGGAGATTTATCATATAAATCCTCTCCCTAGCCCTCTCCTTTAAAAGGAGAGGGAATTTCTGTTGTAAATTAAATGCTCATCACAACTCGACTTACGCAAGAAGTCTAACCCTTAAATTCTTAGACTAAAAACCGCTCAGTTCAACTGAGCGAGTTTTTTTATTTATCAATTAAAATCGCCATTGATTCATCGATAACAATAAAATTTACATTTTCGGATAGATCACTTAATTAAATCAATCCGAATACATTATTTCAAATATTGACGATATTTTAAACATAAGCCACACACTGCTACTGCAAGAATATAGGCAAATGTCAATAAAATCCAAAAACCATAAATACCCAGCGCAGGTATATGCAAACCATTCCAAGAAACAGCATGATAAGCAACATACCACCCACCACCCAGTCCAATCACAAGGATCACTGACGTATAAATAAACATTGGACTAATGGTCACAGACCAACAACGCAACATATTGACCAAAATACACAGCATGGCATCTGCAATATGCATAACACAAACGATCAATAATAAATTGGTCACCAACACAGTCACTGCCGCATCTTTCGTAAAAATAGGGATCAATAAATCTCTAAACCCATAAACACAAATCACAATCAACAGCGCTAAAACAAATCCTGTTTTTAACGCTTTTTGAGTTAACGCCCATGCGGATTGAAGATCGCCCTCTCCAACTTTGGTAGAAATTAAAATGCTATATGCCGCCGACAAAGATGACGGGAACATAAATAATAATGAAGCAATGCCCATGACAATTTGATGCGCTGTTAATGCTGTATTTCCTAAAGGGATAGAAAGCAGTGAAATAAATGTCACAGCAATCACATCGATTAAAATAATAACCGCCATTGGAAAGCCTATTCTCAGAATTTTTTTAAAAATATTAAAATCAAAAAATTGACCTGAGAATTGGATCCGATACTTTTTCTCTAAGAAAAGCCCATAATAAACCAACAACATGATCCATTGCGTAAGTAATGTCGCAGCAACAGCACCTTGCACACCAAGTTTGGGAATGTGGGAATTAGCAACACCATAAATCAACGCATAAGATAAGCTCAGCTTTAGCAGCAATGCGAAAACATTCGCATAAAACACCATTTTGGCTTGTCCACAAGTCTGCGTCACAATAAAAAAAGTACGTAGTAAAAGTTGCGCAGGTAGCGCCAAAGCTAGAATAAAAAGACAGTCTAAAACCAAAACTTGTAAATGCTGATCTGCCCCAAGAAGATTTAAAACAGTTTCAGCATGTGTCAGGAAAATGACACCAAAAACTGAAAGCAATAACACCATCAACACACCTTGTTTAATGATGATTTGTGACGCATTTAAAGCATGTCGCCCATTGGCTTCCGCAAGTTCCTGCATCATACCTTGCAATAAACCATAGCCTAAAATATAAACTAAGGCGTAAATGGAAAGCGTCACTGACATTGCAGCAACATCGATGGTACTGACATGCGATAAAAAAACAGTATCCGCAACACCACCGAGAACAACGGCGAGGTTACTTAACAGAATGGGAATAAACAGATTGATAAACTTTTTCATACATTCTTGATTTTGTTGTGTTCAGCATCTGATGGCATTAAATTTTATATTTTGAGCATGAAAAATCGCCTATGTTAAGCCAATACTTAACATATTAAATAATTTATCAAACAATAAAATTTGGTTATTTTATGACTATATCTAATTTTTATAAAAAATAACATTGAAAATTAAAGAAAAATTTAAATAAGTATCCCTACAAAATCTAGACCTGTGTAAATGAATTGAGATTAAATCACTTTTTGGGTACAGCAAAGATCACCAATAATATTCCGCATAAAACAATTACTGACGATAATAATATTCTTAAACCAATGCTTTCTCCAATAAAGAGTGAACCCCCAATAATAGCCAAACATGGCACACTTAATTGCACCGTACTCGCCATGATTCTATCTATATGTTTTAAAATGGAATACCACAACACATACGCGGCACTTGAAGCCAGTCCCCCCGAAACGACCGCTAAAATAAAACCTTGTAGATTGATGTGTATGTCTTGAGCAAATAACAAACCAGCCATCACAACAAATGGCACAGCCAAAACAAAATTGCTGAAAGTACTACTCAAAGGATGCGGAGAATTTTTACCTGAAAGACTATAGGCCGCCCAAGCAATACCAGAAATCACCATAAGCATCGAATAGCCAATGCTCGGCGCATTTACTCCTGGCAAGAGCAAAATGCAAATACCAACGAAAGCAAGTGCTAGCCCAACTGCTCTTTTAAAATTAATCTTTTCACCATGGCATAGCCCATACATCACCATAGTGAATTGCACTGTACCGAACAATAATAAGGCACCTACACCCGCATCAATTTTCACATAGGCCAATGAAAATGCAACGATATATACTGCTAAATAAAATCCATTTTTAATTTTCCAATCTAAAGGTATTGCGACCTTTGATTGACGTTTTGTAATGACAAACAATAAACTTAAAACCAGTACTCCACTGAGTACCCGCAAAGTACTAAAGCTCATTGGATCAATCTGGTTTTGAGTCAATGCAAAACGACACAGTACAGAATTTGCAGCAAAGGCAATCATTGCCAATGTTATTTTAAACAGCATCGTTGATGCACTCATTTTCAACAAATTTTTGAAATCCATTTCCAAAAACGACTCGCTTATTCTGTTTGCGGGCTAAATAAAGCCACCACTTCAGCCTCGGTCATTTTTTTCGTTTCATTTTTAAAGCTATAAAACTCAGGTTTATTGTCGATATAAATTTCCAGATTCAACTTCAAATCTTCGGGAACATTTTCCAGTGAAAATGCATTGATATTACAATAACTTTGATCTTTAGTACGCCAAAACAATGTGGTACCACAGGCATTACAAAAGCCTCGCTCACCCCATTCTGATGAATTAAATACACTCAAATGTTCTTGCTGATCAAACCTTAATGTCCCTTGTTTTATATCAATAGTCATAATCACACCGCTGGTTTGACGACGACAAATTGAACAATGACACACATGTACATCGTGATTACTCAATTCGACGTTAAAAGTTGTTGCGCCACACAGACATTGCCCTTTCGTCATTTGATCCTTTTATACTTATAAATTCATGTTCTCGTTAAACTTTAAAATACTATGCTTTTTAGATGAAGTCCTTATGAATATTTTCTTTTTTTACAAACAGTAAAATTAAAGTATTTTTCATTTGAAATTTACAATTCATTGGGATTAGACTAGGAAAACAATAAATTAAATATAAATTCTGGAAAATATGCGCTATAAAATAATTGATGTTTATACATTACAAGGCATTCAGCGTTATATCGCTAAATGTTTAAAAGCTCAATCGCCTCAATTTATTGTCATAGAAAGCACTCGAACACTGTGTAAAGAGCTCGATATCATCGATGTAGATTTGCAAAAAGCACATGCAACATGGGCAACGGGTGAAAAAATTGCACTAAAAATCATTCATCAATCTGATCATTTCGAAAAATTCTATACAACTGAATACTAAAATTTTCCAACGCTGTAGTCACCACAAAAGATTTGACAGTGATCTTGTCTCAGCATATCTTAATTTTAAAGTTCTTTTTTGGAACTTATATTCAAGATAAAAATTAGGAACAAATATGAAACACCCTAAAGAAATGACAGGCTTAGAGTTTTTAGAGGCAATGATTGCAGGCCATATTCCTAGAGCAAGTATTAGCGAAACGATTCCAATGGATTTAGTTGAAATCTCCAATGGTCAAGCCAGTTTTAAAGTCAAAGCAGATCAACGTCATTTAAATCCTTTAGGTGGTGTACATGGTGGTTTTGCTGCAACAGCGTTAGATTCAGCAACAGGTTGTGCCGTGCACACAACTTTGGAAGCCGGTGTAGGCTACGGAACCATCGATTTAAATGTCAAAATGTGCCGCCCTGTGCCTAAAGATAAAGAATTACTCGCCATTGGTTCAGTGATTAATTTGAGTAAAAATCTTGCAATTTCTGAAGGTAAACTGGTTGATGAAGATGGCAAGTTATATGCACATGCCACAGCGACCTGCATGATTATTCGCCCTTAATCATATTCGTTGTATGAGTGCTGTTTATTCAATTGAATGGCACTTTTATATCTAAACTCGCCTTTAGACTTGAGTATTTCTTAGTACCTTACTGAATGTCTGACGATTGATTTAGGCTGTTTGCTAAATTCAATTTAGCATTATCCTCTAACAAATTTCTAAAATATTCAGTCTGATACAAAGGTTTCATTTCCAAAAAATATTTTAATACTTCTGCTCTTTTCAATTTATATTGTTCTGCTTCAACCCATGCATATTCTTGTTGAATTTGTTGTTCATATTCTGCAAAACGCTGTTTGGAACTTCCTAAAATCGCTAAATCGATATCCAATAAATAATTAAGATCCTGAACTGTAGCTGGTAAATGCTTTTTGGTTGCAATAATCCAATCATTAACTTTATGAATTTTAGCGTTTTCGAATAGCTGAAAACATTGTTGTTTCATCAATTTAGCACTTCTTTCTTCATTGTCTGTGGCTTGTGGATCATAAATCACATCATGAAACCAAATCGCCAATTCAACAGCAATCGGGTCTTCAAGTTGATCTTTAATTTGGTGAAAAAGTGCTAAACATTCAACGATATGTTGCACTGTATGATAATAACGTTGTGGCTCTGAATAAGCGTTGATTAATAAGCAAAACAATGTACTTGAATGTGTCTCATCCAACGATAACTGATTAGAAAATTGCTGCCAATAGGCTTCAAATTGCTGTTTTAACATCTTTTATTTTCAATCCATTTTCACACCTAAATGATGAGGAAGCCTCATGCTAATTCAATCAACTTCAATACAAAGCGTTGAATAGATCAACTTCCTCATCATCTGACCAATTACTCGTATAAAGCAGTTAAGGTGTATACGTGAATTGAATCAAAGCACCCGGATTCTCTAAAGTATTGGTCACAGTCCCATCATCTTTTTGCACATTACCTTCTTTATCGGTCAATACATAAAGGACATTGCCTGCTGTATTAGCAATCACATCACGATAGCGGTTATTACTTTTAAACATAGGAACTGCATCATCATAAGTCACACTATAGGTTGGATCCATTTTAATACGGAAGATCACACCTCGTTTCAATGATGGAACCAACAATACATTTGACCAACCTGGAATCGCTTTTTGACCGCCGTTATACACATATGCCGATGCTGGTGCTACTGTTGGCCAACAGATATAAGTCATCTCACCACACATCGGGTCGTTATAACTATAAGTATCCTGTACTGTATATAGGGTTTTCAATGGCGCAACAAAGTTTTTACTCTGCCATTCCGACTCTTTCATTACAGGAACGCCATCCATAACTTTTAAGCCATTCTGTGCTAAGTCCTTAATCTGAGATTGATTTTTAGCAGCTGAATAGTTTGCATAAGCATAGCCGCTATCATCTTTATAGCCAGCTACATTTGGCCAACCATAATTACCACCTTTAACGATCTCATTGATTTCATCATCGGAATTTGGCCCTTGCTCAGCTTGTAGCAACTTGCCATTTGGGCTAAAAGCCAAACCTTGAGGGTTACGATGTCCTACTGTGTAGATATGACTGACAACACCATCAAAACTTGGGTTATCACTTGGAATACTACCATCTAAATTTAAACGCAAAACTTTACCCATATAGGTATGATAATCTTTATTTTTTAAATCTTGCTGTGTTGGCGTATGCTGAGCTTGGTTAGATAAAAATAAATAAGCCAATTGGTTACGTCCCTGATCACCAATCGTATAATAAAGCTTTTGGTCTGGGCCAATAATTAAACGTCCTGATTGATGATCTTTTGCTGAAGGTAAGCCTGTAATTAAATCCAATGGTTTCTCAAAAGAATCCTTTGTTTTGTTATAGGTATAGCGTCTAATGATGGTTTGATTTGGTAGATTTTTATCTGTCGCATTGGGATTTTTAAAAGTACCTGAAACGTAGATATAAGGATGCTGTTTAAAATTTGGATGGAATGTAAAACCAAGAAAACCATTCTGTGCATGATCATCATTTATAATCTCAGGAACTTGGAATACTGTTTTTGCAGCACCCGACTCTGGATTAACACGTATAATCTTTCCAGTAGCAAGCTCAGTTAACCAAATTTGATTATCTGGCCCCCAAAGCAAGGCATGCGGTTTGTTTAAGTTTGATAATAGGACTTTCTTATCAAACTTTTGACTATCAGCTTTCGCAAACTGAGCAGGAGTCAATGGAATATCTGCAAAAACAGTTGTACTTACACATGCTTGCATTACTCCCAATACAGCCATTTTTACCAATAAATGCTTTTTCATCTCATATACCTCAATTCGTTAAACGTCATACAAATAAATAAAAACAATAACCATGTCTCATTATTACGATTTCTTAGCGTATTATAAAAGTGAAAAAGAAGATTAAAAATCAAGATAATTAGGAAACACTATCTCAATTTTATGATAATCATGTTTTCTACTATTCATGATGTGAGTAAATCATATCTCCTTGAATAATCTTATTAATATTATTTTGGCTTTGAATTTGGATTGAACAATTCAAATTTTACTGATCAAACTATATTATTTCTTTTAAACCATCTAGATATGTTGTTTTTAGGTTAAATTTCACCCAATAAAAATCAATGTCATCATATTGGAATGATTCATATTTTCGCATGTCCCTTTTGCCATGGTGAGTGTGGATCGTGAAAGTACAGCTCCATATTGAGATCTTATTCCAAAATCTTATGCTCAGCCATTTCTCGACCACGATCGTACAGTCTTCATAGCAAAGATGCATGTATGACAATGTGCCTCCATAATTCCTATTAAATGGGATAGTTGTGTCACACTTCAAGATTTAGCTCGCCCAGTCTTTGTTTTAACGTATGAAAATAAAAGCTAAATTCTGAAAATAATTAACCTGAGTTCGGGATAAGATATATTCCCAACTATATGATACGCGTGAACGTCAGTCGCATTGTTCGAGGCATGAGGAATAAATTCCGCAAGATCTGTAATATACTGTTTTTGCAATATATTAGGTACTTGATGGTATCTGTCGAGTTGGCGACTGACAAATGGTTTTGCCTACTTTTCCCGAAAGAAAAGTAGGTCGAACCGAAGGTTAGTCCTAACATTTGACTTTAAACGGCAAGACTCCGCTGTACCTGATCAATCTTTTCAATAACTTACATCAGAGTTTATCCCGAACTGACGTTAATTAACAAAATAAATAAGGTGGCCTAAGCCACCTCATTTTTTATTTCAGTTTTGAATTAATACGTAATTGACTGATTCAACAATAAATCGTCTACGTACAATTGCTCAGCCTGATTGGTGAATATCAACATATCTTTATGCGTATTATTTACAGATGTTCGAACACTTAAAGTATTGGTTTTCGCATCTGCATCATAGAAAACTTGCAGATAGTCATCAAGGTTAGCATCATTCACCTGACTATTCACAAAAACCGCGGATAAATCTATTTTGTCATCAACTAGACTAAAATCGCTTACATAATCTTTTGCTGTTTCACCCGAAGCATTTTGGAGCAATTGAATAATGTCTTGACCTTGATCTAGAATAAATAACTCACTTACCGCTGCATCACTCATGAGTGTATTGTCGCCTGTATCACCAAGCACCACTGCACTAACTTCATCTTCTGCATTGAGTGGTCGATCTAAACCAAAAGCTTGATAAATCTGACTAGATGAAATACTTCCACCTGTTTCAAAACTCAAGCTTTCTACTTCATGCGCTCCACCCAAGAAGAAGTTTTTAATCGTAACTTTGTCTGTATTGCTTCCATCTATTTTCAGAACAAGATCATCACCTGACATCATGAGCTGTGAAGCAACTTGATTGAAACTAATTCCATTGCTAAATACAATCTCATCTACGCCATAATCTTCATCGATTTGCAATGTACCCGAAGTATAGGTATATGTGCTGTTCATAGCCTCAAGACCTGTTTCGGGTTGAGTCGTTTCTGGATTGTTTTGTTCTGGAACAGTTAAGCCAAACGCACCAAAAATCTGCTCCGCAGTGATTTGCCCACCCGTTTCAAATTGGAAAGTTTCAACAAGGTATTCACCTGCTAAGAAGAAATTCTTAACCGTAACCTTATTGGTGTTACTACCATCCACTTTCAGAATCAAGTCATTACCAGACATGGTTAGATAATTAGCAACCTGACTAAAACCAATCCCATTTTTAAAGACAACTTTGTCATTACCGGATTGTTCTGTAATGGTTAATGCACCAGTGGTGTAATCATAGGTCGTATTACCGACCACATTTACTGATTCTGGTTCAGTTGGATTTTCAGGCTCAGTCGTTGGCATGGTTATACCAAATGCACCAAAGATTTGCTCTGCACTCAGTTGACCACCCGTTTCGAATTGGAAACTTTCAACGAGATATTGGCCTGCTAAGAAGAAGTTTTTAACGATGACTTTATTGGTATTACTACCATCTACTTTCAAAATAAGGTCATTACCTGACTTGTTGAGATAACTACTCACCTGACTAAAACCAATACCATTTTTAAAGATAACTTTATCTGTGCCTGATTGCTCAGTAATGGTGAGTTCACCTGTCGTATATTGATAGGTTGTATCTCCCACAACATCTGTAGAACCTGTTTCTTCTTCTGTTTCTGGTAATGTCACACCAAAGGCATTAAATATTTGTTCTGCTGTAAGTTGCCCGCCTGTTTCAAAATCAATGGTTTCAATCAAATGATCTCCTGCAAGGAAATAATTCTTTAAAGTGACTTGATTGGTTGTACTTCCATTGACTTTTAATACAAGGTCATTGCCTGTCTTCATCAACCCTGAACCGACTTGATTAAAGGTAATTCCATTACTAAAGCGTAGGATGTCAATACCACCTGCATCCTGAATCGTGTCTTTACCCGCCGTATAGAAGAATATGTTGTCTTCAGTTCCGCCAACAAGTGCGTCACTTGCTGAGGTATCGTAGATTCCACCTTCAATGGGTGGGTTTGGCTCTTCAATCTCAGATGCAAATAACGCATTAATTTCTGCTTTACTGATTGTGTATCCATTATTGGGTTGAACCGCTGAAATGGCTTTCTCACCACCTAAGAAATGATCGACAATACGTACAGATTGATTGGCATTATTATCAATGGTGACAATTAGATCATTTTCTTCTTTTGTGAACTGAATACGATCTCGGGTAATACCATTATCCATTAACCAAAGGACATCTACACCACCACCCGTTTGATCAATCACATCTGGACCATCTGTTAGGTAATAGAAGTATTTGTCGTCACCTGCACCGCCGTCTAAAGTATCGCTTCCTGTTCCACCGATCAGCGTATCATTTCCAGCACCGCCAGAAATATTTTCTGCCCGTGATGAACCCCAAATCGTGTCATTCCCATCAGTCCCTTCTAAATTGTGGAGTGAATTTTCGATCCAAGTAGAATCTAAAATAAATCCATTAGAAAGCTGAATCTCATCTTGTTTATAACTAATATCATTTTCCAAATCATCATCTAAAAAATAATGATTAATTGTAATTTGATCATTCAAATTATTTTTAAAGTTAATCGTTAGGTTATTGCCTGATTGACGAGCATAAATTTGGCTTTGGTCATAGCCATTTATAATCAAACTATTAAAAGAATCAATACTATCTTTAAATACAAAAGTATCTTTTCCACCACCGAAATTATAAATATAGGTATCATCACCCACTAAACCATCAATGTAATTATTTTGCTCATTACCTATAATAATATTACTTAAATCATTCCCGAATCCTATTGTAGCATTTCCTTTTAGCACCAAATTCTCGACATTTTTTTCTAAAATATTATAACTATTAGTTAATATCAGCCCACCATTTTCATCTTTTCCAATAAATTTAGAATCAGTCCAACGTTCAATAGTATCTATACCATTATCATCATCTTCTTGAACCAAATCTCCCTGCTTAACTATTTTGTTTCCATTTACATCAAAAATAATAGAATCTGCTGTATCAACAATATAGTAGTCATTTCCATCATTGCCTCGCATAATATCACTACCAAGGTCTCCATTAAGAATATCGTCTCCTCCACCTCCCTCAAGCGTATCATCGCCTAAGTAGCCTTCTAAATGATTGTTCCCTGAATTACCAATGATTTTATTATCGTACTCATCTCCAAAAGCATTAAAATCTTGAAATCCTAGTAGAGTAACTGCTTCAAAATTATTCAGAGCTAAATCAAATGATTGAGCGATATGTATTGTATCATATCCACCATCAGGATCATTTTCTTCATAAGTATCAAATTCATCAACCACAAACGTATCATCACCTAATCCACCAACAAGATGATCTACGCCTTCACCACCATCCATTAAAGCACCATTATTATTGGCTAATAACTGATCATCCCCATTACCACCATATAAATTACCGGCTCCCGTCAATACATCATTCCCATCTTCACCATATAAATCACCGGCGCCCCTCAATACATCATTCCCATCCCCACCAAACAACAGTGCAAATTCGCCGGCATTTGTTAGAGTATCATTACCTTCCTCTCCTAATATAACTCCACCATGCGTATTAATGATATCATCACCAAAACCACCAAAAACGTGATAACTTTGCCCTACAATATTAATCAAATCATTCCCATCTTGGGCATAAATTCTGTTTGATAAATGAGATTCTATTAGATCATTAATCACATCATCGGAATTTGTATAATAAAAATCTGTCCTTGTCCCCTTCATCATTCGAAGTAATTTATCATTTGTTGGCTGATAAACAGTTCCTCCCTCATAACTTGCACCTTGTATATTTACTTCAAGATTTCCTAATCTAGTGATATCATTAACATCAAATATACCAACCAAGCTAAATACATTTTTACCAAAATATTTATATGACAAAATCCCAGTCGAATAATTATATTCTGCATCTAGGCGAGTATAATCAATACTACCTGACATTCCATGAACATAAGCCCAAATAACAGAGTAATTCAGAAAAATCTTACCTAGTCCATCTTCATCATTAATGCTGACACCATTCTGAATAAATGAGTCTCCATTAGAAATGTCATATGTGTCATATCCTTTTCCGCCTTCTAAATAATTACCTTGAAATTCATTCCCCCATGTATTCAGCTTAAAATCATCATTGCCATCACCGCCATAAAATTTACTATGGCTAACTCTAAACAAATCAAAAATATCATCTCCATCTTCTCCATAAGCAATAATATTCTCAGAATCTTTAGCTTCAATGGTATCTTTACCAAATCCACCATAGACAGAATCACCTCGTCCAGAATATATATAATCATCTCCACTCAAAGCATATATAGTTTCTGGATAATTATTTTGCGTACCTAAAAGTAAGTCATCACCCTCAGTTCCAACCACTTTATTAATAATTTTATTTAATAGTTCAGTTGATGACCACTCAGTATCATTAAATATTATTTTTGATATTCCATACCCAGGATTATTAAATATAATTTCATCATTTTCACCATAATATATTTTTAATTCATTATTAAATCTTTCAATAACCACTTCATCTGAACTAACATCCAAAAAAGAAATAATCATTTCATCATTATCTTTTATTTCATCTATACCATCCCCTATTCTAAAATGATAAATATCTGCACCTTTACCTCCCTCTAATAAATCATTTCCACGCCCACCTTCTAGATAATCATTACCCTCACCACCTTTTAATTGATCATTTTCATCCCCTCCCTCTAGTTGATCATTTCCGGCTTCACCTTCTAGATAATCATTACCACTACCACCAAATAGATAATCATCACCCTCACCACCTTTTAATTGATCATTTTCATCCCCTCCCTCTAGTTGATCATTTCCGGCTTCACCTTCTAGATAATCGTCACCAATTTCACCATAAAGATTATCCGAACCTTGACCTCCAAAGATTTGGTCATTACCATCAGCACCGAAAATAAAATTGTCTTTATTATTTCCAGTTACGGAAACCCCTAAATCATTTAAAACCACGCCACCAACTTCATCATCATCTAAAATAGTACTAGTCAAGATTTCTTTATATTTGTACTTTTTAATAAACTGATCCTGTGTTATTTCGATTTCATTTATTATAAAACTTGAAAAATTTGAAATATTAAATATTAAAAAGCTAGAACCTATATTAAGACCACCATTTAAATAATAATCTCTCCCTTCAACAACTTTTGCACGAATAATTAATACATTATTATGATCAACCTCAATAATTTCATCACGTCCAAAATTCTCATTAAAAATATATGTATCATCTCCTAACTCTCCTTGAAGAATATTATTAGCTTCATTCGAAACCAAAATATCATTACCTACTCCTGCTATTGCATTTTCGATAACTGTGCCATATCCAATAAAACTTTGCCCCTGAGCTAAAATGCTCTGTTTCTTTTGGTCAACATAACTTAATGCCCCGGCATTAAGATCAATGTAAACATTTTGGATTTCAGATGATGCATCAAATGTATCGATACCACCACCATCCCAAATAAACTTAGTTGCAAAATTATAGGTATTATTTTCAGCTCTGACACCTTGGTTTACACCATGTAAATATTGCAGTGCAGCAATATCATATGGTTTTAGTTCCGTATCATTTACACCATTTGAAGTATAGGACATAACTGTATTATTCTGCGTATTTTCTAACTCAGGCAAGACTGGTGCTTCAAACGGATGTTCCAATCCGAAGGCATGTCCAATTTCATGAAGTAAAACTTCAAAACCATACTCCCCCTGATTTAATGAGTCAGCCGTTTTAAACATTGTCGAGTTAATATGTATCTCACCTGTCTGCGCACTGGCATATCCAGCAGCTGCTCCTGCTTCTGCAGAAGTTAAATCATCTAAATAAAATTTTAGATCACCTATGCCTGTTTCAGATTTTACAAAAGTAATATTTAAAACATGTGCAAATTTATTTAATGCCTGTTCAACAGCCAACATCTGCTCTTGAAAATATGGCTTATTTCCAGAAGCACTATCCGCAGGAAATGCGTATGTAATTATCGTTTTACCTTGAACCGCAATCATGTCTCGTGTAACTAAAGCATCAATAAAATATGCGACACCATCTAAAGCATCAGGTGGTAATTCATTCACATCTGGTGGGGGTGCCATTTCCATGATCGTTGCTGTGTTCCAACTGGTACCATCCGCAAAACGCACTTCTGAAATTTCGATCTGATCGAATAATTGTTGATTTTCTAAATAACTATGATTGCTTGAATTTCTAACTTTATAATAGTCTGTAACTGTAACTTGATCATTTGTCCCATATTTTATAATTAGGTTAAAATTATCTCGGCTAACTTCTCTAATTGCACTTGGGTCAAATGTAAAGTAGATAAAGTTTTGATGATTTAAGGAGGCGATATCTGAAACTTCTTCTTTTATTGTATCTTTGCCATCACCTAAATCAAATACGTATAAATCTGATCCCTGCCCGCCTATTAGCTGATCATTCCCCGTTCCTCCAAATAAAATATCGTTGCCATCTTCGCCATACAACTTATCATTATTCTCACCACCATAAATTATATCATTATCTTTTCCACCAAATAGAAATATGTCATTACCTATTCCACCATAAATAATATCATCTCCATCTTCCCCTTTTATATTATCATCTCCACTTTCTCCTAGAAGTATATCATTGCCTATTCCACCAAAGAGATGATCATTATCACTACCACCAAAGAGGTAATCATCATCCTCTTCTCCCCAAATATTATCTATACCACTATCACCATAAAGAAAATCATTACCTGTACCACCAGTTATATTATCTTGCTGTTCCCCACCATAAATAATATCATCTCCACCATTTCCCGAGACATTATCCTCTCCATCACCTGCATAAATTAAATCATTTCCATAACGACTTTCATCAGCAGAAAGAGGAGGCGCATCTGTCCCAAATAGATTTGCTAAATCACCAATAATATTGTCATTACCATCTCCTCCATAGATTACATCTGCTTCATAACCACCAACCAATTCATCATCATTTGTGCCACCACTAATATAGTCTCGTCCTGCCCCTCCTTCAATGACATCATTTCCATGTCCACCATATAAGTAATCATCACCGCTTTGGCCATATAAGTGATCATTATCATTATCACCATATAAAATATCTGTGCCTCTAGACCCCATTATAAAGTCATTACCAACGCCGCCATAAATAATTTCACCAGTTTGTTCATCTGCATTTTCTGTAATTGATAATGATGAGAATATTTGATGAGTTTCACCATCCGTAACAACATTTATTAATATTTTTGGTAGTATAGTAGTCGTAGTTATACCATTATCGACAAGATAGTAATTATATGATTCTGCATCCTCATCAAAAATAGGTTGAAACGAAAAGTTGATATTCCAATTATTTTTCGAATTATTTATAATAATATTAGTTAAACTCTCCAATGTCGCATCTTTATCAATATTGGCTTTATATTTATTCAATAGATAAGTGGCTAATACTCCGGGGCTAATTTTCCATCCCACCGAGCCTAAAAGGACATCATCACCTGCACCACCATAAATAATATCCTGTCCATCCCCTCCTAAAATTATATCTTTATTATTTCCACCTTTTATTAAATCATTTCCATCCCAGCCATTGATGTAGTTATTTCCACTCCCACCATCAAGAACATCCGCTGAATTTGTCCCATCAATATAATCATTACCACCACCAGCATTCGTTTTATTTTGATTATAGGCAATATTATTTCCATCATTTAAGGTCGGCAATCCATCGGTCGTTGGAATTTCTTCTACAGGTGGTGCACTAAAACTTAGCCCCATATCGCCATTATTTTTCCAGCCATCCACATAGATTGTATTTTTTTCATCACCTACTTTATGGATGCTTATTATTGTTTTATCGGTATCTTCACCTAATTTGCGAATAATGTATAAACCATTACTGCTTTTCCATGCTTTTAAATTTTGGTCGTATTCGCCAATATTTAAGACTGCTCCTTCAATTAAGATTGTACCTGTAGCATCTTTAATTAAACTTGTACCAAAACCAAATTCACTTAAACTTCCTATTGTTGTAGAAAAGAATCCATAGGTATCGTTCTCTTCTTGACCAGCTAAAATATTTGTTCCATATTCTGAAATTACAAAAGTATCTTTATCTTTACCGCCAACAACTAAATTATTTCCACTGCCACCATATAAATTATTTTCTCCATCATAGCCATTTATGATGTCATTGCCTTTTCCGCCATAGAGATCATCTTGATCATTTCCTCCTGTCACTAAATCATTTCCATCCCCACCTTCTAGCTCATTTAATCCATTTAATCCTATTATTACATCGTTACCACTGCCACCTTTAATTTTATCCTTTAAGTGATTTCCATAGATTGTGTCATTATCCTCTCCACCATCTGCAATGAGTTCACCCATTCCTCCAATAATCAGGTCGTTACCTTTACCTCCATCTGCTTTATCATTGCCATCACCGCCATATAAAGCATCATTGCCCTCATCGCCATAAAGTTCATCATTTTCTGCACCGCCTAATAACGTATCATTACCGTTACCACCGTAAAGAAAATCAACTCCTCCTATACCAACCAGTTTATCGTGATCATCTCCCCCATAAAGCTCATCACTGCCATTTCCACCATAGATATGATCATTACCCGCATCACCATATGCTTCATTACTGACGGTACTGTCGTCTAATAATGCAACATTAAATGAAGTTTCAGATCCTAAATTCAGCTCACTTACAATGAGTACATCATTTCCTTCACCACCATGTAATTCATCCGACCCTTTTCCTCCATATAAAATATCATCGCCTATGCCACCATATAATTTATCATTCCCCATTTCACCATAGAGTTGGTCTTGATTACCGCCCCCATATAATTCATCATCTCCCGTTCCTCCATAGAAATGGTCTTTTGCACTGTAGCCTGTATCAATAGACTCACCTAAATTTGATTTTGAATCCCATCCATAAATTTTGTCATCACCTCCGAGTCCATAAACATAAGAAACATCTTCACCAGATGGAACAGAAAATATATCTTTTTGCCCCACTTGACTTTGATCACCAACTTTCCAATAACTATTTTCAGTAACGAATTGTTCAAAAACATAGTGTCCAGCAGAGCCCGCACCTCCTAATGGAAGCCTAGCAAGCCATTCTTCTGCATCTTTTGTATAAGCAGAGACATCTTTGATTTGAGCTATTTTTAAATATGCTGTTGGGTTTATCACTAATTCTGCGCGAGTAATTAGATGATTGTCTTTATCTAAATAAATGGTTCCATGACTAGCTTCATTTACCCAATCCACTAAGATTAGGCTACTTAGTAATGCATCTGCACCCGTTCCATTGGTTTGGGTTAATTCTTCCCACTTTTGGTCAATTAAATCAGGTCCAAAATTTTCCCTGATAATTTTCATAGGGGTTTCAAGAGTCCAATAACTAATGTCTAACTGGTTATCCTTAAAAACCTGAACATGAAAGTCACGTATTATTTCAAATCTAATTTCCTCATTTACAAAACTACCATTCTCACGCGCTTTCAGCTCCAGCGCACTCAAATAACCATTTAACATCCCAACCCGAATTTGATCGACTTTTGCAGGGCTAATGGTTTTCGGAGCTGTTTCTTGCATAAAATCCAGTGCGCCCATGCCTGTAATGGTATCTCCAGTGGCAACACCATAGCACCAACCTGCATAGCCAAAGCCCATATCATTTAACGCTGCATAAATGCCTGGTACGGCATCTATGCCTTGTTCTTTTACTAAGTCTTGATATTGTTTAATTTGTTCAATTGTGAGATTTTGAATTGTATTCATGTTATTGTCCTTTTTAGTCTTGAATTGGTTTTTAAATCATTTGTTGGTTTTTAATGTTTTTGGATCTACGACAAAGCTTTTAATCAGCTTTTCAGAATTTTCTTGAATCAGTTGCCAATCTTTTAAATGCACTCTTGCAAAACGTGCATCTAATTTCGCCTTCATAAAAGGTTCTAAGTTCCAACGCATTTCACATCTTGCTGCAGACCATCCCTTGATCACATAATTATCACACTCCATCATTGTCCTAACTTTTCCCTGACTATCTTTTTGTAAATACATATCTTTAGTGTCATCAAAACCATGAGCTTTGACCCATTCAGGATGAGGAGCATATTTCTCCAAACCAAATTCTTTTTTATGTGTTGGGATATATATATATATATAGTGGGTATTTTGCATGCTTTCAGTAGATTGTATTTTTGAATCGACTGTAGAATTAATAAAAGTAGCGGTTAAATCAGGGCGATAACGCCTTCCAGCATCCAATCCTATACTGACCCATTGATGATAGGGGGATTTTTCATCTTGTTTATATTGTCGGTAGGATTCTTGTGGCGCACCCTGATAGGTATTCAATACTATACCTGTCGAATATTTCATCTTTACCCCAAACGAGGTGATCACCGAATCAAAATTACGCGGTGGAGCTTTATATCCCTTATAACGGTTTTCGGGGTTTAATACTGGCGAGTCCTCATATTCTAGCCACTCCACCTCCTCTCCTAAAAGTACAGGTTTCCCGCCCAAATTGCCTACTCGATAAGGTAGTCCATGAGGTCCCATTGGGCGCTTAAATTCAGGTTGTTTATCCTGTTTTTGTTCACAAGCGGTGAGGAGCAACGAAGTCAAGCAGAGCCCCAGTATAATTTTTTTCATGAGGTCACCATTTTTTGATCATTATTGGTTTTTAATGTTTTTGGATCTACGACAAAGCTTTTAATCAGCTTTTCAGAATTTTCTTGAATCAGTTGCCAATCTTTTAAATGCACTCTTGCAAAACGTGCATCTAATTGAACCTTCATAAAAGGCTCAATATTCCAACGCATTTCACACCTTGCAGCAGACCATCCCCTGATCACGAAATTATTACACCTAATCAAAGTAATGACCTTTCCTTGACTATCTTTTTGTAGATACATATCTTTGGTTTCTTTATAACCAGTACGATTTATCCATTCAGGATGAGGAGCATACTTCTCCAAGCCAAACTCTTTTTTATGTGTGGGTATATATATATATAATGGGTATTTTGCATGATTTCTGCAGAAATCACTTTTGAATCAACTGTAGAGTTAATAAAAGCAGCGGTTAAATCAGGACGATAACGCCTTCCTGCATCCAATCCTATACTGACCCATTGATGATAGGGGGATTTTTGATCTTCCTTATATTGTCGGTAGGATTCCTGTGGTGCACCTTGATATCTAACCAGTGCCATACCTGTGGGGTATTTCATCTCTACTCCGAAGGATGTGATCACTGAATCAAAATTACGAGGAGGGGCTTTATATCCCTTATAACGGTTTTCGGGGTTTAATACAGGCGAGTCCTCATATTCTAGCCACTCTACCTCCTCTCCTAAAAGTACAGGTTTCCCTCCCAAATTGCCTACTCGATAAGGCAAGCCATAAGGTCCCATTGGGCGTTTAAATTCAGGTTGTTTATCCTGTTTTTGTTCACAAGCAGTGAGAAGTAATGATAATGAACTAAAACAAAGACCCAGTATGATTTTTTTCATGAGGTCACCATTTTTTGATCATTATTTTTTTCAAATTCATACATCAGCATATTTGCAAAATATGCTGCTCCCCCAGTACCGCCACTAAAAGTTGAAATCTCCCCTTTGACTAAAACTTGTGTTACACCCGCCATATTGTACAAAGCAAGATAATATCCACCACGGTCATTTGCCTTTAAAAAACTTTGTAAATAATCCAGCTCAGATTGACTGAGTTTTAATAAGCCTTGTGTGGTTGTAAGTGGTGCAATATGATTATTTTGATTGTTTTCCATATTCTTTTCCATCTATTGTTTTTGTGACTTGGTTTGTGATTGATTGGCTTCTTGTTCAAAATGATTAAGTAAATCTATCACTTGTTGCCGATAAGATTTCCACTGAGGGACTATTTGTCTTTCACCACCTGTAGCAGTAATGACAACTCGGTGATTTTTATGTGTAAACAATATATCGCACGCAAACCAACACTTGATTAAAACTCTGTCTTCATTAGGTACATTATCTGGCGATAACCAATATGTACCTTGACCTGTTTCTTGTGTGATACAGTTCTTTGGGCTTTGGTCATCATTCTTTTGTTTATTTTTAAGTGCGTCTAAATCTTTTTGTTTAAATTCATTACCGACGACTTTTTGTTGAGTTTCTTGTTTAAGTACCTCTATATCTTTTTCAGTAAAACATTTCATTTCTCTATAGTTTTCTAAACCTGCTTCATCCCTTCCCCTAAAATATCCCCGATCCAATAAATAATATTTTGAAGTCCCCCAATCTTCATTACTATGTGCATATATCGTGAATCTATATGAGTTTCCAATATCGTGATTTTTTTTCTTTATTTCTTCTTCCTGATCAGCTTTTTTATAATTGGTATCTGATACAGGCTGACTATTAGATCGTAGAAGTTCTATCTTAATCCTTTCTATTTCCCCATTTTCCATTGGTTCTAATGATAAACCTAGCCAATAAAATTTATCTCCTCTCTTAATTCGTTCACTATTATATTCAAGATAAGCAAGTGGTATTTTTAAGTTTAAAGGTTCTATTAAGGCTTGCTTATCGCCTTTCCAATGAACATATAAATCATCCTGACTAAGTTTATACTCTGGGCCATATGTACGATTAAAACTTGCTATTTTTTCTTCATCTGTTTGAAAAAAACATGCATTGAGTCCTAAACACAGCCCCAATAGAAAAGTTACTCTTAAACTTATTTTTATTCGTTTCATTCTCATGTCCGAAATTTATTTAAACTTGATCAACTTTTCAGGTCGTACTTTCTCCACCTCACTAAATAGCGAAAAAGTCTGATTCACATAATTCACCACACCTGAAATCTGTTCCATGTATTGCATAAGTTCAGGCGTTTTTTCTGCTTGAACTAATTTCACGGTGCGTGATGGATCAAAACCATCAAACTGGCAATAAAACAAAGGTTCACCACGTTTTAAAATCAAATCCTTAGAAGTATCATGCCATTCAAAAGCCCACATCAGTGGTCTAGGCCAAATATGAATCGGGAAACGCCCACCAAAAATTGTGCCCGGTAAAGGATTTTTTCTGTAATACCCAAATGCATCTAATTGAGTGATATACACCACTTCATCTGCAATGAAACAATAAGGAAGTTTAAGCTGGAGAATCGGTACATTCGGAGTACGCCATTCATTCTCATTCACTAAAGTCAGCAATTCACGTAGCTTATTACCACGTACAGGCGAAGCATCACCAAGTACATTAATTAAGGTTGGTTTACCTGTGCTATCACGATCAAAACGAAGATGAAAATCAAATGGGCAATTAATCACAAAATATCGGCTTTCGAGTTGCAGCACTGCTGGACAACGACTGGCTGACTTTGCATGTTTCGTTTGAGATTGCGAACGCATACGATAAGGTGCTTCAAAAAGAATCGAAGCCTTATCATCTGTAAGAAACCAACCGACTTGGATTGGCCCTGTCCCTTCAACATGATCACGGTCTTCAACCGTAAAATGGATATGCATTGTTTTTATTCGTAAGTTTTATGATTGTTACAATATAGCCTAGAAATGTACTTTTTTTACTTAAAATTAAAAATACTTGTTAAAAAATGTAACGAATATTTAAATTTATACTTATGATTTTAAATATTTTATGTGAATTTTACTTGTTTTTTTTCAAAATATCTATAGCCTTTTATTCGTATTTTGAAAAAGTCTATTTTTAATTTTTAACATCCCCCTTCTCCGAAATCTTTTTTAAATTTTGATAATGCTCATACAATTTTAGACTCTCAAGATACATTTACAATTATCTGGTAAGTAGCACAACGCAGCTTTCTTCCAAATCTACCAAATAATCCCAATCAATCTGTTGGTAATGCAAAAACTACTGCGAATTGAGTATTAATTGAGATGAAGTGCCTTTGATAATATGAAACATCGAACTCACCATAATTTGGCGATCAAGCTTATAATCATTTAACAACCATGCCATGGTCGATTGGCTGATCGCCCCAACAATCCCAATTGCAATCACGTCAAGCTCTGTTTCAGATAACTGAATATCAGGATAAAGAGATAGGCTTAATTGTAAAAAAAGTGCAGCAAAGCTACGTATTGCATTGTTATAAATTAAATCAACACGTGTACTTACACCAAGCACTTCCAACCAAATAATTCGAGCTGTTTTCGGACATTCTACTGCCTGAAAAAAAATATCGAGTACCTGCCGAATCAAAGCATCAACATCATCTTTAAGATTATTCTTTTGAATTGCCCCTAGAATTTTGGTCCGAATCTCTCGAATCGCTTGCTCATACACCACCACTAAGACATCTTCCATACTGGAAAATGACTCGTAAAAATAACGATCTGTAAGCTCAGCCTGCTTACAAATCACTCTAACAGTTGTTTGTCTAAAACCAATCGTGCCAAACAATTCATGTCCAGCTTCAATAAATTTTTGATGTCGTTTAGCTTGGCGTTCAGCTTGCGCTTCGCCTGCATAGGTTCGCCCATTTTGGGCATCTTGGCTTTTTTTCATGATTTATATTTGACAACATTTATTGTCAAATGTAAAGTGAAGACAGTTGTCATCAGATTAATCAAGAATTATAGCAATATCGTTAAAAATGAGGATTCAACATATGTCTTACCATCAAGTGATTATTATTGGCAGTGGCTTTGGCGGGCAATGCTCTGCAATCAATTTATTAAAAAATGATATCAATGATTTTTTAATTCTAGAGCGTCGTGACTTTATGGGTGGTACATGGTGCCAAAATAGTTACCCAGGCGCCGCTGTAGACGTTCAGTCCCCACTTTATTCGATTTCACATGAACCTTATGCATGGAGTCAGATGTTTGCCGAACAAAATGAATTAGAACAATATACCAACCATGTGATTGATAAATATGATTTACGCAGTAAAACAAAGACCAATTGTAATGTGGTGAAAGTTGAATGGGATAGCCATAAGAAACGTTGGGATATTTATACAGATCAGGATGAAGTTTTAAGCGCACAATTTATTATTAATGCATCAGGTCCATTGAGTACACCTGTGATTCCCAACTTTAAAGGTCGTGAAAGCTTCCAAGGTAAATCCTTTCACACCAATGAATGGGATCATGACTACGATTACACAGCTAAACGTGTAGCAATCATTGGTAGTGGTGCAAGTGCTGCACAGGTGATTCCTGCCATTGCACCCGATGTTGCTCATTTACATGTTTTTCAGCGTACACCGCATTGGGTCATGCCCCGCCCAGATTATAAATTTAATAACATGCAACAAAAATTAATTGGTAATAAGTTAATTCATAAGGCCGTACGGACTGCTGTCTATTGGCAGTTGGAAACACGCATGATTGGTTTTAAATATTCCAAAGCGGCACTTAATGTCTTTGCACAAAAACAAGCACTTAAGCACATTGAAAAACAAATCCAAGATCCAAAACTTAGAGCAGCAGTCACGCCAAATTATACGATTGGCTGTAAGCGCATTATTTTATCTGACACTTTATATCCTGCCTTATGTCGTGACAATGTCACACTACATACTCAGGACTCAGCGATTGCTTCAATTGATAAAACGGGGATTAACACCACAGATGGGCAGCATATTGATCTTGATTTAATTATTTATTCAACTGGCTATGATGCAACAGATGGTGTGATTTCCTATCCTGTTCTTGGTGAAAATGGGCAAAGCATTGCTGACGTTTGGCAAGCATTTCCACGCGCTTATTTGGGAACAACCCTTCCGAATTTTCCGAATTTATTTATCATCACTGGCCCAAATACAGGCATTGGACATACTTCCGCAATTTTTGTGATTGAGTCACAACTCAATTATGTCATCAACGCAATTCAAACCACTTTGAAAAAAGGCAAACAAAGTATTGAAGTGACAGCCAAAGCTGAAAATGACTATACACAAATGATTCATAAAGAAATGGATAAAACAGTTTGGCAAACTGGTGGTTGTAATAGTTGGTACAAAAGCAAAAGTGGTCATGTGATTGCAATGTTCCCAGGTTTTAGTTTTACCTATCACCAAATGACAAAAAACTTTAAACCCAAACATCATAAATTTAATTAAGCATTCAACTGAGAATAAGTAAATGACTCAATATTTTCATAATAAAGTCATCATTATTACTGGTGCGGGCTCAGGTATGGGACGCACCTATGCATTGGCTTTTGCGAAACTTGGCTCAAAACTAGGTTTGAATGATTTTAATTTAGCTGGGCTAGATGAAACCATTCAGCTGATCAAAGATAAAACACCGAATTGTAATATTGTTAGCCAAGTTTTTGATGTATCTGATCAAAATCAAATGCTAACTTTTGCCAGTTCATGTCAACAAAAACTGGGGAATGCTTTTGTCGTAATCAATAATGCTGGTATTGAAGGTGCTTATATGCCTTCATGGCAAATGGATTTAAGCAATTATGAACACGTGATGAAAATTAATTTTTTTGGTGTTGTTTGTGGAACACGTGCTTTTTTACCTCAATTACTGTCAGAACATACAGGGCATATTGTCAATGTATCCAGTATCTTTGGCTTAGTCGGTACACCCAACCATTCTGACTATTGTGCCAGTAAGTTTGCAGTAAGAGGTTTCAGTGAAGCACTGATGTGTGAATTACAAAACAGCGGTGTTCAGGTGCATTTACTACATCCGGGTGGGATTGATACAAATATTGCAAAGTCTGAGGGTGGACAAGCTTTTTCTAAAAATTATTTGAAAACATCACCTGAACAAATCACCGAATATTTAATTAAACATATTGAAAGAGGCTCAACCCGTATCATATATGGCAATGATTCTTTGAAAGTGTGGTTAGGTTCTAAATTTGTACCCTTAAAAATATTAAATAAGTTGATTTGGTCTGACATGAAAAAAGTGATTGATCAGAAGCCCTACAAATTAATCAAACTCAAAAAAGGAATTTTCAAATGATTAAAGACTTTAACAATACTGTAGTCGCCATTACAGGTGCAGGTTCAGGCATTGGGCGTGCTTTGGCAATGCGCTTTGCTCAGGAAAATTGCCATTTAGCCCTTTCCGATGTTCACTTAGATTCAGTCGAGGAAACCAAACAACTTATTAAAAATAAGCCTCATTTTAACCATCTAGAAATCTCTTGCCAAAAAGTTGATGTCAGTAATCAACAACAAGTTTTCGACTGGGCAAAATATGTTTTTGAGACGCATGGTAAGGTGAATTTAATTATCAATAATGCAGGAGTCGCATTGTCAGGTACTGTCAGTGAGCTTGAGATTAAAGATTATCAATGGATTATGGATATTAATTTTTGGGGCGTCATCTACGGCACCAAAGCATTCTTACCCTATCTTGAGCAGTCAGGTGAAGGACATATTGTCAATATTTCTAGTGTTTTTGGTTTGACAGCACAACCCTTTATGAGTGGATATAATGCCAGTAAATATGCTGTTCGAGGTTTTACCGAAGCGCTTAGACAAGATTTAGAAATCAGTCATTCTAATATCAGTGCAACATGCGTACACCCGGGTGGGATCAAAACCAATATTGCCAAATCGGCACGAATTTCTGACAAGCTCTCTAAGCTCACTGGAAAATCAGCACAAGATGCAACCAAAGAATTTGAAATGACTTTTTTAACCACAGCAGAAAAAGCGGCCAATACAATTTTTCAAGCAGTCAAAAATAATAAAAGACGTGTTCTGATCGGGCCAGATTCTAAATTATATGACTGGTCAGCGAGACTTTTACCTTCTTCTTATCAAGCGATATTTACAGCGGTTGTACGTTCACGTATGGCGAAATAACAGGAAAAGTAAAAGAAGATAGAAATCATTTTCTGTCCATTTAGGAATGAAAAAATTTATCTAAAAAATGGGAGATTATTGATCTAAGTATATTTATTAAATAGACATTTAGCATCAATAAAGCTCCCATTCTCAATTTCCAATGCATTGTTATAACGATGCATTGGAAATCATGAGGATAGATTACGCGTAATGAATCACTGTACGGATAGATTTACCTTCATGCATTAAATCAAACGCTTCGTTGATTTTTTCTAAGTCCATGGTATGCGTCACAAATGGTTTGAGTTGGATTTTTCCTTGCATTGCATCTTCAACCATACCCGGAAGTTGCGAACGACCTTTCACTCCACCAAAAGCTGAACCTAACCATTTACGACCAGTAACAAGCTGGAATGGTCGAGTTGAAATTTCCTGACCAGCGCCTGCTACGCCAATAATCACAGACTGCCCCCAACCACGATGAGCACATTCAAGTGCCGAACGCATTACATTCACATTGCCAATACATTCAAAAGAATGATCTACCCCCCAACCTGTCATTTCAACAATCACATTTTGGATTGGCTTATCAAAATCTTGTGGGTTTAAAAAGTCAGTTGCACCAAACTCTTTCGCAAGTACAAATTTTTCAGGATTTGTATCAATTGCAATAATACGTCCTGCTTTTGCTTGTCGAGCGCCTTGAATAACTGCAAGTCCAATACCACCTAAGCCAAAGACTGCAACACTGTCACCTTCTTGTACTTTGGCTGTGTTATGTACAGCGCCAATACCAGTCGTTACACCACAGCCCAGCAAACACACATGCTCAGGGTTTGCTTCTGGATTGATTTTTGCCAAAGAAACTTCTGCAACTACCGTGTATTCACTAAAAGTCGAACAGCCCATATAGTGGTAAATGGGTTGACCATTATACGAAAAGCGTGTTGTACCATCTGGCATTAAACCTTTACCTTGCGTTTCACGAACTGCAACGCATAGATTGGTTTTACCTGATTTACAGAATAAACATTCACCACATTCAGCTGTATAAAGTGGGATCACATGATCACCAGCTTTAACACTTGTTACACCCTCACCAACTTCTACAACCACACCAGCACCTTCATGTCCTAAGATAACTGGAAACACACCTTCAGGATCACTACCAGATAAGGTAAAAGCATCGGTATGGCATACGCCTGTATGCGAGATTTTAATTAAAACTTCACCCTTTTTAGGTGGCTCAACATCTACTTCAACAATTTTAAGCGGTTCACCAGGACCAAATGCAACAGCAGCACGTGATTTCATAGAATTTCTCCTAATAAAAACTTATTTTAAATATGACTTAAGAATCTTAGCGATCTCGGTCAGTTCTTCACTTCGTTGTTGTTCTGTGGTTTCACCCGATACCAAGGTGTCTTTTAAATGAACTTCTAACATTTCATTCATTAGACCATTGATCGCACCACGCACAGAACATATTTGTTGCAGAATTGCGCCACACTCCACACCGTCTTCTAATGCATTTTCAATCGCTTGAGCTTGTCCGATAATGCGTTTAACACGGAGAAGTATCTTTTTTTTGTCTTCAACTTGATTTGGCATAAATCATATCCATTCAAATTTTATAGTATAGTACCCTATAGTATAAAACATAGAAATACATCATCGAAAAATAATCGCAAGTAAATTTTAAATTTATTAATATTCAAATACTTAAATCAATTAAACCCTACTTAAATGGATCTTTGACTTACAAATGCCTATTCTCAAACGTAAATTGATCCGATCATTTTCTATCATTTTTAAAGGATGCATCGCTCATTTATTCAATCTTATCGGTACTTCTCTTTACTCGTTTCAGCCCACTCTTTGCTTCGGCGTATCACTGCTAAATACATTTATTTTGGCGCAATATGGTAAATACTGGCGCATCAAGAGCTAGGTTCTGTAAAAATCTTCATGCATAGTAAGTCCAGTGAAATATCTATGTATTCAGGATTCTAGAATGAATGTTCTTATTGTACATGCCCATCCAGAAAAACAATCTTTTACCACTGCTTTAAAAGATACAGCTCAAAAAACTTTTAAAGATTTTGGTTATCACGTCGAAATTTCTGACTTGTATGAATTGGGTTTTAACCCTGTCGCATCACACAATGATTTTGAAAATTTAAGCCAACCTGATTATTTTAATTATGCCTTAGAGCAACGTCATGCTTTAAAACAAGGGCTACTCTCACAGGATATTGTTGATGAAATTGAAAAAGTAAAACGTGCAGACCTTGTGATTTTCAGCTTCCCGTTGTACTGGACTTCTGTTCCTGCCATCTTAAAAGGCTGGATCGATCGAATATTTGTTTCAGGTCTTTTTTATGGTGGAAAACGTTTTTACAACCATGGTGGGATGGCTGGTAAAAAAGCAATGTTATGTTTCACACTGGGTGGACGCGAGCATATGTTTGGAGAAAATTCTATTCATGGCTCACTAGAATATTATCTTTCACCGATTCAACGTGGAACGCTGGCTTATGCGGGGTTTGAAGTTTTACCACCTTTTGTGGCTTATCACGTCCCTTATATATCAAATGAAGAAAGGCAAAAAATTCTACTGGATTTTCAGAACTATCTAACGAATCTAGATACATTACCTGCCCTAGAATTCCCAGTATTAGAAGACTTTGATCATAGGATGCATCCTTTAAAAACGACAACTGACAATTAATTAAACTGTGCAGAGTTCCTTCTTTTTATAGCAAATTGAAGGAATTTTATTTCACAATAAATGACCTATTTAAAATTTACCATCAATCGCTTCTCGATAAAATTTAGGCATTACATTGTCCATTTCTTAAAGGCTCGCGAAAAATGTGAGATATCTGTATAGCCTAAACGATATGCAATTTCTTTTATAGGTAGCTGTGTTGTTGTAAAAGTCGCTCTGCTTGTTCTTTTCTTACCGTAGTCACCAGTATTTGAAACGTTATTTGCTCTTTATTGAGTAACCGTTGTAAAGTTCTTTCAGAGGTCTATAACTTTTCAGCGACTTCTTTATCTCCTTGTAAAATAATGCCAATACCTAAATTATAAATACAATGTGTACTTGTTGTTGGACTCATTCGACTATGGAAAGAAAGCTGGGGAATTGCAGAAACATGATCGCCTTCTACCACTGCAATACCTAAAACAGCTTGAGTGAGCTGATCCGTATTCGAGTTTCTTTCTTCAACAAAAGTGAGCGTCATATATTTTTAATCCAAATAGAAATTCTCAATAAAATTAAAATGTGTGATTAACAACTGGCTCAGATATTTAGGATCACAATGCTAGGTAGAAAAATGTTTTGGTCATAATGATTCCCTCCTAAAGTCATAACGCTAATCATTGCTCAATACTCAGAATGAATCATTCAAAATGACACGATCGGACTTAATAATGGCACGATTGCATTCGTTAAAACGTACTTTTGCTCAAAGAATACTTCCATGGATTAAACAAAAATCAACCATTACCGCTATCTAGGAAGGATCTTTGTAATGAAAAAAATTACGTTTACAATTTCGTCATTAGTCATTGCTATAACACAAACGCATGCAGCAGGCTTCGACCGTTCTGGACAATCAATTTCAGCATTTTTACAACCCAATCATTATTTTGAAGCAGGAATAAATGTGCTTGATCCCCATGTATCTGGGAAAATTGACGCTGATTTTAATAAAGGTGGTTTAAGCACAGCTGCGAATATGGATACAGGTAATATTGCCAATCACTATATTTCACCATCTGCGGCTCTCAAGTTACAGCTTACAAATCATTTCTCAATTGGTTTTTTATACGATCACCCTTTTGGTTCAGATTCACTTTATCCAATACAAAAATTACCAGCCTATACCGAAGGTGATGCAAGCACTGGCGCTAAAGTGACCACACAAAACTTAAGCACAATTGTTGGCTATCAACCAAATGAAAATTGGAATTTCTATGCAGGCCCAGTCTTACAAACTGTAAAAGGTGAAAGCCATGCCCGCGGTGCAGGATATATGTGGTTAAAATATGACATGACAACTTCTGAGAAATTGGGTACAGGTTGGTTAGCAGGCTTCGCTTACTCAATTCCTGAAATTGCATTAAAGACATCACTAACCTATCGTTCCGAAATCGATCATGATGTAAAAATGACTGAATCACTAGCACTGAGACATCCAGTATATGGTGTCATCGACTTTGGTACTGACGTATCACCTTCAACTGTGACAACCCCTCAAAGCATTAATTTAGACCTACAATCAGGAATCATGGCGGATACTGTTGCATTTGCAAATGTGCGTTGGGTGGAATGGTCAAAGAATAAAATCTCTCCGCCTAAATTATTCAAAACAACACAACAAGTGATGGGAAAAGGAATAGATTTGGTTGCTTATACTGATGATCAAATTTCAGCAAATATTGGATTAGGACGTAAATTAAATGATCAATGGGGAGGAAGTTTATCAGTCGGTTGGGATAGTGGTGCTGGTGATCCGATTACCACATTAGGGCCAACAAAAGGTTATTGGAATGTCGGTGTAGGTGTAAAATTTAGCCCACAGCCAAATTACGATATTGCTTTAGGTGTAAAACATTTTTGGTTAGGGGATGCTAGAGCCCAGTCTGCTGCTGACTTTGGCACAAATAACTCAGATGCATATTTTAGTAATAACACAGCATGGGCTTATGGTTTAAAAATAGGATATAAGTTTTAGAATTAAATTTGCGAGGTCAAAAATATTGGCCTCGCTTTAGCTATTTAAACCATTTCACGAGATCTATATGTTGAATACCATTGATAAGGCGTTACGCCATACCAACGTTTAAATGCTTTTGAGAAACTCGAGACGTTGCTATAGCCGAGTAGATCTGTAATTTCTTCAAGGTTTAATGACTTATTCATCAAATATTCTTTTGCTACTTCTGCCCGAACCACAACTAACAGTTTGTCATACGTCATTTGATACTTAGCCAACTTTCTAAAAAAAGTTCGCCTTGATAAGTGTAATAACTCTGCAATTTCTTCAGCAGTAAGTGGCGATCGAATATTTTCTAATACGAGAAGCTTAACCTTTACAAGCCAATGATCTTCATCATCACTTTGATCTTGAAGCTCTAATTCACACATTTGCAAAGCTTGTTGAAATGCTAAATGATTCGCCCCTGGTAAATCTTTTTCTAAAATTTTAGCATTAAAAGTAATCTTACAAAGATCTTGCTCCCAAAAAATTGGCGTGTCTAAAAATTTAAATTTTTCGGCATAGGTTGGTTTATCAAAATCAAAATAAATTTTTAGTTCAGGTAACTGTGTTTCTAAAATATCTTCAAAAATTTTAATCATTGTTAAACAGAGTGTTTCCTGAACATATTTATAATTCATCCCCAATGGGACTTTTTTTCCAAATTGAATACTAACTATGCTTTTTTCCAAAACCACATGCATCAATGCAGCTGGATCAACAATAGATAAAAAATGGTTTAAAACATAAATAACATCGCTAAATTTTGGAGCATTTAATATTGCGATACCCAAAGTACCTAAATGCGATAATCGAATATGCTGACTATAAGCAATCGACAATGTTGGATCATTTGACACCTTTAAAGCGTTACTGATGAGCGTTTCGGTTTGCTTCAAATTAAATCTTGATTTTGAATCATTTAAGTCTTCAATTTTAATATTTGTGTTTTCTAATATCTTTTCAATATTATAACCGCGAGCCATACACATTTTCACAAATAATGAAGGATGATGCACAGGGATCGTAGGAATGTGCATAGAAGAATCCATTAAATCCATCGTACATATTCTCCTAAAAATCTAAGTTGAACTAAAGCCTCACTCATTGAAACTATTGCAACTCGATTATTTTATTTCATCTTTATTTTTAAATACTAACACTGCCCGTTTAGCCATCAACTCAATATCCTGATCAGAAATCTGATCGCCTGTTACAAGTACACGATAAAACAAAGGTGCAGCTGCTAATTCAAAAAACTCTCGTACTTGAGTTGTTTCTGCGAGCTCACCTCGTTCAATTGCACGATCAATCAAGGGCTTAGCCAATAGAAAACGCTCATCCCAAAAGTCTTTACGTGCCTGTCGTATGTTTTCATCATCCGTATTCATTAATGCCCGCAAAATATTAAGGGTAAATGGAGTCTGCAATGTAAATGCAATGATTTTTAAAAACTGGCTGAGATCATCAATTACATGACCTGTATTCGGTAATGGTACATCAGCTTTTATACGAGTTAATACAACATCTAAAATAAGCGCTAATTTAGTTGGCCATCGACGATAAATTGTTGTTTTGTTTACTTCTGCAAGCTTAGCAATGTCAGGAATTTCAATCTCTTCATAACTCACTTTTTGTAATAACTCAAAAGTAACTTGGTGTATTACAGACACCAATCTCTCAGCACGTCCACCTGGTCGGCTCTGTTTGACTACGGTTAATTCAGAATTATCGGCACGACCATCCATCTAAAATTTCTCCATACTTATTTACCTTAACAATAAAAGCAACTATAGTTGCTTTTAATAAATTAATAAAGGAATTTCTGTCATGCATTCTAACATTCAAGTTTTCATTAACGGACAAAAAGTACAGAAGCAAGATATTCTAAATTGGGAAAAAAAACGTGCCGATATTGTTCTGAAAAAATTAGGTGCTAAACCTAAAAGTTCAAACTTAATTGAACTTAGACAACAGTTACTTGAGCAAAAGTCTAAACTTGGGCATAAAGGTATCAACAAAATATTAAAAAAAGAGCTCATTATTTCTGATTTTTTTGCCAAGATGACAGCACATTTTTCATTCGGCTCCCGCCGCTTATGTACAACTGAAATCTTTGTAGAAAATGCAAGTGCTGAACAATTTGTAGAATGGTTCGAGCAATGTGGTCAAATCAATAATGAACAAGCCATGCTTGCTGGAACACCTGATCATTACCTTATTTCTACAACAAATGGTATTCAGGAAGTCATTGAAACAAACGGTGGCTCACCAATGGTTGCACGCTTTTATATAGATTATGAAGATTTATCTAGCCTACGCTCCCCTGTTGATCCAACTTTTCCTTTACAAATCGCAGGTGTTGCTCGATCACGTGATGGTCTCGCTTTAGGTGGTGTTAGACATCAATTCCGTAATGAAGGCAATGGATTTAGAGCAAGGTTAACGGTTGAATATCCATTATTGATTCTACCGACAATTATGTCTGGACATCAATGGCATTTAGCGAGCGAATTTTCTAACTGGATTTCTGCTGCTTTAGACCAGACTTTTGCATAACACTTACATGCGACTTACCAAGTCTAATTTTAGCGCAATCTATTCTCCTAACCGAAATACTAAACACGACCGAAATAATGGAACTAACCTATGAAAGTTAACAAAATACGTTTCACTGGCTTTATATCTACTTTTCTACTCATATCTAATACTTGGGCAAATGATCTTACAGGTACATGGAAAACCATTGATGACAAAAGTGGCTCAGCTGGAGCAAATGTCCTTATTTATAAAAATGCAGGTGGAACATATGCTGGAAAAATAGAAAAGATTTATGATCTACCAAATGGAGCAAAGCCTAAAGTTGGTAAATGCACAGTGTGTAAAGGCGAATTAAAAGATAAACCTATTATTGGTTTGCGTATTCTCTCTAATTTTGTGGAAAATACCCAAAATAAAAATGAATATATTCATGGTCAAGTGGTCGACCCTGAAACTGGAAATACTTATAAAGGAAAAATCAAAATGCACCCAAATGGTAAAAAAATCACTTTACGAGGTTACATCGGCGTTTCCGTACTAGGTCGTAGTCAAACCTGGATTAAAATTGATTAAAATAAGCATGATAGCCTCTAACTCTTTTTATTAGGTAATTTTATGTCTCGATCTGTATTTCTAAAATTCATAGAGATACATAATTACGTAATAATGAAATGATTAGAGGCATTTCACGAAAAAATGCTAGCATTCAAAAATCACAAATCTTTTAATTTAGGTGATTTCTACGTGAAATTTCATAAGCGATATGACGAGGTAAACCCTATTCTCTAAGATCACTTTTATCAGTGTCACCAATTTTCATCTTATCAATAGCACCAGCTAACAAAACCATTTTCTCTTTGTTGTTTATTTCCTCACTCATATCAGTATTCCTTTTTGCGAATCAGTCTCAATTTGTTAAGATGACAAACCGCAAGGAATTAAATTGATTTCTTATATACTGTCGCTCTAGTTAGGACATAGAAAGTACTGTAAACCTTTGTTTTTTTCTAGAGTCAGCTCAGTTTTGTAGAAAAATGATTTGAATTGGTTAGACAGCCAAACTTTCCAATTAACCCTATTTAATCTTTAAATTTAAGGTTTTAACATACATGAATAACACAGAAATAACGGCTGATCTCTCCTCTCATACGCCCATGATGCAACAATATCTAAAAGTAAAAATGCAGCATCCACATTCTTTAATGTTTTATCGTATGGGTGACTTTTACGAACTTTTTTTCGATGATGCAAAAAAAGCAGCCAAATTACTGGGTATTACACTCACCCATCGGGGTAAAGCCAATGGTGCGCCAATTCCTATGGCAGGTGTGCCTTATCATGCTGCCGAAGGCTATTTAGCACGCTTAGTGAAAAAAGGTGAAACTGTTGTTATCTGTGAACAAATTGGTGAGGTCACAGGTAAAGGCCCAGTAGAACGTGGGGTTGTTCGAATCATCACACCCGGCACACTCACTGATGATGCTTTATTAACAGCAACACAAAGCTCAAATCTTGTTGCACTATGTTTTCAACAAAATCAGATCGGTATCGCTTTACTGGACTTAAGTGCAGGTATTTTTAAAGTTCAACAACAAGAATTCAAAACGGAACAACTGGCAATTGAATTGGCGCGTTTAATGCCAAGTGAGATTCTGATTGATGAAGATATGATTGATCCCAATATTATTGAATCAATTAAAAAGCAAATTGATTGCCCTGTGACCAAGCGTCCAAATGTTGATTTCAATTTAAATAATGCGCAAAAAACGTTATGTGATCAGTTTGCTGTAGCAACACTTTCTGGTTTTGGGATTGATCATTTACCCTTAGCTAAAGCTGCGGCTGCATCGCTGATTCATTATGCCAAAGAAACCCAAAAAACAGCATTACCACATATTCGTTCAATAAAATTAGAACAAAGCTCAGATTTTATCGCGTTAGATCCAGTCACTCGTCGTAATTTAGAAATAATTGATCCATTATTTGAACACGGTACTTCATTATTTCATTTAATTAACGATTGCCAAACTGCAATGGGTGGCCGTTTACTTGCTCGTACATTAATGCAACCCATCCGTGATACTCAACTTCTCGATGCTCGCTTAGATGCGATTGATGCTTTTTTACAAGGTTATCATGAGTCTCCTGTGAGATTGGTGTTAAAAGAAATTGGCGATATTGAACGTGTATTGAGTCGTGTCGCTCTTGGAAGTGCTCGTCCTCGTGATTTAGTCCAATTACGCCAAGCCTGTGCACAAATTCCATTCCTTCGTCATGCAATCCAACCTATTCTCAATACTAAAAAATCAGCTTTTATTGCGCAATTAAATGAAGAACTCGGTGATTTTAATGGCCTGCATCAGCGTTTGATGTCAGCCATTGTTGAGCATCCTCCTGTACTTCTTCGTGATGGCAATGTCATTGCAGAGGGTTTTGATGCTGAGTTGGATGAACTCCGTAAAATTCGAGATCATGCAGGACAATTCCTGATTGATTTGGAAATACAAGAGCGTGAAGCCACTGGAATTAATACTTTAAAAATCGGCTATAACCGTGTCAGTGGTTACTATATCGAATTAACACGTGCTCAAGCAGAACAAGCGCCTGAGCATTATATTCGTCGTCAAACACTGAAAAATGCAGAGCGTTATATCACGCCTGAACTAAAATCTTTTGAAGATAAAGTCTTGTCGAGTGAGTCTCGTGCCCTAGCACGTGAAAAACTGTTATTTGAAATGCTATTGGATGAGTTAAAAGCAGATATTGCCAATTTGCAAATGATGAGTGCTTCGATTTCGTATATTGATATGTTGTGTAATTTTGCCCATCAAGCACGTTTGCACAGTTGGAATCGTCCTGAATATAGCCCTGAAATTGGTATTAAAATAACAGCTGGACGTCATCCAGTTGTAGAAGCTTTAAACAAAGCTCCGTATACACCGAATGATACATTACTTGATTTTAATCATCGTATGGCGATTATTACAGGCCCTAACATGGGGGGTAAGTCGACATTTATGCGTCAGACGGCATTGATTAGTCTGCTCGCTTATTGTGGCAGTTTCGTACCCGCTAAAGCTGCAAAGTTAGGTCCAATTGATCGCATTTTCACACGTATTGGTTCTGCCGATGATTTGTCCACTGGCAAATCAACGTTCATGGTGGAAATGACTGAAACATCTCAAATTTTGCATCATGCCACCAATCAATCGTTAGTATTGATGGATGAAGTTGGTCGTGGTACCAGTACTTATGATGGTTTATCTCTGGCATGGGCATGTGTACTCGATTTAACCAAGCGAATCAAATGCCTATGTCTATTTGCCACGCATTATTTTGAGCTTACAGAACTCGCTAAAGAATCAGCAATTGATAACTATCACGTCACAGCAAAAGAACTGAATGGTAATTTAATTCTTTTACATAAAGTACAACACGGCCCTGCAAGTCAAAGTCATGGGTTACAAGTCGCAAAACTTGCGGGTATTCCTGCAAGCGTGATTAAAGAAGCGCAAAAGCGTTTAAAGATTTTAGAAAAACAACAACTGCAACCGATTAACATTGTCCAAAATGATTTATTTGCAGAATCTGAGGTTTTTGAAGCTGAGCCTGAAATTGTTGAAAAAGTGATTGAGGTTGAGAAATCATCTCCTGTTTTAGACGCGTTGTCAGAAATTGATGTCGATGATTTAACACCTCGTGAAGCACTTGCTCAACTCTATGCACTGAAAGAACTTTTAAAACAGGCTTAGTTTTTATTGTTCTAGCCTTATTCAAAAAAGTGAAAAGCTCGATAAATAAGTCGGGCTTTTGACTTTTTGAGTAAAAAATAGTCTGTTTATTCACTTTTTATCAAAATTAGCAGTCCTGCATATAATAAATATCAATAAAAGCAATTGTTAGTTGGGGTACTTTTTGCCTAAAATACACCATTATTAATTAGAACCATATTTTTAGGTAGCTGACGCCATGACCTTTGTTGTCACTGAAAATTGTATCAAGTGTAAATACCAAGACTGCGTAGAAGTATGTCCTGTTGACTGTTTTTATGAAGGTCCGAATTTCCTTGTCATTAGCCCAGATGAATGTATTGACTGTGCACTTTGTGAACCAGAATGTCCTGCAAATGCAATCTTCTCTGAAGATGAGCTACCAGAAGGTCAAGAAGTATTTATTGAATTAAATGCTGAGTTGGCTCAAAAATGGCCGAACATTACTCAAATTGGCGATCAACCTGCGGATCGTGAAGAGTGGAATGGTAAACCTGATAAATTACAATACTTAGAAAAGTAAGTTTTCTAGATCAAAGATCAGCTTAAGCTGGTCTTTTTTCATTTGAATAAACAAATTGTACATTTATTTGCAATTTATCCATATTGCGCGATTCAAACTAGTCTAGAATAGCGCCTTACCTTCTTTAGCTAATATTGAGAATGAAAAATATTCTAAAAGGTCTGCTTACAGTCAGTTTTTTTGCAACGCTTTTGACTGCTTGTACGTCTTCTCCCCAAAAAAGTCATACAATTAGTACACCTCATGGTCATCGAATTTATATTCCTCAGGAAAAAATTACGATTGAACGTGCTATTCCACCAAAAGTCATGCCCAACTCATATCGTAACTGGCTTATGAATGGTTCAAATCAGTCACGTGCACGTGATTATGAGCGTTTTCTTGAGCAAAATAATGTGGGTAATATCATTCCAAGTTTTGAGCTGTTTAAAACAGCGCGTGATTGGGACAAGTGTGGTAAATCTGAATACATGATTCCAAGTGAAGAAATTTGGCGGAATCAATTACCTACATTAAAAGTATTCAAATATTTAGTTGCTTCAAAAGTACTCACAGATTTCACAGTGACATCGGTCTATCGTGATTTACCTTTAAACCAATGTGCAGGTGGTGCAAGTTCTTCACGCCATTTATTTAATTCGGCAATCGATTTCCGTATTGGACCTGAATATCCGCAACCTGAAGATTATGCATATATTGAAAATACTAAATTTAAACTCTGTCAATTCTGGTCGCAGTATGGTCAAAGCTTAAATATGGGACTGGGTTTATACGCTTCGGGTCAAATTCATATTGATACTCAGGGCTACCGTACTTGGGGACCAGATTTAACACGTAATAGTTCGATGTGTAATTTCTAAATCCCATTTGAATCAGTTAAGCTTAATTTTATTATTACTGATTGATAAATCTCCCCTAACCCTGAGCCATATATGGCGCAAGGCAAAAGAGGGGATGAACAGCATAGCTGTGCAAGGAATTCAATGCGGTATTGAATCCAAGATACTCCCTCTTTTTCCAAAGGTGAGGAGCATGCTCCGCAAGGAGGAGGATTAAAAATGCTTAACTGACTAGCATTAATCTAAACCAGTGCTTTGCAATGCAAAAGAGATCGAAAGATCTCTTTTTATTTGCCGCTTAACTTGAGGGAAAACATTTCAACTTTGCTCAAATGATTTTTCAGTTAACTTTTATATAAATGTTTGATGAGAATATTGCTTAAATATCATCCAAAAGTTTCGGTTAAAATTGCACTCTACGTATAAACCATTAAAATGCACATTATACAAACCCAGTGACTCTAATGAGGCGGTACAACATGCAACAAATGTGGTCAGACATCGATAGTTACATCGAATCACATTTAATCCCTGAAGACCCAATTTTGACTCAAACACTCAAAAATACTGAGGATAAAGGTTTTCCAGATCACCTTGCTGTTGCTGCAAACCAAGGCATGCTTTTACAAATGCTCATTCAAATGAATAAATGTAAACGTGTTTTGGAATTAGGGACATTTGCTGCATACAGCACCATGTGGTTAGCACGTGCATTGCCTCAAGATGGTTATATTTTAACCATTGAAGGCCGAGACACCCATGCCGCTTTAGGGCAAGAGAATATTGATAATGCTCAACTTCCACAAACTGTAGAACTTAAAGTTGGGCGTGCGGCTGATATTTTAAATGCCTTACCTAAAAATACTGAACCTTTTGATTTTATTTTTGTTGATGCCGATAAACAAAGCTATCCTGAATATTTAGAACTGAGTTTGAAGCTTTCACACTCAGGTACAGTGATCGTTTTGGACAATGTGATTCGTGCAGGTGATATTCTCGATCCTGAAAATCAAAAGCCAAGTATCGAAGGGATTCGTAATATGTATAAAGCCATGCAGAATCATCCAAAAATTTTATCATGCACTGCCCTACAAACTGTCGGTAGTAAAGGTCATGATGGTTTTGCAATCGCCATTGTAAAATAAAATATTTTTCATCTAAAAAATCCTCTATCGTTCTAAAGGATTTTTTTGTTTGACAATATGAATTGGCATTTTTAGCCAGCATCATCAATACACCGAGTTATCCCCTGAACTTGTTTGTAGAATTGTGGATAACTCATGTATTACCAATTAAATATATGAATATATGATATTTTTAACAACAGTTCGTTTTTTAATCAATTAAATTCATCCCTTCAAAAAAAGCTATTGCATTTTAAATTGCAAGATTTCACAGCATTTTTTTCAATTTTTCTGATAAAAAATGCCACGTATTTTGAAATACGTGGCATAGACATTTCGTGAATAAAATCACAGTAATTATTTAACTAATCACCTATTATTTTCGTACTTAAACGCACTCCAAACTTATTTTGCAACCAGTAATGGAACTGACGAGTTACGGAAAATAGTCGTGGTTACGCTTCCTAGGAAAAATTGATGAATTTTACTGTGACTGAAAGCACCGAGTACAATTAATTGAATTTGATGCTGATCTTGGTATTCCAAAATATTCTCAGCAACATCACCATAACGATATTCCACCACCACATCCAAACCTGCGTCTTTTAAGCGCTGTGTTGGTTCATTGAGTATTTCAGGATGATCGCCAACATAGACCAAGTGGCATTGTAATAATCGGAGTAAATCACTTTTTTCAACCCGTTTTAACATCTTCTGACAAGCTTCCGAAAGCTCATAAGCAAAAATAAAACGTGTCGGTGGCTTAAACGTTTCTCCTACAGTGAGAACTGAGCTTTTTGTTCCCCGAATAAAGTTTTCGACATTACTACCGAGTGTCTTATTTTTTTCGGCAGAACGTTCACCGACTTTACCAATCACAGCAATATCGTCAATATCTAATTGGCTAAAGCTTTGTTCAAGGAAATCGCCTTTTTCCTGTATTTGGCTTGCCTGAATACCGTATTTTTGTTGAATGTGTTCAGAAATATGTTTAAGTAAATTATTACTATAATCCAAAGCAAGCTCGCTTTGTTTTTGCTCTAATTCTGCAAGCTCTTTTAGCAGCATTGCATTACTTTCGAAGCCGATTACCCCACTAATTTCCCCAAGATGATAACTCGCTGGGTAATAGTCTAATACTTGTAGTAACACCAATTCACGACCAGTTTCCTGAGCAATCCACGCCGCTGCTTCTGCTACTGCATTAATGCATGGAGAAGAGTCGATACAAGCCACTACTCTGTTCATCATAACCTCGCTTTAGCTTTACAGCTTTGGGTCTGTTGATTTTAAATTAGCATAAGTTTTTATTAATTTGGACAGTATTATGTAATAAATTCCGTAATTTAATGATGCATTTGTACATATTGTGCAGTTACTCACGATATCGCACAAATCTTGCAGGATTACCGACGACAATTTCACGCTCAGCGACATCTTTAGTCACCATGCTGTTCATCCCCACCACAGCATGTGCAGCAATTTTCACACCATCCTTAATGCCAACATGTGCTCCTAACCAAACATCCTGAGCAATTTCAATACCTTTCGATGTCACAGCTTGCTGATAAATGGGTTGATCTAAATCCATACCATGATCAAAAGCATAAAGATGACAATAAGCGGCTATGCGTACTTGATCATGTAACTTAATCCCTACTCGGCCGCCATCTAAAATACAATGATGATTGATTGCTACTTCACTGCCTATTTGCAAAGGCCCATGCAAAGTACAATCTGCGGCGATAAAGGTATTATCACCAATCACAATCTTACGACCGGGCTCAGCAAAGATATGCGCCAATGGTGAAATAAAACAATTCTTGCCAATTTCAACGGTTTCCATCGCCATCAAATAATCTTGATATTCTTTTTGCCATTGTTCTGCCCAAAGTCTGTTCTTGGGTTTTAATGAATAATATAACCATGGCATATAATTCAGTCGATGTTTATGTTGTTCTCTATATTTGAGCAATGGATCTTGTTCAAGCATTATTTTCTTCCAATACTTTGAGTTGCTCTCGCCCACGTGTGACATCTTGAATTTTCAATTTAAGAGGCTCTATTTGGTGGATTTGTAACATGGCCTCAACACTCACCCCTTGTGCTGTGTATTGCTCTGTGTATTCAATGTGTTGGGAATTTAACTCATATTGAAAAATTGCCCACTCATTAAACTGACATTGAAAATAAACTGCTTTTTTTTCAATTTGCTCAATTTTTTCAGCCAATAATAAACATTGTCCTGCACAGCCTCCATAGGCTCGAACTAAACCACCTGTGCCAAGCTTAACTCCACCATACCAGCGATTGACTAAAACAATTGTATTGGTGAGTTCATTGCCTTCAATGGTCGCTAAAATAGGCCTGCCTGCTGTTCCAGAAGGTTCACCATCATCATTAAATCTGACATTATGTCCTATTTTCCAAGCCCAACATTGGTGTGTTGTCGATACATCTAAATGCTTTTCTAAAAATTCTTTTACTTGCTGTTCATTTTCTACAGGTGCTGCAATCGCTTGAAATCGACTTTTTTTAATCTCTTCTTCGTAAGTCGTTTCTGTTGCTAGTGTAAAAGTCATAATCAAAATAAAACATTCAAATAAAATACCTTTAGATTATAGCTTGTAATTCTGTGCTAAGTCGCAATAAAAAACCCTAAGCTCGCTTAGGGTTTGATTTAGAATTGAATCATTAGAAAATAATTTGCTGATTTTGAAGTAACTCTTCAAGTGTTGTATTGACATGCTCTAAAATCAAAAGATCACTTTTTGCATAAGCCACACCTGAACCATCACGATCTATTTGGAGTACTGTTTGATCTTTCAAAGCATCGTAAGTCACCGATACATATTGCTGAATATTTCCAATATTTGCAGCATTTTCAATTAATTCAGTGATATCTATTTTATCTGCTTCAGTGTCAGTTATCACATTTCCTTTGTGAAAATCGGTCCAAGTATCTGTCCCATTTCCACCTGTTGCATCATTTTCAACCAGTAAATGATAAATAGCTGTATCGGAACCGATTCCACCCGTTAAAAAGTCATCGCCCTTACCACCTTCCAACCAATCATTACCTGCATTGCCTTTCAAAGTGTCAACACCATCGCCCCCACGCAAAATATCATTAAATGCACTACCTTGAAGGGTGTCATTTCCAGTTGTTCCGTAAACGCGCACATTAGAAACAGCAAGATGTTGGTCAAAATCAGAAAGTTGGTCATATGTAGGAATTTTTGTTGACCCTAATAAATTAACATCTGCTAGTGTTGATAAGCTATTTTTACTATAACCAATGATTTGATTACTCGTATCTTTATTAGAATCATTGGTATATCTAGAATCCCATGCTTCTAATGTCAAGCTTCCCAACAAACTAATATTTGTTAAACCTAATAATTTAGGATCATAAACTGTGGCAAAAAACTCCATAATCGCAGAATTATCAATTGTTCCACCATCTTTAGCAGTAATTTCTAATGCTGACGTAACGGCTACTAACCCTAATATTCCAGTATTTACAGGCTTAACACTTAATCCCAAAATATCTGCTACAGCTTGAGAATACTCCCAACTAGGACCAAATATGCCCGCTAAATCCAAAAGCGCGCTGGTTTTTAATATGACTTTCTTTAAATCATTATTCACATCATAAGCAGCTATGGGTTGGTTATCTAATTGAATAAGCCCAAGAGCATCAAGACCCACTAAACCGAGTAAGCTCCCTTCTTTAAGTGCCGTGATCGGGTTTTGCGTAGTACTAGTTTGATAAGTACCAATATCAAAAACATTACTGATCGGACTCACATTATGTGAAGCATCTGTTGCTGTTGCCGTAATTTGAAAATTAGAACCCTGAACACTTCTAAACGTCGGATTGGTTAATGTTGGCTCATAACTCCACCGACCTGAGCCATCTGCAATTGCAGTTCCTACTTCAAGGCTATTTACAAAAACGGTGACAATACTGTTTTCTTCTGCAACACCATATATGGTTGGGGTTGAATCATCCGTCAAACCACCTGAATAAATATTACCAAATGTTCCTACATTATCTTCTGCCCCTAAGATAATCGGTGCAGGTGGTGGCGTAACATCAACGTTCGAGTGGTTATCACCTCCCGGCAAAGTGGTTAATGGGATACTCACAGCATCATTGCCTGCTGTATCTTGGATTGCGGATGTATCATTATTCGGACTTGGATCGGTGTAGCTATAACTCACGCTTTGTCCGATTCCAATTGCTGGAACGAAGCTGAGAAAAACATCATTGCCGACTACCGTTACACCACTGGCTGTAACTGTTTGCCCGTTAATCGTAATGTTGAAATTGGTTACATTTGGTGGATTGTTTCCATCCAAGGCTTCGTTGTAGTGGAATACTAGTTGCCCAACTGTATTCACTTCTACACTTTGTAATTGTGGTGCTGTGCTATCAACATTCGAGTGGTTGTCACCTGCTGGTAAAGTGGTTAATGGGATAGTAGCAGCATCGTTGCCTGCTGTATCTTGAATTGCGGATGTATCGTTATTTGGACTTGGATCGGTGTAGCTATAACTCACGCTTTGTCCGATTCCAATTGCTGGAACGAAGCTGAGGAGGACATCGTTGCCTACCACGTTAATTGTATTTGGAGTAACCGACTGACCATTGATCGTGATACTAAAATCAGTGGCATTCGGTAGATTATTTCCATCCAAAGCTTCGTTGTAGTGAAATACCAACTGTCCTGCTGTGTTTACTTCTACGCTTTGTAGTTGTGGTGCTGTGCTATCAACATTCGAGTGGTTATCACCTGTTGGTAAAGTAGTCTGCGCAATACTGTTTGCATCATTTCCTGCAACATCTTGAATTGCGGATGTATCGTTATTTGAACTTGGATCGGTGTAGCTATAACTCACGCTTTGCCCAATACCTATCGCTGGAATGAAGCTAAGGAAGACATCATTGCCTGTAACCGTAACACTTGTTGGAGTGACGGTTTGTCCGTTAACAATGATACTAAAATCAGTTGCACTCGATAAATTTGTTCCATCCAAAGCTTCGTTGTAATGAAATACCAATTGGCCTGCTGGATTCACTTCTACACTTTGTAGTTGTGGCGCTGTACTATCAACATTCGAGTGGTTATCACCTGTTGGTAAAGAGGTCTGTGCAATGCTATTTGCATCGTTCCCCGCAACATCTTGGATTGCGGATGGATCATTATTCGAACTTGGATCAGCGTAGCTATAACTCACACTTTGTCCGATTCCAATTGCTGGAACGAAGCTCAGTAATACGTCACTTCCCGAAATAGTAATTGCTGTTGGAGCAGCAGTCTGACCATTGATCGTGATACTAAAATTATTAACATTCGGTAGATTCACACCATCCAAGGCTTCGTTGTAGTGGAACACCAATTGGCCTACTGGATTGACTTCGACACTTTGTAGCTGTGGCGCTGTGCTATCCACATTCGAGTGGTTGTCACCAGCTGGTAAAGTGGTTAATGGGATACTCGCAGCATCATTACCTGCAACATCTTGAATCGCGGATGTATCGTTATTCAGACTTGGATCGGTGTAGCTATAACTCACGCTTTGTCCGATTCCAATTGCTGAAACAAAGCCAAGGAAGACATCGTTGCCTGAAATTGTAATTGTACTTGGAGCAACATACTGACCATTAACGGTCACTGTGAAGTAACTCGCATTCGGTAGGTTCACACCATCCAAAGCTTCGTTGTAGTGAAATACCAATTGACCTACTGGATTGACTTCGACACTTTGTAGCTGTGGCGCTGTGCTATCCACATTCGAGTGGTTGTCACCAGCTGGTAAAGTGGTTAATGGGATACTCGCAGCATCATTACCTGCAACATCTTGAATCGCGGATGTATCGTTATTCAGACTTGGATCGGTGTAGCTATAACTCACGCTTTGTCCGATTCCAATTGCTGAAACAAAGCCAAGGAAGACATCGTTGCCTGAAATTGTAATTGTACTTGGAGCAACATACTGACCATTAACGGTCACTGTGAAGTAACTCGCATTCGGTAGGTTCACACCATCCAAAGCTTCGTTGTAGTGAAATACCAATTGACCTACTGGATTCACTTCGACACTTTGTAGTTGTGGTGCTGTGCTATCAATTGTTGAGTGGTTGTCACCACCCGCTAAAGTGGTTAATGGGATACTCGCAGCATCATTGCCTGCTGTATCCTGAATTGCCGAAACATCGTTATTTGAACTTGGATCGGTGTAGCTATAACTCACGCTTTGTCCAATTCCAATCGCTGGAACGAAGCTCAGGAAGACATCGTTGCCTGAGATGGTAATTGTATTTGGAACAACAGACTGACCGTTGATCGTGATACTAAAATTTGTTGTACTTGGTAGATTCACACCATCCAAAGCTTCGTTATAGTAGAATACCAACTGTCCTGCTGGATTCACTTCGACACTTTGTAGTTGTGGGGCAGTAACATCAACATTCGAGTGGTTATCACCTGCTGGTAAAGTCGTTAATGGGATACTCACAGCATCGTTCCCTGCTGTATCCTGGATTGCAGAAATATCATTATTTGAACTTGGATCGCTGTAGCGATAACTCACACTTTGTCCAGTGCCAATCGCTGGAACGAAGCTGAGTGACACATCGTTACCTGAGATCGTAATTGTACTTGGAGTAACAGATTGGCCATTAATCGTGATACTAAAATTAGTTGTATTTGGTAGATTCACACTATCCAAACCTTCGTTGTAGTGGAACACCAATTGACCAACTGAATTGACTTCTACACTTTGTAGTTGTGGCGCTGTGCTATCAATTGTTGAGTGGTTGTCACCACCCGCTAAAGTGGTTAATGGGATACTCGCAGCATCGTTGCCTGCTGTATCCTGAATTGCAGAAATATCATTATTTGAACTTGGATCGCTGTAGCTATAACTCACGCTTTGCCCAATGCCTATTACTGGAACAAAACTCAATAATACGTCACTTCCCGAAATAGTAATCGCTGTTGGAGCAACAGTCTGACCGTTAATACTGATACTAAAATTAGTTGCACTTGGTAGATTCACACTATCCAAAGCTTCGTTGTAGTGGAATACCAATTGGCCTGCTGGATTGACTTCTACGCTTTGTAGTTGTGGTGCTGTGCTATCAACATTCGAGTGGTTGTCACCTACTGGTAAAGTGGTCTGTGCAATGCTATTTGCATCGTTCCCCGCAACATCTTGGATTGCAGATATATCGTTATTCGAACTTGGATCGGTATAGCTATAACTCACGCTTTGTCCAATACCGATGGCTGGAACGAAGCTAAGGAGGACATCGTTGCCTACCACGTTAATTGTATTTGGAGTAACCGACTGCCCATTGATCGTGATACTAAAATTAGTTGCACTTGGTGGATTCACACTATCCAAAGCTTCGTTGTAGTGGAACACCAATTGACCAACTGTGTTCACTTCTACGCTTTGTAGTTGTGGTGCTGTGCTATCAACATTCGAGTGGTTGTCGCCACCTGCTAAAGTGGTTAATGGGATACTCGCAGCATCGTTGCCTGCTGTATCCTGAATTGCAGTTATATCGTTATTTGAACTTGGATCGCTGTAGCTATAACTGATGCTTTGTCCTATTCCAATTGCTGGAATGAAGCTGAGTAACACATCATTGCCGACTACTGCTACACCAGTAGCTGTAACTGTTTGCCCGTTAATGGTGATGTTGAAATGACTGGCTAATGCTGTGTTATTAGCGTCTAAGGCTTCGTTATAATGGAATACCAATTGTCCAACTGGATTGACTTCGACACTTTGTAGTTGTGGCGCTGTGCTATCAACATTTGAGTGGTTGTCGCCTACTGGTAAAGTGGTCTGTGCAATGCTATTTGCATCGTTCCCCGCAACATCTTGAATTGCTGACGTGTCGTTATTTGAACTTGGATCGGTGTAGCTATAACTCACACTTTGTCCAATTCCAATCGCTGGAATGAAGCTGAGCAATACATCACTGCCTGAAACCACGACACTGCTTGGAGTCACAGTTTGACCATTAACCGTCACTGTGAAATGACTCGCATTCGGTAGATTCACACTATCCAAGGCTTCGTTGTAGTGGAACACCAATTGTCCTGTTGGATTCACTTCGACGCTTTGTAGTTGTGGCGCTGTGCTATCAACATTCGAGTGGTTGTCGCCACCCGCTAAAGTGGTTAATGGGATACTCGCAGCATCGTTGCCTGCTGTATCCTGAATTGTAGAAATATCATTATTTGAACTTGGATCGGTGTAGCTATAACTTACACTTTGCCCAATGCCTATTGCTGGAACAAAACTCAATAATACGTCACTTCCCGAAATAGTAATCGCTGTTGGAGCAACAGTCTGACCGTTAATACTGATACTAAAATTAGTTGCACTTGGTAGATGCACACCATCCAATGCTTCGTTGTAGTGGAACACCAATTGTCCTGCTGGATTCACTTCTACGCTTTGTAGTTGTGGGGCATTATTGTCAGCAGTTGGTGTCGTTGGAACTGTAGAATTATTATTAACAATGATTGAGCTTAAGTCTGTGGCATCGTTTCCTGCGATATCTTGAATAGCATTTATGTCGTTATTATTTGAGATATTTTGAATCGTAAAACCATCACTTCTTGCATTGCTTGCACTTGGATCTGTATAAGAAACTTGAACATTTTGCCCAACTGTGACGGCTTCACTGAGGGTCAGAATAACGTCTTGCCCGCGAATACTAATATCTACAATACGAACAATAACGTCTCCAACCGTTACTGTAAAATTCTCTATTGTCGGTAAATGCGTGCTGTCTAGGCTTTCATTGTAGTTCAAGGTTAATGCTGTACCACTTGCATCTACTGTTGCACTGATAAAACTTGGCGCAGTGACATCACCCGCAGTCACTTGCATTTGTTGATGGTTATCTGAAGCATCTATCACTGTGACTAAAATAGTTTCACCATCAGCCAATGGACGATCAAGTTGAATATCATCAACTGCATCATTCCCTGTAGCAAACCCACGACCAATGATATTGCCATCTGAATCTGTAATTTCTACAGTCCCAGTCTCATTCGATATAATCTCTACGGTATTTGCATCTTTAATATCTGCTGAAATAATTGGAGCAGTGACATCACCGACAACAATCACTTCAGTCGTATTATTACCTGCATGATCAGTAACATTGACTACAATCGTATCACCGTCATTGAGCAACTCATCGACATCTATGCTCACTTGACCATTTGAATCAACAACGCCCTCGCCAATGGTCTTACCCGTTTCGTCTTTAATTTCTACCTTACTACCAACCTCATTGGAAATGATCTGAATTGTACTATTATCAATGATATTGACCTCCACCAGCGGGGCAGTCACGTCACCAACATTGACCGATTCAGTCGTTTTATTTCCAGCATTATCTGTTGCAGTAATTGTGATAACTTCATTATCTTGCAAAGGTCTTGTTAACGTAATCTCAATATCACCTGCTTGATTTATTTTCCCTGAACCAATGCTATTACCATTTGCATCTAAAATAACAATTTGGCTCGCCTCATCCGAACTAATTTTAATATGACTATTATCAAGAATGTCATGTTTTATTATTGGCCCAGTTTTATCTACGTTATTTTCGTTGTTATTTTCGTTATTTGAATGATGTCCACGACTACTACTTGCGCTTGCTGCAATACCAATAATACTCAAAGCTGTAGCAACCCATGCCCATGTTGGTGCCACAGTGGATTCACCATCTGATAAATAATCTTGAAAGTCGTTAATACCCAAATAATCTACTTTGGTAGCAACACCTTCTGCATTAAACTCCTGTAAATTGACAAGAAAATACTGTTCATTAGCTGCCTCCAATACCAACTCTTTAGGCGGTTCTCCTGAAAAATAATCATCTAAAACAATTTTTTCACCCGTATTTAATTCAACCTCCAAGTTATTTCCAACTTTGGTTATTTTCGCAATATCAGCTTTATCCAGATTAGCCTTAAAAATACGATGGCTTATATTCTCCTTATCAAAAGTGATGACTTGAACCGTTCCCTTTTCATATATTGGTTTAGTTGTCATGTTATTACCTATCTTATTATACCTACCCATTAAAAAAGATAAGGAAATCTATTAGGCCAAACAAGTAGCTAATATTACTAAGAAAAATGAAAAGATAATGAATACAAAACTAACTACAGATGAATATTTAAATTAAAATAATATTGCGCTTATGCTTTTAAGTGATGCAGTTATCCAATCCTGTTTTTTATTTTAATCAAAATCCATTTTAATTTATTATTTTAATCACATTTATTTAGCTTGATTTACTAAATCTATTTTTCATCTATCAAACCAAGTAATATATTTTTTATTTTTATTTTTGAATGCTAACTTAACGATATTTTGTATTTTTTTGATTTTTGTTTGAAACATATTATATACAAGTGTATTTTTATTCCCATGGTTTTATTATGGGTATAATTAAAGCTTAATGATTAAAAAACACTCAAGCCTTAATTATATTTGTAACTAATTGTAAATAATTTAATTATTCTAATCGTAAATGTATTTTAGTAATAAAAAATTACCACTGCTTAAAAATAGCTTATAGATATTTAAACTTTGCCTAAATAGAAATTTAGAATAATAAAAAAGGTGAAGCTATTTACTTCACCTTTAATAATACATAATAAAAAGTTTTCTTAATTAAACTGTAAAATCATCACCTAAATACACTTCACGAACAGTTTCATTCGCAAGAACTTCTTCGGGAGTTCCTTCAGCAATCACAGCACCTTCACTGACGATATAGGCATGCTCACAAATTGCCAGCGTCTCTCTTACATTATGATCTGTAATTAAAACACCAATACCACGATCTTTTAATTGACGAATAATGTCTTTAATATCACCGACCGAGATTGGATCTACACCTGCAAATGGCTCATCCAATAACATAAATTTAGGGTCAGCAGCCAAAGCACGTGCAATTTCAGCACGGCGGCGTTCGCCTCCTGAAACACTCATTCCTAAAGAATCTTTGATATGTGTGATTTTGAAATCTTCCAATAATTCTTTAAGGCGTTGTTGACGTTGCTGCTTATTCAAATCTTTACGAGTTTCAAGAATCGCCATAATATTATCGGCAATGCTCAACTTTCTAAAAATAGAAGCTTCTTGTGGTAAATAACCAATTCCTTTTCTTGCCCGTTGGTGCATTGCTAGATCAGAAATATCTTCATTGTCTAAATGGATAACACCTTTATCCATCCGAACCAAACCAACAACCATGTAGAAACTGGTCGTTTTACCCGCACCATTGGGTCCAAGTAAACCTACAATCTGACCACTTTGCATTTTGAAAGAAACATCTTTCACTACCCAACGTTTGTTATAAACCTTCGCTAAGTGCTTAATGGTTAATGTTTGAGTCTGATCCTGCACTTGCATTAATCACGCGCTCCAGGGAATGTTTTTGTTGCACTAGGTGGAATAATAATTTGCACGCGCCCTTTTGAACTACCTATTGAGTCAGATGATGTACCAGAAGCTTCGATATCACCTTTATTCATACTGTATTTAAGCGTACTACTACGAATACTTGCACCATCTTGGTAAAGATAAGCATTTCCAATCAAATTAATAATACCTGTTTCAGCGTTATACACGATTTTCTGGGCTTCGCCACGTGCAATACCACGGTTACTTTCCAATTGTTGCTGAAATTTTGCAGGTGAACCATTCGCAGTGATGGTACTAATTTGTTTATTTTTATTGAGTTGCGCCACCAATGAAGCTGCTTGAAGCTTCATTGTACCTTGCTCAATAATTACATTTCCCGTGTATGTTGTCACACCAGTACGCTCACTATATGTCGCTTTATCCGCCACCAGTGAAATAGATTGACTACGATCGCTTGGCAACGCAAAAACAGACGCAGATAAACACATCAAGCTCACTGTACCGATTGCTTTTTTTAGGAAAGATTGAGTTAGTGAAAATGGCTTAATTTGGTGCATACTTTCCTCGAATATGAGCGAATTCATATTGACCTTCATTTAAATCAGCTTTTAAACCTTGGCTTATAAATTCAGCATTAGGTGCATTAACAGTCACTTGGTGAGTCGTTTCAAACTTGCGTACTTTAGGATAACCTGTTAATTCATCAGTCAAAAAAACCATTTTCCCTTGTTCACCAATTTTTGTTGCCTCAACTTGTCCAGTTAAAATAACTTTTTCATTGTCATTAAACCCTTGTGCTTGTTTAGCAAAAAAAGTTGAATCAACTTGATTTTGATGAAACATAGACGCATTTAGATGACTGAGTTTTGACGTTTTCTTTTGTAAATCTTGCTCCAAATGATCAATTTGAGCACGTACATACAAATTGCCCTTTTCATCGGTTTGAACCAATTGGATACCCTCAGCAGAATAAGTCATGCTTTGTGCAGAATTTGCATCCAGCTTCTTACCTTTTCCGCTGTAATAATAATAGCCACCACTGATTGCCGCGATGACAACTGCAGTAACATATAAAACCTTAGTATCCATAAATGATATTCAACATTCGATTAATCTGAATTTATGCTATTAATGCGGTATAGCTGTATATTTTTCAAGTAGTTCTTGGTAAACGCCTTTGGACATCAGTAACATATCGCAAACTTCACGTACTGCACCACGACCACCCATCGCTTGTGTGACTAAATCAGCACGGCGACGAACCTCGACATGACCATTCGGCACAGTCACTTTCATACCTGCAATTGCAAATGCAGAAAGATCAGGCCAATCATCGCCCATATATAAACAATCTTCAGGCTGTAAATTGAATTGCGCACACGCCTCTTTCAACGCAACACCTTTATCTTCACGCCCTTGGAAAACCAGATCCACACCTAAATCAGACATGCGTTTTTCAACAATATTACTTTTTCGACCCGTGATAATAATCACCTTGATCCCCGCTTGTTGAACCAGTTTCATACCGAGCCCATCACGAATATCAAAAGATTTAATTTCATCACCTGAATTCGTAAGTGTGACAAAACCATCGCTGAGAATACCATCTACATCTAAAACCAATGCTTCAATATGACGCGCTTGTTCTAACAAAACATAAGAAGCCATCTATTAATTTACTCCAGCTTGAATCAGGTCATGCATACTAATTACACCTATCACTTTATTGCGCTCATCGACGACAATAAATTGAGTAATTTTCTTTTCATTCATTTTTTCTAAAGCTTCTACAGCGCGAATTTCTTTAGAAACTGTCGATGGATTTTGAATCATCACCTCTGAAACAGGTAAATTGACATCAAAACCTTGTTGCTTATCAATTAAACGACGTAAATCACCATCCGTAAAAATACCCAATAAGGTGTCATTTTCATCAACAACTGTCGTCAAACCTAAACGTTTATTGGAAATTTCATACAACACCTTATTCATTGGCGTATTAGGCAAAACTTTCGGCAAATCACTACCTGTATGCATCAAATGTTTTACATGTAATAACAGTCGTTTACCTAAAGCACCAGCAGGATGCGACATCGCAAAATCATCAGCAGTAAAACCACGCGCATCCAATAATGCAACAGCAAGTGCATCACCCAAAACCAAAGTTGCAGTTGTACTTGAAGTCGGTGCTAAACCCAATGGACATGCCTCTTTAATATTTCCTAAGGTTAATGCAACATCAGCATTTTGCGGCATTGGCCCTGTATCATCACCACTAATCGTAATCAGCGGCACAGCCAAATGTTTGATTAAAGGCATGAGCATCATAATTTCATCACTCTTACCAGAGTTTGAAATTGCGATGAGTACATCGCCTTCGACCAGCATGCCCAAATCTCCATGTCCTGCTTCGCCGGGATGCATAAAGAATGAAGGTGTTCCAGTAGAGGCAAATGTGGCAGCCATTTTACGACCGATATGCCCTGACTTCCCCATACCAGTGATCACTAAGCGACCTTTACATTGCAAAATAATTTCGCAAGCACGTGAAAAGCGATCATCAATTTGTGTCGCCAAAATCTCTAAGGCTTGTTCTTCAATGCGTAAGGTTTCAAGTGCTACCTTTTGAAAATCAACTTGTTTCTGCATATTTTCAAGATTCAAAATGAACTGACCTTAACTCTATAAAGAGTTTGAATATCGACTGGAATATTTTTCATATTTTAGCATAGCAATACAATAGGCTGCTTTCCTAAATATATAATTTTCACTTTCTTAGAAAAATAATGCATAAATCTTTATGAAATATGGAGCTTAGGTTAAGATTAACTATCTTTTTATTTAAGCATTTAGACGACCTATGCAACCATTTGTTCTTTACAACTCTGAGCAACGTAAAAAAGTTGAATTTGTTCCCCGTAAAGAAGGACATATCGACATGTATGTGTGCGGTATGACAGTGTATGACTACTGTCACATCGGGCATGCTCGGGTTATGGTTGCATTTGACTACATTACTCGTTTTCTACGTAGCCAAGGTTGGAATGTTAAATACGTTCGAAATATCACAGATATTGACGATAAAATTATTGCACGTGCCAATGAAAACGGCGAAAGCATCTCTGCATTAACAGAACGTTTTATTATTGCCATGAATGATGATGCTACTCGTTTGGGTTGTTTAGAACCGAATGAAGCACCACGTGCCACAGATTATATTGATCAAATGCAAAACATGATTGGTAATCTGGTCAATAAAGGCACAGCTTATCCATCTGAAAATGGTGATGTGTATTTTGAAGTTGAAAAATTTACAAAATACGGTCGTCTTTCAGGTCGTAAACTGGAGGACATGCAAGCAGGTGCATCTGAACGTGTTGATGTTGAAGTTGAGAAAAAGCACCCATTTGACTTCGTACTTTGGAAACATGCCAAAGAAAATGAACCGTCATGGGCTTCGCCTTGGGGCAATGGTCGTCCAGGCTGGCACATTGAATGTTCTGCTATGTCAACTTGCAGCCTAGGCAATCATTTCGATATTCATGGCGGTGGCTCAGATTTAATGTTCCCACACCATGAAAATGAAATCGCACAGTCAGAAGCGTCTACAGGCGAGCAATATGTAAATTATTGGATGCATGTTGGTTTCATCAATGTTGATGGTGAAAAAATGTCTAAATCATTAGGCAACTTCTTCACTATTCGTGATGTGATGGAAAAATTCCACCCTGAAGTGATTCGCTACTTTATTGTGTCTTCACACTATCGTAGTCCTGTGAACTTTTCAGATTTTGCCCTCAAAGAAGCAAAAACCACACTTTCACGCTTTTATCATGCCTTTAAAGCTTATCAACAAGTGTATGGCAATAAAACTGTCGCAACGTTAGATACAAGCTTTGTTGAGCGTTTCAATGCGGCAATGTGTGATGATTTTAATACAGCAGAAGCAATTGCGATCTTGTTTGAAATCATCAAAGAGTTGAATCGTGCAGTTAAAGAAGAAAATGAAGCGCAAGCGACGCTTTTCTATTCTACATTACGTCATCTAACTGATATTTTAGCATTGGTTCAGTATGATGTAGATGAATTCCTAAAGTCTGATATCGGCCAAGAACAACTTGGTTTATCTGAAGCCGAAATTGAGGATTTGATTCAGCAACGTGTAGATGCCAAGAAAAATAAAGATTTTGCCAATGCAGATGCTATTCGCCAGTCTTTACTCGATCAAGGTGTCGTATTGGAAGATACTCGTCAAGGTACTGTTTGGCGTCGTGCGGACTAAGCTTTTAACCTAATTCAATTCTAATAGTGTAATTGTTTCAACGACATGGCAATACCATTAAAACAAAAAGAGCGTATTCGAGTTTGAATACGCTCTTTTTAAATGAGTATGAGCCAACTTTTGACTCACCTTTTAGCTCATTTAGAGCTCATTTGTTTAATGAGGAAGATCAAAAATAAATCATATTTAAATCACCAATATTGCTATTCAAACCTTCCTTTTTAACTTTTGAATGATCAAAAAGATCATACTTAGCTCAGAATTTAGTAAAAAATAAGCATAACATTGGCCGTGAGTGACTTAATATCATCTTATTTTACCAAGCTATTTTTGAATGCTTGAATAACTGATATAATCAACGCTGGTTCTTTTTAGATGTTTTGGGAACAAATTACATGAGCTCAGTACGCCAACAAAATTTTCTACTACGGAAAGAGAAAATTTTAGCCATGGCTGAAACACTTCTACTCGATAATACTCAAGATATTACCCTCAGCGAACTTGCTGAAGAACTGGATATTGCCAAAGGCACGATTTACAAACATTTTAAAAGTAAAAATCAACTTTACTTAGAACTCATTATTCAAAATGAGAAAAGATTACTTGATATTTCAAAATCTTATCAAAAAGACATTCAAACTTATGTATCTCAATACATGCTTTACAACATGCTGAATTCAAATAGAACTATCTTATTGCATGTAATTGAAGAACGTCTGACCAATAACGAAAGAAAACTCAATGATTTATTTGAAGAACTTTATCGCATTCGTGAAGAACGCATTTTAGAACTGAAAGATTTATTTGGCGCGCATTTAAAATCGCTGAATAGCATCATGTCGATTCGTGATTATTTATCTTATATTTGGACAGTGACTTACGGCGCATCTTTATTGCTCAATTCAACCTATTACCAAAAATCAATTGGTTCTCGTGAGCGTCTCATTAAGTTATACGTCAATCAAGCCTTAATGACCCCTGACAAACTCACCGATAACGAACAATTGGATTAAATAAATTAGGCGAAATATTGTGAAAACAATACCCACCGAATCCATTTTTGTTTTGCTAATTATTGCGGTAAATAACCTGAGTTCGGGATAAGATTATTCCCAACTATATGATACTCGGAAACGTCAGTCGCATTGTTCGAGGCCGAGCTACATTTGCAATGTACTGTTTTTGCAATATATTTGGTACTTGAAAATATCTGTCGAGTTGGCAACTGACAAATGGTTTTGCCTACTTTTCCCGAAAGAAAAGTAGGTCGAACCGAAGGTTAATCCTTTCATCTGACTTTAAACGATAAGACTCCGTTGTGCGTGATCTATCTTTTCAATAACTTACATCAGAGTTTATCCCGAACAGACGTTATAAATACATCTTTATATAAAGATCCTAAGCATAGATTTTTATTGATTCGGTTGTAATAACTGGCTCGGCAACGGCATTGAATTGACCTGACTAAAAATCTCATAACACATATGTCTTAACCATTGATGGCTGGTTTTATGATGACAAGACATGTGCCAATACTGCTTAATTGAATAAGTTGAGAATGAAATTGGTGCAGGTAAAATTTTCAAATTACCTCTCGATAATAAAACTTCACTCAAATAATAAGGCACAGTGGCAATAGAGTCAGTGTCTTGCACCACCAAACCCACACCCAAATAACTTGGAATACGCATCAGAATATTACGTTTTAAATCCAAATTTAATAATTCATTGGCAATATGGTAATGCCCAATACCTGCATCAATATCGATATGTGATTCACTCAAATACTGCTCAACCGTCATACTGTCATTACTCAGTCTTGGATGATCTTTGGATGCAATCACCACATAAAACTGCTCAAACAATTTTTGTTGATAAAAACCATTTTCCAAATGCGGTAAAAAACCAATTGCTAAATCAATTTCACCATTCGCCATTTGATAACTGGTTTCAGAGGTAATTGCTCTTACATTCAATTTCACATGCGGTGCATGTTGTTTTAAATATTGAGAAATTTTAGGTAAAAGCACCAAATGTGAGACATCGGTCATTGCTACAGTAAATTGTTGCTGCGATGCAGATTCATCAAAATCCACACTAAAATTATTGATAATTTCTACTTTACTTAACGCTTCACTGACCAAAGGATAGAGTTGTTTAGACAATTCCGTCGGCACCATTTCATTACCAATCCGTAAAAATAATGGATCGTTATAATGTGTGCGTATTTTCGTGAGAATATTACTGACTGTAGGTTGACTCATAGCCAAGTGATCCGCTGCAGCAGAAACACTTTTAAATTTATAGATATAGTAAAAAATACTGAGCAACTTACAATCTAACTCATACACGAAATATCATCTCACTGATTTTTTGAATTTAGCCCTATATATTCACCTTTTTTATGATTTTTTCCAATGTTTTAATGTACCGATTTTAAACAATCAAAATGACTTTTCTTAAATCGGTACATTAAGCACATATTTTGAATATAAATTGACTAGAATTTATAAGTATTCACAAGTGCTATTCTTGAACAAATAAATCGACCATCAATTCATCATCTGTATCTGCATAACGATATTCCGAGAAATCTGTTACACCCGATGCCTTGAGAATATCTTCATCAATCATCAAACGCCCTGTAATTGAACGTTTTTCACTGATTAAAATCTGATAAGCCGCATCCGCCATGATATTTGGTTTACGTGCTCGGCTAAATAATTGCTTTCCACCCAGTGAAAACTCAATCGCAGCAGTTGCAATAATCGTTCTTGGCCACAAAGAATTGACACTTATCCCATAATTCGCAAATTCTTGACTCATACCAATCGTCAGCATACTCATGCCATACTTGGTAATCGTATAAGGTGCATAACTAGCAAACCACTTCTCATCCAAATTCAATGGTGGAGATAAGTTTAAAATATGTGGGTTTTCACTTTTCTTCAAATAAGGCAATACAGCTTGGCTACATACCATAACTGCACGTGTATTGATTTGATACATCAAATCAAAACGATTCGGATCAAGCATTTCAACACCTGAAAGCTTAATTGCACCAGCATTGTTGATGAGAATATCAATCCCACCAAAATGTTCCGCAGCTTGTTGCATTGCTTGAGCAACTGCATGTTGGTCTCGAACATCCAGTTGAATTGCCAAAGCTTTACCACCAGCCTCTACAACTTCTTTCGCAACGGTAAAAATCGAACCGCCCAATTTTGGGTGTTCTTCTGTAGATTTGGCTGCAATCACAATGTTTGCACCATCTTGTGCTGCTTTAAGTGCAATCTCACGTCCGATCCCACGACTTGCACCTGTAATAAACAGTGTTTTACCTGCTAATGACATATATTCCCTCATTGTTTTTTATTGAGTTTATTCACAGTGCACTAATTTACAGCAAGTTAAATTACTTAAGATAGTGCAAGCGCCATTAATTTATATACTCATAAGTACAAAAATTAAATCACTGATTGACCAACCATTTTTTAAAGGCTATTTAAAATACCATCCAATACCAACAATCTATGTTACTGCATCATCTGAGAATGTTTGACTTATTACATTCTTGCAAATTCAAAAGATTTTTCTCATTCCTAACAGTTTCAGATAACTAGAATATTCTCAATCTTAGGTCTAATATAAACAGCAATTCATTGCTTTAGATGGCCTGATATGAGCTCTAATTTATTGGCTTTTGCTTTAATTTCATTAGGAATGGCGCTCACTCCCGGGCCAAATATGATTTACCTTATTTCAAGATCACTTTGCCAAGGTAAAAAAGCAGGATTCGTATCTTTAGGTGGTACAGCGTTGGGTTTCTTGTTTTATATGTTGTGTGCTGCATTTGGGATTACAGCACTATTAATGACCATTCCCTTGGCCTATGATGCACTCAAAATCGCAGGTGCAATCTATTTAATTTACTTGGCATGGAAAGCCATTCGTTCCTCGCACTCGCCATTTGAACTTGCCCATGTCCAAACGTATTCAAATACAAAATTATTTCTTATGGGGTTCTTAACCAATTTGCTCAATCCTAAAATTGCCATGATGTATTTGGCATTGCTCCCACAATTTATAAAACCTGATTCAGATGCAGTTTTATTACAAACCCTCACTTTAGGTATTGTGCAAATCATCATTAGTTTGCTGGTGAATTCATTGTTTATTATGACTGCCAGCTCATTTACACAACACTTGAATCGTCATGCTTTATGGCAAAAACTACAAAAATGGTTCATGGGTACGGTGTTTTTTGGGCTCGCCACCCAAATATTATTGAGTGCTCGTAAATAGGCTGTTCCGATAGACGATAAACCATAGCAAATAAAAAATGCCCCAAAATGGAGTATCTACTTTGGGGCACATAAACTGGGTATACATTAAACTTCTTGTGTAAGTCGAGTTATGACGAATATTTAATTTACAATGAAAGTTCCCTCTCCTTTTAAAAGGATGAGCGTTATTACGCGCAAGAGGGAGAAGATTTATATGATAAATCTCCCTCATATCTATTTATATATGCAATTACTTTGCCAACTTATTAATTCGATTTGCATAACCTGAATGCATCGAATGGTCTAATTTGGTTAATATACCATCATCACCCAACACTTGACGCGCACCTTTACGCATCCATTGTGGCATCATGCCATAAACACTATACACAGATTGCAAATAATCAGGCACTGCGATAAATAATCTCGGTTTAATTAAAGTGCTAACCACTGCATTCGCCACGTGTTGAGGTGTAACACTTGGAATCACTTTGGCAGCATGCTCAGTTCCTGCTGTAAGTTCAGTCAAAACCTTACTTGGCATAATTGCTGTAAATTCAATACCACTCTTTCTGAACTCACCTGCAACAGCTTCAGTTAATCCAACCACTGCAAATTTTGTACCTGAGTAAATCGCTGAACCTGGTAAAGCAAATCGCCCTGCCAATGATGCAATATTCACAATATGGCCTGTTTTATTTTTTAACAATTCAGGTATAGCCAATTGCATCCCGATCACCACGCCACGAAAATTAATATCAATTTGTGCATCTGCCAATGCTGGATCTTCATCTAAAAAAGCCCCCATCGGCATAATACCTGCATTATTTACCAAAGCATAAAGACTGCCATAGTGCTGAACTGTATTTTGAATAAATGTAGCAAAAGACTCACGATCACGAACATCGACTTTAAAAGCTTTAGCGCCAATTCGTTGAGCCTCTTTTTCAGCGAGTGCGAGATCAATATCACCTATACTCACTTTAGCACCTTGTGCAATTAAAGCTTCTGCCGTGGCAAGTCCTATCCCACGTGCAGCGCCTGTAATTGCAACGACTTTGCCTTTTAATTTTTGTTTTTTAAACATTTTCTATCCTTCTTCTGTATATCATTATCAAATAGAACATTGCGAATCACTCAGATTTACAGCAATTCAACATATTGATTTTCAGACTGTTTCAGCTTTTTCAACTTGAGGGTTATAGTCCACTAAATACTCATCTAAATTAAATTTCTTCATTTTTTCTTTTAATTTAAATGTCGTCCAAGGCCATGCTGTACTGTTACGACCATTACGATCGATAAAGTAACTCTGACATCCTCCTTTATTCCATACAGTTGACTGCAAAGCAGCCTGAACTTTCTGATTGAATTTTCGCGTAATCTCAGGATTAGGCTCAATGGTTTTAATCCCCAACTGCTCAGCCTGTTTTAGTGCATCCATAATGTACTCAAGCTGTGCTTCTATGATAATAAAAGCGGAAGAACTTACAGCGACATTAGGGCCAAACATCAAGAATCCATTCGGGCAATTCTCGACCATCGTTCCCATATAACCCTCTGGACTACCTTGCCATACGTCTGACATTTTTTGACCAAAACGGTTATAGACTCGATTAGCAATTGGTGGTTCAGCAATTTCAAAACCTGTCCCAAGGATAATAATATCGGCTTCACAACGCTCACCATTGCTCGCAATTAAAGTATGATCTTGAATTTCTACTAAGCCACTGGCAATCACATCTACATTTGTTTGCGCTAAGGCTGGGTACCAATTATTAGACTGAAGAATACGCTTACATCCAATAATAAAATCAGGGGTTAATTTACTGCGTAAAATAGGATCTTTAATATGCGTATTTAAATGCCATTGCGCTATTTTTTGGAATTGTTTCATCGCTGCTGGACTCTGAATTCCACCATTAATGGTCTCAAAAATGCCGTAAACTGAACCACGCATGAGTTGCTGAGTGAGGGGTAATGCTTTAAACATGGCACGCACAGGTGCAAATAGAGGAATATCTGACTTAGGCAAAATCCATTGTGCAGTACGTTGGAAAATGGTGAGTTGCTTAACATGTGGTTGAATTTGTGGAACAAACTGAATCGCCGAAGCACCAGTACCAATCACAGCGACACGTTTTCCTGTTAAATCAATATCATGCCGCCACTGCGAAGAATGAAAAATTTCACCTTTAAAACTTTCAATGCCTTTTACATTAGGCAATACAGGTTCATGCATTGGCCCACATGCAAGAATGGTAAATTGTGATCTCAATTCACCCTGTTTTGTTTGAATGATCCAACACTGCTCTACATCTGACCACTTGGCACCCAAAGCTTCATGGTTTAAACGTACATGTGGCATGATTTGATACTTATCCACCACATCAAATAAATATTGCTTAATTTCTTTTTGTTGTGCAAATACACGTGACCATGCAGAATTTTGTTCAAATGAATAAGAATATAAAGCCGATGGAACATCACATGCACATCCTGGGTAAGTATTTTCACGCCACACCCCACCCATTTCTGAAGCTTTTTCTAAAAGAATAAAATCTTCAATCCCCGCTTCTTTGAGTTTGATGGCTGCACCAAGTCCTGCAAACCCACCACCCACGATGATGACCTTATAAAAATCTTGAGCTTTACTGTTATTTTTGTGTTGTTTCATTTTGAAATCGCTTAGAATGTGAACAAGAGGAATACAATGTCAAAAACGGAATGACTTGTCAATTTCTATTGTTTGACAGTTCTCATTATTTTTGGTTTATTTTACTTATGAGTGAAAATACAAATTTAAGTCGTGCAGAACGACAACGCCTCCAGCTACAAGCGGATATTGTTGCAGCTGCTTTTTTAGAATTCTCAAATCGCGGTTATCATCAAACTGCGATTTCAGATATTGCTCAACGCTTAGGTATTGGGCATGGTACTTTTTATCGTCATTTCGAAAATAAACGCGATATTCTTCAGCACGTTATTTCTGAAACACTGCAAAAAATCATGGCGTTATTGACTGGTGAAAATGCACCACAAGCCTTTAATAATATTGATGAATACCGTGAACAATGTCAGCGTATTTCCGAACGGTTAAGAAACTTTGCCCAAGAAAACCCACTCACTTTAAAACTACTACTCTTGGAAGCAACCTCTATCGATACGGAAATGACTAAATTTGTTCAAAATTTAATGCAAATGGCGGGTGTGATCACTGCAAATTATTTAAAACACGGTGTCGAATTAAAGATTTTTAGAGCTGATTTAGATTGTGAAAATACAGGACACAATATTATTGGCATGATCATCAATGGCGCTTTACGATTTTTAGCCAATCCGAGTGATCTTACAGGTTTAGAAAAATATGGTGATTCAATTATTGATTTGATTGTTGCAGGGATGCGGAAAGCTTAAATTTTATTATCTCTCAGGTTAAATCCTGAATAAGCTAAGTATTCTTTTTGCTGTTTAAATCCTGTTCTCTATACAACTTCAAAGCCTCAATTTCACTATAAAGCAGTTGTTGTAATTCATCTCGAAACGCAACCATATCTTCCATTGTTTTAATTTGATTAATGGATAAACGTGGCATAAATTTAAAATAGAAAGGAATTCGTTTAGGGATAATATGGCTAGGAATGGAAGGAATAACATCGCCCTGCCTTAAAAAAGAACCTATTTTAGGATTAGACAATATTTTATTAAACCATTTCTGCCTCAACAAAACATTGGCATCAAAACCTAAATCAAAAACCTCATCCCCACCTAAAGCCACAAAAGGTGCAATGTCATAACCAAATTCTTGCGCCAATTTCAAAAAACCGAAACGTTGCTTCCAGATCAGTTGGTACGCCTCACCTTTGCGTTTAATCACTTCACGACCGCCACCTGGGAAAACTAGAATTGAGTAGCCTTGTCGCATGGCTTCTTTAGCATACTCTTGAACGCCATCGACCCCGCCTACGCGTTTTACCACTTCTTTCCAAACGGGGATGTGAAAATGCATATGATCCGCCAAACTGACCACGGCAATCTTATGCTGAGTAAATAAGTAATCAATCAAAATAGGTGAATCTAAAACACCATAAATAGTGTGATTTCCTACATACATTGCAGGTTTATTTGTAATAATATTTTCAGTTCCCAAAAAGGTTGGGCGAAAATAAAAGCGTTGCAAACTACTGATCAATCGAATCAATTTCGAATTGTGTCGTATTTGCAACGCTTTTTCAGTCATGCTGTATCTCTACAAACTCAATTTAAGACTTAAGCAACATGTTTTTGAACAAGGATTGAACCAACTGAATAACCTGCTCCAAAAGAACAAAGCACGCCATATTCACCCTCATTCACTTGATCAGCTGTACGATGTAAAGCGATGATTACACCTGCTGAAGACGTATTGGCAAACTCATCTAAAATAATCGGAACTAAATCGGGATCAGCTTCAGCAGCTTCTTTACCGACGATTAATCTTAAAATCAATTCGTTCATATTGGCATTGGCTTGATGTAACCAAAAACGTTTTACATTTTCAGGCTGAATGCTGTTCTTTTCCAATTGAGTTGAAATAATTTTAGCCACCAACGGACAAACTTCTTTAAAGACTTTACGTCCATCTTGACGGAACTGTTTGTCATCACGTGAAGTTAATTCAGAACCATTTAAAAAACCGAAATTATTACGAATATTATTTGAGAATTGCGTAAATAAGCTGGTATCTAAAATTTCAAAACCTGTTTTAGCGTCGGTTTCTTCAATGATTGAAGCCGTTGCAACATCACCAAAGATAAAGTGACAGTCACGTGAACGATAGTCGGTATGACCCGATGTAATTTCTACATTGACCAACAACACACGACGTGCGCCAGTTTTCACAGCATCATAAGCTTGCTTTAAACCAAATGTTGCTGCTGAGCATGCCACATTCATATCATATGCATAACCTTGAATGCCTAATGCCGTTTGGATTTCAATGGCTACTGCAGGATAAGCACGCTGTAAATTTGAACATGCAAGAATAACAACATCGATATCTTCAGCAGTCACACCAGCATTTTCCATCGCTTGCTTAGCGGCAATCACACCCCACTCCGCTTGGATTGAAAGCTCTTCATCAGAACGCTCAGCTAAACGAGGACGTAAACGATTGATGTCTAATGCACCTGATTTTTCAACAACATAACGGCGCTTTACACCAGATGCTTTTTCAATAAATTCTGCACTAGAGCCACGACGTGCAACAACTTCACCTGCTGCAATTTGTTCAGCATTTTCGCTGTTAAACTGTTCCGCATAAGCATTTAAACTTTCTACCAATTCTTCATTGGTAATCACTTCTTCAGGATGGTATAGACCTGTACCTGTAATACGGATGCCCATGCAAAACTCCTTTTTTAATCTCTAAAACTCAAATTACCACTATTTTAACTGATTCCGAGCTTTTCCCATACCTTTTGTATTCGAGTTGGGGAAATAGGCATCTTGGTTTTCATCGGTTGAGAGAATAAAGAAATTCTTAACTCTTCCACCATGAAATATACATCCTTCAAACGCGTATCATTTTTAAACTTAAATAGCTTTTCCATCCACGGATCAACATCTTTGATCGCAGCATCATCTCGATTAAGATTATTCGGCAAACGATCCAAACGCAAGATTAAAGCTTTCAAATATCGTGGATATTCTTGCCAAATATCTGCTGATTTTGAATAAACAAAATTAGATAAATTCATCAAATCAAGTTGATCTTCAATATCATCCATATTTTTGCCAAATACATCTTGATCTAACATCAACAAATGTTGGCGAATTTCCTGCCATTGAATATAAATTTCGCTAATTAGCTTTAATGCTTCTTGACCATGACTAAGAAATGACTTTTTAACATCTTGACTTAATTTTGAAAACTCGTCTGCATTAATCGGTAAATCTTTGATTGCCATTTGTAAAGTTGCATAAATCAACATTTGCTCAAGTTGAGCCTTATCACCCAAAGGTGAATAGGCTAAAGCCAAAGGTTTCGAAATCTGTTTCTTTAACTGACGAATCAAATCGCCTAATTGCAGATGAATAAGACGAATAATCCCTTCTCGATGCTGTTTAATCGCTTCGTTTTGATCATTAAACGTTTGAATCACGATCCCAGATTCATCTTTAGCATCAAGCTTTGCAAAAGCTTTAGTCGGTACAAGTGCTTGATACTGCTTAACCACAACACCTGTGACTTTTTGTGAGGCTTCAAATACAAACTGATCAGGGAATACGTTAAATTCACCTTTTAACTGCTTCACAGGACTATGCGTTTCTGTACGGCAACGTGCTTTCAACTCATCTAAATGGCGTCCTTTTTCAATAACACGACCTTTTTCATCAATGACTTTGATAAAAGGAACAAGATATTGATCAATACGTTCAAAAGAAAAATCTTTAACCGTGATTTGCTCACCACGCAATTGGAAAGCCAAAAACTCAAAAATATGGGCTTGCAAATGTTGTGCATCAATAAGCTTCATTAATTTTTTAGCAGTATCAGGAATAGGAACTAAATTACGACGCTTATCTTTGGGTAAAGATTTCAACAATGCTTCGATTAAATCTAGTCGCCAGCCTGGAATACCCCATGACCAAATATTTTCATCTACTTGTGGCAAGGCTTGCACAGGAATTTTAACCGTTGCACCATCTTCATCATGACTTGGATCAAAACGGTAACTTGCAGCTAAGCGTAATTGATGATTATGTAAATAATCTGGAAATTGCTGTGTGGTTGGACGATCATTCATCCATAAAGCATCATCATCTACAAATAAATAACGCGGATTTTTAGGTTCAACTGTAGCAAGCCAATCCTCAAAAGTTCGACGACTTGCGATTTCTTTTGGTACTTTTGCAGCATAAAACTGATAAATCGTTTCTTCATCGACCACTAAATCACGACGACGTAATTTATCTTCAACACGTTCTACTTCTTCAAGTTTTAACAGATTATGTTTTAAAAATGCTGGATTTGTCCCTAAATTCCCCGTGGTTAAAGCATCACGTAGGAAAATCTCATGTGCAGCCGCTTGATCGACTTTTTCAAAATTTGTAGCGCGCTTCGGCTCAATGATCAAACCAAATAAAGAAATCTGATCATAAGCATTCACCACACCCGGCTTTTTCGCCCAATGTGGTTCAAAATAATGATGTTTCAATAAATTTGGTGCAGCAAGTAAAATCCATTCAGGCTCAATTTTGGCTAAAGTCCGTAAATAAACCTGAGACGTTTCCACCATTTCAAATGCCATGACCCATGGTGTATTGGTTTTATGCAATGTTGATGCTGGGAAAATACGTGCTTTTTGCTGTCGCACTGCCATGAAAATGTTTCGTTCATCGGTTTTATTGGCAATGAATGACAACAATCCCGTTAACAAAGCACGATGCAGATTTTCATAACTTGCCGTTTTGGTATTAAATGAAAGCTTTAAACCTTGTGCTAAATCAAGCAATTGTTCATGCGTTTTTTTCCATTCACGCAAACGCAACCAACTTAAGAAATGTTGCTTAGCAAAATTGCGACGTTTACTCTCACTTAAATTTTCACGGTTTTCTGTCAAAGTATTCCATAGTTTGATATAGAACAAAAAGTCTGAATCAGCTTCTTTAAATAATGCATGTTTCTGATCAGCTTGCATTTGCTTATCAGCAGGACGTTCACGAGGGTCTTGCACCGCCAAAGCAGCAACAATAATAAGAACCTCATTCAACACCCCAAAATGCGCCCCACCCAGAATCATTCGAGCAAGCCTTGGATCAATTGGCATTTTAGCCATCTGTTGTCCAATTTTGGTTAGGCCGTTAGTTTGCTGTCCTGCCTTTTTCGTTGAGGATTGAGGGGGATTTTGCTCTTTAACACGATCTAAACCTGCCCTAACCCCTCTTTGAGAAAGAGGAGAACTTTGTTCTTGCAAAACCGTACTCCCCCCTTTAACAAAGGGGGATTGAGGGGGATTTGAATTTTGTACATCGTCAATCGCCCCCAATTCAATCAACAGCTTCCGACCATCATTAACCAAACGATGATCAGGTGGTTCAATAAAATCAAAAGATTCAACAGAACCTAAACCTAAACTTTGCATTTGCAAAATAACAGATGCCAAATTGGTTCGTTTAATTTCGGGTTCGGTAAACTCAGGACGACTTTGAAAATCTTCTTCACTGTATAAACGAATACAGACACCTGGTGCGATACGACCACAACGACCTTTCCGTTGATTGGCTGCTGCTTGAGAAATTGCTTCAATGGGTAAACGTTGTACACGTGAACGATAGTTATAACGTGAAATACGTGCAAAACCACTATCGATCACATAGCGAATATTGGGAACAGTAAGCGCAGTTTCTGCCACGTTTGTCGCAATAATAATCCGTCGTCCACCACCTGATGGATTAAAGATTTTTTGTTGTTCTGCTAAAGCTAAACGTGCATACAACGGTAAAATTTGCGTATGTTTAGGGCCAAATTTCTGTAATGTTTCTTGTAATTCTCGAATCTCTTGTTCGGTACTTGAGAAAATTAAAATATCGGCATGCTCAGGATGCCCTTTACTTTCAGCATCACGAAAACATTCTTCTACAGCCTGTACAACTGCACGAGGTAAATTCTCTTCAAAATCATCGAAGTCATCATCGTCACTGCCCCCAATGGTCATCTCTGAAATAGGGTTATAACGGACTTCTACAGGGAAACTTCGCCCTTCAACTTCAAAAATAGGCGCGTTATTAAAATATTGACTAAAACGATTTACATCCAACGTTGCCGAAGTGATGATAATTTTCAAATCGGGGCGCTTTTTGACTAACTGCTTTAAATACCCCATGATGAAATCAATATTCAATGAACGCTCATGCGCTTCATCGATAATGATCGTGTCATATTTATTTAGATAACGATCATTAGACAGCTCAGCAAGTAAAATACCGTCCGTCATTAACCGAACAATAGAATCATTAGAACCTTGTTCATTAAAACGAACTTTAAAACCAATTGACTCCCCCAGCTTCTCACCAACTTCTTCAGCAATACGTTGTGAAACGCTTCGTGCCGCGAGACGTCGAGGCTGAGTATGACCAATCATTCCAGTCAAACCACGTCCTGCAAGCATTGCAATCTGAGGAAGCTGTGTGGTTTTACCAGAACCTGTTTCGCCTGCAACAATGATAATTTGATGCTTTTGAATTGCTGCAATCAATTGATCGGCATATTGTGTTACAGGTAAATCTTGATTGAGTTTTATATTGGGAAGACGTGCTATACGTTCACGTACTTTGTTATTCGACTGATCAAATAATTTTTGGAATTGTTCAGGATTTGCATCTTTGCCCTTTTTAAGTCGACTTAAACGATGGCGATCTCGAACCATAACCAATTGATCGACATTTAAATCACTTAACACAGAGGCACTATCCTAATACTCAAATTGAACTGGCTATTTTACGCTGTAAACCCAATGAGAGATAGTCTATTCCGTATGAATTCATTCACGTTATAAAAATAGTCTTTAAAGTAAAAACAAAAATTAATGCTCCATTTTGAATACTAAATAGCGATGAAATGATTATTTTCCTAATGTGAATAAGAAATATGCAAAAACACACAATGCTTCTTATATGCACATATTCTATACATTGAAATATTTTTTATATCTTTTTTCGAAAAGAGACTTGAAATCAAAGCCAAGAAGCATCATGTTTGTAGCAGATTCAGAAAGCATGGCTTCTGTCATTGAATCATCACATTTAAACGGCATAAATAAACAATGCCTGTGATGTCACAATACCGAAGAACCGTCATTGGTGAAAAGCATTTGAATCTGGTTAAATTCAATTTTCCGATTTTAGCTATGAAAAAATACTATTTCACCAATAACAAAAAATTGACTATGATCCTTTACATATTAGAAACGCACCTCAATCATGGAGATAATGATGAGCTTAATTAATACTGAAGTTAAACCATTCAAAGCACAAGCTTTCCAAAACGGTCAATTCATTGAAGTTACTGAAGCTGACTTAAAAGGTAAATGGTCTGTAGTTTTCTTCTATCCAGCTGACTTCACTTTCGTTTGTCCAACTGAACTTGGTGACCTTGCTGACAACTATGCTGAATTCAAAAAATTAGGCGTTGAAATCTACTCAGTTTCTACTGATACACACTTCACTCACAAAGCTTGGCATGATTCTTCTGACGAAATCAAAAAAATTGAATACGTAATGGTTGGTGACCCAACTTGGACACTTTCTAAAAACTTTGAAGTTTTAATTGAAGCTGCTGGTCTTGCAGATCGTGGTACTTTCGTTATCGATCCAGAAGGTAAAATCCAAATCATCGAAATCAATGCTGGTGGTATTGGTCGTGATGCTTCTGAACTTCTTCGTAAAGTTAAAGCGGCTCAATATGTACATGCTCACCCAGGTGAAGTTTGCCCTGCTAAATGGAAAGAAGGCGATGCAACTTTAGCTCCTTCTATCGATCTAGTTGGTAAAATCTAAGTTTATAATTCAATTTATAATTTAGATTGAGCAATAAAAAACCACGTTGTATAACGTGGTTTTTTTATTGCTACTCTTACCTAAGATTTTTATCTAAGCACTTTTCTTAGACCAATACATATAAATAAATAACGTTAAAACAATCAAAGTAAAACTTGATAAATATAAAACATACTGGTGTGCACTTAAAAACGCTTCATTCGCCATCGCACGAATGACTAGACCGTTATCTATTTCAACTGTTGACAATAACTGAACTGTTTCACCAATTGAACTCTTTGCTAAATCAAAGTTTTCAGTCGACATAAATGATTGAAATTGAATATTCTTGCTATAAAAATACGAGACCAATAACCCAAATATTGCGACACCAAAGCCCGTTCCCAACTCATAAGCCATACCCTCAATCGAGCCTGCAGCTGTTGCTTTTTCAACTGGGCTGCTAGAAATAATCGCAGATGTTGATGCAAGAAAAGTTGCCTCAACCCAAAATCCAAGCATAATCATCCAAAACCAAGCCTGATATTGTTGATGGGTAAAATTGGTTTGAGCTAACCCGATCAAAGAAATTGCACACAGAGTTAAACCGATAATACTCACCCAACGCACACCGAGACGATTAATTAAAAAGCTTGCAAAAAAACCACTTAAACTGACTGCAACCATGAAAGGTAAAATAAATAACCCTGCTTGTAATGGAGAAAAGCCATGTACATATTGCAATTCTTGAGCGATCAACAATTCAAATCCGACCAATGCAATCATGGTAAATATTGAAACCGTAAAACCAACTTTAACCGCTTTATACTGAAATAAACTTAAATCAATCAGTGGCTGCACTTGCTCCTTTTGCTTTCGAAGAAAATACAAACCAATACATAAACCGAGTATCGCAGTAACAGCAACCGAAAAATCAAACTGTTTCATTCCTGTTTTTAAAGCATAAACGATCAATAAAATTGAACTGGTTAAATAAAGTGCATCTACTACATTAATCTTTTTATTTTTATTCATCGGTTGGTCAGGCAATACATAATGACCTGCAATTAAAACACCAAGAATAATGGGGATATTAATTAAGAAAATGCTTCCCCAATGAAAATGCTCTAACAACGCACCACTGACTAAAGGGCCAAATGCTGCCCCACCGCCACCTGCAACAACCCATAGTCCGAGTGCAAAGTTTCGTTTCTTTTCATCAAGGAAAGTATTTCTAAGCCCAGCCAAAGTCGCTGGAATAATCATGGAGGCACCAAAAGCAAGAATGATTCGGGCAAAAATCAACATATTGGCTGATGTAGATAATGCCGCAACGATAGAGCTAAAACCGAAAATTAAACCACCCAATAACATGAGTCGCTTATAACCAATTCGCTCTCCCAATGCCCCCATAGGTAGAATTAAGCCAACCATCATCAAAGAATAAACATCAATGACCCAGAGCATCTGATTATTGCTGAGTTGTAATTCCTGATTTAAAGTGGGAATAGCCACATGTAGCACTGTGGCATCGATTGAAACTGGCAAATAAATTAGCACGATGATTGCTAAAATATACCACTGACGTAACATAGGAATGAATTGCCTTGATATTTGGACATGTGTTCAAATTATAGCACCTACAATTGAACACATGTTCAATTTAATATTTGGTTTTGTAAAAATGAGTTACTTAAATAAAGCTGAACGCAAATCTCAAATTATGAAATTTGCAAAAGAAATTGTTCTAAATGAAGGATTAAATACCTTAACTGTCAGACATCTCGCACATACTGCTTCGATCTCTACGGGACAAATTCATCATCATTTTGGATCAATTTCAGAATTAAAAGCTGAAGTTTTTCTAGAACTGGTACGATTTAATCTTGATTTGAGTCAAGCAAAACAAACATTAAGTTGCTCAGAACTTTTAATATACGTGCTTGGTTTTGAAGAAAGTGCAGAAGAACAGTCCTATCTCAAACTTTGGAATGATGCAGAAAATTCAATTGATACAGACACAGTATTAAAAATGGCCTATCAAGAAGCCATTCAATTGTGGCATCAAGCCATCATAGAAGTACTAGAATTCGGGCTTTCAACTGGAGTTTACCGATTCGACTTAGACAAAATTCAAGATATTGCTTGGCGGCTCATTGCGATTTCCTTCGGACTAGAAACACTCTATAACCTAGAAATCGCTGGGATCGGAACAGACTTCTTCTACAAACACCTGAATGTGATCATTCAGAATGAAATTGGATAGTCAATTTATTTACAAATTTGCTATACATACAGCGACAATATTGGATTAATTTCAGAATATAGAGAGTATATATCTCTATGAAATTAATTAAAAAATTAAGGGGTTGCTTATGGGATCAATGATTACCGTGACTTCTTGGAAGTACAATGCGTCATCACGATATTTAAAAATTTTTTATAATAATGGTTATGGCGAGTTGTACCATCCTGTGCCTGCATTTATCTATAACAATTTACTTCGGTGTAGTGATAAAACCGCCTTCGTACATAAATATTTAGAGTATGATTTACACTTTAAACGAATTTCAATCCAACTCAACCTTTGAAATTAAACTTTAGAATTTCATGCTGTATTTTGAATACGCTATTTATAGGGAGTCAGTAACTCCCTATATGTCTAAAACTTATATGGCAATTCATCGTCAATTAATCATTCTTAAAGGTCACGATAAATAAGCCAGCACCTATCGGCAATGTTGTGGTCATAAAGCGTGAATCTTGTTTAATTACATTGATCAAACTTTTCACTTCAGCAGCATGTGAAATAACATTATCGACAATAAGTACCCCACCTTTTTCTTGAATCATATGCTGTAAATAGGTCCAATAATTCAAATATGCATCTCTTTCAGCATCAAGCAAAATAAAATCGTATTTTTCCTGATTTTTTTCTAAAAAATGTTGCGCATCACCCACCCAAAAATCAATAACATCATCAACTTGTAGCTCTTGAGCATAATGCTTCGCTTGTGCAGTTCGCTTTTCATCTATCTCCAATGTTGTAACTCTCGCACCCGTCACTTGGGCGGCATCCGCTAACCATAACGTTGAATAACCCGTTGATGTTCCTATTTCTAAAATCTTCTTAGATTGTTGAATTCTAACTTGCATAGCAAGAAATAAAGCAGATTCAGGTTCAATATTGCGGTATCTATTGATTCGATTACACTGTGTTGCATCAAATTTTATAAAGGATTGATATAGTTCATTTAATCTTTGTAGGAATGGGTTACTTAAACTCATATTTAGATCATCCTCATCTCTTTCATCATTATTATTTCAATACTTTAGGTCATTGTCGTGACAATAAATAGATTTATCATTAGGTATAATTTAAAGCAATGTTTATCCTTCTCTTTCAATACCTTTTCAGCAAAACCAACACGATTGAATACATTTTTATTTTCAAAAGTGCTTGATTAATACACTGAAAAGGCTTTGATCATCACATCATTTAGAAACTCATATTTACTTTTAAATTAAACGCTGTGTAAAAACTCAAATCTAGATTTCATTTGACCATCTTCTAATTGAACTTGTTCTATAAACATTTCATATGGTCTTACCCATATTGAATAATCATTATATAAACACTGATAAACAACCAATTTCTCTGATGTTTCACTATGTGTAGCAACATTTAAAACTTGGTATAAATTACCTTTATAATGTTTATAAATTCCTGCTTGCAACATTTTCCAAATACCGTAAAAAATACACTTATCCAGTTATACATGATCTGCCATAAAAAAACTCGTCCGAAGACGAGTTTTTATGATTTTTCTTATTTAGAATTAAGAAAAATCTAATTCTTTTTCAAATCCTTTCAACTCATGACGAGCCATTGCTAAGTTTGATTTAGAACGGTCTAACACAAGGTAAAGGAATAGGTTTTCATTTGAATCCAATGGACGGATTAAATGATATTGCTTACCTAGCGTAATTAAAATATCTTCAATTACGTCATCTAGTTTCAAAGCTTTTGCTACTTTACGTTTAGCACGAACAACTTCAGTGTTACCTGCAGCTGCTAATTCCAAATCCATACCAGTTCCAGCTGTCGCTAAAGATAAACCGCTTTCGCTGTCTACTAAAGCTGCACAAACAAAACCGTCGATATCTGTTAATTGATCTAGTGTGATACGAGCCATGGGATTCCCCGCTTAGTGTTTAACATTGTTGTTGATTTTAGTAAGTCCAATAAATTCTTCTTTACTAAAATGATGTTCCATTTAGTTAAAAATAGAATCCTTAACTAAAATTAATAAAATGAGTATTCTTTTAATTGAATACATATTTTAATTTTACTCAATAATCAATTTTAATTAATTATATTCTATACCTATTTTAATAGCATAGAAAATATTCATTATTCAATAGTAAATTTAAAATAATTTACTATATTCTTGATTATTTAAAAACTTCAAAAAACCTTAAATCATCTTTAAATAAAAATAACAAATTCTGCCTTTATTACTTTTGAATTAAAGTTTATATATTTTGCATTAATGCTTCAGATGTTGCTTTAATCTCATAAAGCATTTGACCTAATAAAATATCTTTATTGGTCATCGCCACCAGAACCAAAGGGTGCTTTGGATGCGGAATCGAAGTCAGTAATGCCTTTCCATTTTCTGCATCTAGCGTGATGGTCTGACAACCAACTAAATTAATTTCTGAAACAAAAGCCGTTACCATTGCGAGGATAGAGCTACTTACAGCCGCAATTTTGCTTGAATTCGTTATGCTTTTTTTATTTGCCATGGCAATTTCAAAGCCATCAGACGTACATAACATCACAAATTCAACACCAGAAACTGTATTCAACAATTGCTGGATTTTCTTTTCACTAAATAAGACAAATTTTTCAGGAACTTTCCGAGAAAGAGTTATATCCAGCATACAAAACGCACCTAAAAGTGAAAAATATTTTCACGATTTTAAAAAAATATTAGACATTCAACTTATCAATTTCATGATTATTCAAAATTAATTGATGAATTTCACATTTAATATACAAATTCTATCAATTTAGCCAAACTTGTAAATATATTTTTTTAACTAAAGTTATATTTTCTGTAAATTGTCAGATTATGACTCTATATGCGCAATATTTGTCAGTGTATACATTTCTTAAAGAAGAATTAAGATTATTTTAAATAAAAGTTAATTTTTTCTTAATAAAATTTTATTTAATACTGATTTTATATTAATACCCTAAAAAAAGTAGGTCTATTCTCAATCTTGTATCACATTAAACTAAAAAACAAAACACTTTATAATAAAATGAGATAAATAGATTAAATCCAAATCATGGAATTAAATATATTTTTTTTCAAAACCACCTTTTTCTTAATTTCTACTCGTTAAAGCAAAATTGCTTAAACGTATAAAAACTTTACATTTTATTTTTTTGATTTGGTCATTTTTTGTGTTTATATTGACTCATCCAAATATTGGATACCAAAAATTAGTGAATAAAAGGTAAAACATAATGAACAAAATTCTACTTTCTTTAGGTCTAGCTGCGACTGTTGCTCTTGTTGGTTGTAATAAAGATAAAGCACCTGAAACTGGTGCTACAACAGGTGAACATTTAGAAAACGCAGCTCAACAAGCTGGCCATGATGTTGCCACTGCAACTCAAAATGCTGCTGATGCGACTGCTAAAGCTGCAGATGATGCTGCAAATGCGACTGCTCATGCTGTAGACAATGCTGCAAATGCAACAGAAAAAGCTGCTGATGCAACTGTTGCCGTTGCAAAAGATGCGACTGCTGCAACTGCTGGTGCAGTTGAAGATGGTGCTGCTCATGTAAAAGAAAAAGCTCAACAATAAGCTTTGAATTAGAAAAAGCTCCTCTTGTAGGTAATGCTGACGAGTTAAGGGTAATTTATTCATTACTTATTTAAGAATCTCGCCCTAAGCTCTCTTTAAAAAAGAGAATTGGGGTGGATTTTAAAATGCTTAACTGACTGGCATTCCTCTTGTAGGAGCTTTTTTTATTGTTATTATATATTTATGCTGACATTTCATAGAAATTGCCAACAATAGTGATCTTTAGAATTTAATATACATAACAACATAGAGCTTTACTCATGTCTCACTCCCATCATTTAGAAAAACATTTTATTCAACGTGCAGGTTGGTTACGTGCCGCTGTTTTAGGTGCAAATGACGGCATCATTTCAGTCACAAGTTTAGTCATGGGCATGGCCGCCAGTGGTGCTTCGAGCCATACCCTACTGATTACCTGTGTTGCAGGTTTAATTTCAGGTGCAACCTCTATGGCTGCAGGTGAATATATTTCTGTGAAATCACAGTCAGATATTGAAGAGGCCGATTTAAAAATTGAAGCAAGAGAATTAGAAAAAAATCCTCACTTAGAATTGAAAGAATTAACTCAAATTTATATTCATCGCGGTTTAGATCCTGATTTGGCTCATCAAGTCGCCATTCAACTGACTGAAAAAGATGCTTTAGAAGCGCATGCACGTGATGAAATTGGCATCAATGAAACGACAGCAGCTAAACCGTTGCAAGCAGCTGGCTCTTCCGCGTTATCATTTTCAATTGGTGCTTTATTTCCCACACTGTCAATCTTAATTAGCCCAGATGCTTATATAGAAACGGTCGTTCTAATTGTCGGTATTTTATCTTTGACTATTTTAGGGGCTTTATCGAGTTATTTTGCAGGGACATCCATCGTTAAAGGTAGTTTTCGCGTTGCCGTTTGGGGCATTCTTGCTATGGCATTTTCAAGTTGGATTGGATCGTTGTTTCACGTCACTCCAATCTAATACTCATTTTAATTTATATCTGTACGCCTAAATTTATATCTGTACTTCGACAAATTTTTAGGGTCTGTTGACATTTCATAAATGGTTTGCGTTGTAGGCTAAAATTGAGCAGACAAGGCATGAAACGAAGAGAATAGCGAGACTATTTTCAAGTTTCATAACGAAGGCTGAGATAGTTTTAGCCACAACCCTTCGGGACTAGAGTGTTTTTTGACGCTACGTTGTTGTGAACTACTCATTTAGAATGACTAAATTTCGTATTTCACGCCTAGTATCACCTAAAAAACACTCATAGTCGCAATCATAGACGAATTGTCAACAGACCCTAATGATCGGATCTTTTCTTGCATGCCCTATTTTTATTGAATCCCTATTTTTACTGGGTGTTCATCTAGGCAGGCTTAAAGATGCATTTAATAGACATTTTTAAATAAAATATTGAACATTATTTGCTAATCACGCTTGATTTCGGCAAAGTAAAAATAAATCTAAAGGGGCTCAATCATGTCATTATTAGAACGTTTAAATATTAAGCATCCGATTTTAATTGCACCAATGGCAGGTGTGTCTACGCCTGAACTCGCAGCAGAAGTGTCTAATCAAGGTGGTTTAGGTGCATTGGGTTTAGGTGCCAATACGGTTGAGACAGCTCGCCAACAAATACTGGCAACTCAGGCACTCACTGAACACGCTTTTCAGGTCAATTTCTTTTGCCATGAATCAACAGCTTTAGAAAGTAAAGCCAACCAAATTTGGATTGATCATTTACAAGTTGAATTTGAGAAATTTGGGGCAACTGCACCCTCTGAATTAAAATGTATCTACCCAAGTTTTAAAGACAATGATGACTTCTTAAATTTGGTATTAGAAACTACTCCTCAAGCGGTAAGCTTCCACTTTGGAATTCCACATCAGTATCAAATTGAACAGCTTAAGCAAGCTGGTATTCTGACTATGGTTTCTGCCACCAATTTAACCGAAGCTATGGAAATTCAACAAGCAGGCATAGATATCATTATTGCTCAAGGTATAGAAGCAGGCGGTCATCGTGGTATTTTCAATGCACAAATTGACGGTGCAATTAAAACGACGGACTTAGTTCAGTTGATTAAAAAACATTGTTCATGCCCTGTCATTGCAGCGGGTGGAATTATGAATGGACAGCAAGCGAACGCCATGTTGAAACTGGGCGCAGATGCGGTCCAACTTGGCACTGCATTTGTGCAATGTAAATCTTCAAATGCCAATGCTGCCTACCGTGAAGCATTGTTTAATCAACCATTAACCCAAATTACCTCAAGTATTTCGGGTCGTCCTGCACGTGGTATTATTAACCATTGGCAATCTCATATTGATCAAGCCAGCCGTCCGAATGTTGCTCCCTACCCGTATGCTTATGATCTCGCAAAACAATTAAATGCTTTAGCGGTTAAAAATGGCGACTCAGGTTATGGTGCATTTTGGGCTGGAAGTAATGTGTCACAGATTCGTGAACTTGAAGCAGGTGATTTGATTAACCAATTAATTGTTGAGATGAATCATTCTCAATAAAAATGAATAATTAAGCCGATAAAAAATCGGCTTTTGTACTATTTATTTCGTTCTACCAGCATATATACCAAGTCTAATTCAGGGCATTGGTAGCCAAGCATTGTCAGTGCTGCGCTAATTTGCCCTCGATGGTGCGTTCCATGATTAAAAACATGCATCAAATTTGCAGCATATGGCAAAGTCAGTTCCTGCCCAGAGACTCTTTGATACGTCAGATTTCCACTAAGCATAGTATCATCTATTTGATTTATAAATGAAATCCAATTTACAGACTTTTGTTTTAACTCATTCAGCAATGCTTCTTTTTCAGTATGAACAATGCTATCTAAGGCTATTTTCGGTGAAATACCCAATTTAAATCGTGAATACCAAAGATAATGTTCACCGACCAATAAGTGATTTAAAGTCCCAGCGATGCTTTTAAAATACAATCCAACATCTTTGTAAAAATCCTCATCACGAATGGATTCAAGGCTTTGTATTAGCCGATGGGTAGCCCAAATATTATATTCAGCCAAGATCAGCAGCATTTTTTTATCCATCAGTCATCTTGCCTTTTAAATTGTTATAACATTAAACCATCGAGACCTGTCGTTCTATATTCATAATACACGCACTATACTTGACAACATGGCATGTTCGTTAGGTCTATTCATAAACCATTTTAAAATATGCACAACAAGGCAATATTCATGATTTGTGTTGAATAATCACTAAAATACCTAACAGAAAATTTAAATCCCTTATTTTGTATCCAATAAATTGACCGCCTCAATTTGCACATCACTCATGATATTGCCTTGTTCTAGCAAATGATTGAAATATTCCTCTACCACTTTTGCTTGTTCTAAGGTACTTTCGACTTTATACATATTTTGGCGAAACTCATTACTTGAGTGTAAGCCTTTGGTATACCAAGCAATATGTTTACGTGCTATTCGGCAACCAGAATATTCACCATAAAACTGATACAACTCAGATAAATGTCCAAGTAAAACTTCTTTTACTTCTTCAATAGAGGGTGCTGCAAGATGCTCGCCTGTTTTTAAATAATGTGCTATTTCACGGAAAATCCATGGACGTCCTTGTGCAGCACGACCAATCATCACCGCATCTGCACCAGTATAATCCAAAACATATTTAGCTTTTTCAGGACTATCAATATCACCATTGGCAATCACAGGAATAGACAGCATTTGTTTGACTTCTTTGATCAGACTATAACGTGCTGTATTTAAATACATATCTTCACGTGTTCGACCATGCAATGCGAGCGCTGCGATTCCAGCTTCTTCTGCTCTTTTCGCAACTCGTAGAATATTTTCATCACCATTTAAAAAGCCTAAACGGGTTTTTAATGTCACGGGTACATCAACAGCCGCAACCACTTTATCTAGAATTCTTGCAACTAAATCCTCATCCTTCAACAAAGCTGATCCAGCAAGTTTATTGCAGACTTTTTTTGCAGGACACCCCATATTGATATCGACAATTTGCGCACCATTGGCAACTTGATAACGCGCTGCTTCAGCTAATTGCTCAGGTTCAGAGCCTGCAATCTGTGCAGAGATTGGCGCTAATTCTCCATCAAAATTAGCACGATAGAGACTTTTTTTAGTCATACGTAAAGTTTGATCCGAGGTCATCATTTCACTCACCGCATGCCCTGCACCGAAGTATTTGCAAAGGGTTCTAAACGGACGATCAGTGACCCCCGCCATAGGCGCGACCCATATTTGCGTACGCTTTGATTTATCAAACAATTCTTTAATTACATTGTTTTGACTCAATTTCTCTAACCTCTTTGAACTTCTTTGAACCGCTTCTTATTGACTTCTAGCACCCTATTGTTGCACCCTATTTGCACCGCGAAAAAGTTAGGGTGCAAATTGCATGGGTACGGTTACTAAACGCCAATTAAAAGATGGAACTATACGTTATCGTGCTCAGGTGCGTGTTCAGCGTGAAGGTTACCCAGAATTCAAGGTTTCAAAAACTTTCAGTAAAAAATCATTAGCAGAAGAATTTATTAAACGTACTGAAGCTGAGATTGAATTAAATCCAGACAAGATGCTAAATCCCAAAGTGGAAATCAAGCAAGCAACATTATCAGAATTTATTAAAAGGTACCTTGATGAGGCAGATAGTTTTGCGCGAACAAAAACTGGTGCACTAAATCATATCGCTAGTTTAGAGATTTCCGAGAAAAATATCTATTCATTAACACGCCAAGATTTTTCTGATCACGCCATTGCTCGTCGCAAAGGTGATCCATTGAAAGGTGTTGATGGAGTTGCACCATCTACAGCATTAAAAGATATGAGTCATATAAAAGCTGTCTTGGTTCATGCTGAGTTTGTTTGGGGTGAGCCTTTAGAAGATGTTATTGCTGAGTTTGATAAGGCTTTAATCGGTTTACGAAAATCTAGAATCGTCACAAAATCTAAAACTCGTGATCGACTACCTACCTCCGAGGAACTTCAAGCTCTGACGACTCATTTTTATAAAAATTGGAAACGTAAACGCAAATCTGTGCCCATGCACTTAATTTTATGGTTTGCGATATATTCTGGTAGACGTGAGGATGAAATTTGTTCTTTACGCTTGAATGATTACGATAGACATAATACCCAATGGTTAGTCCGAGATGCTAAACATCCAGATGGATCAGAAGGAAATCATAAATATGCCCACTTAGAGCCTAAAGCTATTGATCTACTAAATAAGTTTTTAGATAAAGAGACGAGATTGAGAATGTTAGAACTTGGGCGAAATGAAGCTTTGTTGGTTCCAATGAACTCTGCTACCGTTTCATCTTATTTCACCAGAGCTTGTTCACATCTTGGTATTGAAGATTTACGTTTCCACGACCTACGTCACGAAGCTGCAACACGTTATGCTGAAGATGGGTTTTCAATTCCTAAACTTCAAACAATTACACTTCATGAATCTTGGAATACGCTGAAACGATATGTGAACTTTAAAAAACGAGGTGAACATAGATTGGATTATGCTGAAGCTATAGCAAATGCTGAATCTGATTATAGTAACCACTACAAAGAATGGAATAAAAAACAGCGCAATCTTTCTGAAATGGATATATTGGAAGCACATGATTTAAGTCAAAACAGTGAAATTGATGTTCCTTATCAATTTATTGCTACTCAGCTTAATGAATTTATTGAACATCACAAGCAAAGTAAATTCTTCATAAGAAAGCATGTTAAAAAACTACAAACCGAACATCCCTTTTCTTGGAACAAAGAAAAACAGGAATTCTATATTTCTGAAATTCAAATAGCTTGGGAGGATTGGTTTGCAGAATATGGCGAAGTTAATTGGGCTGAACTTCCAGAAGAATCGTCGCATTTCAATTTTAAACATAATCGTGTTATTAGATTGTTTAAAAATAGAGTCTTAGAATTTGATCACGAGCTCAATGCTTGGCTTGATGTTTCAAATAATTATTATTTTGACGAGCATTATCACATTGAGAAATAAATTCTTAACTTCAATATTGTGAAACACATTAAATTACAATTTAGTGCATGAAAGTTAATTATTATGCACTAAAATTAATTTCAATGTTAAATTACAACGTAATATGGAGTTTATTATGGCATTTCGAGCAGATGAATCAATGAAAGATGGAGCCGCTTTCGCGGAAAAATATTTACTTTCAAAACTAACCGATTTAACTGAAAAAGAGCAAGAAAGTAGTAGACAAAAACTTATGGATTTAATGGATATTTTAGGTCCAGTTGTAGACTTTTATCCAGCTTGGCATCCATTATTGGTAGATGCAAAAGAGCATTATGATATTGTTGCTCCTAATTCAGAATGTGGGTATAAAGGGCTTGACCACACTGTACTTTTTGCTAATGGTTTTATTACATGCCCTTATGATGATGGTCAAAGTGTTTTAGATTCTGTATACCATTTAAGTTCCAATGGGGCAGCTAGTATCTTTGCCGAAAAACTGAGTGAAAAATTATATAATTCAAACTCAACAGCAATAGTCGTTTATTGTCAATGGGATAAGCCTCTTTGTCGTGATGGGACTATCCCCCCATCCTTAGCAGTGCCTTTGCTTTTGGAAAAAATGCTTCCTTATTGGAAATCATCAAAATATGCTGAAACATGGGATTCAATGAGTGAGGTGATTTTAGGAAAACCACATGGTAAGCGATCATCACTACTAGTCAATCAAGAAACAGGATTAATACTAAAGAAGATATGGGAATCACTAATTAATACAGGTATGTATGGCCCAATCCAAATAAGACCTTAAACTCATCACAGTATTTAACTTAGTATAAAAAAAAAGCCCTCAATCGAGGGCTTTCACTAACTTGCTATGCCTACTCTTACAATCATTATATTTTGCAACTGTATCAACAGACCAAAGCAATAAAGTGCGCCCCGTCCCATCTTCTAATTTCTGAAGATCAGGGCAAGGTTCTATTAAATTAGCTGGAATTGTCGGTGATAAGTGAGTTGATTGCTGACACCCCAGTGTCATCAAAACACACGTTGCTATAAATAGGCTTAGTAACGATCTTTTGCACTTCACGTTTAACTGTTTCGACTTTGACGCGTTGTTCTGATTTGAGTTGTTCATACTCTGCGCTCACTTGATTGATTTCATTTTGTTTTTTGATCAATGCTTTTTGTTGATCATTATTGAGTTTTTGAATCTTTTGCTGACAAACCAATTCGGCTTTTTGAAGTTTCCCAGCTAAATGATTTGTATATGCAATTTGCCCAAGCCATAAAACAAAAAGGATCACAATTGCGATCCATGTTTTAAACTTCCAGAGTATTGTTAATATTGGCATCATTGCGCCCCCATACACTTTTGATAACGCTCTTGCTGACGAACCCAAACCCCATAACAACCATTGGATCGGATACTACAATCACGCTTTGCAACATATTTGTATTTCAGCAATGAAGCACAAGCCTGTTTATATTGCCCTGCTTTTAAATTTCGAAGCATTGACGAGCCATTCCAGTTGGCTTGGCCGTAGTTGTAAACAAAGTCTAAAAATACGTTGTACTCAACTTGAGACAACTTCACGCCTTGTAACGATTTACGGAAAGCAATCTCATCTTTGGCCACATGTGCTTTAGAAATTTGAATTGCACGTTCTTTAGTGATTGGCTTATCCGTCATTTTGACTTTTGTGCCATTTTCATAAGTCGTGGACCCGATACCAATCGTTGCGACTTTTGCGCTGTCTAAATACGGCTTGGCTTCATATCCTTCATATTTAATTAAAGACGTAAAAAAAGCAGCCGAAGCTGCTAAACTTATTACCCAAAATTTAGTCTTTGACATCGCACTTTTCCTTTAAACTTTCTAAATAAGCTTTGTGTTCAATAGCATCACGCTTGTCTTTTTTTCGTGCGAAATACCAGTTCATTACTAAACCAGCCAGTGCAATTAAAATACTGATCCAAAAAGCTAGATCAATAGTACCGAACCATGCTGTTATAGCCCCAACCGTACTTCCTCCGTAAGCCGCCGCTTTACTTGCTGCAATCGCAACAGAAGTTTCAACAATCTGTTGATTTTCAGACATAACCCCTCCAATTTTTAGCAATAAAAAAGCACCCGAAGGTGCTTGTATTTGATTTAATTAAGTTTCAGTTGTTGCTTGTGTTATACGTGCTGAATAATTCCAAGCTGTTTCTTTCCATACATCACGGGCCGCCACTCTCACATAATATGTAGTTGTAGACTGTAATAGGTTTATCGTGCAAGCATTCTCTGTACCAGTCCAACTCGCAATTAGAATTTCAGGATCAAAGTCAGCATTTGTGCTTACCCATACTTGATAGTCTTTGATGTCAGGAACTTCACTTGGAATCCAAGTAACGGTGATTGAGTCTTTGGTTGCTGACGTATAAACATTTAATAACTGGGGCGGTATAGGATTGCTAATGTTCAACTCAGCATAGGTACTTACTACTTCGCCATTCTTACTTGCAACACGAATAGTATAAGAACGCTGTACCCCATCAATTTTAGCTTCTTCGGTAGAATAACTATAATCAGTGTTTGTAGTTTCTACAGTTCTTAATAGAGTTCCACCAGCTAAAATTTGAACAATATAGCCAGATGCTCCAGCAGTATTTTGCCATTGAACTTTAAAACTCGTCCCCACAAATGGAGATTGCAAAGATAAACCTTTGACACCTGAAGGTGTACCGCCACTAATTGTATGACTGTAAGCTGTTACTTCATCTAAAGATTGCTCTTTCTGTTCAAGGCCATTAAAGCTAGTAAATTTTAAATATGCCTGTTTACCAATAAGGTTTTGGTTGAATTCATATTCAAAAATCGCTCGATCGATACGCACAAATGGTTCACCAGCTAAATGAGACTGCGCATCTGTAAACCTACCGCGATGCAAGTCACTTAATGTATAAAGACCTGAACCATTTAAGGTAGCTTCTTCATAATTAAAGTATTCCTCACCAACTTTACACAAAGTTGCATCAATTTGAGCTTCAGCAGCTGTACCACTAAATATTTGGCTGGAAGTATTCAACTGGACTTGTAGAGCAGTATCACTTTCATTAATGCCTGTTGTTAATGCTCCATATCGAGCTGAACCATATATTGTACCAATGCGTTCATAAGTGGTATTGTCTAGACTCACCCAAACATTACAACCGCCCCAATTACTGCCACCTGAGGCTGCTACCCAAATTTGATTTACGCCATTGGTTAAATCTAAAGGAGGTTCAAAAATTACAGGCGCATTCACATTACCTGGCTCTTCATTACCACCTTGATACCCATTAGATGACTGCAGATCATACTCAACTGCGGATCTTGAACCGATTGCCAACTCCTCTGCAGTAATTGTCAGCATGCCGTCTTCATCTTCTTCAACACGTGTAATGCGCACTAAGAATTTATCTAAACCAAGTGATTCATCTGTGATTGTTACAATATCCATCGGTTCTAAACGACAGTACTTCCAGCCAAGATTAAATTCATATTCATTGCGTACATATAGAAGTCGCTGCAAACGTAACTGAACTGCATGTCTTGCAATTTTTGGTTCACAAAACATTTCCAATTTAACTGGATCTTCGGTGCGTAGACCATACATCTCAATGTTTGCTTGATCCTTGGCTTCAACAGTTTCAGTATTATATTGATTGAATCTGTTTACATACTCGATCTGAGTATGATTAAACGCATCAGTATCACGGCTACGGCGGACACGTACTGGTTCATCTTCACCAATAAAATCGTCATCAGTTAAATGGTATACAGGTTCTAAATTTGGTGTAAAAGTATATCCATTACCTGATATAGCTGAATCTCCAAATGATTTAATCTTTAAACCATCTGTACTTGGTACCACCGCACAATTAACAGCTTCAACGATTTCATTAATAATTTCATGTGCTTCACGTTGTTCTGTTAAAGCTGGACTAATAAGCAAATTAGCTGCAGCACAGTACGTCCTGAACTCTGATAAATCATCCATAGTTAAATAAGGTGATGCACCGTAACGCGGATTTGTAATTAAATCCTCTATCACATCTGCTGGATTAGCATCATGAATCGTATCTGAAAAAGTAATATCGCTAATTACTTCAAAGTTATGGTTTGCAAGGCTTGCACTACCTCCTAATTCATAATTTGCACATGCTACATAACCTAGATATGGGTAATGGATGGCTTCGTCGGGATGTTTGGTCTGTAAATACCCCCAGATCGGATTACCATTACCGTTAAAAAGCTCAAAGCCAATCTGATCGATTGGCTTCATTTGAACATTATTTTCTGTTTTTGTGACAATCTGCTCTTTGTCTCGCCAAATTATGCCAATTGATCTAATTTTGTTTTCGCATAGCCCAAGCATTAACGAAGCATAATAAGTGAAAGTGGTATTTTTAGTTTTTGAACCACCACCTTTTCCACCTGACTTAGTTGTTGTAGTTTTTGCAATGGAATGAAAATCCCCATACCAAAACATATTTGCCGCCATGCGGTTTTTACCGTAAACCAAAGGCTGACAAAGACCATAAGCTGATTGCTGCACACGCATTGAATTAATACGTGTATCAGAAGTACTCATGGTAGAACCACCAAATAGTCCACCCATATTATTTAAGCCTCTTCATACGATAAAAACCCGCAACACGTCGGGCTAAACTTCCTTTTGTACCATCTTGAATCACAACGCCAATACCAAGATAAGAGTGGATTATTCTTGGCCATTCAACAACAATGGCACCATGGCTTACACATTTGCCAATTTTATAAAGCACTATGTCACCCGGTTGTGGTTGATCAACTTCAAAACACACACCTTTAATATGTTCTAAATACCGCTCACCCATTTGATGCATATGCCAATCAGGTGGATATGGCCGTGGATCCAGATAATCCATTAATCCTACTTTTTCATAGACTTCACAAATCAATGTTCCACAATCAACCCCTACACCTTTTACACGGCCTTGATGATGATAAGGAGTGCCTAGCCAAGTCATTGCTTCACTTACTGCTTCATGGTTTTTCATAATTTTTCCATAAAAAAACCTATAAGCTGAAACCAACTTATAGGTTAATTAAAGATGCAATTTTAACAATTAATTGAAACAACACCTGCGTCAATATCGACTGAGATTTTACCGTTCACATCTGTCACTAACTGCCCATTGTTCACAGCGAATCTTGCTCCAACCGATGGATTTTGATTATCTGTAAGCACAAAGTGAGCTTTACTTTGATTCGTGTAGATATAACCACGTTTCAAGACACGACCTTCACCTTTCTTGATGCCCTCTGCTGTAGTTGTTTGGACTGGAATATCATCAAGCGCAACACCAAACACTTTATCTGTTGCAGATGCTATACGTACTGAACCGCCTGATTTCGCTACTACTGAGCCTTTCGCAATAAAATTTGCAGTCGTGTTGTAAACAGTTTCAATAACATCGGTCATTTCAGCGTAATAATCACGTCCGTATATATACAGATCAGCACTTGCACCGCTTAATTGAGTGTTAATTTCAGCAATTATTTGAGCATTTGTCATTGAGCGATAATCTTTATTAAACGTCACAGTGTTTGTTGTGCTGTTAATAATCACAACTAAAGTTTTACTTGATGTAGAACAGTCACCAAGACGTTTCCCAAGGCTTGTATAAATTACACCGCCATCACTGTACTCAACAGTATCCGTTAGGTCTTTACAACCCCAAACTTGTGCTGACAATCCTGTTGATCCATCTTGCACAATATAACCATCAATCACATCACGATTGTTCGTATATAAACTAACATCAGAATTTACTTGATTGTTTTGAATCAACAATGAAAAAGCTGATGATGTTTTATCAAAACGAATTGTGTTGTTTGTACCAGTTGCAGTGGTTTTGATTCTTAAACAATGCCCACGCACTTGATTATCAAATAAAAATGGTTCATTTCCATAACCTGTAAACTTCCATTCTGCATGATTAAAAGAGTCATAATTTTGTGCAGGATTTCGTTTAATCCACAACTCACCATACTCCAACACATACGCTGTACCGCCAAAACTACAGCCGATCATCTCAAACTCATCTCGTTGCAATGATCCATCACTCTCAACACGTGCAATTAATTTGCTTGTATTACTCGAAAAATGAAACTTCTTGAAGTACATTCCAGAAGCATCAGCAAACTTGGTATTACTGTGCAAGTAAAGCGGTGCGCCACTGTCAGAATGAGCACCACCACCAACAAAATAAATTTTTTCACCTGTGCTTGTGCCGATACCTAAAGCTTGTTTTGAGCCTTTATCTCCTTTAAATTCAAAAAACACTTCTTCAAAATAACGTTTAGCATTTGCACCTTTTGTATTGTCGATATGTACCGCATAGCGAGCATTAACAATAACAAACTTCACTCCTTTAATTTTACTGTTATTAGCATAAGTATAAAGTGTTTGATATGAAGATCGTGGGTACGTTGTTCCGTTCGCCGATGGACCAATTGCCGAATCGTCATATGGAAGCTCACACCAAAAAACTGTATTACCGTCACCGATCAGATTTACGTGATCTTTCATTAGAATCATGCTTGGGTAACCTGGGTATCCAATGACATCACTTTGGGTAGTAATTTTGTGAAGACCTTCACTTATAATATCAAAAGGAGTTTTAGCAGTATTGTTGCTAATACTATCCATTGCTAATTGAACTGCATTCTTACCTGTGAATTGTGCTGAGTTATCACTTGTATCTGCTGATGTTAAGATTTTAGTTGTTCGTACAGATGAAGTATCTGGAAAAACTATGTTTTCTAAAGTTTTAACATTGAATGATTGATATGAAGTCGGGAAAACATCAGCTTCAGTTATCATTGTTGTGCTTAATTGCTCATTCGGTATAGTCAATCGAATATATGCAGCATTGGGTGGTGTTATAAATTGACGGTTGGCTGGAACTGAAGCCATACCGCTGATATAGACTTTATTTGCATCTGAAAATGCAAACTGTTGATTATAAATTTCGTCTGCCCTATAAAGTGTGTTTGCCTTAACAGGTAAAAAGTCTGTTGCATAATGTCCAGAAACACTGCCCACTTGGCCAGTTTGAAAATTCACATATTTGTCTTTTTCTGCATTTGCTAAATTAACAATATTTAAATCTGCAATATGTGCTACTTCTTTAACCTTATCTTCTAAACCATCAACTTGCGCAGGTTTAACTTTAAGTTTCGGAATCTCCATTGCATATGGAACATATGAGACTGGAAAATTAGCACTTTCAGTAACTACAAGATTTGCCAAGTCTGCAACTTTGACAGAAAAACGAATATAACTAGCGTTCGCAGGCGTTGTGAATTTTTTACCAACTGCTGCAGCTTGTCCGCCAATATATTCAAATTTCTCATTGTAATAGCAATACTGCTGATCATAAAAAGATGAAGTCTGATATTCAGTGTTTGGCTTAACTGAATAAAAGCCAGCTATACAATATGCTTCACTTTCTGGCTGCTCAAGCTCACGACCAGTATTCCATTCTAAATAGCGCCCGAGTATCACATTTGAAGTATCAATGATGTTCTGAACCTCAACACTCATTGAATCTTTAATACTTTGTTCTAAGCCAATAATTTGCTTTGGCTTTGCTCGAAATTCTTCTTTATATAATGTAAATGGAACATAACTTGTAACGGGTGGATACTTCGAAGACTCACACACCATGAATATGCTGATCCAATCTTGTTCGAGAGTGAATCCAATATATTTTGTACCTATAGGCGGTGTAAATTTAAAGTTTGAAGCGACTACACTTGTTACACCACTAATAAATTTTTTGTATTCATCAAAGTAACAGAACTGCTGATTATAGAAAGGTGGAACTTGTAGTTCGATACCTGCTGTCACAGGTATTAATTTTGAAGCTACGAATTTAGCTAAACCGTCTGTTAATTTGCCGTTAGTAGCATTCCAGTATTTTCCAGAAATACCATCTGTAGGATCAAATATATTTACGCCACGTTCAAATTTAACAATGTTGTCTTCTGTTTTGGAAATTTTACCTTCAACAAATACATTAGTTGCTACTTCTAAACCAATATAATCAACCAGTCGCCCTTGAGCATCTTTAAAATTACGCTGATTTACACTAGATCCAGTGAATTCTTCTTTATTTGGTAATGGCATTTTTAACCCCATTAAAAAACCCAGCGGAAGCTGGGTTTATATTCATAACTGTTAGACTGAAGTTTCTGGTACTGGTATAAATGGTGAACCACGAAACATGGATTTGTTATTAAATCGATTTACGCAGGTTTCAAGCCGTTTATCACAACCTGGATAAATTTTTATTCGCTGACCTGCTTGCGGTCCCTCTAATAATGGCAAGGTTAGCAATAAAACACCTGACTCATGCAATCTTACTGTCCGTTTTATCCCTGCATTACCACCATCTAAAAATTCGACCACACCTTGCGTAAACCAACCCTGCGGCTGAGTGACATTGCAAATAATTCGAGCAGATGTACTATTCAATTCAATTATACTTTCCACCACATAATTAATTCGATCTAAACCACAAGCGCTATCAAACAGTGTATTTGAACAACCGGGTTGATATAAATTACGTGGCATTTGAACACTCAAATCATCAAGATCAGAAGCAACATTAAAATGAATTTCGTTTCTATCAAGTTCAGGTTCAATAATTCGACCTTCAAATAACAACAACGCCCCTGCACTTGTATCAGTAGGTGTATTGATATCCATAAAGATGCGTTCTAACTTAAAACGTGCACCATCCATCTGTCCATTGTGAAATGCTTGTGCAACTGGAATTAAGTTGAAATCATTTTCATCTGTCGTTTCAATTGAAACAGATAAATTATCTACTTCAACACCTAGCGATAGATTAAATCCCTCTCGACTAATGATAGGGCCATCCGTCAAATAGGTATTACCGCCAACGATCAGGTCATAATCATAATTTGTGTAACGATGCACTTGATTCTGAACCGTCGTGATAGTGTACAGATCAGCCATTAGAAACTGATCTGCATCCAACAAAGCAATTAATTGCGGTGAAGCATCTCTCATATTTTCTTTCCTAATGAACCGACCAATTCAACTTTAGAGGCTTTCCAAAGCTTTGACATGAAGTTTGTGTATTGCTGTTCATCATCTTTAAAACGACAGCGATAGTAATACGTACCAGATATAGCAATTTTTTGCCCATCATCTAAAGGTTCTGAAAGCACAAACTTACCATCTTTTGTAATACCTACAGTTTCAGCACTCCACATGAGCTTTTGATCATTCTCAGCCCACATGGGTTTTGAATCATCTTCATTCCACATGACTAAATTTGAAGGCTGAGTAGCTTCAAGCGTGTTCCCTACTGCAACTTTAGCTGATCCTTGTGCTTTATAGAGCTGGTAGGTAGTAGTCACCCCATCCCCTACGAACTCACAATTAAACTCATTATCATCAGGTGCTTTATATAGAAATGAATCAAAAGCACCACGGCGAGCCTCGAAAAAGCTTTGTAAAATCTGCAATTCTTTACGACCTTTGTTTTCACGCAAAAAAGCATAAGACATTGTAAATTCATACTTTGGTACAGCTTGATAGCTTGCTCGAAGCTCACGACCATTGACAGAGGTCATAATTTTGGTATTAAAAATGGGAGTCTTTGTAAGCTCCCATTCTAGTCCTGGTAATTCAGGAAATAATTCATCTGACATGTAAACTCCTTATTTGCCAAAATTACGGTTATACCCTTTCAACCCACCTGCCAATTCACGACCATGTTTCTTCATAAAGCGTTTTATATCCTTTGAATCCCATGCTTGAATATTGACCTGTGGCATCGCACCCATATCACCTGCATAAGCGGGTTGCTGAGCCATAGAGCCATCACCCATGACAGATTTACCCAATGCACGGATGGTATTGGCATGTTGTTTAGGTAAAACCATCTCTTCCTCATGTAGTTGGGTCATTGGATTTACACCTGAAGGAATATCGTAACCTCCTCGAGCAGATGCAACCTTGCCAACAATCGCCGACACTCCAGCGAATGCGGCAATACCTGCTGCAACACCCAATGCAGGTCCAACAATTGGAATTGCTGAAAGTGCCGCCCAAGCCGCTGCCATTGCTTCCCATGCCGACATCATGATGGATCTGATAACCTCCATGAGTTTTAAGCCTAAACGAGCGAATACACCTGTTGATGTCGCTGCGGTTTTAGCAGTCTCGCCTGCAACTACTGCGCCAGTCTGAGATGCTTGCCCTGCAACCTCTAATGAAGTTTCAGCTTTAATCAAACCTAGTTTTGCAGCCAAACGAGGTGCCATGCTTTTAACATATTCTTTCAATGGTGCTGTGATCATCTTCTGAAGAAATTCTGCAGCTAACTCGGAATAAATTGCGCTTAGGGCATTTTTCCAAGTCAAGGTACCATTCAACATGGCTTGCATGCCTTGATCCCATAGACCAGACATACGAGATGTTAATCCTCCAAACTTTTTCTCAAAGTCTGCTAACTGAGCTTCATCTAGTTTCTTGGGTGCGCCAGTATCATTGACCTTTTTCTGACTATCCAACTCAGCAATATTATTACTGATAGTTGCTTGCCCTGCTCCCTTACCCGATATGGATGATTGCTGGTTCTCCAAATCCAATCGCGCCAATAATCCATCACGCTTGATCTGGTAAAGCTGATCCTCTAATTGTTTTTCAAGTTGAACTTTTTCAACATTAGAAATACGACCTGCATCTAAAGCAGCTTGAATACGAGCCTTTTCTTGCTCATAAATCCGCTGCGCCTGATCTTGTTTGGATTGAATTTCTTGTTCATAAATAGCTTTGATTTTTTCAAAAGCTTCTAAATTCAAAGCCACGATTTTATCTTGCGATTCTTTCTCGGCTTTTTCTTTGAAGGTTTTTTTATCTGCACTATTTAGTGTTGATTTTTCGATTCGCTCCAATTCTTTATCTAAGTCAATCTGAATCTTTTTAGTTTCAGAAGCATACTTATATTCAAGATCTAACTTTTCTTTATTCGCTTGGTCTGTTCTACGAATTTGATCCTGTAGTGATTTATCGTAATCATTTGATTCTGTGCCTTTATCAACACCGTTAATGCCCGCCATGTAACCTTTTACATTTTTGACATATTGACGATTGATAGGACCTAATCCAGTTCCACGATCAACATTACCTTCACCTGCATGGTATGCAGACACTGCTTTATCAATATCTCCATATTTATCAAGTAAGAATCTTAGGTATTTTGAAGCACCCTCTGCAGCTTGTTTGGTGTCAAATGGATTATCTACCCCGAATCGCTTCGCTGTACCATCTAAAAGCTGAAAATTACCTTTGGCTGTTCCATACTTGGTTTGAACTCCTTCTACATTGCGCCCTTTCGTTTCCTGCATATTAACCGCAGAAAGTAATCCATTTGGCAAATTGTACTTACTCTCAAATCCCTCATAGTTATATTTAGTGGCGTTAGCACGTACTAAATCATTCACATTGAGAATATTTTGAAGTTTGTTAGCCTCATTCTTACTTTTATTTGAACCAGATTTTTTATCCGCTTCACCTGTACCTACTCCACGATTAGGGTTGAAAGTTGTTGACGGTGATGCATCTTTTTTTACTTCGGTTGGATTCTTAAGAAAAAGATTCTCATACTGCTTACCACCAGCTATCGAGCTTTCCTTGATCTTATCCCACGCTGTAGACCCTGCCTCAGCTGAATTACTAAACGCAGTACTCCAATCCGATTTAAGCCAATCAACACGTTGACCCATTTTAGAAGTGTATTTGTCAGTGATAGAGCTTAATTCGCTGAAGCCTTGTTCAAATGCTGCTTTAGCACCTGAGAAATTAAAACTAAGTACATTTTCAACAATATTACCAAAGGTTCTAAACCTCACAGAAAGTACATCTAAACCAAACTGAATGGTGTCTCTGAATCCACCAAATACATTCATTACAGTTGAAATTGTTGCAGAAATATTCTGGCATACAGTCACAATCACGGCGCGAATCGCAGCAAAGGCAATCTGAATACCCACTTTCAAACCAACAACAATCATTGCAAAGCTTTTTAGGGTCGCAGACACCATATCCATAAATGTGATCTGTTGAACCGAACCATCTCCAATATCTTTGGTTAAATCGCTCCAGACATCACTGATAATCCCAAAAACTTCACCACAAATATCCATCAAACTTTCAAGAATAGTGACGATCGCTGTTATTGATCCATCAATCGCCTCTTTTGATTTAGTTGCAGATGATAAGAAATTATTTGCCATGTCTTTAAGACCTGGTGCTAATTCCGCTACCAACCGACCAAGCAAACCTTTGATCGTTGCACCAATCAAACCTAATGACGAATCAAATTCTTTTGTTGCTTGAATTGCCTCATCATCAAGAATCACACCCAAATCATGTGCTTGCTTACTGTACTCTTTAAGTTTTGCAGCATTATTTTCCAGCAACGGTGAAAGTAACATAGCATCATTAGCGATAGACTCCATATAGAAAGTCATCTCAGCTTGTGACACATTTGCTTTCTTTAAAGTTTCGTAATATTTACCTAAAATCTGTGGCCCAGATAAACCCTGAAACTCTTTGGCAGTAACTCCAACTTTTGGTGCAATCTTTTCGAAGAAATCTTTCATTTCCCCGCCACCAGTTTGCATGAAGTCACCAAACTTATCGTTTACGTCCTTCATGATATCGCCAAGTTTTTCTTGGCTAATACCTGCTGACTTAGACGCAAATGTCCATTCTTGAAATTCAGTAGTTGTTGCATTGGCAAGGCGTGACATGTTTTCAATTTCACGCGCATTTCGAATCACTTCACCTGTTAATGCGCTAATTTGCATTACCAGCTCACTTGCCATATTCGCAAGGAAGTTACCAAGAATACTTGTTCCTAACCCACCACTGCTAGGACTTCCACCACCTCCACCTGATCCGCCCCCACCACTACCGCCTGCCCCACCACCAGTGTTTAAGCGAGTGCGTAAATGATCAATACTGGTTTTTAGGCGATCCAGTGAGGCTCTTAACATTGTGCTTGTTGCATCAACATTAATAACTGTATTTAAATTGATATTTGTATGCTGTAAGCGACTGATTGCACTCTGAATCATTGTACGCGCTTGGCTAAGCTGTGCTGCCAATAAAGGTAAATTTACAGTGATACGAATCGCGCTTGAAAACACTGACTGCAGTGTGGTTGCTACTGTTTGCTTGGCTTGCTGGAGTTCAGTCCTTAACTGAGTTAAATCAACACCTAGCTTCACTTTAATTTGCTGATTATTGATTTGATTTAACCGTCGCTGTATCTCATGCACATCAACATCTAAACGTACATTTTGAATAGGTAATGATGATAATCGGGATCTAATCAAATTTTCAGCATGACCGATTTGTGAATCAAGCGATGTGGTATCAATTTTTAATTTAATTGAAGCATCATCAACAATACTGTTAATACGTGATTTGATCGTATTCGCTGCATTGCTCAATTTTTGCTGAACATTGCTCATATCAATGTTTAAACTAACATCGATATTTTTAAGTGACTCTCGTACTCCGTCAAATGCATTCTTAATAGTGTCAGCGATACGGTTAATATCCGCTGCTGCAGATTGGACTTTATTTGTTGCCTGATTCATGCCCTCGGAAAGTGCATCGGTGGAGGCTGTGATTTTTACTTCAACTTCGTTAGCCATTACTTTTCCTCAGGCATAAAAAAACCACCCGAAGGTGGTTGTGGTGAATATAATTACGTTTATTTAATTTCAGCTTTGATTTTTTTAACCATTTCTTGCTCCAAAACACCACGTGATACACATGTCAAAGTAATATTTTGGACAGCATCTCCAACCTTATAGTCACCTTGCAAAGTAGTACGAACCTCTAAGCTGTTATCAGCAATCAATATATTGTAAGCAACTTTGGTACTTGTACGATTATCTTTTAAATAGTCCAACCCCATTGTTTTACCACAATCTGCTAAAAGTGGGGTTAAGCGAAAATCTCTAGCTGCAGTAGAAATAACTCCAGCATCCGCATTAGCACTCATGATTTGCTCACCATTTATTGCTAATGCTCTTTGAGATGCGCTAAATAATTGAGCTTTAGAAGCTGTAACAGATTCACTCGCACTTTGATTTAGAGAAATTGGAGCTTGATATGTTGTGGCACATCCAGTTAAAGCCACCCCTATCACTAATGCAGTTAAAATATTTTTCATTACATTTCTCGGTTTGTTTTAAAGTCATCCAAACTCTACCCAACCAAGACATAAAAATCAATCAGGGCAACCGCAGTCACCCTTGTGGAAAGGCATTCAACATTTCTTCCAAATCATCTTCATCATCATCTTGAGGCTGTGAATTATCTTCAATCCCCATAAATGCTTCTAAAATCCGACAAAGTCGCTGAATGCCAACATCAGCGGGAGGAAACTTTGTGTGATACTCATTCAATGCTTTGATTCTGGGTAAATCGTAATGATCACGGATGTAATCAAAGTCTTTACCTGTAGTCATCACTAAATGAGTATAAAGCTCCTCCCAGTCTATTCCCCCGATTCACCTTCTTGGACTTCTTTATTTTTCAGACCAGACACAGACATGACCGCAGCCATAACTTCTTCAAGCTGATCCATGTAAAGCATATCGGCTACATCTTCGCGCGTAATGTCAGGATAATTACGCTTAAGAGATTTATGTGCAACATCGATCACTGTTCCCACATCATTTGGCTGAAATCCTTGTAATGCTGGTAAAAGCTTTTCAACTGCACCAAGTGACAAAGGCGCAAAAACAAAAGGCTGGCCATCAATTTGAATCGTGGTACCGCGTGGATTTTCAATTTCTTTAAATTGCATTGATGGTTACTCCGAAGTGTTCCAAGAAAATACGCGGTTAAGATCATCAGCCATCGGCTGAAATTCGAATTCAGGAAGATCGTAATCATCCTGTTTAGAGCTAAACCCAAGTTTGTTACTGGTACAGCGGAAAAACTCCATTCCCATAAACTTGCCTTTATATTCGCGCTGCAGGTTCACTGAAAATTCAGGTGTGTAACCCATATCCAAGTTATTGACTAAGCCTGACTTTGCACCTGCCACTGTTGCGGAATATTTAAAGCTGATAAACACTACTTTACCCACATCAGCGGTAGCAAATGTATATGCACCAGTGGCTTCATCTACACTGTATTGCCCTGCCACTGGTGCTGTAGTAACACGTGTTAATGGGATGGCTTTGGCATCGGTCACACCAAGGTTTTTAACATAGGTGCCTGCATTTGGTACCACAGGTGTAACTGTACCGCCTGTTGCAATTTTTTCACCGTTGATGGTTTGAGTGACCACTTCCAGTCCACCATCTGCAATCACACCACCAAAGAAGATTGAATTGAGTAATGCACCACTGATACGTCCAATAGTCGCTTTACACTTTATTGAACCTTTTCCACGCGCTGCATCTACAGCAAACTGTCCACGTCCGAATAATTCTTTCATATCGTATGAAATATCAACGGAAGTGTTTTGCATTACTCCAACTTCAACAGGTGTGGGATTGTTTATAGGTTGTCCATAAACATCTAAAATAGGTGTAGCAAAAATTTTGCCCGCACCAAATAAATATTGAGCCATTTATTTTGACCTCTTTAAAATGACAAAACCGCCATTTAGGCGGTCATAATTTAGGTTAATTGTTTAATTGGTTGTTAATATTTGGACAGGAATAATCGCAATCCCTTGTCCATCCAGCATTCCGTCTACACCCTCATAAACCTCAATTGTTCCATCAATCCAACAATGCTCAACCAAGCCATTTAAGGTTTGATATTCACATATCTCTGGAAAATCAGGCTTAATGGCTTCACGAACAGCATCAACAAAGATATTTATTTGTGTTGAAATTGCTTTAACTGGATCAGCTTCGTACACATATAAATACAAGTCAGCACTTAAAATAATCTTAGCGTTCAATCCCTTTACAGGATTTTCAGCTTGATTCCCTTGTGTAACAAACAATGCTGGACGTTGGTCATTATTTACATGGTTGAAATGTTTTAAACGCCGACTAACTGAAACCATTCCTTGAACATTTGAAAGCCGATCAAATAAGGCTTGGTAAATAATTTCACTATCCATTCAAACCTCGATCAATCGCCTTGTCGATATTTTTGGGCACAATCTTGGAAATTTCATCCAGTGAATCACGCATAAACCGCTTCTCTTTAACATTTACATTGCGACTATGTGCTTTGACAAGAACATCGCGCGGGGTGATAGGTCTACCAAAGGCTTGCTTGATATGTCGCATGTGTTCTTTTATACCAATAGATCCAGATAAGCCAAACTCATGGATAAATGCGTATTTAACATGCGCGCCACCAGCTGAGACAATCCCTTCAATCACACCACCAGATTCTTCAACTTTTGAGGCAAGTGAACCACGTAACCGACCAGATTGAACATTCAACCTCTGACCGCTTAGCATGTCTTCTTGCACCATCCTTTGAATTTTTAAAGTTAATGCTGTGATTGTTCGACGTATTTCAACCTTGACGCGATTATTTTCTTCATTGAGTTGAATGTGAACATCTACAGAATCAACCATAAGTCACCTATTTAGCAGTAACCGCTACAGCTTTTTTAGGTTCTTCAACATAACGAGAGAATTGCAAAGGCTGTAAAGCAAAATAGATATCTTCATTAGATGAAACAATACCGTTTTTCACTTCATAATTTACACCTGAAATCGTAAGAGATTCAGCTTTCCATGTCTCAGGTGCTTGATATTTAAATGACATACGTTTCTCCTAAATAACAAAAGCACCAACACTCAAACTATTAGGATTAGTGCCTTTATCATCAATCGGGATTGAATTTTTTAATGCCAAATAGCGTTGGCCATAAATGCTTTGGTCATAGAATGTTTCTTTAGATGATCGAGCATAACTCACACTCTGACCAGCGATAGACATACTCGAAGCATTTGAAATAGCTGTGCCATTTGGGTTGGTTTTTTGAACTTTCAGAATATGTGCTGCATATAAACCTACAGCACGCTCTTTCAGCTTCCCAAATTCAATAACAGAAACAACAAGTTCAGCTTCTTCTAAAACTTCTGTTATCTCAGTGTCACTTGAATTATAAAGTTGGGAATCTGATTTAAATTTTTCCCGAAACGTCTGCGGATCCATAGCCCACCTTTATTCTTTGGCTTGGGTTAATTTAGCCTGAAGTTGCTCAAGCGTTTCGTCATCAGCGAAAGTTATACCAAGTTCGGTTAATTCAGCCTGAACTGTGGCTAATTCTGCTTCACCAGCCGCTTTCGCTGCATCGGATGCCGCACCTTCAGTCTTTCCTTTACCAGATGTTTTACCTGCACCTTTACCAGTTGCTTTTACCAAAGCATCTTCAGCAATTTCGGTAACAGTTAAATCACCTGAATCGATCAGATGTTTAGCAAACTTATTTTTAGATAAAGCTTTATGTACATCTTCATCAACAGAAGTCGGCACACCAGTAGGTAAAACAGCAAGCCCAGAAAAAACAAAAGCGGCTTGTAAGCCGCTATATAAATATGAATATTTCATAGTGATTTAAACCTTATGCATGATCCAAATAGCGAAGCGAATCAACACGCTTCAACCAAACACCCTGATATTTATAATGACCAGGTACTTTGATATCCAAACCTGCAGGTTGAGCAGCCAAGAATGAAACATCATCACATTTCATTTGGATGCACGATGGATCACGGCGGTAAATCACTGATCGATCTGCGCCAGCGGTACCTTTACCATTTGAACGCCCTAAACCACGAATCGTTAATGTCTTACCTTGTGTGGTAAAAATATTATTTTCTTCGATATATTTAAGGAATGTCTTACCACCTGAATCAGGTACCACACGTGTTGATAAATGCATATATTGGTTTGATGCCATGAGATATGTGTCAGGCTGTACCGATACATCACCATCAAATAGGTTTTCGGAATCAGAAAGGCTGGCATTAAAATCACCAAGAATCTGTTCAATTGTGGCTGTTGCCCAATTATGCTGACCAGTAACAACCGTTACACCTGTCTGATCCAAGAAGCCTTTAACACCAGTTTTGCTATTGCCGTACCATGCAACTTGACTTAAATGCTTTTCTGCCGCTAAACGTGCTGACTGAACTTTATCGGCTTCTAAGGTCATACCAAGTTTTTGAGCAGCTTCAAGCTCCATAATTGAATATTGATAACCAATCGTACCAACCTTAATTGGCAATGCAACCGTGTCATATTCAACTTCAGCCAATGGGATATCATTGCCAGTACCCGCATAGTCTTTACCGATACCAACGCCCCATTTACGTGAAAGCACCTCACCACCACCAAAGACACCGTTTACAGGCATCACAGGAATGTACTTGGCATAGTCCATGACCTGCTCAAGTTGCGGTGTGATTTCGTTTTGTTCTTCAATTTTGACAAAAAGCTGTGCCAATGCATCAAAGTTGAATGCATCACCAATAGCAGCTTGAACAATTTGAGCTACGGGAGTCAATCGTAGCTTCATCTGAGCGAGTTTACTCATAATTTGTTATGCCCCACGTAAACGTACAACAGCTAAACCCTGTGCATTGGAAATCGTCTCCCATGATGCATTAGGCAATTGAGTACCATCTGTAGCAGATGGTGATAAGGAACCTAACGGCGCATCAGTTGTGCCATTGGAAGTTTTGACATATACATTTGCTGTAATGTCTGTTACAGGTGTTGTGGCTTTTACCCAAAGTGATCCAATTGTCATGGTTGGTACCATGTCAGTGGCTTGGTATGCTTCCTTACCAGCTGAATTCTTCCCAGACTTACCAACACCATGGCGAATAATTACCCCATATTTTTTATTGGTTGCATCTGTCACATTGGAAACTGATTTACCATCAGTATTAATAATGACCACATCACCATCATTGGCCACACCAGCACCCGAAAACGGTAAAGATAAAATATCTTCTGGACCATTTAAACGAGCTTTCATACCAGGTGCAGCATCATATTGTTGAACCATGATGTTCCTTCCTTAAATTGTTTTATATGCAGTCGCTTTGCTATAGCCCTGCTCTTGTTTACCCAAGTTTGGATCTTGATCTCCAACTTTTTGTTGTTGTTGGAAATTAAGAGCATCATTCACTGGATTTGTTGGATTAGTACCTTTTACGGCAGATAAGGCACGAAATACCATGTCTACTTGTTCAGGCTTTGCATCACCAATGGCAACACTACCTAAAACTGCTGTCACAAGGCTGTCACCTGTTTTTGATGCAATCACATCACGTTTGATCTGCTCACACGTACAACCTTCTGTTTTAACCGTAGGCAATAATGCTTTTGCATCAGCAATCACAGTTGCACGTTCAGCTGCAGCTTGTTCCAACTTTTCAGGTGTCATTTGATTTTTTTCTAAATCACCGACTTTCTGTTCAAGTGTTGCTTTGTCCGTGTGTAATTGATCAACGACCGCTTGCACAGCTGGCAACTCATCACCGACAGAAAATTGCTTGTCGCCCACTTTCAATTTGGCGGCTTTTAAATTTTCCAATTGTTGTTTTTGGATGTTTAAGGCATCTGCTAAAGGCTTGTTATCACCGATATCGAAGCGAATACCATTTACTTCTACTTCCATTATTTTCCCCTTTGGGCTTGGATTTTGGTCACCGATACGGCAATCACCACCACAGCGACCGTATTTCACCAGTGCCACATGATTGCCAATAAAATTAATAAACTTCGCTTGGTACGGCGTGCCATCAGGTGCAGTACCATTTTCTAAAACAAGGAGTGCTGCGTAACCAAGCGACATTTCTATGCGCTCATTGCTTTGAATTAGATCAATGCTGGTCTTATCTTTAATAAGAAGATCACCCACCAGATAATCACCCTCTTGGCGCACGTTCTCACAATAGCCAATGTGGTAATCTTTCCAGTTTGAGGCGTTAATCTCATTTTTAGGTGGGTGATAGTCCGTAGCATCCACACCATTAAAACTTGCAACCGATTCTGGTTTAAAAAGTTCATCTGCAGGTGTATAGACGTTAATGTTTTGGTCAGCCGTGAATCCCTCTAATGATGGAAATTCATAGGCGTAGTACTGCCGTACCTGCGGTGCTTTCGCTAAGCGAACATTAACGCACTTCAAATACCCTTCTTTGGTAAATGAGCGTGATGATTCACTTGGTGCAAAATCACCAATTTTGAGTTGGTATAGGATTCTCATAAATAAGGCTCAATAAAAAAGAGCCCTATCGGCTCTTTGAATTTTTGGCATTAAAAAGCCCACCGAAGTGAGCTTTTATCACCGCTAATTTATTTGGTATTAGCAGGCTTGTCTTTAGACTTAGTTACAAGCTCTGTTTGAGGTGGTGGAACATATTCTGGCGGTTTGTTTGAGCTCATCATTATTACCTTTTACGCTAATTCTTAATAAACAACTTTATCAACTAAAATCAATAAAAGGAATATTAACAAAACCAAACCCGCCAATTTAATTTCAGAAAAAGCTCTTTTCAGGAACTCAGTTTTACATTTAATGCCAATTTTGTGGCTACTAATAGTATCTACATATTGAATTGTCATTGAGTAATAAAAAACATCTAGATCAACGCTTGTGAAGTATTCGATTCCATCTTGATTGTATGGGATAACCTTAATATCTAATGGTTTTAAAACCATAAATATAAACCGCCATGAAGTTGAAATGGTAAGCACCAACACACATAGAACCAAAACTTGAATGATTGACAATAAGGATGGCTGAAAATCAATAACAACCTCTCTAAATGAAACTAAAAGAATCCCAGACAAAACAGACAATGATGTTAGATATTTAGCAGCTTTATCTTCAACTTTATAATATTCATTCCTCAATGCCTCATATTCAGCTCTATAAAAATCAAATAAAACTTTATATTGGTCGGCTTTTTCCCTTATCTCTACTTTATCCCTCACCTGTTTAGCAACCAACTTGAGCCTCATTTATTTTAAATATTTGAGTAATTATAAAACTAATCAATCAAAATATCCTCATAATTAGGCAACGCAACGCAACGGCATCGAATAGGCTCACCAGGATGCCCACCACTAGGCGGATCATCCCAACGAAAAGTTTTACCATGCTTATGTTGGTGATCTGGACGCACTCGATCATCTTTTGCTGTTTGCCATGTATAAGATTCAACACCTAAAGCTAACTGTCGTTGCTTGTTGATATTGGAATTAATCTTACCCATCTGATCCGAAGCAATTAAACGTGCGCGATACTCAGTTGATTGCCCTAACTTATGAATTTCTAAAGCAAGTTCTTCATTGGTTTGTCCAGTCTGTAAAGCATTTAAAACCAACGCTTCTAATTTATCAGCGTACTGCTGTGGTATCGACTTGATTAACGATACATTGGCAGCAATACATTGATCTACTGTTAGCTGAATATCACTCGCTTGATAGAAGGGTGTTAAATCCACACCGATTGAGGATTTTGTATGATTGGCAATCTGACTATCTACTTCTTGCCTTACATCATTTACAACCTTGGTTGCTAAAGGCTTTGATGTATCAGAAACATACCTAACAATCTTATCCCGAATTTTAGAAAACATTTCAGTGAACCAGCTGTCACCAATATTTTCACCAATTTTGGGTAAAACGATTTCCTTGGTTTGCTCTTGGCAATATTGTGCGATAGCTAAAAGCTGTCTTGTGTAATACAGCTCAATACGGCGATTTACCTTGATCGGTTTTAACTTTGCCTTTCTACCGCGTTTACTCTTCTTCGCTTGTTGGAGGAATGGCTTTAGGATTTGAATTGTCTTGTTCATTGTCCGTATCTACCATTGTTTCCAATAATTTAATGTGATCATCATCAATCACAGAATAAACGCCATCAATTTGCAACTGACGTGCGATTTGTGGCTCGGTCAAAATACCCATGTCTAAATAACCTTGATCACGTTCTTTGTTATTTTTCTCAACCTCAGAACGGACTTTCGCGTCCAATTGCCATAAGGGATTAAAAACCACATTCAAGCCTGCAAATTGCCGACCAAATGTAGTTTGGCAAATTAAAGCTAAAAACTTCATTAATGCTGGTTTTACATCCCATATTTGCTTTGTCGCGATGCCGTCATAATAATTACGTGTGTCATGCTCACCTGTGGCATTTAAACCTGCAGGTGATTGGCCAAACAAAATGGTGTATGGAATATCTGCTGCACCTGAGGTTTGAATCGAAAATTCGCGCATCATTTCAGGTAGTCCACCGAATGTATAAGACTTAGAGTCATATTCTTCTTCCTTATCCAAAACCAACATGCCGTTTAAGCCTTTAAGCAGACCTACACTTAAAAAACGCTCTGTTACGGCTTTCATATCCTCCTTGATTTTATCTACTAAACTTGGAGTACGGATAATATCAATCTTGGCTTCATGTACTAGGCTTGCAGCACCACGTTTAACACTCGCATGGTCCAATAAGTCGTTATAAACTTCCTGTAAAATGCTTTGTGGTTCTTCATTCACAACATCGGCATGACAAATTTTAATTAACCGGGTGTAATGAATCCGTTGTTCAAGTTTCCCATCATCAAAACGTAATTTATAAAATTCAGGCTGTTTAAGTAATCCACCGCTTTCTTGTGGTGTCAAATACTTGGTTTTATCTGGTGTAACATATTTCTTTTTAATAACAGTAAAGAACTCTAACCGCCCAATTCCAAGCTTATTAAGCTCAAATGGCTGATCTAAAGCTTTACCATCTGCTGTTCCTAATAAAACGTAAACAACGCCATACAAGCGAGATAAAATCAAACTAGACATTAAGATTTTATTTAAATTGAATTTATCACATGCTTCAATCAGTTTTTCTAAGTCATTGCCTTGAATTCCCTCATAAAACCATCCAGCACGCAACATATCGGATGCAGGTCGATTCACGATACGACGCGCCAACCAATCTTGATAAACTGCTTCAAGTTGATCGTCACCAATATCACGGCGTACAAAATGCCCATGTGATGCTTTATCACGTCCTGTGCCGATATTAGACACAAAATTAGTGTAAGCCCCTGCATCGCCTATAGCGTCAGGCTTTCTTTTCTTAGCCATAATTTTTCCTAATCAAATACAGTTGGCTTACTTGCAACAGTGTCATTTATTGCGTCAATTGTAGGATCCCACTGGTCATCATGATCATGTGTCATATCAGCGGTTAATCCCTCTATTTCCTCAACATAATTCAATAGCCACGGAGCAGATGCTGGCAACATCACCATCCCATCTTCAACATAAAAAACCACATCCATTGTACGTGTGAGTTTATCTATGCTTCGTTGAATAGCTCTGATTGGCAATGTTGTTTGCCTTGAAATGGTTTGAATCAATGTTGTACCTGAAGCTTTATCCTCAATGGCCATATATCGAAGTTTGCCAATTTCTGTATTGGATTCTTTATGCTTATTGATAAATAGCTTGGCTTCCTTAATCAGTTCAGGTGCTTCCCACTTACCACGCTTTACATCAATGATATAAAGCTTGCCGTCATGTCCAAGACCACCACACAAAAACACTGAATAATCATTATGCTCTTTGGTCTTTTGCGCCGTATCAACCCATATAGCACGCCACTTAAGTACAGGTAATGTTAAATAACGCCCAAACCACTCAGCTTTAACAAGATCACCACCTAACTTTTTAGGCTGTTGCTGATATTGGCTGGCAAATGTATAGCGTGAAACTGTTGCGCCGTCCTTATCCTGTCCACCTTGTTCTAACTGCAGTAGTGATTGTAATGATTCTTTTAATGGCCAATAGCTTTGCCGACCTTTTTCATCCCTTTCCACATCACGTGGAATTTTGCGCTGAATGTTCTCAGGTAGCCGACTTATATAATCATCATCAATCAATGCAGGTATGCTGATTTGTTCCCATTCACCAGGAACATTACCAGTCATAACAAAATTGGTCGGATCCTCAACATGCAAACGCTGCATGATCAAAATGATCGGAGTATCTGAACGTGCTTTACGTGAATTGACCGTATTTAGGATTTTACGGTTTGCTTTACGTCTTGCTGTTTGACTAAAAGCATCCTCAGGCTTGAGTGGGTCATCAAGAATGATTGCCCCTGTAAACCCCTCATTTGCTAATGTACCTGCACGGCGACCTGTGACCTGCCCACCCATTGAAGCAGAATAAACATGTCCAGCGTCATAACCATCAACAGTAGTTTTCCAACTTGATTTTGCATCGGTACTGGTTGATATTTTTACTGGCCATAAACCTTGAAAATCCTCTGACTTTACAATGTTACGTGCTGTAGATGAAACATCCTCAACCAAAGACTGGGAAAATGACAAATATAAAAATCTTGATCGGGCATTTCTAGCGATACCACGGGCAATAAGATTTGTTAAAAGTTCAGTTTTACCACTACCAGGCGGGACATTAATAACTAGGTTTTTGACCTTGCCAGCTATAACCTCGTCGATTTTGTCAGCAATATATTCATGGTGCCAATTGACTGAAAATTTAAATCCCATGCGAGGTAAGAAAAACCGACGTGTAAAGAACAACTGTTCTTTTTCACACCGCTCCCTTTCCATTTGCATTTCTAGCAAACTAGTATTTACTTTCGAGTTCATCCCACACCTGCTTTAACATTTCAGGTGTTGCCGTTACATATGTGGTATTTTCACTTTGAAGTGGTCCACCGCCCGCACCAGTCAATTCTGTTTTATTGGTATATTGACCGCCCATGTCTTTAGCAGCCTGTTCCAATATTTTTAAACGGCGCACAATGTTTTTAGATGACTGATAACCGTCTTCATATCTTTGTAACCGTACCGCTAAATTTGAAATTGGAATGTTTTCAGGCTGTGCCAAGAATGCTTTTCGAGTCTCCTCAAATTCTGTTTTTAAATCTTGGCTTAAATCCTGACCTGAACGCTTTGTAGGATCATAGGCTTCACATTTCTGTCTAGTTATTTCTAGGTTGTACTCTTCTTGGACGAGCCGAGCAGTTTCAGTTGGTGTGTTAAATACCGCAAGCGCACGTACAATGAAGATTTGAACCTCTTTTTTAAGTCTTGCCATAATTTCATTTTCGTCCAAGAACGTCCAAGAAAATAGGCAAAAAAAAGAGCTTCAAAGCTCAATTAATCACACAATTCCCACAGCACGCTGCAATATTTTTTTCAGATACAAACGGCGCATTCTTTGCGATTTCCAATAATCGTTTAACATTTGCATCTGCGCCCCAACGCTTGGTTTCACCGAAGAACACTTCCACGTCGTGACCTGCCAGATAGTGCTTAGGAAGACCTGTATTGTAGCTATATATGATTTCGCCATCTTCATCACGCTCAACACCAATATGATAAAGTTCATGTTCGATCAAACGACAAAATTCAACATCATTCGAGTTTTCACAAAAGCTTGCATCAACAGTAATGAGATAAACAGGTACAAATCCAAACCAGTCCCGCATTTGTTGCTCTTGACGAGCTTTCTTCCAACCACCTTGATTAAACATTACTTTTTCACATTGACCCAATACCATACGCTTTTTAGCTACGGCGGCAGATGAAGCCCATGCAAATGCAAGAAAGGTTTCATCATCATGCAAAAGTTCTGCTATATGATCATGGTCTGGATTATGTAAATGACCACCCATAGTAAGCCAATTTGAAACTATCCATTCCTTTAGATCAGGTGCAGGCGTCAAGCGAATTGCTTCTTCTTCCTCAGCTTGATCAATAAAGTCAGTCGGTGGAAATGGTCTGATCTGTTCCATTGAAAATATGCCTCTTCAAATTCTTAAGCCACTGACTAGAAAAATTAGCTTCGACCTGTAATGGCCCATCTTCCTTAATTTTATATCTTGGTGCCGATTCTATTCTCACAACGGTATAACCCATATCTTCAGCGATATCGTAACGATCCATACTCCAAGCTTTATCTTTCAGCTTGCCTTTACGACCGCCCGACCATGGTCCACCAGAAATCTCAACTAATATTCTGTGCTCAATAAGATGAAAATCGAAACGCCAATGTTTGGTTGATTTGAACTGAAATGTCTTTTCGTATTTGATTTCAAATAAATTTAAAGCATGTTCAAAATTTTCAAACGCTTCTAAATATTTTTCAGTTGCTTTAGGTAATGGTCTAGATCTAGGTTTTGTTTTTAAAGGTGATTTTTTAGTTAAACCTTTATATTGATCAATTTCCATATACCACCTATTTTAAAAAACCTTCTGGTTTATTGTCACGGCGTGCTTTGAGCTTTTTTAATTTTTCCGTGGCTAAAAAAAATCGCTCATCTAATTGAGCGATTTCTTGATCTGTTAAGCCATGTGTAGAGCAACTTCCCAAGTGATCTAATTCAAGGCTGGTCTCTTTAATCTGCTTTATAATTTCTAAAAAATTCATACAACCTCATAAAAAGTAAAACCCCGCCAATAACATGTATGTCAGCGGGGTTCCATGCCGTAATCCGTTCGGCTAGTTGACTCGCAAAGCGTCCTAAGCGAGTGAGGGTTTTAACCGTAAAAAAAACTCGCAAAAGCGAGTTGTTATACTTAAAACTATATCCTTAAATTTTAATAATCTGTTTTATGATAAATTATCTATTAAGTCGAATATCCTTTCTGAAATTAATAACGATAGTTCAGCCTCACCTTCTCTAACATTGGTATACAGTTCGTAATCCGACTTTGCTCTCAAACCTCTAAGCCTTTTGATTTCTTTTATAAGTAAACCTAGAGCTTCATAATCAGCATGATTTTTTAATAAACTATTCTGTTTATTTTCACATGCATCAATATGTGCTTTATGTACACTATTTTTTAAAGTAAATTTATCTATCGGATAAAATAAGCGGTTTTCAATTTCGCTTGTCAATTGATTGAAAGCTGCGTAATAGCTTTGGTGCATCACACTTCTGTAAGTAGATTCATTGCTTTCACACTTTTGTAAAATGTCTTTTGAGCCTAACAATCTATCGTAAGGTTTAAATCTCATTAAATCATTTTCCCTGAAATTAAAGGCAGCAATACAATTGTTATTTTTTTAGATAAAGACCGATCTAAATGTGTAATTGCAATTCTATCAAACTCATCCATAAATTCAATTGATTGATTTGGAGTCCCCATAAATTCGTAATAGAGGTATAAATCATCTTCGATTAATTTCCAACTTATAGAGGGCTGTAATTGGAATTTAACTTTTTTATTCCTCATAAACTCGTTAAATAGCTTTAGGTAACTCTTAACATCTTCCAAATTCAATTCAACATTTATTAATGCTTCTTCAATTCTATCAGCATATTTTTCGCTGATTTCTCTAATTTCAGTCATTGAAAGTATTGAAACCAATGCCTTCATATATCCTTTTTCTTTTGATTTATCAGCAATATCCATATGAGAATAAAAATTTATAACTTCATTATGATAGCCAAAACTAGCTAAAGCACTAATGTAATTATTATTGATTACGTAATCATTTGATTCCAGTTTTAATGCTATCTGGAAGTTGGCAAGCATATTATCAAAATCATTTGAAAAAGCATAAACAATACCCTTACACATATACCCCCATGCAGCGTATATAGGAATAGCTTTTTCACATTCTCTAAGATATCTTTTTTGTTTAAATTCAGATAATAAAACATCTTGATCAATTTTTGTTAATTCATCAAGCAAAGTTTCCGCTAAAGGTTGCGCTTTCATATTTTGCCTTTAAGAATATTGCTAATTAATTCTAAACCAAATTCAACGACCAACAATAATTAAAAAAGCCCGCTAATGCGAGCTTTAAAATATCTTGAGGGCTATTAATTTATAAAACGCCCATTTTAGAAATACTTATACTCAAGTGTTCTGTTTGTGTCAAGCTACAGTTGTTGTACTTTCTTCCAATTCAAAGTGAAATGCACGGCTCAATCGACCTCTTATTTCATTTTCCCATTGAGCTACAATCGACTCCCCCAAAAGCTCATATTTTGCATAACGCTCTGAGTAACCTGATTTAGAAACTTTTAATTTTGATATGGTAATTTTTTCATTTAACGTATAAGGACGTTTGCCTGTACCCTCACATTTTTGACAAGGCTTTACACCGCATGGGTAGCCCTTGGAACCAAATAACTCTAATTTTCCTAATCCTTGGCATGATCCACACATAGCCTTAACCAATACATGCCCACGTAAAACAACCCCTGCTAAACCCTTTGCAATATTTGATAAATCACCTTGAGCATTATTTGGTTTAAAATTATTTTTAATCATTTCCTTGTGAATTGTGGTTGCCATAATATTTCTAACTTTAAAGAAATCAACCGAAGAAATATCACCTTGCTTAAATTCCACTGTACCTGGTGTATCAGGTAAACGGCGTTCCCATGTGCGGTTAAAATCATATCTACTATAAACAAGCTCGGTATTTTCTTTTGGTTCCGTTATTATCGCAATTCGATCAAATGCAACTTTCTCAAGTAATAAACACGCCCACATACGTGTATGCCTTGGCATTAATGCGATTTCCCCTAAAACAATTTCTTTTGAAATTTTCTTCCCATTCGCAGAACCAGCAGCAATAGCAAGGCGCAAAAACTCTAAAAAATCAAATTTATCTACTAACATATGCCTATACTTCCTGAATATCTATGCCGTGAACCGTTTTCATTAAGTGCTTTTTCTGGCGGTAGGGAGCCAGTTTCCGTGTAGCCTTGGATTTCACATCTTCAACGACATAAGCACCAGATGCCGTGTAATATGTAAAATCTGCAAAATATCTAATTGCTGGTTTTGCCCTTTTTTCCCCTTCCAGTTTCACACTTGGTACCAATGCAAATTTTGTGTGGTGTTTCAAGTTTCGTATCTCGCCACGTTGTGACATGGCTTTTAACTCGATATACCGCTTGTGTTCCTTAACACTGTCGAAAGTCATTCCATCAAAAACAACTTTCTGGGCATTAAATTTGTTACGTTTAACGGTGGCAGTTTGTTTACCACCACCGTATTTTTCCCTGTAATCTGCAAGTGAAATGCTTGTCACTGAAATCTCACCACAAATCTTCACTGCATACCCCAAGGCGAGAAAACTTCATCTCACCCAAGGCTATTAGTTCAAGTTGATTTACACAAAATTCCAACTGACCACATTCAACCGCATGTAAAAATGCTTGTGGACGTGTATAGAACTTCCCATTTTCACAATAGAAACCCTGATGTGCAGATTTCCCCCATTGATTTTGAATATCTGGTACTAAGCCAAGTGACAGAATGATATCGATACAATCTGCATGGCGATTAGGTTTTGGTAGAGCGACCATAAGATCACCAGCTTTTACAGCAACTCCGATAATCATGCTCTCACCTTGAGTGTTGTTGTTTTTATCAATCCTTTTTTTTAAAGCCCAATCAACACACTTCTCACAACGGCAACCGCGTTTATTGTATTGATCTGCTGTACCATGTTTGACACGAAACTGTTGATTTACTGCTTGTTTAATCTCACCACCTTGCGCTAAGAACTTTTCCATCTCAGCCTCAATTTCTTCACGCAGATTGCGCTTAGCGACGATTTGAGCGTGTGTAAGATCTTTACCAGCTTGTACTGATTGAATACGTTGATTTAGTATTTCATTCATGCTGCCACTCCTTTGCCCTTAGGTTTAAAACCGACATCCGCAAGATATGCCTTCCAGTTTTGGCGTTCAGAAGGATCAGCGAGTTTTACAGCTATACGACCAGCAAAAGTTTCAGTTGATTCGCCAGGTAAACTGAATTTTCTAACAACATCAGGGTGTGCTGTAAGTTTGTTTGCAAACATGTACATCTGGTTTGGTGATGCAAAAACCAGAAAATCAGAATTGGTATTGCTAGCTGATTCACCTGCAGGTGATTTTGAAAATTGCCCTTGAGAATTCACAGAATTATATTTTTCGTATTTCAAATATGCTCTGATCAACCAATCTGCCAAAAAGTAAATCATCATTTCATCAGAATGATTCTTTTCAGCGTTGTAATTTTCAAATTGTTCCAACTCACGTTTAAACCACGAAGCGTTCAAAATCTCGTCAACATTTACCAAAGTATTGGCAGAAGTAATTTGAGATTTTAAATTTTCAAAAGAAAGCCAATTTTTTTTATTTTGATAGTGTCTTTTGATAGTGTTACTTTGTGGGTTAAAATTCTTTACCACTTGCGGTAAAAATTCTTTACCACCTGTGGTTAAAATATTTGACCACTTGCCATTTTTAGTGGTAAAAAAATTTGACCACATTGGGAAGTTATCCACAGTTTTAAAGTGGTAAAAATTTTTAACCAGTATAGATTTTTGACCACCAATATTTAAGTAAAATTCGACTGGTTTTTGAGCTATTTTTTCACCATAACCAAAGTGGTAAAAATTTTTAACCAGCTCTTTTTTGAACAAAATAAGTGCCTTAACCAATACCTTTTTAGATGGAAATTTAATCAACTCTCCAATATCGTAATTATCAACTGGTGAGAAAACATTCCCATATTTTGATTGATGGTGTTTTTTGATCAAACCAACTTCTTCAAGTTCAGTTAAGCACTTAATGACAGTAGGTCGGCTTTTCTTAGATAAACTTTCCAACTGACGTAATGAAAGTGCATCACTTTCCTTGGTCCAGCCACGTGTCTTTCGGATGATCAATAGATAAATTTTTACAGATGCATCGCTTATCTTGTACATAGCTTCATCTACAAATGCGTTCGCCACCATAAACGAATTGGGCACAAACTTACTCATATTGCCCTCCAAATAAATCTTGATATTGCGCTTTTGGGGAAATCCATAGACACTCTTGGCGTGTTACGCCACCAAGCCGTCCTGATGCCTGCACTGATTTAGTGAATTTTGTCCATTTTGATAATTTGTCATTGTAAATGTCATGTTCGTAACCTGTAATAATTACCGAACCTTTCACATTAACGAGTTGATCTAACAAAATTTCATGATCTGAATCTGTCATTTCATGACGATAAGCCACAACATTTGCTATTCTGGTACTTCTTACATATGGTGGATCTACAAAAAATAATGTGTCATCAGCGTCATATAAACTGATAATTTTTGATGCATCCTGATTTTCAATCACACATTGTTTTAGTCGTTCTGCGCATTTGGCAATTCGCTGAGGATACTGATCCCATAAATTGATTTCGTAATTTTTTTGGCGTCCACCAGCCAACCTAAATCCCGTATGACCTTTAGTAGCACCCGCACTACCAAAACCCATTTGTGCTCTTACAATCATCCGTCTAGCTTTTTCAACTGGACATTCTGTTTCTTCATACGCGAGATGAAATTCATCACGAGAAAATGGTGTCAGATGTACTAGTTGTTTGAGCTGCTCACACTGTTCAGTATTACGAAGCACACGAAATAAATTGACTACATCGCTATCTATATCGTTATAAACTTCAATATTACTTTGCGGCTTACACATCAAAACTGATGCTCCACCACCGAACGGCTCAACGTAAGTTTTATGTACAGGAAACTTTGAGATAATCCAATCAGCAATGCGAAACTTACCACCGTGATATCTGATTAATGGGTGATTCATACTTGTCATGCCTCACCCACCTCTTCATTCATTTGAATGAAACGACCAAACATTAAAATTTTTCCAGCACGCAATAAACTCGAAATGATTTCTCCAGCTTGATAGACAGTTATGCGATGCTCATTTATTAAAATTTCAATAAACTCGTCACGTGTGATTGCCGCTTGATTTTCATCTCGTTTGATTTTGCGTAAATTTGCACGGCGAACATCTAAAATTCCATTTAATGATTTCAATGCTGGTTCATACCAAGATTGAGTCCATTGGATCTGTTTGTGCTCTGGTGCTTTTTGGAAGTGTTGATTTGTAGTCATGAATTCACCTCACTATTTTTTGGTGCTTCATATATCCAAAGTTTAGGATTGTTATCGAATTTCACTGAATAAACGCCAGTTCCTTTGGTACGAATAATTACCCCAAGGTCATAAGCACATTGTTTTTCAGTGATTTCATGACCTTTTGCTAACATACGCCGAACGACACCACCCGTGTATGGTTGCTTTTTCTCGTTAGCAGCATCGATCACACATTGCAAAACAAGTTTTTGGCGGTCGGATAAATTTAGATTTTCCATAGTTATGAAACCTCCGCTAAAGCTTGCTCAGCTTCGGTTAGACGGCGATTGGCTTGGATTTCTGCTGTTGAGGCTGGGCGGATTTCATCAACATGAGCCATTTCACCATCTTCAGCATATGGTTCGCCGATATAGCAATAACCAGGATGAACAGTGCTGTATATTGCGAAGACATATAATGTATTGTCATCACTGCTTATTTTCACAACCATGTCATCCATTTTGAAGCCTGCTTTTACATAAGCCTCATCTGGTGCCACACCTAAATCAAACTTGCGCTTTTCAATATCACGCACTAAGCAAGTCTTACACTGTTCGTTTTTAAACTCTGTGCATTTGCCAGCACATGGGTGTTGTGGTAAATTTGTTTTCATATTCAATGCCTCAAAGTTTTGAATTAAAAGCCTGATTTCTGAGATCAGGCTTTTTCCATTTGATTTGCTGAAATGTATTTTTCAGCCTGTTTTTGCAAAGCTTTGTCTGCTGCGGTAGCACACTCAATAATTCTTTGAAAAATAATGTGTGCTTCCTCGTATTCTTGAGGTGTAACAATGTTGTCCTCTAGAACCTCATACACTTTTTGATTTGCCTTTCCGCTTGCTACATTTGTTAGCATCATTGCTTCAAGCACATTCATTTCTCGATGTCTTTCACCATCCGCACCCACTGGTACCAATACAAAACCCAATTTATGCGCCCAAACTTTTAAAACCGCAGGGTTTTGAGTAAACATCAACATTGCTTCGAACTTTTTTAAACTCGGCATGTGGTCAGGCATATTCATATTTGCGTAGTTACAAATCGTGTTATGCGAGTCGCCAGTTAGATCAGCTATTTCTTTTGGCGTGATACCAAGTGAATGTCTGATCATTTGATGAAGAGCTGTTTTTGTCTCTTTTGAAATTTCCATTTGTGAATCCTTGTTTTTATTCACGTTTATTTTTTACGAACAAAAATTGATACTTTGTCTGATTGCTACTAAGCGGATAATTTTCCGTTCAGGTTTAAATCTTGTTGCTCTTTGACAAATTTATCTAAAGCAGCGCCTTTGCTGTAAAGCACATCAAGCTGATCACCGTTTTCTATTTTTGAGATAGAACTCTGTGGAATTCCTGTTTTACTTGAAATGCTTTGTTGCGTTACACCACAACTGCGAAGGAATAGGATTTTGTCTTTTAGGGTCATATAACACCTCCATTAATGAATAGTATTATTCATTAGTGAATAAGTGTCAATGAGAAGTGAATTATTTGTTTTAAATTATTCTTTATTGAATAAAATTGATTTTATGAACACAAGGATTTTGGAAATGTTTCTGCGCTCAAATATTGAATACTTGCTTGATAAAAATAGAACGAATCCACACGAGCTGGAAAAAGAGCACGGCATACCTCAAGCTACAGTTTTTCGCATCCAACAAGGCATTACCGAAAATCCAAGAAGATCAACCCTTGAATCTTTGGCTAAGTGGGCTGGAGTCACTCCAGGTGAACTAATAGATAGAGATCTTAAGAAGGATCAATTAGTAAAACAAAATTTATCCATTGATGAGCAAATACAAGGATTTTTGAATAACACAGCTACTGCCATCACAACAGATGAATTGACAGATGAGGAGCGTAATAAAAAAATATGGATTGATTTTTATGATGTTAAATTCTGTAGTGGTGAAGGTGAATCTATTGATTTTCACTTTGATGTGATAAAAAAACAGTTGTCATTTGAGCCTAGTTTTTTCAAGAAACGTAAAATTAAACCTGAGAATTTTAAATTAATCATTAACAAGGGTGACAGCAACGAAGAATATCTTTTCGATGATGATGCTATAGGTCTGGATATTTCTGATACTGAGATAACTGATGGTGAAACCTATGCAATTTATTTTGAAGGAGATGCGCTCATTAGGCAGATTTTTAAAGAGCAAGGCGGAATTCTTGTACTGCATCCGCGTAACCCTAAATACAAAGATAAAATTGTTAACACCGAGCTAGCGGATAACACAACATTTAAAGTATTTGGCCGCGTGCGATATAGATCAGGTTAATTACCAAAGATGCTAGGTCGCCATTTTCAGTAAACTAGATAACAAAAAAAAATTTAAAAAGAGGATATTATGATCGCAACATTGAATAAATCTAAAACTGCACTAACGATCAATCGTCAAGAGTTTAAATTGGCTTTAGCTAAAATTGGCGAAGGCATTGATAAGCAAATAGCCTCACTTAAAAAAGCTAAACAAAGTTATGACGCGGGTGAGATGGCACGCGAAGTGATTGCTGAAGCAAATATCTTTGAAGCAATAATTGAGGGTTTTAACGAAGCTGAAGAAACTAGCCTAAAGCTAGCAGATATTACTAATCTTGATGTGGCGCAAGGATGGATTGATGACTTTTTAGAGAAATATTCAGATAAATAAAAACTGCGAACCCGACGCAGTTTACTGATCGGGTTTTTTGAGGGGTTGTTATGGGTCAAATAGTGCAGTATCTACCATTTTTAAGTTATAAAAAATATCTTCGGCCTGCTATAGATGGATGTATGGGTCTTATGACTCATGTTGCTGAACTCACATGGAATGACGGTATTCAGCGAGAATCTTATGTAAAGTTTTATGGTGAGAATAAAAAACGAGCTTTATTAAATGAGGCAATAGGTTATCTATTAGTAAGTGGCTTAGGTCTTCCACAACCAGAACTCGCTGGATTTCTTGAGTTTAAGATTTCAGAAAAACTTACTCCGGAAATATGGGATAAGGTATCAGAAGTTGATAGGTATAGAGGTGTAACTTATGCATGGGTGTGCACTAATACAAATGGCATTAATCGCAGATTGGAATTGGATAACGCTAAGACACCAGAAATCAAAAGCTACATTACAGCTCACCTCTTAGAAGCATTAAAGAGTTGGGAGAAGTTACCTAATCTTATAATGTGTGATGATTGGTTAATTAATAACGATCGTAATTTGGGTAACTTGTTAGAGCTTCCGAATAGGACTTTTACGCTAATAGACCACGGTGGGATACTATATGGCGATAACTGGTCTCCTTGGGATATTATGCGTAACGCCACCATATCTGGTGAATTTCAGAAGATGTACACTGAGATTTTGAAAGCGAAATTTAGTGGATTATTTTGGAAAGAAAATTTATTAAATGAATTGAAAAATGCAAAACTTAAACATGCTTCAGCATTTGAAACCGTAAAAGAAGAACTAGGTTTATTAATTAATGATTTTCTTGGAGATGAGAAAATTAATACAGGGTTGCCACCAAACCCCATCCAAAATGTAAGTAATATATTGCAAGATTTTCTAGATACTAATGCTGTACAAGTTGGGAATATTGAAGCAAAATGCGATTTATGGCTTTCTACAACACACAGCAATGTTGCTAAGTAGGTAACATTATGAATTTTAAAAAATTTGAAGAAAAGTTTAAGACAAATTTAACCACTCTAGAGTTGGTACAAGCTTCTTGGGCGCAAGTTAGATTCACACCTGACTTAGTGACGAATGAACAACTTGCCGTTGGGGTGCTTATAAATCATGATGATATTGTACACACAAAATTCATTGAAGATTTTTCTAGAGTTGAATGTGCTTATGGTTCTGAAATGGTGGATTATATAAAGTCCTGTATTGAGCTGTTTGAGGATTTTCTACATTGCAATTATGAAACTTCATTCTCTTCTCAATTGATCTTAGAAAAGCGAGGATTTGTTCAAGGAGAATCTATCGACGAACTACTTGAAGAGCTATTGGTGCGTGCTGCCCCTTTATCTCTACCTCATGATAATAAAGTTAAATACAAAAAACAGTTTCATACCGTTAAAACAGTTAAGTTTCATTCTGAAGTTAAGAGTTACATTAAAAATAAAATGGGTGAAATTTATAAGGAGATCTTTACTAGTAATGAAACAGTGTTAGTTGGAAACTCTTCAATTGGATATAGAAGGCTTCCAGTGGCAATTAATATGGAAAAAAACCACAAAATTGGTGATCTAGTTTCATCTGTATACGCCACTCCAGATACAGTAGAAATTAATTGTTTCAAAACCCTAGAGAACATGAGAGCTGTAAAGAAATATGCAAAAACTGATAGCGACTTCAAGCTTTTCATGTTGTCACCTGACAGCTCAAACATGGATTTACTAAGTAAATCAGATAAAAAGAAGAGGGATGATATTATTGATAGTTTTAAATGGAGTTTACGTTCTGAAGGGATTGACTTAATTGAAGAGTATTCTGTAGATAAGGTATCTGAAAAATTAATTGATTGGTCTGGTATTGATAAACAGCCCACTTTAGAAGAAATCTAGTTTAATCAAACTCCATCTAACCCACCCTGTGTGGGTTTTCTTTTATCTATTAGAGCATAAATAAAATTAAAACGAATAAAAATAGATCAAAATACAACCAATCAATTCATTAATGAATATTTTTATTGCATTATTTTATTCATTAGTGAATAATAATTTCACCAAATAACAAAAAAGCGCACAGACCTCGAAATCAAATGCGCTTTTTCAAACAACAGGTGAATTATGAATGTAAAATTTACTCCAAGCAATAGCTTCATCGTAACACTCAGTGTTTCAGCTATTGTTCTTGGTGCGATAACTACAGGTTTTCACAAATATGAACCTACAACTGGTTATACGCCACCTACATACACTGCTAAGCAAGCCCCCGATGTAGTTGCAGTACAAACTGCAGTTATAACATCCAAATCAACTGGTAAAGCTACTGTAAAACTTGATGATTTTATACTTCAGGTTTCATTCGACTATGAAGCTCACCCAGACAACTACGGCGTACCAGGTTCAGATTTTACAGCTGTAGACATTACTCAGCTTTCTGTCGATGACATCCATGACATAAACGGCAATGCTTACCGTGATTTCACTGACTTTAACGATATTGTTCAAATCAAAGAACTTGTTCGCGGTCATTTGGAACGCAATCAAATGGTGGAGGCTGCCTAATGACTTCTACCACTCAAAAGAAAACCGAATTTATCAGTGATGCTGATGGTGAATTCCGTATGCGCTTGTATTCATACGAATATATCCAAAAAAATGGCGAGATTTATCGTGTTAGCAAATCAGGTACTTTATTTTTAATCGAAGCTGAAGAACACGCTCAAAAGCCATGGATTCGTGAAATCTTTAAACGTGAACGTGCATTTCAAAACCGTAAAGCCGTTGCTATTTATCTTGCTGATCCTCGTAACCAGCGCACCCGATATTCCGCTAATCAACGCATTGCTTATAACAATGCTAAATATAATTAAGGAGTTGTGACTTATGGCTCTTGCAAATGTAGTTCATGCAAATGAACCTATCCATGTTGAAACTATCGTAGCGTATTACTACGCGGATCCTGATATTGGTAAATCATCTTTAGCATTCACGGCAAAAGATACTATCTTATTCGATTTTGATAAAGGTGTTCACCGTGTTGGTGCTCTGCGTCGAGGTACTGCGGTACAAGTTCAAAAATGGACAGATGTTTCCAACGTAACTGAAGAAGATCTTAAATCTTTTAAAACAGTTGCGTTTGATACTGTAGGCACAATGCTCGACTGCGTAAAAATTCATTATCAAGGTATTAAGGGTAACACCCAGCGTGATGGTAATTTAACACTTAAAGCTCAAGGCTATGCTGGTAATGACTTTATTGGATTAATTAACCGTATCCGCAGTTATGGCAAAGATATTATTTTTATAGGTCATGCTGAAGAACAACGTAACGATGATCTTTTAATTCATCGCCCATCGATGAGCGGTAAAAATCGTGATGTTCTATATCGTATATCAGACATCATGGCTTATCTCACATATGAAAAAGCTACCGATGGTCAAATTGTCCGTGTTCTAAAATTCAAAGCATCAAATTCACATCATGCAAAAAACTCAGGCAGTCTTGGTGTAGATACAGATGGCAATATTGTGCTTCCAGATCTACAGCATTCGCCTACTTTTTTTGGTGATTTGATTCAACAAGCTAAAGATCATCTTAATACGATGACACCAGCTCAATTACAGACCATGAAAGCAATTGAAGAACGTGATCAATTCTTTTCTGAGTGTGATCAAATCAATTATGTGTCAGAACTCAACACCCTAATTGAACAGCTTGATAAAAACCACCCACATTATAAAGAAATGCGTAAACATTTCATTAATAGAGCAAAACAATTGAATTTCGTATTCGATACGGAAAAAAACAAATACATCGCCCCTAATTCACGCCCAGTTGACTTAATTAGTGAAGCTCAACGCGATCAGTTACAAGTCTTCATAGATTCTTGTGGTTTAGACGTTAAATCTGTCTGTGAATATTTCGGGATTGATGCCCTCACCCAAATTGAAGCCGCAAATTTGCAAGCGGTACAAAATGAAATTGAAACCTTAGCTAAATCGGAGATGGCTACAGCATGAACGCAATTATCTTAGATACCGAAACACATGACCTTAAAGGGTTACCTATCGAAATTGCTTATGTGCCATTCCAATTGGCAAATGGTGAGGCTTCAATTTATGCCGATCAAGCATTTGATGAGTATTACTCTATCAATGCCAAAATCAATTTTGGTGCGATGGCTGTCCATCATATCCTGGAATCAGATATTGCAGGCAAACCATTTTATACAACATTCAAGTTACCTGATGATGTCCAATACATCATCGGTCACAACATTGATTATGACATTGAAGCGATCGCTAAATGTGGTGTTAATACAAAACCCCTTAAAGCAATTTGTACTTTAGCTTTAGCACGTAAAGTATGGCCACATGAGGCACATAACATTTCTGCCCTTACTTACATGTTGCTTGAGGGTAGCGATATTGCACGCCAAAAACTACGTTCAGCACACAATGCCAAACAAGATGTTCTTCTCACCGGATTTATTTTAAAAAGCATCATCCGTGCACTAAATATTCAAACCATTGAAGAACTTTACGAAGCCTCTGAAAATGCTCGGATTCCTACAATTATTAGCTTTGGCAAACACAAAGGCACTGAAATCAAATTTTTGCCACCTGATTATAAGCGTTGGTTATGCAATCAGCCTGACGTAGACCCGTATTTAGTAAAAGCATTAAAAGGATAAGAACATGACAAATATTATTACAGCACAAGAAGCAATTTCAGCAGTTCAAGCTGGTAAAACAGTTTTGTGTCGATATGCAGGTAACGGATCTCTTCATGCTGATCAAGATTTCAGTACACTTGATCAAGTCCCCGCTACTGTATTTTTTGCACCACATTATGAATTTTGCATAAAAATTGAAATGACTGAGCTTGCAGGAATTCAATTCACTAAACCTGCGGAACCACACGATTTAAAAAGTGGTCAAGAAATTTATATTGTTATGCCTACTTGTATTTTGCGCACTCAATATGATCAAGAACACGGCGATATTTGTCTAAGTGTCGCAAATGGTTTTGCTCAGCTTGATGCAGAAAATGCAAAATTGCAGCTGCAGGCTATTGGTAAAAATTTTGGCAACATGATTACTGGAATCGAAGTTAAAGATGGTTTTAATGATAAGCCTAAGAAAGCTCGTTCTCCACGTGGTAAAAAAACGGATACTTCAGCAGAAACTGAATCTGTTAAACCCACTGGTACTGAAAGTACAGATGAACCATGGGGAGATATTGAAACAGGTCAATCAAAGATTATTGAAAGCTTTACAGCTCAGATCAGTGAATGTACTTCTGTCGATTCAGTTCTTGCATTACGACCAGTATTTTTAGCCAATGGGTATTTGGAACACGAACAACATCAGTATTTGTGTAGATTAACTGAGGAAAAGTTGCTTGAACTGGATCCTGAGCAATACGCACCTAAAACAGAACAACTTGAACCAGATTTAACAACTTTTGATGAATCTGTTGAGTATCAAACTTTACTCAATGATTTGATCAATCGCGCTCAAGAAGCCAAAACACCTGCAGAGGCTACTGCACTTACAGGTTATACAAAGGCTTGGAGTGAAATTCAACGTAAGCCACTAATTGATGCAATTCACAAACGCTTGATTGAATTGAATCCTGAAACTTCAACTGTTGCTGAAACACCCTCACTAATGGTGCAGATCCAAACAGCACCCGACCTAACAACTTTGGACGCATTGGAAATTGATGTGGCAGGTCGTCACCCAGATATTCAACCACGTCTAATGGGTTATGTCCGCGCACGTCGATATGAGCTTGAAAACTCAGGCTCAAAGGTGGTGCCATAATGAAATTTAAATACTCATCTGTGACAAGAATATTAACTGTATTTGGTACCAAAATGACTCATATTTTTGACAATGTTTCATTGTCTGAAATTGATGAGTTGGTTACGAATGCCAAATTCAAAGAAGCAACTTGGAGAGTGTAATGGCTAAAACTGTCGTTAAAACAAAGCACCTCACAGCATTTCGAATTTGGTTTGTAAAACTTGGCTATGAGGTCAAAAGTTTAAAAGGGAAAGGTTTCACGGCGCGAACAAGCGACCGTGGAATCAAAAAGAAACACCACTATGTGTTGGTGACAGATCAACTAAATGGAAATCTAGCGGCATTCGAATTGGGTCAGGAATTTGAAAGTCACTTAGCATCACCTGACTTTTTAGTAGCGGAGGCAGATAAAAATGGAAATATCACTTTTGCTGCTTGAAATTGCGATTGCAATTTATGGACCTATTTTAATCGAGATTGGGAGTTGGTGAGATGGATTCTGCTAAAGAGTTTCAAAGAGAAGTTGCAAATAAAAACTTTGAAAATGCAAAAAATAAAGTGATCAAAGTTCTACAAAATGAGCCTTTCGGGTTATCAGTAAGCCAGTTGATGACTGTTTCAAGACTCAGCGCAAAAACAGTTAAGGCAATTCTTCAGTGTGCTGAGTTTAAAACTGAAAATGAAGTTTATTTTTTAAAACAGGTGGCGTGATGAAAAATTTAATTAAACAAATTCATGAGCAAAATGTAAAAGCAGGATGGTGGACTGATTTAATTACAGGCACAGACCTAACATCTAGAAATGGTGAGCCTGCAAAACGAAATGTCCCAGAAATGCTTTGCTTAATTCATTCCGAAATTTCAGAAGCAATGGAAGGTCATCGTAAAAACTTGATGGATGACAAACTACCCCATCGGTCAATGCTTGAAGTTGAACTTGCTGACGCGGTTATTCGCATATGCGATATGGCTGGTGGTTTAGGCTTGGATCTAGATGGAGCAATTCAAGAAAAACTTGAATTCAATAAGCATCGTGCAGATCATAAGTTAGAAAATCGCTTAACTGAAAATGGTAAAAAATTCTAGGGTGCCTGTATGAAAATTCCTGAATTTGAACTCGAAGGCACAACCGAAGAAATTGCAGAGCAAGTTTTTCAAAAGTTAATTTACCCAATTTATGATGAGTTGAAGAAAACAGATCCTATCTTGGCAAAAAGATTTGGTTATTGTATTTCTGGAAATGCCATAGCTAGTTATTTGGGTGGGCATGGTGATGTTAAACGAGCAGAAAAGGTAATGATCGATTTAACGCAAAAAATGGCTACTGGAATTATGCAAGAAAAAAGAAAGGTTTGTTAGGGAGCGAAATTAATGAGTGTTGTAAAAAAAATTGAAGATCCTTTCGACACACTTTGGTTGCTTCAAATGAAGTTTAGAAAACCAGTCGTACCCATCGAGGAATTACTGGACGACTATTTACCACATTTATCACTCGTCCAAGCAAATAAGCGTGCAAATAAATGTGATTTACCATTTCCTGTATTTAAACCAGATGGAAAATATTCACCATGGTGTGCTCATTTAAGTGACGTAGCAATATGGTTGACAAGTGCTCAGCAAGAGGCTAAAAAAGACTGGACTGCGATGCATAGCTAAAATGCTAAGTTATTGATAAAAATCGAGAGTGGTTGCACCGTATTTGCACCTTGCACCACTCAAATTTAAGTAAGATACTGTTAATTATAATTATTTATAAAGCATCTATCCCACCCGCCATAGGAGCAACGATTAAATTATTTGACAGTTGATACGGACCAATATACATATATATTCATACATTTTAAGATAGACATAGTATACTTCATCAGCTCTTAGAGCTCATCCATTTCTAAACGTGTTTTCAGCAGTATGAAAAAATTTGGTTTACAAAGTATCTTGATTCGTTCCGCGTGTTTAACGACCCTTGCGATTGGTCTCACTGCCTGTGGTGATGGATCATGGTGGTCAAATGATGATGAACCAGAACTAAAAAGTGAGCAAATTCGCAAGCTTATTCCAAATCGTGTCAATGATCGTAAGTCATGGGCGCAAGATATCTTTGATATTTCTGAAGAATTAAAAATTCCACGCAATAAAGAAAATATTTGTACAATTATTGCTGTTGTAGATCAGGAATCCAACTTTATTGCCAATCCAAATGTTCCGGGCTTAGGTGATAAAGCGGTAAAAGAAGTCAGCACTCGTTTACAAGAAAAATTTGAAGATAAATTAGGGACTACAATTGGTGGTCCAATTGCCAATTATTTCCAAGATGTATTAAAAAATCAGCCGTCACCTGAAGACAATTATTTAAAGCAAATGAGTCGAGTTAAGAATGAAAAGGAACTTGATGTTCTTTATCGTGAAATTTTTGACTATATGACAAAGCATTATCATATTAGTGCTTTAACAGGTGCTGCCAAGTTTGTTGGCCAAGACTTTGCTGAAAAGTTGAATCCAATTACCACTTTAGGTTCAATGCAAGTTCATATTAACTATGCCAAAGAAAATAAGCGTAGCAGCATGAGCACCAACGAATTACGTGATGATTTATATACAGAATATGGTGGTTTGTACTATGGCATACATCGCTTAATGATGTATCCAACAGATTATGATAAGCCTATTTATCGTTTTGCCGATTATAATTCAGGTATGTATTCAAGTCGAAATGCCGCTTTTCAAAAAATGGTGGATAAAACATTAGAATCAGATATCGATTTGGATTTAGATGGCGATTTGCTTTCTTATGATAAGAATGGTGACGCTCGTCCTGCAGTTACAACAACTGAAAAAGCACTGATGACGTTATTTTCAAAGAATAATGTACTCATTACGCCTCGCCAGTTGCGTAATGATTTGAAAAAAGAGAAAGAAAAAGGTTTTGAAAAAACTCAAACCTATATTGCTGTTTCAAAATTATATAAAGAAAAAACAGGTAAAGATCCTATCTATGCAATCATGCCAGAGGTGGTTATTTCTGGGCCTAAACTGAGTCGTGATTATAATACCAACTGGTATGCAAGCCGCGTAAACGGACGATATGAAACATGCATGCAACGAGCAAAACGTATAAGAACCTAGCTTTATTTGATTTTGATGGAACCTTGTGTAAAAAAGACAGTTTCACAGGGTTTATTTTCTATGCTTTATCAAAAAGACATATTGTAAAACAAGGTTTTAAAATTTTACCGTGGATTCAGGCGTATTATTTAAATATCTACCCTGCCGATTCTATGCGCCCTCGTCTTTTTAAAGCCATGTTTAAAGATGCAAATGCTTATGAAATTTCAAGTATTGCTGAAGAATATGCACATAGTTTAACCGAGCAATTAGATGCTAAACTTTATCAACAATTATTAGATCATCAGCATCATGGTGATGATGTGGTTTTGGTTTCAGCTTCGGTTGACCTTTATTTAAAAACAATTTGCCAAATTCTAAACATTGACCTGATTTGTACTGGTACTGAAATTGTGAATGATCAATTCACAGGACATTACTCAACGCCTGATTGTAGCTGTGAACAAAAAAGGATTCGTATTTTAGAGAAATATAATTTAACCCAATATAATAAAATCTATGCGTATGGAAATAGTGAAGAAGATTTAGATATGCTGAGTTTGGCAGATTTTAAATTTATGGTAGGCAAAGATCAGACTTTGCCTTTTTTAGAAGAAGAAAAGAAATTTGCCTAATTGATTCTTTTGAATTTGATGATGTTTTCTATTTTAAAGGCTTTGGTAGTGCTCCTCGCTCTTTTGCAACAATGAGGAATGAGGTTAGGCACAAACCAAAATGTAAATAATCTTTAAAAAGAAAAAAAGCCATATAAAAATATATTCAATTACAAGACTCAAAAGCTAAAGATATTGAAAAATAATTGAAGTTACCTACATATGATTTCGAATACTACCAACTCTTTTTCCTTTGATCCATTGCCGAGGGTTAAACAGTTCACCAGATTTATCAACAACTAGAATCCCTATAATTGGCGTAATAATCGTTAAAATTAAAAGTGCTGTTGCTCGACTTTCTCGTCGTTGTCTGGCTGTTTGACCACTTGGTTTAATTAAGGAAAATAAATTAATCACCCATAGAAAAGCAAGCGGTAACTTTGTGATCAAAGCAAGAAATAGCTTCCAAATCACACGGTTATTATCAATATAGCTATTCTTTACTAAGATCATAAATAAAATAAAAGAAACAACACTTGCTAAAACAGTACCATATAGCGGATTCCCACCAAATAAATGGAACAAGAAAATGATTCCAAATAATGATGTTGGAATAAGAAAAGTTAACCCAAGATCATCGTAATCCCTAAACACTACAATTTTTCTGTTTTTCCCTGCACCTAAAAAAACCCCTAAAATAACTATTGAAAATATTGCAATTAAAACAATGTTATAAATATTGTATCCATCCATAATTTCCCCCAAAAACAAACTTTTTTAATTTTTAAAAATAGGTAAAAATATAGAATCACATATAAGTGTTTAATAAGATAGTGTTTATTAAAATATAGATAAAATAATGAGTATAAACTAAGCCTTTTCACGTACTAACCCGTGCGTTCAACAACAAAAAGCCTTTTGGCGATATTATTTGTTTCCGAAATTTGAACACGCTACTAATGATGAAACATTAGGATTACTTTCCAACAAAGAAGCTAAAAGTTATTTTAGTTTCAAGCTGCGAGGAAATTAAAAAGGATTTTGAACAACCTGCTGAAAAAAACTCTTAGCCATGACACCTGATTGTCAATCTGTAAATGACTGAGTGACTGAAAATAGCAGCATTTGAATTTATCAAACGACTTCCTCTAGAGAAAAAATCACAGCCTTACTGAACGATAAAGTAAAGTTCTATGATCCTAAAAATATCTTTACAAATTTTTTTCTAAAGACACACCAGTTTATTGGGAAGTTTTATATTCGTTTTTAAATAAATAGCCTGCTTGTATAGCAGGCTATTTTAAGTGTGGCTAAAACAAAACTATTTTAAACAAAAAATTCAATAAGTTACGTAATCAATAGATCGCCATATGATTACGATGAATCATTTCCAAAGAACGAGCTTCACCTAAAACTTGATGAACTTTATCTGACGCTAAACCTTTGACAATATCTGCTGAACGAGAGCTAAAATTAACACGTCCAACAGCAACACGATGTCCATATTGGTCTACACATTCAACCACATCACCACGTTCAAAATGCCCTTCAACAGCCTTTACACCTACTGGCAACAAACTACGATGGTTCTCTTTAATGGCTTTCACTGCACCATCATCCAACACCAAACGACCTGCTGTTTGTAAATGTGCTGCTAACCATTGTTGATGCGCTGTGACACGGTCATCATCGGTAATGAATAAAGTACCCAACAATTCACCCGACATTAAACGAGCTAAAACATTGTCGCTTTCGCCACTGGCAATCAAGGTTGGGCAACCAGATTTTGCAGCCAAGCGTGCAGCACGAACTTTGGTCAACATTCCACCACGTCCGAACTTACCACCACCGCCTGCCATATCAAACAACGTTTCATCCATCGCACGAACCGTATGGAATAGTTTTGCATTTGGATTTGAACGAGGGTCAGAATCAAACATACCTTGTTGATCTGTCAAAATGATCAGTAAATCTGCATGTACTTGACCTGCAACCATCGCTGCCAATGTGTCATTGTCACCAAAACGAATTTCATCAGTAGAAACTGTGTCATTTTCATTGATCACTGGAATTACACGCCAATCAATTAAATTTTGCAAAGCATCGCAAGAATTTAAATAACGACGACGATCTGCGAGATCATCATGGGTTAATAAAACTTGTGCAGTTTGAATGGTATGGTTTTCCAAAACACTTGACCATGTTTGGATTAAACCCATTTGACCAATAGCAGCACAAGCTTGCAGACTGGGTAGATCGGTGGGTCGGCTATCTAGCTTCATGCGAACCATCCCTTCAGCCACAGCACCTGAAGACACAAGAATAATCTCATGCCCTGCATTGTGTAGATCTGCAATTTGTTTCGCCCAATGCGAAATTGCTTCCAAATCTAAACCTTGCCCATTTGCTGTGAGTAAAGATGATCCGATTTTAACAACGATACGTTTTAAAGCCTTGAGCTGACGCTGCCCATCTACCACTTCTATCATCTTGTCCTCAGTTCCTTTCCTAAGCCGATGTACTTAGAAATTAACGTACGTAGTGCACTTCCATTTCGCCATCATCACCGTCATCGTCTTCATCATCATCTGCCAACATACCTGCCAGACGTTGTTGACGACGCATTTCACGATAAGCTTCTTTTGCTGCAATGGTTTGTTCACGTGTTTCAGCTTCTAACTGGTCACGGAATGCTTTCATTTTCGCTGCATATTCTGGATCTTCTGCTTCCAACTCACGTTGTTGTTCGATTTGATCCATCAGATAATACACAACAGGTTTTGTTCCTTCTTCAAGTAAACCTGAAGTCTTGAATACTGGACCATCCCATTGTAATTCTTCAAGAATATGATTACACCATTCTTCTTGAGTATCATCACTCAACTGGTCGAGTTTGTTTAAAACAAGAACAATTGGTAATTGCGCCAATGTTGGAGAGAATTTTTTCAATTCTTCCATAATCGCTTTTGCATTATGTGCAGGATCTGAACCATCAATCGGTTGCACATCAACAATATGTAAAAGAATACGTGTACGTGCTAAATGTTTAAGGAAACGAATTCCTAAACCTGCACCTTCTGACGCACCTTCAATTAAGCCTGGAATATCGGCCATGACAAATGAACGATGACGATCTGCATCAACCACACCTAAGTTAGGTACCATGGTTGTAAATGGATAATCTGCAACTTTTGGTTTTGCCGCGGAAACTGCACGAATAAAGGTTGATTTACCTGCATTTGGCATACCAAGTAAACCAACATCCGCAAGAACTTTAAGTTCTAAACGAATTTCACGGTATTCACCTTTAATACCATGTGTACACTTACGTGGTGAACGGTTTGTCGATGATTTAAAATGAGTATTGCCTAAACCACCATCGCCACCAAGTGCGACTAAAACCTTTTGACCATCTGCAACCAAATCGCCAATAATATCGCCTGATTCAGTATCCACAATGGTTGTTCCGACTGGAACTTTAAGCGTTACAGACTCGCCACCACGACCAGCACAGTTTGCACCAGAACCATTTTTACCACGTTCAGCACGAAATCTACGGGTATAACGATAATCTACCAAGGTACTGGTATCGTCATCGGCTTGGATATAAACCATCCCACCACGACCACCATCACCACCATCTGGACCACCAAATGGTACGAATTTTTCACGGCGAAAACTAGCTACGCCATTGCCACCGTCGCCAGCCTCTACGGTAATGACTGCTTCATCAACAAAGCGCATGCTGCCAATCCTCTGAAATCTTTAAAACCGCATATTCTGCCATATTTTGAAAAATTTCTCGAATAGTATTATTCAGCTTATGATGAATTTTCTTTAGCTTTCATGGTAATTCACCATAAAAAGACGATAAGCGATTGCTTTATGGTTGTTTTTTATTCATATTTTTATATAATATTTATCTTGAAAAACTAACAACAGTGATCAACTTTATTCTGAACAAGTCTAAAATTTTTCTGTAATTGCTTTTTTTAATGTTGTGACTTTCTCATCTCAAAACCAATTAAAGGATTTCTATATTGCCTATAGTCCAAATCAGCGCTGCGCTTGGACCCGCAGAATGTGAACTTGCTGTTAAATACACTTTGCAAGAAATGCAAAAACAAGCGAAAACTCAAAAAATTCAACTCGACATCATTGAAAGTCATGAAACACCATATGGCTATTCATCACTTTTATTAAATATCGCCCACGATGCCCAAACATGGTTAAACACATGGCTGGGGACAATTCAATGGACATTCCAAAGTCAAATTCGTCCAAATCATAAACGTAAAAATTGGTTTGTCGGTATTACGCAGTTTGAAACACCTCAGCAACTCCCAAGTGATGACACGATTGTTTTTCAAGCCTGTCGTGCCTCAGGTGCGGGTGGGCAACATGTAAATACAACGGATTCAGCCATTCATGCAACGCATGTCACATCTGGAATCAGTGTTAAAGTTATGTCTGAACGTAGTCAACATGCCAATAAGCGTTTGGCAAAACAATTAATTGCTTTAAAATTACAGCAACAACTTGAAAATAGTCATGCACATCATAAGCAAACACAGCATTTACAACATGCATTGATTGAACGGGGTAATGCTGTGAAATCGTTTAAAAAGTGAAATATCTAGACTTCTTACCGTCTTACCATTAAGTCGTAAGTCGAGTGATGAAACGCTTTCATTCACAATGGAAACGCCCTCTCCTTTCTAAAAGAAAAAAGGATTTTCTATATTAATTTTACGACTCATTTCCGATCATTTTTTGAATTTTGCAAGAAGCCTATTCTCAAAACTTTTCATTAAACACACATCTCAAAATCAAAGCATTAAAAAGGAAGCCGAAGCTTCCTATTTAATTAAATCAATTGAAAAATAGTGTATTAGCTTAATGCTTTTGCAGGTTCATCCTTTGATTCTTCAAGCATTTTGCGATCAACTTCAGCCGGATTATTCAATGCATTATTAAACTTTTCCATATCTAATTTCCCTACCCATTTAGCCACAACAATCGTCGCTAAAGAGTTACCAATCAAGTTGGTCAACGCACGTGCTTCAGACATAAAACGGTCAATACCCAGAATCAGCGCCAAACCAGCTACAGGAATATTTCCTACCGCTGCCAACGTTGCCGCCATCACGATAAAACCTGAACCTGTTACACCCGCTGCACCTTTCGATGAAATCAACAATACAGCAAGTAATGTAAGTTCGTGCCAAATGTCTAGCTGAGTATTGGTTGCTTGCGCAATAAAGATTGCAGCCATTGTCAGGTAAATAGAGGTACCATCTAAGTTGAACGAGTAACCTGTTGGAATAACCAAACCGACAACTGATTTTTCACACCCTGCGATTTCAAGTTTTTTCAACATACGAGGTAGTACAGATTCTGAAGAAGATGTACCTAAAACAATCAATAATTCTTCACGAATCATACGGATCATTTTTAAAATACTAAATCCACAGAAACGACTGATTGAACCTAAAATGATGAAAATAAATAATAAACAGGTCACATAGAAGCACAAAATTAATTGGAATAATTGCGCTAAACTGCCGATACCATATTTACCAATCGTAAATGCCATCGCACCAAATGCACCAATCGGCGCAAGTTTCATAATCATATTTACAATGTTAAAGAACACATGAGAAATTTGATCAATCAACTTCAATACAGGTTTACCCGCATCACCTAATTTATGTAATGCAAAACCGAACAATAAAGCAAATAAAAGAACTTGCAGAATTTCACCTTCTGCAAATGCGCCGACAACCGTATTTGGAATAATGTGTAAGAAAAATTCAACCGTAGATTGTGATGCACCTGACTCTACATACTTACTGATACCACTGGTATCTAAAGTAGCAGGGTCAACGTTCATGCCCACACCGGGTTTAGCGATATTGATCACCACTAACCCAATGATCAGCGCAATGGTAGAAACTACTTCAAAGTAAAGCAGTGCAATACCACCTGTCTTACCGACAGATTTCATGCTTTCCATACCTGCAATACCACTTACAACCGTACAGAAAATTACTGGTGCAATAATCATTTTAATGAGTTTAATAAACGCATCGCCCAATGGTTTTAGTTGTTCACCTAAACCTGGGACATGTTTTTCAACACCATTGATGAGTTGAGTGCCACTCGGGAAATAATGCCCGACCAACACACCCAAAATAATAGCGACAATCACCTGAAAATAAAGTGATTTATACAGTGGTTTTTTAGCCATAATCTTAACTTCTGTCTTTATTTCTATATGCAGAAATATCCGTCTTTTCACGTGCGTGAATAGCACACGCCCTTAAGTCCCTTTATACGACAAGGGGTGGGAGAAAAATTTTGAAAATAAAAATCCCTTCAGAAGACATCAGTTTTCTGAAAATCATGCATAGTAGCGACACGCTAGTTATGTGTAGTGTTATTTGAAACTATTTATAAGAAAATTAAAATAATTCCAAATAAATGTAGATCGGGAGATAATAAATATCAAAAATATAAAACGAGCTAAGTTTAATCAATTTTCTTTAATCAAACTTCCGTGGATTGCGAGAGTGTTTAATTATCCAACGATTTATTATTAGACCTTAGTCGAATAAAACATAGCACTATATTTTCCAATCAAATTTATGTCATAGTGTCTCACACACTGCATCGATCAAATTTGTCATTTCATCATGAACACAAAACGTAATCTTTATAAAGACTTTGAGCATCCATTTGCACAATATGTTCGTATTGTTGGAAAGGGTAAAAACGGCGCACGATCATTAACTTATGACGAGGCCTATGATGCTTTTTCAATGATTTTAAAAGGCGAAGTTTTAGATGTTCAGCTTGGTGCTTTTTTAATGTTACTCAGAGTGAAAGAAGAATCTGTCGATGAACTGACTGGATTTGTCCAAGCCACCAAAGACCAATTAAATTTCCAACCTTTAAGTGTAGATTTAGACTGGTCATCTTATGCAGGTAAACGCAAACATTATCCGTGGTTTTTACTGGCTGCACTGACGCTTTCCAAACATGGTTACAATATTGTTATGCACGGGGCTTCTGGACATACCATTAACCGTGTTTATACTGAACAAGTCTTAGAATATTTAGGCTACCCAATTTGCCAAAATGAACAACAAGTTGCAGAACAATTAAAAACTCAACATTTTGCGTATATACCACTTGAAGTCATTTCTCCAATCCTAAGCGAGTTAATTAGTCTTAGGAATGTGATGGGCTTACGCTCTCCAATTCATACACTTGCACGTTTAATCAATCCATTTAATGCGAAAGCAACTTTACAAGCCATTTTCCACCCTGCTTATCGTAGTTCACATCAACAAGCTGCTTTTAAATTAGGTTATCAAAACAGTGCTGTGATTAAAGGCGAAGGTGGTGAGTTTGAACGTAATCCAGATGCAAAAACGTTGATTTGTGGTATTAAACAAGGCGAACTGTATGAATATGAATTGCCTAAACTGACGGATAATCGTAGTCCAGTTGAGGAAGAACTTGATTTAGCTGTTTTTAAAGCTGTTTGGGAAGGTTCACAAAATCATGAATATGGTGAAGTTGCAGTCACTGAAACCATCGGAATTGCACTATATACCATGGGTGTGGTGAATAGTTTTGATGATGCGATGACAAAAGCAAAAGTGCTTTGGGCGACACGTTTTTAAACGACTGCTTTAAAAATCTATAAATAACCGTTTAACACATCTTTTATGAATCACAGCTATTTATTTTATAGCTGTGATTCAACATTTTAATCTATTACACAAAACGAATCGGCTTAAACTCAGGCTCAGGCACGTGTGAATCACACTCTTCACCTTCTTCTTTATGCCCTTTGTCGATATAACCTGTACGCTGTTTTTCAGGTACGTTTTGATGTTCCCAAGCGATTACCGCTTGCATACACGTTTGGCGTTGCTCAGCAGTTAAAGCAATACCATTGGGCCATTTACCAATTTCGACTGCCGTTTTTAAACGCTCAACAATATCTGCATCTAAAATAGAAAGCATTTGTTCAATATTCATGGTCAATCCTGCTGAAATGAATCAAAATCTTGGTTCCAACCAAGTTTAGTACGACATGCCATATAGAAGTCATAACCTGGCGGATGTAAGAGTATTAGTTTGAATGGATGTTTACGAATATGCAAACTATCGCCGACATTTAATGAAACACTGTGTTGCCCATCGGCACTGACCATGGGCAATACACGATTTTCACGAATCAAAATTTTAATTTCACTCTGCCCACCAACAACGATAGGACGTGATGATAAGGTATGCGGATGCATTGGGACTAAGGCAATGGCATCCATACTCGGATGTAGAATAGGCCCACCGCCCGATAATGCATAAGCAGTCGAACCTGTTGGTGTCGAAACAATCAAACCATCACTATGCTGACGATATACATATTGTCCGTCGATATTTAATTCAAAATCAATCATATGTACTGATTTACCAGAATGGAGCACCACGTCATTCAAAGCAATTGCATCATAAATCGTTTCATTTTTTGTACGAATTTCAATTTCTAATAAGAAGCGACGATCCAGTTGGAAATCACCTTTTAAAACTTGATCAAGTTTAAAAATCACTTCTGTTGGCTTAATATCGGTTAAAAAGCCCAAACGGCCACGGTTCACGCCCAATACAGGTGTATTGTATTTCACCAAGGCACGTGCAGCATGTAACAAAGATCCATCACCACCCACGACAATGACAAGATCAGCAACTTCGCCAAGTAAAGCTTTGCTCACTTTTTGCGTATTCTTATAAGGAACAAGCTCTGCTGTATCTGTATCGAAAATGGGATGCAAACCTAGACTAAGTAAATGATCATGGATAAGGCATAGTGTATCGACTACAGAGTTTTTATCTGGTCGCCCAATTAAACCGATGTTACGAAATGTCTTTGGTGAAATTTGCACAGGTGCTGTGGCTCCATTGAAATTCTGAGCTATAATAACACTTTCAGAATATTTTTATAAAATCATTCCTCAATGAAAAATAATCGGAATGTTTAAAAAGTCTTTAAATTTGTGTATTTCACAGTTTTATTATTGCAAATTTAAGAAAAGCTTCGCATGATTAACGAAAATAAACTGGGCATTATCATCTATATATGAAGACCGAACGTGGTATTGGCTTAATTGCATTGATTTTTTGTGTATTAGTCATTGCAGCATTTCTTGCATTTAGTATTTATTTAATTAAGCTCGACAATGTGATTCGGGACAAATTTGAAGGCAATCGCTGGGATATCCCTGCGAAGGTTTTTGCTCGTCCTTTAGAAATCTATGCGACTGCGCCAATTGCCCAAAGTGAATTTGAGCAAGAACTCAAATTACTCGGTTATAAAAGTAGTGACAGTTATACCAAGTCTGGTAGCTATCTGACTCAAGCAAACTCTGTCTATGTACATACCCGTGGTTTCGACTTCGGCGATAGTGTTGACCCTGAACAAGTTCTACAAGTCACTTTTACAGATGATACCGTTGCCGATGTGAAAGCAACAAAACCAACCAACACAGGTATTGCCCGTTTAGAACCAATGTTGATCGGCGGTATTTACCCGCAACACAATGAAGATCGTGTTTTAATTAAATTAGATAAAGTGCCTAAACCTTTAATCGAAGCATTGATTGCGACCGAAGACCGTAACTTCTACCATCATCATGGTATATCATTCCGTGGTACAGCTCGAGCAATGGTCAGTAATGTCACAGGTGGAAAGCGTCAAGGCGGCTCAACCCTGACTCAACAGCTCGTTAAAAACTTTTTCTTAACACCTGAAAAAACCTTAAAACGTAAAGTCAATGAAGCATTGATGTCGTTATTATTAGAATTACACTATAGCAAAGATGAAATTTTAGAAGCCTACCTAAATGAAGTAAACTTGGGTCAAAGCGGTAACTATTCTGTAAATGGTTACGGTTTAGCTTCACAATTTTACTTTGGTATGCCATTACGTGAACTGAATATTTCCCAACAAGCCTTTTTAGTTGGTTTAGTCCAAGGCCCTACTTTATATAACCCTTGGAAAAACCCTGAAAGTGCTAAAAAACGCCGAGATATTGTACTCAACAATATGCTGGTTATGAGGTATCTCGACCAAGCTCAATATGAAAAAGAAATTGCTCGTCCATTAAATGTTGTAAGTAAACCAACAGTAGGTACAGCAAGCTTCCCTGACTTTTTAGATATTGTACGTCGCCAATTAAAAACAGAATATCAAGAATCTGATTTAACCAATCAAGGTTTAAGAATTTTCACGACACTTGATCCAATTGCGCAAACCAAAATCCAAAATAGCTTTAGAGAAACTGTAAGCCGTTTAGCCAATGCCAATCCTGCACGATTGAAAGATTTGCAAGGTGCAATTTTAGTTTCACATCCTGAAAATGGTGAATTGATTGCAGCAGTCGGTTCAACCCAAGAATTTACAGGCTTTAACCGTGCTTTGGATGCAAAACGTCAAGTGGGTTCATTACTTAAACCTGTGATTTACTTAAGTGCTTTAGAATCAGGCCGTTATAATTGGGCCAGTCAAATTGAAGATTCACCAATCAGTTTAACCGTTGAAGGCAATAAAACCTGGACGCCGAAAAACTACAGTGGCAGTGGTTATGGCTATATTCCTTTAGCTCAAGCACTTGCAAATTCATATAACTTATCCGCAGTTCGCTTAGGTAATGAATTTGGCATTTCATCATTTAGAAATAACTTAACTAAATTTGGTGTGACCTCAAAAGTACCGAACTATCCTTCTATTTTCCTTGGTGCAGTCGATATGTCGCCTATGGAAGTGTTAAATATTTATGGGAACTTTGCTACAGGCGGCTTTAAATATCCCAATAAAGCCATTCGCACCGTGGTTGATGCAAATGGACAACTACTTGAACGTTTTGGTTTAAATGTTCAACAAACGATAGATCCTGCTGCTGCCTATTTATTGAATTATGGTTTACAGCAAGTAATGAGCTCAGGTACGGGTAAAGCAGCTTACAACACCCTTCCTGCTGATTTAAAACTTGCAGGTAAATCTGGAACAACCAATGATACACGCGACTCTTGGTTTGCAGGCTACTCAGGCAATCATTTAGCGATTGTATGGTTAGGTTTGGATAATAATAAAGTGACTGGCTTAACAGGTTCATCAGGTGCATTACCTGTATGGATTAATGCAATGAAACAATTACGTCAAAAACCAGTGAACTTACGTCAGCCTGATAATATTTCGTGGCAATGGATTGATTCTGCAAGTGGTGAATTGTCTGCACAAGGTTGTAGTGGTGCAATGTACATTCCATTATTGCGTCAAACTGTACCCAATAGCGCAACTGAATGTGGTATGCCGCATTATCAAGTGGATCCACAATACATTCCCGATACACAACAAAACGCATCTCAACCCCATTCAAGCGATAGTATAGAAAACTATATTCGCGAAAGTGAAACTGACATGGATCAAGATTTGTCAAATTCTAGAGGACGTGTCATTTCAAGTGGTAGTTATCAAAACTAGAACATGATCTCGTCATAGTTTGGTTTTGATGAGAGTTTGCTGACCTTGCATCGTCATCAAGAAGGATGAATTGTCAGCAGACTCTAAAGTTTAGATGAGTACTTATGATTAATCGTTATACAAAATATATCGTCGGTTTAACTGTAATGATGACTTTAGCAGGCTGTCAAACGGCACCTCAATACAAGTCTAAAGCCACCAAACCTGTTGAAAAACCGAAAACCTCAAAACCCGCTGTACCTACACCAGATGGTGTGAAAATCACACCTTATGATCATCCTGAAATAAAACGTCAAAAGATTCCTGTGGTTATTCCTCAACAAAAAGCTTCGACACAGTCACTCGATGATGGTCAAGGCAATCCCGCTTTTAAAAACTTAATGCAACAAACGCAAGTGGCATTTCAAAAAGGTCAATGGGATATTACTGAACGTAGTGCATTGCAAGCTCAACGCCTCGCACCTCAATCTGCGGAAACTTTTTTATACCTTGCACGCATTGCCAATCAGAAAAAGCAGTACGCCAACGCTGAATCACTGGCACGGCGTGGTTTAGGTTTTGCTCAAAGCACGACACAGAAGAAAATGTTTTGGAATGTTATTTTACAATCAGGACAGCAACTGAAGAAGCAACAAACCGTTGCAGAAGCATTGCGTCAACTGCAAAGTTTGTAATTAACCCTTTCATTTCAAGCTAAATTAAAAATGACGAATTCCTGCAACCCCATACGCATGATTGTGTTGTGCGAATTGTAAATCACTTTGAGTCAACCCACCGAGTGCAAAGACAGGAATGTCACAGGTCTTTGCATAATCTGCAAAACTCTCCCAACCCAATGCAACTGCGTCAGGATGTGTTTGTGTTTTTAAGACCGGACTTAAAGTCACTGCGTCAAAGCCTAATTGCTGCGCATGTTTTAAAGACACTATATCATGACAAGCGGCAATACAACGAATTCCGATAGGTAATTGCCCTACTGTTAAATTCATCAATTGATGCTGTTTAAAATGGATCGTGGTGATCTTTTTTTGCAATGTTTCAGATAGTTGTTGCCATAGATCAATATTTACCATCAATTGAGATAAATCTTGATGATCCTCATTATCGAACTGTTGTAATTGCTCAACCGTATTTTGATCGGCTTCTATTCTCCAATAAAAAAGTTGATCCTTTTTTTCAGCAGCATAAGTCGATAATTGATCAGAAATTTTAATGTGATCTGACCAATATAAACGTTGAATAATACTCTTATTCGCCTTAGGAAAATTTAGTTCTAATAGCTGATCACGTGTGTACCAAGCCCACGGCGTTTGAATATCTGTTAAATATTTTTCTGGAACAATCGCATGAAAAATATGTAAGAAAACCTCTACATCCTCATAGTCATGATGAATCACATCAAAGGCATGCCATTGTTGAATACCAATTCCCACTTCTTCAAATATTTCTCGACGACATGCCTCCACAGGGCTTTCCCCTTCTTCGACCTTTCCACCAGGAAACTCGTGTTTATTGCCCTGATGTTGCCCTGCTTTGCGCCAACCAACCAATACTTTTCCACGATGAAACAATAGCCCGATCGCAACATCAATCTTGGGTTTAAACATAAATTCGCTCATCCAAAGTTTTAAGAATTGTAAGTAATTATAGATATTTTATAAATCATAAAAATTATCGTTGACAGATCTATTCGATAATGATTATCATTTAAATCACTTGAACAGCACCCCACTCGGAGTAATAACAATGAACGCACCTTTTAGCCTATTTACACGTAATAACGAAGCACATCAATCTCTGCCAATGTTACATTCAAATAATTTATTTGCCCTAGGACGCGAAATCCGCATTATGCATGCAGGTGAAGAATATCGTTTACGTTTAACACGTAATAACCGTTTGATTTTAACCAAATAACTAGAACAACAAGTTTCAAAACAAAAAACGTGGGAACAAGCAGTATGAATCAGCGCATACTGCTTTTTAATGATTACTTCGAACATTATATTAACGTAAATATACACTTACATTTAGACCGCCATATTCCGACGATGAAAATTCAATCTGCCCTTGGTGCAACGCAATAATTTTCTTACAAATCGATAAACCTAAACCAGAGCCTTGCGTTTGAGTACCTAAAGCCCGATAAAAGCGTTCACCTAGCCTGTCCAATACGTCCTGCGAAATCCCTTGCCCATCATTTTCAATTTCATAGAAAATTTGATTATTTAAATGTCCAAAACGAATATAAATATGACCCAGCACGGGAGTATAGCGAATTGCATTGTCGATTAAATTTCGAATACAAATGAAGATTAATTCTGCATTTGCGTAAATATCTGATGCTTCACGATCAATATGAATTTGAATTTGTTTTTCATTGATCAACGGCTCAAGTGCTTTCAAAACATCTTGCGTTAAAGTCTCCACGCTGACCCAAGTTCTTGGCAACTGGGTTTCATCCATTGGATCTAAACGTGCCAGTAATAATAAGTTTTCTAATACCTGTGTTCCGCGATTCACATCATGTTGAATCAATTGTAATTGCGCTTTTAATTCAGGTATTTCAGCATATTGACGTTGTAAAAGTTGTAGCCGTAACTGAATCGCAGAGAGTGGTGAACGTAACTCATGTGATGCATCGGCAGTAAATCGTTGTTCTGCCACTAGAGCCTGATCTAACCGAGTCAGCATTTGATTTAACTGATTGACCATTGGTTGTAATTCTTTTAACTCAGGTCGTGGTTGATTTATCAAACTGAGATCATTGGCACTTTTATCTGCAATATCTTTAGACAATTGCTGAATCGGTTTAAATTGTTTTTGAATAAGAAAATGTGAAATTAACCACTGTACAGACCATAACCCCAACAAAATAAGTAAATAACTTAAAAAGCTGTGTTTTAAATCCTTAAAGCGAATACTTAGCGGTTGTATCACATGGACATTCAATTTTGTTTGGTGGTCAAAAACTTGATAACTCCGCAATAAGCGATCACCCGACCAAATAAATGAGTAATCATCCTGCTGGGCAAAAATTCTTGGATTTTGAGTATGAAGATCAAATTGAGTCGATTGGGTTAAAAGCATATTTTGATTTGATAATTGATATTGAATATCAAATTCATCACTCAACTCATCTATTTGTGAACCTGCGCTTGAACTTAAATCTGAAATCATCAGCATATCTGCAATTTCGTCCATAATTTCATCTTGAACTTGCATGGTTTGATATGCTGAATGGGCGATTAATAAAATGAATGCAACAACTCCAGCAACCACTGAGCTCAGCATCGAAGTTTTAATCAGTTTAGATTGTAATGACACTGCTTGTGGAATCATTTTAGATCCTGCATTTTCAATCATGTCATTCACTTTTTCCTTGATTCATGCGATAACCCAAACCACGGATTGTTTTAATGAAATGACTTCCTATTTTCTTACGTAATTGATAAATAAAAACGTCAATCGCATTACTCTCAATTTCATCTCCCCATGCATAGAGTGACTCTTCAAGTTGCTCTCGGGTCACAATATGCTCTGGTTTGACCATCAATCGATATAAAATCTGAAATTCTTTTGCAGTCAGATTTACAAGCTGATCGTCCAGTAAAACGGTCTTTGCTTGAACATCTAAACTCAGGTTTACGTATTTGATTACATGCTGTCCTGAAGTTTGCGCCTGTCTCAATTGCGCACGTACACGAGCAGATAATTCTTCAAGGCTAAATGGTTTAACCAAATAATCATTTGCGCCTAAATCTAAACCTTGCACACGATCTTGAATACTGTCTTTTGCCGTGAGAAAAATCACAGGAATATCACTATACTTTTGTTTTAAAATTTTTAGAATTTCATCACCTGAAGCTTTGGGTAAACCACGATCTAACAACACACAATCATATTGATGTTGTTCTATTGCCAAAATTGCATAATCACCACGCTCTACCCAATCAACATTATAGCCATCCATTTCTAGCCAAGCTTTAATGCTCTCAGCTTGTGATACATCGTCTTCTGCCAGTAATAAACGCATCTAAAATCTCTCAATCATTGATCATATTTTATGGTTATAACGCTACTTTACATCAAAAAACCACATGATGGACTCATGTGGTTTTGGGAGACTGAGTACAAAGCCGCTTATTGCTTTATCTCAATAGACAGAACTTAAAATTTAACGCTATCTACATCAATTTCAACACGTTTAGCGGGTTTATAATCTACATCTACTTCACCAATCAACGTCACAGTGGTATTGGCTGAAATGGGTTTACCTTGCCACAATTCATCATCAATATCGACAGTGATTGAACCTGTATTATCACGGAATTGGTACTTCTCATCCCCAGTGGCTTTTACAACATGACCACGCAGTTGAACCTTAGTATTATCTTTCAACGTTAACGCTTGCTTCACTGTGATTAAACTCGGTGTCAACGCAGATTGATTCACCGCTGTATTTGCAGTTGCAAATGTTGTTGCACCAATTAAACCTACGGCTAAAACTGCTTTATTGAGTAAATTCATGGTTAAACCCTCATCATCTATATCGTTTCAATGAGGTTATTTAAACAAATAAACATGAGGCGAATCTTAAGATTTCCTCATGTTCAAATTTAAGCAAATTTCAATTCAACGCTATATTCACAATTTTATATTTATAATGCTTAGTTTAACGGCACAACTCTCAACACTTCTTCTAACGTTGTCGTACCCTCAAGCACTTTTCGAGCACCACTAATTCTTAAGGGTTCAATCCCTTCTTTCTTCGCCTGAGCACGTAAATCATCCAAAGTTGCATTGGCACTGATTCTTTGCTTTGCCTCTAAGCTTATAGGCATAAACTCATAAATCCCCACACGTCCCTTATAACCAGTATGACGACATTCTTCACAACCTACGGCTTTAAAAACAAAACTAGGCATTTTAGTTTGATAACCAAAAGTTAAATGCTTCCACTCTTGCTCATTGATAAACGTTTCTTGCTTACAATGCGGACATAATTTTCTCACCAAACGCTGTGCAAGTACCCCGAGAATGGTTGCAGCTGTCAAAAACGGCTGAATACCTAGGTCATGTAAACGCGTCAAACTCGAAGGTGCATCATTGGTATGCAAAGTTGATAAGACTAGATGACCCGTCAACGCCGCTTGAATCGCCATATTGGCCGTATCTTGGTCACGAATCTCACCGACCATGATAATGTCAGGATCTTGACGCATTAATGCACGAATACCATCTGCAAAACCCAGTTCAATCCCTTGATTAACCTGCATTTGGTTAAAACTTGGCTCTAGCATTTCAATTGGATCTTCGATGGTACAGACATTGACTTGTTCAGTTGCCAACTGTTTCAGTGAAGAATATAAAGTCGTGGTTTTACCCGAACCCGTTGGGCCAGTCACGAGAATAATACCGTGACTATGCTGCGTTAAACCATTCCACTGTTCTAATAAATGTTCATCAAAACCAAGTTGCTGGAAACTACGTACCAAAACCTCTGGGTCGAAGATACGCATCACCAACTTTTCACCAAATGCTGTCGGTAAAGTTGAAAGACGTAATTCGGTTTCTTGTCCTTTCGGTGTACGTGTTTTTAATCGCCCATCTTGAGGTTTACGCTTCTCAGCAACATTCATACGACCTAAAATTTTAATACGTGAAATCACAGCGGTCAGTGTACTTGCTGGCATATTGTAAATGGTATGCAATACCCCATCGATTCGAAAACGGATCTTACCTTTTTCTTTACGTGGTTCTAAGTGAATATCACTCGCACCCTGCTCAAAAGCAAACTGTAAAACCCAATCGACCAGTTTGACAATGTGTTGATCATTGGCATCTGGATTTTGCGTATCACCCAATTGTAAAAGCGCTTCTACACCTTTATTTTCTTTATCGTGCAAACCTGATTTTTGTGAAGAACTGACCGCTTTACTGACTTGATAATACTCAACCAGATAGCGTTGCAATTGCTCAGGATTTAAAACCACACGTTCAATTTTTTTAGGACTTAAACTGCGTTCTAAATTATGTACCCAATCTGTGGTAAAAGGCTGCGCCGTACCAATCAGAATAGTGTCCGCAGTCACCCCAACCGCTAAAATTTTATTTCTCAGTGCAAACTCTTGTGACATTACACCTGTCAAAGACGTTACATCTGCTTTTAAAGGATCTATGGTGAATAAATCTAGTTTAGATTTTTCAGCCAACCACTCCGTTAAATTCGTCAATGTTAAACGTTTAACGGGATCTTTTGCATCGACCAGTTTAAAACTCGCAATCCATTGCAAAGGATGCCACTTCAACTGATCACGTTGTCGATGTGTGGTTTGTACCAATAGCTTTTCGCGCTCTGTAATTCGACCGTCTTTTAATAATTGTTCTAAACACCATGTTGTATCGATTTCAAAATTAAATTGCATTGTTATATCCCCAAATCTAGACCTACTATAACAAAAATGAGTCTTTGAGTTTCTTTCATTTTAAATGATTTACGAATAACAAAGTCTAAGCACAAAATGAATTAGGCATATATAAATTTAGAATAAATGCACATAGCGATTTGATTCGTTCATTCAATCCATAGTGGCTTGAATCGTAGAGAATATAAATTTAGAGAATGGATAATTTTGAAAATAAAAAAGAAATTTTAAAAAATACTGAAATTCGGCATCAATCTATAAAGAAACAATTGAATTAAATTTTTATGATTAGCTTCTTCTCTTCAGTTTTTATATTTTACTTATTCAATCTAAGCGATCAGCTCACTTGTAAAAACGCTGTTGTATAAATTACATGGTGAATGATCAAACACCATGCAACTTATACAACAAATAGGCAACCCACTAAATAACCAATCAAGATTATTGAGCAGTATAACCACCATCCATCACAACAGCTTGACCAGTCACACCACCTGCTTTTTCACTTGCCAAGAAAATTGCATAATCAGCAATCTCATCAACACTAAGCAAACGTTTTTGTGGCACCATTGCCAAAATAACATCTTCAAGCGCACTGCTTTCACTGACATTACGAGTTTTCGCAAGATCAGCAATTTGACCGCGAACCAGTGGCGTATCTACATAACCCGGACACAATGCATTCACGGTAATACCATCACGAGCAGCTTCAAGTGCCGCAACTTTGGTCAAACCAATGACGCCATGTTTCGCACTGTTATAGCCCGATTTTCCAGCAAAACCAATTAAGCCATTGATCGAAGCCATATTGATCACACGACCATACTTTTGCGCTTTCATGATTGGAAATGCATGCTTGATACCGATAAAAGAACCGACGAGCATAACATTTAACAATTTTTGAAAAGTTTCAGTTGGGAAATCTTCAATCGATGCAACATACTGAAAACCAGCATTATTGATCAAAATATCTAATCGCCCATATGTCTTATGTGCTAAATCAATCGCAGCACCGTAGGCTGCTTCATTCGACACATCACAAGGAGCAGATAAGGCATCAAAACCTTCATTTTTCAGCGCCAAAACTGTTTCATCGCACTTTTCACTATTCATATCAGAAATAACGACTTTTGCACCTTCCAAGGCAAATTTTTTCGCTATTTCCAATCCAATTCCACTTGCTGAACCTGTGATAAATGCAACTTTGTCTTTTAGAGTTTGACTCATTATTTACTCCCTATTTCAAAATATTTTCTACAAAATTACACAATGCCGAACCATGTAAATGCTGCAATCGCAACAAATACGGCAATTGTTTTAATCACTGTAATCGCAAAAATATCTTTATAAGATTGTTTATGTGTAAGCCCTGTTACAGCAAGTAAGGTAATAACAGCACCATTGTGTGGAAGCGTATCCATACCACCAGACGCCATCGCAACAATACGATGCATCACTTCAGGCGGAATACCCATTGCAGTAATTGCAGCATTATATTGATCTGCCATCGCACTCAGCGCAATACTCATACCACCTGATGCTGAACCTGTAATACCAGCTAACACTGTTGTGGTCACAGCACCATTGACCAAAGGATTCGTGAAGGTATGACCCAAAGCATGACTAATCACAGCAAAGCCCGGAAGCGCCGCAATAATGGCACCAAAACCATATTCAGATGCAGTGTTCATCACAGCCAATAACGAACCACCAATACTGGCATTTACACCTTCTTTAAAGCTGCTATACACACGACGGAAATCGAATAAAATAGCGGTAATAATACCAACGATTAAAGCTAGACCCACGGCCCAAATTGCCGAAGTTTTCGCAACATCAACTGTATAATTTGCAAGACCAATCGCATTAAAATCAAAGCCGTTTGGATACCAAGTTTTGATTGCAGTTGATAGGTATTTATTGGTTACAGCCACTAAAATCAGTGGTACGAACGCCATGAATTGACGTAAGCCAGAACCATTTGAGAGATCAGTAGAAGCATTGTCTAATAATTGTTGTTCAGCAGCAGTCAGTGTAATACCTGAAGCAAAACCATCACCATTACGTGCAGCCACACGACGACGCCATTCAAGATAACTTAAACCAACACCTAGAACAAAAATCGCACCGATAATACCGAGGAAAGGCGCGGCATAAATATCTGTACCAAAGAAAGTCGTTGGGATCACGTTTTGGATTTGTGGTGTTCCTGGAAGCGCATCCATCGTAAAGGTGAATGCACCTAATGCAATTGTGCCTGGAATCAAACGCTTAGGAATATCTGCTTGTTTAAAGAGTTGATTTGCAAATGGATATACTGCAAATACAACCACAAACAAACTCACACCACTATAAGTTAGAATTGCGCCAAGCAATACCACTGTCAGCATGGCATTTTTAGAACCAATCAATTTAACAATGGTTTTTGCAATCGATTCGGCAATACCAGACATTTCAACGACTTTACCAAAGATCGCACCCAGTAAAAACACAAGGAAATAGTCTTTAATAAAACCGACCATTTTCGGCATGAATACGCCTGAATAAAATGGTAAAACATTTGCTGGGTTAATCAGTAATACGGCTAATAAGGCACAGATTGGTGCCATAAGAATTACAGAAAATCCTCTGTAAGCTGTATACATCAACAGCCCGAGAGAAAGTAAAATTACACCTAAATCCCACATATTTTACTCCATCCTTAAAGAATATATGTCCTTTTACAGCTTGAATATTTCTTTCAAATATATTTTCGAGACATTAAAATCCATTAATATCAATTTGTTAAATCACATTTAACAATAAAGACTACCTGTCAATTGGCTTAACTTTGTCAATTCCAGCTTCGATAAAACGATGAATATTGATAAATCAAAGTAAGCATATTCAATTTATTGATTAAACTATAATGCATTTAATTCAGCTCATTATTTCAAAATAATCATTGAGTAATAAGAAAAATTGATTAATCAAATCTAAAATATTACATAAAAAATGCGCAGTAAAATTTACTCAAAATTTGAACTCATTCACTTTATTTGAGCAAAAAAAATTCACGAGAAATACCAACTTTTCATATATTTACAAAACCATGTCTCTATCTGTTTTAAACTTGTTCACTTATACTCTTTTGGAGTCGTTTGATACTGATAATTGATCAAACGATCAATATTTTAGAAATTGTATGATTCTAATGATTGCAGATAAATCTATGCCTTTGTGATTTTATGCATTCGGAAAATTTGACTAGGTTAAATCATGACACTTAAACAATTAAAAGCCTTTTTAGTTCTTGCACGCACTTTAAATTATGCCAATGCGGCTGATGAACTTTGTTTAAGTCAATCTGCTTTAAGCCTAAGTATCAAAACTTTAGAAGAAGAATTGGGTGGGAAATTATTTAAACGAAATACCCGTCGTGTAGACATTACCACTGAAGGTCTATCTTTAATTCCCTATGCAAAAAAACTATTGGCGAATTGGGAGGATATGGAAAAAGATGTTAAGCAACGTTTTAAACTGCATCGCGGTACTTTAAATATTGCCTCTATGCCCTTTGCTACACATGCTGTTTTACCCTCAGTAATGCATGAATTTTCCAAACTGCATCCAAATATTAGTTTTTCTATACATGATGTGACCAATGAAAAAATTATCGAAAAGGTACAAGAAGGTATTTTTGAAATTGGCATTTGCTATGAACCCAAACACAGTGAGCAACTGACCTTTAAATTGGTATTTAAAGAAGACTTTGTCGCATTGGTACCCAAAGATCATGCTTTAGCAAAACGTAAAAGTGTATCGATGGCAGAATTATGTTCCTACCCTTTCGTGACCTTACAAAAACCTTCGATTATTCGCCATGTTATTGAACAAACATGCATTGAAAACAACTTAGTTTTAGACCTAAAAGTTGAATGTCATCAAATTAGCTCATTGTCTCACTTTGTTGCTTATGGCATGGGTGTCACAGCAATACCAAGACATTTCCAAAAATTTATTGATAAAGAGCAAAATGTTCTGATTGAAATTGATGAAGGAAATGTCCATTTACCGCTTGGGGTGATCTATAAAAAAGATTTTGAACTGTCTAATATTTCAACACAATTTATCGAAACATTATTGAAGCACCGTTTTTAAACCATTATTTTCAATTGAAAATAGTGCGATCAAATTTCACCCTGATATCAAAGCGACTGTGTGAACCTGTTTTGAGAAACAACTGAGTATCTCAAACTCAATACATCTTTAAATTAAAAAATTAAATCTATTCTTTCCCCCATTTATAGATCAAAATTTCCAACCTTTTTAAAACTCACTTGCGATAGTTTCGTTATATTTTGCCTCATTAAAAGATTAATGAGTTTTTCTTATTACACGTTAAAAACATTCAATTTCTAAAAAATGTCCTCAATGCTAATAATAAAATATACAAATGGACATAAGGTAATCAGGATGAATAAAGTTGTAGCAAATGCTCAAGATGCTTTAGCAGATATTGTTGGCAATAATCAAACCATCGCTGTAGGCGGTTTTGGCTTATGCGGTATTCCTGAAGCGCTAATTGATGCGCTAAAAGAAACAGGTGTGACTGGCTTAACTTGTATTTCAAATAATGCGGGTGTCGATGATTTTGGTTTAGGAAAATTATTGCAAACCAAACAAATTAAAAAAATGATCTCGTCATATGTCGGTGAAAATAAAGAATTTGAACGTCAATACCTCAACGGCGAACTTGAAGTAGAACTGACTCCTCAAGGTACTTTAGCCGAAAAATTACGTGCAGGCGGCGCAGGTATCCCCGCATTTTTCACGCAAACAGGTGTAGGTACACTGATTGCTGAAGGTAAAGAAGTTCGTGAATTTGATGGTAAAGAATACATTTTAGAACCATCTTTAACTGCCGATATTGCACTAATTAAAGCTTATAAAGCTGATAAAGCTGGCAACTTAGTGTTCCGTAAAACCGCACGTAACTTTAATCCTGAATGTGCTATGGCTGGGAAATTCACAATTGTTGAAGTTGAGCAAATCGTTGAAATTGGTGAGATTGATCCTGATGATGTGCATTTAGCAGGTATTTACGTGAACCGAATTGTACTCAATCAAACACCTGAAAAACGCATTGAACAGATGACTTTAAAAGCAGCGGAGGCTTAAATCATGGCTTGGACACGTAATGAAATGGCACAACGTGCTGCACTTGAACTTGAAGATGGTTTTTATGTGAATTTAGGTATTGGTCTGCCGACACTGGTTGCTAACTATATTCCTGAAGATATTGATGTTTGGTTACAGTCTGAAAATGGTTTATTGGGTATCGGTGAGTTCCCAACTCAAGATACAGTCGATGCAGATTTGATTAATGCGGGTAAACAAACCATTACCATGAAAAAAGGTGCTGCTTTGTTTTCTAGCGCGGAATCTTTTGCCATGATTCGTGGTGGACACATCAATATCACTATTTTAGGTGCGATGGAAGTTTCTGAAACTGGTGATCTTGCGAACTGGATGATTCCGGGAAAGAAAGTCAAAGGTATGGGCGGTGCTATGGATTTAGTTGCAGGTGTGCAAAAAATTGTGGTACTGATGGAACACAATGCAAAAGATGGTAGCCCTAAAATCGTCAATCAATGCAGTTTACCTTTAACAGGTAAAGGTGTCGTAAATCGTGTCATTACAGATTTGGGTGTAATGGATATTACCTCTGAAGGTGTTAAGTTGGTCGAACTTGCTACCGATGTGAGCTTGGATCAAATTCAAGCTGCGACAGGTGTTGAGTTGATTACGAGTGGTTTGTAGTTGTTTCAGTTTGAAGCAGCTTCGGCTGCTTTTATATACCCTAGGTTCGTATTTTTGAATTAGTTGCGATTTGTATATATTACTTGCAGTTTATTCAACTATTATTTATCTGGATCTACATCCCATAAATAAGAATTCGGATTTGCATATTCACCACTTTCAATAACTGGCTGAATCTCCAACTGTTCCACCAACAACAGCGCCAATCGCAGCTGTCAGGTCTCGGATTTGAGTTTTTACATCCTCAGGTAATAAATTCGGAATAAACTCGCCATTCTCATTTTGGTAGGCAGGGTTGTCTTTATACTGATTGGTAAGATAATCCGCTGCTGCTTCACTCGCAACTGCTGCACTGCCTCCTGCGATCGGATCACTACCATTAACATAGGCTAAAACTCCTCCTAATATCGCATGGCTTACCAGTTGAGCTGCGGTGTTTTTTTATCTTCACCATGTCCAAACTGCCCGCCAATCACTTGTGCTGCGTATGGTGCAAGGGTATTGGCTACAACTTGTAGATCTGTTTGTCCACCAAGTGCACCTGTGACTGCCATCGTGACTGCATTCACAGCTCGACTCTTGTCTCCACCCATGCCCCACGGTTATCTTGAAATTAGCCTCATTTAGAATCATATCGACTATCTAACACAATATATGGCTCTGCAATTTCCTCCCAAACTTGACGTGCCATACCCTGCCATTTAGCCATATCATTTACATAATCCCTTTCCTTCCAATCCTTTGGTTCCATATGTTGAAGATATTGTCTAATTAGTTTAACTGATAAGTTAAAATCATCTTTACTTAGATCTTCAAAAGTATAAAACTTCGAATATTCACTCTCTTCAGGTTTAATACTTTCATGTAATTGCGGATAATCTAATAAAAATACTTCATCTAATAAATCACCAAATGCATCCCAATAATCACCATTCACAAAATCACCAGTTCTCTGAAAATTTGACGATTTTTGACCGTTATCATTCATTCCAATAAATAAACTTGCTCCCATAATTACTACCTCAAAATAAGAAATTGACTTTGTTGTGATTTAGGTAATGTTTTTACATAATTCAAGAAAATTTCCTGATTTTTTGAGTTTAATACTCTAAAATCAATAGGAACAATATCTGCCTTACCTAAATGATCTTGTATTTTGTCTTTTTCAGTACCTTTTGTCATATTTTTTTCATAAAATTTATTTAGACCATCAATTTCTTTTTGATTCAACTTATCAGTTGTATACATGGCATCAACTGTTTTCCCTTTATTTGGCCCAGATGTTATTTCCCAATCAGGATTTTTAGTTGTTGTCGTTCCTTTATACTTTTCCATTGAACCTAATACTTTTTCTAGCTGTGCACCTGCTGCTGCCTCCGCTGGTTTTAATTTTCCTTGATCAGGAATATTTAGTTTAGTATGCCCTTCTAATGGTGTACTAGTAATCTTTACTTCTTTAACACCAACATTGTTTACATATATTTTAGGTACTTTATTAACATTTTTTACTGCCTCAATAGTAACCGTACCACCCTTTTTAACAACCGTGACCGTACCTGCACTTAATGCCGCTGAAAGTACATTGAGTGCTGTCGTCATTTCAGCTTTGCCCAATGCTTCAAACTCCGCTGGTGTATCTCCTACCGCATTCACTTTTACGATAGTTTTACCTGTGTCTAACATCTCACTAGGAATTTGCTTCACACCTTCATATACAGCTTTTGCTACACCTTTAGGATCATTCTTTACAGCTTCATAAACTTCTTGCGGTACATTTGGTAAGTTCTTTATATCATTTACAAATTTTGATACCGCTTGATCTTGCCCTTTTCTAAATGCTGCTTCTTGAACTACATCCATATTTTTATATTGTTCTGCGCATGCTTTATTCCAGCATAATAATGAGTTCGAGATACTTTGTTTGTATGAAGTCTTATTATTCTCCACCGCATTCTGCCCAACCACACCCGCAAGCTGTGCTTCAAACGCTGAATCTCCAACTGTTCCACCAACTACAGCGCCTATTGCAGTAGTTAGGTCTCGGATTTGGGTTTTTACATCCTCAGGCAATAAGTTAGGTTGGAACTCTCCATTGGCATCTTGATATTCTTTTTTATCCTTATACTGATTGGTGAGATAATCCGCTGCCGCTTCACTTGCAACTACGGCACTACCTCCAGCAGTTGGATCACCGCCATTCACATAAGCTAAGGCCGCTCCCAATATCGCATGGCTTGTTAGCTGTGCTGCGGTGTTTTTATCTTCGCCATGTCCAAACTCTTTACCTATTACATTAGCAGCGTATGGTGCAAGGGTATTGGCTACAACTTGTAGATCTGTTTGTCCACCAAGCGCACCTGTCACTGCCATGGTCACAGCATTCACTGCTCGACTCTTGTCTCCGCCCATACCCCAGTCTTGGTTTGCTTGACTTGCCTTAGCGTAGTCAGGTGAATATTGTCGTAAATATTCTTCCTGTTTTACAGCATCTAGATTTTTATAATAATCCAGTGCTTCACTATTTTGAGCCAATTGCCCAAGTACTTTTTGCTTTTCAGTTTGTTTATCGAGTTCCGCTTGCTGTTGCTGATTTTGATTATACGTCCGTGTTGCTGCTGCAATTGTAGAGGTCGCATCTGCTACTAGTATCAAACCTCTTGGTCATCTCCAGTAGGTCTGCTCTATTAAAACTATGTTATAATATTACTTCTTTATGTATATTTTAAACTACAAAATGACTAAACCCTACCACCAAATTAGGGCTTACTATACGGATAAAACTATCCGTATATATCAAGCATACTCGAATATAATTGCTGACTCGGCATTAAAACATAATACTTTCATTTCCCCACCATTCAAAATTGATAGAATGACTTGGATCAAACCTTCTTTTTTATGGATGATGTATCGTTCTGGATGGGCTCAAAAAGATGCTAATCAAAAAAGAATATTAGCTCTTGATATAGATAGGAATGGTTTTGAATGGGCTTTGAAAAATGGCTGTTTAAGTCATAAACCTGAATACTTAAATAATGAAGAATGGAAAACTTATAAAAATAAACATCCTGTTAGAATTCAGTGGGACCCTGAAAGAGATATCTTCTCACAACCGTTATCCTATAGAACAATCCAAATAGGATTAGGTGAAGAAGCTGTACTAAAATATATACATGAATGGATTAGCACTATTACTGATATTACTGATGATGTACTAACTATTAAAAACTTAATAGATACTGGTGATCTAGAAAATGCAAGAAAAATGCTCCCTATTGAGCATATCTATCCTTATTTTTTCAATTAAACTTTAAAAAAAATAAATTCAAAACCTTAGCAGATTTAATTATAAACACCCTAATTTCATTATAAAATTAAGGTGTTTATCTAATACATTAAAATTTTATAAAATAATTTTCTTTCGTTAGAAAACTACCCTTCAAAACTAAAATTAAAATCAATTAAAACCACTAAAAATACCGTATACAACTTTACCATTCTCAATCTCATTTTCAAACTCTGACTGGCTTAACATTTCATTTGATAAAGATTTATATTGTTCCTGAATATGAGATTGCCAACTGGTAATAGGCATTTCATAGACAGGAGGTACAATTTCATCCAAATAGATTCCATCACTCATAAATTGATTCAAAATTTTTTTTACAGCTTCTTCATAAGAATTAGCATTAATATAACAATTTACGAAAGCCTTACTCATAGTTAAAGGCATAATTGTTTCAGCCAAAGCATGGACTTTGCATAATATTATAAAAACTTTCATTTTTTAGGTACCTTTTTCGGATCTAAAGGAATTGAGCGTATTGTCTTAGGATCTAAAGCTTCCCTAAACATTTGAATCTGTTCAGGTGTTCTTAATCCATATTGATCAGTTGCTTTATTAATATCTACTACTATTGGAGCTGTAGGATTTAACTTAGCTGCTTCACTTTTATCATATATAGATGTTTCTCTAAGCTTATCTAACAGTTTTTTATCTACATCAACTGCCGTAATAGTAGCTTCACCTTTTCTGTTTAATATTGCAAATTCATGAGCTCGTGCTTCATCCCCAAAATTTAAGAATAAAGCACGCTCATTACCACTTTTAGTTGTAACAATAGGTACTTCACCCTCTGAATTAATTCTAGGAGTAAATTGAATATCATCAACTCTATATACTGTCACTTTTTCTTCGGGATTACTTTTACTAAACCACCCTCTAAAAGTATCAAGAGCTCCTGTATACCACTTACTTTTGGATGCCATTACAACTATCGGTTCTAATTTTTGTACAGCTAACTCAGGCACTAATATAGAAGCAGCTAGTTTCGGCGGTTCAAAAATCCACCCCTCTATATATTCCTTTGCTTGTTTGTTTTCAGGCTGACCATATTCATAAATTAACTTTTGAGTCTCTTCATCGTTTAAGCCCTTATCTTGAGCATACTTGACTATAGATTCATAACCTTGCCCCCTTTGAGAATTAAGAGGAAAAGGCACGCTCATTTCATTATTCTCTACCGCATTCTGCCCAACCACACCCGCAAGTTGGGCATTAAACGCTGAATCTCCAACTGTTCCACCTACTACAGCGCCTATTGCAGCTGTCAGGTCTCGGATTTGGGTTTTTACATCCTCAGGCAATAAGTTGGGTTGGAACTCTCCATTGGCATCTTGATATTCTTTTTTATCTTTATATTGGTTAGTGAGATAATCCGCTGCCGCTTCACTCGCAACTGCTGCACTTCCTCCAGCTACTGGATTACCATTATTGACATAAGCCAAGGCTGCTCCAAGTATCGCATGGCTAACCAGTTGCGCTGCGGTGTTCTTATCTTCGCCATGTCCAAACTCTTTACCTATGGCATAAGCAGCATATGGAGCTAATGTATTACTTGCAACTTATAGATCAGTTTGCCCACCAAGTGCACCTGTGACTGCCATCGTGACTGCATTTACAGCTCGGCTCTTGTCTCCATCTATGGCTTATGTTAGTTAAACGAAAAAGTTTTCAATTTAACAGGTCTTTTGAAACATTTCCTGTTTGATTAAATTCAACAAAGCATTTTTTTACTAATTCAAAATCTTGAATTATAGTCGTTGCTCCATAAGGCTCTCCTAAAATATTTTGAAATTCGCCTTTTGGAGCATCAGGATTATATGGTGTTCTGACATCAATATAACCTTCTTCATCAAAATCTAATAACATTAGTAAATAGTTACCATCTTCAAAATATAAAGTTAATTTCTGTGGTTCAACTTCATCTTTTGCCAAAGTATTTTCTAATTCTAATACGCCATATTTCTGATTTTCGATAAGGTTTAGAGTCATTAAAATATCTATAGTATTTGGATCTAATATTATAGGGAAATACAATCTCCCTTGATTAATAGCACCTGAGTAATACCCTCCCATCTCAATTCGCTTCATTTCCCACCTCTTTCATTAGGTTATTTTATTTTGACATCTAGAATAGCACCATCTACCTTAAACATTTTATTACTCCTTACTTATTTATTCTTGGAAAAAAATAACCAACACCCTCCATATTTAAAATATTATTCTCTATCCATATTCTATAAATTTTATTAATAGCAAAACCGTGGAAAATTTTTGGCTTTTTTTTCTCAAAATAGGGTATATCAAAATAAGGTCTATAGCCACATGTAAATTAAAGGCTACATTTCTTTAAATCCAATATCTAAAGCCTCAGAGATAGAAATACTCTGCTGACTTACAATATTTCTGACTTTCCTTTTTAGTACAGACCATGCTTGTTCAATTGGATTTAAATCAGGGCTATATGCAGGAAGATAGGCAATTCGTACATTATACGCTTCCGCAAGCTGTACTATCTCTTTGCCTTTATGAATAGAAGCATTGTCTAGAATCAAAAGATACTTTGACCTAGGTAAATTTTGAAATAAATAATCAAGCCATCCTGTGAATAACTTTCTGTCACATGAACCTTGAAAAACTATTGGTGACAAAAAACTGTATGGGGAATTTGATCTCACGGCACTGAGCATACTTATTCTTTTTCCATGACCACCTGATTTTAAATCTTGACAACGTTTCCCTTTAAATGACCAGCCATATTCTGCTGTCTCAGCACTGTTTATTCCAGATTCATCTACATACAGAATATTTTCCTGACCATATTCACTTTCCCATTGAGGGAGAATCCATTGAAATACCGTTCTGCTTATTTTGCAGGCTTGTCTGTAGAGGAAACTCTTTTTTTATGAGTCCAACCTAATTTATGAAGTGCAGCAAGCACGACATCATAAGTAATCGCATATCCAAACTGAATTTCAAATAAGGCAACTAAGTCTTTTGCCTGTGAAAACTTTGTATTTTCCACGAATACTTTGAATGCCTGCCAATCCTTAATGGATGATGGTCTACCAACATTGACAAGTTTAGGCTGAGCCAGTTGTCCAGTCTGCTGTTCAAGTAGAATCCAGTCATCCAATGTTGTTCGGGCGATGTTGAAAGTCGTGCAGGTATTTGATTTATGGTTGCTCTTTGTGTAGAACTCCATGACTTTCTGACGTAAGTCTTCTGAATATATTTTTGGCATGTAAAAACAGTTTAAAAGAATTTATCTATTGTAGCTCAAAAATATCTTTTTTCTATATTTATTAATAAATCTTGAGCATCAAATAATAATTTACAAAAATATTCAGGATATTTCTCCAATAACTCTTGAGCAGATGGATAATTTAGAAAAAATAAGAATTCTCTTTCTTCTTCTGGTACAGAATTTTCATCATCAAGCTTATAATCATATATAAACTCATCAATAGTTTTCTTACAAACCCCCATAAATGAATCCAACGTCTCCGTCCATACAAATTTTTTTGCGAGATTACCTAAATCATCTCTGCCGTATTTTATATCTCTATAATCCACTTCGTTTTGCACATCAAGAATTATATGATCTTCTACTTTAAACATTTTATTTATCCTTATAATTAGGTGGTGTAATAATTACTCTACCATCAGGAAAAACACTTATTGCCCCCGAACCAAAATAAACTTGACCAGCTTTTTCATCTTTTGCTCCACGAATACCATTTCTTTGAAAAAATTCCTCAGGTGATTTAATTGTTGCAATCGATTTTGTAGAATTTCCAGGAATAATCCTCGTTTCTTCTAATTTAAGCGATGAATCCAATTGATTTGATTTTTTTTGAATTTGTTGAATAGCCTTCCATGCTTGATTTGCATTTAATGAGCCAAAACCTATATCAATATCGCTTGTAGATGAATTATTTCCTCTAACTCGACTTCCCCCCATAACAATTGATGTATTTTTACTCGCTCCTGCTTCTAAAATTATTTTTGCCTGTTCAATAGATAGTCCCTCTATTGAATTTGATAAAAATTTAGCTTGTTCATCCAGTGAGTTAAATTTTAATTCAGTATAAGTTGGGTATTTGTTAAAAATTGATTTTTCAGTATAGCTAATATTTGTTTTACCAGTATGTACACTATATACGTCAGGCGTTTTATTAATAGGTTCAACTTTAGGTATAGTTGTTTCACTTTTTGCATTTTTCAGAGGTGTAATCACTTTGCCTACAAATCCAGCACCCAATGCACCTTCAAAAGCTGCACCTGCAACACCTGCATTTGTACAAGAGGATCGACTGCCTCCCGCTGCATCACAAATCCCTGTAGTAACTGTACCTATAGCACTTGTAGATGAAGTTTGAAGCCGAGTAATTGAATCGCGATCATATTGTATATTAGCATCACTTAAGAACAATCTATTGTAACTCGCATATAAATCCGTTAAAGCAGATTGTCTATTTGAATCTGTACTTGTACCATTCTTTATTTTTCCTTCACTAATTCCTGCTTGCAGTAAAGCAAAGATCATTCCTTGATTTTTAACATTTTCAACACTAATACTATCTCCTAATGAGGGTCGGTAATTCGCATATTGCAACATTAATGTTGATAATGATTCTATTTCACTGTTGGAAAGACCTTCTAATCCATATTTTGCAAATTTATATGTCACATGAGACTGGGTAATTGTGTCATCAGCATATAACCATTTGACTCCTACTGACTCTGATATACTACTTAACAAGTCTTGTGTATCTACTAAATATTTACCAGTACTTGTATCTGTTTGTTTTGCTAATATTTTTTGGAAAGTTTCTGCGGTAACATCTTCATCCTTTTTGCCATGTAAGCCTAATTTTGCCACATCTTCATAAACAGACTGTGGAACCTGATCAATTGGAATAATACCTAAACCAACTAAAACTTCATATCGATTAAATGTTTGTGTTTCGGGTGGAAGTTCATAACTTTTCGTACCATCCGCATTCACCATGTGTAATGTATTATTTTCAATTACATTTTTCCCAATTGCTCCTGATATTTGGGCATTAAACGCTGAATCTCCAATTGTTCCACCCACTACAGCACCTATCGCTGAGGTCAGATCTCGAATACTTGATTTAATATCTTCTGGTAATAAATTCGGATCAAATTCACCTGTTTTAGGATTGATTGCAGTTTTACCATCATTGTAGCGACTTGCTAAATAGGTTGCGGTTGCTTCACCCGCAACTGCCGCACTTCCTCCTGCGATCGGATCACCACCATTAACATAGGCTAAAACTCCTCCTAATATTGCATGGCTTACCAATTGTGCCGTTGTATTTTTATCTTGTTCCTGTCCGAATGTTTTACCAATTAGCTGTGAAACATAAGGAGCCAGTAAATTTGTTGTAGCTTGTACATCTGTTTGTCCACCAAGTGCGCCAGTCACTGCCATCGTAACTGCATTTACAGCTCGGCTCTTGTCACCACCCATACTCCATTCTTTTGTGACTGCCTTCTAACTGCCTTCTAATTGGCAAGATCAGCAGCATATGCATAAATATTGGGCAAGATTTAAATATTCTGATGTTACGTTCAAAGTTGAAAGAACCTCATATTAGTAACTTTTAATTTGATGGCATAAAGCCCTGAAAGTTTAGGCTTTCAGGGCTTTATTGTGTATGTGTAACAACGCATTAGCTATTTAGTCTTGCAATTCGGAAAGAGACCATATATGAAACGAACTAAACTTACAGACGCAATAAAAATGGGTGACTGTCTGATCAGATTTAAATTCTCGAAAATTGAGTTAATACTCTAAATATATAATATTATCCAAAGAAGGAGTAGATGAATAGAAATCCACCCAGTTTAGTAAAATTGATTTAAAAGCATCGTAATTTATATTGACAAAGTATTCTTCATCATACAAAAAACTAATTTTCACGATATCATTATTACTTTCTGCCATCCAACTCTCTCTAACCCAAGTATTAATTTTATTTTGACTATTTATTAATTTATCGACACCATCTTTCAAACTTAAAAGAGTCGTTTCTTTTGAACATCCTCCATCATCCATTAATATTCCACTCAAGCAATTCACGATATTAATATCACTATCTTTAATATTACAAGATGGAATTAAAATTGGAGAGCCTAAACTCATATCTTCAAAAAAATAAAATTTGATTTGCATCTTACTCACCTATGGTGTCCAAACAGGATAGACTGTTGTTTTCGGTTGTAAATAACCTCGAACTTTTACTCCACTTGGTGTAGTACCTTCCCACATATTTGGTTTATTTGGTACTGAAATTCTATTTTTATAAGCGGTATCAACCTCAACTTTAACCCTATCTCCACTCCAACTATTTGGAAACATTGTCGAAACTCCATTATTATTACTTTTACTTATATACCTACCAGCATTATTTGGATCTGCAACTGAAACTCTAGCTTCATACACTCCACTCTTATCAGGTGCGCGAACAATACTATCTACTCTAACATTTCCATTAGCAATAGAATGCCCACCAACAACGGTACCATTACTCTTTATTTCGGCCTTTAAAACATGTCCATTAAAATCGATAGGAGCAGTTACATTTCCAACCCGTTTACTTGCTTGCTGATTTATTATACTGTCATTCTGCTTATTCGTTAAATTAGCCCCTTTCTCATTATTTTTAATACGTTCTAAGGCTACTTTTTCTTCACTAACTTTATTAGTCACGTTACTTTGCGAAGTACTTTGGTTCTTAGATTTTATAGCTCTCCCAACACCAATTGAAGATACAATCATCGCGTAACGTACTGCGTCTTCATCACTAATGTTATATTTAGTTTTAAATTGTCGTGCTAACTCCGTATTATAAACAAATCCTTCTGCAGCCATTTGCTGTGAAAATAAACCGCTTTCATAGAATGCTGGTATATTCTTACTTTTATCTATTGCCTCTCGTATTGCTGTTCTTGAATTAATAATAAACCCATATTTTTCCTTACATAGAACAGCATTAACTGAACAAACTGAGGCTAACTCTTTATCTTGATTTAACGCTAACTCCTTATATTTTTCTATTACCTGATCACAATTATTCTTAGCTTTACAATTCCCCATTTCTTGATCGAATTGCTGAATTTGCTTAGCTGATAAATAATTATTCTCCACAGCATTCTGTCCAACCACGCCAGCAAGCTGTGCTTCAAATGCTGAATCGCCAACAGTTCCACCTACCACAGCGCCTATCGCAGCAGTCAAGTCTCTGATTTGGATTTTAGCACCTTCTGGTAATAGATTCGGATCGAATTCACCTGTTTGTGGATTAATTGCAGTTTTACCATCATTGTAGCGACTTGCTAAATAGGTTGCTGCCGCTTCACTTGCTACTGCTGCACTACCGCCAGCAGTCGGGTCACCGCCATTCACATAAGCTAAAGCCGCACCCAATATTGCATGGCTAACTAGTTGCGCTACGGTGTTCTTATCTTCACCATGTCCAAACTGCCCGCCAATCACTTGTGCAGCGTATGGTGCAAGGGTATTGGCTGCAACTTGTAGATCTGTTTGTCCACCAAGTGCACCTGTGACTGCCATGGTCACAGCATTCACAGCTCGGCTCTTATCGCCACCCATACCCCAGTCTTGGTTTGCTTGACTTGCCTTCGCGTAGTCAGGTGAATATTGTCGTAAATATTCTTCCTGTTTTACAGCATCTAGATTTTTATAATAATCCAGTGCATTATTTAATATCCCATTTCCTCAATATCTTTAATAAATTGCATTACAGTTAACCTATCTTTTGGATTTAATTCTAGAAATCTATTACATGCATCTTTTGTTAAACTAAAACCAATTTTTTCAGAGACAATAATTTCTGCCCCATAAATTCCAAAATTGATACCTTCAAAATCTTCTTCAGGATTATCACTATCTTTATCAGGAAAATTGCAAAAAGACTCTTCAACACTACAGCCAATTCTTTTAATAATAAATGGGAGTGCCCAAATAAATTTACCAGTTAAATTGATTGAGTTGAAAAAATCTTTAACTATCCAATTCAGATCATTTTCATAATCTAGGTTTTTAAAAAGATATTTACTCATTTAAGGCTTACCTATAGGAAAGAAATTAGTAACAGTTCCTGTACTTTTATCTAAGTATACTTGAAATTTGATTCCACCAGCTGTAGATGTATATTCTCTCACCCCATTTTGTATCGCTACTTTATAACCTTTACTAGCAGCTGTTTGCCCTAACTCCAATATCTTAGTATCTGTAAACACTTTTGGATCATAAATTGTTTTAGTAAACGGTTTTTTCTTATACCCAGTAATATTTCCTGCTGGATCAATAGATGGAATTTGATAGGAAATTTCATCTATACCCTTTACTCCTGTTGGAGTTTTATTAATGATTTTAATATTATTTTGTTTAGCAGAATCATAGAATGCATCTGCATTATGTCCACCAGAAATACCTGCTTTTTGAGTAAAACTATCAGCAGTTGCTAAATGCGTAGGTTGATTGATTTTGAAATTAATTCCTTCTGGTGTCTTGGCTAAAATATATGCATTTTTTATCTTTTCCACTGCCTCAATAGTAACCGTACCACCTTTTTTAACAACTGTGACCGTACCTGCACTTAGTGCCGCTGAAAGTACATTGAGTGTTGCCGTCATTTCAGCTTCGCCCAATGCTTCAAACTCTGCTGGTGTATCCCCTACCGCATTCACTTTTACGATGGTTTTACTTGTGTCTATTATCTCCCCAGGGATTTGTTTCACACCTTCATATACAGCTTTTGCTACACCTTTCGGGTCGTTCTTAATCGCTTCATAGACCTCTTGCGGTACGTTCGGTAAGTTCTTTATATCATTTACAAATTTTGATACCGCTTGATCTTGCCCTTTTCTAAATGCTGCTTCTTGAACTACATCCATATTTTTATATTGTTCTGCGCATGCTTTATTCCAGCATAATAATGAGTTCGAGATACTTTGTTTGTATGAAGTCTTATTATTCTCCACCGCATTCTGCCCAACCACACCCGCAAGCTGTGCTTCAAACGCAGAATCTCCTACAGTTCCACCTACTACAGCGCCTATCGCAGCTGTCAGATCTCGGATTTGAGTTTTTACATCTTCAGGCAATAAGTTGGGTTGGAACTCTCCATTGGCATCTTGATATTCTTTTTTATCCTTATACTGGTTGGTGAGATAATCCGCTGCTGCTTCACTTGCGACCGCTGCGCTACCTCCTGCTGTTGGATCACCGCCATTCACATAAGCCAAGGCTGCACCTAATATCGCATGGCTTACCAGTTGCGCTGCGGTGTTTTTATCCTCACCATGTCCAAACTCTTTGCCTATTGCATAAGCTGCGTATGGTGCAAGGGTATTGGCTGCAACTTGTAGATCTGTTTGCCCACCAAGCGCACCTGTGACTGCCATCGTGACTGCATTCACAGCTCGGCTCTTATCGCCACCCATACCCCAGTCTTGTGCTGTTTCTGATGCTGTTTTATAACGCTCAGAGTTATTTTTGAGTATCTCTTGTTGTTCTACAACATTGGTTGACTTTTGGTATTGCTCCCATTCAGCACCTTGCGAGATGTCCTAGCAAAATTCATAGCTCATATCGTCTAAAAATATCATAAATCTCATCTTTACGATTCGGTTGTTCTTTTAAGACATTCTCTAGCCCCTGTCGAATATGAAATTTAACAATTTTTTCTTCATATTCTCCCTCATTAGGCTCTAATCCCATTATTTCATCAACCCAAGCATAATACGTAGTTTTTCCATTATCTTGACTTTCAGGAATTAAGCTCCAGCCCGGATCTCCCCCAACAGGCTCCATTGGATCTTTACCTATAGTACCTCGCAAATAGTATTCTAAATCTTCTCCACCATTAATAATTTCATAAATGCAATATAATAAAGGCACTAAAGGATGCTGAATATCAAACTCAACATATTTGCTTTTATAAGAGAAACTCATTATTCACCTCATTGCTACTACGGTGTCTTTGGATTAATTGGAAATACTGACGGAACATAAATTTTTCCTTTATATGAAGAAACTGGCACTCTAAATGTTATGCCATTTACGATAACTACCTGTTTCGTTTCACTAGTAATTTCAGACATCAAAAACATTAATCGTTATAAGGAACTTCTTCTAATATTTTATTAATACGTGCCTCAGTAACATCCCCCCAATCTGATTTCAGAATCCGAAAAAGTTCAACTTCTTTTTCAAATATTAAACGCCTATTATCAACACCTTCTATTCTATATTTAATCTCATATTTACTTGCTAAAATAAATATAATATCAGACATTATCCAATATAATAATACATCTATATTAATTGTTCTTCTACGCTCTAGCTCCACCCCCCTCTCTTCTACAATATAGAAATATTCATGGTTATTAATTTCAATATATGGTGCACCATCTGATTGAGGTGATGGAAATATTTTTAACAACTCTTTAGGAGAATTTATAATCTCCCCATACTCATACACTTTCTCTTGAATTTCATTAAAAGTTAACATTATTTTATCTCTTTAATATAACCTTGCTCAATTAACCACTGGACATTAACCCGTTGACCAACATTTGGTAATATTTGAATACCTCCACCTTTTTGTCCAAATGCTGGAGCAATCTCTCCTTTAATAATAGGTAGTGGTTTTATTACTTCGTAGTGATAAACTTTTGCTGATGCAGATCCAGGAGCTAATGCTCTTGCCTCATATGTCGTTCCTGCTGGAGCTAAAAAACTACCAGTTGGCTCCCCCACTCTATCTAATCTTGTACCAGTTGTTAATGTGCTTTCAATTTTTTCACCTTTGAAACCTAAATTTTCAGGCCAGTTCCATCCCCATTTATTACTCCCCCCATGCAAATTTTGATACTGTACATATTGCATTCCATCATCAACATTTGCATTTAAATCAACTTTAGAAATCTGACTCTCTGTTGGAATATCTTTTCTTGTATTCGTAATCTTTTCAAGAATCTTTTTCCCATATTTTTTCTCAATCGCAATCGTCAATGCATTATCTGTTAATTTTATCGGTCCAGACAAAGCTTTAGAAAAGCCTAAACTTAACATTGCTGCTTTTGCATCTTCTCGTTCGTTAGGTGTAATTTTCTCCTTACTTACTGGGTCATATTCAGCCCCCATAACTGCTGCAAGTTGGCGAACTGTCAAATTATTAACCAATTCTAACGCATGATCTGAGAAGCTTTTATCTATAGGTAAAACACAACTTTTATTTTTGCAATCTGCTGACCATTTTGCTTGTAATTCCTTATTCTTTTTGGTTTCAGCTATTACCTTTTCAGTCCCTTGAGTAATGATTGAAAATTCATTATTCTCCACCGCATTCTGCCCAACCACTCCCGCAAGCTGTGCTTCAAATGCTGAATCTCCAACTGTTCCACCAACAACAGCACCTATCGCAGCTGTCAGGTCTCGGATTTGGGTTTTAGCACCTTCTGGTAATAGATTCGGATCAAATTCACCTGTTTGTGGATTAATTGCAGTTTTACCATCATTGTAGCGATTTGCTAAATAGGTTGCTGCTGCTTCACTTGCTACTGCTGCACTGCCTCCAGCAGTTGGGTCACCGCCATTCACATAAGCCAAGGCTGCTCCCAATATCGCATGGCTTGCTAGTTGCGCTGCGGTATTTTTATCTTCACCATGTCCAAACTGTCCGCCAATCACTTGTGCAGCGTATGGTGCAAGGCTATTGGCTGCAACTTGTAGGTCTGTTTGCCCACCAAGCGCACCTGTCACTGCCATATGCGGTAAAACTTACCTTTCTCATTTTGATAAGCTTTTTTGCATAATCTAGTAAATACTCTAAGGTATTTTTTCTAATATTTCATTTACCTTACCAATATTTTCTGGATGAAGTGTTAAAAACTTTTTACAAGCCAATCTAACAAAGTGATAACAAGTTTTGTCGCTTACAGTGACAATATTTTCTTGCAAGAGTGGATATCCTATAGCAAATTGAACTCCTTCAAAATGTTCATCGTCCTCACTACTATTCATATCAGGAAAAAAACAATATATACCATCTAACATGTAAGATTCTTTTTCTGCAATATTTTCAACAGCATCTAAAAACCGATCCTCGTTATACATTAAATCAAAGTAACTTTTTACAGTCCCTTCGATATCAAAATGATCATAAGGCAAATCAAATAAATGTTTCATTTTATCCCCTATTTCGGATGAAAATTGCTAACGCCTTTAGTTTTAGGATCAATATATATTCTGAATATAACTCCACCAGCTGTTGCATCATATGCCTGTAATCCTTTAGCCATAGCCTGTTTATAACCATTAATTGCTGCTTTCTGCCCTAATTCAAGCATTCTTTGGTCTGTAAAAATTTTAGGATCATAAACTGTTTTTTCAAATGGTTTTGCTCCATTACCTTTATAATTTCCTGTAAAATTTCCGGCAGCATCTTTAGTTGGTATCTTATATTCAATATGAGTTATACCTTTTACAGTTGTTGGTTTTTCATCTAAAATTTGTATCCCTCTATCTTTAGCTTCTTCATAAAAAATATTGGCATTATGTCCACCAGAAATACCTGCTTTTTGAGTAAAACCATCTACTGTTGCTAAATGCGTAGGTTGTCTAATCTGAAAACTAATCCCTTCTGGTGTCTTGGCTAAAATATATGTATTTTTTATCTTTTCCACTGCCTCAATAGTAACCGTACCACCTTTTTTAACAACCGTGACCGTACCTGCACTTAGTGCCGCTGAAAGTACATTGAGTGTTGCCGTCATTTCAGCTTCGCCCAATGCTTCAAACTCTGCTGGTGTATCTCCTACCGCATTCACTTTTACGATGGTTTTACTTGTGTCTATTATCTCTCCAGGGATTTGTTTCACACCTTCATATACAGCTTTTGCTACACCTTTCGGGTCGTTCTTAATCGCTTCATAGACTTCTTGCGGTACATTCGGTAAGTTCTTTATATCATTTACAAATTTTGATACTGCTTGATCTTGCCCTTTTCTAAATGCAATGCCTTGGGCTTCATTCATTTTGTTATATTGTTCTGTACATGCTTTATTCCAGCAGAATAGTGAGTTCGCTATACTTTGTTTGTATGAGGTCTCATTATTCTCCACCGCATTCTGTCCAACCACACCCGCAAGCTGTGCTTCAAATGCTGAATCTCCAACTGTACCGCCTACTACAGCGCCTATCGCAGCTGTCAAGTCTCGGATTTGAGTTTTAACATCTTCTGGCAATAAGTTGGGTTGGAACTCTCCATTGGCATCTTGATATTCTTTTTTATCTTGATACTGGTTGGTGAGATAATCCGCTGCTGCTTCACTTGCTACCGCTGCACTACCTCCAGCAGTTGGATCACCGCCATTCACATAAGCTAAGGCTGCACCCAATATCGCATGGCTTGCTAATTGCGCTGCGGTGTTTTTATCTTCACCATGTCCAAACTGTCCGCCAATCACTTGTGCAGCGTATGGTGCAAGGGTATTAGCTGCAACTTGTAGATCTGTTTGTCCACCAAGTGCGCCTGTCACTGCCATCGTGACTGCATTCACAGCTCGGCTCTTATCGCCACCCATGCCCCAGTCTTGAGCTGTTTCTGATGCTGTTTTATAACGCTCAGAGTTATTTTTGAGTATCTCTTGTTTTTCTGCAACATTGGTTGACTTTTGGTATTGCTCCCATTCATCTCCACCTTGGGCTTGTAGTTCTGCTACCGCTGTTTGTTCTGTTCTTTGCTTCTCTAGTTCCGCTTGTTGTTGCTGATTTTGACTATACGTCCGTGTTGTTGCTGCAATCGTAGAGGTCGCATCTGCAACGGTCTTTTGCTGATCCAAGACTTCTTGTAAGTTTGGTAAGATGTCTAATGTTTTGTTGGCGGTATTGGCATTGCTGTTTATACCCAACGCTGTGGCTGTGGTTGCTTTACCGCCAATATTGATATTACCTTCGCTTAATGTGGCATAGGTGGTGCTATGGTCTTGGTCTGATTCAGACTGTGGCAGACTTGGACTAAAGCTGGTTGCATTACGCCAGTTGTCATTATTGGTTGGTGTCGCTGCTTTGCTATTTGTTTGGCTACTGGCCTTGTCATTTGTGCCACTGGTTCCACCTGCTAAGCTGACACTTTTGGCATCATACGCACTTTGGTTTTCAATATTGCTAAAGGTCAAACTGTTGGCAGTCAGCTCATTGTTGTCTTTGCTTGCTGTTGAAACAATTGCTCCACCTTTGAGGTCGACGCTGTCTGCTTTGACATGGTAGCCACCATCGCCTGCAAATAAGCCTGTTTGTTGTTGCACGCTGTTGGATTTGCCATTGGCATCACTGCTACTGTAATTACCCGACACTTGCCATGCTGTACCCAGTGAAGCCTGTACTCGACCTCCCACGCCCATTTGTTCAATCTGTTGATTGACGCTGTCTTGTTGGCTGATCACACTCAGTTTGCCACCCACATCCGCATCGATACGGTTGGCTGTGGCTTGCGCACCTTTGAGTGTGGTATCGCCTTGACTCTTTATGTTCAGCTGTTCTGATTGTAAAGTGGTATTGTTTTGAAGGGTGTTGTCAGTATGGTTACTGCCTTTGCCATAGCCTGCTTCTCCGTAGATATAGACACCTGTTTGTGCACCCATAGAGACGCCATATCCCACACTTAAGCCTGCATTGCTATTACTGCCATCGGCTTTTTCTTGGCTTTGTCCAGATTCTAAAAGGATGTCTTTGGCTGAATTTAGGCGAATGGTGTCTTTGGCTTTGACTTGGGTATTTTGGAGGTGAATATTGCCTGCTGTACTGGTCAGGTTGACATTATTCCCTGCGCTGATTTTGTTTTGTTGTGAGCTTGCATAGCTATTGCTTTGTTGGTTTTCACTGGTGCTAAATCCAATGCCTGCTTCTGCTTTAAATAATGCCCCGCCTTGGATATCGCTATAGCTTTGGTAAGCTTGTGCACCTGTTGCTAGTGCTTGTAATGCCTGCGTTCGGTCATCGGCTTTGCTATTGGCAACCTTATCTCCTGCACCTAATAGGTCGAGTATCGGTGAACTAATTCGTTTAAATATACCGACTTTTAAATCATCCGCAGATTGATTTGAACTGCCTATATTGTGATCTTGCAATACACTAAAGAACCCGTCACCAAATCTAAGCTTGTGACACCTGCTGCTGGCATTTTCTCTATGATTTCAGCATTCTAAAAACCGAACTATTAATACAGTTCGATTTTAGATCAGTTACAGCCTATTTATTCCAGAATTAAGAAAACTATTTTAACAGTATCAATAAGGAATGCTTAATGAAATATATCTAATTTCCCCCTTATTGGTATATGAAACATATATTGTAAATGGAATATCTTTAATTTTCCATTTTTGACTTCGAACGACTCCTTCATCATCATCTTTTGTAAATAATGGTGTTCCTAATATATTTTCCAATTCATTTTTTTTCATTGAAAAATCAAAGTTGAATGGTAATCCATTATTATATTGAGAAAACCCTTCAATTCCTTCATTATAAAAAAATATAGTGGTTAAAAATATTTTTTCACCAGTTATAGGTTTGTCTTCTTGATTTAAATAAAATGACTCATCTGTAAATATAAAACTCAATCCTTCTTCATATTTATTAATATAAAAATTATACTCATCCAAAAAATCACCATTCTCATCATATAATGGTAACTTAATATCCTCCTTACTTTTTACAAAGAGATTCTCAACAAAAAATTCGATTAATGTTTCATCAGTATTTGGTTTACCCAGCAAAGATATTAAATGATCAATAAAACTATTTGTCATTCTTTTTTGCCTCCTCATCCATTATGTTTTTCAAAAAATTATCATAATCAGCATTATTTTTACAGCTCAATGTAGTACATGCTTGCTGTAACTTTGTAACATGCTCAGGTGTTAACTCTTTAGCATTTTCTATCATTGCCTTAGAATCCCTAATTTGAGCTGTTTGTAAATCATTTGCATCTTTTTCAATAAGTCCTTTATTATTTTTCCCTGCATATGTTGGGCCTGCGGCATGCACCTCATTTGGTACAGTCACACTCATTCCTTCATTAATAATACGATTTTTCTCTGCTTGAGTTAAAGGTTCTCCCTTTAAATCTTCAGCTCTTTTTAATAATGCAGCTTTAGATGGTTGATGATCTCTAGCTATAGTTCCATCACCTATCACTTTCTTTTGATTTCCATAATTATCGACCCATCCCACATCAAGAGAGATTACCTCTTTATTTCCACCTGTACCAACCGCTTTCGTTGTATCTGCAACATCTAATTTAGGATTTGGTGTTAGAGTTATTCCAATCTGTCCTGCTTGTCCATACTTACTAGGTACATCTACCACCGTTATAATTGGGCTTGTATCTAACGTTGAAACTAACTTCGTTCCACCACCGAGCCCTGCACCGTAGCCTGCTACAAAACCATCTTCAAGCATCTGATTCCAAGATGTATTGTTCCAATAATTAGTCAATGCTGTTGATGTATTATCTATCGGATGTTCTGCAAAGGTTTTTATGCCCGTCCACGTTTCTGCTCTAGCATCAGAGTCCACACCCAATATGACTAAACCTGCACCACCATTTATTGCACCTTCAGCCATACGTAAGAAAGGACGTGATAATGCCGCACCAACAACCATTCCTCCTGAATCGCCATTATCCCGAACATCCGTGATATCTGTTACTCGATCATTCATAAAGGACTGAACAGCTCTTGCACTGTCAGCTATACTAGCATTACTTTCAATATCCTCGGTCTTAACCCCATAATCATTGGATTGACTTGCACTAAAATCCAATCCTGTCTCGGCTTGAATTTTTGCAACAATTTGAGGATTTCCTGATACTAATTTATTATATTCTTCGTCAGTAATTACACTATTCGCTGCAATTTCTTTATCGAATAACATAGAAAATGATTCTTTACTCGGATCTTGAATTGTTGTCCCACCAGTATCTAAACTTAATGTTCCATCCAATCTCTCGAATATATTGTTAGGGACTTCATCTCTTGAAAGTAATCCTTTCGCAACCTGATATTGTAATAAATTAAACTCAATATCATCTTGATCGTAATAAAATTCTGTACCGTTTTTAGTTTCTCTTTTACTATATAATTCATTATTCTCCACCGCATTCTGCCCAACCACACCCCCAAGCTGTGCTTCAAATGCTGAATCTCCAACTGTACCGCCTACTACAGCACCTATAGCTGAGGTCAGGTCTCGGATTTGAGTTTTAGCACCTTCTGGTAATAGATTTGGTGCTAAAGCATTACTGACTACTTACAAATCTGTATAATACGCATATTAGTATTTAAAGATGAAAATTTATAAAATGAGCGAAAAAGAAATTAGTCAATATTTAAGTTTCATCTTACGGCATAAACCAGAAGAAATTAATCTTGAGTTAAATTCTGAAGGTTGGGGAAATATTTCTGAATTGATAGAAAAGTCTCAACCAATTAATAAAACAAAATTAACTTTAAAAATCATCCAAACAATTGTGAAAAATAGTGATAAGAAACGTTTTCAGATTTCAGATGATGGCTTAAATATTCGAGCTATACAAGGCCATTCAAATGTTAACATCCAACGTAAGTTTACTGAGAAAATGCCTCCAGAGTTTTTGTACCACGGCACAGCTACTCGTTTTTTAGAATCGATAAAAAAGCACGGACTAGTTCCAAAAGATCGACAGTATGTGCATCTAACTGAAGATAAGCAAACAGCAGAATCTGTTGGTGCTCGCTATGGAAAACTAAAAACTCTAAAAATTCATACATCAAAAATGTATAAAGAAGGATTCAAATTTTTCCTAACAGAAAATGGAATATGGTTAATTAACCATGTCCCGAATAGATTCATATCAGAATTATCGAGATAATATCCATTTTAACCTGACAGTTACACTAAAAATGAGTAACTGTCAGATCAGGTTTGTGAGCTACTACACCTAATTATTATTAATTTAAAACCTTAAATTCCTCGCAAATAATTTCAAACCTAATATTTTCGGATAAAAAAATCCAAACGAAATGTTTAAGATTAAATATTTTGTTGTAGTGTTTATTAAAAAGTTGACCTGCATCTGAATCTAGAAATTCAACTAAACAGCCTGATGCCATCACGTCTTTATCATCAATATAATTTATTTTAACTAATTCTGGAGTTGGAAAACTAGAATGTTTTAACCACCTCACACCATAGAAAATAATTTCTTTTTCCTTGACTCCAATATCTGTATCAAAAACGAGTATTAATGACAAAGTTAAGTCAGAAAAACTATATCTGATAGCATTCTCACCATAACTAGGCATCCATTGATACGGGTCTAAAATTATACGTGGTTTAGTTGCTATTAACATTTCTATTTCCTTGTAATAGTCTTTGAACCTGTTTCAGGAAGTTTATTACGCTTTAACTGGTCCTGTGCTAACTTATCAAATGTAGTCCCTATCTTCATCTCTGGTACCTGTATACCAGTTTGGTTGTTCCCATACCATTTATCTTGAGAAACCCCTGCACGGTTTAAAGCAGTTGAAGTTCTAGTATTTAGAATTAATTTTTGACCACTTTTAAGCTCAACGTAATCTACAGGTAGCTGACTAACTTTAATTTTCCCTTTCTGTATAGCTAAAGCTAAATCATCAATAGTGTTAATTGGATACCCTGCTAATTTTGAATAATTAGCTTTACCTTCCGCACTAAAACTCTGATCTGCTCTAATTCTAGACTGTGCAAAATTGGCACCTTTAACAGCACCTGCTCCCTCTAGACGACCAAGGACATATTTTGCTTCAGTTAATACTGGAGCAATCATCAAAGCACCATTTACAACTTGTACTGCTCCTTCACTATACTTTCCATCTGCAATTTTTGCCGATCCTTGACCTACATTATAAGATCCTGCTAAACCACCAACATATCTGATTACTGTTCCTAACTTACCAGTCAAACCAAATAATGCAGGTCCTGCTGCTTCTGCTAACTGCTTATCTGTAGAGTTTGCATAACTTAAGGACTGCTTGGCTTTAATGATTGCTTGATTTAACTGTTCACCAGTGTAAGGGTCTGCCGTGCCTATATTAAATTTTGCATCTGAATAAATTTGTTGTGCTTTTTTAGAATCTCCATTTGATGCTTGATTTAATAAATATGTTAAATCGTAAAGTTGTTCGTTACTTAAAGATTTTGGATTTTTAACATACTGTTTTAATAGTTGATCTGAATATTTGTCCATTGCTACTAAAGCCAAGAATTCTCTTGCTTCGTTTTCATTCAGTGAACCATTATTTAAAATTGTGAACACTTTAAAATTAAGACCATTTGCTCCACCTTGCGCCTTATTTATAAGTTCAACTTTACGTTTATATTCTTCAGGAGATAAAACATTATTCTCCACCGCATTCTGCCCAACCACGCCAGCAAGCTGTGCTTCAAATGCTGAATCTCCAACTGTTCCACCAACAACAGCGCCTATTGCAGCAGTCAAGTCTCGGATTTGGGTTTTTACATATTCAGGCAGTAAATTCGGAATAAACTCGCCACTCTCATTTTGGTAGGCAGGGTTATCCTTATACTGGTTGGTGAGATAATCCGCTGCTGCTTCACTTGCGACCGCTGCACTACCTCCAGCTGTTGGATCACCGCCATTCACATAAGCCAAGGCTGCTCCCAATATCGCATGGCTTGCTAGTTGCGCTGCGGTGTTTTTATCTTCGCCATGTCCAAACTGCCCGCCAATCACTTGTGCTGCGTATGGTGCAAGGGTATTGGCTACAACTTGTAGATCTGTTTGTCCACCAAGTGCGCCTGTCACTGCCATCGTGACTGCATTCACAGCTCGGCTCTTGTCTCCGCCCATGCCCCAGTTTAATTCTGAAAAATACTTTAATTTCTACGGTTTCAAAAATTAATTTACTTATAAATACTCGTGCATAAACTCATCGCTTTTCTCGCCGCAACGCCTATTTCCTCATCTGTAGCAGATAATGGTAAAGTTATATCATCAAGATTCTCTATCCCTGTATAAGAATCTTTTAATGTTCGACAAGGCGTAAAACTAATACTCAGCTCACTATAACTGATGCCTACTTTCATTAAATCTTGTTCTAATTTTTTTTTGCTTTTATATCCATATGCTTTAGCTACCCTCTTTATATCTTCATTATTACAATCAATAATTGTTTGAATATTCGCTAACAATTGTTGAGATACTTCTAATCGATTATCATCATCTACTGATGTACTTTCTGCTGCAGCTTGTTTTATTGCATTTCCTAAAATGGAATTATTAACAGTAATATCCAATTCTTTTAAAGGAATATTAACATCACGAAAACTCAGACCAGGTGTAATTGTACTATTCAGCATCACGACTTTACTACTGAAAAACATTTCAAAAACTACACTCATTAATTTACTCCTTTTGTAAAAGTAACAACAACTTTAACATCATTTTTCTTACCATAACTTACCATATTATTAATCACTTGCATTTTAGCTTTTGATGTACCTTTTAGTATTAATATTCACATTTTTATATTTTACATATTTATTATTAAAACCTCTTATCTTTATTTTTATTCGTATATTATATTAATTTACAATTTTATTTTATTAATTCTAGACTAACTTACTTGCACTTTTTGCTAATCTAGAATTTTAATTTATCATTACTTATAAATACTAGTGCATAAACTCATCGCTTTTCTCACTGCAACGCCTATTTCCTCATCAGTAACATTTTTATTTAAAGTTAAATCATTACTCTGTTCCAACCCTAAAAAGCTATAATCCAGCCCATCTTGATGACTTGGGCTAACCAAAATTTTATCGGATAAAGTAATCGATACACTTCTCATATTTTTAAACAAACTTTTTTTAGTTTTATATCCATAAGTTTGCATAAGTTTTTTTTGTCTTTCTTGATCTTTTTCAGACCAAATAGGTGAAAACAAATAGTCACTTACCTGTTCAGCAGGAATCTTATAATTAGCTTCTAGGGCTTTTTTAATTGAATCACCTAGAATTATATTTGATATATCCACAGGTAATAATATTGGCGTAAAATCATAATTAAATACAGATATTCCACCATCAATCCAAGATATCACTTCAATATATTGATCATTAAAATAAACAGTTGCTTCTTTCATCTTTACTTAACCTTAATTACAGTAATATTAATATTCTTGGTTTTTGCATAATCAATCGACCTCTTAATCGCATCGATTTGGATTTTACTAGTGTTGTAAGGAATTGCCAACATCATTTCCTTAGATTTAATTTGATCATTTCGCAATCTAAAGTTACCTTTCCCATCACTAGTGAATTTATTCATTTGATCGACATATTGATTTAATTGATACGTAATTTTAGAAGGATTCTGATAAGTTTTTGACCCTATTGTATCCATCGTTTTATCGCTTATAGCATGCCCAGTTTTAGGATCAAAATGATCATAGGCTGCAAAATTCTTTTTAATTAAATTTAAATCAATTGTTGTAGGAGATGCTGTCGACTGTACATATTTTTCCCATGGTAATCCTTGGTTATTAATCCCTTTACCCCACGTTATTCCAGTCTTTTCTAGTGTGATTACGTTTTTAACATCTATTGCACCTAATTTCTTAATACTCGCCGCACTCAACCCCAGACTTGTGAACACTTCTGCCTGAACTCTTTGCGCATTTGCTACTTTCTCTGGATCGCCACTATTTAAATCTATATAAGACTGTTCAACCGCTGTTGCTTGTTTCTTTAAATTATTGATTGTTAAAAAATCAATAACTGCCTGACCTTTCTCACGATTATTTTCCATTGCGTCTGTACAGGCTGAACTGCCAACTGGGCAATGTATGGCTGATACTGCTGTGTCTCCAAAGGCATCCGCTATCATTAACAAGCCATCTGCAACACTGCCAACACCTTTTATCGATCCTTGATCGATCGGATGTTTTGCTTTAGTTGAAAGCATATTAAAAAATTCTTTGACTTTTTTACGAGCATCATCACCCAATTGGGAGTTATTCTCCACCGCATTCTGCCCAACTACACCCGCAAGCTGTGCTTCAAACGCAGAATCTCCAACTGTACCGCCTACTACAGCACCTATAGCTGAGGTCAGATCTCGGATTTGGGTTTTTACTTCCTCAGGCAATAAGTTGGGTTGGAACTCTCCATTGGCATCTTGATATTCTTTTTTATCCTTATACTGGTTGGTGAGATAATCCGCAGCTGCTTCACTTGCGACCGCTGCACTGCCTCCTGCTGTTGGATCACCGCCATTCACATAAGCCAAGGCTGCTCCCAATATCGCATGGCTTGCTAGTTGCGCTGCGGTGTTTTTATCTTCACCATGACCAAACTGTCCGCCGATCACTTGTGCTGCATATGGTGCAAGGGTATTGGCTGCAACTTGTAAATCTGTTTGTCCACCGAGTGCGCCTGTCACTGCCATGGTCACAGCATTCACTGCTCGGCTCTTATCGCCACCCATGCCCCAGTCTTGGTTTGCTTGACTTGCCTTAGCGTAGTCAGGTGAATATTGGCGTAAATATTCTTCCTGCTTTACAGCATCTAGATTTTTATAATAATCCAGTGCTTCACTATTTTGAGCCAATTGTCCCAGTATTTTTTGCTTTTCAGTTTGCTTTTCTAGCTCCGCTTGCTGTTGCTGATTTTGACTATACGTCCGTGTTGCTGCTGCAATTGTAGAAGTCGCATCTGCAACAGTTTTTTGCTGATCCAAGATGTCTTGTAAGTTTGGTAAGGTGTCTAGTGTTTTGTTGGCGGTATTGGCATTGCTGTTTATACCCAGCGCTGTGGTTGTGGTCGCTTTACCTCCAATGTTGATATTGCCTTCGCTTAATGTGGCATAGGTGGTGCTATGCTCTTGGTCTGATTCAGACTGTGGTAGACTTGGACTAAAGCTGGTTGCATTACGCCAGTTGTCATTATTGGTTGGTGTCGCTGCTTTGCTATTTGTTTGGCTACTGGCCTTATCATTTGTGCCACTGGTTCCACCTGCTAAGCTGACACTTTTGGCATCATACGCACTTTGGTTTTCAATATTGCTAAAGGTCAAACTGTTGGCAGTCAGCTCATTGTTGTCTTTGCTTGCTGTTGAAACAATTGCTCCACCTTTGAGGTCGACGCTGTCTGCTTTGACATGGTAGCCACCATCGCCTGCAAATAAGCCTGTTTGTTGTTGCACGCTGTTGGATTTGCCATTGGCATCACTGCTACTGTAATTACCCGACACTTGCCATGCTGTACCCAGTGAAGCCTGTACTCGACCTCCCACGCCCATTTGTTCAATCTGTTGATTGACGCTGTCTTGTTGGCTGATCACACTCAGTTTGCCACCCACATCCGCATCGATACGGTTGGCTGTGGCTTGCGCACCTTTGAGTGTGGTATCGCCTTGACTCTTTATGTTCAGCTGTTCTGATTGTAAAGTGGTATTGTTTTGAAGGGTGTTGTCAGTATGGTTACTGCCTTTGCCATAGCCTGCTTCTCCGTAGATATAGACACCTGTTTGTGCACCCACAGAGACGCCATATCCCACACTTAAGCCTGCATTGCTATTACTGCCATCGGCTTTTTCTTGGCTTTGTCCAGATTCTAAAAGGATGTCTTTGGCTGAATCTAGGCGAATGGTGTCTTTGGCTTTGACTTGGGTATTTTGGAGGTGAATATTGCCTGCTGTACTGGTCAGGTTGACATTATTCCCTGCGCTGATTTTGTTTTGTTGTGAGCTTGCATAACTGTTGCTTTGTTGGTTTTCACTGGTGCTAAATCCAATGCCTGCTTCTGCTTTAAATAATGCCCCGCCTTGGATATCGCTATAGCTTTGGTAAGCTTGTGCACCTGTTGCTAGTGCTTGTAATGCCTGTGTACGGTCATCGGCTTTGCTATTGGCAACCTTATCTCCTGCACCTAATAGGTCGAGTATCGGTGAACTGATTCGTTTAAATATCCCGACTTTTAAATCATCTGCGGACTGGTTTGAACTGCCTGTATTGTGGTCTTGCAATACATTGATGGATTTGGCGGTAATATTCAGGTCTTTAGAAGCTGCGACATCTGCAACTTGTTGGTTGTAGTTGTTGCCTGCCTGAATATTGACGTTTCCTCCTAAACTGCCAACTTGACTGCGCTGTTGTTCTATACCATTACTATTGCTTTGGCTCTGACCTTTCATATAGCCATAGAATTGTTCTGTATCTGAAATCTGCGCACTACCAATACCTTTATTTGAACTGTTTTCACTTTGGTTTTGGCTGTTTTGTGCAGATTTAATATTGATATCTCGGGCAGCATTTAGATTTACATCACCTTGCGATGCAACCGAACTGCCAATGATATTGATATCGCCTTGTTCCGTTTGAAGTGTGGTTTTTCCACCCGCTGAAAGCTGAGTGCCAGTCACTTTATCTATGTTACCAGCACCTTGTGTTCTGGTGTTATAGGTACCTGCTGGCGCAGAGTGATCCCGGTTATCTATACTCCAGCCACTTTGAGTCTTGTTCGCTATTTGCGCCTCATGATCCGTTGCATAGTTTAAGTTAATGTTTTCTTTGGCATGCAACAGCGCATCACCTTCCGCTGCAAGCTGTGCACCCTGACTGTTGATATTGCCTTCAGTCGCAATGATATTTAAGTTGCCTTGGGCTGTAGCTTGGGTAACTACCGCTTGTGTATGGCTATAATCACTGCTTTGCTTAGATTTATGACTACCAGCCGTCACAACGATCGGTGTGATTGCAGCCTGAGTTGCTTTACTGATCGCTTCTGCTTGTGACATGACTTGACCAACGGCACTGTCTGAGTATTGGTTATTGTCTGTATTTTTTTGATAGGTTGATACGGCAGCTGTAATCGGTGAATATGTCAAACCTACAGATACACCAGAATTTTTGCTTTGTACCTCTGAATGCTGATTTGTTGTTTCATCGTCTGCTTTCAGATAAACATTTGCACCTTGTAAATGTAGGTCTTTGCCTGCACCCAAAATAGCCGCTTCCGTTGTTAAATCTTTGCCAGCAATAATCGTTGTATTGCCTTGTTGGCTGATCACTTGGCTTTGCGTTAATGCTGTGGTTGTATTGTTTTGTGCTGTACGAATACTTGATGTTCCATAACCTACACTGGCAACACCATCTGACAGGCTTCCTGTAACACCTGATTCTTTGGTGCGGTATTCTGCTTGGTTGAGATAATTATTTTCCGCTGCAGTAATGGTGACATTATTTTTTGCCTGAATCTGTGTCAAATCATCTGACACAATTTGGCTACCGTGGATATCGATATTGTTGTTGGCATCTAGGACGACTTTCTTGCCCTCAATCAAGCTACCAATAGCCTCATCCTGCATGTGGTGAACATGACCCTGTTCAGTCTTACTCCCCAATAAGCTATTACTCTTGATCTTAAATGCCTGCTCAGATTCAGACATTTGGCGACCTGCAGTGATTTCAATATCTTGTTTAGCCGTCAATATGCTTGAACCTTCTTGACTGCTAATGTTTGATCCTTTGACCTTGATATTGTCAGCTTTCAGATAGACATCTCCCAAGCCTTGTACAGTCGAGCCGATATCCTTTTGCGTGACTTCAAAATTAAAGTTATTTTTATTGTTATACCCTTTGTTGCTTGTTTCAGTCTGAATCGTGTCTATATTCAGGTTACCCTGACTAACAATGGCTGTCCCGCCATTTTCATTGATGATTTCAGCAGATTTAAGCTGTGCATTGCCACCAACATTCACTAAAATCGTCGGTTTTAAATTGCTACGATCATATGATTTAGACGTATACAGCCCTGCAACACGGTCTATGCCTGTATAACTAAAAACACTTTCGCCGACTTTATGTTCGCTACTTTGAACTGAACTTTCTAAATTAAAATCTTTGCCCACATTCAGCCGAATTGCATCTTTTGCCTGAACTTGACCACCGATGATATTTAAGTTTTCTTGAGTGCGCAGTCCGACCTGATTGGCTTGAACTCGACCATTTAAAATATCAATATTGTTGGCATTGATCACAACCGCTTGACGTCCAGCAATGATGGCACTGTTGAGTACATCACCATTGACATTCAATCGAATCGAATCTGCTGAGATCAGCGTCCCATCTCCTTTGAGGTCACCTTGATTCGATTTAACATAAAGTTGTGGTACCAGCGTTTTTGTCGTTGAACCATCACTCAGTACTACTGTTTTTTCTTCTAACCACACGATGTCCGTAGTCAATTGTGCAATTTGTTCAGCACTTAATACAACACCTGGACGTAAACCATATGTTTTTGCAAAGGTTAAGCCATTGTTCATCAAAGCTTTATATTGTTCTTCATCCGTGGTATACCCATTCAAGAAACGTCGACCTGTCAAGCTCGCAATTTGATCTTGCACAAGACGTTGCTCGTAATATCCATCGCCCATACGTTTTTGAGCCAATGCTGGATCTACCCCTAAAGCATTCAACATATAGTCAGAAGACAGCCAATTTTTATAACCTGCAAAAGCAGGGTCAGTTTCTACAAGATAGTTTGCTTGACTCGCAGTGTTAACAATAAATAAAGCATTACTTGGGACTTTGATAAAGTCTTGATTAATAATTCTTATGTCATATTGTTCAGGGTCATTGGTTGCGAGTAACCCATCTGTCGCCACGGTTTTGTGTTGTGTCGCATCAGTGATTTTAACTTGTTGTTGCTGAACGTCAGTTGTTTTTATATCTTGAAGCCCATGATTTAAAGCATCTGGTTGGGTCACAACATGATTGCCCTCTTTACTAAAACCATGATTTAAATCATTTGGTTGAGCTGAGTTCACATCATCTTTGCCAATATGAGCAGCCAAATCCAATGTTAAGTCTTGCGGGATAATATCCTGCTGTTGCTGACGGTCTTGTGTATCTATCGCTTGACCATGATTAACCATGATCGGTTTAGCATTTTCAGGTTGTTCAGTTTGCCCTAGAGAGACAGTGGTCGCTTGACCATTATTTACATTGGCATGAATACGGTCTGCCTGCTGTTGTGCAATCGTGGCTACCTTGGCGCCATTCACTTCCGAAGCGTTGCGATGACCTGCACCACCCGTTGTTAATTGGTCAACTTGATGTTGTTGATTTGCTTGAGACTGATATTGCTTCCATTGTTCAACAGGTAAATCAATCGTTGTGATCACGTCTGCTGGTTCATAAGCAACTTTTCTATCCCAATCACGTTGATGGTAACGCTTGAATCCACCACGCCATCTAGATTTGGTATATTGACTAGTGCCCTTTTCTTTAATGATGTGTATGCCTTCACCGTCAATATTTTCGAGTGTTCCAATTTGACCTGTCAGTGCACCTCCAGCCAATACATGGCTTTTATCATTGGTAAAAATATCTGCTGTAATATCCATCTGACCACCAGAGATTATTTCTGCCGGTGCAGAGGTCACAATATGGCTTTCAAATTCAGTATGATCGACCTCATATTGTGTCCAAGCTTTAATTTCCCGTCGAATAAATTGTTCGTTATACGCCGTGATTGCTTCATCTAAGGTACCATAAGCACTTTGATCGCTATTTTTCCATTCATCTAAAGCCGTTTGATAATCTAGCTGTACTTGGTCATAGATTTTCTTTTGTGAATCATAATCAGCGAGTTGTTGCTGATAAGCTTGGCAAGATTGCTCATTATAGGTTGCAGTATCACAACTCGTTTGGGCAGCAGGCGCTATTGGTTCGCTTAAGGTTGGTGGTTGTGGCTGCTCCATAGGTGGCGTGATTTTAAAATAGGCCCATGCAGGATTTGTACTCTTATAATTGGTTGCGCACACTTCACTATCATCGCTACCGACACAATTTGTTACCTCTAGGTAAGGAATCGCTGTACTGCCCAATACCACATCTTCAGGAAGTTCAGTTTGATCAATTTTATAACGGTATAATCCAGCTCGACTCCAATTTTTCCACACCAATTCACTCGATGGGATTTTCGTCGCACTATCTTTGGGTTGGATATAAACAAGTTGCTGTGCTGTACCAACCTGACCTATAGCTGTCGTAAAGTTGTCATTCAGATTTTTAATTATCCCAGCATTGAGCTGCATATCCCCGAATGATTCAATACGAGAGCTTCGATTGTAAATGGCATTTGCAGAACCTTGTGCCTGATAAGCACTGTCTAATTTTCCACCAATATTTAATTGACCACCACTCAAGATCCAAGCGTTATCTTGCGCATTCTCCTTAACCTCACCACCAGATTGATTATTGAGTACGTTTATACCAAGATCCATGTCTTGGCGTGATGCGATAATTGCACCTGAGGAAGAAGCAGAGCACTGCACTGCCCCAACGCAAGGGTTACTCTGGTTATTTAAGGTATCAGCCTGTATAGACACCTGAGTTCCATAAATTTTTGCACCATTGTTCACAATATGATTGGCTTGTAAATGCGTTAACTCACCATTAATCAAACCTTCGTTATAGATATTATTCTGAGCGTATAAATGTGTTTCAATCCCAGCAATACTTGCACCTAAATAGTTTGTTATATTTTTTGCATTGAGCTCTAAGTTTTTCCCTGCTGCCAGCTCAGCATAGTTAATAATATCCTGATCACTGCTGATTTTTAAATGATCATTAACAGCGAGTTCATTTGCTTTTGTATTAATATAACTTTGCTTTAATCCTAATTCCAAATCACCAAGACTAATGACTTTACCGCCATTTAAATATTGATTTGAAAAAATAGACAATTGATTTTTTGCAATGATTTCGCCATTTTCATTCCAAATATTTAAAGTTTTATCATTATCACCAATAATTAAACGATCTTGACTAGAAATATGACCATTTTTATTATTTAAAATGTTTTTAATATGCAGTGAACCCTGCTCAACAGCTCTGATGGCACCACCTTGATTGCTTAAAATATCTGCATAAATTTCAATATTTTTAGCATCTAAACCACCAATATTATTTGGCCCTACGTTAAAATCATTATTGATCGCTTTTGAATAAATCGTGAGTTTTTCATTTGCAGCAATATGGCTATCTAAACCTGTGTTATATACACGATCTGCTATCAGATTAATATTTCCTTGCGCTTGTATTGCTCCAGCTTCGGTATTATATAGTTCCCCATCATCTTTAAGCTGCTGAATCGTTAAATCCGAACCACTCTGTATCTGTCCTGATTGATTTAATAGGGTTTGTGCTTGTATATTTTGGTCATCTGCTGAAGCAATAAGCCCATATGTATTATCAATATACCGTGCATTCTCTATAGATAACTTGCCTTGGCTTAAAATTCCACCCTGTAGCCCTGAATCACTATTTATGAATGATTCACCACCGAGGTCAAGTTTAACATCCTGCCCACCTTGAATTAATCCAGCTCGGTTATTGAGTTCTTTCGATGTAATATCTAGCTGACTAATGGCAAGAATACGTCCTTGCATATTTTGAAAAATATTACCTTTAGCTGCGATTTGCATATTATTGGCGGCAATTTGACCTGATGTATTTTTTACATTCTGAACATTTAAAATCAAATCATCATCTGTATAAATACTCCCTTGAGTATTATCTAAATCATACACATTCATGTCTAACGCTGCTTTAGCGTAAATCTTACCACTAGAATGATTATTTAAATTACCAGCTTCGAGTAACAACTTATTTTGGGTCGCTATCGTGCCCTGAATATTATCAATGTTACCTAAGCTATCAACTTTTAATGCATCGTCAGCATAGATAATACCGTTATTATTGTTTAAATAGTTGATCCCTAGATTCACTGTAGCTGTAGAATTGATTTGACCATTGTGATTATCTACTTCACTTGCCTGCAAGTTGATATCTTTAACAGCATAGATTTCACCATCGACATTACTCACTTTTTGTTGAGTTTGAATGTCTAAACCAGCCAGCTCTGAGCGAATTTTTCCTGCATCATTTTGGATACTATTGGCATTCACATTGACCTGTTGTTTTGCAACTACAATCCCTAAATTGTTATTGATATTTCCACTTGCATCAATGTTCAGGTCTTTTTCTGCATAGATCGCACCTTGATGACTATCAATATCATTCGCTTGAATAGTCAAATGATCGCCACTGATCCATTGACCTGATTCAGCTGAAATATTTGCTGCTTTAACATCAATACCTTTCAGCGCCGATATTTCTCCAGATTGATTTCCAACATTTCCGGTACTGGTCAATCGAATTGCATCTGCTTCAGATAGGATTTGCCCTGTTGTATTACTTAAACCAGCAACCGTTAAATCAATTTTATTTTTGGCAGCAATCGCACCTTGATCATTCGCCACCGTTCCAGATGCTGTGATCGCTAGTGCATCTTTGGCGTAAATTGTACCCTCAGTATTATTCAATCCCGCTGTATTCATTGAAACAGATTGGTCTGAAATGATTTTCCCTTTGACTGAGCTTGTGTCTTGTGCAGTTAAGGCTAAATTTTCTGTCGCTAAAATTAAACCTTCATCATTGCTGACTGAACCCAATGCATGCAGTTCAAGCCCTTTTTGTTCTGAACGTAATTGTCCTTTATTATTATTCAATGATCCAGTATTGACCGTAACAGCTTGTTTTGCAGCAAGTAGACCTTCTTCATTACTGATATCACCTGAGCCATCAACCTTTAAGGTATCTTCTGCATATACTGTTCCTTGTGTATTATTAACATCATTCACAGCAAGATCCATTGCAGCACTAGAGCTGATTAAGCCTTTTTGATTATCAACGGTATTGGCTTGTAGATTGAGGTCTTGAACTGCATAAATCTCACCAGCCTGATTGCTCACATGCGCTTGGGTTGTGATATTTAAACCTGCTTGTTCTGAACGGATTTTGCCTGCGTCATTTTGGATACTATTGGCATTCACATTGACCTGTTGTTTTGCAACCATAATCCCTAAATTGTTATTGATATTCCCACTGGCATCAATGTTCAGGTCTTTTTCTGCATAGATCGTACCTTGATGACTATCAATATCATTGGCTTGAATGGTTAAAGCATCACCGCTGATCCATTTACCTGATACAGCAGAAATATTCGCTGCTTTAACATCAATACCTTTCAGCGCCGATATTTCTCCAGATTGATTTCCAACATTTCCCGTACTGGTCAATCGAATTGCATCTGCTTCTGATAGAATTTGCCCTGTTGTATTTCTTAAATCAGCAACCGTTAAATCAATTTTATTTTTGGCAGCAATCGCACCTTGATCATTCGCCACCGTTCCAGATGCTGTGATCGCTAGCGCATCTTTGGCGTAAATTGTACCTTCTGTATTATTCAATCCCGCTGTATTCATTGAAACAGATTGGTCTGAAATGATTTTTCCTTTGACTGAGCTTGTATCTTGTGCTGTTAAAACTAAATTTTCTGTCGCTAATATTAAACCTTCATCATTGCTGACTGAACCCAATGCATGCAGTTCAAGCCCTTTTTGTTCTGAACGTAGTTGCCCTTTGTTATTATTCAATGCCCATGTATTTACTGAAACAGCTTGTTTTGCAGCGAGTAGACCCTCTTCATTGTTGATATAGCCAGTACCATTAACAGTTAAATTGTCTTCTGCATACACTGTACCTTGGATATTATTTAAATATTCTACTCCCATCTGAACAGTAGCTTTTGAACTGATTTCCCCTTGGGTATTATCAAGATTATACGTATTTAAATTGATATTTTTAACAGAGTTAATTACGCCTTGAACATTGTTTAAATGATTGTACGCCTGAATATCCAAACCATCTTGAGCTTGTATAACGCCTTGTAAGTTATTGATACTCGATGCTTGTAATGCCGCATTTTGTTCAGAAATTATTTTTCCATAAGCATTATTTAAGCCATGTTCAACATAAATATTCAAAGGAGATTGTGAGTAAACTAATCCATTTTGATTGTTATTAATTTCTTGCAAATCCATACGGATTGACTGATTTGCAACAATATTGCCATTTTGATTCGCTAGTCGCGCATTGTTAATCTCAATATTTTTCTGAGCTGAAATTAAACCTTGTTGATTATCTAAATCTTTTGCAACTGAGATTTGTATTGCGTCATTTTTAGATATGATGTTCCCTTTGACATTTTGCAGAGAATAATCAATCGATTCTTGTAAGTTTTCATTTGAATCAAGAATTGAGCCCTCAATAGGAACAATTACACTGTCATCCAATCTATTATTTAGCTCAACATAATCTAAGGCAAATACCGCCATTTCCTCATCGTTTGGATGAGGTAATGGAATCAGCCCAGGTACATCGATCGATAGCTGATTTTCACTATAAATCAGACCTTCCGTATTATTAATTCCACCTGTGGACACAATCTCACTGAGATTATTACTAACGATTTGTCCTTTTTGATTATCCAATAATCCAGCTTGAATATTTAACATATTCTGAGCATGAATCTTACCCGTTGAATTATCTAGCTTTGCACCGACATCCACAGATAAATTGCCTTTTTCTGCAATCATCTGTCCTTGTCGATTGTCGATACTAGGACCTGAAACATACCCACTGACTGTGGGTTGTACAATTTCATCTGTTTCTCTTTCAGAGTTATATGAATCATCACCATTCAACAATCTATAATTCATTCTTGCTAAAATCGGAACAGCAGGTTCTTCAACGTGTATAAATTGCCCTTCTCTTGTTTTAATTGCTAAATCTTGTGCTGCATAAATAGTACCTTGTTGGTTATTAATATTATTTTGTGTTTCAATCGCTGTTGAATGATTGGCAACCAATAACCCTTGTTCATTATTGATATTGTTTGCAGTCATTGCTAAATTCTGTTTAGCAATCACCTTACCTTTTGAGTTATTAAAGTTGCCACCAAGTTTTGTTTGAATTGAACCTACAACCGATGAAATTTCACCTGTATCATTATTAATTGATTTTTGTACAATAACATCAATATCTTTTTGGGCTGAAACCAAAGCTTCTTCGTTATTCAGCGCAGTAACATCAAACTTTATATTGCCTTCACTATATATTGTTCCTTGCTGATTATTCACATAATCTGCAACAAGATTTAAATCATCATTCGATATAATTTTACCTTGACTTGAATCGACATCACCCGTGTTTAAGCGCATCTGCTTTTCTGAAAGGATCAAACCTTCTTTATTACTTAACGCTTGGCTTACATTTAAATCAAGTGTATTTTTTTCTGAACGTATTTGTCCCTTGTCATTATTGATTTGATCAGCAGCTACTGAAAGTGACTGATTTGAAGCTGTTAACCCTTGTTGGTTATCGAACTCTCCAGCAATTTGAAGATCAGCATTTTCTAAAGCATAAATTTGCCCAGATTGGTTATTTAACTGTTGTACATTCAGTTGAAGTGATTGACCTGAAACCAACTGACCCTGTAAATTTTCTAACTGCCCTGTTTGAACATTTAAATTTTGGTTCGCTTGAATATTACCCTTTATATTTGATAATTCATCTGCAACCGTAAGATTCAGGTCATTTTTATCGGATTGTACAAAGCCCAGATTATTATTCAAAGCACTTGAAGTCAGTGTAATATCTTGCTGGGATGTGATTATACCTTCTTGGTTATCAATAAATTGGTTATTTACAATACTCAATGAATCTTTTGAATAAATTTCACCTTTTTTGTTTTCTAACTGTGTGGTGATTAAATCCGTTTTCCCACTCGAAATAATCTGAGCACTATTATTCTTCAAAGCTGTGCTATTAATTGATAAATTTTGATTATTTTCAACTTGAATGAAGCCTTGCGTATTATTAAGCTCTTGGCTTTGAATCGTTGTATTTCCTGCTGAACTCAAAATACCTTGTTGATTGTTTAACTCACCATTCAATTGAATATTTAATTTTTTGCTTTTGTCTGTTTGTAGCAAAGTCGCCTTTTGGTGAGATAAGGTATCAGCAACGATATTGATTCCTGCGCTTGTCGTTACACCTTGTGTCATATCAATGTTTTTTGCATCAATATTCAATTGCCCAAGTGTTTGAACTTCGCCATTTTTTGAACTTAAATCATGGGTGACAATATCTAATTGCTGACCAGTATGTTGGATTTCTCCAAAATCAGAATAAAGGTTGGCAACTTTTATTTCAGTATTGGTTGCATGACTTATGATTTTACCTGCATTGTTTTCCAAATCACCTGTTAAATCTAATACAAATTGATCATTGCCAAGGTGCTGAATAACCCCTTTATCATTATCAATAATCGTCGTTTTCAATGAAACATTATTTGCACTAATATAACCACTTTGATTATTAATTCCCTGCAAAGCCTCAATATTTAAGTTTTGTTCTGCAATCATTTTGGCATCAGATGCATCAAGTCTTTTTGACCCAATGGTGATATTTTTTGCCAGATTTTCACTGTACTTTAAATGAATATCTTCGGCAGAAAGTTCGATATTTCCCGTAGAGATATTAGTACCAGCATTTTGCAATTGTTTCGCTTTTATGGTGAGTTGAGCTGTATTATCACTCAATTCACCTGTTTGCTCTAAACCTGCAATCCACTGTGCATTTTGATTACTCGTGACTGTATCCGCTGATAAGTTAACTTTATTCAATGCAGCAACTTGTCCATTTTGTTGAAGCATTTGCGTATCTAAGCTTAGAGTATCACCTGCATAAATTTGACCTGCGTTATATACAGTGTCACTTTGAATATCTATATTTTTCTCTGCAATAATACGACCTAATCCATCACCACTTTGATCATTATTTACCTCTGTAGCATCAAGCTGAATATTTCTAGTTTTTGCTTGGATTATCCCATTGCTATTGTTCAGTTTGTCAGTCGCAATCACTATGCCTTGTGCACTAATACTGCCTGATTGACTTTCAATTTCTTTGGCTGCCATTGATAAATCATTATTTAATGATACAAATACGCCTTTTTGATTTTGAATTTGACCCGCATTGGTGGTTTGTTTTCCTGCTGAAATGACATGACCACTTTCATTCACTAATGTTTGCTCTACATTGAGTTCAAGTGTCGTTTCAGCCTGTAATAAACCATTTTTATTATTTAAATTTGTAGCATCTAAATGAAGTTGATTTTCAGATATCAACATTCCAGAAGTATTATCAATTACACCTGCTTGAATATTGATCTGATTGCTATAAACTTTTCCTTTTTGGTTATCAAATTTTTCTCCTGTAAAATTTAACGTTGGGAGCTTAATCTCACCTTCTGTATTATTGATACTATTCTTAATGTTTAAATTGACTTCACCATTGTTAATGATTTTTCCTGAATGATTATTTATACCACCAGTTATATTCATTTGACCATCAACAAATGATTTAATATTTACTTCTGTCTCTTTGACAACTTCAACTTTGCTTTGATCTAATGAAGTACTTAAATTTTCAGGTTGTGTTACATCTGGCGTAGTTGGTTTTGGATCAGGTGTAGTTGTGGTTGCCTCCTCAAAATACTGTCCCAATTTACCTTGGGTATTGTCAATATGATCGGCATTAACAATCAGCTTTTGCTGACCAATTTGTTGAATACGACCTTCTTGATTACTGAACTCTTTTGTTGAAATATCAATCCGACCTGCATTGATAATCCCTTTATCATTATTCAGGTGTTCTGTTCCTGTAATTTTTATTTCATCTTGAGTACTGATTAAACCACTGTTTTGAATACTTTCTGCATTAAGCGTTACTTTATGTTGTGAACTGCCTAGATTACCACTATTGGCAATATTTTTAGCTTGAATTTCAAGTTCATCTTTATTGGCAATAATACTCCCTGATTGAACAAAATCACCATTGATCTTTAATATAAGATTTGAATTACTGGCATTAATATTTCCAGCATTACGTACCCCTAATCCATGCTCAGTACCCACTAAATAAATTTTTTGCGCATACATTCCACCAAGCTGTGCAACATCTAATGCATATGCTGGTTTAGGTGATGGAACAGTAGCTGTCACTGGGTTGGATGATATTCTTGCATCTGTACTGATCTGAATATCATTTTGACCCAAAATGGCTGTTAAATTATTCGCATACAACCCAGCATTGACTTTTAAAGCTTGCGCATAGATATCAGTATAGGGCGTTAAACTACCATTTAAGCCTTTTCCATCTATAACAATCTGTCCTTCACGCACTAAAAATGAATCTAAATAACCATTTTTAAGTACCACTTCCCCTGTACTGAGTGTGAAACGATCCGCATTAATAACACCACATCCGTCACATACCAAACCTGCTGGATTTGCAATAATCACTTGAGCTTTTTGCCCTGCAACTTCAATATAGCCTTTAAGCTGACTTGGATTGTTACTATTCACTTCATTTAAAATAATTTTTGCTTCGCCTTTGGCTAACCAAGGGTTACCTTGTACCCATCCGCCTAATTGGGATTGAGCATTATTGCGTGAATTATTTAAGATGACACCTTGTTGCTCTACATCGAACTGACTATAGGTATTGCGTGACACACCGCCTGCTGAAGGTGTTTGAATGTTGACTTGGGGTACACCATTACTACTATTGAGAATGGTTGCTTGCTGTTGTTTCGGCGCACTATTATCGGCAACAATTCTATTTTCAGCCACTGCTGACAGTGGCATACTGATTGTCAATGCCCCCAAAGACAATGCCATAAAGTAATTTAAGACATTTAATTTCTTATAATAAATTGGTTTTATCGAATTGGATGCTTCAGTCATTGTGATCGCACCACTTTGACCTGCTTGCTTAGTTTTACTTTTCGTATTTTCAGCAACTGCAATGAACATGCCACGAACTTCACTGAAAATAATACGATATAGGTTCTTATTCATTATATTTTTCCAAAAAAATTAATTGTTTTATTGAACTTGCACAATAGGTGACTGAAAGGTTTGATTTTGATAGTTTTTGGTCTTTGTTAAGGTATTACCTAAATTCCAAAATAAACTAAAACCAACGGTATAATCATCTGCTTGAAAATGGTCAGGCTTCTTCAATGGTACGCCTGCAAAAACATCATAATTAACACTGCGGACTTGGCCTCGTAGACCAACTACAGCCCCCAATAAACTGGTACCTGGTAACGGGTTCGGATAATAAGCATTGCGTCCGCCAACCTCACCATAATCCAGCCCTGTATACCAATAGTGTGGTTTCTGCATGGTTGAACCACTTAATTCAGAACGAACTAAAAAACCTTTGTCTGCAAGTAAGGTCTGTTCACCATCAAATCCACGAACGGTATAACGATTACCAATAGAAAAACGATCCTGAGCTGTTAATGGCTGATTAGAATATTGCCCACGCCATTCAGCACTATATTGCAAGGCTTGTTTACCCACTTGAAACGGCACTTGTAAATTAAGATTCGTTTGCCAAATACCCGTTCGAGTAAATGCCTCCCCAAAATCTTCCTCAGGTGCTGCTAATGCAGAAAATACGCCCGTACCACGTTTATAAGTTAAATTTCCATTGAATGTTGCATTTGAAAAATATTCAATATGATCAATAGTCGCTTTCCAACCCGCTGTTTTTCTGCGTTGTACTTCAACTTCAATATCATTAATAAAGTTCTGCGACTCTCGATACCATCCACCAAAACCCAAAGTCGTTTTACGATGTGAATCACGATAGACTAATCGTGATAAATCAAGATTCATTAATTCTGAATTACCACTATATTCATAACTTTGGCTGTCGCCACTAACCGTCTGTAAATAGTCTGACTTACTATAACTAGTTGATAAAACCCAATAATCAAATGGAACACTGTAATTTATATAAAGACCATCTGTGCCTCTTTTACCTGAATCACCACCACCTAAATCGTGGAAATAATTGAAATAAAAAATATCATTCAATGTTAATAAGTTATCAAGTGAAACTGTTGCCGTGCCCTGATATTTCCCCGTAGACTTTGAACCAGAATCATCGATACCTAAAAAAACGCGATACATTTTTGGCTGCTGCCAACTCAGCTCAAGATCGCTATATCCTGGTTCACTTTTCTGTTCTGAGGGTTTTATTTTAAAATCTGCCTCAACAGTAGGAACACGTTTAAAATTTTCTAGGCCTTGTTCAATATCGCGAATATTAAGAATATCACCAGACTTCACAGGTAATGCATTAAATTGATGTGCCCGCTTTGACGTTCCTGCTACAAATTTAATCTGATCTACTTTCCCCGCAATGACTTTTAATTGAATTTCACCAGAAGCAATATTTTGTTGAGGAAAAAGAATTCGCGTTGTCACATAACCATGACTAATAATACTGTTTTGAACAAGATCTAAAGCTTGATTTAAACCTTGTACGCCAAGACATCGGCCAATCAGATTATGTTCACCTTGAGTGACCGATCGCATTGCGAAAGTAAATTTCTTTGCATCCTCACCGAGCAATACAAACTTTTTAATCTCAAAGCACACTTCTTCACTATGTGATTTTAAATATTGTAGTTGTGGTTTGTTTTGTAGGCTTTGATCTAAGCCTGTCTGTACTGTAGCCGTAGGCTGTATTTGTTTTTGTAATACTTCATCACGTTGTTGCTGGCGTTGCACATTATCTGTTTCTAACTCTGGACGTAATTGTGGATCTGCCGCATAAACTGAAGACCCCAACAAACTTAACATAATGAATATTTGAGTATTTTTCATTTTTTTAAAATTCATATTGAACGTAGTATAAGATAGTTTTATTGAATTATTATCAATTGATATAATTCTGTAAACAAAAAAATAATACTTAACACATTAATTCAAATATGTGATTAATTTATCTATAGTTTATTTTTTTAAATTAAACACATTAAAAACAGGCAACTCTCTGCTGAAAAAGGAAAGCTACTTCAACTCAAATAAAAAATCTCAAACCCTTAAGGGAGACCGTAGGACTACGATATTGCTACTCCAGGAGAGTGGTGTAATATATCGTTAAGTTGTACTAGCTCCACCTATTCCGACACTTTTTCGCTATTAATATTTTATTTCCATAACTAGGCCGTAACTTCCATGTTAACTTACAGACTTTACACTTTGTTGTACCTCCCTTCTGTTTGGTGTATGCATTACTTATGTTTTGAAACCACTGTTTAAATTTATCCACAAATACTATAAACAGTATAAATTGAACAAAGGAGTGCTAGAAGTTCCTGATCCTATTGAGTTTGTTAAACCTGAACTGATTCACATCGTTTTAGCCCTTTTTGGTGTCCTGTTCATTTATCTCATGTACAAATCGGATTCTGATTCAACTGTGCTGTTGAGCTTATTAGCAACTACATTTTTTCTTTCGGTCTTATGGTCGGGTTGAGCTGTTGGTACAGTATTTAAAACAGCTTCGCCCTCAAGAGCAATGGGCAGTTCTTTTTTAGAAATAGCTTCTGCTTCAGTAGAGTTCTCGGCTTCAACCTTTATCTCATTTTGAATTGCTTCCTTTTTAGGTTTTGAAGGCTTACTTTTTGTAGAGGTCACATACCCTTTCATAAACTGATCCATATTTTTACTACTATGGCCTTCGTCACTCGAAGTAAAATTTTTTAGGATGTCAAATTTCCAATTACAAAGTAGTCCATGTCCCGAATAGAAACCAGCAATATCAGATTTGAAAGATCGTAATTTTTTACTGTCATAATGCTTGATGTATATCAAATCTGATGGTCTAGGTAATGATGTAATCATAGTGCTTCGACTAACTTCGAGATTCTCATCTTTGAACACTTTACGATACGAATGTTGTACTGTTGATGCAATTTTACTTTTAGAGATCCTCAACTCTTTTATGGAAAGGTACTAATAAAGTATCAATAAGGATTAATGCATCTACATTTTGATGTGGGGTATATTGAGGGGTAAAATCACAGACAAAAAATAAGCCCTTGTAAAAACAAGGGCTTATTTAGATATCTGGCGGAAGCGGTGAGATTCGAACTCACGGAGGACTCACACCCTCGTCGGTTTTCAAGACCGGTGCATTAAACCGCTCTGCCACGCTTCCATGTGCGCAAGAATACTAAGCTTTTTTATTTCTGACAAGAGAAATATAAGCTTAAAGTATTCAAATGCATATTGTTTCATCAATTTTGCATTTTTTGCTTAAAGTTTAGCTGCTAATTCAGCACCTTCACGTATTGCACGTTTTGCATCAAGCTCACCAGCAAGTTTCGCACCACCAATAATATGATAATTGGCCAATGTCGACTCACCTTCTTTTGGCATTAAATCTTTCACAGACTCTTGCCCTGCACAGACGACAATCGTATCAACACGTAAAAGTTGATCATGACCATTGGTTTCAATCCATAAACCTTCATTGGTCACAGCTTTGTATTGCACACCTCGCATCATTCTTACCGCATGCTTTTTCAATTGCGCACGATGTACCCAACCAGAGGTTTTACCTAAGCCTATACCTAAAGGCGTAGTTTTACGTTGCATTAAATAAATCTGACGAATTGGCGGCTCAACTTCGGCAGGAACAAAACCACCTTCGGTCATATAGTTTGGATTTGGGTCAATTCCCCATTCACGCATCCAATCTGACAAAGGCTGAGGTTGCGGTTGATGTTCAGGTTTCAATAAATATTCAGATACATCAAAACCAATACCACCTGCACCGATTACAGCGACACTGTGTCCTACTGCTGCACCACGTAAAACTTCAGCATAAGATAAAACTTGCGGTGCATCACTGCCTTCAATTTTCAGATCTCGCGGAATAACACCCGTTGCAACCACAACTTCATCAAAGCCTTCACGTTCAAGTTGTTCACGATTCACTTTGGTATTTAAACGTAAATCTACACCAGTTTTTTCAATCTGCACTTTAAAATAGCGAATAGTTTCATGGAATTCTTCTTTCCCAGGAACTACTTTTGCCAAATTAAACTGACCACCAACTTCACTTGATGCTTCAAATAATGTCACATGATGGCCTCGTTCAGCTGCAATTGTTGCCGCAGACATCCCTGCAACACCACCACCCACTACAGCAATTCTTTTCGGCTTCTTGGTTTTAATATAAACCAGTTCTGTTTCATGAGCGGCACGCGGGTTAACCAAACAGCTCGCACGTTTATTTTGGAAACTATGGTCTAAACAAGCTTGGTTACATGCGATACAGGTATTAATTTCATCAACGCGATTGGTTGCAGTTTTATTGACCCAAAAAGCATCTGCCAATAGTGGGCGTGCCATTTGCACCATATCTGCTTTTCCTGATGCTAAAATTTCTTCAGCAGTATCAGGCATATTGATACGGTTAGATGCAATCACAGGTACAGATACATGCTTCTTGACTTCTGCTGTGTAATCTACAAATGCAGCACGTGGTACAGAGGTCACAATTGTTGGAATACGTGCTTCATGCCAACCAATCCCTGTATTTAATAAAGTCACTCCAGCTTTTTCCAAAGCTTGTGCAACCGTAATAACTTCATGCATGGTATTACCATCATGCACTAAATCCAGCATCGACAGACGGAAACAAATAATAAATTTTTCACCAACTTTTGCACGAATCGCTTTTACGATTTCTACTGCAAAACGCATACGGTTTTCAATTGGGCCGCCCCAACGATCTTCACGCTGATTGACATGCAGGCTTAAAAACTGATTCAAAAGATAACCTTCCGAACCCATAATTTCCACGCCGTCATAACCCGCTTTTTTTGCTAGGCTCGCCGTTTCAGCATAATCTTGAATCGTTTCAAGAATAAGTTTCTCGCTCATTTGACGTGGCTTAAATACAGAAATAGGCGATTTGATTGGGCTCGCAGACACAACAAATGGCTGATATCCATAACGTCCAGCATGTAAAATTTGCATGAGGATTTTTGCGCCATGCTTATGTACAGCATGTGTGACCAAACGATGTGGCGCGATATCACCCAAAGTGTTCATTGTTCCACCCGCAGGAAGCAACCAACCCTGACGATTCGGTGAAATACCGCCTGTAATGATCAGCCCAACACCACCTTTTGCACGTTCCCCAAAATATGCAGCAAGCTTGGGATAATTATAAAAACGATCTTCTAAACCCGTGTGCATTGAACCCATCACGACACGATTTTTAATGGTCGTAAATCCCAAATGAAGCGGTTTTAAAATATTTGCATAGCTAGTTGTCATGGTGAATCCTTTAATGTTTGGCTTTGCAACTTGTTGCATACTACTTTATCTATTTTTAACATTTTTGGGATGACTTTTATTGTTATTTTCAACGTAGATAGAGTCAATCATGCAAGTAAATATAGCGTTAAACAATGGCAACTATGATTCTCTATATACAGCTTTACAACAATTTCTAGAATTAAACCAAGCAGTTTTGAAATATGCTTATAAAAAAGTTTTAGAAATTGAGCATATTAACGATATGAGCCATCCAGTATTTTTAACGAGTTCGCATTTGAACCATATGCCTGTAGGCAGTCAAAATCAATGGGCTAATTTTTTCAAAACAGCATCTTTTGAACTTGAGGCAAACGCTGTTATTCCCATTCTATGGCTCATGTTATTTAAGCAAGATCATATTCTGTGGGCGAAATACACAGATGATTTAGATCTAAATGATGAACGGTTGCTTGATAATTTAGAAGACTACCAAGATACCTTTGGCGATCATTATTATGCTTATTTAGTAGTTGATCAAAAGCAGGCTTTAATTAACTTAGAAAACCATCAAGCTATTTTTACAGCGATTTTTGGAACTGAAAATAACTTTCAATTTAAACAATTTAAGTCACTCATTGAACAACACTACCCACAATATATCTTATTAAGAACCAGTGGATTACCTATAGATTCAAATGATGCAAATTTTTTAATTCAACCCTTACAACATATTGAAAATTTTCAATATGATCATAGCAATCGCGATGAATTTTCCGCACTTCAAAGAGCAGATCTAGCTCGTTTTGATGATCATCCCTATTTCTTTTATGGAGTAAACAATAACGCAATCTATGAACCCATAAATAATGAAGCAAGCCAATTACAAGAAAATCAGCCTTCAACCGTAGCAAAAAATACAGGGCTGACTCTGCTCATTTGTACCACCATCGTGGTGATCGCCACCTTGGCTGTTTGGTTTACAACCTATTCCATACTTTATGCTGCTTTGGTTTTTTTAATCAGCGCATTGGTTCTTGGAGTTATTTCTTCAAAACTAGGACAGCAAAAATAAAAATCAGCCATCTTCAATATGAATATAGCTGATTCATGAAATTATTAACATCTATCATCTGTTGATATTATTTCATCGCTACTTCCAGTATTTTAATTTACTGGTTTGGCCGATTCCGACATTAAAGCTATTGGTCGGATCTAACTTTTGATAATGATTTTTTAAAGCAGGCTTGGCAATATATAAATGCCCAACATTATGTTCAGCAGGATATTCCGCACCACGATTATCCAGTAAATGCCACATTTGATGTTCCATGGCTAAAGGATCTACACCCTTTTTGACAATATAATCCTGATGGAATACGTGACATAAAAAATGCCCGTAATACAATTTATGCAGAATTAAATCATCCATTTCCTTAGGTAAAGTTTCCACCCATTCACGGTCATTACGGCGTAATGCAATATCCAGTGCCACAATGTCTTCGACTTCTGAACGATGGGTATCTCGATAACGAATTGCAGCGCCAGCGACTGCAAAGCGATGTAAAAATGCTTTACGTCCCTCTTCATCGCTACAGTGGAAATAATCACCAGATGTTTTATTTTGGAAATAGTCTTTTAAAAATACTTCGACCTGTTTAACATCCTGATTTTCAACTCGTATCACCAGATGGTGCTCATACAAATCCCGAAACTCATTCATACGTTTCGGTAAATGGCTTGGCATAAATTTGGTGATTAGTTGTAAGACTTTGTCTGATAAACCACGTAAGCCTACTTTTTCTAAATACCCATCGACTTTATCTTTCATCGCAAATGCAGCAGGTACTTTGGCTGTACCAAATTTCTCGATAAACATAAATGTATCTTTACCGTATTCAGCACCAATATCATAAGCAACACGGTGAATATATTCCCCTGCTATCGGTAAGCGTGGTAAATCTTTGAGTAGGAAACGGCGAATTTCAGTCAAATCATCATGTGAATTTGTACCGACATAGAACACCTGACTGGGTATTTTCTCGAAAGTATCTAAGCGTACAGCAAAGACACAAACTTTCCCTGCCGAGCCTGATGCCTCAAATAATCGTGATGGATCAGCATTAAAACGCGCAGGGGTATTTTCATCGACCTGTTTAACATCGTGTGCATAACGATGATCCGATGCACAACAATCTGAATTGTTAATCACATCATCGGCTTGGTAATTTTTATTCTCAAGCTTCGTTAGAATTTCTTCAGGTGTCGTACCTAGATGTACACCTAAATGATTTACCAACTCTAATTCGCCAGATTCATTGATACGTGCATAGAGTGCCAATTCTGTATATGCGGGACCACGACGCACCAATGCACCGCCAGAGTTATTGCACACACCACCTAAAACAGATGCACCAATACATGACGACCCAATCACAGAATGGGGTTCACGATTAAATTGTGCTAATTCTTTTTCAAGTCGATCCAGTGTTGCACCTGGTAAGCAAATCACTTGCTGACCTTCATTAATGACTTGAATACCAGCTAAGCGTCGTGTACTCATTAAAATTACAGGACGATCATAATCATCGCCAAATGGCGTTGAGCCACCTGTCAAACCTGTATTTGCTGCTTGCATAATTACGATACAATCTGCATTTATAGCAGTTTGTAAGACTTGCCATTGCTCAAGCAAAGTGCCCGGAACAACTACAGCAAGGACTTGACCTGATCCATAACGACGACCTTGGCGATAGAGCCGAGTATCATGATCATCAATTAAAACGTGTTGTTTACCGACAATAGCGATGAGGTTTTGAATGGTGTGTTTAGCAGAGGATTGGGTGTTCATAGTTGTTATTTCCAATTATTCAAATCCCCCTAAGTCCCCCCTTTTCTAAAGGGGGGACTTTTCACCCAAAACTATTCCTAGTTGGTATAGCTCCTCCCTTTTTTAAAGGGAGGTTGGGAGGGATTATCTATGAATAGCGATACTTTTATATGAGAAACATTTATATGAGAAACATTTATTTATAAAGTAGGAATCACCCCACCAATTCTTTCTCTAACTTCACTAAACAATCTGAAGTAATATCAGCGATTGTTTTCGCACCCGTTAAAGTCATTGCAACGCGCATTTCTTTATCAATTAAATCGAGTAAATTCGAAACACCCTCACCGCCTGCCGCACCAAGCGCGTATACAAATGCACGACCAAGCATACACGTGTCTGCACCCAATGCCAGCATACGCACAACATCCAAGCCATTACGAATACCAGAGTCCGCTAGAATTTTAATATCGCCTTTCACCGCATCTGCAATTGGCGGAAGCGCACGTGCAGAAGATAAAACACCATCTAGCTGACGACCACCATGATTTGAAACCACAATACCGTCTGCGCCAAAACGTACTGCATCTTTCGCATCTTCAGGATCAAGAATCCCTTTGATCACCATTGGACCATCCCAAAACTCACGAATCCACTCAAGGTCTTTCCATGAAATAGATGGATCAAAGTTATTACCTAACCATCCGATATAATCTTCAAGGCCAGTCGGTTTACCTAAATATTTAGAAATATTGCCTAAATCATGTGGTCGTCCTAACAGACCGACATTCCACGCCCAATGTGGGTGGAAACATGACTGCATATAGCGACGCATTGCTGCATTTGGCCCACTCATACCTGAGTGTGCATCACGATAACGTGCCCCAGGAACAGGCATATCTACAGTGAAGACGAGAGTTGAACAGCCTGCTGCCTTCGCACGTTCCAAAGCATTTCGCATAAAGCCACGATCACGCAGCACATACAATTGGAACCACATTGGACGATTAATGGCAGGTGCAACTTCTTCAATTGGGCATACTGAAACTGTTGATAATGTAAAAGGAATCCCTTTTTTATCGGCAGCTACAGCAGCTTGCACTTCACCACGACGTGCATACATTCCTGTAAGCCCTACAGGTGATAAGGCAACTGGCATTGACAAAGTTTCATCAAACAGTTTGGTTTCTAAACTCAACTGCGACATATCATTTAAAACACGCTGCCTTAACGCAATTTTTGATAAATCTTCCACATTGCGTTTCAGTGTATATTCCGCATATGCACCACCATCGATGTAATGGAAAAGAAATGGTGGTAAACGACGTCGTGCGGCTTCACGGTAGTCATTTGCAGAAGAAATAATCATGTTTATATCCTGTTCAATCGACTTGCACGCTGACGACGAGCTTCTTCCTCATCAATCATACGCACTTGCTGTACTACAAATTCTATATGTCCACACACTGCATCACGAGCAGCATCTGGATCATGACGTTCAATTGCATCCATCACTTGAAAATGTTGATCATGCAACTGATCAAAACGACGAGCTTCGGAATAGACTTTACGACGTCCCAAAACCACGTTGAATTGCAACAAATCAAACAGCCCTCGCATCATCTGAATCAACACTAAATTGTGTGATGCTTCTGCGATGGCTAAATGGAATTTAGCATCTGCATTTGATGCCTGATCGTCATCACCTAAAGATTGAAAATATGTTATTTGATCATAGTAATAACGAATCTTTTCAATATCTTCTTTGGTTGCACGCTGTGCTGCATACCACGCTGAACCGCCCTCTAAAATTGTACGCGCTTCCTGTACATCAAAACGATAGGCAGGATCTTCATCAATCAGATTACTCAACGGTTCAACGATTTGGTACTGAGACCAATTCACTGGCAATTGCTGCAAATAGGTTCCCGCTCCAACTTTGCTGACCAACATGCCCATACTGGTCAGTTGTGAAAGTGCTTCTCTTAAAGAAGAACGGGATACCCCAAGTTGCTCACACAGCTTACGTTCAGCAGGTAATCGCTCTCCGACTTGCATATTTTTTTCTTCAATTAACATGCGAAGACTTTGTACGACTTTATCGGAGACTTTCATCTGCTTTCCTCAGCTTTACATCAATTGAGTGTCATGGAATCATCCATGGGAACACATAGGCTTGTAAGGTAATAATAATACCGATCATTACTGTAAACGTTATACTGTGTTTAACTGTAAAACGGAACAGATCAGATTCTTTACCCACTAAACCAACTGCTGCACAAGCGATTGCAATGGATTGTGGCGAAATCATTTTACCTGTTACACCACCACTGGTATTCGCTGCAACGAGTAGCACTTCAGGTACACCAATTTGCTGTGCAGTCGTTGCCTGTAAAGCAGCAAATAAAGCATTTGCAGAAGTATCTGAACCTGTAAGGAATACGCCTAACCATCCTAAGAATGGCGAGAAGAAAGTAAATGCATGACCTGTATGTGCAAGTGCCAAAGCCAATGTTGCAGACATTCCTGAATAATTTGCGATAAAAGCAAAAGCTAACACCATACCAATTGAATAAATTGGAATTTTTAATTCATTAATGGTTTCACCAAAAGTAATGACCGCTTCTTTTGGCTTCATTTTTAAGAAAATAATCGTGATAATCGCAGCAATTAAAATGGCAGTACCCGTTGCCGAAAACCAGTCAAATTTGAAAATTGCGTCATAATCTTTGATTTCAGGCACAACGGGTGGCATTTTTTGCACAAGTTGATGTAAATACGGTACTTTGATTGAAATAACCAAATCATGTAAAGCGCCATCTTTGGTAAATAAATCCTTAAATGGTTTAACGCTCCAAATGGTGACCATGACCGTTAAAATTGCAAATGGCGACCATGCTTTAGCAATCTGAGCAATTGAATATTTCTTTTGCTTTTGTTCTGCTAAGTTTTCATCGATATCGCTATCTTCATTGGCAAAACGGAAAATGTGTTTTGGCTGCCAATATTTCAATAAAATCGTTAATGAAACCAATGAAGCAATTGCAGCTGTAATATCAGGAAGCTCAGGACCAACGAAGTTTGATGTTAAAAACTGCGCCAATGCAAATGAACCACCGCCAACAATAACTGCAGGCCAAGTTTCTTTCACACCGCGCCACCCATCCATGATTGCCATAATCCAGAACAGAACAATAATCACCATAAATGGTAACTGACGTCCCACCATTTGGCTGATTTCCATGGTTTCTACACCTGAAACCTGCCCTGCAACAATGATCGGGATCCCCATTGCACCAAATGCAACAGGTGCAGTATTCACAATCAAGCACAATCCAGCAGCGTAGAGAGGTTTAAAACCAAGACCAACCAACAACGCTGCGGTAATCGCAACCGGTGCACCAAAACCTGCTGCACCTTCAAGGAAAGTACCAAATGCAAAACCAACAAAAAGCATTTGCAAACGTTGATCTTCAGTAATAGACAGAATCGAAGAACGAATAACATCGAACTGCCCAGTTTTTACTGAGATTTTATAAAGGAATACGGCACCAATAATGATCCATGCAATTGGCCATAAGCCATAGAAAAAGCCATAAACCATTGAAGCAAATGCCATCATCGTAGGCATTTTATAAGCAAATAATGAAACAAGAAGTGCCAATACAACCGTAATTGTACCCGCAACACTACCTTTCATACGAAAAACAGCGAGGGCTAAAAAGAAGAAAATAATCGGAATTAGGGCGATCAAACTGGAAATCCAGATATTGCCCATAGGATCATAAATTTGTTGCCATTGTTGAAGCATTGTCATCTCCTTGAAATGCTTTCAGGAAAGTATCACGTGGTCAGATCAGTCATTCAACTTCTGTAAAATTGGTATGACCAATAAAACAATAAAGTAAAAAAAATCTATTAATTTCGCCTTAATAGTAATTTCTGCCGATTTAAAGATCAATATAAGAATGTAAATAATTATATTGGTCATACCAATTTAAAAGTATTTATGTAAATTTTATCTGTGCATTAGGCAAGTTATGTTTTGAATGAATAAATTAAATCGCTTGTTTTTACTTATTTTTTTCGAAATGATTAACTTTTTATCACGCCATATTATACTTTAGTCTAATAAGTAGTTTTTAATTGCCATCATCTGTATTTATTTTAACCTAAATGCTACGTTGCCGCTGGTTTAGATGAATACTCAAACAATAAAAATAACTTATATTTCCTAATATTTAACAACATATTAGATCAATAATAATCCACCTCCTACTCACTCAATAGCCAAAAGGTTAGCTCTTGAAAACCAAAGCTACGTAATATTCAAATTTAAATATAAAAAGCAAAATCAGCAGACTTCCACTGATTTTGCTTAATTACTATTTGCCACAATGCCTGTTGTATTGATGACCTAAACCATCGACACTGATTTCATGAATTTAGCTTGAGTATCAACGCTGGTCACTACACAAAGACTTTACAGGTTGATTGGCATTCTTCAATTTTAAAGAACTCAAGATAATACCTGAACAAATAAACACAGCACCGATTAAAATATTGATGCTCAATGCTTCATGCCAAAGCACATGACCAAAAAATAGACTTAAAATTGGAATACACATAATTGAAATTGAGGCAACAAAAGTGTCAACCTGACTGACAATCCAGTTCCAAAGTACAAATGCAAAGCCAGTTCCAATCACCGCAATATAGAAAAGAATTGAATCATTGAATGGATTTAACCAAACCTTAAAATCAACAGGTTCAAAAACCAAAGCAGCGAAAAGAATCACCCCACCGCCAATAAATAACTGCCACGATCCGATGTAGTGTCGATAAAATTTGATTATTGCTATTTGGCACTGCATTATCCTTTGGTCTAATCTTGAGTTAAATCGCTGAATTCTTATCGTAAAAGCTTATATTTTTAGAATATTAATCTATTTTTTAAATGAAAAAAGAATATTTCCAGTCTCAACATCAAAAAAATTGCATTGAAGGGTGCTATAATACTGCGTTAATAAAATTCTCTTCGGCTACCAAAATATATGGTGCCTATTTCGAAATAGTTAGGACTCGCAATGACTGATAATGCAACGATCTTGCAGAATGTACCAGTAGGCAAAAAAGTCGGTATCGCCTTCTCTGGTGGTCTAGATACTTCAGCAGCTTTATTGTGGATGAAACAAAAAGGCGCAGAACCTTATGCTTATACAGCAAATCTAGGTCAACCTGATGAAGATGACTATGATGCAATTCCACGTAAAGCTGAAGCATACGGCGCTGTAAAAGCACGCTTAGTAGACTGCCGCTTACAACTTGCATTAGAAGGTATTGCTGCGATTCAATGTGGCGCATTTCATATCAGCACAGGTGGTGTTCCTTATTTCAATACAACACCTTTAGGTCGTGCAGTAACAGGAACAATGCTTGTTACAGCAATGAAAGAAGATGATGTAAATATTTGGGGCGATGGTTCTACGTATAAAGGGAACGATATTGAACGTTTCTATCGTTATGGTTTATTGACCAATCCTGATCTTAAAATTTACAAACCTTGGTTAGACCAACAGTTCATTGATGAATTGGGTGGTCGTGCTGAAATGTCACAATTCTTAATCGACAATGGTTTTGACTATAAAATGTCGAAAGAGAAAGCATATTCAACAGATTCAAACATGTTGGGTGCGACACATGAAGCTAAAGATTTAGAATATCTCAATGCAGGTATCAAAATCGTTGACCCAATCATGGGTGTCGCTTTCTGGAAAGATGACGTTAAAATTGAAGCGGAAGAAGTTTCTGTAACGTTTGAAGAAGGTTTCCCTGTTGCATTAAACGGTAAGCGTATCGAAGATCCAGTTGAGTTTATTCTTGAAGCGAATCGTATCGGCGGTCGTCATGGTCTAGGTATGTCAGACCAAATCGAAAACCGTATCATTGAAGCAAAATCTCGCGGGATTTATGAAGCACCAGGTATGGCGTTACTTCATATTGCTTATGAGCGTCTTGTGACTGGTATTCATAACGAAGATACGATTGAACAATATCGTATTAACGGTTTACGTTTAGGTCGTTTATTGTACCAAGGTCGTTGGTTCGATTCTCAAGCATTGATGCTTCGTGAAACTGCTCAACGCTGGGTGGCTAAAGCCATTACTGGTACTGTGACTTTAGAACTTCGTCGTGGTAATGACTACACCATCATGAACACTGAATCTGAAAACCTCACTTATGAAGCTGAGCGTTTAACGATGGAGAAAGGTGATTCAATGTTTACGCCAATGGATCGTATTGGTCAGTTAACCATGCGTAACCTTGATATTACAGATACACGTGCAAAATTAGGTATTTATACAAATACTGGATTACTTGCAGTGGGTACAGGTTCTGCTGTTCCTCAACTTAAAGATAAAAACAAATAAGTTTTTGATCAAAACAAACGTAAAAAACCGCCAACAATGGCGGTTTTTTTATGGCAGAATTTTAATCACAAAATATTGATCAATTCAATTAAGATTCGACTGCATCTTTTTGAGATTGTTCAAAAACAGATTTATCTTGTTGTTCTTGTTTCTGTTGTTGCTTTTTCAATTCCACTTTTTCTGCATGTTGCTGACGCATTTGATCATACTTTCGTTTCGTTTCAGCATCACTTTTAGCAGCAACAAACGCCATTCCCACCAAAAATATTGGAAATAATAAACCGAGTGCGGCAAGAATATAAACTTTAGGAAATTTTTTCGAACTTGTCTGCGTCATGAATTTACATCAATCAATACCAATTTGGCTGATCAATATAACAGAAGATTTTCGATATACAAATTTTGCTGTTTTAGCATTGTTTAATGAGGAAAAGAGAAAGAGCCGAAGCTCTTCCTTTTGATTGATAACTATTGCGTCGCAGGCATTTTTTGTTTAATGAATGCAACCAGTTGTGGATTCATTTCAACAATTGCTTGTGTATGACTTGCGCCGACCACAGGCAGGAATGTCACATCTGTACCCATATCCTTTAACCCTTGTTGCAAAGCATTGGTCACAGGATAAGGCACAGCCATATCCGCAGTCCCTTGGATAATCATCACAGGCGTATTGATTTTCTTCGTTGCTGGTTGATTATCAACCAAGAACTTTTTCACTGTTGGATTTTCTTGGAAATCCCCTGCTAAACCAGGATAATCTAAAACACTTTTACCCGCATTTTTCACCAAGAAATCACGGATATCCACAGCAAACTTATTATGCAAGTCGTCTAGACACAAACCATTTTCACCTGTAGTCCCTTCAGCAAACTCTGCAATTGCTCTTGAACGTTCTTGGAAAATTTCACGATAATTAAATTTAGGTTCATACGCTGTGATTCCCACTGTCGTATAAGCAGCATACGCTAACAATTCTGCGTAGACTTCAACAGCAGTTCCCACAGGAACTTTACCCTCTTGTTCTTGTTGAAGAATACTTCGAATGGCTTGCGGAGCAACAACAGAAATGATGTAACCTAAACTTGAAGCAGGTGCACCAGCAACCGCACCTTTAAAGTTTGAATCGCTATTAGAAAGTTCAGCCGTTCCCAAAGACGCATGCCCCCCTTGAGATTGACCAACGGACATCCATTGGCCATTAATTTGGCTACCATAATGATCTTTATAGGCTTTTACTGCATAAATAGCAGAGTTTGCTTCACTTTTTAAATTTAGATATGGATGGATTCCCGCTGTACCCAACCCTTCGTAATCTGGCGCAACAATAACATAGCCTTCTGCCAATAAGCTTTCTGCCATATTCTTAAAGCGAGGATTAAATGCATTATTACTCGGTGCGCAACTATCGCCTACACCCACTGTGCCATGTTCCCACACCACAATTTTCCAGCCATTGGCAGGACGAGCCGTTTTAGGTACAAAAACCATTGCTGTGGCTTTCTTCGTTTCGCCTAAAACATTCGGCATGTTATAAGTCATGACTTTGACTGAGGCTGCCGATGTCATGCTATCTAAATTATAGGATTTCTCAGAAACATAACTTTTATTGGTAGACCATTGATTATTATCATTATCATCGTCATTACATGCAGCAATGAATAATGTGGTACCGCATGTAATCGCAAGTAATGTCCGTTTAAGCATAATACTCATAAATCACCCTTCTATTTGTCTTGTATTTTTACTGACTTCATGTCTTCTCATAATTAAGCATAAAAAAAAGCACCTTACTAGTGCGCTTTTAATCATAAATCTAACCAAATTCAATATCTTTACCCGATATATGACAGTATTCACATTAAAATATTAATTTATTTAGTTCTGTACTGCCCGTAATATCTTTAAATAATCTGAGTTCGGGATAAGATATATGCCCAACGATATGATACGCGGAAACGTCAGTCGCATTGTTCGAGGCCGGACTACATCTGTAATGTACTGTTTTTGCGATATATTAGGTACTAGATAGTATCTATCGAGTTGGCGACTGACAAATGGTTTTGCCTACTTTTCCCGAAAGCCTTGCGAGGTAGTACCTCTCAGGTCGAACCGAAGGTTAATCCTTACATTTGATTTTAAACGGTAAGACTCCGCTGTGCATGATCTATATTTTCAATAACTTACATCAAGGTTTATCCCGAACTGACGTTAAAATATTAATTTATTCAGTTCTATGCTGCCCGTAATAAATATCTTTAAATAAGAATACGTCTATGCATATTTCTTCAAACGTTTAAATAAACGAAGCAAATATTCCTATAAAAATAATTAAACCTACCCAACGATTATGACGAAATGCCCAAAAACAACGCTGTGGGTCTCGATTATTGGTTTTTGTCCATTGATAAATAAAATCAGCACACACCAATAGTAAAGCGGCTAACCCAAATGGGATAAGAATATTTTCAAGATAGAAAGCTGTAGCAATGAGCACAACACTCAAGGCCTGAAGTATTGAAATAATTTCAATATCGTATTTACCAAATAAAATTGCTGTAGATTTCACACCAATTTTTAAATCATATTTACGGTCCGTAATTGCGTATTGTGTATCGTAAGCCACTGTCCAAGCCAAATTACCAAAGTACAGCAACCAACAGGTTAAATTGGGCTCAACCCCCACGGCAGTATAGCCCATTGGAATTGACCATGAGAAAGCTGCGCCTAAGAACACTTGAGGTAGGTGGGTATAGCGCTTCATAAATGGATAAATAAAAGCTAAAAACAATGCACCAAATGACCAATAAAATGTTTCAATGGGTAGGAAAAATAGCATTGCAGCACTGGCAGCAACTAAGGCTAAAAAGACAAAAACAGCCTCTTTAGCACGAATCACACCCGTCGCTAAAGGACGCGTTTTTGTACGCTCTACATGAGCATCTACTTTACGATCAGCAAAATCATTGATTGCACAACCTGCTGCACGCATAAAAATCGTCCCTAAAATCATCGGTATTAAAATACCAATTTCAGGAATACCTTTATTTGCAATCCACATTGCCCACATGGTTGGCCAAAAAACCAATTCTGTACCAATAGGTTTATCAAATCGGCATAAATAATAATACGCTTCTAAACGTTGTTGCCATGTGGTGTGCTGCATCATCGCCATAACAATCCTTCAATACTTATTTTGAAATGCTTTGCTGTTGTAAAAATTGCTCAAAGGCAGGTAGAAAAGTTTCTTGAACAATAAACTTACAACCATGCCAAGTATAACAACTTTGTCGTGTCCAGCCTTCTTCAAGAAATAATACACGTCGTTCGCATTGCGGATCGGTACGTTGAAATAAGAATTTGCCAATTGGCTTGTTTCGAATATGTTTAAATAAACGAGCCTTCGCATGAATACTTAAAATAGGAAAAATACTTTTTGCTTTTACCCAAGGTTGCTCGTTACAACCAAATAAATAACTTTCACGCACCCATGAAGTATGTTGATGCGGCATTTTCATCCACTGACTATCGCTAAATGTAAGTCTTTTATAATGTTCTTGAATGGGTTGAACACTAAAAACACCACCTGCAAGATCAGTCAATTGTTGAGTAAGAGAACCTGAAGCATACAACCATGTTTTTAACTCTAAAGGAATTTGCCTTTGTTGACTGTTGCATGATTGAGCCAATGTTCTCTCCTATTTTTCAATTTTCAATTTTCAATAAAGTCGCAAGTTTAACTGAAAATATCAGATATAAGCAGATTAAGCGCAGAATATATCATCTAGATGAATATTTTGCCTATTTATCATGCATTTTATCAAATCATGATTTTTCTTCTTTCTAGATAAATCCATAATAAAAAAACCCGCACAAGGCGGGTTTTTGGTCACTTAAATTCGAAAACGAATTACAAGCTGTAATACATATCAAATTCAACTGGGTGAGTTGTCGTGTTTAGACGACGAACATCTTCAGTTTTAAGTTCGATATATGCATCTAACATTTCTTTAGTGAACACGCCACCTTTAAGAAGGAAGTCTTGATCCGCTTTAAGTGCTTCAAGTGCCATATCTAGGCTATGCGCAACTGTTGGGATTTTAGCTTCTTCTTCAGGAGGAAGATCATACAAGTTTTTATCAGCAGCTTCACCTGGGTGGATCTTGTTTTGGATACCGTCAAGACCAGCCATTAACAATGCTGCAAAACCTAAGTATGGGTTCATCATTGGATCTGGGAAACGTGCTTCGATACGCTTACCTTTAGGGCTAGAAACGTATGGAATACGGATAGAAGCAGAACGGTTACGTGCTGAGTAAGCAAGCATAATTGGTGCTTCAAAATGTGGAACTAAACGCTTATACGAGTTCGTAGAAGGGTTTGTGATTGCATTCAATGCACGAGCATGCTTGATGATACCGCCAATGAAATAAAGCGCCATTTCAGAAAGACCAGCGTATTCATCACCAGCAAACAAGTTCTTGCCATCTTTAGAGATTGACATATGAACGTGCATACCAGAACCGTTATCGCCAACCATTGGCTTAGGCATGAAAGTCGCAGTTTTTGCATATTGATGCGCAACGTTCCAAACAGCATATTTGAACTGTTGAACTTCGTCAGCTTTACGTACCATAGTGTTGAAACTTACACCAATTTCTAACTGGCAAGATGCAACTTCGTGGTGATGTACTTCTACACGGCCTGGGCCCATGATGTCTTCGATACGAGCACACATTTCAGCACGCATATCTTGTGAAGAATCAACCGGAGGAACTGGGAAATAACCGCCTTTAACACGAGGACGGTGACCTGAGTTACCTGATTCGTAAGAGTTACCCGTTGACCAAGCAGCTTCTTCAGCGATCAATGTATGGCGAGCGCCAGACATATCGATATCCCATTTAACTTCGTCAAAAACGAAGAATTCTGGTTCTGGACCAAAGAAAGCTGTATCACCAATACCTGTAGATTTTAGGTATTCTTCAGCACGACGAGCAATTGAACGTGGATCACGGTCATAACCTTGACCCGTTGAAGGCTCAATTACGTCACAAGTTACAACGACAGTTGCTTCAGCAAAGAACGGGTCAAGGAAAGCAGTTTCAGGATCTGGACGTAAAATCATGTCAGATGCTTCAATACCTTTCCAACCAGCAATTGAAGAACCATCAAACATTTTACCATCTTCAAAAGTATCTTCATCGATAGTGTCTGATGGGTAGCTTACGTGCTGTTCTTTACCCTTAGTATCCGTAAAGCGAAAATCGACCCATTTTGCGCCACTTTCTTGTATGAGTTGAAGGACCTTGTTCGCCATGCTCATTTGCTCCAATGCATTTTTGTTGCACTTACAAAGTGCGTGTTAGTAGTTGGTGTTTATATAGCAATTACCGTACCAACTCTTAAAATGGTTGCTAAAATATTGAATTCCTTATTAGAAAATAAGCTTAGCAACCTTTAATTTCTAACTATTATACTGAGTGTATTTAGAAATGCACTATATTCAAACACACTTAGGAATTTTATATTGCAACGCACAATTTTAGCGCACCAATTTTGTGCATAACTAATTATTTGTTTTAATTTGGTGCTTGTTTTGCTTTAAATCAATCTACTTTCTAAACCTATTTACATTTAATTTAAAAATAAAAAAAGCGTATTGATTAATACGCTTTAAATTTTTTTATAAAAATAATCTTATAAATCAAAAATATGTAAATTATTTCAGCAATAAATTAGCCAAATTCAACTTCTGCTCTCGCAATCAATGCCTCAACCATAAGCAATACATCATCTTTCTCTCTAGCATCAATCGCAAAAATAGGCATCGTCAGCTGATTCAAATGCATCCAGTCTTTATATTGTTTTAATAAATGCTGTGGGTCTTCATCCACATGAGTCACACCAACCACAATATTATTCACATATTCTTTAAACGCTTGAAAATAGAATTTCAAATCTTCAATAGCATCTTTCTGTGAATGATCAATCAATACCACCGCACCAATTGCGCCTTTGCAGATAACAGACCAAACGAAATCAAAACGATCTTGCCCCGGTGTTCCATATAAGCCAACTGCGACTTCATCATCCAGTTTAATTTCGCCATAATCAATGCCAACCGTCGTCAGCGCTTTGCTATGCGCTTGTTCATCTGTGTTATGTGCTTCAGTTGAAAGAACAGAAATTTCTGATAATGATTTGATTGCAGCAGTTTTACCTGCCCCCATCTTACCGCCAAATACAATTTTATATTTATGTAGTATCACATCATCACCTGTTTTATTTATTTCACATTTACCAGACTATAAAATTCATTTTGATTACACATAAAGTTGAAAATTCTCAATTTAACTAGATGTGTAAAAAATTAACATAATCACTTTAGGCTCACGTTATAGACCTAATTTCTTTCTCAACTTTCCAAAGAAGCCTCGAAGTACGCTAGAAGATTCTTTTTCTTCAAGCATCAGTTTCGCATCCGTTGCTGGTATTTTTTTAAGCACATTACATAATAAAGCAATTGAAACAAATTTATTAATCTGTGCCAAGCTATAACCTGTTTTTTCAGCAACTTGCTTAAGGTTTGCACCCTGTTCGAAACATGCTGCTATTTTAAAAACCTGTTTACGTTCATTTTGAGGATCAGGTTGTGGCCAAAACTGTAATTTATAAAAATCTGAATGATTTTGGTTAAAATCCAAATCGTCAGAATGCCACAGCACATTCCAAAGCCAAGAGGTTAAATCTTCACCCTGCATTAAACTGACTGATTGGGCCATTTGCATTGTTGCATAGGTATAATTTAGAGAAGAATCTGTCCGTTGCAATTTTCGTGTTTGATTGATCCAAACCTGTTGAGTTCGAATATTCATCAACGCAATATTACCATTTGAATCAAAAACCTGAACATTCCCATTTCTTTCATTAAAAAACTCAGGAACGACTTTTTTTAAGTCCATTTTTTGAGAAATTTGATTCACGAAAGTTTCAGTTTTATTGCTGACAGGAACTCGTAAATATCGATCCTTAAACCACTGTCGAATCTCTTCAGATGTTGAAAAAGGCAAATATAATTTATCCCCCTCAATCGTACCTGATTTTTCATTTTTATTGACTAGGCGTAAATAAGGAATTTTTTTCGCACCAACTAAGTTTTGAATCGTTGCTGAGCTAAAAAACATGTCATTCACTAAAAGAATATCTAAATGAGGGTCAGCAATATTCGCCCAACTTACTTTCAAAGCATCGTCGTACATCGATTGAACTTTTTGCTTAATATTTTCAAGTACATTTAGACTTAAGCCAAATATAGCGATTTTTATTTCTTCTTTCATTAAACCCCCATAGTCACACTATAAAACGTGACAATATTAACATTTTATTTTTAAAAAAACATACTAATCACATTAGAAAACTCAAAAATTACAGAATAATTTATATTATTTTTACCTTATAAATTATAAAAATGTAATATCCAATTGATAAAAAAAATATTAAAACAACAATAATATTTTCAATAAAGCCAAAAACGCACAAAACATTGCAAAACAATAGCTTATTTTTATCAAAAATATGTATTTTAAATACAAAATATCGATCAAATGAATATAAAAATCATTCTCATATTTATTTCACAACATTATCTTAAATTCGGCTTAACATATTTTTTATTCAATATAAAAACACTTGTATTTTAATTTAAAAATAAAGTTAAGTTTCACTAATATAATATATAAAATGATTTTAATTTAGTATTAAAAACATTAATAAATATGATCCATTTACTTACTTAAATAATGATAAATATCTCGAAAATATGAGTCACGATAAATAGAAAACTCATGAATGATCGTCATACAGTCTTTTAAGGATATAAAAGCTTTGGATGATCACAGCAAGATCGGTGACTTATGCTAAATTACTGAAAGGCTTTGAAATGCATCTCAATCTACCGCAAACTTTTTTATTTTTAGACGTTGCGATGATCATTCAAAGAAAAAGCATGATGATGAGGTTAAATAACTTCCAACCAATTTTACTGTGATTATATTTTTCAAGTTTAATTTTGCTTTGCAAGTCTTTTATTCAGACATTTAAAAAACCTCCCGAAGGAGGTTGTATCTAAAACTGAAATTACGGGACAGGTCTGAACCATTTAATAAACAAATCAAGCCCACTTTCATTTGGCGTTGTATCTAGAGAATATTTTTTTTGATTCAATTCCGCCAATATCGCCTCTTGATCTTCTGCACTGACATTCGAAGGAATGGTATAACCAGCACTGAAATAACCTAAATCTGAGCTTGCTTTAATTTGAGCAGCAATCTCATTACGCAAAGTATCAAGTGTTTTTTTAGGCTGATGATTTTCTGAATTTTGTTTTGCTTCCGTTGCATCAATAATTGACATCAATTTCTCCATATTCTTCTATAGTGAGCTACTCTAAAATATAACAAAACTAAATGTAGAACAATGCTGAGCATTCAGTCATGATAATACTCATAAGCTTTTACAGCTTATGGATAAAGATATGTTTTGATGCGAATTTTATGCGAAGCAAAAAGTCAAAGAATCTCCGCAATAATCTGATATTATAGTGAATTATTAGCGAGTTTTTAGCTAATAAAAATTAGACAAACAGCAAAATGAGTACCATAGTGATTAATATCACTAACACGATACGAATTACGCTATAAATATCAGAGGTTTAAGCCAAAAATGCTTCTAATGATCGACAACTATGACTCGTTTACTTATAACATCGTCCAATATTTTGGCGAGTTAAACCAAGAAGTAAAAGTAGTCCGTAATGATGCCGTGACTTTAGAGGATATTGAACGATGGCAACCAAAGTATTTAGTGATTGGTCCTGGACCTTGTTCTCCTTCAGAAGCCGGAATTTCTATCCCTGCAATTCAACATTTTGCAGGCAAAATTCCATTGCTCGGTGTTTGTTTAGGACATCAAGCAATTGGACAGGCCTTTGGTGGTGACATTGTTCGTGCCAAAACAGTGATGCATGGTCGTTTATCTGATATGTACCATAGTGATAAAGGTATTTTCAGTAATCTTCCATCTCCATTTTCAGCGACTCGCTATCATTCCCTTGTGATTGATCAAGCGACCGTTCCTGAATGCTTGGAAGTCACTTGCTGGACCAATGAAACTGATGGTTCTATGGAAGAAATCATGGGTGTAAAACATAAGACACTACCTATTGAAGGTGTGCAATTTCATCCTGAATCGATCCTAAGCCAACATGGTCACCAAATCTTTAAGAACTTTTTAGATATTTATGCATAAAGAGCGTAATCAAGATAATGAATATTCAACAAGCTTTAAATAACATCACCAAAAATATTGAGCTGACCCAACCACAGATGGAAGAAATCATGCGTACCATCATGAGTGGTCAAGCCACCGATGCACAAATCGGCGCGCTTATGATGGGACTGCGTTTAAAGGGCGAAAGTATTGATGAAATCACCGCAGCAGCACGTGTAATGCGTGAATTTGCCATCAAAATAGATGTCAGTGATATTCCGCATCTGATTGATATTGTCGGTACTGGTGGTGACGGTCAAAACTTATTTAATGTGTCTACAGCGTCTTCTTTCGTGATTGCTGCAGCGGGCGCAACCATTGCCAAACATGGAAATCGTGGCGTTTCTTCAAAATCAGGTTCTTCTGATTTATTAGAACAAGCAGGTATCAATCTCGATTTAAATATGCAACAGACTGAACGTTGTATCCGAGAGATAGGTGTCGGTTTTTTATTTGCACCAAACCATCATAAAGCGATGAAATATGCAGCTGGCCCACGTAAAGAATTAGGCTTCCGTAGTATTTTCAATCTCCTTGGCCCGCTTACGAATCCGGCTGGGGTACGCCGCTATGTGATTGGTGTCTTTTCAACAGAATTATGTCGCCCACTTGCTGAAGTGCTCAAACAACTGGGTGCTGAACATGTGATGGTGGTTCACTCTAAAGATGGTTTAGATGAGATTAGCCTTGCATCTGCGACTTATGTAGCTGAGCTCAAAGAGGGTGAAATCACCGAATGGGTCATTCAACCTGAAGATGTTGATATTGAGTCTCAGACATTGACAGGCTTATCTGTAGAAAGTGCGGCTGAAAGCCTAGTGTTGATAAAAGATGCTTTAAGCAAGAATAAATCAGCCAAAGGTGAAAAAGCAGCCAATATGATTGCTTTAAATGCAGGTGCGGGTATCTATGTTTCAGGTTTAACCAAGACCTATAAGCAAGGTGTCGCTTTGGCACATGATATTATCTATGGTGGGCAGGCTTTAGAAAAAATGGGCATTTTGTCTGAATTTACCAAAACGCTCAAAGAATACGAAGCTTAAGGATTTAAGGAAATCACCATGGTTAATATTGCCAATACCATTTTAGGTAAAATTGTTGATCGTAAACATGAAGAGTTTGCGATACGTTTAAAACAACATAGTTTAAAAGATGTTGAAGAACTTGCCAAAGCTGCAACACCAGTTCGTGGTTTTGCTCAATCTTTACAAAGTAAACGCCCTGGTGTGATTGCTGAAATAAAGAAAGCTTCTCCATCAAAAGGGATTATTCGTGAAAACTTTAATCCTGCTGAAATAGCAGAACAATATGAGCAAGCAGGTGCTGCATGTTTGTCTGTTTTGACCGATGTTGATTTTTTCCAAGGTGCAGATGAAAACATTCAAATTGCACGAAATCATTGTTCACTTCCTGCTTTACGCAAAGATTTTTTAATCGATCCTTATGGTGTGATTGAAGCGCGCGCTTTGCATGCAGATTGTATTTTGTTAATTGTGGCTTGTTTGTCTGACCAACAACTTGAGGAAATGTCTAAAACAGCATTTGAACACAACCTAGACGTACTGGTTGAAGTACATGATGAAGATGAACTTGAACGTGCGATGAAGCTTTCTGAGCGTTGTATTCTAGGCGTCAATAACCGTAACCTTAAAACCTTTGATGTTGATTTAAATACTTCATTGCGTTTAAAAAGATTACTCGATCCATCTCGTTTATTGGTCACTGAGAGTGGTATTGCGGCACCTACAGATGTTGCAATGATGCAAGAGCATGACATTCACGCCTTCTTAGTCGGTGAAAGTTTTATGAAGCAACCACGTCCAGATGAGGCTTTTAAGGCTCTGTTTGGAGTTCCTCATTCTGTTTAAACGAATCATTCAAATCCTGATTTAATGCTTCGATTGCGTTTTAGATGATATTTGAGTCTGTCATTTAATCTTTTCGTTTATGAATGAGAATGTTTAATCGCTGATTCTCAAAAAAGCCCAACGCTTCTGAGTTGGGCTTTTTGTTCTCTAAACTATTTATACATGGTCTTATTGCGGATGCTCAAGTGAGTAACTTGTGATTCCCCCTGCGGCTTCTCGTTCTTGAATACTGACGGTTGGACTATTCGGTGCTTCAATAATTTCAGTAAAAATAAAACGTACTTGTGCAACACTCGGCTTGTCTTTTAAATCATGTTCTAAAATCTTATTTAATTTTCCAACTTCAATCGAAGTTGGAGGAGTATCACCTCTGATGACAATACGAATCAATGTAAATTCATCGTGCTTTTCGAATTGAATCGTATCGACGATATTATTATTTTTATTCAGCAAAGTCTCAACCTCAGTCTTAATAGCGGTCTCATATAATTGTTGACGCAACAAATGCATAAAATTCAAAGACAAATAGATAGTGAGTAGCAAAAGACAGATTAAACTTATCGCATTTCTTTTAATAAATTCGATGACATTACTTTTGACTTCAATATCTGAACCACGTCTAAAACCTGCAACCCACAGTACAAGTGATGAACTCACTTGAATCGCAATAATATTGGTCGCAGCTAAAATAAAAGCATTCGCCGCATTTCTCCACTCCATATGAGCAAATAAAATACCACTTGCAACCAATGGAGGAACCAAAGCTGTGGCGACAGCAACACCAACCACTGCAACTGAAAGCCGCGGAGATACCGATGCAAATGCCCCTGCTGCTCCGCCAGCTAAAGCAATCATTAAATCCATAATTGTAGGCTGGGTACGAGACAGGATTTCATGTGTAATGGGAACATCAATATTAATTAAGCCTAAAATGATTCCAATCGCATAGATCATTAAAATGCCTAAAGATAGTGTGGTTAAGGCGGTTCTAAACAATATCCAACGATTATCAATCAAAGACAACGCTATACCCGAAATTGGCCCTAACATCATTGCAACTAACATGGCTCCAATGACCACAGCAGATGAATTGGTTAATAGACCATAGCCCGCAATAATTGCAGCCAAGGCATTCATAATAAAAAATGTTTTACTCGGTAAAGCATTCGCCTGAATATTTAAACGAACTTGTTTATGATCAATTTTTTTGGAATTCTCTCGTAAAGCTTGTTTATATCTTAATTTTTCTTTGAGAATTTCATACTTTTCTTGGTCGGGAGTATCTTCAACAATAATTGTTGGATCTTTATCTTTTCCATTATCCATAGCGTTATTGATCTTTTAATGCTTTGAGTTAATTTAACTTTTTTTTCAAATCATCAATATAGGAAATCTGTTAATAATTGCACTGAAATATCCAGTCTTTTGCACCTTTAACCGCGGAAATATTTCACTCAATCCTTGAGTAAGCGTTCTAAAAGTTGCACTGAATTCAATTCAGTTCAATTTTGAATGGATTAAGTCTATAATACTCAGCAAATATTCTCTTTTTACTGTTTTTGCAATTATGAGTAAATCTGATTCAACATTCTCCAAATCTCAACTTGATCTTTTAAAACAATTCAAAAAACAAATTTCTACGGGTCAATCTCAGCCTGAATCTACACATAAAAAGCAGAAATCGGCACCTGTAACCGCACCGATACCTCAAGATGACGATCTCGCCTTGTTTAATCAAGCGATGCAGGGTGTAAAAACGATTGATAATGGTAATATTGCTAAAATAGCAACGAGTCCTACTCGTAAAAAACCTGATGCGAAAACACTGGCAAAACGTGCAGCAGCAGAAGGTCCAACTGAAACTGAACATGCTGAATTATCAGATACACATGCCATGCTCAACCCTGTTGCCAGCCAAGCAGCTTTAAGTTATCGCATTGCGACCTTACAGCATAAAGTTTTTGAAGATTTAAAAGCTGGCAATATTCGTTGGTATGAAGCTGTAGATTTGCATGGCTGTACCGTAGAAGAAGCCCGATCTGCAGTTCTAGAAATTATCCAAATTGCAAAGAATGAAAACCAGAATGTGATTAAAATTGTTCATGGTAAAGGCCCTGAAGCCATTTTAAAATCATATGTAAACAGTTGGCTTCGTCAGCACCGTGATGTTTTAGCTTTTGTCAGTGCGCCCGAGAAGCAAGGTGGCACAGGTGCAGTTTTAGTTTTATTAAAACGTGCTGAGAAAAATCCTAAATTTAGTCAGGATCATTAATCCATTTTTTGTACCCGCAAATTTTGTGATTGATAGTCAATATCCTTTAAAATACGGTTTATCCTGTAATAGTCAGACTTTTTTGGTTTTTCTGCTACAATGCCGTCCTTGTTCAATCCGTATAAGTGAACACGTTATATGTCTATGCAGCAATCCTACGCAAATATTTTAACTGCCGTTGGCGAGGACTTAGATCGTCCTGGTCTGAAAGACACGCCTATGCGTGCGGCTAAAGCTTTTTCGTACTTGACGTCTGGCTATAGCAAAACATTGGAAGAAGTGACCAACAATGCGGTCTTCCCTTCTGATAATGATGAAATGGTGTTGGTTAAAAATATCGAATTTTATTCTTTATGTGAACACCACTTATTGCCTTTTCATGGTCGTGTGCATATTGCCTATTTACCTTCTGGTAATGTTTTAGGTTTATCTAAATTTGCACGAATCACTGAAATGTTCGCACGTCGTTTACAAATTCAAGAGCAACTGACCAAGCAAATTGCAGATGCAGTTGCAGAAGTCACTCAAGCGCGTGGTGTCGCTGTAGTCATTGATTCAGCGCATATGTGTATGATGATGCGTGGTGTAAGTAAGCAAGAATCAACGACCCGTACCGTGTCTTTTGTCGGGGATTTTAAAACCGATAAAGAAGCACGTCGTGAATTCTTACAAGCTGTACCTGAAGCACATTGATTTTATGAATTTTTCATCATTTCTATCTATAAAGATTGCTTTAAGCCTCAACTTCAATTGAGGCTTTCTTTTAAATGAGGTTTTTAAAATGTCTTCAATTTGGTTAGCTGGTCATGGATTAACAAACAGTGAAGTAAGTGAAGATTACCCTCGCGCGGATCGTTTGGTAAAAGGTAATCCAAAACGCTTAACTCAAAGTTTGTATGATCATCCAAATATGAATTGTGGCATTTGGCAATGTGAAGTTGGTGCATGGAATATTCAATTTGCGGATAATAAACAAGAGTTTTTTCAAATTATTGAAGGTGTTGTACGTTTACATGATGCAAATGGCCAATCATTTATAGAAATAAAAGCTGGTGAAGCTGGCATTATTCCCCCTTCATTTATCGGTACATTTGAAGTCATTGAAACAGTTAAAAAATACTTTGTCGTTGTCGAAGTATAAAAATAATATAACGTCAGTTCGGGATAAACTATCAAGTACCTAATATATTACAAAAACAGTATATTACAGCTCTTGCGGAATATATTCCTCATGTCCCGAACAATGCCACTGGCGTTTTTGCGTATCCTATAGTTAGGAATATCGCTTATCCCGAACTCAGGTTATTTAGAATTTTCCCCATATAGCGTTCATCCAATAACTGTCCTTGATAAAATATACTTTGACTACGAATCCCTTCTGTTTTAAATCCGAGCTTTTCATAAAATTTAATCGCTGCAATATTGTCTTGAATAACAGTCAGTTCAATCCTGATCGCTCCCTGTGCAATAGCCCATGATTCAGCACAGTGATACAACTCACGGGCTAAATTCTTTCCATGATAGTTTTTCAAAATGCCTATCACCAATTGAAAACAATGCTTTACTTTATTAAACGGTTTTCTAGAAAGTGCAATAAAACCAACAATATACTGTTGATCAACAGCAACAAATATTTTCTCATTCTCTGATGTCTTTAGAGTTTTAATAAATTCAATTTGCTGACTCAATGAGATTGGTCGTTCCCCTACTTCAAACAGCATGAATTCCGTTTCAACATCAAGTTGTTTAAAGAATTTTATTAAGCTTTCAGCATCTTGTATCTCAATTTGTCTTATTTCCATATGAGCTTATACTTCTAACAATAAATTCACTGCTTTCAGATATAACATGATCAAAAGTCTAATCAAAACATAATGATGATAAAACACCAGCGATAGAACTCAAGGTGATTAAAATAGATAAAAAGATCATTTATCAAACAGGTCATTATTTCGAATACATTTTAAAACTTAGAAATAATGTGCAAATCCAAAACTTCCTTTCATCCAATCCTGACCATCTTGCTGTTGATATTCCCAACCCACTCTTAAAGAGTTTTGCGAGGATAATGAATATTGTAAGTAACTATTGATTCGTAAGTTCCATTGATGAGAATCCTCCCAATAGGGCAATTCAAGTTGAACAACACTATTCAACTGATCTGACCAAAGATTCTGGCAACCTACTGTAGGCCCTAAACCGAGACGCCAACCCTTGTCCAGTGATTTGCCTGCCTGCAAATGGGTTTGTAATTCTGCATAGCATAAATTTTTACGATCATCGTCTGCTATGGTATAGCCTGATTGCGCCTTTACGGCAAACACTCCGTGTTGTTCATCTTCACTGAATTTTCCATGATGAATGGCTTCTTGTTGCCATCCCATATTAAATCCCCACGTGATTGGTGTTTTAAATGGCGTAATCGGGTTATATGAATTAACCGTTAATACATCCAAATGTTCTAATTTGAGTTGATCATCACGCCACTGTGCAGCGCCATCTAAAAATAAAAGCTGCGTCCCCGTACGAAAACCACCTTGTGGATCTTTTAATTCATGGTAAGCCTGACGATGTCCTAATTGCACAAATTTCTCGCCCTGTACTTCTCCGATATCGATCGACCAATTTCGAGAATCATGTCCATGTACAGGATTTATTTTTGGTTTTTGCGGTTCTTGACGTTGTTTAGCGATTTGAATTTGGCTCCGTAAACCCAGTAATTGTCTAAAACGTGGTTGTACAAATTTCTCATCAACTTGGCGAGAAACAAATTGTAAGTATAAATCGTCATAGGCCATTTCAAGTATTTTGGCACGATCCGCTTCATGCTCATTGGCTAAACGCACTTGCATTTGCTGTGGTTCTAAGGAGGCAATTTCATGTGCTTTCTTCGCTAAACGATGCCCATGTTGCTTGGCTTGTGCATTCAATTGTGTTTCTAGTGCAGGTCGATACACTGTTTCTTTAATTAAACCTTGTTGATCAACTGCTTTAATCGTCTCTACAGGAATTGCAGCATAGCTGAATTTATGACGCAAATTCGCGTTTGGGCGAACTAAATCAATAAGTCCCAACAAACGATAGGCACAATTATCACTGACAAAATAATATGGAAAGCTCACATTTTGCATTTCCCACATATGTTTGACCAAAAAGGCTGTTTCTTCTGGACTTAAATTCAGTTCATATTCCCACAGGTCACGACTTTCAAAATCACCATATTCTTTTACTTTTCGGTAATATGGCATCAGTGAATATTCCCCTGGATAATCACCAATTAAGCCTTTCCACGCATATGACCAATTGTCCTGTCCATTCACTGTGGCTGCATAATTCACAGCATAAGAGACTAAATTTAATTGCTTTTGATCTTTAGGGTCTAAGCGTAATAAAGTATGACCAAACATAGAGCTTGGGTTGCCCATAAAATCTGTGGCATAAATTAAGGTCGCTTTATAAGGATTAATTTGTCCATACCACTGCTCAAACTCAGGACATGCAACTTGCGGGAGTTGTTGAGTGTTAATGTTCAATTGTTGTATGAGCCACTGGCTACGAGCTGGAAATTTACAACGAAAAGATTGATTCGGTTCAGCAGACTGAAATAAAGCCGTTATATCAGCAATCATTTCATTTTTAATATTATTTTGACCATCTAGAGCTAGAAAATAGCCTGAATAACTGACTTCACTTTTTGGAGAATCTTCTGCATAGAGTAAACGTTTCCATGTGATGTTCTGTTCTAATTTTTTTTGTTCTGCCAATTTGACATAGTCTTGAATGGCTAAAGATTCAGCCGAGATGCTGAAAGATACAAATGTACTGAGTAAACTTAAACTATAAGCTAAATATTTCATTCACAATTTCAATATTAAAAAATTAAGCAAACTTATGATTTTTATCACATATATAAAATAAAAACCCTGTCAAAGACTAATGCAAGTCATTTAAGCATTTTTAAATCCTCCCCCTTGCGGAGCTATGCTCCTCACCTTTGATAAAGGAGGGATGAGCAGCACAGCTGCGCAAGGGAATCTAAAATTATTTTAAATTCTCGATAGTTCCCCTCTTTTCCTTGCGCCATATATGGCTCAGGGTTAGGGGAGATTCATAGATAAGTAATCATTAAATGACTATTAACTAATCAGCTCTAATCAAAGACAGGGCTAATCAACAATTACACGTATGCTTTTAATACCGCATCTTTTGCCATCACGTCTTGAAGTGATGCTAAAACTTGTAGAGAATTTTGATTATCTGCTGAATAGATATGCGAGAAATTCGACTTAGTCACAGCAAAGAAATGTGCCTTATCCGCATCTTTAACATTCAATAAAGAAGCAAGAACATTCAAGCTTTCCCCTTGACCTACAGCCATATCACGCGCAAGTGATTCTGAGTTTTCATTGGTGAATGTAACCACTTGAGCAGTGACTTTACCATTACCATTACAACCCAATGTACCAAAAGTAATACCGATTAATTGGTTTGTTAAAAGACCATTGGTTGTTGCAGCTAAAATTTTTGGAATTTTACCTGATTGACCTGCCCAAATTTGTGAACCGACACCACACCCTACATCTGGATCAGCCATTGCAACACTAGAACCAGCGGCTAACACAGCAGCTAAAGCGATTTTTTTAAACATATAATTCTCCAGAAATTATCCATATATGACATATGTAAATTGTTATATTCCGTTTTGTGTAGATTAAATTACACCCATACAGATTTATCACATAAATATAGATAAGCAAATCAAAATATGACAATTAAATGACTATTTTTTGTTCTCTATAAGTAACCAATTTCCTTTGCTATTTCTTTTTCCAAGAATTTTTAAAACCAACACTAAACTCAATAATAGTAATAAATACCAAGAACCTAATTTTCCCCACCCAACCATATGCCATGCATCGACCTGGCTCGGATAAAGCCAAATTTTATAAAATGTACTGATATTTTCTGCAATCCAGATGATAAATGCCAAAATAAATAAGATAGGAAGCATCGGTAGTTGAAAATGATGATGGTATAACTCAAAACGAATTTTTGTTTTCCAAAATATAATCACACTCCAAATAAAAAGCATATTACGGAAATCTGGAATAAAAAATTTGCTCATAAAATTAATATAAGACAATACCGCCAAACTGAGCATATTGGCAAAACGAGGTAGGTTAATGAATGAAACCTGATATAAACGTAATGATCGAGCGAAAAAACTCCCAACTGCTGAGTACATAAAGCCTGCAAATAAAGGTACCGTCATTATTTTAAATACAGCAGGTTGTGGATATTGCCATGATGCAATCTGCGGATGGGTTAAAAATAACTCCATACCCATTGCCATGATATGAAATAAGGCAATCACCTTGGCTTCAGCCCATGATTCTAATTTTAAATACAATAAACAAGCTTGGATAATTAAGGCGTAAAACAATAAATAGTCATAGCGAAACAAGCCATAAAACTCATGGCTACCCATACTTGCTGTTGCTACAAATGCAATGAGCAATAAAATACCAAATAAGGCAGCTGAAGCTGCCTTATATAAAAACTCAAATAATGATTTTAAATAGATCATGGCAAAATTAAAGCTTAGCCCAAATACTTGGCACTATATTCATGAACCGTATCAATAAAAGCTTTAGGATTTTTTGGATCGACCCATTGGGTAATACCATGACCTAAATTTGCCACATAACCTGTTTTTTCACCATTGGCATAAGCATCATCCAGCATGGCTTTGGTGGCATTTTCAATCGTCATTGCAGAACCATAAAGCGTTGCAGGATCTAAATTTCCTTGTAATGCAGCACGACCATTTACAGTTTGGCGAGCAACATTTAATGGTGTGGTCCAATCTAAACCAAATGCATCTGCACCTGTTGCAATCATTGGTTCAAGCCATTGACCGCCGCCCTTGGTGAATAAAATAACAGGAACTTTTCGTCCTTCACTTTCACGTTTTAGCCCAGCTACAATTTTTTGCATGTATTTTAAAGAAAATTCTAAATATTCACGGTGAGCCAATGCTCCGCCCCAACTATCAAAAATCTGTACAGCTTGCGCACCTGCATCAATTTGCGCATTTAAATAATCAATAACAGCATCCGCAAGTCGATCTAGTAATGCATGTAATACTTCAGGTTGCGCATACATCATCTGTTTGGTAAAACGAAAATCCTTACTCGAGCCACCTTCAACCATATAGGTTGCCAGTGTCCAAGGACTTCCCGAGAAACCAATCAATGGAACTTGTCCACCCAATGCAGAACGAATAGTCGTCACGGCATTCATGACATAAGATAAATCTGATTTCGCATCAAACTTTGGAAGATTAGCAACATCCTGTTCAGTTCGAACAGTTTTATGAAATTTTGGACCTTCACCTGTTTCAAAATATAAGCCTAGACCCAAAGCATCTGGAACAGTGAGAATGTCTGAGAACAAAATCGCAGCATCTAATTCATAACGACGCAAAGGCTGTAAAGTCACTTCACAAGCAAATTCTGTATTTTTACAAAGAGAAAGAAAATCACCCGCTTTAGCACGTGTTTCACGATATTCTGGTAAATAACGCCCTGCCTGACGCATCATCCATACTGGTGTGGTATCTACAGGTTCACGCAATAAGGCACGTAGAAAACGATCATTTTTTAAGGTCGTCATTTACTTTCCCATTCCAAAAATTAAAGTCGCCCCATCATAGCAAAAAGGCTTCAAATTTAATAATTTCTAAGTAAAAATTTCGATCTAGAAATTAAATCAACACAATATTTATAAATTTTTAGAATACGAAAATAAAACAAAAATGCTTTTTACAATATTTCTCCATAGAAAAAAATGATTGAAACAAAACAAGTACTGCATCTATATGTAATTTCTGTAATACTTGCCACGATATTTTAGTAATCAATATGAATAATTCTTAAGGTTGAATTACATGTTCGTTCGCTCAATTCTTGCTTTGAGTTTAAGCTGTATACTTACTGGTACAGCATTTGCAGCTTCTACAACTGAGCAACCTCTAAATCCTACAAAAGTTGTAACCACTCCAGTCGAAGATCCAATTGATCCATTAGCAATTGATTCAGCAGCAGTATCCTCTGCTGAAGCTCATATCTCGCAGCAAGAGCAACAAGAGTTAGACCAAGCTGCCAATACACTGCAAAATTTAGAAAAAACAGAATCTAAAACTGCAGATATTGCTTCAGCACCTAGTGCACCAACAACTCCACAGTCAAATCCAAATGCGCCAAAAGCATCTTGGACACTAGATGGTCTGAATAATGCGCAATGGTATGAAAATATTGGCAAAGGTCAGTTCCCTGTCTATGCACGTGCGCACGTGATGCTCAATAATGCACACGCTTCACCAGGTGCGATTGATGGCACCAGTGGGATGAACACCTTAAAAGCGGTTGCATCATTCCAGCAAATCAATGGCTTAAAACCAACAGGTGAATTAACTCAAGAAACTTGGGATACCTTAGTTGCCAAACAAGGTAATAAACCTGCTTATGTTGAATACACCCTTACAGACGCAGATTTGAAAGGGCCATACGCAGCATCAATTCCGCATGATTATGCTTTACAAGCAAAAATGAAGGGCTTGTATTACACCCGTGTTACTGAAATGTTGGGTGAAAAATTCCACATGGATGAAGATTTCCTGAAGAAATTGAATCCTAAAGCGACATTTAAAAAAGCAGGCGAGAAAATTATTGTGACGAATATTCGCAATGAACTCCCTGAAAATATTCATCTTATTGTGGCGCATAAAGGTGCTAAGCAACTTTATTTGTTCAATGCTCAAAATCAAATGGTCGGTTCATTCCCTGCAACGATTGGTAGCTCAGATACTCCATCGCCAACAGGTACATATAAAGTAACTGGTGTAGCTCCAAACCCTTGGTACAGCTATTCTCCAAGTAACTTTGTACAAGGTAAAAACTTAAAACCATTATCATTACCACCGGGTCCAAATGCACCTGTTGGAAATATTTGGATTGGTTTAAGTAAAAAATCATTTGGTATTCACGGCACACCGAACCCATCAGCAATTTCTAAAACGGCTTCGCATGGTTGTATTCGTTTAACCAACTGGGATGCCAATGACCTCGGTAAGAAAGTAAAATCAGGTGTTACTGTTAAGTTCTTAGAATGATCATTCGGAATTAAGCATTCACCAATATCCAAAACCAGTGTTAATGCACTGGTTTTTTATTTAAGATGTTCTATTTATAAAAAATACGCAGTTCTATTCTTAGGCATATGACGATGCTCAATACACATCAAATTTCTAAAATAAAGAAAATGTTTTCCAATGCAGATGGCTTGCTGATCACGGCGGGTGCAGGTATGGGTATTGATTCTGGATTACCTGATTTTCGTGGTAATCAAGGGATGTGGCAAGCCTACCCAGAACTAGGAAAACAACGTATCGAATTTACTTCAATTGCAAACCCAGCTGCATTTTGCAATACACCTAAGCTTGCTTGGGGATTTTATGGACATCGTCTCCAACTTTATCGTAAAACCATGCCACATCAAGGCTTTCACTTATTGAAAAAATTGAGTAAGGCTTTACAACTGCCCTATTTCATTTTTACCTCAAATGTCGATGGTCAATTCCAAAAAGCAGGATTTGATGAAAATTTGATTTATGAATGTCATGGTTCTATTCACCATTTACAATGCTTAGATGTGTGTGAAAATAAAATTTGGGGCGCAGAGCAACTTCAAGCACGAATTGATAGCATTCGTTGTGAATGGTTAGGTGAATTGCCACAATGTCCATATTGTTTAGGATTAGCAAGACCCAATATTTTAATGTTCGACGATTATAATTGGCTAAATAATAGAACGAATCAACAAAGGAAAAACTTAGAGCATTGGTTAAAGCAATATCAGCGTCCTGTTGTGATTGAAATAGGTGCAGGAACTGCAATTCCCACCGTCCGAAATTTTAGTGAAAGATTTGCGCCATCCTTCATTCGAATTAATCCTAGAGAATATGATTTAGCGGCAAATCAAGGAATCTCCATTCCTAACAATGCCTTGCCTTCTATTCAAGCAATTTTAGATACACTAAAAATCTAAGGATGAATTTATTTTAAATCGAAAAGTTAGTAAAATTTACAACGGTTACATAATTTCTAAATCATCGTTCCAAATATACAACAATACGTTGCTTGTTTAATGTTTTAAACAATAGAGTGAAAGATTAATATGATTTCAAGTTAAAAATAAAAATTTGGAGATTTGAAATGAATACATTTTTACATCGTAGTGAAGACCGTGGACATGTACAAGCAGGTTGGCTAGATACCAAACATAGTTTCTCTTTTGGTAGTTGGTATGATCCTAAATATATGGGTGTTGGTTCGTTACGTGTCATCAATGACGATACGATTGCTGCACATAACGGCTTTGGTACTCACCCGCATGACAATATGGAAATCTTAACATGTGTGCTAGATGGTACGATTTCACATAAAGACAGCATGGGTAATGAAGGTCACATCAAAGCTGGTGAATGGCAATTGATGAGTGCTGGTACAGGTGTACGACATAGTGAAGAAAACCAAGGAGATAAACCCGTTCACATTCTACAAATTTGGGTGATTCCAAATGTGAAAGATGTTGAACCAAACTATCAACAAATTGAACGTGATCCTAAAAAGACACCAAATGAATGGCTTTTAATTGCTGGCCCAAACGATAATGCGCCGATGCATATTCGTCAAAATGCTGAAATTAAAACGGCATATTTAGAAAAAGGTCATACCCTTGAAGTTAAAGCAACTCAAATGTTTAACTATGTTCATGTGATTGAAGGTGAAATTGATATTGCAGGTCAAATTGTCAAAGCAGGTGATGCTTATCTATTTGATGCAGATGCAACCCTTTCAGCCAATGAAAATAGTCAATTCATCTGGTTTGATTTAACCAACTAATTTACCTTAAACACGAAAAACCCTCTGTATTACGAATACAGAGGGTTTTTTATTGAAAAATTGAGAATCAAAAAATACCTTAACGACAATAATCTTTTTGCTGATTTTGAATCAGTGATAACGCGGCATTCCAAGCAGTTTGAATAATCGGTTCAGCAGCATCACTTTCAAATTGCTTCACGGTATATTCACAAATTTCTTTACTTGGATAATGTAATTTCGAACTGCTCATTGCTTTAATTTGTACTTGGCAGGCACGCTCTAAAAAGTAAATTTCATGGAAGGCACGTGCAATCGAATTTCCAGTTGCTAACAAACCGTGATTTCGCAAAATCATGCAACGAAAATCACCTAAATCATTGACTAAACGCGCTCTTTCTTCCGTAGAAAACGCAATACCTTCATATTCATGATAGGCAATATTGTTATAAAACTTGAGTGCATGTTGTGACAACGGTAATAACCCTTTTTCCTGTGCAGAAACAGCAATACCATCGGCAGTATGGGTATGAATCACACAGTGAATATCCTCTTTAGCATGATGCAAAGCTGAATGAATCACGAAACCCGCCACATTCACCATTTTCCCTTGGTCATAATCTGCAACGATTTTGCCTTCATGATCAATTTTGACTAAATCCGAAGCGGTCATTTGATCAAAAGTGACACCATATCGGTTAATCAAAAAATGATTCGGTTCATCTGGAACACGTAAACTGATATGGGTATCAATCAAATCAGTCATTCGAAAATAAGCAATTAAGCGGTACAATGCAGCCAATTGACAACGTGCTTCCCATTCTGCCTTATGAATATGCTTAGGCCGTTTCATGATTAAAATCCTTTTATTGTTCAGTGGTTAAACAACGATTAGTTTTAACAGACTCACTCGTATTCACAATGACTTTTTATTTTAAATTGTGTGCAAATAAAATTTTAAAAATGATTGGCTTAAATAAACTCTGCGAATACATGCATGACACTTCAAAAAAGATTGAATGATGTTCATCGAAAACAGATAAGTTCCCTAATCAAGCTCAAAACAACTTGGATGAGAAAGCAAACCTATTAAAATATATTGAAAAATCAATATCATATAAAAATCTCTATTTTATCGCATACGTTTTAAGTTATAAGTCACGACTCCCCAAATTTCAACTTCTTGCCCTTCTTCAATATAAATATTTTGATACTCAGGGTTTTCTGCCTTTAACCAAATTTTAGGTGGATTAAATTGCTTATCAATCATTAAACGTTTAACTGTAAAATCATTATCAATACGTGCAATCACAATATCTCCTGATTTAGCCGTGATGCTACGATCCACGATCAATGGATCATCAATATCAATTCCAACATCAAGCATAGATAACGAATTTGCTTTGACAATAAAGGTAGAACTTTCATTACGAATCAAAAATTCATTCATATCCAAAGATTGGTCAATTGTATCTTGTACGGAGAAAGGTACACCTGCAGCCACACGTTCAGTTGCCATTGGAATTTGATAAATTTTATCGTTATTCGGTCGAACCGTTTGAATTTTAATCGTAGAGTTTAAATCACTTAATGCACCATTTTTGAAATTTTTCAGTAACCAATTTTTAATAAAATCAGCTTGTGACTCAGGTACACGAATTACTTTGGTCGGTTCATTAAATTGCGCTTTACGCCCTGCATTTGCTCTCGCACCACCATGTTCAAATTCTACTTTTTTTGTCATGCTGTATCCTATATGCTGTATAAAAGCCATTAAAATCAATATATCTCGAAAAAGTTACAAATTCAAGTTGACGGCGTGTTTTTTTTGAATAACAATACCGTTATCGATCAGTTTTTGATACATCTATTTGATCAAGGATGACAAAGATAATCAATATACTTATCATAAATCAATAATTTAGAATGAAAATATAATTCTTTATTTCACTAATATATTGATCTCATTGAATAAGTTTACTGGTCTAATTTAGCTTACTTAATTGATTGATTTTCTATGTGGAGACATAAAAATGGCTACTCAACGTGATGCGATTCTTGGTTATGCAGATGAACAACATGCTTACTATATTCGCTTGATTGAAGACAATACAGTACTCGGCAGTCAATATGGTCTATTCTGCGAAAACACCAATAGTGATACGGCAGAAAGCATTATGACAACGTTATTTTTAAAGAAATCTTTTTGGCTAAATGGCTCAGAATTTAGTGATATTGTAAAAGGTTTAGAGCCGTTAACCCTGTAACGCTTAAACAAAAGATCGTAGAACATACTCAAAAGCATACCTGAATATTGTGGTCGAAAATACAAACCAAGGTTTGAGCCCTCTTACTCAAAAAAGTAAAAATGCACACTATTCAGGTTATTTAAAATTCTTGATCAATAAATACTTCGACTCTAGGTTTAAACTCAATATATACGTATAAATGTCTATTTAACTCAGTGAATCAATAGTTAAAGCAATGATGTAATTACGATATCAATGGATAAATGTATGAAAGTACTTAACCAATATATTCAGCATTTAATATGTATATAACAAATGCTCATCGACGAATTAAAAATGTATCGCATTAAAATGACTTACTAGAGCCACTCCTCCTAATAACAATAGAAATAACAGCGAAGAAATAGCTTTCCAAAACTTCACAGGATCTTTATCTACCCATGATTTCCGCTTTAATGTTAAGAATTTTGGATTAGGATGCATCAAATCATAAACAAATTCTGCAACATCGTCATAGCGATGATCTGCCCTAATTTGAACTGCTCTTTCTAAAGCCTTATCCACCCATATAGGTACATCTTCACGATAATAAGATAGAGAACGGTACTGTAACTTTCTAAAATCTTTTTTTGATTTGCACTTTGCGATATTGGTTTGATAAGGCAAATCAGCGCTTAACAAATAATAAGCGAGAACCCCAAGCGAATATTGATCTGAGGACGTAGTAACGGATTCAGATAGAAAATATTCAGGTGCCATATAAGCCATCGTACCCAATGCAACTTCTTCGACATCTCTCGTCATTTCACGAATTCCTGCCACACGACACGCTCCAAAATCAATGATTTTTACCGTACCCAAATGATCAATCATAATATTTTCAGGTCTAATATCTTGGTGAATCATTTCTAAACGATGTATCGCCTGTAAACCTTTAGCAATCTGCTCAATAATCTGTCGAACTTTATCTAATGGAACTGGCTGTTGTTGATCTGTAATCCATTGTTTAAGCGTAACGCCTTCAATATATTCCATCGTATGATAAATATAATTTCGAGGCCTAAGTTGTGTATAAGCAGCTAAAACATGGGGATGATGAATTCGATTTGCGATCCATTCTTCTAATAAAAATTGCTCAGTCAAATACGGATCTTGTTGTACATCTGTAGCAGGAACTTTAATCACCAAAAGCTGTTGTTGATCAATTTCATGAGCCAAATATAAAACACTACGATTGCTATTATATATTTCACGAACAATCTGATACCCATCAAATTGGGTTTGGACATTCAGAGAAGGTACAAATGCTAATTGAGCATAATCGGGTACAATTTCATGTGACCCAACTTGAGGAAGCTGTTGTACTTTTACAATCTGAATCGTCAAATTGTCTGTACTGCCTTGTTGGTAGGCATACTCTACAATGTGTTGGGCAATCAGATCTAAACTGGTATGAGTTTGAGTTAAAAATTGGGTTAACTTTTCAGCTGGACAATACTCATACACGCCATCTGTCATCAGAATAAAAATATCATTCTCATATAAAACATAACTTTGATAATCAATATCAACTTTCGCATTTACACCTAGCGCTCGACTCAAATAACTTTCCTGTGATGACAACCAAACCCGATGATCTGTGCTGAGTTGCTCCAGTTGTCCTGACTGTAATCGATAAATTCGACTATCACCAATATGAAAAAGATGCGCAATGTGCCCTTTCATCACCAATGCGCTAAGCGTGCAAACATAGCCGCGATCTTTATCAAAACGATATTGGCTTTGTTGGGTTTGTGCATACAACCAACTATTTACCGCAGTTAAAACACGTTGCACCGATGTTTTTACGGTCCATGATTCAGGCGTAGAAAAGTAGTCTGATAGCAAGCCTGTCACTGCCATTTGGCTGGCAATATGACTGACATTGCTACTGCTAATTCCATCCGATAATGCACAAGCAATACCCTTATGTTGCAGCATATAATTTTGCGGTATTGAAGCGGCATAAAAATCTTGATTGATCGCTTTACGCCCTTGATGAGAATACTGCCCAAGTTCGACTTTTAATTGTTGAGTCATATTGTTCATCTCAATCTCACGGAGAGTCTACATGAGGCTCTCCGATCAAAATGATCTTATTTAAAAGTTCGTTTTGGTGCAGTTTTCACATGTGTTGTATATAAAGCCAAACCTGTTAACGCTAAACCACCCACCAAATTACCTAACGCAACAGGAATCTCATTCCACAATAAATAATCCATCACTGAGAAATTACCGCCCATCATCATCGCGAAAGGAAATAAAAACATATTGACGACTGAGTGTTCAAAACCCATGGCAAAGAACAGCATCACTGGCATCCACATGGCAATAAATTTACCGCTTACGGAAGTTGAAATCATTGCACCAATTACGCCTAGAGAAACCATCCAATTACACAACATCCCTCGAATGAAAATGGTTAACCATCCTCCTAAACCATATTCCTTATATCCAAGCGTTCTACTTTCACCAATATGTGCAATTTTGTTGCCAATTTCATTGGGCTCAGTTGCAAATCCATAGGTATACACAACCGCCATAAGAACAGCAACGGTCAATGCACCTGCAAAATTACCTAAAAATACCAGTCCCCAATGTTTTAAAATTCGTGGAATCGTTACACCTACTCGCTTATCGATCCATGCCAAAGGCGTTAAAACAAACACACCTGTTAATAGGTCATATCCCAATAAATACAGCATACAAAAACCGACTGGAAATAATAATGCACCAATTAAAGGCACACCTGTTTGAATTCCTATTGTTATTGCAAATACTGCTGAAATAGCGAGGATCGCCCCTGCCATGTAGGCACGAATAATGACATCTCGTGTTGCCATATGTAATTTTGATTCGCCAGCATCTACAACTTTGACTGCAAATTCCGATGGTGCAAGATATGACATAAGCGCTGCTCCTTTATCAATCAATAGGCAACTCTTTTAAATTAGTAATAAAAAAGCCTAAAGCATGAAACATGCTTTAGGCTCCTTTGCCTATCAAACATTAGTGATATATTAAAATTGAAAAATAGGCTTCGTTGCCTGCTGAATAAATAAAAGCAAATGGCATGCCAGAGTTTATACATGCCGACTAAGAATTTTAATTATTCTAAAACCATACAAATCACAAAAATTCTTTAGGAATATTTCTTAAAAAATTAGCATATTTAGAATTAGACAAAAAATTTTCTGAGCTTATCCAGCTTGTCCTAAATTTCCTGATGAGAGTCTAGCTTATATCTTCATATCCAAATTCGACATTGCAACAAATGCAAATATCAAATGAGGACGTTTTACCCTCTTCCCCAATGGAAAATCATCCTCTTCAAAATATCCACAAATACCACAAATATTTAATTCTTAATTCATGACACATCCGCAGGAAAGGTAATCACCTTTTCTAACTTCATTTGCTTCATCACGACCATGAGTAAACGGTCTATTCCCAAAGCAATTCCTGCACAATCAGACATATTCGGCAAAGCAGCCAACAAATACTCATCTATCGGCATCACATGCAAACCGAGTTTTTCACGCGCCACATTATCCGCTTCAAAACGACTGCGTAAAACATCTGCATCGATCAATTCATCATAAGCATTCGCAAGCTCTAAACCTTCGATATACAGCTCGAAACGTGCTGCAACGAGCTCACCATCCTCATCATGTCTAGTCTTCGCTAAAGACGCTAATTCAGGTGGAAAGTCCGTTAAAAACACGGGTGTATCAAAACCTAAACTTGGTTCTACCATATGTGAAAATAACAAGTCGATATACGCTAAACGATCATCACCCAAATCTAGATTTAACCCGACACGATGCGCAGCATCTTTTAACTCTTTCAAGCTCGCTTGGAGTGGATTTATATCCAACCGATCCATGAAAGCATGTTTATAACTCAATACTGTTGGACGTACTTCACCAAAACGCTGTTCAAGTACAACATTCAATAAATCAGTCACTTCTAACATTAAATCTTTCAAGCTGAATTGTGGACGGTACCATTCCAACATGGTGAATTCACTATTGTGCTTACGACCATGCTCATCATCTCGAAACACTTTGCAAATTTGATAAATTGCACCACTACCACTTGCCAATAACCGTTTCATGGCAAACTCAGGTGACGTTTGTAAATAGTGTGTTTGTTTTTTACCTTGTACATGGCGCTGTGCTTGCACAGAAGCTAAATGCACATCGGTTACGCCTGCTTGTGAAAGTACAGGTGTTTCTACTTCGAGTGCATCTCTCTCAGCAAAGAATTGGCGAATTTGAGCATACATTTTTGCACGTGATTTGAGTGCATAAATATCACATGTCGGTTGATATTGAATCATGTTCTGAACTGGCTGAGTCATGCTTTAGGCCCTCCATGTGCAGCCCATTCACGGCGTAAAGGATAAGTTTTGCGTAGATGATCAAAAGCCTTCTGATCCACCTTACCATCCTTCAAACACGCTCTTAAATTATCGTCATCCCGTTGAATATCATAGATTTCAGATAAGTATTTTTTCAGCGTTTGCTTAATATTATTGCCATAAAAATACTGCTCACCAGTAGGCAATTGTGATTCAAATTTTTTATTCGCCGAATAGCCAAATGTTTTACAAAATGCTTCATAAATCATCTGAGTCCCACGTGCCTTACCTTCTAAGCTATACCCAGCGATATGTGGCGTAACGATGGTGATTAAATCGAGTAATTCTTGTGAGATTTCAGGTTCATATTCAAATACATCTAAAACAACTTTGCGTTGTGTCTTTTGAATATCAGTAATTAATGCCACTTCTTCAACAACAGGGCCACGTGCAGAATTAATTAAAATTGCTTCTTGCTTCATCATAGCTAACGCATTTGCATCAATTAAATGATAAGTCGCATGTTCACCTGTTTTGGTTAATGGTACGTGCGTTGTAATTGCATCTGCATTTTTTAATAGCGTTTCAAGTTCAACCTGCTGAATATCTCGATGTTGAACAAATGGGTCATATCCAATCACATTCCAGCCCAATAGCTTTGCCATATAAGCCAAACGTGAGCCTACATTTCCCAAACCAATGATGCCTAAGGTAAAGCCTTTATTTTGATCAATAAAATCAGGATTCAAATGCAATAATGCTGTGATCACATATTCAGCAACAGCCTGCGCATTACAACCTGCTGCATTTGACCATGCAATTTGATGCTTTTCTAAAGCTGTTATATCTAAATGATCTGTGCCTATCGTTGCACTGCCAACGAATTTAAGCGCCGTATTTTCAACTAGCGTTTCATTTACATTCGTTACAGACCGAACCAGTAAAGTTTGAACGTCTTTTAGGTCATCATGCGTTAAAGTACGCCCTGCTGCTTGATGAATTTCTCCGAATTCTGAAAAGAAATATTCAGTAAATGCTAGATTTTCATCTGCAACAATTTTCATAGCTTTATCCAACCGGTTGAAGCCACTATGATAACGCTTTGCAAATATTAAAACTATTGCAGTTCATACATCACATGGCCTAAAACACATTGAAAATACTTTCAAACTTAATTTGCCAAATCATTTTAGTAAACAATACGTTTAATGATTACATTCATCAGGAAAAGTCTATGTCAGAACAAAATCAAATAGAAAGAACATTGAATCCGATTACCGTAGCTCACCTTATCCATGACTTACAAAATCTAGGGCTTAAACACGGCGATACTGTCATTGTACATTCATCATTAAGTTCACTTGGTTGGGTAAACGGTGGCGCTGTGACTGTGATAAAAGCTTTATTGGCTATAATCGGCAGTGAAGGAAATATATGTATGCCTGCACATTCATCAAACATTACTGACCCAGCCAATTGGAGTAATCCTCCTATTCCTGAATCTTGGATACAGACCATACGTGATACCATGCCTGTGTTTGAACCTGAAATTACCCCAACGAGAGATATGGGACAAATTGCAGAATTATTTAGAACATGGCCAAAAGTAGTCAGAAGTCATCATCCTTTCGCATCTTTTTGTGCAATTGGCCCAGCTGCTCAACAAATTACCCAACAACACGTCTTAAATGATCCTTTTGGAGAACAATCACCCTTAGCAAAACTCTATCAATTCAGAGCTAAAGTATTATTACTTGGTGTTGATTTTAACCGATGTACAGCCCTACATCTTGCAGAAAGTAGAGCTTTTCCCAATACAAATAAAGAAAAAGAAGGTGTTCCGATCATCAATAATGGTGTTTGCGAATGGTTCGAGTTTGATATACCTGAATTTATGGATGTAGATAAATTTATTCCGATTGGAAAGGAACTTATTGATTCAAAATATGGCGAACGAAAAAAGGTCGGTGAAGGTTATGGCATCTTAATCGATATGCAATTACTGGTTGATCATGCGGTTAGCACGTGGACAAATTCAAGTCATGATTAAAAGTTTTTTAGAATTATTTTGTCTGAATAGCTTTTTTTAATCCTTAGCCCTAAAAACCATCATAAAAACCCCGCAAGATCACTTACGGGTTTTGAATGGATAATCAATAGACTTCTTGCGTCAGTCGAGTTGTGATGAACATTTAGTTACAATGGAAGTTCCCTCTCCTTTATAAAGGATGAGCGTTATTACGCGCAAGAGAGAGAGGATTTATATGGTAAATCTCCCTCATCTTCTGCAGAACAATATTTCTTATCTCTGGAAGGAGAAGAGATTTTTAATATTAACTTTACTGCTAATTTTTGATCATTTTCTGACTTTTGCAAGAAGTCTAATCAATGGTCATTATTTAAAACAAACGATTCATACCATTTAAAGTTGCGACACGATACGCTTCAGCCATGGTTGGATAATTGAATGTCGTTTCAACAAAATACTTAATAGTATTGTTTCCACTTTGCATTACAGCCTGACCAATATGAATAATTTCCGCAGCATTATTTCCAAAACAATGCACACCCAACAATTCTAAAGTATCACGATGGAACAAGATTTTTAATTCCCCCACCGTATCACCTGTAATTTGCGCACGCGCCAAATGACGGAAAGAAGCTTGACCAACTTCGTACGGAATTTTTTCCGCAGTTAACTGACTTTCAGTTTTTCCAAAGAATGAAATCTCAGGAATGGTATAAATCCCTGTAGGAATATCTTTAACTGGCTTAATATTTTCTTCGCCACTCATGTTCGAACCTGCGCAACGACCTTGGTCATATGCAGCAGAAGCAAGCGAAGGCCAACCGATCACATCACCAGCAGCATAAATATTTTCAACTTCAGTTTGGTACTGATCATTGACAGCCAACTGACCACGGCTATTTGGCGTAATACCAACATTTTCTAAGCCTAAGCCATCTGTATTTCCTGAACGGCCATTACACCACAAAATAGCATCTGCTTTAATTTTCTTACCACTGAGCAAATGCATCACCACATGATCATCAAATGTTTCTAAACGATCAATTTGCTCATTATGGCGAATAAGCACACCTTGTTCACGTAAGTGATAAGACAATGCATCCGCAATTTCATCATCTAAATAGCTCAACAATTGGTGCTGAGTATTGATCAAATCAACCTTATGATCCAATCCGATGAAAATCGAAGCATATTCACAACCAATTACCCCAGCACCATAAATGATGATTTTGTGAATTGGGTAATCTAAATCTAAAATTTTGTCTGAATCAAATACACGTGGGTGATTAAAATCTAAACCTTGTGGATGATATGGACGGCTACCTGTTGCCACCACCAGTTGCTTAAAGCCTAATGTTTCTTTTACACCATCTTCACTGAAAATAATTACAGTGCTTTTATCTTGGATGTATGCACGACCATGAAATACATCAATATTATTTCGATCATAAAAACGTGAATGCGTATCAACTTGTTGTTGGATGACTTTATGCGCATTGCGCAATACTTGCTTCATGGTGAATTGTTTCCAATCCCCCACTTTTTTAAACATTGGATCACGTTGATAACGGATAATACTTGAAACTGTTTGACGTAAAGCTTTACTTGGAATTGTTCCTACATGGGTACAGTTACCACCAAGTTGCTCACGAATATCAACAATTGCAACACGCTTACCCGATTTAGCAAGCTTCATTGCCGCGCCTTCACCAGCAGGACCAGAGCCAAGTACGACCGCATCGTATTTCACATAATTCCCACTAACGACTTCTTTCTTACGTGGCATTCAAAGCTCCTTATACTAAATTCGGTCTATATCTCGTGTCATATTATGAACTAAAGTAAAAAAATTTTCTGTATTTCACATGCATATATTCTGTGATAACCACATTTAGTATATGAATAGTGTTTTTGCCCTATCGTTTGGCATTTACGCTATAATAAATTTCCTCTCCCCCGTAGAAAACAGTGGAAAAGTTGAATATGTCAGAGAACCGTAAACCAGAACAGGGCGTCAAATTACGCGGTGCAGAAAAAGTGGCTCGCATACCTGTAAAAGTTATCCCAACGGTTGAAACGCCTCGAAAGCCTGATTGGATTCGGGTCAAGATGGCTGCGCCTGATGAAGTTCAACGCATTAAAACCACTTTACGTGCACAAAAATTACATACCGTATGTGAAGAAGCTGCCTGCCCCAATTTACCTGAATGTTTTGGTGGCGGTACTGCAACCTTTATGATCATGGGTGATATTTGTACACGTCGCTGCCCATTTTGCGATGTTGCACATGGTCGCCCAAATGCGCTCGATGCTGATGAACCTCGCCACATGGCAGAAACCATTGCCAACCTTGGTTTAAAATACGCAGTCATCACTTCTGTTGACCGTGATGACTTATTGGATGGTGGTGCACAACATTTTGTTGATTGTATTAAAGAAGCACGTGCATTAAGCCCAAAAACATTACTTGAAATCTTAGTTCCAGATTTCCGTGGTCGTATGGATGTTGCGCTACGCATCATGACGGAATGCCCACCTGATGTGTTTAACCACAATATTGAAACTGTACCTCGTCTTTATAAAGCAATGCGTCCGGGTTCAGACTATCAACACTCTTTAACTTTATTGAAAATGTTTAAAGAATATTGTCCTGATGTGCCAACAAAATGTGGTTTGATGGTCGGTATTGGTGAAACTGAAGAAGAAGTGATTGCACTTTTGGATGATTTACATGCGCATGGTGTAGATTATGTGACGATTGGTCAATATTTACAGCCTTCGAAAGAACATGCACCGATTGATCGTTTTGTAACACCAGAAGAGTTTGAACGGTATACGGCACATGGTCACAAGCTTGGATTTAAAAATATTTGGGCCGCTCCGATGGTTCGTTCAAGTTATTTTGCAGATCGTCAATATTATGGTGAACCTGTTCCACAAGTTCGTCGTAAGGCAGATCCTGCGAAGAAAATTGCCGTTCAAACGATTGAAGCGTAGTTTGGCACGAATAAACGTATTTTGTTTTTAGATTGAAAAGCCCTCAGATATTGAGGGTTTTTTATTAATATCAATAGCTTAATTTCCATAATAAAAATCTAAACTCCAAACTATTTTTATAATAAAACACTTTCTGTAATGTATAAAATCAATCCTCTCTTAAATAATAAGCCCTTTTCTAAATACTTTTAATGAATATCACGACTCCGACTAAGCTAGACAGTCACAGCATCTTTTGATAAATTAAAACTTCATAAATAAATTATTATAACTTAACAATAGAATAATTACATAAATTGGATCATAACGATGGCACGTGATAACGGTAATTCAGGCAATTCAAGTGAACAAAAAGTAGGACAGTCTGAAACAAAAACCATGACCAAAGGTACAAAGATTAAATTAGAAACTGGCATGAATAAAACCTACTTATGCGCACATATTTGTGCAGCCAATAAAACTCCTAAAATCGGTAAGGTTGGGCAAAGTCTTTATCAGCAGACCGTCACAAAAGCCATTCGTATCGAAGCCGATTTAAATTTTGGAGTATGGGCATATTTAGCTGAAGTCGGATATGACATGACAGGTAAAGCACCTAGACCACTAATGAGTGATGATCCTACACGAATGCATCGACCCTCAACATTTCCATTGGGTGCGGCACAAAAGCAAATCGAAGAAATGTGTAAAGGGGCTTTTCGTATCCCTGATGTTACGATTTTAACCATTAAAGCTGCTGAAATTATTGAAATGCGGATGTCTGGAACGATTGATTGGGACAGATTTGAACCGAGAAAGGAAAATATAGAACGCTTGGTTGAGATTAAATTTGGAAAGGATAAATGGGGCAAAGGGCAACTCGAAGCATATGAAATTATAGCTCCCCAAAAAGTAAGGGAAGTATCTGATAAAGATTGTAGTTGCACAACTCGAAAACCACCTAATGGTGGAAAGAAAATTCCTATAAGAGATTATCCTCCAATTCAGAATCCAACGCCTTATAAAAATGCAACATTTCGTCCTGCTAATACAGGTTTAACGACTAAGAAAGGTATCCCGAGTATGTTGGGTGGTTTAGGAAAACTGCTTGCCCCACCATCGCCACAAGTACAGTTTTATCGCAAATATGTTCCCTTACAAGAGTATCAAAGTCTGATGATTCCAATTACTGCCAGTGTCGGGATTGGAGGTACTTTTATCTGTGGCACGGTGGCTCTAGCTGGTGCGGCTGGTGGAACGACTGCGAGCGCAGGAGTAATAGGTGCGACAGAAGCTGTTAGTGGTGGGATATTGATTACTGGTTTTGCTACTTTGGCACATTCATAAGGAGTGTAAAAGTGATTATTCAATCAGAACAAGATATGGAACCTTATTTTAAAGACTTTCAATGGATTGAACATCGTAAAGATGAACCTGATTTATTTATTACGGGCGCAGAGTTTCAAGCGCACTTTTTGTATTTTGCAGGGCATCATCCTGAAAAACGTCAAGCTTTAGCGGAATGTATAGAAGCTTATAATCAACACTTTGGAGAGTATTTAACGTGGGGCGGCTATTATGATGATCATGGTGAAGGTCATTATGCTGACTTAGATGATCCTAAAATGCCAACTATACGGCAAGTTATTGCCCAAAAGTCCCATCCTGATGATCAAATTGAATGGTATTGCGCTTCAGGTGACCGAAAAGAAGCACCTGAATATATGATTTCTGCCATGACGAATCGAGGATGGGAAGGACGTATATTGTATTGTTCTGAAATTAAATTTTGTGTGCCAAATAAGTGGATTTTTGATCCTGAAATTAAAATAATTTTAATGCAGTTAATTCAGTTGTTTATTGATAAATTAGATGTTTATCATGCAGTAGCAGGTTTCCAAAGCATCTTACCTTATCGACCTATGGGGGTTGGTGATTATGCATTAGCTCAAGGCGAGCAATTTTTGGGGATTTATCAAGGAGCTGGCAGTAGGGAAAGGAATCTCATTCAGGATGGGATTAAAAGTATAGATTGGCTGACCTACTTGAGTAATAGCTTAGTGCAACGAATTTGTGAGGTAGAAACTTTCACTAAATACTGTGAGTTCTTTAGTTTAGAACCAAAACAACAAAAAGAAGGTTTTTTATTTCAACTCGAAGATTACCCACAATTATTGCCAAGCAATCTGCCTATTTTAACAAGTTATTATAATTTAAATAGAGCACTGCGTCCTTTACGGAATGGTGCTTATTGGAATATTAGCCAAGATGTAGGTAATCATTATAAGGTTTTAGATGTTGATGAAAGTCGTAAATGGATACGACGTTTGGATGCACCTGATATTTTTCCAGATCGTGGGCATTATGAAGACCGTACACCACGCAAAAAGAACATTTATCTTGAGTCTGGGCGACCTTGTGAAATTGATGGCGTGTATCGTTATGACGAGCAAGTCGGTTTAGATGGACAACCTGAATATGTTGGCTATAAGGATCGTAATGATTATAAACCCAATAATTTAGATGATTACCGCCAGCAAGTCGTATTACTTAAAGGTGATATTGCTCCACGTTTTTTAGATTTCTATGAAAATGCCATCTTAAAAGAAGCAAAGAAAATCAAATGGCATTTAGTGAGTGAGATTGTGAAAACTGAGGGAGAAAAATGAGCGAATTAAAAAGTTATTTAGTAACTGTAGCATCTTTATCCTTAGATCATAATTTTATCAGTCTTGGTAAAGATGAGTGGTTAAAGTTAGCAAGCTATGGTTCTTACTTTTTTGAAACAGTAGAAGATGATGTAATCCAGTCTTTGATAGATACATGGTCACAACGTAGTGACATTATCTTTGAGAAAGAAGCAAATACTTTTATATACCCAACAGCAAATTGGAGAATAATGGCTGTTGGAGATTATCAAACTGTTTCACCTGAAATGGCTGTGATTTTACGAAAATGTAAATAAATCATTAACTTTTTATTTTTTAATATCTATTACAGCACTAAAAAATACCCTACCAATAAAAAAACCGATGCCTAAACATCGGTTATTAAAAATCGAATGAATACTAATCTAAAATGTGAATCGATTAAGCCTTCAACCATTTCTCAGCTTGAGCTTGATCTACAACATTTAACTCAACAGTGGTTAAATCAATTTCCCCACCTCGCAATTCAAATTGTATAAATTCATCACGGCGGAATGCATAAACAGTAAATGTAGCTTTGTGTTTAGCATATTTTTCAAGTAACTTTTCAGATGCTTTTAAACCATCAATCGCAACAATCACATCATTGGCAGATAGGCCTGCGGCTACGCCCGCACCATCACGACGCGCTTGTTGAATCAGCAGACCTTCAGGTTTTTCTACAACTTTTAAACCAAATGGCAAGGTCTTGTCATTTTTTAAGCTATAGCTTAAACCAAATTCAGGGAATAGTTGATCCAATGGCAATTCATCTGTGGTGTTAATCAAATGATTAATTTGTTCAATCCAATCATCACCTGTCAATTCTTTACATAGGTCAAAAATAGTCCGTTCATTCACCTGAATACCCTTTTGGCTATTTTCATACAAACGGCGCATCAAGGCATCCAAACTTGAACCACGTAAACGCAGCCCTAAATCTAGACACAATGCAACCAAACAGCCTTTGTTGTAATAACTGGTTCCTGCATTATTTGAGTTTTCATCCTGACGGTAGAATTTAATCCATGCATCAAAACTTGACTCAGAAACAGACTGGATAAAACGTCCCGGATTCTGCAAATAACGATCAATTTGCGACTTCAATAGTTTTAAATACGACTCCTGAGAAATCACGCCACTACGATACAAAATCAAATCATCGTAATACGAGGTAAAACCTTCGAAAATCCATAATAAACTGGTATAGCCTTCTTGGTCCAAATCATAGTTCGTGAAATTTTCAGGGCGAATAAATTTAACTAACCACGAGTGAAAATACTCATGACTACATAAGCCTAAGAAACGTTGATAATCCGCAGAAGGCTCAGTCGGTTCATCCACTTTTGGTAAATCATCTCGTGGAGAAATCAGACTGGTGCTATTGGGATGTTCCAAACCACCATAGCTATTGCCTGTTGCCATGGTCATAAAGGTATAGTCTGAAAATGGTGCGGAGCCAAACATTGAGATTTCAGTACTGCAAATTTTTTCAATGTCTTGCTTCATACGTTCAGCATTCATTGCATGCTGACCTGAAACCACAAACTCATGCGGAATACCATTCGCCTCAAAACTGAAACGAGTTTGATCAGCCAATTCAAAAGGTGCGTCAATCAATTGTGCATAATTGTCAGCTTTCAGGGTATAACGCCCTTTGACTAAACTTTTTGATGCTAAACCTGTGGCAATTTGGAAATGTTTGAGTTCATCTGGTAAGAATATTTCCAACTCAATCGGTGCTTGTTCTTGGTCTTGTAAACCTAAACACACACATGCAGGATTGACGTATAAACGTGTTTGATCGACATAAGCACCACGCACGGACAAATCATAGGCATAGACATCATATTCAACCGTAATCAATTCATGGTCTGTGTTATATAAACGCCATTTATTTTTTTCAAATTTATTGATTTTAAGCTGGCGACCATCTTCATCATAAGCTTTGACTGCTTCGATATGTTTCGCAAATTCACGTATTAAATAACTACCCGGAATCCATGTGGGTAAAGAAAGTACCTGTGTTGGATTGGCAAGAAAACGTAAAGTAACATGAACGAGATGCTGACGATATTCGTCAAATTCAATTTGATAATGCAACATAGTGATCTATTTAAAATACAAAACAAAGAAATTACCAATTAGAGTAGCATTTTTTTACAAAGTCATCCGCTGTTAGTCGCAATTGTCTGCAATTTTAACTAGCCTTGTTTTGAAAAAAGGCATAGCATTCGCACAGTTCGTGCGTTCTTGCCATAGGATTGGCTAAAGGTAAATCTGTTGAAAATTCTCGTTTCTTTTATTGCATTACTCAGCTTAATTTGTTCCACACTTGTCAATGCTGCTTTATTAAATATCAATCCTCAAACTGTCGAGGCTGAAGCTTGGACTATTTTAGATACGCAAACGGGTCAAACCCTTGCTGAATATAATAGTCATGTGCAACGCGCGCCTGCATCCATGACGAAAATGATGGTTGCTTATATTGCACTAAAAGAGTTAAAAGCGGGTCACATCCGTAAAGAAGAAATGATCACCGCAACCCCAGTTGTACAAATGGTGCAATGGGACGAATCCCAAATGTATTTAAAACAAGGCGAACAGATTTCAATAGATCAACTGCTTGCTGGTCTTATTGTGATGTCTGCAAATGATGCTGCGGTGACTTTGGCAGAACGTATTTCAGGCAGTGTTCCCGCTTTTGTCGCACGAATGAATCAAGAAGCTCAAGCTTTGGGAATGAAAGACACTCATTTTGCCAATGCACCGGGTATTACCATGCCTGATCATTTTTCTTCTGCGCATGATATGGCACTTTTAGGTCAAGCAGTGACCATGCAAACACCTGAATATTTACATTATTCAGTGATGCCAAGTTTCAGTTATAACCAACACTTTCACCACGCAACCAATTTGGTTTTAAAGTCTGACCCAAGTGTCGATGGTTTAAAAACTGGATTTACCAAAGCCGCAGGTTATAACCTCGCATTAACTGCGCACCGTCCTTCAGGTATTGCTGAATCACCTGACCGCCGTTTGATTGTTGTGGTTATGGGGGCAAAAAGTGCGATTAAACGTGCAGAAGTTGCCCATAAACTGCTTAATCTTGGCTATGCATACACACGTGATGAAGTGATCTTTAAAGATAAACAACTGATTGCTGAATTACCTGTAATCAAATCTACATTGAAAATGTTTAAAGTTGAGGCCAAAAAGCCGCAACTGGTCACAACCTCTTTATATAACGATCCTAGCCCAATTGATTTAATGGCTTTTGATGTGAATAACAGCAAAGTGATGAAAGTAGACTTAAACGGTATTTTGACTGCTGTTGAGCCCTTACAAGAAACACAGACCCATTTAAATGTTGAATTAAATGAGACCTCTTTGACTGCACCACTTGAAAAAATCATGCATTTGGCAAAAGTCAACGTATACCAAAATAATGTTTTAATTCAAACCTTTGATATTGAAGATGAAGTCCATATTGAACAAGCATCATGGTTTGAACGTTTATTAGAATGGATCAAATCATTGTTCTAATTTAAAACCAAGTTTTTTAGTCAGTTTTATTGTATTTATGTAAATTGTAATACAAAAAAAACTCAATTATATAAAGAGGATGGCATATTTAAGCCATCCTTTTTTTATAATAAATCGAGTCTTTTGTATGTCGAATCTACATCATATCGTGATCGTTGGTGGTGGTGCTGGTGGTTTAGAGCTGGTTACTCAGCTTGGTGATACTCTAGGAAAAAGTAAAAAAGCCAAAATCACCCTCGTAGATCAAAAACTTACGCATATTTGGAAACCGCTTTTACACGAAATCGCTGCTGGAACTATGAATCCAAACGAAGAAGAAATGAATTACTATGCCCATGCAGCAAAACACCATTATGAGTTTGTATTGGGTCGTTTTGAACAACTGGATCGTGACAATAAAACCATCACATTAAGCAAAACCCAATCTTCAAAATATGAATCAAACCATGAACAAATCACTTTAGGTTATGACACGCTAATTCTTGCTTTAGGTTCAGTCTCCAACGACTTCAATACACCTGGTATTAAAGAGTTTTGTCACTATTTAGATAGCCGTCATCAAGCTGAAGTTTTTCAACAAGACTTATTACACTTGTACTTAGATGCACAAAACAAAGACGTAGATCGCAACTTACAAATTGCAATTATTGGTGCAGGTGCAACAGGTGTCGAACTTGCTGCTGAACTGGTACAAGCCAAGCAGAATTTTTATAAATATGGTTTAAATAAAATTAATCCAAAAAATGTCAAAATTTCATTGGTTGAAGGTGCAGATCGTATTTTACCTGCCCTTTCAGAAAAAATTGCTGAACATGCAACACAACAATTAGAACGTATGAAAATAGATGTTCTAACTGCAAAACGCGTTGAAAAAGTAGATGCTGAAAAAGTCTATTTTAATGATGGTACTTCGATTGATGCCCAACTAAAAGTTTGGGCTGCGGGTATCAAGACACCTGACGTGATTGCCCATTTAAAAGGCTTTGAAAAAGATCGCATGGGGCGTTTAGATGTCTATGCGACATTGCAAACCAAATCTGATCCAAACGTATTTGCATTTGGTGATTGTGCGCACTGTATTCTAGATGCACGAGAAGCACCTTTAGGGCCACGTGCACAAGTGGCAAGCCAACAAGCCACCTTTTTGGCAGATGCAATGCAAGCACGGATCAAAGGCCGACCACTACCAATGTTCCAATTCTCTGACAAAGGCTCACTGGTTTCATTGAGTAAAAATAAAGCTGTAGGTGAACTCCTTGGACAGGTCAATGTTCAAGGCTTTGTTGCAAAATCGATGTACGTATCTTTATACCGTATGCATCAAGCGACCATTTATGGATATGCACATGCAGGTTTACTGACAGCTAAAGATTTTGTTACACGAAAAATCGCACCAAAAATTAAATTGCATTGAAATTTGATTTTTTGCCCATATTAATGAAAAAATCGTCAAAAAAATGATGAAAATGCAATTTTTTAGTAATTTTAGTCTACAAAAATTGCTTTTCACTTTATGATGTACACTTAAAACTATCGATTATCGAATGGATCAATAACATGACTGCTATTGCAAATAACCACGTAGTTTCTTTCCACTACACGTTGACTAACGCTGAGGGTGAAACTCTCGATAAATCACAAGGTGAACCGCTTGCCTATTTGCATGGTGCAGGTAATATCATTCCTGGTTTAGAAAAAGCTTTAGAAGGTAAAACTGTTGGCGATAAATTCACAGTAAACGTACCTGCTGCTGAAGGTTATGGCGAATACAACCCAGACCTAGTACAAGAAGTTCCTGCGCAAATGTTCCAAGGTGTTGAAAACATCGAAGCGGGCATGCAGTTCCAAGCTCAAACTGATGACGGCGTTCAAATCGTTACAGTTAAGGCAGTTGAAGGCGAAAACGTAATCGTTGATGCTAACTTCCCACTTGCTGGTCAAGACCTTACTTTTGAAGTTGAAATTGTTGAAATTCGTGATGCTTCTGCTGAAGAATTAGAACATGGTCATGTTCACGGTGCAGGTGGTCATCACCACTAAGATCTCACGATCTGTGCGAAAAAGGCAAAGTTTTATACTTTGCCTTTTTTGTATCCATTAAAAATGTATTGTGAATAAATGATTTTAACGTGAATAACTGAATGCTATGCAAAAACAACTGATTTGGTTTAGACAAGATTTACGTATCCATGATCATGCTGCACTCTGGCATGCGACACAGTCTGGGCAAGTCATTGCACTCATTGTCCTTTCTCCAGAACAATGGAAAATCCATGATGATGCACCAATCAAAATTGACTTCTATTTACGCCAAATTCAGCAATTAAAACTCAGTCTTGAAACACTCAATATTCCACTGATCATTCGCATTGTGCCTTTATGGAAAGACATTGCCACAAAAATCGATCAGTTGTGTCATGAGTTGAATATTGAAAATGTACACGCCAATATTGAATGCGGTGTCAATGAACTCAATCGTGATTTTCAAGTACAAAAAAGCTTAAACCAATCTGCACGCGATTTAATTTTGTACCATGACCGCACGATTTTCCCGATCGGTTCAATCCGCAACAAATCCAATCAACCCTATCAAGTTTTTGGTGCATTTAAAAAATATTGCTATGAGCAATTGAGTATTTCTATACCTCAATCTTATCCAATACCAACACCACAGCAAGAGCTTGAGCTGCAAAGATCTGATTCAATTCCTTCTTTAGATGAATTAGGCTTTCAGCTAGAAAATATCAAACAACAATGGCAAGTTGGAGAACAATACGCTTTTGAATTACTTGATGACTTTATTGAGAATAAAATTTTTAATTATCAAACAGAACGAGACTTTCCAAACCTAGAAGGTACAAGTCAACTGTCTGCTTATTTAAACATTGGTATTCTTTCTATTCGTCAATGTTTAAATGCTGTATTTCGAGCGCAGCAAGGACATTTTCATATTGACAATATTGGACAGCAAACATGGTTAGATGAGCTGTTATGGCGTGAATTTTATCAACATATCTTGTTTGATTTTCCACGTGTATCAAAGCATTTACCCTTTAAAATTGCGACACAGAAGATTCAATGGCGTCATGCACCTAAAGACTTAAAAGCGTGGCAAATGGGTCAAACAGGCATTCCTATTGTCGATGCTGGAATGCGTCAATTACAGCACACGGGTTGGATGCATAATCGTGTCAGAATGATTGTTGCTATGTTCTTGACTAAAAATCTATTAATTGATTGGCGCTTAGGCGAGCAATGGTTTATGCAACATTTGATTGATGGTGATTTAGCTGCCAATAATGGTGGATGGCAATGGTGTGCTTCAACTGGAACAGATTCTGTCCCCTATTTCCGTATTTTTAATCCAATGAGTCAATCACAAAAATTCGATCCCCAAGGCGATTATATTCGGCAATGGCTGCCTGAACTTGCACATTTAGATGCCAAAACCATCCATGAACCTTATGCAAAAAACTTGAATCTTGATTTAAATTATCCAAAGCCGATTGTTGATTTAAAACAGAGTCGTGTTCGAGCAATTGAAGCTTTTAAGCAAATTTAAATGACTTAAAAGCTTCTGAATTCTTCACTCAATGATTAAACAGCATGCTTATAGATTTTAAATGGATTTTGTGAATAGGCTTTCGGACGTTCGATAGATTCAAAATAACAGTAATATTTAAATACGCTATCTAATGAAATATAACGTATTTTTTGTTCTAATGCAGACCATACTTGAGCATGATTTGAACCTGATAAAGTACTACCACTCAATTGGAATAGATAGAAATCATGTTCTTTTTGAATGGATTTAGGCTTGAACTGGGCTTCTAAATTGGATAACAAACGATAATTCGAATCGATCCGCCACTTTTCACTAAACCAGAGTTGTAACAAATCACCTAAGTACAATTTTTTCTCAGAGAATGGCCAAACCTCTAAATAAGCATGTTCAACTTCGAGATAATATTGTTCAGGATTTTGTAGAATTGAAAGATAGTTTTCTTGATAAAAAGAAAAATTTGAAAAAATTTTGGGAATAGTAAGCGTATTCATTCGCTGTCTCCTATTTAGCCATTTTAGTGCTGGCAAGTTGGTTAAATCCACACGGTTTAAGCACTGCTTAAACTCACTTTATAAATTTAATCTAGCAAGCTAAATTTTGTATTGCAACCTTTTTGGTAGAGTTTTTTTGAATTTTTGCATTTTCGTTCAAATAAAAAGCATATAACTTAAAAATGCACAAAACATGACATGAAAGGCTTGACCGCAAAGGATATATCCTTATAATCGCATGCAGATTCTCCAATAGCTCAGTCGGTAGAGCGACGGACTGTTAATCCGCAGGTCCCTGGTTCGAGCCCAGGTTGGAGAGCCAAATACTAAAAAGCCCACTCAATACGAAGTGGGCTTTTTTTATAGTAAATTTTATATCTGTCTATGCGATAGTAAACTCGAAGAATCAATCCTCCAACTCAATCAAATCAATAATTTAACAATCAAATCAATAATTTAAAAAGTCATCTACAAAACAACTTCATCATTACTTTGATTTTATAATCTTTTCATTCATATCAATATTTAGATAACAAGAATAATTTAACTTCAATTGAATATCACAGAAATAAAAAAGAAGTGAATCAATCACTTCTTCTTTGTTCACCCAATTTAAGCTACCGCTTTACTCGGCACACCGCTATGGAAGCGGAAAGTATCATCAGGATCGAGAATTAAGTTTTTTTCAACTTCACGAATTAATTCAATCCGTTGTTGAATATCTTCTTCCGGATCTTTCAATTTTGCAGTTTTTGCAACATCCAAAGCGAGCGCAAGATAATCCTCATAGTGGCGAGATTCAGATTTCAACAAATAACGATAATAACGTCCAAGCTCATCATCAACAATCGGTGCTAAAGCATAAAAACGCTCACAAGAACGTGCTTCCACAAATGCACCAATCACTAAAACATCGATCAAAGCTTCGGGTTCGTAAGTACGAATTTCCTTACGTAAACCACCTGCATAACGTCCTGCACTTAAACCCTTCCATTCTTGACCACGTTTGGTCATAAATTCTAAAACTTGCTCATAATGCAACATTTCTTCACGAACAAGTTGTGCTAGTTTGATCTGTAAATCGGTAAAAAAACTATAACGGAACATCAAATTCATCGCTGTTCCAGCAGCTTTCTTTTCACAATTCGCATGATCTTGCATGAGCAATGGGAGATTGTTCAACGCTTCATCCAACCACGCTTTCGGTGTTTCACAACCTAAAAAAGCAATCACAGGTTGCATGAGTTCATCATAATTAATACTAGACATGACCAATATTCAACAACAAAAATTTAAATAAAAAATTAACCTGCAGCGTTTATCGCTGCTTTCATATCTTTCACGGCTTGTTCCAAACCAACGAATACACTTTCCGCAATAATCGAATGCCCAATGTTCAACTCATGGATTTGAGGAATGGCAGCAATCGCCGCAACATTATCAAGATTCAAGCCATGGCCTGCATTGACCACTAAGCCTTTAGATACCGCATATTCAGTGCCTTTAATAATACGCTCTAATTCAACTTTTTGTGCTTCAGCCGTTTCAGCGTCAGCGTAGGCACCCGTATGTAATTCGATGGTCGGCGCACCACATGCAATTGCAGCATCAATTTGAGCAATATCGGCATCAATAAACAAAGAAACATCACAACCAACCGCAGTTAAAGCTTGAGTTGCTGCCTTTACATCTTCGAAATGTCCCACAACGTCTAAACCACCTTCTGTCGTAACTTCTTGACGCTTTTCAGGAACAAAACACACATGATGCGGCTTAATTTCTTTGGCAAAAGCAATCATTTCATCAGTTACGGCCAATTCTAAATTCATTCTGGTTTTTAAAACAGGGCGCATGCGGTGTACATCATCATCTTGAATATGACGACGATCTTCACGTAAATGTAAGGTAATACCTTCTGCCCCTGCTTGTTCACAAATTAATGCAGCTTTAACAGGATCAGGATAAGTCGTTCCACGTGCTTGTCTTAACGTCGCAACATGATCAATGTTTACACCAAGCAATGCAGCCATAACATTTTCCTAATATCAATTATCAATAAATTTAAAATTAACGATTTACAATTTTCGATTGAGCGTTTTGAATCCAAAGCTGACGACTTTTTAATGGTCGATCACCGAGTAATGAAGTAATCATTTGCCGATAAAGCTTTGCGAGTAATTGTAACTGTTCTGCGTTAAAATCCCCACCCTTTTCATAACTCAGCATCGTGAGGATTTGCTGTCCAGATAATGTTGCGGATGAACTATGTGCAACAGGTGTAAAGCCTTCTGCCAATTGGAATTGGTAACGCTGAGTTGCAATGATCTCTTGTTGATTAGAATCATGTGCATAATCCAGGGGATAACCCAACTCTTCCAATAATGCATGTTCGAATTGACGTAAAATTTGCCGAAGAAATAAATCAGCCTGTGAATGCTGTGCCAAATCTTGTAATTGTTGTAAGGTTAAATGATATTGCTCAAACGTTTCAGGCATTGCCTCTTCTAAAGGACAAAGCCTTAGAATGACTTCATTCAAATAAAAACCTGAAAAAAACGCATCACCATAAAAGAAAATGGGTTGGTTTAATATTTCTAGTTTAGAAAAATTCTTAAGTTCAGATTTACCAGAGGCTTGTAAAGTAATCGGTTGGTATTGAGGTGGAGGCGTTTGCCGAAGAATACCATCGACACGCCCATGCTCTTGTGTAAACAAGTGCACAATATGACTACGTTCTCTGTATTTACGATGATGAATTAAATAACCATGCAAAATTTCATTACGCATTGATCAGTGCTTCATCCACTGATTTCACAATTAATCATCATCTTTTTTCTTTTCTTCTTCGTCATCACCATCAGGAATGACTGCACCCACAACTGCGGCTGTACCTTTAACTACACCTTTGGTTACGCCATAAGCAGCTTTAACAGGAACTGTCACAATTTTGGTAATACAGCCTTGCAACATCACTACACAAGCAAGAATTGAAATCACTCGAATCATAACAGCTCCTATTCTTATTTAACGATTAAATATCACTATAACCTAGACTTTTAAGCGCACGCTCATCATCAGACCAACCACCTTTCACTTTCACCCAAAGAGTGAGCATGATCTTCTGTTCGAACATTTTTTCCATGTCGACACGAGCATCCATCCCAATTTTCTTCAACTTAGCACCTTTTTCGCCAATCACAATGGCTTTTTGTCCTGGGCGGTCAACGAAAATTGTGGCATCAATGTAGGTACAAGCAGCTTTTGGACGACCCGTTTTTTCATTAATGGTCGCTTCTTCAGTTTTAAATGATTCAATTTGTACAGTTAAATCATAAGGTAACTCTTCACCCAACTGACGCATGATTTTTTCGCGAATAATTTCACTCGCTAAGAATCGTTCAGATCGGTCAGTCAACTGTTCCAAAGAATATAGTGGCGGTTGGAATGGCAGATATTTTTCAATTGCTTCACGCAAATGATCAAGATTCGCACCACGCAAGGCCGAAACAGGAACGATTTCTGCAAAGTTCATTAATTTTGCACGCTCTTGAATCAACGGTAAAATCATACGCTTATTTTCTAGCGTATCAATTTTATTGATCACCAAAATCACTGGCATTTCAGCATTTTTAAGTTTCTCTAGAACTAAATCATCGTTCTGTGTCCACTTTTGTGCATCTACCACGAATAAAACTAAATTCACATCGCGCAAAGCAGAATGTGCAGCTTTATTCATCATTTTATTGATCGCACGTACTTCTTTTTTGTGCATTCCCGGAGTATCTACAAATATCGCCTGAGATTTTGCACGACTATCAATACCAATAATTTTATGGCGCGTCGTTTGTGGTTTACGTGAAGTAATCGATAGTTTTTGACCCAATAAATGGTTCATCAACGTCGATTTACCCACATTTGGACGTCCAACAATCGCTACAAAACCACTGCGATAATCCGAAGGAATTTCATAACCTTCTGAACTAAAAAATTGATTAATTAACTCATTGCCGCTTTCAGTCGGCTCGTGATCAGCATCATTGTGATCGGAATGTGTATTCATGCAGTTTACTGCTCCAATAGCTTTAAAAAATCCGCCGCAACTGCTTGTTCTGCAAAGCGGCGACTCGATCCCTCACCCATCATTTTAGGTAAGCCATCTACGGTACATTCTACTTTAAAATGTTGATTCGGTGCATCACCCTGAATATCTACGACCTCATAAATAGGGAGCTGTTTTTTACGAGCTTGTAGATATTCTTGTAAACGTGATTTTGGATCTTTCAACTGATCTGTCGGTTCAATGTTTTCAAAATACGGTTCATACCATTTCAAAACAATTGACCTTAACAAAGGCAAATCCTGACAGTCGGTATAAATTGCCCCAATAATCGCTTCTACAGTATCTGCTAATATTGACTCACGATGATGACCACCTGATTTCAACTCACCTGTACTTAAAATTAAACTGGTACTCAATTTTAGATCATTAGCAATTTTACCCAATGCTTCCTGACGAACCAAAGTCGCTCGCATACGTGTGAGACGTCCTTCATTTTCAGTCGGGTAAGCATGATACAGATAATGAGCGATGATCATACCTAACAATGAGTCACCTAGAAATTCTAGGCGCTCATAGTTGTATTTGTGACTCACCGAACGGTGCGTCAGCGCAAGTTGCAATAACTCGTATTGTTTAAACTGATAACCAATTCTGCTTTGTAAGCGAGGATCACTTACTTTCAACTGACCTTTTATCAAAACTCTTCTCGAAAGTGAGGACTATATCGATATTCAGCATGAAATTTTTTCGTACTTCATATTTCTTAGTCACTTGTAAACCATCTTGTGTAGAAACCGTCGCAATATCATCAAATTTGATATCTCTGATATTGTTCATTTGCAACCTTTTGCCAACCTCAGTAGAAAATTTTGAGGGTGTAATATCCGCAGAGCTATTCTTAATTTGCTCTACAATTTGTTGATCAATTGCATGATCGTCCCAGTATAATGGCCATACAGCTACTATGATTTTTAACATAAAAGCTAAGGCAATTATCCCCAATAAAATCCCAATATATGAAGTGCCTTGTTGATTTTTACGCATTTTTTATCCAACAGGTGAAATTAATAGTCCTTCATTTCAATTGAAACAATGACATAGCTTGACCCAGAAAATGACATCAACTATTTCATTTCTTTCAATTGTCCATAAATTTCTTACATTCCTACACAAACACGAGGTTACAAAAAATTTATTAGGCTTATTATCCTTGAAAGTGACCCAACTTGCTAGTTTAAATCATTTATTGTGCTTAATTTTTCTTATGAATCAAAGTCACTCGATAGTTTTAGCAGATAAAAAAAAGGCCAACTTTGATTGACCTTGATTTAAAACTTATTGCGAGAATCAATAATTAATCGATCGCACCATTACGGCTAAACGACGGCATTTTAAAGCCTGGCTCTTTATGCATCCAAACATAAATTGCATGACCTGTTAAGTTCTCTTCAGGTACGAAACCCCAAAAACGGCTATCCGCACTTTGGTCACGGTTATCACCCATTGCAAAATAATGTCCTTTTGGAACAGTGACTTCCCAACTTTCGCCATTTGATTTCACAAAACGATCATTGGCTGTAGCTACATAAGGTAAGTCTTGCTTTTGCTGTGCATAATTAAATGCACTAATCAAAGTATTTTGACCTTCTAATAAGCGCACCAAATGCTTATGCTGCCCCATTTGCTCATAATAATAAATCGACTTAGGCGTATCTAAAATATCTTTTTCACGACTAAATTCAGTTGGAATTTGCTGTACTTTCTGACCATTAATCGTCAATTGACCTTTGTTATATTCAACACGATCACCAGGTAAACCAATAATGCGTTTGATATAGCTAATCTTTGGATTTTTTGGATAGCGGAATACAGCAACGTCACCACGTTGAGGCTCACCAATATTGATAATCTTGGTATTGGTAATTGGTAAACGAATTCCGTACTGGAACTTATTCACCAAAATATAATCACCTGTTTCTAAGGTGGGTACCATAGAGTCAGATGGGATATTAAAAGGCTCAAAGAAGAAGGATCTTAATACCAATACAATCGCTAAAACTGGCCAGAAGTCATATGCCCATGAAATAATGACATTTTCATTCCCTTTACCTTTTGTTGCACGCTGCTTCAATACAAATTTATCGAGTAACCATAACCCTAAAAATACCAGCGTTGCGGGAACGAGAATTAAATTAAAATCAAAATCCATGAGCGACTATACCTCTATTATTATCTTTCTACTTTCAACACGGCAAGGAACGCTTCTTGTGGAATTTCGACACTACCCACTTGCTTCATACGTTTCTTACCTTCTTTCTGTTTAGATAACAATTTCTTCTTACGAGAAACGTCACCACCATAACATTTAGCCAATACGTTTTTGCGCATTGCTTTTACAGTTGAACGTGCAATGATTTGAGCACCAATCGCTGCTTGAATTGCAACATCAAACATTTGACGTGGAATCAAATCTTTCATTTTTTCAACTAAAGCAATACCACGATGACGTGCATCATTACGATGACAAATCATGGCCAATGCATCAACTTTGTCACCATTAATTAACACATCAACCTTAACTAAAGATGAACTTTCAAAACGAACAAAGTTATAGTCCAAAGAAGCAAAACCACGTGAGCAAGATTTCAACTTATCAAAGAAATCCATCACAACTTCAGCCATCGGGATTTCAAAAGTAATCGATACTTGGTTACCCAAGAATTTCATATCTTTTTGCACACCACGACGCTCCATACACAATGTCATTACATTACCCAAGTATTCTTGAGGAACAAGGATGTGACATTCTGCAATCGGTTCACGTAAATCTTCAACGGTTGAACCATCAGGCATTTTAGATGGACTATCGATATAAATCGTTTCACCATTTTTCATTAATGCTTCATAGATTACCGTCGGTGCTGAGCTAATCAAATCTAAATCATACTCACGTTCTAAACGTTCTTGTACGATTTCCATATGTAGCATACCCAAGAAGCCACAACGGAATCCAAAGCCTAATGCATCAGAGCTTTCAGGTTCAAAAAACAATGCTGAATCGTTAATTTGTAATTTATGCAATGCATCACGGAACGGTTCAAAATCACTGGCATCGATTGGGAATAAACCAGCATAGACCTGTGGTTTCACCTTTTTAAAACCAGGCAAAATTTCTACTTCTGGCGTAGTTGCAAGGGTAATGGTATCACCCACTGGCGCGCCAAAAATATCCTTAATCCCTGCAATAACGAAACCAACTTCGCCCGCTTCCAGTATTCCTGTTTCAGTATGTTTAGGATTGAAAATACCCACTGAAGTGATAATGTGCGATTGACCTGTCGATTTCATCAACATTTTGTCGCCTTTACGCACACGACCTTGTTTAACACGTACTAAAGAGACAACGCCTAAGTAATTATCAAACCAAGAATCTACAATTAAAGCTTGTAGTGGTGCATCACGATCACCTGTCGGTGCAGGAATGACATTCACCAAGGTTTCCAAAACACCTTCCACGCCCAATCCTGTTTTTGCAGAACATGTTGGTGCTTCAGTCGCTTCAATCCCAATAATTTCTTCAATTTCATGAATTACACGTTCAGGTTCAGCCTGCGGTAAATCAATTTTATTGAGTACAGGAAGAACCTCAAGACCTTGCTCAATTGCGGTATAACAGTTTGCAACCGACTGGGCTTCAACGCCTTGCGCTGCATCGACAACCAATAATGCACCTTCACAGGCAGCAAGTGAACGAGAAACTTCATAAGAAAAATCGACGTGTCCTGGGGTATCAATAAAGTTCAACTGATACTCTTCACCATTTGGATGCGTGTAATACAACGTAACCGATGCCGCTTTAATGGTGATGCCGCGTTCACGCTCAATATCCATTGAGTCAAGGACTTGCGCTTGCATTTCACGTGCTTGCAATCCGCCACACATTTGAATAAAACGGTCTGCAAGCGTCGACTTGCCGTGGTCAATGTGAGCAATAATACTGAAATTACGGATATTTTTGATATCGACGGATTTTTTAGCTTGCGCCATGGGCTACCTTGAACATATAAATTGCGCTATGTATGAAGTTAAAATCACATAGCAAAGCTGATAAATAAATTGCGATGGATTATAGCAGAATGCGGTTATAGAAAAACAAATATATTGTTCTGAATAATGAAACAGTTCATCACAAATAAATTTATGCTCAACAAGCATGGCTCATTCGAGCGAAAGTTTAAAAATCAGCCGTGATGACATTTCCAAATTTAAACCAGTCTGCTGATCTATATTCAATTTAGTTTGGTGGAATCCATGTTTCGAAAGAAGTTGTATTGATTTATCATTTTCGGCATACACTTCTACAATCACGAAACTGATTTTTTTAGAAAATAATAAGTTTTCCTTGAGATGCAAAAGCATCCGACTCAAAACTTCTGACATATAACCTTGTTGCCAAAAATCAGGATGTAAATCATACCCAATCACTACACCATATTGACCATCAAGTTCGATGATTCTATTTACCCCAAAACTGCCCATCAGTTTTCCAGATTTCAACCGAATCGCATAACGATAGCCCTGTTGATTTTTAAAGCGTTCATGCATTTTATCAATCAAATCTTGAGCTTGATGAATTGATGTAAATTTGTTTACATCATAGAACTCAACGACTGCATCATTTGAAAATATTAAAAAAATGGCCTCAGTATCTTCATGTTTTAAATCATTTAAAATCAAACGCTGCGTTTCAATTATTTCCAACTGGCTCATAAATCCCCTATCTACATCAATATAATCAGACCTTTAAATCATTGATATTAACCCACAGTAAATGGATCTATTTCGGCATCAATAGGTTGATAGGCTTGAATAAACGTCGGAGACATACGCTTAGGCCGCCCCGTAGCAATCTCAATACATGCCCATTTGGTATTGCCTGTAAATAACAAGTTATGATCTTTCGCATTGAAAAATGCATACTGGCGAAATGAATATAATGCATTGATATCATACAACCATGTCCGCAATATGATTTCATCATCTAACAGCGCAGCCTTACGATATTGAACATGATGTTCAACTGCCACCATTGCATGCTTCAATTCTAAATATTGTTCTAATCCCACACCTAATGCTTCGATATGGGCAGATGCCACATCTTGCATCCATTGCACATACACCACATTATTCACATGACCCAAAACATCGATATGTTTTGGTTTTACTTTGATTTTTAAATCAAACACTGAACTCATGTGATCTTTCCTTTTCACGCTATCTCTAAAATTGCATTATTTTTACATAAAAAAGCCACTCAGAGAGTGGCTCATTTGCTATTTCAGGTAGAACATTCAAATATTTTATTGAATGCGTAAACCGACCATTGCATGTTGACCTTCACGTACAATGGCTACACGAGCAACTGTATTTTTTTGCAACTCAGAAACAGCTTCAACAAAATCGTTTGGTGTATTAATTTTCTTACTATTCACTTGGGTAATGATATCGCCCGGAATAATACGTGATTGAGCAGCTAAACCACCTGTTGTGACATCTTCAATAAATACACCACCTTTCAGACCCAATTTATTCTTTTCAGGTTCAGATAGACCACGAATAGCCACACCTAAAACAGGTCCTTTACGTGGTTTAGTCACTGCTGTTGAGTCATTTTTTGCAGGAGTATCATCAGGTGCTGCGGCTAAAGTTGCAGTAATCACTTTTGGTTTATCATCACGTAAAACTTCTAACTGAACCGATTGCCCTGGCTGAGTACGATTTAAGTAATTGAGTAACTCTCCAGTACGTGAAATTGGCGTACCATTATATTTCATAATCACGTCACCAGCTCTAAAGCCTGCTTTAGATGCAGGAGAGTCAGGTGTAACTTGGGTAATCAATGAACCTTCAGGTTTATCCAACTTATAAGCTTCAGCTAAATTACGATCAATGTCTTGCAACATAATGCCAAGGAAAGAACGAGTCACTTTACCATTCTTTTTCAGTTGATCGACAACATCCATTGCCACATCGATAGGAATAGAGAATGACAAGCCCATATAGCCGCCTGTACCACTAAAGATACGCGAGTTCACACCAACCACTTGACCTTGTTGGTTAAACAGTGGGCCACCTGAGTTCCCTGGGTTTAAAGCCACATCTGTTTGGATAAATGGAACGGATGTTTCACCCATCATGTTACGAGATTTTGCACTGACAATCCCTGCGGAAGCTGAATAATCAAAACCAAATGGCGAACCAATCGCGAGTACAGGCTGACCGACTTTAAGCTGATCTACATTACCAATCCCCAAGGATGGATAATTATTGCCTTCAACTTTAAGCAAAGCGACATCTGTACGTTCATCACTACCCACCACTTTCGCATCAATTTCACGACGATCGTTCAACATGATCGTTACTTTAGATGCATCCTCAACCACATGATGGTTGGTGAGCAAGTATCCATCTTTACTGATAAAGAAAGCACTACCATAAGCGGTCTTTTCTTGTGGCGCACGTTGTTGTGGAATAATGATCTGATTGCCAAAGAAACGCTTGAGAATCTCAGGTACTTGTTGCTGTAACAACTCTTCTTGAGACAATTTTTTAACAACATTCACGCTCACAACAGCAGGACTGACTTGTTCAACCAAATTAGAAAAATCAACCGGTGTTGAAGCTTGTACTTGTGATGTGACTGCAGCGATAGAAAATACTGCTGCATACATTCCTTTTTGTATTAGACCATTACTCATTTATCACGAACCTACGAATTATGTTTTTTTGCTTGAAAAATGTTTGTAACATATTATTTGATGTATTTGCGTAATAATATGTTTTCATTTTTTTATAAAACAAGACTTTACTTAATATTAGCTTAAAACAAAATTTATGATGCATTTAGACTAAAATCTGAACCCTGTGACTATTGTATTTTCTTGAAAAAAAGAGTGTTATTAGCAGACTTTTTTCAAATTAGCTGATGGACATGTCTAATTTAAACACAACACATCAATTTGATGTGATTATTGTGGGCAGTGGTGGTGCTGGCTTAAGTTTAGCTTTATCGTTACCCGAACACTTCAATATTGCTGTTTTAGCTAAATCGACCTTGACCGATGCAAGTACTTATTTTGCTCAAGGTGGTGTAGCTGCTGTACTTGATGAAACTGATTCTATTCAACAGCATATTGATGACACAATGATTGCAGGCGCACAACTTTGTGAGCTAGATGCTGTGAAGCAAACTGTTGAAGGTGGTCGTCCATCCGTAGATTTCCTACTCAATCATGGTGTGCAATTTACATTGGATGAAGATGAGCAACTGCATTTAACGCGTGAAGGTGGACATTCTCAACGTCGTATCATTCATGCAGCAGATGCGACAGGAAAAGCCATTTCAACCACGCTGGTACAAAGAGCACAAGAAAAACAAAATATTCATATTTTTGAAAACTTCATTGCCATAGATTTAATTACAACACATAAATTAGGCGATAAAACGGCAACTAATCGTGCTGTTGGACTGTATGCGCTTGATGAAGCCAATGAAAAAGTTCATACCTTTTTAGCACCATTCACTGCTTTAGCGTGTGGCGGTGCAATGAAAGCTTATTTATATACTTCAAATCCTGATATTGCGACTGGTGATGGTATTGCAATGGCCTATCGTGCAGGCTGTCGTGTTGCTAATATGGAATTTAACCAATTCCACCCAACTTGCCTATATCATCCGCAAGCACGTTCATTCTTAATTACTGAAGCAATGCGTGGTGAAGGTGCTTATTTGCGTTTACCAAATGGCGAACGTTTCATGTTGCGTTTTGATGAACGTGCCGAACTTGCACCTCGCGACATTGTTGCACGTGCAATTGATTTTGAAATCAAACGTTTAGGTATTCGTCATGTGTGGTTAGACATTACGCATAAACCTGCTGATTTTGTCAAAGAACATTTTCCAACACTCTATGCCCGTCTTTTAGAATTAGGTATTGATATCACCACAGATATGATCCCTGTTGTTCCTGCGGCACATTATACTTGTGGTGGCGTGGTTGTAGATGAAAATAGCCAAACTGATCTAGTAGGTTTATATGCAATAGGTGAGACATCTTATACAGGGCTACACGGTGCAAACCGTATGGCAAGTAATTCATTACTAGAATGTTTTGTTTACGGCATGAGTGCGGCAAAAGATATTGAAGCCAAATACAACACAACATTTGAGGTACCTCATGTACCTGAATGGGATGCTACTCAAGTCTCTAACCCTGATGAAGATGTTGTAATTTTGCAAAACTGGGATGAATTACGCCAAACCATGTGGAACTACGTCGGTATTGTACGAACAACCAAGCGTTTACAACGTGCATTGCACCGTATTGAAATGCTCAAAAAAGAAATTACTGAGTATTATCAAGACAATCACGTGAGTAAAAATTTGATTGAACTACGTAATTTAGTGATGGTTTCCGAAATGATTGTCCGTTGTGCGATGCAACGTAAAGAATCACGAGGTTTACATTACACCTTAGATTATCCTGAGCTTTCACCAGAATTACGTAAAACCGTGCTTACACCGCCAAACTTTGCTGTAGAAACACCTTTAGTGAATGAAAGTGTTTAATTTTAATAGAATTAGAGTTAAATTCTTTAATCTTTGATTCTCAAAAAGAAAAGGTATCTTCAACAAGATACCTTTTTTAACTCTTAGATTAGCATTTAAATTTCAATTCATTTAAGGTTTTGTTTTTACTTCTTTAGGATAATAAATTTGATGTGCTGTTTCAAAAGTCTGCACATGTAAGTGTACCAAATCATCTAAATCTTGATAACCACCTGCCAAAACGAACATGATCGGGATTCCCTCTCGCTTCGCCATATTAAAAACGATTTCCTCTCTTTTTTTAATCAATTCAGTGCTAAACCAAGATGAACCATATGGGTCTGCCTGATGGCAATCCATACCTGCTTGATAAATAATAATATCGGCTTTCCATTCTTCTGCACGCTGAAAAGCTTCATGTAAAGCAAACATATATTGTGCAAAACTACCATTTTTAGTATGCACATGCCGACTTTCAGCACGCTCATAAGTCGGATAACCAAAAGCTAGGCCATAAATACTAAAATTATATAAATTGTCGAATCTTCGGGTAAATTCAGCAGTTCCATCGCCACCATGTTGGTCACAATCAAGAACAAATATTCTTTTATTGGGATACTGTTGGGCAATTAAAGCCAGTCCATTAAAAGTACAATATGATCCACCATACTCATAAGCTGCATGATGAAATCCTTGCGCAATATTCGCGGCAATACCATGCTCAAAAGCCAAAGCTGTCGCCATCAACTGCCCTGAGTTGATGGTTAAAACAGCATCTCTTAACTGCTCATTCCAAGGTTTAAACCCAGCAAATGTCGCTAACTTTTTAGGTTCACCTGTCAAAAATGCATCCACATATTTAGGTGCATGCAATGCTCTTAAAATTTCAGGATCAATCGGTTGCGGTTCGTGAAATTTATAATCATCAAATTGCTTTAATTTTTCAGCTACTGCAACCAACTTCTCCATACTATTGGTATGTGTTTCGGCGAAATAGTTTGGCGAAAAACAAACATTTAACATATAAATTATCCGAGACTGAGTGCTCTTAATTGTGATGTTGCGACATCATTTAATTGTTTTAACAGCGTTGTGCCTGGGCTAAAAAGACCATTATTCACTTGTTGCTCAAAATGCGTTGTAAAGGCACGTTTACGATTTTCAGGTGAAATCGCCAAGGTCGTCAATCGCAAAAACCAAAAACCCTGAATCGCTTTGTAAGGAATAATGTACCCCTTAAATTCTTGATTCGGTGTTTTATCTTCGATCTGTTCAATATCATAATCCACTGAAAATAAAGAACCGACAGGAATACGGATCCCATTCATAATCAATGGTTGTAAATTGATACATGAATGATTATCCCCCATATTCATTTTTTCAATGAGTAGCGGACGATTTTCTTCATCAACAAAAATATTGATTGAGCCTTGTCTCAACATCGAACCATGTGCAATTTTAAGGAAAAACGTTTCAGCCATAGGGCAAGAACCAACCTTGGGCTTTTCATTCAAGGTCTGTATTTCTATAAAACCTGTTTCTTTCGCTGTTTTAGGCAAAATAACATCTTCTAACATGCTACAAATGATTTTACTTTCTTCAAGCTGAGCATGTTGTGAAACTTTTCTTAAATTTTCTTGAACTAAAATTTCTTGCTCAACGAGGTCTTTAAACTCATCATTTTTTGCAGTAGCCAAGAAATCACTAAGAGATGGATTGTGATCTAGATTATGCCAATCTTCGATGTCTAAACCATATGCATTCTTTTGGTCGATTATTTTCTTTAATTTTTTAAAATCGTAATCTTTAAATATTTTTAAATCAGTCGCTTCAACAGAATCACGTGGAAAATTGATGAATTCCGCCAAAACTCGTGTAGCCTGCGTATAACCACAACCACGGCGTTCAGTTTGATGTGAATAGTGTTCATTTAACATTTCTGTCAGTTTGTCTGATAAGGGAAAAACCTGTTCCTTAAACAAATGAACAACTTCATGATCTAATGACATCTTAATCATTCCATACAATTATTAAATATTAAACTTAGAATTTGATTTCCATTTATTATGAACAGCTTAGCATTGTGAATATAAGAGTACAATTATAATAATAGGTTTGCTATACCAACCCCAGAATATCAATACTTTTCATGCTTATTTCAATAAGCATGAATGCTCAAGGATTGTTTAAAATAATATAGGACAGCAGAACACCAAAAACACGATTAAACCTAGCCTATGCTTTGCGGTGGAATTGAATACGTACCAGTGACATGTGCGACAGGATCTTCTGAATCTACAGAATAAATCCACACTTCCCCTACGACCAACGCCTTACCCACTTTCATTAATTTGCATACACCGCGCAGGTCAGTTCCACCTGTCGGTTTACGTAAAAAATTAATGTTCATATTGGTGGTTACAGCTAAACCAATTAAACCAATTTCTCCCATGATTGCGACATACAATGCAAAATCAGCCAATGCCATCATAGTTGGCCCTGAAATCGTTCCTCCAGGGCGTAAATCTGCTTCAGCAACTTTCCAAAGTAAAGTTGCGCCTTTATCCGTCACTGCTTCAATTTCACAGCGCTCTAAGCTTGGACTAAAGAATTGTTGTAGAAACTGTACGATTTCTTGTTTTGAACTTTTCATAAAATAATGTCTTTTATATCCCTATTGCCCAGACAATATAAAGACATTTGATATTGAATACATTAGCAATTAAGTTAAAAATTTACACCACAAATAACTTAATTTGTCACTTGTTTTGAATGCTCACCTAGGATTTAAAATAGGTCGTATTTGCCTACCTATTTTAAATAATCAATTGCATCTGCAAAAACTTGCTCTGGAGTTTGGGTTGCATCCAAACGTTTCATTCGTTGCGAATCACGCATATGAATTTCTGCAAAACCACTGCGCACAGATTCAAAAAACACCAGTTTTTCTTGTTCAAAACGATCTAATGCACCACGCTCACGTGCGCGCGTCATACCCAATTCAATCGGTGCATCGAGCCAAAAAGTAATATCAGGCATGCGTACAACAAAATTTTCATTTAAAAGCTGTAGCTTGTCGCGACTCAAGCCACGACCTGCACATTGATATGCAAAACTAGAGTCGACAAAACGATCGCATAATACGATCTTCCCTTCCCCCAATGCAGGAACAATCACGTTCTGTAAATGTTGTGCACGCGCTGCATACATTAAAAGCAACTCTGTATCATTACTCATTTGTTCATCGTGATTCACCGAAAGCAATAATGAACGAATTTGCTCCGCTAAAGGTGTGCCCCCCGGTTCACGGGTTAACACAACATCTTTACCTTGTTGTTGAAAATGATCAAATAATTTGCGAATGAGGGTGGTTTTTCCAACGCCTTCTGTACCTTCAAAGCTGATAAACATACTCATTCCTTAATTTTTAGCTCGCATAACTTCAATATATTCCTGCACTGCACGATTATGGTCTGATAAATTTGAGGTAAATTTATGCCCGCCATTCCCTGTTGCAACAAAATAAATATTCTCTGATTGATCAGGGTGTAATGTTGCCTCAATCGCTTTTTTACTTGGCAATGCAATCGGTGTAGGCGGTAAACCATTGATCGTATAAGTATTATAAGCTGTTGGTGTACGTAAATCTTGTTTAGAAATCTTACCTTGATACTTATCACCCATACCATAAATCACAGTTGGATCTGTTTGTAGGCGCATACCAAGCTTTAATCGACGATAAAACACCCCTGAAACCTGACGTAACTCACTGTCTACACTAGTTTCTTTTTCAATAATTGAAGCCATAATCAAGGCTTGATATTTATCTTTATAAGGTAAGTTAGGTGCACGCTTTTCCCAAGCTTCATCTAAAATTTTCATTTGACGTTGATATAAATCTGTCAAAATTTGCTTATCTGTTGCACCTTTATCAAAGAAATAAGTATCAGGTGCAAATAATCCTTCAGGATGATCATAAGGGATATTTAAGGCTTTCAACATTTCAGCACTCGGTAAATTAACCACTGATTTTTCAACCAGTGGATCTTTTTTAAGTGCTTGAACCAGTTGTTTAGCTGTCGTCCCTTCTATCACCAAAAGACGACTCATTTGCGCATTTTCAATATTAGAAACCATTTCTAATACTTGACGCATATTCATGCCTTTTGTGACTTCATACACCCCTGCTTTCATGGTGTCATGGATAAAAATTTTACGATAAAGTTTTAAAATAATCGGAAAACTGACTTTATCTTCTTCCGCCAATTGGTCGATAAAACCCGTATAGGTTTCTCCATTGCTAATGGATAACTTTTGTTTTTGCCCTTCGACAGGATAACTTTTAAAAATACTCATTTTTAAAATAATTGCACTAAGTATTAAAAGTACAATCAAAATGATCGCAATACCTTTATGTGGCATTTTATTGCTGGCTTTATCTTGAACTTTCTTTTTAGGTTTAGACTTAGATTTAGCTTGCGACATGAGTATTAAACTGACTTAAATGTAAAGTTTCAAATAACTCAACACAAGGTTGAGTGTCTAAGGTTTGATGATTCAAGTTTTTGGCAATTTTCATCGGACTTAAAGCATTGCAAAAAAATAAACTTTGCACTTGCCGAATTTCGTCCATATCCACAAAACGTTGCTCACATGAAACACCAAAATGTTGCATACGTGACAAAATTTCCGCACGCATTACACCATGTACCCCATTATAACGAAGTTCTGGCGTAATCCATGTATTGTTTATTTGAATAAAACAATTACTGCTCACGCCTTCAACAACTGAGCCCTGCACATCTGTCACCAAAGCTTCTAACCAACCCTTCTCCGCAGCTTCTTTTTTCAGCATGACTTGCTCTAAGCGGTTTAAGGTCTTTAACCCCACAAGATTCGGCATCATCAAACCAATTGCTTGATCTAACACACCACTCTCAATGTATTCGGGCTGGAAATCCTCAGTACTTTTTGGATAATACAATACATAAACATCTGCATCATGCTCAGGCATCGCATAACCACGATCGCCTTCGCCACGACTTAACATGATTTTTAATGTGCCGTTTAAGACTGGAAATTGTTGTTGAAGCACTTCTATGCTTTGTTCCAATAAAACTTGATTAAATTTTAAGAATAATTTTTCTGAAGCCAGCGCTAAGCGTGCCCAATGTAAATCTTTCAACTCTAAAATATTGTGATGTAATCGGGCTGTGGTAAAACAACCATCTCCATAATGAAATGCTCGATCTAAAAGTGGTATTGAATCAACTTGTTGAGCATTTTTAAGACAAATCATCACACTACTTACCTCGAGTCTTTGCACAGATTTTAATAACGATATACACAAAAGCTATTTCTTTTTAATTCATATAAAATTCGTTTTTTATTATTTTTTATGAATAAAGACTAGCGTTATGCTCACCCCATATTAACGAACTTCTGAAAAATTTGGGGACTCAGCCATGCAATTTTCAAAATTAAAATTAGCAGTCGTCGCAACGCTTCTTTCTGCTTCAACTTACTCAATCGCTGCTAAAGACTTTTTAAATGTCTCTTACGACCCAACGCGGGAGTTATACGACAACTTTAACCAACAGTTCGCAACATACTGGAAGTCTAAAACAGGTCAAGACATTAACTTTAAACAATCACATGGTGGCTCAGGAAAACAAGCCCGTGCCGTGATCGATGGTTTACAAGCGGATGTCGTGACTTTGGCACTTGCAGCCGATATCGACGCAATCGCACAGAACACCAACTTATTACCAAAAGATTGGCAAAAGAAATTCCCTCAAAACTCTACACCATATACATCAACAATCGTGTTCCTTGTTCGTAAAGGAAACCCTAAAGCAATTAAAGACTGGGGCGATTTAGTTAAACCAGGTGTTGAGATTGTCACACCAAACCCTAAAACTTCAGGCGGTGCGCGTTGGAACTATTTAGCAGCATGGGCTTGGGCAAAACATAAATATGGTTCAGATGCAAAAGCTCAAGAATTTGTTCGTCAAATTTATAAACAAACCAAAGTCTTAGACTCAGGTGCGCGTGGTTCAACAACGACATTTGCTGAACGTGGTATAGGTGATGTGTTATTGGCTTGGGAAAATGAAGCGTTCTTAGCAACTCGCGAACAACCGGGAAAATTTGAAATCATCACACCATCACTTTCAATTCTAGCTGAGCCGCCTGTAGCGATCGTTGAAAAGAATGCCGCAAAAGATGGCAATTTGAATTTGGCTAAAGCGTATTTGAACTACTTATACTCGCCTGCTGGACAAGAAATTGCTGCGAAAAATTACTATCGTCCACGTAATGCAACAACGTTGAAAAAATATGCGACAACCTTCAAACCACTGAAATTAGTGACAATTGATAAAGAGTTTGGTGGTTGGACGAAAGTGCAAAAACAACATTTTGAAAATAACGGGATATTTGACCAAATCGTTAAGGCCAATAGTAAATAACCGATAGCGACAAGTCGTAAACAGGAGCATTGTCATGGTACATACAGTTATTGTTCCCGGCGTTGGTGGAAGTGATCAAACTCACTGGCAATCTTGGTTGGAAAATCAATTGCAACACCGTACTCGCGTACAACAGCAAAACTGGAATAAGCCCATTCTTAAACAATGGATGAAAGAACTAATCAAAGTCTTAGAAGCAACCGATGATAAAATTCAAATCGTTGCACATAGCTTTGGTTGTTTAACCAGTCTAGCTGCCTTGTATGAAGCTCCTGAACTTGCTCAAAAAGTTAAAAAACTGATTTTGGTTGCTCCTGCAAACCCTAAACGCTTTGGTGTGAATGGGTTTGCAACAGACAGCATAGGTGATTATCAAAGTTATTTTTACGGCTTAAAAACCTCTGTACCAACCACAATGTTAATCAGTGAAAACGATCCTTGGTTTGCTTTTGATGAAGTTAACGCACTTGCGGCAGCTTGGAACATCAAGCCCATCAATCTTGGGGAAGTTGGACACATTAACGTTGCATCGGGTTTTGGGCCTTTTCCAGAAATTTTCAATTACATCATTTCTGAGAAAAAACAAGTCATTATCAATAAGCCTGATATCAAAAAGTTGTTTTTTAAATTTGCATTTTAACTGATGCCTCTTAAGCTTTGCCTCATTCATTTTAATTTTGCTTATTGATTTCAATAAGCTTTCTCTCTTTCGAGGAGTCATCATGTCGCAGCGATCCCGAGTGCTGCCAGGATTTGGTCTTTCACTAGGCTTCACCCTAGCGTATTTATCTTTAATTGTTCTGATTCCTTTATCTGCTGTTTTTATCAAATCACTCGGTGTAGGCTGGGATGGTTTTTGGGAAATCATCAGCTCAGAACGTATTTTAAAATCATTACAGCTCAGTTTTAGTACAGCCATCGTTGCGGCATTGGTCAATGTGGTTTTTGGTTTATTACTGGCTTGGTGTCTGGTTCGTTACTCATTTCCGGGCAAGCGCATTGTCGATGCATTGGTTGATTTACCATTCGCATTACCTACCGCGGTTGCTGGTATTGCACTTACATCGTTATACGCACCTACTGGTTGGATTGGTCAATACCTTGAACCACTTGGAATTAAAATTGCTTATACGCCTATCGGTATTACTTTAGCTTTAATTTTTATTGGTATTCCATTTGTCGTTCGTACTGTACAGCCCGTTTTAAGTGACTTAGAAACTGAATTAGAAGAAGCGGCTTCAGCACTGGGTGCCAATCGTTTACAAATCGTGACTAAAATTATTCTACCGATTCTATTTCCTGCCTTGTTGACTGGCTTTGCACTGGCATTTGCTCGTGGCGTTGGAGAATATGGTTCAGTGATTTTCATCGCAGGGAATCAACCTTTTGAAACTGAAATTGCGCCACTTATGATCATTTCCCGCCTAGAAGAATATGATTACGCAGGTGCAACCACAATTGCCGTTGTCATGTTGGTCATCTCATTCTTTATCTTGTTCTTGATTAACTTAGTACAAGCATGGGCAAGTCGCCGCACAGGGAGAACAGCACGATGAGCTTAAATACCAACAGCAATGCTTTAGCGATAAAGTTGCAATCACGTGATGCAACTCGTGAACCAACTTGGGTTCGTTATACTTTAATTACTATTGCTTTAATCTTTTTCTTAAGCTGTTTAATACTGCCGTTGATTCTGGTTTTTGTTGAAGCCTTCAAACAAGGTGTCTCTGTTTATTTCGAAGCTTTAATCAATCCAGATACTTTATCTGCGGTGAAATTAACCTTATTAACAGCAGCGATTGCAGTTCCGTTGAATGTGGTTTTTGGTGTAGCAGCAGCATGGTGTGTCGCGAAGTTTAACTTCCGTGGAAAATCAATTCTCACCACTATTATTGATACGCCCTTTTCTGTATCTCCAGTCATTGCGGGTTTAATGTTAGTTCTGATTTTCGGTTCACAAGGCTGGTTAGGTGGATGGTTGATGGATAATGACATTAAAATCCTTTATGCAACGCCTGCCATCGTATTAGCAACCGTGTTTATTACCGTACCCTTTGTTGCACGCGAACTGATTCCTTTAATGGAAGCGCAAGGTACAGAAGAAGAAGAAGCTGCAATTGTATTGGGTGCATCAGGTTGGCAAACCTTTTGGAAAGTTACGCTTCCAAATATCAAATGGGGTTTAATTTACGGTGTGATCTTATGTAATGCACGTGCAATGGGTGAATTTGGTGCTGTGTCTGTGGTATCAGGGCACATTCGAGGTGAAACCAATACCTTACCCTTACATGTTGAAATTTTATATAACGAATATACCTTTAGTGCGGCATTTGCGGTGTCTTCATTGCTTGCATTGTTGGCAATTTTCACATTGATTCTCAAAACATGGGTTGAATACCGCCAAGAGAAACAAAATCGTGAAAACAAAGAATCTATCGCTTCTTAAGGAATGACCATGAGTATTCAAGTTAAAAATATTGAAAAAAACTTCGGTGCATTCCATGCACTTAAAAATATCTCTCTCGATTTTCCAGATGGTCAATTGGTTGCGCTCCTTGGTCCATCAGGTTGTGGTAAAACAACACTATTGCGTATTATTGCAGGTTTGGAATCGGCAGATCGTGGACAAGTGATTCTTGAAGGAACGGATGCTACCCAAATTCACGTACGTGAACGTCAAGTCGGTTTTGTATTCCAACATTATGCTTTGTTCCGCCATATGACGGTATATGACAATGTTGCATTCGGTTTGCGTGTACGCCCTCGTGCGACTCGTCCAAATGAAGCTGAAATTAAAAAGCGTGTGACTCGTTTACTGGATTTAGTTCAACTCGGCTTCTTGGCAGATCGTTATCCTGCACAACTTTCAGGTGGACAACGTCAACGTATTGCACTTGCTCGTGCTTTGGCTGTTGAACCCCGTGTTTTACTTTTAGATGAACCTTTTGGCGCACTGGATGCCAAAGTTCGTAAAGAACTACGCCGTTGGTTACGCACCTTACATGATGAGTTGCATATCACGTCTATATTCGTGACACATGACCAAGAAGAAGCACTTGAAGTTGCAGATCAGATTGTGGTGATGAATAAAGGTGATATTGAACAAATTGGTTCACCTCGTGAAGTTTATGAAAAACCTGCGACACCGTTTGTATTTGATTTTCTCGGGCAAGCCAATCGTTTTGAAGGTGAAAATCATCAAGGTATTATCCAAATTGGTGAAGATCGTATCCAACTTCCCTCTGCTCGAAATACAGCTGACGGTAAAGTGATCGCTTTTGCTCGCCCAAATGAGTTAAAAATTCATGCTCAGCCGACTGAAAATGCAATTCAAGCCACTTTTTTACGTGAAGTTTGGATTGCAGGTAAAGTCATGGCAGAATTACAGGATCGTCAAGGACAACTGATTGAAATTGCTTTAAATCCTGAAGAAGCAAAATTACATCAATTTAGACCAAATCAAACTGTTTGGGTAAGTGCATCTACACTTCACCTATTTGAAAATCAAGTCGCATAAACGACGATTGGATGAGCGATTGAATGCTCATCCGCCATTGAGGTATCGAACAAAATGAACTTTCAGCAATTACGCATTATCCGCGAAACAGTTCGTCAAAATTATAATTTAACAGAAGCTTCTGCAGCACTTTACACCTCTCAATCTGGTGTAAGTAAACACATTAAAGACTTGGAAGATGAGTTAGGTGTGCAACTGTTTGTACGTAAAGGTAAACGTCTATTGGGTTTAACTGAACCAGGGCAAGCTTTACTCAGTATTGTTGAACGTATGTTAATTGATGCGGACAATATTAAACGTCTTGCTGATGACTTTAATAAGGTTGATGAGGGGACATTGACCATTGCAACAACCCATACTCAAGCACGCTATGTCTTGCCGCCAATCGTCAATTTATTTAAAAAAGCTTTTCCCAAAGTTCATTTGATTTTGCAACAAGCCAGCCCTGTTGAAATTTCTGAAATGCTACTTTTAGGTCTTGCTGATATTGGTATTGCGACAGAATCTTTAACGACTGAGGATAATTTGGGGAGTGTTCCATTTTATAACTGGAAACACAGTATCATTACCCCGCAAGACCATCCTTTGACTAAAATTGATCCCAAAGAGATTACTTTAGAAAAGCTTGCTGAACATCCAATTATCACCTACCACGGTGGTTTTACAGGACGTTCTAAGATTGATAAAGCCTTTGAAGAAGCCCATCTTGATGTTGATATTGTGATGTCAGCACTGGATGCCGACGTCATTAAAACCTATGTTGAACTCGGCATGGGGGTAGGTATTGTCAATGATGTGGCTTATGACTTAGAACGTGACCATCGTTTAAAACAAATCAATACCGATATTTTTGGTTTAAACACCACGTGGATTGCTGTGCGTAAAGGTCATTTACTTCGTGGTTATGGTTATGAGTTTATTTCACTGTGCTCACCTGAGGCAGATATAAAAGCATTAAAGAAAATAGCCTACCCAGATGACTAGATTAAAAGAATGACTTAATAATCTAAGTTTTAATATTTAGTAAAAATTTAAAATCAGGGGCATTTGCCCCTTTTTCTCATAAATACATGATAAAACTCACTGTTTAGATTGACAAAAAAATACAGAACAGATCAAATGTGGAAAAATTAGCCATTTTGTTTAATTCTTCATTTTTCAGTTTATTTATGATCGGATTCAACAAATAGTCAAAAAATCACCAAGCAAATCGATTTATCGATTTGGGAGGATATATGAAAATACCCTTATTCAGTATTGTTCTGGGCAGTAGCTTTTTACCTATTTTGAGCCACGCAGCAGCAATAGAAAAATCTGATCAATCCATTTTACCTTTTTTAGAATCAGAAAATTATCTAGAACTATCCTATGCTGAACTATATGCCGATGTTTCAGGGCGAGTGCAAAATCAGCAAGCACTACAACAAATCGGCGTAGAAAACTTTTCTACAGGAAACTTGGTCGATGATTATCATTTCGCCAATGTAGCAGCCAAATTTCAAATCCACCCACAGATTTCCTTTGGTGTGATTTATGATCAACCTTATGGTGTAAATCTCAGTTATGATTACCACCCTCAATCCATGCTTGGAAAACAAACCATTGAATCTACAAATTTAAAATTTAAGAGTGAAAGTATTTCAATGCTTGTGGGATATCAACCGACATTAAATTGGAATCTGTATACAGGTGCTGTTTATCAACAATTTGAGGGAGATCTTGACGTTTTTGGCCCAAGTTATTCCGTTATGAGTGGTTATCAAGCCAAATTTAAACAAAGCTCAGGTCATGGTTGGATAGCAGGTTTAAGCTACCAACTACCAATATACGCTTTAAAAACCGCAATCACCTATCGTTCTAAAATTACCCACCAATCTGCTGTAAGTGAAAGTATTTCTGATCAGGCTTTAAATGTGGTTCCTACTGCGAAAACAGAAATCACCACACCACAATCAGTGAATTTAGATATCCAAACAGGTTTAACGCCTAAAAATATGCTATATAGCAATCTCAGATGGGTGAATTGGAAAGATTTTGAAATTCAACCCCATCAGTTTGGGGCAGTGGTTGATTTCGCAGTTCAACAATACCCAGACTTAATCAAACCGTTTAATTTGATTGATTATAATAACGATCAATGGTCTGCGAAGTTGGGACTTGCCCATATTTTTTCAGATCAATGGGTGAGCTTTACAGATTTATCTTGGGACTCTGGTAGTGGTAACCCTGCCAGTACGCTCAATCCATCGGATGGGTTTTATGGATTGGGTTTAGGAGCATTATATAAATTTCATAAAAATGGTTTTGTTGCTTATGGCATGAAATATTTCAAGTTTAATAAAGCTGAAGTTAAAAAGCTCGATACAAGTAATCCAATCACTCAAAATGGAACTTTATCAGCTGTTTCGAATAACAATGCTTTTGCACATGGTATAAAAATTGGCTATCACTTTTGATTTGAAAAAATAGTATAGCCTCTTTTCTTTGCATCAATGCTCTATTCAACCAATAAAAAACGAGCCTAAGCTCGTTTTTTATTGGATTCTTTAAAGGATTACCAATGATAGCTAACGCCTACTTTACCTACTGGTAACCATTGATATTTATCATCATTACTTACTTTGTATTCTAAACGTTCAGCAGCATAATCACCTGAAGCCGTACCACCTACTTCTTGTAATCCAGTTGCTTTTAAATTAGCGTTTGGATTACCTGTATAGTACGCACCAACTTCACCAAACACACCCCAGTTTTTATTGATTTTAGGCGCAAAACCAAAACCTAGGTATGGAGCAATTTGGTTATCATAATCAACAGTTCCGTCGATACTACCTTTACCTGTTGGAGCGTAGTAGTTTTTACCATCAATTTTTAATGTGTCATTTGTACTGTTTAACGATTTTTTCAAATCATATTTACTATCAACATAACCTACACCCGCAGCAACATAAACACCTTGAGCCCATCTATTTTGACTCGCGCCCCAAGGACGAATTTCAGCATTCAAATAGGTCAAGTTGTTGTCCATATCCATGTCATATTTCGTGCCATCAATAGACAAATCATCTGACCATGAAATATCGCCACCATTATAACCGAGTGCTAAGCCTACATATGGGTTTGCAGTCCAAAGTAAAGCACCGCCGTAACCTGTAGTACCAACTTCAAGGCGTGCGCCTGTTGGAATTAATTGATTAGCTTCAAATACATGACCTTGCTGAACAACAGATTCATCTGCCATTGCAAAAGTAGAAGCTGAGAATGCCGCTGTAAGCGCAACTAATTTTAACACTTTCATTTATATCTCCTAAAAAAATAGAGTTTGTTCTTTAATCATTCATGTGTGTTTTGACTCAAATGGATCATATTTTATTTGCTCTTCACAATTAATAGCGAAATTGATAGGTTTTTGTTATTTTTTGATACAAATGAATATAAATTGTTGCTTTCAAACAAGTTGACTTTAAGAAAATATGAGCGATCAATTATTTAGGCTTATGTTCTTTTAAAGTTTAAGATTAGTTTTTCCGATTGAAACTAGATTTTATCTCTAATCCAAAGCCAATTTAGTGTAGAATCTTTAAAAATTTTTTGGGAAGGAAGATTATGTCTCAGCTTTCAACGATCATTGAACAAGCGTTTGAAAATCGTGCCAACTTTACTGCTGCAGATTGCCCAGCAGAAGTTCGCCAGGCTGTTGAAGAAGCCATTGCTGGTTTAGATAATGGTACGCTTCGTGTAGCTGAAAAAGTTGATGGTGAATGGATTGTTCATCAATGGTTGAAAAAAGCAGTGTTGTTATCATTTAAGTTGAATGACAACAAACCTATCGAGTCATGTGATCTTCAATTCTACGACAAAGTAGATACTAAATTTACAGGCTGGACTGAAGCTCAGTTTAAAGCAGCTGGTGTACGTGTTGTACCGCCTGCTGTCGCACGTAAAGGTAGCTTCCAAGCGAAGAATGTGGTGTTAATGCCATCTTATGTCAACATTGGTGCTTATGTAGATGAAGGCACAATGGTTGATACATGGGCAACTGTTGGCTCATGCGCGCAAATTGGTAAAAATGTTCACCTTTCTGGTGGTGTAGGCATTGGTGGTGTACTTGAACCACTTCAAGCAAATCCAACCATTATCGAAGACAACTGCTTCATCGGTGCACGTTCTGAAATCGTTGAAGGCGTGATTGTTGAAGAAGGTTCTGTTATTTCAATGGGCGTATTTATTGGTCAATCGACTAAGATTTATGACCGTGCAACGGGCGAAGTTCACTACGGTCGTGTACCTGCAGGTTCTGTTGTTGTTGCTGGTAGCTTGCCTTCTAAGTGTGGCACTTACAGCCTTTATGCTGCAATTATCGTGAAAAAAGTAGATGCGCAAACACGTTCTAAAACCAGTTTGAACGAACTTCTTCGCGAAGACTAATTTTCATCATTTATACGGAACGTACATTGTTCCTCATCTCTACGCTCAGTCATGAGCGTGGAGATTTTTCATTTTGTAAACTGTGGTAAATGTTATGAATTCTCTCCGATCCTCTACTATTCCTGTTTCTGATCCGTCTGCGGGGTTACGTATTACGGAGATTTTCTATTCTCTACAAGGTGAAGCCAATGCAGCAGGATTACCCACTGTTTTTATTCGATTAACAGGTTGTCCATTACGCTGTACTTACTGCGACACAACTTACTCTTTTGAAGGCGGTGAACGTCAATCTTTAGATCAAATTATTCAAACAACTTTAGATTACAAGACCCCTTATATTTGTGTGACAGGTGGTGAACCGCTTGCTCAACCCAATGCATTACCATTGATGCAACGTTTAGCAGATTTGGGCTGCCAAGTTTCTTTAGAAACCAGTGGTGCTTTAGATGTATCTAAAGTTGACCCTCGTATTTCAAAAGTATTGGACTTAAAAACACCCACTTCTGGCGAAGTTGAACGCAACTTAATCAGTAACTTAGATCATTTAACTCAGCACGATCAAATCAAGTTTGTCATTTGTAACCGTGAAGACTACGAATGGTCTAAGCAACAAGTTGAGCAATATGCTTTAAATGACAAAGTCAGTACCGTATGGTTCTCACCTGCTTTTGCCGTAGAAAAAGGTGCAGTACGTTTACCACAGCTTGCACGTGATTTGGCTCAATGGATTTTAGACGACCACCTCCCTGTTCGCTTCCAATTGCAATTACATAAATTGCTTTGGAATGATGAAACAGGTCGTTAATTTCCTAGCTATCCTAATCATCCTAGTTTTATAAATTTTTCGGAGACTGTGAATATGCGCCCTCGTGCCATTGTCTTATTATCTGGCGGCTTAGACTCAACAACCTGTTTGGCTTGGGCGCAAGCAAATTACGAATGTATTGCCCTGAGTTTTATGTATGGTCAACGTTCAACCACCGAACTTGATGCAGCTCGTGCTTTGACTCAACGTGCTGGGGTTGAACATCGTGTGATCAATATTGATTTGGGTAATTTGGGTGGTTCTGCACTTACAGACCATAACATTGATGTACCTGATCATGAAACTGATGGTATTCCTGTAACTTATGTTCCAGCACGTAACACCATTTTCCTGTCTTATGCACTGGCTGCTGCTGAAGTTTTTGATGCTCAAGCAATCGTGATTGGGATCAATGCTGTTGATTATTCAGGATATCCTGACTGCCGACCAGAGTTTATCGAAGCTTTTGCCAATATGGCACGTCTTGCGACAAAAGTCGGTGTTGAAGGAAAACCGCTTAAATTTGAAACACCTCTGTTACATTTATCCAAAGCGAATATAATACGCTTAGGCTTGGAACATGGCGTAGACTATAGCCAAACGGTTTCATGCTACCAAGCAGATGACCAAGGACGTGCATGTGGTAAATGTGATAGCTGCCGTCTTCGTAAGGAAGGCTTTATGGATGCAGGCGTCGCAGACCCAACACGTTATATTGCGTAATAACAAGGTACAGTTTATGAAAAACTTAAAATCAGGTCTTCTTCTTTCTTCAATGTTTTCAATCGTTGCAATGATGGGTTCTACTGCTCATGCTGCTGAAGCAAATCCACTTCAACAAGCTTATAAAAGTACAAATGTAAAATCTGCATTGGTCAATGTTTGTAAAACTGAAACTGCAAAGGGTGGAAAGTTAACAAGCGCTGAAGTGAGTAAGTTTTGTTCATGCCAAATTGATGCTCAAGGTAAAGTAACAGAAGCTCAAAAATGGGAAATTCAAAGTGCTGTAAACCAAAAGAAAAACCCATCTAGCTTAGCTTTTGTGCAACAACAAAATGCTGCGCTTAAAGCATGTTTTGGCCCGCAACTTACAAGTAAGTTAGAAACGCTGACTCAAGCGGCAATGAAAGCAGCACAAGCGAAAAAATAATTTTGGCATTTGCGTCAAAGCCTGCGTTACGCAGGCTTTTTTATCACTATTTTTTAAATAGCATCTAGGAAATTATGCAATCTCCATGGAATAACAATCACTTAAAAGGGGAAAATTTCGTTGCCTCTTATAGTGGTGGTAAAGACAGTAGTCTCGCACTCTATTATGCAATGCAACACGCAAAACCTGTTGCTTTAATGGTGATGCTTGAAGAACAAGGTTTAAGATCACGTTCACATGCCATGCCTTTGGAAATTATAGATGCACAGGCTACTGCAATTGGTTTACCCATTCTAAAAGGTTCAGCAACTTGGTCTAACTACGAAGCAACATTCTTAGATTTACTTGCTCAAGCTAGACAATTAAATGCTGAAACTCTACTCACTGGTGATATTGACCTGATTGCACATGCTGAATGGAATCAATCTGTTTGCAAACGTAGTAATTTAAAACTGTGTATGCCACTGTGGCAAAAACCTCGTTTAGAAATCGTACATGAACTGATAACACTTGGATTTGAGTGCATGATCGTAACTGTAAACCTAAATTTAGGAACGACAGTTGCAGACTTAGGGCGAATTTTAACCCTTGATTATGTAGAAGAATTATTGTCACGCAAGATTGATCCCTGTGGTGAAGCAGGTGAATTTCATACCACTGTGATTAATGCACCTATTTTTAAAACCCCACTTTCAGTCCGTAAAGGTGATATTCTATTTCACGAAAATTATGCCTTTTTAACACTTGAATTAAAACATGATGAACATTAAGGATGAAAAATGACTGAATCCATTCAACTTCCAAATCAGACTTTTCCTACCACAACGGGTGAAATTAACCTGACTGAACTTACAACAGATTGGTTGGTTTTGTATTTTTATCCTAAAGACTCTACACCAGGTTGTACCACTCAGGCTGTTGGTTTTTCTTGCTTAAAAGATCAGTTTGATTCGACCAATACAACTGTAATTGGTGTATCACGTGACTCAGTCAAAGCACATCAAAACTTTACTGAAAAGCAAGCACTGACCATTAACTTAATCAGCGATAAAGAAGAGATATTGTGTAAACACTTCGATGTGATTAAAGAAAAAAATATGTATGGTAAAAAAGTCATGGGCATCGAGCGCTCAACTTTTATTTACCATAATGGTCAGCTTGTAAAAGAATACCGTAAGGTAAAAGCTGCGGGTCATGCAGAACAAGTTTTAGAAGACTTAAAAGCACTTCAAGCAGGTTAATTTTTCTTGCTTGAAATAAAATCAAAAGCCAATAAGGCTTTTGATTTATGTCATTAAGTATGCCACTAATTGAGCCAGCTGATAAAAAATCAATTGAGACAGCCTTAGAAAACCTTAAACAATCAATGAAGTGGCAATGCCCCACATTACTAAACCGATAACAAAATCTAGGATTTTCCAAGATTTAGCACTTTTAAAAATAGGTAATAAGAAACGAGCACCAAAACCTAAAGCAAAAAAGAAAATCCAAGAAGCAGTAATTGCACCCAAAGCAAACTGAAGCTTTGCATGTTCAAATTGCGTAGAAATAGAGCCAATTAAAACCACTGTATCCAAATAAACATGCGGGTTTAACCATGTTAAAGCCAAACAGATCAACACCATTTTCAAAAGCTTCGACTCATCTTTCTCACTTGGTAATAAGTTAGTCGTTGCTGTGAAAGCTTTATAAAAATGCTGTGCGCCATAAAAGAATAAGAATGTTGCACCCAAATATTTCGCCCATTCCACTAACTCAGGATTGGTTTGCATAATTTTAGAAAAGCCAAGTACGCCCAATAGAATCAGGATCGAATCCGAGGCGATGCACACCAGACAAATCCAAAAAACATATTGTTTTTTCAAACCTTGTTTGAGCACAAATGCATTTTGCGCACCAATCGCCATGATTAAACTCATCCCGATGGCAAAACCTTGCATATAACTTTGCAACATGATGAAACTACACTTTTAATTGATTTAGAGAATCGTGCTATTATCCAAATTAAATCGACTAAATGAGTATTTCTAAATAAATATTAATTTAACTAAGTTTTTCTTAGGTTGTGATTTTTAAGCTTTGATAATGCTTGGTTTTATTTTCAGTGTTCTTGTCATACTTGGTTTTAGCATCTGATTAGATCATTCATGCTGTAATTATTTAGTCATCGAGTTTTATGCAATAGAATTTTATGAGTTTGATTAATCACTATATTTGAATCGGGACATCTCTATGCTGCAAAGTAAACACAGTGAGGCTTTTTTAGCTGTTGCAGAAACAGGTAGCTTTGAATTGGCGGCCGCACGTTTAAATATCACCGCTTCTGCCGTGACCTTGCGATTACAAACTTTAGAAAAACAACTCGGGCAAGTGCTGATCATTCGAGAAAGACCGTGTAAAGTGACACAATCTGGTCAGGAAGTTTTACTTTTCTTACAACATCACCGCTTGATGGAGCAAAACTTAATCCAAAACTTGCAGGGACAACGTTCTAATTCTCAATTTTTCAAACTGAATATTGCATCGAATGCAGACTCTTTGGCGACATGGTTATTAAGCAGTATCCAAAAAACTTTAATTCAAGAAAAGATCATTATCGATCTAAAAATTGATGATCAATCTCAAACACACCACTTGCTTGAAGCGGGTTTGGTCAATGCATGTATTTCCACAGAATCAAGTCCGATGAAAGGCTGTGAGGCTACGCTTTTAGGTAAAATGTCTTATCGCATGGTTGCAACACCACAGTTTATTCAACATTATTTTCAAAATGGTATACATCGAAATGGTTTAAGGAACACACCGACTGTTATTTTTAATGATAAAGATCATGTACATATGCAAACTATACAACGCATTTATGGCTTAACCGCCAATATGTATCCATGCCACTACATTCCATCGTCAACAGCATTTGTTGAAGCGATTTTGCTTAATCTCGGTTATGGCATGGTGCCTGATTTACAAGTAGAAAATGAGTTAGCTACTGGAAAATTAGTCGAAATCATGCCCGAAGCAAGACTTGAACTCGAGTTGTATTGGCATCACTGGAAGCAACAATCTAGTCAACTCGCATCTTTAACAAAAACCTTAATTGAACAAACGCAGCTTATTTTAAGTTGATGAATATAGAATGTTGATGGCTATAAAATAAAGTGGCTTGATACTTCACCAATGATTATATTTTTAGACGAATAATTAGACTAAAACAAGCACAGCATGAAGTATCAATACAACGATTAACAACTTAAAGATTAGATCGATCTTGTGCTTGGAATTTATTCTTTAATTGCTGATAGATTTCAGTTTGTTGAAATTTTTCTAGAAATTCAGCTGTACCGAGTGGAAATTCTGCTTGTCGAATTTCACCTCGATAATATGCCTCTCGCAATGGTGTTGCCGAAATTGAACCCACTAAACTCTCTAACTCAACCATTTTCCATTCAGGGAAAAGTTGTAAATAATAAGATGAATCATCTTTAAAATGTCCAATCAAACCGACTCGATCTTCCGTTTCGACGACACTTGCCACCAGTGATTTAACCAATTCCACCCATTTAACATCATTATAAACATCAATCACATGCACAAAACGAATACGCTGTTGATCTGCTTCTGAAAAATTAGACAAAATCATTTGCTCACGTTCTTTCGCAAGGAACGGATTCTTAGTATTGCGCTCACTCTGTGCTGAGCCAAGCGCCAAAATTACAAATTGACTTTGTTGCAAAGCAATTTTTATTGTCTGCATGTGTGCTAAATGGAAGGGTTGAAAGCGACCAATGTAAACGAGATAATCAAATGTATATTTCATAGCAGATCTAACTTTTTTATGAACTGACCAGTCTGTGTCGAATTTTAAATTATGCGACATAATAAAGGCGTAGAGTTCAATTAATTTCTAAAGCAAGGATAGTACGATGACACTTAGTTGTATTCAACAACCACATGAACATTTGAATGCGAATTTAGACAATGGCGTACTGACTTTAGCCATTAACCGACCAAAGGCAAAAAATGCTTTATACGGTGAACTTTATCTATGGATCGCCAAAGCTTTTGATGAAGCGGATCAAGATAAAGATGTACGTGTTGTTATTTTACGTGGTGAAGATGCAGACTTCAGTGCGGGCAATGACATGCAAGATTTTATGGCTTTTATTCAAACTCCGCTAGAAGGCAAAGAAGGTGACACGCCTCCTTTTGTTGTTTTAAAAGCAGCAGCTCGTTTTTCTAAACCATTAATCTGTGCTGTACGTGGTGTTGCGATTGGGATTGGTGTAACGATTTTACTTCATGCTGACCTTGTGTATAGCGATAACACTGCCCTATTCCAAATTCCGTTTGTAAGCTTAGGCCTTTCTCCTGAAGGTGCTTCAAGTAAATTGTTAATCCAACAAGCGGGTTACCATAAAGCGGCTGAATTATTGCTCACTGCACAGAAATTTAACAGTGAAAAAGCGCTCAATGCAGGTATTGTAAATAGCATTGAAGATGATGTTTATGCACATGCTTTAAAACAAGCGCAAATTTTAGCGGCGCTACCACTTGCATCATTAAAACAGACCAAAGCATTGATGAAACATAATCTACAAGAAATTATTGATTGTATTGATGATGAAGCCGTTATATTTATGCAACGTGTGAAATCACCTGAAATGGCTGAAGCAGTTGCAGCATTTATGCAAAAACGCAAACCTGATTTTGCTCAATTTAACTAATTGTTGAATTGAAAATAACAGACCACTTAGCAATCAATCTGAAGGCTAAGTGGTTTTTTTGTTTAAAGTTGATCAAATTATTTTTATTAGAATGAGAGAATGACAATGTCACAAGATGCTCAACCTAAAAAACGTTATTACGAAGCAGCTCCACAAGATATTGATGTTGATAACTTTAGAAAGGTAATTGAGAGCCGCCGATCTGTACGTAAATTTACAGACAAACCCATTCCTGCTGAAACCTTAGATGCATGTTTAGACTTAGCTTTGCTTGCACCAAACTCATCGAATTTACAGCCTTGGACATTTTATGTCGTTCAATCACAACCGAAAAAGAAACGTTTAGTAAAAGCATGTCTAAACCAGTTTGCTGCAAGAACCGCTGCTGAATTGATTGTTTGTATTGCACGTACTGACCGTATTGATGAAATGGCTGAAAATAACATCAATGAATTTCCTTTTCCTGAAATCCCACCTTTAGTTAAAAAATACTATCGTTTTATTCCATATAACTATAAAACAGGCTATTTCAATGCCTTAGGTAACTTTAAGAAAGTTGCGTTTAAGGTCGCACGTCAGTTTGATAAACAACTTCCTGTAACAGCTTATACCCCTGCGGATGCCAAACTTTGGGCGACTAAAACAACAGCTTTGGCATGTGAAAATCTAGTATTGGCTTTACGTGCTTATGGTTTTGACAGTTGCATGATGGAAGGCTTTGATGAACCAATGGTTCGCAAGATCTTGAATTTAAATGCAGATGAATATCCAGTCATGGTCGTTGCTGCTGGTGAACGAGCTGAAGATGGTGTGTTTTACCCACAATATCGTTTTGATCGTAAGCTATTTATTCAAAAAGTTTAATTTTATAAAATTCCCTTTCCTCTCAGAAGATGGATAGGGAGAGGTTAATAATTCCAACTCCTTTTAGGGAAGACTTTGGGAGATGTTAATAATTCCTTCTCCTCTCAAGAGAGCGAGGAAAATATCATAAGTGCCCTCTCCTATCAACAAAGAGTTAGGGAGAGGTTAACAATTTCAACTCCTTTTAGGAAAGAGTTTGGAAGAGGTTAATAATTCTTTCTCCTCTCAAGAGAGCGATGAAAATATCATAAGTTCCCTCTCCTTTCAGGAGAGGGTTAGGGAGAGGTCAAAACCCTCCCTTATCAATAAAAAAACTTATTAAATATCAATGACTTGAATAAACTCAAAAGCAGGCTCTTCATAAGGATGGCTTGCCTTTAAAGCTTTTGCGACTTGCACAGCTTTTTCTTCTGGAACAATGGTTTCTACACGCCATTCAGGAAGTTGCTCTAAAGTATCGAGTTCACCAATAAATGGATTTGAACCTTTTACAGGTTTAAATTGCCCTATTCCCAACACTTGCCAAGCACAATGCTCATAATTCCCCATACCACCTGCCCCTGCTTCAAAAATGGCAAGCTTGGTCGATTCTAAGTGTGATTCAGGGACATAATAGATGAGTTTGAGCATGGATCAAACCAATATAATATCAGAAAATTAATAATTATATTACTAGTAAACAGAAAATAAAATCTATTATACAAAAAACTTAGGATGTTGCTCTTCCTTTAATTTAATCAAGAAAAAAATTATGCCTATACTAAATATCTCTTACCCCTTCTTTTTCTTCTTCTATGAAAATAACACCTAGTTCTTTTAACTCATTATTATTGAGATTATCTATTAAAACTCCATTCACAAAAACATCTTTGTAAGTATTTTCTCTACTAAAATGAACTAATTCAACATTTTCAATTTTTAAATTCACCAAAATTGAATCATTAAATATGACTTTTTTAATATTACTTATACTTGAGTTAATAACACTACATTCAATAAATAAATAAACAAAATCATTAACCCCTTGAATTTTACATTCCTTAAAATTACAATTATACTTACTTAACCTTTTTACACTACTTAGAATATTAAAAGATATGATACAATGATCATAATTACATAGATAGAAATTAAACCCAAAAAAACCTTCATTTATATCTTTTTTATTATTAACAGAATAATCATGTTTCACTCCCATAAGATTTTTACCAACTATAACATTAGATAATACAAAACAATCTAGATAGTTACCAGCTAAGCCCATAATTTCAGAATTCAACTTCCCTTGTAATAGACCAAATGATCTTAAACTTAAGAGCTCGATTTTAAGATTATCAATTTTGCAAAATATTTCCAAAATCAATAATATATTTGAAAATATTTTATAAAAATTTGAATTAATTTTCTCTAAACTCTGACAATCAATTAAAGCTGGAATATCATTATCCTCAATAATAAATTCCAAAATATTAACCAACATATTCTTAATAATACTAGGTTTTTCTATTTTATGAAATTCATTTTTTAAAAAGACTTTAACCGTATTCTCATTCAAATCAATGCTTTTGAAATAAATTACAAAATCTTCTGTAATATTATAAATATTTTTCCCCCTTCTTCCACTCATCTTTCTAGAAAGTTCAAAATCATCATTTAAACTTTCAATAAATACACATGTTTTCAATGCAATCAAATAATCAGAGAATGATTTATGAGTAAATTCAAAAGTCTGATCTAAAATACTCTCTAAGCCATCATTTGACTTAAAATAGAAAGCAGTTAATAGTCGGGTTAAACTTGATTTCTCATCTATTTTCAAACTATTTGTAAAGTTTTCAAGGATATGATCAATCCCCATATATTTACATTGCTCAACAATGCTTTTTATATTGGTTGTTCTACCATTACTCTTCCAAGCAGTATAAGAAATTTCTTGCAATATCATTAAAAAATTATCATATTCAATTGATTGTATCGGACCATATGTTTTATGATTTTCCCAACCTCTCTTATAGACTTCTCTTAATAAGTACTCATATATTTCATTAATAGTTGTTTCCTCGCTTAATTGAATTTCACCAATATCCAGTAATATTGCAACCAAATAATTCAAAAGAGGCTGAGATGTTATTTCTTGAAGATTTTTAGATTTAATTTGCTCCAGAACAATAGAAACATCACGATTTTTTAAATTACTATATCTATTCCACCATAAATCACGTTGATCTTCTTTTAATAAAGCTAAAGGATCATGATATTGACCATTATCATTAATAAAATATGGCAGCAACTCATAGCTTTTTACCTTCAAATATTTTTTTTCTTTCTGAATTACTATGTCTCTTCCACTAATAATCGCTTTAACTTTAACTTCTTGTGCATTATGTAGTCTCAATGTTCTTTGTAATTCATTAGAAAAATCTCTAGCTATACTTTCTCCTGCAGTACCTTGGCTTGCTAACTCATCTAACCCATCAAAAATTAGCAAAAATTTCTCATTCTCTTTAATAAGATCTGAGAAATTTAAGCCTGCTATTGTTGACAAATAGTTATTGATAGAATCATCTAAGGAATTAGTAAATGAGATTAAATGTAAAGGAATAAAAATTATTTTATAAACATGGTCATTCGTAAGTTGAGATGCTAAAATTTTTAAAAATGATGATTTTCCACTTCCTGGCCCTCCATTAATCAATCGAATAGTATCATTTGTATCTTTTCCTCTAATCCAGCTAATAATTTCATCATTAATATCAACTATTGAATATAATTCATCTTCATTATTAGTCTTCAATAGAACTGAATTTTTTGTTTTAGCTCTTAACGGAATATAAATTTGGTTTAAACTAAAATTTTCTGAGAAGAGTGGTAAATCAACCTGCTTCAATAAATATGAATAATAATCATTCCATTTCACGATTTTTTGTTGCAATGTTATAAAAGGTGTCTCATTATCAATTATTGATAATAAAGTTGAATATTTGCTGTCTTTAAGCCAATTTTTATGTAGTGCCGTTAAAAAATAACTTTTGAATCTATTCTTTAAATTATCAATTATATAAGATTCAATTTCTTTATTTTGTAAATATTCTATTAAAATATTTGTTAGTTCATTTAATAATTCTGATTTATAAAAATCTTCTCTATTTATTAATTTATCATCTAAAATCAATTTCTCTTTTTGAACTCTCTCTGATATCAAGAAACTTATCATTTCTATGTCTTGTTCTACATTGTTATTGTTTACTTCTATTTCTTCAACTAATTCATTAAAAGCCTTGAGAAATGATGTTATGACAAATACATATGCAATTTCATTTTCTGATTGAATAAGCCCTAAAGCATCTGCAAGATCAGGAGAATCTTCTATTACCTCATCCCATTTAAATGAAACACTTTTAGCAATTAGCTTTACAACTGTTTTACTTAAACTTTTTATATCCAATTGTATATTTCTATCTAATAAACTGACTGGCTCTTTTAATATAATTGACATTTTTTCCTCTTAGATACTATTAAAACTTTATTTATCATACACTAACAAACACATTGTTCATGCGAATTTTCTCTAAATATTATAAAACCATGAACAAAAAAGGACGCCTTAGCGTCCTCCTTTAACATCTAAAAATTAATCTTCAGATTCATTACCATCAGACTCAGGCTCACCTTCATCCATAATAGTTTCATCTTCAACTAGAGATTCTGAATCAATTAAATTCTCAGTATTTTCCAATACTTCGCCATCAATCACTTCAGACTCTAAAATCTCATCATCAGCCTCAACTGCTTCTACAGCAACGACACCAACCAAGATTTCTTCATTACCTAAACGAATTAGACGTACACCTTGCGCATTACGACCCGTTCTAGCAACTTCAGAAGCACGCGTACGAACTAAAGTACCGCCATCAGAAATTAACATCAGTTCTTTAGATTCATCAATAGCAACTGCACCAACCAACTCACCGTTACGTTCAGATGTTTTGATTGCAATTACACCTTTACCGCCACGCTTCTTGGTTGGGAAGTCATCAACTGGAGTACGTTTACCATAACCATTTGCAGAAGCACATAACACTTCGCCAGTTTCAGGTACAACGACGAGAGAAACAATACGACTAGCTACATTTGAATCAGAAGAATCTTCATCATCGGAATCAATATCAGTTTCAACATCATCTTCTGCTTGAGCCGCAGCTAAAGTGACACGCATACCACGCACACCTTTCGCTGTACGCCCCATCACACGTGCATCAGTTTCAGAGAAGCGAATCGCTTTACCTTCATTTGAGAACAACATGATTTGCTGTTCACCATCGGTAATCGCTACACCAATCAAGGTGTCTTCTTCTTTCAACTCAATTGCACGTAGACCATTTGAACGAACATTACTAAATTGTTCTAATTCAACACGTTTTACAGTACCTGAGGCTGTTGCCATAAACACATAGAAGTTTTTACGAACATTTTCAACACGTTCTGCAAACTCTGCGACTAATTCATCTTCAATATCTGATGCTGAAAGTTCTAAACCGATTTCTTTCAATTGCTTACGTAAAGCATCTGATAAATCATCAGGGTTTTCACCAAGCTCTGCAAATGCAGCTTTTAACGGCTCATAATGTGCTTCGATGATTGCATTTTCACGCAACTTAGCAACATTGGCACGTACAAAAGTTCTAAACTCAGTTAAACGCTCTGTAAACTTCTTCGGTGCATCAATCACAGGAAGAATCGCTGTAATCGTTTCATTCGCATCAAGTGGCAATAAGTTCACCATTGGGCGACCCTTAGAACCACGAGACGCTTGCGGCACTTCAAAGACTTTTAGACGGTACACTTTACCAACATCGGTAAAGCAAAGTACCGTCGCATGGTTTGAAGTCACGATGAGATGTTGAATATAATCATCTTCTTTCATTGAAGTTGCAGACTTACCACGCCCACCACGGCGCTGAGCAGCGTAGTCTGACAATGGCTGAGTTTTTGCATAACCTGTTTTAGAAACAGTTAATACAACCTGCTCTTCTGGAATTAAATCTTCACGAGAAAAATCAATTCGAGATTCAACAATTTCAGTTTTACGTGCATCGCCATATTGTTGTAAAACCAAAGCAAGCTCTTCACGAATCACATTCATCAACAAATTAAAATCATTGAGAATCGCTGTTAATTCAGCAATTTGTGCCAAAATCTCAGAGTATTCAGCTTGTAGTTTATCTTGCTCAAGACCCGTTAAACGGTGTAGACGTAATTCTAAAATCGCACCCACTTGTGCAGGTGATAAACGATAAACTAGACCATCTAAACCAAATGGACGATTAGGATCTTCGCCTTCAATTTCATCTGGACGAACTGAAATTGCACCTGCTTTTTCAAGCAATGCAACTACATTTCCACCTGCCCATTCACCTGCAAGTAAGCGTTCACGTGCTTCAGTAGGATTCGCCGATGTTTTAATGGTTTCGATAATGTCATCAATATTCGCTAAAGCAACAGTCAAACCTTCTAAGATATGACCACGTTCACGTGCTTTGCGTAATTCAAACATTGTACGGCGTGTCACCACTTCTTGGCGGTGACGAATAAATGCAGCAATGATGTCTTTTAAATTCATCAGCTTAGGTTGTCCATTATCAAGACAAACCATGTTGATGCTGAATGAGTTTTCAAGTTGAGTATTCAGGAATAAATTATTGACAATGACTTCAGCGTTTTCGCCACGCTTTAAGTCAATTGCAATACGCATACCATCTTTATCAGACTCATCACGAAGCTCTGAAATTCCTTCAAGTTTTTTCTCTTTAACCAATTCAGCGATACGCTCAATGGTTTTTGCTTTATTAACTTGATACGGAATCTCAGTGAATACAATGGTACTACGACTTGTTTTTTGATCTTCTTCTATATGGTATTTACCACGAATGTGCAAACGCCCTTTACCTGTACGGTAAGCATCTACAATGCCAGATTTACCATAAATAATACCGCCTGTAGGGAAGTCTGGACCAGAAATGTGTTCCATCAATCCTTCGATTGAAATATTCGGATTATTTGCATAAGCCAAACATGCATTCACAACTTCTGTCATGTTGTGCGGTGCCATGTTGGTTGCCATACCAACTGCAATACCTGTCACACCATTGATCAATAAGTTAGGAATACGTGTCGGCATAACCTGAGGAATACGCTCAGAGCCATCGTAGTTATCTTCCCATTCAACTGTGTCTTTTTCTAAGTCAGCCAGCATTTCATGGGTCAGTTTACGCATACGTACTTCGGTATAACGCATTGCCGCCGCGCTATCGCCATCGACAGAACCGAAGTTACCCTGACCATCAACCAACTGATAACGTAGACTAAAATCTTGTGCCATACGTACAATGGTTTCATAAACAGCAGAATCACCATGTGGGTGGTATTTACCGATTACATCACCGACAACACGTGCAGATTTTTTATAAGCTTTGTTATAGTCATTACCTAATTCGTGCATAGCGAACAGCACACGACGATGAACAGGCTTTAAGCCGTCTCTCACGTCTGGTAATGCACGAGATACAATAACACTCATGGCATAATCGAGATATGAGCTTTTTAGTTCATCCTCAATGGCAATCGGTCTAATTTCCGATACGCTCATGCATACTCCTTATTACAAACAGCGCCAACTGCAACTGCTCATTTATATAATCAATCTTGCAAAGAATTAACTCAAAATGACTGTGAGCTAAAATCCGAAAATACAGCCGATAACTATAGCATAAAACAAAGACTTTTATAGGCAATTTCGTTATGTTTTATCGACAAACACTAGCTTTGTTTTGTATATATTTTCAACAACATAACTTGCTATGCTTGAATCGCTTTTCTTAAAAATTTATTTTTCAGGATACAACATTTAATATCGCAATTAAGATCAAATTAGCTCATGAATTCTTTAATCTGAGACAGGTCGTTTATCAATAAAATTGTGTTTGTGAATACTAGTAATCAATGAATCACCTGCATTAAGCACATCACTCAGTTTTCAATGTACTTCATATAGAGAAGTATGAATATTTTGAGTATCTTCATTTTCTTGGTTTAAAAATAACTTTTTAGTTCGCCATTGAACAGTGTGAAATTCAATCTTTTATTTCTAAAGGGATTAACAAACGAATAAGTAAAGTTAAAATAAATGATATTAAACCAACAGATATAAATAATCCAATTTGAATGAGTAGTAAGATAAAATCAGTAGCTATGCCAGGACCAAAAAAAATAATGTTCCCACCAACTAAACTTTGATCGTCTGTAAAAGTAAATAAAAAAACAATAAATCCTATCACCATAATCACTAAAGACAGAAGCAAACACGGAATAACCCAAATAGATTGACTCAATCCAATATAACTTAAATAAGCTATAGCGCCACCCAATACGAATATCAATAAACCAGAAAAAAAGGAACAAAATCTAAGATATAAAGGATCTTTAAAAATAAGTAATAATTTTTTCATAATGCTTCATCTTCTATTCTTTTAGTTGTTATAACAAGGAATTTAATCATTGTCTTCAATCTATTTATTTCTTAGGAAAAATATAGCGAAGACAAAGAGTTAAAGCATGCGCCAACACTACCGTCAAAAAAAGAAATATAAAATAAAAAATACTTGCTAAAATTTCCGCTCCACCATCACCACCCTCATCAATTTTCTTTGACCAAAAATTTGCACTTTGAAGAAGCCTCTCCTCTTGTGCAAATACAGTATCAAGCAGTTTAAAAGCAAGATATGTAACAACAAAGGTGATCAACCATCCGAATGCATTAAAGAACGCACCCTCATCTTTGATATGACATAGCAAAAGCAATAATGCTGAAATAATAAAAGCGTAGCTCGATGAGATAAAAAAACAAACACGATAAAATAAAGGATCTTCTGTAGCAGCTATTGGCTGGTTATTTTCTTTTTCAGGTTCTTCTACCTTATTTGCATCATCTGGCATTCAACGTCCCCTTCCATGAATCCATAGAGTACAACTAGCTTATAACCGCAACAATCATTTTAGAATTATTTTCTAGATTGATTCATCATATCTTTCTCATTTTCTATAGATATAAAAAAACGCCCCTTTCGGAGCGTTTTTTGAAACTTAATTCGAGAATTAAAGCTTAGAAACCAATTCTGGAACGACAGTATTCAAATCACCAACTAACCAGTAGTCAGCAACAGCATTGATTGGCGCTTCTTCATCTTTGTTGATCGCTACGATCACTTTAGAATCTTTCATACCAGCCAAGTGCTGAATCGCACCAGAAATACCGATAGCCATGTATAGGTCAGGTGCAACAATTTTACCTGTTTGACCAACTTGCATATCGTTTGGAACGAAGCCAGCATCTACCGCAGCACGTGAAGCACCTTGAGCAGCACCAAGCTTGTCAGCAAGTGGATCAAGTACTTTATGGTAGTTTTCACCAGAACCCACGCCACGGCCACCAGATACAACGATACGAGCAGCTGTTAATTCTGGACGTTCAGATTTCACGATTTCTTCAGATACAAACTTAGAAATACCTGTGTCACCTGTAGAAGCAACAGCTTCAACCGCAGCAGAACCACCTTCAGCAGCAACTGGATCAAATGCAGTACCACGTACAGTCGCAACAACGATTGCTTCGTCAGATTGAACTGTAGCAATTGCGTTACCAGCATAGATAGGACGTTTGAAAGTTTTAGGGCCTTCAACAGCAATTATGTCAGTGATCATGCTTACGTCTAAAAGTGCAGCAGCACGTGGAAGAATGTTCTTACCAGTCGTTGTAGAAGCAGCAAGGATATGTGAATAACCTTTGCCAAGTTCTGCAACTAATTTAGCAACATTTTCAGCCAATTGATTTGCATAAGCAGTATCATCAGCAAGTAATACTTTGCTTACACCAGCAACTTTTGCAGCAGCATCTGCAACTGCTTGAGCACCAGAGCCTGCAACCAATACAGTGATATCACCACCGATTTTTTGAGCTGCAGCAACAACGTTTAAAGTTGCACCGTTAAGTGTCTTATTGTCGTGCTCAGCGATAACTAAAATACTCATGATTTTATCCTTCTGTATTAGATCACTTTCGCTTCATTTTTAAGTTTTTCAACAAGCTCGTCTACAGACTTCACTTGTACACCAGCTTTACGCTCTGCAGGTGGTTCAACTTTAACTGTTTTAAGTTTAGAAGTTGCTGAAACACCGAAATCTGCTGGAGTTTTCGTATCAAGTGGTTTTTTACGAGCTTTCATAATGTTTGGAAGCGCAGCATAACGTGGCTCATTCAAACGTAAGTCAGTCGTAATAATCGCTGGAGTGTTCAACTCTACAGTTTGTAAACCGCCGTCAACTTCACGAGTTACTTGTACTTTATCGCCATTTACTGCAACTACAGAAGCGAAAGTACCTTGGCCAGCGCCAAGTAAAGCACCAAGCATTTGACCAACTTGATTAGAATCGTCATCAATTGCTTGTTTACCTAAAAGGATAAGTTGTGGTTGTTCTTGTTCAACAACACCTTTTAAGATTTTAGCAATTTCTAAAGCACCGAGTTGGCTGTCATCAGCTTCAACCAAGATACCGCGGTCTGCACCAAGCGCCATTGCAGAACGGATTTGTTCTTGCGCTTCTTTAGCACCGATAGAAACAACAACGATTTCTGTAACTGTTCCCTTTTCTTTTAAACGAACCGCTTCTTCAACCGCGATTTCATCGAATGGGTTAATTGACATTTTAACGTTAGTAAGGTCAACCCCACTATTGTCCGGTTTAACGCGAACTTTAACGTTGGCATCAACCACACGTTTTACAGCAACAAGAGCCTTCATGTAATCCTCGGCTGTTTTAGCAAAATAAATGTTGAGAAAAGTTATAATAACTCTTCATTTAAAATTTTTAGGTGTCCTATCTTGCAATGTGATTGGCATTTCGGTCAAGTCACAATTCACAAATCAGCTGTAAAAAAGCGTAAAAATCGTTGAACGGGCAGTTCATAAAAAAAATGTAACAATGCTATCACTCCATTTTAGACTCTATTCAAATAGATTTTAATGTTTGATTTTAAATATATTTCCTGTTAATTAAATTGAATAATGCTGAATTCTATAGATCAAAATTAAAAATAGAACAATAAAATAATTGCTATATGACTTTTGCTTTTTTTTACTTAAATTTGTCATTTAAGATAGATTGAATAACTTTTTTTGTTATCAACATCATTAAAATTTGTAACTTTGAATTTTTTTAACCGACTTTTAAGCCCAAATGATGAAAAGTAAGCATAAGTTTTTAGGCTCATGCTTACTAAAAATAGCTAAGTATTATTTATAAATCATTATTGTTTATATCTTAGTTGATCACTAACCAAGTCGCAGCCAAAGCCAAAAGAGAACCAGAACCTGCGTCGATCCATTTTTGCTTACGCTCATCTATTCCTGTTTTTTGAGAAATTTTGGCAAAAACCAAACTCAAACCACAATAAATAATGAAGATTAGACCAATGAAGATGAATGATAGAATCAAACCTTGAGCAACTGTATTTCCAGATTTATCAATGAACTGAGGAAGAATTGCAAAATAGATCAGCATGCCTTTCGGGTTTAACAAGGCCGTTAAAAAACCTTTACGAATCGGTTGTGCTGAAACTTTCTGTTCAATCTTCACTTGCTTTGAATGAAATACTGACTTGATTAAATGAAAAGCCAAATACAATAAATAGGCTATTCCAAGATAACGAATCGTTTCAAATAAAACAGGAAAAGAAACAATAATTGCAGCAATCCCAAGTGCAACCAAAACTGAATGCACTAAATATCCTGAACAAATACCAATTGTTGCCATCATACCTGCTTTCGCATCTTTACCCATCACTTGTGACAGGATAAATAACATATCTGGTCCTGGTGTGAAAATTAACGGCAATACCGTTAAGGCAAAAAGTGCAAATACAGACATTTTCATTTCCTTTCTGTACTGTTGGAGGGAAGAAAATAGTATCTTTCAAAACACTTAAAATAGGATTGCAAATGTTCTATAATATTTATTATTTTTCGAATTAAATTCTATTTTATGAAGATTTCATCAAAGACAATTCTAATTAAGCTAGATCGTATTGATAAAAATATCATTCGTGCTTTACAAGCCAATGGTCGAATTCAAAATAATGATTTAGCCCGTGAGATTGGACTATCGCCTTCCTCTTGTTTAAGACGGGTGAGATTATTGGAGGAAGCCAACGTTATTCAAAACTACACCACTGTTGTTGATCCTCAGAAAATTGGTTTCCAACTGATTTTATTTTCAAGAATCTGGTTGTTAGGACAAGATGCTGAAACCATTGACCTATTTATTGAAGCAATGAAAGAACTGCCACAAGTTATGGAGTGCTATATTATTTTGGGTGAATGTGATGCGATGTTAAAAGTGGTCGTCCCAGATTTAGAAAGTTACCGAAAATTCCAGTCCACACATTTGACCAAAAAGAACGGAATTACCAGTGTCAAAACGGATGTACCTAGCCAAATTATTAAACAAAGTTTTCAACTTCCGCTTGAAGATTTATAACTTACAGACCTATAAGCAAGTTAAAAGTTCCATTGGAAAAATGCGATGAAAGATTTTCATTCACCTATTCAATTAGAAACGCCAAGATTAATTTTGAGACAGTGGAAAGATTCTGATTTTCAGGAATTTTATGCTTTAAATTCAGATATTGAGGTGATGCGATACTTCCCTTGTGTTTTAACACAACGAGAAAGTGATGAATTGGCAAATAAATTTCAGACTCTAATTGCAGAAAATGGCTGGGGCTTTTGGGCAGCAGAATTAAAAGAAAATCATCAATTTATTGGTTTTGTTGGGCTGCAAAATCAACCTACACAATATAGTTTTTCTCCCTGTGTAGAAATTGGTTGGAGGTTAGCAAAACAATATTGGCATCAAGGTTATGCCACAGAAGCTGCTCAAATCTGTTTGAAATTTGCTTTTGAGCAGTTAGACCTTCAAGAGGTTGTATCATTTACGGCGAAATTAAATATCCCTTCACAAAAAGTCATGCAACGCTTAAACATGCAATCAATTTCAGAATTTAACCATCCAAAACTGGAAGCTACACATCCATTGGCTAGCCATGTGCTTTATCGGATGACTCAACAAAATTATTTTCAAACAGTAAATGCTTCTGAATAAAGCATTTACTGCCTACACAATAAAGCATAAAGCTTTTCGAGCTTCTTTTATCGATTCACTCGAAAAGTTCAATGAATATTTTTAACTCAGCTTGGTGTCTAAAAAGTCGCGATGAACATGGCTGAGTTCAATTAGGTCTTGATTTTCTAAATCAAAAATTTTCCAAACTTCGAGGAAGTCTTCTTTTAAATCAACACGGTTTGATGCGATTTGAGCAGCTTGCCATTGTTGATCTGAAATCCATAAATAGACTTCTTTGGTTTCTGTATTTATGGCTTGTACCTTACCTTCCGCATTAATCCCTAAGACTTTTCCTTTCTCGGGTAATGTCGCTTCAATTTTTGGTAAGCTAAATTCAACAAAATGTTTAACTTGTCGTAATCCATAGCCGCTAAAAATTTCTTTTTGGGCTTCAGTGAGTTGCTTATATTTTTGTTCAAGTTCCGAGATCATTGAAAAACCTAAAATTTTACAAAATTGAATCAATTGAAAGCATTTTTATTCATGCGAAATTAGATATACAACAGAGCTTCGTTAAAAACAATTAGCCTTTTGGATTTTTTCTCTTTGAATTGTTTCTAAGCGATATTCATTTTTAAAATAAAGCAATCTAAACCTATTGTGAGAGCTAAAATTTAAACAAAAAATAATCTTTGATTTTTAATCTGTTGCATAAATCAGTATGAATCAAAAATTCTACTTGTTCAAAAAAATGATCTCTTACATCTGTTCCCCTTAGAAAATTCAAAACAATCATTACCATTTAAACATCGGCAATGGACTCCAAGGTTTGTGAAATAACCGCTTTATTCCCAAAGACATCAGCGTTTTATGAAAACCTGCATTAGGATACTGCTGTGTGAGTTTTTTAAATTCACTCAATGGAATATTTGAACGTAAGAAACCGAATGAAAAATCTGCATAATCAGCCTGTCTAAAATATTCAACCAATGGATATTCTAAACATTTGGTGATGGTCAACTTATGGTGTTCTGAAATCATCAATGTTATTTCTTCTTGCCAATCTAATAACTGATTCGAAACAAGATAGTTGTGCATTTGTTCAACGGATGGCTCAATGTAATCAATTGTTTTCGCTGTCCAAATACCGATATCATGAAAAGCGACGGCTATCGCTATTTTTTCACAAACTTCTTGACTCCGATCTTGGCATAAGATCAAACAGCATGCAGCAACACGCTTACAATGGTTTACATAGCCTTGATAATCTTTGCCGATAACATTTTGATATTCTTTTAGAATTCTATCAATATAGACCGTGCATTGTACAAATGCGTCTTGATCTAGAGATAAAATGTCTTGTTGTTGTTTATTCATTTTTTGTGCTCTGGTATGGGCTTGATCATATACTTTTGCTAGTCTAGAACCTTGATATTAATTTAACCAACACGTGTAAAAATGTTCATTATGCTTAGATTACTATGCTTCAGCATTTTTTGTACAGTAGGTAAATCACTCCCGTTCTATAGCAGATGACATGCTAAGTTGTTTCTACATATAAGATAATTTTTTGTTATCGTTTTATTTTTTTTGCGCTCTTGGATGCGCTTGGTCATAAACCTGAGCAAGACGATCAAAATCAATATGCGTATAAATTTGCGTTGTGCTGAGATTACTATGACCTAGCATTTCTTGAACTGCACGTAAATCACCACTATTTGACAACATATGACTGGCAAAGCAATGTCGAAGTAAATGAGGATGTAAGTCTACATTTACGCCCGCACGTAAAGCCTGATATTTCACACGATTTTCGATTTGGCGAGGTGTAATATTATTGCCCCGCTGGGTAATAAATACATATGATTGCGGGCTAAACTCCCCTTGCCAAATCCGATAAATTTTCAACCATTCTATTAAACTATCTCTGGCTTTAGAGCCAAAAGGGACAATTCTTGTTTTATTCCCTTTACCCGTAATGCGTAATAAATGCCGATTAAAATCAATATCACGAATTGTTAAACCTTGAATTTCTGCTAATCGTAAACCACTTGAATAAAGCAATTCGAGAATGGCTTTATCACGTATCCATAATTGTTTTTCAATCGGTTTTTCAGGTTCAGCTTGATCCATAATTTGATTCACAGTTTCAATATCAATCATTCCAGGCAATGGTCGAGGTTGTCTTTTCAATTGAAAGTCGTCAGCAGGATTGATTTCTAAATACTTCCCTTGCTCCGCCCATTTCATAAATTGACGAATCGAAGTCAAATGACGTTGCAAACTGGTAGAACTGAGTTGGTCTTTTTCCACACGATACGCAATATATTCTCTTAAATCTGAAGTTTCGATTTGTTTTAATTCAAGTTTTTTCTCATAGCAAAAATCAATAAAATGAGACACATCACGAAAATAAGCATCTAAAGTATGTTCAGACTGATTTTGAATTTTACGATCTTTAATCCACATGGAGAGCAATTGCATTGCGCCATACTGCTGCATAAAGCCCTCCTTAATCTAGCTCTATTTATTATCAATCATTTCTGTTTTAATATTTTAAACCAAAAACACTAAGCTCATAAAAGTAAAAAAACCTGAAACTTATTCTGTAATATTAATCAGTTAAGCACCCCCTTGCGGAGCATGCTCCTCACCATTTTTCAATGAAGGGATGAGCAGTACAGCTGCGCAAGGAATCTAAAATTAATTTAGATTCTCAATGGTTCCCCCTCTTTATTAAAGAGGGGTTAGGGGAGATTCTTGAATAAGTAATCATTAAATTACGCTTAACTTGCTAGTATTAAAAACTCGCTCAGGTTTTTTATGACAATAACGATCAACTTTGGAAATAACGCAAATCTAAACGACCTTCATAAACCGTAGCTGTTGGACCTGTCATCCACACCACATCGCCCTCTTTCCATTCAATTTGCAACTTACCACCAGCCAACTCTATTTCCACTTTATCGGACAATAAACCACGGCGCATTCCAGAAACTGCTGCTGCACATGCGCCTGTACCACAGGCCATGGTTTCCCCTACGCCACGTTCAAATACACGTAAACGTGCATGTTTTTCATCAATAATTTGCATAAAGCCAGCATTGACACGTTGCGGAAAACGTTCATGTGATTCAACTTGTGGGCCAATGTTCGCCACATCTGCGGTCAATACATCTGTAACGATTGTCACAGCATGTGGATTGCCCATATTCACCACATCAATTGTTAATTGCTGATGATCTGCCAAAGCAATGTCATACAATGCTTCTGGTTCATCGGCAATAAAGGGAATTTCATTCGGTAAAAATTTAGGGTAACCCATATTGACCCGAACCCAACCATTTTCGCCCAATTCAGGCTCGACGATCCCTGCACTGGTTTGAACTTTAAAACGTTTTTTATTGGTTAACTGACGTGCATGTACAAATTGTGCAAAACAACGCACTCCATTGCCACATTGCTCAACCTCAGAACCATCTGCATTGAAAATACGATACTTAAAGTCTACATTTGGAAAATCAGGTGCTTCGACGATCAGCAACTGATCAAAACCAATACCAAAATGGCGATCAGCCAGACGGCGAATAGTCATTGCATCAAAAAAAGCACGTTGGCTAATCAGGTCAACAACCATAAAGTCATTGCCCAAGCCATGCATTTTAGTAAATTCTAATAACATCTAAAATTACTCCTTAAGGCAATAAACGTTCATTTTTCCAAAGTGATTCAATCGTTTCACGTTCACGAATCAAGTGTGATTGATCAGCATCGACCATCACTTCTGCAGCACGACCACGGGTATTATAGTTTGAGCTCATCACAAAACCATACGCTCCTGCACCCAAGACAGCAAGATAATCATTTTCCTGAATCGCAAGCTCACGCTCTTTACCCAAGAAATCAGCAGACTCACAAATAGGTCCAACCAAATCCCAAGTTTGTTTTTCAACATCTGTACGTGAAGTCACTTCTTGAATATCCATCCAAGCTTCATACAGCGCAGGACGTATCAAGTCATTCATCGCAGCGTCAATTAGCGCAAAGTTACGATGCGTTGTTGGTTTCAAAAAATCGACCTTCGTCAACAACACGCCTGCATTTGCAGAAATACTACGGCCCGGTTCCATATAGACTTTAAGACCCAATTTTTCTAAAGCTGGACGCATTGCCTCTGCATATTCAGTAATTGTTGGTGGAACTTCATCTTTATAAGTCACACCCAAACCACCGCCAATGTCGATGTGCTGTAGGTTGATACCCAGTGCTTTTAATTGCTCAATCATGCTAATGACACGATCGAGTGCATCCACAAAAGGCTGCGTTTCAGTCAGCTGTGAACCGATATGGCAATCAATTCCCACCACATCTAAATTTGGCAACGATGCAGCGTACTGATACGTTTCAAACACAGCATCTGATGGAATACCAAATTTATTTTCTTTTAAACCCGTTGAAATATAAGGATGCGTTTTGGCATCGACATCAGGATTAACACGTAAAGAAATAGGTGCTTTTTTACCGAGCTGTGCTGCAACTTTTTGAATACGATCTAATTCAGCATGTGATTCAACATTGAAGCAAGCAATACCCACTTCCAATGCTTTTTGAATATCTGCTTCTTGCTTGCCCAAACCAGAGAATACAATTTTTGACGGCTCGCCACCTGCTGCAAGTACACGAGCAAGTTCACCGCCTGTCACAATATCAAAACCTGAACCCAATTTTGCCAATACATTCAAAACTGCAAGATTTGAGTTTGACTTCACCGCAAAACAAATTTGATGATCGATAAAACTAAATGCCTTATCCATATCTAAATAATGTTTCTCAAATGTCGCTTTTGAATAGACATAAAGTGGTGTGCCATATTGCTGTGCGAGTTGCTCTAAAGAACATTGCTCTGCATGCAATACCCCATCAATGCGGGAAAAACTCATGAATGTATCCTTTCAATGAAAGTTTAATTGGGTTTAGTTTGAATTCGCTTGGGATGCAGGTACAGATTGATCTGCTACATCCAATTGAGCTTTCACTTTTTGCTCAGTTTGAACTGCTTTACTTTCCTCTTTCGAGTACAACAAATATTTCGCTCGTTTGTCATAATCAGGACTATTGGCTAACTGTAAGTCACCTGATTGTCCACAACCGATTAAAGCCACACTAGCTAAAACTAAACCGATGCTACAAATAACTAAACGCATCTGCTCACCTATTTCCAAAATTTTCGTCAGTATACCTTGATTATTGATTATAAAACATTGACCAAAAACCAAAGTATCAAGCTGCAAAGCTTAGAACGAGAATAAAAAAAACGCCAGTGAATCACTGGCGTTTTCTTATGAGAATCTTTGAAATAGCTAATTACTGTTTTTTCTTATAGAAACAGAAATAACCAATCGCAAGGATAATTAACCAAATCGGGCTGACCATCAAAGACTTAAGCGTATCAGGCTCTAAAGCAAGAATACCAATTGTCCCAATAAAGAAAGCCATTACAACATAACAAGTAAATGGTCCACCTGGTAATTTAAATACTGATTTTGCATGTAGCTCTGGGCGTGTTTTGTAGTACACCAAATAGCTCCATAAAATAATCAACCAAACCAAAATGAACAAGATTGTTGAAAGTGTTGTTGCTAAAGTAAATGCTTCAACTGTATTTGGAACAAAATACTGTAGTGCCGCACCACCCAATAAACACACGCCAGAAAAATAAAGTGCATTTGCAGGAACTGCACGTCTATTCAATAAACCAAATGATTTCGGCGCTTGGTCTTCACGAGATAAACCAAACAACATACGGCTTGTTGAAAATACGCCACTGTTCATCGATGACATCACTGAAGAAAGCACCACTAAGTTCATGATGATTGCAGCAGCAGCAATACCCGCTTGACTGAATAAATTCACAAATGGACTAACTTTAGGATCGATCATATTCCAAGGTGTAACCGACATTACAATAACCAATGCCAAAACATAGAAGAAAATGATACGAATAGGAATTGAGTTAACCGCTTTAGGCAAGTTTTTCTCAGGATCTTTAGTTTCTGCAGCTGTTGTACCAACCAACTCAACACCGACAAAGGCGAAGATCGCAATCTGGAAGCCTGCCAAGAAGCCTTCGAACCCTTTAGGGAACATACCACCGTTATCCCACAAATGGGTAAATGACGCCACTTGTCCTGTAGTCGAGGTAAAGCCTGTAAAAATCATCCACAAACCAACCAAAATTAGAACCACAATGGCAATAATTTTGATCAAGGCAAACCAAAACTCTAGTTCACCGAACAATTTTACCGTAACTAAATTCAGCCCCATGATAAAGAAAATGGCTGCAACACTAATCATTGCCCCTTCTGTTGGAGTAAAGGGCACACCATTATTAAAGAACTGTAAGTAGTAAATAATGGCAGATAGATCAGCAATACCAATCGTGATCCAACACAGCCAATACGTCCATCCAACAAAATAACCCGCCCAAGGGCCAATTAAATCCGTTGAAAAATCAATAAATGACTTGTATTGCAAATTTGAAAGCAATAATTCACCAAGCGCTCGCATGACGAAAAACACCATCAAACCAATGATCATGTAAATAAATAAAATAGATGGTCCTGCAAGACTAATCGTCTTCCCTGAACCCATGAATAATCCTGTACCGATTGCACCACCAATTGCAATTAATTGAAGATGGCGATTCGATAAACTTCTTGCAAGTTCACCTGTTTCAGCAGAAGAACTCAGTTTTTCATTTGACATTGTTATATTCTTCTCTCAGATTTCGTTGTGTAAAAGTAGCCAAAACAAAAAAAATAAAAAAGCTTTTTTCAATGAATACTTAAAAATAACTAGGTTTTCTAACCTTTTAGTTCATTAAATAATCACAACAACAACCCTTTACCTTTCTTATTTTTTACCGTTCCTTCAAATTGCATATTACGTGCCAAAATTGATTTTGGCGAGATGTTGGCTAAAAAATTGTATTTCAATGTCGCTATTGATACATTCAGCACACTATTTTAAAAGTTGAACGCACTAAGAATGGGCAAAGTTAAAACTGTTTATCGTTGTGAACAATGTGGAACAGATCATCCGAAATGGTCAGGTCAATGTTCAGACTGTGGTGAATGGAATAGCTTAACGGAAGTTCGTATTGAACCTGTGGTGGCTCATCGTGCCAAAGCTATGGGAGGCGGTTATGCAGGACAAGCAGCCAATGTTACAACACTCAACCAAATCACCGTTTCAAATGAAACACGCTTAGCCACTGGTATTGGTGAATTTGACCGTGTTCTTGGTGGCGGTTTGGTGACAGGTTCAGTGGTTTTAATTGGCGGTGATCCGGGAATTGGTAAATCGACGATTCTATTGCAAACTGCAACACATATGGCTGCAGCCAATAGTTCAGCACTCTACGTTACAGGTGAGGAATCGCTTTCCCAAGTTGCATTGCGAGCTAACCGCCTAGACTTACCAACAGACAAACTCCAAGTCATGGCTGAAACATGTGTTGAACGTATTTGCGATACACTTGCTCAGCTTCGCCCTGCTGTTGCCATTTTAGATTCAATTCAGACGCTTTATACAGAAACCTTACAATCTGCACCGGGTGGTGTATCACAAATTCGTGAATCCGCAGCATTACTCACTCGTTTTGCTAAAAATAGCGGTACAGCATTATTTATTGTCGGTCATGTCACCAAAGAAGGTTCATTGGCTGGCCCTCGCGTACTTGAGCATATGGTAGATTGTGTACTTTATTTTGAAGGACAATCTGACTCACGTTACCGCATGATTCGAGCAGTTAAAAACCGTTTTGGTGCTGTGAATGAACTTGGTGTCTTTGGCATGACCGATAAGGGGCTCAAAGAAGTTGCCAATCCTTCTGCTATTTTCCTGAGCCGTTATGATGAAGCCATTCCCGGTTCAGTAGTCATGATCAGTCGCGAAGGCACACGCCCTCTTTTGGTTGAAGTACAAGCTTTGGTTGATGATGCACACGGACAACCTCGTCGAGTTGCACTGGGTTTAGAACAAAATCGTTTAAATATGCTGTTGGCAGTAATGCATCGTCATGGTGGCGTGCAAACTTCGGGTCAAGATGTGTATGTAAATGTGGTCGGTGGTTTGAAAATTACTGAAACTGGTTCAGATTTAGCTGTGCTTTTAGCATGTGCTTCCAGTTTGCGATCTAAAGCCTTACCGCAACAGTTGGCCGTTTTTGGAGAAGTTGGATTATCAGGAGAGATCCGTCCTGTGCCAAATGGTCAAGAACGCTTGAAAGAAGCAATCAAACATGGTTTTAAATACATTATTGTACCTAGAGGCAATGCACCACAAAAACCCATAGCAGGTGTTCAAATTATTTCTGTAGCACGTTTACATGAGGCACTCACCGAAGCGATGCAACTCAGTGACGAAGTTGGTTAGGGCCTATCTTTCAATTAATCTGTTGAAGCTTTGCTCTTTTCCTTTTCTCTTTCATAGCGGAGCTTCAACAAACTCATGCGTGCATACACATGATCAAATCAAAATGATTGAATATAAAATAAACCAATGATTAAATTGGGTTTTAAGTTAGTCAAACAAGCGTGCTTTTATTAACAATGCAGTATGATTTAACTTAAGTATCATTTTTATGAGAATATTACCCACTTCTTTAGCGACTAAAATGACATATAAATACAATAATTTGATTGATATGATAAAAGCAACATTTTAAAGATTATTTTGTATTTTCAATAAATTATACAAATATTTCCCTATTAATTTCAGCAAGCAAAAGTTTCGTTATGTTTATGTGAATTTATGCTCAAATAAATCCTAAAAACATTGAAATTCTATGCAAAAGACTGCATAAATAGAGAAATAACAACAACAGCGTCTTGTTGTTTAAATCATATTCATCAATTGTTTTATTAAATAGGAAATTTCAATGGAAGTCCGACAGCGCGGCTTGATCACAGGTATTTTAATGGCAACTTTGGCTGTAGCTCCTTTAGCCGAAGCTAAACGTGCGGGTGGTGGTAAAAGCCATGGCATGAGCCGTTCTTCGAGTTCAAGTCAATCTTATTCTCAACCTCGACAAGTTACGCCTGCTCAACAACCTACTCAAACGGGTCAACAAAGATCAGGTTCTGGCGTAGGTAAAATGGTTGCTGCTGGTGTTGCAGGTGCTGCTGTAGGTGCAGTTGCAGCCAATGCAATGGCTGATGACAATAATGCAAATAACCAAACTCAAACGACCGATGCTGAATTGGCGAAGCAACAAGCTGCTCAGCAAGAAGAAAAAGGGGGTATTCCGAGTTGGATTTGGTTAATTCTTATTGCGGGTGCAGCTTTCTTCTTGTTCCGTAAATTCGGTGCTAAAAAAAAATTAGCAGCCAATAACCCTTATGCACCAAATAATACGGGTTCAAATGCACCATTTGGCCAAGCCAATACAACTGCACGTAACTCGAACAGTAATACCAATATTTTTGGTCAATCAGTTGCAGGTGGTGCTGCAACACAAGCACCTTTTGGCGCATCGACACAAAGCGGTAACCAGCTCCCTGACGGTAGTGAGCCTGCTGCTTTCTTACGTGTTGCTCGTCAGCGTTTCAACCATATTCAGTCTATGAACTCTGTAAGTAATATTTCAGAAATTCAACGCTATCTAACACCTGATCTTTATCAGTCTATGTATAGCGACATTATGGCAAACCAAGATCAAGACGTGGCTGAGTTTTCTAACCTCAATGCAATGGTTGTTGATAGTGCAACTGAAAATGGTCAATATGTCGTAAGTGTTCGTTTTACAGGTACCGTTAGTGAAGATTTAAACAGCCTTCCGCAACCTTTTGCTGAAATCTGGCACTTTGTTAAGCCAGCGGGTTCTAGCCAAGATTGGTTAGTTGCAGGTATCCAACAAAGTTAAGCTTCTGTTTTGGTTTAAAATACGAAAACCAGTACTTCGCGGTACTGGTTTTTTTTATGCATCATGTAATTTTCTGAAATACACTATAAAATGGTGTGTTGTATCTGCCCAACTTTCTATAACACTATAATTCAATCACTTTACAAAAAGTCATAGCGAAAAAATCTTCACGATTGTTCAATAAAATCCAATACTCAACTGGCGCTTTACGTTCTACACTGAATGGATAATCAATCTTTTTATTTTAATATTCTCTCCATTCAAATATTAAGAAATGAAAACTGAGTAATGAAATATGAGAAAAATATTTGTTCTTTGCATATTCGCCATGATGAGTTCGTATAGTTTTGCCTGCGATCCAGTTTCCTTAAATTGGGAGAAATTTTATAAACGCTATGATTTAAATAAGAATAAAACTTTTGAACTCAAAGAGTTCTTACAAGTTAAAGACTTTGATCCACTTCCTTGGCCAGATGATAAACGTTTTCAAGGAAAAGATAAAAATACCAAATTATTTAAATACTTAGATAAAAACAAAGATAATAAACTCATTGATGAAGAGCTTGGGGATGTTCATAGCTTATTGCCTAATCATTGTGCCAATTGGCCATCGAGATGATCTTGAAGTATTAAAATCCTAGGCAAAAATTCTAAGCAATAAAAAACCCTGAATCTTCAGGGTTTTTTATTTAATGTTTAGTAATTAGCTCTTAATTTTAAAAAGACAATTAACGCTGTGGCAATGGAATATATTGTGAGTCAGAATTTTGGACTTTACGTTCCCCCACTTTCACAGTTAAATCAACTTTCTGTTCACCACGCATCACTTCAACTTGAATCGTCGAATCTGGCGATTGTAATGCCACATAATTGATCAAATGCGAAGTAGAACTAATATCTTCCTGATTTACTTTGACAATACGATCGCCAACCTTAATTCCAGCTTGAGCCGCAGGGCCATTTTTAAGCACATCGGCAACAACTACACCCGTTTGACGAGGCTGTAAAACATCTTCCTGAGTTGGCGGCACTAAACTAATTCCCATCCAACCACGAATCACACGACCATCTTTCAAAATCGAATTTAAAATTTGCTGACAGATTTTTGCAGGAATCGCAAAACCAATACCTAAAGAACCGCCTGACTGAGAGAAAATTGCAGTATTAACACCAATCAAATTACCCGCAACATCAATCAATGCACCACCTGAATTACCTGGGTTAATTGCAGCATCGGTTTGAATAAAATCTTCATAGGTATTGATACCCAAATCTGAACGGCCTGTCGCAGAAATAATCCCTTGCGTTACCGTTTGACCGACACCAAAAGGGTTACCAATTGCTAAAACAACATCGCCAACTTCATTACCACTCAATTTAAAGGGTAAAACTGGAAGCTCAGTCAGTTCGATTTTAATCACAGCCAAATCCGTGTCAGGGTCTGTTCCTATCACTTTTGCCTCAGCACGACGTCCATCTTGTAATGCAACGACAATTTGATCGGCTTGAGCAATCACATGATTATTAGTCAAAATATAACCATCTGGACGAACGATCACCCCTGAACCGAGACTGTTTTCGTTTGCACCTTGATTCTGTTCTGGAATCTGATTACCAAAAAATTCTCGAAACGCTGGATCGTTTAATAAAGGATGTTTTTGTTTTACTTTCTGAGTGGTAAAAATATTCACTACCGCAGGCGCTGCGACTTTTACAGCAGCACTGTATGACACAACACCACCTGTTCTAGAGGTATTCACCAATGGCTCTACTTTTTCAGCAGGCATTTTTACACCATCGGGAGCAATCGGTGCTTTGGGTTGTTGAAGTTTTTGCCAAACAACAAAACTGATTATGACGAGGATAAGTAATACCCACGGTAGCCATGCAAAAGAACGGCGCACTTTTATTTCCTCTTAGAATTTTTTAATTAGTTGATGCAAAAGCAATTTGTCTATTGTAAAGCAAATTCTAAAAGATACATAAAAAACACAAAGAGTTTTGTTCAGCTTTAGTTACAATTCAAAATGTGTTTTTATGTTTTAAAGTGTTTAACGCAGTTTTAAGGTTATTTATGGCTTTATTAAAAGAAATTATTCAATGGTGTGATCAAACTTTAAAATCACATGAATTTAAAGACTACGCTCCTAATGGTTTGCAAATTGAAGGAAAATCAGAAGTAAAAAAAATTCTGTGTGCGGTGACCGCCTCTCAGGATGCTATCGATGCAGCCATCGCACAACAAGCTGATCTGTTGTTGGTTCATCATGGTTATTTTTGGAAAGGTGAAGCCTACCCGATCACTGGAATGCGTGGAAAACGCATTAAAGCTTTAATTCAAAATGATATTTCTTTAGTCGGCTATCATTTACCTTTGGATTCGCATCCTATACTAGGGAATAATGCGGCAATTGCCGAAATATTGGATTTAGAAAGTATTGAAGCTTTAGATCCGAGTGAACGTAACCCGATTGGAAATATTGGTTATTTAAAGCATCCTATGCAACCTGAAGATTTCAAAAACTATTTAACTGAAAAATTAGGTTTTGAAACAATTCATTTAAATGCAGAAAAATCAATGATTCAAAAAGTTGGTTTTTGTACAGGTGCTGCCCAAGATTTTATTACAAAAGCCGCAGAAATGGACTGTGATGCATTTATTTCAGGGGAAGTCAGTGAGCGTACATTCTATGAAGCCAAAGAACTCGATGTACACTATTTTGCCTGTGGACATCATGCAACTGAACGATATGGTGTACAACGACTTGCCAAAGCTATTTCAGAACAGTTCAATATTGAGTATAGTTATTTCGAATTAAACAATCCGATTTAATCTTGGCAAATTTTGATTGTTTTGTAGTACATAACAGCTCGATCAAAGTTTTTGTCAAAAATAATCACTGATTTTTAACATTTTCTTTATACGTATTAAATCGAAAGAAATTGTGTATTGTTATTTAACATCCTGCACAATTGCTCGAAGAATCTATTACAATAAAGCCACTTAATGTTAAAACCCAGCAAAATGCAAGGAATTTAAAACATGACAACCATTACTTTACCTGCGCTTCCATACGGTTATGATGACCTAGCTCCACACATCAGCAAAGAAACGCTTGAATATCATCATGACAAACATCACAACACTTATGTTGTTAACCTTAATAACCTGATCAAAGGTACTGACCTTGAAGGTAAAGCATTAGAAGAAATCATCACTGCTGTTGCTGGCGATGCTTCTAAAGCAGGTGTTTTCAACAATGCTGCTCAAGTTTGGAACCACACATTCTACTGGAACTGTATGGCGAAAAACGGTGGTGGTAAAGCGACTGGCGCTTTAGCTGCTAAAATCGATGAAGCTTTTGGTTCTTATGAAAAATTTGCTGAAGAATTTGCTGCTGCTGCAACAACTCAGTTTGGTTCTGGTTGGGCTTGGTTAGTTGCCGACAAAGTAAATGGCGAACTTTCTATTCTTAAAACTTCAAATGCTGATACTCCGCTTGCACATGGCAAAGTTGCAGTATTAACAATTGACGTATGGGAGCATGCTTATTACATCGACTTCCGTAATGCGCGTCCTAAATATATCTCTACTTTCTTAGAAAGCTTAGTGAACTGGGACTATGCGAATGCTAAATATGCAGGTCAAGCTGCTGGTGTTGAGAAATAAGAAACTAAACTAAATCTTAGTTTTTCTTATTTTAAAAATCGCTCTTTTACAGGGCGATTTTTTTGATCATTAAGTTCTCTCTCGATCAACCCAATCACTGATTAGGCGATAAAACCCATTCCCCTCATTTAACATCAGTGAAAATTTTGGACAGATTACATCCAACTGATGATCATAAAACTTTAAAAATAATCAATATATAAGCAAACTTTTCTAAATCGGATAATAAAAAAACATTTAAGCCATTTTTCTAACAATTTCACTTGACCACATTGGCTTTCATCCATAAAATGCGCATCAGATTCTCCAATAGCTCAGTCGGTAGAGCGACGGACTGTTAATCCGCAGGTCCCTGGTTCGAGCCCAGGTTGGAGAGCCATCTATTCTTCCATAGCTCAGTCGGTAGAGCGACGGACTGTTAATCCGCAGGTCCCTGGTTCGAGCCCAGGTGGAAGAGCCAGATTCTAAAAGCCCACTCATGATGAAGTGGGCTTTTTTTATTTAGAAATTTAAACAACAACTGTAATTGTAGAAAATAAAAACATAGTCACTTTTAAATTAATGATCAGTTCAACATAAATGATTTAGAATTTATATTCATAAAACTTAGATCATTTTGATCAATTCGCTTTTATTTTCTATGAATGATCAAATATTTAGCAATTAAGACTTTTTTATGACGAATTTAACAATTTTTCCTTGACCCTTCGCATTTTCATCCCTAAAATGCGTTTCAGATTCTCCAATAGCTCAGTCGGTAGAGCGACGGACTGTTAATCCGCAGGTCCCTGGTTCGAGCCCAGGTTGGAGAGCCAGGTTCTAAAAACCCACTCAATTGAGTGGGTTTTTTCTTGCCTATTGTTTTTCGCTTTTTAAATAAAAGCTTTAGATAAAATAAATCCGACTTAGAATGATCAATCACTCAAACGAACAAAATTAGCAAAACTGATCCTTGTAAAGATCAGTTTTATTATCTATGCATTGTCCATCAAATTTAATCTAAAAACCGAACCACCGTACCCGTTTGAACTTTACGCCCTAAATCATTGGCATCCCAATTGGTTAAACGAATACAACCATGTGAAGCTGTCTTTGAAATCAAAGATGGGTTCGGTGTGCCATGAATACCAAAAGTCGGTTTACTCAAAGCAATCCACATATTTCCTACAGGGCCATTCGGTCCCGGTGGTAATGCCAATTTCTTACGATTTCCCCCTTGTACAAAATTCTTCGGGTTGTAACCATAAACAGGATTTGGCGCCACTTTGATGACTTTATGCGTCCCTTCTGGTGATGGTGTCCCTGATCCACCAATCGTCGCTGGAAAAGATGCAATCAGCCGATTTGAAGCATTAAACAAATAAAGTTGACGTGCAGGCTTATGCGCAATGATTAAAGTAATATTTTCAGGCAAATCATTGCGAACGATTGGAACAATAATCGTTTCACCCACTTTTTTAAAGTTGGTTTTCGGATTTAATTGCCGTAAAAAGTCTTCATCGATATGAAATCTTTCACCTAACATTTCAGTAACACGGGTGAAATATAAACCACGCATCTTGGCTTGAAGTGCATAATTCCGTGGAATCGATTTTACATACGGGCCTTTTATATCTGCGGCAGTAATTGTATACGTCCCAAACGTAGGCTTATTTTGATTTTTTAACAGGCTATCCCATGTTTGTTGGTTTAATTCACCTGTAATAGCTAAACCTTGTATTTGCTGATATGCAGAAATCGCTTTGAGAAAATTTTTGCCACTTTTAGCATCAATTGGACCCGGCGACGCATGCGCATTATTGAGCATGACTTGTGCACGTGCATAAACAGGAAACTGCCCTCTACCTATATTTTCAGACCAATTTGACTGATTCAAACTCTCCAAAGACCAGTTTTGCTTGGTATTGGTTTGGATTGATCCCTTAGTTGTCGCAGTTTCTAGCTGTTGTTTAGCAAAAATCTGAGACTGAATATTCAGTGTAACCAAACACATAACGCATATAATGTTTGGTAATAACTTCGCCATAAAAACTCTCAAGCACATCGAATGTTTTCGTTTATTTTAAAAATAAACTTTGATAACAAGCACATATATTACATGCTTGCCCTACCATATATTTTGTATAAGCATTCTTTCAAAAATAAGCTGAACTCTTTATCCCTAAATCAGTACATTTCCATTGATATGTTTTAAATAGGATTGAAAATGTAATGATGTAATCTGAAATTTATTTTTAAAATAAAATTAAGATTTTTAAATCGCTATATAAGAAATTTAGTCAATACTTTATTATTTTGAATGAATTTACTTTATATGATTGTATTATCTTTTTTTTAAAATAATAAGCAATATCTCTCAGTTCAAAAAATCAGGAAATTTACAGTTTTCTGTATGCAAATAAAATCTGCATTTGTAGCAATTGATCGTGCTAAACCTCCAATTTCAAACAACCATAAAAACATGACAAAAATATGAATCCATTGAACATATTTTAAGCTCAGGATTTATTTTTCACCGTTAATTTTACTTATTTGATTTGAAATAGTTGTTATCATTTTTAGTCTTTATCGATTATCATCTACTTTATTTTTTTAGTAAGAATTGCCTTGAATACGATTACCTTACTTCAGCCGGATGACTGGCATGCCCACCTACGTGATGGTCTGGCTTTAAAACGTACAGTTCCAGATTTAGCCAACCAGTTTGCACGTGCCATTTGTATGCCGAATCTCGTGCCACCTGTTAAAACAGTTGATGAAGCGAATGCATATCGTGATCGTATTATGGCGCATGTGCCTGAAGGGGTTCATTTTGACCCACGCATGGTTCTTTATTTTACTGACCAAACTGCACCTTCTGAAATTGTTAAAATTAAAGAATCACAGCATGTAGATGCAATCAAGCTTTACCCTGCTGGTGCAACCACAAATTCTAACAATGGTGTCAGTGACATTCGCAAAGTCTATGCTGTCATTGAACAACTTGAAGAACATCAAGTTCCATTGTTACTACATGGTGAAGTGACTCATAACCATGTTGATATTTTTGATCGTGAAAAACGCTTTCTAGATGAAATTTTATCTCCATTATTGAAACAATTTCCAAAACTTAAATTAGTTTTAGAACATATCACAACCAGTGAAGCTGCTCATTTCGTCCTTGAACATGATCGTAATGTTGCAGCTACCATCACTCCACAACATTTATTATTTAACCGTAATGATATGTTGGTCGGTGGAATTAAACCGCATTTCTATTGCCTACCTATTTTAAAGCGTCAGACTCATCAACAGACCTTATTAGAAGTTGCAACCAGTGGAAATCCTAAATTCTTCCTTGGTACAGACAGTGCGCCGCACTCGAAAAATGCCAAAGAAAATGCATGTGGTTGCGCAGGCTGTTATAGTGCGCCCACAGCAATTGAACTTTATGCTCAAGCATTTGATCAAGTGGGTAAGCTTGAACGTTTAGAAGGCTTTGCAAGTCACTTTGGTGCAGACTTCTACGGCTTGCCACGTAATACCAATACGATTACTCTTGTCAAAGAAGATCAGGTCATTCCTGAAAGTTTAGATTATCTGGATGGTGAAGATATTATTCCGCTTTATGCAGGAAAAACCATTCAATGGAGAAAGGTGTGACAACTGAAACACAACCTGTAATTGGACAACGCTTTCGTGGTTTTTTACCCGTCGTCGTCGATGTCGAAACTGCAGGTTTTAATGCGGATACAGATGCATTGCTAGAAATAGCATGCATTCCAATTATTTACGATGCAGATGGAAAATTTGTTCCTGGTGAAGCTCACCATGCACATATCAATCCTTTTGAAGGTGCAAATCTAGATCGTCGTTCGCTCGATTTTATTGGTATAGATCCATTTAATCCAATGCGTGTAGCAATGGCTGAAGATGAAAAAACTGCACTTAAACGTATGTTTAAAGCAGTGAACGACGTTCGTAAGCAACAACATTGTACTCATGCGGTATTGGTTGGGCACAATGCTCATTTTGATTTAGGTTTTGTTAAAGCAGCAATTGCGCGTACAGGGACTAAAAATCAAAACCCTTTTCACAGCTTTTCAGTTTTTGATACAGTGACTTTAAGTGCGGTCATGTTTGGTCAAACAGTATTGGCAAAATCATGTATTCAGGCTGGAATTGAGTTCGATGGTAAAGAAGCACACTCTGCTTTATACGATACTCAGAAAACAGCTGAACTGTTTTGCTATATTTTGAACAAACTCGCTCCTCACTTACTTGACACTTTGATGGCGGATCAATAAGATAGCGCCATCTTCTAAACGACCCTATCGTCTAGAGGCCTAGGACATCGCCCTTTCACGGCGGTAACCGGGGTTCGAATCCCCGTAGGGTCGCCATCTATTTAAATTCTGTTTTTAAATTAAAACGTCTTTAATGTCTATTCGCACAATTCATTCTATTTATTCAAATCACGACATTAGATGTATTCAGAAGTTACGTCTGTATAATTATCTTTTTGCTTAATGAATTTTCCTGCATTTATTCACATGCATTCTCAATTCAACTTTTAAAATAGCATGATGTAATATTCATATTACTCATCTTATAAATCATACACTTTATGAAAGTGTGGAGATAACATCTTCAAACACTTATCTTGATTATTATTCGCCTAGATATTCAACATACAAGTCTATTTTTAACAAATCTTTTTTGACAAACTTGTCATTTATCATTAATATACGCATCACCTCAGTACGACCCTATCGTCTAGAGGCCTAGGACATCGCCCTTTCACGGCGGTAACCGGGGTTCGAATCCCCGTAGGGTCGCCATATTCTATTTCTTCCATAATTATAATGACATTATTCGTCAATTCTGCATTGATCTATTTATTATTTTCTCTACAATAGCTCGCTTCATTTGTTACAACATTTCAACTATGTCTTCATCTCAATCAGAGCATGATGCTATGCACTCTACTGCAAACTCAGCGCCGTTAAAACGAGCAATGAGTACACGACATTTGGTGATGATCTCACTAGGTGGTGCAATTGGAACCGGACTTTTCTTAGGTTCTGGTGAGGTCATAGCACAAACGGGCCCTATTGGCGCCATCATTTCTTATATCCTCGGTGGAATCATCGCCTATATGGTGATGTTATGCTTAGGCGAACTTGCAGTACATATGCCTGAGTCTGGCTCATTTGGTAGCTATGCTCAAAAATACATTGGTCCTGCAACCGGCTATACAGTGACATGGCTATATTGGCTCACGTGGTCAGCTACGCTGGGTACTGAATTCACAGCCGCAGCATTATTGATGCAGGAATGGTTTCCTCACATTTCAATGTGGTTATGGACCATTATTTTTGCAGCAATTGTTTTTGGTTTGAACATGAGTTCGACCAAATGGTTTGCAGAGTCCGAATTCTGGCTTTCACTGGTTAAAGTCATCACAGTCATTGTCTTTATCTTGCTTGGCCTCTTCGCAATTTTTGGTATTCTTAATTACCAAGGCTATGAGTCTGCACCTTTATTTAGCAACCTAACTGCCGATGGTTGGTTCCCTCAAGGTCTATTCCCTATCTTTGCCACAATGCTGATTGTAAACTTTGCCTTTTCAGGTACGGAGTTAATTGGTGTTGCTGCTGGTGAAACACAAGATCCTGCGAAGAACGTACCTAAAGCGATTAATACAGCAATTTGGCGCTTGTTAATCTTCTTTGTTGGAACAATCATTGTGATCAGTGCTTTGCTTCCACACCAACAGGCTGGATTGGGTGGTGAAGGTGTAAGTAGTAGCCCATTTGTGACCGTATTCGATCACATTGGTATTCCTTATGCAGAAGATATTATCCGCTTTGTGATTATCACAGCTTTATTGTCAGCAGCCAATTCAGGTTTATTTGCTGCATCACGAATGATGTGGGCTTTATCTTCGAAGAAACAACTTCCTGCTGTATTTTCTAAAGTAAATTCACGTGGTATTCCTTTTGTTGCAGTCATTGTGACCATGTTTGGCGCATTACCAGGTTTACTTTCAGAGCAATTTGCACCTGAAACCATTTTCAAAAACTTATTGGGTATCGCTGCATTCACCATGGTTGTGGTCTGGATGAGTATTTGTTTATCCCAATTTAATTTTAGACGTCAATGGTATAAACAAGGTCATAGCAAAGCTGAATTGGCTTTTGCTGCACCACTCTTCCCGATCGTACCTATTTTAGGTTTTGTCTTCTGTTTAATTACAGGAATCAGCATGGTATTTGATCCTGAAATGCGTGCTGGTTTTATTGGTTGTTTAATTTTTATTGCAGCCTGCTATATCAGCTATGCAACTTTGTATAAAAACAAAAGTTAAACGCTGAAATACTGTGCAAAACAAAAAGGTGTAGCTCTTTGCTACACCTTTTTTGTATATAAAATAAATCTACCTTTATTTTAAAATCATCTATGTTTTCTTTTTAGATTTTAAGCGACTATTATTTATTTCTTCTTAAAACATGACAGACAGTTTTATTATAACGTCAGTTCGGAATAAACTTTGATGTAAGTTATTAAAAAGGTAGGTCAGGCACAACGGAGTCTTATTGTTTAAAGTCAAATGTAAGGATTAGCCTTCGGTTCGACCTGAGAGGTACTACCTCGCAAGGCTTTCGGGATGAGTGGTACTGCCACGTAAGGGCAAAACCATTTGTCAGTCGCAAACTCGACAGATACTATCTAGTACCTAATGTATCGCAAAAACAGTATATTACAGGTGCAGTCCTGCCTCGAACAATGCAACTGACGTTTCCGCGTATCATATAGTTGGGAATATATCTTATCTCGAACTCAGGTTATTATAGCCTTTGCTTTTGATTCAAAATAATTTATTCGCTAACGGGTGTATTTGGTGTTATTTTTAAACACTTTTCTAGTATTTGCTGTGTTTTTATACATTCAAACACAATTTCACTTTTTATTGCTGAAAAAGGTTTGACACTTTTTCATATTCGCCCTAATATACGCCCACCTCTGAAACGACCCTATCGTCTAGAGGCCTAGGACATCGCCCTTTCACGGCGGTAACCGGGGTTCGAATCCCCGTAGGGTCGCCATTAATTCAATGGTTTAGTTTTCAGTTGGTAGCCTCAATTTATTGACCCTATCGTCTAGAGGCCTAGGACATCGCCCTTTCACGGCGGTAACCGGGGTTCGAATCCCCGTAGGGTCGCCACATTCTAGATTCTTATTTTCAAGATTCTTATAAAAAACCTGAGCATTATGACTCAGGTTTTTTTATATTTGAAAAATCTTAAATTGTAAATCTTCAATGTTAATAGCTATTTCACTGTTACTAATTGCTTCGATTCAAAAATAGCCTTTGGCGCAATCACTGTTTCTTGTAATGGTATATTCTGACCATATCTCTGCTTCATGAGTGCTTTGACTTTCAGGTCAGATAAATCAAAACTCTTCAATTTCTGTAAGGGTGCAAGTTGAATCCCCAATGCATCGTTATATGCTTTCCAAATAATCTCTGAACAATAAATTGCATCATTATTCCATTCAAAATAAATGTCGTAAGGTTTACCCAAGTATTTTTCCGCATTTTTTAACAATATATTTTGTTGTTGAAGACTTAGGCCACGGTTTAGCCTTTTGACAACATATTGCTGATTTACACCACGATTCACCCAGTCATTGAATGTTGTATATTTCACGGGTTGTATGGCTTCTAGAACCCATAATTTTCCATTCTTATTGACCAACATCCCCATGTGGCTATAGGGGCTATGCGTTGCCTTTTGAATCACAATACTTTGTGCAGATTTTGAAGTGTGAAAGATGATGTCCCCTGTTTGATAGCGAGTGGCATAGCTCACATTGGGTAGAATCATCAATATAATTAAAAATTTATTCATTTTCTTAATATCATCAATACTCTATTTTTCAATCATCATTGAATACTTGAAATAAATAGAATCAACTTAAATTACTTTTAAGCATAATCTCGTTTGAATTTGTATGCGATTAAAAAATGTAGCTTTTTATTTTCAATATTCAAATGCATAACAGCCAAAATCCTTTTGAATTTTGACTGTTATTGACTTCTTACTTCGACTCATTCACATGACAATTTATCTATCAGATCCGTTAAAACTATTCATCTGTTAATGAACATTCATAATTACTCGGGTTTTGGCTGCATCTAATTTTCTTTAAAATCTTCATCATTGCAGGATCATAATAACCTTCTTTGGTCATCTGAATACGTGCTTCTCGCATAATTCTGATATAGCCTGGTTTATCAGCCTCACGGATTTCCATCCAATATTGATCTGGAATCTCTCGTTCTATTTTGTCAACAAATTCAAAAGCTGGGCTGAGTTGTTGAGAAATCATTTCACGAGCAATCGACCCCATACCTGCTGGGAATTTATTGCGATGCATAATGAGTGTGCCTGTAACCTGAATCAAAGGGAATTTGATAATCCCTCCAACCACTTTACCACTGCGATCTGTCATTCCTTTATGCAGCTCTAATGGTTTAAATAACAAAGCTGGGCCAGCCATAATATCGACTTCTTTATTATTAAATTTTCCACCAACACTGAGTAAATCGACTGAAACAGGTTGCGCGCCCACATTTTGAACCAATTTTCTTTGCGTACCATCAAAATTCATAACCGCAACTTTTTTACCCGCAGCTTTTGATAATGTATCGATACGTCGGTCATTGACCATAATATATGCCGCACCCAATGGCACAACGCCAACAACCTCGTAATCTTTATTGACCATTTTGGTATCATATTCAGGGCGAGCAAGTAACTGAATCACTGTCACCAATTGCTTATAACTTTGTACTGCTCCAAGCGCATCGATACTACCCACAAATGGATTAAATTGGCGTGCTCTTAAATTACTGATTCCAGCGCCATCACATTTTTTCCCACGGAAATCCTCTGTGAGTACGCGTTCATCGGTATAAACTCGTAGGTTAATGTCTGTGGTTGCTGTTTTCTTTAATTTTGGATAACTGATATCAATATGCATAGAGAGTTTTGTTGGACGGGTAATTTTCATGTCCACACCAAAATCTTTGGCAATTTGTGAAATACGTGGCAACTCACTGATATAACTGGTTGCCTGCTCAAAAGCTTCGCCATTTGCACCATCTGGAGAAAACACACACAGCGTGACTTGTTTGGGTATTTGTTGCCAAACTTTAGGGTCATTCATTAATCTTTTTATTTTTGCTTTAGAATGCTCTGACAGCGCCAGATTAAGCTTTGGCGCTGAAGTTGGTGCCGCATGAGCCAAAGGCAATATCCCAGATAATGCAGCCACCAAAATTGCTTTTTTAAACGTGTGTTTTGCCTCTATTTTCTGATCTTGCGGTTTGAAATATCGCATTACCCCATCCCTGTTTATATTCTTGTTTATCTATAATAATCAGCAGGTCTACTCTCGTAGACTTTTATCAGCCTAATTGAAGTTTTCTCATTTGAAATTGACTATAAAAATCCAACATTTGTCAAAAAGGACATTTTTAAACGTTATTCCATCTTTCTAGTTTTTTACTTAAATATTTCAATGAGATAGTTAAAAATTCATACTTTTCCATTCATCGTAAACTAAAGCTCACCTAAAAGAGCTCTAAATACTCAGAGAATCAACGATCAACTGTTCAATGGGATTGAAACAGATGATTGAATTCCAATAAAAAAAGCATCACGTTTGTGATGCTTTTAAAATCAGTCTTTGGCACTTTCGTCCGGTGGGACTTCAGTAATTTTACCACCACGTGCTAAGAAAGCTGCGACTTCATCTTCGAGCGCATCACGCTGTCTTTTTTTAGCAGTCACAGTCAACGTTTCCGCTTCAGCTAAATCTGCATCCGAAACTGTTGAATCACTTGCCGCAGCACCTTTTTCGGCAGCTTTGGCTTCATCATCATCTACAGCTTGATCTTCGGTATTATCATCATAGTCATTAGAATCTGTCATCTTAAACTCCCCATCAATGACGTCAATTTACCATTCTAAAATGGTGATGTTATACCGTGAAATGTAGCAAGCTCTTTTGATTTCGACTAGAGGGTTAAGCAAAAAAATTGTACTTTTTCTAATCAAATTCGTAAAAAAACAGCAATGTTTGTTTAAAAAATATCAATTTAAATTTAAACAGCATAACGCGTCGACTTTAAGGTCGATAATCCATTGGCTTGTGCCATAAAGCGACCTTTTAAAAATGCTTGCTTTTCAACCTGCTTCAAACCAAAGTTTCTGGCCCATACGATCGGGAAAATTTCAGCACTTTCAAGAAAACCAATTGCAGACATACTATGCATCATCGCGTCATTTTGACCTTTCCGTTGATGTTCATAGCGCTTCAACGTTTGTTCATGCGCCCAAACACCACGTTTTAAATCATGCAACAACACATCACATAAAATAGCAGCGTCTAGACACCCAATATTCACCCCTTGTCCTGCCAATGGATGAATCACATGCGCAGCATCGCCAATCAACGCCAAACCTTCCTTAATATAACGCTGTGCAGCACGTGCTTTGAGTGGGAATTTCGCTCGTGGCGTTGCTTCCAAGACTTCACCGAGCATGTGATGGCTTTCTCTCGTTAACAATTGGCAAAAGGCTTGATCATCAAGTGCTGCATATTCATCTGCATAATCATCAGGCAATGTCCAAACAATCGAAATCCAATGTTCCGCTTGCTCTGCATTTAAACTTGCCATAGGCAAAAAAGCCAAAGGCCCTGTTGGGTGGAAAATCTGACGTGCAACATACTGGTGTGGTTGTGCTGTACGAATCGCACAGGTTAAACCCGCTTGCTGATAATCTAAAATATCTAGATCGATAAATGCTTGCTCACGTACAAAAGAATTTGCACCATCCGCACCAATTAAAAGCTTAGTCTTGAGTTGTGTGCCATCTGCAAGTTTAATGATCCAACAACCCACACCACGTTCAACACGAACGACTTTGACTTGAGTCCGATAATCTTGTAATTGATCTAACATTTGTTGCTGAATTGCAAGATTGAGCAAACTTGGTTCAACCATCGAACCTAAACTTTGCTCAGCTGTTGGAAATTTTTCAGAGGCATGACCAAAATTAATTTCACCATAGCCATTTTTATTCCAAACCTGCATCCCCGTATAAGGCATTTGCCGTGCAATCTTTTCCCAGACATTCACTGTTTTTAACAAATGAATAGTCGCCTGACTCAAAGCAAGTACTCGAGGATTGGCAACAGCTAAAGTCTTTTCAGCATCGAGAATAGGTGCTGCATCAAGTACAGTGGAGTGCACCCCACCTTGCGCCAATAGCAAAGCCGTTAAGCCACCAACCAAACCACCGCCAATAATGACAACGTCCAATATATCCACAGACTCATTCACTTGGTTCATGCTTTTAATCCCATTGCATAATTGGCAACCAAAGGCTTAATCCCTGGAATAACATCAAAAGCCACTAGACCTGTATTACGTAATAATTTAAGTACTGGGTTTTGATTACTAAAACCACGAACCACTGAATCACAGAATTTAATTACACGTTTCTGATCTGCCAATCGAGCCTGTTCATAGGCTTTCAACATTTCAGGTTCACCAATATCATCTGACTTTGCGATTTGTTCGAGAATGTAACGCATCAAAACATCTGCATCTCGCATACACAGGTTAAAACCTTGCCCTGCAACAGGATGAATCGTATGTGCTGCATTCCCCATGAGAATCACACGGCCGACAGCTTGTTTTTCTGCAAGTACTTGTGACAATGGGAAACTAAACCGCTTACCCGTTTTTTGAAATTTTCCTGCACGATCGCCATAGGTTTTTTGTAAAGCATCTAAGAAATGTTGATCATTTTTATCGCCCAACCACTCATCTTCTGTCCCTTTTTTCACAGGCCATACCACTGAACGGCGATATTCGCCCGGTAAAGGCAATAGAGCCAATGGGCCTAAATGGCTAAAACGTTCAAATCCAACTTGATGATGAGGTTTAGAGGTTTGCACTGCCGTTACAATCGCAACTTGATCGTAATCATGTACATCTACCCCCACACCCAATGCTTGACGACAGAATGAATCTCGCCCATCTGCTGCAATCACCAATTTAGATTTTAGTGAATGCGTATATTCCTCACCACGTTTAGCTTCAACATAGACATATTCAGCATCTTGATGGAGTGAAGAAACCTGTACACCATCAATCAGTTCAATCAACGGTTGCTGGCGAACTTGCGTTAATAGCACTCGCCCTAACCATGCATTTTCAATTACTTGTCCAAAGCTTTCGACTTTTTCTTGCTCTGCAACTAAACGTGCCTTACCAAAACTGCCTTGCTCTGTAATATGTACTTCGAGAATGGGAGTCGCATGTTCTTGCAAAGCATCCCACAGTCCAAGCTTTTGATAAATCTGCACAGTGCGGCGTGATAAGGCAGTATTTCGAGCATCAAAACTGGAATGATATGGCGCAACTGTCGCATCGTCATAATTCGGATATTTTACAGCTTCTAAAAGTTTCACAGCGATGTTAGATTTCGCCAACATCAATGCCAAACTCAGCCCAACCATACCACCGCCCACGATGATGACTTCTTGTTGCATGCTTTGATCCTTTCTATACGCGATTCAGCTTGCTGAATACTTATAATCTTGATTAATTTTATATTACATGAAGGTTAGCTATTTTTATATTGAAATAGGAAATTGTTATTTTATTTGCACTGAATCAATGCGCTGCCCCTAATATAAAAGCCATACTTAGAACCAACTCAAAGCTTATTGGCTTAAGAATACAAATAACTGCGTTCGTTTGAGAACGCAGTTTCAATCAATTTAAAAAAATCACAAACAATTTGAATGGTTAAAAGTACGTATTTTCAAGAAGATATTAAAGTTGAATATCACTGATATAAAACAATCCAATGATCTAAAATTTATTTATCTAAGATATTTACATTACGCATCACTTTTTCTGAAAGTAGATCAAATGATGCATAACAAACTTCTATTGGTTTATTGATTATGAAGAAAATAAAAATTTCAGAACATAATAACCTTTAAATTATTTCCACTCCATTTCTCCAGTCAGCACTTTAGAACTGAGCTCTAAAGAACTTTCATCAGCAAAGTTTGGATATTTTTCTTTTAACTTTGCGATCACAGATGCAGAATCTTTATGATCTTTTAAGGCTTTATCTACATCAGCAAGATAATGATACGTGAAGTCAATAGCCTGTGTTCCAGTAGGAATATCACCGATATAATGACCTGGAATCACAGCACTTGGTCGCAAACGATTCATTTGTTTAAGCACTTTTTTCCATTCATCACGCGCTTCTTTACTTTGTGTATCCGCAGTCCACAAATGAATACCCGATGACAAGCCTACACCACCTAAAATCGTACGATTGCTTGGAACCCACAAATAAGATGCATATTTACCCGGTGCTTTAATTTCAATTCGCTCACCTTCCAGTTCTATGGATTTAGCTTCAATCACATTGGGAACAATGATTTGTGATGGTGCGCCTGATTTTAAGATTGGCCCCCAATACGCAAATTTCCCTTCTTTCGTTGCGTGAATATGCTTAACCACTTCAGGTGTAGCAATCACTTTGGCATCTGGAAATGCTTGAACAAGCGGTTCTAACCCAAAATAATAATCTGGGTCACCTGCTGTAATCACAATATATTTTAGACTTTTACCACTGTCTTGGATGATTTTTACCAGATTCTTTGCATCGTTTACACTAAATTGCGCATCAACCAGTACAGCATCTTTTTCACCCGTGATCAAAGTGGATGTCACAGGGAAAATCGCTTGAGTTTGCGGATTATAAACTTTATAGCTTAATTCTGCGGCAAAGGCAGAAGCACTTAGAGCGATTGAACTGACCAAAAGCGATTTTAAAAATAATTTCATATGATGACCTCAGTTATAGTTAAAGTGATTCAATTAATGTTTAAGTTGTTGCGCCACAAAACTCACGAAGTCCTGTGATTTATTGTAAAAATGCTGAACAGCGATCTTATTTATTTCACCATTTTGATTTTCAAATACTAAGGTTGGAAAACCATGACCTTGAACTTGTGACAACAGCCTACGGGCATGATGTATAGATTCATCAATTTGCTGTTGATCTATAGCACCTAAATATTTTGACCATTGCTCATCACTCACACCTAACTTGGAAGCGAGTTGGGCAATCACATCATATTGTGTAATGTTTAAACCTTGCTGATAATAGCCTTGTTGTATCAAGTTCAAAAAAGACACACTCGCATGATGTCCCAAACCTTGCTCAACTGCGAGTAGAGCATGTGTTGCAGGTATAGAGTTCATAAAAAGTTGATGATCTTTTAATAATCCATTTTTATAATCATCACCAAAAACAACACCAGTAAGCTGATGGATTTGCTCATCATAGTGAATGATTTGGGTACGCATAGTTGCTGTCATTTGTGGCTGATGATCTTCACTATACAATCCACCAAAGTGTAGACGTTGTAAATCAGGGAATGCTGCTTCAACTGCATTAATTAAAGGTAATGCGCCATAACTCCAGCCGCAGATAGGATCTAGAATCCAATGTAACATTGGAGTAGCCATAACTTTTTCTCATTTAATATAAGGATTGAAATATGTGCAAAATCACATTTTTCTTTGGATAATATCTATACTAAATGACAAACTTACTTTTTGTAAGTACTTACCGAATAGTAAGTATGAAATTAAAATACGATCGAAATAAAAAAATCAAACAATACTGCTATTTATGCTTATTTTAGATATTTTTTAAATTATGTAATAAATGACTTAATTCTAAGAGTGGAATATTAAACTCTTCTGCAGAAAGTAAAATTCCTTGACTTGTTCGCTTATTATGAAAATAAAAATCTATATGGTGAGAAATAAGATCATCAAATTTTAATTGTTCTTGCCATATGTATTTCATTAGATATACGTGATAGCTAAAAAAATCTTCAAAATGAACAAAATCATTTGATGACCGTAAAAAATGTCCCATTTTATCCCAAAAAGATTGATCAGGGTTCATGTTCGCCATCAAAGCAACGAGATGCATTGAATTAACTTCTTGAATCTTTATACTTTCAAATTCAATATTTATTTCTAAAAGTACATCTTCATTCAAGTCACCATCTTTATTAAAACCTTTCGCAACCAACAAAATAGTCGTCTTCTCTGAAAAATGGTAAATATCTTTTAAATTGCAATATCTATAATAAGTGGCTTCTAAGATTTGCTCCAAATTACGGTTTTTAGACAATTTTGTTACACATTCCTCATAAAAACATTCTGTTATAAAATAATCACCTGCTGCTGCAAAAAAACCAAATGGAATTTGTCTTAGTTTCTGATAACAATCATCTTTTCTTAATAGAATACTCTCTTCGCCATAGCCATAACAAAATACCCCCCTCTTATCTGTTGCTAAAATTGCATAGTCATCTAAATTAAAAGCTACAACTAAAGACATAAAAATCACACTTTTTAAATTTATTAAGTATAATTTAACAAAATAACAAGTTTTTTAAATAAAAGAGAACATAATGAGTGGGAAATTTGTAGTGAGAGCCGGACAACATAAGTTTGAAAGTGGTGAGTATGTAGTGAGTCACTTTCCAATTTTACCAACATTGCCTGATGGGATATTCAATCTAAGTGTCCAACTTACAAATATTGAAAATATTCCTTATAAAAATAAAGCATATTTTGCTGTAACAGAATCAGGCAAAAGATTCGAAGGTGTTACTGATAATGAAGGTTATACCCAAAGAATTTATACCGAAAAGGAAGAACAAGTTTACTTCCACCTTTTGGAAAACCATGATTATCCTAATCAAATACCTGCTGATGTAGATGATAAATAATCATGACTATATGTTATGCACAATTAAAGTTAAGTGGTCTTTCAGATTTCACTAACTTTTCTTTTACAGCTTTGTTTATTTCTCAAGATACAGGAAGAAGATTTGAAACAAAAAAATTAAGGGTTCTTCCTACTGGAGTATCTATAGAAGCAAGCTTTCCATTACAAAAAAATGAAACTGCAAAGAATTGTAGTGTTCGGTTTAATATTTATTTGCCTACAGGGCATTTGCTAGAGCCCAAACCATTTATAGGGATAACTTACACTAAAGAAAATAGCAGAGTTGTAAAATATACTGAATACGAAGTGAAATTAGTAGCGTACTCAACAAAATCGAAACAAAATCATAATGTTAATCAAGTCAAAATCATTCATACAGTTCCTGCTCCAGAAGGATTAATCATAGTCGCCTACTACAATCAGGCTATTCGTGAATCAGCAAAAAAATACAAAGTAGATCCTCAGGCAGTAGCATCTATTATTTTTCAAGAAAAATTCTTCTCTAACGCTGCGATTGGTAAAAATGCTTTGGTATATGTTGTATTTGATAGATTAAATGTAAAACCAAATCGAAGTTATGGACTCGGTGAAATGCAACTGGTGCTTGCTGCTGATCTTTTAGACTATCCTATAACAGATAAAAATCGATTAAGGAAAGCTTTCAATTTAATTACAAATAATCCTCAAATTGCGACTGATCTTGTAGCAAAAAATATCTACTTAAAACAACAAAAATTAGGTCGTAAACTTACTCCTAGAGAAGCAACTATTTTGCATAATGCAGGAGAAAAAATACTTGATTCCTTTCTTTCTCCTCAATCTAATAAAGCAGATTTTGATAGTCATACATTTGTCTATAATCGTTCGAGAAATTGGCAAGGTTCATTAAAAGAAGCACTAAATGGAGTCATTTATTCCAAACCAGATGACTGCAAGACATGTGAAGCAGTTCCTCGTACATTACATAAATATTGGAAAACAGGCGAAGGATATACAGGTATATGAAAATTAAAATTTTAATCATTATATCTTTGATTATATCTGGTCTTATGGCATATCTTTTTGAAACTCATTCAAAAGGATTCGTCATACATGCACCATATGGTACAAATGAATATATTTATTTAAAAGACGTTCAAGGTTCTATAAGTGATGGCGGTATCGCACTTGGCTTTTTTGGGCTCATTTGTTTATTCATTGGTGTAATTTTGATGTTTATAAAAAATACGACATACTTCATTAGAATAGGTTTTATCGTTTTTCTGTTCCTTCTACTTTCTTTTATGATGTTAGAAGGAGGAGCTATTGATCAATTAATCATAAATACCATTCAATATGACCATAATATATATTTGATTTTATGGATTATTTCTTTCACTCTTTATACTATTTTTCTTTCTATATTAAACATATCGCAAAATCATAAACAGAACACTATTTGAATCTACGAATTTAAAACAACAAGCTAATCACAAATAAAATATTTTATTATTTTTATACATATTCTTGTTTATACATACGCTGGATAGCCTACATACGACTCCCCTACACACTCAAACCCCATCTCGCGGTAAAGTGTAACCGCAGGTTCATTATCAATATCAACAATTAAGTGAGCAATACGTCCCGTAGAAACGATTTGATCAACGGCAAATGCAACTACACGCTCAGCAAAACCTTGCCGACGATACGCTGGAAATGTGTAAGTTCCACCAATGCTGATCAGCCGATCTGTTTCTATTCCCAACCGAACAATAGACACAATCTGACCATCTACTTCATATACAGCAACTTTTTCTTGTACAATGAGTACCTTCCAGTCTGATACCTCCTCAACTGAACGCTCTTCATTATATTGGTGCTGATATTCCACAAGGCGGGTAATATCTGACAAATTTGCCATACGCCCATTCGCTTGTGAGAAACGACGTGTACAGACCATGATCCATTGATCGTATTCTCGTGACATGTGTACCCGAGGAGGCACTGCAACACTGCGCAATACATCACGACCAATGGAAGTGGTTACAATCCGACGTGGTTGGAAATTCATAATCGCAGAGCAAAGCAATTCAGCAAAAGAAGACGCTTCTGGTAACCAAAAGCATGTGCCTTTTGCAAGTACCACAGCAACACCTAAAAGTACATCTGGCCTGTTTGGATCATATAACCGCAAAAGATGCCATTGAGCAGCTACGACTTTCGTTTGCTCAAGAAAAGCCGTAACACCAATACAGTGATAAAATCGTGATTCAAGCCATTCAGAAATAAGTAGATATTCACTCTGAGTGGCTGGAGATTCTGTGATGACCATCTAGAGCTTTTTCCATATTTACTTTTGATCAATCAAATATTTCATCGACTATTCAAATATAAAATTATCTCGACTTGGCCATTAAAGCTTCAATATCTTCAACCGATTTCACAACATTCTTGGTCAAAACCAATGGACCATTTTCTGTTGCAACCACATCATCTTCAATACGAATACCAATACCACGCCACTTCGCATCAACAGATTCATCATCAGGTGCAATATATAAGCCTGGTTCTACGGTAACCACCATACCTGCTTCATACACACGCCATTCACCATTTTCATCTTTATATGAACCAACATCATGCACATCCATACCAATCAAATGACCTGTACCATGCATATAAGTATGACGATAGCTTTCAGTTTCGATAATATGTTCAATGTCACCTTGCATAATGCCCAAATCCAACAAACCTTGCACTAAAATACGAACTGCAACGTTGTGAGGTTCTTTATATGAAAGACCTATTTGAACCGCATCAATCGCTGCAATTTGCGCATCAAGCACAACTTGATATAAGGCTTTCTGCTCAGGGCTAAATTTTCCATTTACAGGAAATGTACGGGTAATATCAGAGGCATAATATTCGTATTCGCATGCCGCATCGATTAGAACCAAGTCACCATCTTTTAACGGTTTATTATTTTCGACATAATGCAAAATACAGGCATTTTCACCGCCACCAACAATACTGTTATATGCAGGAACACAACCATTTTGACCAAAGATGTAATTTAATTCAGCTTCTAAAGCATATTCCATCATTTCAGGACGAACTTTCTGCATCGCACGGGTATGTGCTTCGGCACTGATATTGGAAGCGATTTGCATCAATTCAATTTCTTTCGAAGATTTGAATACACGCATTTCATCTACAATTTGATCAAGCTGTATCAACTTAGCGGGAACACCAAAGCCACGTCCAGTTTGATCAGCCTTTCTGATCCAAGTACTTACTTTTGCATCAAAATCGGCACGTTGTCCGATACGATAAAATAATTTTTCTTTGTTCAAAATTTTGGCAATGATTTCTTCATCAAGCAAATCGATTGCATAAGCCTCATCTGCTTCATACTCATCAATTGCGCCGTCTATACCTGCACGATAACCATTCCAAATTTCCATCTCACGGTTACGTTCACGACAAAACAAACTATAGGTATAGTCTTGACCCGTTTGATCTGTTTCAATCACTGCGACAGCTTCAGGTTCAGCAAATCCTGTTAAATAAAAGAAACTGCTGTCTGTACGAAATTTATAATCTGCATCACGATTCCGCATCACTTCAGGGCTGGTTGCAATAATAGCGATACTATTTGGACCCATTTGCTCAGCGAGGCGGTCACGGCGTTCCTGGAAATCTGCTTGGCTTAATTTCATTGTATATTCAGCTTATATTTCAAATCATTGAATCGGATTAATTATGCTCTTAACTTACAATTACAAAAGGACGAATGCAAATATCCTTTATAGAATATTTGCATCATTTTTGAAAAACTTTGAAAAGAAATTTGAAAATAATTTAACGCATTAACTTGGACGATGCGGAGTAAACATTTCAACCAAATGACTTGTATCAGAACCATCCGTTGCTTGTTTCATCTTGCTATGCAAATTTTGTAGCAAAGAACTTTCAGCAACAGCAACTTTTTTACGTCCCATAGATAATGAAACAGGGATTAAACGTACAAATTCGTACAGTTCGAGATAGCTTGCTTCACCCTCTTCATCGTCATCAGACTCATCAAATTCAACTGATGCAACATCTTGTAAGCTTTCAATCAGCTCTTGCTCATCTGAACGAATATGTCCAGATGCTAAGCCAAATCCTAAAACAACACCTTCGCACCAATCTGCTAAAGCTTGAACACGCTCAGACAATGTATGTTCATCATCTGGAAGCATCGGTAAATAGTCTAAATCGTCTTCAGATAACGCATGTGCAATGTCTTCAGCCTCTTCTGTGAGGATGGCTATTGCAGCATCGTCTAATTTTGGTACATCTAGGGTTGATAAAATTTGTAACCATTCATCACGAGATGGTGCTTCCGTAACACAAACTATACCTGTTAGTAAGCCATGTAACTCACTCGGGCTTGAAATTTCTTCAATCTCATCAAAATTTTGGTTCCAATCTGACCAACCTGAAATATCGTCTTGCATTCGCTTATCCAATCTCTATACTTCTGTATATATTACCTTTGATTGCGAATCTGTGCGACCTCGATATGTTAGAACAATTACAGCGTCTACAGACGCATATTGGTGTTTTAAAAACACGAATTGAAAATGTTGAGAAAGAAAATGCATCGCTGTTAAAAGAAAAAGATAACAGCGAGGAGCAGGCTCATTCTCAAATTAGCCATAAAAACAGTATCATCACTCAAAAACAGGATGAAATTGAGTCACTTACTGACCAACTGACTCAATTGCAAGGTCAGTTTCAACAGCTCAATACCGATGCGACTTCTTTAGCAGAACGCTATGGTCGTTTGGAGAAAAGTTGTACTGATTTAAAAAATCGCTTCCAAGAAATTTTAGCTGAACGTAATGAATTACGTGTTGTAAAAGAAAAAATAGTCAATGAACAACGTCATCAGTTACAAGATATTAAAAATCTTAAAGATGAACGAGAGCGCTTAATTCAGAAAAATGAACAAGCCAAAGCCAAGGTTGAAGCGATTATCCAACGTCTTTCAATTTTAGGTACTGAACAAGATCATCATGCGCAAGAAATTCAGCAACTTGCTCATCCATCTGAAGCGAATGAGGAAGTTTAAATATGTCTGAACATGTGACGGTCGAATTACGTCTGATTGAACAAGTCTTTCGCTTAGCGACAACTTCGGATAAAAAAGCAGATTTGGAAAAAGCAGGTCAACTTTTGAATGATAAATTCCAAGAGTTTCGCCGCAAAGCACCGAATGTTGAGCATAATAAATTGGTGATCATGGTTGCTTTAGAGCTGATGCAAGAAGTATTGACCATGAATAAATCGTTACAAGAATATGCACAATGTGAACGACTGTTAGGCGACATTTTGGAAGAGGTTGAAAAAGCGGAATAATCCGCTTTTTTTTCGTGCGATCGATTGGTTTTTGATATCTGTATTTATAATTTATGAGCTTTGGTGATTTGCCACAATCCTTAAATTATGTATACTTAATACAACTCTAGGGTGTTCGCCAGTACGTCTATTCCCCTGCCGATACTTAAACTTATGGATGTGTTCTGTATATTTTGAGTGTATGCCCACCTCGAGTGGGAAACCCATTAAGTGTACGTCGCGTCCACCTTGAACTCATCGGGTTCAGGGTAACGACCATGCAGCGGCATCTCTGGAGTGTTTTATTTTTAATAAAAATAATGATTTATATAAATATAATAGGGAAAATTAAATTACCTACTTCTATTCTCATTCGATGTGTAGCCTCTAGAAATATTGTTCTCTGTTGTATATTATTGTTTGAAGTTGCTTTTTAGCTGTGCATTAATAATATGAATTTTGTTAGATATCATATTACAAAGACTTCCGTAGACTCACTACCTTACTCACCTTCAAAATTACTTTCTATAAAGATGAAAAACTTATTGGTTTTGCCCTACGTCTAACTAAAAATTCTAAATCTTATATCGCTGAGAAAAAGTTACCTGATGGTAGAACATGTCGAGTCACTATCTGTGCCCATGGGATTTGGACTGTTTCACAGGCAAGGGAAAAAGCTCAAGAATATCTATTGATGATCTCCAAAGGTATTGACCCGAATGCAGAAAAGTCTAATCAGAAGAAAAGTAGTATTAATCAAAAAAAGCATCAATACGTTTATACCTACTTTAAATACTGCCTACGATAACTATAAATCTAAAAAGAAGTTAAGCGTAGCAAGTATAGAAGCTTATGGTTGTCTGATACGTTGTTGATCTGACAAAAGTTGCACTGCAACAGGATTGTGTTGTTATTTATGTTTTTGATACCAAGCATGTAGAGTTTCAGGCAACCTATTTTAGGTGCAATTGCTGTAACTGCAGCCCATGTGGAAGGATAGTCTTTTTCAGATTCAAACAGTAAATGTACTGCACCTTCTTTAATTTCTGGGGTGTATTTTAATTTTGTCCTAGGAACACTACGTTCGCTACGTCTTGCAAAGCAATGCCTCTCATCTCAAGAAAGTGTGTCTTCCACAATCTCGTACGGTTCAGTACAAAATAGAGAACACTGCTAATCGTTGTATTCTCTATTCTCAATATCATATTTGACTTATAAATTTCTAATATCCACTAAATAAGCTTCAATTTCATCTACTGCGGCTCGTGATGTTCTAGAAACACCGATTATTGTAGCTGAAGCCATTCCTGTCCATTCACCATAACCGACCAACCATACATTATTCGCTTTTAAAGATCGTCCACCTGCTACTGCAACGGTATTGTTCGGTTCAACAATATCTAAACTGCGTAAATGATTTAATGCCGCTCTAAATCCTGTACACCATATTACTGCATCGATCTGTTCTTCTGAACCATCAGACCAAATGACAGAATGGTTTGTAAATGATCTGAAAGGTCTGCGACTAAAAAGAACACCTCGATCTCTTGCCTCTTTCACACTGTCAATCATTACAATATAACCTAAACCAGCTACAGATTGATCAGGTTCAATGATTCCACTTTCCTGCTGTGCTTTTAATCGTTCAGTCGCTTTTAAGAATAATGTACGACCATCCACATCGTCGGGTAAAAATTGTGGTGGTGTAGTTGTCACCCAAATTGCTTGAGCAACTTTAGAAACTTCAGCAAAGATTTGAGCACCAGAATTACCGCCCCCAACAACGATCACTTTCTTATTCTTAAATAGTTCAGCATTTCTATACTGTGCTGAATGAAGTTGTATCCCTTGAAAGATTTCACGACCATCACAAGCTGGAATATAGGGTTGACTCCAATTACCTGTTGCACTCACGACAGCTTTGGCTCGCCAATATCTATCTCCTGCATAGACCTCTAAATACTTCCCTTCTGATTCCACACGTTCAACATGTACAGGACGAATGATTGGAAACTGATATCTTTGTTCATAAGCCGATAAATATTCTATGACTTCATTTCGCGTAGGTGTGCTTTGTTCCGTTGTTGGCATCAACCAACCTGATAAAGAACTCCACGTATTTTGAGAAAAAAGGAATAACGACTCCCAAGCATGTTGCCACGAACCACCTGCCTGATGTTGATCATCTAAAATAATAAATGGAATTTTTTTCCGTTTTAAAAAGTAAGCCGTGGAAAGTGCTGCCTGCCCTCCACCAATAATGACCACATCGATATCTGCTTGAAGTTGGGCCAAAATACTTCTCCTTTTATTTCACAACGACTCACATGAATAACAACATAATTCAACTATTTTGATGTCATTCATTTTGTATTTTTTAGCGCGATGAATTGTGGCTTAATCAATTAAACCACAATTAGATCTGTTGCATTTTCAATATAAAAACTATGCGTTGTGAATAAACATTTCTACAGCATTCAAACGTTGTATAGCTCTAAAATCAATGCAAGCCCAACAGGGGAATTTTCCGGTAAGTTGCGTACACCACAAACTGTTCGTACATGCCCTGCTCGTTCTGCAAAGATTTCAACCAGTAGCTCTGAAGCGCTATCAATCACTTGTGGATGGCTTATAAAAGTTTCTTCACAAGCAACATAAGCGTCTAAACGAACCACTTGTTTTACACGATCTAAATTACCCAGATAATGAGATACTTGTGCAAGTGAATTAAGTAAACTGAGTTGGGCAGCTTCGCGCCCTGCGTCAATAGAAACCTCTTGATCGAGCAAGCCAGTCAACGTTGGTTTTCCAGCTTGAATTGGACCTTGCATCGAGATATACAACATTGAACCAGCTTCAACCACAGCCTGATAGGCGCCTAATGGCATAGGCGCTATAGGAAGTTCTAAACCCAACTGATGTATCCGTTCAAGCGTTTGATCATGCATGTCTATCTCCTTAAAATCTGTTTACTCATCCCAAGGCAATAAAATAATACTGCCTTTAGCAAGATTAGCTCCGATCCGCTCATGAGCCTGAGCTGCGTTAGAAAGTGGAAGTACACTATCAATGATGGGTTTAATCTTTCCTTCACGGATTGGATCTAGCCATGCAGCAAAGTCTTCAATATCTCCGACTAAAGTTCCACGCAATTGTTTTTGTGTGAAAAAGAAGTTACGAATATCAAAAGTAACTTCAGGACCTGCCATAAAACCCATTGCCACAATAATGCCTTGGGGTTTAACAGCATTTATGGTTTGTGCAAAAACATCACCACCCAAATTATCAATCACAACATCAACACCACGGCCATCAGTCCATGTGCTTATCGCTTGGACAAAGTCTTCTTCGCGGGAATTGATGACCAATTCAACACCTAGGCTTTTAACCAATTCCTCAGAAGTTTCATTCTGTACTGTGACAGCCACACGTGCGCCCAAGGCATGAGCAACTTGAATACTCATAATTCCTGTACTTGATGCTCCTGCATGAATTAAAACTTGATCACCCGCTTTAACTTCACCCACTATCTGCACTGCGCGAATGGCAATCAGTAAAGCAACTGGCATAGCAGCAATTTTCTCTACAGGTAAACCTGAAGTATCCCGTAGCAACCAAGCTTCAGGTACGACGATATATTGCGCATAGGTACCTTGAATATGAGTCCCAGGAATTGCATAGCTCTTTGTCGTGGTCACAGGACGAATATGTGCCTCAGCAGGATCAGTTGGATAACCTGGCATTGCAATAACACGATCACCTACAGCAAAACCACTTACTCCAGCGCCTAATTCAGCAACCTCACCTACAGCATCTGAACCAAGAATATGTGGGAAAGTTAAATGAGGATTGATTTGTCCTAAACGAACATAATGATCGAGACGGTTAATACCAACAGCAAGCACCTTAACCAAAACTTGTCCTGGTCCAGGAATTGGAGTTGGAATATCTTCAATACGAATTTGTTCAGGTCCGCCAAAGGCATGTATAACAGCTGCTTTCATGATGAATCCTCGATCAATGCTTTATAGGTGTATTCATATCCTCGCATTACATTGACACTTAATATATGGTGATTAAAACAATGTTATAATCCTATTCGCTATAGCGCCTTTATGTAAAGTAGGCACTTTTTTGTGATATAGAACCCTTTTGGTGACTAATGTGGAAAATAAAGCCCCTGAGAATTTCGTGTTAAGAGAAAATTGTCCGCAGCGACGTATTCATTATGTATTGAATGGAAAATGGACTTCGATGGTGCTCTATTCCCTAAGTTTTGGTGTGATGCGAACTGGGCAATTAGAACGGGCTTTACCAGGTATTTCTAAAAAGATGCTGACTCAAACATTGAGAGAAGTTGAAAGTGCAGGCTTAGTACACCGTGAAGTATTTAACGTGGTTCCTCCTAAAGTAGAGTATTCACTTACCCCTTTGGGCGAAACCTTTATTGAGCCATTACAGGCCATATATGATTGGGCAGCGAAAAATGCTGCTGCTTTAGATGAATTGGAATTTAATATACAAAAATCTCAAAATTGAAAAATATCTCGACGCCATTCCACATCAAACTGATCTGTATCAAAAGTCCGCATCTGTGGGGATGTTTTAGCACGTAAGCACTGACCTTCTTTTTCAGGATGGGACAAAAATAAATTTTTGTGACCCTAAAAGCTCGATGTAGCAATGTGTAGCCTGAAACTGTAGATCATATTTAAGTATGCTAGTGCTTCCCTGTAAATTTCCCGTTACCCGTTAAATGTATAAGCCATGGCTATTCAAAAATCTTTATCGCTACAAAAATATTCAAATACAATAGCATTCACATCTCTTTTTTTGATCTGAGAATGATTATTCACCTGAAAATTTAAACATTTTATTTCCAAAAGCCTTTCAACGAACCACACTGTGTGAAGCAATCATTTCCAAAGTAATACGTTTGACTTCATCACGACTTTTTGAAATATGCTGTTCGATTTCTTTGCATGCTGTTTCGCTATCTTTCTGAAAAATACACGCTAAAATTCGTTGATGTTCAGCATAGGTTGCTTCTATTCTAAAATCTTTAGAAAAGTCTAAACGGCGAATAATTCTAATTTTTTCACTAATATCTTGGTGAATCTTAGCCATTTCCAGATTGCCAAGTGCTTTGACCAAGTTACAGTGAAAAGCCTCATCCAATTGCGCCAATTGCTTCAAATCATACAAATACTGCTCAGGTTCAATACACCATTGTTGCTTCAATAAAGTCATAATTGAGGATTCAGCTAAATCTAGATGACATAATTGTTGAATAGCGTATTTTTCTAATAAAATTCGTACATCATAAAGCTCTTCATAAGCTTTAAAATCTAGCGGGCGAACTTGCCACCCACTGCGAAAATGAACTTCAACATAGCCATCTTGTTGTAAGCGATATAAAGCCTGACGAATAGGTGTGCGACTCACTTGATAAGCTTGTGCAATTTCTGATTCGGTAAAACGCTCTCCTGGCATTAATTTAAAATCAAAAATATCGTTTTTAATATTTTGGAAAACCAGCTCAGATAAACTATCTGAGCCTTTTTTTGAGCGTGTTGTGATTTTTGTCATTCATTATTCCATATAAACCAATGGCTCACCGCGATAAACCGTCTGACCTGCACGACAAATAATTGCTTTCACAATACCATCATCATCGGCATATACAGGTAGTTCCATTTTCATTGCTTCAATAATCGCAATCGTTTCGCCTTTTTTAACAATTTGACCCGTTTCAACAAAGATCTTCCAAATATTGCCTGTCATTGATGCATTTAATGGCGAATAGGCACTGTAGTCAGTATCGTCTGTAAGGACTTCAATTTCAACAGGTGCATCGAACTCATCTTTCCAACGTTCCACTTCTGTCGTAAAGGCTTGTTGTTGCTGTGCTTTAAATGTAGCAATACTGTCTTTTTCATTTTCCAAAAACTGTGAATAGGCAGCAAAATCAAACTCAGTTTCTTCGATTTTAATTTCAGCAATACCATTGGCAAAATCTGCTCGGAATTGGTCTAACTCAGCTTCAGATACTGGATAATATTTGATTTGATCAAAGAATCTCAAGAACCATTGTTGATCACCAAACTGTTTATTTTTCTTAAATTTATTCCAAATAGGTAGCGTTCGACCAATGAGCTGATAACCACCAGGAGAGTCCATTCCATAAATACACATATACATTCCGCCGATACCGACTGTACCTTCCGCAGTATATGTCCGTGCAGGATTGTATTTTGAACTGAGTAAGCGATGGCGAGGATCGATCGGGACGGCACAAGGTGCTGTTAAATATACATCGCCAAGCCCTAAAACAAGATAATGCGCATTGAAAATAATATCTTTGACCTGTTCACGATTTTCTAAACCATTAATTCTTTGAATAAAATCTACATTATTCGGTAACCATGGTGCTTTTGCACAAACACTTTCTTGGTAACGCTCCACAGCACCTAATGTTGCAGAATCTTCAAATGCCATGGGTAAATGAATAACACGTGAAGCGACTTTGATTTGACTTAAATCTCCCATGCGCTCTTCAAGTCCTAGCAAGAATGTCAGCAAATTTTGTTGTGAAAATCTTAAACCATCATATTTAATTTGTAGCGAACGAACTCCGGGAGATAATTCTAAAATAGCTTCATTTTTTGCATCTTGAATCATTTGTATCAAACGATGCACACGCAGGCGTAAAGCAAGGTCTAAAATATTATCGCCATATTCAAGTAAAATATAACTATCTCCTGCTTGACGGTAAATTGCTTTTGGTGAAAGTGTAGTTGCTTCACGAACAGCTAGAATACTTTTGTATTGGCCTCCGACCATTTCAAGCGTTGGCAAATTTGGTGCAGTAGCAAAATTTTCAATGCTCTCAATTTGTTGTTTTTCTAAAAGATTCGCCTGCTCTACATCTAGTGGGTAGAAGCTAATGGTATCGTCTGCTTTTAATTGTCCAACTTTCCATAACTCTGCTTTGGCAATGGTCACTGGGCAAACAAAGCCACCTAAACTCGGGCCATCTTTGGCTAAAATAACTGGAAAATCCCCAGTAAAATTAATTGCACCGATGGCATATTCGCAATCATGGACATTGGAAGGATGTAAGCCTGCTTCACCACCATTTTCACGTGCCCAACTCGGTGTAGGGCCACTCAAGCGCACACCTAAACGATTCGAATTAAAATGTACTGTCCATGTTGAAGCAAAGAATTCTTCAATATATTCAGGCTTAAAGAAATCTGGAGCACCATGTGGTCCGTACAGTACACCAATTTGCCAATGCTTTGTATAGGTTGGTCTAAGCGCTTCAGCCATAGCTTGTGGTTCAGCGATTGCTAAAGGTAAATGATCTGTTGCTAATTCTGCATTTACCATTTTGATCATATCACCTGCACGTAGGGTTCGCCCTGCATGCCCACCGAAATTACCTAGGGCAAAAGTAGAACGGCTACCTAAATATTCAGGAACATTTAAGCCATGTCGAACCGCCAAGTAAGTACGACAACCTGATTCAACTTGTCCTAATTTTAAAGTTTGTCCAGCTTGAATATAAATGGGTTTCCAAAAATCAACGGGCATTTCATCTACACTCGCCTGACAAGGTGCCCCTGTGAGTGCCACAATCGTTTCTGTATGGAATTTTAATACGGGGCCTTGTAACGTAAATTCAAACCCCGCCGCCGCGTGATCATTCCCCACAATTTTATTTGCCAATTGAAATGCATAATCGTCCATTGGCCCTGATGGTGGAACGCCAATACTCCAGTATCCAACCCGCCCCGGATAGTCCTGAATTAAACTCTGTGTGCCTGCCTGTATGACTTCAATCACATTTGAAATATAACTAAAATCATCAAGCATACGTGTCCAAATCTGCATATTTGCAAAACGTTCATCTGCCACAACACTCAATGCATAGTCTAAATTGGTGCTGATTCCACTTAAGCGAATTTCTACAAGTGCCCGTTTTAATTTGGTAATAGCAGCTTCACGATTTTCTGCATGAACAATAATTTTTGCAATCATGGGATCAAAGTATTGTGAAACTTCAGTACCCGTAGAAACCCATGTATCGATCCGAATATCTTCAGGAAAGTAAACGTCTGTTAATACACCCGGACTAGGTTGAAAGTTTTTCGCAGGATCTTCTGCATAAATCCGTACCTCAATTGCTGCACCTTGTGGTTGAATATTCTTTAATTTTTCCCAGTCTAGTACATCACCAGCAGCAACTTTAAGCATACATTCAATAAGATCTAGACCTGTCACCATTTCAGTCACAGGATGCTCCACTTGTAAACGTGTATTTACTTCTAAAAAATAAAATTCATCACGGGCTGCATCATAGATAAACTCTACGGTTCCTGCACTGCGGTATTTTACTGATTGTCCAAGTTCAACAGCCGCCTGATGCAATTTTTGTCGTGTTGATTCAGGTAGATGAGCAGCTGGAGTTTCTTCTACAACCTTTTGGTTACGGCGTTGTAATGAACAATCACGTTCACCAAATGCAACCACTTGACCTTTGCCATCACCAAAAATTTGTACTTCGACATGCCGTGCTTTATCAACAAATCGCTCTAGAAATACGCCTGCATCTTTAAAAAATTGTTCACCTAAACGTTTTACACTTTCATACGCTTCTTTTAAGGCTTCTGTATCATCACAACGTGTTAAACCAATACCTCCACCACCAGCGGTACTTTTTAACATAATTGGATAACCAATATGATCAGCCGCTTGTAAAGCTTCGTCTAAACTATTCAGCAATCCAGTACCCGGTGTCATGGGAACATTGGCTATTGCAGCCAATTCACGGGCACGATGTTTTAAACCAAACTCTAAAATTTGCTCCGCTGTAGGCCCCATAAATGCAATTTTATTCTGCTCACATGCACGGGAAAAATCAGCACTTTCTGAAAGGAAGCCATAGCCCGGAAAAATAGCTTCTGCGCCCGAATCTTTAGCTGCTTGTATTAACTTTTCAATACTTAAATAAGTTTCAGCAGGTTTCACGCCATCCAAAGATATTGCGATATCCGCATCTTGCACATGTTGTGCATAACGATCACTTTCGGAATAAACAGCAACGCTGGTGATTCCCAATTTTTTTAAAGTACGAATAGCACGAACGGCAATTTCACCACGATTCGCAATTAACACAGTTTTAAACATTGGTTTTCCCCTAAATTTATCGTTCTTGGTTTTACGAGGTAGCAAAAAAATTAAGTATTCTTTTCAGTTACTGCGTTATTCAGTGATTGGATATAGGCACGCCATCCACCAAAACCGCTGATATCTTTGGCATTATTTAAACCGTAAGGTTCGCAAATAAAACCTTTGACCCACCGACCATCTTCTAATTCGACATTACCCATTCCCAAAGGTGTTGGGATTTCAGCAACAAACTCACCAAAGCGAGCTTTGGGAACATCCCACAATTCCACAATGATTTTTTCCCCAGAAACGTCATCTCTACGTACCAATCCCGGTTTAGGCGGAACGGTGCCATTCAGTGCATACAATGCATATTTCTCTGCGGTTAGTGTCGTTTCAATATGCACAGCATGACGTGTGGTCAATTGAAAATTGAGTGGCATAGCAGTGAGATGCGCACCAACGACAGCAACACGAATATGCTGCGCCGAAACGGTCTGAGCTGAGTTTTGCACTTGCATAACCTGTTGCAATGCACCCAAAGGCAGGTCAAGTTGTTGTTGCCATATTTTGCCAAAATGAGCCAAAGCAGCATCATGCCAAGCAGGTGCAATGAAGGTGATTCCAAAAGGTAAGCCATCTGCTCGAAAGCCCGCAGGAACAGCTAAAGCGCTTAGATCAGCGAGATTGGTAAAATTGGTATATGTTCCAAAATGTGAATTATTTTCAATCGGCGCTTCTGCCATTTCTGCAAATGTATGAATTGTTGGCGAAGATGGAACAATTAAGGCATCAAATGCTGCAAATTGTTTTTGAATTTGCCGTGCCAAATCTTGCTTTAAATACTCAGCTTGATAAGCATCTATAGCAGAATATTCAAAACCTTTTTGAATGATTGCAGAAACCGTTGGATCAAAAGCATCGGGATGTATCGCTAATAAATTTCCAACAGCAGCTGTTCGCTCTGCAACCCATGACCCTTGATAAAGCTGTTCAGCTAAGGCATAAAAAGCGGAAAAATCAATTTGGGTAATTTTGGCATTCATTGATTCAAGCTGGGTTAATGCCTGTTTAAATGCGACTTCAGACTGCTGATCACCAAAGAACTCAAGTTGGGCTGGGATAGCAAAATGAAGTTGTTTTGAGAATTGAGCTGGAGCAGTACTTGGATTTTCACGTGAATAACCATCTTGCTCATCGTACTGTTCAAGAATATTGGCAGTAAATTCAGCATCATTTACAGTCAGTGCAAATATTGAAATACAATCCAAACTTTTGCAGGCTGGCAATAAACCTGTATTGGAAAAACGGCCTTTGGTTGGTTTTAATCCGACAATATTATTAAATGCCGCAGGCACACGCCCAGAACCTGCGGTGTCTGTGCCTAATGAAATTGGCACTAAGCCACGTGCAACCACACTTGCAGAACCTGAACTTGAACCACCACTCACATAATCAGGATTAAAAGTATTCGGTACAGCACCATAAGGAGAACGCGTGCCAACTAAACCTGTCGCAAATTGATCTAAATTGGTTTTACCAACAATAATTGCACCCGCGGCTTTCAACAATTGAATGACAAATGCATCCTTTTGTTTTACTTCAGTGAGTATTTTACATGCCGCTGTCGTAGCAAAACTTGCTACATCAATATTGTCTTTAACAGCAACAGGTACACCAAACAAGGGTAGATCAATACCCTGTTCATGCTTTTGCTTTAACGCTTGAATCTGTTGATTAAGTATTTCATCCGTTGCAATTGAGATCCACGCAGGATCAGTTGTATCAAAACTATGAACGAGTGCGTAAAGGTTTTCTAAAGTTATTTTTTGACTTTGGTATGCATTTTTCCAATCTAAAATGCTCCATCCAGATGTATTGATTTTTTGCATTACTGTATCCAATCTTGTATCCAAGTTTAGATTTAATAATGCAGAAGTTATGCCAACCTACTTAAACCATTCTAAATTAAAGAATTAAATAGGCAGTACAACTTTTATTTTGCTCACTTTGAACACATCAATGAACCATTTTGAAACACGCTATTTGAATGTGTGCAACAAAATGTTCTCAAATGAATGCCGCTTTTTCATGTTGTAAACACGTTTGCATATACTCAGAATATACAGAAAGTTTTTCAACAATGTGTTCTGAATAGAACATATCTTCGATTAAATGTTGAGCTTGATCAAAACGATACTGATCACAATGTTGTAAAAGCTGCGCATTGATTTGTGAAAATTGATTGCATAGATCGCTATAAAACTCGTTCTTATTTTTAAACAACAATTGGTTCATATTAATCAATGCGCTATCAGGGATATGTTGTTCTGCATAGGTGCGAATTTGAATAATTCTGACATTAAAGAAGGATTCAATGTCCAAAATTTGGTTCAGATCTAAGCTTAAATCTGTAATCAGAAAAATCGTTGAGACATCTGCACGACACAATGCCTTGATCAAATTTGAATAGATAAAATCTGAATCACTCATCTCTAGTTTTTGAATATCCAAGAAAATATTTAATGCATCTAAGACTTTGTTGGGATTTGAATTTTTCTTGTGTTCTGATGAATGCTTCTGATCAGCTTGATAATATTGATTTAATATATTCAAAATAGTCGGTGATGAAGGCGTTGTATAAACAACTGTTTTATTTAAATTTGATAAAATAAAAGGTGCAAATAGATAAGCCAGACTCGCTTGTTGTGGCAAGATTTTGTTTTGAATAATTGAGTATGATTTCGTTGTAGAAAACTCTCTCAAAACTTTGGCTCTTAATAAAGTCGCTTCTAAATTTAAATAATACAATTGCAGAACATTTTGTGCTTTTTCAGATAATGTATTGCCCTCAACAAACGCTGTAAGTGGCTTCAATTGCGTGGTAACAAACATTATTTTCACCCTGACGAATAGAAATTTATATAGAACAAAGGCATTGATCATTTATGAATCTTCTTCAATAAAAAATGCCTAAGGCTCAAGCGATTAATCTTATTTTGGCGTGTTGGGGGCTGAAGAGATAGCAACAAAAAGACGAAAAATATATATAACAGATTTATTGCTATGCTACTGATCTGTTATATTTTCATTCTGCATAGTCAAATTCTTGTTGAATGAATAAAACTTGATTTAGATTTGTACTTCAATTTTATTTAAACATCTGAACTGATTTTTAGTTTAAGTTTTCGGGTAACCTTTTATGTATAAATCTGAACAACTTGCACAACATCTAAAACAACTGATTGAAAATAAAACATGGAAGGTACATGAAAAATTACCTTCATTAAGGCAGCAAGTTGAACGGTCTGGTTTTAGTTTGATTACGGTAATGAATGCGTATCAGGAACTTGAAGCACAAGGCTTAATTTATTCAAAAGAAAAATCAGGTTATTTTGTTTCAGAAAATCAAGATGAGACCGCAGAAAAGCATGTCGCAATCAATCATAAAATTGAAATTAACTCGATTGTATTCAAATATTTAAAATCCATTCAATCTGAACAAATTATCCCTTTAGGCTCTGCATTTCCCAATAGCCAACTGCTCTACTCTGCAAAATTAATTCAAACACTTGGGCAACTTGCAAAACAAAGACGCAGTTATGAGCAAACGCCCAGTTTGCCACCGGGCAACTATGAGTTAAGAAAAATCATTGCGCAACGCTATGCTATGCAAGGCATTCCGACTGACCCTTCAGATATTGTAATTACCTCAGGCGGTTTAGATGCACTAAATTTGTCACTTCAAGCCATGACGCAATCGGGGGATTATATTTTATTGCAACAAACTTTGTTTTACGGCGCTTGGCAAGCGGCTGAACGTTTGGGCTTAAAAGTGATTACCATCCCAGAGCATCCTGTTGATGGAATCGATTTAGAAGCCTTCGAGCAAGCCATTTTGCACTACCCAATCAAAGTCTGTTTGATGATGTTAAACAGTCAAAACCCCATTGGATTTACCGTAAGTGACGAGCTTAAATTACGATTGGCGAAAATTTTGCATCAGCATCAAATTCACCTGATTGAAGATGATGTGTATGAAGAACTTTATTATGGGAATAAAAAACCCTTATCGATGAAGTACTTTGATCAACAAAATCTGATCTTACATTGTTCTTCATTTTCTAAAACCTTAGGGGCTGGTTTTCGAGTGGGTTGGGTCTATGCAGGAAAATATTCAGAGCATATTCAACATATTCAGCTGATGAGTACACTTTCAGTGAATTCATTTATTCAAAATGCTTTGGTCGAATATTTATCGCATCGTCACTATGAAAAACACCTTAAAACACTTCGTTCAACCTTACAAAGACTGAAAAAACAATATTTTAACTATTTAAATACTCACTTACCCACACAGTGTACAGTTGAATATTATCCTTCAGGTTATTTTTTATGGATTACCCTTCCTGAGTACCTAGACAGTACCTTGATTTATCAACGTTTACTTGAAAAAAATATCAGCGTTGCACCCAATATCTTATTCAATGCAACCACACAGAATAAAAATCATATTCGTATCAATTGTTCTTTTGAAATCAACACTCGAATTCAAACTGCACTAGAACACCTTGTTGAGGATTTACAACAACAAATCACCCTGCACTTTGAAAAAGTTGAATAATCCATCTCGCTGAAAAGTCTATAAAATAGCGGTAGATCAATAGCCAGTTAAGTCTCAAAAACTGCTATTGATTATCGTTAAAATAGAAACTATTTTTTATAACAGATAAAGTTTTTCTCAGCTCATCTGTTATATTTTTTTTCTTTAGTTTTGTATCTACCGAACAATCACGCTACATTACATAATTTGTTCAAGATAAGCATTCAGAGAATGATGTAATGAATAACGATCAAGACCCGAAAAAACCGCAAAAATATGCAGATAGCTCAATCTCAGACAAAGATTTTAAACGCATGATTATTTGGTTTTCTATCTTCTGTGGTTTATTTATGATTGGCGTGATTGTGTCAATTGGCGCAGATTCCGCAAGAATTATGGGTTCATAACAGATTCACAAGCAAGTAAGCATCATGCTTACTTGCTGAATCATTTTTATTTTTAAGAATTAGCCTACCTCAGTCTGACAGGCTTTAATTAATCCACGGATTTCAGGTAAACATGAACCACAGTTTCCGCCTGCTTTTAGACATGCAGTCACTTGTTTTTCATCAGAAATATTCTTTTCTTTAATGGTTTGAATAATTCTGTTTTTACCGACCTTAAAGCAACTACATACCAAAGGCCCTTCACTGTTCCCCATCGACATCGCTTGACCCGCCAATAAAGCCTTACGATGCATTGCACTTAAACGCTCACGTTTAAAGAGACTTGCAACCCAATCACGATCTGGCAATAACGCTTTTGGTGCAATGTATAAACTGGCAATCAAATGTCCATCTTGCAACACCACGCTATGACTCATATGTGCAGTCTGATCTTCAAGATTGAGCCATTCAAAGCTTTCATCTTCAAAAGGTAATAACGCTTTCAAGTTTTGCATGGTTTCAGTAAAACGACGACGATCTGCTAACTCATAACGCACTGCTTTCGCTGTTTGGATTTTTGTCCACCACACTGTATTTTCAATGGTATTTTTGACAATATTTTCAAAACCTTTACGCACATAAAACACACCCTGCCATTGTGTATAAAATGGCTGAATCATCACAGGTGTATGTTTAAATTCAGGTTCTCCAGAGATTGCATCTACGACAGGATTAACCACTTTGCCTATACGAGCATCCGAAGCAAATTGATCATTCCAGTGAATCGGGGCAAATATTTGTCCACGGCGAATATTATCACTGAGCACTGCACGCAATACACAGTTTCCCCAAGCCGATTTAATCTCGACCAACTCACCTTCTTTCAAGCCATATTTCAACGCATCATTCGGATGAATTTCGCAAAAAGGTTCAGCTTTATGTGTACTTAAATTGGCTGACAGTCCCGTCCGTGTCATGGTATGCCACTGATCACGAATCCGCCCAGTATTCAAAATTAGAGGATATTCACTATCAATTTGGTTTACAGGATCAATGGCTTTGGTCGCTATGAACTTTGCCTTTCGATCTGTATAACTAAATTGCCCATTTGAAAATAACTGCGCAACTTCACCCTCTTTTTGATTCGGATTTAAAATTGGCCATTGTGTAGGTTCGAGTTGATTATATTCATTCAATGAAAGATCAGTTAAACCTTGCAAATTAAAATAACGGAAAACTGCTGTCTCTGAAGATTGTGAAATCTCTGCATTTTGGTAAGCAGACAGTTGAGCATGTTCTTTGAAAATATCATGGCTATTTTCAAAGTCAAAACCACCAAATCCTAATTTTTTAGCAACTTGTGAAACAGACCACCAGTCTGCTTTGGCTTGCTCTGGACTGTCTAAAAAGGCACGTTGTCTTGAAATACGACGCTCGGAATTGGTGACCGTACCCTCTTTTTCACCCCACCCTAGTGCAGGTAACAATACATCGGCATATTGCGTGGTATCGGTGTCTTTACAAATATCAGAAACGACCACAAACTCACATTTTTCCAAAGCACGTTTGACTTGATCTGCATTGGGTAAACTCACCACAGGATTGGTTGCCATAATCCAAATCGCTTTAATTTTTCCGCTTTCAACCGCTTCAAAAAGATCAACAGCTTTTAAACCGACTTGATCCGCAATGGTTGGACTTTGCCAAAACTGTTGAACCAATTGTTGATGTTGTTGATTGCCTAGATCCATGTGTGCTGCGAGCATATTGGCAAGACCACCCACTTCTCGTCCACCCATGGCATTCGGTTGACCTGTCATTGAGAATGGTGCAGCACCTAAGTGACCAATTTTTCCAGTCAAAAGATGACAATTGATAATGCTATTGGCTTTGTCTACACCACGAGAAGATTGATTCACACCCATTGAAAACAGTGTCATCACTTTTTTAGTTTGTGCAAATTTCTCAAAAAATAACTGTAATTTTTCCAGAGAAATTCCTGTTTTAGCTGCAACTTCAGCAAGATCAGCTTCCGATTGAGAAACGTCAAGAGCAGCCTTTAAATCTTGGGTATGCGCCTCTATAAACTCAGCATCAACATGACCATTTTGATATAAATACTGCAATAAGCCATTGAATAGACGAACATCTTGACCAATCAGAATAGGGAGATGTAAATCAGCAGCTTCACAAGTTGCGGTAAAACGTGGATCAATCACCACCACGAATAAATCACGCTTTTCTTTCGCTTGCATAATGCGTTGGTACAACACAGGATGGCACCAAGCGGTATTTGAACCGACTAAAACCACCATATCGGTATGTTCAAAGTCTTGGTAACTTGCAGGAACTAAGTCCTCACCAAAAGCACGTTTATGTGCCGCCACTGCAGACGACATGCATAGTCTTGAATTGGTATCAATATTGGCTGTACCGAGGTAACCTTTTACGAATTTATTGACGACATAATAATCTTCAGTCAAAAGCTGACCAGAGACATAAAAAGCGATACTGTCTCGACCATATTGATCAATATATTGTTGAAATTTATTGGCAATTAAATCAGTCGCTGTATCCCAATCGGTTTGTGTTCTATGGCTATCTAATGGCGTTGTTTCAGAATGGTTTGTACGTCCTAACATCGGATGTAAAACACGCGTTTCCAACCCAATTGTATCTGCTAAATTGCTGCCTTTAATGCAAAGCTTTCCATAATTTGATGGATGATTAACATCTCCAACAACAGATACTTTTTGCCCTAAAGCAGTTTCTTGAACTGTTGCAGTTACACCACACCCCACACCGCAATAAGGGCATGTGGTTTGTGTGGTTTTAGTCATTTGTTCTGTGGAGCTATGCAGTTCCATTACAGGGATACTATTCATTTCTGCTTCGCTCCTTATTCAACGCTTAATGGAAGTTCCCTCTCCTTTTCAAAGGAGAGGGCTAGTGAGAGGATTTATTTGAAAAATCCTTACCCTAAACTTCTCCCTGAACCATATATGACATAAGAGAAGGAACTTTCGATATAAATTTTATGACCAATGATTATTTCGACTTTTACAAAATTTCTAGTTAATTCCCCCTCCTTTCAGGAGGGGTTAGGGGAGGTTTTATATTAAAAATCCCCCTCATCCTAACCTTCTCCCTGAGCCATATATGGCGCAAGAGAAGGGACTTCAATACCTAGATTGTTTAGGGTTAGAACATTCCACTCTTTTAAAAAGGAATAGAGACTACTTCACCCTGCTTTCTTTAATGCAAAATCTTTACCAAATAACAATTTACTGCGGATCGAAGAAATTGAGGTTTGATCCGAAATCAACTCCGCATACCAGACACCATCTTCAGTATCACCAAACAATACTGCACCGACGACTTTATCTTTTTGAATAATAATGCGTTTATAAATCTGACGTTTTTCATCATTTAAAACAATATCTTCAAAGTCTTCTTTAGGTTCACTATTTTCTAAATCAATACGACCTGCTGAGAACACATCACAACCACTGACTTTTAACTGAGTCGGAACTGTCGGTGCTTTAAAAGTTAAACTACCATGCTCTGCTAAATGTGATGCGCAAATGAAGGCTTGTCCCCATAAAGGCTCAACCAATCCAAAAGTTTGATTACGATGCTCAATACATTCACCAACAGCATAAATACTCGGATCATAGGTTTGCATGGTGTCATTCACCAATACACCACGATTACAACGTAAGCCTGCACTTTGTGCCAAAGCCATATTTGGACGAATACCCACAGCAAAAACCACCAAATCTGCATCTAAAACAGTGCCATCTTTCAGTCTAATTTGAGTGACATGTCCGTCTACACCAATCAATTCTTCAGTATTGGCTTCAGTAATAATCGAAATCCCTTTTTGCTCAATGCTATGGCGTAGCATTTGACTGGCTTTACCATCCAACTGACGTTCCATAATGCGATCCATCAGATGTAAAACGGTCACATTCATACCACGCTGTTTTAAACCATACGCCGCTTCCAAACCTAATAGTCCACCACCTATTACGACAGCATTCTTTTTAGATTTAGAATAATCCAGCATCGTATTTACATCGTAAATATCACGGAAACTGAGTACACCCGCTAAATCTGAACCTTTTACAGGTGGAATAAAAGGTTTCGAACCTGTTGCTAAAATCAGGCGATCATAATCCACCATTAAACCTTTTTCGGTATAAACATGCTTACGTGGACGGTCGATACGCACTGCTGGATCGCCTGCGATAAAGCGAATATTTTTATCGCTATACCATGCATGCGGATGTAGCATAATGTCATCAATGGTTTTATCGCCCGATAATACAGGTGACAACATAATACGGTTATAGTTACCCCATGGTTCTTCACCAATCACGGTAATTTCATAACGCTCAGGTGCCATATCTAACAAATCTTCCAAACAACGCATACCTGCTAGACCGTTTCCAATCAGAACCAGCTTCATTTTTTCTTGAGAAGTTCCATTATTGGTAATATAGGTTTTTTGCGGTGTAGGGCTAATCAGCACACGACCATTCTCAATTTTACTTGGAAAAACGAGAAGTTTTTGGTCTTTATCTTCCAGACAACGGCCTGTTGCCAAACTGAAATGCTGTTTGTAAATTGGAGAAGCGACAACACGCTCGCCTTGTAAATCACCAATAATGCCACGTGACATCACAAAGGCTTTGCTGAATGGGTCTTGATTACTTAAAGCATAAACGCGCTTTTCACTACCGACTCGAAAAATTGCAATTTGTTGATCGTCCAACAACGCACCAACACCTGTATTTGGAGTAATGTCTTCTAAAGCACAAATATCTAACCAATCCAGTTCATTCATATCTTTTAAAATTGTCATCGTCTTTATCCTTTTTTAAACTTTTCTATCCCCCTCATACTTTCTCTTAGGCTTTGGTTTTAAAGCAGTACTTAAAACCAAAGCTCAAGGAGAAAACAAAGAGGCTTAACGACAAGAAAAGTTGAATACCTTAATTTGTTAAGCTTCAACTACAGGAATACGGCTACTATCTCGTTCTGCTTCAGTTTTTGGGCGAATTTGACCACGAACTTCTGCAAATTGAATGTGCGGATCTTGTTGTTGTTCTGCTTTCGCATTGATAAAGGTCACAAAACGTTTGCGCACTTCAGGGTCTTCTACCGCAGTACGCCATTCATCTTGATATGTACCCACCACATGACTCATACGATGTTCAAGTTCAGCTGCCACACCAAGCGAGTCATGAACCACAACATCTTTAAGGTAGTCCAAACCACCTTCCATGTTGTCACGCCATACCGAGGTACGTTGCAAACGATCCGCTGTTTGGATATAGAACATAAAGAAACGATCGATGTACTGAATTAAAGTTTGCGTGTCTAAGTCTGAAGCCAATAATTCTGCATGACGTGGTTTCATCCCACCATTACCGCAGACATATAGATTCCAGCCTTTCTCAGTCGCAATCACGCCCACATCTTTACTTTGCGCTTCAGCACATTCACGAGTACACCCTGAAACAGCCATTTTTAATTTGTGTGGTGAACGTAAGCCTTTGTAACGATTTTCAAGGAAAATTGCTAAACCGACAGAATCGTCTACACCATAACGACACCATGTACTGCCGACACAAGACTTCACAGTACGCAATGATTTACCATAAGCATGACCTGACTCAAAACCAGCAGCGATGAGTTTTTCCCAAATTTCAGGCAGTTGGTGAATTTGTGCACCAAACATGTCGACACGTTGTCCACCTGTCAACTTGGTATATAAACCATATTCTTTAGCAATTTGACCTACGGCGATTAAGCCGTCAGGAGTAACTTCACCACCCGCCATACGGGGTACGACAGAATAAGAGCCATCTTTTTGAATATTGCCAAGGTAGTAATCATTACTGTCTTGCAACCCTGCATGACTTGGTTTTAAAACAAAATCATTCCAACAAGAAGCGAGGATATTCGCAGCAGTTGGCTTACAAATATCACAACCGATACCATGGCCATGTTGTTGAATCAGATCATCAAAAGTTTTGATTTCATTGATACGGACTAAGTGATACAGCTCTTGACGTGAATAAGCAAAGTGCTCACAGATATGATTATTAACCGTCACACCTTGGCGTTGTAATTCAGATTTTAAAACTTGGGTCACTAATGGTGCACATCCACCACAAGCGGTCGCTGCTTTGGTACATTTTTTCAAAGCGCCGAGAGAGGTTGAGCCATCGGCAATTGCACTACAAATATCGGCTTTAGAAACGTTATTACATGAACAAATTGTTGCGCTATCTGGTAGTAAATCTACCCCACTGCCACCTGATTTACTCGATGATTGTGCATAACCTGGCATAATTAAGCTTTCAGGATTTTCTGGAATTTCCAATCCATTCAGCATCATTTGTAATAAGTCGTTATATTCTTTAGCACAACCAACCAGCACTGCACCTAATAGCTTATTTTTCTCAGCATTGACGACGATCTTTTTATAGACCATTTCGTCTTCATCTGCATAGAAATAACTCAATGAGTTTGGTGTCATGGCATGTGCATCACCCACAGATGCAACATCGACACCCATCAGTTTCAGCTTCGTACTCATGTCCGCACCAGCGAACTCATTACAGCTTTGCTCCATCACATGTTTCGCTGCAATACGCGCCATGTCATAGCCCGGAGCAACTAAACCATAGATTTTATTTTGCCATAATGCGCACTCGCCAATGGCATAAATATCTGCATCAGAGGTTTGGCAATAATCATTGATCACAATCCCGCCACGTTCGCCGATGGCTAATCCGCTTTGACGCGCCAATTCATCACGTGGACGAATCCCCGCTGAGAACAAAACAATATCTGTTTCAAGTTCAGAACCATCACCAAACTTCATCACATGTGTAGTATTTACACCCTCTTCAATCGATGAAGTTGCCTTTTGGGTATGAACTTTTACCCCTAAATTTTCGATTTTTGAGCGTAAAACTTTACCGCCTAAATCATCAATTTGCACAGCCATTAAGCGTGGTGCAAATTCAACCACATGTGTTTCTAAATCCAAGTCACGTAATGCTTTGGCTGCTTCTAAACCCAATAGTCCGCCACCAATCACAACACCTGTTTTAGCCGTTAAACTGGCTGCTCGAATCGCATCCAAGTCTTCAATGGTGCGGTAAACAAAACAGTTTTGACGATCATTACCCGGAATTGGAGGAACAAAAGCATATGAACCTGTAGCGAGAACCAGTTTGTCATAACTGATAACATCGCCATGATTGGTGGTGATGCGTTTATTCGCAGTATCAATCGTTGTTGCTTGAGTACCTAAACGCAGATCTATCCCATAGGCATCTGCAAAGTCTGCACGGCAAAGCGTCAAATCTTTTGCTGATTTACCAGTAAAATATTCAGTTAAATGTACACGGTCATATGCTAAACGTGGCTCTTCTGCCAAGATGGTAATTTCAACTTCATCGCCTGCATTTTCCAACACAGATTCAATGAATTTGTGTCCAACCATACCATGACCAATCATCACTAATTTCATATCAATTCTCCTCAATTCTTCTGGTTATTTTTGGCTTAAACGCTTTGTTTGATACTTGCTGAAGCATTTTGTTCCATGCCATCACGTTCAAGTACAGCAGCTTCAAATAACTTTTGTTCTTTCTCTTTATGCTCAACTGAGAAGCGAATCATCAACACACAACTTGCAGCAATAACAACTAAACCACCTAAAATCATCAATGTTGTTTGAATATCCAACATGCCTTTAAGTAAGAAACCTGCTGCAACTGCTCCGACATTTCCGCCTGCACCAATAATGCCCGCCACACCTCCTAAAGCATCACGGTCAATGAATGGAACCAATGCATAGGTCGCACCGCACGCCATGTGAGTGAATAGTGCAAATACGGTCATTGCGAGAATGGCAAGCACTGCGGTATTCATTTGTGAGAATACGATCAGGAATAAACCTTCCATCAAAATCATGGCAAATAGAACTTTGGTACGACCATCTAAACCCTTTTTAGTCGCTACTTTGTCTGAAACGATACCACCCAGCGCACGAGCAAATAACGCGAGTAAACCGAAGATACCTGCAGCCATACCTGCTTCTTTTAAACCAAATTTAAAGTGGTCTACGTAGTACATCGCAACAATGTTATGAATGAAGATTTCAATACCAAAACATGCAGCATATGCACCAAACAAGATCCAAACACGGTAGTTTTTCGCAGCGTGCATCAAAACTGCGACACCGCCTTTTTTATCGCTACCAACAGTTACACCTTGTGCACGAAGCGCTTTAAAATCACCTTGTGGGCAGTCTTGAGTGAATTTCCAATACATTGCACCCACGATCAGCATAAGTACACCTGGAACGATTAATGCAATTCTCCAACCCATTGATTGCTCTACACCAAACATCACCAATGCTGCAAGCATCAATGGCATGAGAACTTGAGTTGCACCACCACCTGCATTCCCCCATCCTGCTGAAGCTGCATTTGCAGTACCAACAACATTGGGAGCAAACATAATACTGGTGTGATACTGTGTAATTACAAAACTCGCTCCAATCGCCCCAATCAGCAATCGAAAGAATAGGAAAGATTCATAACTATTGGCAGATGCCACACCAAATACTGGAATACTGCCGAGAATTAAAAGTGCGGTATACGTCTTACGTGGCCCGTATTTATCACACAAAGGCCCAACAATTAAACGCACTAAAATTGTGATTGCAACTGCTGCAATATTAATATTGGCAATTTGGTTTTTAGTGAGATGGAACTCACCAGCGATTACAGGCATCAGTGGTGCACAGGCAAACCATGCAAAGAAGCAGACAAAAAAAGCGAGCCAACTCATGTGGAAAGCTCTCATCGCTGCGCTATTGAAACTAAAAAGACTAATTTTTGTTGCTTTTTTAGCATCTAAATTTGAAGACATGACCATCTCCTACCTAAACTGAACGTATTGGGTTATCTGCTATGCGGATTGCTGCACACCAGAGTCGATCAGAGCGGACGTCGTTGGCCGTCTTACAAATTCTATTAGAGTCGTCTTTGACTCATAGGGGATAATGCAATGTGTATGCCAATATTTAATATAAAGACTCAAATTATTGTTTTAATTAATAAAAAATATATGATTTTAAATTCTAATATTTTTTTAATCGACCATTTATTTTTAGATTCTCTTTAGCACCAAATTAACCAATGCGATCAATGAGCGCATTTTGCTACATTTCAGTGCGTTTAAAATGGGTACATCCCCTAAACGCTACTCTATAGCCTCAATCTATTGCAGTATATGGCTTGGCATCTTTATTGCTTTATCATGGATAACGATAGTTAGGCTTTTTCTGAAGCACCATGTCAAAACTAAAAATAGCTTTAATCGATGATGATTTTGATCGTGCAGAATTCGTCAAACTCACATTAATCGAACATCAATTTGATGTCGTCGCTTGTTTGATGACTCACCAACTCGATTTACTTTATCTGCAACAAATTCAAGCAGATGTAATTTTATTAGACATGGATCACCCACAACGTGACATTATTGAAAGTTGCGTGAGTCAATTCGACTTACCTACCGTGTTATTTACTAAAAATAGCCATAAAGAAACGATTAAAAGTGCAATTGAAGCGGGAATCACCGCCTATATTGTTGATGGTATACAGCCTGCAAAATTAGACAGTATTTTAGAAATTGCGATTGAACAATATAAAAAACATAAGAAGTTATTAAACGATCTCCAAGACACTAAAAGTAAATTGGCAGATCGGAAAGACATTGAAAAAGCGAAGGTTCTACTCATGCAATTGCATCATATCAATGAAGAACATGCTTTCGCCTTACTTCGTAAAAATGCAATGAGCCATCGTATGACCATCGGGGAAATGGCTCGTCGCCTATTAGATGCACAACTTCTTTTACAATCTCAAATTAAGGAGTAATAAAATGTCGAATTTAGAAAAAACTGACATTCGATTAGGTTATGTTCCTTTACTGGATTGTATCGCCATCCTTTGGGCAAAACATCAAGGCTATTTTGCAGACCTAGGCTTAAATGTTACTTTAATCAAAGAAGCATCTTGGGCAAGTTTACGTGATCGTTTAGCCTTTGGTTTTTTAGATGCAGCGCATTGTTTATCTGCAATGCTGCCTGCTGCAACATTAGGTGCAGATCAATTGGGCATCCCTTTTCAAACCCCATTGGTCTTAAGCAACAGTCAAACTGCAATTAGCTTGAGCCAAAAATTATGCTTTGACCTCAAGATTACCGCAGAAGATACACCTGAAAGCTCGGCAAAGAAAATTGCCTCTATGATTCAACAACAACAAAATATTCGTTTAGCACATGTTTTTCAGCACTCCATTCATCATTATTGTTTAAAAGAATGGCTTGCATTGGCTGATGCTCAAACTGCTCACAAGTTGAAACTTTTAACACTTCCACCACCCTATATGGTTGAAGCAATTTCAAAACAATTGATTGATGGTTTTTGCGTGGGCGAACCCTGGAATATTCAAGCTGAAATTGAAGGCTTAAGTACCACGATTTGCTCTAGTCAACAATTTGCACCACAAGTTGCCAATAAAGTTTTTGCGGTTACCCAAGAATGGGCAACTCAGCATCCAAATACTTTAAATGCACTCTGCCAAGCGATCATAAAAGCACAAAATGATCTGCAAATGATTGAATCGATTGATGATGTTTGGGAAATTTTAATTGAATACAATATCATCCGATTTAATTGTTCTCAATTTATTCATGTGCAATCTTTCCATAAAATCCAGAACATTATTCAAAACTTAGTTCCTCAAGATGTTTCACCTAAAGCTTCAGATTTCGAATGGATGATTCATCAAATGCAAAAATGGGACAGCCTAGAGCTGAGTGATAAGAATATTGAACAGATTGCAAAACAATGCATTGTCACTATTTAAAATAACCCTTTCAAATAAGCTTGGCGATAAACCTTTTATTTAGCCTGCTCTTATTCTCAAACTAAACATCAAAACAAAAGCAATCACCGCCTTCATTGCAGTGATTGCTTTATCATTGAGATCTTTAATCAGTTTTAGAAAATGGGCTTAAAAAATTGAGTGTTCAACATAAGATAATGACGCTGTTTCATTAATAAATAACGCTCTATAATCAACTATTTGACGATTCCTCTTATCCATTCAACACATAGTTCAAACCATAAAAACACAATAAGCTTAAACCTAAATTCAACAAAATTTTCTTAGAAATCAGTGCAAAAACAACACATATAATGGCGGTAAGAAAATAAGCATCCAGTGGTAAAGCACGTAACTGTTCGTCCTGAAAAAATACGATGGGAGCACAGATTGCAGTGAGTAAACATGGTGCAGAATACTGCAACATATTTCCAATAAATACAGGCAGTTTAAATGCAATTTTAGGTTCTAGAAAAAAATAGCGATTCATAAAAACAATCAAAGCTAAGCTGAGTAATAAAATCCAAGTCATTTTCTTTTCCCTATGATTTTTCGTGTTGTTTTAGCCATAAACATTGCACCCAACATTCCCAGTAAACCTGACAAAACCACGCCCCCTTCAAATTGAAAATATTTAAAAATACAGGCAGAAATTAACGTGACAACTACACCAAACAAAGTGGCAATATTTTTAATCATCGGAACAATAATCAAGATAAATACGGCAACAATTGAGAAATCTAAATGCAGACTTTCTAAATTTGGAATGGATTGAGCAAGTAAAATCCCCAACAAACTGAACAAACACCACGCCAGATAAAAGCACAAACCTGCTCCAAATAAATAAGCAAAAGTACGCTGCTTATTTTCTCCGATCCCTACAGCAAAAAGTTCATCTGTGAGTAAAAAGCCAATCATCAAGCGTTGATGGATTGGAAATTGAGAGACCTCTTTACGAAAATTTAAGGCATAAATTAAATGCTGACTGGTCAAAAAGAAAATTGTAATGATGATTGTAAATACTGAAGCATTTGACATCACGAGACCTAAACTAACCAACTGAGCGGCCCCAGCAAAGACAATTGCAGACATTGAAAATGCTTGAGCGAAACTTAAACCTGCATTAATTGCCATAGAACCTGCCAAGATTCCCCATGGCAGAACAGCAATAGATAAAGGCAAAATATCCATCACACCCTGAAAAAATGCTTTTTTATTTAAAGCCTTTTGTGTGATTGCCTGATTTGGAATAGGTTTAAATTGATGACTCATGGGCATCATCCATAACAAAGAACAGAAAAGAATAGCATCAGTATCTTTGAATAGAACAACAAAAGATTGGATAAAATTGCTGTTTTAATACTGCAAAGTACTCAGATATTGCGATGGTGTTACACCCATGGCTTTTTTGAAATGACGATTAAAATGGCTTTGATCTGAAAAACCACTATTCTGCGCTGTGGTCGCAATACTAAAACCTTGTTTAAGTAGCTGACGCGCCTTTTGTAAGCGTACTTGAACCAACCAGCTATGTGGTGGCAGACCTGTATATTTTTTAAATTCACGTAAAAAATGCCAAGGACTAATGCCTACCGAACTCGCAAGATCAGTAAGCGAATAATCATGCTCAGGAAAACTACTGAGTAGCTCTTTGACCATTTCTATTTTTCGTTGAGCTTCCGGCAGTTCCGCAGGCGTTAATTTTGCACGTCCATAACGACTCATTAAACGTGCTAGTGTTGATAAATACATGCTTTCTTTTAACAGTGCATTATCTTTTTGCTCTAATAAATCAAAGAGTAAAGAAAGCTGCTGTGCCAAACCAATATCATGTACCACAGCATTTGGAAACCAAGGCACACTGTTCTTTACTGTGAAAAAATCTTCACTAATCTCTAAAAGCATTTCAGGTGTTGGATAAATCGCTCGATATTTCCATCCTGATTCTACAGCAGACGAACCTGTATGAATTTCGTCCGCATTGACCAAAATAATGTCGCCTTTGGGTGCAGTATGTAGTTGCCCTGTCCGGAAAAAACTTTGTGCGCCCTCTTCAATTACACCAATGCAATAACCTTCATGCACATGCTTTGAAAATTGTTTATGGTGATATTGCGCTTTTAACAACTCTAATCCACCTAATTCCTTAAGGTGAAAATAGCTCGCCCACTCCTGCATCTTTCTATTCAGACTTTATTGATTATTTTAAAAATAACACGATTCAAAAAAACGTATAGTACAAAATTGCTGTACTACACGCTTTTACGGTTTTATCTGTTTGACTTTATGAATAATGAAGCATCAATTATTGGTAGAATTATTGATAGGTCTTACCATCATGTTTTAGCCAACCATTTTCATGGCGATGCTGAGGGTCACGATGCGTCCAATGAATCACACCACCTTGCGTGCTATATTCATATTCGCCAAAAAATTCTACAGTATCACCTTTCTGCAAATTGTCGACACGTGGTGCTAGATCAATATTATGTGCCACTAAAACTGTTAGACCATTCTCTAGTGCAAGAATAAATTTTTGATGACGTAAGCCATCATTATCATCACGTAAAATTGCTTTGACTCGTCCAACGGACTGAACTTGTACATTACTTAATTTACGTTGATAGGATTTAGCAATAACTTCAAGACCATGCTGACTTTGGCTACTGGTATATGGGTCATTTTGGATCTGATGATTTTTGGCTTGATCATTGTGTCTTTCACTACTTTGATCATTGCTTACAACAGAAGAATTTGTATTGTGTTGACTATGATTGTTTTTTTGTTCTGAATATTCAACATTAGGTTGTTGAACTGATTCATTTTTTTGCTGATTTAAATCAATTCCAAAATAAGCAGCAATCAATACTACAATTGCAGCACCTATACCAAGTTGAGTTTTATTTGCCATAGTGAGTCAAAATTAAAATAATAGAATATGATATGGATTATAGAAGATGTAGCACAAATTTCGCACTTAAACATTCTTAAAATCAGTACTTTTATTGCTTTATATACCCATAAAAAAACCCCTCAGAATTTGAGGGGTTTTTTATATTTTTACTGAATCAGTAAAAATTATTGAGCAGCGGCAGCAGCCTGAGCAGCAGCAACTTCATCAGCAAAGCTCATTTCAGCTTTCTTCTCAATACCTTCACCTACTTCGAAGCGAACGAATTGAGCAACTGTAGTAGCAGTCGATTTTAATACATCAGCAACTTTCTTGTCGTTGTCGATCACGTACATTTGACGCTCAAGAACAACTTCATTCAAGTATTTTTCAACTGAACCAGTCACCATTTTTTCTACAATGTTTGCTGGCTTACCAGATTCAATCGCTTTAGCTTCTGCAATTTCTTTCTCTTTCGCGATAAGATCAGCAGAAACGTCTTCAGCTGTAACAGCAACTGGGTTGAATGCAGCAACGTGCATTGCAATACCTTTACCAGTTTCAGCAGAACCTGTGTAAGAAACAACAACACCGATTTTTAAACCGTGTTTGTAAACTGCAAGGTTTTCACCTTCAACAATTGCAGCACGACGAACTTGGATGTTTTCACCGATTTTTTGAACAAGTGCAATACGCGCTTCTTCAACAGTTGTACCATCTTCAAGTTTAAGTTCAGCAATTTGAGCAGCATCAGTTACACCAGCAGCAAGAGCAGCAGCAGCAACTTTAGCAGAGAAACCAGCAAAGTTTTCGTCTTTAGCAACGAAGTCAGTTTGACAGTTAACTTCTAAAAGAATTGCTTTGTTACCTTCTTGGGCAATTGTGATTGCGCCATCAGCAGCAATGTTACCAGCTTTTTTAGCTGCTTTTGCTTGACCTGATTTACGAAGGTTATCAATCGCTAATTCGATGTCACCGTTTGCTTCTGTTAATGCTTTTTTGCATTCCATCATCGCAAGACCAGTACGGTCACGTAATTCTTTTACCATGCTCGCAGTAACTGCAGTCATGTTGTTCTCCTAAATACGGTAGAATATGAATCTGTTCAACAAAAACGGCCCAAAGTGTACTCTGGGCCGTTTTGCTTTCTCGACGCTTATTTTGCCATCATTATAAATTGCAAAAATGACAAGCTTGCGTCAAAACGCATTAAGCCTCAGGAGCTTCTTTCGCAGCTTCTTCGCCTTTAGCTTGAGCATTTGCTTGAGTTTGAGCGTATTCTTTACCAGCAAGAATCGCATCAGCCATAGCAGAAGCATAAAGTGTTACAGCACGGATCGCATCGTCATTACCCGGAATAACGAAATCTACGTTATCTGGGTTAGAGTTTGTATCAACGATACCGATTACTGGAATACCAAGGTTCTTAGCTTCTTTAATAGCGATCGCTTCGTGATCAACGTCGATGATGAACAATGCGTCAGGTAAACCACCCATGTTCTTAACACCGCCTAAAGAGCGTTCAAGTTTTTCCATTTCACGCGTACGTTCTAAAGCTTCACGTTTAGTTAGTTTAGCAAAAGTACCGTCTTGTGATTGAGTTTGAAGATCTTTCAAACGGTTGATTGACTGACGAAGAGTTTTCCAGTTAGTCAACATACCACCCAACCAACGGTGATCTACATAAGGTTGACCAGCGCGTTGAGCTTGTTCACGGATGATGTTTGAAGCAGCACGTTTTGTACCAACAAACAATACTTTGTTCTTTTTGCTTGCAAGATTGTTAACAAAATTCAAAGCATCATTTAACGCAGGAACAGTGTGTTCAAGGTTGATGATGTGAATACGGTTACGCGCACCAAAAATGTATTGACGCATTTTTGGGTTCCAGAAGCGAGTTTGGTGACCAAAGTGCGCGCCAGCTTGAAGAAGGTCGCGCATGCTTACGTTGTAATCTGCCATTTTCTTTACCTTAAAAGTTTGGGTTAGGCCTCCATATGTCCGCATTCTCCACCTCAAGATTAAAAAACCTTCAGGCACCCAGAGCAATGTGACGACATATGTGCGGATTTTTAAATTACCCTTATCAAAATTCTCGTTAACTGTTCATGAAGAAAGTAACGAAAAGCATTTGATAATTTGGGCGGCTATTTATACCATAGTCACATACAAATTTCCAAAAGTTTTTAAAGATCATGAACAGTACTTATGAAGCTCCCCGTCGATTAATCAAAACCGCAGACGATATTGAGAAAATGCGTGTAGCGGGTCGACTGGCTGCAGAAGTTTTGGATATGATCAAACCGCATATCAAACCGGGTGTTTCGACGCTTGAACTTGATACGATTTGTCATGATTATATCGTGAATAAACAAGATGCTATCCCCGCTTGCTTAGGTTACGGCGCTGCGCCAGGCCGTGCTGCATTCCAACATGTGATTTGTACATCAGTGAACCACGTGGTCTGTCATGGTGTTCCTTCTGAAAGTAAGATTCTAAAGAAAGGCGATATTCTCAATATTGATGTCACTGTGATTAAAGATGGTTTCCACGGCGACACCAATATGATGTATATCGTTGGTGGTGAGACCTCTATTCTTGCGGATCGTTTATGCAAAGTTGCTCAAGAAGCAATGTACCGTGGTATCGCCACTGTAAAAGCAGGTTCTACTATTGGTGATATCGGTCATGCTATTCAACGTTATGTAGAGTCAGAACGTTTCAGCGTGGTACGTGAATATTGCGGTCATGGTATTGGTACTGTTTTCCATGACGAACCTCAGGTTCTACATTATGGTCAACCGAACACAGGCATGATTTTAGAAGAAGGTATGACCTTTACCATTGAACCGATGGTCAATGCAGGTGTTTGGCAAACACGTTTGATGGGCGATAAATGGACGGTTGTGACTAAAGATCATAGCCTATCTGCACAATATGAACATACCCTACTCGTGACTAAAAATGGTGTAGAAGTATTAACAGCACGTCCTGAAGAGGACTTGTCTCGTTTCACAAAATAAAAAGTCATTGACTCAATGACCCTGATTTTTATTTTAAAAGGTCACCTCTAGGTGACCTTTTTTTATCATTAATTTTAAAATCCAACAATAAGCTATTGTTTTAAAAAAAATAGTCAAAAAATCTAGTCTTCTAAAAAATGTAATGACAAGGTAACAAACTTACATGATCCAAGTACTTATTAAACCCGATGATAAAACTTCAAGAAAAATAATACATTTGTGAAAAGAATATCCCTTCAAAAACAACAATATTTTTTTATCCAACTTATCAATAATGAGCACTTATAAAAATTAGTATCAATTTTCGGACATGGAGTCCAATTATGAATAAGCCCTTACTGTGCCTTGTCGCATCGTGCTCATTGACACCTCTGCTCAGTCATGCAAGTTCCCCTTACTTTAGCTTTAAAGATGGCGATGGTTTTAAACGTTTTTCAGTTTCTGTCGGTGCACTTCATGTCAAACCTACGGGGAAAGCTCAACCTTTTCAAATCAACACCGCAGTAGATGAAGGTCAAAAAGCAGCGGTAGGTGATGTAAAAGTTGACTCTGTACTTGGCGCAATTGATGAAAGCCAAAGTGGTGCGACAGCCAAAAAGAATTTTTTAAAAACAGCCGTGGATTTAGATGTGGTCGGTTTGTTGTCTTATAAAGATGAAACTGGTACCAAATATTTAAAATCGAATGTTGCAGGTGAAGCGACCATCAATGGGCTTTCTCAATGGGAGTCAGAAGGTACAGGCCTTGAAGCAGATGATGTTACAACGCTTGGAATCATGTCTAACTATTTCTTTACTGACAATATTTCTCTTGAAATCAAAGCTGGTGTCCCACCCAAAGTTGATATTATGGGTAAAGGAAAAATTTATGCACCGCTCTCAGGAATTGCGACCCCAAGCGGTATAGGCTCTCTGGTAGGTGATTTACCCTTAAAGAAAGATATTTTCATTACAGACCTAGAAGCACATGAAAAAGCAGCTTCAGCACGTGCTTGGACACCTGCTTTTGAGTTTCAATATCATTTTGGAAAAACAGGTGTAAATAAATTCAGACCTTATATTGGTGTAGGAATGATGTACGCCTATTTCAATGAGTTGGAGATCAATAAAAATATTGAACAAGACTTAATTAATGCAGGCCACATGATTGTCAATTTAAAACAAAATCAAGCAGGTGCTGCTTTGGATGGCAAAAAAAGTAGTGGCAATCCTAAAGTGAAATTAGATGCTGAGGATGTCTTTGCTCCAATCGCAACAGCAGGATTTACTTATGATTTTAATGATCGTTGGTTTGCTGTCGGTTCTGTTTCCTACGCACAATTGAAAGGAACCACAAAAATTACGGTTGCAGATGATCAATATGGAGATTTGATCAATGCTAAAACAGATATCGAAATCAATCCTATTCTAGGCTATGCAGGTATTGGTTATCGTTTTTAAATAGCAGCGTATTCAAACTTGAAAGTGAACGACCTTTGGGTCGTTCTCACTTAAAAGATTATGATTAATTTTAAAGACTTGAAATAAAGTTAAGCCTATAAAAAATATTTATCGATTGTTCAATCTTTATTTTATCGTCATTCGACATTCAATCATCTACAATTGCTATTTAAAGGTTTTAGTACCAAGATTTGGATGACTTATGTCTCATATTACAGATGATACCCGCTTTTCAAAGCCACTCATTTTTATGCTGATTGGTAGTGCTTTTATTCTAGCGCTCTCCTTAGGTGTACGACATGGTTTTGGGCTTTATCTGGTACCAATGAGTAATGAGTTTCAATGGAGTCATCAGGTTTTCAGCTTAGCAATTGCAATACAAAATTTGCTTTGGGGTGCAATGCAACCCTTTACAGGTGCATTAGCAGACAAATACGGCAGTAAAAAAGTCGTGATTGTAGGTGGCGTACTATATAGCCTTGGCTTGCTTCTGATGTCGATCAGCTCAAATGCATTATTACTTGATTTTAGTGTCGGTGTGATTATTGGCTTAGCCTTATCCGCAACTTCATTTTCAATTCTTCTTTCAGCTGTAGGTCGAGCAGCTCATCCGAGTAAACGTAGTATGGCCATGGGGATCGCCAGTGCCGCAGGCTCTTTTGGGCAATTTATTATGTTGCCAACGACCCTATTGTTAATTAAAAACTTTGGATGGTCGTCTGCATTGGTCATTACAGCAATCTTGGTGGCATTGATTGTTCCGCTTGCATGGATGCTGAAAGCACCGATGTATGTTGCACCGAATGCAGTGACACAGGTGGCCAAACCCAATTTATCATTCAAACAAATCCTAAAAATTGCTTTACAGCACAAACCCTTTTTATGGCTTGCTTTTGGTTTTTTAGTTTGCGGTTTCCAAGTGGTATTTTTAGGCATTCATTTACCCGGCTATCTAATCGATCATGGTTTTGATGCTTCTACAGGAACCATGTTTTTAGCTTTGGTTGGATTATTTAATATTCTCGGCACTTATACAGCAGGATATTTAGGCGATAAATTTTCAAAACCTCACTTGTTGATGGGACTTTATGGATTACGTGGTGTGGCTATTATTGCCTTTCTAACACTCCCACTGAGTGTTTGGACAATTTATGCTTTTGGTATCATCATGGGACTGCTATGGTTATCTACCGTACCATTAACCAACGGTATTGTGGCCAATATGTTTGGCGTTAAATACCTCACCACACTCACAGGTCTCGTGTTTTTTACGCATCAGGTTGGGTCTTTTTTTGGTGGATGGCTTGGTGGTTTAAACCATGATCTCACAGGGAATTACAATGCGATTTGGATCACTTCGATTGTACTGAGTGCTTTAGGCGTGATTGTGCATTTCTTTGTCAATGAGGAGGCGATTGTTCATGACTGATTCATTATTATCATTTTCATGGTTAAAAGCAGTACTGTGGATTGGTTTAATCCTCATTTTCAGTTTTGCTATTTTCCTTTGGATGAATACACCTGATTTATTTGAATATTTTAATATGGCGTTCTGTGCACATTAAGTTTTAAAAATAGAATGTCTTATTCGTTAATAAGACATTCTCACCTCACTCAGCACCTTATGTTTAACGTCAGTTCGGGATAAACTCTGATATATGTTATTGAAAAAATAGATCAGGCACGACGGGAGTCTTACTGTTTAAAGTCAGATGTAAGGATTAACCTTCGGTTCGACCTGAGAGGTACTACCTCGCAAGGCTTTCGGGAAAAGTAGGCAAAACCATTTGTCAGTCGCTAACTCGACAGATACTATAAAGTATCTAATATATCGCAAAAACAGTATATTACAAATGTAGCCCTGCCTCGAACAATGCGACTGACGTTTCCGCGTATCATATAATTGGAAACATATCTTATCCCGAACTCAGGTTATGTTTAAAACATAGCATCAAAGCATTTTGTTATTTGAATAAGCTTATTTTTGTGAATAAAAAATTTACATCAAACAACTGTTCTGCTATTTCTAATCACCTACTGTCTCTTAATCATTCAACGATGCATTTAACGTTATATCATTTAATACAATCACGGTCGCAGCGCATTCTATGGTTACTGGAAGAATTAGGCTTAGACTATGATTTAAAAACCTATAAGAAACATCTTGATGAGAATCAAAACGATGAATTAAAACAGTTCAATCCATTTGCCCAATTTCCCACTTTACTCATTGCGGATCATAAACAAGTTGCTCCAATTGTGTTAACTGAAACTGCTGCGATTACTGATTATTTAAGCCATGCCACTCAACAACTGGGCATCCAAGGATTACAGGCTCAGGAAGTGATTGATTTTTATTTTTGGAAGAATTTTTCTGAAACCAATTTCATGCCAAACTTAGCACTTAAGCAGATATTCAGCAGAATTGTGCAACGGACACCATTTCCATTGCATTACTTTGCTCGGCTTTTTAAACATGCTTTTGATCGTGGATTTTTGAATAAGACACTACATCAACAAATGCAACTTGTTGAGCAACAATTACATACTCATACATGGATTGCGGGTGAAACGTTCACCATTGCAGACATTCAACTTTGGTTCCCATTACAGGCTTGTTTTGAACTTGATTTAGACTTTCAACAATATTCAGAGATTCAACGCTATCTATTACAAATACAAAGCAGACCAGCCTTTCAAATTGCATTAACAAAAGGACAATGGTCTGCACAAGTCTTTCAAAAATATTGGTCAAATGCGTATTAATGATTTAAAACCACCAATGATTTAAACCACATCAAGCCGATTTACGAGAATTAACACGACCTTGAAGCACTGCTTTCACATTATTTTTTGCATAATTTAAAAACACTTTCAACGGTGAAAGTTTAGGATTCGGTTGTTTCCCTTGAGCGATGGTTTTAAATTGCGCTGCATACCAAAGCACTTCCATAATCGCCATTTTATCAATAAACGGAATACCTGTTTTAATTGCATCAACGGCGTAGCGCACGTCACGTCCTGCAATCAAGCTATTGCTTACATCTGGTTCTACGGCCAAAGGACGTGCAATACCAATAAACTCACATGCACCACTATCCAATGCTGCATTCATACCTTGTACTGTACGGAAACCGCCTGTCACCATAAGATGACATTTTACTTCTTTACGAATATTTTCAGCAAAATCTAAGAAATAAGCTTCACGTGCAATGGTACTTTCTTTACGTTTATCCGCTTTTGCACCTGCCATCGCTGGTGCTTCGTATGTACCACCTGAAACTTCGATTAAATCGATACCTGCCGCATCGATCGCTTTAAAAACTTGCACCACTTCTTCTTCAGTGATCCCACCACGCTGGAAGTCTGCTGAATTCAGTTTTACCGACACGATAAAGTTTTCAGAGGTTTTTTCACGTACTGCTTTATAAATTTCTAATAAGAAACGCATACGGTTTTCAATAGAACCACCCCATTGATCTTGACGTTTATTGGTCAATGGAGAAAGGAACTGACTGATCAAATAACCATGTGCGCCGTGTAATTGCACACCTTCAAAACCAGCTTTTTCACAAATACGCGCGGCTTCTGCAAAACGTTGAATAATATCTAGAATTTCATCTTCACGTAGCGCACGTGGTGTACCAAAGGTGGTCGCTAACATTGGGCTAAAAGGGACTGCTGATGGTGCAACAGTTTCACGATTTAGACCTTTAGGACATTGACGACCTGGATGTGACAATTGAATCAATTGCACCATGCCATATTGCTTACCAACATTTGCCCACTCTTTTAATTTTTCTAAATCATGCTCAGTTTCAATAGCAACAACACCCGGCTCATTTTTCGCCTCAATGTTGACCATGACATTGCCTGTAATCGCACAACCAAGACCACCTTTCGCCCAAGCTTCATACAAACCTAGGTGTAAATTATTGGGTTGACCTTCACGATTTGCCAAAGCTTCACTCATTGCTCCTTTGATCAGGCGGTTCTTAAATATTGTATTTTTAATTTGAATCGGTTGTGCAAGATGGCTCATGATTAAGTCTCTTAAGGTGTAGAGTATTTACTCTAAATAAAATATACGATAGGTCAAGTGTAAATTTGACAATATCGTTTGTCAAATTTGTAAATGTCGCAAATTAATACTGACTGGCTGCTATTAATTTTTTTGTATAATCATGTTGAGGCTTATCAAATAAGGCTTGCGTGTTTTGAAATTCAATCAATTTTGCATCTTTCAGAACCATCACTTGTTGGCAAAGTGCTTTGACGACTTGCAAGTCATGACTAATAAAGAGATAACTCATTTGATAGTCAATTTGTAACTGGCGCAATAATTTGATAATCGCGTGTTGAGTTGTACGATCCAATGCTGAAGTTGGTTCATCTAAAATCAACAATTTAGGACGTAAAACGATCGCACGTGCCAAAGCCACTCTTTGCCGTTGCCCACCTGATAATTCATGCGGATAGCGTCGTCGACATTGGAAAGGTAATTCAACACTTTGAAGTGCTTCATTGATACGAATATCAATTTCTATGGCCTTCAATTTCTGCATCGCAAGACCTTCACCTATGATTTGCTCAACAGTCATACGTGAGTTGAGGCTACTAATTGGATCTTGAAAAACCATTTGAAAGTTTGTTCGAAATGGACGTAATTGTCGCTCATTCAAACGATTTAAATCTTTATTTAATAAAAAGATACTTCCTGAGCTGTCGATCAATCTTGAAATTGCCAAAGCCAAAGATGTTTTACCTGAACCGCTTTCGCCAACAATACCTATCGATTCAGATCGGTGTAATCTTAAATCTAAGGGAGCAACCGCAACAAAATGATCTTTAACACGATTGAATAAACCTTTCTTTATCGGAAATCTTACTGCAACCCGATGTAAGGACAATATCGAACTGCTTTGTTGCGGCAGTGGATTGGCTTCACCAAAATCATTTTCTAACAAAAACTTGGTGTAATCGGCTTGAGGATTGTTAAAAATTTCCTGAACTGTCCCCTTTTCTTCAACAACACCTTTATTCATTACAATCACTTGATTGGAATATTTTTTCACCAAGTTTAAATCATGGCTGATCAAGATCATGGCCATTTTATGATTCAATATCAAAAGTTGTAAAAGATTTAGAACTTGAGACTGTAAGGTGACATCTAGTGCAGTAGTCGGTTCATCCGCAATAATAATTTCAGGCTCGAGAGCCAGTACAGCTGCAATTAAAACACGCTGCCTTTGCCCACCTGACAGCTCATGCGGATAACGATTTAATAGATCTTCAGGTTCAGAAATACCGACATCGCTCAATAGATCATAGACCCGTTTACGCACTTTTTCTTTAGACATTCCTTGGATCAATAACGGTTCGCCAACAATTTTAACGACCGTGTGCAAAGGATTCAGTGCAGCGGTAGGTTCTTGAAAAATCATCGCAATCTTTCGACCACGAATTTGCTGTAATTCGAGTTCTTGCATGGCCAATAAATCTTGACCATGATAAAAAGCCTGACCAGAAGCTTTTAAGTTTTCAGCCAATAAGCCCATCAGTGCTAAGCCACTCAGTGATTTACCTGAACCACTTTCACCCACAATGGCAACTGTTTCACCGACATGCAAATCAAAATTAAGCTTTTGAACCAATGGCTGTTGTGTATTTTCAATCTGTAAATTTGCTACAGAGAGTAATAATTCTGGGTTATTTTTGGCGTCTTGGATCGAATGCATCTCGTGTCGCCTCCCCAATATAAATCAATAAAGATAAAACCAAAGCTAAGCTAAAAAAACCTGATAGCGCTAACCACGGCGCATTTAAATTATTTTTACCTTGCAATAACAATTCACCAAGTGAAGCTGTATCGGGCGGTAAACCATACCCTAGAAAATCTAAGGCGGTTAAAGCAGTAATATTGGCCGTTAATATAAAAGGAAATTGCGACAAACTTGAACTGATCACATTGGGCAAAATATGTCGAAACATGATTTTCCAATCATTCACGCCTAGCCCTCTTGCAGCTTTGACATAATCTAAATGACGTGCCCTGAGGAATTCTGCTCGAACGATACCCACCAAGGATATCCACCCAAATAACAGCATGATGAGAAATAACCAATATACATTGGGTTTAAACATACTGACAAAAATCATGACGATAAATAAAGTCGGTAAACCGCCCCAAACTTCTATAATGCGTTGCCCAATCAGATCTACCCATCCACCATAATAGCCTTGAATTGCACCGACTATAATGCCAATAAATGATGCAAATACAGTCAAAGCCAAACCAAAAACTAAAGAAATGCGTAAGCCATACAAAAGACGAGTCAGTACATCACGCCCTTGATCATCTGTACCTAACCAATTCTCAGCAGTCGGTGGCGATGGTACTGGAACCGCTAAATCTAAATTGGGAGTTTGAGGGGAATAACGCAAAATTGGCCAAACAGCCCAACCCTTTTCATCAATCAAATGTTGAACGACAGGATCTCGATAATCTGCCTCAGTCTCAAATACACCACCAAACGTTGTTTCTGGATAGGTTTTGAGCACAGGTAAATAATAGTGTTGTTCATATTTCACCAATAAAGGTCGTTCATTGGCAATCAGCTCGGCAGCTAAAGATAAAATGAATAAAATAATGAATAAGATAAAACAAAAGTAACCTAAACGATTCTGTTTAAACTTTTGAATTCGAGCCTGTGTTATCGGTGACATTACTCGACACCTCTCGAATCAAAATTAATCCGTGGATCAATGATCTGATAAAGTAAATCACCGATCAATCGCAAGATCATTCCAAATAAAGTCAGTAAAAATAGTGTCCCGAAAATAACAGGATAATCACGCTGTTGTATCGCTTCAAAACCAAGTAATGCGATACCGTCTAAATTAAAAATAATTTCGATAAAGAGATTGCCAATAAAGAACGTGCTCACCAATGCTTCGGGCAAACCTGCAACAATCACTAAAATTGCATTACGAAAGATGTGTTTATACAAAACCCGATTTTCAGTAAAACCTTTGGCACGAGCAGCCAAAACATATTGCTTCCCCAACTCTTCCATAAAAGAAAATTTAGTCAGGTAAGTTAAACGTGCAAAACCACCCAAAACGATAGCGGTCAAAGGCAAAGTCATGTGCCACAAATAATCTTTCATTTGCTCAAATAAACTTAAACTTTCAAAATCATCTGAAACTAAACCTTGTAACGGAAACCATTGCAAATAAGTACCACCAGCAAAAAAAACAACCAACACTATCGCAAATACAAAAGCAGGCACTGCATAGCCTACAGCCAATAATAACGACGTTGATTTATCGAAAAACATACCATGTTGTTTGGCTTTTTTTATCCCCAGTGGAATTGAAATCAGATAAATAAGCAACATGCTCCACATTCCCAATGAAAGGGTAACGGGCATCTTTTCCCATAACAGTTCAGTTACAGGCTTATCTTTAAAAAAACTATTTCCAAAATCAAAAGCCATGTAATTTTTAATCATCAAGCAAAAACGCTCATAAATGGGCAAATCAAAACCATATTGTGCTTTGATTTTATTGACCATTTCTTCACTTAGACCACGCGCACCTTGGTACTGACTCTCATTAATTGAAGTCGATAATCCCGCAGTTCCACGGTTAACACCTTGAAAGTTCTCTGCTTGTTGAATGGCTTGTTCGACAGGGCCACCCGGTGCGATTTGAATCACCACAAAGTTAATCAGGAGAATGAAAAACAATGTTGGAATAATCAGCAAGAGTCTTTTGAGTATATATATGCCCATTGAAAATGAGGTTCCTTGTGACCACATGCAATATAAAAAATTTAAATAATGATGAGTATTAAATTATTTATAACGGAAAATAGTGATCATTCAATCATCAAATTATCTATTTTTAAGATAATGCGCTACTTTGTTTTGCTGAATTGGATCAGACCACCAATACTCTAAACCTAAAGATAGTTTAGGCTTAATCGCAGGTTGCCGATACATATTCCAATAAGCATACCAATTTTTATCATTACCATAAGTCAGAATTTGATAATAACCTGCCCGCAATACCCGATCCAAAGCTTTACTACGAATCACCAATTGCTGACGATTGGGTGCAAGAATCACTTGTTGAATCAACTGATCAACCACAGGGTTTTGAATCCCAGAATAATTGTAATTGCCCACTTCATTTGCCGCTTTACTGCCCCACATTTGTAGTTGTTCAACACTTGGGGTCAAAGACTGTGGCATTTCCATGGGTGTCATTTGAAAGTCTGAACGGCGCATACGTTCAGTATATTGCGGATAATCAACTTGACGAATATTGGCTTCTATACCCAGTTTTTTAAGATTGCGGATATAAGGTAATAAAGTTTTTAAATCACCATCTTGGTGAATTAAAAATTCAATACGAATCGGTTTTCCTTGACGATCAACCAGTTTAGCATCTCTAAAACCATAGCCTGCTTTTAACAAAATTGTTCGTGCTGTTAATAAATTTTGCCGATTAAAACCACTTGCATCCGAAACTGGATATTTCCAATCCGCCAAAACACCTTGCCGCTGCGTAGAATTAAGTTGAGTCAAATACGGTTTTAAAATTTCAAGCTCTTGTAAATTTGGTTTACCCGTTGCTGCCAATTCGCTGTTTTGGAAATGGCTTTGTAAGCGTATATTCTGCCCATACAATAAAGCTTTATTGATCCATTCAAAATCATAAGCATAGGTCAAAGCTTGACGAAAATGAATGTCATTAAATGGTGCTTTTCGGGTATTAAAGACAATACTTTGCGTCAGTGCTGGGGTTTGTACTTTAGAAATATACTGTTTCACCAAACCAGCTTTAACCGCAGGAAAGGTATAAGCCGTCACCCAGTTTCGTGCTTTCTTTTCTTGATGAAAGGTATACTGTCCTGACTTAAATCCTTCAAAAGCAATATCAGGATTTCGATAATAAACAAACTTCATTTGATTAAAATTATAACGCCCACGATTAACAGTTAGGTCTTTTCCCCAATAATTCGGATTGCGTTTATAGGTAATACTACGCCCTGCATCGATATGCTCAATTAAGTAAGGGCCAGAACCTAAAATAGGCTGCAATGTCACTTTGCTATAGTCTTTATTTTTCCAATCTGCTTTTGAATAGATCGCGATTTTTGCCAAAATCAGTGGCATATCCGCATTATGCTTAGATTTAAAAGACATCTTAACAGCATATTTTGACAAAACTTCCGTCTTCGCCAAATCAGACAGGTACATTTGAAAACCAAGATTTGCTTTCGTTTGAATTGTATCAAAAGAAAATTTAACATCTTCTGCGGTAACGGGTGTGCCATTACTAAAACGTGCTTTAGGATTTAAATGAAAAATAACGAATTGAGTCTTTTGCGGATCATAACTGACTTTTTCAGCCAGTAACGGATATAACACACCGGGTTCATCAAGCGAGCTATCCATTAGGGTATCAAATAAATAATTGACCCCATCCGTCGCACTTCCCTTACCATTCATACTATTAAGATTATCAAAAGTCCCATTACTTGCCATGCTGATATAACCACCTTTCGGTGCGTTGATGTTGGCATAAGGCATTGCCTGAGCATTGGCATATTGGGCGCTGTTGTGTATGGCAATGTACGCTGTCGTCTGTACAGCGGCATGTACATTTGAACCAACGAAACCAATTACACAAAACCCCAATGTAGGTAGTATTGAACCTACATGTGCGATGCTCAAACGCATGAGCTGATTTCCTTCAATCTAAAAACAATCTAGAAGTGATTATGGATTAGCGTCTGTCGACATTCCATCAATGTTCATCGACAGACGCTCATGATCGATTAAAGATTTGGGACTTTAATAACCGTACCAATACGCAAAGCGGCATTTGACTTCATATCATTCATTTCAGCAAGTTCATTGGTGTCTATGCCATATTTACTTGCCAAACGGATGAGGGAATCACCACTTTTTACTTTGTATTCAGTCACTGTTTTCGGCACACGAATACTTTGACCACGTTGCAAGCCTGCTCGCTGATTTAAATTATTTAACTCAGCCAATTCTTGAACAGATAGACCAACACGGCTTGCAATCGCATTCAGTGATTCACCTGACTTAACGGTATAACTTTCCGTGTTTTTGGTTGAAACCTTAGATGACGATTTCGCCGCAGCTTTTAACTCATCTTTGTCTTTTTCTTTAGATAGCGAGGATTTACTGGGTAATTCCCCATCAACTTTTAAACGTTGCCCAACTTGTAGGGCTTCATTACGGCTCAAACCATTCAATTCACTTAAAAACGACAACTGCAATTTGTACTTTCTTGCAATACTTGCCATGGTCTCACCAGACTTCACGACATGAATATCTTTGCCTGATGCTTCTGATTGATCATCATTTTTAGCGTTAGATCTTTCTTTAACTGTTGGTTCTGGCGTACCTGTTAATTTAAGTTTCTGACCAACCAATAAACCTGAATTATTTTGTAAATTATTCAAGTCTGCAATTTGACTCACTTGCAAATTGTACTTATTGGCTACAGCAATCAGGCTATCCCCCGATTGAACGGTATAGGTATCTGGTGTTGAGCTACCCGCAGGAATCTTAATGACTTGCCCTGCCATCAAACCTTTAGATTTTGATAAATTATTTAACTCAGCCAATTCAGATAAGGTCATTTTTGACTGACTTGCAATACTGGATAAAGTATCACCACTTTGAACTTTGTAATTTTCAGTCTTATATGCAAGGTCTGCTTTAACATTCTTAAACTTGCTTTGATCAATCACTTTAGATTCAAGTTTCGACTCTTGTTTAGTGTCTTCATCTTTCATCTCATGTAAAGGCACATTAATTTTTTGCCCCACATATAAGCTACTTGCAATATCCAAACCTGGGGTTAAATCTGCCAACTCAGGTACAGACAAGGCATAACGATCTGCAATAACTTTAAGATATTCACCACGTTTAACCACATAATTTTTGGTTTTAATTTTTGCGACAGGTTTAGATGTATCAGCACGAACAACTGTCTTGCTAATTTCAGACAATTTATTATCTGCAACATCTTTTAACTTTAGCTTCTGCCCAACAAATAGATTACTGTTGGTATTTAAATTGTTATAGCTTGCCAATTGTGAAAGAGATAAATCAAACTGATCTGCCACACTGGTCAAGCTATCATTTGGCTTAACCACATACGTTGTTGGTGCATTATCAACAGTTTTTTTAGCGCTAACAGGTGCATCAATCTGTGGTTTAGCATCATACAAATATAATGTTGCACCCACGAATAACGTACCATTTGGATCGACTTGGTTCCATTTGGCAATATCACGCCAATTGACGCCGTTTTTCAATGCGATTGTCGCTAAAGTATCACCTGACAGCACAGTATAAGTACTGCGTTTACCTTTAGGAGGCTCTACAACAACTTCACTATCGGTCTTTTTAAAACTTTTACCCTGATTAAGTTTAGCTTCTTCAGAGTTTGCAGGCGTTGTATCAGCAAGACCTTTTGGATAAGCAAAACCGACGATATTCTCTTTACCTTGCACTTCCGCAACAGATTGACTGGTTTGAATTGCAGTAAGTTTAATCTTGCCATCATAAGGATCGACAATTTCTGTACCTTGTGGAGCAATTGCTTTAATTTCTTGAACGACTTGTTCTTTTTCTGCTTGAGAAGCTTGTGGTTCTAAAACTTGCTTCACTGTTTCCTTTTCACCTTCTGCTTGAATTGCAGCGAGAATTCGAGCTTTTTCTTGTGCAGAAATTGGTGGTTCAACGGCAACAGGTTTCACATTGGCTGCCGTAGTGACAGCAACAGGAATACGTGGCGCACTCGGTACATCAGCATTGGCAGCAAATCTAGCCAAAGCCTCTGAACCTTGTGGCGTATTTTTTAAGGTACTTAATGGGCTAACAGAACTGGAGGTTTTCGTGTTTGATGTTCTGTTATTACTTGCAGTTAAAGCAGGTGGTGTCGTTCTTGCTGGATTGATGGTTTGTGTAACTGTTGTCGTTACAGGTGTAGGTGACAACGTGGTGGTTGCTGTGGTTGGTCCGTTATTACTTGCCCACAATCCGCCATCATAACTTGGTTTTAAAGCTCTTAATTTAGAATCAATGGTTGGACTAACATCTGCAGGGATCAAAATACGCAATGTACTTGATGCATCTATTGACTCACCACGATGCCCCGGATTTAATGCATACAGTTCCGCACGGCTGAGTCCAGTAATTGAAGCAATTTGATTGAGTTGAACCCCTGCAGGAATATTTACTTCTCTAAAATGGGCACGGTTTGCAATCGGTGGTAACGACACCCCATATTTTGATGGGCTTTTGATAATTTGCGCTACGGCTAAGAAACGCGGCACATAGTTCATGGTTTCTTGAGGTAATCTCAAAGACCAATAATCTGTTGGTAAGCCTGCCGCTTGGTTACGGTTAATGGCTTGTTGAATACGTCCTGGGCCTGCATTATAAGCAGCTAAAGCCAATTCCCATGAGCCAAACTGATTATATAAACTGCCTAAGAACTCATATGCTGCACGTGTAGACTCAACTACGTCACGGCGACCATCATACATACTGGTTTGTCTTAAACCGTAAATTTTCCCTGTACTTGGAATAAATTGCCACATACCTGCAGCTGCTGCGCTACTGGTTGCAGCAGGGTCGTATGAACTTTCAATAATAGGCAATAATGCCAATTCAGTCGGTAATCCACGGCGTTCAGCTTCTTTCACAGTATGATAAAGATAACGTGACGCACGTGCGCTCAAACGGTCAATATAAGGCTGACGAGAAACAAACCAGCTTCGTTGCGCATCGATACGAGGATCCCAATGATCTTCATTCATTTTAAAACCAACGGTCATACGCTTCCAAACGTCACCGTGTTTTAAAATCAGTAAGCGATCACCTTCTACAGCACGCATATCTGTTGCAGACAATAGATCTTCGAGCGAATCTAAACTGCTCGCATCCAACATGCCTGTTTGTTTTGAGGTTTGAACTTTTGAATTAGATGGAGTCGAGGAACAACCAGTAGTCAAACCCACTGCGGCCAATGCAGATGTTAATAACGATAATTTAAAGAAAACAGACGCAGTAGGTTGCCACACCATTGTGGTAGCTTTAGACATAAGGGTTCCGAACAACATTTAGTAAATTATTTTATCTCTGCCATTTTAGTAGAGCTATAGACTCATACAAGGCAAAATTTGAATGCGAATTGCATACAAATGTTACAAGAAATTAAAAAAATCTCAGTTCATGCGCAGAAAACGCTGATTTGCGTATACAATAAATTCTTAAACCGCTATGTTCAACTCTTTCTTCACTTTCATTGGTTATTACTATGTCACAAACAATCACTCTTTATGTCGATGGGGCTTGTAAAGGCAATCCAGGTCCGGGTGGCTGGGGTGCATATATTATTACCGCATCTAAAGAGCATAAATTGTGTGGTGGCGAGCTAGACACAACCAATAACCGTATGGAGTTAACCGCAGCCATTGAAGGGATTGCGTTCTGCCCTATGGATGCCAAATTGATTATTTGGACAGATTCCAACTACGTTAAACGTGGCATCACTGAATGGATCACAGGTTGGAAAAAGAAAAATTGGAAAGATGTAAAAAATCCTGATCTTTGGCAAAAACTAGATAAAACCTGCCAAGGCCGTGAAATTGAGTGGAACTGGATCAAAGGTCATGCAGGTCATGCGGGCAATGAAATGGCAGATCAATTGGCAAACTTAGGTACAGAACAGACCTTAAAAGCAAAATCAGCAACCCAATCACAACATTCACAAATAGATGTTACTGAAAAAAATCTTCAGCCAAACACGTTAATCAATAATTCAGAAAATGCGTCAAACGCTCTATTAGATGATAAAAAAAAAGTAGAAAATGATTGGTTATTTGATGACCCTTTTGGTTTTGACTTAATCCAAGATGAAGAAGTCGTTGAAGAAACACTTATTGATGACGCAATAGTTGTAGATACAGCTCCCTCTATACAGCTCGATTCTGAACACAACGAATCCGCTACAAGCAAAGAAATTGAAGCCAACTCACCAATGAATGAAGAAATAGCAATGACCGATAATCAAAGTTCTGAAATGCCAAATTCAGCAGATGCTATCGATCGTATTGAAAAAAGCCAGAATTCAAATACTGTGTCGGATCTTCATCCTCAGATTGTGATTACTCCTGCAACGCTTCATTTACAAGGTCCTAAACAGTTTATTCTCGATACAGAAACGACAGGTTTTTATTATCAGGATACTGACCGAATCGTTGAAGTTGGTGCGATTGAAATGATCAATCGTAAACTTACAGGGCGTTCGATCCATATTTATATTAACCCTGAAAAACCTGTAGGTGACTCAGAGGCGATTCACGGTATTACAGACGAGTTTTTAAAAGATAAACCTAAATATGCTGAAATTGCACAGGTGTTATTTGACTATTTAAAAGATAGTGAAATTATTGCCCATAACGCAAGCTTCGATATGAACTTCTTAGACATGGAGTTTAAACGTACTGGCTTACCTGCGTTATCGGAAGTCTGTGAAGTCACCGATACTTTGGCAATGGCGAAAAGTAAGCATCCAGGGCAGAAAAACTCATTGGATGCTTTAGTACGCCGCTATGAAATCCCGCAACGAGATCGAACCTTCCACGGTGCATTACTCGATGCCGAGATTTTAGCTGACGTTTACTTAGCCATGACAGGCGGACAAGTATCTTTTGACATGGATGCGATTTCTGCACATACTGAGCAAGGTCAAGGGAACGTTGCTCGACAAAGACTCGAACTTGATCTTCCAGTCATTGCTCCTTCTGATGAAGAATTAGATGCGCATGAGAACTGGGTCAAACAATACCAAGAGAAATACGGGGAAGCCTGCATTTTTGCAAAATAAAATTGCCATTAAATCGTGATTTTGTTCTGTAAAGATTTCATTCTTCAGCTATATTAAAACTTAGAAAAATTAGCCTTATTATGAGGCTAAAAATAGAACATTTAGATACCCTGGATAGGTGCAGATCAATGTCTTACCAAACCTCTATACATTTTGATCCGACGGCATTACTTATTATTAAAAAAGAAGTCGATAATTCAATTCTACAAGTAGAATCAGCTGTGAGTAGCTTAGTTGAAGATCAAACTTTACCTTTTGGTATTGATGATGCATTGAGTCAATTGGAGCAATGTGCTCATGTACTCATGTTGATTGACATGCCACAAGTTGCCAAAATTACGGAATTAGCCGCACAGCTGATGCGTAAAATCATGCAAAATCCGCGTGATATCAATACAGAAGAAGTGATTGCTTTGAGCGAAGGCACCACCATGCTCAAACGCTATATTGAATTTAGTTGCTTGCGTGAAGTTAAAGTCCCACAGTTTTTACATGATTCTTTAAATCATTTAGAGCAAGTATTGGGGCTTGAGTTAACCCCTGAAGGCCAAGCGATTGTTCCACTACTCGATTGCGTCACGCCAAACTTTAAGCTTCCGCAATCGCCTGAATTAGAAAAATCAGTTTATGTACATAAGTTATATAAGCTATGTTTACATAAATTGTTGAAACAACAAGAAACTAAACTTGATTTGCAAGGCCTGAAATTGGTTGGTGCATATTTAGAAAACTTTTCTAAAGACCAACCAAGCGCACAATATTGGAGCTTGGTTGCATTTGCTTTAAATCAAATTGACAATATTCTTTTAAATGATGCCCGTCTAAGAACACTCATTGGTATCGAAACCAATATTTCGTTGTTTTTCAAAGACCCACAAGCTTTTAAAGCCTCTGTTTTAGACACTGCAAATATCTTGAGCATTTGTATCAGCCAAGAAGATGATGTTTCACAGCATATTCGTGAGCAAATCAATGTCGGTGAAGATATTCTGACAGATACGCAACTACAAATTTTTAGCCGCCATTTGTATGGCCCAGACTTTGATACGATTCATACTGTTAGCCAATTAATTACCGATGAAATGTCACAAATCCGTAATGATATTGAGTTTAACTATCACAATATGAGTAGTGAAAAAGCTCAAGAAATCAAAGTGAAGCTGAATGATCTCGCTCATGTTTTTAAAGTTTTAAACTTAAATGAAGCTTATATAGAACTAAAACAGCAAGCTGACCTTTTGGCTCAAGACAATATGCTTAAAGATGAAAGTTATGTTCAACAATTGATGAATAGCATTTTATCTGCAATGAATTCAATTGGTATTTTAGAGCGTAATTACACATCGAATCGTCTACAGTTAAAAGTGAATAATCTACAGATTTCCTTGGATCGTTTAGACGAAGCACACACTGCTTTACTGGCTGAAACCAAGACAACTGCGGATTTGACTGCAACCACGCTGATTCAATATCTACAAGACAATCAAGCAAGTAATTTAGAAACAATCCCATCTCAACTGAGAGAGATTGCGGGTGCGATGTTGTTCCTTTCTGCAAAAGATGGGCAAAAAGCTTTATTAGAAGCAGCCGATTTTGTACAAACTCAACTTGCCAAAGAACAAGGCTTTGATGCTCAACAAATTAATCATTTGCTGGATGTCTTGGCGAGTGCAGATATGATGATTGAAAATCTGCAAAATAAACAACCCGTTTTACAAGCCATGTTTAATGTTGCATTAACCAGTAGTCAAAAATTGAAATCGGTTGCCTAATGTCTGAATTATCACTTGCTTATATTTTTCATCATCACCAACTTTTAGTGGATGAAAATCTTCAACTTCCCAAAGTTGAAAAACTAGCAAGTGATATTAGTTTTAGCTCGGGTGATCAAATCATTGCCCGAGATCTTTTAGCAGAAGATGCGATTCCTGAGGGATATCAACTCATTCCCATCCGTCAGCTTATTTCACAGTGGACGAAACCACAATTTGAACAAGCCAGTCGTGCAGTCCAACTATTAGAGTGGCGTAGAAACCATAAGTTTTGTAGTCATTGTGGGCATGAAACAGAAGTCCACCCTATTGAATATGCAATGGTTTGCCCTGCTTGCCGTTATCATCAATATCCGCGTGTACAACCCTGCATTATTACCGTGATTACACGGGGTAAAGATGAAATTCTGCTGGCAAAGAATGCAAAAAATATCAGCAATATGTATGGTTTAATTGCGGGTTTTGTTGAAGTTGGCGAAACTTTGGAAGAAGCTGTCAAAAGAGAAACTTTGGAAGAAGTAGGTTTACATGTAAAAAATGTCACTTATTTATCAAGTCAGCCATGGCCATTTCCAAGCAACTTAATGTTGGCATTTAAAGCTGAATACGAATCTGGTGAAATCGTGTTGCAGGAAGAAGAAATTAGCGATGCTCAATTCTTCAAATTTGATCAACTTCCCGAAACACCTTTCTCAGGCAGTATTGCACATGCCATGATTGAGCATGTGATTCATCACACACCCATGCATCAAGATTAAGCATTGCAACAATGGACATTCAACAAATAAAAAACACCGAGCGATTGCTCGGTGTTTTTTATTGCTAAGCGCATTTATTACTGATTGTTTTTAAATATATTGTCCAAAATATGAATGATTTCAGAACGTGTTTTAAAGAATCGGCTCACTAAACTCGACACACTGCCCATAATTGAAATATGCCCAGTCTTTGGAATCACTCTTATTTCGCAATGATTGCCCTTTTGTTCAAGTTGTAATTTAAAATCCAAAGAGTTTGTGTCTTTCACGATTTGATCATTTTCAGCTAAAAACAAATAATGTTTTACTGTATTGGTTTCGACAAAATAATAAGGCATCACTTGTTCAAAAGGCACACTCTGATCAAAAGCAGCTTCAGCCAAAGGATCACCTTTATAATCAAAATGATAAGGCCCAGCAATACCAATCATTGCTTTGATATTTTGCTTAATCTGCAAATCATAATGCTGTGGATGATACAACAAAGATGCAATATTAAATGCGCCCGCTGAATGGCCCATCAGTGCAATATTGGCTGTTGAAATACCCAGTTTCGTTTGTTGCTGCTGTAAATAATTCAAAGCAACAGCCAAATCTGTCACGTAGCTTGGAAACTTATGTTCAGGGGCAAGATGATAATTCATCACCGCCACATCATAGCCAAAACGACTAAATGCTTCGCCGACAAATTTATAAGCACTTTTATCGCCATGACTCCACGCACCACCATGTACAAAAATAATCAGTGGTTTGTGTTTATTTTGATTCGAAATATAAAGATCTAAGCGTTGTCGAGCTTTCAAACCATAAGCAATATTTGGCTTAATGGAATACCCCTTTTTCGGGGTCAATCCATTGATGGTCATACTACCTAAATCATATAAGCGGAAATCTTTATATTGCGATTTAAGACTTTCCAATTGTTTAACGATTTGATCTTTTAAAGGTCGCAACTTATTGTTGAATAACATTCTTGCTTGGCTCGACAGCATCTGGATCAATCGCAACTGGAGTCTGTACATCAGGTTGCGTATTATTCACAACAGGTGCTGTAAATGATGATGATTGGATTGAATTATTTCCTTGCTCGATATTATCAATCAAGGTCACAATTTTAGTCACATTTCCAACCTTTTGTAAAACATCATTTAAGTCTGCAATTTCAGCATTATTTAAACGACCTAAAACATACAACACACCATCTTCTGTATGAATAAGCACTTTATTGTCTGAAACGACAGGTGCTTTCATAATCAAACCACGTGTATTTGCAGTGACACTCGCATCTTGCATAATCGTGCTATAACCAATTTGATTACCCACAGTAATATAATTATGCACTGCTTTTACATCACTCATTGCACGTAAATTATCTTCAGCCAACTGCTTCAAATGTGCATCAGGTACTTGCCCTGTGAGCAACACATTGCTATGAAAACTGCTGATATTGACGCGAGATTGATTAAAACGAGCATCGAGTTTATATAAATTTATTTTCGCAGTACGTTCAATAGAAGAATCAATGAACACTTGACCTAAAGATCTAACACCACTTTCTGTTCCAACTGGTGCAGAACCTGTGCCACCTGAGATAAAACTTGCGCAACCAGACAAACTTGCTACACACATCATGGTTATGACAATACGCTTTAACACTCAGCAAAACTCCTATTGAATTTAGCGACAAAACCATCCTCATGGAAAGCCTTTACACTAAAATATTCTATATTTTTTAAATAACTATTAAATAACGATGCTTGAATTTTCAATCACAGATTAATCAAGTCCGCATCTAAAGTAAATGCATTTTCAATCCATGCTTGATCATAAGAGATTTGAGTAAAGTCTTGCTGTACGTTTTTTGCAATTTTATGATGTAAATCAAAACTAATTACATCAAAACGACAATAGTATTGTTCATAATGAGGATGATCTTGTAAAAACTTCAAAGCTGTTTTCAATAATTTCTTTTGCTTTGATAAACTTACCACTTCAAATGCTTTACCTAGCTGTGTAGGTGTTCTGGCTTTGACTTCAACAAAAATAAGATTATTTTGGTATTGGGCAATAATATCAATCTCCCCAAATTGCGAGAAATAATTCAATTTTAAAATTTGATAGTGATGGCTGAGCAAAATATTTACTGCCTCTTGCTCCGCCCATTGACCTAAAGAATTTTTTGCCATGATGAAGAATACTGTAATTTTATGATCGATCAGAATCTACAATGCCACTAAATTGCTTTTAGAGCGTTCAAAACACTGCGGAATACGCTCAACACGATTAGCTTCAATTTTAATTTTTCCAGTCCGACCACTAAACGTTAAATTTTTAGCCTTTGGGTTAAGTACAAAATGTTCAGCAATATGCCATGCATCGCCACCAAATGCATACAATCGTTGATACGGTAATGAGGTCGGTTTCTCTTTATAAGCTTGAATCACATCGCTCCATTCAGCGATATACAATGCAGGGACATCACAAAACTTCATGCCCTTCGGTAAAGCTTTTTTTTCATTGACCGCAATCGCTTGTGTATAAATATTCTTTTTCTGTAATTTCTTTAAACTAGACAACCATTCATTTGAACCTAGCAACAAAACCCCTTCATTACTCGCGCTCACTTTCGGCATTTGTTCAACTGGATCAACCTCGCCTCGATAATTCAAAAATAAAGCATTGAGAAAGTTAATTGACTCCGCTTCAGCCCCCTTCTCACGAACCACATAGAGTTTTGAAACCTGATCATGGTGAATATAATCCAACAGTGCTAAAGCATCATCATTTTTTGAAAGACTATATTGCCAAACATTTTTATGGGTCGGATAAACCTCATTCAACGCCAAAACAGGCACTTTAGGTTTAAGCTTAATTAAAGCTTCTACATCAGGCCGAGCCAATGGGCCGATAATCATTTGCGTCTTTTTATTGACATTCTGCTTCAAAATTAATTTGAGTGATTTCTGTTCTGAATTGACAAATTTTAATGGAATATTGTTATTCCCAACTTGATATGCACTTAATATACCCTGTTTGATACTTAAACCCGCTCGCGACATAGGGCCAGTTTCGGGTAAAATAACCAATACCTCTGCATGAATTTGGATTGTAGATCCAATTATTCCTAGCAACGCCATTCTTTTTATACAATTCAATACTATTTTATTCTTCATGGAGAACCTTATGAGTGCTCAATTATTTGTCGTAGCGACCCCAATTGGGCACTTAGATGATATGACTTTTCGTTCTATTGAAATTTTAAAGTCTGTTTCAGTGATTGCGGCAGAAGATACACGCCAATCTGCTCAATTATTAAAACACTATAATATATCAACTCCGCTCACAGCGTGCCACGATCACAATGAAAGTAACAAAATTGATATACTTATCGAAAAATTAAAAAATGGTGATAATGTTGCACTTGTGAGTGATGCAGGTACACCTTTAATTAGTGACCCTGGTTTTAAGTTGGTTCGTGCTGCTCAGGAAAATAATATCCGTGTGATTCCTGTACCGGGTGCATGTGCCGCAATTGCTGCGTTGAGTGCTGTAGGCTTACCGAGTGACCGCTTTAGTTTTGAAGGCTTTTTATCTTCAAAGCAGTCTCAACGTTTATTACAACTCGAAAAATTAAAAAATGAAACTCAAACCATGATCATCTACGAAGCGCCACATCGTATTTTGGACAGTGTCAAAGACATGGCGAATGTGTTCGGTGCAGATCGCCCTGTTGGTTTTGCTCGTGAAATTACCAAGACCTTTGAAACCATTAAAAAAATGACATTGTCAGAATTGGTCAGTTTTATTGAAAATGATCGCAATCAGCAAAAAGGTGAAATTGTATTGGTGATTGGTGGCGCACCAACTGAAAAAGATCTAGATCAAGAAAAATTGGATAAGCTATTACTACGTTTACTTGAAGATCTTTCAGTTAAAGCCGCTTCACAATTGGCTGCGGATTTAACTGGCATTAAGAAAAAGGTTGCTTATCAACGTGCTTTAGAATTGACGGATAAATCTTAAGCACATCACAAAAAAAAGACCCTGTAAAAATTTAGAAACTTTTAAATCCTCCCCCTTGTGGAGCATGCTCCTCACCTTTGAAAAAGGAGGGTTGGGGAGGATTTATCAGATATCCTGAACTTTTTAATTTCAACAATATACAATCAAAATCATTAAGATTTATTCAATCTCAACGCATTAATTACCACAGACAATGAACTCAACGACATTGCGACTGCTGCCAGCATCGGCGTCAACAACAAACCAGTTAAAGGATAGAAAATACCTGCTGCCACAGGCACACCTAAACCATTATAAACAAAGGAAAATGCAAGATTCTGCTTCATATTACGCACACCCTGCTTTGCCATATGTAAAGCATCTGCAACACCACGAATATCACCTTTAACCAAAGTCACTTGCCCTGTTTGTTTGGCAATATCTGTCCCCGTACCCATTGCAATCCCCACATCAGCCTGTGCCAAAGCGGGTGCATCATTGATGCCATCTCCAGCCATTGCCACAACTTTACCTTGTGATTGATACTGTTTCACAATATTCAATTTCTCAGTGGGATCACAGTTGCCATACACATGTTGAATACCCAATTCTTTTGCCACCAATTGTGCATTCTTTTCATGGTCACCTGTTGCCATAATCACTTCAATACCATCCGCATGTAGCTGATCGATCACCTGTTTGGCATTGGCTTTAATCGCATCGTGGATGGCGATATACGCTAAAACTGTTTGCTCATTGGCCAAGAAACTCAATACATTACCTGTTTCTCGAATCTGCTCGATTTGCTGTAGCGTATTTGCATCCATGTTTAAATTTAAGTTTTGCAAAAGCTTTTGACTTCCGACATAAATCATTTGCCCATCAATCGTACCTTTAACACCAAAACCAGTCACATCTTCAAAATCATTAATTTGAATTAAATCTTTGGGTTCGACCAACTTTGTTAAGGTCTGTGCAATTGGATGGGTTGAATACTGTTCTAAGGAAGCAATCCAACGCTCAGCTTGCTGTTGATCTATTTGATCAGACAACAATTTAACCTCTTTCAAACTTGGTTTACCTTCAGTTAATGTTCCTGTTTTATCCACGACAACAACATTAACCTTACTCAAAGCTTCAATCGCCTCAGCATTTTTAAACAACACACCTTTTTGCGCAGCACGACCTGTGGTTGCCATCACAGACATTGGTGTGGCAAGCCCTAAAGCACATGGACATGCAATAATGAGTACTGCAACAGCACACATCAAGGCTAAATCAAAATTCGCCCCACCAAACACCATCCATGCTATAAAGGTGAAAGCACTAATCGCCAAAACGATCATGACAAAGTATTTGGCAACTACATCTGCCATTTTCTGTAATGGTGCTTTTGAACGCTGTGCATCTGCCACGATTTGAATCATTTTAGCAAGTGTGGTTTGCGTCCCCACTGCTGTGGTTTCAATACGAATCGAACCTTGTTGATTGACTGTTCCGCCAATCACATGATCACCCTTTTCCTTTTTCACAGGAACAGGCTCACCTGTCATCATCGATTCATCAATATAGGTTTTACCTTCAAGAACAACACCATCTAAAGGAACTTGCTCGCCCGATGAAATCTGTAAAATATCACCCTGTTGTATTTGCGCAATATCCACTTCAACAGCTTGCCCATTTTCAATACGTTTGGCTTTATTGGGTTGCAACTTAAGTAAAGCACGTAAAGAATCTGCTGTTTTAGAACGTGCTTTCAACTCCATGATTTGACCGAGCAAACTCAAAGACACGATCATACATGCAGCTTCGAAATAGACCGCAACACCATGCCCTGTCTTGGCTTCCATCGGGATCAGTGATGGGAAAATGGTTGCCACTACACTGTAAATAAATGCTGCAAGAATCCCAACACCGATCAAACTCCACATATTTAAATGCCAAGTTTTATATGAAATCCAGCAACGCTCTAAAAATGGCCATCCTGCCCAAAGCACCACAGGAATAGATAACACCAATTCAATCCACGGCTGAATATGTTGTGGAATAAAAGCGTGAATATGTGAGCCCATTGCCAATACAAAAACGATCAGTGTTAATGGCAAAGTTTTCCAAAAACGATTTGAAAAATCGACCAATTCAGGATTTGGCCCCTCATCCAAAGTCGGTTGCATAGGCTCTAAAGCCATACCACAAATTGGACAAGTTCCCGGCCCTTTTTGCACAATTTCAGGGTCCATTGGACAGGTGAATAACACATCATCCATGCCTTCTGGTGCAACACGTTGCTCCATCGGAATCAGATAAGGTTCAGGATCATGTTTAAATTTATTCAAACAAGAAGGATGGCAAAAATAATAAGTTTGACCTTGATAATCTGTTTTTAAATCTGTGCTTTGATCAACTGACATTCCACAAACAGGATCAATCGCTGTACCCGTTGAATGAGCATGATGATCGTGCGAATGGTGGTTATGCAAAGCATGATCAGGCATAGACTGCGAAGCATTGTGTGGAGCATGGCTTCCACCACAACAACTGGATGTTTTTATAGGCTCAGGTTTTTTCCCACCACAACATGCAGCGTTTTTTGGCTGAATTTCTTCTACTTGAGCTTCTGCTAAAGGCTTAGTTTTACTGCTACAACCACAGCCTGACGTTGTTTCAACTTGTGGATGTAAATATTGTTCAGGGTTTGTCGTAAATTTATTCAAACAACCATTGCAACAGAAATAGTAGGTTTCACCCTGATAATTTGTATGTGGCTTGCTTAAATCCGTTACGGTCATTTTACAGACAGGATCAATATATTCAGTTTTAGCTTCAGCTTGATCAGTTCCACAGCAAGAGGCTATTTTTTTAACTTCTGGTGTTTCACCACAGCAAGCTGAAGACGCTGATTGTTGATCTTTTGGCAAATAACTTTGCGGATTTTGCATAAACTTCTGTTTGCAGCGATCACTACAGAATAAGTATTTTTTATTTTCAAACTCAAAAGAATGCGCTGAGTCTTCAGACACATTCATGCCACACACAGGGTCGGTTTTGACCAACTCTAATGTAGATTTCTGCCCCGAACAGCAATTTGATTTTTCATGCCCACTCATCAGACTCACCTCTTTTCTTTCTTGATTGTGTTAAGATAAACTCTGTACCTAGGTACAGAGTCAAGTCTTTTTGAGGTTTTTATGATCACGATTGGAAAACTTGCAAAACAATGTCATGTGAGTGTGGAAACGATCCGTTATTATCAACGGATTGGCTTATTACGTGTGCCTGAAACCACATCAAACTATCGTTATTACAATGATCAAGATGTTGAAACATTGAGTTTTATTCAAAAAGCCAAAGATGCAGGTCTACAATTGAGTGAAGTTCAAGAGTTATTAAATTTACAACTCAATGACCGTGAACAAGTCCGTCATGTGATTCAACAACGCTTAGAAAAAATTGATCAACGCATTCATGAGTTAGAATCGCTTAAAATACGTCTAAGTACTTGGATTGATGAATGTAAAACCACAACAGAAAATTGTTGTCCAATTTTAAAAGCGTTAAAACAGTAATTTTTATGACTCAGCAAACTTCAACTTTACGACAAAAATTAAGAAAACAACGCCGCAACCTCAACCGTTTTCAGCACAGTATTTCTACGACTCAATGTTTACAAAAAATTTTAAAATGTCCTCAATTTCATGCGGCGCAAAAAATCGGATTATATTTAGATGCCTTTGGTGAAATACAGACAAAAAAAATAATAGAGCAATGCTTTGCGCTGAATAAAACAGTTTACTTGCCCATGATTTGTAATATGAATCATCATTTAGTTTGGGTGAAAATTTCAAAAAATATCTACCGAAATAAACGATTTAGCTTACATCCTTTGGGAATGCTTGAACCCATGGCAAGTCGTGGCATTCATGTTTCACATTTAGACTTATTAATCATGCCCTTACTCGCCTGTGACCGTTATGGCACACGTATGGGCATGGGCGGTGGATTTTATGACCGAACATTGGCTTCTGCACCACACAAACCTTTCCGCCTAGGCTTAGGCCATGATTTTCAGTACTTAGATCTAAGTTTAGATCGTCATGCTTGGGATCAAGCTTTAGATGCTTTTATTTGTCCATCGAAGACTTTCTATTTTCGGCGTAAATAACAGCTGAAAAATTATTTTTATTATCTGTAAAAATCACGGTAAATGGCATATTTTTAGATAAAAATATTGTGATCTTGGCAACAATGCTTAGCATTATTTTTCATAAAAATAGCACTAAATAAGCTAAGAATAAAAGTTATTCCGCTGACAGTTCAGCCAATTCAACCATAAAGACCCAATATAGAATCAAGGACTTGCAAATAATTTCGCTTTTTATTCGGCAATGCCCTTGTAATTTTTAAAATAGCAATCACTATAAAAAACATGGCAACACCGTTGTCACTCATTAGGAGTGCCCATGTCTGAGATTATTATGAATCAAGAAAGCTTAGAGCTACAGGTTCCAAGTGTATTACCGCTTTTAGCGTTACGCGATGTTGTGGTTTATCCACACATGCAAATTGCGCTATTTGTAGGTCGTGAAAAATCGATCAATGCAGTTGATGTGGCTCGTAACAGTGACAATTTAGTATTTGTGGTTGCACAAAAAGATTCGCTTACAGAAGAAATTGATCACGACAACTTATATCAATACGGTACTGTCGCGAAGATCGTGCAAGTTGTGAATCACGAAAACGATGAAAACTGTATAAAAGTATTAATTGAAGGCTTACATCGTTCTAAATTGGTTGAAATCATTGACAATGATGAATACCTCTCTGCTGAACATGCATTAAGCCCGATGACTGTTGATGTTAATGCATCAACTCAAGCAACACGTGTCGAAGAATTACGTGCACTATTCTCCCAATACGCAGAAGCAAAATTGCGTAATGCACGTGAGTTAATCGCTGCGGCAAATAAGATAGATGATTTATTGCAATTATTATTCTTCGTTGCAACTCGTGTCCCTTTGAATATTGATGTAAAACAAAAATTCTTAGAACACGATGAGTTCGAAGCGCATTTACAAGAGTTAATGACTTATTTGTTACAACAATCTGAAGAACAACAGATTGAACAAACTTTACATGACTCTGTAAAACGCCAAATGGAGAAAAACCAACGCGAATACTTCCTCAATGAAAAGATGAAGGTGATTCAGCGTGAACTTTCTGACATGAATGGTGGTGCGGAAGATGACGTTGCAGAAATCGAAAAACGATTAGCTGAAGCTGATTTACCCGAGCATGTACGTAAAAAAGCTGAAAACGAATTCCGTAAACTGAAAGCAATGCAACCTGCGTCAAGTGAAGCTGCTGTCGTTCGTAACTATATTGAGGCGATTTTAGATACGCCTTGGAATAAAGCGAGCAAAGTCAGCATTAACTTGCCGAAAGCTCAGGAAATTTTGGACACAGACCACTATGGTTTGGATGAAGTCAAAGAACGTATTGTTGAATACTTAGCTGTTCAATCACGTGTCAAAAAACTTCGTGGTCCAATCCTTTGCTTAGTTGGTCCTCCAGGTGTCGGTAAAACTTCACTAGGTGAATCAATTGCAAAAGCAACAGGTCGTGAATTTGTACGTATGGCTTTAGGTGGCGTACGTGACGAAGCAGAAATCCGTGGTCACCGTCGTACTTATATCGGTGCGATGCCAGGTAAAATTGTGCAGTCTTTGACAAAAGTTGGCGTGAAGAACCCACTGTTCTTACTCGACGAAATTGACAAAATGGCACAAGACTACCGTGGCGACCCTGCATCTGCATTGCTTGAAGTATTAGATCCATCACAAAACAGTAAATTCAACGATCACTATTTAGATCTCGATCTTGATTTGTCTGAAGTGATGTTCATCTGTACTGCAAACAGCATGAACATTCCAGAGGCGCTTTTAGACCGTATGGAAGTGATTCGTCTTCCGGGTTATACCGAAGATGAAAAAGTCAATATTGCAGACCGCTACCTTGTTCCAAAAGCAATTAAGAACAATGGTTTACGTGCTAAAGAATTGACTGTTCATGAAGAAGCAATTCGTGACATCGTGCGTCGTTATACACGTGAAGCAGGTGTGCGTAACCTTGAACGTGAAGTATCGAAAATTGCACGTAAAGTAGTGAAAGAATCTGTAAGTAAGAAAGCGAAAAATTTACATATCGATGTAACCGCTGAAAACTTACCAGAATACTTGGGTGCGCATAAGTTCGATTACGGTATGGCTGAAACTGAAGCACAAATCGGTCGTGTAAATGGCTTGGCTTGGACTTCTGTTGGTGGTGAATTACTCACCATTGAAGTTGCAGCAGTCAAAGGTAAAGGAAAATTCATTACCACGGGTTCACTCGGTGACGTAATGAAGGAATCAATTACCGCTGCAATGACGGTTGTTCGTACTCGTGCAGATGAACTGGGTATTGAAGCTTCGCGTTTTGAGGAAACTGATGTACACGTGCATTTACCTGAAGGTGCTACACCGAAAGATGGACCGTCTGCAGGTTTAGCATTGACCACTGCTCTTGTTTCCGCATTTACAGGAATTGCAATTCGTCCTGATATTGCGATGACAGGTGAAACTAGCTTAGGTGGCCGTGCAATGCGTATTGGTGGCTTAAAAGAGAAGCTTCTAGCTGCACATCGCGGTGGCGTAAAACTGGTCTTTATCCCACAAGACAATGTACGTGATTTGGCTGAAATTCCACAAAACGTGAAAGATGGTTTGGAAATTAAAGCAGTGAAAAGCATCGATGAGATTCTTCCACTTGCATTGGTTGAACAACCTAAGCCATTGGTCAAAGCGCCGATCGTGAAAGCCGTTGACGACAGCAAAAAAGCAGCACGTCATTAAGCTTTGGTGATATAAAGCTTGATACAAAATTAAAGAGCGCTACGGCGCTCTTTTTTTATTTTATAAATCTGATAGATAGTCGCTATCTATACAAAAAAACTGCACGATATACTGCCCCTTTACAATATTCAAATTTTACTGCTTGTACATTGCCGCATAATCAATAGGCTTGAATAATAATGCTGAATCATCAGTTTAATCTAAAATAAAAGGAATACACACATGTCAAATCCAATATATTGGTTCGAAATCTATGTCAATGATATGAATAGAGCGAAACAATTCTATGAATCCTTATTCAATCTACAACTGACTCAACTGAGTGATCCCAATGACACATCGATGGAAATGTGGACTTTTCCTTCCGATATGCAACAATATGGTGCAACTGGAGCATTGGTAAAAATGGAAGGAATGCCTGCGGGTTCAAATAGCACCATTATTTACTTTAGTAGTGAAGACTGTGCAATTGAACAAGCAAGAATTGAAGCTGCGGGAGGACAAATACAACAAGCAAAAACCTCCATTGGTGAACATGGTTATATTCTGTTAGGAATCGACACCGAAGGTAATAACTTTGGCGTACATTCAATGAAATAGTCAAATGAATACAGTTGAGTAAAGAAAATTCTTTTTCATAAATTGTGTCATTTGATATTTCAAATTGCTTGAAAATGTGTTTAAATTTTAAGCAGAGAAACCATCCAAACTACTTGAATAATCGCAAAATACCCTCATCTCTATAGAGAGTATATTTCTGTTTGTAGTTGATTAACTTCTAGCCGATTCTCCAGACGATTAGAAGTTAAAACACAGTCTAACTTTTAAGACTGTGTTTTTTTATGTGCTAAAAAAGTGCATTTTAACCCACATTTAGAAACTATTTATTCTTTTCTAAAAGTACATAAGCCAAACCATTCACCACTTCAGCCATTTTATTTAGATTCAACTTTTCAACAGTATCATCCTTGGTGTGATAATGTTTATTTCTAAAAAAAGCAGTGTCTGTGATCATAATCGCAGGAATTTCAAAATTCCAATAATTCAAATGGTCTGAAAAATCAACACCTTGTACAAATGATGGCGCAATTAAACGCTGACAATCTAACTGTCGAATTGATTTCATTGAATCACAATAATTTTCACTTAAATTTCGTGAACCAAAATTACTGACAGCACCAATAAAATTACCATGCTTGGGGTAAAACAAAGCCAAACCTGATGGATAATCTTGTACTGGTTTATGATCAAAGTAACCGATCATTTCTAAAATATAGACGGCCTGAATCTGATCTTTTTGATTCAGAATAGATTTAGCATGCACATAGCTGCCCATGTTTTCGGTTCGGAAATAAGGCGGTTCTTCCAAGGTATAAAATACAAAATCCACATTTTGTTTTAGGCGCGTCTTGTTGATTGCCAGAATACGAGCCGTTTCAATTACACCTGCTACGCCTGAAGCATTATCATCCGCACCTTTAAAATTTCCATAAACATCATAATGTGCACCGATAATGACTTTTTGAGCATTTCCTGTCTGCAAATGACAAATCACATTACGATAAGTTTTAGCTGCAACTTGATAAGTTTGATATTCACAAGGTATCGCAAATTGCTCAACTTGTTGTTTGATATAGGCTGCTACACGATCTAACTCTTGAATATTTTGATGATTCCTAAACGCATGCGGCGCAATAATACGATTTAAATAATTTTTTAAACGATAAGTATCGGCTTGGCGATAAATATTGTTATCGGCATAGCTGTATATTGACATACAGCTCACTAAAAGCAGCATAAGCCGTTTTAAAATCGTATTGAAGACATCTTGAAATTGCATCGATAAACCCAATTTTGAATGTTAATGCGGTAATTGCTTGTTATTTGAACCCTGTTATTTAAAAACCGTCCTGATTCTCATCCTGAGAAAGATCAATATAGCGTTATAATGCACTATTGCCACGTTAGAAATTGTTAATATGAAAATCCGTATTCTTACCATTGGTCAAAAAATGCCTGCTTGGGTACTTACAGGTTTTGAAGACTATTTCAAACGAATTCAGCCTTTTGTACAGACACAAATCCTTGAATTACCCATGGCAAAACGTGGCAAAAATGATTCAGAAGCAGATATTTTAAAATATCGTCAAATTGAAGGTGACAGCATACTGGCTGCGCTAAAACAAAATGAAGTTTTAATCGCACTTGAAGTCGGCGGTCGTGAGTTTAGTACTGAGAAATTGGCGGAAACCATGAAGACTTGGATGCTTGAAGGAAATGATGTTGTTTTAGCGATTGGTGGACCAGATGGTCATTCGGAAGCTGTGCGTAAAGCAGCGGCTTGGCACTGGTCATTGTCCAAACTAACCCTGCCGCACCCTATGGTTCGAGTTATGCTCATCGAACAACTCTATCGTGCCATGACAATTAATCATAATCATCCATACCATCGGGCAGGTTAAAGCTTAGTTACTTCGCACAATGCAGCCACAAACACCATGAGCGTTGCATAGATGCAACATTCTGTTGAAATAAAAGGGCTTATATCATTGTTGAATCTTTGACATTATTGTTGTTAGGAATTAGAGCGTTGTTAAACAATATCAAACATGCATATATCTATCTTTTTATCCAAAAGATTTGATATATCACAATGATATAAATGAGATGCTTCCCCCCCAATCTGTTATTGATTATTTTGAATAAGCAACTGAATAGATTTAACCAAACTCAGTTAAATTTATGGGTGCACACAGTTTTAGGCTATCGATATGAATTTACAAACACTCCCTGGTTTATTTATTTCACACGGCTCACCTATGCTCGCGCTTGATCCTGAACAAGTTGGGCCTGCATTGCATCGTTTAAGTTTAAACCTTCCAAAACCACGTGCGATTATCGTCATGTCAGCCCATTGGGAAAGTAATGCACTCGAAGTAAATACGGGTGTGCGTCCTGAAACATGGCATGATTTTAAAGGTTTTCCACCAGCACTTTATGAAATGCGCTACCCTGCTCCGGGTCATCCTGAACTTGCAGAAGAAATACTTCATTTATTGGCTGAAGCGCACATTCCTGCGCATGCAAACAGTACTCGACCGCGTGATCACGGGGTTTGGATGCCGTTATTGCACATGTATCCAGATGCAGATATCGCTGTGGTTGAAATTTCATTGCCAATGAATATGGGGGCTGATGAAATCTATAAAATCGGTCAGACTCTTGCACCTTTACGTGAAAAACAAATTTTATTGATTGGTTCAGGCAGCATTACCCATAACTTGAGAGAACTTTCTTGGAATGGTAATAACGACAATGTACCTGAATGGGCATCAACCTTCCGTAATTATGTAGTCAATAAATTAACACATAACCAATATGATGCTGTTTTAGACTGGCAAAATATTCCCTATGTTGCAAAAAATCACCCAACGATTGAGCACTTTGCACCGCTATTTTTTGCAATGGGTACAGGGCCTCGTTTCAGTATTGTACATAGTAGTTTTTCTATGGGTGCATTAGGCATGGACATCTATCGTTTTGACTAATATGAACAATTTCATCACATTTTTTTAATTTTTGTTTAAGTTTTAGCTGAATGGATACATATTGAAACTGAATTCATAAAATGTATCCATATCTTTTCAGGATTGATGCTTTATCCTATTGCTATGCTTTTTAAACGTGATTAAAACATGAAATTCAAATATTTAGCTTTGGCTGTTCTTCCATTTGCACTTGCAGCATGTCAATCTGGGGATATTCAAACTTTAGGTGATACTGCTGTGAAAGTATTACAACAACAAAACAATGCCAATCAGACATTGAGCGCTTATCAATGGTCATATCAACCCACTGGTTCAACAAAACCGATCGTTTTGCATTTTGATGAACAACGTTTAAGTATTGCAACAGGTTGTAATACGCAAGGTTCTTCTTGGAAAATTGAAAATGGTTTGCTTTCAGTCGGAAACTTAATGAGCACCCAAATGATGTGTTCACCTGAACTGATGAAACAAGAACAAGCTTCCGTTGCGTTATTCCAAGATCGTAAAGTTCCATTTGTACTCGACACGACTGATGTTGAAAAACCAACATTAACCATCGTTGCACCAACAGGTGAAAAATTTATATTTACAGGTCAAATGACAGCTGAAACAAAATATCAATCTGAAGGTCAAACCATTTTCTTGGAAATTAGCCCAGAAACTAAAGAATGTTCAGCGGGTGTAATGAAGAAACAATGCTTATTGGTTCGTGAAATTAAATATGCGGATAACGGCGTAAAAACTCAAGTCGATAAAGATTGGACTTTCTTCTATGACAATATCGATGGCTTTACGCATCGTCCAAATGAACGCCAAGTGGTTCGTATCAAACGTTATGAAATCAAGAATCCTGCCGCTGATCAGTCAAAATACGCTTATGTACAAGACATGATTATTGAACGTGAATCTGTAAAAGGAACGCTCTAAGTTCCTCAAAATTTAAACATGAATAAAAACCGATGCTTTTGCATTAATGCCAGTCAGTTAAGAGTAATTTAGTAGCTACTCATCTAAGAATCTCCCCTAACCCCTCTTTAAAAAAGAGGGGAACTACTGAGAATTTAAAATAATTTTAGATTCTTGGTACTCCCTCCTTTATCAAAGGAGGGTTGGGGAGGATTTAAAAAGGCTTAACTGATCAGCATTAATGCTTTTGCATCGGTTTTTTTCAGCACTACAACATACTAAAACTAAAAAACACCCTGAGCGAGCATTGCATCGGCAACTTTTACAAAGCCTGCAATATTTGCTCCATTGACATAGTTCACAGTGCCATCATCCTGTGTACCATATTTCATACAATTACGATGAATTTCTTTCATAATCGCATGTAAACGTTCATCAACCTCTTCAAAAGTCCAACCCAAACGAATCGCATTTTGAGACATTTCAAGACCAGAGGTTGCAACACCACCTGCATTGGATGCTTTACCTGGGGCATAAAGAATCTTCGCTTCGACAAATTTTTCAACAGCATCGAGTGTGGAAGGCATATTTGCACCTTCAGCAACACACATCGTGCCATTTGCCAGTAGCATGATTGCATCTTCTTCATTTAATTCATTTTGAGTGGCACAAGGTAATGCGATATCACACTTGATTGACCAAGGACGTTGCCCTTCCAAATACTCAAAACCATGTTTAGAAGCAAACTCAGAAATACGACCACGTTTTACATTCTTAAGTTCCATCACTTCTGCAAGCAATTCATTGGTAAAACCATTTTTCAAGTAAACCGTACCATTTGAGTCTGAAAGTGAAACCACTTTCGCACCCAAATACATGGCTTTTTCAGCGGCAAATTGAGCCACATTTCCTGAACCTGAAATGGTAACAATTTTGCCTTTAAAGCTTTCACCACGTGTTTTTAGCATTTCCTCAGCAAAATACACCGTGCCAAAACCTGTTGCTTCAGGACGAGCTAAAGAGCCGCCGAAAGATAGACCCTTGCCTGTAAATACACAAGAAGTGTCATTGCTGAGCTTCTTCATCATACCAGCCATATAACCCACTTCACGGCCACCTACACCAATATCGCCCGCAGGAATATCCGTGTTTGAGCCCAAATGGCGATACAATTCTATGACCAAAGCTTGGCAGAAACGCATAATTTCACCTTCGGATTTCCCTTTAGGATCGAAGTCTGAACCGCCTTTACCACCACCCATAGGCAGTGTCGTTAAAGCATTCTTAAACGTCTGTTCAAAGCCTAAAAATTTTAAAATAGACAGATTCACAGATGGATGAAAACGCATTCCCCCTTTGAAAGGTCCAATTGCGGCATTGAATTGAACGCGGAATGCACGGTTGACCTGTGTTTGTCCTCGATCATCTACCCAAGCAACACGGAACTGAATTACACGTTCAGGCTCTACCAATCGTTCTAATAAACCATGTTCAGCATATTCAGGATGCTTTTCAATAAATGGCCATAAACTGGTCATTACTTCTTCTACAGCTTGTAAAAATTCGGGTTGATTGGGATCACGTGCTTTAACGTAATTTAAGAAGTCATTTAGGCTAGTATATTTCAACGCACAATCCTCAGAAAAGGTGAATCAAAACTGGGCAATAATTTTAAAAAGATACATTTTGGCGCAAAGCATTTAATCCCTTTTATCAAGAAATCACAACAATTTTTCAATATTTTTAAAATAATATTTATTTTCAATTAAATAATTTTAAATTAATAAATTTTAGTATATTCATTCAGTCTATTTTTTAATGATTTATGATTAATAAAATGCATTATTTTTGAACATATTTAGCCTTATTTTAGGTCAAAAAAATACGATAAAAATATGCTAAAATACTCAGCTTATTTCCCTTGTATTTACCTTTTCAGGCCTAGCAAATTTTTATCCGATGAATTCGCAAATTTCTCTTATTCAGCAAGTTGATGCACTGCTTCCCCAAACTCAATGTGGTCTCTGTGGTCATCGCGATGGCTGCCTTCCTTATGCACAATCTATTGTCCAAGGTGAAGAGGCCAATAAATGCGTTCCGGGAGGCCAACCTGTTGCAGATGCCTTGGCAGAACTGCTGAATCGAGCGAAACTGACTGCTGAAGAAAGTGTATGGCCCATACAAACAGATGGTCGACCACAACGTATGAAAGCTGTGATTCGTGAAGACGAATGCATTGGCTGTACCAAATGTATAAGTGCCTGCCCTGTAGATGCCATCATCGGATCGGGTAAATTGATGCATACTGTACTGACTGACTTATGTACAGGTTGTGAGCTTTGTATTCCGCCTTGTCCTGTCGATTGCATCGATCTCATTGAAGATATTCAAGCATTACCCAATGAAGAACATCGCATTTTAGAGCAGAATGATTTAAGAAATCGTTACTATGCGCATATTCAACGAGAAGAAAAACAACGAATTCACCGTAAGGGTCCAGTCGTTCGTGCAGAAATTGATACACAATTATTTGCACAATTTTCTACACAAGTCCAAGCTGTTCCATCTATAGAAATCAGCCAAAAACCAGCTGAAACGACGACAGCAATTGATGCTAAAACTACAATTGAGTTAGCCAAACTTCGTACTCAAATTAAAAAACTTGAAAAGCAGCTTTCTGTACGAGCAGATGATAAAAAATTAGCGCAATTGAATGAATTGCAACAACAATTAACGACACTACAGAATCGTTATTGAGGAGAATATTGTGACTGTTAAAAATATGACTAAAAAACAGATCCAAACTTTTTTTGAAATTTTGCGTGAACAACGTCCTCATCCTGAAACAGAACTAAATTATTCTTCTCCATTCGAGCTATTGGTAGCAGTCACACTGTCAGCTCAAGCAACCGATGTGAGTGTCAATAAAGCAACAGATAAACTGTTTCCAGTTGCGAATACACCCGAAAAGATTTATGCACTTGGTGTGGATGGTTTAAAAGAATATATAAAAACCATTGGTCTATATAATTCTAAAGCAGAAAATGTGATCAAAGCGTGTAAGATCCTCATTGAAAAACATCATAGCCAAGTTCCCGATAATCGTGCTGATTTAGAAGCTCTACCAGGAGTCGGACGTAAAACTGCCAATGTGGTGCTCAACACTGCCTTTGGTCAAGCAGCAATGGCAGTAGATACACATATCTTTCGTGTAGGAAATCGTACAGGTTTGGCTGTTGGTAAGAATGTTTTAGAAGTAGAACATCGACTCATCAAGGTGATTCCCAAAGAATTTATCTTAGATTCACACCATTGGTTAATTTTACATGGCCGTTATTGCTGTATTGCACGTAAACCAAAATGCGCTGAATGTGTGGTTTCGCATGTATGTAATTGGCCTGATCGATATGAGTTTGGGGCAGTGAAGGAAATAAAGGAGAATCTTTAAGTTCAATATTGATATACATGTCTTTTATATCTATCTGTTTTAATGATTTTTTTGATTACTGAATATCATCTTCAAATTGAAATAAAATTTAATGGAACGCTATAATTGACTTAAAGTATTTTTTCAAAAAATAGAAAATGACAGAAATAAATATTCGACAACTCGACATCCATGATGCCAATGACTTCAGAACAATTCGACTTTCAGGACTGAAAAGCAATCCTGAAATGTTCGGTTCGACCTATGCTGTTGAATCACAACGTCCTTTAGCCCTGTTTGCTGAACGCATTGAAAAGAGTATTATTTTTGCGGCTTATCATGAACAGCAAATCGTCGGGGTAATTATTTTTCTGCAAGAGTCGGGCTTAAAAAGTGCTCACAAAGCCAATATTTATGGTTTTTATATTGAACCGCAATATAGAAACCAAGGCATCGCAACACAACTTTTACAAACTGTTCTGAACTATGCACAAGATTCTGTTGAACAAATTATGCTTTCGGTCGTATCAACCAATGATCTCGCCATTCAGTTCTATAAAAAGCATGGATTTCAAAGCTATGGGACGGAACCACGTGCTATGAAAAGCGAAATAGGTTATCAAGATGAAATCTTAATGGTCTTGTTCTTAAATAAAGATGCAAATTAATCTGAGCCTTTATTTTACAAATGAATATCTAAAAATTTTTTAAAAAACCTTAATACTTAAATACTTATCTTAACGCAAAATTATTAACATTTATTTTCCAACTCTTTTCTTAATTTTTCCAAACGCTTATGTTCTTCAGCCACTTGCGGATGCACCTGATACTGACCAGTTTGGCTTTGCCCAGATTTATGCAACTCACGGCGCTCAGCTAATTCCTCTTTTTGTGCCTTACGAAGTAATTTAAAGCTCATCCACAACAAAGCAAGTAGACCAATAACACAGACGATCACCAATCCAAAAAGTGCAATTTTCATGAATAAAACTTCACATAAAAAAAGAAACCTAATATGAATCAGGTCTCTTTGATTGTCAAAGCTTTAAATCACGCTTTGAATGCAGTCTTATTTATCTAAGATTGCAAATAAATCTTTTTGAACTTCTTCGATCGCACGTAAGCCATTCAACTTGTCATACGTTGGTGCATTTTCACCAGAAGCTGCACGACCTTGGTAGAAACCAACAAGCTGTTCAGTTTCAGTATGGTAAGAACCTAAACGCTTACGAATCGTTGCTTCTTCGTCATCTGGACGTTGAACAAGGTCTTCACCCGTTTCATCATCTTTACCTTCCACTTTAGGTGGATTATAAATTGTATGATAAACACGACCAGAAGCAGGATGCTGACGGCGACCTGAAAGACGTTTTACGATTTCTTCATCAGGTACATCAATTTCGATAACGTGATCGATGGTAATGCCTTCTTTTTCTAAAGCATCAGCTTGAGGAATGGTACGCGGGAAACCGTCAAAGATACAACCGTTTACACAATCAGGTTGTGCAATACGTTCTTTCACTAAACCGATGATAAGTTCGTCAGAGACTAAACCACCTGACTCCATTACACTTTTAGCTTTAAGACCTAATTCAGTACCTTCACGAATCGCAGCACGGAGCATATCACCGGTTGAAATTTGTGGGATATTGTAGCGCTTACAGATCAACTGAGCTTGTGTACCTTTGCCTGCTCCAGGTGGTCCAAGTAATATAATGCGCATAAAAAAACATCCTCATTTAAAACAAAATGTATGATACCGTTTGCCATGACAAATTTATATTTGTCATCGGAATGGCATCTAAATTATATGAAAGCCACAAACAAATGTATTAAACCTGCAAAAAATCCAGTGACACCGCCCAATACAATCAAAATCCATTCATCTTCCCGAAAAGCGGGACGTAATAAGTTTTGAAACTCTGTCGGTGTTAATTCACGAATACGTTCTTTAAACATCTGAAAGATTTTCTTTGCACGGCTCGCATTAAACGCAGGGTCGCAAACAGGTACCATCGTAATTTCAATTGATCGATCAATCAAGTCTGTCTTGAGCTTTGCGTATTCACTCGGACCTATTGACAATTGCAAAGCAGTACGAATTAAAGGCGATTCCATAATAACATTGACATGACGTTTGATAATACGTCGTGTTTTGTCTTTTTTGGGCCCATACATCATTTCGCTCATGATCGATTTTAACGTAATTAGGTCTTCTGTGACTACACTTGCAAAAACATCAGAAACTTCTTCTTGGCGCTTCATAAAAGCACCTTGCACATTATACGTTCCGATACGAGGAATGACAGGCTTAATCCATGGAAATTTGCGATTTTTAGTTAACTCAAAAAATTGAGGATAACGTACATAATGCGGTTCTACAGGGTTAAACACCATCCAGATTGCGATCCAGTTGGTCAAGAAGCCCCAAATCGCTGCGAAAAATGGAACTGTCCAATGTTGTGGTACAAATACATAAACAAACATTTGAAAAATACCAAAGAATGCTCCAATTAACGCACTGATATGCCAAATGAAGTTAATTTCTTTTTGTCCCACTTTCAGGAACATATACACCATTAAACGACGATCACCTTCCATTTGGCGAACAATCATTTCTTTCATGTCCACCAAAGATTCCACGCTCATCGTAAGCTCAGTCACGAGTTCTTTTAGAATCCCCGGCATCTGTTTATGTGCTTGATTATAAATTCTACGCTTAATCGAATAAGGCAGGTTTTCCCACAAAGTTGCATTACGATCGATCATCACTTCATCAATCAAATGTTCCAACTCAAAACCCACCTGTTCACCGATGATACGAGCCATGTCCTCAGGATCCATCGCCTCAAGAAACTCCTTGAGTGATCCTAATTTTGACAAAGTATTATCGGTAATAATACCAGAGATGCGTCCAGCTTTACGTGGCACAATGCCTTGCCAACCTACGGGCAATGGGCCGATATGAAAACCCCAGAATTTAATTGGATAAAAGACCATTTTCAAGGCCATCCACACGTGCGCCCATGTTACAAAGGCGGTCACAGGAATGATACTTAATATGGCAAGATGATCTGGTCGGGCTGTAAAAGCGTGCCACAAATCACTAACGTATTCCAACATGCATGACTCTCGTATTTATTTCAATATTTGCGGGCAAAAGGTATTCATAACATCATTATCAATTTTAAAAGCCTACACTTAATGTGTAAGCAAATTGTATTTGTGGTCTTGTTTCCACAATCATCTTGCCATTTTTATCATGTAATTCACTGCCTGCACCGATGCCCACACTGAAAGTACTGATACGCTCTTTATTTAACAATACATAAGACAAATCGCCACCTGCACCATATTGAACTTCATCTTTTCCATCTACAGATTTACTTTGCAAAGATCCGCCGTAAACACCGAGGTAAAAACCATTTTTATCCGTTCCATTCAAAGCGACAGGTATACGATAACCAATCTGCCCACCGAATGCATGATCATCATTGTAGAATGAACCTAGCTTAACGTAAGCAATCCCATAAGGATTGACCCACTCACCATTCACATGAATCATTTTCTGTGTAACACCAGCCCCAAGATTCCATTTAGATGCATCTTCTGGTTTAATTTTTGCTTCTGGTAAAAACTTTTCCACATCTCTTGGCAAACTATCTCTGCTGGTCGCATGCGCAAAATTTCCTATTGCTACTAGCAATAATAAGGGAAATATTTTTTTCATTATTTTCTCCATTACCCCTAACCTTTTACTTAGGTCGAATTTATTTATCCGTAATTTTTTGACTTTAACAGAATTATTTTATCACTCATATACAAATCACCATAAATTTACTGTCTGCAAAGTCAAAGTCATATTTATTTTTCATTTAGAATGTTAGGTTTTTTATCATTATCTACATTTTTGGGGTAAAATGTTCCGCCCCGCAATAATCTCTCTTTTGAGTACTTTAAGCCGACGACGTATGAAGCAGCAGTTTCCTCTCAAAAATGTTCAACAAGAAAAACGCATTTTTCGCAGCCGCGTGTTTTTTGCGATTGGAATCGTGTCATTTTTTATGTGCCTACTGATTTCTCGTTATGCTTATTTACAGATTTTCCATCATCAAGAGTTTAGTGAAGCTTCCGACAAAAACCGTATCCGTTTACAACCGATTGCCCCTGCTCGTGGTTATATTTATGATCGCAACGGTATTCTACTCGCAGACAATTACCCCGTTTTTACAGCAACACTTAGTCGAGCGGATGTAGAAGATATTGACGAAACAGTTCAACGTCTTACTCCTATTTTAAATCTTAGCCAAGAAGATATTGATCGCTTTAAGAGTCGAATTAAAACCTCTAAAAAAACAGAACGGGTTACTTTAAAGCTGAATCTAACTGAAACTGATATTGCACGTTTTAGTGAAATCAAGTTTCAGTTCCCCGGTGTCAATATTGAAACTCAGATGACACGTTATTACCCACATGGTGAATTATTTGCTCATGTGATTGGTTATGTGGGGCGTATTAACGACAAAGAATTAAAATCAATTGATAAAGACAGCTATGCTGGCACTAACCTGATCGGGAAAATTGGTGTTGAAAAATCTTATGAGGATTTATTGCATGGCGTACCGGGTTATGAGTCGATCGAAGCTGACGCACACGGAAATGTACTCCGTCATTTGGGTCGTAAAGAATCGACTCGTGGTAATGATTTATATCTATCATTAGATTATGGTTTACAAACGATTGCCGCAGAACAACTGAAAGATCGCCGTGGCGCAATTGTCGCGATTGACCCACGTACTGGGGAAATTCTTGCTTTGGTCTCAAGCCCTAGTTTTAACCCCAATTTATTCGTTACGGGAATCGGTACGGCTGATTATAGCGCCCTACGTGACAACTTAGATCAGCCTTTATATAACCGTGCTGTTCAAGGTTCTTACCCGCCCGGTTCGACTATTAAACCTATGGAAGCCATGGGTGGGATTCATTATAAAACTGTAGACTGGAATACTGCTATTTCAGATCCGGGTTATTTCCATCTACCGGGTGATTCGCATAAATTCCGTGACTGGAAAAAAACAGGTCATGGCAGCGTCAATATGCATAAATCCATTGTCGTGTCTTGTGATACTTATTTTTATATTCTTTCTTATCAAATGGGTATCGATAAGATGAATGAATGGATGCGCCAATTTGGTTTTGGTGAAAAAACTGGGGTAGATTTACCGAGTGAAAGTTCAGGCCTATACCCAAGTCCAGAATGGAAAATGCGCACTCGAAAAAGCAAGTGGTTAAAAGGCGAAACCATTTCTGTAAGTATCGGTCAGGGTGCATTTACCGCAACACCATTACAATTGGCAATGGCAACCGCAATTACAGCCAACCACGGTGCGCATGTGATCCCACATGTATTACGTGAATCTAAAGGTGCTAAAAAACATCCTGTACTGAATGCGCCGACAGGTAAAATTAATTTCAGTGGAACAGATGCCGACTGGGTCAAAATGCGTGATGCAATGGTCGACGTAATCCAGACAGGTACGGGACGTGGTATTCGCACACCGATGTATCAAATTGCAGGTAAAACAGGCACAGCACAGGTTAAAAGTATTGCGCAAGGTAAACGTTATAACGAAGCACTATTAACTGAGCGTCAACTCGATCATGGTTTATTTGTCGGTTTCGCACCAGCTGAAAACCCTGAAATTGCGATTGCTGTCATTTGGGAAAATGGTAAGCACGGTGGTTCAGCAGCTCAACTTGCACGCCCAGTATTTGATTATTGGTTATTAACACGCAAGAAAAAACCACTTGTACCACTCAGTCATCAAATGAGTGGTGGCTTGATGACTGCTGGGATTAAACCGGGTGAATTACCAAGTGGTGATATCACATTATCGGCCAATCCAAATGCTATGCCTAAGCCTAAACCAAACGCAGTGACTCAAAATACTGCAATACAGAATACAACTCGTGCGAATACTGGCAACACGACCAATTCAACAGCTTCGACGCCTACACCGCAAACAGCTTCACCAGCAACTCAGGCAGATATTAGTGAATAATAAAGTAAAGAATCAATTACGTATTATTGGTGGAGAATGGAAACGTCGTGTTCTCCCCTTCGCTGATGTTGATGGCTTACGTCCAACACCTGATCGTGTGCGTGAAACCTTGTTCAATTGGTTAATGTGGGATATTCAAAACGCCAACGTGCTAGACCTCTGTGCAGGCTCAGGCGCACTCGGTTTTGAAGCATTATCTCGTGGCGCTCGTCAAGTGATTATGGTTGAACCTCATCCCAAACAAGCCAAGATATTGAAAGATAACATTCAATTACTAAAAGCTGAAAACTGCCAATTAAAACAGCAAACGGCTCAGCAGACTTTATTGGGTATGAATGAACAATTTGATGTCGTCTTTCTAGATCCGCCATATAACCTCAACTTATGGGAAGAACTTGCTCAAAAAGCTGATCAATATCTTAAAAATGATGCATTGATTTATGTAGAAGCAGATCGTGCATTACACCAATTGACACTACCTGCATCATGGCAATTACAAAAACAGACTAGAGCGGGTGTTGTACATGCTGGACTGTTTAAAAAAATAATTTGAATAAATAGTTCTGAGAATCAATTTTAAATAACTACCAATACAATAAAAAATGGGCTGAAATTGCCCATTTTTTATTGATTAGAACATTCGAATATTTAGCAGTTTTCAATCTCGACGATCTTTATTCCAGTCTCGATGATCTTTATTCCAATCATGACGGTCATGGTTATATCGATCATCATCACGCCTATGCTCCCAACGATTTCGATCATGTCGATCCCAACGACCATCAGAATCATGCCTGTGCTCATGGCGTTGATCATAACGATCTGGATAATCATCATAAGGCGCAACAATACATCCCGTGAGTGAAATCCCAACTAAACTAAGCAATAGCATTTTTTTAATCATGGCTGAACATCCTATTCGACTAATATGTCTAATTTAATGAGAAAGGATGGAGATCTATGCAAGCCTATGTTTCAAGTTGTAGAACGTTCAACATTTTTTATTCATGATTGAAAAGTTAGAAATGTGATTATTTTAAAATTAATACGTTAAAGTTCGAACCCAATACACACGTAATAACTGCCCACGATCATAAGGAAAGCTAGAAATATATTCATAACCCAGTCTGTTTAAAGCATTGATTTTAAATTCCATACCATAGCCAAAAGAAATGGTTAATTCAGTTCCGCTGGTATTTGAATTGGTTGGATTTAACAAAGTATTCTTAAGTTGTTGCATATTATAAGCGGTGTAATTGAAAATTTTCAGCCGATCATTTTTATAAAATTCATTATTGAGAATTGAATAGTCCATGACCTCTTGGTCATGTTCTTCAGCTAGTTTTTTCTGCTCCGTTGCTTGCTCAAAAAAATTGTTATTTTGCTGCTCATTCAAATTGCTTAGGCTATTTTCATGTGTTTGAATATTAAATAGCGCTTCTTGCTTAAATTCAGGTGTTGCCTCAGTCACTTGATTATTTATATAAATATACTGTTGATTAGGTTCTAAATCGGATTCTCGATCAACGAATAACATATCAGCTGCGTAACCCTGCCCAATCATAGTAAAAGACAGGACTAGGTTACAGATGATACTTTTCATTTCAATTTCATCTTGTTAAAGACAAGTTTATAAAATATAGCACAATTATGATTTTAAATAAGATGCTGTCTTATAAATCAGTTGATTTCAATACCCCGTCTTTTAATCATTTTAAAGATTATATCAACAACAAAAACCTCTCACCTTTTTAAAAATAACATGCTGATTTTATGTAATATTTCAACATCAGATAAACAAGAACAAATATATTCACAATTAATGTTAAGATCAAGATTCCCCTATCACAATTGGGTTTCAATTATGGAAATACGTGATCAAATTATTCTTGTCACTGGCGGTGCGCGTGGCTTAGGACTCGCCATTACCCATGCACTGATTCGTGAAGGTGCTAGAGTTGTTGTGAACTATTTCAATAGTGAAGAATCGGCACAACAACTCGCAAAGGATCATCCAGATCAGGTTTTTATTTACAAAGCTGATATCACTGATGCTGAGCAAATTAAGACCATGTTTGCAAAAGCAAAATTGCATTATGGACACGCCATTACTTCAGTGGTCAACAATGCTTTGCTATCTTTTAAATTTAACGGTGATCAACGTCCAAAAGTTGAAACTTTAAGCTGGAATAGCATGCAGCAGCAACTGGACAGCGCTGTGAAAGCTGCATTAAACACGACTCAAGCCGCTTTAGATGACATGAAAAAAGATCACTTTGGGCGAATTATTAATATTGGAACCAATTTAGTTCAAAACCCTGTAGTGCCTTATCATGACTATACTGCTGCGAAAGCTGCGCTTTTGGCTTTTACACGTACAACTTCGCATGATTTAGGTCAATACGGTATAAATGTAAATATGCTGTCAGGTGGTTTATTGCGTAAAACTGATGCCAGTGATGCAACACCAGACCAAGTCTTTGACTTGATTGCAACATCGACACCCCTTCAGCAAGTGACCACACCTGAACAATTTGCTGATGCTGTATTAATGTTTTTATCGCCATGGTCACGTGCAGTGACGGGTCAAAACTTAATTGTCGATGGTAGTTTAGTAAAAGGTTAATCTGCTTAAACTTTTAAATGCGCATTCCAAAAAAAATGGGAGTCAATTGACTCCCATTTCTGTATTTAATTTAAAACACTAAGCTTTAAACTAAACCTTTACTTTTCAACAATTCATGCATGGTTGAACCAAGCTCAGCTGGACTACGCGTGTAAGCCATTCCCGCTCTTTCAAATGCAGCGAACTTCTCTTCAGCAGTACCTTGACCGCCAGAAATGATCGCACCAGCGTGACCCATACGTTTACCTTTAGGCGCAGTTACACCTGCGATGTAGCCCACTACAGGCTTAGTCACGTTAGATTTGATATATTCAGCAGCTTCTTCTTCCGCTGTACCACCAATCTCACCAATCATGATAATCGCTTCAGTTTGTGGATCTTCTTGGAATAGTTTTAAGCAATCAATTTGGTTCATACCCGGAATTGGATCACCACCAATACCGATACAGGTAGACTGACCTAAACCAAGCTTAGTTGTTTGAGCAACAGCTTCATAAGTCAATGTACCAGAACGAGAGATAATCCCGATTTTACCTGGTTGATGAATATGACCAGGCATAATGCCGATCTTACATTCACCCGGTGTGATAATCCCTGGACAGTTAGGGCCGATTAAACGTGCATTATTACCATACGTTTCAAGGTAACGTTTAGCTTTCAGCATGTCTAAAGTAGGTACGCCTTCTGTGATCACTACAATCAGCTCAACGCCTGCGTCAATTGCTTCAATTACAGAATCTAAAACAAAAGGTGCAGGTACATAAATTGATGTAGCATTCGCACCTGTTTCTTTTACAGCTTCACGCATGGTATTAAAAACAGGTAAACCGATATGCGTTTGACCGCCTTTGCCCGGTGTTACACCACCTACAACTTTTGTGCCGTATGCAATTGCTTGCTCAGAATGGAAAGTACCATTCTTACCCGTGAAACCTTGTACCAATACTTTTGTGTCTTTATTTACTAATACGCTCATGATTGATACTCCTTACGCTTTCACTGCAGCAACAATTTTTTCTGCGGCGTCAGCTAAACCGTTCGCAGAAATTAATTTTAAACCTGATTCATCAAGTAATTTTGCACCTAACTCAGCATTGTTCCCTTCTAAGCGAACAACCACAGGTACAGTCACATTTACTTCTTGAACCGCTGCAATAATTGCTTCAGCAATCATGTCACAACGTACAATACCACCAAAGATATTGATCAGAACACCTTGTACAGAAGTATCAGAAAGAATAATTTTGAATGCTTCAATTACGCGGTCTTTGGTTGCACCACCACCAACGTCAAGGAAGTTTGCAGGCTGACCACCATACAATTTGATGATGTCCATGGTTGCCATTGCAAGACCAGCACCATTCACCATACAACCAATGTTACCTTCAAGTGCAACATAGTTCAGATCAAATTCAGATGCTTTTAACTCACGCTCATTTTCTTGAGATTTATCACGCATGGCTGCGATCTCAGGTAAGCGATACAACGCATTTGAATCGATACCGACTTTAGCATCTACACACAAAATATCGCCATTTTCACGAACTGAAAGTGGGTTAATTTCAAATAAAGCAAAATCATTGTCTACAAATGCTTTATATGCAGCCGCCATGATCGTTACAAATTGGTTGATTTGCTTATCTTTTAAGCCCAATTGGAATGCAACATCACGTGCTTGGAATGGAAGCAATCCAACCAATGGATCTACTTCTACTTTGATAATTTTTTCAGGAGTTTCTTCTGCAACTTTTTCAATTTCAACACCGCCTTCAGTCGATGCCATAAAAGTTACACGACGGCTAGAGCGATCTACAACCGCGCCAAGATATAATTCACGTTCTACAGGATAAACGTCTTCACAAACAAGAATGCTATTTACAGGTTGACCATTTGCATCTGTTTGATAAGTAACTAAACGAGTACCCAAAAGATTTTTTGCATATTCAGCTGCTTCTTCTTTCGATTTAACAACTTTTACGCCACCAGCTTTACCACGTCCACCAGCATGGACTTGTGCCTTCATGACAGCGAATTTACCTTCAATTTGATCAAAGGCAGCTGCTGCTTCTTCTGGTGTTGTAATCAAAATGCCTTCTTGAACTGGCATACCATATTTTTTTAACAGCGCTTTCGCTTGATACTCATGTAAATTCATTTTTTACCTTTTACTACTTTTCACATTGTTATGACACACCAACAATTAGACATCCATCTCACTAACTATTGGCATTTATTAAAATTTGTTCTTTTACCAGTAGGTGATCATTCAACGCTGAATCATCACCCAAATCCAAAAAGAGCGGTCGAAACCGCTCTTTTTTTTATTTACGTTTACGTTGAATCGCGTGAATTGCACGACCATCTACAGACAATGCTGCTTCATGGACGACTTCAGAATACGTTGGGTGACCAAAAGTCATCAACTGTAGATCTTCAACAGAAGATACAAACTCAAGTGCAATCATACCTTGGTGAACGATATCAGAAGCGCCTGGGCCAATAATGTGCATACCCAATAGACGATCAGTTTTTGCATCTGCAACAAACTTCACGAAACCAGCAGATTCATTTGCAGCCAAAGCACGACCATTCACAGCAAATGGGAACTGACCTGTTTTAACTTCGTGACCTTTTTCTTTCGCTTGCTCTTCAGTCAAGCCAACCCATGCAGCTTCAGGGTGCGTATAAATCACTGAAATAATCGTGTCATAGTTGATTTGAGCTGCATGACCATGCATACGCTCAACAGCCATTACACCTTCTTCCATTGCTTTATGCGCAAGCATTGGGCCACGTACTAAGTCACCAATTGCATAGACGCCATCAACAGATGTCGCACACCAATCGTTTACATCAATAAGACCACGTTCAGTCAATTTAATGCCTGAATCTTCAGCCAATAAACCTTCCGCATAAGCCTTACGACCTACACAAACGATCAACTTATCGAAAGTCTCAGTTTTGTCTTCACCAGCTTGGTTATACTGAACAGTCACTTCGCGACCATTAATTTCAGTACCAGAAACTTTAGCGCCGATGCGAATATCTAGACCCTGTTTAGTCAAAAGCTTTTGATAATCTTTCGCCAAAGCTTTATCAGCCATTGGTAAGAATGTATCTAATGCTTCAAATACAACCACTTCTGAACCTAGACGACGCCATACTGAACCAAGTTCAAGACCAATGACACCTGCACCAATCACACCAAGACGTTTAGGTATTTCTTGGAATTCTAATGCACCAGTTGAATCAACAATTAAGTCTTCATCAACTTTAGCCACTGGAATGTTTACTGGTACTGAACCCGTTGCAAGAATAACAAATTTAGGTTCTAGAACTTGAACATCACCACCATCTAATGGTGTGAATTCAACTTTTTTACCCGCAAGTAATTTACCAGTCCCTTGTAACCATTCGATGCCATTACCTTTCAGTAATTGAGCAACACCACTGGTCAAGTTATCTACAACTTTGTCTTTACGTGCTAAAAGTTTAGCTAAGTCAAGTTGTACATTTTCAACTGAGATACCGTGAACATCTAAGCCATGAAGTGTGTCTTCATAGTGATGTGAAGAATCAAGTAATGCTTTTGATGGAATACAACCAACATTTAAGCAAGTACCACCTAGAGATGGTTTGCCTTTGTGTACACGTTTTTCGATACATGCAACTTTAAAACCAAGCTGAGCAGCACGAATCGCTGCTTCATAACCACCTGGACCACCGCCGATTACAACAAGATCAAACTGTTGAGACATTTTTATCTCCATTTTAATCTCCCCTAACCCTTCTCTACAAAGGAAATATTCACAAGTCTTAGAACCGATTTGATTCGTGAAAGTCCCCCCTAATTAAAGGGGGGATTTAGGGGGATTCTTAAGTATTAAATTATAGGTCAAGGATAAGTTTAGCAGGCTCTTCAAGTAACTCTTTAACTGTTACTAAGAAACCTACAGCTTCTTTACCATCAATCATACGATGGTCATAAGAAAGCGCAAGGTACATCATTGGAAGAATTTCAACTTGACCATTTACAGCCATAGGACGCTCTTGGATTTTGTGCATACCTAAAATTGCAGTTTGTGGTTGGTTCAAAATTGGAGTCGAAAGCAATGAACCGAAAGTACCACCATTGGTAATTGTGAAAGTACCACCTGTCATATCTTCGATAGACAATTTACCTTCACGAGCTTTACCTGCATAAGCAGCAATACCAGACTCAACTTCAGCATAGTTCATACGGTCTGTATCACGTAATACAGGAACCACTAAACCACGATCAGAAGAAACTGCAACACCGATGTCATAATAACCGTGATAAACGATATCATCGCCATCAATTGAAGCATTCACAGCTGGATAACGTTTAAGCGCTTCAGTTACTGCTTTAACAAAGAATGACATGAAGCCTAAACGAGCACCATGGCGTTTTTCGAAAGCATCTTTATATTGCTTACGCATTTCCATTACTGGCTTCATGTTCACTTCGTTAAACGTTGTTAACATTGCAGTTTGTTGAGTTGCAGCAAGCAGACGCTCAGCAACACGCTTACGTAAACGTGTCATTGGAACGCGCTTTTCAATACGTTCACCAACAGCTACGCTCAATGGCGTTACATTTGCAGCTGGTTTTGCTTGATGATTTGCAACATCTTCTTTAGTGATACGACCACCACGACCAGTACCATCTACATCAGCAGCAGAAATACCTGTTTCTGTTAATGCTTTACGCACTGCAGGTGCTTGATCTTGTACTTGAGCACGTTCTACTACAGGTGCAGCACCCGCTTCAGTTTGTGAAGAAGCTTGTTCAACTTTCTGTTCGCTTTGAACAGATTGAGTTTGAGCAGCACCAGAAACAGCGCCCTCTTCAAACATTGCAATCACTTCAGAAGAAAGAACAGTATCACCTTCATTTTTGATGATTGCAGAAATTGAACCGTCAGCAGGAGCAACAACCTCTAAAACAACTTTATCTGTTTCAATATCACAGATCACTTCATCACGTGAAACAGCTTCACCTGGTTGTTTGTGCCAAGTTGCAATTGTTCCGTCAGCAACTGACTCTGGAAATACCGGTGCTTTAATTTCGGTTGCCATTATTTAGTTTCTCCTGATTGATCAGCTACGATCGCAAGTGCGTCATTCACGAGCTGAGCTTGTTGTTTTGCATGTAAATATGGTGAACCACAAGCCGGTGCAGCTGAAGCATCGCGACCTGCATAACTAATGCGAATTTGTTTACCTGAACTCATTACACCTTCATATAAACGAGGCGCGATGAATAACCAAGCACCTTGGTTCTTCGGCTCTTCTTGACACCAAACAAGCTCTTGAATGTTTGGATAAGTCGCAAGAACTTCAGCAATGCGTTTTTCTGGGAATGGATACAATTGTTCAACACGTACAATTGCAACATTCAAATTCTCTTCGCGACGTTTTTCAAGTAAGTCATAATAAACTTTACCACCACAAAGCACTAAACGTGTTACATCCGCTTTGTTGATTTGATCCACTTCATCAATCACAGTCTGGAATGTACCAGTTGCGAGCTCTTCTAAAGTAGAAGTTGCTAATTTATGACGAAGTAAAGACTTCGGTGACATGACAATCATCGGCTTACGAATTGGACGAATCGCTTGACGACGCATTGCATGGAAAATCTGTGCAGGCGTAGTCGGTGTGATGACTTGCATATTGTCTTCTGCACAAAGCTGTAAGAAACGCTCTAAACGTGCTGAAGAATGCTCAGGACCTTGGCCTTCATAACCATGTGGAAGAAGTAATGTTAAACCACACACACGTTCCCACTTCGTCTCACCAGATGAAATGAACTGGTCAATCACAACCTGCGCACAGTTTGCAAAGTCACCGAATTGTGCTTCCCAAATAATCAAGCTTTTTGGCAACGTTGTTGCATAACCATATTCAAAAGCAAGTACTGCCATTTCAGACAATAATGAGTCATATACTGCAGTACGTGGCTGATTTTCTTTGATATGACACAATGGGATATAAACAGAACCATCAACTTGGTTATGTAGTTTTGCATGACGGTGCGAGAAAGTACCACGACCAACGTCTTCACCAGTCAAACGAACCAAATAACCATCATCAAGGATCGTTGCATACGCTAGAACTTCTGCAGCACCCCAGTTTAATGGCATTTCACCTGTTTGCATTTTCAAACGATCATCGATCACTTTTGAAACTTGACGTTGCATAACGAAGCCTTCTGGAAGCTCACGCATTTTTACGCCTAGTTCTTTCAAACGCTCGATTGGGAAAGTCGTATCCCAAACATCTGTATATTCATGACCTAAATAAGGCTTCCAATCTACAAACATTTTTTCATTTGGTTCAAGCACTAAAGCATTCGCAACATGGTTACCTGCTTCAAGATCTTCACGATATTTTTCAACCAAAGCATCAGCATCTGCACGATCTAATACTTTTTCTTGTACCAATTGATCTGCATAAAGCGTACGTGTAGTCGCTTTTTTATTGATCACTTGATACATCATTGGTTGAGTTGCTGCTGGTTCATCTGCTTCGTTATGACCACGACGACGGTAACAGAACATATCAATCACAACATCTTTACGGAATGTATGACGGAAATCGTGTGCCAATTGAGCAACAAATAAAACAGCTTCAGGGTCATCGCCATTTACATGGAAAATTGGCGCCTGAATCATTTTTGCAATATCAGTACAGTATTCTGTAGAACGCGCATCACGCGGATCAGATGTGGTAAAACCAACTTGGTTGTTCACAACGATATGTACCGTACCACCCACGGTATAACCACGTGTTTGTGACATTTGGAAGGTTTCTTGGTTTACACCTTGACCTGCAAATGCAGCATCGCCATGTACAATGATTGGTAATACATCATCACCACCAATATCTTTACGACGTACTTGACGAGCACGTACAGAACCTTCAACTACAGGTCCTACGATTTCTAAGTGTGATGGGTTAAATGCCAATGCCAAGTGAACTTCGCCACCTGGAGTCATCACATTTGAAGAAAAACCTTGATGGTATTTAACATCGCCTGAACCTTTTTTATTCAGTGATTTACCTTCAAACTCACCAAATAAGTCAGCAGGGTTTTTACCCATAATGTTGACAAGTAAGTTTAAACGACCACGGTGTGGCATACCAATCACGACTTCTTTACAACCTACAGCACCTGCACGTTGAATAAGTTCGTTCACCATTGGAATGAAAGATTCACCACCTTCCACACCAAAACGTTTTGCACCAACATATTTATTACCGAGGAATTTCTCTAAACCTTCAGCAGCAGTTAGACGCTCAAGAACATGTTTCTTTTGATCTACAGAGAAATTGAATTGACCACGCGCACTTTCAAGGCGTTGTTGAATCCAACGTTTTTCTTTGGTATCAACAATATGCATATACTCAGTACCAATAGAAGCACAATATGTTGCTTCCATTGCATTGACCATTTCGCCTAAAGTTGCTTCAGATTTACCAATTGCAAGATTTCCTGCATTAAATACAGTGTCTAAGTCCGACTTGGTTAATCCATGTGCTGCAAGATCTAAATCAGGCACATCTTCACGCTTAGCTAAACCCAGTGGATCAAGCTTTGCTTTTTGATGACCACGGTTACGGTATGCAGCAATCAGTTGTAACACACCAATTTGACGACGTTCATGCTCAGTACTTACTTCACTTTGCACAACAGGCTGAATACGATTTGAATTACGACCTAATAATAAGAATTGCTCACGAATATTTCCGTGTGGTTGATCACCTTTAGGGAATTTATCGAAATATTGACGCCAATCCTCACCTACTGAGGTCGGAGAAGAAAGGTACTGTTCGTAAAGCTCTTCAATATACGCTGCGCTATCAGCGGAAAGTTCAGTGTCAAGACGCAGTGCGTCAGCAACTTCTTGCATTTGTGGACCCATTTCCTATTGCAAAAAACATTACAGGATGCTTTTTAAGCACTCCCATGATTGATCATGCCAAATCGGTAAATTGACATTCACCCACTAGGTACAGTGACCACGGGGCGTTATAAACATTAGCTTTTACTAATGTATACAATGAATCATAACGCCCTCAATGGCATCATTACTCACATATACTCAACCGCAGTTGAGCAATTTTTTGCAAATCGACTTAGAAAAAACAAAAATTGAATTTGCTTTTTCTAAAGCGACTTATCAGATGACGTTATATATTATTTATAAACTGTTCTGAATCAGACTTATGTAGATAAAATGTACCAAAATCCAGTACGTTTTTCACATATATTCATTTGTTAAATGCTATCATGAACTACAGCTTGAATTGATTTTTTTGACACATACCACTCATAAATTGGCGAAATACATACAAAAAATAATCAAATATCATCCATCCATTTATATAAAAAATCCACCCACCCGATCATTTTACCTATTTCACCATAAAATCAATAAAAAAAAGAGCGCACATCAAATGATGTACGCTCTTTTTTACGCAGTATTAACCCGCTTGGTCAAGCAACATGCTACGGATATGACCGATTGCTTTTGTTGGGTTCAAACCTTTAGGACATACAGATACGCAGTTCATAATCCCTTTACAACGGAACAATGAGAACGGATCGTCAAGACGTGATAAACGATCTTGAGTCGCTGTATCACGCGAGTCAATAATGAAACGGTAGGCATTTAACAATGCAGATGGACCTAAGAACTTATCAGGGTTCCACCAGAATGATGGGCATGAAGTTGAACAACATGCACATAAGATACATTCATACAGACCATTCAAATGATCACGCTCTTCAGGAGACTGTAAACGCTCCTTCGGTGGCGCAGGTTGATTATTGATTAGGAATGGCTGAATTTTGTCATACTGATCGTAGAACTGATTCATATCCACAACTAAATCTTTAACCACTGGCAAACCTGGTAATGGACGAATTACGATTTTTTCAGGTAAATCGTTCAAGTTCCATAAACAAGCAAGACCATTTTTACCATTGATGTTCACACCATCCGAACCACAAATACCTTCACGGCAAGAGCGACGGAATGTTAATGACTCATCTTGTACTTTTAATGCAAGAAGTGCATCAAGCAACATACGGTGCTTATCAGTCAATTCAAGTTTAAAAGTTTGCATGTACGGTGCTTTATCCTTATCAGGATCATAGCGGTAGATTTCGAATGTACGAGTGCCTCTACTCATCTTTATTCTCCCAATTAGAATGTACGTGGCTTAGGTTCAATAGCTTCAACAGTCAACGGGCTGTAACGTACTGGTTTATATTCAAGATGATTATCACTTGAATACCATAGAGTATGTTTCATCCATTCATCATCACGACGACCATACGAATATGTCGGGTGATCTGCTGGCAACTCATAATCAACAACTGTATGTGCACCACGGCACTCTTTACGAGCAGCAGCAGAAATCAAGGTTGCTTTAGCAACTTCATACAAGTTTTCAACTTCTAAAGCTTCAATACGTGCTGTATTAAATACTTTAGATTTGTCTTTTAAGTAGATGTTGCGAACACGTGGTTCAATGGCAAGAATCTGCTTAACACCCTCATCAAGCAATGCTTGAGTACGGAATACACCAGCATGATCCTGAACGATGTCACGAATTGCATCAGCAACTTCTTGAGCATTTTCACCAGAAGTCGAATCATCAAGCTGACGAATACGCTTCATGGTATTCACCAACGCATTGGTAGGAACTGGCGTGTACTCATCACCATGATGCTTAGTCACATAATCAATGATGTGTTCACCAGCAGCTTTACCAAATACCACCAAGTCAAGCAATGAGTTTGTACCTAAACGGTTTGCACCATGTACAGATACGCAAGAACATTCACCAATTGCATAGAAACCTTTCACTGGTTTCGTATAATTCATTTTACCATTGGTTGTATATTCTTTCGTATTTTGGTCATAACCTGCATGGAAACCAGCTTCGTTGGCTTCAAACTCAGGAACAACCACTTGACCATGAATATTCGTTGGAATACCACCCATTTGATAATGGATTGTTGGTACAACTGGAATCGCTTCTTTCGTGATATCTACGTTTGCGAATTTTTTACCAATCTCAAATACAGACGGTAAACGTTTCATAATCGTATCAGCACCCAAGTGAGTCATATCAAGTAAGATATAATCGCCTTTAGGACCACAACCACGACCTTCTTTGATCTCTTGGTCCATTGAACGTGATACGAAGTCACGTGGAGCCAAATCTTTCAAAGTTGGAGCATAACGTTCCATGAACGGTTCGCCGTCTTTGTTACGAAGGATTGCACCTTCACCACGACAACCTTCAGTCAACAATACGCCTGCGCCTGCAACACCTGTTGGGTGGAACTGCCAGAATTCCATATCCTGTAATGGAATACCCGCACGAGCAGCCATACCAAGACCATCCCCCGTATTGATATATGCATTTGTAGATGCACGGTAAACACGACCCGCACCACCTGTAGCAAACAATGTCGCTTTCGCTTGAAATACCGCAATTTTACCCGTTTCTTGGTCAATTGCAGTTACACCAATCACCGCACCTTCATCATCACGGATCAAATCAAGCGCAATCCACTCAACGAAGAATTGAGTACCCATTTTCACGTTGCTTTGATAAAGCGTATGAAGAAGTGCGTGACCTGTACGGTCAGCAGCAGCACATGCACGTGGAACAGCTTTTTCACCGTAGTTTGCAGAGTGACCGCCAAATGGACGTTGGTAAATCGTACCATCCGCATTACGGTCAAAAGGCATACCCATGTGTTCTAATTCATAAACAACTTTAGGCGCTTCACGACACATAAATTCGATTGCATCTTGGTCACCTAACCAGTCAGAACCTTTTACTGTGTCATAAAAGTGATAGTGCCAGTTATCATCTTGCATATTACCAAGAGATGCACCGATACCGCCTTGTGCCGCAACAGTATGAGAACGTGTTGGGAATACTTTAGTCAGAACAGCAACTTTCAAACCAGCTTGTGCAAGTTGATAAGAAGCACGCATACCTGAACCACCACCGCCTACGATGACTGCATCGAAAGCTTGGCTTGGAATATTTGAATAATCTTCTTTAGGGGTTATAGCGCCCATGACATCTTCCTATCAATTCGCCCAAAAAATCTGGATTGCCCAGATCGCATATGCAATAACAGCAATAATCACTGCTGATGTTAATACAATGCGTAAACCTGAAGCTGAAGGACCCATTTGACGAGTAGTCACATAGTCAGTGAATACCTGCCACATACCAATCCAAGCATGCGCAACAAGTGATAAGACTGCCAATAAAGATAAAACCTTCATTGGTAGAGTCATCATAAAGCCATTCCATTGTTCAAAGCTGAATCCACCATTACACAGAATCCAACCCAATACCACAACAGTATAAACAGCTAATACAACAGCACTAACGCGTTGGATATACCAATCACGTGAACCTGAACCCGTTAAACCTGTAGCACTTTTCATTAGAGAACAATCCATACAAATGATGCGATTACAGAAATCGCAGCCAAGATTAATGCGATAGTTGCTGCTACGCGGCCACTTTGAAGCTCTTCAGCAAAACCAAGATCTGCGAGTAAGTGTTTAATACCCATAATAAAATGAAATAATAAACCAGCGACAAACACCCATACGATAAAGCGAACAATGTAGCTATCAAAAATAGCTTGAACTTGAGCAAAACCTTCAGGCGAAGACAAAGACTTATCTAATAGCCACAAAAGTACCGGTACGAGTAAAAATACGATGACACCTGAAAGACGGTGTAGAATTGATGCAATAGCCACAGGGGATTTTAAGTTTACATCTAAAACTTGACCCATGGACAAATTGACAGGTCTGTTGCTTTTCACAGCGGGCATCCTGTAAGTAAAAACTCCATCCGGAGTTTGTTGGAATTAATTCGAAGGAAAGCTAGCATTGTCAGGCAAAATCAATTGCCTGAACTTTAAACGACATCGAATTATAAAACGTCAACTGTCAAAACACAAACAATCAAAATTGGCTTTTTCTTTAAAAATCACTCAAATAAGAATCATTTACATTAATTTCAAAGCTAATCCATATCAGCAGCACACTCATTTACATGCTATCTCTTTATTTTTTATAGACTTTGCAAAAACCATTTTAATACATAATTGCAACTTATATTATTTTGATAAATTTAGACTAAAGCACAAGGTTACGGACAAAAGCGTCCTAATATTTTTCATTCCATTTTGTTTATTATTTATTTCCTTTTTGTTTGGATTCTATACCGATTATGTCTGTTGAAAATAATCCTTTATTTCCTTTTTTAATATTCAACATTTTGTCGAATGATTTAACGCAGCTGAATGTAATAAGAAAGAATAACTTAGTGTGTGAATAATGAAGGTATAACATATCGTTTTTTGCACAATTTGATTAAAACAAATGCAATTTAATTATTAATTTTCACTAGATTTGATTATTTTTTAAACTAACAATTGGATTGTTTTAACTATTTTTTAATCAGTTAATCATTAAAATGAAAATAAATATTTCAACAATCGTATTGACTATTTTCCAACTCATTTACAGCACAGAATGTATGTAAGCTATGATATTTATATAATTTTAATATTGTCATTGAATTTTTTTCAAATTACAAAAGTACCGCAATAAGGGTGAAAAATATTGTTTATGACCCAAGCATTCTAATTATTTTTCTGCACCTTCTCTAGAATTTCCCTTATTATACTGACCGACACTGAAATGCGATGCTCAATTTAGTCGCCTTTTCGCAACTAACTTACCGTTGAAACGTCATTTTTTCATCCATAAGTATAATTGACAAAATTTTAGTGCTCATTAAGCTTATTAGCTAATCTCGACTCGTCTAATTCGCACATTAAAATATGATTATGCGACATTAGATACAACATTCACCAGGACAGGAGATCTATTGAATGTCTGAAGCAACTGGCAAAAAAGCCGTATTACAGCTTGATGGCAAAGAAATTGAATTACCAATTTACAGCGGCACATTGGGCCCAGATGTAATCGACGTTAAAGATGTATTGGCCTCGGGTCACTTTACTTTTGATCCTGGTTTTATGGCTACTGCTGCTTGCGAGTCTAAAATTACATTTATCGATGGTAACGAAGGTGTTCTTTTACACCGTGGTTATCCTATCGCTCAATTGGCGACTCAAGCAGACTACTTAGAAACTTGTTATTTATTATTAAATGGCGAGCTTCCAACTGCTGAACAAAAAGTTGAATTTGATGCAAAAGTTCGCAACCACACTATGGTTCATGACCAAGTAAGCCGTTTCTTCAATGGTTTCCGTCGTGACGCTCACCCTATGGCAGTGATGTGTGGTGTTGTTGGTGCACTTTCTGCGTTCTATCACAACGGTTTTGACGTTGAAAACGTTGACCACCGTGAAATTACTGCTGTTCGTTTAGTTGCTAAGATTCCAACACTTGCTGCTTGGACTTATAAATATACAATCGGTCAACCATTTGTATATCCACGCAATGACTTAAACTACGCAGAAAACTTCTTGTACATGATGTTTGCTACTCCAGCAGACCGTGACTATAAAGTTAACCCTATTCTTGCTAAAGCAATGGATCGTATCTTTACGCTTCATGCTGACCACGAACAAAATGCGTCTACGTCTACAGTACGTTTAGCTGGTTCTACTGGTGCTAACCCATACGCATGTATCGCTGCGGGTATTGCTGCGCTTTGGGGACCTGCTCATGGTGGCGCGAACGAAGCTGTTCTTAAGATGCTTGATGAAATCGGCACTGTAGAAAACGTTGCTGACTTCATGGAAAAAGTGAAGACTAAAGAAGTTAAACTTATGGGCTTCGGTCACCGAGTTTATAAAAACTTCGATCCACGTGCGAAAGTAATGAAAGAGACTTGTGACGAAGTGCTTAGCGCACTTGGTATCAACGATCCACAGCTTGAGCTTGCGATGGAACTTGAACGTATTGCGTTGTCTGACGAATACTTCATCAAACGTAACTTATACCCTAACGTAGACTTCTACTCAGGTATCATCCTTAAAGCGATTGGTATTCCAACTGAAATGTTTACTGTAATTTTCGCTCTTGCACGTACTGTTGGTTGGATCAGCCACTGGTTAGAAATGCACAGCGCACCTTACAAAATCGGTCGTCCTCGTCAGCTTTATACTGGCGAAGTTCAACGCGATATCAAACGTTAATTCGTTTTTCACAGATCGAACAAAAAACCACCCTCTTGGGTGGTTTTTTTATGAGAAATTTAAATTAAAACATCACAAATTCAAAAGAACATGCATAGAATAACAACAGCATTAAAAAACCAATTTCAATCGATTCAAATTATAGAAGTTAAATGAAAATGAACAGCAAACATTCGCTCGAAAAACTTGAATTATTACGCGCTCAAATGCAACAACATCAGATCGATGCATTTGTTGCCATGAGTGCAGATCCACATATGTCAGAATACTTACCAGATTACTGGAAAGTCCGTTTGTGGCTGACTGGATTTACAGGCTCTGTAGGCACAATTATCATTACCCAAGACTTTGCTGGTTTATGGGTCGACGGACGTTACTGGGTTCAGGCGGAACAGCAATTACTCAATACTGGTTTTGTTTTGCAGAAACAAACAGCTGATGAATCATCAACCCATTTGGCATGGTTGGCAAAAAACTTGGCAAAAAATGCAAAAATTTCTGTGAATGGTCAAACGATTTCAGTTCAACAATTTGATGCACTCAATCAAGTTGCTACACAAAACCATTTTCACATTGAAACTCAACTTGATTTAATTGACCAAATTTGGACGGATCGCCCTGCACTTCCTATAGAAACTATTTGGCAAATGCGTAGCGATTTAAATGCACAAACTCGCTTAGAAAAAATTTCACATATTCGTAAAGCATTACGTGAAAAAGATGCATCAGCTCATTTTATTTCAGCATTGGATGACATTGCATGGATCTTCAACTGTCGAGGAAGTGATGTTGAATATAATCCAGTGTTCTTAGCACATTTATTTATAGATCAAAATCGCACTGTACTTTTCATTGATGCAGCAAAACTTCCAACTGAGCTAAAAGCACAGTTCAATGATGAACACATTGAAATACAGGCATACAACCAAACACAGCACTTTTTAATCCAACTCAAAGATCAACATGTTTTAATTGACCCTGCAAAAGTCTCAATTTTACATGCACAAACAATCACACAACATAATCAACTGATCCAAGACATTAACCCAAGTACTTTATTTAAGTCACAAAAACATGAATCGGAAATTGCACATGTGCGAAATGCCATGCAAAAAGATGGTGTTGCACTGTGCCATTTCTTTCATTGGTTAGAAACCGCATTAAAAACAAAACAACCGATCAATGAACTCGATATTGATGAGAAAATCACAGCATTTCGCGCGCAGCAACTCGGTTTTATTGGCTTAAGCTTCTCTACAATTGCAGGCTTTAATGCCAATGGTGCACTTCCGCATTATCGTGCAACAGAAGAAAGCTTTAGTGAAATTCAAGGTGATGGTTTATTGCTGATAGATTCAGGTGGTCAATATGAAGATGGCACTACAGACATTACCCGTGTCGTACCGATTGGCGAGCCAAGCTTTGAGCAAAAACGTGATTATACCCTTGTTTTAAAATGCCATATCGCATTGGCACAAACCGTTTTCCCTGAAGGTATTGCTGCACCGTTATTAGATTCGATTACCCGTAAAACTTTATGGCAATATGGTTTAGATTACCGACATGGTACGGGTCATGGCGTTGGCTATGCACTGAATGTACATGAAGGCCCACAAGTTATTTCTTATTATTCACCTGCGACAATCTATACAAAACTGCGTAAAGGTATGATTACTTCAAATGAACCTGGTTTATACCATGAAGGAAAATACGGCATTCGTATTGAAAATCTAGTCGTGAATCAGCCTAAAGTGTTTCAAGATCAAACTTATGGCAATTTCCTCGAATTTGAAACACTCACACTTTGTCCAATTGACCAAACTTGTATTATTTTAGATTTATTATCCAATGATGAAAAAGTGTGGTTAAACCAATATCACCAAATGGTCCGTGAGCGTTTATCCCCTGATCTAAAAGGTGAGATTTTAACGTGGTTAATCAATAACACTCAACCGATCTAATATTTTATTTTCATATAGCAAAGGACATAAATTAAACATTTATGTCCTTTATATTCAGCAAAATCCAATTAACGCCCCCACTCCATTTTCGCCATATACGGACGTACTTTTTTAATGCGTTGAATATTGGTTTTTTCTATCTGGGTCAATTGATTTTCCACATTGGTACTGCATGGCATATACCAATCATAATCCGCAAAATTAGTAGCAATCTCTTTGTTTGCAAATGAATAACCATGACGTGCGTAAATTTCATTACGCATCCAATCAAGCTCTTCTGCAGGAATTTGTAAATCATCATCTTTTAATAAGCGTTGCGATCCGGCAGGATAATCACCTACATCACGCTGATAGCGACATTGTTGCGGTTTTAAATCGAAGTATTTGGGTTTAACTTTGGCTGTACTTGATTCCCAACTCGACTCTAAAACACTCGGTTGTTTTGAATTGACAATAAAAGTAAATGTGCCACTACTCGCCTTTGCGCCATTTTCGATTGCGGTAATTTTATAACCTTGTGAAGTTGTCTGAACTTTACCAGTAAAATTTTGCTTATTTTTACCTAGAATACTGTAACCTTTCACTTGATTACGATCGATAGATTGGATGAATACCCCTATTTTTTGCTCATCGTATTTACCCGTCCAAGACTTTTGTAATTGCTGTATCTCTAAAGCATAAACATGCTGTACCAGCAAAGCACTCATACCAAGCATAGCCATTGCGAATTTTTTCATTATTTTTCCTATTTTATTGATGCGTTATTGTGTTCAATCTTAATTGAAATAAAAACTTTATGAATCAATCAAAATGTAAAGATTTCCAATCGTCTGATCAATCAGAAATTTTGAATGTTTTAAATTCGTAGCAATCTTTTCGCTTTAATGGCATGTTTATCTTTCTTAGAGGGTAATTCATTGATTGACCTGAATTTACAAGTATTGTGCAAATATATTCTTTGATTTGAAAGTTTTTTAAAAGACTGACAATAAAACAATTGGTTTAATAAGCACTTTCTTTATAATTTTCCTATAAAAATTTAAACTTGGTCGCAGATGAATAAAACAAAAATGTCGTATCAATACATCACATTTAATATTGTTATTTTTATGTTTTATACATATCTGTGTTTTCTTATGGTGAAAATTTGCATTGCTTATTTTCCATGGAATACGGAACAAAACTTTTTATTACTCAAACAAGATGTTGTGAATACTCAACCATGGCAATTTGCTTTTAAAGTTCATGTGATCACCAGTAGCTTTGCATTAATAGCAGGATTTACTCAATTTTTTCAATTATTTAGAAATTGTTATCCACGCATTCATCGGCTCAGTGGTTGGCTTTACATCATCACGATTTTGGTTTTTGCATTACCCAGCGGTTTTATATTAGCGCTTTCCGCTGCAGGTGGAGCCGTCACCCAAGTCAGTTTTATTTTACTGAGTGTTTTGTGGGGATTTAGCACTGTATTTGCCCTACGCGCAGCATTAAAAAAGCAATGGTTATTACATCGTGATTGGATGATTCGTAGTTTTGCACTGAGTTTATCTGCACTTAGTTTACGTTCATGGAAAATGATTTTATATGAATTACAACCTTATTTTGACTGGCTTAGCCCTATTCACATTTACCAACTTGAATCATGGTTAGGATGGGTGGTTAATTTATTGATTGCAGAATTGATTATTTTTAAACTTCATCAAAAACGCAAAAGAATAATAGCAGCAAGCTAGGGTTATCAATCCTCTGCAACTCTCCTTTAAAAAGGAGAGTGTTTTAGAGAATAACTGATTGTCCTAGATTAGGACGCTGTATCGTAATGTTTCAAATCGAGTGCTTTGAGCTGGCTCTTCAATTGCTTCAACGACCACGGCCACGCTGCAAAATTGCGACCATTTTCATCCAAATAATAAGACTTACAACCGCCCACATTAAATACAGTACTTTGTAGCTGCTTTTGCACTTTGATATTGTGTTTACGAATCACTTCCTTTTTGATTTCAAAACGAGTGAATTTCAAATCACGCATTTTCAGTAAACCATCCACAATATAGTCAATCTGGGCTTCTGCAATCCCAATAAATGAATCATAAACAAGAATATTTGGCCCTAAAACAAGGAATGCATTGGGAACTTTTTCAATACTTGCACCTAGATATGCTTCAGGAGAACTACCTTTCCAACGCTCAGCAAGCGTTTGACCCATTGTGTCATAAACTCGCTTACCAATAGGTGGATGCGAAACTTCAAATCCTGTTCCCCAAATGATGACATCAACCTCATGTCGTTCTCCATTTGCCGCAATCAACGTATTTCCATCAATTTCAACGAGACCATGTGGAATTAAATTCACATTGTCTTGCTGTAGTGCTGGATAATAATTATTGGCGAACAATAAACGCTTACAACCAATGGCAAAGTTTGGAGTAACATTCTTACGTAATTGATCATCATCAATTTGCAATTTCAACAACTGTTTACTGAGAAAGCTGATCGGTTCAAGCACTTTAGGATGGCGTAAACCAAAATTAATGCCATTTAAAATCTGAGCAATACTATTTCTCCAAGTTTGTTGAATGATTGGAAATTTAGCCACAATCTGCTTAGCTCTATCATTCAACGGCATATCTGCCTTCGGCAATACCCACGGTGCAGTCCGTTGAAATACATGTAATTGTTTAACTTGCGGTTGGACTTGTGGAATAAATTGAATCGCCGATGCACCTGTACCAATCACCGCAACACGCTTATTGGTCAAATCATACTCATGATTCCAACGTGCTGAGTGGAACATTTCCCCTTTAAAGGTTTCGATTCCTTTTAATTTTGGCATAGATGGTTCAGTGATCGGACCTGTGGTAAACAGTACCGTTTTCGCTTGATATTGCCCTTTAGAGGTTTCTAAATTCCAAATATGTTTTGCTTCATCCCACTTCGCACCAATTAATTCATTGTTAAATTCAATTTTTTCACCCAAATCATATTTCTCAACCACTTCTTCTAAATAACTGAGAATCTCAGGCTGCTTCGCAAATAAATGACTCCATTTATGACTTGGCGAAAATGAGAATGAATACAATGCTGAAGGTACATCGCAACCACAACCTGGATAATTATTATCACGCCAAGTACCACCTACACGACTGGCTTTTTCGAGTACGATATAATCCTGATAACCCGCTTGCTGCATTTTATACGCTGCTGCAATTCCAGAAATACCCGCACCAATCACAATGCTGTCATAGGTATGCACAGGAATATCTGCTTGCGTTCCCGATGCTTTTTTATTGGCCGTTTTAGCAGTAGTTTGAGTTGTGCTTTTAGCCCTTCTCGTTGTTTGGCGTTTTGTTTTCTGTGCAGATTCAGTTTGAGGTTCAACTTTGATCTCTGCTTTTGCTACACTTGATTTAACGCTTTTAGCTTCATCATTTTGTGCTTCGACTTTTTTTACTTCAATGCTTTTTGCTTCGGCTTTTTTTACTTCAAAGTTTTGAATTTCTACACTTTCAGGTTGAGTGACTTGTTTAATTTCTTCAACTGTTGTTTGAATTGTTGATTGCTTCGACTTTTTTTCAGTCGTACTGTCGCCGTCCAACAAAGTGTCTAAAGTTGCTTGTGTATTCATATCGTTCTACTCAACTCTTATTTTACGTACTTATTAAATAACGGATAACCAATCCCCAACACTTTTGCATATAACGATGGTGAAGCACGCTTCATCATCCAAAATAGCTTTGCGTCAGGTTGCGGAATGGTATATAGCTTGTCTGCATCTAAAGAATTCAGCGTTTTAATCGCCACTTTATCACTGGTGATAAATGCATGATTCATCAGTAAATCATCAGCAAGACCTGCATAATGCTGAGGTAAACGTCCATTTTTCATAATATTTGTAGGCACTAAGGTTGGACACAGGACATTGACACGAATCTGATCTTGACGTAATTCAGCAGATAGCGTTTCTGAAAGTGCCAACACACTAGACTTCGTCACGTTATAAGCCGTCATTTCAGGCGCAGCGGTATAGCCTGCTGCCGATGCAACATTAATGATGGCACCATAACCTTGCTGCTTAAACTTAGGCACAAAATAGTGGCAACCGTGAATCACGCCCCACAAATTAACATGCATACACCATTGCCAATCGTCTAATGAAACCTCATCAAATTTTCCACCTAAACCCACGCCCGCATTATTGATCAGCAAAGTTACTGGATGATCCATCAACTTTTCAGCATTTTCAGCCAAAGCTTGCACTTGCTCTTTTATTCCAACATCGCATTGCACTGCAAATGCTTTGCGCTGAGTTTGTGAAGTAATTAGATTGACCGTTTCTTGTGCCGCATCTAAGTTAATGTCTGCGCAAACCACTGTCCCACCACGTTTTGCCAATTCCATAGCAAAACTGCGCCCTATACCACTTCCCGCACCTGTGACAACAGCATAAGTATTTTGGCTAGGTTTACGTTTTTTAGAAAAAATTCCCATGATTTAAATCCATTTATGATTAATTTTGTAGGCTTAATTGATCAGTTTTACACACGTAAAGCAGGTGTAAATTCCTTGGTTAAATATGGGGTAAGTAAACCCGTTTCAGGATGCAGTAATTTCTCTTTGTAATATTCTAAAAATGCTGTTGTATCGTGATCATTAGGATGAAAATCAGGGCGTAAATAATCAAAAATATGCTTTAAACTGCTGCCATAAACACCATCTTTTAAGCCAAAAATAAGCTGAAAGCTATGTGGCATCTCTTTCCAATAACGTAAACTAATCATGTTTTTAGGATTGCGATAAAACGGAACCAATAATGATGCGATAGAAATCAACACTAAAATCGTGATCAATGCAGGGAAAAATCCAGCGATACGCAATGCATAACTATTCGACAATGACTGGAAAACATCAAAGGCTATATCCTTATGTTCTGACTCTTCAAGCATATGCCACATCCAAATTGCACGTTGCTTTTCATCTTGTGAACGGAAGAATACCTCTTCGTGATTCATCATGTATTCAGCCAATACTGCGGTGAAATGTTCAATACCCGCCATCAAGGACAATTTCATAGGTTGTGGCAAGCGGTTAAATCCATAGTCAAATGCCCAACCGGCCCACACTCGAAATAATTTCACAGGCAAATCTTTTTCAATAAAGGCATCATTCAATTCTTCATGCATTTTTGAATGAATCGCTTCTTGACCGATCAATGAAGTTACACGCTGTTTTAATAATGGATCTGTAATGAAATCACGATGATAACGTGCTGTATCAATCACAAGATCTTCACCACGGGTCAAAAAAATCGACAATGAGGCAAAGTAGGCACTGGCCAATTCCGCATCCAAATAAAATTTGTGATCTAATTTTGCTGGATCAAAATCAAACTTCATATGACGAATAGGAATGACTGGAGATTGTTTTTCCAAACTGAACGGTGCAGCAGCAAAGAATTTGGCAGCTGCTTTTTTTAATGGCTTGGTGAGTCGCATGATAAATACTCTTTATTCGTTTATGGGAAATCTTTTTTCTGAATAAAACGCAACATCAAATTCAGAATCTGGATCGCCTTTTGAGTAAAAAAACTACTGTGATATAAAGAAATTAAGGCATGCTGTGACAATAACGATTAGCATTTAAGGTCAATCGGTTTGCAATTTATGACTATTTCACTGAACTGTCTGACAATTATTCTTGCAGATTGCCCCTACTGATAAGGAATGACCCAAGAGGATAATTTTGGCATTTGAGCGATTAAAAATTGCGCCATATGAAGAAATGACGCATACGAACAATTTATTCAATTCAGTTCGCTTGAAAAGTGATTTGAATATTGGCTATGTTGACCTTCAATCATATTTAACGGTACATACGGTCAATGATGAAAATTGCAGAATTATGGGTAAGCCTTCAGTCTCAGCCAGATTTACAGCTCTATGTCAAAACATGGACACCTGAGCAATTGCAAACTGCTACACCAATTATTCTGCTGCATGATTCCCTAGGTTCTGTAGAACTTTGGCGAGACTTCCCCAAACAGCTTGCTGAAATAACCCAGCGTCAAGTGATTGCCTATGATCGTGTAGGCTTTGGACAATCTTCTGCAAATCCCCAAAAATTGGATATTGATTTTGTTGCGAAAGAAGCAAGTTCAGCTTTTGCAGCAGTTTTAAAACAACTTGCGATTCAAGATTTTATTGTAATGGGTCACAGTGTAGGTGGCGGTATGGCAACCTGTTGTGCTGCGCACTATGCTCCACAATGCAAAGCATTGATCACCATGTCAGCTCAAACAATGGTTGAAGAACTGACGCTTTCAGGCATCCGTGAAGCAAAAATCATGTTTCAAGAATTACAACAATTTGATCGACTGAAAAAATATCATGCTGAAAAAGCGCAATGGGTTTTAGATGCATGGACAGAAACATGGCTGTCTGATGAATTTAGAACATGGCAATTGGATGATTATTTAAAACAAGTGCACTGCCCTTTACTCGTGATTCATGGTGAATTAGACGAATATGGATCATTGGCACAACCACAGCGGTTTATCGATTACAGCTCAGGTTCAACTCAAATGAACATTATTTCAGGTGCGCACCACATGCCTCATAAAGAGCAACCCGCACTGGTTTTAAGCATGATCCAAGCATTTTTAGAGCAACAAATGGTCGCTTGAATCTAACTACCATTGCACTTGATTTTTGATTAGACTGTTTACAACAACTCCTATCTCGGCAATAGCAAGTTGATCACTTAGCTTTGATAAAATCCCTCTTCAACACAATATTTAAAGATAAATAGAATGATCCTATATCTATGTTTTAAATGTTTAAATGGTCTAATTTCATGTTGAATTTGCTTCCATTCTTCATCCGTATATTTAAATTGGATCAATTTAAAGTACGTGGATTGACGGATGGCGAAATTCAAATCAGTCAAACCGTGTTTGGTGATTTAATTGATTATGCAAAAGTTAAAGTCTTAAACCATCCTTATCTGCCGTGGCAACCTGTTGGGATCTTCATGGCACCAAATGGTTATATTCACTTAAAAGATGCTGATTATTGTGAAGATTTTTCTTGCCTAAGCACAAACTATCAAGCTGTTTTTATTCATGAAATGGCGCATATTTATCAACATCAACGCCATGAAAATGTACTACTGAAAGGCGCTATTTTACAAACAGCCTTGTATTTGAGTGCTGGAAAATACAATCCTTATCGCTATACCCTAATCAAAGGTAAACCGTATTTTGATTACAACATCGAGCAACAAGGTGATATTGCACGGGATATTTATTTAAATCGTATAGAAAATATTATATTGAATCACCCAAATTCAAAGTAAAGCTTACTGTCTATTGGACACATTAAAAATAAACGTGAAGTGAATCACAAATTGAAAACCTGTTGTTTCTATTCCATTACATTGCATCAAAATAATTGAAAAATAACTGGTTTCTGTTGAAAAAATGCACTACATTCGTGCTGTCAATATCGGTGTTTTGAATAAACTTAAGGAATGACTAGCTTCTCCCTTTTTTTTAGTTAAAATACCCAATATCTGAAATTTTTGCATTGCAAGAAAATAAAGATTTTTTAATCATTGATGATGATTTTATAGTTTCGCCATTTGGCAATTTTTTGTGTCTATATATGCACATGTTGAATAACTATATTTTTAAAAATCAACTAAATGCATGTAATTACCCTATTGGAATAGGATTTGGTTTAAATGAAAAGTTTTAAAGTTGCACTTGCGCAATTCTCTCCATTTGTTGGTGATATTGAATCTAATGTTCAAAAGATGATTGAACAGGCCAATCAAGCCAAAAAGCAAAACGCTGAAATTATTGTTTTCCCTGAACTTTCTACTTTAGGCTACCCTGCTGAAGATTTACTTCTACGTCCAAGTTTAGCAAAACGTACTGTACGCGCTTTTGAACAACTTGCGACTGTTAAAGATATCGTTATGGTCTTTGGTTTTGTAAACCTTGCTGAAGATGGTCATCGTTATAACTCAGCAGCCGTTATGAAAGACGGACAAGTGCTTGGGGTTTATAACAAACAGAACCTGCCAAACTACAGTGTTTTTGATGAAAAACGTTATTTTAATGAAGGTCATCAACATCTTGTATTTGAATACTTAGGACATAAGTTTGGTGTATTAATTTGTGAAGACGTTTGGTCACTCACCACTGTACAACAGCTCGCTCAACTCAATGTTGAAAGTGTATTGGTACTCAATGCATCACCTTATGAAGTAGGTAAACCGCAACACCGTATTACCACTTTAAAAGAATTAGCAAAACAATTGAATGTGCATGTGGTTTATGCAAACCAAGTCGGTGGTCAAGATGACTTGATTTTTGATGGCACAAGCTTTGTGATCAATAATTCAGGTGATGTTGCATTCCAAGCACCAAGCTTTAAAGAAGACTTGTATGTTGTCGATTATCAAGCTGAAGAAAAAGCATACAAAGTCTTAGAGTCAGCACCTGCTTTAGACACCATGGCTGAGATTTATCAATCTTTAGTTTTAGCAACCCGTGATTATGTACAGCGTTCAGGCTTCCCAGGTGTAATTTTGGGTTTATCTGGTGGTATCGATTCAGCATTAACACTTGCGATTGCAGTAGATGCAATTGGTGCAGATAAAGTTCAAGCAGTGATGATGCCTTATACCTATACGTCACAAATCAGTGTAGAAGATGCAACTGAACAAGCGAAGCGTATGGGCGTAACCTTTGGTATTGCTGAGATTCATCCAATCGTGAATAGCTTCATGCAAACACTTTATCCATTCTTTGGCAACGCCCCTGCGGATACAACTGAAGAAAATCTTCAAGCACGTGCTCGCGGTACATTACTTATGGGCTTGTCAAATAAGTTTGGAAATTTAGTCCTTGCTACAGGTAATAAATCTGAACTTTCAGTGGGTTACTGCACACTTTATGGTGACATGATCGGTGGTTTTGCGGTATTAAAAGATGTCTATAAAACCATTGTTTTTGAATTGGCAAAATATCGTAATAGCATTGCTGAAACACCTGTAATTCCTGAACGTGTAATTACTCGCCCACCTTCAGCAGAACTTCGCCCAGATCAAAAAGACCAAGACTCTTTACCTGCTTATGATGTACTTGATGCAATTCTTTATGCTTATATTGAAGAAGATCAAAGTCAAGAAGACATCATTGCCAAAGGTTTTGAGCGTGAAGTGGTTGAAAAAGTCATTCGTTTAGTTGATCGCAATGAATATAAACGCCGCCAAGGTTCAATTGGTCCACGCATTAGCTCACGCGCATTTAGCCGTGAACGCCGCTACCCAATTGTAAATGGCTGGAAAGCAGGTATATAAATCTAGTGGATTTAAATCACTCATCCCCCCATTCGAGCATCGCTCAAGAACTTGCTCAAGCCTTGCTGCTTGAGCAAGTTAGCTTCATTAAAAAACAATTATTAGATGAAAATAATTCCAAGTATTTACAGAATTTTGTTGCTCAAGTTTATCAACATGCGGATCAAATCCAGTTAAAGAACATGATTCAACTTGAACAATTACAAGACGTTGTTCAAAAATATGCTTTTGAATTAAATTTAGGCGCAGAGATCCTTGAGTTTATTGGTTTTGCAGCCCAGAAAACTCATCATTATGCAGTTAATAGTGACACCGTTTTTAAAGATTTACTTTCCGATGATTCTTTTGATTTGTGGTTATCTAAAATTTTAGAACTACAGCAATTTAGAGATTATATTCAGGAAAATCTACAACATAATCCACAAATACAACAAGTCAGTCTACAACTTGCCAATCAGATTGTAGAAAGCAATACCCCCTGGTTAAATCAACTACGCCAATACACCATTAAACAAGACCGTTTTGGCTCAAAAGTTTTAAGTTTCATTCAAGATCAACAACAAAATATTGAGCTCAAGTTAGAACAACAACTGGCTTCTGCGATCCGTAAGCAACTCAGCAATATCATCTTATTACCCAATGAAGATCTTGCTGATATTGCAACACATTTATGGGCTGATATTAAGCAACGTTCGCTTAAAGAAACTTTCTCACAATTTCAGTCAATTGATTTTGAAGAATTTTTCATCCTAGTTTATGAGTCATGGAAGCAACTCCGTCAAACAGATTATATGCAACAAGTCATTTTAAATGTCGTTGAAGCGTATTATGAATATTTCGGTGAATATAGCCTACAGGAATTACTTCTTTCTGTGGGTATCAATGAAAATGATTTATTTATCGAAGCTCAACGCTTTGCCCCACATAGCTTAGCAGCTTTAGAGCAACATGGTTTATTGGATGACTTAATCAAACCGTTGATTGCCCCATTTTATTTAGATGAAAATACGCAGCGCTTTATTACAAATTTTTTAAATAAACAACAAAGTTGAATCGCTCGATCTATAACTGGCTTCTGCGATCCGTAAGCAACTCAGCAATATCATCTTATTACCCAATGAAGATCTTGCTGATATTGCAACACACTTATGGGCTGATATTAAGCAACGTTCGCTTAAAGAAACTTTCTCACAATTTCAATCAATTGATTTTGAAGAATTTTTCATCCTAGTTTATGAATCATGGAAGCAACTCCGTCAAACAGATTATATGCAACAAGTCATTTTAAATGTCGTTGAAGCGTATTATGAATATTTCGGTGAATATAGCCTACAGGAATTACTTCTTTCTGTGGGTATCAATGAAAATGATTTATTTATCGAAGCTCAACGCTTTGCCCCACATAGCTTAGCAGCTTTAGAGCAACATGGTTTATTGGATGACTTAATCAAACCATTGATTGCCCCATTTTATTTGGATGAAAATACGCAGCGCTTTATTACAAATTTTTTAAATAAACAACAAAGTTGAATCGCTCGATCTATTGATTAATCAATTAAAAATTTCATTATTTAAACACCTACTGTACTTTTGTGAATGCTCAACAGTAAAATCTTATAAACATTTAAATATTGAATCTAATAATCACTTAGTTTTATTCACCAATGACCCGTAGTTAATTGTTTTAATTAAAATATTTATGAATAGTTGATTGTAAGCTTCTATAAATACAACTGAATTAGCTATGGAAAAATATCAATATGTAAAAATCTTTTGCGTTCTTAAAACCCGCAAAATAATCACTTGTTTACTCTCTTGATCAATGAGGAATGGCGCACGATATGGTGTGCCTACCATAATAAAGTCCCGTATTTTCCTGCCATTTGCAATATATTTTTCACGTACACGATTTGGATTTGTTGTTAAGGTATTAATTCTACTTGTAATATCTAAATAAAACGATTCGGCTTGCGTTTCGCCCCATTCTTGAATACCGTAGACTAACATGTCTATTAAATCTTGCTCAGCTTCACTTGAATAAGCAATTTGATAAATCATTTATGCTTAGCCAATATCTCACGAGCTTTCTGCATAGCACGAGCATGTACAACTTTTGCAGGTGTTAAACTCTCAGGATGAGTTTCAATTGAGTGAAGGGCTTGCATAATTTTCTCATCTTCCCATTCCTCAAATTCCTCTTGATCATTTCTATCAAAAAGGCTTTCAAGATGAGTACCTTTAACATCATTTAAAGATACAAAAACACCAACTGGCCGATTGTTTTTCGTCACGAGAACAGGTTCACGCTGCATAGTATCCAACAACTCACCAAAACGTAATTTGGCTTCTTTTGCGGTGATGACTTGCATTGGTTATTTCCATTTTAAAAAGTAGCTACTTTAGCTATTATGATTATTTAATAGAATTTGATCAATCAATATTTTTTTAATAAAAAATATACGTACTACTATAAATACGGATGAGTGCTCAATTTAGTGTAAAAAGGTTCGCTTTGCTGTAAGTTATTGTGGTTACATCCCTATGATGTTAGATACACAACTCTTTTAAAAATCTCTGAAGTACAATTTAAAAGAATCGGACTCAGCCTATTGTTTGCATTGGGATACTTTTTATTAACAACAACTATTTTCATCTAAATATTAGCGATTGCATGAACAAGACAACATTAAAGCAAACCATTTTAATTGCTTAAATATTAAACAAATAGCTTCTTGATGTTAAATATGATTATGAAATAAATCTATTTATAACTATAAAATAAGTATAAAATTTTGCGACCTATTTATTATAACTTTTCGTGATGAAAACCTCGATTTTACTCAGTGTTATCTTTGTTTTAACTGGATGTGTTATTGGCACATCAAACGAAATTAAAACTGCTGAAAAACTACTAACGCAATTCAAATGCAATAATATTGAAACAACTCAGCTAAGCCATAGCAGCATGACCAGTTATCACGAGCATTCGCTTGCTGTGAGTAAGGAGAAAGCAACCTCTTATATAGAAAGTTATAAATCAGGTGATGAATTGTTTAAAATTCCTTTAAATGAGGTTGTACAACAACAATACGATGTGTATAAATCAGCTTGTGAATCCTTAGGTGGTGTACAGCAAGCTCAGTCAGAAACAAATCCTTTGCACTAAATTACCAGTCTATTTCAATAGCTTAGGCTATTTCAATAAAATAGTTATATTACTAAAATTTAAAAATTTTCTTTCTTAATCAATAAAAAAAGGATCAGTACATATTGAGTACTGATCCATATTAAAATATTGATGCTTATTCATTATATTGTTCAAATTAGATTTAAAAAATAATCAAGGTATGTTTCTCAATATATATTCAACTTCCATTGGTTTTATGAAAACGTGTATCTACACTAAATAACTCAGGATGCTTTGGATTAATTTGTGCATAGAAATCCATGATTTCAGCCATATCCTTTTCATAATCCCCTGTCGGATAAACAATTTTGCCAATACCTGTTTTTTTCTTGGCATAGTCCATATAAGCCAATGCAATTGGAACACCTGCGCTCATTGCAACATGGTAGAAACCCGTTTTCCAATTTTCTTGTTTAGAACGTGTACCCTCTGGTGTCACTAACATGACCAATTTTGGATGCGTTTTAAATAAATCGCTCATCAACTGCACCATGCTTGGTCGTGCTTCGCCGTCTTGCTTCGGACGACGATCGATACCAATTCCACCCATTGCACGTACAAAAGGACCTAAAGGTAATTTCATATAACTGTCTTTGATCGTGATCCGAACATTAACACCCAAAGCTTTTAACGCCAATCGCGCATAAAGTGCATCCCAATTACTTGTATGTGGTGCAGCAATCATGACACATTGGTCTATGGTTAAATCCCAATGATTGTCAATTTCCCACCCCATTAAACCTAAACTTTGTTCAGCTAACTTTTCGAACACAATACACACCAACAGAGAAAATTTGCTGCGAATTGTACCAATGCACGTTGAATAAAAAAGTCTTTATTGATGAAAAAAACAGCGATTAATATACAAATGCATAAGAGAATTTTAGGTGAATTAAAGGAATATTTATCAGTAAAATACATGAATTTTCACATGCCAATTATTCTAGATCAGAAATAATAAAATCTGATGCTTTTATCTACAATATTATCAATATTACTCAAGTATCTTTTTAAACAAAATGTGTAAGATTGGAATTATCAATCAAAACATCATACAACTATTTCTGATGCGTTTTTGTATTGAAAACCGTTTCTCTTGAGTTTATCAACACTCTGAATCCCAGATGGCTTCACAGTTTATGTGAGATGTATGCATAGACTAGAAGCTTATGTTACTCAAATCATGCACTTTATCAGCGAGGTTCACGATAAACTTCTATTCTCCTTAACGATTTTAAAATCAGTCATACTGGTGAACATAATGAAGAAGACGATTACGACTTTGTCTATTGTGACTTTACTCCTTACAGCTTGTGCAAAACCAACACATAATGCAGTTGAAGATATCCAAACGACGCCTCAAACTCTCGCTGCTGCAAACTATGAGGCTGCTAGTCCGACTATAGATTCTGAGCATAATGCACAAAACAGTTTAGATTGGACTGGTGAATATATCGGTTTATTACCATGTGCAGACTGTTCAGGCATCCAAACCAAGTTAGAACTGAAACAAGATCATACTTATGAACTGACAGAACAATATCAAGATAAAGGTGATGGTAAAGAATTTAAATCTCAAGGTACTTTCAGTTTTGATACATCAGGCTCAATGATCACCTTAGATCAAAATGCAGAGAATCGTAAATTCTTTGTAGGTGAAAACTTTATTGAAGCTCGTGAGTTTGAAACAGGAGCAAAAATCGATGGCCCACTCGCAGATCACTATGAATTGCACAAAGAATTAAAATAGACCGAGGTCAATTTTATTTTTGGTTTTAAACTTCAAATCTGTTTCATTGAAAATCAATTTTGATCAGATAATTTCATAAGTAATAAAAAACCCTGCTTGCGCAGGGTTTCTTTGAATCAATTCAGAGCTTAGTGAGCTGAGAATTGGTTCATTGTGTTTTTAGCATCATCGTGCGCTTTAAGAGCGTTGTCACCAGAGAAGATTTCTTTGTGATCATCACCGATGTCAGAACCAGCCATTGCTTGGTGTTTAACACATGCGATACCACCGCGGATTTCTTTACGTTGTACGCCAGCAACATAAGCCAACATACCTTCAGAACCGAAGTAACCTTGTGCAAGCTCATGAGTAGAAAGAGCAGCAGTGTGGTAAGTTGGAAGTGTGATCAAGTGATGGAACACACCCGCTTCACGAGAAGCATCTGCTTGGAAAGTACGGATCTTAGCATCAGCGTCAGCAGCTAATTCAGAAGCATCGTACTCAGCGCTCATTAATTTAGCACGGTCGTAAGCAGAAACGTCTTTACCTTCAGCAACCCAACGGTCGTAAGCTTGTTGACGGAAGTTTAAAGTCCAGTTGAATGATGGGCTGTTGTTATAAACAAGCTTCGCATTTGGAACTGTTTCTTTAACACGGTTAACCATGTGAGCGATTTCTTCAACGTTTGGCGTTGCAGTTTCGATCCAAAGAAGGTCTGCACCGTTTTGTAAGCTAGATACGCAGTCAAGTACAACACGGTCAATTTGAGTGTCAGCACGGAACTGGTATAAGCCAGAAGCTAAACGCTTAGGGCGGTGTAATTTACCATTACGTTTGATCAAGATTTCATCTTCTTGAGCATCAGCAATGTCAATTTCAGTTGTATCTAAGTAGCTGATGTATTGAGAAGCGATGTCACCTGGCTCTTTAACCACTGGGATTTTTTGAGTCAAGTCAGCGCCTTCAGAGTCAGTACGCGCAACGATGATACCGTCATCAAGACCCATTTCTAAGAATGCATAACGTAATGCATGGATTTTAGCGATGAAGTCTTCATGTGGAACTGTTACTTTACCAGCTTGGTGACCACATTGTTTAGCATCAGATACTTGGTTTTCAATTTGAAGCGCACAAGCACCAGCTTCGATCATTTTACGAGCAAGTAAGTAAGTCGCTTCTTCGTTACCGAAACCAGCGTCGATGTCAGCAATAATTGGCACAACGTGAGTTTGGAAACCGTCGATTTGAGCAGTGATTTCAGCAGCTTTAGCAGTATCACCAGCTTCGTTTGCTTTTTTAAGCGCACGGAATAAATCGTTTAATTCTTTTGCATCAGCTTGACGTAAGAAAGTGTAGATTTCTTCGATCAATGCAGGTACTGAAGTTTTTTCGTGCATAGATTGGTCAGGAAGAGGACCAAATTCTGAACGAAGTGCAGCAACCATCCAACCTGAAAGGTAGATATAGCGACGTTCAGTCGTACCGAAGTATTTTTTGTTCGCAATCATTTTTTGTTGTGCAATAAAACCGTGCCAGCAACCTAATGATTGAGTATATTTGCTAGAATCAGCATCATAAGCAGCCATATCACGACGCATAATCGCAGCTGTATATTTAGCAATATCTAAACCAGTTTTGAATTGGTTTTGCATTTGCATACGTGCAGCATCTTCTGGGCTAATATCGCGCCAAGTGCTACCGAATTTTGCTTTTAATTCGCGGATTGCATCAATCGCTGTTTGATATGTACTCATGATATTTTCCTGTAATAATATTAGGATTTCATCAATCGAAGGGCCAAATCCACTCGGTATTTGATTGTTCAGACTTAGAACACTTCGTTGTTATGGGCTAAGCTTAGTTTGACTACATCAATTAATCCAATATTCTCAGTTAATTTTCAGTATTTATTTAAAAAATATATAGATCAAAACCGTATTATAATCACATTAAAAAATCATAAACAACTGTTTAATATTACTTTTATATATTTCCTAATTTTCACAATATGTCTAAAAATAGAACATTTCATTGTTTTTATATTCATTAGACTTAAGTCTGAACATGTAACAAAATCACTTGATTGACTATTTTTTAGCGATAATATGGTGATGATTCAAACAACAACCTATTTTTAAACCATTCGAAAATACAAAGTCTCCACCTACTTTTATAGGTTTCACTTCAAATCACAATCAAATATCTTGCTTGAGATTGAGTATTCGCCTTCTTATTTATTTGATGCTGTCCTGTGTTCTGTTTGAGTTTTAAATGAATATTCAATGATGCAAATAAGATGATGTTTTTTTCATCTGCTTTTCACACAAGACCATTTCCTTATGGCATAATCCAAAACGATTTCAGAATTTTATTTTCGGTATTTATTTTATGAATCTGGAGCGGGTCGACCTTAACCTTCTAATTTATCTTGATGTTCTTCTACGTGAAAAAAATGTAACTCGTGCAGCTGAACAGTTAGGTGTTACCCAGCCTGCAATGAGTAATATTTTACGTCGTCTACGTAATTTATTTAATGATCCACTTTTAATTCGCTCATCTGAAGGTATGACTCCAACAGAACGTGCATTAGAATTACAACCTCGTATTCGTGATGCGCTTTCTGATTTATCGATGATTTTAGAGCCTCGTACAGAGTTTCGACCTTATACATCAAATCGTGTGTTCCGCATCATGACTTCTGATTATGCAGAAGCAACGTTGGTTCCACGTTTAGTCAAAGCATTACGTTCTGAAGCACCGAATGTGGTTCTGGACTTTTTAACCCCGAGTGACGTGTCTTATCGAGATATGGAACAAGGCAAAGTTGATTTGGCGATTAACCGTTTTAATGAAATTCCGCAAAGTTTTCATCAGGTTTTAGTGTGGCGTGATAGTTTTTCATGTTTATTGAACAACAAACACCCTGCTGCAACCAATTTGAATCTAAAAAGTTATTTAGATGCACAACATATTTGGGTATCTAAAACAGGTATGGGTGTCGGCTTTGGTGTTAATCCTGAAAAGCAAGCGGGTTTAGGTTGGATTGATCAAGCTTTAGAGCGTATCGGGCAAAAGCGTAAAATTTCTGTATTTACACGTCACTATCAAATGCCTGCGTTATTGGCATCCAATGTAGACTTGATTGCGACTTTACCGACACGTATTGCTCGTTTACAAGCCAAAAGTCAAAACTTATTGATTAAAGACCCACCTTTTTATATTCCTGAATTTGAATTAAAAATGGCATGGTGTCCTTTACTTCATCATCACCCTGCACATCGCTGGTTAAGACAGCTCATCCTTTATGTTGCACGTCAAATGATTGAAGAAGAAAATCGTGAATTTATGCAAAATAATTCACATTTTTCTCAATATTAATAGAATTTTCTTAAATTCTTATTATTTCAAGACTATACTCATCTTAAGTCGGTAGTGAGCAAGTGACTCGCTACCCACCCTTTTATGTGTTAACTTAGAAGGGGTTGTTAACATTTCATAATAATGATGATCCACAGGTGGATTCGTGAGCCTCTTCCAGAATATCGTAATCATCGCAATACTCATTGCAGGAGCAGGTTTTTTATCTTTAACTGAAATCGCACTTGCTGGTGCGCGTAAAGTTAAACTCAAAATCCTTGCAGAATCAGGCGATGAACGTGCTCAAAAAGTTTTAGATTTGCAGCAAAATTCAGCTGACTTTTTTGCTGCCTCTCAAATTGGCTTAAATGCTGTCGCCATTCTTGGTGGTATTTTAGGTGAAGGCGCATTTCGCCCCTATTTCTTTGAATTTGTTTCTCGTTTCTATGTCGGTGATTGGGCTGAAACCATTAGCTTTGTGCTTTCATTTACCTTAGTCACATCGTTGTTTATTCTTTTTGCAGATTTAATGCCTAAACGTTTGGCAATGATTGCACCTGAAAAAATCGCTGTATCTGTCATTGAGCCAATTCAAATTTTTATTGTGATATGTAAGCCTTTAGCATGGTTTATCAATGCGATTGCGAATTTGTTATTCCGCTTATTTAAAGTCAATACGACACGTGAAGACAACATCACATTTGACGATATCTCTGCGGTGATGGATGCAGGTGCACAAGCTGGTGTATTACAAAAGCAAGAACACCATTTTATTGAAAATGTATTTGAACTCGAAGAGCGTAATGTTCCCTCAAGTATGACGACCCGTGAAAACGTGGTGTATTTTACTTTGAAGGAATCCGAAGCCAGTATTCGTCAAAAATTAGCCGAATACCCGTATTCAAAGTTTTTAGTGTGTAGTGAAAATATTGACGATGTGATTGGCTATATCGATGCTAAAGATATCCTCGTGCGTATTCTCAATAACCAATCTTTACTTCAGTTAAATGAAAACACCATTCGTACTGTTCTCACGATTCCAGATACGTTAACCCTGTCTGAACTATTAGATCGCTTTCGTTCAACCAAAGAAAAATTTGCAGTGGTAATCAATGAGTACGCGTTGGTCGTAGGTGTGATTACCCTTTCAGATATCATGATCACCGTTATGGGAGATTGGGTCACACCAATTGAAGAAGAACAGCAAATTATTAAGCGTGATAATAACTCATGGTTAATTGAAGGTAGTACGCCAATTGAAGACATGAAACACGCCTTAGCCATTGACGAAATGCCTGATGAAGAAAGTTATGAAACCCTTGCTGGTTTTATGATGTATCAGTTACGTAAAATTCCAAAACCTGCGGATACAGTACTTTTTGGTGGTTATAAGTTTGAAGTGGTCGATGTCGATCATTTTAAGATTGACCAACTTTTGGTTACACGTCTACTTGAAAGACCTGAACTAGAATCCACTGATGAGCCTTAACATTTCACTTGAGTTTTACTCTTAAATCAGTGATTTAATATAGAACCAAACAAGAAATATTGTTTGGTTTTTTATTTTCCCTAAAAAAATAGTACAAAAAACATGCAAAACTATATTTCATCACTTTTTTATAAGTAGCCTATTTTCGGCACCAATCTGCCATAAAGTATACGACACAAGGCTTTCACCAAGTAGTAAATCTCTACTATTCACATCATTTATATATAAATTTTAGAAATATGAAAAATATCTAAAATTTATAAATCAAAATTCATTTAAATAAAATCTATTAAAAACAATAGTTTAAAAATATGCACCATTTTGGAAACAAAATTTTAATAAATTATAAACCATTGTTTATTAAATACTATTTATTAAAAAAATAATGATCATTTCAATATTTTTTTTTATATATTTTAATTCTTCTCATAAATCTTTAGCATCTATCAATACCCACAGTACCAAAACATCAAAGGCTTTCAAAAGTTAAAGCCTTACTCAAGGATTGAATCATGTTAACCGTATTAGGTTTAGGCATGATCTTGTGCTTTATGTACTTGATTATGTCCAGACGAATGACTGCTCTTGCTGCTTTAACGCTTATCCCTATTTTATTTGCTCTCATTGCTTACGGTTTAAGTTTTTACGTCGATAGTTTAGCGCATATTGAAATCAAAGAACTCGGCGAAATGATGCTCGAAGGTGTGAAAAAACTTGCACCAACTGGCGTTATGCTACTCTTTGCAATTCTTTACTTTGCCATCATGATTGATACGGGTTTATTCGACCCTTCTGTCAAATTTATCCTAAAACTGGTTAAAGGTGATCCTCTCAAAGTCGTGATTGGCACAATCACACTAACCCTCATTGTTTCACTCGATGGTGATGGTTCAACCACCTATATGATCTGTGTGGCTGCAATGCTTCCACTCTACAAACGTCTAGGCATGAGTCCATTAATCATGGCATGTCTAATGATGCTCGCAAGTGGAATTATGAACCTAACGCCTTGGGGTGGCCCGACTGCACGCGCAGCCAGTGCATTGCATGTAGACCCAAGTGATGTATTCATCCCGATGATTTTACCCATGGTTTTTGCAATCATTTGGTTATATTTCCTCGGCTATATGTACGGACGCATGGAACGTAAGCGTTTAGGTATCGTTGAACTCGATATTAGCCATGGTGATAATATTCAGATTTCAACCAATCCTGAAGCAAACCGTGCAAATTTAAGATGGTTCAATGCTTTATTAACAGTGGCGTTAATGGTTTGTCTTGTAAAAGGCGTATTACCTATGTCAATTCTATTTATGGTCGCACTGTGTATTGCACTGGTTGTGAACTATAAAGATGTCGATATGCAAAAAAGCTTGGTTGCGAACCATGCAGGTAGTGCATTAAACGTTGTGGGTATCATTTTTGCAGCAGGTATTTTCACGGGTATCCTATCTGGGACAGGTATGGTCGATGCAATGTCTAAGGAATTGGTTGCAATTATTCCTGAAAGCATGGGGCCTTACTTAGCACCCATTACAGCCATTGTGAGTATGCCTTTGACCTTCTTTATGTCGAATGATGCTTTCTACTATGGTGTTCTGCCTATTCTTTCTGAGGCAGCAAGTCATTATGGTATTACACCAGTTGAAATGGCGCGTGCTTCAATCGTAGGACAACCTGTACACTTACTTTCACCTCTCGTTCCATCGACTTATTTATTGTGTGGATTGGCAGGTATTGAATTTGGACAACATCAAAAATTCGCAATTAAGTGGGCGATCATTACGTGTTTAGTAATGTTAGTAACTGCTTTGATTTTTGGTATTTTCCCACTGTATTCAACACTCGGTTCATAATATCTTTGATAAATGAATCCATAATATGTAAAAAGCACCCTTGAATGGTGCTTTTTTTGATGCTGTAACTTGTCCAAAATAAACTGAGGATTAGAAGTATTTTTCCTCATTCAAGTTATGGCTTAAAATTTAGTTCCCACCATACAAATGAATCAATTGATCAAGTACAGCTTGATAATGAATTGAAATATCTTCTTCTAACGTTTTATAAGCACTGTCGAACTGCACCATTGGCCAACCTTCCTTCCAAAAAGGAAAAATGTTGTGTAAATCATGTGTTACTGTGGCATCTTCACGAATAATCGCTTGCGCAACCTGTGACAATACTTGCGCAGTTTCTGCACCATCAATCGCTAGATAATCGATACCACGTGCTTTTAGAATTCGGATACGGTCTTTCTTATAACGAATTTTTTTGGCTTGAGCTTCATTTAAATCTAAAGCCAAAGTCACAGCTTCAACAAACTTCTCTTCAAAACTATCGTTCAGTGCAACCAAAGCTTGTTTATGTGCTTCTTGACGCCCTGCTTTTCCACCATCACGAATGATTTTTTTTGCTTCAACATTCAATTCATCCGATTTCATCGATTGGAGAATGTCTAAAATTTCAATATCACTTAATGATGCAGAAGAGTCGGTCATGGGAGTCCTAAAATAGAGATCAATAGAATGAGTATTTTCGCATAATTTTAAAATTAAATCAGAGATAATCTTCATCCGTCTTGATCCAGATAGAATGATTGATCTATGTTGTTTTTATTTATGACGATTATTTTAGAATTTGACTTTGGTATTTCACTGGATTTGTTTATAAAGTCTTATCTATTTATAACGCTCTGTTTATTGATAGAACATAGAGATACACAATTCTGTACTTTCTAAGTCATTCGAATTTTGCTATTGATTGATCAGACGATAAAATGGAGAAATCGAATGAAAGCAGTTGCCTACAAAAAACCTTTGCCTATTTCACAGCCTCATGTTTTTTCAAATATTGAAATAGAAAAACCGACTGCAACTGGACATGATCTGTTGGTTGAAGTGAAAGCCATTTCAGTCAATCCCGTCGATATTAAAATGCGCCAACGCACTTCAAGTGAAAATGAAGCGTGGAAAATTTTAGGGCATGATGCAGTAGGTATCGTTCGAGCGGTAGGTGAACAAGTTCAACACTATAAAGTCGGCGACGAAGTCTTTTATGCAGGCTCGAATCAATGCAGTGGTTCTTATGCAGAGTTTCAATTGGTCGATGAAAGAATCGTTGGACACAAGCCTAAAACACTTACCAATGCTGAAGCGGCTGCCCTGCCTTTAACCTCAATTACGGCATGGGAAATGTTATTTGATCGTCTAAAAGTACAAGAATCTACAGATTTAAATGCGGCTATTTTAGTGATTGGTGCTGCGGGTGGCGTCGGTTCAATTGCGGTACAACTTTTAAAAACATTGACCAATCTCAAAGTCATTGCAACTGCTTCACGTCCTGAGTCGAAAGCATGGCTACAATCCATTGGTGCGGATTATATCGTTGATCATCACCAACCTTTAGAACAACAAGTGCTTGATTTGAATATTGGCTTACCTGATTATATTTTTTCAATTACAGGTACGGCAGGTTATACCCAGTCGATCGCTAGTTTAATTGCGCCACAAGGTCATTTTGGTTTAATTGATGATCCCGACAATTTCGTGATCAACCCTTTTAAAATCAAGTCTGTGGCAATTCATTGGGAATCAATGTTTACTCGTTCTACATTCCAAACGCATGATATGCCACGCCAAAGACAGATTTTAAATCACCTTGCTGAATTGGTCGAACAAGGCAAAATTAAAACCACATTGTCTGAGAATTTAGGTGTAATTAATGCTGAAAATATTGTGAAAGCACACACCCTTATCGAGAGTGGGAAGAGTATTGGCAAAATTGTATTAGAAGGGTTTTAGATTTGAGTTTAGGATTTTAACTTATGGTTTTAATCTGTAGCTTTTATCTATAGTTTTTAAGCTAAAAATAAACGCCTCATTTCAATACAAAGAGGCGTTTATTCGTAGTCATATCAACCAAATACAAATAGTATTTAAATCACTTCAACCACAACTTTACCAATATGTTCACCTGTATCCATGATCGCATGCGCATCTTGGATTTGATTAAATTTAAAGGTTTTATAGATCATCGGCAAACATTCACCTTTTGCCCAAAGTGGAGCAACTTGTTGTTGTATGCCCTGCGTAATTTCAGCTTTTTCCGTCGTCGTTCTTGCACGCATGGTCGAACCCGTGATCGTCAATCGCTTCATCATAATTTGACCGAGTGAAATCTCTTTGGCTTTTGCACCTGCCAAGAATGCGATATAAACCAAACGTCCATCACGGCGCAGTAAGCTTAAGTTCTTTTCTAAATATGGCGCGCCGACCATATCGAGAATGATATCGACACCTTCATTATTGGTTTTTTCTTGGATCGCCTGTTCAAAATCTTGAGTTCTATAGTTAATCGCATCGGTTAGATCTGCGATGGCTAGTACCTTTTCATCTGAACCCACAGTTGCAAAGGTCTTGATTCCAAATGCTTTACATAGCATCAGTACCGTTGTACCGATACCACTTGCACCACCATGCACCAATAGCGTTTCACCTGCTTTTGCTTTCGCCATTTGGAATACATTTGCCCAAACAGTGAAGAATGTTTCAGGAATAGCTGCAGCTTGTACAAAGCTCACACCTTCAGGGATCGTTAATGTCTGACTTTGTGGAACAATACAGTATTCTGCATAACCACCGCCATTGGTTAAACCACAAACTTTATCACCGACTTTAAACTGGGTGACATCTGCACCAACGGCTTCCACGATTCCTGCAACTTCTAAGCCTGGTACTGGGGTCACGCCTTTAGGCATTGGGTATAGGCCTTGGCGTTGTAAAATATCAGGACGGTTAATACCAAATGCATGTACTTTTACCAAGACTTCATCCGCTTTTGCTTGCGGGATTGCAACCGTTTCATAAGCGAGTTTGTCTACGCCACCGGGTTCTGTAATGATGACGTGTTGCATGGTTGCTTGTGACATGGTTCGCTCCTAAGTCTTTCAATACTTTTCAAGTTTTATGTATAGAAACATAAAACTTTGTGGTTTTGAAGAATAGTGGACTTATGTATGAAAGATTTAAATATTTTCGGAATATCGATGATTGAATTAAATGCAACCCACTTTATCGATTAATTGATTTAAAGCTGAATAACCTATTTCTTTTAGCAAATTCGTATTATCAAATAAACTTTCTAGTATTTTCCTCTAAATGATTTTGTAATTTACTGCCTAAATGAATGATCTGGTCAATATCATTCTGAGAAAGCACTCTTACGTCATCATTTAATTTTTTCAAATTATTATTTTCTATAAAGTCAATATCGATACTTAAAACTGAATCCCTTATTATTACATCTTGATATTGAAATTCTATGTCTTCTGCTACAATTTTTTCTTTATTTTCATATTTATCTTGTATATATTCTTGATATAAATATTTGACAGGACCATTATAAGGAAAGAAATTAATATAATCAGTAATATAATTTAGATGCGCGTTAATTTTTGCTTTTAAGATCATTAACTCTGATGCTTGTTTAACATCAAAATCGCTATCTATTAAAATCTCATATTTGACAATAAACTCAATTGTAAAATCATTAACTTTGATTATTTCATCAGTGATCGCTTTTAAGGCTCGTTGTTGTGTTTGATTATGTACTCTTTGAAGAAAGACATATAAAGCAAAGCACCCACCAAAATAAGTGAGTGCTTTTACAATTATGTCAATAAAACAACTAGTATCCAAAAGCATCCCCCTTATATTATGCCTCTCTTATATATTCTTGTATTCTAGACTTAATTACTGGTCTTCTAGGACTTTGTATATCCAAAATCCTATACAAGTCATCTTTATTAAAATTATGCTTTCTCACTAACCCCCCAAAAGCTTCTTCTAAAAATGACGAACCAGCCATTGTCACACCCGTAAAATCTACAACTAAAAAACTCTCTTTATCAGATGTATTATTGATAATTTTATTTAATTTTGGGACTAAATAGTTTTCTCTAAAAGCTTCACCCGTATATTGACCATCTTTAGCATAGCGACCAGATGGGCGCGGGTAAAAGTCATTTGCAACATGAATCACATTATTTTCGCTCATATACTTTTTTCCTTAAGCTGCCAAATTTCTTAAATTTTCACTTAAAGATTGACCAGTGGGAATTGACCAATAGATTATAGTACCTTTGATTGCACTTTTAAATGCCTGCATGCGATCTTCAGAGCCGTGTTTCATCATCCATAATCCCTTTCGACTATACACGTAAAGTTGTGCTTCGGGTACTTGTTTACATACTTCCATCATATTAGCAAATCCCTTACCTCTATGTTTATCTTTCGTTTCAGTTCTACGATATAAGCTAGCTAATTGAATTCTTTTTGCATCATCTATTTGTTGCCAATTCTCAAAATCCATATCACGTAAAGATGTTAAAACATTCGTAACTCCCATTTCGAAACTATCTTGAATAGTCTCTGGAAGTGATACAGGTATTGTTTTTCCCAAATCAGAAATTACAACACTACATTCCTCACTCTCAATTGCAAGAAATATAAGCCATTCTCGATGAATATCATTAACATCATAAGCATGATCTATTACATTATTTACAGCTTCAGAAATGGCTTCATTTATGACATAAAAATTTTCTGTCTCACCAAATTTTTCAAGTAAAGCTTTCTCTATTACCTCATACCCCCCAATTAAATCTGAGCTAGTACCTCTTGCCATCAACCATTTATTAACTTTTTGTTGCTTACAAAAATATTCGGGCATACCTAAAGTCTCATGAATCTTTAACTTTGTAAGCATTGACCGCACAGTGTTATTTTTTGATACTCGTCCTTTCATTGGAATATGCGAATATTTATTTAACATATGAACAAAATAGTTAGTTGAAACTGCATCTAATCTCTTAACATTCTTAAAATCTAATGCTATTGGTTTCGTAAAAGAGTTTGTGTCAGGAATTCTTTTTAATGAATTTAATAAACTTCCTCTAATTTCAGATTTATATAAATAAATATGACTAGGTAATAAAATTGACATTTGACAATGAGCTTTCACCCATTTTGTATAGATAGCATCTGAATTCTTTTGTCTAATATTCTTTTTTGCAACTAAAAAATTTTCTTTTCTTTGTCTAATAATTTTTTTAACACTTACTTTCTTCATATTTATGCACTTATCTAATAAAATACCATTTTAACAACTGTTAAATATATAAAAAAAATAATAAAAAGACAATATTAGAAAACCCGCCTCACGGCGGGTTTTTCAATCCAATCTCTTACAGACGAACCAATTCCACAATTTTCTCAGCCAATTCTTCAACAGCATCTTGTGCAAATACAACATCTGCACCCTGTTCAGCATCGGTAATCACTACGATACCGGTCTGACGAAGTAAGGCAACTTGCTCAGCAGAAAGATCAGCTTTGGCAATCGCAACTACACCCTGTTGAATCAACAGACTCTCAAGTGCTTGAGCATTTTCAAGTGCTTGAGCAGACACAGCCACTACAGCAGGTTTTTGACCTAAACGTGCAGCACGATCTTCAGCAGTGACAGGTTCATTATGTGCAGTCCATTCAACTGCAGCTTCAACCATACCTGCGCCAACAGTGACATTGCTTAAACGGTCGATAAAGATAAATGAACCTGTATAACGACTGTCTTGATAACGGTCAAATACCACAGGTGCATCAAACTCAACATCAATATCCGCAATCGCATTCAACTCAAGTTGATCAACTTGAGTATGCTCAAGCGTATTCACATTGGTACGATAGTTGATTTTAGACACTTTCGCAGGAATCGTCTGAGTACCAATCTTGATGTTATACAACTTACCAATCACCAAAGGCTGGTCAGTCATCCACACTACAGAAGCACGTACAGAGCGAGACAATAACGGTTGTTCGCCTGCTTTCACCAAAACATTACCACGTGAAATATCAATCTCATCGTTCAATGTTAAAGTCACAGCTTGACCTGCAATCGCATGTTCAAGATTGCCATCAAACGTCACAATCTCTTTAACTGTCGATTTCTTGCCTGATGGTAAAGCCACGATTTCATCGCCAACTTTAACTTCACCTAAAGCAATCGTTCCACAGAAACCACGGAAATCAAGGTTTGGACGATTCACATACTGCACAGGGAAACGGAATTCATGCGCACTGGTGTCACGTGTAATTTCAACCGTTTCTAGGGTATTCATCAACGTTTTGCCCGTGTACCAAGGCGTATTTGGAGATGGATTAACCACGTTATCACCATTTAACGCTGAAATTGGCGTAAAGATGATATTGGCAGGTTTACGATCACCCAACTGATTGATGAAATGATTATATTCTGCTTGAATTTCATTAAAACGAGCTTCTGAAAACTCAACCAAATCCATTTTGTTAATCGCAACCACGATATTGCGAATACCCAAAAGGCTTGCAATAAAGGTATGACGACGAGTCTGAGTTTGTACGCCATAACGTGCATCAATCAGGATAATCGCCAAATCAGCAGTTGACGCACCTGTCGCCATGTTGCGTGTATATTGCTCATGCCCCGGTGTATCTGCAATGATGAACTTACGTTTTTCTGTTGAGAAATAACGATAAGCCACGTCAATGGTAATCCCCTGTTCACGCTCAGCCTGTAGACCATCTACAAGTAATGCCAAGTCTGGCGCATCACCGGTTGTACCTACTTTTTTAGAATCACGAGTCACAGCTTGCAACTGATCTTCATAGATTAATTTTGAATCGTAAAGCAAACGACCGATTAACGTTGATTTACCATCGTCTACGTTACCGCAGGTTAGAAAACGTAAAAGATCTTTATTTTCATGCTGTTTTAAATATGCCAAGATGTCTTGGCTAATTAATTCTGATTGATGAGACATTGCTCAAAACTCCACAAATTCTTTAGAAATCGGCTTAATCCCTCTAAATATCCCTTTAAGAAAGGGAGACTTGGCTCCGTTCTATTTCGGGAATTCCCCTTCTTTCATAAAGAAGGGGTTAGGGGAAGATTCTGAAATGTTTAGAAATAACCTTCTTGCTTTTTCTTTTCCATCGAGCCAGCTTCATCATGGTCAATCATACGACCTTGACGCTCTGAACTGGCGGCTAAAAGCATTTCTTGGATAATTTCAGGCAATGTCGTTGCAGTAGATTCAACTGCACCTGTCAATGGATAACAACCTAAAGTACGGAAACGTACCGATTTCATTTGCGGAACTTCGCCTTCTTTTAAGCGCATACGCTCATCATCAACCATGATCAGTGTACCGCTACGTTCAACCACTGGACGCTCAGCAGCTAAATATAAAGGAACCAAAGGAATACTTTCTTGGTAGATATATTGCCAAATATCTAACTCAGTCCAGTTTGACAATGGGAATACACGAATACTTTCGCCTTTATTCACTTTACCATTGTAAAGATTCCACAATTCTGGACGTTGGTTTTTAGGATCCCAACGGTGTTTAGAATCACGGAACGAATAAACACGTTCTTTGGCACGTGACTTTTCTTCATCACGGCGTGCACCACCAAATGCAGCATCAAACTGATACTTGTCCAAAGCTTGCTTTAAGCCTTGAGTTTTCATAATGTCAGTATATTTAGAGCTACCATAATCGAATGGGTTTACACCTGCATCACGACCTTCTTTATTTTGATGCACAATTAAATCAAAACCATGCTCTTTTGCCATGTTGTCACGGAATGTGATCATGTCTTTAAACTTCCAACCTGTGTCGACATGCAACAGTGGGAAAGGAAGTCTTGCAGGATAGAATGCTTTTAAAGCAAGATGCAGCATCACTGCTGAGTCTTTCCCGATAGAGTAAAGCATCACTGGATTTTCGAATTCAGCAGCAACTTCACGGATAATATGAATACTCTCAGCCTCAAGCTGCTTTAGATGAGTAAGTCTTTCCTCAGATATAGACATTGACAGCACCAGCTCACAAAAAAGTGTACTTATTACACATATTAAAATTTATATTCATTATAGTGATTTACAATGCAATTCTTTTGCTTGTTTTTTTATATTGATATATAAAAACATCATAAACAAAATTTAGAGTTTGCAATGAATGCACAAATTTTCACATTAGAAGAAATTAATTTTGAACAATGGCTTCCAATTTGGCAAGACTACTTAACTTTTTATAAAACACATTTGAGTGACGAGCAAATAAGATTATCTTGGAAGAGAATCACAAATCCTGAACAAACCGATATCTTTGGTTTTGCAATAAAAATAGATGAAAATGTGGTTGGGTTTGCTCACTTAAATTCACATATAAGCACGTGGACAGATTTGCCTTATTGTTACTTACAAGATTTATATGTCGATGAACAATTTAGAAATCAAGGATTAGCACGACAGTTAATAGAACATTGTTATCAGGCCTGCACAGGTAAATTTGATCGAGTTTTTTGGTTAACCCATGAAACAAATCTTACAGCACAATATCTCTATGATCAGATCGCAGATAAAACTAAGTATATTCACTACATAAAAACATTGTAATCATTATATGTTTAGGCATAGCTTGAGCCTACAATTTAAAAACCAAGTATAAAATTGTGATGAATATCACAATTATTTTACTTGTTTCTTTATATTGGTATATAAAAACACCATAAATAAAATTTAGAGTTTGCAATGAGCACACAAATTATCGCATTAGAAGAAATTACTTTTGAACAATGGCTTCCACTTTGGCAAGCTTACTTAACTTTTTATAATACACAATTAAGTGATGAGCAAATAAGATTATCTTGGCAGCGAATCACAAATCCTGAACAAACCGATATGTTTGGTTTTGCAATAAAAATTGATAACAATATCGTCGGGATTGTGCATTTAATTTCACATATGAGTATGTGGGTAAATTTGCCTTATTGTTATTTACAAGATTTGTATGTAGACGAACACTTTAGAAATCAAGGTATAGCGCGAAAACTCATTGAGCATTGTTACCAAGCTTGTGCGGGTAAATTTGATCGAGTTTATTGGCTCACTCAAGAGTCGAATCACACAGCGCAATTGCTTTATGACCGTATTGCCAGTAAAACAGAGTTTATTCAATATAAGCATACATTATAGATACTAAAATAAAGACTAGAACCGATAAGCAAATGGAATTACAGGCAAAAAAAAGCTTACTCTCTCAAGTAAGCGATCATTTGCACATGAAGTACAAAGTGGAGGTCTTGTACTTAAAGTTGGAGTACCCTTCTTTATTTTAATTAAAGTCATGCTAAAGAAGTTGTTTAATCATAGTTAAAAAAATCACTCAAGGATATCCCTAGAATTGGGTATTTTTTTATAAAAAAATTACTTTAAAATAGTAAGGTTTCTCTTTCACCTGAACCAAACTGCATATTTCAGGATAAATTTTTAGCAATAAAAAAAGACTTATTTTATTCAAAATAAGTCTATAAAAATTCAAAGCAAGACCTGTAAAACAACTCAAGCTTTGAGGGTAGGAATAACTTCTTTAACTAAGGTTTATTAAAGAAGTCAATTCATCCTAAAGTTTCAATAACATACTGTATATACCTAGAATTAGGTATTTTTTGTTCACTTAATAACCAATAAGTGATTTATCTAAAGGGATTTCAACGCCAACAGACACACCACCATCATTTCCGTGTACATCAGAATCACTCACCCAGCCATTAATTTTTAATGGCAGTGTCGGTTTAATATAATGCGTCCAAGTCACATCTAGTGCTTTAATTTTGTCATTTTCAGGAAATGCTAAATTAATTTGATCTGTACCAAATTGGCTTGCCGATTGGTTCACTTTGGCATACATCGCACGACCAGATAAACGGTTCATTACATCAAAGCGAATATCTCCACCGACTGAAACCATTTCACCATCCCCCCCCATTGCATGACCTAGTGGGAAGCCATGTTGGTAAAAACCATCTGTATAAACATGGTGGTTATATGAAATACCTTTTGCGTCACCATTAGTGGTCGTATCCGCCCATTCTGCATAAAGTTGGTACGGCAAGTTTTTGAAACTTGAAGAATAATCTACACCAGCCAAATACATTTTTTTCGATGGCAATAATCCTGCCTCATCTTCACCAATATATTGTCCATAGAAACTCATTGGAACATTCAATAATTGCTGTAGATTTAAACGTGCATCAAAACCTGCCAATTGGTTTGAGGCGTTTCCTTCACCAGTACATGAACCATCATTACATTCATTATCTTTACCAATAAATGCATTCCAATAAGCTCTAAAGCTTCCAGGTTGACCTTCACCGTCAATTTGAGAAATACGTGATGCACCCAACTCTAGATAAGGAAGCGGTTGTGCAGTTAAACGTAATCCAAATAATCGAGCGTCAGGCACTGCTGTATAATCATCCAATTGACCACCAAAAGCTTGATATTGCCAAGGACCAATCCAAGATAACCATGGTGTTTCAAAAGCTTTTTGCTCAGCACGTTGTACAGTAAATCCATAAACGGGGCGACTTGCATCACCGCGAATTAAACTACCATCATGCCCAGGGCCCCAATAGGTTGGGATTTGACCTGCAATTACCCATTGATTCCAAAGCTTACCAGCAATATATGACCCTTCGACATTTACATCATGGCCATTGTCGATTAAAGGATCTTTTTCACCATTTACACGAAGCTTAGCATCCCAATTTGCACCACCCGCATTGAACTCTAAAGTACCTACATATTGCGCTTTAGTATCATCACCAAATGCTTGTGGAATATTTTTTTGATCAGACTCTGCTGACAAAGCTAATTTTGCTGTTTGATTGTCTGTTCTTAATGCATTTTGAATAGAATCAATGACTTTTTGTTGTGCATTATTTGAAACCTGAGCTTGAGATAAAGCACGTTGAATTTCATCACCACTCATTGGCCAAGTCGATGTGCTAATTTGAATCACACCTTGTTGGTTTAACCAATTTAGATCTGTACGAATATCTTCATTATTCAGTACAATACCTTGTGCGAACACAGCAGGCAGCGACATTCCAAATAATACAGCAGCATAAAGTGATTTTCTTAAATACATGCACTTCTTTCTCAAATTTAATTAACGGTGACACAGTAATTTCTTTGTGTGAATTTTGCAATGATGAAATTGTGTTCTTACACAAACTTTCACTCAAAATACCTTAACCTGAACTCGGGATAAAATATATTCCCAACTATATGATACGCGGAAACGTCAGTCGCATTGTTTGAGGCATGAGGAATATATTCCGCAAGATCTGTAATATACTGTTTTTGCAATATATTAGGTACTTGATAGTATCTGTCGAGTTGGCGACTGACAAATGGTTTTGCCCTTGCGTGGCAGTGCCACTCATCCCGAAAGCCTTGCGAGGTAGTACCTCTCAGGTCGAACCTGAACAAGATTGAAATATATTTCAAGCGAAGTGCAAGACGAAGTGGGTTAATCCTTATATCTGACTTTAAACGGTAAGACCCCGCTGTGCATAATCTATCTTTTCAATAACTTACATCAGAGTTTATCCCGAACTGACGTTACCTTAGATAAATATTATTCTTGCTCAAAAAAATAGAGCGAACTCAGTCACAAAATAAAAAACCGAATTCATTAATGAACTCGGTTTTTATGAAAATAGGAAATCTATTTTAAAAATAGATCACTATTAATTTTTATGACGCATATGTGGGAATAAAATCACATCACGAATACTTGGTGCATTGGCAAACAACATGACCAAACGATCAATACCAATACCTTCACCTGCTGTCGGCGGTAAACCATATTCTAAAGCTTCAACAAAGTCTGCATCATAGTGCATGGCTTCATCATCACCTGCATCTTTTTCTTCCACTTGCGCTTGGAAACGCTCTGCTTGGTCAATCGGGTCATTTAACTCGGAGAAACCATTAGCCAACTCACGACCACCGATGAAGAACTCAAAACGATCTGTGATATGTGGATTGCTATCATTACGACGTGCCAATGGAGAAGTTTCCGCTGGGTATTCTGTAATGAATGTCGGTTGACGAAGTTTCGTTTCAACCGTTTCTTCAAATACGATCGTTTGAAGTTTACCCAAACCAAAGCCCGGTTTTACTTGTTCTTTCAATTCTTCTTTAACAAATTTTGCCAAGAATTCACGATCCGAAACATTTTCAGGTGTAAAGCTTGGATTATTTTCAAGAATGGCATCAAACATTGAAATTTTCTTATATGGCCCTTTGAAGCTATACACTTCTTCACCATATGGCACATCTGTAGAACCTAAAATATCGATAGCCAATTTTTCAAGCATACTTTCAGTTAAAGCCATCAAGTCTTTATAGTCAGCATAAGCTTGATAGAATTCGATCATGGTGAATTCTGGGTTATGACGTGTTGAAACACCTTCATTACGGAAATTACGGTTAATTTCAAAAACACGCTCAAAACCACCCACCACTAAGCGTTTTAAATAAAGCTCAGGAGCGATACGTAAGAACAATGGCATATCCAAAGCATTGTGATGTGTTTCAAAAGGACGCGCAGAAGCACCACCCGGAATCACATGCATCATTGGTGTTTCGACTTCCATAAAACGTTCATTGCTTAGGTATGCACGAATACCTGACACTACTTTTGCACGAATCTCAAAAGTTTTACGTGTTTCTTCATTCACAATTAAGTCTAAATAACGTTTACGGTATTTCACTTCAGTGTCATTCAAACCGTGGAATTTATCTGGAAGTGGACGTAATGATTTAGTTAATAGTTCAAAATGTTCGATATGCACATACAAGTCGCCTTTGCCTGAACGGCCAAGATAACCTTGAATCGCGATAATATCACCAAGGTCTAAACCTTTAATGCTTTCAAGTACTTCAGGAGCAAGTTCTTTACGTGGTACATACAACTGAATACGACCTGTCATGTCTTGGATCACAATAAATGAACCACGGTTCAACATGACACGACCCGCTACAGAAACATGAACTTGTTCACCAGCTTCAATTTCTTCTTTAGATTTATCAGCAAATTGCTCTTGTAAATCTTGCGCATAATGCTCGCGCTTAAAGGTGTTTGGCCATGGGCTTACACCTGTTTGCTTTGCTTGATCTTGTATTTGCTTTAACTTGGCATGACGCTGCGCAATTAAATCGTTTTCGGAAATGTGTTGTTCAGAAGTCGATTGAGCATTACTTTGCGTCATCTCTGCCTCGATTAAATTAAAAAACGGAAGTTGCATAGCATAGCAGATTTACAACATAATGCGTATGCATATAACACAACGATCAATGTAAAAATTAAAAAATCATGAATAAATACTGGCAAGGATTCGCCCAAAGTATCATTTTCGCAAACATTTTATTGTTTTCCACAGGAAGTGCTGCGGAGAAACATATCGTCATGAGTAATACTAAAAAAGATTTACCACCTCAAATAGAAAGCACCAATATCAAAAATCAGGGCTATATTTGGCAATTAGAAATCACACCCAAACAAAATTCTCAGCAAACATATGTAAAACTGTTAAATCCAAATCCTGAAAAATCCATTCTCAATACGAGAGCATTGGAAATTGCTAAAAAAATGAGCTTAGAGAATTTACCTCTCGTCACCAATGATTTTAAAAATAAATCACTGAATATAGATGAAGAACAAATCGCTTTAACTAAATATTATTATGGTAAATACATACTTTTTATCAAATTTCCAGAAACGGTCCTCTATGCGGTCAAACCTAATTTTTCACAATTACAAAGCTTATTAGAACCATTTTGTACGCAAAAAAATCAAGCCAAACAGGAGGCTTCAGAAAATATCAGCATCAATGCTAATTTTTTAGTCGATTTTAATGGCAATATCCAACGCATTCACTACTCACCTGCAATCAATAGCAAAATGCGCCCAATCTTAGAACCCTTGTTGAAAAAGATTCGTTTTTACCCTCGAAATGAGAATGGCATACCTAAATCATTTTCAATAGAACAGCCAATTATCATTCAATGCCAATAAGTTGAGTCTTGTTTTGAACTCAAAACTCGCTTTCAGATTTGCGAATGATGATTCGACAATTAATATTCAGCAATAATCACTATTTTTCTTCTGCCAACTGCTTAATCACAGCAAAACCTTGCTGAAAACCTCGATCCATAATTTCTTTATATTGCGCTGATGTTTCAACTTGAGCAAACAAATGCGTCACGCCATTATTTTCAGTTAAAAAATATTGTTCCAAACCACCACAGCCTTGTTGTGCATCTTCACTGTTACGATCCACAACACCATTTTTTAAGATACCTTGCTGCTGAAATATAACCTTTTTGAACTGTTCTAATTCAGTAATCGTTGCAAGCATGCCATCACCACTTGCATCTTGAAACAAGGTTTCACCACCAATTTTCCAGTCAGATTGCATACGTGAGCTGGGTGAAAAAAAGCGTGTCCATTGCGAATAAGTATGTGTATCCCACATCACATGCCAAACTTTTTGCGCATTTGCATGAATATCGATTTCATATTGTAGAGTGATCATCAATTCACCTATGAATATGCCGCTATAGTTATCGAGATTAACCTATTCGGTATATAGATTGATTATTTTTTGTTAAAACAAGCTAAAAATATGTGAACAGCATTTATAATAATTAATAAAATTCAATAACTTATAATAACAATGGAGATACTTAGACCAAAAGCTAAGTTATAAAAGAGTCGTTGCTCAGTACAATAAACTGAGAACAAAATAGTTGAAATGTAAAGTTTTAACATTTTTAAATTATGACTATTTCACTCTTTACCTTATAAATAAAGACAGCTAGAAAGTGATAAAAATGATGAGTAGCCATTCTAAGATTTTATTTTTACATGGATTAGATTCTTCCAAAGAATCTACCAAGTTCCATGCCATAGATGCTGAAAAAAAATATTGTATAGAAGTCGATTATCGAAACCTGAATTTTAAAACTGTTGAAAATTTTTACCACGACACGATTGAAAAAATAAAACCTGACTTACTGATTGGACATAGCTTAGGTGGCTATTGGGCCCTTAGAATGTCTCAGTTTCATCGTATTCCCACTATTATCGCCAATCCAAGTCTCAGTCCAGATTTTCGAACAGATTATCCAGCAATCAATGAACATGATTTGGAACATGACATTCCACAAATCGCCTATATTGAACTGGGTGATGAAATTCTAGATATGTATGCAGCAACTGCGCTACTCGAAACGTATATGCAAATCGATGCTGTTGAAGGTGGACACCACCGTTTGGCACAACCTGAAAATTTAAATCGACTGATTGAATATATGGAACAAACCTTTATTCGGTAAATGAGTTACTGTTTTAAATAAAACGATAGCAAAACCCCTTATACACTGAATATAAGAGGTTCTTCATTAAAATCTATTTTCAAACGATTTATCGAATATTAACCGTTTTAAGCAACTGCTTGCGCTACAGGTTTAGAATTTTCATCTAAAACTGACCAAACTTCCATACCTAAATCTTGATGTAAATCAGGTAAATCTAGAAAAATACTCGCACCTAGTACGGTATGTTCACATTTGTGCATCAACTGTTTTACAGCTTTTAAAGTACCACCTGTCGCCAAGACATCATCCACGATAATAACTTTTTGAGGCTGAATACCCGCCGACATTTCCAATCGATCTAAACCATATTCTAAACTGTAACCAACGCCAACCACTGGTGGTGGTAATTTGCCAGCTTTTCGTACCAATAATAAGCCTTTACCTGTACGTTGCGCCAATAAACTTGCCAAAACAAAACCACGTGCTTCAACGGCAACAAAACTTTCCACTTCAGCTAACTGTTCTGCTGGAATTTTTGCAATTAAAGCATCAGTCAATTCAACAAGATTGTTCATAAACAAGGGCGTTAAATCATAAAAACAAATCCCTGGTTTAGGGAAATCTTGGACAGTACGAATACCTGACCACAATAAAGTAGACATTTTCATCATGAAGGGAGATTGGAAGAGAAAAATAATATGTGAATTTTAACGCTTTTCCAGCTAAAAAGCAGCAATGCTTTCAACTGAGCTTTCATACCATGATTTAAGTGCTTGAAATTTCATGGCACATTTTTAGATAAAATAATGGGTATAATAAGCTATGCATTTCAAAATCTATTTGGGATAAATTGAAGATATTTTCAATTCGCTTAGGTAGAAATCATCTTTTTGAAAATGTTTTAAAATCAAATCATTTGTCATGAAATTTTAATCTTTTTTGCTTATAGAAGATCAAGTACCAGTAAATTGTCAGACAATTATTTCCAAAATTAGCCCAAACAACACAGCTTTTGTCCTTCTGAGCCATTCAGCTTTGCGCTTAGTGAGATAAACTCCGATATTTACTTTACTTTAGACACAGAACTGCGTAAAAATTTAGAAAAATATGTACACCTATGAATTGCATATTATTTGAGTCAAGCAGTAGATGGAATTTTACTGGCAGAATAAACACATTACCTGTCAGATATCGGAGAGTCAGATGAAAAAATATCAGTGCATCGTTTGTGGTTGGATCTATGACGAAGCAGCAGGTTGGCCACAAGATGGCATCGCAGCAGGTACCAAATGGGAAGACATCCCAGATGACTGGACTTGTCCAGACTGTGGCGTTTCTAAAGCCGATTTTGAAATGATAGAAGTCTAAAAAATGAAGTAGAGACCATGTTTACATGGTCTTTTTTTACGAGTCATTCAAAATTCATTTTTTATTCACCCCTCAAGACTTCTTCGCCTCAAATAGATTGAACAGCCGATCTGATAAGATCATCCGCCATTCAGCTCTATTAAAATATTATTGTTAATATAAAGCGAAGAAGTCGATCATAATGACAATTCAATCCGTATGGAGAAAAATATGAAACCGATCATCATCGTAGGCTCTGGCATGGCAGGCTATACCCTCGCAAGAGAATTTCGTAAATTAGATGCTGAACAAGAGTTAGTGATGATTTGCGCTGATGATGCGGTGAATTATGCTAAACCGACTTTATCCAATGCCTTAGTCGGGAAAAAAGCACCTGAACACATTGGTTTAGGCGATGCTGAAAAAATGAGTACGCAATTGAATATGCGTATTGAAAAAGAGACATGGGTAAAATCTATTGATGCAGCCAATCATCAACTCGTGATAGAACAACAAGGTCAAAGTTCAACACAAGAATATTCAAAACTCATCCTTGCTGTAGGTGCAAGTCCAATCCGTTTGGCCATCGCAGGAGACGGTAGTGATGATATACATGTTGTCAACTCATTGATGGACTATCGTGCATTTAGAGAAACTTTAGACAATTGTAGTACAGGTGAATGTGAAGATAAACGCGTCGTCATCCTCGGTGCAGGTTTGATCGGTTGTGAATTTGCCAATGACTTACAAAATACAGGTCATCAAGTGACGGTAATCGATTTAGCACCACAACCTTTAGGTCGCTTATTACCCAACCATGTTGCACAAGCATTTCAAGAAAATCTAGAAGAATCTGGGATCAAGTTTGCTCTTGGCACCACCGTAGAAAAAGTATCTAAATCTGATCGTGGCTATGTTGTATCGCTTGCAAGTGGTCAATCTTTACTTGCAGATGTTGTTCTATCTGCAATTGGATTACAACCCAATACAGCATTGGCAAAAGATGCAAATATAAAAACCAGTCGTGGTGTCATTACCAATACCTTATTGGAAACCAATCAGACTGATATTTTTGCCATTGGGGATTGTGCGGAAGTGAATGGAACATTGTTGCCATTTGTGATGCCAATCATGCAACAAGCACGTGCTTTAGCAAAAACATTAAGTGGTCAAACCACCAATGTACACTACCCGGCTATGCCAGTTGCAGTTAAAACACCTGCTGCTCCACTCACCGTTCTTCCTGCACCAATGGATATTGAAGTGACTTGGGAAAATGAAGAGTTTGATGACGGTATGTTGTCTAAAGCGATTGACGCAGACGGTACACTACGAGGCTTTGTTTTGTTAGGTGCAACAGCAGCTAAACAACGTTTAGCGTTGACAAAACTGGTTCCTGACTTGATTCCTGCATCAGTTTAAGGTTTAAATAAGAAGGAATGTTTTTTAAACAAAAAATAATCCTTGTTTGATAGGAAAATAACAATGAATAGCGCGCTTCAATTTCAAAGCTCACCGTATACCGCATTTATGCAAGAATCCACGGTGGATTTAGGCAACGGTATTCAATTACACATTGAAGCAGGTGGTAATCCAGATCATCCAACAGTGATCTTGATTATGGGATTGGGTGCGCAAATGTTATTTTGGCCAGATTTTTTTTGTAAATCCTTGATTGATCAAGGTTTTCACGTCATTCGTTTTGATAATCGTGATATTGGCTTATCGTCTAAAGTCAGACACAAAGGCCCTCGCCTAAATGCTGTTAAATTGATGAGCCGTTTTGCCTTAGGTTTACCCAATGATGGTGCACCTTATAACTTATATGACATGGCAGACGATGTTGCACTGTTGATTGACCGCTTAGGAATAGAAAAAGCACATATTCTCGGTGCTTCGATGGGCGGTATGATTTCACAAATTCTTGCAGCAAAGTATCCTGAAAAAATTGAAAAGCTCGGTTTATTATTTACCAGTAATAACCAACCTTTACTCCCGCCTCCTTTTCCAAAACAACTGTTTAGCCTGATTGGTAAGCCTGAATCACGGGATGAAGATGGAATTGTTAACCATTCATTAAAGGTATTTCGTCTAATTGGTTCACCAGGTTATATCAACCAAGTCGATGCCATTCAGACCGCCCGTAAATTATATCGTCGTAGTTATCATCCAGCGGGTGTACTTCAACAGTTTTTAGCAATATTATGTACAGGTTCCTTACTTAAATTGGATAAGCAAATCGAAAAACCAACTTTAGTGTTACATGGATCTAAAGATCGATTATTACCTCCAAGCCATGGTAAGGCAGTAGCAAAAGCAATTTCAGGTGCTAAATTTGAATTAATTGAAGGAATGGGGCATGATATGCCACCGCATTTTATTCCTCAAATTAGCGGATTATTTGCACATCATTTTAAATCATAAGCATTAGGACACTATGGCTGCATTACCATCCCTAAGACAGCTGTCATATTTGGTGACATTGTCTGAGACGTTGCACTTTACTGAAGCAGCGCGCCGTTCGTTTGTCACTCAATCCACTTTATCGGGTGGGATTATGGAGTTAGAACGTTTATTGGGTGGCGTACTCGTTGAACGTGATCGCCAAAATGTACGCTTAACCCCGTTAGGTGAACAAGTTGTTGCCCGAGCCCGTGTTCTACTCGCCGATGCACAAGACTTAATGCGCTTAAGTCGTGAAATGAGTGAACCACTCACAGGTGATTTGCATTTAGGTATTATTCCTACAATTGCTCCGTTTCTTTTGTCTAGGCTTTTGGAAGAAGTGCATAAGCAATTGCCTAAAATTCAATTGCATTTACATGAAGCTCAAAGTGAGAAAATTGTAGAGAAGTTAGAGCACGGCAATCTCGATATGATCATGCTTGCGCTTCCTTTCGATACCCGTGGTTTAAAAGTTGCTGAAATTGCAAAAGAGCAATTATTCTTAGTGAGTAATAAAGCAGATCAAAATGCTGTCAATGCAAGAAGCTTAGATGATCTTGATTTGTCACATTTAATGTTGCTTGAAGAAGGGCATTGCTTACGCGACCATACTTTAAGCGTTTGCCCAATTGGCGAACGTAAAAATGATCATCGGTTAAAGGCAAGTTCATTACCAACACTTGTGGAAATGGTCAGCTCTAACTTAGGTTATACTTTACTTCCTGAAATTGCTTTGCATGCACATATGCTCAAAAGTAACGATCAGTTGGTGATTAAATCGATTGAAAATGCACCAACACGTACTTTAGCTTTAGTGACTCGTAAAAGTACGCCTCTACAAAGTGAGTTTGATGTACTGGTACAAATTCTACAAAAAATTACTGCAAACTTGGGTCAATACTAAGCCTCTGTCTGCAATAAAAAAGGAGCCATGACTGACTCCTTTTTTATTTTTAATCAAATATTTAATAAAATTTTAAATACTTGATTGCTGAATTTATTATTTAAAATACTCAATCAAAGTTTGCTGTGCATTATGCGCAACCTCTCCATCTTTTAACTGAGCACGAACCCAAGTACCATCCCCTTGCAACAACCAAGCCTGAGTATTATCTTTCAAATAATTCACAAGACCTTGCTGATAAATTCGCTTCTTCAATGCAGGATCTTCAATCGGGAAGCAAACTTCAACACGATTAAACAAGTTACGATCCATCCAGTCCGCACTTGAACAATAAATACGTGAATTACCATTATTCCCAAAATAGTAAACACGCGTATGTTCTAAGAAACGCCCAACGATAGAACGAACACGGATATTTTCAGACAGATTCGGTAAGCCCGGACGTAAACAGCAAATTGAACGAATAATTAAATCAATTTGCACACCCGCTTGTGATGCCTCATATAATTTATTGATCAATTGAACTTCAGATAAAGCGTTTACTTTGACAATAATCTGCGCAGGCTTACCCGCTTTCGCATTGGCAATTTCATCGTCAATAAAAGAAATAAGTTGAGCATGTAAAGTAAAAGGTGCATGAAGAAGTTTCTTCAACTTCGCCATTTTCCCCATACCAGTGAGCTCTTGGAAGATACGATGTACGTCTTCACACAGCTCTTTATCTGTGGTCAATAAGCCATAGTCGGTATAAATACGTGCATTGGTGGCGTGATAATTACCTGTACCCAAATGCACATAACGCACTAATTTATTGTTTTCACGGCGTACCACTAAAATCATTTTGGCATGGGTTTTATAACCGACAATACCATAGACCACCACTGCCCCAGCTTCTTGCAAAACATTGGCAACCGCAATATTCGACTCTTCATCAAAGCGAGCACGCAACTCAATGACAGCAGTGACTTCTTTACCGTTACGTGCTGCTTCAGCAAGCACTTGAACGATTTCTGAATCTGCACCACTACGATAAAGGGTTTGTTTAATGGCTAAGACTTGCGGATCACGCGCAGCTTCACGCAGCAAATTAATCACAGGTGCGAAAGATTCAAATGGATGATGTAAAAGAATGTCTTGTTTTTGCATTGCCGAAAAAATATTTTCTGTCTTTTTTAATACTTTTGGCAATGATGGCACATGCGAGTCATAACGCATATGCGGACGTTTAAAGTTGGACACCAAACGTGCCAAATTCACAGGCCCATCTACTTTATAAAGCTGTTCGTGTTCTAAATCGAACTCTTCAAGCAAATATTCATAAATATGTTTTGGACAATTCTCAGTCACTTCTAAACGAACTGCACGACCAAAACGGCGAGAACTCAATTCGCCTTTCAGTGCTTTGGCTAAATCTTCAACGTCTTCGTTTAACGCCAAATCTGCATTACGTGTTACACGGAACTGATAACAGCCTGTCGCGGTCATTCCCGGGAAAAGATCTGAAACATGTTCATGAATGATCGCAGAGAGCATTACGAAATGTTCTTTGCCCCCTGTTAACTCATCTGGTAGGCGCACTACACGTGGTAATGAACGTGGTGCAGGAACAACGGCTAGATCAATTTGACGACCAAACGCATCTTTACCTTCCAAAGTCACAATAAAGTTTAGACTTTTATTGACTAGACGAGGAAATGGATGTGCTGGATCTAAACTAATCGGTGTTAAAACAGGTGCAACTTGTTCTTGAAAATATTTTTTAATCCAAACAGATTGTGCAGGTGTTAATTCACCACGACGCAGAAAACAAATATCTTCTTCACGCAGTTTAGGGAAAATTTCTTCATTTAAAATACGATATTGACGCTCTATTGCTTCATGCGCAGTTTTGGAAATTTGCTCTAAAACTTGTTTTGGCGTGAGACCATCTGGCGTACGACTTTCATTCCCTAAGGTCAATTGTTCCATTACACCTGCAACACGAATTTCAAAAAACTCATCCATATTACGAGAAAAGATCAACAAGAAATTCATCCGTTCCAATAAAGGATGTAAAGGATCAACGGCTTGTTCTAAAACACGTAAATGGAAATCTAAAATAGACAATTCACGATTTATATATCGTTCGTTATAAGCATATTCTGTAGGTGTCGTGGTCGCCACTGCGCTGTTCATGCAATAAACCTGCATCAATAAATGTCATAAAAGTAGTATGCTTCAAATTTATGACAATTTCATAAAAAAAGCACAAATCTTTGTGCTTTTCTTGCTTTGAAAATAAATATTTATGCTGTGGAAATACGCTAATCTGGAATACGTGTGTAGCGCATATATTTTAAAACCATACGTTTACGATATTGCAACTTAGAGTCATCTCGATGATCTTGATAATATTTAGGATTGGATAACAACACTGCTAAAAATGCGGCTTGTTCACGGCTCAAACGCTTAGCACTTCTTCCAAAGTAATGCTGTGCTGCGGCTTCAACACCGTAAATATGATCTCCAAACTCAACCGAGTTCATATAGACCTCTAAAATGCGTTGCTTGGTCCACATGCGTTCCATCATGGTTGTTGCAATGGTTTCTTGCCCTTTGCGAATAAATGAACGGCGATTATAGAAAAACAAATTTTTTGCCAATTGTTGTGAAATGGTCGAGCCACCTGCAACCACTTTATCTTTCTTTAAATTTCGTTGTAATGCATCTTCAATCCCATCCCAATCAAAACCATGATGATCTATAAATTTAGCATCTTCAGCAGCAACAATCGCATGTTTAAAATGATCACTAATCTCATCATAATCACGCCATTGATGTTTGATCGGTTTAAAATCAGACAAATATGTCCAACGCATAAACATCGTTGTTTCAACATCATGGGTACGCCAGTACACCAAACTTGAGAAAATCCACAGCTGAATGATGATCAAAAGACTGATCATAATTAACAAACCACGAACAATAAAAGCTTTCATGTCAGCTGCTTACTCCGAAAATTTTGAAATTTCATGCTAAGCTAAATCTATCTATAAAAAGCACAGAAATTTCATGTCTGATTATCAAGAAGGTTCATCCTACGTGCAAACACCGAATAAGATAGAGAAAATAACCTTATTACTCATTTCGATCAATGTTGGATTATTTGCTTTGCAGGTCTTGTCAGGTGTCAATATTACTGACCCAAGCACTTTAGATGCATTACGCTGGGGAGCAGATTATGCACCTTTAACCTTCCTAGAGGAACCTTATCGCTTATTGAGTAGCATGTTTTTTCACTTTGGTATTCTCCATTTGATGATGAATATGTGGGCACTCTATGTGTTTGGCAATGTTGCAGAGCAAACTTTCGGCCGTGTTTATTATTTAAGCCTTTATATTTTGGCTGGGTTAATCGGTAGTTTGCTCAGTGGTTATCTTGATATTCGCAATAGCTATGAACTACTACAAACTTTTGATCCTAAACTGATTCCACGTGTGTCTGCAGGAGCATCAGGTGCAGTTATGGGATTAGGGGGTGCTTTAGCGGTACTTTCACTATTCCCTCCTACCGAAAATCAAAGGTTTATTTTAGATAAAAAATCACTTTTAACGATCCTTGCGATTAACTTGGCTTTTGGTTTCTTTGCTTCTGGGATTAATAACGCAGCACATATTGGCGGGATGGTGATGGGCGCAGTTTTAGCAGTGGTTTGGTATATCGCTCAACGTGTCAACGCAGGGCAGATTGCCAATATTATGATTATTTTATTTGGTATCGGTTTAACTTATACCGTGTATTTATATTGCCAAAATTTGATTGAACCAATTACCCCACTTTGGCAAGAAGCGATTTCTCAAATGCGTAGTCAATTGAAGTTTTAAAAAGCTTCGTTATCAAAATATTATGGTCTGTTTAATGGTTAGACACAGCTATATAAAAGATCAAAACGTCGCTTGGTTTATTGAAATAGAATTTACCTCTTGAGTTGATATTCCGTTTCTATTTTTCCATGTCCATATTAATGAAAAACTTTTGAAATCTTTAAAATAACAAGGGGCGTAAAAAATCCTTTAAGTTGTATTTGTATATTAAATTGATGACCACCTGAAGATACATTTTGCATGTAAATTATTCTTCTCATTATGATGCTTGCATGATCCAAAAATAAACCTTTGATTTCTTGTTGATTAAACTTAAATTTCACTGATGAGTTTTCATTAAAAACAATTTCTATGGGCAAATGACTCTGCGGTAGATCGATATGAATCACTTTACCGTGTAATTCAGCAAATTTAAGTTTCGTTTTAAAATAAAAAGGCTCCATTCCATCGTCTATTTTCATAAGGCATGGCAATAGGCTTAAATCGCCATAATCCTTTCGATTCAACCAAAAAACCAATGACACAAAGATAGACAATGCACCCCAATAATAGATCATCCCTAATGCATTGAAATAGAAAAGCATCAGGAAAATAGCAAGTACGGGATAAAGAGCTAAGCTTTTATTACTGGTAAACTTGTCTTTAAATTTATGAAAGAACATTACAATTTGTGGAAAAAACTCTAACAGGATCCACTGCATAGCTGTATTCCTATAAGCTTTAAATTTTTGATTTTAGCTGTGGCTGCACCAATATTGTTTCAGTCTTTATTTTTGCAATTTAATACAGCCACATAAAAGTTATTCATTTATAAATCTATTGAATAGCTTTCAGTTTAACTCCCTCAAACTTTGTAAAGGAGGGATTTCCGACAAATAACTGAGGCGATAGCGACCGATCAATGCACATAATAATGCCATCAATATCGGTAAAATAATCCAAATTTCCCAATGCAACTGTACAACCATGTCCATTCGATAACTTGCAATCGCACTAATCACTTCTGCAAAGAAACACGATACAATTCCTGCCAACAAACCAATAAAACCAATTTCCAAACTCATCATGTTTTTTAATTGACGTTTAGAGCTACCAAAAGACCGCATCAAAGCGACTTCTCTTTTGCGCTCATCCATCAACAAATTAATACAAGCGATCAGAACTAAAAAGCCCGATAGACTGACCAAAACTGCAAGTACAGTAATGATCTGTACCAACACCGCAACTAAGCGCTTAATCTCATCAAAAATTAATGACACATCTATAAAAACAGTATTTGAAAATTGCTGAATCAGATTGACCATTTTCGCTTTTTCAGCAGCTGGTACGTAGAAACTGCCTAAATAACTTCCTGCATTTTCATCCAAAGTATTGGGTGTAAAAATAAAGAAAAAGTTCGGACTAAAACTTTGCCATTCTACTGTTCTTAAATTCACCACCTGTGCCTGTAATCGTCCTTCTGGCAAACTAAAAGTCAAACGATCACCAATTTTGATCCCTAACTCATTCGCCAATTCTGCTTCCACAGAGACTTGTCCAACCTTCGTTAGTTTGGCATCCCCTGAAACAATCACATTGTCTTGTGGATATTGATCCGTTTGAGTCAGATTCAGTTCACGGCGAAGCGAATTACTCTTTTTAATCAAATCTGCTGAAAAGGCTTGATCATTTTTGGCGATGAGTCGACCTTTAACATTGGGATATAAGGGAGTGCTTGTCCAATGTTGTTGTTCAAGTTGCTGCTTAAATGCATCAAGCTCAAAAGGAGGTAATCCATATATAAATTGGTTCGGTGTTCCTTCAGGTAATTGTTGCTGCCAACGTTCCAATAAATCTGTGCGTAATACCGCCAAAACTGTAATTAAACTCAATCCCAAAGCCAATGCTGTAATTTGTAATGAGGTTTGTGATGGCGTGCGTACATAGGCCGAAAGCTGATTCCGCATTAATTTTAAAGTCTTGAGAATCAACCAAACAATACCAAACAACAAACCTGTGAGAACGACAACAGCCCCCATCACCAATGCCGTTAAAACGATATTTTCAGTTAAAACAAGACTAAAAATAACCAGACTGATCAATCCTGCTGACATCATCCACACCATTGAACGTGCAGATTTTTCTTGCTGACGAATCACTCGAATTGGCGGTGTACTGAGTAATTGCCATAGACTTGGGAAAATGAATCCAATCAAAACAATGGCACTGGTGAAAATCGCTATCGGTAAAGGGCCAAGCAACATTTCAAAAGCAGAAAAGCTTAATTCAAGATTTGGAATCATTTGCAACATCAATTGCAGTAAGGAATAACCGAGAACCAATCCTAAAATACTGCCGATCACGATTGCGATAACAATCACAATAACAAGTAGTCCCAAATATGTTTGAAAAATTTGCTGTTTGGTTGCGCCCATACAACGCATCAATGCAATATGATCTTGGTTTTGCTGTACATAACGTTGACTGGTCAAAGCAATTGCTAAACCGCAGAGTAAAATGGTTAAGATATTTGCCAACTGTAAGAAAATATCTAAATTTTCAATCGGTTTGAGCAAGCGAGAATTTCCATCATTGGCATTACGTAGTCTCAAACTGGTTTGATCTTCCAAATCCGATTCTGCACTTTGCATCGCTTGAGTGGATTGATCCGTTGCCGCTTGATTGGTTGGCTGATCCTGCTTTTGAGTAGCTTGATCTTGAGCAATCTGATTCTGTTCTAATGGCTTTGTATTTGCCTTTAGATCATTCAGTTTTTCTTGTTCTTTAAAGGCTTTAAATCGCTTTTGGTATGCCGTTACAGCTTGAGGCTCGCCTGCCATCAATAAACGATACTCAACACGACTACCGATTTGAACTGCATTGGTTTTAACCACATCGGCTTGAGAGATAATCACGGTTGGCGAAAAAGCAGAGAAACCCAATTCTTGATTTGAGTCCTGTTCAATAATACCTGTCACTTTGAACTGACCATCGGCAATTTGAACAGAATCACCCACTGTAAGTTTTAACAATTCTTGAGCACGTTTACTTAACCATACTCCACCACTTTTTAATTTTTGCTTAGGTGAAATCTGCAACTCGCCTCTCAACGGAAAAGCATCATCAATTGCTTTGACATTCACCATCACAAATTGATCATGGGTAGACGCCATAGAACCAAACATGGTGACATGTGACTGTTTTAATTTAAGTTCATCCGCCTGCTTTAACCACTGCTGTTCTATTGGATAATTATCACTCAGCACTAAATCGGCCGCCTGCATTTTGGCAGCTTGTAACGTTACCGCTTGTTGCACTTGATCATTACTGAATTTAAGTGCTGTAGTGGCACTAATCGCCAAACTTAAAGCAATAATCAGTAAATAAATACCTGAAGTCGCAAAACTTTGTCTGAATAATGGCTTAAACAAAGTAAACATTACACAACCTCACCTGTCTGAGTGAATTGAGAATGTTCAATCAATACACCATCTTTCAGCTCATAATGACGTTGGCATTGTGCAGCCAATTGAGGATCATGTGTCACCAGAACCAAGGTTGTACCCAATTCTCTATTTAAATCAAAAAGTAATTGTTCTATTTCATGCGCTGTATGCTCATCAAGATTACCCGTCGGTTCATCTGCAAAAATAATTTTAGGGTCAGAAATGAGTGCTCTCGCAATCGCCACACGTTGCTGCTCACCACCTGATAATACTTTAGGTGTCTGCTGACTTTGACGTTCCAAACCCACTTTTGCCAATAATTTTAATGATTTATGTTCAGCGTCCAAATAGTTAACATCTTTCTGAATACGCAATGGCAACATCACATTTTCTAGCGCAGATAAATGTGGAAGCAATTGAAAAGATTGAAATACAAAACCAATATGTTTAAGACGTACTAATGCACGTTGTTCTTCATTCAGCTTCTCAATTGATTCACCACAAACCGTGAGTTGTCCTGAACTGGCTTGATCTAAAGTGGCGAGAATCCCCAATAAAGTGGATTTTCCCGAACCTGAACGGCCTGTAATCGCGACTTGCTCGCCTGTATAAATATTGAGATTTAAATTTTCAAAAATTGTAAGCGTTTGATGTGGTAATTCTATCTTTTGTGTCAGTTGCTGTGCAGCAATGATCACTTGTGGCATGATGGGAGAGATTGAATCATCCTGAACCTTAGACATCTGAAAGTACCCTACTATGCAAATCAAAATATGGTTAAATTTGAAAATGATGAAAAATGTTATTCATTGTTTAATTTTTAGCATGATCTGTCTGTTGCCCGTTAGTAGTTTTGCAAAAACAATCATGATTGTAGGCGACAGCTTAAGTGCAGGTTATGGCTTAAATCCACAGCAAGGTTGGGTCGCTTTATTACAACAACGTTTAAATCAACAATTCCCCAAACAGCACAAAGTTGTCAATGCCAGTGCCAGTGGTGAAACCACCAGTGGCGCTTTGGCGCGCTTACCAAAACTCTTGCAAACCTACAAACCCGATGTTGTGGTGATTGAGTTGGGTGGAAATGATGGTTTACGTGGTCAACCACCTCAAATGATTCAGAAAAATCTAGCGCAACTGATTCAACAAAGTCAGAAAACCAAAGCCAAAGTGGTGTTATTGGGTATGAAAATACCGCCAAACTACGGCACAGCATATAGCAAGGCGTTTGAAAACAACTATCAAGTCTTAAGCCAACAATACAAAGTTAAAATGCATCCATTTTTTATGAATGGTATCGCAGGCAATAAAAGCTTAATGCAAAAAGATTTGATTCATCCTAATGCAGCTGCGCAAAAACTTTTATTGGACAATGCTTATCCGTTAATTCGAGGGGCGTTGTAGAAGTTCACAAAATGACCGTGGTTTATAAATAGCCTTTATCCAAACTTTCCCCCTAAGCCATATATGGCACAAGAGAAGGAACTTCTGTAATGTAATAAGTATTCAAGCCTTCACCGTAGGGAAATGAGCTTTCTATAACACAATAAAAAAGACGCATTTAGCGTCTTTTTTTACATTTACTCTTTTGCGGATTAAGCAGGAATATCACGCACTGAAGCGTTACGAATCGCCTCTTTCAATGCTTCATAGCCATGGATAGGTGGGAATTGTGGAAACTCACGAATGACATTTTCAGGTGCATCAAATAAGAAACCTTGATCAGCTTCACCTAACATAGTTGTATCGTTATAAGAATCACCTGCTGCGATCACACGGTAATTTAAACCATGTAATGCTTTTACTGCTTCACGCTTTTGATCAGGTTGACGTAATTTATAAGCAGTGATCATACCATTTTCATCTGTTTCCAACTTGTGACAGAAAATCGTTGGCCAGCCCAGTTGCTTCATTAAAGGATGAGCAAACTCATAGAATGTGTCAGAAAGAATGATCAATTGAAAATGTGTACGAACCCATTCAACAAACTCTTTCGCACCTGGAAATGGCCCCATATCTGCAATTACAGCTTGAATATCGTTCAAACCTAAACCATGTTGTTTAAGAATATTCAAACGTTGAGTCATCAACACATCGTAGTCTGGAATATCACGCGTTGTTGCTTCTAATTCTTTGATTCCTGTTTTTTTAGCAAAATTGATCCAGATTTCTGGTACCAATACCCCTTCAAGATCAAGACATACGATTTCCATGGGTTCTCCCAAATGTCGGTTTAAAATTTTGGCGCTATCATAACATTAAAGTTTTACAGATGACGGAAAGTTTCTGTGTCATTTCACTTTTCATTACAGATTTACTAAAACAAGCGTAATTTGGAATAAATTTGAGTACAATCTATTGAAAAAACAGAATATATACACCGAGGGTTTATAGTTTGAGGCGAAATAAATTTGAACCCTATAAATCTATTTTATTCATAAGTATTCTAATTAATCTGCTAAGCAGTTTAATTCATTTACTTTAAAATAAAATGAAATTCAAATGACGATTACCCCTGATTCAATCATTTTTAAGCTGATCTATATTTAGACAATATTAAATTTGCTAGGATTCAAGTCGACACCGAACATAGCTTCAAGCCAACTGCCAGGAGCAGATATGACCACCATTCCAACGATTGATCTTGTTGATGCACTTGCAGCTGAATACGCTGATAAATCTCCATCTGAAATATTAGAACTTGCACTGTCGCAACAAGGTGAGATCGCAATTTCATTTTCAGGTGCTGAAGATGTTGTCTTGATCGATATGGCACATAATCTTGGCAAGCCATTTCGTGTTTTTAGTTTAGATACAGGACGCTTACATCCTGAAACATATCAATTCCTAGAAACAGTCCGTAAGCATTACGGCATTCAAATTGAAATCTGTTTCCCTGAAGCTGAAGCCGTACAACAATTGGTGAATGAAAAAGGCATGTTTAGCTTTTATCAAGATGATCATAAAGAATGTTGTGGAATCCGCAAAGTACAACCTTTACGTAAAAAACTTGCGACTTTAGATGGTTGGATTACTGGACAGCGTAAAGACCAAAGCCCAGGTACGCGTACCGAAATTCCAGTGATTCAAGCTGATCTTGGTTTTTCAGGTGTCGGTAAACAACTCATCAAATATAATCCGCTTGCGAATTGGTCGAGTGCAGATGTTTGGAATTATATCCGTATGATAGAAATTCCATATAACCCTTTACATGAAAAAGGCTTTATTTCGATTGGATGTGAACCCTGTACTCGTGCGGTTTTACCAAATCAGCATGAACGTGAAGGCCGCTGGTGGTGGGAAGAAGCAACCCATAAAGAATGTGGATTGCATGCTGGAAACTTAAAATAATTTAAACATGCTATATATTCAAAAAAGTCACTACATTAAGTGACTTTTTTCTAAACCTATCATTCATCGAAATGCTTGGATTTTAGCAACGAAATCGTTTTATACTTCATGTTAAGTTTTATAATTCTAACAACACAACACTCAAATATGAGTTGTTGTCGAAATTGCAGTGAGGCAATCTAAAATTATGCGCCCATTACACCCAATTGATTTTATTTTTCTTAATTTAGAGAAACGGCAACAACCCATGCATGTAGGTGGATTATTCTTATTTGAAATCCCTGAACATGCGCCTTCCACTTTTATCCAAGACTTAGTTGCAGATATTCGTAATTCAAAAGGTATTCCTGTCCCACCCTTTAACAACCTTTTGAATGGATTCTTTTGGGACGAAGATGAAGATTTCGATATAGATCATCATTTCCGTCATATTGCACTTCCTCATCCGGGACGTATCCGCGAATTATTGGTTTATATTTCACAAGAACATAGCGCATTGATTGATCGTGCCAAGCCACTTTGGACCTGTCATATTATTGAAGGTATTGAAGGCAATCGTTTTGCCATGTACTTTAAAATCCACCATGCCATGATTGATGGTGTGGCAGGGATGCGCTTAGTCGAAAAATCTTTTTCAAAAGATCCAAATGCGAAAACCATTATTCCACCTTGGTGTGTGGAAGGTAAACGCTCTCAGCGCTTTAAAGAACCTAAACTCGGTAAAGTTAAGAAAATACTCAATACACTGAAAGGGCAAATTGAAGCTGCACCTAAAGTAACCCAAGAGCTCTTTCAAACCGTTTTTAAAGAAATGGGGAAAAAACCCGATTATGTATCAAGCTTTCAAGCACCAAGTAGCTTGTTTAACCAACGTGTAAGTTCTTCACGTCGTTTTGCAGCGCAATCTTTTGAACTAGATCGTTTTAGAAATATTTCTAAGGCTTTAGGTGTCACCATTAATGATGTCGTACTGGCAGTTTGTTCAGGCGCACTACGTGATTACTTAATTACACAAGATGCTTTACCTAAAAAACCACTGATTGCAATGGTTCCTGCTTCATTACGTGATGATGACTCAGATATGAGTAACCGAATCACCATGATTCTGGCAAATCTAGGAACACATAAAGAACACCCTGAAGAGCGTTTAGAAATCATTCGTCGCAGTGTTCAAAATTCAAAAACTCGCTTTAAACGCATGAGTTCTGATCAGATTTTAAATTACAGTGCTTTTGTTTATGGTTTGGCTGGTTTAAATATTGCTTCTGGAATGATGCCGAAACGCCAAGCATTCAATGTGATTATTTCTAATGTTCCTGGACCACGTGAACCGCTGTATTGGAACGGTGCAAAGTTAGATGCACTCTACCCTGCATCTATTGTTCTTGATGGACAAGCTTTGAATATCACCATGACCAGTTATTTGGATAAATTGGAAGTTGGTTTAACAGGTTGTCGTAAATCATTACCAAAATTGCAAAACCTACTTACGCATTTGGAAAATGAAATTCAGAAATTTGAACAGTTAATTGCTGAGAAAAATCCAGAAAACGGTGATGTTGCAAATGAAACGACTGATGTAAAACCATCAAAAGTAACAGCTCATCCAAAACCAGTGATTGTAGAATCACCAGAAATACAAAAACCTGCTTAAGGGTCAATATTATTCTAAGCCTCCTGTTCAAAAGAGGCTTAGAAATGACTTTAAATTCAGAAGGGTTTCTCTTTTTTCAAAAATGGAAGGATTGATTTTTCATAGATGAAGCTTTAAATGTGTCATCAATTAGATCAATTCAAAAGAAAAAATCTGTTCTCGATAAAATAAATTTCAGAAAAAATTAAGGGGCTTAAATTGGCCCCTTAATTTTTTACGTTACGGCATTGTCTCAGAAGCTGATGACACATATTAACCACCATGTCTTTGGTGATGTTTACTTCTTTACCATCATCATCCAACATGACACATGTATTTTTAGGCTGTGACTCTAATACATGCTGAATACCACTTTTTATTATTTGTTCACTTACGCTCATTTTAACCTCACTTGCTAAGACGATTTAAAGGGAGAAATGTCTTTGGCTACCTTTATGTCTAGTATTGTGAAATCAAAGCACAAAGTAAAATTTTAGATGTAACAACTGTTTAACGATATTCTGTTACAATTTTAACTTAAAATGATATCGTATTGCTCTTGCGTATATAAATTTTCAACTTGGAATTTAATCACGCGATGCACGAAATGCTCTAAATCTGCGACTGCTGGGGCTTCTGCGGTTAATAACCGATCAATGACCGAGGGATGAGCAACGACAGTAAAGCCACTCTGAGACTCATAAGCTCGAGCATATCGAAGTATTTCTCGAAAAATTTCGTAACATACTGTCTCTGCAGTTTTAATATAACCACGCCCCTGACACGCTGGACATGACTCACACAGCAAATGCTCAAGCGACTCACGTGTGCGCTTACGTGTCATTTCGACTAAGCCCAGCTCTGAAACTTGAGTAATTTTAGTTTTGGCATGATCTCGTTCGAGCATTTTATCAAACTGATTCATCACTTCTTCACGATGTTGCGCTTCTTGCATATCAATGAAGTCGATAATGATAATACCGCCTAAGTTTCGCAACCTTAGTTGGCGAGCGATGACCTGCGTCGCTTCCATATTGGTTTTAAAGACGGTGTCTTCTAAAGTGCGCCCACCCACATAAGAACCTGTATTGACATCAATGGTGGTCATGGCTTCTGTCTGATCAATCATCAGATAACCACCAGACTTTAATGCAACACGTGTTTGTAATGCACGTTGAATATCTTCTTCAACATTGTACAAATCAAAAATTGGACGCTCACCCGGATAATGAATCAAGCGATTGGTCATACTGGGTACAAATTCACAAACAAACTCTTGCAGCTTGGCATGAATTTCACGTGAGTCGACTGAAATTTTAGCAGTATCTTCATTTGCCAAATCACGAATGACTCGTTGTGGTAAAGGTAGTTCTTCAAAAATTAAAGACGGGACAACCACGCTCTTTTGCTTATCTTGAATGTATTGCCATAACTTAGCTAAATAAGCCATGTCTTGTGCAATCGCTGCTTCTTCAATTCCCTCAGCAGCAGTACGCACGATCACAGAACCAGGGAGTTTATGCTCTGCCTGAATGCGTTCAATCATCGAACGTAATCGATCACGCTCTTCTTCTGACTCAATCCGCTGAGAAACCCCAATATGATGACCATAAGGCATCAACACTAAATAACGAGAAGGAATCGAAAGGTCGGTACTCAGACGTGCACCCTTAGTTCCAAGCATGTCTTTCATGACTTGAACAGTAAGAATTTGCCCAGGTTGTAAAAGTTCAAAGACATTAGGTGTTGGTTGGTTACGTGTCCAAACCATATCATTAATATGTAAAAAAGCAGTTCGAGAGAGTCCGATATCTACAAAAGCAGCCTGCATACCCGGAAGTACTCGCACCACTTTACCTTTGTAAATATTTCCAACCAACCCACGCTTAACAGTACGCTCAACAAATAATTCATTGACCGTACCATTTTGAATTAAGGCCACACGACATTCCATAGGCGTGACGTTAATCAATAACTCGTCAGACATAACAAAACTCAAAACATTATAAAAATTCTTTTTCGCAGTTAATTTAGTGCGTCAACTGCCCTGCTGTATTTGATCGAGTAACTGTATTGTTTCATGTAACGGTAGTCCCACAACGTTACTATAACTACCATTGATATGTTTAACATACTTTGCAGCAAAACCTTGGATTGCATATCCACCCGCTTTGCCGATCGGTTCACCTGTCGCCCAATATTCATCCATATCCTTAACGCTTAAATATTGGAACTCAACTTCAGTACGAACCACAACACTCAATAATTGCTTGGCATTTGCAACGCAAACACCTGTAAGCACTTCATGCTTTTGACCTGACAATAATCTCCAAATATCAAAAGCATGTTGCTTAGACTCTGGTTTACCAATAATTTGATCGGCAAAAACCAAACTTGTATCCGCAGCAATCACTATACTTTCAGGATACAAAGCCAAAACAGCTTGAGCTTTTTGTACCGCTAATCGCTTTACATACTGATCAATCTGCTCATGTTCTAAAACAGATTCATCAATATCAGGACTACAGATTTCAAAATTTAATCCGACCTGTGACAACAATTCTTTTCGTCGAGCTGAACTCGAAGCCAAAATTAAATGCGCCATCTTCTCAATAAATAATAGAAAATAGGCCAGCATAAAATACTAGACACTAAAGGTTGCCAATGCCGTGCAAACGAAAAATGCACACCTGCCATTATCTGTCCCATAAAAGTAAAAACCAAATGAGCCAAAATGGCAAACATGCTGATAATCCAAAGATTACTAAAGGTCAGCACACGTCTTTCACGAATAAAATAACGGGTCAAAAAAGCAATCAGAACATAACTTAACGCATTCATGCCCAAAGGTGCATCTAGCAACAGGTCTGTAAATAAACCCATACTAAATGCAAACCAAACACCACACCATGTGGGCTGACAAAGCACCCAAAAAAGCATGATCATAAACATGTACACTGGTCGCCAACCCGCAAACACATAAGACATTGGGTAAACGACTAGAATCGAACAAATAATAATTGAAACGACAATAATGAATAACGGGTCTTTACGTTGTTTTTCTGAGCGTAACTTTTTAGCGATCAACATTTGGCTGCTCCATCGCTAAGGAATCAGAAAATAATACCACCACATGATGACCACCAGCCAACTGTGCGGCAGGTACAACATCAATTTGAGCGAACTCACCTGTATTATGGCGCATCACTTTAGAGACTGAACCCACTAGGTAACCCGCTGGAAAATGTTGTCCTAAACCAGAGCTATAGACTTTATCGCCTACTTTAATATTGGCACTGGTTGGAACGTATTCCATTTTCAAACGACCTAAATCACCTGTACCCGTCACAATCGCTCGCATACCTGAACTTTCTAAACGTACAGATAAAGAATGTTCTTTATCAGAAAGTAACATAATACGACTACTGTGTGGATAAACACTGATCACTTGCCCCATGATCCCTTTATCATCCAAAACAGTTTGACCCACTTTGATTTGATTGGCAGAACCCCGGTTAATGATAATGATGTGACGTAAAGGATCTGCATCCGTCCCAATCACTTCAGCAATTTCCATACGCCCATCAATGATTAACGGCGTATCGAGTAAACCACGTAAACGTGCATTTTCAGCTGAAAGTTCAGAGAGTTTTTGCAGACGCACTTGCGCTTGAAGCAATTCCGCTTGCATCGCAGTATTTTCACGACGCAATTGTGCTTCAGATTTGGTTTGCTGATTGAGCCATTCTTTCGACAATACAGGATAACTTGCTAAGGCATAAATCGGGTTATACGCCGCATACAAGACATCTCTTGCAGGTTGAATCACTTGAGGCATGCGCCAGTTAAAAAACAGCACTACCAAGCAAGTGATGACCGCAATGATGAACGAGCGAAAAGATGGCGGTTGTCTTGAAAAGAGATTCGGTTGCACCGCCTCGTCCTTAAACTTAATCTACGAAAGTTTAGCCTACAAAAAGCATATCATGGTTTGGATTGTCAAAGAATTCTAAGACTTTACCCCCACCACGAGTCACACAAGTTAAAGGATCTTCAGCAACAACAACAGGTAAACCTGTTTCTTGCGCAAGTAATTTGTCTAAATTACGCAGTAATGCACCACCACCTGTTAACACGATACCACGCTCTGCGATATCTGAAGATAGTTCAGGAGGTGTTTGTTCTAATGCAGATTTTACTGCTGAAACAATACTTTGTAATGGATCAGAAATGGCTTGCGTGATTTCATCAGAAGTAACAGTAATAGCGCGAGGTACACCTTCAGCAAGGTTACGACCACGAACTTCAATTTCTAAAGTTTTACCATCAGAAATCGCCATACCCACTTCTTTTTTGATGGTTTCCGCAGTTGTTTCACCAATCACACAACCATGTGCTTTACGTACATAGTTAATGATTTGTTCATCAAATACATCACCACCGATACGTAAAGAATCTGCGTACACACAACCTTGTAACGAAATGATGGCAATTTCAGTTGTACCACCACCAACGTCTACAACCATTGAACCACAAGCTTGCTCAACTGGCATACCTGCACCAATTGCAGCAGCCATTGGTTCTTCAATCAAACGTACATCACGTGCACCTGCATTAAATACAGCTTCACGAATTGCACGACGTTCTACCAAAGTTGATTTACACGGTACGCAAACCACTACACGAGGTGCAGGTGGAAATAAACGTTTTTCGTTCACTTTATCTAAAAATTGGTGCAACATAGTTTCAGTGACTTCAAAATCTGCAATCACACCATCCTTCATCGGACGGATTGCAGAAATGTTTGCAGGCGTACGACCAAGCATTTGCTTAGCGTCTAAACCTACAGCTGCAACAATTTTCGCCGAACCACTATGGCGAATTGCCACAACTGTCGGTTCATTTAATATAATGCCCTTTCCTGGTGCATAAATAAGTGTATTTGCAGTACCTAAATCAATGGCAAGATCTGGCGAAAACAAGCCAATTAGTCGTTTTAGAATCACGGGTCGTTCTCAGTTTAAACTTTATGTGGACGCAAGATGGCAACTTTAACTAAATGTGATGATTTGAACAAGTCAATCGCTTATTATAACGCACGATATTTTGAATTTTTTTGAAACTAATTAGGTGAGACATCATGTCAACTTCAGATGCTCAGCACACTGCAGAGTTAAATGCACAAACAGTATCGCAGATCGCCAACCTTGCTCGATTGTCGTTGAATGATACGCAATCTGCTGAATATGCTCAAAGTTTAAATAAAATCTTGGGGATGATGGAAACATTAAAAGGGATTAATACCGATGGTGTTGAGCCACTTAAAAGCCCATTTGATCACCCACAGCCACTTCGCCCTGATGTTGTGACAGAAAGCAATCATCGTGAGCAATATCAAGCGATCGCCCCTGCAACACAAGACGGCTTATACCTTGTACCTCGTGTGATTGAATAATATTCAACCAATTAAACCTAATTTATAAAATTAATCGTAAAGAATTGTACTCATGACTGATTTACACCGTTTATCGATTCGTGAAATGACTGAAGGCTTAAAAACTGCTCAGTTTTCATCTCGTGAATTGACTCAACACTATTTAGACCGTATTGCAAAAATCGATGACCGTGTTCAATCGTACGTCACGGTAACGGCTGAACAAGCGCTCGCTCAAGCAGATGCGGCGGATAGTTTACTCAAATCTGGTACAGCAGGCATTTTGACTGGTGTTCCAATTGCACACAAAGATATTTTTTGTACCCAAGGTATTCGTACTTCTGCGGGTTCAAAAATGCTAGATAATTTTATCTCGCCTTATGATGCAACTGTGGTTGCCAAAACCAAAGAAGCTGGCCTAGTCACTTTAGGTAAAGTGAACATGGATGAATTCGCAATGGGTTCAACCTCTGAAAGTTCATTCTATGGTGCGACTAAAAACCCTTGGAACTTAGAACATGTTCCGGGTGGTTCATCAGGGGGTTCAGCGGCTGTGGTTGCTGCGGATTTAGCCCCTATTGCAACAGGTACAGATACGGGTGGTTCAATTCGCCAACCTGCATCATTCTGTGGTTTAACAGGCTTAAAACCAACCTATGGTCGTGTATCACGTTTCGGGATGATCGCATTTGCATCATCACTTGACCAAGCTGGTCCAATGGCACGTTCTGCTGAAGATTGTGCATTCTTGATGAACACCATTGCAGGACATGATGCTAAAGATTCAACTTCTGTAGATAAAGCAGTCGATGATTATGTTGCAAATTTAAATGCAACAGCAGTCAAAGGTTTACGTATTGGTATTCCTAAACAATACTTTAATGTTCAAGGTTTAGATGCTGACGTTAAAGCACGTGTTGAAGAATCATTAAAAAAATTGGAAGACATGGGTGCAACCTTAGTTGAGATTGATCTCAACATGAGTGAAGCCTATGTGCCAACGTATTATTTGATTGCGCCTGCTGAAGCTTCATCGAACTTGTCACGTTATGACGGCGTGCGTTATGGCTACCGTTGTGAAAATCCAACCGATATTTTAGACCTGTATAAACGCTCTCGTTCAGAAGGTTTTGGTGCAGAGGTTCAACGTCGTATCTTGATTGGTACTTATGCACTTTCTGCGGGATACTACGATGCTTATTATGTCAAAGCACAAAAAGTACGTCGTCTAATCCAACAAGATTTCTTAAAAGCATTTGAAAATGTTGATGTCATCGCTGCGCCATCTGCACCGACCACAGCTTACAAAATCGGTGCAAATCTTAGCCCGACTGAAATGTATTTAGGCGATATTTATACCCTTGCGGTGAACTTGGCAGGTCTGCCAGCGATCAATGCACCTGTTGGTTTTGATGCAAATCAGCTTCCTGTAGGTTTGCAGTTGATTGGTAACTATTGGTCAGAATCTCAATTGTTATCTATTGTTCATCAATATCAACAAAATACAGATTGGCATACTAAACGTGCGGCAATTGCTGAGGAGAACGTATAAATGACTAATGCCTCAAAAACAGCGCAAAAAGCACCTAAATCAAACTTGATTGATGGATGGGAAGTCGTTATCGGGATTGAGATCCACACGCAGTTGATGACCAATTCTAAAATTTTCTCAGGTTCTTCAACCACTTTTGGTCAAGATCCAAATACGCAAGCCAGTCTTGTTGATTTGGCAATGCCGGGGGTTCTTCCTGTATTGAACCAAGAAGTCGTTGATCTTGCGATTCGTTTTGGCTTGGGTATCGATGCGTATATCGATCAGGCTTCTGTGTTTGCTCGTAAGAACTATTTCTATCCTGATTCGCCTAAAGGCTATCAGATCAGTCAGATGGACAATCCAATTGTTGGCTTGGGTCATATCGACATTCAGCTTGAAGATGGCACAGTGAAGCGCATAGGCGTAACACGTGCACATTTAGAGGAAGATGCAGGTAAATCGATTCACGATCAATTCGAAGGGATGTCGGGTATTGATTTAAACCGTGCAGGTACACCTTTACTTGAAATCGTGTCTGAGCCTGATATGCGTTCTGTAGAAGAAGCTTTGGCTTATATCAAAGCAATTCACACTTTAGTGCGTTGGTTGGGGATTTCTGACGGTAACATGGCGGAAGGTTCTTTCCGTTGTGACTGTAACGTGTCTTTACGTCGTCCAGGCAATGAATTCGGTACACGTTGTGAATTGAAAAACATCAACTCTTTCCGTTTCATTGAACAAGCAATCAATGTTGAAATTGAACGTCAAATGGACATTTTGGAAGATGGTGGCAAGATCGACCAAGAAACACGTTTGTTCGATACTGTGAAGATGGAAACCCGTTCGATGCGCTCAAAAGAAGAAGCGAACGACTATCGTTACTTCCCAGATCCTGATTTGCTTCCTGTTATCATTTCAAATGAACAAGTTGAAGCGGCTCGGGCTGCGCTTCCTGAGTTACCCAAAACACGCCGTGCTCGTTTTATCGCTGATTTTGGCGTGACTGAGTATGATGCACATGTGTTGACGCTTTCTCGTGAAATGGCTGATTTCTATGAAGCTGTTGTGGTTGCTGCGGGTGGTGCTGCTCAAGGTAAAGTTGCTGCAAACTGGGTGATGGGTGAATTCTCAGGTGCTTTAAATAAAGCCAGCTTAGAACTTCAAGACTCGCCAGTTTCTGCTGAGCAATTGGGTGGCATGATTGCACGTATTGTCGATAACACCATTAACGGCAAAATTGCTAAGCAAGTGTTTGGCTTTATGTGGGAAGCAGAAGGAAAATCTGCGGATGACATTATTGCTGAGAAAGGCTTAAAGCAAGAAACCGATACAGGTGCGATTGAAGCGATTATCAAAGATGTACTTGCAGCCAATGAAAAAATGGTCGAAGAATACAAGTCTGGTAAAGAAAAAGCCTTTAATGGTCTCGTCGGTCAAGTCATGAAAGCTGCAAAAGGTAAAGCCAACCCAGCTCAAGTGAATGAATTGATGAAGAAATTGATTGGTTGAGGCTGATCTCATTTTAAAAGAAAACCCGCTTTAGAGCGGGTTTTCTTCCATAAGATTTAAAATAGAAATATCTTCTTCAAACTCTATACTCTTTAATGCTTGATCATAGTATTTTTTTAAAAGCTCGTATAACTCTTCAATATAAGTCCCATTTTCATTTTGCAATATTTTAGTACATTTATTATGTATAACATCTTCTTCGCTTAAATTATCAAATAAATTAAAGTATGAAAGAAAAGACATAAACCCACCCAACTCCATTACAGGATGAACAAAAGACTCATCATACACCTTGATCTTATTTATAAAATATTGAATAAATTCAGAATAATCTAAGGGTTTCAACAATAAAATTCCAACAAAACCTTCCGCATATTCATCAGTTCTCTCTTCTGATGCACGAGCATCGATGATCTTTATTTGATTTTTAAATAATATCTTCGTATCAAATTGCTCAAAGAATTCTTTTAATGCGGGTATGAGTAAATATTTATTGAATCGGTATGAATCTATTTGCTCTAAAAAATTTAATTCTGCTTTAAACTTATTGGATATTTTATGTATTTTACCATAAATCTGTTTAGAAATATCCTCATTTCTATTTTTAATATAACATGAAGTATAGTATTCTTGAATAGTTTTATGCACAAAATTATAGTTATTTCCATCACGAATTATTAAACATAGATTTTTATTTATATCATTTAATATTTTAGTCGGAACTTCTTTTTCAAATTTCCTATTCAATGTAGATTTAATACTTTCAAGAATTTCAGATCTTGTATCAAAAGACAATTTATTTTTATTTTTAGACATAAAACAAAAATATTCAAACCACTCTTGTAGTGATAGCTCATCTAATCCACTTTGAAAATCTCTTACATAACCAGGCTTTGTTCTATCGTGTTTGTAAATCAACACACCAAATAGATCTTGATAAAATTTAGATACAGTATCAGGTATTATAAGTTTTGCACGATAGATCATCACAAACATTGTAATCATCAAAGGAGTAGATAAAAGATCTTCAATATCTAATGAGCTTTTATCTAGTGCATCAATAATATTTTTAAAACTCTCATCTTCTTCAATTAAAATTTTAATAAGATTAACTTGATCTTGCTTTCCATAAGGTTTTATATCTATAACTTTAAAAAAATTACTTGCCTGAATTCCACTATCTGGTCTTGAACTAATTACAACTTGTGTCTCAGGATATTTTTCAGCAATTATTTCTAATTCTTTAATAATGTTTATAGCATCTCCTTCTTTAAGCTCATCAAATCCATCTAAGAATAAAACTACTCTCCCTGATTTTAAAATCCAATTAAACAATTCACCTGTAACATCAGATATAATATCCTCAATACTCTGTTGAATAAATTTTACTACATCGCCATCTTTATTTATTTTTCTTAATTCTAGAAAAATTGGTAATTTAGTATTTCTCTGATATTCAGTTATTGCTAAATACCTTAATAAAATAGATTTACCCTGACCAGCAATACCTTGTATAACAATATTTTCACTTGATATTTTTTCTAAATTTTCAGAACTTATAATTAGGCGATCTACAATTAACTGGGGTGGATAATAAAAAATTTTAAGATCAATTGCGTCATCACCTTTATAAATGGTTTTTACTTTTTTTAAATTATCAATTTTCGAAGTTAATTTTTTATTGGCTTCATCAAATCGCACTTTATCAATTTTAAGTTTACTTTCTTTTTTTAAATAGTCATAAAGATCTGCCAATGGTTTATTTAAAACTTTAGCCACGCCTAGTACACTAGAAATTGTTACAGGTTCTATCATATAATTAATTTCATATTCTATATTTTCTAAAACTTACCAAACATTTAGCTAAAAATCTAGATAATCTTATTCACAACCAAAAACTACCTTACCCCACCCTTCTTTTGATTCTCAACCTCTACCCAACCACCATACAACTTCACAATCTATTTAAATCACTGCACTCTATGCTCAGGCTCAATGTGATGAACAAAAATCGTATAAGTATCCGCAGAATGTTCTATATTTGCATGATGCAAAGCATGCGCAATATTCCCCGATGGTATGCGCCATGATTAATCATATGATAAAGAATCTCTTCAACAGAAAGACTTCCCATCTTTTGATCTATAAATTGAAAATGAAGAACTTCTAATAACTGCTTAGAATTTATATAGCCACATGTAAATTAAAGGCTACATTTCTTTAAATCCAATATCTAAAGCCTCAGAGATAGAAATACTCTGCTGACTTACAATATTTCTGACTTTCCTTTTTAGTACAGACCATGCTTGTTCAATTGGATTTAAATCAGGGCTATATGCAGGAAGATAGGCAATTCGTACATTATACGCTTCCGCAAGCTGTACTATCTCTTTGCCTTTATGAATAGAAGCATTGTCTAGAATCAAAAGATACTTTGACCTAGGTAAATTTTGAAATAAATAATCAAGCCATCCTGTGAATAACTTTCTGTCACATGAACCTTGAAAAACTATTGGTGACAAAAAACTGTATGGGGAATTTGATCTCACGGCACTGAGCATACTTATTCTTTTTCCATGACCACCTGATTTTAAATCTTGACAACGTTTCCCTTTAAATGACCAGCCATATTCTGCTGTCTCAGCACTGTTTATTCCAGATTCATCTACATACAGAATATTTTCCTGACCATATTCACTTTCCCATTGAGGGAGAATCCATTGAAATACCGTTCTGCTTATTTTGCAGGCTTGTCTGTAGAGGAAACTCTTTTTTTATGAGTCCAACCTAATTTATGAAGTGCAGCAAGCACGACATCATAAGTAATCGCATATCCAAACTGAATTTCAAATAAGGCAACTAAGTCTTTTGCCTGTGAAAACTTTGTATTTTCCACGAATACTTTGAATGCCTGCCAATCCTTAATGGATGATGGTCTACCAACATTGACAAGTTTAGGCTGAGCCAGTTGTCCAGTCTGCTGTTCAAGTAGAATCCAGTCATCCAATGTTGTTCGGGCGATGTTGAAAGTCGTGCAGGTATTTGATTTATGGTTGCTCTTTGTGTAGAACTCCATGACTTTCTGACGTAAGTCTTCTGAATATATTTTTGGCATGTAAAAACAGTTTAAAAGAATTTATCTATTGTAGCTCAAAAATATCTTTTTTCTATATTTTGCACAAACTCAAAAAACCATTGATTAGACACTTCAATACGTTGCTGTAATTCACTCAAAGAAGGTAAAAGTTTCGTATTAGTTTGCGTATGTAAAGATTCTTTATTTTCTAAACGTGCTCGAAATAATTCTTCAACATTAGCAATCCTATACCACCCCACAACCAAACCTTTAACAAATTCATTACCTCGATTCCTCAAAAATCTCACCAATATGTTATTTTTAAAGTATCGAAGTCAGCGTATTTTAAAAATGAAAAAGCAAATATTCAGTCTTATTCTACTCTTAGCTGTATTCACACCAATTACACATGCTCAAAACGTAGAAACCTTTAAGCCAACTTTTCCACAATTTTCAAATACACAAGCACAAAGAAACAAAGCCAATCAACTCTATCCTATTGGACAGGCAACATTTTCCAACCAAGTCAAAATTCCTGCATACAGCGTAACGGTAGAAAACCCTGTCGAAGATGGTTTGTTAAAAAATACTGCCCCTTGCACCAAAAGCAATTGCACATTCAACTTTAAACTCAATGCCAAAGATGCAGAAAAACTTAAACTCATCCCCTTACCCATAAGTCTTTAAGTACATGATATAAAACGTGTAAGTTTAAAATTTACTATGGGAAGGAAAATGAAATTTAAGCTGTATTTTTGATTTTTTAGCCCAAATAATACAAAATTCCATGCAATGAGCTGTGAAAAATACATTTTTGGGCGAAAATGCTATGTTACAACAGCAACTTAAACCCATGATGTTTATGAGTATCTCAAAAATAAATATGCAAGATATTGATATTTATCTAGAAATATTTGTGGGTAAGGGGATGTCCAAAAGCCTAAACTTTCCTAAAATATCAGGCATTAAAAAAGTCATAACCAATTTATTTAAATCAACCCACAAAAACACTCGGCAACACCACGTTCAACTCAGCAAACTTATAATCCTGAACATTTCGAGTAACGATTGCAGTACAGCAAAAACTTAAAGCTGCGAAATGCTGAATAGCATCTTCAAAGTCAGTAAATTTAGAATCTAAAGCTTTGCTCATTCCAACATGATCAACAGGAATAATGACTAAAAATTTTAGCAGCTGTTTAATAAATATACGGGCTTTCTCATCCCCACCCAACTTACGCAAAATATAGTAAATATTGGCGACACTGTTGGAAGAAATACAACCTGTAAAAGCACCATTCTCGCATAAAGCCAAAACCTGTTGACTCGCCTCAACAAAGGGCTGACGTGCTAAAGCAACATCTAAAATCACATCAGAATCAACAAAAATACGCTCACTCATAGATGCTTTTCCATACGTATATCTGCGAGTAATTCTTTATAATCCCGACCATTGTCCTGTGCAGCGAACATTCCAATTAAATGTTCCGTAATTGGAGCTTGGATCTCATTTGCCCTATTCGCTTGAGCTGAGATACGATCTAAATAAGCCTCAACCAAACTAGAAACACTTTGCTGATGTTGCTGTGCATAATGCTTTGCTCGTTCAATTACATTTTTATCAATCGAGAGCGTTAACTTCGCTTGCATGAGTATACTCCTATACGTATAATATAATTAATTATACGTATAAATTGTTTTTTAGCAATTTATTTTAGTTCGTGAATATAGAGTGAAATAATCACCGCCCTCCTAACACACCCAACTTATTCCAGATATCAGGTGTCAAAAAAGTCGTAACCAATTTATTTAAATCAATATAACGCAAAGTACCTTGTAACTGCTGTCTGACCGCTGGGTCTTTGACAATATCCTCACCCGCACTCTGACCTAACTGCTGAAAAGCCTCTCCAACCCAATCACTTGGCTGAACAGACAAACTTTAACTGACAAACGACATTGTCAGAATTACTAAAATCAAAGAATATACCCAACATCAATGTTAAATAAATTTAACACTGTTTTAATCAAATTTTTAAAATATATAAAAAACAAGAGGGTTACCCCATATGACAACACACATCGATCCTAAAATCTCTTTATCTGAACTCAGACAACGATTCCACCAAGGTCAACTATTACCCGCAGAACAACGACAAGGATTTTGGCGCGCACGTTTTGTCGGGCCATTATGGTTACGTCTAACAGGTATGCCGAGTTGTTATCTTTCAGGCTTATGGGGCTGGCAGGGTAAAAAGTTTACTGCCAAAGATACTGCAACCAATGTACTCAAACGAGGAAATGGGACAATTGATGCTTTGCAAATGAAAGTGACTGAAAAATCTTCAGAAATAGATGGTCAACCAGTCATTACTTTAAGCTACCCAACACCAAGCCCAATACCTTGGCGCTGGGTCACAGATGAGCTGCGTGTGATCGATGATAATACATTGCTAGGTATGACACGTCTCCATCTGCCTATACTGCGTCATTTTGCTATTCCGTTTCTTTTAGAAAGAGAATAGTCATGAGTGCTGTAGATTATGATGTGATTATTATTGGTTCTGGCTTTGGTGGGAGTGTCAGCGCATTAAGGCTTGCTGAAAAGGGTTGGAAAGTTGCCATTTTAGAAATGGGTCGGCGTTTAGGCAAAGAAGATTTTGATAAAGCAGCTACCAGTACTACTGCACTTTCTTGGATGCCAACTTTGGGAATGAAAGGTTTTTTTGCCCAAGAAATATTTCAGCATGTCGCGATTCTAAGAGGGATTGGTGTCGGTGGCGGTAGTAATCTTTATGGTGCTGTACTTTTAGAACCCAAAAAAGCATTTTATCTTGATCCAGCATGGTCACACCTTCATCAGGATTGGCAGCAAGAACTCGCACCACATTACCTCACAGCACGAAAAATGTTAGGGATTGCCGATAATCCCTATCGAGGCATTCAAGATCAATGGCTAGAGAAAGCGGCTCAAAATATGGGTGTAGCAGATACATTTGGCAGTGTGCCACAGGGAATTTTCTTTGGTGACCCTGATCGAGTAAGTCCTGATCCCTATTTTAATCAGCAAGGACCTGAACGACACGGATGTACACAATGTGGACGCTGTTTTACAGGGTGCGCTGTCGGTGCAAAAAATTCACTGGATAAAAACTATTTATATTTTGCTGAAAAGCTCGGTGTTAAAATATTAGCCGAACATAAAGTCAGTCATATTGCTCCACATCAGGAGGGTGGTTATCTTCTGCATATCGAACATCCTTGGGAGAAAGGCAAAAAATACACGCCATTACGTGCTACGAAAGTCATTATTTCGGCAGGTGCAATTGGCACACAAGAAATCCTGTTTAATTCACGAGATCGTTATCAGACTCTACCTCTAGTTTCTCAGACACTCGGTCAAAGAGTACGTACCAATAGTGAGGCTCTTGTTGGTATTACTGCACGAGATCCTGATGTCGATGTTACCTATGGTACATCCATATCAACACATTTCTATGCTGATGAAAAAACACATCTTACACAGAATCGACTACCACCTAGCTACGCCATGATGAAGTTTTATATGGTACCTATGGTTGATGATACGCATCCAACACGCCGTATACTGCGTACCCTTTGGGCGTACTTACGTCACCCAATGAATATATTAAAAATCTATTTCGCACGGCATTGGTACAAGCGTACGACCTATCTGACTGTAATGCAACAAGCAGATAATGAAATGAAATTTAGCTTTGGTCGAACTGCACTACGTGGTTTTCATTATGGTTTACGCTCCGAACTAGGGGCTGATGGACGAACGCCATCCTTTTTACCTCAGGCAAATGCTGCTGCACGTGCTGTTGCCGAAGTCAGTAATGGTATTCCACAGAATATGGCAGCTGAAAGCCTAGGCAATATGTCAGTCACGGCCCATATTCTAGGAGGTGCAGTTATGGCAGATTCAACCGAAACAGGTGTAATCGATATTCACCATGAAGTCTTTGGCTATCCTGGACTCTATATCGTTGATGGCTCTGCGATTCCAGCAAATGTGGGAGTAAATCCTAGCTTAACCATTACTGCAATGGCAGAACGATTTGCCGCACATATTCCTGAAAAGGGAAACTCACATTGAGCTTAGATTCAAAATAATGATGCATACCCTGTATATTGCACAATGTATGCATCTTATTTGGTAAAGAACAATAGTGTTCTAGACGTGTTTAAAAACTCACTTACCGCTCGTACACTGCCGTAACATCTCCTTTGCACGTAAACCACTATGCCAAGCAATATTGGCAATCGATTTACCATCCTGTTTAATCTCAAACTTCATTTTATCTTCCATATTTGACAGCAAAGCATCCAAAGTGGGTACTGCGATCGCAATTGCACCATATTCATAATTCGGCAAAGCATAGTTAAACACTTGTACATTCTGTGGTGCTTCATCATTTTGATATAACGAAATTTTTATCGTTTGTTGCTTTTCAGGCTTTGGAATATTTGGCCCCCAAAAGGTTAACAGAGCACCTTTGTATTCACCACCTGGGCCTGACACTCGAACAAAGTTATCTTTCTGCCAATATAATGCGGCACAATATTCACCTGCTTTGACTTTAGGGGCATCCTGAAAAAACTCCCAACTACCATTTTCATAACTTTGGTAACGTGGGTCATTTTTAACTTGTTCTAATCGGGTGGCATGGTTTGCCATAGTATTTGCCACACTACCTGCCACATTCATGCGTTGTAATGTAGGGTCATAACCATATGAAGGCTCATGGTGATAATAATATTCATCTGCGTCCTGCATCTCCTCTTGTTGCTGCCAATAATTTGCTTCAGCAATCGAATGTCCAATATCCATCATATTTTGATGATGTTGCGCATTCATTTCGCAAATATTCGGCAAATCTGAACAAGCAAAACTAGGCATTGCACACACTGCCAAAGATGTTGCTGCAATCCATTTCAAAATCGTTTGGCGATGTGTCATATCCATTACTCAAAAAGTATTCGTTTTATAAAATATTTTATACTACAATTCCCAATCTATACGCTTATCTAAAAATGCATAATTTGAATTTAACTTAGGTTCAAACTGCAATTTAGCAAAATAATCAATTTTTTCTGAGTCATTTATATCAAAGTATTTAAGCCAACTGTTTTCACAATTGATTGATGCGAAAAATAATAAAAGTGTAAGCGTTTCTTCAACCCTAGTTCTTCAACGATAGCAATCCTATACCAAACCACAACCAAGCCTTTAACAAATTCATCAGCTCGATTTCCCACACATCTCAACAATATGCTATTTTTGAATCATCGAAGTCAGCGTATTTTAAAAATGAAAAAGCAAATCATCGGTTTTAGTTTACTGTTATCTATTTTTACTACCACTACGCATGCACAGAATGTAGAAACCTTTCAACCTACTTTTCCGAAGTTTTCAAACACTGATGCACAACGGAAAAAAATCAACCAATTCTATGCTCTCGGACAGGCGACATTTTCAAACCAAGTCAAAATTCCTGCTTATGGCGTAACGGTAGAAAACCCTGCTGAAGATGGTTTGCTTAAAAATACTGAACCTTGCACCAAAAGTAACTGTACGTTCAATTTTAAACTTGATGCTAAACAGGCTGAAAAACTCAAACTCGTTGCAATTCCAAGTCTTGGTTATATTCTTGTTCCCAGACATTGGACAGATATATCAGCGGCAACAGGCGCCAATGGTACAGGTTCAGTTCTGATGATGAGTCCAAATAAAAAGGAAGCGATTACAGTATATGACTCATCTTTCTGTGTGGGTTGTGGTTTGCCGAATGCGACCTTGTATTTTCCAAACTTATTAAAACAAAGCCTTGATTCAGAATTTGGAGGCTATAAAGATCTCAATAAAAAATTAAAGCTGGTTTATCCATCCAAAACCACAGCATTTTTTAGTTATCAAATTCCCAATTTAAATAACAAAACCCATGGTATTGCGAAATACGCAGATAATGACGATTTTAATTTTGTGAATATTCATGTCACTTTAGACAAAGCCAATCAAAACTTAGCAACACCGATTCTAAATTTTTATAATACGACACATTGATAAATGTAAAAGACAAAACCCTCACCTAAATCAAGGAGAGGGTTGTGTAAAGCAGTATAAAAACTATCGGGTAATGCCCAATTTATTAAAAATATCAGGTGTTAAAAAAGTCGTGACTAATTTATTCAAGTCTACATAGCGAATCACACCTTGTAACTGCTGCTTCACTTGTGGATTTTGAATAATATCTTCACCCGTGCTACGTCCTAACTCTTGAAAACTATCACCGACCGCTTGTAGACCTTCAGTTTGAATCACTGCCTTGGTTTGAGCAGCACATTGCTCCACGATTACACGTTGCAGAACCTGAGCAAACTTTTGATCGAGTTGTTCTCGTTGCGCATCTGTCACATTACTCAATGCTTTTAAATCGGGATGTGCAGACAAAGCAGAGAAAGTCCATTGCAACACTGTGGTTTTATCGGTTGCTGTGGTGGCTTTGACTAAACAATCACTCAACTGATCGACCGTTTGCCCTGCTGTTGCCAATTGCGTAGTTCCAAGCAAAGCTACGGCGATAAAAGCAGACTGGATACTGCGGGAAAAGCGTTGACCAATAGACGAAAATACTTGGCTTAACATAAGCAATCTTCTAATACAAAATAATTTTCTTTGTATCATGAAAGCCAATGATTCACCTGTTATGACTCTGTAAACGAATCTTTATCGTTTCAATACAAATAGAATTTCTAAAAGTTCAGACCACTAGCGTAAAATGGCTATTGGTCATTGAACATTCATTTTTAAATCTAATCACATCAAGCATTACTTCATCTGTTTCAACATATACTTCGCGACAGCATGATTCTGGTTGGTGGATAAATTTTGTAAAATACGTTTTGCACGATCTTGCGGATTCGAAAAACGACGACTATAACTCGGTACACTGGTTAAACATTTAGCAACCAAAACACCTGACTCTGCGTAGACATTGATTCCACTTGCGCCACGCAAGCGCCCATATCCATAAGCGCGTTCAGCATTATTACATGCGTTGATTTGGTTCTGCCCTCGCCCTAAATCTTTACGTGCAGAAGCATACAGTTGCATCTGTTGCAGTTGTGGCGATAAAACAACTTTCTCAACGGGTGGTTTTTCTTCTTCTACGGGTGGAAGGACTGGCTTTTTCTCTTCAACCACTTTTACTGGTGGTGGTGCTTTGGTTGAAACCGTATTTTTAGCATTATTTAAACTTGGTTTTTTCTCTTGTACGGTTGGAAGTGTATTGGTTTTCGCATACAGTTTTTTCAGCTCATCCAAAGATACAAGTTTCGTTTGTAAATAAACGACTCGCGTTTCAGTATGATCTAGCTTACGTTCAGAAATAGGCTCAATCGACACATACCATTGCTGACCATCGCTTTGCTTACACTGATACCCACCGATGCCTTGTTTCACACTGCTATAAGTATTCAGTAACTTCTTTGACCAAACGTCCTTCACCAAACTCATTGAACTTTTTTGAATTTGAGAAAACTTTCCATCTTTGGCTGCACAAAAACGACTTAAATAACTTTTAGGGATTACAGATTGAACTTCAGTCTCGCCTTGCTGAGGTCCCCAATAATAGACGTACTCTTTTGCTGAACTGTTATTGTCATTGATATTCTTTTTATCAATCACTTCTTGAGGCGAAGTGTACTGAGTAAATGATTCTGATGTTAATCCATTGATACTGGTACAACCATGTAAACCAAAGCCAACCCCACCCAACAACAGAAATGTTTTGAAATTCACGTAACAATTCTCGATTATATTTTTTAAATGAAAATATATGAAATCGACCAAAATAACAAACTTAATATATTGATTTTATTATCCATTTATCAAAATAAAATAACGAATGAAGCACACAAATCACAAAACTTTGAGACTTAATCAAACAAAGTTAAGATTATTAAAATCTAATTAACTATTTTTTAACTTAGATAATAGAGCAGATAATAACGATGAATCATAAAAAACCGAATTTTAACCTCGGCTAAAATTCGGTAAAAAGCATGAATTAAAAATAAAGTCGCTTACCAAATGGTCACTCGTTTATTGGCTGGCAAATACATCTTGTCACCTTGTTTGATTTTAAATGCATCATAAAATGGTGTTTGATTCAGCAATGTTGCATTACCGCGGACTTTATCGGGTGAATGAGGATCTCTTTTTATATATTCAACTTGCAATGCATCTGTAATTTTAGAACGCCATGCTTGTGCCCAGCCTAAATAAAAACGCTGTTCACCTGTAAAGCCATCTAAAACGGGTGCAGGTTTACCATTTAAAGACAGCTGATAGGCTTTATAAGCAATCGCAAGTCCCGAGTTATCGGCAATATTTTCACCTAAGGTGAGTTCGCCATCGACATGGTAGCCTTTCACAGGTTCGTATGCAGCATACTGTTTTACAAGAACTTCTGTCTTTTCTTTAAACTTCTTACGGTCCTCATCCGTCCACCAGTTTTTCATATTACCGACATCATCAAACTCACTGCCTTGGTCATCAAAACCATGGCTGATTTCATGCCCAATAATCGCACCGATTGCACCGTAGTTCGTAGCATCATCCGCATCCATATCAAAAAATGGCGGCTGCAAAATTGCAGCAGGAAAAACGATTTCGTTTAAAGAAGCATTGTAATAGGCATTGATGGTTTGTGGTGTCATCCCCCATTCATCACGATCAACAGGTTTACCCAATTTATTTAATGCATATTGATGCTCAAATTCACGTGAACGGATCACATTACCAACCAAATCATTATTTTTAATCTCTAAAGCTGAGTAGTCTCGCCATTTGTTTGGATAACCAATTTTCACAGCAAAACTGGCTAATTTCTTCTGTGCTTCAACCTTAGTCGTTGGACTCATCCAATCCAAATCATCAATACTTTGTTGATAAGCTTTCATTAAGTTTTGAACCAGTTGTTCCATGCGTTGTTTTTTCTCGGGAGAAAAATGCTTTTTCACATAAATCTGACCCAAACTTTCACCAAGCGTACCCTCAACTAACTGTACGCCACGTTTCCAACGTGGTCTTTGCTCTTTCATTTCTCTAAGTTGATAACTATAAAAATTAAAGCTGTTATCGACAAAAGCTTTACTCAATAAAGATGAAAAATCGCTGACTAAGTGAAATTTATAATAAGCTTTCCATGTATCCAAAGTAGTGTTCTCTACAATCGGACTAAGCGCTTTAAAATAACTTGGTTGAACCACTTGAATGGTTTGAATTTTATCGGCTAAACCTTGTCCTTTTAGATAGGTTTGCCAATCAATTTTCGGACTTAACTTGGCTAAATCTTCAACTTTATAAATATTATAGAGTTTCTGCACATCACGATTTTGTACATTGCTCCATTGCACTTTTGCAATTTGTGTTTCTAATTTTAGAATATCTTTAGCATGTTGTGATGCCTGTTTATCCCCTGCCATTGCAAGTGTTTTTTCAATATAAGCAACATATTGCGAACGGATTTTTTTGAATTTTGCATCATCTTTTAAGTAATAATCACGATCAGGAAGACCTAAGCCACTTTGCCCAAGTACAGCACGCATTTGCGTAGAATCTTTCATGTCTTGTTCGATTCCCACGTCAAAAGGACTGGTTACGCCAATACGTGAAAAATGCGCTGCCAATTGTGCCAATTGCTGTTTATTTTTTAGTGCGTCAACCTTTGAAATTTCAGCTTGAATCGGCTTTATTCCCAGTGCTTCAATACTTTTTTCGTCCATAAAATTAGCGTACAGACTCGCAACTTTTTGCTCAGCGCTTCCTTCTGCCGATTGTTGTTTGGATAACTCATCAACAATATCATGTAACTGATTGACCGAATTTTCATGCAAAATATCAAAGGTTCCCCAACGTGATTTATCAGCAGGAATTGCGGTATTTTTTAACCACAACCCATTCACATGCTCATAAAAATCATCTTTTTCACTGATACTTGAATCAAAATATTGCTTTTCTAGACCTGATTTTTTTTGAACTTGTTCTGTCGATGATGTGGTTTGTACAGGTTGAACTGTCGTAGCTGCCCAAAGTGACGCAGATGCAGACATGATTGCTGTTGCTAAAACACTTTTTATGAATCTGTATTTCAAAGATCTATCCTCTATTTTAATTTTTAAACGTATGCAGTTAACTTTCAATTTTGTGCTTTTAAGCAAGTTTAATCTGTTGCGAAAATGCAATTTCCACATCATTAAATTTGAACAAGCATTTAATTATGATTGATCAATAAAGCTTAAATTACTGTTCTTAGCCCAGTTAAATAAATTGAAAATCAATCCGTTATAAATAACAGCAACAATTAAACCAAAGCAAGCTGAATTGTATAATTTTTAATAAAATTGATAAAAATCTAAAACACGCTAATCAATGAAATCACTTAAGTAAATTCAACACATGCGCCAAACGAATATTGGCAGTATTGTGTTTGTACACTGCATAAATTGGGGCGATACACGGCGTATCCGCTTTAAGATCTTTATAGACAATTTGCTTATTCCAAAAGTCACGAATCGAAGCGGGTACAATCGACAAACCAATTCCCGCTGCGATCAAATTAAGACTTGACGTTAAACGAGGAGCTTCTTGCACAATTTTGGGACTAAATCCAGCCTGATAACAACTGGCCAAAATATTATCAAACAAGTCTTGCCCTGCTAAACGTCGATAGAGAACAAAATCATAGGCCTCTAAATCTAAGATATGAATTGCATCTATTTGATTTGCCAAAGGATGATTATTGGGCAATGCGACAATCAGGGGTTCATCTAACACATGCAAGCTGGTCAATCCGAAACCGATTGGCGCAGGTTTGCGTAAAAACACGATATCATTTTTATCATTGATAATAGAGTCAATCAGCGAGCTACTTCCATCCTCTTCTAATTGAATAGAAACAGCAGGGAAAGCTTCTCGAAAATTACGTAATAATGCAGGTAGAAATGGATGCAAACCGACTGAATTGGTAAAACCTATACTGATTTGCCCTTCTAAACCCATTGAAATATTTTGTACACGTTTTGGAATCGCTTGCGCATGCGCAAGTATGGTCAATGCTTCTTGATACAAAGCCTTACCTGCTTCTGTGACTTCAACACCTCGAGGCAAACGTTTCAATAAATCAGTCGATAATTCATTTTCTAAGCTTTTAATCATTCTAGTAAGTGGTGGTTGTTGCATATTCAAACGCACTGCTGCACGTGAAATATTACTTTCCTCTACGACGGCGACAAACGCTTTGAGTTTATGAATATCAATCATCATCCCACCTAAAAGCATACTTTTTTGATATATCTAACAGCAAAAATAGCATTTTTCATTATAGGTAAACAAGCAGATAATGGGTTTCAAGGTAAATAGCAAAGCAATTGAAAGAGGTCTAAATGAATACTAAAGCCATGCCATTAGAACAACATTTGGAAGTACCCAATTGCAAAACATTATTTCTAGGCTTTAGCAAACTCGGTTTAATGGGCTTTGGCGGTGTTTTACCACTGGCACAGCGTTTAATTGTTGAAGATCAAAAGTGGCTTACTGCTGAACAATTTACAGATTTGTTAGGCGTCTGTCAGATTTTACCGGGCGGCAATATTGTCAATATGGCGGTTGCGATTGGTTATGATTTTGCAGGGCTAAAAGGTGCAATCAGTGCGGTATTTGGTTTGATGCTCGCTCCAACCATGATCGTGATTTCACTGTATCAGCTTTATGCACAATTTCAGCAGATTCCACTGGTACAACACATGATTCAAGGTTTGGCAGCTGCCGCCGCGGGGCTACTTTTTGCAACAGGTTTTAAAATGCTTAAGCCGATGCTGAAAAGTAAATTGACTTATTTCACCATCCTATTAACCATCATTTTCATGTTATTGATTAAATTACCATTGGCACTGACCTTATTGATTTTAGTGGCGATTAATATGCTGGTTTTAACATTTAAACAACATCAAATGAATCAGGAGTAAAACAGCATGTATGTACTTTTAGCGCTGACACTGGTTTTTACTCAATTGTCTTTATTGGCTTTTGGAGGCGGAAATGCGATTTTGCCTGAAATGCAGCATCAAGTGGTCACAGTTCATCAATGGATGACAGCGGAACAATTCAGTTCAATGTTTGCAATGGCGCAAGCGGCACCTGGCCCCAATATGATGATTGTACCTTTAGTCGGTTGGCATGTTGCGGGGCCTCTAGGTTTGCTTGTGACTTCATTGGCAAAGTTTGGGCCCTCTTCGATTATCACGGTTTATGCTTTAAAGTTTTGGAATAATTTTAAAGATCATCCGCTTAGAGCTAAATTTGAAAAAGCACTGAAACCCATCACTGTAGGTCTCGTTTTAGTCAGTGCTTGGATCATTGCACAAGCTTCTGCACAAAATATATTGTTGATCATTATTGTTATTTTAACAGTTATTTTGAGTGTATTTAAAAACGTGCATCCTGTTTGGTTAATGGTCATTGGCGCAAGTACTGGTGCAGTCTTGTTATAACTTCATTTGCCCTCCTAAGCCTGATCATCTGATCAGATGATCTCAATACGTTTTATCACAATAAGCTTTGGTTATAAGCATTCAAGACTGGACGCGATAACCAAAGCTTTTGCTTTAAAGCTTGTTGTTTAAATCATTATAGCAACTCAAAATAAAAGCCAAATTCACGTTAAATATATTCATTATTTAGCCATTACTCCTTATATAATTCAACTATATACAATCAGAAAGTATAAGAAATAGAATTTAAAACCCAGTAGGCTTGATACAAAAATTTGCAATTGTTTGACCAAACACAACAAAAGTTGGATTTTATTGTGCAATAATAAATTTGATGTTTTTACAAACAATACGTTGGAAATAAATGTGATTGAATTACTCAAACCTGTAACACTAAAAAAAGATGATTTAGAACCGATAACGATTGAGGCTGGAACTTTATTGAAGATATTGATGACCAACCCGTCTTCTTATCTTGTAGGAGATGAAAAAGGTTTTTCTTTTCTGATCAATTTCAGTGATGAAAATATTCAGTGGAAGCGGATTTAATTTTTCACTGAATAAAACTTTAAAAATATGCTCTTTCAAAAACGAATGTATACGTTGAACCATGTATATCTACCTTGTTATTTTGGAGAGCATGAAATGATCTATAATAAATATATGATCCTGTAAAAATAGATAATTCTCAGAAACATAGCGCTTTATCAATTAATTTAAATAATTTTCTCATTAAAATCAGAAACATAAAAAACTACACACCTAACCTCAATACAAGAGCGATCAAATTGTGATACCTAACTCAGAGAACTGTCTAACCTGATTCCGTCCGCTTAATTTTGCAAAATACAAAGCTTGATCTGCTTGGCGTATAAATATTTCTTTGGTTAGATCGCCAGTAAACTCAGATGGCATAGAAATACCAAAACTTGCTGTGACTCCAATTTTTTCAATGTTGTTTAGATCAATAAGATTCTTTTCAATTTCTATTCGGCATCGTTCTGCGATTTCAAAAGCCTGTTTCAATTCAATATGATTTAAAATAAAAATAAATTCTTCACCACCAAAACGTCCGACATAATCATTTTTTCGGATATTATCCATCAATATCTGTGCAACTTTGATAAGGACTTGATCACCTACATCATGCCCATAGCTATCATTCACGTGTTTAAAATGATCAATATCTAAAAGAACAATAATATAGTCCTGTTTCTGCTGATGATTCACAGCCAAAAAATCATTGATACTACGGCGGTTATACACCAAAGTTAATGGGTCTATCTTACTCATTTTATCGATATATTCTTCCCTATATTGCCATTGGATCAACAAGATAATAAATAAGGTGATACTCACTAAAAAGATAGGGATATAAAAATACAGCATACTGCCGACCCAGAACATATTATTATGTAGGGGAAGCTCTTGTAGTTTTTGACTATAAATAGGTGCATATGCAATTTGATCAGTCATACTTAAATAACCTGCGATCAAGATCAAAAAAATGACAGGTATAACAGCTGTATACACTTCTCTGGGTTGAAAAAGGACCAAGCCAACCGTAACCAAACTGACAAAACCAGCAATTGAAGCAAAACTAATAATACCTGTACAATATGCGCCATACATAAGTGTTATACCAACATAACACGTAGTAAAATATGGAATATACCTTTCTACAAAGAGGTTTTTACGTAATAAATAAGCAACAACAATTGAAATCAGATACCCCACTAATGACAGTACATAGGCGGTCATCAGATCGGGATAAAACTCAAAATTAATCCAAATCTGGTAACCGGGTACTCTCGTCCATATCAGCCACCATACAATCCATAACACTGTAATAACAGCACATAAGCTAAATGCTAAGATACTTTTATTGACGTTGCTCCAATTCATGATGACACTGTCTTTCATGAATTTTGAATATTCGTTTCTAAGTACGTTAACAAAATTAAGCTTCATGGGAAATTACTACTCAATATACTCATCTCTTGTTAATTTAAAAACTTTCTATTTAATTTGATTAATAAAAACCAAATAAAATAAACAAGTCACAAAATATATAATAAACGTGATGCGGTTATCATTTTATACGTGTGATTTAGAGCTCATGTCAAGGTTCACCTTTTATTTAATTATTAGTCTTTAGTATAAGTAAAGATTGGTTAAAATACTAAGTATAATATCAATAATCAAGAAATTAGGTTTTTTAATGTTATCATTGTAATAAGTTTACAACTGAATAAAACATGATTCAACGTTGATTATATTATTTCACATATTTGTAACATAAACTTAATAGTAGGTAGTATATTGGTAAAATACTTTGTTTTTTAATTTTATTTATTTAGTAATTCTTTAGCATATACTGAAATAAATTCAGTTTTGAACTTAAATATTCTCAATTCAACAATTCTTAATGCTGTTATTTGAGTATTACGCTGTATCGAAATATTTTAAAATTAGTCTGATTCATTGTTTTATTTTCCTTGTCTATAAAATTATGATTCATAAAGACTTATAACATTTATTATGCACTGCCACTTTTGCTTAGTCAAAAAAAAGCAAGACCTCATTGAGGCCTTGCTATATTCAATCTCGTATCAAATTAGCTTTGATTTGCTAAATTCTTCTTTAATTCATCTTCAATGATTTCAATTTCTAAATCTGTGAATTTTCTAATTTCGCCTTCAGCATGTTTTTCCAGTAAACCACCGATCAGTGGTACTTTCACTTTCACATCCCAATCCAGTTTAATATTCACTTGTTTGTCATCACCAGTCACAGAACGACTACAATTCGCAACTAAAGGTAAGTTTGCACCTAATTCTACTTTAGATGTCATTGCTTCTAAATTCGTTACATCTGAACGCTTTAATCGAAATGCATCTTTTAATAGTTTTTTTGCGATGTCTGGAATATTGACATCTAAATTATAGGCACGGCGTAAAGTATACGTATTCCCTTCAATTTTAGATTCAATAATTTCCAAGTTCTCTCCTGGAATTCTTTTACATACCGCCTCATGCAACGAGGTATCTGCTGCTAATCTTTTGAAATCATTGAGTGATACACCTGATATGGTTGCATTTACAGTAAATTGATGTGCCATATAAAAACCCTTTCCTCGTTTTTGTAGTCCATAAACGCTGACTCAATTGTTTTGATTAGCGTCAATTAAACCCCACTATATATTTTAATTTTGACTTTTGATTGACTGCGCGCGACTTGTTTTTGTTATTTTATGCCATGCGATAGCTTTATTTCGTCTTGAATGTGAATAGACAAATAATGGCTTCTATATTCAATATAAATATCAAACTGTTCTGCACCATCATCCAAACCTGACACTGCCCATGTTGTTCCTTTTGGAAAATCATCTAACCAAGTCGATTTATAAAAGTCTGAAACTGAATCAAAATCCAAATATTCTTCAGGTTCCGCCATGATTTTCTGTACAATTTCATCAAACTTTTGTTTTTGCATTTCAATAAAATCGATCATCATGGCGTTGATTCTGCTGTCCGTTAAATACCATTAAATGCTTTATCTTGCTGTTTCTTTTTCACTTGTTCCCATTGCCACCAGCCAAATGCAGCCATTCCTACAAAAGCTGCATATAAACCCGCAGTTAGAAATAAGTCTTTATAAATAAACATGCCGACATAAACAATATCGACAAAAACCCAAAGTACCCAAGTGGTAATATGTTTACGACTGGTCCAATAGGTTGCTAATAAACTAAATGCAGCCAATTGCGAATCTAACATTGGCAAAGCAGCATCGGTAAAATAGTGTAGAGATAAGCCAAATACTAGCCCACCCACAGCCGCCAAAGCCATTTGCAAGATCACTGTTTTTACAGCAATCGGCTCAATACGAATTTCATGGTCTTGCTGTTTGCCTTTTAACCAATGATAGAATCCGTAAAAATTCACGACCATGAAAAAGAATTGTAAAATGGTTTCACCATACAATTTAAATTCAAAAAATAAATAAGCATATAAAACAAAGGCTAAAAAGTTAAATAACCAACACCACATATTCCGTTTAATGGTAAGTGCAACACCAATAATACTGATGATCACGGCGAATATTTCTAATGGTGACATACTTAGGCTACATATAAAAAGATGTGCTTATTATGAAAAGATACACAACGAATGCAAGTAAAAAACAATCACGGTCTGATGCTGTTATCTTGTGAATGCACCATAAAATTAAAATAAATATTATGCTTCAGATCACAGCGATCACGATTCCAAAATAACTCAAGCCTATCACCATGAACAAGATCCAAAACTTTGAGTAGCAAAGATCTTATTGAAGATTTTGCTCAATCCCCCATAGCGCTAAATTCAAGTTTGCTCAAATCTTTAATACAACTCTCGAATACAACGATAGACGATCCAGTCATATTTATTGATTTGACAGTTTTCTAACGATCGTTTAAAAATATAAATAACAACCAAAGAGGAAAAAAACAATGTCGAATAATCAAGGGAAAGTCAGTCGTGAAATCCGTGGTCATCTTTATTTAATCGGATTAGACCGTGCAGATAAGCGCAATGCTTTCGATAGTCACATGATTCACGACTTATCACTCGCTTTAACTGAATATGAAGATAATCCCGAATTGCGCTGTGCTGTTGTTTTTGCGCATGGTGAGCATTTTACAGCTGGCTTAGATTTAATTGAATTACAACCTAAACTTGCAGAGGGTGTGTTTAGCTTTTCTGATGAAATGGTAAACCCTTGGGGAACTATTGGCCGCCAACGCACTAAACCTCTCGTTACCGTTGTACAAGGCTATTGCTATACCGCAGGGATCGAATTGATGTTGAATTCAGACATTGTCATTGCCCATGAAAATACTCAATTCACTCAGATCGAAGTGCAACGCGGTATTCTACCTTTTGGTGGTGCAACGGTGCGTTTTGTTCAAGCCGCGGGTTGGGTCAAAGCCATGAAGTACATCCTGACAGGTGATTTATTTTATGCACAAACGGCTTATGAAATGAATTTAGTCACTGAAGTCGTTACAGACCAACCATTGAACCGAGCTGTTGAATTGGCCGAACGTATTGCCCAAGCTGCGCCACTTGCGATACAAGCCGCACTTCAATCTGCACAGCAAGCCTTTTTACAAAACCCGCAAGCCGCTTTTACAAATCTACAGGGTTTACTTAGCCCATTACTTGTATCCGAAGATGCGCAAGAAGGTGTTATGGCCATGATTGAACGAAGAATGCCGAACTTTAAAGGTAAATAAACCGTTCAACTCATCCTACAAATAACACAAATCATAGAGAAATGACGATGCAAAACTTAAAGCAACCAGCGAATACACAACATATGCATATACAAGCGTTTAATACTGAAACTATTCCGTTTAAAGCTGCGGATGATTATCCCTTGGTTGGTACTTTATATACACCCAAACAACAGATTAAAGCGCAAATTGTACTTTCATGTGCGACTGGTGTGCCGCAAGCGTTTTATCGTCGTTTCGCTGAATATGCAACGCAGTTGGGTTATCAAGTCTTTACTTTCGATTATCGTGGTGTGAGTCAATCTGCCCCTAAAAGCTTAAAAGGCTTTCAAATGTCTTATCTCGATTGGGGGAAATTAGATTTGACTGCTGCAATCGATTATTTGGCACAGGAAGATTTATCTCTATTTCTAGTTGGGCATTCTTACGGCGGTCAAGCTTTGGGGCTGACTGAAAATCACCATAAAGTCACAGCAATGTATTGCTTTGGCACAGGAGCAGGCTGGCATGGCTATATGCCACTCAAAGAAAAAATCAAAGTTCAAGTAATTTGGAATATTGTCTTTCCACCGATGGTTGCTGCTGTGGGTTATTTACCTTGGAGCAAACTCAATATGGGAGCTGACCTCCCCAAAGGTGTTTATTCACAATGGCGAAAATGGTGCAAAAATCCAACCTATTTCTTTGCAGACCCTGAACAACAGCATTTGCATAATCAATATGCTCAAGTTAAAACACCAATTTATGCTGTAGCAGCACTCGATGATGACTGGGCTTTACCCAGTTCACGCTATGCGTTTATGCAACATTATCGCCATGCACCCATGAACTTTATTAATATTTCGGCTGATGAGTTTGGATTAAAACAAATCGGTCATATGGGCTATTTTCGTAAAGGTTCAGAACCGATTTGGGATAAAATGCTGAATACTTTTGAAGATTTACTTCATCCCTAGAGACTTAGGTCAGAATACATGCGCCCACAGAAGCTTACACCTGAACAAATACTCAACACATGTGCTTTGCAATTTAAAGCGCATGGTTATGCAGCAACAAGTATGGACATGCTGGCCAAAGCATGTGGGCTCAGTAAAGCTGCATTTTATTACTACTACCCCAATAAAGAAGCCTTATTGCTCAAAGTCTTAGAACATACCCATACTTATCTAAAAGCATCTGTATTTGCGATTGCTTACTCAGATGATATGAGTCATTTTGAGCCTTTGCTGTGCTTTAACCAGATGCATGACAAAGCTGTAGATTTTTTTAGTTATCAAATTAAAGGCTGTCTCGTTGGAATCCTGTCTATAGAGTCAGGACATATCTCTGAGCAGATTGTGCAAAAAATACGTGAAATCTTTCAGGATTGGCAACTCGCTTTTTATCAATTATTTCGTCAACGGCTGGATGAAAATTCAGCACAAGCTTTGGCTAAAATCAGTATTGCAGATTATGAAGGTGCTATTTTAATGTACCGCTTGAATCATGATCTTTTCTATCTTGATCAAGTCAAAATGAGAATTTTGCAGGCACTTCAATCTTAAATTTTTAGATGAACAATATTTACAAGGGATGCTCTTATTTACAAATAGTTAGAAATTTTGAAAATGGTTTAACAAATTAATAGCGGTCTTTAAACTCCGCCTTATGTTCTACACCTTCACGATCAACATGCGCATAGAAAACACCATAACGTCCGACATAATATTCAAGTGATTGATCATGGTAACTCCAAAAAATTGACCATTCACCAAAGTCAAAACTTCCCGTTTGGCTTTGTGTATTCATCGGCATTTTGTTTAAAAATTCTTGTTGAATTCTTTCAGCTTGCTGAATGTCTTTGACTTGCGTGGCCTTATCAAAAAACAATTGTGCAACTTCATCAAATAATCGTTGGTCTTGTTCCTTAACTGGCATTTCGACAACAGCAACGTGTGAAGCTAAGCCTAAGTGATCAACATCAATGGCTTCAGTCGTTTTTACACGTTCAGCATCTAAGGCTTGTTTGATTGCTTTAGATTTCTCAGGTAACTCATCACCCTCTTGTTCATTTTTTACCAGTTGTGATAATGCTTGATGTTGTTCGTCAAATAATGCATTGATTTTATGTTTAGCAACCCATCTCCAAAGCATGTAGAGCGTGACAATTATTAGAATCAAAAAGATCAACTTCATCGCGCCCTACTCCCTCATTTATTCATTGTATTAACGTATTAACAATCATCAAAATTAAACTGGTAGTTATTCAAGTGACCATTTTTAAAGTAAAAAGTTACGGAATCGTTTGAATCTTTAGGTGTTTCAATACCGTAAACATGGGGTTCTAAATTAAAAATAAACGGTGAAAATTTCTTTTTAAATTGTGTTTCCGTTATTTTTCCATCTATTTTTATGTTGTTTATTTTAACAGCATTATTCATTTTCAAATAGACTTTATCTATACGTCCATTATCTAACACGATAAAACTATCATAAATCCATTGATCAGGGAAATGTCCACCATTGCATTCATCAACTTCACCTTTGACAATTTTTAATGGCGTTCCAAATGTTTTCTTTGGCGTAGTATTATTTGTTATTTGAAAACTATTATAGCTTTTCCCTTGAATCACGGGTTGAACCACTGGATCAGCCAAACTCAATGAAGAAAGACAACTGAGTACACTCAGCATTAATATTTTTCGCATTTTAATTTACTCATTTATTTGTTCTAAATTCAATATATCGACAAAACATTCAGTTATTTATTAATTAAGTATCAATATCTTGAATGATCATTTATTAAATTATACGCTGAGCAATACATAAAAAGTAGTTCGACTTATAAAATAAATAGCTAAAATAAATAGCACAACTCAAATTATTTAAAACCTTTACCTAATACTGTATTTGCCAACCAATTACTCGCAGTAATCGCAAACTGATCTACATAACGACTATATAAATTCGCCACCAACAAAGTCATTAAAATCGCAGCGATGGCTGAAACAAAAACAGACAGTGAATAACTCCATTGCCAACTAGAAAAAAGATTAAAGAGCGGAATACAGATGAGATATAGCATTAAAAGATGCAATAAATAAATTGAGAATGAAAGCTTTCCGAGCCAAATTAAAAAAGGATGATCCAATCGTTTAGACAATAGCGGATTCATTAAAATACTATAAACAATTAAAATACCTGCAATAAAGTTGCAGTAGTCATACGTTGCATCGCCTAAAATGTGATGAATCCAAGAATAAGCACCACTGCTATTATGCGCCCCTGCAAAATATAAACCGATCAATAGTATGATCACTGCGCTATAGTTTTTGAGTGGTTTAGCGTAAAGGTAAATATACATCCCGAAAATAAAGCTGGATATGCCAAAACTAAAACCTTGTCCACGCCAATAATAAGCCAAACAGGGGATCAGCAATGAAGCTAGAAAAAATGCATTTTTTTGATGATGATAAAGATAGAGCAAGAAAAACAGTACAAACGATCCCATCAACTCGATGGTCATGGTCCAAAGAACCCAGTTAATATTACTATCTGAAAAGAAAAAAGCACCGACAGTGCCTTCATAGAAGGCTTGTTTTAAACTAAAGTTTTGTGCTGTAAATGCCTGTAACCACCCGCCGACAAGATGACTATCAATATGAATAACTTTAAAAACTGACCAAATCAATAAACATGAAGTGAGTGCAGGAATCATCAAACGCGGATAGCGTTTAATCATCATACTTTTAATTTTATAACTAAACTGATCCGGGCTTTTTAAAATTGCATAACTCAGCACGAAGCCACTGAGGACAAAGAATACAAAAACCGCAGCATCACCTGAATATAAAAAACCAAATGGAGAATGATGCAGTGCATTGACCCATGCCAGATCTGTCGTATCATTGGCATCGAAATGATGTAGATAAGGGAAAAAACTCATCGCCAGATGTGAAAATACCACAGCAAGACAGGCTAAACCGCGGATGCTCTCTGCTGAGTGAATCTTAACTGACATCAACTTTTCCTAACAAAACAAGATCCTAAGTAGCGGAAATACCAATCAGTTAAGTCTTTTTAAATCCTTCCCTTACGGAGCATGCTCCTCACCTTTTTCAAAGGAAGGGATGAGCAGCACTGCTGCGCAAGGAATCTAAAATTATTTTAAATTCTCAACAGTTCCCCTCTTTTTTAAAGAGGGGTTAGGGGAGATTTTTATGAGTAACCACTAAATTACTCTTAACTGAATAACATTTCCAACCAGTGGGACTTTGGCAAATACAACTTTTAGTCAATATGGGTAATTCGACCATTTGCATCATGGTGCACAGTCGCAACTTTTTGTAAACGCGACATTTTCAGTTCCTGCGTATCTAAGTTGAATGACCGAGCATATTCTTCAGTGCTTTTATCTTTAGCTTGTGCTTTGGTTTTGGATGGAATGAAATGGCTCCATAACCATAAAGAAACGGCGCAAGCCAATAAAGCGGTAAAACCATTCTCTAAAACATGCGCAAGCGTACCAAAGAAATGTTCAATTAAATGGGGCTTTTGTACTGAAATATACCCAATCAGAATCACCAAAGGACGCCATAGGAATAACCAAAATCCCCATAACATTGCCGTTGTTGTATTGGATAGATAACGTTTGTGCCAAGGCAACTGATCACGTACATCTATAATCAAAGTTTCAGTTTTCATCAATGTTCTCTATGACTTGTATGATTTAGTCATCATGTCGCATACCACGATCAGGGCTAACCCATCGTGCTCTCTTACCACTACCACGCAGCAAAACCTTTGGAAATGCGATGATGCTTGCAGTCACTGTAATCAGCCAAAAAACGATTGGATACCAAATCATCCAGTAAAAGTTTTTGGCTAAATTGGATTCGTAACGACTATCCATCCATTTGCTTATTGCAAATTGCAGTAGACAAGTCGTACCAAGTAAAATTCCTGTTCCCATTGGCAGTAAAGGTGAACTTACGACAGGAAAACCTGCATAAGGTAAAACCCAATGCAAAATCCATAAGATCACCATGAACAACATTAAATATGACCAAACTAACGTCAGACATAACTCAATAATGAGTGGCCATAAAAAATTCAATTTAGGTTTAAAAAGCACATCAATATTTTTGATTAATACCTGTGCGCCGCCCATTGCCCAACGCAGACGCTGTTTCCATAAACCATTAAAGGTTTCTGGCATGAGAATCCAAACCAAAGCATTCGGTTCAAATCTCACATCCCAGCCAGCACGGTGTAATTTCCAAGTGATATCAATATCTTCTGTCAGCATATTGGGTGACCAATAACCCACCTCATGCACTGCACTTTTACGAAATGCAGTAATCACACCCGACACTGTAAACAAACGACCAAAAGTTCTTTGAGCACGTTTGATCATACCAACAATCGAAGAAAACTCCCCAACCTGAATACGACCAAGCAAAGTTGAACGCGTTCTAATACGGGGGTTGCCCGTAACGGCTGCCACTGATGGATTTTGTAAAAAATGGTGAATCATCCATTGCGCAGCGTGTTGGTCTAATAAAGCATCACCATCGATACCAATTAAATATTCTGCATCTGTTAATAGACTCCCCGCCTGTAAAGCCATTGCTTTACCTTGGTTTTCGGCCAAATGAACAACACGTAATTTCTCATGTTTTTCAGCCAAAGCATTGAGAATTTCTGCTGTTCGATCCGAACTTCCATCATTGATTGCAATCACTTCAAAGTTTGGATAATTCAGATTCAGTGCATGAGTAATGGTTTCGACAGCATTATCTTGTTCATTAAAACAAGGAATTAATACCGCAACCAAAGGATATTCAGACAATGCCTCTGGTTGTTTATATGGGGGCCCTTTACGCTCTTTCCAATAGAAAATAAGTGCGCCGATCATCCACAAATACGACATGAACAGTGGATAATAGAATATAAAATTCAGTATGGATTGCCACAGATGCTGAAATGAGTGCATAGGTCGCCTACGGAATCAAACGTGATGATTTAGAATCAAACACTTTACGCATTTCAGTGGCATCAGGATGATCTTGGATCGGATCATCAGGATAATAACCAACATGAATCACGCCTTGCTGATACAACGATTGTATGGTTTGAGTTAATTCCGCTGTTGGAACTTTCTCATTGTTCCGCCAATTCACCGCTTGCAGTTCAAAAACTGTTTTCTTCATTCCATTCGGTTGCTGTTTCACTCGCTGCACCAAATCTCGATAAAATTTATCTTTATCAGGTGCTTGCTCCATATATGGCATTGCCATAATGGCGGTAAAATCATAATTTTTAATCGATTGCTCTAAAGATTGTGCATACCAATTTTCAGAATACGCTGATAAAGCAACTTGTGCGTATAAATTACGTGCAGTTAATAAGAAAGGTTGGTAATAACGTACTTTTTGCGCCAAATCCAACGCAAAAGAATCAATCGTTTGCGTTTTAAATGCAGTCCATTTTTGCAGCTTTGCATCATCATTACGGATTTCAGCTAGATCTGTGGGTAAACCTATTTTTTGATAGGCTTTGAGTGCCTCTGGACTCGCATCTTCATAATCCGACAATGTCGCATCATCATGGAACAAGATTCCATCAAACGTTGCTGACTTGGCTAAATCCTGATAAATCCCTTCAATGGTTTTACGTGCATCTGCTGAATAAGGGCTTAAACGATGATAACCCATGTTTAAGTGATCCCCTGCTTTGGCTTGCTGAGTCACCACTAAATCTTTTGAAACTGGATTAGATTGTGGCAACTCCCAAGCCAATAACGGCATCCAAGCATATAAACGGCTGACTTGTGTACGCGTTTGAATTTGCCAAGCCACTCGGTTAAATAGGTCTGCGCGCATGGGTAAATAACGATTGGGGAAATACACCATATCGGCAGAACCATTTGCATCAGGGTCAGAGAAAGCTTGCAAATAGACCGTTGTTACATGCATTTCACGAATACGATCTAATAAATGTCCAAGGTTACGTTCTTGCTGCGCTGGATCTGGGTCGTAAATATAATCCAAATCAACATGCATAATTTTTTGTGGGCGATTGTTATCGGTTAGCCCCATTTGACGACTTTGAATCTCTTGCGCCAAAGCATCCGTCGTCATACTGCCTTCAACTAAAATTCGGTTGAGATGACCTAAAGATTTTTCAATATGATCTGGACCATCATCCAAGCTAATCGTAATTGGCATGCCTGCTTTTTTTGCAATCTCTACAGCTTGCATATTGTAGCGACCATATGGCCAAACCATGATACGTGGTGCTTTTAGACCATGTGCTTTTAAAAGCTTATTATTTTTCTTTAAATCATTAAAAATACGTTCTGCATAAGCTTGGTCAGATTCATATTGTTTGGTTTTAGGATTGTATTCACGTGTCGTTGCAGCAGGTTCAGAGTTCCCTTGTGGATTGCCCATAATCCCACGATGCAAATTATAACTATGGCTACCGATTTCAACTAAACCACTATTTTGCATGGTTTTAAGTTCTTCCCATGTCAATAATTTACTGCGATCTAGCTTTTCATCACCAAATTGAACCAATTGATTCGGCTTGGTTTCTAACCAACTGCCGACAACCGAGAGAACAACAGGAATTTTTCTTTGTTTGATAATCGGATATGCGTATTGATAGAAGGATTGATAACCATCATCTACAGTGAGCAATACTGGCTTGGTGGGTAATTTAAACTTACCTTCTTTGGCACGAATGATTTGATTGACAGTCACAAAGTGATAGCCATTTTTAATCAGCCAATCTAAATGCAATTCAAATTGCTTAGTCGTTACGGCATAGTCTGGAATAACTGCATTTTTTTCAGCTGTGATTTCGTGGTAACCAATAATTGTCAGCGTATCTAAATTAATTTTAGGCGCTTCCTGCTCAACAGCAGTGTCTGGCAGTGCTTGGTTTTCTTCAGCAAAGGCACTATTCAAAAAGGATGAAAAGAATAGTGATGCACACAACATTGCTGTAGCAGGAAAGTAACGAGTTACCATAGATTTTAATACTCTATCATCATTGTTTAGACCTGAACTCATCTATAGCATTCCATCATTGAAATACTAAAAATCCTTTTTCTAGACGAATTGAATCAAGCGTTTTACAACGATGATTTAAAAGAATAAAGCTGAAACGAATCTTAAAAAACAACTCTGAACAGAATTATTTCTTCGCGCCATTTAAACACTTTTAGAACAAAAATATTGTAGATGATTGTTAAATTATGCATATTTTATACACACAGAAAAAATTTTATTGTGTTATGTTTCACGTTATTTTTAATAAATCATGATCAAATAACAAAACAAAAAAGTTCAACTAGAATATTTTATAATGCTGAATTATGAAAGAAAAAAATTTGAGATAACAACCAGTATAAAAAATTTCACTTTTTAATTTGCAAAAAAATAGAGACCTCGATGGCCTCTATTTTTAGATACTCATGCTATTTCAGCATAACAATCGATTAATCACGTGTTTTTACATCAAACAATTCAATTTCAAAAATGAGGTTTGAATTTGCAGGAATTACTTTACCCATTTTGCGTTCACCGTACGCCAAATGAGAAGGCACAATCAGCTTACGCTTACCGCCTACTTTCATTCCCATGATGCCCTGATCCCAACCTTTAATCACACGGCCAGTACCAATCACGGTTTCAAAATAATTGCCACGGTCGATTGAAGAATCAAACTTGGTACCATCTTCTAACCAGCCAGTATAATGGGTCGTGATTAAAGCACCTTTTACCGCTTCTTTCCCTTCACCAATTTTCAAATCAATGATTTCTAATTCATTCGACATAGCAATTACCTAAATTTTCAATTTCTAACGTGGATTATAAACAGGTCTAAGAAAAAGTGCTGAACTCTGTGATTTTTGAACCTTAAATTTTCAACGCTTGAAGTACAAGCTGATTTAAAAGATGTCAGCCAAACTCACACCTTTTAAATTTTAAAAGCCTTATTGTAGCTGCGTCCACTCAATCACCGCTTGAGCATGATCACCAATCAATGTCCATTCACCATCCATTACATTCAATTGCAATTGCATGGTTCTTTCACACAACTGTTGAATGGCAGCCGTCGTCTGCTCAGACAATTGCCAAACTTCAACATTAGATAAGGTTTTAAGCTTTGAACTACGCTTATACCATTCTGCAACAGCTGAACCATAAGCGACGACAGCAACGTGCTTACAACGTGCAGCGGCTTTTTTAACTTTGTCTTCATCTGGCAAACCAACTTCAATCCATTTCACCAATTGACCTGTTAAATCTTTTTCCCACAGCGCAGGCTCATCGGTTTCAAATAAATCTTTGGTAAATTCCAACTGCTCATCTGCAAAACGTGCATAAGCTAAAATTCGAACCATTAAACGTTCAATCGTTTCAGATGGATGCAATGCCATGGTCAATTGATAATCACCATACTGATGCACATCCATATTGGCGATATTTAAATCTGCTTTATAAATCGTTGCTTTTAAAGCCATGTCAAATCCAAAAAATAAGTTCTAAAATATGCCGCTCAGTCTATAAGATTTTCAAACGAATTACTGAGAATTTTCAGACCGATCAATTCGGCATTGTAAAAGTTGAGTTTCAAAGCTTTCCCAGTCACGATCCTGTTGTGTAATGATCTCGACACGATTATCGATACTTTCTTCTGCCGATTTATAATTTAAGTTTTCAGGATTGAAATTAAAGCTCATCCAACCTTGATTGGTATTAAAAATGCCTTTAATTCTTAACCAGTCTTTTTGCTCGCATAACGCATCCAATAAGTCATAAAAATCAAATTGCCAACGCTTGGAAAATTTCCAACCCGCAACCGTATAACCATTGGATAACTCTACATAATGATATGGCAATTGCTTAATTACAGGTAAATCTTCAGTTGAGTTGAGTTGTTTTTGAATATGAATCAAAGGCACAATTTTCCGCTGTATCCCTTGATGCGTAACATCAATTTGTTCAAGTTGAATGTTGCCGTTTTCAGCCAATAACCATGTTTGAATATAAGCCAAATACTCATTTTTAAACTGATCTAATTGTTTTTGATCAAGTTCAGTCATCATATCTGCATGTGAAACAACAACAATCTGCGCTGCTTTTAATTGATCTTGATAAAGCTCTTGTTGAACCCAAGCCTGATCTTGTAAACGAGATCCATCCACAACTGTAACCAAAGCCCGCATATCAATTTGAGATTGCCAATGTGGCTCTGTTAATTGTTCTAAAAGTTGTGCAGGATGCCCCAAACCTGTTGGTTCAATAAAAAGTCGATCAGGTTGTTTTTCCTGAATCAATCGAGATAAAGCGATTTGCATCGGTAATTGCCCTGCACAACACAAACAACCACCAAGGAGTTCTTTGACTTCATACCCCCCTTGCTGTGGTAATAGTTGCTGATCAATTCCAATTTGACCAAACTCATTCATCAGGATTGCCCAAGTCTCTCCTTCAGGCTTTTGTTGTAGTAAATGCTGTAATAATGTGGTCTTCCCCGCACCTAAGAAGCCAGAAATAATATGGGTCTTGACGACTTTTTGAGAAATAATTTTCACAGATACTACTCAAGTTACAATGAACGATTGCTATTAAAGATTGATATAAAGTTTGCTTAACGCCTGTTAGCTACAGTTGAGATTGTACAGACAAGATTAAGGGATTAATCTATTTTTGGAGTTAAAATGTTACAATTGATCTAAAAGACGATTCAAATAAATAAGAAAATTTGCAGTTATTGTTTAATCCTAGTAATCAACCTGTTTAATTTTTAGTCATTTTTTAATATTTGAATACACTTAAATCATTGGGGAAATGCCGATTTCTCACAAAATTCTTACATAACACAGCCCTTTGTTTTAAACACGTAACTCAGACTGTTTCGCTTTGTTGATAAGGTTGCCGTATTTTCATTCAGCACTTAGCATGAGTTCACGCCTTGTAGCTCAGTCGATTCAGACTTTGCATTACAGGTTTTATTTTTAATGAATAAGGATGCCTCCAATGAATTTAGTTAAAACGCTTTTAGCAACAACTTTTGCTTTGACTGCTGCAACAACAACTTTTGCAGCTTCTGAAAAAACAACTCAGTCTGCTGAAAGCAGCGAAAAAGTTATTGTTTCTACACAAGAGCAGCCAAATGATACAACTTCAGCAGAAGAAACTGCTGCTGGTTCATCAAATGCCAACCAACCTTCATCTGAAAGTGCGGCTGAAACACCAGCAACGTCTGCACCAAAAACTAAACAATGATTGAGTTTTGAATTGCCCAAAAAGATGAGTGCTTTATCGTGAAAATGATGACTCCTCCAGAGTTCACGATGATGAGCTGATCAGGCTTTTTCAAACCAATCGTTAACATAAAAAAGACTGTATCATTGCTGCGATACAGTCTTTTTTGATGATGTGGTTTTTATCTTTCATCTGAACTCTTACAAAAAATAAGACTGTTGCAATGCTTGATATCTGCATGATGAAACTTTTCAAGAATGATATAAGTGATATATTTGAAATGAATAAAATACAATTCAAGGAGAAAATATCAATGCTTAAAAAAATCATAACCATTGGATTATTATCAATATTACTTATAGCCTGTTCTAAGCCTTTGCCTGTAGATAAAAAAGACTATATAGGCACATGGCAAAGTACTGATGGTCGAGTTAGTTTAATGATTAGCGAAGAAGGTCGATTGGAATATAAAAATAAACAACCCCATTCAAGCACCTCTGTTTCCGCACCAATTACCGAATTTAAGGGTTCTAGTTTTAGCGCAGGACTTGGCTCACTCTCAACTGAATTTAAAGTTAGTCAAGCACCGCAACAAACAATGGATGGAACATGGACAATGACCGTCGATGGACATCAATTAAAAAGACTTAATTAAAACAACCACCCTAATCCTAATATTCTGAACAAATAAAAAAACCTCCTTAAAGGAGGTTTTAACTCAACAATACTTAGCTATGAGACGCTTTTTTATAAATACTACAAGAAGGATGATGATTTTCTTGTAAACGAGCAACTTTACGTTGTTCAGCAGCTTCAAAACGACAACGTTTCCAATCGTTATCTAGATTTAAAGAAGGAATTTGTTGTGGCTTACCATTTGCATCCACAGCAACCATGGTGAAATAGCAACTGTTGGTATGACGAACTGTACGCTTTTGAATATTCTGTGCTTCAACACGAATACCAATTTCCATAGACGTACGACCAACATGGTTAACACTTGCTAAAAAAGTCACAAGCTCACCCACATGGATCGGTTCTTTAAAATTCACTTTATCAACAGAAAGAGTAACAACATAGCTTCCAGAATAACGGCTTGCACATGCATAAGCCACTTGGTCAAGAAACTTGAGGATGGTTCCACCATGCACATTACCTGAAAAATTTGCCATGTCAGGCGTCATTAAAAAAGACATGGTTAATTCTGACTGATCATCTGTAGCTCGGATCATTTGATCTAATGGAGACATCGTATACTAGACTCTACTTGGGACAGGAGATTTACAGTTATTATTATATATCTTTTCATGCAAAAAACATGTTTAATTCGGCAATTGATCATTCTCTACATTTATAACAACAAAGTACTTCATTTATTTTAAATATATTCCATTGATTTATAGTCTATTTTTTAAACTTCAACCCATTTTAATCTAAATACATGCTCTACACAGTTTAAGCATTAAAATATGCGATTCAATGACCTCACAATCAACACCAATCATCTATTCATCAGTTCAAAATGATCTAGACGCATCATTATTGAATACATTGATATAGCGTTTTTTATCGATTTAGTTCAAATTGGCTTAAGTATATTTTATGAAAAAATATACTTAAATCTATAATGAAAATATTGTTTGAACTTATTTAGTTGAGGACACCAAGCTGTGCATTTTCATACTTCGTTTTTGTCTTCGTTTGGATTACGACATCTAAATCATGCATACGTAAATTGGCCGCATCAACACCCGCCTGCATCGTGTCTTGACGCCCTTTAACATCAAAAATATGCGCTTTTTCATGTAAATCAGGTTGAATCACAATATCTGCATTTTTTAATTCATCAGCAGCCAGTTTGTTCTGCATGATATTAATATTTTGGTTAAATAAACCCCAAACATTGGTCGTTTCGGTATTTTCAGGTTGTGCCAAAATATCGACGGCGATGACAACATCAGCACCTAATTCTTTTGCAATATCCACAGGTACAGGGCTGACCAAACCACCATCGACATATTCTTTGCCTTGAATCATGGTCGGAATAAACATACTTGGAATAGACACCGAAGCACGAACCGCCTGCCCTGTATTTCCATGATTAAACACAGTACGTTGACCATTTTGCAATTCTGTTGCAACCACATACATCGGGATTTTCATCTTTTCCAAAGGTACTTCACTGACTTGTTTATTCACATAATCCTGAACTTTTTGCCCATCAAAAAAGCCTTTCATTCCTATTTTGAAATCACGAACATCGCCAACTTTCATGTCTAAGGCAATCTGACGTAATTGCACTGCGGATTTACCGCTGGCATAGATCGAACCTACAATACTCCCTGCACTGGTACCCACAATAAAATCAGGTTGAATACCATGTTGTTCTAAGGCTTCAATTACGCCAATGTGCGCATAACCACGTGCGCCACCACTACCTAAGACTAAAGCAATTACAGGTTTTTTATTGTTCTGTTGCTTAAACTGATAAAAACCTTGATCTAACTTTGATGTCGCTTCAGATACTTTTTGCGCATGTATTCCCTCACCCTGTAAATCTTTTACAGGTGAATGTGCACAAGCAACCAAAGTTGAACTACATAATAAAGCGATAGAAAGTTTGTTTAGCAAAGACATAAACTCAAATTTAGGATGAATCAAAGCGATTCGGTATATAAACATAATTTGCAATAGCTTGCTGTTATTTTTATTTAAACTGTCATCATTTTACGATAGGCTATACATTATATGTATAAAAATAAATTACTTATGCTTTAAATCATCGTTTTGAATGCGGCTATGACAGCATCGTATTTTAAAAAATGCTTTCCATTATTAAGGAGTTACTTTTCATTCATCAACAAGGTTTATAACGATGCGAATAACAACAATACCAAATCATCTTTTCAAATACTTTTATCACATACTTGGTTTGATAATTATTGAGTATTTTAGATTTCTAAGTAACAAGCTTAAGCCTTGTTATATAAGAATATAATAAATAAAAAGCCAGTCCAATGACTGGCTTGATTGTGTGATATCCAATTGCTTTAAGCAACAAATTTTAAAATGAGCTGAATCACGGTCGCATTGATAATATCAACAAAGAAAGCACCGCAAAGTGGCACAATTAAAAATGCTTTATGCGAAGGACCATACATATTGGTAATCGCCTGCATATTTGCCACAGCTGTTGGCGTTGCGCCCATACCAAAACCGCAATGACCAGCAGCTAAAACCGCAGCATCGTAGTTTTTGCCCATGACACGGAAAGTCACAAAAGCTGCATATAAAGCCATTGTTAATGTTTGCGCTGTAAGAATGATCACCAATGGACCTGCAAGATCTGCCAATTGCCATAATTTAAGCGATAACAATGCCATAGCAAGATAAAGTGAAAGTGCTGCATTACCAAATACATCAATCGCACGATCAAACATTTTTACACGAAGGATACCTTCTAGAACATTTCTAAGAATCACACCGCCTGCAAGTGCCCATACAAAAGTCGGTAATTCAAACCACTGCCCTTTGCTATAACCTGTCATAAAGTCAGCAAAAGCCAAACAAGCTGCAAATAAACCTAAAGTTGTAATGGCATTATCAGCAGTAATCAATCGAACTTGATGTGGATACTCAAAAGGAACGTATTCACCCAATTCTGTTACAACCTGCTGATTGGTTTCCTTCACTTCTTTTTTTGTTTTAGGGCTAGACAATTGGTAGCGATTAATCAGTAACTTCGCTAAAGGCCCACCAATGATTCCTCCGATAATTAAACCGAAAGTTGCACTCGCCATACCTAATGCTAAAGCACCTTGGATACCATGTTGGGTTTCAAGAATTTCTCCCCAAGCACCCGCTGTACCATGACCACCTGTTAGTGTAATCGAACCCGCGATTAAACCAATCAATGGGTCTAAACCAAGTACTGTTGCTAAGCCCATACCCACAAAGTTTTGTACGACAATGAATGACGCAACACAAACCAAGAATACAACGAGACCAACACCACCCTCTTTGAGTTTTGCAAAGTTCGCACTTAAACCAATTGAGGCAAAAAATACCAACATAAAACTGGTTTGTAATTCGCTACTGGTTGTTATGCTATAACCCCAAAGGTTATGTACCAATAGAGAAATAATCGCTGCAACTAAACCACCTGCTACAGGTTCTGGAATATTATATTTACGGAGAAAATCTATTTTATTAACTAGAAATCGTCCTAGTAAAAGCACAATAACCGCTGCAATCAGCGTATAAAAAGCATTAAAAGTAAATTCCATTGAACTGATCCATGCTATAAAATACCTTAAGTTTTATATTTAAATAACCTAAATAGATCATTAAATCTACAAATAATATGTAATCCAAAAAAGATCCAATTTGCGATATTAAAAAAGATCCAATTTATAAACTATAACGATTAAATATTGACTTAAAGGTATGAAAGAGAAAGATATATCTTAAAAGATGGGAAATAAAAAATAATGAAAGTGCGCAACTTAAATATGAACCGAAATACTATATTCAAGCCACTTAAAGAAGTGTTGAGTCATGGCGTTGCTCCAATTATAGATAAAAGATCATTCCATCAGATAATGAGATAACAGAATATTGTGAAATCAAGCAATGATTAAAAAGGGTAACTTTTCATCACGCAATCAAAAATATCAATTGAAGATATTTTAGAAATAAACCATTTCTAAAAAGAGCGCTCATTATCCATTTTTTTTGATAAAAGTCTTTATTTTTTACAATTTTTTCTATTTTTATAGTAAAAAAACTTAATTTTTGACGTTCTCTTGCATAAAAAACCGAGGAATATTCCTCGGTTCTTTGAGCTTAATACTTTCTAAAATTAGAAGTTGTATTTTGCCATTAGACCTACACGGTTATCTTTATAAGATTGCCCAGCAAAGGTTTCGCGTTTACCGTTGATATACTCAATACCTAGATCGATTGGTTTAACAGGTGAATAAATCACGTTGAACCAAGCTTGTTTAATTTTTTCATTTGCAGTTTGGTTTGCTTTAGCAAAATCAGTACCGTCGTCAGCCAATACTGTACCATAAGCTAAAGTAGAACGTAGGTTCGGTAAGATTTTGTATGTCGCACCCACTTGAATTGCAGTAAATTCATTCTGTTCAATGTCACCATCTACAACAGAGAATGCATTGTTACTTGCATACAAATAGTTACTGTTACCTACCACATAAGAAGCATCAGCAAAAACTTTTAATGGATCAATTACTTTAAAGTCTGTACCTAAAGCAACACCCCAACCTGTTTTATCGTTATCTGCAGCACTAGACTTATAGTTTTCAACTAAAGCACGACCTGAAACAGTACCTTTTGAGTTTGCATAGGTATGCGCAACTTTCGCAGTTAATACAGGCAGGCTATATTTAATTGAAGTACCAGCGCTATTACCTTCTTCAGCAGCAACTAAAAGTTTAGTACTTGGCGCTAAGTTATATGCATAACGTACTTGTGGAATACGTGTCGTACCGCCACCGGCGTTTGTAGAGAAGTCAATCATTTCTGGCGCATGGCTAGAAAGGAAGTTAGACGTTGTTTGACCAAATAACCAGTTGTTATAAGTCAAATATGCATGACGGATACGAAGGTTTTCGCTTGCGCCATTTCCTGCAAAATCAACCTCAACTTTACCGCCAACTTTTGAATCGCCTGCTGGAGTAGAGAAATCTAAACCAATACGAGTCGTTTTAGCCGTTGCACGTAATTTATCTTCCGCTTCGCCATTTGTAGCAGCTACTTTGTTGAAGTCATCATCCGCACCTTCGATGATGTAGTTTGCATCACCACGTACGAAACCGTAAATATTGATGTCAGCACCAGATTTAGATTTTAAACCAGCCAATGGAGACGATGCTTGAGGCTGTGCAGCAACTTCAGCAAGACGAACTTGTTGCTGTTGTTGAACTTGTTGTTGCTGTTGAAGTAAAGATTTAAGCTCTTGTACTTCCGCACGAAGTTGCTGAATTTCTGCGCTGTCTGTAGCAGCTTGAGTAGTACTTACCATTAAAGCTGTTACGGTTAATGCTAAGCTTTTAATGACAAATGACTTACTGTTTGTGAATAGACTCATGAAATACTCCTAGTCTTATTTATGTTGTGCATCCGTACAATTTAATTTTTTAACCCCAATAATTTGCTAAAAAATTAAATTTTTATTGTTTTCTTCAGTAGTTATTCAAACACCACATTCAAAAACATTGCACTAATATGCCTGCTATTAAATTTTGAAAGCGTTGAAACTAAGTTAAAACCCAAAAGTAACAATTTGTGTATAATTCTTACACTGTTGTAATCTAGCGTAACTCAACCCCTTTATTAAAATCAGTTTTACCGAATAAAATATAGTTTTCAATTCTTTTTTTAGATTAGCATTTCTATAATCGTTATATAATCTGTAGTTTAGCGAATCTTATTAAACATTTAGAATTCACTTATACGACTATCGTATTATAGTTTAAACAATACAAATAACCATATAAATCGGAGTTTTTATGCGTTCTGAGCAAACTCAAGCAGTTGACGATGCAATTCGCAGTCGCCATTCAGTACGTGCTTTCCTTGATAAAGCAGTCGATAAGCAAACAATAAAAGATATTTTAAATGTCGCTTGTCGCGCACCATCGGGTACCAATACCCAGCCTTGGAAAGTTTATGTCGTGACTGGAAAAAAACGCCAAGAAATGGTTGAACGAGTATGTGCTGCGCAAATTGAATTATTTACTCAACCTGAACTCGCTAAACAATATCAAGAAACTTTCCCTTATTATCCAGAAACTTGGATTTCACCTTTTATTGATCGTCGTCGTGAAAATGGCTGGGGACTTTATGGGCTACTCGGGATTCAAAAGGGTGAAAAAGAAAAAATGGCAGCGCAACAATTGCGTAATTATCAACTTTTTGATGCACCTGTGGCTTTGTATTTTACGGTGAATAAAGCCATGGGTATTGGTTCAAAAATGGATATTTCCATGATGATTCAAAATGTCATGATCGCAGCCAAAGCACGTGGCTTAGATACTTGCCCGCAAGCTGCTTGGAATCATTTCCACACTATCGTTTTGAACATTCTCGATGCACCAGATGATGAAGAACTGGTCTGCACCGTTGCATTGGGCTATGCAGATCCAAATCACATCGTAAATCGTTTTATTACCCCACGAGAACCTGCTGAAAACTTCACAGTATTTTTGGACTAATCTCCTAACTATGCTGAAATTAGACAAATTCAAGCAGATCATGCATTTATAACGAATAGTGATTTGAGCAGATATAATTTTGTTATATCTGCTTTTTTCATCATGATTTTAACTAAAAATAAAAGTGAATACCCCACTGCTAAGCAATATTGCCCGCTTAAACCTTTTATTCTTTATGTAATTTTATGTAAATAAGTACTTGCTAAATAAATAGGCTTTATGACACGATATATGTATTGGCAATAAGCCACCTTATAGAGATATAACAATGTCTATTCAAGTAAAAGATACAAATAAAGAAAAAGTTGAAATCAAAGTCATGCAATTTGCAGGTGGCGAAAGACATGTCCAAGTTGATGCCACAAGATTGAATCAACTGACAGGACAAATATTTATTCATGCACAAATCAATAACAGCCAAGATTTAATGGATTATGTGCTGATTGAAAATGTTTTATTAAATCAAGGTTTAGAACTTCATGTTGAAATGCCCTATTTTCCTTATGCACGACAAGACCGCATTTGTGCAACAGGACAAGCTTTTTCTTTGGACATCATGACCAAGCTACTGAATATCAATACAGAAAGATTTCCACAACAAAGAAAATCTATTACTGTTTGGGATGCGCACAGTACAACCACTGAAAAATTATTAAAGGAAAATACTCAATTTTTAAAAATTGAAAATGTGCAACCCAGTGAAATTATTGTGCAAGACTCAAAACTGATGAGCATTTTAACTGCTGAAAATAGCGTTTTAATCTGCCCTGATGCAGGTGCAAAGCTGAGAACCGCAAATCTTGCAGCAGCGATCAATCCTATGCGTAAGCAAAATATTGACATAATTCAATGTGAAAAGAAACGTAACCCACTCACTGGGAAGTTGATGAATTCTCAAGTAAATGCGACCGATTTGACGGGAAAAACAGCCGTGATTTGTGATGACATTTGTGATGGCGGTGCAACCTTTATTGGTATTGCCGAAGAGTTGAAAAAGCTCAATTGTGAGCATGTGGTCTTATATGTAACTCACGGCATTTTTAGCAAAGGCATGCAGGTATTTGATGGACTTGTCGATCAAATTTTTACCACCAACAGCCTAACTCAACAGCAGTATAAAAACTTAAATATCATTTACTTCAATCGTAAATGATCACATCAACCGATAAAAATGAATGAAATATTGAAACTTGGAGAATAACAATGAGCTTTAACATAAACCCTTTAAATGCAATCGACTTTTATAAAGCAGACCACAGACGTCAATACCCTGTTGGAACTGAATATGTTTATGCGAATTTCACACCTCGCTCATCCCGTTTGGCCAATATGTTGTCTGATTTTGACGATAAAATCGTTTTCTTTGGCCTACAAGGTTTCATTCAGCACTTTCTCATTGAAACTTGGAACGAAGGTTTTTTCCAACAAGACAAAAACAAAGTTATTACAGCGTATAAACGCCGTATGGATAATGCTCTAGGCGAAGGCGCTGTTCCAGTTGAACACATCGCAGCTTTACATGATTTAGGTTATTTACCAATCCGTATCAAAGCTTTAGCAGAAGGTAGTCGAGTCAATGTCCGTGTACCCGTATTAACGATTATCAATACATTACCCGAGTTTTTTTGGCTGACCAATTATTTAGAAACCGTACTCAGTGCTGAACTGTGGAAAAGTTGTACAACTGCAACAATTGCTTATGAATACAAACGCCTACTGACTAAATATGCTTTAAAAACTGGTGCGCCCCTCGATTTTGTGGCAATACAAGGCCATGATTTCAGTAGCCGTGGCATGAGCGGTATTTATGATGCAACACAAAATGGTGTCGGTCACTTAACCAGTTTTATCGGTACAGATGCTGTATCTGCTATCGACTATGCAGAAGAATACTACAGTGCAGAGGGTGTAGTTGGGGTCTCTGTCCCAGCGACTGAGCACAGTGTGATGTGCATGGGCAGTGAAGATAAAGAAATAGATACTTTTAGACGCTTAATTTGTGAATTATACCCTTCTGGCGTGGTGAGTATCGTGTCAGATACGTGGGACTTTTGGAGAGTCATCACTGAGTTTACTGTAGAACTTAAAGATGAAATCTTAGCACGCCAACCGAATGCTTTAGGTTTAGCGAAATTGGTGTTTCGTCCAGATTCAGGTGACCCAGTTAAAATCATTTGTGGTGACCCTGATGCCGAAATAGATAGCCCAGCTTACAAAGGTGCAGTGCAATGTTTATGGGAGGTTTTTGGTGGAATACATACAGAAAAAGGCTATAAAGTTCTCAATGAGCGAGTTGGGTTAATTTATGGTGATTCAATCACATTAGATCGTGCATTGAGAATATTGCAAGGGCTTGAAGCCAAAGGTTTTGCATCAAATAATATCGTGTTTGGGATTGGCAGTTATACCTATAACTATTTGACTCGTGATACTTTTGGTTTTGCAGTCAAAGCCACTTGGGGGCAAGTCAACGGCGTTCCGCGTGAACTGTTCAAAGACCCTATTACTGACTCAGGTGTGAAAAAATCTGCTAAAGGTTTACTGCGTGTTGAACAGTCTGAAGAGGGTTTTGTTTTATTTGACCAACAAAGCCCTGAGCAAGAACAGCTAGGCGAATTAAAGCTTGTCTTTAAAAATAGTCACTTGACGACCAAATGCACTTTAAATGAAATTCGAGCAAAAATAGATGCTTATTTAAAAGACTAAACTTACCATCACAACCAAAATAGTCCTGCTTTTTAAACTCAAGTAGGACTATTTATCTTTACGATAAATGAAAATGACTACACGACTACACATAAATCTGGATGAAGATATGCTGAAAAAAAGAGATCGCTCATATTTGCAATGAATATCATCATTTAAAAGCAGATTTTAAATTTATACTTGGCGGAATTCTATGAGCCTGTAATAATCTGATGACCCATTTCATTTAAGAAATCAAGTGAGCCTAACTGTAATGTTTAATTCTGAAAAGGACTTTCTCTCGAATTACAATAAAAAGGATTATGAATCTCCACTATTCACTGTGGATATGGCTATATTTTCTGTAGATGCAGGACAACTACAAGTTTTACTGATTAAACGCTCTAATTTTCCTCAAAAAGATAAATGGGCGCTACCCGGTGGCTTTGTCGATTTGGCTCAAGATCCTGACTTGATGGCTTCAGCACATCGTAAGCTTGTTGAAAAAACAGGAATTCAGTCCCCCTATTTAGAACAAGTCGCAAGTATCGGCAATGCCACCCGTGACCCACGCGGTTGGTCAGTCACCGCTTTATATTTTGCTTTGATTGATTTTAAAGAATTTCAAAAAATTGCAACTGCACAAACTGAATATAGTGAATGGGTTTCAATTGTTGATGCACAAAAACTCAATTTGGCTTTTGACCATGCGCAACTACTGAATATGGCGATTGAACGTCTTAGCAATAAAACACGTTATACCGCTTTACCTGTAAGTTTGATGCCAAAATTATTTACCCTGACTGAGTTACAGCAGATTTACGAAATCATTTTAGGGCAAAGTTTGGAAAAAAAATCGTTCCGGCGTCGTATGATTGAAGCAGGTGCCGTAGAAGAAACCGATCAATCTAAAATTGCAGGTAAACGCCCTGCACAATTGTATAAATATGCTTTAGACAGCTATGATTTTCATTTTCCACGTATTTTAGAATATCCAAGAGAACAGCATTAGTATTGTTTTGAATGATCTATGGATAAAAGAAAACCTGATCAGTTCTAAATCGTACATGACCCAGTCTATTAAGTGTTATGCTCAGTTGAATCATAAGATAATGCAATTTTGCTGTGGCGTTTCTATTCCCCTATTTACACGATGCAAGCAAATTTTGATTTGCAAAAGGAAAACGAACAACCACATGGATACTTATTTTGAACCTTGGTTAAATTACAAACATCCAATCGTTCGGCAACTTGCATTCTGTATTGCCAGTCCAAATATCATCCAAACTATTCCGCAACAATTAGACGTTAAAAATCATTTTGAATTACATTCTGCCCAATTTTGGCAGCAACAATATCATCTTTATCAATATCGATTAGCCGAACTAGACACAAACCCCGAACCGTTAATCTCGTTTCTACAGCAGTTAAAAAGCACACGATTAGGACTGCGCTTTGAATATTTATTTTGGTTTTGGCTACAAGATGACGCTCAAACAAACTTCAAACTGATTCAACACAGTATTCAAATTATTGAAGGCAAAAATACCCTAGGTGAAATTGATTTTTTAGTTTCGAATCTTGCAACGCAACAGATTGAACAATGGGAAGTCGCTTTAAAATATTATCTAGGTGAAGCGAATTTAAACTTAGAACATTGGTATGGCTTAAATCGTAGCGATACTTTATTCCGTAAACTCAACCACTTTTCAAGTAAACAATTTCAATTTAGCCAAGCTTTAGATTTGAATATTGAAAAGAAATTTGCAGTGATGAAAGGACAACTTTTTATTCCACGTTCTACGTCCTTATTTTCTGACACGAATTCTACAGACAGTACTGCCCTTCCTGCTTGGCTCAATCCTGCAAGAAGAGTAGGAACATGGGGGCATCAAATTGATCACAGCTTATACCGTTTACAACGTCAGGAATGGATTTGCCCAGATTTAGTACAATCTTCAACACTTGCTCAATGGTGGTGTAATGGTCTATATCACAATATCCAAACCCAAGAGTTCTACATGTTTCGTCAAGCAGCATTGCTTGCTTCAAAAGCACCTACTTCAAAATCACCTATTCTGTAAATAATATGTAATTTTTCATGTGATTGCATACACTTTTTAACCAATCACCTTATAATGAATCATATTTCTAAAGCTTTGCATTATTTAAACTTGGGAAATATGTAAATAGATTACAATTGGAGATGTAAATGAAAAAAATTTTAGTTGCTTCTATGGTTGTTGGATTTATTTTAACAGGTTGTAACACTGTTAAAGGTGTGGGGCAAGACGTATCTAAAGTTGGTGATGTTGTAACGAACACAGCTGAAAAGACTCAAGATAAGCTGTAAATGCTGTACTTTAACATTCTGTAGTTACACAATAAGTCCGATCAAAAGATTGGGCTTTTTTATTTACATTTATAATAGTTTTAAACCTTCTCGAATTTTTTGATTTTCTTTCAGTTTTATCTTCCTCTATTATATTGCTCAATTTACTTACTTGACCGAAATCCATGAATCAGTCGGATACCCTAGACCTGAGTTTACAACTTCTTCGCCAACCTTCAGTGACTCCTGTTGATCACACCTGCCAACCCATCATGGCTGAGCGTTTAGCTGCTGTTGGTTTCAACATTGAAAATATGCGTTTTGAGGATGTTGATAATCTTTGGGCAAGACGTGGTACTCAAGAACCTGTCTTTTGTTTTGCGGGTCATACCGATGTTGTTCCTACAGGTCATTTAGATGCATGGCATTCAGATCCATTTTTACCTGAAATACGTGATGGTAAACTTTATGGACGTGGCAGTGCCGATATGAAAACTGCTTTGGCAGCCATGGTGGTTGCTTCTGAGCGCTTTGTCAAAAAGCACCCAAACCATAAAGGCTCCATTGCTTTTCTCATCACTTCTGATGAAGAAGGTCCTTCGATTAACGGTACTGTCAAAGTAATCGAGACTTTAGAAGCACGTCATGAAAAAATGAAATGGTGCTTAGTTGGCGAGCCATCAAGTACCCATACCCTTGGTGATGTTGTCAAAAATGGGCGTCGTGGCTCTTTGAATGCTGTTTTAACTGTGAAAGGCAAACAAGGTCATGTTGCTTACCCTCATTTGGCAGTGAATCCAATTCACATTGCATCTAAAGCCATCACTGAGCTATGCGATACGGTATGGGACAATGGCAATGAATACTTCCCTGCCACATCTTTTCAGATTTCAAACATCCATGCAGGTACAGGTGCAACCAATGTTGTCCCTGGTACAATGGCGGTTACTTTCAACTTCCGTTATTCGACAGAAGTTACTGCTGAGCAATTAAAAGCACGTGTTTTGGAAATTTTAGATCGAAACAATCTTGAATACGACATCAAATGGACACTATCAGGTTTGCCATTTTTAACACCTGTTGGTGAATTGGTGAATGCAGCTAAAACAGCAATTAAAAATGTGACAGGAACTGAAACTGAGCTTTCAACCAGTGGTGGCACATCTGACGGTCGTTTTATCGCCCCTACAGGCGCTCAAGTGCTTGAATTAGGTGTATTGAATGCCACAATCCATCAGATCAATGAACATGTCAATATCGATGAATTAGAGCCTTTGGCTGAAATTTATGAACAAATCTTAGTAGAATTACTCGCATAGTTTTATTTTAATCGTTTGGTTTTTAAATGACCTTGTAAATATACAAAAGGACGCTTCAAGCGTCCTTTTGTATATTTATGAATAAATCTGTCTACTGATTAAAAATAGTGGCTTATCGCCCAATCTGTTGCTGAATTTGATCTAAATTCGGTACATGATAAATTTTCTCGCCGATTTTGACGTGTTGCAAAATCGTTTTATCCGTTGAATTATTCTCAGCATCAACCACTTCAGAAATACGCAAACGAATTGAAGTCGGCATTTCATTACACATCAAAGCAAAATGTTCATCAGCTTCCTCACCTTCAATGACTAAAGCCACACCTAAAGTTTTTCGAGGGTCACTGACACTGAATGCAGGTAATTTCTTTTCATGCCACTCAACCGCTTTTACATGCGTCGGACTATCCTGCGCAGAAAGAACAATGTTTTGTGGCAATAACATTGGTGCTTTCTTATAGCAGTCAATAATATAGGCATCGATAAAACCAGTAGAAACAGTAATCAGGTGTTGTAATTCCTGAGCACTAATTTTATCAATAGCAGACTTTTTAATATCTTTAGCCATGAGCCCTCCTATTTAACTGCTAATAAAGCATCAATATTTTCCAATAAATCAGCTTCTTGGAATGGTTTACCCATATAGTTTGTCACACCTAAACTGAATGCACGTTCACGGTGTTTCTCACCTGTTCGTGAAGTAATCATAATGATCGGTAAATCACGATGTACTTCATGATGACGGACTAAGTTCGTTACTTCGAAACCATCCATACGTGGCATTTCAATGTCTAATAACATGAGATCAGGTTTAACATTCTCAAGCTGCTCAATTGCATCGACACCATCTTTTGCAGTGATCACATCAAAACCTTGTCGCTCTAATAGACGTGATGTGACCTTACGTACTGTCACCGAGTCATCCACAATCATAATTAAACGACGTTGATCACGATGACGCTGCTTATCTTGATGTGCATTCAATGCATGACCACGTGTTGAAGCTTGAACTTGTCGTGCAATATTCTGACCATCCAAAATCAAGCAAACTTGACCATCACCGAGGATTGTCGCCCCAGCAATCACATTGATCGCTGCAAATTGTGATCCAATTGGTTTCACGACAATTTGTGAACGAGAACCAATTAATTGATCGACGAGAATCGCAATCGACTGCCCCATGCTTCCTTTAATCAATAGTACTGGTAATGAATGTCCAACACCGTGTAAACGAGGTGCAATTTGATTGGCTGTATATTCACCTAAATAACGCAACTTATAAGGTTGGAAATCGATATCGAAGTGGTCATTATGACTTTCAAAGAATTCTTCCAATGCAGCTGGTGAAATACGAACAATACGATCAATTTGCGATAATGGTACAGCAAATTGTTGATCACCCACTTTCACCATCAAGGCATCACTCACCGCCACAGTCGTTGGTACACGGATGGTAAATGTTGAGCCTTTACCTAATTCTGAGCGAACAGTCACCTGTCCACCCAAGAGTTTGATTTCACTCTGAACCACATCCAAGCCTACACCACGACCTGAGATTTGTGTCACTTGTTGCGCTGTACTAAATCCAGGATGGAAAATGAACTGCAAAATTTCTTCAGGTTCAAGTTGCTGATCAGCATCAATCAAGCCTTTCTCAACGGCTTTAGTACGAATGATTTCAGGGTCAATACCTTTACCATCATCGCTAAACGAAACCAGAACATCCGTTCCTTGACGGGTAATATTTAAATCGATTTGCCCCGTAAGTGATTTGCCTAGTTTTTGACGAAGCTCTGTCTCTTCAATACCATGGTCAATCGCATTACGCAGCATATGCTCCAACGGAGAAACCAATTTTTCTAGAATATTACGATCCAACTCACCTTCAGTATTATTCACTAAAAGTTCAGTTGGTTTATTCAAAGTTGAAGACGTTTGACGCACTAAACGTTGTAAACGTGGCAATAAGCGTGAGAATGGTACAAGACGAGTACGCATTAAACTTTCTTGGATTTCCGCTTGAATACGTGACTGTTGAAGTAATAAACCTTCTGTATCACGAATCTTTTCAGCCAAAGTTGTCTTAAAGTCGACCAAGTCAGATGCTGATTCTGCCAATGATTTTGACAATTGATTCAATGATGAATATTGATCCATTTCTAATGGGTCAAAATCTGCATAACGTGAACCTAAATCACCATGTTTTGCAATAATTTGAGATTCAAGTTCGCCTTCCATTCGGCGTAACTGATCGGCCAAACGCTGAATGGCCAATTCCATATCAGTGAGCGTATTCCCCAACTGACCTAAGTCCATTTCAATACGCGAACGGTTGATTGCATTTTCACCTGAAAGGTCAATCATTTTCTCAACTAAATCAGCAGAGATACGAATCATCTCATTACTGGTTTCCGTTTTCTCTGAATGATCCCATTCACCCAGCATTGAAGGTGGCTCAGTACCATCACCATGAACAAATTCATTTTCAGAAGTGTCAAAGATCAAATTGGTACGTGCTAACTTGTCTGGAAGCTGTGCAGAAACATCAACGTATTCAATGTTATGTAGTTTTGCTTTTAAGCCATCAAAATTATCATAATGATGATCAAAGATGGCTGAATCTAACCAATTAAACGTTTTTTCAAGCAATCCATCATAAACATTGGAGTTAAAATTATGCAAACCGAATTGTTCGAAAGCATTCTCTAACTCATATGCAATATCCGCAACTTGATCCAATTTCACCATTTTCGCACCACCTTTTAGGCTGTGTGCGATACGTTGCAATTGAAGTAGTAAACTACGGTTACTACGTTGATCAAACCATTGAGATAAAATACGTAAACCATCATCAATCAGTTCACGTGCTTCTTCAATAAAGGTTTCTTGTGCAATCAGCTCAGCTGGATCTAAATCTACATCTATTGGTTTTTTATCAATGGCTAAAACAATATCATCTTTGATATGCGCAACTTCAACCAACTCATCACCAGCTGTTGTGGTCTGTAATTGATGCTCTGCTTGTATTGCCGTATTTTTAGCTTCAGATGTGTCAATTTTTTGATCAATATTCTGTAAAATTGAAAGCACATTATCCGCTGGATAATCTATAGATTTCTCACGAATGAGCTGAATACGGTCAGCAACATCATCTTGAATTAAACGAATAGATTGAACAATTTGTGGAGTCGCATTCAATTGACCTTTAATCACACGTTCATAAATCGTTTCTAATTCATGTGCGATCAAACCAATATATGTTGCTTGCACCATATTCGCACCACCTTTTAAGGTATGCAAATAGCGCATTAAATTATTCAATGCAGTTGTATCTTTAGGATCGCTAGACCAAGTATTGAGGTCTTGATCCATCTCAACCAATAGCTCATCGGCTTCTTCAATAAAGATATCGAGAACATCTGCATCAAAGGATTTTTGACTCTGTTCTGAATCAATATTTTGTTTATCTTTACTGATTTGTGTCGAAACAAAATTACCAACAGATTCAACTGGACTTGCTTCAAGCGCAGAAACAGCTGTAGCTTGCTGCTCTTCAGTTTGAGCAAATGTACTTGCATCAATTTCTTGATGTAAATAGTCATGCAATTCAACCAAAATCGCTTGAATATTTTCATCCAAAATAACACGTTGCCCAGAAGCCAAAGTATCAAATAAATGAATAAATTCTTGATGAACTTTTGAGAAAATCTCAAATGCATAATCTGTATTTAACAAAGCATGTTGCTTCAATACTTGATCATAACTGTCCTTCAACGCTAAGCTAAACTCATGAATTCCTTGTGCTGCACGGTTATCCGTATGCTCGACAAGTAATTGAGCTTGCTGGCTGAGCTGTTGAAAATATTCAGGATATTCAACTTGTGCACGTTTCTCGAACTCAAATTCAGCATCAAGCAGTAAATCAATTTCCAAATCGACCAGTTGCGTCACTAGACCAATTTGTTGTTCATTTTCATGCTGATATTCATTTTGGAAGTCGTAACGATCCCAAGCTTCATTGAATTTTTGATAAATACCTTGCAGCTCTAAATCATCATGGCCTTTTTGTTTAAGAACATGTAAATAATCGCTGACAAACTCTGCATAATGCGTTAGTAAAGTATTTTCATTTTTCGAAGATTCAGTATCTTCCTGTACCAATACTTTAAATAATTGTTCTACTTTACTACTGGCTTCAAATACATGATTGACATGCGCCATTGACGAACTGCCACGCAGGGTATGTAAAGCACGAATCAATCGATTATATTGTTCAGGTGTATGCTGTTCTAAGTGTAAAAACTCATTAATAACAGCCAAATGATCCTCAGATTCTTCAACAAAAATCGCCAAGGTTTCAGAAACTAAGCCATCATCAGAACTTGATACAACGTCGATTGGTGTAGCATGTTCAACTGCAACTTCTGCAACTGAAGATGTTTCAAGTGCGTCATCTAACTCAAGACCCGTAATCACATCGGCATTGTTTAATGTTTTAGACAACGTCAATAAATCTTCAAGCGCTGGTTCTAAACTTTGTTTTTGTTGTAATTGCTGTCCCAAATAAACCAATGGTGCCAAACTCAGATGGTGTGGCTTTTTATTTAAAAACTCTGGATAAAGTTTAAATTTATAAACATTAAATACAGCATCGACATACTGCTGAATCGTCGTAGTCAGTTCTAAATTTTTTGCAATAATACGGTTTAAAGTGTCTTCAACAGTCCAAGCGAGTTCACCGGATTGCTTTGCCCCTACCATACGACCAGACCCTTTGAGCGTATGGAAATAACGGCGAACGTTCACCAATTCTTCGTCCTGCGCATCCCCAGTTTTCCACTGCTTAAGCGAGGTCTCTAACATTTCAAAAATTTCTTCGAGCTCTTCTACAAAAATTCCTAAAATTTCATCATCCTGATCAAGATAAGCATCTTCAGGTAAAGTGACATGTTCCACTAAATTTTTTAATATTTCTTTCATAGCTTAGGCTTCTATGTTAGTTCCCTTCTCTGGGACTAAAACCTTTAAAATTTCAGTCAGACTGAATAACTTTAGAAGGCTATCATTCCTCTATGCAATATCTACTTTGCAGTAGATATTGCGTATATAGAGTACCAATCGTTTTATTCAGGTAATTTAAAGTCTGAAACAGATTGACGTAATGAATCCGCCATGTTCGCCAATTCAGAAACCGAACGTGCAGTATCAAACGTAGCACCTGTTGTTTGCGAAGTAATTTCTTGTACGACATTCATCGTATTTGCGATATGACCTGCAGATGCAGATTGCAGTTTCGCAGACTCAGAAATACTCTCAATCAATTTCGCCAAGTTACTTGATACTGTTTGAATCTCATCCAGTGCAACACCCGCATCTTTTGCAAGATTCGCACCGCGTACAACCTCTGAAGTGGTTTGTTCCATCGAAATTACAGCTTCGTTGGTATCCGTCTGAATCGTCTTAACCAGTGTTTCGATCTGCTTAGTTGCAGAAGCAGAACGTTCCGCAAGACGCTGTACTTCATCCGCTACCACGGCGAAACCACGACCTGCTTCCCCTGCCATAGATGCTTGAATTGCAGCATTTAATGCCAAGATGTTCGTTTGGTCGGCAATATCGTTAATCAACGAGACAATGTTACCAATTTCTTGAGAAGACTCACCCAAACGCTTAATACGCTTAGAAGTTTCTTGGATCTGCTCACGAATCGTATCCATACCTTCAATCGAACGGTTTACAACATTCGCACCATTTGATGCAATTTGTACCGAACGCTGTGCTACTTCTGCTGATTCAGCAGCGTTTGCAGATACGTCATCGATTGACTGTGCAATCTCGTTAATCGCAGTAGATGCGCCGGCAATCTCTTGCGCCTGATGCTCAGATGCTTCAGCAAGCTGGTTGGTAATCTCTTGCGTGTTTTGCGTATATTGCGCAACTTCTTGAGAAGTTTCGTTGATTCGAGAAACAAGGTCACGTAATTGGTCAATCGCAAAGTTAATCGAGTCGGCAATCGCACCCGTAAAATCTTCCGATACTGTCGCATAAGAACGTAAGTCACCATCTGCTAAGTCGGCAATCTCATCCAGTAAACGTAAAATCGCATTCTGGTTACGGTCATATTCATCCTGTAAACGCGTTACACGAACTTTATCTGACACACTACGTAAAGCAAGGAGTTTAAATACGGCAAATAAGAACGCACCTAAAGCCAACAATAAAACCAACGCAGGTAAAACAGTACCTACACCCGTATTAATTGAAAGACGGTTTAAGCTGTTCAGCATGTTATCTGATTCAGCAAAGATACTTGAAGCAGCTTGACGTACTTTGAAAATTTGATCTGAGTTTTTCAATACCGAAGTAGAAGCCAACTGAACAATTTCATTATAGTCAGACTTAATACTTTCTAATGATTCACGCAATTCAGGCTTATCAATACGTGTTACACCCAAATCTGGATTACCATTCAATTGAGCATTCAAATAAGTACCAAATGTTTCCGTATCGGCATTGAAGTCTTCTGCTGATGCACGCGTATTATCAGAACCACCGAGTACTGAACCGATCGAACGTAAAATACGTTCCGCAATAAATACTTGGTTTTTCGCAATAACCACCTGTGTACTTGGCATGTTATCACGTGCCATCTGGTCAACCATTAAGTTGTACTCAGCCTGCATTCCAGGAATCGCATCTGCAACAGCAATGTTGGTGTCATATAGTTGGTTAATGACTTTTTGTTGTGATGAAATCTGATCGATATCACTAGAAACTTTTGCCCAAATTTTTTCAGCATTCGCAAGTTCTTTAGAAGAAACATGAATGTCTTTAACAACATCTAAATTCTCTTGGAATTTTTTCTGAGAAGCCACAAGTGCTTGAATCGATTCTTTAGAACCAGAATCCGTAGCATCTTTAGCTTGACGCGATAAAGTTTGAGATAAAAGTTTTAATTCACCCAAACTACGCGTTAAATCGTTATTTCGAGGAACCGTATAGAACAAAATTAAGAGTACAATCAGTGCAATGACAATACTGACAATCGCCATTTGAATGAAAGGCTTAGACTTATCGCTTTCTCCAAATAACTTAGCAAACTCATCAATTTTTGATTTCGTCTTCGTTAATACGCCCGGACTACTTTTTTGAGCAGTATCCCCTGTATTTTTCTTTTTTAGTTTAAAGCCCATTCAGCTTCTCCCGATTCGCTTAACTCTTCATTTAGGCGTCAAAGCTAGTTTATAAATTTTTCTGATGCATTCATGTATTGAGGATCATTCAACAAACGACTAAATAAGAATACATTCCATGCTTGATTGTGCTGTTGGAAATACCCTTGACAATACGATTGTAGGTTTTCTTCTAAATGATTATTTTTAGAGAAAAAACCTTTTTTATTAAAATGCTGAATCCCCAAGACTTGATCTACGACCAAACCGACATAATGGTCATTATGGCTAATACATAAGACTTTTTGAGTAGGTAAAAATTGGCTTCTTTGCCCTGATAAATAAAAAGCCAAATCGGAAACTGACAATAACCGTCCGCGAATATTCGCTAAACCTTTTACCCAGCCCTGAACATTTGGAACTGGTGTATATTTCGGCGGATAGATCACTTCCGAAACTTCCCCTAATGGAGCAACAAAATATTGCCCCATCATTTCAAACGCAATGCCTGACCATCGATTTACTTCACTATCGCTGTCTGCGTAATTTTTATTGCCCCGCTTAGACAATCGAAGTAATTCGATAAATCCATTCGCTGCCATATATTATCCTGCTTGGAGATATTGCTTAATCGTATTGATCAGCTGATTCTCATCTATAGGTTTTGTTAGATAATCGCAAGCACCTTGGCGTTTGCCCCATACACGATCAGTTTCTTGGTCTTTTGTACTGACAATCACGATTGGAATATGCTTTGTAGTTGCACTGCGTGCAATTTGTCGTGTCGCTTGAAATCCATTTACACCAGGCATAACAACATCCATCAGCACAAGATCAGGTAATTCAGCTTGAGCCAAAGTTACTCCATCTGCACCATTTGTTGCTTCAATAACCTCGAATCCATGTTTTGTTAGAATTTCTTTAAATCTAAACATTTCAGTTGGTGAATCATCAACAATTAAGATTCTCGCCATTACTTTCCCCAAAATTAAACTTTAAGCACTTACATGATTACGAATAGCATTTAATAATTCGTCTTTACTAAATGGTTTTGTTAAATATTCGTCTGAACCAACAACACGTCCCTTTGCTTGATCAAACAAACCATCTTTACTTGAAAGCATGATAACTGGAATATTTTGATAATTTTGAGAATTTTTAATTAAAGCGCAGGTTTGATAGCCATCTAAACGTGGCATCATAATATCTACAAATACGATATCAGGATTTGCTTCTGCAATTTTAGACAGTGCTTCAAAACCATCTACAGCAGTGACAACCTCACAACCTTCTCTTTGCAACAATGTTTCAGCAGTACGACGAATAGTTTTTGAATCATCGATAACCATGACTTTTAGATTTTGAAATTTATCGTCCATTTAATGCCCCTTTCCGCTAGCTTGGATTGAATTGTGCTGAACAGATTTATTTTTACAATTAATCAGCTTTTTTTAACATATATTAACGCACTTTACCAATAAACATTTCTTGTCATAAATCGCATTACATGCACAAAACACTGTAAAGCTCACATTAAAAAAAACATTCTGTCTTGTTTTATAACTTTATTGTTTATTAAACTTTTGTAAACACATAAGATGATCATAGACTGATTTCAAAACCAAGTAAATCAATTTAGTTTTTTGGGGGATGGTAGGCGTTAAATGGATAAAAAAATCTATTATCAAAATCTAGGTTTAAAAACAAAAAAAATGACTCACATATTTTTATCGGCTATTTTGCTTTGCGCATGTACAACGATCTATGCAGAGCAACAACCTAAAGCAGAATGGTATAGATATTACGATAAAAATGGAGTTGCAAATATTAGTACCTCGGTTACTCCAGCGCATATCAAATATGGATATGAAGCTTTGGATCGTAACATGCAGGTGATTAAACGCAATAAAGCCTATAGTGTCGAACGGGACTTACAACAGTCTACATCACGTGCTTCTGAAGTTCGTAAATTAGAACAGGATGCACGTTTAAAACGTGCTTACGGCAACTCAACTGTTGCCACCAACAAAAAGAATGAAATTTTGCAAAACATCAAGCAACAAATAAATTCGCAAAATCAAAATCTTAAACAATTACAAAGTGATCGAATCCTATTAAAAAGACAAGAAATGGAATACTACCGTAAAGGGAATACTGTACCCGTCATTTTAAAAGATCGTATCAAATACAACTCCGAAAATATTGCACGAAGTAAAGAATATATTGGGAATTTACAAAGCAATTATCAAAGTACACAAAGCTATTATGATGACATTATCAACCGCTTAAAAAGGTTAGAACAATGAAAATATCACCTTAAAATTACAAGATTAATCAACCATATTTTTAAGGTATTCTAACAAATAGATTGAAAATATTATTGGCTCAAATTGTTCAATTTTCTTATTTTTAGAAACTCAGCACTGCTCAGTCAATTTGAATAGAAGCTCTTAAAAATATATTTTTCACAATAAAATTCTAGTAAATTTAAAATAATTAAGATTGTTATTTTAAATCAAGCCAACATTATAAATGTTCAGCTGATTTTTTTATCGTATAATCTCTGCTTTAAATCTAAGAATTTTAGGACAGTTTCCATGCGCGCGAGTCGCTTTTTATTTGCAACGTTAAGAGAAACCCCAAACGATGCTGAAGTTATTTCACATCAGCTAATGTTACGTGCTGGGATGATTCGTAAATTGGCATCAGGTTTATACAATTGGTTGCCGATGGGTGTACGTGTGTTAAATAAAGTTGAAGCCATTGTTCGTGAAGAAATGAACCGTGCTGGTGCTTTGGAAACATTAATGCCCGTAACACAGCCTGCGTCTCTTTGGGAAGAATCTGGTCGTTATGTACAATATGGTCCTGAATTATTGCGCTTTAAAGATCGTCATAGCAATGATTTCGTGCTTGGCCCAACACACGAAGAAGTGATTACCGACTTAGCGCGTAATGAGCTACAAAGTTACAAACAACTTCCAATAAATTTCTATCAAATTCAAACCAAATTCCGTGATGAAATTCGTCCACGTTTCGGTGTAATGCGTTCACGCGAATTTATCATGAAAGATGCATATTCATTTCATGTTGACCAAGCGTCACTGCAAGAAACTTATGATGTAATGTATGACACGTATTGCCGTATTTTCTCTCGCTTAGGTCTAAACTTCCGTCCTGTTCAAGCAGATACAGGCTCAATCGGTGGTTCAGGCTCGCATGAATTCCATGTGCTTGCATCAAGTGGCGAGGATGATATTGCATTCTCTACAGCGTCAGATTTTGCAGCCAATGTAGAAATGGCTGAAGCGATTTTAGTGGGCGAGCGTCTTGCACCAACGAAAACACTTGAAATTGTCGATACACCAAATCAAAAAACCATTGCTGACGTTTCGGCTTTCTTAAACGCTGATCCTGCGCATTCTGTAAAAGCATTATTGGTTCAAGGTATTGCAGATGAAAATGGCAAAGTACCTGTCGTTGCCCTATTCCTCCGTGGCGACCACGAACTCAATGAAATTAAAGCTGAAAAACATCCTCTCATTGCAAACCCATTAATTTTTGCAACTGAACAACAAATTCAAGAAAATGGTTTAGTCACAGGTTTCTGTGGGCCTCAAGGTCTCGTAGAAAAAGGTTTGACCGTGATCATTGATCGTGCTGCGTCTGTTCTATCTGACTTTGTTGCAGGTGCAAATGAAGTGGATAAACACGCTGTTGGCGTAAACTGGGAGCGCGATGCTCAGTTTACCGAAGTATATGACCTACGCAATGTGGTTGAAGGCGATCCGTCTCCAGATGGCAAAGGTACAATTCAAATTAAACGTGGTATCGAAGTTGGTCATATTTTCCAATTGGGGCAAAAATATTCTGAAGCACTCAACTGTAAAGTTTTAGGTGAAGATGGTAGACCATTGGTTGTGACGATGGGTTGTTATGGTATTGGTGTAACTCGTGTTGTTGCATCTGCAATCGAACAAAACTTTGATGATAAGGGTATCATTTGGCCAGCTGCTATTGCGCCTTTTGAGGTTGCGATTGTTCCGATGAATGCTCACAAATCTCCACGTACTGTTGAAGCAGCAGAAGCTTTGTATGCTGAATTGCAAGCTGCGGGTTATGACGTACTTTTAGATGATCGTAATGAACGTCCGGGCGTAAAATTCTCTGATCTTGAACTTACAGGTATTCCGCACCGTATCGTGATTGGTGAAAAAGGTTTGGATGCAGGTACTTTCGAGTATAAAGGCCGCAAAGATGCTGAGTCTGTGAATCTAAGCAAAGAAGAATTGTTGGCTAAATTAGTGAAATAAACTTTAAGTTTAGGCATAAAAAACCCGCTTGATGCGGGTTTTTTTTAATGTAATCGCGTATTAATTAAAATTAAAAGCACCATCACGCGGTGTAATCGCCATACTTGAACTTAAACGCCCACCTGTGACTGCAATTTCTCCTAAACGCTGAGGGCTTCCAATCGTACCGCCAGTTGCAGGGTATAAATTCACATCTTTTGCTCTAAACACACCATCTTTATTTTGGTCTGGGTTAAAAATAAAGTTATAGTTAAATCCAACATTGTCTTTATTCACAACAATACTGTTATCAAAACCAACTTTACCTGCCAAATTATCTAACCCCAATGTTGAACCATCTGGATCAGCAATTTGTATAACATTATTCATTGCCTGACCTGAATTTAAGTTCATTACACCAACGACATTCAAGGCATTTACACCATCAATCAATTGATTTTGGTCTGTTAATAATGCACGAGGAATCAAGGCAAAATAAATACTTCCGTTTAAACGAACCTTTATACCTGCCAATACATCATTATTGGTCAAGAAGTTATTTGACGGAGCAAAACAGCCCCCTACACTTGTTCCAGTAGGACAAGTCTTATATTTTGCACCAGGTAGATAACCTGCAGCCAATTGTGCTGACATGATCATTTTTAAATCAGGCATACTGACATTCAATTGACCATTTTCCAAGCCAATCGAACCATAGCCATTCAAAAGCATATCAATATTACGTAAACCAAAATAATAATCGGTAGGTGTAATCGTTCCACCTGTATAGTTATTATTATCACCACCATCAATTAATAAAATAGAGGTTGTTTTAGAACCATCAGCACTTACACCTTTGGTACTAATAGAAGCACTAAAACCTAGACGTTCAGAACCCGTTACCCCAGTCAGTGTAGGTGAATAATATGTCGTTGTTCCATTTGCCGTTACTGCATTTCTGCCAATAATAAAATCAGATGATCCATTTGACTGTTTACCATATATCGCCAAATTGGCATTTAAATTATAAATAGGTAAACCCAGCCCCCATTTTGCGGCGGTTGTTGAAGGTAGCTTAGTAGCATCCGTTACATCAGATGATGCTATAAATTGCCCTCGACGAGAAAGTGAAGCGAAATCCATATCTCTGATCGCAATCACTGTACTATAAGGGTTTGCTGTGCCTGCAGCTGTACTAGCAATCGTTTGTATATAATCGTTTGCTGTTGCGAGCTTATTCGTACCACCTAAACTAACTGCAGTTAAACTGGTATTTTCAGGTAATTTAATGGTATTACTATCAACAAGGTTGACATAAATACCATCCATATTCAAACCACCACGGTCAACTGAATTGAGAGCAATACTTGTGGCTCCACTTTCGCTTCCTAAGACACCTTTACGTGTGACCAATGGTGTAATATTTTGGAATCTAAAGCCATAACCAAAAGCACCAGCTCCACCTAACTCCAAAGTTGTTGCCTGATCTGCAGTAATCAAATTATTTGCAACATCACGATCATTGGTAAAATCACCTGCAATTTTCAACTTAATACCCGTTGAACCAACAATTGAGTTTGCTGTAGTTGAACCATTTCTATTTGCATTACCCAATAGACCTTGGTCTACGCTACCTGAACCCACTTGCACAATACCGTTTAGGATTCGCCCACTTGCACCCGCTTGAATTAATCCACGATCATTGATGGCATATTCTAAATTTAAACCTGGTCTATTATTTGCAGTACGAAGTAAATCTGCATATCCTTTTGTAGTCGTCGTTGCTGATGGCGAGTTTGTTGCAATCGTCAACCCTTTGACTGGATCTACATACACATATCCATTTGCTTTAAAATTAAAGTTAAAATTTTTCATTGCAAGGGTATTGATTGTCGAACCTGAACCACCCGAAGGTTGTTTTTGAGCAAGCCCTATATTGACGTTTTGAATACCCAAAACCAAGCTTGCTAAATCATTACCAGAAAATAAACCTTTAGATGTTACCAATTCAAATGTAAGGGGATCATAAGCCTCTATAGACAAAGCGCCTAATGAAGCCGCTGTAGCATCTGCACCATCACACTTTGTACTGTTTGCACATATTTTTATACTGTCTGTGGTGAGTTTCCCTAAAATCGTACTCGTAGAAATCCCTAATCCTACATTCCCTGATGCATTACTATAAACATCCAAAGTGGCTGTTGTACCTAATTTCACTGAAGGGTCTGCCAACGCCCCCCTATTAATCTTCACACCATTAATCGCAGCCTTTAATTGCTGTTCGCCAGTTCCAGTAGATAAACCAGATTGCTCGATCCACGCAACTTGATCAATATTTACATTATTATAATTAATACTCGCTGTGATACCGTCCTGCCCATCTACAGCTCGCATATCACTCTCTGTCATTGCTTGTAATGCATGTGCTGAATTTAGACAAAAATACATACTCAACGTCAAAGTTGAAAGAAGAAATCTTTTTGTTTTTCTAATATCCTGATTCATTTTACTATCCTTATATCCAGCTTTTAGAAACATGCTTTCATTAACAACGTGGATGTGACGCATCACAACTGAACACCATTACTTTGCCATTCAGTGCAATATTTCCATTCATCATCATCCCTGTGAAACCTGTTTCTTTATTTCGATCATATACTGATGCATTTGTAGATGAGTAGGTTGATGTTTTTAAGTAACCATAATCTGAAGCATTAGCACCAACACCCTCAGTTGTCGAAGTACTATTAAAACTATCCTGTTCAATCGATAATGCATTAAAACCAAAATTTCTTACTTGGATCGGAATTGATGCTGTCGTGCTTAATTGAATTGCTGGTTTAATAATTTGTGTGCCACTATCATTTTTATACGTAAGATCGGCACCATCTATACCTAATTTTTGAATATTAATCGTTCCTTGTATCCCTTTAAATACAAGCCACAATTTATGCCCAGAGTCACTATTGGCATCTGAAAAAATATTATTTACATCACCTGCTTTTTGACTCACAAAACGCTTATTTAATGACATAGCCAATCGACAATATTCAACATTCGCACATAAAGTAGAATCAAAGCTTCCATCACCTTTTTGGTTAAGTGACAATTTTAAAGATAAATCAGCTCCAGCTTGACCTTCTACTGATTGTAGCTCTTGATCTGACAATGGCTCTAAAGCAAATGTAGACACACTCACAAGACTCATAAAAATAAAAAGCATATTTTTTTTCATTGTACTTTTCCTTATTTATAAACCTTTGGTTGTTATTTTCATATGCTGAATCAGCATACCATCGATAGCAGCTGATCCTAAGTTCACCGCTGATGCACCTTTACCAAATGATACACCCACAGCTGATGCTGATTTATCTGCAGTGACTAAATTTTTAACTGGATCGTATAAGGTACTTCCGATGGTGATACTACTATGTGTTGCATTCAGCCCTTGATATCCAGCCAAAGCACTCGTCCCACATTGAAAAACATTACACGTTGAACCTAAATACGTTGTTGATGTTGGATTATCATAGTCCGTGTAAATTTTATTATAGATATCAGCTTTATTTGGGATTCGAGCAAGCTCTAAACTAAAGTTCGTCCCATCGGTACCCAAAATAAGTGGTTGATAAAGCGACCCCAAAACTAAATTGCTATTCAGATTATAAATATATATACCTTCAGTAGCATCAAAGACTGGAGCAGTTGTTGCATTCAAAGCAGGTGTGGTTAATAACCCTTGAGCCACTGGTGTAGTACAACCATTTACATTCCCAACACCACACTCTTGCGTACTTAATCTTAAGACTCTAGACATATTAGGAGAACTTATATTCAACCCTCTAGAATCGCCACTATTTAATCGTATAACACCAGCCAAACCTAAAGTATTGTTATAGAACGTACTTAAACCATTACTATTGGTCGCACCATTAAGCGTTTGAAACAATTGGATTCGGCTACCATTGATACTAAAATCATTCCAAACAGCTTGTAATCGCAATCTATTTGCACGAGTTGCATCTGATGCCCCTCCATACATTTGACCTAGATTATATAGTGCTGGATCAGTTTCCCCTTTGCTTTGATCTAAAACAAAAGCATCCGCCCATAACCCAAGTTTTAAACGATAAGCATCTGCTCCAAGAGGATCTGGATTTGTCACTACCGTACCACTACTGTTATAAGTATATTCATATAATGGCGCTTCAAGTGCTAAAAAAGAAACCGAACCTTTATCCGTATTTGGTGTTGTTCCATCCGGTGTAAATGTAGGAACATTATTTTGCGTACCCACTCTTAACAACCACGGGTTTGCAGCAGTACCCCAACTTGAAATTTTTGCAGCAGCTTCACTCGATGCAATTCTCGAGTTGCTATTTCCATCAGATTTTGAAAGCGCCAAACCATAAAGATATAAATCTGCTTTTCCTACAGAGTGATCTGAACTATTCACAAGATTATCTTTGTTTGTGTCTTGCGTTGTTTGTGTAAGAGGACCTACAGGAATGTAATGAATATAACCTGTATCTTTAGTACGGTCTGAAAAAAGTGTAGCTTTGGTCTCATTTGGACCCGCACCACGGAATACCATATAAGCGTCCTGAGGCAATAGCGCTATACCCTCACCTGTGGTATCACTTAGTTTTTCATCACTCATCGCTTCAAGTGCGAAGCAAGAACTGCTTATACATAAACCTATAAAACTCGCCAAAACGGTTTTATGAAATGTTACCGTATAATTGAGTGTAGTCATCTGTGACCTTCCTGTGTTATACGATGCTCCGCACCATATTTTATTTTATTTCTATATTTTCAGATTAACCTGTACAAACCTCAATCCTTGTTTATACAGTTTTGTTATCTATATCACACTTTATCATATGCAATATTTTGTATTATGACAAAACTTTTTGGACAAAAGATATAACTTTCCGATAAACGAATTTTAACCAATAAAAAAGCAATAATGATTAACTTTTATTGCTTTTGAAGAACACTAAATGAATTAACAAAATTTTAAATTACCATAACAATTACGATAAGGTTGTTCCAATAAAGTAATATTTCCATCTCTTGCATTTGAACTAGAAGCGATATTACTCACTAAACTACTTACTTTGTCTGAAATATTCAGTGTAAAAGCATCTTGAAGATACATACTCCAACCTTTACTCACGGCAGCAGCATAATCTGGATATTGTATATTTTGTGCAGATAGCGCAATACCAAATGTATTTGAATTCACATCTATTTGATGAACATTACTTAAGTTATAAGGCATTTGATAGGTGCTTAAACCTGAAACTGTAGTTCCTAAACCTGTCGCTAACTGTTGCTTAATATAATCAGAAATCCCTCCTCTTAATACTGGTAATAGTGCATTACCGATGTTAGCACCAAAAGATCCAGAGCAAATACCAATGATCCTTACACAAGAGTTACTCGTATTCAGCTCTAGCGCCGGAGACGTTGAAGTACCATACATAATATCATCCACAACAGCACTCAAATTCAAACCTTGTATTTTTGCCTGAGTTACACGATTTCCGACCACAGAAACAATCAAACCATTCCGACTAACAGTTGAATAATTCGCAGTAATTTCACTATATTTAACCGAAGCCAAGCCTAGGTTTAAAATTGTTGCATCATCCAAACCTAAAAAAGCACTTGGTGTAGATATTGCCCTCTGATTCCATGTATCTGATCTCACAGGAGAAACATTCGTCTCCCCTTGCATTGTTAAGTTTGATTTTCCTGTAAAATAACCACTAAAAGTATTTAAACTCCCAATAGATAATGGACCTTCTGCTTTTTCTGCACCAATACGAACACCAACCACCTCTCGAGTAGAGGCGCTATTCGGATTTTTAATCGCAAATTGAAAATATGGATTTGTTAAAACAAAATCCTTCATATTTTTCTGATTACCAATAGAGTTATTACTATCAAGACCCGTAGGTTGCTTCGGATTTGTCGTTGTCGTTGTAATACAGTAACCGGATGCTCCTGTTATACAACCGAATGAGATATTATCTAAATCCAAATCGCAAGCATCTGCACCATTTGAACCACCACAACCTAATTGCAATTTTTTGATATTAGTATTCAGCTCTAGTTCAGCTTCGAGGCCTAATTTATAAAAACCAATGTTTGCGCTTCCACCTGCACGCTGTCTTTCCAAATTTGCTGTATCTGTAGGTGCAATATATGACAAACTCATAAGTGCCTGACCTGTTGTTTCAGAAAGCTGTTCATCAGACAGACTCATCAACGTCGTTGACGTGGCATGCGTCAAAGGCATTGCAAAAGCACTTAGAGTCAAGAGTGTTAAATATAATGGTTTTATTCTAAACATGAACATCTCCTTATTTTGATCACTGTGCTGATAAAAGTTAAACACCACCCTAAGCAACAACAGGTTTAGAAAAACTTTACAACCTTAAGAAAGATCACAGTCAACAAAATCCTTTTTATTCGAAAAAATCAACAATTATGTGACAAAATTAACACTATATATTCTTAAATTCATATTTTCCCGATGAAAAACCAAAAAATAAATTAGAAAAACTAAACCATTAACATTAAAAATATTTTATTATTTGAGCTAAAACTACGAGAATTAAATTAATATATTAAAGATTTTTCTATGATTTTTTATACTTTAAATCTCAAAGTTGTTATCTTTTTACGCTATTACCATCATAAAATTTGAGTTAGAAAAAATGATACAAATAGTGTCTTTAAACAAGATAAAAGGTAATGTCTATTTAGTAAGATACAAAAACACATGCAATAAAAAGAATAAATTTATCTCTTTAAAATTCAAACTATAAACAACTCAGGCAATTATTTACACCAAATCAAACATTCAAATAAACAACCGTTAATAAAATAAATTATCAAAATAAAATCATATAGATAAAATACTTCATACCTTCAAAATAATTATTACAATCACGACTAGATAAAGCACGCTCAAGTTAGAATTATTATAAGTACAACTTTTGATTTGTATATTTTTACCATGATTTTTTGCAGAAAAGTTGTAATCATGAATTATAGACACCCTCATAGTTCAATTTACCAGTTTTTGCTATGGTTTAATTTTTAACCTAAACTCCAATTTCACGATTATAAGGGTATTAAAATGAAAAAATTAACAATAGCATTATTAACGGGTTTGATTAGCACGAGTGGATGGAGTGCTTGTACATATAATTTTGATGCAAATCAAACACAGATTACACAAGCATTTAATGGAGCCTCAAAATTCCCAAATGTGAATAGTTCAAAAGTAGATTTCAACTTCACACCCTCTACAAATGACATAGTTTATGCCGCTTTTAACAGTACATTTACCAATGCTTTAGCTCAATCTAGAAAAAGCTTTTGGCAAACAACTGGTGATAAACTTATTCAAACAACAGGAATATTAGCTTTTGAATTTAAAATAAAAGTACCCAATTACACTTTACCTCAAGGTGAAACGCTTATTTTATTTCCAATAGGAGTGAGTGGAACAACAAGTGGTAATCAAAATGCCTTTATGATCATGATCATGCAAGGAAATAATAACAATGATTCCACCGCATTTCATATTGCAGCAGGAGCTTATGGTAGTGCACAATCAGTTATAGAACCTCTTGTAACAACACCTTCTGGTTTCCAAAAATTTGGTTTTTATATTAATCAAGATACTAAACAAATTGGCTTAACAGTCAATGGTATAAATAAAGGTTATATCGGAACCTACTCTACCCCAGCAACAAATTTTGCTGCTGACTTTACCGCTCTAATAAAACCACTTGCAACAAATGCTTCAGTTTTAGGTCAAAATGTTTCATTTGAACTGATTACTGATCGTAATAATTTAACAGAACCATTTCCTTTAGGTGCAAAAGATATTTGTGGAAATGTCATTTAACCATATATTTATCGCATCTTTTTAGCTAACCCTCAAATGAGGGTTAGTTCGAATTAAGCCTCATTAAAAACAACAAGTAATCATTAAATATGTCACAGAGATTTTTCTACACATAAACCATCTCAATTGCTAAACCTTAATTTCAATAAGATGATTATTCTTGAAATAAAGCAGCCAAAGCCGCTTATAAAACAAATATTGAGTTAGCAGAATTTCATTGATCCATAACAATTAGGGACAAAATCCTGTCCCTTTAGCTGCAAATTCGACAGACTCATTTGCAATGGCGCTGCTTGGGATAAATCAACATTACCAATATTGGCATCCAAACCACTTCCTGAAATAACTGCCGCCAAATCGCTTGTTGTAGCAGGGTTCGCTTGCAAGTAATCTCCCGCCTTTGTTGCAAATTGTCCTAATAACGGTTCTATACTTAAACGATTTTGAGGTTCAATACGCCCAATATTAACGGGGTCTTGCATTGCCAACCACCAACCAGGTTGAGCAATATTTTGCGCTTCAGCACCAGTCCATCTCAAAGCGACTTTCTGTAAGCTCAATGAGGCGGAAGAGTTAATCTGCAAAGTGTGTATAAAACCCAACGCTTGCTGAAAACTCACATTTGCTTTAGCTCCCCCAACAGAACCTGACATTTTAATTCCACTAAACTGACGACCCGTCGGAGCTGCAATACAAGCTGGAATAAAAAAAACTACATTTTGACATCCCGTAATTACAGCATTGACTGGAGAACCTGCTGTATAAACTCCTGTTGTTGTCCCATCTGCATTCACTGTCGCTGTACCCATTGAAGGGTAATTAGCCCCATCCCCTAAATATATTGTTGGGATATCTACTGATGCCTGAAGACTGACACTTGTTTTACGATTTCCAACCACAACGATTTGAGAGGTTTCAAATGGCAAATTATTCATTTCAGGTATATTAAAACCACCACCATTCGTTTTAAATGTAGTCGTTGCTAAACCCAAAGCGACCAGTTTACCTGAAATTGGATATGTAGCTAAACTCATATACTGGGCAGAAGTATCTGCATAACCTTTAATTTTACTTTGTTCAGCTAAAGTAGAACCTATGCCAGATTGGACTTTCAAATATCCAGAAAGAGTATTTATTCCATTTGCAGAACTAGAGTTTTCAGTCCCAGTCGTTAATAATCCTTGTAATTTTTCAGCACTTAATCTCAAACCAACGATTTCTCGTGTTGAAGCAGAATTGGGGTTTTTAATCGCAAATTCAATGAATGGGTTGGTCATTTTAGCTGATGAAGAGGCACGACCTGTATTAGTATCAGCTAAACCACTTAAACTTAAATTATCAATATCAATATCACAAGCCCCTGCTCCATTTGCGCCCCCACAACCGAGCTGGAGTTTTTTAATATTGGCATTTAGTTCTACTTCGGCTTCCATACCCAGTTTATAAAAGCCAATATTCTGATCGCCACCACGCTGCCTTTCCAAATTTGCAGCATCTGTCGGTGCAACATAAGTCAGGCTCATCAATGCCTGCCCTGTCGTTTCAGCAAGTTGTTCATCTGATAAGCTCATTAAAGTCGTTGATGCCGCATGTGTTAAAGGTATGGCAAAAGTACTTATAGCCGAGAGTATTAAATTTAATGATTTTATTCTAAACACAAACATCTCCTTATTTTGATCATCTCACCAAAGAGTCAAGTCCCACCATTCAACAAAAACTAAAGTTTAGAAAACTTCATCAACTCAAAGCACTAGATCAAAAATCCATTTTATTAAAAAATACTAAATAATTATGTGATAAAATTAACACTATTTTATTTTATTTGCACTTTTTTCAGATAAAAAAACAATATTTGATTATTATTATTTAATTATTGTTGTGAAAAAAATTATATTAAATAGAGTTACAACAACCATTAAATACAAGTGTTTATATTTTTAGACTAATTTTTACTGTAAGCTCTAAATGAATTCTGAACTTTTTACTTAATTTTTATACTCAAATTGATATTAAAAGAAGGAATATTGACTATCGAAGTGGAATACTATCCCCTCCATTTTGAAAGAAAGTTAAATCAAAAAATGACAAAAATCTGGGTTTTAGATATCAAACAAATAAGATACACAAAAATAAAAAAGCAGCCGAAGCTGCTTATAAAATAAATATTGAGTTAGCAGAATTTCATTGATCCATAACAGTTAGGAACAAAACTTTGAGCACTCAAAACCTGATTATTCAATGGAAAATCTACAAAAGTTTGCGGCGTCCCAGCTGGAGCTCCATTTCCTGGACCTAGATATACTGTTGGTATATTTAAAACTGTTCCAAATAAACACCCAGTAAGACTACACCGTGGAGGATAATTATATAATGCACCATTAATTGTTGTATTACCTGTATCACCCGGATTTCCCAAAGCTTGTTTCAAACTAGAATCAGGGATATCCACATTATTACTTGGACTAATATTACCGATATCAACACCACCACCAAATGCTAACCACCATCCTTGTTGTGCAATATTCGCAGCTGCTGCACCAGGCCATTGAATATTTTTACTCTGCAGTGACAAAGAAAAAGAGTTACCATTCACTGGTATTTTATGAATTAACCCTAAATTTTGATTAACATTCACATTCGCTTTAAGGTTAGCAATCGTCCCACTTACACCTTCCTTCAAAGGTAAGCCCAAAGCAGTAGCTGTAACACAACTCGTTTCCTGCCCTGCTGGGCATTTGAATGTAATATTACCAATATTAGCAATACCTGTAAGCTGCACTGCCGTCTGACGCTTACCATTAACCAATGCTGGATTAGTTGTAAAGTTTGCTTGAGCACTGCTGAGCTCAATATTATACGTGGAAGCCGTATAATCTACAGGCGCCCACCCTCCCACACATGTCCCGAAGGCCACAAAACCGATACACATTTCCACACGCCCAGTCATATTTCCAATGGTTTGTGTCATATTTCTTGGATTTGTTACAGCTGTACCACTTGCTGAATTAAGCTCCATATAACCACTTAAGCTGTTAATACCATTTGGTATACCAACTTTTTGAGCTGTTTGTGAGTTTTCTGTACCAAATGTTAACATTCCTAAAACACTTTCCGCACTTAACCGTAATCCTTCAACAGAACGAGTAGAAGCAGAGTTAGGATTTTTAATTGCAAATTCAATAAAAGGATTTGTTAACACAGCATCAGATGCTACCCTTGCTTGCCTATTTGCCGCCGTATCTGCAGTATCGCTAACAATTCCACTTAAACTGAAATTATCAATATCAATGTCACAAGCCCCTGCACCATTTACACCACCACATCCTAACTGCATTTTTTTAATATTCGCATTAATTGATAAATCAGCTTCCAAGCCTAATCGATAAAAGCCAATACCAGTATCACCACCACTACGTTTTGCTTCTAAATTAGCTGTATCACTAGGCGCAATATAAGACAAACTCATCAATGCCTGACCCGTGGTATTTGACAATTGCTGATCTGTCATCGGTTGTAGGTTACCAGCATGAGAAGAATTGATTGCTAAGCTACCAAATGCTAACAATGCAATATTTAAATGTTTTAACTGGAACATAATATGCTTCCATCCTTAGTAAAGCTTTGGCTTTATTTTTATTCCTTTGCTAAAAATGTTTATTCAAACCATGTATATAACAATTTGAATAAATAACATGAAATCTATCACATAAATTTTAGCGTATATATAATGGTCATTTTTACCATAAAAAATTTAAAAACCGAAATTAAAAAAGCAATTCCCGATAAAAAACAAAAAATTAATTAAATCTAAATAATAATTAAATAAAAACTAAATAAAATATTATATGAATAATAAAAATAAAATCACACTTAACTTTTCAAAAATTAAATATAAAAGCAGCCAAAGCTGCTTATATAAATATTAAATTAGCAAAATTTTAAAGAACCATAACAGTTAGGCACGAAACTTTGCCCCGCAAGCTTGATTGGATCGAGTTTAAACGGAACTGACGTATTTGGTAGATTAACTGTACCTATAGATAAGCTACCACCAAAGCAGCTGAACCCAGAACAATAAGCCATCGCCCCACCTTCATTATAATGTTTATATAATGCACAATTGATACCTGCCGCATTTCCATTCGAACAGCCTTGAGGTCCCATCGCATCTGCTAAGACAGAGTTTGGAATATCTAAATTATTGGCAGGTGTCAACTTACCAACCTCTACAGGATTATCAAAAGCCATCCACCACCCCTTTAAAGCAGCAGCTTTCATTCCAGGCCATTGAAGTGTTTGATTTTGTAAAGATAACGAAAAAGGACTATCTACTTTAACTTTATGAACATAACCTAAGCTTTCATCCATACTTAAGGCCGCCTGCAAACCAGTTATCGTACCATCAATATCCTTAGTCATATTAAGATCTATGGTTCCAATAACGTCCTGAATATTAATAGCCAATCCTTTTTGGAAAAAGCTCATTGGTTGAATATATGCTGTACCAGTCACAGGTACCGATTTCAATCGACTTCCATAAACTGTTGTTTCATTTGTACTAAATGGAGCAGTCGTACTATTTAACGTAATATTATAATTACTCGCGACATAATTACGGATACCAATCCACAGAAAATCAACATCTACTCGTCCAGTCATGCTTTTACCAGTATCCGCTTGTGTCATATTACGACCGTTAACAGTTGCAATTCCTGCACAACCATTAGGATTTGATGCAGCCATACTTGCATTACATCCTTGTGCAGCAATTTGCATATAACCGCTCATCGAATTAATGCCATTTGGTGTATCAGAATTTTCTTTCCCAAATGTCAGCATTCCTAAAGCATTTTCTGCGCTTAATCTTATCCCCTTTATCTCCCGAGTAGAGGCTTGATTAGGATTCTGAATTGCAAACTGTATAAACGGGTTTTTTAAAATAGCATCTGAAGCGACACGTGCTTGTCTATTTGCACTTGTATCACTAACTGCATCAACTACACCGCTTAAACTAAAATTATCAATATCAATATCACAATCTCCTGGGCCATTTGCCCCACCGCAACCCAATTGGAGTTTTTTGATATTTGCATTAATCTCTAAATCAGCTTCCAAACCTAATTTATAAAACCCGATATTTGTATTACCACCAGCACGTTTTGCTTCAAGGTTATCTGTATCTGCGGGAGCCACATAAGTCAAACTCATCAGCGCCTGTCCTGTGACCTCAGACATTTGCTGTTCTGTCATGGGCTCTAAACTAACAGCATGAACACAATTCATCAAAAAACTATTAAATACAAATAATGCAAAACTTAAATGTTTAAACTGAAACATAATATGCTTCTATCCCCTATCAAGCTTAAATTTTATTTTTATTTCTTCGCTAAAATCTGTATTTAAATAATACAAATATGAAAACTATCACGTAAATTTTAACGAATATAGAATCATAGTTTTTACCATACAAATAAAAAATACATAAAATAAAAAGCAATATTTCGGATGAATAACAATATTTTAATATCAACTAAATCATAGTTATAATTTTAATAAACAATAAAAAAACTATAAAATTATGCAAATTAAATCGCATTTTCACTGCAACAAAAAAAGAGTAAATGATCATGATCATTTACTCTTTTTTAAATTTAAAAAAATCTATAAGGTTTTAAGCCTTCGGCAAAGTCACACCTGTTTGACCTTGGTACTTACCACCACGATCTTTATAAGAGGTTTCGCAGACTTCATCAGACTCAAAAAACAACATTTGAGCCACACCTTCACCTGCATAAATACGAGCAGGCAAGTTTGTCGTATTAGAAAATTCCAAAGTCACGTGGCCTTCCCACTCAGGTTCAAGTGGTGTGACATTCACAATGATGCCACAACGTGCATAGGTTGACTTACCTAAACAAACGGTTAAAACATTACGTGGGATACGGAAGTACTCAACAGTACGCGCTAAAGCGAATGAGTTCGGCGGGATGATACATACATCCGATTCAATATCGATAAAGCTTTTATCATCAAAGTTTTTAGGATCAACAATCGCAGAGTGAACATTGGTAAATACCTTGAACTCACGTGCACAACGAACATCATACCCATAGCTAGATACGCCATATGAAATGAGTTTTTCACCATTTGCATCATAACGGACTTGGTTTTCTGCATACGGTTCAATCATGCCGTGTTTTTCGCTCATTTCACGAATCCAACGATCAGACTTAATTGCCATTTTTCTATCCCAAAATCTATTTTCAATACTGCGCTGTACTTTAACTGAAAATGCTTTTGAAAGGAATGTTTAAACAGACATAGAAATGCCTAAGTTCAGCGTTTACTCAACTTAGGCAAGGTACTCAATAGAGAATTTAACGATAAATTAAAGGCTTAGTAATGCTGAATAACTCAGTGGAACTGTAAAACTTACTAGCACTAAAGATGCTGTTCTTTGCATATTGCGTTGATTTAACCAACTCACTTGATTACTACAAATAATTGAGCCGATAAAAGTCCAGAAGAAAGCAATCGGGACGATCAGCAATAAGAAGCACAACATATGTGACACATATGCAGATGCATTTTGCCAAACATAGGTCGGGAAAATCGCTGAAGCGAATAATAATGCTTTTGGATTCAATAATGTTGCGATAAAAAGCTCTCGCGCACGAATATTTGGTTGATTGAAATTTTCATCACGACTGGCTGTACGCCACAACTTGAGCGCTAAGAATAGGATATAACCTGCACTAAATAGTTTCAAAATCGTCGGTACTGTTGGAAACTGTTTTGCAACAGTGCCAATGATTAATCCCCAAATACTAATGGAGATAAAGTAGCCAAGCGCTTCCGCAGGAATAAGATTGAGAGATTTTCGAATTCCAACCTGTATTCCAGAAGATGCTAAAAGCGTATTGGTTGGTCCTGGTGTCAAAAGAATAGTCACCACCAAGCCAATAAAAAACCATGAAATCATTAAATGACCTCATCAATGGATTAATTGCAGATTAAATCAGTTGTCATAAATTGGCAAAAAATTATTTGTAAGAGAACGTGTTACATTATGTCACACAAATATTTTTTCTATTTATATTTCATTTACTTGAAATATTTTAAATGTCATAGAACTGCAAGGTCACCTTACAATTGAGTGCATTTTTTATATTCAAAATGAGTTTAAATATAGCTCAATAAACGACTTAAAATCAGAGCTACGCTTAGAAAGTTGATCAAAAAATAGTAATGATTCGTTTTATAAGTTGATACGCCATGAAAATTGCCATATCCATAAATTTTACATACATATTTTAAGAAAACTTTCAGCTTTATTGCCTATTCTATAAGCAGTTTTTCTGATGTACTCATCGGCTCAACTTGATTAAAGCTGTCGTTTTAACCGCTATTGAGGCACAATAGATACCTTTCTTGTATTTTCTATGTTTATGGCAAAGCGTTTTTTTCAGTCTTGGCTTCCTTCCCCTGAAAAAGTCAATAATTTGAAATTTATGAAGATTTTTGGCGATAAGGCCTTAAGTCCGCAGCTTTGGTATGTCAATCGAAAATCCATTTCTAAAGCCATGTTTATTGGCGCATTTTGGGGAATATTACCTATTCCCTTTCACACCGTTTTGATCGTGCTTACTGTTCTTCTCTTTGAAGCAAATTTACCTATCGGCTTAATTTTAGCGTGGATTATGAATCCACTCACAATTGTTCCTATTTTATTTTTTGCTTTTTGGATTGGTTCAAAAATTTATCATGTCCATATGATCAATAAAGACATGCTTTTAGGTGTATTCCATCAAATTATCCATTGGATTCAAAACTTTGGTCATGGACATATTGATTTAAGTTTAGCCAAAATTCTTGCAACGGGTTTATTCATTGAAGCAATGATCTTTGCATCGCTTCTTTTTATTGCGACTCGTCTTTATTGGCGCTGGAGTGTGGTGAGAAAATGGCGTGAACGGGCTTTAAAAGAGTTTTAAGTGAATAAGCCTTTTAGGTTTAACAATATGATTTTCAATCAAAATCAAACATTCTTTTTAAACTTGGGAAAATCTCTCCAAAAGTGATTTATTCTTATAAAAATACAGCATCAATAGGTTTCAATTTAGAAACTGTTTCTTCCCAAAAGAACTAAAGCCCTTATTTACAGTAATGCTGATCAGTTAAGCCTTTTTAAATCCGCCCCCTTGCGGAGCATGCTCCTCACCTTTGAAAAAGGAGGAATGAACAGCACAGCTACGCAAGAGAATCTAAAATTACTTTAAATTCTCAATAGTTCCCCCTCTTTCTCAAAGAGGGGCTAGGGGAGATTCTTAGATGAGCAAATACTAAATTACTCTTAACTGACTGGCATGACTTATTCAAAACGCTTTTGTATCAATCCAGCATTAAAAAATTCGATGCGGATCATTTTCAACTTTAGGTAAAGTTTGTGCAATTTTTTCTGCAATTGCCATATAACTTTCAGCGGCATCATCATTGGCAATCACGGAAGGTTTACCTGCATCTGCATTCTCACGGATTTGCACATTCAGCGGTAAACGTCCAAGCAATGGAATGTCGTATTGCTGTGAAAGCTGGTCTCCACCCCCTGTACCAAAAATTTGCTCTTCATGACCGCAATTTGAACAAATATGTGTCGACATATTTTCAATCACACCCATCACTGGAATATGAACTTTATTAAACAATTCAATGCCTTTTACTGCATCCATCAATGCAACGTTTTGCGGTGTAGTTACAATTACAGCACCTGTGACTGGAATACGTTGTGCAAGGGTCAATTGAATATCACCTGTACCCGGTGGCATATCGATAACCAAGACATCTAAGTCTGGCCAAAGTGCTTGATTAAACAGTTGCATCAATGCACCTGTGGCTTTCGCCCCACGCCATGCGACGGGTGTATTTTGTTTACCAATCAAATGCCCAATTGAAAGCACCGCCATATTATACGCTTCTAATGGAACAAAATTTTCACCTTCAATTTTCGGGGTTTGCCCTTCATTTCCGAGCATCGTGGGAATACTTGGTCCGTAAATATCCGCATCTAATACGCCAACTTTTAAGCCCAATTTTTGCAATGCTAAGGCAATATTGACCGTTGTAGTCGATTTACCGACACCGCCTTTACCCGATGAAATCAGAATAACATTTTTAATTCGTGGGTGTTTAGGAATATCACGTTGTTGTGGCGCAGCTTTTTGAATCGGTGGATTATTCGGATCTTCTTCTGTTGGAACGGCTTGCGATGAGGCATCGACTACAGGAGGGAGATTTGGTTTTTCTGTTTTTGGTTTTGATGAACAACTATGTCCAGATTGACCATGTTGCTCGCTTGAACAACTATGATCATGTTGAATTTTTTGTTGAATCACATGCATATTCAATTCTTGAATACCGCATTTTTCTAATGCATCGGCAAGATCATCATGGATTTTTTGTAAATGCTCTGCTTCTTCTGGAAAAGTATTGATCGTCAGTTGTAAGACGCGCCCTTCCACATTCACTTGAGTAATACGATCTTTTAATCCATTGTTTGAATCAGGCAAAATATAATTTTGAAGCACCTTTTGGATTTCTTCTTCTTTCACCTCCTGTGCAGGAGAAAAAACCGATTTAAGTGAAGAAAGCCACGACATAGATTTGCTCCAAATTTGCAAAATCAACAATACGAAACGGATAGTTTAACTGTAATTTGTGTTCAGGTTAAGCTTAGTTCTATTTAGCTTTTTGAATGTTGCTATAAATCCGACTTATTAAGTTGGTTTTTTATCACTAAGCCCCTATTTAAAATATAAACTTACTCAAAATGACTGCTTTTCCCCTCTCGTGTTTATTAATATTTCCACTACATAACATTGATCACTTTTTCGTTATATTACTTTGATACCTATTTAAATTTTCTACTAACAATAAAAAGGTGAACCTATGCATCGTATTTTAGTTTTATTCCTCTCCTTATTCATTTCAAGTTTTGCGATTGCTGGAACATTAACCAGTGCTGTTCGAACTGCTTCTGGGCAAATGGTCAATGTTGGAGATACCGCTTCTGAAATGATGCTACGTATAGCTCAATCACCTGTTTCAATGAATTCTTATGAAATGAAAGAAGGTGATCTGACTGTGACAGCCTCTGACTACACCTATGATATTGATAATGTTCTTTATACATTTACTGTGATCAATAATCAGGTGCGTAAAATTGAATGGGTTCGCAAAGATCCTTAATGATCAAAGCTAAATCGTTATGAAAATAAAAGCCTTTGGTGATGAGCACGAAAGGCTTTTATGCTGTGAATTCAACTTAGTTGGATTGATCATCATCTTTCTTGTGTTTTAAATCGTTAATCGCTTTTTCTCCTTTTAGAAGTGCCTCTTGAGCTTTATGCTTTAAATCATCAGCAACTTTTTCAGCACTTAACTTCGCTTCTTGTGCTTTCAACTTCAAATCATCTGCAACTTCTGAGGCTTTGTTTTTTAAGTCATCAAATTTTGTCATAGGCACTTCCTGTTACTCACATTAAATACGGTGGATACAACACTTTCATGACCTATTTATAGCAAGAGAAGTCTGCCTAAAGTTAGAAAACTGCAATTTGAAACAATCGAGCTACATAGCGACATAATGTAATAATTTTTTGTATGATTGTTTATTTTTACATCCTGTTCATACATTTTTAATTTTATGGGGCAAATATGCGTCAAAGTTTAAGATCCAAAATCATTCAAATCTGTGATGAAAAAATTGCCAAAAAAGGAGATGCTGTAGGACTTTCATTTTACGCATTTTTTGCCAATAAAAATGATGATCCTGTGCAACTTATGGAAGCAGCAGAATGGTGGATTAAAACCCATCAACTTAATCACTTTGAAAAAGCCACTAAAATTAAGGCAATGATTCTTCAAGGCCTTTAAGTTTGTTTTGAAAATAGTGTTTCTACACAATGTAAATGCGTAAACTTCCCTTCTTTTCGTTGATATTGATCAATAAGTGGAACCAGTCGCTGAAAATGTTCTGATTGAACATGTGCATCTAATGCAGCCCGATCAACCCATTCTTCAATAAAAACAAAATGCCCTTCATCTTTTAAATCATGAAAAATATCATAAGCAATACAACCTTGTTCAAGTTTGGTCTTTTCAATCAGTTCTTTATACAGTGGTAACACTAGATCAATCTGATCCACTTGAATAAAATCTTCTGCAATAAGCTTTAACATTTAATTTTCTCTCAAAATTACGATTTAACCTTCTTATTCAAAATACGGATTCAACATTTTTATTTACAGTTATATAGCTAAATAAACCATATTAAATTTAATCATGCTTAATTAAAGTGGTGAAGACTTATATTCACGACATTCACTGCATTTCAAACCACAAAATAATCTTTTATTGACAATAAGATACACCATATTCCCACTGACTATACCGACGATCAAAGGCAGCAACATGAGAAGCAACGCAATCATTCCCCAAAATAGAGTTTCAGCCATGTTATGGACGACACCATCTAAAAATTGAATTAAAAATATAAAACTAAACCAACTTAAACCCACCATCACAATGGCTTTGAATAATTGTTTTATTTCAAATACTTTCTTAGGAGCTTTTAAACCATTCAAAATGATTAAAAAGACAAAAAAAGCGAACAAAATGAAAAAAGGTGTGAGATACAACAACACTTCAATCGCACGGCTCGACATTCTTTCCGATGCACTAACAAATAAATTTCCATGGTAGAAGCGAAGAAACAGGCCAAGTGGTAAAACCAAACTAAATACTGAGGCTAAGCTTGCACTGATTGCTGAAAGCAATAAAACCCAAGATCGCATGATATTCTCCTTTTCCGATCTTGGTTGTATTGTCTAAAGCTAAAATGTGATTTGAGAGAGGTCTATGTGAAATTTGGGTGAAGTTTGAAATATTGATGGATCTTTTACGATCTCACTGTGCTCATAAAACTCACCGCTGCAAACAACCAAATGAACAGCACAAAACTACGTCCCTGATTAAAATGATTCAGGTCGGTGCCATGTAAAATGTTATGACGAGTCATGGTGACTGTAGAACTGCTGTCCATTTTATAGGCTGCTAATTCTAGAAAATAATGATTCAATTCATTGGCAATCTTGGCCTTATGCCACAAACTTTTAATTTCATGTCCCTTTAAACCAGGTACGATTTTATAAACATCTACAAACTTGGTGTCATGTTGTTTTAAAAAACCATTTTGAATTAATACATCGGTCAATAAGCCTTCCAATTGCGCATATAAAAGTGGGATACAACCTGCAAAAAGTTTTAATTCATAGAGTTTTAACGCTTCTTCAATCACTTGACGGCGCTGTATTTTAGATTCACTTATTTCCAATGCATCAAAAGCTTTAAATAGTTTTGTTTGAAAATGCTCAGCATTGATCAAGTCTAATAAATTAAACTGTGATACATCGTCAAAGTTATGAATTTCCTGCCAAAAATACAATAAATTCAAAGCATCATTGGCAACTTTTGCACCTACAGGTTGATCTAATTCATCGGCAAGGACATTGAAATAAGGCTCATTTTGCGCAAGCGTTTGTAATGTCTCAATTAAATATTGATGTTCGCTCTCAGAAATTCCATCAAGATAACGCTCAGCTTCATTGAGAATACTTTTCCCAAGTTGTGTTTTAGACTGTTGATTTTGTGGAATACGGGTTACAGCTTGGTCGAAATCATCATTAATCACAAATGTATCTCAATCTATTTTTGTTTCCTGTATTATGGCCTTCTAAGTATATCTCTTCAATATCTTAGAATACTAAAAACTAATTTTTTGATTTTGTTGATTTTTAATATCTGACATCCAATTACAAACAACATAAAACCATATGACTAGAATATAAGTACGTTCCAAATTAAAGTTATCTAAATCAGAGCCATGTAGAATACTATTGCGAGATTGAGCGATAGTATCATTTTCATCATTTATTCGGTATGCCTTAAGCACATAAAAACTAGAATAATAATTCTGCGCAATCAATACCTTATCACTTAGTCCACTTATAACTTTATTATCTTTATTACCTTTAAGAAATGATTGTATTTTCATCTTATTATCTAAATAGTTAAAATTTTCCTCTTGATATAATAACTTACCAGTATTTTTATTTAATTTTAGTAACTTTTTATTCATTAAGAAATCTGTCAATATTCCTTCAAACTGTCCATAAAGTAACGCTATTGCTCCTGCATAACACTCTTGCTGAATCAGAAAGAATATTTCCTTTATTATTTTTAATCTTTTTCCATTATTTTCAAATACTAAACTTTGAAATTTTGTTTCGATTACTTCTGAAAATTTTACATGTTTAACAATATTGAATAATAAAGTTTCTCTTTCAAAATTCTGCTGAATTCCCATATCAACAATTAGATTTAAAAGCTCAGGGGTATTAAAATAATCTAAACCAAAATTGAGCTTCTCATCATGTACCAGCTTGTCTAAATTTTCAATTATCTCAGTAACTTTCGTAACAGTATCAGAATTCAATTTTTAATCCTTTTGTCTACTCACTTGGAATATCTATAATTTTAACAACCATAATTCTTTAAAAACATTTAACTTCATTCTTCTGTGCAACTTCATAGCAATTGAGCTAAAATCATTGCCCTTGCATTAACTTTGAGAAAGAGAGTTATATCCGTGCGAAATATTTTAGTCACAAATGCCCTTCCATACGCAAATGGTCCAATTCATATGGGTCACTTACTCGGCTACATCCAAGCAGATATCTGGGTTCGTGCCATGCGTGCGATGGGACATGATGTGACTTATGTATGTGCGGATGATGCACACGGTACAGCGATCATGCTCCGTGCAGAAGCCAACGGCATTACACCAGAAGCGCAAATCGCCAATGTTCAAAAAGAACATATCCGTGACTTTGATGGTTTTGGTGTACATTTCGACCACTACGATTCAACCAATAGTGAAGAAAATAAAAACCGTTCTTCTGAAATCTATATCAAAAACCGTGAAACAGGCAATATTGCAATTCGCCCTGTTACACAGTTGTTTGACCCTGAAAAAAGCATGTTCCTTTCAGATCGTTTCATTAAAGGCACTTGCCCAAAATGTAAATCTGAAGATCAGTACGGCGACTCATGTGAAGTGTGCGGTACAACTTATAATGCAACAGAATTACTTAATCCACGTTCTACTTTAAGTGGTGCGACACCTGTCGAAAAATCATCTGATCACTATTTCTTTAAATTGCCGAATTTCGCAGAATATTTACAAAAATGGACACGTGATGAAGGTCGTCTACCTGTTTCCATCGCCAACAAACTAGATGAATGGTTTGATAATGGTTTAAACGATTGGGATATTTCTCGTGATGCACCGTATTTCGGTTTTGAAATTCCAGATGCACCAAACAAATATTTCTACGTTTGGGTTGATGCGCCAATCGGCTATATGTCGAGTTTTGAAAATTACATCAAAGCCAAACGCCCAGAACTGAACTTTGAAGACTATTGGAAAAAAGATTCTAAAAATGAGGTTTATCACTTCATTGGTAAAGACATCGTGTATTTCCATGCATTGTTCTGGCCTGCAATGTTAGAAGGTGCAAACTACCGCACTCCTACAGGCTTGTTTGTGAATGGTTTCTTGACTGTAAATGGTCAAAAAATGTCGAAGTCACGTGGTACGTTCATCAAAGCTGAAACCTATTTACAGCACTTGAATCCTGAATATTTACGTTATTACTTCGCCTCTAAACTGTCTGATAAAGTTGAAGATTCAGATTTAAACTTAGATGACTTCGTACAAAAAGTGAATTCAGACTTGGTAGGTAAAGTCGTGAATATTGCCAGTCGTTGTGCAAAATTTATCAATACCAAGTTTGATAATAAATTAAGTGCAAACTGTGCTGAACCTGAATTAGTTCAAAGCTTTATTGACGCTGGCGAATCTATTGCTCAGGCCTATGAAGCACGTGAATTCTCAGCTGCAATTCGTGAAATCATGGCGCTTGCAGATAAAGCCAACCAATATATTGATGAGAAAAAGCCTTGGGCTTTAGCAAAAATTGAGGGCGAAGAACAACAAGTACATGACGTGTGTTCTGTCGGTATTAACTTGTTCCGTCAATTGGCAGTTTACTTAGCACCTGTACTTCCGACTTTAGCGGCTCAAGTTCAGGATTTCTTAAAGTTAGAATCTTTTGATTTTGCATCAGCGAAAACGATTTTAATCAATCATGAAATTGCTCAATTCCAACCGTTAATGCAACGTGTAGACCCGAAAGCAGTTGCTGCTATGGTTGATGCTTCTAAAGACTCTTTGGCTGCTGCGGCTGAACCTGTAAAGGCTGAGAAGAAGAAAGCCAATAATGCAGAGGGTAAGGTTGAGAAGAAGGCTGAACCTAAAGTGGGTGAAGCAGAAGTGATTGGCATTGAAGATTTTATGAAAGTTGATCTTCGTGTTGCAGAAGTCCTTGAAGCAGCGCATGTAGATGGTTCTGACAAACTTCTTCAACTCACTTTAAATGTCGGCGAAGCTGAACCACGTAATGTGTTTAGTGGTATCCGTGAGTTTTATGCACCTGAAGATTTAAAAGGCAAATTGGTGGTGATGGTGGCTAACCTTGCACCACGTAAAATGCGTTTTGGTATTTCAAACGGCATGGTACTTGCAGCGGGCAATGGTGAAGGTGTTTGGGTGATTTCACCTGAAACTGGCGCTAAAGCAGGCGATAAGGTTTCTTGATTTAATTTTTGAATGAAAGCCTCTACTGATGTAGGGGCTTTTTTATCATTCAATTTCGTCCATGAAAGAACGATTTAACCTTTATATGCCTGTTCTTTTATTTCGAGCAACTTTGGTAAAAATCTATCTTGGATTTTATGTCTTTCTAACATTGAAGACCGCGTTAACTTTTCATTAGCCAGTTCAATAAGTTTCTCAAACCATTTTTCTTCCTGTAAATAAATTTTACTTTGGGAATGTACCGTATATCTTGATTTTAAGCCATCCAGCGCATTCATTGCATTTCTATAATCAATTTTTAAAAGATGATCTAAAAATTCTCTAGTCTCTAATGAGCTCAGGATTGGGTAATCATAATATTTACTAGTTACCTGTTGATAAAACTCATAACTATCATTTTCCATTAGGAACAATAACTCTTGTACTCTTTCTATATTTTTTTCAACATATTTATCCTCATATGCTTGAGCAAGATCCTCTATAAACTTTTTAAAAATGGGAAGTTTCCGAGCATATAGTCCATAGCCACCAGACTCCTCACTAATATCAAAGTGATCAAATTTTTTAATATTTTCCTGTAAATTTACAACTTTTTTAAATTGATCAACGGCTAGTACTAATAAATTTTCGACTGAAAAGAAAATTAGATTTTTTTCTTTAAAATAAACCAACATACTAACTGTATGTAAAATATCAGTTATATTATTCAGTTTTGAACATTCAATACTTTCTTGGGCATAGGTTACTAAATTTTCAAATTCAGTTTCGCTCAAATTCAAGTAATACCATAACTTATACCAAATAGGCTGATCTTCCTTAAGTCTAAAATAGACTTCATATAATTCATTTCTTACTTTTTGTTCATCTAAAATATTTTGATTTAATATTTCGTCCCAAAGTTTTGGTGAAAATATAAAATCATTCAATGAGCAATTATATTTATTCATAAATTTTTCAGCATCAGTACTGTTAATACCACGTAATGATTTTAAGATTTTAGATGTACTATCTATCTTTTTGTCATCATCTGATTTTTCATCTTTTTTAAATTCTAGTATTGTTTTTTCAAAATATCCTTTCTTATTTTCCATAGATAAAATAAAAAAAGCTTTTAAGACCTTCTCAAAAATCTCCTGATTAAAATTTCCTTTCCATTCAAAAAGTTCTTTTTTATAAAATCTTTCAAAATCAAAAACAGCCTGCTTAAAAGATCGTAAATTTTTATAGCCTACTTGATTAAATGTTTGAGTTATTAGATCAATATTAGCAACTAATTGTTCTTTTAAATCACCATTACTAACTTCTTCAAAAATACTTTTTATTGCTAAATTTTGGTCTTCTGTATAACTAAAAGTCGCACCAATCAATTTCTCTTTTTTTCTAGCATAATCATCATTGTCTTTGATTTCATCTTCATTCGATACGATAAGCGTCTTAATATTATCCTGCTCTACAAAGTAATTGATATAACCAAGCACCTCTTCTTTTTTCAATTCGCATCTTTCTAAATCATCAAAAACCAATATGAAATTATCATTAATTTTTAAATATTCTGGCAATTCAATTTTGGGAATACCGCCTGAGATACTGCCATCTGATTTACTATCACCATCTAAATCAACTTTTATTGTTGTTTTTAATGTACCTTTTAAAATTTGACCTGCTAATTTTGCTCCCTTGCTTCCCAAAATTGGATGAATACTTTTAAAAATAGCTTCATCAATCATAGAAGTTTTAGCAATTCCATTTAAACTCACATAACAAATCTTCTTTCCCTGGTCTTCTTTTTTTTCTAAATATTTTTTTACAAACCAAGTTTTTCCACTACCCCATGCGCCATTTAAAAGTACTGCATATTCAAAATTCTTTTTACCATCAAAGTAATAATCAAGATATTCTTCAATGTGTTTATTGGGTTCTGAAATATATTGTTGTGTACTCACAAATCTGCCCTAACTATTTATCTTTAATGCAATAATTAAAACTCAATGCAAAAAAATCATCAACATGTTAAAACAAAACATCTCTTTTCAAATTTATTAGAATTCCAATGAAAAACATGAAATCTACAGCTCTAATATTATCCATATCACTACTCTGCTTTGCTCCAATCATTGCACAAGCAGAAAATACAACAAGCCAAACGGCGATTGATCAACATCCCCAAGTCGCAGGGTTCTATCAACATCAAGTCGGAAATACACAAATCACCGCTTTGCTTGATGGCACAAATTTTATGTCCCCGACTTTATTTCAAAACACGCCTCAAGATCAGGTACATAAAATCCTTAAAAAGTATCATGCAGATCAAGCCAAAGGTGTACAAACCTCGGTTAATGCCTTCTTGGTGAATACAGGACAATCTTTGGTTTTAGTCGATAGTGGAACTGCGGATTGTTTTGGAGCACATTTAGGTTCTGTGATGAAGAATTTAAAAGCTGCAGGATATCAACCTGAACAAGTCGATACCATTTTACTGACGCACTTACACCCTGATCATTCATGTGGTGTGAGTAAAAATGGTGTTTCGAATTATCCAAATGCCACAATTTATGTCTCTGAAAACGAAGCTGATTATTGGTTAGATCCAAAACAATTACAAAAAATCCCGAAAGATCAACAAGCAAAATATACGGGTACTGTTCCTAAAATTAAAGCGGCACTTGCCCCATACCAAACCAAGAAGCAATTTAAAACATTTAAACTCGGTGACACAATTGATGGTTTTGAAGTCATCAGTACACCGGGACATACCCCAGGTCACTTTAGCTACAAACTAAAAACTTCAGATGAAGATGTGATTTTTATTGGAGATATTGTGCATTCACATACCGTTCAGTTTGATCGACCTGAAACGGCGATTGATTATGATATAGATCCTAAAGCAGCCGTTCAAACACGCTTAAAACAATTTGCAGATTATGCAAAGCATGGGCAGACCATCGCAGCGCCACATTTACCATTTCCTGCCATTGGACACATTTATTCAACTGATGGCAAAAGCTATCAGTGGATTCCTGTGCATTTTAAGGATTAGCCCTTAAATAAACCTTTTCCCTTTGGGATGAAGAACATCATTCCACAAGCGGATGAAGTAAAACTGTTACTTCATCCCAAAAATTAACTTCAACCCAAGTACAGTCATTACCCCACCGGCAATCAAATACTTTTTAGTTTTTTAATATGCGCGATGTGATAGTGCGACATAATAACTATTTTCGCGCTATACCGTTTAAAAGTGTCAACCTAAAAATATTATTGCAAAGGTAATTTTTTCTCATATTTACTGTAAATACATTGATCTACATCAAAAATAAATAGGTTATTTTTTAAATTATAACTAAAATTATCATAATTTTTAGATGTCATAAATTCTTCGAAATTCGTAAAATCAGCTTGATAGTTAAAATTTATTAGAACTTTGTCCTGCTGACTTCCGAGATATAAAACACTATAGTTCTTATTGATATTTGAGCATAAATGATGGCTTTCAAAATCGTATTGTAAAGCAAGTCGAAAAATTTTATATTTCAATGAATCTTCTTGAACCACGATATTTTTATAATGTGATAAACCTATAAAGAATGCAAAAAAAACAATAAAATACCAACATTTTTGATTCCAGCTAATTTTGCGATTAATTTTATTTCCAAATTGATCATTTTCTCGCACACAAAATTCAGTAATATACGATATGACCAATCCTCCCATGATACATATGGTATACCACCAAAAAATTGAAACCAAATGGTTTAAAAAATAAAAAAATGTACCAAAAGATGCGCTTATTTTAAAATTACTACTGGAAACATTAAAAATTGAATTGATAATGATAGAAACTTCAGCTGCTGAATAAAGAATATAGCCCGATAAAAATACGGTAAGAATAAATTTAGTCATTGGGATTTTTAAAAACATTTCCAATGGTGGAATAGCTTTTATTGAGTTATAAACTAATAATATAAAAATAATTACCATACCAATCATGACTAAAATGTATTGATATGACAAAGGATCACTTTTATCAGTAAAAAAAATGACGGAAGCAAATATTGCACCTAAAGTATAAAAAAGGATATTCATATCCCTATTACTTGGTTCTAGCTTTCTTCTAAGTAAACTATATATTTGATCTAATTGATTATTGTCCATAATATTCCTTTTCGCTGTGTTTTATTCATAAATTTAACCTGATAGAGAGATACAGCCAAAATCAGCAACACAAAACCGATAAGGCAAGTGAGCAAGATATAATTTCTTTTTGCATTGCTCTCTATTGTTTTAGTCACGGCGATTTTTTCCAAATCACTTCATCCCGATCTGCAAAAACAGGATCGGTTAAATCTTTGAGTTTGGGTTGTGTGAGATAGTACTCATGCCCTTGTTCAGGAAAATATTTGCCACGACTTGTATCTACAGGGGCTAAATAATATTCATACGCACCATCCAATGGACGTTTTTCTTTGCCTTTTTGTAAATAGATCTCTTTAATTTTAAAGTCTGCATCTAGGTCTATTTTTAGTTTCGAAAACTCATATTCATAAGCAGGATTTTCATTACTTCGTAATGAACGAGTTGGATAAAGTGCCTGAAAGTTCTTAAAGTATTCATTTAAATTTGGGTCTTGGTAGTATGGAATATAGTCATCTACCAACCATTTTGGGATCGGAAATAAATGAATGATGATGTAATAGCGTATCCCTGTTGGTTTATAGGTTACCCATGTTCCAATTTTAATCGGAGCTGCTTTTAAACGAGTTTTATCAGCATCTAAACGATCATCCAGTATATCAAAACGCTCCGTATTGACATATTCAGCATAGTATTCACCTGACCACTCCCCATCAGGTGCAGTCACTTCCAAATTCCATGGATATTTGGTTTGCAACATCTTGTACCAGTCAGAGCTGACTTTAAAACTGCCTTCAGCCCAACGTTTATACAATTCAGCATTTCGCCGTTTAAAACTTTCAAATGCATCTTTAACATCACGAGTCCGAATATCATGAGTTCTTAGATACTCCATATCTGAAGTTCTAGTTAACCCAATAGTTGTTGCATAATCACCCCCAATTCTGTTAGCTTGCCATGAACCAATTTCCTCTCGAATCCCAGGTCCAACTGCAAATAAAATCACCCAACCTTGCGGAGCAAAAGCAATATCAAAAGTATCATAAACATTCGGTGATGGATCTTCTCCATCTTCGTCGCCCATTCCTTTATATACAGTAGTAAATAAGTGTTGGATTTTTTCTTTCGGTAAAGGTTGAATCAGTTGATAAAACTGATTATCCAAACTATCAAAAAAGGTTAAATGCAATACTTCAGGTAAGGGTTGTTTAAAAGAATTCCCTCCTAATGGTGTTCCACCACGCCCCCAAGCACCGCTAGAGCCATCTAGAGTCCGTAACCAAGTCCCATCTGCTAAATAAAATGCGGTACGCATATTTTCATCGACTGGCGATTTAACAATATATGAATCTACATAAATATCTTTGCTTGAATCCTTATAACGGCCAAATACTGCTGAAGAAGTTAAAACACCCCATTCTATTTTTTGTGGTTTATTCATAAATTGAACTCGATAAATATGCGTTGCCAATACCAACATACCTATGGAAAATATGCTGATTAGAAGAAGTAACAAATAGAACTTTTTTGTTTTAACCATTATGGATTTTCCGATAAGGCAAGCGATTTTTTAAACGAATACTATAGCCCAAATCCTCAGTCATGCCGCCTTGGTAAGTTTTTTTAGCTGACCAGTGCAAATATTGATTTCTTAAATTTTGAATCTGAGCCTTGTCTTTTAAACGCAAATCCAAGAACTTGCCCCACCCTGTGTTCTTTAGTACCGTATTTGGATGGCTATTGATTAAGTTTTTAATGATGCCTGTTAAATTTTCATTTTCATACTTAAGAAGACTATCTTTAAACGTAATCTGCCCATATTGTTGGGTCATCAAGCGCATGGTTTTTAAGGCGATTTTATGATAATCATTGGGGATATTCTGTCGGGTCGCATGGTATTCATTTTTCCCAACACTGCGTATTTGGTTCTGTGTAAAAAAGCCCTGTTCTAAAAACCACGCTTTTAATTCCTCACTGGTAATATGGTAACTATTACTTAAACCACTGGGGTAACTCCCTCCAATATCTGAGTGAGCACCATCCATGATCACTTCATAACCATAACCCTCTCGCATGGCAGCCTTAATATTGGTTAGGGAGAAAAACTCACGATATTCATCCCCTGCGGCAATATGAAAAACTTTGGTGATTTTTTTATCATCCACATCCAAATCTGCAAAGTTGAGCGTCAGCTCTTTGACATCATTATCAAAATTAGGCTTTGCCGCCGTTGCAACCGCACCTGCAAGCGGCCCAAATACAGCCATCTTTGCAATTGTGGTTGTATCCATGGTTTGAAATGAAGAAACTGTGTCAAATATTCCCACAAAACGAAAGCGTACTTGTTTACTTGAAAAACCCCAACCTTTAAACAATTTCGGTTTAGACTTGGCCAAATGCACAAAATGCCGTGCAGTTGCTGCACCACGACTAAAACCAAATACATTGATCACAATACTACTTGGTTTAGTTTTATTCTCTTTTCCATTTAAGCCATCATATTTCTTTTTGATTTCTGCAAAAGCAGATTCAGCACGGGTTTTTACCCCTGTTTCACCACTACCATAGGCAAAGCCTTTAGTATCATCTGTTTCATACTTGGTTGAACCCATACCTTCAATATAGACCCAAAGATTGTCTTTACTTTCACCCGCTCGCTGTGAAAATAAATGCGCCACATTGGAATAAGCATTGGTATAACTTTCATACTTGCCTTTATCCTCCGCAATCTGCTTGGCATATTTGGCTCTAGCATCTATGTTATACAGGTTGTTTTTTGTGCCATCAAAAAAAACATTCACCACCACAGGTTTAACAATAATATCTTTAAACGAAAGCTCAGGTTTATTGGTCTGTGCAACTGCAAGCAGCACACCACGACCAGGTTTATTCTCTTCTGAGTCTTGTTTTTTTGGTGTTGGAAGTGCCATCGTGTTTTATCCTTTATTCATTTTCATTATCGTCTGCATATACTTTTAAATCGCTGGCTGCATAGCCTGAGCTTAAACGTATGGTTTCACCCTTTTCATTGCTCACCCCTCTAAAAACAGTGCCATCACCACTGATAATTTTGTAAGCAAAACCAGCTACAGGGTTTCCTTTCGGGTCTTTGAGTACAAACATCTCGTTATAAGGATCTTGCGGAAGTGCGTAATCTATTGTTTTTGGGCCTAATATTGAATGTTTTGCGGTATATACTTTTGACTCACCATTGGTGCCTTGTTCAATTCCTTCTGTATTCAGCTTGAAATAGTTCCCTTTGACATTGAATACGATTTCTTCCGCTGCACTTATTTCAATCGATTTTTTCTTACTGATAATCTTGAGCACTTTGTCTGCAATAATATCCATGTCGCCTGTTTGCGCATGCAGTTCAATCTTGCCAAACGCGGCAATCAAACGCATCCCCAACTTCACCGCAAATAAACTTACTTTTTCGATCGCATGGGCAATAAAGTTCTTTTGCGTACTGACATTGACACTGCCATTTGCAATCTGATTGATATGCTGATCTGCCGATAAATGAATATCTCCTGCTGTGCTTAAACCAATCCCTTGTGGTGAGGAAAGCAGTAACAATGCGCTATTAAACTTTGCAATATCTTTTTGAATATTTTCAGCAAATGTTTTGAGTTGTTCTATAGATTCAATTTCATCTGTTGCATGTTTCTTTGCAATATCACTCAAAGATTGACTATAAGCTTGATTGGTCTTGAGTTGAGCTTTGGCTTCTTCTGCATCCATATGCTCGCCACTGGCATTGGATTGCTTATAACTGGTCAGCAATAAGCCATTGCCACCACGTACCGCCCCATAGTCATCTGTGCGAACTTCAAAACCCGTTCCACGGTCATGGCTGGTTTCTGTTTCTTTTGGATGACTTAATTGCCCTAAATTAATTTGACTCGTCGCATAACTACTTTGGAGCTGGGCACTCAACTGTCCTTGCGTATCATCAAAGCGTAATTGGTTAAACCCTGTTGCACCTATTTCACGACTACGAATACCACTTAAACGACGTGTATCAGGCAATTTACCTTTGATATCAAACTTTGTAGGAGCTCTCTTGGCTTCATGTATTCTCCCCAATACAAATGGACGGTCTGCATCTCCATTGAAGAAATCTATAACAACCAATTCACCTATACGTGGTAGAAACCGTGCTCCAAATCCTTCTCCTGCCCAAGGTGTAAGTACATCCACAAATGCAGAGTCAGCATCATTTTCATTAGAGCCACGTCCTCCATCATGTACATTATCTTCAGGTCTAGAAAATAGAAAACGAACTTTGATTCTTCCCCATTCATCGACATAAATGCTTTCACCAGCAGGGCCAACCACTCGTGCATGTTGTGTATACGCGACTGGTTTATGCAACTGAGGGTTATATTCTGGAACAATCGGAATATGACGGCGGATTAAAGTCAGTTCACATCCTTGTCTCTCTTCTTTAACACCAACACTCCATTGGTTTATATCTAATAGTTTAAAGATGCTTTCTGTTAAGTCTTTTGGCAAATTATTCTGATGAAAACTCTGCTGCCTTAAGATCAGAAACTGTCTATCATTTTCGACATGCTTATCTATTTCAGGATGTCCAATAAATTCAAACCAGTAACCCACTCGAGCATCTCGTATAGTTCCTTGAGCAATAAACTGTTTCGCCTGAGCATTTTGATATTTAACTAAATTTGAACTGAGTTTTTCTAACTGACCATCATTGGACCGAGTTGCACCATCCTCCCCTTTTAGGTCACTCATCCATGCAGGAGAAAGGTGCCAAGATTGCTCTAAACTTAAATGTTCATTATCGTAGTGAGCGCTGTGCTTATGATGAGAAAGGACAGAACCAGGCCAATCCGTTTGTTCTAAATAATCTGCTTGCCATCGTTGCAAATGTATTGCTGTAGATTGGATTTTCCGTTTCGCAATACAGCTTACAAGCGTATCAAATTTTTCAACCGCACTGCTTCTATGGTAACGAATCTCTCTTCGAGCAAGTGTCTTAAATTGGCGATGATCGTCGATTAATTTTAATTTTTGAGGCTGTATTGAATCATCGTATTCGGTAACAATACTCTCAGTTTCATCCACAAACCAATTTATACTTTCCGAGCGAAGTAATCTTGTAACGAGGCTATGGTCGCTTTCATCAACCTGCATGGTAAACGGTCGTATATCATAGTGACCTTTTAGTCCCGTTAAATCCAACTTTAAACTTTTAGCAAATAAATTTGATTTACGCTGCCATTCTTCAAAGATAATTTTAACAATATCGATGACCGACTTATTCATAAACACACGGCTATTACGATTATACCGCCACAACGACGTTGCATCTTCTAAAATAATTTTATACAGCGTCAGTGACCCATCGGACTGCCCAAGCTCCGCACTGGTAATAATACCTGTAGTTCTAAATAACTGATTCTGATCTGTACGAACATCAACGGCAACTTGACAACCAATCAAACTTTTTAAGGAAATAAAGTCACCCGTAGCAAGACAAATCAACTCAGCTTTGAGCTCGCCATTTAACGCATGTGCTTTACTAAAATAATTTAAAAATAAATCCTGATTTAATTTGGTATTTGAAAAATGAGCTTTTATTGTACGATTCTGCGCAGTTATACCAATTTTGTTTAAAATCATATGTATATTTAGCATTTTTCTTTAATTTTATTAAATTTATTATTAAAAAAAATATCATTGTTTATTTTGTTTAACAACTAAACAGTATTATTCACATGCTCTAGAACGTACCGCTGATGACACTTTGACTGCTGTATTTATTTGATTATTACCGCACTGGGAAGCTTGGTTTTAATTCAAATACGCTCCCACGGGGAAAACTTCCAATTAAGATAAGCCAATTAAATCGCTACTTCATCCCAAAAATTAACTTCAACCCAAGTACCGTCATTACCCCACCGGCAATACGGTCAAATACTTTTTTAGATTTTAAATACACTTTACGAGGGCCTTCCGCTGAAAGTGCAACAGCCACTAACGAATACCATCCTGCATCAATAAAAAAGCATAGAATAGGTAACACAAAATAATAATAGGTTGGAATCTCTTTCGGTAAAAGTGCAGTAAAAACACTGGCTAAAATAATCGCAATTTTAGGGTTACTCAACTGAGTAATTAAACCCAAACGGTAAGCATGGGCAAAACTCATCACCTGTGTTGTACCATCTGTCTGCTGCATCGGCTCTTTAGCATGTTTAATAATTTTATAAGCCAGCCAAAGCAAATATAAACCACCACAAATTTTCAAAGCCAAATAAGCTGAAGGAACTGCCAATAAAATAGCCTGCAAACCCATGACAGCCAATAGTCCAAACAAAGCAGCACCCGTGCCTGTACCCAAAGCCGTGAATAAACCATGTTGGCGTGAAATCGCAATCGAGTTTTTCGCTACATAGATAAATGTAGGCCCAGGACTAATCGCACCCAACATGAGGGCTAAAGCGATTGATCCTAAAACAATTAATGATTCCACTAAACATTACTCAAACAGGTTTTTGGCAAAGCAGATTTTACCCTAAAAGTGCTTTTTTACATATCAAAATTAAATACGATGCTTTTAAAAATTGATATATTAAATAACAGTATGAATTTCAATCATCTAAAGATAAATCGTTTGAATCACACGTGGAATACTTTCTTTTAAAATAGAAAAAGCATAAACTAGCTCTAATAATTAACAATTCCTAAAAAATAAATGTAATGAATCTAAAAAAAATCCTCTAAAAACATGACCATCGCTGAAGCTCTATTACTTCGTATAGAATTAACCACGAAACGAGACGCTTTACAGCAAAGGATTAATAATAATTTATTGATCAAGTCAGATGCAAAACTTGAGGACGCTCCTCATATTTTGATTCGTGAAGCTTTTTCAGTGAATAGAGAAATTTATGAACTAACCAATCGTATTGCAGCCACCAATGCCGTCACAAAAACAATCCACGGTCGTAAAGTTTTAAATGTACTTGCCGATCGAAAAGCGTTGCTCAATCAGCAACGAATCATTCAGCAAGCGATTGATAAAATTAATGTGGATTATCATCTATACAAACAAGACGCATCATGGATTCATACCATTACAATGAATGATCTACAAAAACATTATGATGAGGTCACAGCTCAATTGCACCAATGTAACCTAGAAATTTTTGCATCAAATTGGCAAATTGATTTAATTTAGTCGATCGCCCAGTAAACATTAAAGCAAATCATATTCGATTTTTAACAAGATAAATAACATGTAAATTTGGGCAAAACATACTTAGAAATAAGCGTTTTAATTATTAAATTTTGAATCGCAATAAGTTAGAAATCATTTTGCTAAACGTTTTTCAATAAATCACTGTTGAATATTATACAAAGAGCATCAAAGTTGATGCTCTTTTGATTGATTTTTTAATGTATTCAAACAACTTAATGCACTGGATCCATAGCGTTGTCGCGAGTCGTTAGACGATAATCTTTTTCATAGACAGGCATTCCAGCGATATGAATCGAACGGGCTTCAGTTTTGGCTGAACTCATAGGTGCTTTCTTTTCGCAGCCTACTAAAAATACAGCCAGTACAACACTTAAACCGATGGATAGTTTATTCATCACATATCCTCTTTCCTTATTCTTATCTATTCAGCATAGCAGTTTTGTATAAAAATACAGCTATTTATTCTTATAAAACTTGTTTATTTGTCACAAGATTGAACAAATATATTTGCTTGAGCAAACCTTAAAGGTATATGGAAAATACTGTTGTGAATGTAATATACGCTTAATTTTAATATGTAAAATTCTGCCTATTTGCAAAACTTGCATGCAATATTTTTAAAATGCTTAAATCAAGCTAAACCGCTTAAAGATGAGTTTATTTTTTTAAACATGCTGAACTTGTCGATTTATAATCTTTGCCCCATGTTCGATAGGCTTGTGTATCAATATGATAGCGATTATTACCATAGACACCTAAACCCATTTTAAAATGCTTACCTTCAACTTTCCAAAACTGACACATTTTTTTTAATAATAAATTACGATCACTTTCAATCGTTTCTTTGGGGTCAAGCACGTGGAAATCTACAGCATAAAGGTATAAATGCTGACTTTTTTCTGCGCCATGTATGCACTTATTTAACTCAGGAGTACGATAAATTGCGGTAATGGTGTATCGCTTAAAAAACTCATTACGATTCAACTTTTCAACCAATTGCAAACTGCTCACAACATTTTTCCAATAACGTTTAGGTGGAATTGCAAAACGCTTGGAATAGCAACGCTCAGGCATGTTATTTCTAGTTGTCGTAAGCTCCATCAAACTGGGTGGGTTTTTCAAATATTGCGACATAAATTGATAATAGTCAGCAAGTAACTTTGGATCTTGCTGCGCTTGCCACTGTTTAAATTGTTGTTGCAATTGGATATTGCTTTTATTTTGTGGTGTTTGCTGCTGATCAGGTGGATGACAAGCACTCAAAATCACAACAGCGGCGTAAAACAATAAATTCCGACAATCATTCACATAATTTCTCTTTTTAATCAAAATCATCGTTATCACAGCAGAACTAAATCTAATTGTTTATTCATCATATTTATCTTTATATTGAAGCATCATTTTATCTAAATATGCGTTGTTATTGCTTTAACTTACAAAAATAAACAGCGTACTATTTTACATCGGACAAAAATGTCCGTTAAATAAATATAAATACTTTAAGCGCCGCATTACTCATGCTCAAACGCCAACAACAAGCTGCTCAAAATCGTGAAGACTTGCTTGCAGCTGCGCTAAAAATCTTTCGTGAACAAGGTATTCGTGCGCCCTTACAACTCATTATTGATGAAGCAGGTGTTGGGCGAGCAACTTTTTATCGAAATTTTCAAGATCGTCGTGCCTTGGTTCTTGCATTGATGGAGCAAGCTCTAAGTCGACTTGAAGAACGTGCCAAGGATTATGTCCAATATCCAGATGGGATGTTTCGCCTTATTCAAAACCACGTCGATAATCTGCCTTATTTAACAGCGCTTATGGAATATTGGAGAGTCATTGATCATGATGACCCTGCTTTAATCAATATTTATCAACGGCGTGATCAAATTTTGCAGCCTTTGATTGATCAAGCAATTAGCAATCATGTTTGTCGCCCAGATTTAACCACAAAAGATTATTCACTCATTACAGGAATTCTCAGAGCCTCTTTTCAGGGGATGAATGATGCAGAACAAGTCAAATTGGCAAAACGTGCTGTAGATTTACTGATTCATGGAATGAAAGCGTCGTAGGTTGAGAAATGGAGAAAACACCTCGTCTATTAGAACCCGCCCCTGACTGGACAGTTGAAGAACGTCCGACCTTGCCGGGTTCGCCTGCTGCAATTGCGCACCCGCTTTCCAAAAAACTGATCTATTTTTTTATTGGTTTATTTGTGGCTATTTCAGGTAGCTTAAGTAATGGGTTTATTACCGCCAACCTCCCCTTAATTCAAGGAGAATACTCGCTCAGCCCATCTGAAGCTGCATGGATACCAGCCGCCTATGTCATGGCAAATGTCAGCTCAAATCTAGTGCTTTTCAAAGCACGTCAACAATATGGATTAAGACTTTTTTCAGAAATTGGCTTAGTACTATTTATTGGTGTACTCATCTTACATATTTTTGTACATACCTTTGAAATGGCACTCTTTGTCAGAATAATGAGCGGTCTCGTTGCAGCACCTTTAAGTTCGCTCGGTATGTATTACATCATGCAAGCCTTTAAGCGTGAGAATTTTGGTCGAGGGATATATCTAGCACTTGGTTTTCAGCAGTTAGGTATTCCTCTAGCTTGGATGATTTCTCCATATATTGTCGATGTAAATGATTGGGCGGTACTTTACACCTTCGAACTTGGCTTAGCTTTATGCTGCTTGGCCATGGTGGTTTCTCTCAAATTACCACGGAGTTTGAGAATCGCAGTTTTTGAGAAACAGGATTTTTTCACTTTTGTTTTGCTCGCACCCGGCTTTGCATTACTGTGTATTGTGCTTACTCAAGGCCCTATTCTCTGGTGGTTTGAAACAAAATGGCTCGGCTATGCTTTGATTGCTGGATTGAGTTTAGTTGTAATTGGCTTAACCTATGAGCATTTTCGAGTAAATCCACTGATTATTACCCGTTGGTTGGGTTCAGCATCTACACTGAAATTCATCTTCGGTGCCTTGGCGATTCGTTTGTTAATGTCTGAGCAAAGCTATGCTGCGGTCAATTTCCTGAAAACCATGGGCATGGGGCCTGATCAATTTGTTAGCTTGTATAGCATTGTATTTATAGGTATTGCTTCGGGAACAATTTTCAGTGCATTAACATTTAAAAGAGAAAGAATCATTTGGCATCTTATCGGTGCTGAAATTCTCGTTCTGATTGCATGTGCTTTGGATTATCACCTAAGTAGTGATGTACGTCCCGAAAATTTTTACCGTAGCCAATTCCTCGTTGGCTTTGCAAGCGGTATGTTTATTGGCCCGCTATTACTCACTGGAATTATCAGTGCTCTACAAAAAGGACCATCACACATCGTCACTTTTGTGGTTTTATTTTCTGCAACGCAAAGTTTTGGAGGATTAATAGGTAATTCATTTTTTTCAACTTACCAACAAATTCGAACTCAAAATTATCGTGCAGAACTCATCAGTGATTTACCACAGACTGACCCTACTGTAAGTCAACGCTTGGCAAGCTATCAAAAAAATGCGGCTCAATATACGTTGGATCAAAGTCTAGCGCAAAATCAAGCACTTCGGAATTTAAACCAAGCGCTCACCCGTGAGGCTCAGGTTCGTGCTTATAACGACGTGATTGCCCTCAATGGCATATTTGCAATCCTATTACTCATCTGGGGTGCATTCAATATTGCATGGAGTAGATACCAATCGAGAAAGCAACAACCCGTCATCAATAGTAGTTAAAGGCTAATCTTATGTTATTCGTCAACAAACACTTGCTTATCGGTATATATTTTAAAATTCGAGATTGATTATGTCACAAGATCAAACCCCTGTAGAACAAACGTCGAATACAGCTCAGGAAACTCAAGCCTCAGAGACACCTGTTGCAACAACACCTTCCAGTAAATTAATTCCAACTGCAAAACGCACATTGGTACTGATGTTTATTGTGTTATTGCTGGGGATTAGCATTATCTTGTGGGCGTGGAGAATTGGTCCTTTTGAGAGCGTGATTGAATCAACTGATAATAGCTATATCAAAGGTAAGACAACCGTACTTTCTTCTCAGATAAATGGCTATGTCAAAGATGTTTTGGTCAGCGATTTTGATCACGTCAAAAAAGGTCAGGTTTTAATGCATATCGATAGCACAACATATGATCAGAAAATCACACAAGCTGAATCAGGTGTAGATCAAGCGCATACGACTTTAGCCAATCAAACTCAAGCGATTCAACAACGTAAAGCAGACATTGTCGCAGCCCAAGCCAAAGTAGATCAAGCAGGTGCAGCTTATGAACTAGCAAATGCACAGCTGAAACGTTACCAACAATTAGGCAACAGTGGTGCAGCCTCCAAAACAGAACAAGACAAAGCCGCAGCAGATGTTAAAAATAATCTAGCCTTACTTAAACAGGCAGAAGCCAATGTATTGGTTGCGCAAGAAGCACTAAAAACTGCACAAGTTGCTGAGTCTGGATTAAAAGCTCAAGTAACGAATGCCAAAGCACAATTTGACCAAGCTGTAACCACCAAAGATTATAGTGTGATTTCCGCACCTATGGATGGTCAATTGGGGGAAGTAAGCCCACGTGTTGGGCAATATGTCGCAGCAGGTTCGCAGTTAATGTATCTGATTCCTCAACAGACTTGGGTCATTGCCAACTTTAAAGAAACCCAAATTGCCGATATGAAAATTGGGCAAAAAGCATCTTTTACTGTGGATGCAATGAAACACCAAAAGTTCACAGGACAGATTGAACAAATCTCTCCTGCGGCTGGTGCTGAATTCAGTGTACTTAAACCTGATAATACGACGGGTAATTTTACCAAAGTGGTGCAACGCATTTCTGTAAGAATTGCCATTGATCCAAATCAAAAAGGAATCGAGTTCTTAAGACCGGGCATGTCCGTCATTACTTCTGTTGATACAAGCTCGAAATAAATTGGTTTTAACTTGTTTAGTTTTTCATAAGCAGCAGGCTTTTCAATATAAAAGTTTTTACATAGCCAAGTGTTAAAATCATCTCATTTGAAATAAATCAATATCGAGACTGAGTTTGAGTACAATAGCAATGATTGGTCTAATTACCGCTTGATTATTGAATAATATGAATATGTTCGATCGAATTGCTCAAACGGTTTCTGAGCAAACGCTAAATTTGGATCTGCCTGTGCAGATGACCATTAAACGCCTAGACCAAATTCATCCGCAAATTTCTGGTAATAAATTCTTTAAACTAAAATATAACTTTTTAGAAGCTAATCGCCTAAATTTAAAACAGATTATTACTTTTGGCGGTGCGTATTCCAATCATATCGCTGCTACGGCTTATGCTGCTAAATTATTTGGCTTTCAAAGTATTGGAATCATTCGTGGCGCTGAATTAGAAAATAAAACACTGAATCCAACCTTGGAAGCAGCTCAGCAAATGGGTATGCAATTTCAATTCGTTTCACGTGAAAAATACAAATTAAAAGATACACCTGAATTTTTGGCTGAATTAAAACAGCAATATCCTCTTGCTTATATCATTCCTGAAGGTGGGACAAATGCTTTGGCAATACAGGGCTGTCAAGAGGTTCTAAGTCAGGACGATTTACAAAATTATGATGTGATTTGTTGTGCTGTTGGAACTGGAGGAACGATAGCTGGACTGATTGAAGCAGCGACAGATCAACACACAATTTTAGGATTTTCAGCACTTAAAGGTGACTTTCTACAACGAGATGTTGCTCAACTGACTTCAAAAAATAATTGGAAAATTATCGATAATTACTGCTTTGGTGGTTATGCCAAAACAACACCCGAATTGTGTGAGTTTATTGAAAATTTTGAGTATCAACATCAAATTCCCTTAGAACAAATTTATACGGGGAAAATGCTGTATGGTATTTTTGACCTTATTACCAAAGGCTATTTTGAACAAAAAACTAGAATATTGGTCATTCATTCAGGTGGTTTACAAGGTCGGAACATCTCTTGATGGATTTTAAATAATCAGAACAAAATTTAAGCTCAAGATTAGTTCTGAAAATTAACTCAAATTTGTCTATAATCCCCTGCTTTGACTTTTCATGAGTTTTTGCATGTCTTCCAACCAATACGATGTGATTGTCCTCGGTGCAGGTGCTTCAGGTTTAATGCTTGCAGCAAAAGCGGCTGCACGTGGTCGAAAAGTTTTGGTGGTTGAAAAAGCCAATAAAGTTGGTAAGAAAATTCTCATGTCAGGTGGTGGTAAATGTAACTTTACCAACCTTTATGTCGAACCTGAAAACTTTATTTCACACAATCCGCACTTCGTCATTTCTGCTTTAACACGCTATACCAATTGGGACTTTATTGGCATGGTATGCGAGTATGGTATTGAATATGAAGAGCGTAAACATGGTCAACTTTTCACTCTAAAAGGGTCAAAAGAAATTCTAGCGATGTTATTAAATGAATGTGAGAAAACTCATTTAGTCGATATTAAAACCAACTGTGAAGTCAAAGCTGTCTCTCAAACAGAACCACAAGGTTTTCAAGTTGCGACGAGTTTAGGCTATTTCCAAGCTGAATCGATTGTGGTTGCTGCGGGTGGTTTATCTATTCCGACATTAGGTGGTTCTGATATTGGTTATAAAATTGCGAAACAATTTGGACATCATATTTATCCAACACGCGCAGGTCTTGTTCCCTTTACCTTTTCTGATCAATTCAAAGAAGTCACGACTCGTTTAAGCGGTAATGCAGTTGAAGCAACACTTTCTAACGAACTAAATAGTTTTACCGAAGCATTACTGTTTACTCACCGTGGTCTAAGCGGGCCAAGCTCATTGCAACTTTCTAATTATTGGAATGTTGGGCAGAGTTTTAAAATTGACTTCTTACCATCACAAAACCTTTTTGATTTTTTCAAAGCTAAAAAACAAGCTCAACCGAAAGTTTTGCTTCGTACTTTACTTATTGAACATTTACCAAAAAGTGTGGTGATTGAGCTACAAAACTTAATTTGGGCGGAATTTGCAGAAACAGCGATTGGACAATTAAGCGATGAAAAGCTTGAAAATATTGCCAATAAATTACATCAATTTGAAGTAAAACCTTCAGGAACAGAAGGTTATCGTACAGCTGAAGTGACTTTAGGTGGTGTGGATACCACAGAAGTTTCATCAAAAACCATGGAAAGTAAAAAACAAAAAGGCCTATTTTTTATTGGTGAGATCTTGGATGTGACGGGTCATTTAGGTGGTTTTAATTTCCAATGGGCATGGGCATCTGCACACGCCGCTTCCGAATATGTTTGATTGATGAGCACTCAATCATCTATTTAAAATCACATCCTTTGGCGATTTTATTTAAAACCTTAAATCACTCAAAATCGCCAAACTGCTCTTTATTCAACTTCCTATGTGATGACAGAGCTGACATTCAAAAACTCAGTTTCACGCTTGTGAGTCTTTGGAATGATTTTCTTGCTGCTGTTGCTCAACTTCATTTGGACTTTGTTGTTTATTGGGTTTAGCAAACACAAATTTATAAGCGCTGGCTAAAAAACCAATTGTAATTCCAGCAATAACAATTGGAGCAATAAATTTATTCGGGTGTTTGTTTGACATTATTTTTCTCCTCTACACTTTATACAATACTATCTCACGATGGATATCTGATACGATCATAAAATAAAAAAGACCGATCAAATATCCTGATCGATCTTTTTTTTAAATTAAAGGTTATTTCGGGTCATTTTCATCATGATTGTGAGTATGATCCAATGAATCATTCAAAGACTGGTACTCAGTTTCTATGATGGGCGCATCCGCTGTAACTTGATTCGTTTCAGCCATTGGCGTGTCCGCTGTTGCGCTATTTTTTTGATGCAAAGGATTCGGCTGATTGGCTTGCTTCTTTGCTTTATCAATTAAATCTCCTAAAACTCGCTCAGCAGGTTGGCGTCCACCTAAACCGAAGGCCAAAGCAAATGCCACTGCAACTGAACCCAACGTTAGACCAAAGGCAAGATTGACAATAGAGTCTGCAATTCCCATGGCTTTTAAACCCATTGCAATGACTAAACCCATGATCAGAATACGAACCAAATTCCCTAACCAACGAGAGCTATTGTATTCACCACGTTGTACAACATTTGCAACAATATTGGCTAACCAGAAACCAATCACCAGAATCACAGCACCTAATAATATATTTGCGCCAAAGTGAATAAACATGGAGATTAAGCCACTAACCTGTTCAAATCCAAGTCTGTTCGCTGCTTCGGAAACTGCAAATAACATCGTAAAAATAACGATAAGATAACCGATGATACAAGAAACTTTGGTGTCACCTAAAAAACGCTGCACATCTAATTTTGCAGGTATTTCATCTACACCTGTACCTGCAACGACTTCAGCAACTAAACGCCCGACAAAACGAGACACGATATAAGCGACGATTAGGATTAACCCTGCTGCAATGATATGCGGAATCGCATACATGATTTCTGCTAACATCGCTGTAGCAGGCTGAGAAATCGCTTGAATACCCAATGCTTCAAAAGCAACGATTAACGAGGTAATCATCACAATCGCAAATACAAAAGAGCCTAAAAACTTAGATAAACCTTGATTAGAATTTTTAAATAAGCCGACTTTCTCAATTTGAGTTTGTAGATTTAAACTGCTAATTAACCCCTCAACAATTCCCCGAACAATTTTTGCCAAGATATAACCCACAAAGACAATAACGCCTGCAATAAAAATATTGGGTAAATACGACACTGCTTCATTCAACATATTTTGAACAGGAAGCAACAGACCTTGTAAACCCAAAATTGATAAAACAATTGGTAAGAATAAAAGTAAAATCAGCCAGTACACGATATCTGCAATATTCTGAGTGATTGGACTCACCCCCACATCTGCACTGAGCTTTTCATCTAATTGTGTACGGTCTAAAACTCTTTTTAATCCAACTCGGACTAAATTCGCTACGATCCAACCAATAAAAGCAATCGCAACAGCAGCCAATAATTGAGGGATAAACAATAAGAATTGTTGAATCATCAAGCTAAATGGGCCACTGACACTGGTTAAATTCAGTACATTTAATGCACCAATCACCGCAATGATCATGACCACCCAAAACACGATTCGAGATAAAATATTTTCAATATTTGAACGATGTCCTGTCGCTGCCGATAACTTTTGATTTGTCCCAAGCTTTTCAAGGATTTTTTTAATGCCAGCGGCTACAATTAAAGCAATAATCCAACCAATAATAAGGATAGCCACTGCTGCGAATATCGGTTGAAATTGATCCCAATAATACATGGCATCAAAATGTCCCCGTGCTTGTAAAATTTCATTCATTTTTTATTCCTCAAGCTTAAGATTTATATGAATTTATACTTCGTTGAGATTCGCAATCATTCCAAACTCAATCTGGAATGTTGATCTATTTTTTGATTAACAACACTTTCACTTTATCTTTTGAGCATTTATTGTTCAATTTTTACTGCATAACTTGTACAAATATGATTCAAAACAAATCATAAGTCCCCTATTCTCATGCGAAAAATTATGAGTGATATACGTATTGAATAAGCTGAGTTTTTGGAAATGAATATTTTTATGGGTAGAAATAAATGCTCAACCACTTTATTTTTTAATGAGCTGATCATCAAAAGTATAAAAAGTAAAAAACTCTAGCAATATGAATATGGCTAGAGTTGGTTAGATAAATCATTCTTCATTATCATGGGCTGATGTTGTTTATTCATCACACCCAATTCGCTATCATGTAAAGCATCATCGCAACGAGAAATACCCCCACAAGAATAAGCATATAAACCGGTAAGCGTTTCTTATGAGTAATTTCTTCTGCACTGGTTACATGAGATGGTTTGCTGAAATCGTGTCGCATAATTTCTACCTCCATCTATATGATGTGCTTTTATATTAGCAAGTTAATTTGTGCAGTTGTGTAAAATATTTTAAACGAAAGTAAATTTGAGCATGAGCGGTTCTCAACCAATAAATAAGCTATAATATGTACCCGATTTTTTGGCTATTGTAGATATGGCTTATCAACGACAAAGTGTCGCACTTGATTTAGACACTGATGTCACACATCAATGCTACTTGCATACATCTCGTGATGAACATTTGATTGGAATTATTGAATTTAGCAAGCCAAGCTATGTGGTGAAATGGGGGGATTTAGAATACTTTCGTCGACGTACAGATGAGTTTTCTGTGATGCCTCTACCAGATTGTATCAATGCGATGATTATTGATATTCGTAATGTCGCAGCATTTTTGGATAATGAAGTGCCAATCATCCCTTGGCGTTTAATCGAAGAAGATTGCCCTATTCGTTTGGTTGTTCCACATGAACGCTTAGAACATTATGCAGGGCTTTTCGAACCAACTTGGTTGACCAGCGATATCGATACAGCGATTCAAGAACTACGTGAATTTATGGACATGTTTGTGCATTGATGGACAATGCACAACGGTAAATAGAGCCATTCAATTCTGTCGTTTTGCAGCCGACTTACGCTGAATGAATAAAATTAATCATCAAATATAGCAAAGTTTTACCAATAATTTTCTACAGCAATATTCCCTTCACCACGACGGTTCATGCTTAATCCACGCGCTTTTAAAGCGGCTTTGGTATCATCCACCATTTGTGGATTTCCGCAGAGCATGACATGAGTCGTTTCATGATTAAAACTTAAATCAGCCACTTTTTCCAATTCACCATTTTCAATCAAAATGGGTAAGCGGTCATGCAATACTGCATTTGGATCACGAGTAATAATTGGAATAAATTTAAAACCCGTATGTCCTTCACCAAATGTTTCAGCAATTTCCTGAATACGATCGACATAAGCCAACTCAGACGCAGTTCTTACACTATAGACTAAATTGATTTGCTGATATTTAGACCATGTCTCAAAATCTTGTAGCATGGAAATAAACGGCGCTAAGCCTGTTCCTGTTGCGAGTAACCATAAATCTTTTGGTAAAGGTAACTGATAACGTGCTAAAGTTAAGAAACCATAAGGAATTTTTTCTAGATACAACTCATCTCCCACTTGGAGATGTTGTAAATTTGACGTAAAAGCACCATCTGGGACAACGATTGAAAAGAATTCTAAGGTTTCATCAAATGGAGATGAAACGACAGAATAGGCTCGCACAACCAAATCATCATTCACTTTCAAACCGATTCGTGCAAATTGCCCCGCTGTAAACTTAAAATGTGCAGGTCGGGTCATGGTAAAACTGAAAAGTGTATTGGTCCAGCGACGAACAGACAAAACTTTTTCTACGCTAAATTTTTCAATTGACATGATTTCTACGTGGCATGAAAGATAGTGCTCATGGTAGCATGACTATATAATTTATGAATATTTAAAATGTTAAGGCTCTACACATGCGAATGACTTTACGCCAATTGGCTGTTTTCGTAGCTGTTGCTCAGGAAGGTACTGTTACCAAAGCGAGTGATGCAGTTCGGTTGACTCAAAGTGCTGCAAGTATGGCTTTGGCAGACTTGGAAGATGGATTAGGTGCACCACTGTTTGATCGTCTTGGAAAACGCTTACAGTTAAACGATTTAGGCCGTTTTTTACTGCCTCAGGCACTCGAAATCTTGGGGCGCTGTGAAGCTTTTGAACAAGCAGCTAAAGGTGAATTGCAAAGCATCGACTTAAGAATTGGTGCAACCCTCACGATTAGTGATTATTTAATGCCTGATTTAATGGCAGATTTCCTACAAATTCAACCACAAGCACACTTGCAACTTCAAGTGGGTAATACTCGTCAAATGATTGAGGCTGTTAATCAATTCCAACTCGATTTAGCATTAATTGAAGGCTCATGTTATTTACCACAATTACAATGTATTCATTGGCGTGATGATGAGCTTGCCGTATGTTGTTCTCCAAACCATTCATTGGCCAATCTTAATCGGCCATTAAAACCTGAAGACTTTTATCAAACTGAGTGGATTTTACGTGAAGAAGGTTCTGGGACGCGTGAAGTTTTTGATAATGCTATTTTAAAAGATCTTCCCAATGCCAAGATCAGATTGACTCTAGGACATAACGAGGCCATTTTGAAAATTGTTGCAGGTGGTCTAGGTATGTCATGTATTTCAAAACTTGCCATTCAACCGTTGATTGATAAAGGTCAACTGGTCATTCTCGATACACCTTTTTGGCAACTTACTCGCCCTCTTTTCATGTTAGTTCATCGTCAAAAATATCAAGGGCCTGGCTTAAAAGCCTTTATGAAATTTTGTGAAGAATAAAATAAAGCTCCTATTGGAGCTTTATTTTTATGTTCTGATTTCAAATGAATATCTATTTTTTTCAAATCAGACCAACAGCCTAAAGAACAGAAATTTATCGTGCAGTGGCTTCTTTCTTCTGCCGTTTAATTTCTTCTTTCTGTGCATTTTCATACTGTTGTAGTTTTAACAAACTCTCAGTTTTATATTCTGTGTATTGATCACGTGCATAGAAACCTAAATTAATAACGCCCAATAACACCACACCTGTGACCAATATCCATGGGTTAAAATTAAATTGCTTTTTAACTTCTGGCTTAGCCTGAGTTTGCTTCCGTTTAGAATATAAAAATTTAACCTTCATTTTTTGTATGAACTTTTGCGAAGCAGTTAAGTTCATGTTTTTTTCAAGCAATTGCCGTTCAAGCAACTGTTTCTGCCTATCTACAGTATTTGCATTTGGTTCTGCTTTATCTTTAACTGGAGGAAAAGCATCGGCAACTGGCGCAGTTTCAATAGCTTGAATGACTACAGGAATACTTTCCGTTGCTTTTTCAATGCTCAAATTGCTTTTCAGCGGTTCAACGATTTCTACTTTTTGAACGGGTTCTAGAATCTGTTCTTCTACAATCGATTGCTGAGTATCAACATTTACAACGTCATCAACGACAGGTTGTACTTCTTCAGCTTGAATTGATTGAACAGCTTCCGTGGTTTCTAACGCTTGAACTGTTTCAATTGGTTCAAAAATCTGCTCTTCTACAATCGGTTGCTGAGTATCAACATTTACAACGTCATCAACGACAGGTTTTACTTCTTCAACTTGAATCTGTTGAGTCGATTCAGTAGTTTCTAACGCTTGAACTGTTTCAATTGGTTCAAAAATCTGTTCATCTACAATCGGTTGCTGAGTATCAACAACTACAACCTCATCAACGACAGGTTGCACTTCTTTAACTTGAATCTGTTGAATCGATTCAGTAGTTTCTAGCATTTGAACTGTTTCAATTGATTCAAAAATCTGCTCTTCAACAATCGGTTGCTGAGTATCAATAACTACAACCTCATCAACGACAGGTTGTACTTCTTCAACTTGAATCTGTTGAATCGATTCAGTAGTTTCTAGCACTTGAACTGTTTCAATTGGTTCAGAAATCTGTTCATCTACAATCGGTTGCTGAGTATCAATAACTATAACCTCATCAACGACAGGTTGTACTTCTTTAACTTGAATTGATTGGATCGATTCAGTAGTTTCTAACGCTTGAACTGTTTCAATTGGTTCTGAAATCTGTTCGTCTACAATCGGTTGCTGAGTATCAACAACTGCAACCTCATCAATGACAGGTTGTGCTTCTTTAATCTGAATTGGCTTAATTGCCTCAACGAAAGGTTCAGTATATGAGCTGCTTTTGATGATTTGCGGTTGAATCGCAACTTGTTGGAATTGAACTGTTTTAGTAGACTGCGTAGCAAATGCATTTCTCTGCTCAGTAGACTGATTTTCATCTTTTTCAGATATATGGTTCTGATGATCGCTTAAAATACTATCAGGAGAATGTTCATTCTCATGTGCAATATTATCCGCAGAAATTCTTCTTTTCTTCAAGATTTTCCTTGAATTACGAACATTCTCAAATGAATTTTCATCATATGCATAATGTGAAGATAAAGGTTTCTTTTTATCTGCGACATAATTTTTATGATCTAAACGAACAATGAATTTAGCTAGAAATTCACCATGTTCTTCGACAACAATACATTTAACCCGTTCACCAATTTGTGGCAAAAGCGAAGTATTTGAAAAATTTTCTAATTTGAAAATAATTTGCCGATGATCCGCCACTAGCTCTATGTGGCCTAACCCCAAGCGATCATCAAAAAAAGTAACAATGCCTTTACGAAACATTTTTGTTCTCTTTTAAAAGCGTAAAAAAGGAGGCTTTAAGCCTCCTCTGATCATACTAAATTTTAATCTTTTTGCACACTACCAAAAATTTTATCTCCTGCATCACCAAGACCGGGAACAATATAACCATGTTCATTTAAACCTTGATCTACAGATGCAGTAAAAATCGTCACATCAGGATGCGCGGCTTCAACACGCTTAATCCCCTCTGGTGCAGCAACCAAAACCATCACACGAATGTCTTTACAACCGCTTGCTTTAAGTACATCAATTGCAGCAACTAGAGAAGAACCTGTTGCAAGCATCGGGTCAATAATCATCGCAATACGGTTTTGAACATCAGGAACCAATTTTTTATAATACGTACGTGCTTCAAGTGTTTCTTCATCACGTTCTAAACCTAAAACTGAAACTTTAGCGCTTGGAATGAGGTTTAAAAAACCATCTAACATACCAATACCTGCACGTAAAATAGGTACGACAGTAATCTTTTTACCCGCAATTCGATCTACAGTAACATTACCCGCCCATCCACTAATTTCATGGTCACACACAGGTAAATCTTTTGTTGCCTCATAGGTCAACAGCATCGTTACTTCTTGGGCAAGCTCACGGAAATTCTTAGTACTAATATCAGCACGACGTAATAAACCTAATTTATGACGAATGAGCGGATGGCGAATTTCTTGAATAGACACGGGAGAACACCTAAAAAGATAAAAGTAAATTTCTACTATTATAAATGTTTTTTATATTCCAGATAAGAAAAGCCCTCAACGAATGAGGGCTTTTTTTGTTAATAATGATCGTTTTTTTAAATTATCGCTGTTGAGACATCAAAAAATGTATCGGAGATAAAATTTCTGATTTCAATGCAAAATTAATAATTGGATCTGGGTAAATACCGATCAACAATACCAATGCAGCTGCACCAAGTACCATGATCCCACCCACTTTTTGTCCCCAATGATCAACTGCGTCAATACGTGGGTTTTCAGGTGGTGTCATATACATCACAACCATAACACGTAAGTAGTAATACAAACCAATACCACTACCAACGACAACCATTGCCGCCAAGAACCAGTGTTGTGTAGTCACAGCAGCCATAACCACCATGAACTTACCAATGAAGCCAGCTGTTAATGGAATACCTGCCAATGACAACATCATCACTGTTAATGTCGCTGTCAATACTGGACGACGCCAGAATAAACCACGGTAATCCGCAAGTGACTCAGCTTCATCAATATTGTTATAAGGGCTAGACATTAAAGCAACAGCACCAAATGCACCAATCGTAGTCAATGTATAGGTCACAACATAAACACTAACACTACCTAAGCTTGCATAAGTCATGCTCACCAATGCAATCAGTAAATAACCGAAGTGGGCAATCGATGAATAACCTAAGATACGCTTCAAGTTCACCTGACGTACTGCAAGCAAGTTACCGACGACAATTGAAAGCACTGCAATTACTGTAATGATGGTCACAATAGATGGAACAAGAATCGCACCAGAACTCAGTACAAAACGAACCATTAAACCAATCGTCGCTACTTTTGCAACAGTAGCAAGGAAAGTTGCGATTGGCGCTGGCGCACCTTGGTAAACATCTGGTGTCCACTTATGGAATGGAGCAAGTGAAAGTTTAAAGCCAATTGCAAAAATAATCAGACCTAAACCTAACACAACCATTGGCTGCTTAATCGCTTCGAATAATGCTTGGAAAGATTCGTAGAATGCTAAAGAACCTGTATAAGCATATAAATAAGCCATCCCCATCAGCAACATTGCAGAAGCTGTTGCAGAGAGAACTAAATATTTAACACCTGCTTCTAAAGACTTCGCACGCTGATGCGTATAAGCCAACAGACCATAAACAGGAATAGACATTAACTCTAAGCTAATAAAGAAAGATGCATAATGTGAACTTGTCACCATTAACATTGCCCCTGCAACAGAGATCAACATCAAGATATACAGCTCTTCGCGATTATCTTTATACGTTTCAATATAAGCATGAGATAAAGTACAGCAAGCCAATGCAGCAATAATAATGATTAACTGATAAAGCAATGTAAATGGATCAACCATAAACATATTCATCACATTCGATGGTGCATAAGCACCGCCGAACATCATGAATAAAATATCAATTGCTGCCAGGTTTAAACCTACAACCGAAGCTGTCGCAATCAAATTATGATTACGTTTAATCGCAGTTAAGATCATCACAACAATCGCAGTTAACGCTACGATCATTACAGGAGCCAAAGGCATGAGATCCGAAAATGACATTGTGAAGTTCATGACTATTGGATCTCCACATTTTGTTGTGAAACTACTTGTTGAGCAACATCGACAACTTCTTGAACTGGAATGTAGCTATTTGCTAACCATGCCATACTTGAATTTGAAATATCCAAGAATGATTGAGGATAGATGCCTAACCAAACTAAGCCGAAAGCACAGATTAATAAAATTACAGTTTCACGTGTATTTAAATCTTTTAAAGGGCTTTCATAATGCTGTTTCTGTTCTTCATTTGGCGTACCAAACAAAGCTTTATGGATCAAAATAAGACCATACAGACCCGCAAAAACCAAGCTGATTGCAGCAATAATGGTAAATGTTGGGAACTTCGCAAATGAACCCATAAGAATCATGAATTCACCAATAAAGTTACCTAAACCTGGAATACCAACAAGCGCACAAACAAAGAACATTAAAAAGAATGGTAAATACTGGAATTGACCACGAATACCACCCATCAAACGTAGATCACGTGTATGTAAACGCTCATACACTTGACCACACATAATGAACAATGCAGCAGAAGACAAACCATGCGCCAACATCATGATCATTAGGCCTTGGAATGTCAAAATGTTACCTGCGTATAACGCAAGTAAAACAAAGCCCATATGAGAAATTGATGTGTACGCCAGTAAGCGTTTCATATCCGTTTGTTGGAAAGCACACCAAGCGCCGTAGAAAATACCAATCAAACCTAAAATAATCGCAATATCTGCAAATTGTGCAGAAGCTGCTGGGAAGAACGGCATAACAAAACGGAGTAAACCGTAAGCAGCCGTTTTAATCAAAATACCTGCCAAGTCTACAGAACCTGCTGTAGGTGCTTGAGCATGCGCATCTGGTAGCCAACCATGTAAAGGGAAAACTGGAAGTTTTACCGCAAAACCGATAAAGAAACAGATCATTAATGCATAAGCAACATGTGGCGCTTGAGCATCAAGTGTATTCGCAACTGCAAGTAAGTAGGTGTAATCGAAACCAATCATACCTGTCATCATGTAACCATAGACTACTAAGCCTAGGATACCGATTAGCATGATTAAACCAGCAACTTGAGTATAGAGGAAGAATTTGGTTGCAGCGTAAACACGTGATTTACCATCTGCACCACTGTGTCCCCAAAGTGCGATTAAGAAATAGATTGGAACAAGCATCATCTCCCAGAAGAAGAAGAACAAGAACAAATCAATCGCAAGGAAAACACCAATAACCCCACCCAAAGACCATAAAAGGTTTAAGTGGAAGAAACCAACGTTCTTTTGGATTTCACCCCATGAACAGCCTACTGCAAGTACACCCAGCAATGCCGTTAAGCCAACCATCAACAGTGAAAGACCATCAACAGCAAGATGAATGTTAATACCGAGTGTTTTAATCCAAGGCAAATAGAACTCTGCTGCCCAAGTTGGGGTTTTCGCACCCAACTCATAGCTAAATCCGCCTTGTTTCCATAATACAATGGTCAGAACCAAAGTCAGGAGCATCCCGACTAAGGCAATATAACGCGGCAAATGTTGATCAAGTTTATCAACTAACCAGCAAACGAAACCTGCAATAAAAGGTACAAGAATCAGTGCGGGTAAGATCCAATTGTTTGTAATTTCCATCTTATTTCCCCACTACCTGAATCACGATCAAGATCATCAACAACACCACTATACCAAGTGACATACTTGATGCATATTCACGTAATGAACCTGTCTGACGGGTACTTGTAAATTTATTACCACTTTTCACAATTGCAGGTAAAACTAGCCATAGTCCGTCAATCGGATCACGACCAAAAATTTTCGCACATAGTAAATAAGGTTGAACAAATACAAGGTTATATAACGAATCAAAACCAAATGCATTGCGGCAAATATTAACAAGACCAGCACCAAAAGAGGTTTCGGCAAAGCCTTTTACTGCTTTATATGCAAATGCGAATAGAACAATACCCACAGCCAAACCAGCCAATGCGATACCTACTGCTGTATATTCAGCAGAATGCATACCATGCACTAACTCTTCTGTTGGAATATTAAACACTGGAATATTTGCAGCGGTTAATGCTTTTTCTACAGGCGCTTTTAAGAAATAAGCCAATCCTGTTGAAAGTACAGCCAAAATACCCAATGGAGCCCAGTAAGTCGCACCTTTGATTTCATGATACGGCGTGTTTTCTTTACCAAAGAATACAACCCAAATTAAACGGAATGTATAAATCGAGGTTAAGAACGCACCTGCTACACCCACCCAATACAACCAACCATACATTGCTATAGATTGACCTTGAACCCAAACAGCACCCAAGATTGCATCTTTAGAGAAGAAACCGATCGTAACAAATGGAATCGCTGCTAATGCACCGCCACCAATCGCAAAACATGCAAATAGGAATTTATTCTTATAGAACAAGCCACCCATTTTGAAAATGTTCTGTTCGTGATGGTAAGCCAAAATCACTGCACCAGAAGACAAGAACAATAATGCCTTAAAGAATGCATGCGAAAGCATATGGAATAAACCTGCTTGGTACGCTTCAGCACCAACAGCCATAAACATATAACCGAGCTGACTCATTGTAGAGTAAGCAAGAATACGTTTGATGTCGGTTTGAACCAATGCAGCAAAACCAGCAACCAATAATGTTACCGCACCTGTAATCGAAATGAACTGCATCACTTCAGGTGTCATTTCAAACACAGAGAACATACGGCAGCACAGATAAACACCAGCCGTTACCATTGTCGCAGCATGGATCAATGCTGATACTGGTGTAGGACCAGCCATCGCATCTGCCAACCATGTTTGTAATGGAATTTGTGCAGATTTACCCGCAGCACCCAAGAACAACATCAACGAAGTCCAAAGTGCAAGATTATGGTCAAGTGCTAAAACTTGAGATGCATTTGCAACAATCGTTCCGATGTGCAAAGTACCAAATTGTTGATAAAGCAAGAACAATGCGATGAGTAAGAATACGTCACCCACACGTGTTACTGTAAACGCTTTAATTGCAGCAAAACCATTTGCAGGGTTTTGGTAGTAATAACCAATTAATAGGTAAGAACATAGACCTACGCCTTCCCAACCTAAGAATAACAACGCTAAGTTATCACCCAATACAAGCACTAACATACTTGCAACGAACAGGTTGAAATAAGAGAAGAAACGCGCAAAGTCTTCTTCGCCACGCATATACCATGTTGCAAAGATATGAATAAGGAAACCTACACCAGTAACCATGCCCATCATCAATAATGACAAGCCGTCTAAATGTAAGTTAATACCTGGAGCAAAACCACCCACATTGAACCAAGTCCAAAGGTGTTGTGTTTGAGCAACAGACCCATTATTCACAAAATCCATACCAGCAATTAATGCAAATAATGCAGAAAGTCCAACCGAACCCGCACCAATGATTGCTGCTACATTTTCAGGAAGTTTATTACGCCCTGCCGCTAAAAGGACAAAACCAATGAGCGGGAATAAAATCGTTAAATATAAATAACTCATCCGCGCATCTCACTAGCAGCATCTACATCCAAGTGATGGAAGCGATGATAGAACTGAAGGACGATCGCGAGACCGATACACGCCTCTGCCGCAGCCAGCGTTAAAATCAAAATAAACATGATTTGCCCATCTGGTTGTGCCCATGCACTCCCTGCCACAACAAATGCAAGCGCAGCCGCATTCATCATGATTTCAAGGCTCATTAACATAAATAATAAGTTGCGACGTACCATCACACCGTAAAAGCCCAGTGCGAAAAGGATAGATGCAACGATCAAACCATGTTCTAAAGGAATGTTGCCCATTATTCTTTATCCCCTTCTGCACTAGGTTCACGTTTGCCTAAGTGGAATGCTGCAACAAGCGCTGCGAGCAATAACATTGCAGCAACTTCAACCAATAATAAATATTGTGTAAAAAGCGCTTGACCCACTACTTTTGGACCCACCACTTGAGCACCTATTACTGCACCCGAAGCTGTGTAATCCGAGCCTAAACTCCATACTAAACACAAGCCAATTAAAAAGCTCATGAGTGCTGGAAAAGCCCATGCATCAGAAGTTAACCATTTACGCTCTTGATCAACTGTATGTTGACCAAGATTGAGCATCATCACCACAAACACGAACAAAACCATGATCGCGCCTGCGTAAACAATAATTTCTAATGCTGCTGCAAATGGAGCACCAATGGTTAAGAAAATGCCTGCGACTGCAAGTAATGACACAATCAAACTCAACAGTGCATGTACTGGGTTCGCATTGGTCACAACACGAACCGTAGAAACAATGGCCACGAGAGCCATTAAATAAAATGGCCACATCATGGTAATAAGCTCCGTACATCAACAGGTGCGCTTTCACGTTGCGCTTGACCTTTTTCTTTACCGTCAACTGCCATACCCGTTACACGATAGAAGTTGTAATCTGGGTATTTACCAGGACCTGAAATAAGTAAGTTTTCTTTCTCATAAACAAGGTCTTGACGTACATATTCACCAAGTTCGAAATCTGGTGTTAACTGAATTGCGGTTGTAGGACACGCCTCTTCACACATACCGCAGAAAATGCAGCGTGAAAAGTTAATACGGAAAAATTCTGGATACCAACGTCCATCTTCTTTTTCCGCTTTTTGCAACGAAATACAACCGACTGGACATGCAACCGCACATAGGTTACACGCAACACAGCGCTCTTCACCATCTGGATCACGCGTTAACACAATACGACCACGGTAGCGCGGAGGTACGATTTGTTCGGCTGGTACTTCAGGATATAAAATCGTGTCACGTTTACGTGTAACATGGCTAAACACCATCCACAACGAACGAACAATTGACCCGACTCCAGCTAGAATTTTATACATTTTGTACTCCCTGCTGTCCTAGGCTTGATTCATCAGAATCACAGCACCAGTCACCAAAAGGTTAACCAACGCCAGTGGTAAACATACCTTCCATCCAAAGTTCATCACTTGGTCATAACGTGGACGCATTAAAGAACCACGAGCCAAGACAAACATCATTACAAAGAATGCTGTTTTTGCAATGAACCAGAACGCATCTGGAATGAATGGAATATCTAAGTTGAATGGCGCTAACCAACCACCGAAGAATAAAGTCACGATAAGTGCTGAAATCAGGATAACGTTGACATATTCAGCAACGAAGAACATCCCCCATTTCATACCACCGTATTCTACGTGGTAACCTTCAGCCAATTCTTGTTCTGCTTCTGGTTGGTCAAATGGATGACGGTGCGTTACAGCAACACCAGCAACCACGAAAATCATGAAGCCAATAAACTGAGGAATAACAAACCATACATCACGTTGAGCTTCTACGATGTCACGCAAGTTGAATGAACCTGCAATCGCAACCACACCCATCAATGAAATCCCTAAAAAGACTTCATAAGAAATGGTTTGAGCTGCTGAACGTAGACCACCGAGTAGCGCATATTTGTTATTTGATGACCAACCACCAAATAACACGGCATACACTGCGATACCCGCCATTGCCATAAAGAACAATAAGCCGATACTCATATCTGCAACACCTAAATAAGGTGAAACAGGAATAACCATGAACGACAGTACCGCAGTTGCCATCGCAACTGCTGGTGCTAGACGGAACGTGAGTTTATCAACAAATTTTGGTGTCCAGTCTTCCTTGAACATGATTTTAAGCATGTCAGCAACAATCTGGAACATACCGCCAGGACCAACACGGTTTGGACCATAACGGTCTTGCCATAAACCAAGCAAACGACGCTCAATAAATGACATCAATGCTGCAAGCAAAACCACGACCAACAAGATCACGATGGCTTGAATCACTGCATAGGCGATTGGCCAGTCCTGAGCCCATGTTGGTAGGGCGCGTAAAGTTTCATTCATGATTACACTCCCACCGCCACAGATACAGGTTCAGCAAGAGATACCGTAGGTGCTTGACCTACTGGATAACCAATATAACCTGAAGGTAAATATTCAATCACTTGTACAGGAAGACGAATTGTTGTCTCACCAGCATTGATTGTAAGTTGCTGTCCATCTTGTACATTTAAGCGCTTCGCATCTTGCTCACCGACTGCAAAAACAGGGGCAGGAATGCGTGATTCCATTGCAGGTGTTTTCACTGTGAACTCGCCTGAGGCGAAGATATGGTGCATTGGCACTAAACGGAAGCTGTCTGGATTTGCAACAATTGCTGTAGGCGCAACATAGCTACGTACAGGTCGTTTTGCTAAACGATCAAATAAACGAACACCTGCATCACCACCTTTCAAATGCCCACCCACTTCATCTTGGTATTTGTTCCAAGATTGCGGAGAGTTCCAACCCGGTGCCCATGCAAATGGTACCAATGAAGACGCATTTTGAGGGCCAACATAACCTTCCATTGAGAATGTTAATGCTGAGTCTTTATCTACAGGTTGTTTTGGCTCATGTACATTTAATAATGCACGGATTGCTGTACGACCAGAGTAACGACGTGGTTCGCGCGCAACTTTCAAGCCATGTACACGATAACCAGCATTAGGTGCAACATCTTGAATTGCTTCAAGTGCAGGAACATTCTTAACCACTGACTCGATAACATCATCCAGTAGCGTCCAAGAAATTGCTTTACCTTTCACACCAGTTTCAATGGCATGTAACCAACGCCAAGATTCTTTAATCGCAAGCTCAGGTTTGTAGTAACTTGGATCATAAACTTGATAGAAACGCTGAGCACGGCCTTCTTGGCTAACCACTGTTCCATCACCTTCAACAAAACTTGCAGCAGACAATACAATGTCAGCAGCTTTTACAGTGTCTGTTTCAGAATGATCTAGAACAATAACGCTTTGCGCTTTGTCAAATGCTGCTTGAACTTGTGCTGCTGGTAAATGACGGAATAAGTCATTTTCCACAATCACGATTGAATCGTAATCTTGTGCAAAAGCTTGCTCTAAGCTCAAACCACCAAACAATGCTAAGCCCATTGAGTTCACTTCTGGAACGGTCAATGTTAAACCTGCATTTCCACCAAGATTCTGTGCCACTTGTGTCGCTGCTTCCATGATCGCAGCATCTTGCAAGCTTGTACCAGAAATGATCAATGGTTTTTTCGCAGCTTTTAAGGTATCTGCAATGGTTTGTGCAAATGCTTTAGCATCATCATCTAAACCAAGAATCGTTTCACCTTTCACTGCCGCAGCCACTGCAAAGCCTAAACGTGCAATATCATTTGGAGAAGCAACGACTTCACCTGTAGCAACATCGGCAAGACGTGTTTGCGTTGCAGCCAAGATATAAATTGGAGATTTCGCATCTTGAGCAATACGTTGTAAAGGCTCAGCCAACCAATCTTGAGTACGACGTTCTGCTGCCATTTCTTTGGCTTTGTTTTTCGCAGCTTGGCGAACAGACAATGCCATACGTGGCGCAGTTTGCGTTAAATCTTCACCGAGAATTAACACAGCATCATAGCTTTCAATTTCACGCATACCCGGATTGTAAATCCCTTCGGTTTGCATGATAGACGCTGCTAATTCAACTAAGCTTTGCTCTTTTTGAGACATACCTGTTGAATAATGCGCTTGTCCAACCAACTCACGTAGTGCGTAGTTTGACTCAAGCGATGCGCGTGGCGAACCAATACCCAAAACTTTTTTGCCTTGAATATTTTCAATCACAGTATCTAAAGCCGTATCTACAGAAACTGTAGTAACTTCAGTACCACTGCGGAATTGTGGTTGACGTGGGCGATCTTCAAGATTCACATAACCTGCACCAAAACGACCTTTATCACAAAGGAAGTATTGGTTAACGTCACCATTGAAACGGTTTTCTATACGACGTAATTCGCCATAACGTTCACCCGGTGAAATATTACAACCAGAAGAACAGCCTTGGCATACGCTTGGCGCATACTGCATGTCCCATTTACGGTTATAACGTGCAGAATGTGTTTTATCAGTAAATACACCTGTTGGGCAAACTTCAGTCAAGTTACCAGAGAACTCTGACTCTAAAGTACCTGACTCTGGGCGACCAAAGTAAACACGTGAAGCACTTGCATACACACCAAAGTCTGTACCACCTGCATAATCATTGTAATAACGAACACAACGATAACATGCGATACAACGGTTCATTTCATGCGCAATGAATGAGCCTAATTCTTGGTTATGATGCGTACGCTTAGTAAAACGATAGCGACGACGATCATGACCCGTCATCACGGTCATATCTTGCAAATGACAATGACCACCTTCCTCACAAACTGGACAGTCATGCGGGTGGTTCGTCATTAAGAATTCCACGATAGATTCACGGAAATCTTTTGCTTCTTTATCTTCAATAGAGATATAGGTGTTGTCAGATGCTGGCGTCATACATGACATTACTAAACGACCACGCGTATCCTCAGGATTCGCGTATTGAGTAACAGCACATTGACGGCAAGAACCGACAGAACCTAAGGATGGATGCCAACAAAAATATGGGATGTCGATGCCAAGACTCAAACATGCTTGTAGCAAGTTTTCCGAGCCGTTGACTTCGTACGATTTTCCATCGACATGAATTGTAGCCATAGTCGAGTTCCTTAAACTTGTTCTACGTTGCTTGCTTGAGCAGCAGGACGATCTGTCACTTTTGCTTCAAACTCGCTACGGAAATATTTGAGTGCGCCCATAAGTGGTTCCATCGCACCAGGTGCGTGAGCACAGAAAGTCTTACCAATCCACAATTTACGTGTGAGTTCCTGAAGATGTTGAATGTCTTCCATCTTCCCTTCACCATTTTCAATTGCTTTAAGCGCTTTAACTGCCCAAGGTAAACCATCACGGCAAGGCGTACAGAAACCACATGACTCACGTGCAAAGAACTCTTCTAAGTTACGTGTCGCTGAAACCATACATTGCGTTTCATCCACCACCATCAGCAAACACGTACCTAAACGTGAACCCGCTTTCATGATGCTTTCGGCATCCATTGGAAGGTCGATGTGTTCAGCAGCCAAAAAGTCCGTTGATGCACCACCCGGTAACCATGCTTTAAGTTTTAAGCCGTCACGCATGCCACCCGCATAGTCTTCAATCACTTCACGTGCAGTCGTACCAAACGGAAGTTCCCATAGACCTGGGAATTTCACCTTACCTGATGCGCCATAAATTTTTGTCCCTGGATCTTTCGACTTACCTGCTGAAAGATTGATATACCATTCAGGACCACGCAACATAATTGCAGGCAAGTTATTGTAGGTCTCTACGTTGTTTACAATCGTAGGACGACCCCAAGCACCCGCAACTTGTGGGAAAGGTGGTTTAGTACGTGGATTCGCACGACGGCCTTCTAGCGAGTTAATCAATGCAGTTTCTTCACCACAAATATAACGACCAGCGCCTGTATGTACGTGTAAATCAAAGTTCCAACCTGTTCCGAGGATATTGTCACCCAAGTAACCTTTGGCACGAACTTGTTCTAAAGCTTCATTTAAATATTGAGCGGCTTCGATGTATTCACCACGAATGAAGATATAACCTTGCGTTGTTTCAAGGGTATAAGCTGCAATCAACATTCCTTCGATCAATTGGTGAGGAAGTTTTTCCATCAACAAACGGTCTTTGAATGTTCCTGGTTCCATCTCATCGGCATTACAGATCAAATAACGAGGGCCGCCATCATTAGGTGCCATCAATGACCATTTAATACCTGCTGGGAAGCCTGCACCACCACGTCCTTTTACAGTCGCTGCTTTAATCACTTCAAGCACATCTTTCGGTGGCATAGTGATGGCTTTTTTAAAGCCTGCATAACCTTCAAGTGCTTCATAATCATCTGCATTGCGTACAGATTCTTGCTTACTCAAACGCCATGTCAATGGGTGGGTTTCAGGGTTACCTTCGCCATAAATTGGTTTTGGTTCGGTATTCATACATACTTCTCCAATAACTGTTGAATTGATGTCACTTCAACCAAGCCGTGAGTATCTTCATCAATCATCAAAGTAGGACCTTTGTCACAGTTACCTAAACAACAGATTGGCAATAAAGTGAAACGACCATCTGCAGTTGTTTGACCAAATTGAATACCCAATTCACGTTGAAAAGCTTCCGCCAAAGTTTCCGCACCCATCAAGAAGCAAGCAATTGAGTCACACAATAAAATTACGTGACGACCAACAGGTTGGCGATAAATACGGTTATAGAAGGTTGCAACACCTTCAAGATCAGCAACACTGATTGTCAGTAATTGAGCAATCGCATTTAGCTGTGCATCATCCACCCAACCATTACGGCGTTGTACGCACTTTAGCGCATCCAAAGATGCTGCACGTGGGTAAGGATAATGACCAATGTGATGTTCAATTTCATGGATTTCGTCAGTAGTCAAAATCCCTTCAACATTCACACGTGGCTTTTTATCAGTCAAAATCATCATAATGCGTCTACCCCTAGCGATCCACGTCAGCCATAACGACGTCAATAGTCGCTAAATAAATGATCAAGTCAGATACAAGACTGCCGTTAATCACGGAAGGAATTTGCTGTAGATGTGTGAATGTTGGCGTACGAATACGGGTACGGTAACTCATCGTTGACTTATCTGAAGTCAAGTAGTAGTTCGATGCACCTTTCACAACTTCAGCCATTACAGACGCTTCGCCTGCTGGCATTACAGGACCCCATGACACGCTCAAGAAGTGCGTAATCAAAGTTTCAATATCTTGTAAAGTCTTGTCTTTTGGTGGTGGAACAGCCAATGGATGATCTGCTTTATACGGACCAGATGGCATATTATCCAAACATTGTTTAACGATCTTCAATGATTGGTTAATTTCATGGAAATGCACCATGACACGTGCATAAGCATCGCCTTCATACTCCAATGGCACTTCGAAATCATAGTTTTCATAGCCACTGTATGGACGATATTTACGAACGTCAAAATCAATACCTGTCGCACGCAGACCAGTACCTGTTACGCCCCAAGCCAATGCAGATTTTGCATCGTACTGTGCAACATTACGAGTACGACCAATAAATACTGAGTTACGCAATGCAGCGGTGTAGTATTCATTCATACGCTTAGGCATCCATTCGAGAATTTCACGAATGAGCTTTTGCCAATTGTTTGGTAAATCGTGTGCAGTACCGCCAATACGGAACCAAGCTGGATGCATACGGAAACCTGTGATCGCTTCAATTGCGTCATAGATTTTTTGACGGTCAGCAAACATATAGAATACTGGAGTCATACCACCCGCATCCTGAATTGCAGTACCGATATACAACAAGTGGTTATTGATACGGAATAATTCTGACATCATCACACGGATACATTGTGCACGGTCAGGAACAGTAATTCCTGCCATTTGCTCCACACCCATCACATAAGGCATGTTTTGCGCACAACCACCCAAGTAGTCCACACGGTCTGTATATGGAATGAAAGAATGCCAAGTCTGACGTTCAGCCATTTTTTCCACACCACGATGGTGATAGCCAATATCAGGTACACAGTCTTTCACTTCTTCACCATCAAGCTGCAAAATCACACGGAACGCACCGTGAGCAGATGGATGGTTAGGACCTAAGTTTAGGAACATGAAGTCTTCATCGTCATTACCACGGGTTAGACCCCAGTCCTCTGGAACGAAACGAAGATGTTCTTGTTCAAAATCTTGTTTTGCTTTGTCTTGCATGTACGGCGTGTATTCAGTCGCACGTGCAGAGTATTCTTTACGCAGTGGATGACCTTCCCAATACGTCGGTAACAAAATACGACGGAGCATTGGATGCCCTTCGAAATTGATCCCAAACATATCGTAAGCTTCACGTTCGTACCAGTTGGCATTTGGCCAAATATTGGTCGCTGTTGGAATGTTAATATCATTCTCATTCAATGCGACTTTGATACGAATATCACTATTGCGTTCTAAAGAAAGCAAGTGATAAAAAACCGTAAAGTCAGATGCAGGTAAATCTTCACGATGAGTACGTAAACGCTCATCTACTGCTGACAGGTCAAACAGCATCACATAAGGACGTGGCACTGTACGTAGGTACATTAAAACGTCTTGTACACGTGCGCGCTCAACCCAGACCGTTGGAAAATCTTCAAACGTCGGTTGCACGTAGAAGTTCTCGCCAAATTTGGCTTTGAGATCTTCTACAATCGCAAATGCTGGGCGTGAATCGACTGGAGTCGATTCTGGCATAGCAATTTCAGTTTCAGCCATTGGCTTGGCTTCCTATTTAATACAAATTCTGTGAAATTTCCTGATGATCATATCCATCGGATATGTCAAACATTCATCAGTAAAAATTACTCAATTTCGTCCATAGAGCGTAAGTTTTTAACAGCAATACGTTCTGCATTCTTACGATCACGTTCAGGCATCATCTTTGGCTTATACACTGGCTTAAGATCATCACCGATCACTGCAGAAAGTGGACGACGCTCTAATTGAATTTGGTCTTGTAACAACATCAATGCTTGAATAAGTGCTTCAGGACGAGGTGGACAGCCTGGAACGTACACGTCAACAGGAATAATCTTATCTACACCTTGTACAACTGAGTAAATATCGTACATACCACCAGAGTTCGCACATGCACCCATTGAGATCACCCATTTAGGCTCAAGCATTTGTTCATACAAACGTTGAATTACAGGCGCCATTTTTACAAAGCATGTCCCTGCAACGATCATTAAATCGGCTTGACGTGGTGAAGCACGAATAACTTCGGCACCGAAACGTGATAAATCATGCACACCAGTTAAAGTTGTTGCATATTCTACGTAACAGCATGACGTACCAAAGTTGAAAGGCCATAATGAATTTTTACGGCCCCAGTTCACAGCTGTATGTGCTACGTCCTCTAAACGAGTCATAAACACATTTTTATTCACTTCTTCTTCAAGTGGATCGATCACAATTTGACGATCTTGAAGTGGATATTGCTCAGCTTCTGGATTCGCACGGGTTAAAGTATATTTCATTCCCGAGTTACTCCTTATTCAGTGACATAGTCGGAGATTTAGATTTCACACGACCTGATGATTGAGCTGGAATTGTACCTGTAGGGTCAACAACTAACTCTTCAATAGAGTTGAAACGAGTAATCTCTGCAAGGTCCATATTCGGCGAACCTACTTTAGGTTTGATACCTGCTGCTTTACGACGATCTGAAGGTGCCCAGTTAAGTGCGCCAGTTGAAAGTTCATAAACCAAACCAACAAGCAAAACTAAAATAAATACAGCCGCAGTTGCAAAACCAACCCAACCCACTTCACGAACAGAATTCGCCCATGCGTATAGGTACAGTGCTTCCAAATCGAACACGACAAAGAAGATTGCAACCAAATAAAATTTTGCAGATAAGCGGATACGTGCACCACCAGCACTTACCACACCTGATTCAAATTGCTCTTGCTTCGCACGTCCCCAAGATTTACCCCCAAGGAGCAAAGGAACGGTGAGCATAAAGACACATAGAAATGTAACGCCGATCACGAAGGCAATAATTGCCCATTCGTATGGAGTAATGGCACTCATGCGGGGATAACTCCTGGCAGGCCTATTATTAACTAAAGAATGTATGTATTGGCCTAGTAAATACACCAAACACAAAATAAATCCGATCAATTGTACCCGATTGATGTCATCTGTTGCTAGTTAATCACTCTAAGTCTTTCGGATGATTTTTTATGCAAAATACACAATTCGGCATTATTTAAGCCAATACAGCTGCTTTTTATCGTTTTCTTAAATATAAACCCCTATTATCATTATATTTTCCGAACTACAAATGCAGTATATGAATTAAAAATGACAAATCAGCAGCTTAGTTGTGCGCTTGCTGATAAAAAATGTGCTTTTTTAGTGCTTTTTTCTATGATGGAATCCATCTTTGCGATCAATTTGAGAATTTCAACTGTTACACATTTTGTTACATTCTATGTAGTAAAATAAATTCACCTTTTTAAACACTTAATCAAATTATCAACATGCGACAAAATAATTAAAATAAATTCTATTTTTAGATTTTTAAATATGATTATTATCAAATTAAACCTTAGATTTAAGCATAAAAGCCTATATTAAAAATACTGAAGGATGAGAACGCCTACTTTTCACCTACCTTATTCAAAATAAATCGGCCTTTAGCCATTGAAAAATTTCAATTTAACAACACGGATTAATTAACTTTATACAACATTCAATCATTTTCCTGTGTATGCTAAGAATTAATAACTTATCAATAATTTTAAACCGATAACTTAGGAGCAAAATAACGTGGAATTCTCAAGTAAACCTAATTATTTTCTGTTTGCCCAATTAATCATTCGCCATCTTGAAAACTATGTTAAAAAACATCCTGATGCACAAAATGCAATTTTTGATTTAAGGGATATTTACGAACTATTTCGCCAAGATTTAGCGGCTACAACGACAAATTTAGAAGGTATTCTCAATATTGCTGATGAATATCGTATTGATACCATTCAAGGGGATCAAAAAATTATCAGTGGTTTTAAAATTGATGCTGAACAAAATAGCTTGTTAATTGACTTTAATGCTGATGCGTTACAATCACTAAAAGAAGGCAAGCCGTTTATTGCACCTGATGCGACAACTCAAGAATAAAATACTGAATAACGCCAGTTCGGGATAAACCTTGATGTAAGTTATTGAAAAGATAGATCAGGCACAGCAGAGTCTTACCGTTTAAAGTCAGATGTAAGGATTAACCTTCGGTTCGACCTGAGAGGTATTACCTCGCAAGGCTTTCGGGATGAGTGGCACTGCCACGCAAAGGCAAAACCATTTGTCAGTCGCCAACTCGACAGATACCATCAAGTACCCAATATATCGCAAAAACAGTATATTACAGACGCAGCCCTGCCTCGAACAATGCGACTGACGTTTCCGCGTATCATATCGTTGGGAACATATCTTATCCCAAACTCAGATTAAATATTAAAAAAGCGCCGAATCTGATTGGCGCTTTTTTATGTCGATTGATTTTCAACAATTGACTAGGTTGAAACTTTAAATCTGAAAAATACTTCAATTCACAATTAAGCTTTTCACAGTTAAACTTTTTTCTTTTTAAAGCGATTGACGGGCCATGACATGGTAAATCTTGCACCACCTAATTCAGGGCTTTGATCCACTTGAATGGTGCCTCCAAACCAATAAGCGATACGGCTTACAATCGATAAACCCAAGCCATAACCACCCGAAGCTCGTGTGCGGCTATCATCTAAACGGGCAAATGCCTCAAAGACACGTTTTCTATCTTCTTCTGGAATCCCCGGCCCATCATCTTCAACACAGACATATGCCATATTTTTTTGATGATCGATGCCACCACTGATATTGACTTGGTTATCACAATAACGCACTGCATTACCCACCAAGTTCTGCACCACTCGATGTAAATAACGACGTTCTGCATCGACAACAACATCATTAGCAAGTGGATTCAAATGAATGATTTTCTGGGTTTTTAATGCTTCCGTTTCAGTTGCGACTTGTTGTAACACATCGATTAAAGCAATTTTTTCAAAATCTAAAGAAGGTGTGCCCTGCTCCAACTTAGCATAAGTCATGATTTCATCAATCAGCGTATTTAACGCTTCAATGTCTTTATCAATCATTTCTACTTGTTGCAAGCGATATTCATAATCTTCTTCATCGGCCAACATTTCCATACCAAAGCGTATTCGTGCAACAGGTGTACGTAACTCATGCGATACGGCGCGCATCAACTCACGTTGCGCCTCGATCAAACGCTGTATATGGTCAGACATGCTGTTATAACTGCTTGCCAAGCTTGCCATTTCATCATGGCCTTCAACAGGAACACGTTGCGACATATCCCCTGTTTTCATAATGTCTAAGGCTTCATTGACTTGTTTCAACTTACGTTGCATGGGCACAATCAAGCCATAAACACCTAAGCACAGTAAGAACATGCTCAGCAATGTAATACCTGCGGCAAGTTTAACTGGCATCCAATTAAACATCGGCACAGGCCCCATGACCAATACATCTGTAGGCGAGTTAGGCAATGGAGAAACAATCGATATGGTTGTACCACGTGCTGTCGCACTATCACGCCATAGAATCACACTTTGATCTGAACGTAATCGCCCGATTTGCTCAGAATCTAAATTTAGCTGAGAAATTTTCTCTACACCAACATCATAGTAAAAATGCTGCTGGATTTTTTTAAGATATTCTCGTTCTTGCCCTGGGTAGTAAACCAAATAATCCAAAATAAAGACGGGTAAGGCCTTCATTTGACGCTCACCAATTTGATCGACCTTGATATATAAATAGTGCTTAGGATCATTTCGAATCCCAAGGACTAAATAGGCGATCCCCAATTCAGCATCATAGCGCACAACCGCTTTTTGACTTTCTATGCGCTTTTCTTCAGTGCGTGACAAATCAACTTTTTGTGCATCCAAATAATAAATGGGTAATTCCAATAAATCAGATGCATCAGAAATCCAATCTAAACGTTGCTGTTCAGTTTGCTGACGTGCCACACCTTCGCTAATGACAAATGAGATACCATCTGTCAATGATTCACGATATTCTTGCGCACGTTGATAGTTGATGATTTGCACCAACAAATACCCAAATAGCGCAACTAAGACCACAAGAATAACAAGTCCTGCGTAGATACGCAGGAATATGCTGTGTTTTGACACCGAAGTTGTCCTTAAAAGGAATGATGCATAAAGGGATGAATTCTATTAGATACCATTGGTTTCTTTAACAAAAAGATAACCTTTGCTTCGTACTGTTTTAATACGTTTTGGATTTTCTGGATCATCACCAATTTTTGGACGAATACGTGAAATACGGACATCAATTGAACGGTCTTGACCATCGTATTCAATACCACGTAAGCGCTCAAAGATATCTTCACGAGAAAGAATACGACCCGCATTTGAAGCCAACAGCCACAATAAGTCATATTCAGCACTGGTAAAGTCGACAAGTTCGCCATTCAAAGTCACTGAACGGCCACCATTATCAATCACGAGATCATCAAATTCGATACGTTGTGCCACTTCGTCTTCAGGTGCTTTGTCGGTACGACGTAATAAAGCACGAATACGCGCAAGTAAAACACGTGGTTGTACAGGTTTAGCGACATAGTCATCTGCCCCCATTTCCAAACCAAGGACTTGGTCCATATCTTCTGTACGTGCTGTCAACATCAAAATCGGTTGATGATAATGTGGACGCACTTCACGACAAACGGTTAAGCCATCAGCACCCGGTAACATGACATCAAGTACAACTAAATCTGGTTGTTCGGCAATGATTCGACGGATGGCACGATTACCATCAGGTTCTACCCCAACTTCTAATCCATTGCGAATTAAATATTCTTGAGTCAAGCGAGCCAAACGCTCATCATCTTCAACGATTAAAATTTTAGGTAACTTTTCTTCTTGGCTCATCTATTTGCCCCTGTATTTAATTTCGGTATCTGCGTACAAATCTCGCAGATTCAACACACTATGTTTTGCAATATACACACGTTTACAATGTAAACAAGACCTCATTCACCAAACTGATACATGAGTGCATCAATTTGTTATATTTTTATTAATGATTGAATTATTAGTACTTTTCTTCTGTAAACCACAATACTTCTTAGATTCTTGTTTACATGCTTTAACCAGATAGTTTTTTAAACAAAATATTTCATTGTTCATATTATGTCTAAACAGTTTATCGCTTTTTGACTTATCCACACACTTATCTATAAGCACTCTTTACAGACTTTGTTATGCTATGCCCTTGTCAAATAAGGCATATAACAAAAACGGTTCTTTTAGGAAGAAAGAAGCAAATAAAAATTTATTGTTTAGGGATAAAACATTCTTAAAATGTCAATATTGATCTACCTTAAAAATTACCGTATCTTGTGTTCTAAATTAAATTAAACCACTAAGTATTGTGTTTAGTCCTCAAACATCGTGATAATATTTTGTACAATATATCCGATTCAAATGGTCCATAAACATAACAATGATGACAATGGAGCTACGCTGACAATGAACGCCATTACAACCCCAGGTCAACTGCAAGTGATTAAACGCACTGGTGACGTTGCCGCTTTTGATGCAGATAAAATATCTGTAGCAATTGGTAAAGCTTTTTTAGCTGTTGAAGGCCAACAAAGTGCTGACTCAAGCCGAATTCATGACCGTATTACACAATTAACAGAAATGGTTATGAATACTTTTAATCGCCGTTTACCTTCTGGCGGAACAATTCACATTGAAGAAATTCAAGACCAAGTTGAATTGGCGCTTATGCGTACTGGCGAACAAAAAGTTGCTCGTGCTTATGTGATTTACCGTGAGCAACGCTCTGAAGCACGTAAACAAACGGGTGCTCATCATCATCCGACCTTACAAATCTTAGATACGAATGGTCAGCTTCAGCCTCTAGATTTGGGTAAACTTCAAGCGACGATTGAAAAAGCAAGCGAAGGCTTAGAAGGGATTGACGTTCAAGCCATTGTCGATGAAACAGTTAAAAACTTATATAACGGTGTAAAACAGTCAGACATCTCAACCACGATGATGATGGCGACTCGTACCCGTATCGAACAAGAACCAAACTATACTTATGTGACTGCACGTTTACTGCGTGATGATTTGGTTGCAACAGGTCTTAAATTCTTAGGTTTAGCCACAGATACTATCGAAGGCGATGCGCTCGAAACTTATTTGAAAAAAGGGATCGAGCTTGAGCTTTTATCTCCTGAACTTTTAAACTTTGACCTTGCTAAATTGGCTACTGCGATCAAACCTGAGCGTTCAAACCAATTTACCTATTTAGGTTTACAAACTTTATTTGACCGTTACTTCATCCATTCAAATGATGTGCGTTTCGAACTTCCGCAATTGTTCTTCATGCGTGTATCGATGGGTCTTGCGTTAAATGAAGAACAGCGTGAAGAACGTGCCATTGAATTCTATGACTTATTGTCTAGCTTCGATTATATGGCGTCTACACCGACTCTATTTAACTCAGGTACGTTACGTCCACAGTTATCTAGCTGTTATTTAACGACAATCCAAGATGATCTGTATGACATCTATGGCGCAATGCGTGACAATGCCCTACTTTCTAAATGGGCAGGTGGTTTAGGCAATGACTGGACGCCAGTTCGTGCATTAAACTCATACATCAAAGGAACCAATGGTAAATCACAAGGTGTTGTACCATTCCTTAAAGTTGCCAATGATACAGCTGTTGCAGTAAACCAAGGTGGTAAACGTAAAGGTGCAGTATGTGCGTACCTTGAAACTTGGCACTTAGACATTGAAGAATTCCTAGAGCTTCGTAAAAACACGGGTGATGACCGTCGTCGTACCCATGACATGAATACTGCGAACTGGGTTCCAGACTTATTCATGCAACGTGTGATTGAAGATGCTGAATGGACATTGTTCACACCATCTGAAACACCTGACCTACATGATTTGACTGGTGTTGAATTCGCTGAACGCTACGCCTACTACGAAGGCATTGCCAAAGAAAGCAACATGCTTCATAAGAAAATCCGTGCGAAAGACTTATGGCGCAAAATGTTGTCTATGTTGTTCGAAACAGGTCATCCATGGATCACATTTAAAGATGTATGTAACTTACGTTCACCACAACAACACGTAGGTGTCGTACATTCATCAAACTTATGTACTGAAATCACTTTAAATACCAATAAAGATGAAATTGCAGTATGTAACTTAGGTTCGATCAACCTTGTGCAACACGTTCAAGGTGGTCAATTAGACCGTGAAAAATTAGCACGTACAGTGAAGACTGCTGTTCGCATGCTCGATAACGTGATTGACATTAACTACTATGCAGTTGAACAAGCACGTAATTCAAACATGAAACATCGTCCAGTCGGCATGGGTATCATGGGCTTCCAAGATGCTTTATATGAATTGGGTATGGGTTATGGTTCAGATGCAGCGGTAGACTTTGCTGATGAATCTATGGAAGTGATCAGCTACTATGCGATCCAAACTTCGAGTGATTTGGCTGTTGAACGTGGTGTTTACTCAACATTTAAAGGCTCATTGTGGGATCAAGGGATTCTACCAATCGATTCTTTAGACATCGTTGCGAAGTCTCGTCCTGAACGCATGTTTGAAGTTGACCGTACACAACGTTTGGATTGGGACACATTACGTGCCAAAGTTCAAAAAGACGGTATGCGTAACTCAAATGTGATGGCGATTGCACCAACTGCAACGATTTCGAATATTTGTGGCGTTTCTCAGTCAATCGAACCGACTTTCCAAAACCTATATGTAAAATCAAACCTTTCTGGTGAATTTACAGTGATCAACCCGTACTTAGTACGTGCGTTGAAAGACCGTGGCCTTTGGGATTCTGTGATGGTCAATGACTTGAAACACTTTGAAGGTTCAGTACAAAAAATTGCACGTATTCCTGAAGAATTAAAAGCAATTTTTGCAACTGCGTTTGAAGTGGATACACGTTGGATCGTTGACGCAGCTTCTCGTCGTCAAAAATGGATTGATCAAGCTCAGTCTCTTAACCTTTACATCTCTGGTGCAAATGGTAAGAAGTTGGATATCACTTATAAAATGGCATGGTTACGTGGTCTTAAAACCACTTATTACCTTCGTGCATTAGGTGCGACATCTGCTGAGAAATCTACGATCAACACAGGTGCATTGAACGCTGTTAAACCGACAACTGTTGCTGCACCAGTCGTTGCGGTTGCGCAAGAAGTTAAAGCTGAAGTTGCGACTGAAGAAGATGGTTTCTCTCAAGCTGCTCCAGTACCTATGGCATGTTCAATCGACAATCCTGATTGTGAAGCTTGTCAGTAATTTTTAATTGACCTCCCTTGCGTAGCAATACTACTCACCTCCTAGAAGGAGGGGGACAAACCTCATTTAAAACAGTGTTGAGTCCCCTCTCCTTTTTTAAAGGAGAGGGTTAGGGAGAGGTTTTCAAAGAGGCAAAGAAATGTTCAATTTAAGTCATAACTACGAGTTAGGCGTAATCGCACTGATCTTAGCCTTTTTAATTTTTTACGTGCCTGCGGTCTATGCATTCTTTGCAATCCGTAAGCAGCAAAAGCGTAAAAACAAATGACAAAAAAAAGAACTTCTGCGGGAACAGAAGCTCTTTTGGGATTTCGAAAATCAATCAAGACCAATTTTCGAAAGGCATCTTCTTCATAGAAAGATTAGTTGCGATTGTGAACTAGTTTCTAGATGCCGTCAAACAAGGTCAAATCAGTAAACCTTATAAGAGGAGATTTACCTATGAATGGTAATCATCTAGAAAATATGGAGAATTTGCCTGAAATTTCAAACTCAGGCTATTCTTCGAGCAACAATTCGCAACCAAATAACTCTCAAAATAATTTATTCGAACGAATATCGCTCGGACTTTTTATTTTGATAGGTGGTTTAGCTTATTTATTTAATCTTCCGGCTGGAACATTATTTACTACTGCTGGTACTTTGATGTTAATAAATTGCTTACGACAAATTATATCAAAGTCACTATCATTAGATTGGCTAATATTACTGATTGGTTTCCTATGTTTAAGCAAAGGAATTTCCACCTTGTTTAACTATGAAATCCCATTCATTCCTATTTTATTTTGTTTTTTAGGAATTTTTGTTATTTCAATAGCTTGGCAAGATCGAAATGCGTAATTAAGGAGAACTTTTGTTCTCCTTCTCCTCAAAAAATCATTCTATGCTTTATGATGTTAGAGGTTTACACTATGCATTTTGAATTCCGTGACTTTTATAGGTTCTTAGAATTTAAATAAAAGTGAGAGAATTCGTATGTCTATCCTAAGTTGGGACGATTTCGAAGATGATGAACCGAAACAAGCTGCACAAGCTCACCAGCCTGCGCCCGTCGAACAGAAAAAAGCGATTGATTCGCAGGTGGTATCTAATGCAAAGCAGCCATCGCAGAATTTGGCAGCTGCACAACCCGCTGGAACCAGTGCAAGTCGAGCAACAAATCCAACCGATTCGTTGGCAAGAGCATCTCACGCCTTAGAAAGCTTAGATGTTGCACCAGGCTTAGAAGAGCTTGAAATGGGTGCGCAACGTGTACAAGTTGATGATAAAGCGATGATCAACTGTCGTGCGGACTTAAACCAACTTGTACCATTTAAATACGAGTGGGCTTGGCAAAAGTACCTAGACGGATGTGCAAACCACTGGATGCCACAAGAAGTCAACATGAACCATGACATTGCACTTTGGAAGTCTGAAAATGGCTTAACTGAAGATGAGCGTACCATTGTTATGCGTTCTTTAGGTTTCTTCTCAACTGCTGACTCATTGGTAGCCAATAACTTAGTATTGGCAATTTACCGTCATATTACCAACCCTGAATGTCGCCAATACATTTTGCGTCAAGCATTTGAAGAAGCGATTCATACACATGCTTACCAATACTGTATCGAATCTTTAGGTATGGATGAAGGCGAAGTCTTCAATATGTATCGTGAAGTTCCATCGGTTGCGCGTAAAGCAGCTTGGGGCTTGAAATATACACAGTCTTTAAGTGATCCTACTTTCAAAACAGGTACGCCTGAAAACGATCAAATCTTACTTCGTAACTTGATCGCTTTCTATTGTGTTCTTGAAGGGATCTTCTTCTATTGTGGTTTCAGTCAGATCTTGTCTATGGGACGTCGTAATAAAATGAATGGTGTTGCTGAGCAATTCCAATACATTTTACGTGATGAATCCATGCACTTGAATTTTGGTATCGATATGATTAACCAAATCAAGATCGAAAACCCAAGTTTGTGGACTGCTGAATTCCAAGAAGAAATCATTCAAATGATTCTTGAAGGAACAATGCTTGAGATCGAATATGCGCGTGACACTATGCCACGTGGTGTATTGGGTATGAATGCTGCAATGATGGAAGAATATTTAAAATTCATCTGTAACCGTCGTTTAGCTCAGTTAGGTTTACCTGAGCAGTTTGCTGGTGTAAACAATCCATTCCAATGGATGTCTGAAATGATGGACTTACGTAAAGAGAAGAATTTCTTCGAAACACGTGTAACAGACTATCAAACTGGCGGCGCTTTAAGCTGGTAAGTCTTTAAAACGTCGTCACGCGACACATAAGTTGTCATTTGCGACACATAAAATGTCATTGCGCGACACATAAGTTGTCATTGATAAAAAACCGCCATTCATGGCGGTTTTTTAAAAGATGCGATTTAGTCTTTAATTAAATATTTATATTACACATAGATGTTATAGCAATGAAAAGGCTAAAATAATAGTAAAATTCAATAAGTATTAGGGACGAGACTATTTAAATGTCAAAAGATAAAATTCAAAAAATTTGGAATGAAATAAAAATAACTTATGCCAAAATTCAAGAAATTTATTCAGCTCCTCAAATATCCTCTACACATCAATATTTATCATTGACACCAATTACTAATGCAGATGAAGATAATGCTTATTCTGATATGCTAAAATTTGCATTATCACAGAAGAAAACCAACAACATTGCTGTAACTGGACCATATGGTTCAGGCAAGAGTAGCGTGTTACAAACTTTCCAAAAAAATAATCCACAATGGAAATACTTAAATATATCGCTAGCAACATTCAAAGATCATTTAGAAATTGAAGGCAATAATAAAGAAATTGAAATCGAAGCTATAGAAAAAAGTATATTACAACAACTCTTTTATTCTGTAGATCAAAAAACATTACCTCGCTCCCGACTAAAGCGAATAGTAACTGTTCAACCTAGAGAGCTAATTGCTAATACACTTTTTATTTTCCTATGGGCTTTTCTAACACTATTTATATTTTTTCCAGAAAGCGTTCTTTTTGATAAGTTTAGTATATTGTCTAGTTCAGACCAACTAGCTCAAAAAACTATCTCATTATTATTCTTATTGTATTGCATAGTTGGATTATTCACTGGAATAAAATATATTGAAAAGCTTAAAGAACTTAAATTAAAGTTTCAAGATACCGAAATCACATTAAATAATGACACAGTAGAGTCCATACTAAACAAACACTTAGATGAAATTTTATACTTCTTTGAAAGAACAGATTTCGATGTAATCGTAATTGAAGATCTAGACCGCTTTGAAAACTCTGAAATTTTTATTCGACTAAGAGAGCTCAATACCCTTATCAACAATTCAAAGCAAGTAAACCATCCTATAGTATTTTTATATGCTATTAGAGATAACATGTTCAAAGATAAAGATCGATCTAAGTTTTTCGATTTTATCATCCCAATTATTCCTGTCATAAACCCTACAAATGCTTATGATTTGATTCGAAAAAACTATATTAACAAAGAAAGTGATATTCAACTACACGATGAAATAGAAGATGTTTTCCTACATCAAGTCTCACTTTATTTTGATGATATGAGACTTGTAACAAATATTTTTAATGAATTTAAACTCTATGTAAAGAAACTTAACAACCCAAATTTAAATAAAAACAAATTATTAGCTTTAATAATTCATAAAAACTACTACCCTGCCGAATTTGCAAATCTACATTCGAATAAAGGAGAAATATATGAAATTTTTAATATTCGTAAAAAGAATATAATTTCTGAATTACTAGTGTCAATTAATCAAGAATTAAATAATCTTGAGGATAAAATTCGCGCATCTGAATTAGAAAAACAACAAACTGTAGAAGAGTTACGAAAGATATATATTTATGAGATTTTTAAAAGATTTCCAGTTATTACACACGTACATAATCGTCAATATATGCAGACTGCTTCAACATCAATACAACTTTATGTAGATAGTCAACATATTGATTACAATCAACTAACCATAGATGAAAATTTTTATAAATTAACTGAATCCAATAATATTGAATGGAAAGCTAAAATTGAAGAGTCAACTACTTATATCGGTTATGCCAGCATAAGTATAAGCAATACTGAAGATATTAAATTTTCATTTAAAACTATTGAAGCAATCATTCATAGTAATCTCACATATTTAGATAGAGAAACTAGAGTAACTGATAAATTAGAAATAAATCGAAAAAAAATATTACAACAAAAGCAAAACTTAATTAACACTAAAAATCAGCTCACTCAAAGTACATTAAGTGAAATACTTATAGCTGAAGATATTAAAGAACCATTTGACTCAAAAAAGCATCCTCCTTTACTACAGTTTTTAATCAGAGAAGGCTACATAGATGAACAATATCCTGACTATATTTCATTCTTTATTGATAGTGTAATTAATATTAATGAAAGAGATTATGCACATCGTGTAATAGAGCATATCAATTCAGAATTTGATGTAGCTTTAATTAATATAGAAAAAATATTAGAAAAATATTTAACACCTAGACAGTTTTTACATACAAGCATTCTCAATTTTAATTTAGTGGATTTTATACTTGAGAACCATGATAAGTTTAATGATCATTATAATAATTTATTCAAATTATTATCAAATCAAGATGATCGTTCTATTCAGTTTGTTTTTGATTATATAGATAGAGGAGAAAATTTATCCATATTCATTAATCAAATAGTTAAAAGCTGGCAGAATATTTTTGAGCATATACATACGTCAATGACAGATGAAAAAGTCGAAAGTTATCTTCTACTGATATTAAAAAATTTAGAAAAAGAAAATATTTCTTTACTTAACAAAGATGACATTCTAAAAAACTATCTGTCTTCTAAAAGTAATTTTATCGAATACATCAAAGATACCTATAGTACTGAGCAAGAAATTCTTAACTTTCTACAGCTGATTAAACCAGTATTCGAGTATTTGGATTGTAATAACCAAAATAATGTAAGTATATTTAATGAAATATGTAGAAATGAATATTTTGAATTTAATGAAAAAATGATATTATAGAAAAAAGATATTTTTGAGCTACAATAGATAAATTCTTTTAAACTGTTTTTACATGCCAAAAATATATTCAGAAGACTTACGTCAGAAAGTCATGGAGTTCTACACAAAGAGCAACCATAAATCAAATACCTGCACGACTTTCAACATCGCCCGAACAACATTGGATGACTGGATTCTACTTGAACAGCAGACTGGACAACTGGCTCAGCCTAAACTTGTCAATGTTGGTAGACCATCATCCATTAAGGATTGGCAGGCATTCAAAGTATTCGTGGAAAATACAAAGTTTTCACAGGCAAAAGACTTAGTTGCCTTATTTGAAATTCAGTTTGGATATGCGATTACTTATGATGTCGTGCTTGCTGCACTTCATAAATTAGGTTGGACTCATAAAAAAAGAGTTTCCTCTACAGACAAGCCTGCAAAATAAGCAGAACGGTATTTCAATGGATTCTCCCTCAATGGGAAAGTGAATATGGTCAGGAAAATATTCTGTATGTAGATGAATCTGGAATAAACAGTGCTGAGACAGCAGAATATGGCTGGTCATTTAAAGGGAAACGTTGTCAAGATTTAAAATCAGGTGGTCATGGAAAAAGAATAAGTATGCTCAGTGCCGTGAGATCAAATTCCCCATACAGTTTTTTGTCACCAATAGTTTTTCAAGGTTCATGTGACAGAAAGTTATTCACAGGATGGCTTGATTATTTATTTCAAAATTTACCTAGGTCAAAGTATCTTTTGATTCTAGACAATGCTTCTATTCATAAAGGCAAAGAGATAGTACAGCTTGCGGAAGCGTATAATGTACGAATTGCCTATCTTCCTGCATATAGCCCTGATTTAAATCCAATTGAACAAGCATGGTCTGTACTAAAAAGGAAAGTCAGAAATATTGTAAGTCAGCAGAGTATTTCTATCTCTGAGGCTTTAGATATTGGATTTAAAGAAATGTAGCCTTTAATTTACATGTGGCTATACAAATTATATTTATAAATAATGAAGTTCAAAAAAATGATGAAATCCAAAATATTTTTGCTTCAAAACCTTATGGTGTTTTACAAGACTTTGCGCCAGACTACTTGAAAGCTCAGGTTGACCAATCAATCAATCATTTCTTCGAAGAGGTGTATATTTCATCGTCTGAAAATCTAAGTGAAAACTCAGATAATTTCATCAAATTAATTAATAATGAAGATTTAGATAATTCTCATAAAGAATGGTTAATTGAAAACAATGAAGTGCAAATTTATGATCTTAACGAAATAACAGAAAAAATATTATGGGAACTTCTAATTAAAAATATGAGAATAATACCTAATTGGAATTCCTTAATTATATATTTCACTCATAAAGAATTTGGCATAGATAGTACCCTTATCAGCTATTTAAACTCACCAGAAGTCTATAAAAACCTAGGAAAGATAAAAATATTTGACTCTACCTCTGCAAAAAATGATGATGATCTTGGAAAAAAATTCGAATCAAGCTTACTAAAATCTGAAAAACTTAATTTAAATGCTTATAATTCCATCATACAAGCACATAAGTACAGCTACAAGAATCTAGACATATCTAAACTATCTAATGAAAAAACGCTAATTCTGTGTCAAAAGAAAATTTTATCTTTCACCGATACAAACCTTGAAAGTATAAGAAAGAAATCAAATGAAGTTTTAGTAGAGTTTTTATCTCAAAATACAAATCATTTATTAGAGAAAGTGCCTACTGAGTTAGAACTAACAAATGATGAGTTCGAGTTAATTCTAGCATCCAATAAATTCACTACACAATTTAAAAAGGCAATAGTAGATAAACTAAACATTGACCTTTTCTCAAAATCAGAAAATATTAGATTACTAATAATTAATATCTATAATCAATTATCAGTAAAAATACCTATTGAATATATCGATTATTATTTTGAAAACTCAATTTCATTGTCAAAAAAAATAGATTTATTTATATCACAAATCAGATATTTAGATAAAATCAGCATTACTAAATATTTAAATTCGCTTGGTACTCCCTACAAGGAGATATCTACTCCTAATCGCCAAAAACTAAATTTCACTCAACAGCATGATAAATTAACTATTGAGTTAGAAATGACAGGATATATTCATAAAAAAGAAATAAAAAAATATAAGTTTGCTGAAGATAAAATCTTCTTTTACTTAAAATAAATATAGCTATCTTATAAATATTTTTCTTATATAAGATAGCTATTTATAAAATTTGGTAACTTCTCATTAATTGCATCCAACCAATCCATTAGCTCAATCACATCAAGTCTTCTTTCCAATATTTCTACCTTAGATACATAAGACTGCGGCTTTTCCAAACGACGAGCAAGCTCAACCTGAGTCACATTTTTGAACTCACGAAGTGCTATAAGTTTCTTAATTAGGTCTTGATACCTAGGATCGTGTATTGAGCGCATGGCTCAATATCAGTTACAATTAAAAATATCCCAAAATAGGATATTTCAACTTAACCCTATCTGTTTACTGAAATTTTTCTTTTGGATAATGATTGAACGATAGTTTAGGAATTCACTGTGAAGCAAAAATTTTCTGTAGCTCAAATCAACAGTATTGTTAAAAAGAATTTAGCAGGCGCAACTGTCGAACAACTGTGCCAAGAGTATAAAATAAGTGTCGCTACTTTCTACCGTTGGAAAGCTAGCTATTTAGATATCGATGAACAGATTTTTACTCGACTGAATATGTTAGAACAGGAAAATTTAGCTCTAAAGCAGATGTATGCGGAAGAAAAATTATCTAAGCGTCTAGAAAGGTAGAGCTTTTAATGCACCTATTCATTTCACGATTCAATAGCTCTCGTTAAAAATCTCGAATGTAAATTTCAAAGATAATTTGCATTCGAAGCATCCCATATAGCATCTATTGTCAAAATATTAGCCCCGTCAAACAGACTTATAACCTGCTTCTCATGCAATAAATCTGATAATGCTCTTACATTTTCCTTTCTTGTAATACCTACTTTCCCCTTATCTTCCATTGATAACAATAGGTTTATCAAAATTCTGACATTTTTCGAAAAACTATCCACAAAATTTTTACCCAATACTTTCTTTGTTGAGGTAACCAAAGAGAAAACATTTGAATTAACTAATGAAATAAAGTGTTCACGATAATTAAAGAATGGAAGTTCAGTACAGATAATAAGTAGAGTCCTATAAATAGACTGACTTATTGCAGAAGTATCCTCTTCCCTTTTAACAGCTAATTTAAAAAAAATTATCTGTGCTGCCAATGCATCCAATCCAGCTAAACACTCTAGCTGGCGTAATTTTCTTTTAGATAGGTGTGTAACTAATGCACTCCCAGAATCATATTTGTTAGCTTTATAAAGAATACGTTGGACTTCCCACGATAGATTTCTAAGCTCATCACTTAACAGCGATTCAATACTGATGGAGTTATTCATGACTTGCCAAAGAGTATGTTTAAGAAGCATAGAGCTGCCTTGTACATGAGATTCTGCTTGGCCTATAAGTATAGGACTTGGAGTATGTTTACCTAAGCGATAACCTCGCCATTTATTATTATGATAAGCATCACCATGCTTATTTTTATTAAAAGCATCTGGCTCAATTACTTTTTCAATTTGATAATCTGAATTTTTAGATAAATTGACCCTGATATACCAATACCATAATGAAACTCGAACGATATCCAACTCACTTCTTTTTTCCATTTTTGTATTTTTCATTTTTTAGTCAATCTCAAAAAAAATCCTAGTTATAGTTATTTATAATTTAAAAACAATAAATTAGAAATTTGTATAGAGTAAAAGATTGAGCTGTTTTTACTTTCTACACAACTTTTTTTAAAAGATATATGCTTCTGTTGTGACAGGACAATACAAGACACCCTATGCAAAAACATTTAATGCTTGATGCAACAACAATAGAAAAAGAGCTATTTGACCGTTACGGCCCACTAATAGCTGATGATGCTTTAAGAATTGCTTTAGGTTACAAAACCACAGATGCTTTTCGTCAAGCATTAACACGTAAAACTGTTCCTATTCCTATTTTCACTTTCCCAAATCGTCGTGGAAAATATGCGTTAGTAAAAGATGTTGCTACATGGCTAGCAAACCAAAGAAACTCATCTTTAGATCAGAACCATAACCACTAAATTTTCATTTTTCAAAAAATTATTATGGAGCCATCATGAAAAATTAAATCAAAAATCAATAAAAAACGGACCCTAAAAGGATCCGTTTGTGACTTTATATAGAAGCATATAAAGACCTGAGAATCATAGTATCTTCTCTATATCGTCACCAGTCAAGTAAGTGCTATTCAATCGTAATAGTACAGATTAACTCATTCTCAAATATCTATTGAGAATAGGATTACTTCTGGATAAACAGATATGTCTTATAAAACAGTTTTTTCAAAAACTGATATTCAAATAAATATCCTTGAACAGATCAGGATTGCCTTTGAATCAACAGCAAATGTAGCAGCTACACTTCATGGGCAACGTAAAATCTATCAAGGTGCTTTTGGTCGTCGAACTTCCCTATTCCCTAGTCAAAAGTGTTGCGGAGCAATACCCTTAGAAAGCAGACTTGAACTCGCTCATGCAATCTCATTAGAGCAAGATCCCAACATCTTAAATTATCGCTCACAAGCATTAAAAATCTTACTAGCCAATGAACAGTATTGTTTTCCAGATTTCTTGGTTCAAACCAAAGAAGGTGCTTATGAAGTTCATGAAGTCAAACCATCCATAGCATCATTATCAACCGATGACTTAAACCGCTTTGCAATACTTTCTGATCTACTCCGCTCAATAGATATTACTTTTAGGCTAATAGATCACATAGACTTACCAAGTGAATCAGAAATTTCGCAGCTACTTTACTGGTATCAAAGAGGACATAGATTCAATTGGAACACCCTCGAAATCAATTACGCCTTACGTCACTTAAATTTCAAAAAATTTGATACCTCACAGCAAGTCTACAAAACACTTGAATCAATAGGTCTTAAACAAGAACTAGCTGATTATTTATTTTTTCATAAAAAAATTAAACTCCGCTTAGAAAATATGAATAGTCGAAAGGTCTATTAATATGGAAAACTCTCTTTTTATACCTCAATCTGGTTTTCGTTTTTATTTTAAAGCACATCCCGACTATGTTTTTGAAATCGGATCTATAACTTATAATGCTATTCGATATGCTGCTATAGCTGGTGGAAAGTCATTTTCAATAACACCCAACGAATTCGAAAGTCGCTATAAATTAGGTGAAATTTTATGTGTATTTGCACCTGAGAAACTCATAATCAACCCAAAATATAGTTCAGAACTTCATCGCAAAGAGCGCTATGTTGTCAATGCATTACAACTATTGGAGCACCCTACTAGTATTAATCTGCTTTCCGAATTAATCCCCCAGATAGCTTCCAACATTAATGATCTTAACCCACCTTCGTGCCGTACTGTGGCAAGATGGATCAATAAATATAGAAATTCTTCTCAGAATAAAATGTGCTTACAAAATAAATATTCAGGTAATCGTAGTTTACGATTCTCTCCTGAAATTTATCAAATTCTAAATCAAGCAATTAATGAAGTTTATTTAAAGCCTGAATACAGAAGTGGTAAAGATGTACTTGCCTATATGCTTGGTTGATTCATGGAGCAAGGCATCCCATTAGAACAGTTACCAACACTTCGTAGTATCCAGCGACATATCAAAAAATTAGATCCTTATATTGAATTTAAAATGAAAAAAGGGTCCCGGATAGCGAAGAAAAAATTTCAAGCTGCTGGCAAAAGTATCATTAGTCCATTCGCTCTTTATATGGTCGAAATTGATACACACTATTTAGATCTAATCGTGATTGATCCGAAGACGAAACTTGCCTTAGGTCGACCATTTTTCGCATGTGCAATTGATATCTACTCTAGAGCCATTGTTGGAACTTATATCAATATGTACCCCCCTAGTGCTGCAACTACATTAGAAGTCATCAAAGATATGATTACTCGGCCAAACCAAAAGTTACCAGGAGGAATCCCAAGTATCGTCATTCCAGATAATGGAGTGGAGTTTAAAAACAATGCTCTCGAGCGAGTATGTGAACAGCTGAAAATTACTTTGACTCCTTCCCAAGTAGGTACACCTAATAACAAACCTCATATTGAACGTTTTTTTAGTACGCTCACACATGGGATTATTCAAAAACTACCGGGTACAACTTTTTCTAATCCAACGAATAGAGGTGAATATAATTCAAGTAAAATTGCACAATTAACTTTAGAACAATTAAAACAATATATAGATACTTGGATTCATGAGGTTTATCACCGATCTATCCATCACACGACAGGACGTTCACCTATCATCATGTGGCAAGATGCCATTGAAGATATACGACCGAGTTTTCTTACAGATATAGATGCAAAAATTTTATGCCGTAGGCCTATTGAAAGAGCCATTAATAATGGTCAAATCCGTGTAGATGGTATTAGTTATTTTTCACATGCTCTAACTACACTACAAACTAAAGGCATAAAAAAAGTTACCGTGCTTATAGATGATTTAAATTTAAATGAAGTTTTTATCATTGATCCCGACAAAAAAGATGTAATTATTCAAGCAGATTCAACCAATCAAGACTATACATTTGGATTAACACGAGTAACCCATCTTGAAGTTCAAAAACTAAAGAAAATCCAATCTCGATCTGATAAACAAAAAATTGGTTTGATGTCCGATTTATATTATCTGTATAAACTTATGCATGAGATTCAAACTAATCTTGTGAGACGAAAGCCAAGATTGAAACCACTTACTCTTGAGCTTCCGAAGCAGCTACAAAGGATCGAAGAACAACTATTCTCAAAAGACAAGGATATTGCTGAACAAGCTGTTTCCTCAATAAATGTACCTACACCAATTAATCAATTTGGTTCATTGGAGGTTTTTAAACATGGAAAAATTTGAGAATCGTTTTGAACAAATTCGATCTATTAACAATATTGTTATTACTTCTAATGAATTCATCACCGCTTTCACAGGTATACAAGATTGTGTAAAAAGAAGTATTTCATTTAGTGAACCTGTTGGAAGTATGCTTCTAGCTGAAGGAGGACTTGGAAAAACTACGCTCTGTAAAACGATCTTAAGTCTGATGCCTCGTACAGAAAAAATTGAGAAGGATCATAAGAAAAATATCATCCCTGTATGCTATGTAGAGGTACCATCGCCTGCCACAGTTAAATCATTAGCAATAACGATGCTCAAAGAGCTTGGCGATCCTACTTATGAAAATGGGTATGGCACTACTGAATACTTAACTAGCAGGCTTATTTATTTACTCGCACAATGCGAAACTAAGCTTATATTCTTAGATGAATTTCACCATTTATTTGAGCGTAAACCAACATCTACAAGAATGAATCGGACTACAGGCAACTGGCTTAAAACGCTAGTAAACCGAACAGGGATTAGTTTTTGTTTAGTTGGTTTACCTGAGTTTGTCCCACTACTTCAAGTTGATAGCCAGATTGCTCGTAGATTCCCTTTCATCTACCACCTAAATCCATTAACTGTTGATCCTTCAAATGGCGGGAGCATGTTTGCATTTCTTGCTGAAGTTGCAAGAACACTCAATAAGCAAAACATCACTTTCTCACCACCTCTAAATAGCCAACTTGTAGGCATGCAAATTCAACTAGCAACAAAAGGCTATCACTCATACGTAATGAGCCTGATTAGAGAAAGTATCGCACATGCTTTACATGATAATAGGCAAGTAATAACTCCCCTTGATTTCAGTTATTCATGGAAATTAGGCATCACGCTCTACATTAGCAAACAAAATAAAAATCCATTTGAAATGAACATTTCACAAATCATTTCATTAATTTAATAGTCAGAATTATGCAAAATCCTCTTTTAATACAAGCAATACCTCATGAAGATGAGTCACCAATGAGTTTCTTGTTAAGAACAGCAGAACTCAATGCACATAGTTCAATTTTTAATTTAATAGGCAAAGAAAAGTATAAATCTATCATTCGTCAGTCTTTGAATTATCATATTTCTGATATGAAACGCTTCACTCAAGTGTTAGAAGTATTAAATCTTGATAGTTCTTATAAATTTCTAGCTTTTGAAAGATCAAGGCCAACCAATAGATCTCCTATAATGATTGGAACAATTGAAGTCCCCCATGAATTATTAGAATTAGAAGGTTTACGCTACTGTCCTACTTGTCTTTTTGAAAAAGCATATCTTAGAAAAATATGGACATTAAAGCCTCTACATGCATGTCCAATACATTCTTGTTTGTTAATTGATTCTTGTCCTGAATGTAAGAGTTTTCTTCTCCCCAAAACAGGGGTTCTAAACTGTTCTCGCTGCGGTTTTAAATTAGATAAAGGACCTGTACAAAAAGTAAAATCAATGGAAAGTATCTATTGGTTTCTTGACATACTTACGCATAGTTCAAATGAAGTTTTTTCAGATTTTGCATCATGCTGGAAAGCATTCAATTCTTTCTTAAAAGATGATAATTCCAATACAAATGAAAATATTTTTTTTAAAGTGTATGAATATTTTTCTGACCCAGAGACTTCTGCCATAAAATTAAGTGAAAATATTAACAGTAGAAGTGAGAATTCTCATCCACGTATTCTATTGTTACCATTTCTAAAACATAAAAAACTTTTCAACAAGCATATTAAAATCACCGAAAAGAATTCTTCAGAATATAGAATTAGTGAAAATAGTATTTCCAAAAATCTTAGAAATTATGAAATACAACTAATCTTGAATATTTCTCGATTTGAGTTTGAGAAATTGATAGAAAATGACTTTTTGAACCTTGGACAGAAAGAACTCTACAAAGGAGATATTGCTAGCAGAGACATAGAACTCTTCTTAATTGATACATATTCTCAGCCTAAATCAGCACTTCTCACTAGCATCGAAGCACCCGTAGACAATAATAGTATGCAATTAAAGGATGTTGCTAAGTTGTTAGATATCAATTATGACATTGCTAGAAAACTAGCAAAAGCTGGATGGTTCAAATTAGAGAATACAAATGAAATACCACAGACTTTCAAAAAATATTCAAAAGAAAAGGTGAATGAATTCAAAGAAAATTACATACTCGTTAGTCCACTAGCAACACAGCTAAAGGCATCTCCAACTAATCTAGTGGAAAAATTAGGGGCTTTAGGTATTACTCCTACTAATGGTCCACATATAGATTCAACTGCAATAAATATTTTTTTAAAGACTGATGTCCAAGATATAAAGCCAGATGACTTAATTATGATTAAAGGTTATCCGACTCGTTCTGGAAGGCAAAAAAATACCTCAAAAACTGTATTTCAAAGAACAGATTATTACTCTTTAAATGATGCTGCATCTATATTAGAAATCAGCTCAAATAAAGTAGCTGTACTTGTTCAAAAAGGCATTCTTAGGAAAAAGGAGAACAACCCTTTATCTGTTCAGATTGAAGCTTGCTCCCTGTTAAATCTTAAAAACAAACTACTAAGTGATGAATTTACTTCCTACCTTGATGCTGCAAAGCAATTGAACTGCCCTGTCAATTGGATGAAAAAATATTGGTGTGATACGGGATTCTTAAACATTGAGGATTTAATCTATTGGAAACTTATCAAGAAAAATGAATTAGCTGCAATTTTGAAGCTAAAAGAGGGCTTTATTACAGGCGCTGAGGCAAGTGCTCTCTTAGGAATGCGTCACTCTCATATCACTAACTTACAGAGCCAAGGTCTTATAACACCTTATTATTTAGGTAAAACAGATAAAAAAGTTAGAATGTTTAAAAAAGCGGATGTATACCAAATAAAAGATTATTATTTTATAACTAAATAGCCTATCAAAAAATAGGGCTGTTTAGTTACAACCCTATATCAAAGTAGAAACTTATAACCCAACTCAAATAATAAATGTATCGGCCTTAATTAAATCATCCAATTTAGTATTCACATTTGATTGATTATTTAAAACTAAAAATTTACTACTCTCGTAATTAGTTCCAGTTCCATCTCTATCTAAACTTAAAGTAACAGTAGTGCTATTTTTTTCATATGAAATAAATTGATTTAAATTGGTCTTATTAACTTCACCAATTAATAAACTAGCTATGTCAATTTTATCACCTTGACTTAGATTAAAATCTCCCCAAGTATCTATTCCATTTCCACCAATTGCATCACTTTCAAAACCTTGAAGAATTTTAAAGATTGCAGTATCAGAACCTTCACCGCCATAAAGCTTGTCGTCACCTGCTCCACCTTCTAGATAATCTATTCCAATATTACCATTCAAGATATCATTGCCATCACCACCCAGTGCATAGCTCTTTCCTGCCCACACATTGATTGTGTCATTCCCTGATGTACCGTGGAAAGTCATGCCTTTGTCTTTAAAGTCTTGGATCGTGACCGTTTGGTCTGCAAATGCAAATTGTTCTATTTCGTAATAAGCACTACTAAAGAAGCTCTTTATACGGACACTATCACCGTCTGAATAACCCCAGAGCAGTAAGTCATTTGTATCTTTGGTGAATTTAACATCTGTAAAGTTAACATCAGTGAACTTCAGAATATCTTCGCCTGTTTGTCCACCGCTGTAGTCTGAAACTGTATCTTGACCATGGCCTTTCGAGAAGATGTACGTATCCCCTTGGTAGCCACCATCTAAATAATCGTTTCCTAATCCACCATTTAAGGTATCTATACCAGCACCACCATAAAGCTTGTCATCTCCCGTACCACCAAAAAGCGTATCAACTCCGTCACCGCCATCCAGGATGTCATCACCTGTGCCACCAGAAAGCGTATCATCTCCACCGCCACCATTCAGATTATCATTGCCTGCAGCACCTAATAACATTTCTGATTTAGACGTTCCTTTTAAAATATCTATCTCACTTGTACCGCCAATATATACAAATGCTGTGGAATATTTAGTAAGAAAGGTATTGATTTCAACTAATGTACTATCATCAAACTTTTCATAATTCTCAAAAATAAGCGATTGAAGTCCATCGAATCCCTTCTTAGGAACATCACGGTAAACATTAGCGATATGATCTGTAAATTCAACTAACTCAATGAATGTATTCTTAATATCAGATGAGAATTTGTCCTCAAATAGCTGCTCTACATTTTTAAAATTCTGAATATACCCAATATCACCGTTATCTTTTAATATCCATTCTTTCTCTATTTCATCTGCATAATTCTTATAAATTGCTGTTTGCCCATATAAGCCTTTGTAGATAGAGAAAGTAATATCAGAATAGATACTATTAATTGCGTTAGTGGTTTTAATGATATCTTCTTCACGAATATAGAAAAGCTTTTCGGTCTTAGTTCCCATGAATGAATCAATAACACCGACTTTAGATTTAGCTGCATTAAAAGCAGATTGAATCGTAGGATCAACTTGATCAAAACTAATCGTTGGACCTCTATTTCCACCAGCAATACCAACACCTTGCCCATTCGAACTTACCATTGACTCCCATAGTCCTTCTGTATACTCATGATAAGAAGGATCTGTTTTAGCCCATGCTTTTAATAATGTAGGTAATAATTCTTTTTGTGCTTCTGTAGTTTGAGCAGACTCATACTGTCTTACTAGTTGTTCTAAATTAGAGGATTGAGCCATTGCTTCATGGAGGTCACGAACTCGACCATACCCTTTCAAATCTGGCAAATCTTCAATTTCTTTACTTACCTCAACTTTATTTGTAAATTCACTGTAAATTGAATCAAAACTAAAATTAACATCACCCATTGTGTGAGTAGTGCCATCCGTTTTTTCATACAAACCAACTTGAGCCAGAATGTTATTTCCAGCCAAAGCCGTATTTGTATCTTGATAATTTACATTTAACGACTTAACTCCTAAATCACTTAAACTCAACAATTCATTTTCTTGGCTTTTACCATCTTGATTTAAATCTCTCCAAACTTTTAGTTTATTGAAATCTTCATCATTGGCATCAATTTTTCCATTCTTATCTGTATCTAAATCTGCTAATGCATTAAAACCGTGTTTTGCTTTCTCACCATTTTTGAGACTCGTGTTATCACCAAAGACTTCTGTACCGTCATTGATAATCCCATCTCGATTACGATCAAATACTAATAATCCATCATCTGGACTGACCCAACCCGTAGCAGTTTTAAGACCATCAGCATCATTATCAAACAGTGCGCCATTCAACTTATTGTGTGCAACTGTTTCAATACCATCTCCATCTAAATCTAAAATAAGTGGATCATAGTAATAATGATGCCCTTCACGGTTTAGACCAAACCAATCCTTTATAAAATCAGGAGTTACGTCATCAACCCATTTTGAAATATTATCTGGATCAAATAATTTATCTAGTCCAAAAGGTAAGTCGATACCATTTTCGGCAATGTGGTTGTAAAGTTTATACAGTAAACTTCCTACTGCTTTACCACCTTGATAAGCTCCATAAATAAGCAAGCCTGCTAGAACAACCTCACCTAATACAGGTACACCAAGTAATCCTGCAACAACAGGGATCAATTCTGCCCCCGCAGCAAATATTATTGTTCCTATAACAGCTTGGGGCCCATATTCTTTTGCTTGTTCTTGGAATGGTTTCCAATTGCCCGTTTCGAGTCCAACCACCAACCCTTCGAAGGTATTATTTAGGAAGTCAGCAGTCATGACGCCTGCACCGACTTTTCCACCAAAGAGATTGTCTTTTAGATATTTACCTAAGTTATCTGCCATTTCAGGGTTAATTTTAATTTGACCATTTTCGACTTGCAGCATGTTATTTTTAATAATTTGCTGTGTATCTTGTCGAATCGTTTCAATAGTTCCATTTACAATTTGCATGGATTTACTTAGAGCATCTCCAAAGACCTGAATGTCTATAGCTCCGCCTTGACCAAATTTTCCAAGATTTACATCGACAATATGTGTTTCTGGAGTACCTTGAATTTTTGCAATTTCTGCATCAATAATGACTTTTTCACCTTGTAACCTTGAAATTTCACTTTGAATATCTGATTTTTTTGCATCAGAAAGACCATTATTTTTTAAAGCGTCTGTGAGTTGATTGGTTTTTTGTTGGTTTTGGGTGAGATCAGCAGATGAATTTACCAACTTTTCATATTTATCTGAGGGCGGTATTGTGGTGATACCATTTGCATATGCTTTGGCGTGAATAAAATGTTCTACGATTTGTTTTTTACTTGCATCAGTCAATGCTTCCCCATTAAGCAATTTTTCTAAATCATTTTTCATGTCCAAAGTTAAAGGAATAGAATCAAAAGATTGTGCTTTTATTATCTCAATAGCTTCAGCTATAGCTGTTTTGGTAAACTCTACATTTCCAGCACTTGTTTTACCTTCACTATCAACTGTCACAGTTTCATTAGCAACTTTTGCATATTTGATGTCGTTTTCTGCATATGTTTCTAATCGTGCTTCTGCCTGCTTAAAGCGTGGATCGCTACTATCTTTTAATTGCTCAACCGTTATTGCATGTTGAGCTAGATAATTATTGATACTTTGTTTAGCATCATCGCCATGTAGGACAATTTCACCTGTGCTTAGTCCTTCTTTTAGCGTTGTCTGTAAATCAAGAATCGCAAGTTTTTTTTGACTATCACTTAAACTACTATCAAAAATCTTGTCTTCAACCCATTTTATAATAGCCTTATTGTAATCAGAATGGCTGGTATAGTGTTGCGATGCACCAATCGGACTATCTGATATGGGGTGTCCGCTGTCCTGTAAAGCTTTTGCCATCTCGGCACGGTCAGCATCTGAATATAAAGCAATGCGATTATTATAGGACTGTAGCGCTAAGTTTTTATTTTTATCTTCTGATATCTCATTTCCTAAAATATTGTTTAGTTTCTCATTAAACTCCGAATTGAAAAGTTGGACAGGTAATATGTGATGTACTTGGAAAGAAGTAGCCATGTTGATTATTCCTAATTTTGTTTATTTTTTATCTGTTTTTATTTAAGGTCACATAAAAATAATTGCCACGCATCACTCAATTGCGCATCATCTAACGCTTTTTTAAGTTCATCCGACATAAAAATTGAATGATTCAATTCCGGGTCTTGCCATAAATCGACATCACATGTTGTGGCCTCTTTTGCAATTGCGATAGCATAATCAGCATAATCAGCATGATATAATTTGAAAAGTTGATAGTCTTTATGCTTGGTATAAGAATGTTTGTCTAAATCTTTTGTACAATATTCTGGACGCAAATAGCTTCGTAACTCAGCAATATTGAAAAAATAATAGGTCTGTTCATTGACAGGTTCATTTAATTGAATATCAAAAAAAGATAAGGGATAGAGTGTGCTTTCACCTAAGCGAAACTTTTTCAGTACATTGGCGCACTCTTCAGTGACAATAACAAAGCCATCTTGAGTACGAAAAAAACTAGGTAATTTAACTGTTTTTCCAAAACCATGCGCATATAGAATAGTAGGCGCATTCACAGGTGCTATTTTTTCACTTAAATGGTATTTGTCAACTATTTCTATTTTAGCTTGACGCATTATATTTCTTTTATTTTTTTCTTCCTCTGAATCTCCTTTAATTTTATAAAGTTCAGCATAGTCAAATATTCCTGGAAAAGATAAATCAAATACCCGATAGTTTTCATCAAACATGATCGTTGTTGTCCATACATTATTAGACATAGTTTTCTCTCTTTAAAGTTATAGTAAAATTAGTTATGAAATATTAGCATGAAGCATTTTTTTGAATAGATGAAAGTACCAGTCCCACGACAAAATTTGTCGTACAAAGATTAGGCATTAGTATTCTTTCGACGTCTATGATAGATACATATTGATACTTTGTTAACAAAAAGTTAAAACTATTTAATATTAGTTAACATAAATTTCATAACTATTGTTTTTCATTAATTTATATACTTTTATTAAAATGACACAAGATGTGTCGTTTTCTTCTCAAAATGTCATTGGATGTGTCGCATCCAAGTGTCATTATGTGTCGCAAAGATTGCTAAGTTTTTGAATTTCTGGAATGGAAAATGACAACTTATGTGTCGCGTGACGAAAGCGTTGAATGACAGATAATGCGAGATTTTTGACACATATTTCGAGATTGTTACAAATTCCATCAACTACATTAATTCAAAAAAATAGAGCCTAATGGCTCTATTTTTTTGAATTAAAAATTAAGCTTGCAATATAATTACAAATCCTTAGGTGTATGGAATTCATTTAGAGAATCTGACTTCCAAAAATCACCCCAAATTTTCTCTGAAATCTCTAAATACAATCTTTGTCTTTGATCAAGATAGTCTTTAACGAATAGCTCTTTATTATCAGGACTTTTTAATACCTTAACCTTATAAGATTGAAAACTCAATTTGAATTCATTTTTAGCATTAGTAAAATTTGGATTATTAATATATGCATCCTCATTTAAAGACTGTGCTAAAAGGTTTTCTTTCAAATAATGAGGAATTTTTTCATGAACAAACATATCTTTAAATGATTGATTAGTTCCATTTGGAAGTAGTATCAAGCCACCTATACGATTTCTATAATCTTCAAATGAACGCTTATCAGCAAAAGTTCCTTGATGGCGCTCATATTTATTTGCCCAAATATGTTCAACCTCAAATGGTTTACCTTTTGATGGTTCATAATATTGAACAAAATTAGTTTGCATACCGGAAATTTGTTCAATAAAAACAGTAATTCTAGTTAATAGAAATTTTACAAATCTATAATTTTGTCCATGTAATCTAAAACCAAGAACACCATCAATTTTTTGATCCATCTTGGCTAATTTTTCGGAAAGAATTTTTCTAATCTCTTGAAAATCTTGCTGCCTAATTTCTTTGACTAGGCTATACATTGTGTAACGAATAGATGTAGCCGAAAACAATTTAAAATTGAGAGAGCGTCTTACAGAAAAAGTCTCTATATATCGAGCGACTAAATCTATTTTTTGTTTTACGACAGTCATATCATCTGTCAATTTTAAAGGTGCTAACATTAATGGAATACTTAGAGTTGGTGCAATCCCCCATCTATGAATATAAAAGACATGTTCCAAACCTTCAGTTAAATTCTTTTGAGCATTTAAAATAACTAAATATGCTTTTAGAAAAAACTTGAATCTAACATTTACAAATGACTCATAAGATTCTGTATCTGAATTATTAAGATCAACTTTTTCAGGATTATCTCTTAACCAACTGTGAAAACGTGTTCCAATTTTTTCAAAGTCTTCATTTTTTGATCCCGCAGAACCTTGTCTAATTGTGTCGGCATATTGCGCTCGAAACCAAGATTGAAAGAATTTTTGATCTTCATTTTTATCAAAAGATTTAAGGTTTTGAATTTCAGACTTCCAATATTCATCTGCTTTTTTTCTTTTATTTTTATCACTAAATTTCGATAGTAGAAAACCTTTCAACATCTCAGATGGAGTTAAATTTAAACCACGATCATTCATCGTCTCGAATATTGTATAAGCATTTTCATCAGAATAAGCTGTGATCTGAACTAATATTACTTTTTCTTTCAGCCAATCAATAAAGTTAGCGAAACAGGTTGTAATCTCATTTGGAAAGACTTCGGTAATATCTTCATATCTCGCAGCCATGTTCAAAGAAGACTCGTCTGAATCAGTACCCGTAAACTTCCCATCCTCGAATAAAGCATTAAAACAAGCTAGACGTTCATCAACTTGAATATTAAAAGTTTTCTCACCAAATTTTTCAGAGAAAATCATAGACGATATTGTTAAATTTTCATTTAAATCTTTTTGAAAATGATTTAGAAAAATCAAGAAAAGTGTTAGTGAAGTTAGCCGCTGTTGTCCATCAATAATACTTAAACTACCATCTTCAGAAGCTGAAACAACAAACGGGCCTAAGTAATAGCTATTATAATTTTGGACATCTTTGCGTGCATCACCTTGCGTATATTCATTTAAAAATGCTGATGTTAAGTCAGTTACAAGTTGTTGGATATGTATTTTCTGCCAAGAATACTCTCTTTGGAAATAATCAACAGAATATTTTTGCTCATTTAATACCTGATATAGTGTTTTATGAGATGCCTCTATTTTGTTTGAAAGACTAGACACTTATTCCCCGATTTTAAGTTAGTGATTTATTTGATAATAAAAAAATAGCACATTTTATAAATGTGCTTTAGATTAATTATAAAGTTTTAACTAAGTTAAAGCGGAACTATTGAATTCTGTTTCATCCACTTCAACCCATTCAACACTTCATTTTGGCTAAATTCTTTTTTCTCTTCTGACCATGCATAAAAGTCTTTCAGAAGTTGCTCTTCAGCAACAGGTAGTTTTTTCTCTAACAAACGTAACCAACAGGCAAAAATTGTTGCCACAATTTCTATATGATCAGACTTGCTTGTTCTAAAAAGTCCGATTAGCACATAAATATCTGATGTTTCTTTAGCAAAATACTTACTAAATGCTGATCTATGATCATTACATCTACTGAGAGGTTTGTACTTTAAGTCTCGCTTAGGATCGTAACTGAACCACTCACGATCTTTAAACTCTTTATCTAAATAACGAGCCATAACTGGATCATAGGGACCAGCGGCATGTTGTTTAAAATCAGCAGCCAAATCCATATGCTTTAACTGTTGGCATAAGTAGATCAATTTTTGTAGTTTTAAATGACCAAAAGTCGGCTCTGTACGCAACTGAAACGTGATTTCAGCAGCTAAAGATAAAAGCTTCAAATCATCGTCAACGCTTTCATCTGTAAACAAATCAATTTGATCACTACTTTTTTGCTTCGAATTTTTAACCATCTCAATTGGTTTTTCAAAATGAATAAGATTATCGGCAACTTTGGGCTTACCAATACTATTCGAATCTTTTAAAGCATTTGATACTAAAGCATCTGAAAGTTCACACTTGATACTATTAACGTGTTTAATTTTATCTTTTAATACATTACAAATATTAAGAAACTCATCAACAGTCTGAATTATTTTTTCTTGCTCATTTAATGGAGGTATTGGTATATAAACTGACTCAAGTATTTCAAGATTAATATTCTTCTGAGCAGTCGCAGGTGCATATTCTAATAATTGCTGTCGAGCTGTTTTCATGAAAAATAAAAGATATCGAGCGCTGTATAATGGCTCAACTGGTGTGAAACCAACCACACTATCCGGAAAACATGCATCAAAACCTAATATTGCAGAATCAGCAATATTAGCTGCAATTGTGATACATAAAGTTCCCTTAGACCACATTCGGCTTTGGGCAAGACCAACTTCACTATATTTTGAATGATATTCAAGAATAATATTTCCTGCTCTAGCAACCTCACCAGTTTGGACTAATGGATAAATTGGTGGATTAAACAGAGCTGGATCATTACGTGGTCTATGTTTTGACTTACCCCGAGCAAACTCTCCTAACTCAGAAAATCTAGCCCAAGCCCAGCTATCTGGAATTTCAAATGGTACTTTATCTAAATCAATTTCGGACAAAGGCTTAGACTTCTTAATTTTACCTTCTTTTACTAATTTCAATTTCTCTTGAGCAATTTGTTCTAGCAATTCACTTGCTGGTTCATCATTAGGGTCTTGTTTTACTAACTTACCCATCACAGCCAACTGCAAAATCGTTTGTTTTAGCTGTTCAATACTGTATTCAGTAGTAAATAGCAGATCAAAATTTTCTGAAATACGTCGCCAATTCTGTTGGAACTCTTCAACATCAGATGAATTAGTCAAAACATTTAATAACGTATCAACTAATTGATCATGTGCTTCTGAGCTTAAATTTTGATGCTGTTCAAGTTGATCACAAAGTTGCATCAGCTCATACACTTTGGAAACGATACGTTGTTGCTCTTCAAGTGGAGGTAAAGCTAATGGTAAATCCGACAACTTATTTAAATAAATCCCTTTTTGCGCAGTACCCTTACCATGTTCTAAAAAGTAATTTATACATAAAGGTGAATGAAAATATAATGATAAGTAATAAGAATTTATACCCGTTTGAATAACAGCAACACTTCGTTGTAAAACAAATTTAGGAGCTTGTGGAGGCACAACCGCCGACCGACCTATTGTTCCAACGATTGTTAATAAAACATCGCCTGTTTTGATATCTGTTCTTGCATTTTCTATTTCAAATCCAGATTGATCTACAAAACGGGATGGGTTCTCAAAATCAATTTTGCTGTCATTAATATTTTGGCTACTGAGCATTGGAAAACCGCTACCATTATTAGCTGGAGGGTTATGTGATCCATCTGTTAATTTTTTAGATATTGACCCTAGGTTGCATACTTCCCAATTATCAGGGATATCTACATGAAACTGGCTCTTATCAATAGAGTTTACTTTTGAATTTCTAATTTTTTTCTGTTTGATTAATTCAGCACGTTCAGCTAAAAGACAACTTAACAATTCTTTAGCATCTTCATCCTTTTTTTGGTTCGTCAATCTACCCGTAACAGCAAGTTCTAAAATCAACTCACGAAGCTTTTGAACACCATAAATTGAATCACTAGAACCTGAACTACGTCCACGTCCCGACTTTTTTTCAGTTTCCGCTGTTAACCAAATATCTAAATGCTCAGTAATGAGTTTCTTAACATCTGTCATTTTACTCATCCCAAACTATTGACCTAAAGATTCATCTAAAATTGCTTTTAATTGCTGACGAATTTTAGCAACCTCAGCTTCAAGGCTCTCATATTTAGCCAAAAGCTGTTCAGGGTCTTTTACATCCTCTTCAACTTGATGCGGATTTTTTATATCAAGGTTATAACCACGACCAATAATATCTTGAAGTGATACTTTCCATGCTTGTTCATTTGCTATACGACTTGCAAAGCCATCACATTCTTTCCCCCACCATGCTTTTAAAGTGTCGAACTCCTTAAGCTGAAGCGGTTTGGTTTTGTTATAGGCTTTTACACCTTGTGGTAATTGATGTTCATAGAACCACACCTCTTCTGTTTCCTTACCTTTAGTAAAGAACAAAATATTGGTACTAATAGATGTATAAGGAGCGAATACTGTCTTAGGTAAACGGATAATTGTATGTAAATTACAATCTGCCATTAATTTTTCTTTAATGGCTGTTTTGATGCCCTCACCAAACATAAAACCATCAGGCAATACCACTGCTGCACGACCATGTGCTTTTAAAAGCTGAATGATCAACACCATAAATAAATCGGCAGTTTCACGAGTCTGGAATTTTGAAGGGAAATTCTTCTCAATGCCTTGTTCTTCAGTACCACCAAATGGAGGATTAGTCAGAACTACATCTACACGTTTATCTGTTCCCCATGAAATCAAAGGATAAGACAAAGTATTGTCTCTGCGGATTTGTACAGGTACATCAATACCATGCAAAATCATATTAGTTGTACATAGCAAATGCGGCAAAGGCTTCTTTTCAATTCCATAAATACTATTTTGTAATATCTTCTCATCTTCAGCAGTTTGAACATAATTTTCACGTTTATGTTCAATAGCGGAAGTAAGGAATCCACCTGTACCACACGCAGGATCAAGCACAGATTCACCTAATTGAGGATCGATCATCTGCGCCATGAAAGTTGTGACTGCTCGAGGAGTATAAAACTCACCTGAGTTCTTCGCTGCTTGTAAATCACGTAATAACTGTTCGTAAATATCACCAAAAGCATGACGTTCTTTAGATTTATTAAAATCAAAACCTTTCTGAATTTGGTTAATAATTTTTCGAATTAAACCACCCGATTTCATATAATTATATGCATCAGCAAATACATTTTGCACTACACGAGTGCGAGGATCATCATTTTCAACTGCTAGATTTTGTAATGCAGAGAACAATTGATTATCAATAAAATCTTTCAGTTCATCGCCTGTCATACCCTCATCATTGGCAGCCCAATTACGCCAACGAAATTTTTCAGGAATCGGAGATTTAAAAGTTTGTCCTTCCAACGAAGCTAAAGCTGCAAGTTCAGTTTCTCGATCATCAACAACCTTAAGGAACAACATCCAAACCAACTGCCCAAGACGTTGCACATCACCATCAACGCCCACATCTTCACGCATGGTATCTTGAATGGATTTAATGGTTCCTGAAATGCTCATATGATAACTGCATTAAACTTAAAAATTTGGCGCTGATTGTATCAATCAAGTGATTAAGATGCATCCTCATATAAGTGATCTCCTAACTCTTTTAAAGCATTCGTATACGCTTCAACCGATCCAAATGACTGAATAATTTCAATGATTGACCCCATTTGATTAAATGGAGGAATTTGTAAAATCTTTACATCTTCAATAGGCTCAATACCTTGATCTGCATACTTATCAAGTAATGCATCCAATACTTGACGTGCCTGCTCATTGTACTTCGTAAAGTAATTGCGTTTTCGTACATTATTAGCACGTTCTTTTTTAGTTAAAGCAGGCTGGTCAAAAGCGATATGGCACACCATATCGAATGGATCAAAATCTTTACCTACCTCATCCTCTAAAGCTTCAAAAATCACGCCTTGCTTCTTAAACTCATCAATAATCAAAGACTTTTTATCAGCACCTTTCCACTTTCTCAAGAAAGCATCTAAGGACTCATAATCTTTCAAGATATGTTCCCTTGTATAATTTTTTAAGGACTCAGTAACCAGTTTTCCATCATTATCATAGAATTGAACTCGTTCCCCGATCACACTAACAGCCACATCATTTACATAGAATTTTCTTGGTGGCTCACCATCACCGCCACCGAAGTCATCATCACCAGAATCACTACCTGTTATTGAGTCATCGTCAGGACGATCTGTATCATCTTCTTCGTTTGTATCTGGCTCATCAGGCGGTACTACAGGTTCATCAGGTTTGGGTTCATAAATGACAACAGGCTCACCATCAAAAGCTGGATCACTAAAAAGCTCTGTAGCCTTCTTAAAATCCATAATCGTAAACCAAGTTTTTCCAAACTCTTCATTAATACGTGTACCACGTCCAATCATCTGTTTGAACTCCGTCATAGACTTAATATGCTGATCAAGCACAATCAATTTACAAGTTTCTGAATCCACCCCTGTAGTCATCAATTTGGAGGTTGTTGCTATGACAGGATAACGTTCTTCGGGATTAATAAAGTTATCTAATTCAGCCTTACCATCTTTATCATCGCCAGTAATACGCATGACAAATTTACGGTTTTCTTTAATTCGCTCAGGATTCAAGTTAACCAATGCCTGACGCATACGTTCTGCATGATCAATATCATCACAGAATACAATTGTCTTAGCATAAGGGTCTGTATTAATAAGAAATTCAGTGATTTTTCTTGCAACAAGTTCAGTTCGTTTTTTTAGAACAAGTCCTTTATCCATATCCTTAAGGTTATAAATACGATCTGTGATCTCATTCCCACGATGGTCTTTTTTTCCTTTTTCAGGACGCCATCCTTGTAGGTCTTTATCTATATCGATACGCACAACTTTATAAGGTGCAAGGAAACCATCTTGAATCCCTTGTTTTAATGTATAGGTATAAACTGAATCACCAAAGTAGGTAATATTGGAAGCATCTTTGGTTTCTTTTGGAGTAGCGGTTAAACCAACATGAGTCGCTGAACTAAAATATTCTAAAATTTCACGCCAAGCTGAATCTTCTTTTGCACTTCCCCGATGACACTCATCAATCACAATTAAATCAAAGAATTCAGGAGAAAATTGCTTATAAATGTTCTTTTCTTCTTCTGAGCCTGTTACTGCTTGATAAAGTGATAAATAGATTTCATAACTTTTATCAATCATACGGTTCGATATTTTAGTCATATGCTGACCAAACGGTTTGAAATCTTTATTCTTTGTTTGATCTACTAAAATATTACGATCAGCCAGAAATAAGATTCGCTTTTTGGCCCCAGCTTTCCATAAACGCCAAATGATTTGAAAAGCTGTATAGGTTTTTCCTGTTCCAGTTGCCATGACAAGTAAAATGCGGTTCTGCCCACGCGCAATCGCTTCAATTGTTTTGTTAATTGCATTAACTTGGTAATAACGAGGCATACGTCCTGAGCCATCGTCATAATATGGGTATTCGACTATTTGCTTTGATTCAGGGGTAGTCAAACCATTATATTGCTCATACAGCTTCCATAATCGCTCAGGGGAGGGAAATTCATCTAATCCTAACTCTTGCTCCACCTTTCCAAATAGACCCGTTTGGTCATGAAATAAAAAGCCATCACCATTACTTGAAAATATAAAAGGAACCTGTAAGCAATCAGCATATGCTAAAGCCTGTTGCATTCCAGCTCCAATACTATGGTTATTATCTTTTGCTTCAATTATTGCTAGAGGAATATTTTTTTTATAGTAAAGAACATAATCGGCACGTTTTCGTTCACCGCGGGTATGTAGTTTTCCACGTACCATGATTTGACCATTGGTAAAAGTTACTTCTTCACGGATTTGATGTGCAGTCCATCCTGCTTGTTCTAAGGCAGGATTGATAAATTTACTACATATATCTCGTTCAGATAGTTTCTTCTTATCCATTCTAAAGCCATAATTTTTTGGAATTAAACTAAGCATAATGAATAGCAAGTTTTTTTAAAAGCTATGATGCCATATTTATTATTGGATCTAGTCTGGCCAACCTACAGTTAAATAAATGGATGAAAGAGGTACAGATGCACAGACTCAGTATTCCTTTGGAATTTGTTGTATATTGGAATGACAATGAGGATTTCTGCAATCCTACAATTTTCATTCTATAAGTATTTAAAGAAATAATTATAAATCAGCTAAACGCTCGAATGCTTTTTTATGGCGAATTAGAAGCAATTTCGTTTCATATTCAACGATTTTCTCTCCTTCTTTCCCAGTCAAATCAAGCTTTTTAGAAGCCTTTATTTTCGGACGAGGAACTACTTTAACACCATACTTTTTAACTGAATCTTCCATATAAATCTCATAGATACTAACTACATACTTACTTATTCAAAAAACCAATAAAAAAACTAAACTTACATCTAAAAAAATATGAGCCTGTGTACAACCAATATAGTTCAAAAGATTAACAATAAGTATTCTCATCAGACTATTATCAGAAAAATTATTCTAATTTCTAACTATAAAATCGTATATCTTGAATTAGACAAGCAAAATTCGAATATCAACCTCTAAAACTTTCGATATTTCATATAGTTTTAAAACCGTTATATTTACTTCTCCTCTTTCTATGCGCCCCAGATAGCTTCTATCAAGTTCGCACATCAATGCTAATTTTTCTTGTGAAAGGTCTTTCTCTTTCCTAGCTTTGCGTATGTTTTGACCTATCGCTATTGCCAACTCTGTCATTTGAATCAATTGCTCAAAAAACAGAACTATCACTATTTGAGGATTAAACATCCACGGACTATAATCCTCTTTTAAAAATTAAAAGTATGGTTTTCATGAATGAGTTCAATCATCCACTAAAAGAGGATTTTCTAGAAATCATAGAAAATGATCCACTTTTATTTGCATTTAGACCAAAACGAATTTGGCAAGAAATCAATCCAAATTCCGATTCAATTCAGCAACAAACGTACTCTTTAATCAAAGAGTTAGTTTATTATGAATATCTAATTATTCATTATGAAGATAATGAAAAACTCTACTCAGAAACACAAAAATTGGCTAAATTTAGGCAATATCACTGCGAGAAAAAAGCAAAAGAAGCATTAGAAAAACGATTAGAAGAACTACAATTAGAAATTATAATAAAAAACAGTAAAATCAAAGATATAGAGATAATCAAGAAAAATATCAATACTATTGATTTTTGTTTCAATAATTATATTTCTTTAATTAAAAAAAATATTAATAAACTTAATAATGAGAAAGAAATAATCATAGATATTATTAAAAACCTACAACACTGCACTTGGATATTTTCACACCAATTGACCACACTAAAAGCATCATTTAGAGCAAAGCAGTTTCAACTCAATTGACCAGTCATTTTCATCAATATGACCACAGTAAAATTAACTTTTTGGAAATTCAACTTCAAAACAAACCATTATTTTTTGTAAGCGCGATGATGCCTATAGGTGGTACAGCGGTAAGAGCATAGCGATGAAGGTAAAAGGCTGGACTATTGTCCAGCCAAAGAACCAATATAGTTAATTAATCATCAGGGAAAATCACTTGACTTGGCTCTAGCATAATCCCTTGAGGCAAGCTCTTTATTCGATCTTTAAGCCCCATAATTTCGCTATGATATTCAGCTAAATCAAATGATAAATTAATTAAACTATCATTAACCCACAACTCCCAAGTAACCACACCATTTGTATATTCAACATTTACATAATCCCAACCGCTCTCTATGGCTATTCCGCCAACAGCAGTAAATATTAAATAACTTCCTGATCCATTTAATGATTTTTCTAATTCAGAAAAGACAATAAGTCCATCATTACCAATATATTGTCTTAGATCTGATTTACTATTTGGCCAGATAAATGCTGCTTGTGTGAAAGACAATCCATCCAGCTCAAAGACCTCAGCCTCTCCAATAATTTTTACATCTAGTCCTAAATAATTCATCTTTATCATCTCTTAGGTCTAGGAAAATAAGGAAACTGGGTAGATGAACCAGGTTTTGGATTATTAATAAATATCCTCATCTCTCCTGTTGGTGTATTTGGAGTGCTTATATTGAAATCATAGGTTTTTTCATATTTGGTTATCTTGCTATTAATATTTGATGACCAAACATCATAATTTTTCATTGTATCTTCACGCAAGGCTTGTACATTTATGTTCTCACCGAATTGAGTTTTATTCGGGGTAGATACTGTACTAGGATTATACATATGTTTAGTTGAGTGAGTTGTAATAAAATCTTCAGCTACTCTTCCACCATTAGGTTTATAAAACTGCTCTGGAATTTTATTTGAAACTTTAGTAATTTCTGCTGCTTTGGTACCAGTTCGAACACTTAATCCAGCTCCAGCTGGAACAAAAGGAACAAAAATAGCTGCTGAATCAAATACTGCAGAACCAATATTCAGCCAGGTAGGATTGTTATATGCTGAATATATAGAGTAGCCAGCTAATGCAATATCTGGAATAGTATCTAACACCAATCCTGTACTATCCGTATTCATGACAGGATTACTCCCTGCATAGGCATACGGATTCAAGCCGCCTTCAAGCCCAATTGGGTCAGGCTCCATATAACGCCCAAGCTCAGGGTTATAATAACGGTTATGGTTATAGAACCGTTTGCTTTCCTTGTCATAATACTGACCAGGGAAACGCAGATTGAATTTTATTGAACCTACTTCTACAGGATCACCTAATCCAAATGCTGTAGAATCCCATGACCACACAACTGTTGATGTACTGCTATCAATCAAACGACGTGGTGTATTCAAATGGTCTGTGACAATATAATATATTTTAGTTGCTGCACCTGAACCGTAAATAGCAGCAACAGGCTTATCCCCCAACCAGACATATTCAACAATCACACCACTAGCGTTGTATTCCCCAATCAAATGACTGCTTTCATCATAAACATACTGTACAGCTGTCGCCTGAACACCATGCGTGGGCGAAGTTCTTAAACTACGCTCATTTTTATGGTTATAATTCATGTAGTAATAATCAACAGTTCCATGCTCAATTTTACGCCTGCCGCCATTGTCATAAGAACCTCCACCATAAGTACCATAGGCTAAATCGCCCATGGGGGTGTAACTCAGATATTGGGCATTACCATCCTTACTGTAGCTGTTTAGCCTGTTATTATTGTAGGTAGAGTCTGCATTTGTGGCTGGTTGCAGATGATTTCCTGTCGCCCTTAAACTGGTCCGATTGCCATTCCTGTCATAGGTATATGTTATGCCATAGACACTGGTTGCACCATTGGTCCGCTTTTCAGTCAACAAACGGTCAACATTATCGTAAGTAAAAGCATCCCTCGTACCATCATGACGGGTCAGACTGGTAATACGGCCTTCACTATCCCGTCCATAAGCTAAAGAATAATTGATATTACCTGCTGTATTGCTGTTGCTTATAGAACTGATATTTCCGATTGAATCATAATTTATTTTCTGACTGGCATTGCCAGATGCACCCCAAGACAGGCCAGCAAGATCACCGCCACCGTTATAGCTGATTAGGCGGCTGATGACTGTACCCGATACACTGATGCTGGTCACCTGTCCCTTGGATAGGTTAAGTCCATAATTAATTACTCGGCCTGACGGTAAAGTTGTTGAAGTCAGTTTTCCTGCTGTACTGTAGCTGTAACCTACGGACAATGCCTGCCCAGTATTATAGAAATAATTGAGTTGTGTCTTTTTGGTAATACGGTCATAGCTGTCATAACTGTAACTGGTATCAATATCATAACCTGTACTGGTTGTTACCTTGTCAAGCCGCCCATAACGACTTTGATCATAGGTGTAGCTGTCATTCACCTGATGCTCAGTATCAGTGGAACCGCTGCTAGCCTTGCAGGCAAAATTAGTATAACGACCAATTTCATCAATGTTGTTATAGTCACATTGACGGGTTCCATGCAGACGCCTGGTCAGTTGATCGGCATTATTATAAGTATAGGTTTTTTGACCAAAGTCAGTATTGTTTTCCTGAACCAGCACATTGCCGTTGCGGTAGGTCAAAGGTGCTGACCCTGCATTGAGTGCATCTTTTGCTGAAATCACATTGTCATTGGTATCGTAATCTTTGGTATCCGTATTACCATTGCCGTCAGTATGCGTTTTTATACGGTTGAGCAGGTCATATGTCCATTTTTCTGTAATCCCAAGTGTATTGGTTGCCTGAATCAGATTTCCATTGTTATCATAGCCATAGGTGCTCATATACTGACCAGCATCTGTACTTTGCCGTATTCTGTAAGTACGACCCTGAAAATTCAGATCCTGATAAATTGCACTGAAGACATTTCCTGCACTGTCAGTCCTTTTATAACTTTCCTGTGTTCCAATTGGATGATAGGTATATTTCTCAATCGTGTCGTCAGGTAAAACTGACTGTATGCGTCTTCCTGCTACATCATACTGATAGGTGACGACTTCACCATCAGGGCTGGTCTGGCTGATCATCTGTTTGAGATCATTATAACCATAAGTGGTTGTTTGCCCGGTGACAGTGCCTGATGCACCACCTGTACCTACAGTTTTGCTTTTTACAGTACCATCAACATTATAGACTAGTTTTTCTACCATCCCGTTTGGCGAGACAATACGTTCGGGCTGACCAAATGAATTGAAGCCCACATACTGCGTTATTCGGCTAATACCACTTACAACCTTAGAGATATTGGCTACATTACCATACGCATCATAGGCATAAGTGATTTTATCACGTGGTCCATCGACATTGACTAACAGCCCCAGCCCAGTAAGGTTTGCTTCATAGTAACTGTAATTAGTCACTTTACTTGTACTGCCGGCTTGTGTTGAACTTTCAGTCTGAGTAATAATTTGCCCACGGTTATTTAAAACATTGGTTATCTTCAGGTTAGATGTTTGTATGGTTTCAGGTGTGGAATAAGGGTTAGGCTGGCCATCAGCCAGTAATCCATAGACGTAGGTTGTCAGGCGGCTCAGTGGCGTATCTGCTGCTTCTGTTGTGGATGTAAGACGGTTGCGACTATCATAAGTGTAGACTGTATTACTAGCATTGACATCCATCACCTGAATAAGACGGCTGCGTGCAGTATCAAAAGTTGCTGAAGTTAATGGCTTTTTATTTGATGTCAGACAAGGATAGCCTGTATTCGTTAACGTAATACTTTTGTCAGAGTTGATAGTAGTCTGTACAGTGGTGGTCGCCCGACTTATCCCATCCAGTGCAAAGTTTAGGTTGATACTTTTAGAAATATCATCATATATCGTAGTATTGTCCGCTACTGTTCCATTATCAGGTGTAAATGACCTTAATGTCGTCTGAGCTGTAGAATAAGTATTTCCACTGCCTAAAACATAATTTTGAGTTACATCCCACTGACGTACAATCTGAGAAAGTGAATTTTTAACCTGTTTTAAAACAGGATAATAATAACTACTGTCAGCTGTTCTACCTTTACTTGCAACATAAGCTTTCATGGCTCCCAGTTCGGTTAATGCGTTCACATAGGTCGTTTGTCCTGCTGCTGTCGAATTGCTTTCAACCAAGGCATAAACTTTCGCTGTTATACCTGTACTGGGAGTTTTTACATCATATGACTCGTATTTAAACTCAGCAACCTGAGTTACTTCCTGTCCTGCATCAGCATAGCTGACCTTAGTCACTAGGCGGGATTCATCAATTGTCTGCCCACTACCAATATTGGGGTCATCAAAGGTATGCTCAATCATTAATTTATTATTAAAATTATCAGTAACCTGTGTCAGATTCATTGAGCCATCATATTGCATATCTAGGCTTCGTCCCTGAGATTCAATACGTGCAACACGATATAAATCTACAGATGTTGTTGTCGTTGTCTCTATATAACGAGCCACGTTGGTTATACTATTAAATCTATTGGCACCCCCATTAGAACCTAACCAAGAACTTGTGGTTGTTTGTAATCTTCCAGTTTTATCTATATATAAATTTAGGATACTAGAAGATGTTGTCGCTGGGGCTGTTCTATAATTATCACTTGAAATGGTATACTTAACTCCATTCTTTGTAATAACCAAATTTCCATTTATACGATTTAATTCATATTCACCTAAATCAGTATTCCAAGAAAGTTGATTTATTGAATAACGATTCATATCACGGATTGCATCTGCGGAGTATAATCTAGAGAACCCTCCTTTTTCTTCTTTAAAAACAGTATCAATCGTTTCACCAGGTAATCTAGCAATAATTAATTTTGCAGACAATTCTGTTGTTATTGGATTTGATGTATATAGCCAATAATATCCTGGATTGAATGAATCTGGTGTCGTGGAATAACTTGTATATTGAGTTGTTTTTGAGTTTATATTTTGAATAATAATTGATGATTGGTAATTATCACTCCAACCGCTTGTTGTGTTTTCGGGTTGAGCAAAGGTTTGAGCTGCTGATAAATTCAAACGTAACGGTGCTTTATAATTCCACGAATAGGGCAATTTACTGGAAATTAACGGTTGTTGATAAGCAACATCTCCACTCATCAGATCATAACCAGCTGTACAGGACTGAATACCCGGTGAGTTGGCTGCCGCATAATTTTGTGCAACCACATCAGGTGCCGCATAGATTAATTGAGACATTGATAAAAAATAAGCAATAAAAAGAATCGCAACACTACGAAAATTGAAATTAATCATTTTATTAGCCTTATTATTTTGATGTATCTGGCATAGTCGAAATGTTATGTGATTTACCATCTGCAACCACAGGCATATTTGAAACAGGGGCTTTTTCTAAGGCAACCTCATTCATCAACCGAGCCTGATTTTTCCCGAAATCTTCGTTATATCCAGCAGCAACATTACTATTCGTTGCCTGTTCTGTCTTACAACCTGTTATAAAAATACAGCAAAGACCTGAAAAAATGTGGAGAGAAGCATCTAAAAGATTTCCTGTTCTAACTATTCCTGAACTAGAAATAGAAAGAAAATGTCGGACAGTTTTTCGATATAAAATCAACAAAGGCCAAATTAACTTAAAAGGTCTAAGATATAAATCGCAAGCACTCGCCACATTAGGCTTTAATTTTAAAGAGAAAGTTACCATTTATGTTAATCAATTAGACCTGAGCTCTATTTATGTGCAAGATCCTTTCAATAAAAATAACCTAATACAAGCAGACTCAATTTATCCAGAAGCTACTAAAGATTTAACTCTATCAGAATGGTTAGAAGCAAAGGAAATCTTACGTGAAAAGTATAAATTTGATCCTGATGAAATCAAAAATGAAGAGACTTTATATCTAGCACGCTTAAACTTCTTATTAAAAATACAAACACTTAATAAGAAGAATAAACGTTTTAGACAAGTTAAAAATGATTTACCTTTGATGATTAAACAGCAGGAAGATCGTTTAAAGCTAACAAGTCTAAATGATGAAAAAGTTGATGTACGTTCATCCAATATTCATATAGACGATATCCCTCACCTTACATCTGACAATTTACCTTCAGATTTAACTGATTTTTTTTACGAAGAGATTAATTTCGATGAATAATAATACAAATATTGAAGTTCTCTCTAAGTTAAGAAACTTCATTTGTCACCATTCTGATTTTTCAAATGCTTTGACCTGTATTGATGAATGTATGCAGATGAGTTACCTGAATAATCGTCCTATCGGCTCATTATTGCTTGGTGAAGGAGGTGTTGGTAAATCAACGATATGTAAGCTTATTAGAAGTAGATATAAAACATATAAATCTATTGAAGATAATATGGAGAAGTTAATTGTTCCCGCTTTTTATTTTCCAGTCCCATCTCCAATCACGATCAAGAGCCTAGCAATCAGAATGCTAGAAGAGCTTGGATGTACTGACCACAAAGGTACTAGTGAGCAATTAAATTATCGATTACGCATTCTTTTAAAAGAATGCAAAACACAACTGATTATGCTTGATGAGTTTCATCACATTTACAGCTCAAGCGCTCAAAAAAATAAGACTTCGGAAAATGTTGCGAACTGGATCAAGACATTAGCGGATGAAACGAAAATATCTATATGTTTAGTCGGATTACCGAATATTCAACACAATCTGTTCATTGATAGCCAATTAGCACGAAGGTTCTCATGTGTTGTAAAACTCAACCCTCTGACTTTAGATGTACATGCAGAAAATTCGACACTAATACCTTTTTTAAAGCAAATTTCTATATATATGTTAAAGAATTTTAACATTAGATTTGATCCAGAAATTAGCTCAAAAGATCTATCAACGCGAATATTTTTAGCGACTAGTGGCTATCAAGCTTATGTTATGCAGCTTGTACACCAGAGTTGCTTAAATGCGATGAACAATAACCGCCTAGTTGTTTCAATAAGCGACTTTCATGAAGCATATGCTTCGAAAAGTATCTTATATAAACCAATGACTCAAAAAAATATTTTTCAACTCAATCCTTCTCAAATTACTGAAATTCTAATTTAAATCATGAAAAAACTGACTCTTTCTCATACGCCAATTCCGTTTAGTGATGAATTTTTAGCAAGCTTTCTACTTAGAGCATCATACTCAAACGGTTATCAATCGCCGAAACAAATGCTAAATAGTGTTGGCATTCCAGTTTATAAATTATCATATGATTCTATATTTACTGACGAAAATAAATTCAAACAAATCATAGAGTGTTTAGATCTTTCATATGATTTATTAGAATTAGTCATAAAAAAAGTTCCTCCAACTTCTCAATATTTTTTTTGGAATAATAATCAAATAATTCAACCAAAACTGCTTACAATTGGTTTAAATAAGTTCTGTCCAATTTGTTTAGATAAAAATGGTTATTGGAAAAATAACTGGTTATTAACTCCTTTATTAATTTGTCCAGATCATCATGTTAATTTAATAAGCAACTGCCCAGAATGTCACACCACGTTGCAAACAAATCGAAGATCTTTATTCGAATGCTCAAATTGCAATTTTGATCTTCGAAAAAGCCTGATAGAACCATCTGCCCCTGAAAATATGAATATTAACAGCTGGTTCATAGAAAAACTAAATTCAGCTGAAGAAAATTTTGTTGAAATATTTTTTGATATATGGATAGCATTAATTGAATATTTTTCCAATTTAGAAATTACAGCAAACTATTCTTATATTTTAAAATTATGTCACGAGTATTTTCACAATGAAAAAAGATTTGCATCTATATTTATCAAAGAAATCGAGAATAATTTAAATTATGCTCATCCTCAAATTCAAATACTACCATTTTCAAGAAATAAAACTAGATTTAGAAATATTGTAAATGATGTGCAATCCTACTTTAGAGATTATAAAAAAAAATCATCCCTACCCATCAGTAAAAAATTCAACAAAAATGATGTTATTCATATACTTGGGATAACTTTCGTATCATTCAATAAAAGATTGAAAGCTGGAATTTTATATCATGAGCAATTTATCAATAGCGATAAAACTAATTTCACTATAGAAATTCTTGAGGACTGGCTTATTTATGAAAAACAAAATATCAATGGCAACTACAAATATAACCGTCCACCAGCATTAGAAGATGAATCCAGTCACTATTATACCATTACTGAAATCATGAAAATACTTGACATTAATATTGGTAATACACGGTTATTTCTTAAAATGCCAACCATTCCAGCAACCAAAAAATATATCAATCGCTCTATGCAACTATGTCTTGAGAAGGAATTCGTTAATAAATTCAATAAAAATTATATTTTTTTAAGTTCTCTTGCTAGGACTTTAGATGTTTCAGTATTTACTTTAAGAGATAAACTTTCAAGTTTAAATATTAACCCAATTGATAGTGATAAAACTTATCCTGCTTACTATAATAGAAGTTCAGTTAGCCATTTAACTAAAGATATAATTGAAAAAATAACAACATATAAAAACAATCGCAGGCGTAATAAAAAAAATACTACATTTCAGGATAGAAAAAATAATTTTATGAGTCTAAATGAAGCAGCTGAGCTTTTGAGCATTTCATCGTTACAAGTAGCCCAACTAATTCAACATAATTGGATTCAAGTCGAAGATCTAGATGCACGGCCTTACCGCATTCCTAGAAGCAGTGTTAATAAACTACTACAACAAAAGAATGATCCTTCATATATTGAAATAGATGAAGTGCTCAGAACTCTAAATTGTACTTTCAATCAGCTACAAAAAAATTGGATTATGACTGGTTTCTTAACAATAAAATCTATTGGTTATTGCCGATTATTCACTAAGAAACAATTCAATCATGTGTTAGAGATTAAAAAGGAATTTTTTACAGCTTCGGAAGCTAATAAATATCTAGGCATGCATCGAACGCACATTACGAATTTAGTAACGCGTGGATTAATCAAACCATATTTTTATGGCAATCATCATTACTCCATCAGGTTATTTAAAAAAAAGGATGTAGAAAATTTACTTCATTCAGGTTATGGAAATCAACGTAGTGAGAAAAATCTTAACTTATGTGACACAGATTCTTAGAAAATCTTAACTTATGTGTCAAAAGTAGCTCAGATCACGTGTCACAAAAAATTAAAAGCTATTGATTTAATTAAAAAAACCAATCTCACATTATCTGTCATTTACTGGAAAGGTCGAGTTTTCTCGACCTTTCAATATCTGAGAATAAAATATGAATAAAGAACTCAGTATTGATTTAGATTCAATAAATCCTGAAATCAATCAATTACAAGAAGAGGATGAGAATCCAAATCTATTTATAAATCTATATAAAGATACTTTCCTATCTCCTACAATAGCTTTAGAAAATAGCAAATTTGCAAGATTTGTTGAGAACTCTAAATTAAATTACTCACTAAATAAAGCAAGCTCTATAGCTACATTTACAGATAACTTTTTTGTATCTGCAATATTATTTACCCCTAAAGAAGATGGTGTATTTGAGCTTACATATACAAATTTATTTGGTATAAAAAAAGTATTACGTCAAGAGAAGCTAGATACACAAGGAAGAATCATTTTCTGGACTAACGATTGTGTTAAACAAATATCGTTAAAATTCAATAATGAAAAAATTTTCGCAAAAAAGAGAACTAACTTAGAAAAATTTGAACTTTATGGAATTACGTTTAATGATGCAGTTACCCAACTAAATAATTTTTACCAAATTAAAGAAGATCGCAATCAATATGAAGAAATTATCTCAACAAAAAAAAGAGAACTAACCCAAATAGTTGAAAGAATTACAAACAAATTTGATGAATATCAAGAATATTTAGCAACACAAGAAGAACATGAAACTGAGCTAGAAAGCAATATAGATGAATTAAAAGAACAAAAGAGAAATTTTCAAAATAATATAAACCAGCAAAATGCAGAAATTGAATCACTTAACTCACAAATTACTGCGAAAGATAATCAATTATCAAAACTAAATGAAGATTTTTTAGAGTTACAGAACCGTTCGAAATATTTAAGTGACGGTAATGAGCGCTTAGAGGAACGAAGAAAAGAGTTAGAGAAATCAGTAAACTTATTTCCTGATAATCTTGAAGGTTTTGTTGCACGATCAACTAAAACTAAATGGACTTATGGATTTTTAGCATTCATTCCCCTACTTATTTTAGGGTTTATTGTAAATCTTTCTTGGAAGACTTTAAAAGACTTCACCACAATATCAACAGTTGATACGTTTGAAAAAGCATGGATAATCTTGATTCAAAGATTGCCATTTACATTACTCATAATTACATTAGCTTCTATGTGTTTAGCATTCTTATATAAAATGGTTCGTCATTTAACAGAAATTCAACAACAAGAGTTAAATCTTTCAAAAATTAGTATGCTTGCTCGCGATGTTTCTGATAGTGAACATAGCTCTCTAAATGAAGAAATTATCCAAAAACTACGTGTTGATCGAAAAATGAAACTTATAAGAGAGTTTTTGAATTCAGAGTTTAATAGATATCAACAGTTCGCAGAAAGAGAAAGCTCACAAAAAGCAAATTATAACTTTATAGATACTCTCCCATTCAAAAATGTTCCTTTTCTGAATAGAATCTTGAATAGTTCAGATAAAAATGAATAATTTACTCATATTTTATATAGATACGATTTTCAAGTTGCCATTGTAGAACAAATTTACAGCTTAAAATATCAACAGGCTCTAATAAAAAATAATCAAAACTCATTTTAAAACACTTCTATCTAAATTTAGGCTGAATATTATTGTCCTTAATAATTCTGACTATTGAGTAAAGAACTGACCGCCTAACCTGAGTATTATTATAAGAACCCTGATGATCAAAACCTGTCATTTTAAAAACTTGTTTGACACCTACTTGTTTAAATGGAGCACAACCAGACTGGTAAGGAACAGTACCATCACCATCCGCATTTTTTTCAGAGATTTTAAACGTCCCAAACTTACCACTGGTCAATTTAATATATCGTAATCCATTATTTTTTTTAATATTTTCCTTGATGTAATACGAAGCACCTTGCCCCATATACATCGCATCTTTTGCAACATTTTGATTATATGCTTCAACCTCTTGAGCACTTACTCTTGGCAACCTTTTCATTTGTGCAGCCGTTAACCCCCTTAAAGCTTGATCTAAAGTCCAAGTCAAAGTACCAAAACTAGCGTATTTTGGGTCATGCCCATAATTGACATAAGTATGAGGGTGGTATTTATTGGTTATTAAACTATGGAACTCTTTAACTTTTTCAATTTTCTTAAAATATATATCTTTTATTCTCTTACCTGGATTTCTTTGACTTATTAATTTCGCAGGATCAATCAACTCTTCTTTGACCATTTCCCACCAGACACCATCTGCTTTATAAATTTCCTCATAAGGATCGCCTCTAGTTGGCAACGAAACCACATTATTTTGCAAATCTTGCCCATTCATGAGCCCTGACCCATTTAAAAATAACCAAGGTTTTCCATTGTTATATACTTTACTAGGTAGTAACTCTAAACCACCAGGTGCATTTGCTAAAACCGCTGTGACATGTTCCGTATTTTTCCCGAGTACATAAGCTGGTATAGCACCCACATCCCCTGAACCTGCAACAATACGTCGATAAGCTGCCGCAGCACCTTCTGCTGGCATCACCCCATGTACCACACCTGCAATATCACTAGATCTCAATTGCACTAAACGGCGAGTTAATAATCCCCCCATAGAATGAGTCACGATAATGAATTTATGAAAGCGCGCACCCAATGACTTTTTAATTGCGTCAAGCTTTCCTGCGGCTATATTTGCGCCATCTTCACTCGATTGAAGCCAATTATAGCCCATTGCATATACAGGGAAATGAAATGCCTTTAAGTGTTCAATGTCTTGTTGATTTATGTTTGTAAATGCTTCTTGAGGGTGCCAACTCTCTACTTCTTTTTTATTTAAAAGGCTTTTCCATTCATAAATAGATTCTTGCAATTTCATTTGCTGAATAGCAGCATAGCCTCCACCTACACCTCCCATACTATATATAGGTTTTTCGTTTAAATCGACATTATTCAAGACCAATTGTAAATACGTTAAAACACCACCATAACTATCCCAATGCACAGTTCCCCAATAACGATCTCTTAATACTTTCTCTGTTAATTTTAAACGAGTATCAACTTTAATGTCTCCTGTCGTATCTACCCGAGTATTTAAAGGATCTAATTCCGTTTGCAAATCAGCAGGCGATTTTTTCATTTGTGATGTCAAAGTACCCACTTGACCAGTAATACCATTACCAATTCTCCAAACTGGTTTTTTTAAAGCTGTATTGTATATATTTGACCCCATAATTCCGGGTACAAATATAATTGGAATGGTATCATTTAAAGGGATCTCGACATGAGTACCTAGCTTGTTTGAACTAGGGCTAGTCACTGAGTTTGTTTGTGATACGACTTCAGCCATTTTATTTTTCCTTCTTATTATTTGGTGAAGTTTGAACACTGTTTAATATAAAATCATACAGTTGCAAGGCATTTTTTTGGCTTACCGTAGAGATCAAAGGTTCATCATCATGAACCAACTCGGCACTTTCAAAATCAAATTTAATATAGGGGTCATTATCATTATTTAAATCACCTAAGTATTGCCATGCCCCATCTTCAAATCCTCTTTCAAAATACCCTCGTTGTGACATATGATTCAGCACTTCTTCACCCGCCAAACCGTTAATCACTTTTTTATCCTCTCTTAAGTTTTCAATTTTCATTCTGGCTTTTACAATTTCTGGTAAATCATTTTTATTTTTTCTCATAAGCTCGATTAATGGTACATCTGACTCTAGACGAACACGATGTGAAATATCAATTCGAACCCGAGGATAGCTTGGAAAGCTAAAATGTAAATATCCCCCTGTAAATGGAATGTTTTTACTCATATCATCTAAAATAAAAAAATCTTTCCAACATAGACCTGCTTGTGTTTCATCTTTCTTTGATCTTATTTTTATATTTGCCAAGTTATGCTGCATCTCTGTTAACGACTCTTCTAACAGATCATTACTTGCCCCACTCTTTAATATAATAAGCTTTTTAGGGCTTAAATAGAGATAACCATAAATTTCATATAATGAACTAACGTATTTTCCATCTCTAAAAACAATAATATGACTCACTGAACGCCCTACTTGTTGTACAGGCCCTCTCATCTCACTTGTCAATAATCTTCCCTCAGTCTCATGAGGTTCATTTTTTAAATGCTGAATTTTATCATTGATTAATTTTTGGTAAGCTTCATAAGTTTTTATACTTTCATCAACTTCTAAATCGCTACCATTATAATTAAAATTACTGTATTCAATTTGTGTTTCCTTTGGAACAGTCACTTCAATCCGACCAAAACATACCTTCTTAGGATTTTTAAAATCTATCACGTTTATACCTTCTTGTTGTTTTTCAACATTAGAACATGCACTAAAAGAAACTGTTATAAATAAGCAAAAAACAATAACTTTTAATATTTTCATCTTATTCTCTCTATCGTTTTATTCAGGTGAAAAGACTTCAATTTTCAAAGCCGTCATAACGTTTTTATTACAAACCTGCGTTTTACCATCTTCTCCTGATACACCTTCAAAAATCTGACCATCATTAGTCGTAATTTTATATTTGAGGTTTTTCGCTGGTGCTCCATCAGGGTAATGCAAAATAAAGTGTTCATCATATTCTGCATTAAATTCTGGCATAGCAGGGAGTTGGCTAGAAAGTCTTGCACCACTATTCGTTTTAATCTGCCCTGCTTTTAGCTCAAGTAAACCAGGACAGCCAATTTCAATATTTCCATCCTTAATTTTGATATATCCCTCACCTGAAGTAATCAATATTCCTTTACCACTTTCTATTCGTACAAAGTCATTAAGTGAATAAACATGCATTTGTTGTTTTGAAGATAATGTCATTTTTCCTTTTTGAGCAGCTACATCAATATCCCCTTCACCTGATTTAATTCTGATCCCTGCATGCTTCGCAAAAATACTAATTTTATCTAACGCTTTTGCAATCCAACTTTTTCCAGTAAAAAACTGAAGATTTTTAGGTGTGCTAACATCAATATTATCTTTTGACTCAATATGAATACCTTCTTTACTGTCTAAAATGATTGCTGATTCACTATGTAAAGCGACAATACCATTCGCTTCTTCATTCCACTTTTCAAGTTTATCTTTGATAGTGGCTTGCGATTCTAAGTTGGGCTCATCAACTTCATGAACGGAAGCTAACTCTTTAAAGTATTTGTTATTCTCTGTGTGATAGTTCATATTTTCCTGAACTTTATTTCTTGAAAGCTGTTCACCTTGAGCTTGTTCCGAGGTTTCTGTTGTAATCAAAATACCCTTTGGTGCTCGAACAGCTCCCCAATCATCCGTCCTCAACTCAAAACCTTCACCACGACCTTCACTTTCAGCCTGTTCTTTAGGATGACTTAAATTTCCCAAATTCAGTTGCGTAGCACCATGGCTACTTTGAAGTTGAGTACTAATCTGCCCTGTCGTATCATCAAAACGCAGTTGGTTAAAACCCTCACCATTAACCTCTTTGGAACGAATACCACTGAGTTTTTTGGTCGCAGGTAATTTGCCTTTAACATCAAACTGGGTTGGAGAACGTCTTCCTTCATGGATTCGCCCTGTCACGAATGGTCGGTCTATGTTGCCGTCAAAAAAGTCGATCACGACTATTTCGTCTTTGCGTGGTAAAAATCGTGCGCCATAACCATCACCCGCCCACGGCGTCAGTACATCCACCCACGCAGAGTCCATCGTCGTATCATTACTTCCTGCTCCACTATCATGCGTATGATCTTCTTTCCGTGTGAATAAGAACCGAACTTTGATCCGTCCCCATTCATCTACACATATTTCTTCTCCATCACTTACGACCTTAGCGCGTTGCACATGTGCAACTGGACGATGTTCCAACGGATCATATTCAGGAACAATCGCGATATTTCTACGTACCAACATCAATTCATTTGCTTGGCGTTCCTCGCTACTGTCCTTATTTTTTTGCCAATGGCTCAACCTGAGTAGTCTCTCAACTTTGTCTTGTATATCTTTGGGGAAGTTATTCTGATTGTAGAAATTTTTATTTAAGATCAAAAATTCCTTATCATTGTCACGATGATTTTGATCAAGTTCAGGATGCCCGCTCAGTTGAAACCAATAACCGACTTGGCTATCTCGGACGCTGCTATGTGCTGTAAAATATTTAGCTTGCAGCGATTGGTATTGACTGAGATGTTTATTCAGCTTGTCTAGTTGATGATTATTCGAAACAGTTGCTTGGTCTTGTCTTTTTAAGTCACTGATCCATGCGGGTGATAAACTCCATGCCTGTTCAAGACTTAAACTTTCATTGTGCCTTTGGTTACTGTGCTTGTGTGAACTAAGTACTGAACCACAGCCATCCTCTTGACTCAAATAGTCTGCCTGCCAACGTTGTAAATGAATCGCTGTTGATTGCAATTGTCGTTGTGCAATAAAGCTGGTGATCGTGTCATATCGTTCTGTTGCATTTGAGCGATGGTATCGAATGACCCTGCGTTCAAGTGCTTTAAATTGGTTATTGTCGTCAATTAAACGGAGTTTTTGTGGTTCTATGCTTTGACTCTGTGCAGATACTATATGCTGAGATTCATCAATCAAGTAATTAATGGATTCTTCACGCATTAGTCTGGTCAAATATGCAAAATCGCTTTCATTCGATTGCATTGAAAAAGGGCGTATATCGTAATCTTTTGTTAAACCACTCAAATCCAGCTTTAAACTACTCGCAAATAAGGCACTCCGCTGCCGCCACTCTTTGAAAATAACAGCAATAATTTCAACAACACTCTTATTCATAAACACACGGCTATTGCGCCGTTTATGCCATAAACTGCTTGCATCTTGCATAGTTAGGCGATAAAGCGTAAATGCTCCATCAGATTGTCCCTGACTCGCACCTGTAATTATCCCTGTGGTTCTAAATAGTTGCCCCATATCTGTGATTTGATCAACAGCCACTTGGCAACCGATAAATTCTTTTAAAGCGATATAAGGATTGGTTGAAAGGCAAATTAACTCAGCAGACAAACCATCGTTAATACCATGATGTCCTTCAATGCGTTGTAACACGACCTGAGCGTTCAATTCCTCATTTGAAAACTGGGCGGTTATGGCACGCTTGCGTGTGCCATAACCTAATTTATCCAAAATACCAAAAATATTATTTATCATTATTATGACCTATTATTAATTAATAAATCTTAATAACAATATAAGAAATACTCAATATTTAAAGCTTTTCATTTTGTTTCAGTTTAGTTAACAGTCGTTTATAGCCTTGAACGATATATCGTCCAATTTGGTATTTACATAATCATTAGAAGTGCATAAAACTCTCCATATCAAACTTCCATTTAATTCAACTCATACGAATATGTACTCTACACATTCTCATAATGATCATTTTAATCGCAGCATAAATTAAAAAATTCCCTATTTATTTTCAGGTTTTTATCGTTTTTTATGATTTAGCAATGTATTCCTACGTGCTTTTCCTTTAAAATAGACTTACTATCTTTTTGTAACTCGTCTCCACCTCTCTCCAATGTACATGTTTCATTGAGTGGCAGTACGATAAAACATGCCTTTGAAAATTCGCGTGGCTAATAAATTGTAATGACTCAAACATCGCATGATTCTATGGAATCGGTTTCCCACATCAGAGTATTGGATGAATGGCATGAAACCATTCCAGAAGATTTGTATATTCCGCCTGCTGCATTCGAAATTCTACTTGAACATTTCGAAGGACCACTCGACTTTTTAATTTATTTGATTCAAAAAAACGGTTTTGATTTATTACAACTCGATATTGCACCGATTGCTGCTCAATATTTATCATATATGGACAATATGAAGTCCTTAAATATTGAGCTAACCGCAGACTATATGGTCATGGCAGCATTATTAGCAGATTTAAAATCTCGTTTGTTATTGCCAAAACCTAAGACTGTTCATATCGAAAAAGATCCAAAACAAGAATTAATTGACCGTCTTGAAACTTATTTACGTATTAAACAAGCTGCTGAACGTTTAGGGCAAATGCCTGTTTTAGATCGGGATACTTATATGACCAGTGTTTCTATCGGTCATATTCCCAAAGTATACGAAGGCTATAAAGTGGAAATGCTCAGAGATGCATTGTTCTGCATTTTCAATCGTCCTGAACCGATTACCCACAAAATCGAACAAGAACCTGTTTTACTTGAGGAGCGGATCGCCTATATTGAACTAATGGTTAAAACTGGCGAAGTGCTCAATTTTCAAGAGTTACTCAAGCCTAGCCAAGGTCGTATGGGCATGGTTGTTACTTTTATGGCTATTTTAGAATTAACACGTCAGCAAAAAGTTCAAATTATTTCTTCAGGTGTTGAAGCTCCGCTTTCGATTCAAGGAGCGCATGCATGACGATTGATCAAAATAATGCATTCAATGTTGATGAGTTGCATCACGAAGTTTTAATGCAATTGGAAGCGATTATCTTTGCCAGCGATGCACCAGTATCATTGGCACGTTTAAAAGAAGCTTTCCAAGATCAATATTCTAAACAACAATTACGCCAACATTTGCAGCAATTGTCGATTTTGCAACATGGTCGCTCGATTGAACTGGTTGAAACCGCTTTAGGCTATCGCTTTCAAGTTCGTGCAAAATATCGAAATGTGATTGCACAAGTTTGGCCTGATCGACCAACAAGATTATCGCCATCACTGTTAGAAACAGTTGCAGTGATTGCTTATCATCAGCCTGTAACACGTGCTGATATTGAACAAATACGTGGAGTAACGAATAACAGTCAGATTTTAAGGACATTATTCGATTGGAACTGGATTAAAGAATCTGGTTTCCGAGAACTCCCAGGAAGACCTGCGTTGTTAGTCACAACGCCACAGTTTTTAAATGCTTTTGGTCTAATTTCTATAGATCAATTGCCTCCCCTGCAGGACGCCAAGGAAGCTTTTATGGCTTTGGATGCGCAAGCTCCAAAGTCTTAAATAGGTGCACTGTTGATGATTATTTCTAAGGTTATGCTGTCATGAGTGAAAAATTGCAAAAGGTACTCGCACGAGTTGGTTTGGGCTCTCGCCGATATATGGAAGAGGTCATTGCGGCTGGTCGTGTAAGTGTCAATGGGCAGGTTGCTCAAGTGGGTGAACGTATCGAACCAACTGATGAGCTTCGCATCGATGGTCGTAAAGTTCAATTCCAAATTGAAGACGAAATTCGTCGTCGTGTCTTGATTTATTACAAGCCAGAAGGTGAAATCTGCTCACGTAATGATCCTGAGTCACGTCCAACTGTATTTGAACATCTTCCAACGATTGCCAATGACCGTTGGGTTATGGTGGGCCGTCTAGATATCAACTCTACAGGTTTACTACTTTTTACAAATGACGGTGAACTTGCCAATCGTTTAATGCATCCATCGAATGAAATCGAACGTGAATATGCTGTTCGTGTCATGGGTGAAGTGACACCACAGTTGAAAAACAACATGATTAAAGGTGTTGTTTTAGATGATGGTCCTGCAAAATTTGAATCTTTCACTGAAATTGGTGGTGAAGGGATCAACCGTTGGTACCAAGTTGTGGTAAAAGAAGGTCGTAACCGTGAAGTTCGTCGTATCTTTGAATCGCAAGGTTTAAAGGTTAGCCGTTTATTACGTACTCGCTATGGTACTGTTATCTTGCCACGTGAGCTTCGTACTGGTCGTTGGATGGAACTCGATAAGAATGATATCGACAACCTCACTAAAGCGGTTGAGCTTAAACCACGTCAAGGTACTGGTTTATTTGGTATGGCTAAACGCCGTACTGAGCGTATGCAAGATAAACCAATGGCGGCACGTCGTGGGGGCTTCTTACGTCAACAACGCCGTGATAGCGAAGGTGAAATAGTACATAGCAATCAACCAGAACAGCGCGATTACCAAGCAACGAATAACCAGTATGGTCAAAACCGTTCTGAGAATCGTTCTGACAGCCGCAATGAACGCTCTGAAAATCGCTTTAACAAAGCACGTTCAGGTGGTAATGGTTATAACAACAGTCGTTCGGATAACCGTTCAGACAACCGTGGTAATAGCTACCACAATGATCGCTCTGAAAATCGTTATGGTCAAAATAAACGTTCTGAAGGTCGCCCTCAATATAATGAGCGTCGTGACTATGCAGACCGTGAAGAACGTAGTGAACAGCCTGAAAAGAAAAAACCTTTTGTTGTAAATAAAGGATTTAAGAAGTTTTAATTCGTTAAAACTTCTGTAAGACAGTAAAAAGCCACTCGTTTGAGTAATGCTGATCAGTTAAGCCTTTTTAAATCCTCCCCAACCCTCCTTTGATAAAGGAGGGAGTACCAAGAATCTAAAATTATTTTAAATTCTCAGTAGTTCCCCTCTTTTTTAAAGAGGGGTTAGGGGAGATTCTTAAATGAGTAACGATTAAATTACTCTTAACTGACTAGCATTAACCCATTTGAGTGGCTTTTTACATTTCCTAAATTCAACAATCACTAACCAATATGCTCTACTGCACCCTGAGGAATAGCACTCAACAACCGTTTGGTGTACTCATGTTTTGGTGCTCGATACAATTCGTCTGAATTTTCAATCTCGACAATATCACCATGATTCATCACCATAATTTGATCTGAAATATACTTCACGACAGATAAATCATGTGAAATGAAAATGTAGCTTAAGCCAAACTCATCTTGTAAATCTTGAAGTAAATTCAAAACTTGCGCTTGTACAGAAACATCGAGTGCCGAAACAGATTCATCACAAATCAAAATTTCAGGCTTTAACGTTAAACAACGTGCAATCGCAATTCGTTGACGCTGACCACCTGAAAACTCATGCGGATAACGATCAAAAGCTTGTGCAGGTAAACTGACACGCTCTAATAACTCAAGTGCCATTTTTTTACGTTCTGCATCATTCGCGCCAATGTGATGAACTTGCATCGGCTCCATCAGAATTTGCCCCACAGTAAATCGTGGATTCAAAGATGCATACGGATTTTGGAAAATAATTTGAATTTTACGTTGATACTGAGCAAACTCTTTTTCAGACATTGCTAAAATATCTTTACCTTCGAATAATGCTTTTCCACCCGTTGATTCTTGTAAACGCATCAACAATAAACCAATCGTGGTTTTACCCGAACCAGACTCCCCAACTAAACCTAAAGTTTTACCCTTAGCCAGTTTAAAAGAAGCGCCTTTTACCGCTTTAAATTCATCTTTTCCAAACAGCCCTTTACGACTATAAAACGACTTTTTAAGGTCTTGGACCTCAAGAATAATCTCTTCATTTCCAACCAAGCCGCGACTACGTTCAGCACGATTAGCCTCAGATAAATTCTGCGCCTCGACCAATTGGTCGCCCTCTTGCTTCATAAAGTCACTGATCATGGGTAAACGATATGGACGATGTGACAATTGAGGACGGCACATTAACAATGCCTTGGTGTAAGCATCTTTAGGATGCTCCAAAACATCTTTGGCTAAACCTTGTTCACGGATTTCACCATGACGCATGACGATCACTTCATCAGCAATTTCACTCACCAAGGCTAAATCATGGGTAATAAACAACATCGACATTTGACGGCGTTTACGTAGGTCTTCAAGCAAATCTAAAATTTGTTTTTGAATGGTGACATCTAATGCCGTTGTCGGTTCATCCGCAATCAATAACTTAGGCTCGCAGGCAATCGCCATAGCAATCATGACACGCTGCTGTTGACCACCTGAAAGTTGACTTGGGTAGGCATCAATTTTTGTTTCAGGTGAAGGAATACCCACTTCTTTTAACAATTCTAAAGCACGTTGTCTTGCTTGTTTACGTCCCATATTGAGATGCAAACGTAGGATTTCAGCAATTTGATCGCCAACCGTAAACACTGGATTCAGTGAGGACATTGGCTCCTGAAAAATCATGGCAATTTCTTTACCACACATTTCTCGCATCTTCTTAGGCGGTAAACTGAGTAAGTCTATCCCTTCAAAAATGATTTTACTTTTTTCAGCAATTCGAGACTGCCCTACAGGTAACAAACCCATTGTTGCAAGTGAAGTCACCGATTTACCACTACCCGACTCACCCACGAGTGCAACAGTCGTATTTGGTGGAATATCAAAAGAAATTCCCTTCACTGTTTCAACAAATTGTTTATTTTCACCTTTAAAGCTTACGCTTAAATTTTCTACACGAAGTAGCGCAGAAGTTGTAGTTTGTTGTTCTGACATTCTGCCGCTCCTTATTTGAGTTTAGGGTCTAATGCATCACGTAATGCATCTGTAAACATTGAAAATGCAGTCACCAAAATCGCCATTGCGACTGAAGCTGCAACCAATTGCCACCATTTTCCTAAAATCAATTCACTTTGCGCTTCATTCAACATACTTCCCCATGACACGACGCCAACAGGGACACCAAAACCTAAGAAGCTTAGAATGACTTCTGATTTAATGAATGCAACCACAAGAATCGACATTTGTACCAGAGCAATATGGCTTACATTCGGGAAAATGTGTACGAACATACGACGGTAATGACTTACCCCAATCGCCTTGGCTGCAAGTACATACTCACGAGAAGTATGCTTCATATATTCAGCACGAACTAAACGAAACACGCCTGTCCATCCCGTTAGCCCGAGAATCAGGACGATAGAGAGAATCCCTTTTTGTTGTAATACCGCTGCAATTGCCAAAACCAGCAATAAATATGGAATTGAAGTAAAAATGTTATAGAACCAGTTCAGAACATCATCCACCCAACCACCAAAGTAACCTGCAATTGCACCTAAAATCGTACCAATCACAACAGCAACCAAAGCTGCGACCACACCGACAATAATCGAAGTTTCAGCACCTTTAATGGTTTTAAGCAGAACATCCTGCCCCCATTTGTCCGCACCAAAAGGTAAAGTTTGTTTCAATTCAGTTTTTTGGTCGAGTAAATGCCCACCTAATTGTTGATCAATGGCTTTCATATCTTCAGCCAAAGGATCTTGCACACCATAATAGTCAATCACACCACCTGAGCTTTGCTCAGTTGCAATTTGAGTATTTAATTCTTTAATCACATCTTTTAAAGGGTCGACAGGATTTTCTGGCAATGCTTCAACAACAGCCGCCTTTTTAGCAGGATCAGCCGTGCTTTGCTCTGCACCTATAAACGTAGGCGGTGCATAGCTGACAGCGACTTCTTTATTCCAGTTTGATGCAATAACACCTGTCATCGATAAAATGAGCATGACGAAATAACACAGCACAACAAATAGCGAAACCATCGCAATTCGATCTGCTTTTAAGCGACGCATGGCTAAACGCCATAACCCAGGAGAAGCTGAATGATCTTGAGCTTCAGCTTTGCTTTTTAATAAAGTTCCAAGCATGGCTCACCTACTTCAACTGTACACGTGGATCAATCACTTTATAAATCAAATCAGCGATCAGGTTAAAAATCATGGTTGCCGCAGCGACATAAACCGTAATGGCTTTAATCACTGGAAAATCACTACGCTCTACCGCAATAATGACTTCTCGCCCAATGCCCGGAATACCAAAGAAACGTTCAATTAAAAATGCACCAATCAACAATGCAGGCAAACTCGCCATTACATCTGTAACAATTGGAATCGAAGCGTTACGCAATACATGTATGCCCAGAATACGGCTTTCACCAACACCTTTGGCACGTGCAGTACGCACATAATCTTGATTGACTTCATCTAAAACAAAGCTACGGTATAAACGTAAAGTCGGTGCAATACTCACCACCAACATGATGAGAATTGGTAATAATGAGTATTTAAAAAGGTTTTCACTCAGGCTATCACTCCAGCCTTGTACTGGGAACCAACCAAGCTTGTAAGCCAAACCATATTGAAAAACAATGATATACACTAGAATACTAATCGACATACCAATCGTACACAGCATCATCACCATACGGTCAGTCAATGAACCACGTACAGCAGCAACTGCTAAAGCAAGTACGATAGAAACCACAGTTTGTAAAATAACCAATGGAATCAAAATGGTAAGTGAAGGCCCTAAACGAGTCAGGATAATGTCAGATACTGACTCCCCCGTACTCCAACTAAAACCATAATCAAAAGTGACGATTTGTTTGATAAATATCCACAACTGGACGTAATACGGTTGATCCACCCCCAATTGCTGACGAATATTTTCAATTTGTTCTGGATTCGCCATTTTTCCTGCAAGAATATAAGCTGGATCGCCTCCGACCCAGTTAAATAGGAAAAATATGAGCAAAACGACACCCAACATCGTGGGTATCATTTGCCAAATACGGCGTATGATATATGCCAACATAGTATTAATTCCTTTTAATCACGTTGACCAGTAATTTCATCAAAGAAGGCTTTGTTATCAGGTTCACGACCTAAGAAATCCACCACCAGTTGTGATGCTTTCTTTTGACCGCCTTGAGATAAAATCGTTTGACGATAACGTTGCCCTACTTCTGGATTATTTAAGTTATTTCCAAATGCAGACAACATATCTAAAGCCATCACCTCAGACCACATATAACCATAATAACCGACTTGGTAACCGCCCATGATATGCCCAAATTGACCTGGGAATTCTGTGGTTGGTACATAACCTAAAGCCGTAGCGCCTTCAAGTTTTTTCCACACATCTAAAGGCTGAGTTTTTAGTGCATCTGCTGTGTGTAGTGCCATATCAAATTGTGCATATAAAGTTTGGCGTGAATAGAACAAACCACGTCCATAATTATTTACAGCTTTGAGTTTGGCAATCAGCTCGTCATCGATACGTGGGCAAGCAGGTTTACAATAATCTGCCAGTTTGGATAAGCTCTCTTTACGACGTGCCCATTCCTCATACATTTGAGAAGGTGCTTCAACAAAATCACGCTCTACTGACGTTCCTGATTGGGACGTATAACGCGTATTCGACAAAATACCATGCAGCGCATGTCCAAACTCATGTACAAAAGTTTCTAACTCATCACTGTTTAAACCTTTACGGTTAAAATTCGTCACCAAAGCTGAAATCGGTTTACGCTGTGTCAGTGTACTGCCACCTTTTACACCCCAAACCGCAGCATGGCCATATTTCCCTTCACGAGGGAATTTGTCCATATACAAGCCACCGAGCAATTGACCCGTTTTTTTATCAGTTACATCATAGTATTCAACTTCATCTTGCCAAACATCCACTTTGGCAGGCTTAAATTCAATACCATATAAGTCAGATGAAATTGCAAATAACCAGTCTTGAGATGCTTGCGTTGGAAAATATTCACGCATTTTTTCTTGATCAATCTTATATTTAGCTTGGCGTAATTTCTCACTCCAATAGCCTTCACTCCAACGATCAATTTCAGCTTTTTCTACAGGTATTTTTAAAGTTTCAGCTTTAAACTGACGTAATTCTTGTACTTCTTTTTTCTCTAAAGGTGCGACGGTGCTGTGGACTTCATTTAAGAATTTGTTGACCGTTTCTGGGTTTTTCGCCATGCGGTTTTTAAGTGCCCAATCTGCATAGCTTTTATTACCAAACAACTGAGCCAATTCATGACGTAAGTCCATGGCTTGTTTCAATAAAACCAAATTCTTTTCTGTACCACGACGCGTATAGGCGATTTGATAACGTTTGCGTGCATCATCATTATCAGCCAATTCCATAAATGGACGGTACTCTGGTGAATCAAAACCGAGTAAATAGTTACCTTTCTCATTTTTCTTTAAAGCAGCAATATAGCTTTCAGGTAAACCCTTTAGTTCGGCTGGTGTAAATTCTAATTTTTCAGGATTATCACGGATATTACGTGCATATTCTTGTTGAATCTTGGTCAGTTCATCGAGGATAACTTTTAAACGTGCTTGTTTTTCCGCAGGAAGTTGTACGCCTGTATCTTCAAATCCATCTAAAATATCTTGACGATATTTAGTATCTATATCATTGCTCGCTTTGGTTTTTTTGATTTGTTGATAGAGCTTTGAGTTTTGATAAACTTCAGTTTGGAACTGGCTAATTTTAACTTCACAATCTTCAGCAGCCTTACGTAAGTCTGTACTCGGATCAACATTACTATATAAATTGATTGGCCCATAAAAATCTTCAAAATCAGCAAAAATCTGATCCCATTTGGCTAAAACTGGCCCTGCCTCTGCATGATCTTTCAACTTAATTTTTTCAAAATCAGTCAGTTGCTTTTTAATCTTTGCGATGGTTGCATCACACTGAGCTGGAATATCTTTGGTCTGAAACTTAGGTAAAGTACTGCGTGCAGTGTCGGCGAATGCAACTTGGCTAATCCCCATGCTTAACATACAGAGTGTTGTCAGTTTAAAGGCTTGAGTCTTCATGTTTTCTCCAATTTCCAATTTATTCATTTTTCTACATCATTCAATTTTGCTTACTTTTTAATGTCGAAATACATCCATTCCGAAGGAATAATTGGATGCTTTTTAAATCCAATCACACGGGGTTGGGCAAGTGCATTTCTATAACGTGTCGATTCCATCTGAACAGGCATATAGACTTCCATGATTCGTGCCATCTGACGATACAAAACATCACGTTCAGGTCCCGGCTTCATTTTCTGGGTTTGCTCATACAAACGGTCATATTCAGGAATTTTCATACAGCCATTATTGGTGACATGAATATTTTTGCCGTAGAACAATTGCATAAAATTGTCTGCATCAGGATAGTCGGCAATCCAAGCTGAACCTTTAAACATAGTTTTACATTGTTTTTCAGCTTTTAATGCTTCAGCAAACGGCATCGACTTGGTGGTCATTTTGATTTTGATATTGTCTAAAGTCTTTTTCCAAAATTCGGCACCTTGTTGGCTCTTTAAGGTATTGCCCGACAATGTCATTTCGATCACAAGGGGTTTACCATTAGGCAGTGTCCGCCAACCATCCGCGCCAACTTTATAGTTATAACGGTCTAACAGTAAATTGGCTGCTTTAACTGAATAAGGAATACTGGTTTTATAATTTGGATCATGGCCCACAATGCCATAAGGAATTGGGTATTGCAGCTTCTGCGCATCCCCTTTTAACAAAATTTTAATTTGATTATCCGCCGAATAAGCCATCGCCATTGCTCGACGCAAAGCGATCTTATCTTTGGTCAACCCACCAACTACAGGGTTTTGCATATTCCAATAATGATAATCGATAGATGGATCAACAATACGAGAAAGCTGAACGCCTTTTTTAACTAATTCAGGTTTCAACTTACCATCCTGAATTGCTTGAACAGTAAGCTCACCATCCAAAACAAAAAGATCTGTTTCATCTTTGCTGAAAGATAACCAGCGAGATTGCCCTTCTTCCATCACTTGAATATCAACAACGCCGATTTGAGGCATTTTTTTGCCTTTCATCGCATTGACGATTTTCTGATCTTCAGGTGAAGAGGCTTTGAAATCCCAAACATAGCCACGAAAGTCTGGATTTGCTTTGAGAATAATGCGTGAACCCGGTGTCCATTTAGAAAGAACATAAGGCCCTGTACCGACAGGATTTGCCATCGCAAAGCCTGCTTTGTCACGATAATGCTCAATCACCTCTCTTGCCACAGCACCCGCGGGTTGATGTGCCAATAACATTGGGAAATTTTGATCAGGTTGTTTGAGTTTAATCACCAAAGTATAGCGATCAGGTGCATACAAGCCTTCAACTGGCATATCATAATTGAACTTGCCGGTTTTTTTAGCTTGTGCAAGGACTTTATCCATACCTACGATTTTGTCATCAAATAACCAACTATTTGGGGAACGCAAAGATGGATCAAGCAAGCGTTTATAAGAATAAACATAATCTTGTGCCGTTAACTCACGTGGCTTACCTTTAAACACAGAATCTTTGGCAAAATAAATCCCTTTTTGAACTTTAAAAGTATAGGCCAAACCATCTTTACTGACTTCAGGCATCGCAACGGCTGTACGCGTTGTTAACTTTGCAGGAGATGCTAAGTAATCGTAAGTATATAGACCTTCAAAAATAGAGTTATGTACATGCGCGGAATACAAATCATGTGTTCCAGCTGGATCAAAACCTGTTTCAGCGACAGGGAAAACATAACGTAAAACTTTATTTGGATCGGCTGGACTTTTTGCAAATACATTCATCGTGCCTGTGAGAAACATACTTCCCAACAAAACACTCACCCCGATTTGCTTCAATTTCCGATTGAGATTGTCCTTCATCATTTTCATCAACTTAAATATGGTTATTTTTTGACAGGTTGTACATCAAGATATTGCCATGTGGTATTCATCATTGGATGGGCTTTATAACCTTGCACTTGAGGATGGATTAACCAATTTCGAACACGTGTGGTATGAATAATCCATGGGTTCTCCGCTTCTATTTGACGGTTCATTTGCTCATAGAAAGGTTGTCGTTTTTCAGGTAATAAGACCATCGCTTTATCATAAAGTGCATCATAAGCTTTTGACTGATAACAACTTAAATTACCGCGTGCCGAGTTTGGCCCATACAATAACTGTGCGAAGTTTTCTCCTTCTGGATAATCTGCAATCCAAGCACCGCCCCACATCATATATTTACATTGCATGGCTTCTTTCATGTTGTCGGCGAAGTTACTCACTTTGAATTCAACACGAACTCCAATAGCATCTAGATTTTTCTTCCAAAGCTCAGAATGAATAATTGAACTAGAACTATTTTCAGTGTTGTATCTAAGCGTTAAAGGTTGGCCATTCGGTAAAGTACGGTAACCATCTTTGCCTTTTTTATAACCAAAACGATCGAGCAACTTATTTGCCAACAATGGGTTATAACCCACACTGCTTCTATATTTTGGATTATTGCCTTGCACACCCTCTGGAATAAACATTTCAGCCTTAACCGCCTGACCTTTATAAAGCTGTTTAATCGCTTCAGTTTGGTTATAAGACATGCTAATAGCACGACGTAAAGCAATTTTATCTAAGCTAAAACCACCAACAATTGGATCTTTCATGTTGAACATGGTGTAGGTGATTTCAGCATCCTTATTTGGAAAATGTTGAATGCCGAGTTTTTGTAAATCGGGTTTCAGTTGATTGCCGTTGAGTGCTTGCGGAACCGCATTTGAAGTCAGTTTGTCAAAATCGAGTTGTCCTGATTTAAAAGCCAACCAGCGAGACTGCTCTTCTTCAATGATACTGACTGTGACTTTACCGACTTGAGGCATTTTTTTGCCTGACATTTCTTTGACTAACTTATTATCCCAAGCAGTACCAGTCGATTTAAAGTTCCAAACAAAACCACGATATTCAGGATTTGCAACCAATTCAATTTTACTACGAGGCACATATTTACTGAGTTGATATGGCCCTGTTCCCACAGGATGCTGTCCTATACGATCACCATAAAATTCAACCACTTCCCTTGCAGTTCCACTAAAAGCAACATAAGCGAGGATGTATTGAAAATTATAATCTGGACGAGTCAAAGTGAATTGCAAAGTATAACGATCTACAGCTTTTAAACCTGCAATCGGCGCATCGTAATCAAATTTTCCAGTTTTATTGGCATTGGCAACCGCTTGGTCCATCCCAAGGATTTTTCCATCAATAAAATTAAATGCAGGTGAACGGTTTTTGGGATCGCTAATACGTTGTATTGAATAGATATAATCTTGTGCAGTAAGCTCTCGAGCTTTGCCTTTAAAAGCAGGATCAGCAGAAAAATAAATACCAGGTCGAATTTTAAAGGTATAGATTTTGCCTTCTTGTTCAATTTTTGGCATTGCTTGCGCTGTATTTGGAACCAGCACGGCAGGACGAGCAAGGTAATCGTATTTCAATAAAGGTTCAAAAATAACTTCTGCAATATTACCGCTATAGAAATTATAGGTTTTCACCATATCAAAACCATCATCTGGCGCTTCAAATGCCAAATTTAAGACTTTATTTGGCTGCGCTGGTGATTTTGCAATCGCCACTCCCCCACAACTCATTGCACAAGCCATCAGTGCAACTTGTAAACGTTTAAATTCCAAATTCGTACCTACATTTTTTATAAAATAAGATTATGTTTTGACAGAACTTTTTACTTTGTTTGTCATCCTGTAATTCACTACGTTGTGCATTCTGCTGCAATGCTAATTTAACAATAGTGAAAAATTGGACAATAGAACAGCCCCAAATGCAAAGCTAATTTCATGCCACTACTCCTGTTTCGGGCTAAATTTAATTCCCTTTTACCGTAAAATTGCCACATTAATTAGTTATTTATCATGTATCGACATCCTATCGATTCCTATATTTTTCACCTAAATATTAAATTCAGATAACCAATATCAAAACAATTCATAATGCACAATTAAAATACACTGATGTTTCAAAATTGCCCATTTATTTTATCAAAGACTATATTTTATACACACAATAGATTGATTATAAATAATTAATCAATTTAAAGTAACACATAAAAATAAATTATATATTGTATAAAATATATTAAACAGAACAGTAAATGAATAAGAAATGCACTAAAATATAGCTAATCGATCATTTTTTAATCATTTCTTAATACTGCTTTAACATTCTTTTAAATTAATTCCAAACATTTTTTTCAACTATAAAGTCACGAATGTATAAGGATATTCAATACTAATAACGTAAATTTTTATCAATATATTGTATATTTTTAAAACATATAATTATATAGTTGGCACTTGAATTGCTAGAAGGCAATGCAGCAATATCGCTAAGTACAACAAAAAAGGATGTTTCAAAATATGAAAATGAACAACGCTGTTCGTTCTTTGGGATCGCCAACGATTGGCAAATCGTTACTTAAGTTAAGCGCGCTTAGTTTAAGTATGATGTGTCTATCGCTAGCTCACGCTGCGGAAGCAGAGGAAACAAATCAACCAACAAAAGTCGCAAAAGTGACTGTAACGGGGTCGTCAATTAAAGGGGTTGCAGCTCAAAGCGCATCACCAATCACCATTTTAAAAGGTGAAGATTTAGCGAAGCAAGGGATCACGACTGTTGAGGAAGCGTTGACGAAGGTCAGCTCAAACCAAGCAGGTTTCACAACTTCGCAAAACGTGGGAGCAAGTAATACTGAAGGCTCATCTGCAAACTTACGTGCGTTAGGTACAGATAAAACATTAGTTTTATTAAACGGCCGCCGTTTAGCGTATAGCCCTTTCAGTACATCAACCACCAACCTCAATATCATTCCAATGGCGATGGTAGAACGTGTTGAAATTTTACGTGATGGCGCATCTGCTGTTTACGGTGCAGATGCGATTGCTGGGGTAATCAACTTTATCACCAAGAAATCTTTTGAAGGTTTAAACATCAGTGCAGGCGCACTACAACCTGAAGAATCTGGTGGCGATCAACAAGATATTTCAATCTTTGGTGGTTATGGTGATTTAGACGAACAAGGTTTCAATATCTACGGTGTTGTTGATTATCGTAGAACCAACAACATCATGGCAAAAGACCGTAAAATCAGTCGTCGTGGTGGTGTACTTCCAGAACTTGGCCTAGATGCAAGTTCTGCAAATGGTTTCCCTGCAAACTTTTACGATCCGAATGGTGGCCCACTAGATGCTAATGGGGACCCTGAAGGACTACTTGGCAACCCTTATGGTGACAGTAATTGTAGTAACACCCCAAATGTCGTTGCAGATGGTGGATTATGTTACTTAAATACTCAAGCATTGATTGGTATTACGCCTAAAACTGAAACAGTTTCTGCTTTAGGTCGCGGTACATTCAAACTTTCAGATACATTCAATCTAGTTGGTGAATATATCTTCTCGCGCAATAAAGTAGCTACCTCAATTGCACCAGATGTTTATAGCCGTTCTGTATCACTTCCATCTTCAAGCCAATACTATCCTGGTCAAGGAATCACGCCTGATGTAGACGGGATTAGCGGTCAGCCTATTCAACTTTACCTTCGCTCTCAAGCGGGCAACCGTATGAGCGAAACCACTACTGACTCGCATCGTGTTTTTGCGGGTGTTGAAGGTGAAGCATACGGTTGGGATATGAATGGTGGCTTGACGTATGCTCAAAGTGAAGCAACAGATAGTTTTGCAGGTGGTTATTTAAATCGCTCTAGACTTCAAGCTGCACTTAATGATGGTTCAATTAACCCATTTGGTGCTTCAGCTGATTCAAATCTTTGGAAATCTTTTGAAGTTAATGGCGATACCAATAAAGGGAAACTAAAATCAACAACTGCTGATTTTACTGTATCTCGTCCTATCTACACCCTTCCAGCGGGTGAGGTTGGTTTTGCATTTGGTGGTAGCTTCACTAAACAAGAATGGGACCAAAAAGTTAACTCGGCAATTGTGAGCCAAGTGCCAAGTAGCGGTATTGACCCAAATAAACCAATCAGTGAAGGTGATCGTGATATCTCAGCACTATTCACTGAATTCCATATTCCAATCTTAGCGAATTTAGAAGCACAGCTTGCTGCACGTTATGATGACTATAGTGACTTTGGTGATACTTTTAACCCGAAAATTGCGTTCCGTTGGGAACCAATGAAAGAGTTAATGTTCCGTACTTCGTATAGTACTGGTTTCCGTGCACCAAGCTTATATGACATCAATGCACCGCAAAGCGAAACTTATACAGGTTCTAAATATAATGACCCTGTACTCTGCCCAGGTGGTACAGCGACTTCGCCACAATACCAAACTGAATGTAATGTTCAATTCAAGCGTATGCAAGGTGGTTCACCTGATTTGCAACCTGAAGAATCAACCTCATATACAGCTGGTTTTGTTTTAGAGCCAATCAAAAACCTAGTATTCACTGCGGATTATTACAATATTGAAGTAGATAACCTGATTTCTACAATCAGCGATGCTATGATTTTTGATGATCCAGAAAAATATTCAGATCGTTTCATTCGTGATACCGATGGTCGTATTAAGTATGTAAACACGACATTAGTGAATATGGGTGGTATCAAAACTGAAGGTGTAGATTTAAGTCTAAACTATCTTGCGCCAACCACTAAAACAGGTCGTTTCGGCTTTGGTATCGATGGTACATACATCATGAAGTATGATCGCCAAGATGAAAAAGGTGGGAAATGGGAAGGTATTGTTGGTACTTATGATGACCCAGCAATCGTTCGCTGGAAGCATGTTGCGAATGTAAATTGGAGCTATGAAAACTGGAAAATGGTTTTTGAACAACAATTTACACGTGGTTATAAAGATCAAAACACAACAGGTGATGAGAAATATGACAATCACCGTGTAAGTGATTACACGCTATACAACATTTCTGGTACGTATAGTGGATTCAAAAATCTTGAAGTGACTGCAGGTATCAAAAATATCTTTGATGAAGAACCTTCAGCGTCTAACGTAACGGATAATTTCCAATATGGTTATGATCCTCGCTATACAGATCCAGTAGGACGTGCGTATTTCGTAAGAGGTACTTACAAGTTCTAAATGGGTGTTTTGCAAACATTGCCTAAATTTCTAGGTGGTGTTTGCAAGATTTAAATACCTCACTTAAGCCAAACAACAGAATTGAAATAACAATTTTTTTATAGTCACACTTTTACTATTGATTGTTTGTCTCTCATTTCAGGAGTAACAATGGGCACGAATTTTTCAGATTTAGAAAATAACTCTGCCAAACGCCTGATTGGTATTGGAGTAGTAATATTACTGCATCTAATCGTTCTCTATGGATTAATCACAGGTTTAGCTAAAAATGGTGAAAAACCAGTAGAACAGCCTGTTGAGTTACTCATTATTCAGGACAAAAAACCAGATCCACCGAAACCAAAACCAATTGAAAAACCACCTGAGCCACCAAAGCTTGTCGATAAAGTATTGCAAACACCTGATCCAAAACCTGTGGTAAAACCAACAGAAAAAGTTCAGGCAACACCGACTCCTACTCAGAATCCAACACCATCTCCGAGTCCAAATCCATCTCCGAGTCCAAATCCATCACCAACACCTAAACCTGAACCTACACCAGCACCCAAACCAACTGGTGAAACACGTGGTGTGGCTGGCGGTGAAGCAGGCTGCAAAAAACCTGACTACCCTCGTGATGCTTTACAAAATGAGGAACAGGGTGAAGTGTTGATCTCAGTTTATGTCGGTACAGACGGTAAAGTGAAAGAAGCTAAAGTTAAAAAATCAAGTGGTGCTAAATCTCTCGATAAAGCGGCATCAAAAGCATTTAGCTTATGTACTTTTAAACCAGCAATGAAAAATGGTGAACCTCAAGAATCTTGGTATGACATTCCTTATGAATTTGTACTGAATTAATGAATTGCATAAAAAATTTTGGAGATTATGAATGAATAAAATGATGAAACCTGCTCAACTATTTGCTTCAGCAACAATTTTAGCTGCGAGTACATTACTCCCAATTCAGTCAGCATTTGCTGAAGAATCAGCTGCACCAGCAGCAGCGACAAATAGTGAAATACATACGCCACCACCAAAACCTGCGGCAGCACCTACTCATAACCCTTATGGTTTGGAAGCATTGTGGCGTGAAGGCGACATCGTTGCAAAATCTACCCTATTTATTTTGGTACTCATGTCGATTGGTACTTGGTACATCATGGTGACCAAGTTTATTCAACAAGCAAAAATTAAACGTCAAGGTAAAGAAGCTGAAGCAAAATTCTGGGAAGCTGCATCTATTGACAATGCCGCTGAAACGCTTGCTGAAGAAAGTGCGTATCGTTTTATTGCTGAAAAAGGCATTAATTCAACCAAGAAACATGGTGGCAACTTACTAGAACGTATTGATTTCAATACTTGGGTAACGATTTCTATTCAACGTGCGATTGATAAAATCCAAAGTCATTTAAGCGGTGGTTTAGCATTCTTAGCAACAGTCGGTTCAACTGCACCCTTCGTTGGATTGTTTGGTACCGTTTGGGGTATTTACCATGCATTAACTGCGATTGGTATTTCAGGTCAAGCGTCTATCGATAAAGTAGCTGGCCCTGTAGGTGAAGCCTTGATTATGACAGCAATTGGTCTTGCGGTAGCTGTTCCAGCCGTATTGGGTTACAACTGGTTAACGCGTCGTAACAAAGCTGTATTGGATAATGTTCGTACTTTTGGTTCTGATTTACATACTGTTTTATTAAGTGGCGAAATCAAAAACGATAGCACTAAAAATAACGAAATTAAATAAGTGAGGCATCAGCCATGGGAATGATGATCAATTCAGATGGTGACGAAGATGATGTAATTTCAGCCATTAATACCACACCATTGGTTGATATTATGTTGGTATTACTGATTATCTTTTTAATTACAGTACCTGTTGCGATTCATACAGTTCCAGTCAAGTTACCTGAGGAAAAAAACGTTCCTTATGTAACCAAGCCGATCAATATTCAAATCGCTGTGAATAAGGCTGGAGATATTTTTTGGAATGAAAAATATATCGCAGATAAAAGTACATTGATTAGTCGGTTACAGGTTGAGGCGCAAAAACGCCCACAACCTGAAGTTCATATTCGTGGTGACCAAGTTACCAAATATGAAGCGATTGACGAAGTCATCAGTGCGACTCAACAGGCGGGTATTGGCAAAATTGCATTTGTCACTACACCTGTCGCTGCACCATAATCGGATAAGAAGGAACAACTTATGGGTATGAATGTAGGTTCCAATAAAGACGATGATGATGTGATGTTAGACGTCAATATGACTCCTCTTATTGACGTGATGTTGGTATTGTTGATCATGTTTATTATCACTATTCCAATTCCGAATAACTCAATTAATATTGATTTACCTAACGGAGCACCACCACCGCCAACCAATGAGAAACCGCCTGAGCCGATTACATTACGTATTGATGCGCAAGGTAAACTCTTTTGGAATGGCCAGCCTGTTGAAAACAAACAAGCTTTAGAAGTTTTATTTGCAGGTGTTGCACAGAAATCTGATCAAGATCAAATTAAAGTGCAGCCTGACAAAATGTCTGAATATAAAGATGTTGCAATGGTCATGGCCGCCGCTCAACGCTTAAATGTGAAAAAGATTGGTATTTCAGCCAATGCCAATTGATCAGCAATGAGTAAAAGAAAGCGCTAATAATTCAGTTTATTAGCGCTTTTTTAATACCAGATGAACTCCCCACAACCACAACATGTATACTGAATATATACAGAACAAAGCCACACACAACTTGCAATCAAAAGTGACTATTTTTATAGTGATTATTTATTGATCAAAAAATAACAAGATGAATAGAAGATATTTTATATTGATTCCACTGTTTTTTATTTGGCTAAGCGCTTGTAGCTACATTGCTTATCAAGGTCAATTTCCTACGCAAGAACAAATCGATAACGCTAAAATTTTATCTTTGCAAATACAAAATAATTATCCAACATCTGAAATTCTACAAGCATGTTTTATATATGCCATCTGGATCGCCAGTTATGCTTTCTTATTTTGCTCAAAATATGCAATGAAGCACCCTTTTATCAGCTATGCATTCTGTTCAATCTTACCTATTCTTCTCCCCTTGCTCAGTTTTGTTTGGGCAATTGATGTCCCGTCTTACATCGCAGCATTGATTATTGTCATTTGGACAAGTAGCTTATTTCACTTTCTAATCTTACCTTTTGTATTGCCGATATATCGTAAATACATCTACCCGCAGCAAACCAACCAATAAAAAACTGATCAATAAAACGATAAGCTTTCGTTTTATTGATCTCAAAAAACTTATTTTCAATCTTTAATCCATTACAAAACTGGAATATCAATCCACAAAGCTTCTGGAAAATGTTTTGCTAAATAAGTCTTTAAGTATTCAGCAGTATCTTGGGAAATTAATGCATCTTGTGATTCATCATTTAAGTTATAGGCCAAAGCATACAATGCTAGACCACGACTTTTTAATGCTTCCAGACTTAAAATAGTATGGTTAATACTTCCCAATCTGCCTGAACTGACGAGAATCACAGGAAACTGTTTTTCCACAATATAATCAATCGTTAACACATCAGTTGTCAATGGAACCATTAACCCACCAGCGCCTTCCAGTAAAACAACTTGGTATTTCTCAGCAAGTTGTTGAGTCGCATTTTCAATTTTCTGAAAATCAATTTCACGACCATCGATTTTGGTCGCCAAATGTGGAGATGCTGGATAAGTAAAAATTTCAGGCATCGTGAGTTTAGTTTCATCTTCAGGAAACCACCCCATGCCCATGATTTGGCGATGCTGTTCAATATCTTCTGAAATATCAATATTGCCCGTTTGAATCAGCTTTTGAGTGATGGTCTTGCTACCCTGCTCATTCCACAACTTGGCTAAATAACCCGTCGTGTACGTCTTACCAATACCCGTATCTATTCCACTAATAAAATAAATGGATGCAGTCATGGCAGTCTCCGAGCGATACAATAAATTGGATGATAAGTCAGTGAGTAAAATTGCTCTCCGAACTCATTTTGATGCATAAATTTTTGATAATTCAAATAAAAGTCTTGTAGCGTCTGTTTTGTCCAACGAAAATTTGAAGCTGTTGCTGTGACACCCGTAGCTTTTAAATGCTGTAAAACTTGTTTGGGATACTGAAAGTTTAAATGCTCTACTTGCTCTGACAAATATAAGACTTCAAAACCACTATTCCGTAATTTTTCTTGGATCGTTTCAATCGATAAATAAGTCAAACCTTGCCCAGTTAAAGTCTTAATTTCTTGTAAATTTTTCTGCCCAAAGGTCGAAAAACACAAATATCCATCACTTTTTAGACTGCGATAAGATTTTTGAAAAATCGCTTCTAAATCATCGATCCATTGCAACGCTGAACTCGAAACAATCAAATCCAAATGTTGTGGGAAATCCTGCTGTTCAATATCCCCTATGCACCATTCTAATTTTTGATCTGTTGGAAAATGTTGCTGCACCTGCACATATAAATCATTCAGAATCAAATGCTGAATGTTTAGATTTTGCATCAAAAGATGGCTTAAATTCCCTGAACCACAACCAATTTCAAACACGGACTTGATATGGGTTTTTGGATAAAATTGTCTAATTAAATCAAACAACTGCTGTGCAATCTGCTTTTGCACCACAGCATGTTGAGTATAACTTTTTCCCGCCTGAGCAAAACGCAAAGCCACTTGTGATTTATCAATATCCATAGTGTTAAACTGCCCTCACAATAAATTCACAAGTTGATCGAGATCCGTGTGTAGAATTTGCGTTGTTAAGGAAATACGCAGACGTGAACTATACTGAGGTACGGTTGGTGGACGTACAGGCATGATATAAAAACCAGCTTTTTGCAAAGCCTTGGCTTTTTCAACAGTTTTAGCTGAATCACCAATAATCACAGGTACAATATGCGAGGTCGATGGGCAATCAAAACCTTTGGCTTGAACGGCGTGTTGTAGGTTTTGGCTAATGCTTTGTAAATGCTGGCGTTGTGAATTGAGTACTTGTACTTTTTTAAAAATAAAATCTGTCCACGCCATACAAATCGGTGGTTGAGCTGTACTAAAAATCAAAGGACGCATACTATTAATCAGATACTCGCGGATAATAGGATGGCAAATCAAATAACCGCCCACCGATGCAATAGCTTTACCAAAAGTACCGACTAAAAAATCAATATCATCAATCACTTCATACTGTTCTACACAACCTAAACCCTGAACACCACGTACACCGATCGCATGTGCCTCATCAACATAGAGCATGACTTTAGAAAATTGTTTTTTAATCTGAACTAATTCAGCAAGATCAGTTTCGTCACCATCCATACTAAAAATAGATTCGGTCACAATAATAATGCGCTCAAAAGCATCATCATCATGATATTGCTGTAAAAGTTGTGTGAGATGCACTAAATCATTATGGCGATAACGTAGATACTTAGCTTTCGATAAACGAATCCCATCAATCATACTGGCATGAATCAATTTATCTGCAAGAATCAGTGTCTTACTATCTGCCAACGCAGGTAAAATACCAATATTCATATGATAACCACTATTAAATAATAGTGCTGCTCGCCCATGAAAGGCTTGGCTTAAACTGGCTTCCAATTGTTCATATTCAGGAAAATTTCCTGTCAGTAATCTAGATGACGATGAACTCATCCAACGTTGTTCATTCGGCGTTTCATCGAAAAATTGTTCACGTAGCTGAACATCAGCCGCCAAACCTAAATAATCATTAGAAGCTAAATTCAACATTTGATGCTGATCAATGGTGATATAGCGTTGCTGTTGAATATTGACAGTAAATTGACGCAAATTGCCTTGCTGTTTTAAGTCATCTAATTGCTGTGAAAAATGCTCAAGATGTGAGTTTATAACACTCATGCAACGTGCTCCTGCATGCCTTTCACAACGTCAACCAATTGTTCTAACAATATTTTTAGTTGCTGTTCGGAAATCACATAGGGTGGCATAACATAGACTAATTTTCCAAATGGACGGATCCAAATTCCTCTTTTGACAAATTCTTGTTGTAGGATTTTCATATCCACATTAAAGCTTAATTCCACCACACCAATTGCGCCTAATACACGTACATCCTGTACATATTCAAGTGTTTGTAATGGTGTTAAAACCTGTCGAAGATGATTTTCAATACGGCGAATATTCATTTGCCAATCCTGCGAAACCAGCAATTGAGTACTTTTTACAGCCACAGCACATGCCAATGGATTAGCCATAAAAGTTGGCCCATGCATAAACATGCCTGCTTCCCCTCGACTGATAGTTTCTGCGACATGCTTTGTGGTTAAAGTTGCAGAAAGTGTCATATAGCCTCCTGTCAAACCCTTACCTATACACATAATGTCAGGTTCAACTTGTGCATGTTCCCATGCAAACAGCTTACCAGTTCTGCCAAAACCTGTCGCAATTTCATCAAAAATCAGCAGAATATTGTATTTCTCACAAAGTAATTTGGCTTGGCGTAAATACTCAGGATGGTAAAAGCGCATTCCTCCTGCGCCTTGTACAATCGGCTCCAGAATTAAAGCTGCAATCATTGCATGATGTTCTGCTAATGTTTTTTCGAGTTCGAGAATGTCACTTTGATCCCATTGATCATAAAAACCGACTTGCGGCGCAGGAACAAATATACGATTAGGTAAGCTTGAACCAAAAATCTGATGCATTCCTGTGACGGGATCACACACCGACATCGCATTCCAAGTATCACCGTGATACCCCGAACGTGGTGTAACAAAATTGGTTTTTTGAATATTTCCCTGAGCAGACCAAAACTGCACAGCCATTTTCAAAGCAACTTCAACAGCGACTGAACCTGAATCTGCATAGAAAATTTTATCTAAACTGGGTGGGGTAATTTCTAGTAATAATTTTCCAAGTTGTATTGCAGGATCATGTGTGAAACCACCAAACATGATATGCGACATATTTTGTAATTGATCAACAACCGCCTGATTCAGTTCAGGGTGATTATAGCCATGAATCGCACACCACCATGACGACATGCCATCAATCAGTTGGCGACCATCTTCAAGCTCAATCGTTGCACCGTAAGCCTTTTTAACTTTAAACGTCGGTAATGGATGGGTCATCGACGTATAGGGATGCCAAATATGTGCATGATCAAATTGTTGATCATTTAATTCAGCCATCAAATCAGTCATCCCAAACTCCATGTACACGTATCAGTTACAACAAAACAATTTAATGATCTTAAACCTGTGTGGATCAAAAAGAAATTGCGATATTCACCACTCGTCTACAGATTTAATTCAATTTTTGTAAATATTGGCAGATTTTATCAGTTGTTTCTTCAGATTTAAAAACTGGAAAGCCATGCGAGCCACTGATTAATTCAGTTTGCAAAAACTTTGCATCTAATTGTTGTAAATTATCAAATACTTTGTAACTAACTAAATAATCCTGTTTGGCGAATAAATGATATTGCAGACCTGAATAATTTTTTAGGATACTGACAAGATTTAAATTTTCTAAAAGCTTTAAACCTTCTTGAAGCAATTCAATTTTCTGCGGCTGAATCAAACTTTGCAAAGTTAGAAAATCGGCTCTTGTTGTCTCTACGCCTTGACAGACCATATAACCAAATTTTTTTAATGTCGTAATAGCATCATTTCCAAAGGATTGTTTAAAGTTTTGGAATGTCGATTGATCCATTGCTGTTTGCCATTCAGCATTGGCAACAAAACAAGGGTTGGATGCCAATGTAATCAGAATTTTCTTCTCTGAATATTTTCTTTCTACTTGATCGACCAGTAAAGTTGCAAGTTGTCCACCCAATGACCAACCGATGATCACATCAACCGTTTTGGCCTTTTCAACATACTGATTTAATACTTTTTCATCCAAAGCATTGAATATATTCATAAGCTCAACATCATAGCTTCTTTGTTGTAAAGCATGTTGAAGTGAATTGAGCAGCTTTGTCCCACCGCCCCAGCCTGTAATGAGTAAAATACGTTGATTCAATTTAAACTCTATGCAATGACTGAAGATGATTAATAGTATAAGGCTTCGCTATTTTCTAAATCTAGGCTATTTGCTTAATCTGCAATATTTTTAGAATTCAAATCATCTTTTATATCCACGCTATTTTTTAAATACTAACTAACCTGAGTTCGGGATAAGATATATTCCCAATTATATGATACGCGGAAACGTCAGTCGCATTGTTCGAGGCATGAGGAATATATTCCGTAAGATCTGTAATATACTGTTTTTGCGATATATTAGGTACTTGATAGTATTTGTCGAGTTGGCGACTGACAAATGGTTTGCCTACTTTTCCCGAAAGCCTTGCGAGGTAGTACCTCTCAGGTCGAACCTGAACAAGATTGAAATATATTTCAAGCGAAGTGCAAGACGAAGTGGGTTAATCCTTACATCTGACTTTAAACGGTAAGACTCCGCTGTGCCTGATCTATCTTTTTAATTACTTACATCAAAGTTTATCCCGAACTGACGTTAACTACTTAGTACATCAATGTTATCTTTTCAATCAATGTTATCTTTTCAATCAACGTTATTCTCTAAATCAAGCAATAACTTTGCTGGAATGACTTTCAACCAATTGCTTTTAAACTGCTGATGCACTTGATCGATTGGGAAATGACTGTTACGGGCAAGTGCGTGTGCTTTCTCAATATTCTCTGCTCGAGTATAGGCCAATAAATAATTTTGTCCTTCCAATTCTAGAAAAAACCACGACTCAACCAAAACGCCTTCTGCTTTTAACGTTTCAATTGCCTCATCTTTACGTGCATTGAGTTCTGCTTGCCATGCATCGACATGGGTTAAAACATTCAGTTTAAGCTGTATTAAAACTGCGCCAACATCCATTATCTACGCTTACTCATTATTCTCAGATAAACATTCTCATTAATAACATGACCCGTAACAAAATCATCTATTTGTTTGGAATAAATGCCAACATTTATCATCCACATAAATGCTTAAAATTTGCTAAGATCAAGCTAGAATTCATTCAGGAAAGTATGCGATATGAAATCATTAAAACTCGTCGGTATTGGCTTACTTTCTATTTCTGCCTTATGCATAACCAGCACATTCAGTCATGCTGAAAATTCAATCTTTTCTAAATTTGATTCAGATCAAAAACAATGGGTTGGAAAACCTGCGCCAAAATTTAAATTACAAGATCAAAACTCAAAATGGCATGAATTGAGCCAGTACAAAGGCAAATGGGTTGTTCTGTATTTTTACCCTAAAGATGACTCACCGGGTTGCACTCAAGAAGCCAATCAATTCAAATCCTTATACCCAGAATTTATTAAAAATAATGCGGTAGTCCTTGGTGTAAGTTTGGATGATGTTAAATCACATCAAAAATTCTCAGAAAAACTTGGGCTGAATTTCCCGATATTGGCTGATAATAATCACCAGCTTGCAAGTCAGTTTGGCATTGTTCGTAATTTAGGCATCGCAAAAATTGCCAAACGAGAAACCTTTTTGATTGATCCGCAAGCCAATATTGTCTACCACTACAGCAGTGTGAATACACAGACACATGCAGTACAAGTTTTGGCAGACGTTCAAAAGTTTGCGAAAAAGAAGTAAAGATCCGAAAAACTATTTATTGTAAAACTCAAACAAACCAAGGATTCACTTAGATTAGGTCATACAAAAAAAGCCTTTAGACTTGTATCTAAAGGCTTTACTATCTGTAAAATAAAATCTTACATTTGAGATTGGATATAATTCTGTAAACCAATCAGTTCGATCAAACGAAGCTGTTTTTCAAGCCAATAGGTATGATCTTCTTCAGTATCATTCATCTGCTGACGTAACATATCACGAGTTACATAGTCGCCCTTTTCTTCACAAAGTTTTACACCTTGAGCTAACTTTTCACGTACATGATACTCAAGTGCTAAGTCTGCTTTTAAGCAAGTGACAACATCTTCACCCGTCACAATATCATCACGATTCATATTGGGTGTGCCTTCAAGGAACAACACACGGCGAATTAAAGCGTCTGCATGTGATGCTTCTTCTTGCATTTCATGGTCAATACGTTCGAAAATTTTGCTTAAACCCCAATCTTCGTACATACGAGAATGGATTAAGTATTGATCACGAGCAGCCAGTTCACCACCGATCAACATATTTAGATAGTCTACAACTTCTGGATTGCCACGCATTTCAAAAACTCCATACCCTTTTCAGCTATTATGGACAAATTTTATAAATTTTGCAAAATATAATATTCGTAAGTTTATGATTTTTATAAAATTAAAATGAGAAACATACGCATTTGCAATTCTTATTCCTAATTTTCCATATAAAAAATAACCGCTTGCAAAAACATATCGTATTCTCAAAGCCTTTTTTGATTGAAAATGTGATCTGATTCATTTTGTAACCATTAAAAATGCTTCTTATTTCGGGGTATCTATTGAGTATTTTCATGTTTTGTAATGAACTGTCACTCATGCCAACTGATTCACTTTATATTGATGATAATATTTAAAGACATTATCAAATTTAATATTTATGATATTGAATATTAAAAATTAGAAGGAAAAAATGATGTCCCAAGGAAATACATCAGCCCCAATTCTTGTTACTGGTGCGACTGGCTATATTGCAAGTTGGGTGATTCGTAAACTACTCGAACAAGGTTATACTGTTCACGCGACTGTTCGTGATTTAAATAAAAAACAAAGCTTTGCACATTTAGAAAAAATTGCACAAGAAAACGCAGGTACATTGAAGTTATTTAAGGCGAACTTGCTCGAAAATGGCTCTTTTGATGAGGCCATGCAAGGCTGTGAAATCGTGCTACACATGGCATCTCCATTCGTTGTCACCAATTATAAAGATGCGGTGAAAGACATTATCGAACCTGCAGTTTTAGGGACAGAAAATGTTTTAAATAGTGTCAATAAAACTGAGTCTGTGAAACGTGTGATTGTGACGTCAAGTATTGCATCGACTTATGGTGATGCGATTGATATTTTAGAAACTGAAGAAAATCAATTTGATGAATCACATTGGAATACCACCAGTTCTACAACACACCAACCTTATCCATACTCGAAAGTTATGGCTGAACGCAAAGCTTGGGAGATGGCAGATGCACAGGACCGCTGGACTTTGGTTTGCGTTAACCCTGCTTTAGTTCTCGGCCCTTCCCTAACGGCTACAACGCAATCGGGTAGTGTTGAAGTATTAGAACAATTTGCCAATGGTATGACTCTATTTGGTGTTCCGCCAATGTGGAATGGTATCGTCGATGTCCGTGATGTTGCAGATGCGCATATCCTTGCTGCTTTTAATGAAAATGCATCGGGTCGCTATATTATCAGCGGTGGTTCACTCAGCTTATTGGAAATGGGGAAAATTTTACGTCAGCATTTTGGTCAAAAATTCCCATTCCCACGTAACCAAGTGCCGAAAAGAATGTTTAAACTGCTTGGCCCTGCTTTCGGTTATTCACGTGATTTTATTGAAAAGAACATGGGTTACCCGATTATTTTCAATGCAGATAAAAGTAAGCAAGAACTTGGCGTCACTTATCACAATATTGAAACCAGTTTGGTTGAACACTTCCAACAGCTGTTAGATGATGGTGTAGTGAAGAAGTATATTTAAGTGCTTAAGCATTCATATTCGGTTTTCTTACTTTAATCATTTGAATTAAATTGAGAAAAACGAACGTTAATAAAACTGAACTCATATTCATCAATATAAAAAGCAAAGGCATCAAACCTTTGCTTTTTAAATGCTTTGAATAGAGAGATCGTTTACATCTGCCCATATTCCTTCATCAATTCTAAAAATACCTGCTCATCTAGTACGGGAACACCCAATTTCTCAGCTTTTTCAAGCTTAGAACCAGCCTTCTCTCCTGCAACCACACATTTTGTTTTACTTGAAACACTACCACTGACACGTGCACCAAGTGCTTGTAGCATCTGCGTCGCATCATCACGTCCCATCGTTGCCAATGTTCCAGTAATGACCCAACTTTCACCATTTAATGGCTGACGGGTTGGTGCAATCGGTGCATCCCAATGAATGCCTGCGGCAAGTAAACGATCAATCACCTCAAGATTATGTGGTGCTTGGAAAAAGTCGGCGATCCATTCAGCGGTAATATCACCCACATCTGGAGTTTTTTTCAATGCATCTAAATCTGCATGACGAATTGCATCGAGTGTTTGGAAGGTGTTGGCAAGCATACGTGCTGTTGTCTCACCTACGCCACGAATCCCCAAAGCATAAATAAAGGCAGCTAAAGTGGTTTTTTTGCTATTTTCAATTGCATCAAATAAGTTCTGAACTGATTTCTCGCCCATTTTTTCAATGGTTAATAGCTGTTCACGATGTTCATGCAGATGATAAATATCTGCTACATCTTTGAGTAAATCTAAATGTAAAAGTGATTCTACCCAACGATCACCCAAGCCCTCAATATCCAAAGCTTTACGAGAAACAAAGTGACGAATCGCTTCAATACGTTGTGCTGAGCAATATAAACCACCCGAGCAACGTGCCAATGCTTCACCTTCTGGCATCACCACAGGTGAAGAACATACTGGGCAGTTTTCAGGTAGATGCACTTCAACAACATCTGTAGGACGGAACTCTAACCAAACCTTTTCAACCTTTGGAATCACGTCACCACTGCGATAAACACTGACTGTATCGCCAATACGGACGTCTAAACGGTGAATTTCACCAATATTGTGTAAAGTCACATTCGAAACAGTTACACCACCTACAGCGACAGGATTTAAGCGAGCAACAGGTGTTAAAGTACCTGTACGTCCAACTTGCCAATCGATATTTTCTACAGTCGTTAATGCTGCAACTGCTGGGAATTTATAAGCGGTTGCCCAACGAGGTTCACGGCTTAGAAAGCCTAACTTTTGTTGTTGTTGTAGATCATCAACTTTAACTACCATGCCATCAATTTCAACAGCTAAATCAGGACGTTCGCGATTGATTTGCTCATATTTTTCTTGAACATCTTGAATGCTGTCGCAAATAAAATGACGCTCACCGACAGCAAAACCAAAATTGCTTAACCATTCTAAACTTGCTGACATAGAGTTAATGCCATGATTCGGCTCACATTGCGCTATGCCGTAAGCATAGAATGCTAATGGACGTGAAGCTGCAATACTTGGATCTAGTTGGCGCAGACTTCCAGCCGCGGCATTACGTGGGTTTGCAAAAGTCTTTTCTCCTTTGGCTTCATTTTCAAGGTTAAGTTTTTCAAAACCTGCTTTCGGCATTAACACTTCACCACGAACTTCCAATAAACGTGGTACTTGAATTTTGTCTGAAGATAAAACTTTAGGTAAGTTACGAATGGTTTTGACATTTTGGGTAATGACTTCGCCCGTTTCGCCATCACCACGGGTTACTCCACGAATCAATTCACCATTTTCATACCAAAGCGAAATGGCTAAGCCATCAAATTTAAGCTCAACATCATATTCAATTTTTTGGTTAGGTAAGCGTTCTTCAATACGTCGTGCAAAAGCAAACAATTCCTCTTGATTGAATACATTACCCAAAGACAGCATTGGGACGGTATGGGTAATGGTTTCAAACTTGGATAATGCTTTTCCACCGACTTTATGGGTTGGCGTATCTGCTTGTACTAAATCAGGATATTGCTGTTCTAAAGCTTTGAGTTGATGAAATAACTGATCATATTCACTGTCTTCAATCGTAGGTTGATCCATCACATAATAGGCATGATTGTGCTTTGCAATGAGTTGAATCAATTGACGCATTTGTGCCACGACAGCATTATTTTCCATAAATCATTTCACCATAATAAAAGGGCGGAAATCCGCCCAAAATTTTGTATCTATTATAAAACAGTTTTACTCGTGATCGAACACTAAGCTTCTTGCCCTGAGCGATAATCAATCGCGGTATGACGCCAATGCTCTTTTAACTGTGGTGTAAATTCAAGATTATTCTCATCATAAACAGTACCATCAATCTCACGTGCAATTAAGCCTGCAATACTCACCATGGTATCAAAGCCTTTTTGCACATTTGGATGTGGTAAAGCAAGGAAGAAGGCTAAGCCTTGAACTTGTTCAGTCGATAATGATTCTAAATCAAAACCTTCTGGGCCATTTTCAGTCACACGTAACACTGAAAATAAAAGTGGACTTTCTTCTTCAGGATTTTCATAACGGTGAAAACACATCAGCTCACCAAAACGTAATCCATATTTTAAAAGCACTTTTAACGTTTTATCACCAGATAAAGCTTTACGTGGATTTGGATAAACATTTAGCGCAATAATGCTTTCAGCATTTGACAACACGCATTCATCATCATGGCGTTGCTGTTGGTTTAAATGGACATCTAAAATACTACTTTCTTCATCAAATTCTTTGATTTCAGCAGTTTCTACATGTTCATTTAACTGAAACGCTTCAACTTGAGCAACTGGTTTCGTTTCTTCAACGACAACAGTGGACTGCTCATTTTCAGAAGATTGCGTATCGATCTTCGTTGATAAAATAGTTGCATCCTGAATATTCTCAGTCGAAGTCTCTGCTGAGTCAGTTTGTTCTTCTGCTTTGACCAGATTGGTTGAAGGTGAATGCTCAACCTCAAGTTTCACTTCTTCTTTATCTACAGCTTGAACAGAAAGCTGTTGCGATTTTTCTTCTGCCACGTCAACAGAATCCAACGCATCTAAACTCGGTTCAACACGTGCTTTGTCTTCAGGCAATCGATCAGCTTGTAATTGGTCACGTACATGACGCGGAATTACAGGCTGATTACATTCTTCATTGATATGCAATTCAGATTCTAACGATGGTGCAGCATCATTTGGTTTTCGTAGCACCATTCTTAAACCCACTAAGATGATGATTACTGCAACAACAATCCCAACAATTGTGGTGACTTCCATACTACGACTCCGCGGCTAAACCGTATTCTCTTGCCTCTTCCAAATTCACAGTGACGAGTTTTGATGTTCCTGGTTCTGGCATCGTCACGCCCAGCAAATCGGTTGCCATCGTCATTGCAACTTTATTATGTGTAATGTAAATGAATTGAACCTGATCAGAAAGCTCTTTTACCAAATTACAAAACCGACCGACGTTTGCATCATCTAAAGGTGCATCAACTTCATCCAAAACGCAGAATGGCGCAGGATTTAAACGGAAGATTGCAAAAACCAATGCCAAAGCGGTCAGTGCTTTTTCACCACCTGATAATAACGCCAATGAGCTATTTTTCTTTCCTGGTGGGCGAGCCATCAGTTTAACACCAGACTGCCAATCATCTTCAAGGCTTAAACTTGCTTCACCACCATCGAAAACTTTAGGGAATAAGACTTTTAGTTCATTATTAACCCGATCAAAAGTTCCCATAAAGAGTTTTTTGGTTTCTTGGTCAATACTCTTCATGGCATCTTTAAGCTGCTCAACCGTATTTTCCAAATCCTGCATCTGATGGGTTAATTCATCAAAACGTTTAGACACTTCTTCATATTCTTCGGAAGCCGCCAAATTCACAGCACCCAGTTTTTCAAATTGGCGTTGTGCTTTTTCAAACTTTTCTTGATGTACAGGTAAGTCAATCAGCACACCTTGTTTAATCGTCGCATTCATCTCTTTGAGTTGATCTGAATAATGTTGCAAATCAGATTTTGCTGATTGCCATGCCAAACGTTTTTCTTCTAACTTAGTCCGTAATTGCTCATCATTTTGCTGATGTAAATGACGCATTTCGGTCAGTTTTTGCTGCTTAGACTGAATATTATTCAATTCAACTTGCCATTCTTGCCAAGTTTTTTGCAACTTTTCAGTTTGCAGCGCTTGCTCAGAATATTGTGATTCTAAACTTGGTAATTCCAATTGGATTGGATCTACAAATTTCTTAGCTTGTTCCATTTGCGCCAATATTTGTTGATATTGCGCTTTGGTAAAGGTGACATCTTTTTCAAGCAATTCAATTTGTTGTTTATTCTGTTCAGCTAAACGACGTGTTGTTTCAAAATCTTGCTGTTTAAGTTGCAACTGTTGTTGTTGTTGTTCAACCTGCTCATTTAACTCATCCAACTTATATTGCAATGTTTTAAATTCAGGTAGATTTTGCTCAAGCTTAAGAATGACCGAATGCATGTCTATTTCAAGATCATCCTTTTGCATCGCATCTTCTTCAAGCTGCTCATCGAGCTGTTGTAACTGACTATTTAATTGAACTTTTTGGACTTCAAATGCTTGAGCAGCACTTTGTTGTTTGGCAATTTGCACATCAAACTGCTGTAACAATTTTTGCTGATTTTTTAAGGCCTCTTGGTCAATTTGAATCTGCTTTTGTAAATCACTGATTTGCTGATTAAAGTTAGGCAATAAGGCTTCAGCTTCAATCACTTTAGGTTGTAAATCAGCAAGTTGTTGTTCAATTTCTTCTAAACGAATTCGATGACTGAGTGCACCTTGCGCAGCTTGACTAGATTCATCAAAGAACAGACCAATCACCCAATCTTGACCAAGATGATAGCCATCCAGTGTCAGAATACTTTGTCCATTGTTCAACTGGCTTTGTAAAGTTAATGCATGGCTCAGCGTTTCGGCGATCGCAACTTGATTCCACAATGAATATTGTGGTGAATCAATCCAATCTGCTAAACATCGCAATTGATTGAATTGAATTTTATCCAAAGAAGTAGAAACTTTAAGCTGACGTGCAATACTTTCAGTGAAGTCTGCATGCTCATCGACAAGCTGAGCAGAAAGCCATTTGGCTAAAAACTTTTCAACTAAATGCGCATGTACTTTACCCTGCTCATTCAGTTTGAGCACTTGCATCAATTGGGTCGCATTATGATCTGTTTTTACCGCACTTTTCGCAACCAATTGATTTAAGTTTTTCTGCTCAGACTGCAATACTTGTAACTCAGATTTTAAATTTGAAATCTGAGTTTTTTGTAGATTCATCTGTTCTTGAACTTGCTCAAGTTCAGATTTTGATTCAATCAGTTTTTGTTCTAACTGCGCAATCGTCTCTTGAGTTGAAGCTTTATTCTGCTCCAATTGCGTTAAATCTTCAGTTTGGAACTGATTTTGAATCTGTGTTGCTTGGGTCTTTAAGGTATCTTTTTGCTGCTCAATTCGTGCAACATTTTTTGCAAGCTGTTCAATCTGCGCTTGCATCTGGGCTTTTTGCTGTTGCTGTTTTTCAACTTGCACTTTAACTTGTTCATACTGTTGCTGTGCTTGGAGTTGTTGCGCTTTTAAATCGCTAAAAGCATGACTACGTTGCTGTGTATCTGCTTCTGAACGTTGTAGATTTTCAGACTGCTGTTCCAACTGCGCTTGCAATGTTTCCAATTGCAATTCCATCAATTGAATTTTCTCTTTATTCTGAATTTTTTGCTGTTCTAATTGTCCTAAAGCTTCTGAATTTTGTTGAAACAATGTTTGCTTCTGTTCCAAAGTCATTTTCAATTCAGAAAGTTTCTTTTCAGCGTGTTGCCATTCATTTTGCAAAGGCGTCGATTGCTGAATCAAACGTTGAAACAATTCATTGGTTGATGTTAAATCATGCTCCAATGTACTCATGTCTGAACGAACGAGTTTAAAATGTTCCCCGAGTTGATCCATTTCAACCGTATATTCCTCTTGTAAACGGCTACTGCGCTCACATTGGAAAGACAGAATTTCAATTTTTAAAGTACGAATTTCTGTTTCTAACGTTTTATATTGAACCGCTGTTTCAGACTGACGTTTTAAGGTTTTAAGCTGTGATTTTAATTCAGAAGCAATATCTTCAAGACGGTCTAAATTTTGAGTGGTGTGTTCGAGATGCTGTAAAGTCTCACGACGACGTGCTTGATAGCGCGATACACCTGCGGCTTCTTCAATAAATACACGCATTTCTTCAGGTTTTGCATCAACCAAACGGTTAATCATCCCCTGTTCAATAATGGCGTATGAACGTGGCCCTAAACCTGTCCCAAGAAAAATATCAGTAATATCACGACGGCGACACTTGGTTCCATTCAGAAAATATTCAGACTTACCATCACGGTTGACCTGACGGCGTACTGCGAGTTCAGCATAAGCATTGTATGCCCCACCCAATTTGCCATAAGTATTTTCAAAACGTAGTTCTACACTTGCCATTCCCACAGGTTTACGTTTTGCAGTTCCTGTAAAAATAACATCTTGCATGCTCCCACCACGTAACTGGCGAGCGCTAGACTCTCCCATCACCCAACGGATTGCGTCAATCACATTGGATTTACCACAACCATTCGGGCCCACTACCGCTGTGCGGTTATCTTTGAATTGTAATGTCGTACTATCGGCAAAAGATTTAAAGCCAGAAAGTTTTAAGCTGCTTAAACGCATAATGTCCTAATTACTTATCAACGCCACTTAGCGACGCGATCTCCGCGCCCAAGCAAGTTCGATTTGTTTCATCCGTGTCAGAGATTCCAACACTAAGTTACGCAAGTGTCGACAAAAATCTTCCATAAATAAAGTAGCTTGTTGTGATTTTCGGATTAAAATTGCATCAATCACTAACTTCAACAATTCTAAAGCTTCTTGAAGCTCACGTCTTGAAGTATTTAAGGTTAAAAAATAACTTCTACGCAGTGATGGTAACAATTCTTTATAAAATTTCATCAAGTATGGATTGCCGACCATTGCTTGCTGTTCAGATAAGAATTGAAAAACACCATCATAAAATTTTTCAGTATTGCCTTGTTTGACTTGCTCAACCAAATGATTGAGAAGTTGTTGAATCGCTTCAGCCTCATGGTTACGCCAAGTTTCACTCATACGCTGTACGATTTGTCCCAATAACAAAGCACTGGTATCAAACAAAGCACGGACTTGTTGGGCTGACATTTCAGAAACGATTGCACCACGACGAGGAAAGATTTCGATTAAATGAGTTCTTTCTAAAAGCAACAGTGCTTCACGCACCGAGCCTCGACTGACATCCAGTTCTTTGGCGATACGTAGCTCTTGTATTCTTTCCCCTTCAACCAATTCCCCGCTAATGATCTGTTCACTAATATGCTTGGCAATTTGTTCTGAAAGGCTTTCTGCTTCTTCCAAATGCATATAATTCCTATCTCGGCGTTATTATTCTTGGACAATGTCAATTCTGATTGTTTTCACTTTTAACTGATTTTCAAAGTTAAATTCTATGACATTGTCCGACAATTTTTATGCATTTTAAGTCAACTCAAGTTTCATACATAGTACCGTTGATCGGATACTATTTTGTAATCCCCTGATAAATAAAATAAAGACCTACAACAGTTAATAAGCATGCAAAGCACTTTTTCAACATCGCTGGAGATAATGCATGTGCCACCTTTGCACCGACTTTGGCAGTCATAAAACTCATGATACTAATACCAATAAATGCATAAATATGCACATAGCCTACCGCATTTTTAATCTCAGTCTGTTCTTGTGAACCAAAGAACATAAAACCCAAAGCACCTGCAACCGCAATCGGTAATCCACAAGCGGCTGAAGTCGCGACCGCTTTCTGCATTACCACCCCATTTTTATTTAAATAAGGCACAGTCAAACTTCCGCCGCCGATGCCAAAGATTGCTGAAGCAACCCCAATTCCGCCGCCTGCAAGCATTTGCCTAGATGCTGACGGTAATGGTTTAGACGAATCAACGTGTACATTGGCACCACTAAACATTTTAAATGCCACCCAAATTGCAAACGCACCAATGATCAACTGCAAATGTTGTCCTGATAAAATGTCGGCAATTCCTGCACCGATGAAAGAACCAATCACTAAGCCTGGTGCTAAGTTTTTAAATACATTCCAAAGCACTGCGCCCTTTTTATGATGTGCTGTCACTGAACTAATGGAGGTCACAATAATCGTCGCCAATGAAGTTCCCAGTGCCATATGCATAATGACAGATGGGTCATAACCCATTTGAGTAAACACGACGTATAGAATTGGTACAATTATTAACCCACCACCCACACCAAATAGGCCTGCAGTAAATCCTGCGATTGCACCAATACCTAAATATATGATTAACTCCATAAATGTTCCTCCATTTTCTCAGATTCAACATGGATTTAGAGACTCGTCATCTTAGACAACTCCTGACACAAGCAAATCAGCTCCCCGAAGTGCTGCTTTTGAAACAGACAACCACATCGACGAATGATGATGTGCGAGAAATTGCGCTTAGCGGAGTAAAGACAGTTTTGGTCTGTAGTGAAACACAGACTCAAGGGCGAGGTCAGCATCAAAGGGAATGGGTATCCCCTAACGGTAATATTTATTTAAGCACATTGCTTGAGACACGAACACCCTTAGATGGTCGTTTAGCACTTGAAGTTGCTTTAAATATCTTACAAATACCAACTTTTAAAAGCTTAGCCAATTTGCAAATCAAATGGCCAAATGATTTGTATAGTGCTCAAGGTAAATGGGGCGGAATTTTGGTAGAACCTATTTCGCCAACTCAAGCGATTATTGGTGTTGGAATCAATCTTCTTCCTATTCCAAAAGAACAAATTAGCCAACAAGCAACTTCCGTAGTTCAGCTTGGTGTTGAATATCCAAATCGAATTCAAATGATCAGTGAGTTATATTTAGCCATTCAACAGGCTGGACAATGGTTTAACCATGGTTGTTATAATCTTGCGGCACGATTTAATCATTATGCGGCCTTTATAGATCAGAATGTCCATTTCGAACAGATCAATGATTCGGTTGAAGGCATTTTCAAAGGTATCCATGATGATGGTTCGGTGAATTTATTGACACAGCAAGGTTTTGTAAATGTTTATCAAGGACGTTTACGTTTAGTGACGGAATAAAGAAACAACACAAATAAAATTAGGCAAGACAATGAAAGCACTTTGGTTAGATATTGGAAACACTCGTCTTAAATATTGGATCACACAAGATGATCAGATCGTCGAACAAGCGGCAGAGCTACATCTACAATCACCTTCAGACCTATTACTCGGATTAATTCAACACTTTCGTGGCTTAGGGCTCGATAAAGTAGGTATTTCATCTGTTCAAGATAAAACCAACAATGAGCGAATTGTCAAAATACTTAAAATGCTTGATGTTCCTGTGAGTTTTGCCAAAGTTCATGCTGAATATGCAGGTTTACGCTGTGGTTATGACCACATCGAACAATTGGGCATAGACCGCTGGTTACAAGTTTTAGCTGTTGCAAAAGCAGAACAAGATTTGTGTGTAGTGAGTTGCGGTACAGCGCTCACGATTGATTTAACGCAGGGTTTACAACATCTTGGCGGTTATATTCTACCGAACTTGTACCTACAACGAGACTCACTCATTCAAAAAACCAAAGGCATTAAAATTCCAGATGCCGCATTCTCAGAATTAACACCTGGTCGCAATACGATTGATGCTGTACACCATGGCATTCTACTTGGATTACTCAGTACCATCCGTCAAGTGATGCAACAATCCCCTCGAAAATTAGTGCTCACAGGCGGTGACGCACCCTTATTTGCGCAATTTCTTGAAGAGTTTGCCCCTATCATTTGTCCTGATTTACTTTTACAAGGATTACAAATTTACTTAGATCAAGAAAAAGTATCATGATGAATGGCTAAATAATGAATACATCACCAATAGCCTCATCTAGGCATCATTAAAACAAAGAAGAAGCTCTCACAAATGTTGCCCGTGCAGGTTTTAATAAAATTTCAACTTTTTCCCATAACTGTGGAAACTCTTCAAACCCATCTTGAGCCCGAAATTGCCCTGCTTGTTTGACCTCAAACATTTGCGCATTCAATAAATGTCCCAGTTGAATACTAACGGGCGCAGGAATATCCAAATCATTATTTGATAAAAACAAAAACCGTTGCTCGATATTACTTCTAATAATTTCATCAACAATATCAATTTGTTGAATAAATTGATGATATTCGGGTTTAGCATTTAACATTTTATTAAAAGCAGAAATAACAAAAAGCGCTTTAACTTGTTGTCCTTGTTGTAAATGTGCCGAAAGCAAATCTAATGTTGATAGCACGCCAAACTCATGTGCAATGAAAATACTGTCTTCATCACACTGAACTTGATGATTTATCAAAGTTTGTTTGCATTGTATATAATCTGGATTTTCAGGATTAGGTAAAGCGATATGCATACACTCAGCACCACATGCAGTGATTTTATCTGCTAACCATGCATACCAATGGTTGTGAGAAGACGAGGTCTTTCCATAAATTATGTATACTTTCATTATTTTCTTCTTATCAATATAAATATAAAAAATTAGATTCATCAGTTGATGAACTTATTAAGCTAAATTAAATCTAGATCAGCAATATTTGCAAATTAATTAACATTTATTACACAATACACCCATAAAATCACAATAAAACATGATTTAATTCATTATTTCTACATAATAAAAAAAGATGCCGAAGCATCTTTTTTTATTTATAAATCATACTGATCTATTATTTTTTATCATTGTTTCCAAACAATGGTCCCATACCGCCGCCACCGCCGAATTGCTTTTGCATACCGCTCAATGAACGCATCATTTTCGCCATGCCCGATGGATTCGCAAACTTCTTCATCATTTTCGCCATTTGCGCATGTTGTTTGATGAGTTTATTCACTTCCACAACATCCATACCACAACCCGCTGCAATACGTTTTTTACGGCTAGGATTCATCAAGTCTGGGTTACGGCGTTCTTTAATGGTCATCGATTGGATAATCGCTTCCATTTTTTTCACTTGCTTTTCAGGATTCGCCTGCGCAATTGCATCTTGAATGCCCGAATTGCTCATGCCAGGCAACTTATCCAAGAAGCCCATCATGCCGCCCATCTTATTCATTTGTTCAAATTGCATGAGCATGTCTTCAAAGTTGAAGCTTCCGCCTTTTTGCAATTTTTTTGCCATTTTTTCGGCTTTTTCTTTGTCGATCTTGCGTTCAACTTCTTCGACTAAAGAAAGTACGTCACCCATACCCAAAATACGTTGTGCAACACGCTCAGGATGGAATGGCTCTAAGGCATCAAGCTTTTCGCCCATACCTAAGAATTTGATTGGTTTACCTGTGATTGCACGTACAGAAAGTGCAGCACCACCACGTGCATCACCATCAGTTTTGGTGAGAATCACACCTGTCAGCGGTAATGCATCATTGAATGCTTTTGCAGTATTTGCAGCATCCTGACCTGTCATCGCATCGACAACAAATAATGTTTCAGTCGGATTAATCGCAGCATGTAATGCTTTGATTTCGTCCATCATGTCATCATCGACATGCAAACGACCTGCTGTATCGACAATCAAGACATCATTGAAGTTGATTTTCGCTTGACCAATCGCACGTTGTGCAATTTTGATCGGGTCTTCTGACGCATCAGATTCGATAAAATCAACACCAACTTCTGCTGCAACTGTTTGTAGCTGCTTGATCGCTGCTGGACGGTAAACATCGGCAGAAACCATGGCTACTTTTTTCTTTTGACGCTCTTTTAAAAAGCGAGCAAGTTTTGCAGCAGTTGTGGTTTTACCCGCACCTTGCAAGCCTGCTAAAAGTACAACAACTGGAGGTTTTGCAGCCAAATCAAGACTTTCATTCGCCGCACCCATCATCTTTGTGAGTTCGTCATAGACGATTTTCACAAAAGCCTGACCAGGTGATAGCTGTGTCATCACTTCTTGACCTAATGCCTCTTCCTTAACTTTCGCAATAAACTCACGAGTTACAGGTAAGGCAACATCTGCTTCAAGAAGTGCCATACGTACTTCACGTAACGTATCTTTAATATTGTCTTCGGTTAGCTGCCCTGAGCCAGTAACATTTCTTAAACTCTGCGTGAGTCGTTCTGTTAAGGTATCAAACATTGCAAAATCCGCTTAAAATAGCTAGTAGCAAAAAAATCTTTCTTAAAATAGAAAATTTATGCCCAAGATGCTATAGGATACTGTAGTTCACATGGAATTTATATCTTATAACATGAATATTCATCATCCTGAAAAAGGTTTGACATGATTAGCCTACCCTTGGTTTATACGATTTTAGCATTAATTGCCTATACCTCTTCATTTTGGTATCTGTTTATGCACTTAATGTCAAAACGTCCTGCAAATCCATGGTTTATTGGTGTCATGTCAGGTTTAGGACTGATCTTACATGCAAGTGTACTGTATAACGATGTCGTTACACCACAAGGGATTAACTACGATGTCTTTAATTTGATGTCGTTCACTTCTGGTTTAATGTTATTACTGAGTATGCTGTACAGTACTTATCGTCCTGTATTGTCTCTCAATTTGATTGGAATCCCTGTCGCTGCATTTGGTCTGATTTTAGGTTTTTGTTTTAGTAAACCCGATCAATTTATGGAGCAGCATTCTTTTGGTTTAGACATTCATATTATTTTATCATTATCAGCCTATGCCGTTTTACTCATGGCAACCATACAGGCGGTATTGATTTGGTTTCAAAATCGTGAACTGAAAAAGAAGCAAAAAAAGCGTATTTGGGTCAATTTCTTACCCGCTTATCAAGCCATGGAATCATTGTTGTTTGATATGTTAATTACAGGTTTTTTACTGCTTACCGTCGCTTTAAGTTTTGGTTTCTTCACCATTGATAACTTCTTTGCACAACACTTGGCTCATAAAACAGCATTCAGTATCGTGTCTTGGTTTGTCTATGGTGCATTGCTGATCGGTCATTATAAATTTGGTTGGCGTGGTCAAAAAGCCATTCGCTTTACCATGATTGGATTCTTTTTATTGGCAATTGGATTTATTGGTTCTAAATTTGTATTAGAGATGATTTTACATCGCTAATATTCAAACAATGCTTAGCTTTTAAACCTATTTAAGCAATCTATTCAATAGGTTGCTTTATCTGGAAAATATTGCAGGTAAATACATCACAAAAGATGTAAATCATTCAATAGTCTGAATGAATTTTGAATATTGCCTTAGAGAATGATTTAAGGCATCAAACACCGTCCCAAATAAATAACCTATATTCTGATTTTCTAAAAGTCAACACAGAGAATAATCTCTATCCCATTCATAAAAAACATAAAATTAATGGATCAATATTTAAAATCAGTTTCATCCTATAAGAAATTACTTCTGTTTTTCCAATGATTTTAAATTTGAATAAAATCACACAATTTTATCATTTTGCAAATTTTCACTTGAAAAAATTCATTTAAAGTATATTTTAGAGTAATTACTCTAAAATTGAAAAATTCTATGAAAGAACTACAAGCACTTCAAACAAAGTCCTTTGATGATCAATATATTGCTGAGTTATTTGCGCAACAATTACCTGTTTCTTTTGCTTTAAGACAAAGCAGTGCCCAGCAGCGTATTGAAAAATTAAAGAAATTCCAAAATGAATTACTCAAACGTAGATCACAATTTTATAACGCATTTCAATCTGACTTTCATAAACCCAATATTGAGGTCGAGCTGACTGAGCTTTTAACAGTGATTGATGAAATTCGCCATGCGATCCAACATTTAAATGAATGGATGGCACCAGTCAAAGTGGCAACTACGATTTCTACTTTAGGTTCATCCAGTCATGTGCAGTATCAACCCAAAGGGCGCTGTCTCATTTTAGGGCCTTGGAACTATCCATTAAATACCGTATTGTGCCCGCTTGTTTCTGCTGTAGCAGCTGGAAATACCGTCATCATTAAACCGTCGGAATTTGTACCTGCAGTCAATAAAGTCATGATTGATCTGATTGAAGCTGTCTTCAATCCGAATGAAGTTGCAGTTGTAACGGGCGATCAACACGTTGCAACAACTTTACTGGCTTTACCTTTTAATCATATCTTTTTTACAGGTTCACCGACGATTGGCAAAGTCGTCATGCGTGCTGCAGCTGAAAACCTAAGCTCTATAACACTTGAGCTTGGCGGAAAATCTCCAGTGATCATTGATGAAAGTGCCAATATTTCAGATGCGGCTTCTACGATTTGGTGGGGTAAGTTGATCAATGCAGGACAATCCTGTATTGCTCCAGACTATTGTTTTGTGCATAAAAATGTCTATTCAGCTTTTATCGAAAAAAGTAAAGAAATCATTACCAAACGTTTTGGAGAGCAACCTGAAAGTCGTAGAACCAGCCCAGACTTGGCACGTATTATTTCAGAGCGACACTTTAATCGTATTGAAGACCTGATCAATGATGCTGTAGATAAAGGTGCTAAAACAGTGATCGGGGGAACAGGTGATCGTGCAGAGCGCTTCATTGATCCGACAATTCTAAGCGACCTCCCTATGGACGCCATCATTCTCAAAGAAGAAATTTTTGGACCTGTTTTACCTGTATTGGTTTATGAACATATTGATGAAGTCATTCATTATATCAATCAACGTGACAAGCCTTTAGCAATGTACGTATGGAGTCGCCAACAGTCGCAAATTGAACATATTTTGTTGAATACGAGCTCGGGCAGTGTTTGTGTGAATGATTGTATGACGCAATATGCGCAAAACAATTTACCGTTTGGAGGTGTTAATAACTCTGGTCTTGGTAATTCACATGGCTTTTTCGGTTTTAAGGCTTTCTCACATGAACGTGCTGTGCTTGCAGGGCAGATTCAGCTGAAACGCCCTTTTGTTGTCCCACCTTATAACTTCGTAAAACTTAAAGCAGCACAGCTCTTATCCAATAGCTTAGCAAAAACAAGCTAATACGCTGAAATTAAATATTTTATTTAGGATAAATATAGTTTGAACTCATATATTTATCCTTTTTATTTTGCATCAAAATTAGCGATAAGGCAGATAAGTTCAAAGGCAAAATAACTCGTACTAACACAATTAATTGAGCAGTAAGCGCTTTAGCTTGAAAATTCACAATTGATAATGCTTTAAATTTATACAGCATAAAATAGTGGTTTAAAATTCCGATTTTTTATTTGCAGATAACGCTTATTATATTAAGTAAATATTAAATCAAAAAAATAAAAATAATTATTTGATTTAGCATATTTAAATATGTAAATTCAAAGTTATTTTCAGGATAAAAATTAATGAATACACAAACGATCATGATTGATAAAAATGCTTTTGAAGAAAAAGAATTGTGGGCTAGCTTTTTAAATTTTAGTAATAATGTTCTTGCTGATATACAAAGTTACCCGGACAATAAGTTAGCGGAATGTGAATTTCTTGGGGTCTATCCAGCACTGGAGTTTATTCTTCAAGGTTTATCAGGCAAATATGATTTCTATAATTTACCTATTAATGGTGTTTATGAAAATGCTCAAGGAACAATCTTTGACTATGGCAAACAAAAACTAAAGCCTACTATTCTTTTAGGAGAAACTTCTGTTTTATCTTATTGCACCTTAATACAAGACCATCAAAATCCTAAAAATTTTAATGAACAAATTAATTATATCATTTTAAAAAAAGTAGAAAAAAATGGAGAAAAATATTTAGCGCTTACAAGTGCTAAAAACTTTTTACACAGAGATAATGGTCAAATATATTGCTCTTGGGACTATTTGGGAGAAATTGTTTATTTAAATTTACCATTATTATCAGCAGGAAATGAAAACTCTATACAAATAACTAATTGGCGAAGCAAAATTGATTCACATCATGTAATAAGAAGCACAGATGATGATATTGCTGAAATAACAATCATTGTCGCTCAATTCCTAAATAGAATTCAAAATAATCAGTTTAGAAAAATGATAGGATATTTTGAAACTAGAGATTGATTTAAGGTATGAAATAAGGCTTTTGTTTTTGGATGATTTGTAGTTCTCCTAAAATTTATATTTATACTCAACCCCAATATAAGCCCCTTAAAAAAAGGGGCTATAACAGAAAGCTTCTTAAATGAACTCCAACGACTCAAGCCTATGTCACTCACAACCTTTCAAAGGCTTTTCTAGACAAATCTACTAAAAAAACGTATAACGCAGTTGTTTTTTTGCAATAGGTAACACACATTGAAACTCATCCTTGCACCCATGGAAGGCTTAACCGATCCAATCATGCGTGATGTACTCACGTCTGTAGGAAGCTTTGACTGGTGTGTGACTGAGTTTATTCGTGTGACCGATTCAGTCTTACCTGACCATGTCTATCACAACTATTGCCCTGAATTACAAACCGATGGCAAAACTGCTGCGGGCACACCTGTTCATGTACAATTTTTGGGAAATAATCCTGACATGCTCGCCGCCAACGCTGTTCGAGCTGTCGAACTTGGTGCGCCTGCAATTGATATGAATTTTGGCTGTCCTGCAAAAACAGTCAACCGTCATCGTGGTGGTTCAGTGCTTTTAGATGAACCCGAAGTTGTTTATGAATTGGTTAAGGCTGTTCGTGATGCAGTACCTACGCATATTCCAGTTTCAGCAAAAATGCGCCTAGGTTATATGGATCGAAACTTCACCATGGAAAATGCGCTTGCGATTGAAGATGCAGGTGCAGCTTGGGTGACCGTGCATGCACGTACCAAAGCAGATGGTTATACGCCTCCTGCTTTTTGGGACACCTTACAACCGATTCGTGAAAAGCTGAAAATTAATGTGATCGCCAATGGTGAAATTTGGACCAATGCTGATGCAAAACAATGCCAATTGGAATCAGGCTGTGAAGATTTGATGATTGGTCGTGGCGCAGTGACTACACCTGATTTAACCCAATGCATTCGACAAAATACCGACCAAGCACTGATCACTTGGCATGAATTATTAGGCTTACAAATTCGTTTCCTTAACGGAACTTATAAAAAAGAAATGAATATGGTTGGACGTTATAAGCAATGGCTAGGCATGATGTCAAAGCATTATCCTGAAGCCAAAGCCTTATGGGATGAAGTCAAACGTCTTAAACGAATTGATGAAGTGCTTGAAAAATTAAAAGCATAAAATCATCTTTAATTCGATTCCTCTGAAGCTATTTCTAGAATTGCTTTAATTTCTTCTGGTTGAAACTCTTTAGACAATTCAGAAGTTGGATTGAGTACTAATGTCGCCCCTTGGGTCATTTCAAAAAACTGTTTTGCATTGATCTTGATGTATTCCGCATTTTCAGCAATATCACGTTGGATGATGTCTAGCGACAAAAAGAAAGGTATTGCTTGCTCACCTTCTGGGGTTTCTAAAACACGGAACTCAACTTTTTGACTGTGATCTTGTGTCGCCAAACAATAAATATCGGAGATTAACAACTGCTCTATAAAATCAGGAATCAATGTGTAGTCGTCTTGGGTTTGAGTAAATAGTTGTTGTAAATTAGTCATATTATTATCTTCTATTGATTGTTAAATTTGTACAGCGAGATTATATCTTTACAGATGTGTCACTTAAATAGATACTTTAATTTAAATAGGTTTACTTCCTAAGCCCCATTGTTATTAACCATGTATATCAATGATCACAACTAAACACCGTGTTTAACAAAAAAGACTTTTCGAATTCAAATTTTAAAATATTATTATTCAAAATCTTACTTTTCAATTATAGCTAAAATATCTTCAAAATGCTGCACTCGATGATCAGCCTGAGTAATAAGCATTTTCTGTTCAGGATCAAAAAGTATCGTTTGCATCCCTAGATTCTTTGCACCTTGAATATCCGCAATTTCATTATCTCCAACCATCACACATTGCTCAGGTTGTACATTCATTTGCTGACATGCCAACTGAAAAATTTCAGCTTGAGGTTTACGCAGTCCAACCGCGTCTGAAATAATCACACTCGAAAAATATCGGTTTAATCCCAAAGCTTGGAAATTATTTTCCTGAAATGGTGTTTTACCATTCGAGATCAACCCCAGTGCATAACCTGCTTCAAATAAGCGCTGAAGAACAGTATCTACACCCGCAAAAGCAACACAAAATTGATTAAAATCTTGAATATAACTGGTTAATAATTGCTGCTCGGTAAATTTCGAAATTTTAAATTTTTGAATAAGTTGGCGATAAACCACATCTTTCCACACTGTACCATTGGCATCAAGTTCAATAAAACTTTCAATAAACGACTGTTTTTCAGAATTCGCAACCAATGGCAGAGCATTCACCTGCCAACTTAGAAAACGTTTTAAGGATGCGGTTCGATCCAAAAGTGTTTGATCAAGATCGAATAACACCGCTTGAATCGATTGCATCGTAACTTCCCTTTTAGTTTTATTTAGCGATTCAATGACATGCTCATATCAATATGTGGAATACCACAATCTAAATATTCATCACCCTCAACCACAAAGCCTAAATTTTCATAGAAACCAGTAGCATAAACTTGTGCAGACAATTTTAAAAATTCACGTTTTTGTTCAGTAGCCACTTGAATAATGTGTTGCATCAATAACTGACCGATACTTTTACCACGATATTGTTTGAGTACAGCGACTCGACCAATACTATGGTCTTCCAATAATCGAGCTGTCGCAATCGCTTGATTTTGATCATAAACGACAAAGTGTAGAGAAATTGGATCTTGCTCATCTCATTCTTCATCTTCAGAAATATTTTGTTCTTGAACAAAAACACTACGGCGAATGAATTGTGCATCTTGTTGTAACGTATTCCAATCACCTGATTGGATTTGAAAATCTGCCATTTGCTTTACCATTAACATTTACAACCAATATCTTGTTGATCCCATTGATTATTTAACAATAACTCTAAAGATTGTTTTTGAATACCATACATGTCTTTTAAAGCTTGAATTTGATCCAAAACAGCCTGATCTGGGCTTTCAAAATCTTTGCGTTTTGTTGCCAAAATCATTTTATTTTTACTGGTATGTTCTAAAGCAACAAATTCAAAAACCTTGGTTTCATAACCATAGGCTTTTAACAGTAAAGCACGAATGGTATCTGTTAACATTTCAGCTTGTTGTCCTGCATGAATACCAAATTGCAACATCGGTTGTAGCACTTTAGGACTTCGCATTTGTGGGCGTAATTCTTTATGACAACACGGCGCGCACATGATCATTTGTGCATTTAGGCGAATGCCTGTATGAATCGCAAAATCAGTCGCAACATCACAAGCATGCAATGCGATCATGACATCTAAATGATCAGGATGGTAAGTTCTGACATCACCTTGGAAAAAATCCAATTGACTAAACTCAGAACGCACAGCAACATCTTGGCAAAACTTCACCATATTTTCATTGAGTTCTACCCCAGTCACATCAGGCGTTTGCAAATGCTTTACTAAATAATCATACAGTGCAAAAGTGAGATAGCCTTTGCCCGAGCCAAAATCAACCACTTTTAAAGCATGATTTTTGTCTTGTTGATGAATATGCGTTAAAGCACCTGAAAATATTTCAATAAATTTATTAATCTGCTTCCACTTGCGTGCCATGCTTGGAATTATTTTTGCATTTGCATCGGTGATACCAAGCGCTTGTAAAAAATAGCTTTCTTGGTCTACAAAACGATGTTTTGTTCGATCATGTCCCTGTTGCTCATTTTTCTGAGTTTTGACATTGGGTTTAGTTTTACTGACCGTCAACATGGCTTTCTTTTTATTTTTCTTGAGTTGAATTTCCGCCTCATCGGTAAACAAATTGGCTTGTTTACAGTGTAAAGCCTGTTCCTGAATGATGGATAATGCTTCACTTAATGGATAATTCTTTGTCATATCCTTAGTTTTATAATGATACAAACAGCTCAAAACAGTTTCATTTTGTAATTGAATGACTCTAAAAGTCAGCTTCTCTAAAGCTGCTAATTCACCCTTGTACTGACTTAAAATCAGACGATCTAAGTTTTGATTATCAATAGCTTGCTGTACACTATCGAAAAATTGTTGTTCCTGCTCAGATAGGGAAACGACTGCTGACATAATCAAAACTCATATTCATTAAGTCGGTTATTTTAAAACGTCTTACTTTAAAGGTAAAACTGCATTACTATACAAATGTACTTTTAATAAGTTGAAGCCAATGTCAACCAATCAATTGATTCATGTTTACGCACCATTAGAAGAACGGATTAATGCATTAAGCCATGCGTTTGGTGCTATTTTGGCTGCAATTGCAACAATTTTCATGTTGATCAAAGGCAGTGATCTTAATGACTGGCAATTTTTTGGACTCGCCATTTACGGCCTAAGCATGATTTTATTATTTGCAAGTTCAGCAGTTTATCATTTTTCAGTCGATGAAAAAAAACGCCAATGGTATAAAAAACTTGATCATACCGCTATTTACTATCTAATCGCTGGTACCTATACCCCATTTTTAGCAATCGCGATTCCAACGACAAAAGCACACTACTTGCTTATTGCTCTTTGGATCATTGCTGCAATTGGAACACTATTCAAGTTAATATTCATTCATCGTTTTGAAAAAATATCGCTCATTGCATATTTGGTTATGGGATGGCTTGCTGTCCTTGTGATGGATGATATGCAACGCTTTCTAAAGCCTGAAGCATTAAAATTATTAATCATAGGCGGTTTAGCTTATACGATTGGTGCATTGTTTTATGCCTTAAAAAGAGTAAGATACACGCATGCAATTTGGCATATTTTTGTTTTGATAGGGGCAGGATCACATTTCCTTGCAATTTATCTTTACGTTATTTAATCCATAGATACTCGAATTTCAGTAACCCTGAATGAGTGACTTTGGTTTGATCTCGTTGTTTTTTTAAGAAATTACGCCTTTTTTAAAAAGATTACGCTTTAGAGATTCGTTTTACTTTTAAAAGTGTAAGGTACATCATGGCGTCATTATCTACAGCTACATCTGAAGTTCAGACAAACTCGAAGACTCGCGTTCTTTTTGCGAGCCTTGTCGGAACAACCATCGAATTTTTTGATTTTTATATCTACGCAACAGCTGCTGTACTTATTTTTCCGCATTTGTTCTTCCCTGCAAGTACAGATCCAACGACAGCCATTATCCAATCTTTAGCGACATTTGCGATTGCATTTATTGCCCGTCCAATTGGTGCAGCGGTCTTTGGTCATTTGGGGGATCGTATCGGACGTAAAGCAACACTTGTTGCCGCTTTACTGACGATGGGGATTTCAACGGTTTGTATTGGCTTACTTCCAACCTATGCGCAAATTGGTATCGCAGCACCATTATTACTTGCGCTTTGCCGTTTAGGACAAGGTTTAGGTCTAGGTGGTGAATGGTCTGGTGCAGTCTTACTTGCAACAGAAAATGCACCTGAAGGTAAACGTGCTTGGTATGGTATGTTCCCTCAACTGGGTGCGCCAATCGGCTTTATTTTAGCAACAGGTTCATTTTTAACACTTGGTGCATTGATGTCTGAGCAAGACTTTATGCAATGGGGGTGGCGTATTCCATTCCTAGCAAGTGCAGCATTGGTGATTGTGGGTTTATGGATCCGATTAAAACTCCATGAAACACCAGCATTCCAAAAAGTTTTAGATAAACAAAAAGAAGTGAATGTTCCTTTTAAAGAAGTTGTGACAAAACACTATAAAATGTTGTTTTTAGGCACAATTGCAGCGGTATGTACATTCGTGGTGTTCTATCTAACCACCGTATTTGCGCTCAATTGGGGCACCACAAAACTCGGTTATAGTCGTGCAGAATTCCTTGAAATGCAGCTTGTTGCGACTTTCTGCTTTGCAGCATTTATTCCACTTTCCGCTATATTGGCTGAAAAATTTGGACGTAGAACAACCTCTATAGGTGTTTGTGTCGCATCTGCACTTTTCGGTCTAGTCTTTGCAAATATGCTTGAATCAGGTAGCACAATCATTGTCTTCTTATTCTTGTGTTTGGGTTTGGGCTTAATGGGAATGACCTATGGGCCAATTGGCACGGTATTATCTGAAATATTCCCAACATCTGTACGTTATACAGGCTCAGCATTAACCTTTAATTTGGCTGGCATTTTAGGTGCATCATTTGCACCATTGATTGCAACTAAACTTGCAACAGCTTATGGCCTACAAGCCGTAGGATACTACCTAACAGCTGCATCGATTCTTTCACTGCTTGCTTTCTTGGCTATACGTGAAACAAAAAATGTTGATGTAAATAACCAAGTTTAATCCTCTACCTCACCCTACAGTAGATGATCGAAAGCCTGCAAGATTGCAGGCTTTTTATGCTGTAAATCTTAAAAATCTAAAACTCAGGCTCACTGAAAATTTCAATCAACTGATTACTAAAAGGTTGTATAAAAGACAAATAACTCGCATGCAAAGCCATTCGTGTTAAATCAGTTTTAAACGGTTCAGGATGATAAAGCTTATCTCGGAGAATAGGATGCCCAATATATTGCATGTGTACCCGAAGCTGATGTGATCGCCCTGTGATCGGTGTCAATAACACCCTACTCGTATCTTTTATTGCATCATAACTTAAGCATTCAAATAAAGTTTGAGCTGGCTTACCCAAATCAAAATGTACAATCTGTCGTGGGCGATTTTCCCAATCCGTAATTAATGGAACATCGACTTGACCATTGATCGCAATCTGACCTTGTACCAAAGCAATATAATTTTTCTTAATCGTACGTGCCTGAAACATTTTACTCGCAGCGACTTCAGCTTCACGATGTTTTGCGAATAATAAAATACCTGACGTCGCCATATCCAAGCGATGGGTAATCTTGGCATGAGGATAAAGTGCTAATACACGAAAATAAGCACTGTCGTGGTGTTCAGCTAAACGCCCCGGAACTGAAAGCAAACCCGCAGGTTTATTGATGGCAATAAAATCATCATCTTCAAAAATAATATTTAAGGGTTCTAAAGGTGGCTGATATACAAAACCATCATCTATCGGCATGTGAGTCGGGCTATGAGAAGAATTGCCGAAAAATAACAACTGACTGAAATGCTGTCAAGGGAACAAAAGAGAACAACAAGCGGATTATTTTGATGAGGACTTCAATTCGATAAACGTCTAGTGTTCTTCAAAGGATGGGGATTCAATACCACACTGCCTCATGATCATCATTTCAACTCATTCACTTTTTATATGATTGAATCCTAGATGGTGGTTCTATCATGAGACGACATGGATGTCGTCGTTGTGTGGGGGTACAGGACGTACCCCTCACCCAACAGAAGATTTTTGTCACTTTTCATCTCTGAAAAGTGAAACATCGCCTACGCAAACCTATTTCAATTTTAAATGCAAAGTGTAGCTTGCATGCTATATCGATATAAAAAATCACTTTCACAAAATGATCATTCAAATTGATTCAATATTACTCAAGCCTGAATATTCAATACCAATTGGCGCTTTTTCACCTGCTGCCCCACCTGCCCAATGATCTCATCAACCACACCATCTACATCTGACTTGATTTGTTGCTGAATTTTCATTGCTTCAAGAATCAGTAAAGTTTGCCCCTTAGTCACCGTATCACCTGCATTGACAAGAATATTGATAATCGCACCATCCATCGGTGCGCGAATCTTCCCATCACCTGCAACATCAGCGGTTTCAGGTGCTGCATAGGTTGTATTTTCAATACTTAGATTACCATTCATGGCATCCAAATATAGACGATTACCATCCAACGCATAATGAATAGAACGGCGTATTCCATCCATTTCATAAACCAATTGGTCTGCTGTATTTTGCAAAATTGTGAGTTGTTGAGCCTGCCCACAAACTTCAACAGTAACAACTTGCTCAGCACGTTTCGCTGCAATTTGAATGTGTTGATCATCTATTTTTAGCTTTAAAGGCAATGATAATGCAATACCTGTATTCCAACTGCTATTATTCGATGCATTGGTGAATAAAGCTGCTGCAACTGCAAGATATTCTAAATTGGTGGTTTGTTTATGCAGACTCAGATCTGTTTGAAAATGCTCTTGAATAAATGCCGTATTGGTATCCCCTGCAACGATAATTGGATGCTTGAGTAAATTCACCAAGAATTGCTTATTACTATTTAGTCCCAATAAAACGCAATCATCCACAGCACGAGCCAATAGACGAATTGCATCCTGACGAGTCTTGCCATAAGCAATCACTTTCGCCACCATAGGGTCGTAAAAAGGACTAATTTTATCCTGTGCTAATAAACCATGATCTATACGAACATGCTCTAACTCAGCAGCTTTCCATTGTAAAACCTTACCTGTTTGTGGCAAAAAGTCTTGACGAGGATCTTCCGCATACAACCGCACTTCTATTGCATGACCATTTAAAGTAAGTTCTGATTGTTTTAAAGGTAATACTTCACCATTGGCAACTCGTAACTGCCATTCAACTAGATCTAATCCAGTAATTAACTCGGTTACAGGATGTTCAACTTGTAAACGAGTATTCATTTCCAAGAAATAAAATTCACCTGATTGGTCTAATAAGAATTCAACCGTTCCTGCTCCGACATAGGCACACGATTTTGCTGCTGCAACTGCAGCTTCACCCATCTGTTGACGTAGACTTTCCGTCATCACAGGACACGGTGCTTCTTCAACGACTTTTTGATGACGGCGTTGAATCGAACAATCACGCTCAAATAGATAAACGTAATTACCATGCGTATCGCCAAAAACTTGGATTTCGACATGACGTGGTGCAATCACCGCTTTTTCTAAAATCAGTTCCCCTGAACCAAATGCATTTTCAGCTTCAGAACGTGCTGTTTTTAATGACTCAACGATATCAGCAGCTTGATGAACCAGACGCATACCACGTCCACCGCCACCTGCGGAAGCTTTCACCATTAAGGGATAGCCAATTTTATCCGCTTGCTGTGCCAAATAATCAATGTCTTGTTGCTCACCTTCATAACCGGGTATGCAAGGCACACCAGCTTGAATCATGGCAATTTTAGATAAGCGCTTACTGCCCATTAACTCGATGGCTGATGCGGGTGGGCCTATAAAGGTTATACCATTTTCAGCACAAGCTGCTGCAAAATCAGTATTTTCAGAAAGAAAGCCATAACCGGGATGGACAGCGTCTGCCCCTGTTTTTTTACATGCTTCAATAATATTCTGAATTGATAAATAGGACTCCGATACTTTTGAAGCCCCGATATAAACCGCCTCGTCCGCAACTTGTACATGACGTGCATGACGGTCTGCATCTGAATAAACAGCAACTGTTTGGTAGCCCATTGCTTTTGCTGTTTTCATCACACGAACAGCAATTTCACCACGGTTTGCAACTAAAACTTTTGAGAATTTCATGTTTTTCCCTATTTTAAAATTCCCTTAAATCCCCCTTTGTTATGGGGAAATTTCTTCTTTCAGTGAAGGATTTAGGGGATTAATTATTCCAACTTGGTAAACGTTTCTGGATAAAGGCTGTTGTCCCTTCTATGCCTTCCTCACTACCGACTGCATTGGCAAACTGCTGTGCTGCATCATCCAAAAGGCTATTTAATGGTTCATTTAAAGTTCTGTGTAATAAGGCTTTGGTGACACGCGAAGCATGCGGTGCAGCTCGTTTGATCTGCTGAATAGTGTCTTCCAACAATGCATTTAAAGCATCATCGTTTTCGACAACTTCATGTACTACACCCATTTTAAGTGCAGTGTCTCCTTCAAAACGACTGCCCAATAGTGCCAAACGACGAGCTTGAGTCAAACCAATACGTTTCACGACAAAGGGGGCAATTTGTGCAGGAATCACACCTAAGCCCGTTTCAGGTAAACCAAATTTTGCATCTATCCGACTTATTGCAATATCCGATACACAAGCCAAGCCAAATCCACCACCCAATACAGCACCTTCAAGAATGGCAACCACGGTTTGAGGTGCTTGATCGACTTGTTCAATCATGTAGCCAAACTGACGATTAAAATCGACATAGGGTTGATTTGTACCGACACTCAAAGCCTCACCACGCAACTGCGCCATGTCTTTGATATCACCACCTGCACAAAAATGCCCACCTTTGCCACGTAGGATCACCCCACGAATCGACATATCATTTTCAATACTTTTGAATACCTGCCGAATCGCTTTGACCATATTCAAACTCATGGCATTTCGGCTTTCAGGTCGATTCAACCAAAGCGTTAAAATGCTACCTTGTTGTTCAAGTTCAAGACTGTCATCAAATTGTTGAACCGTCAGTGATTGTGAAAGTGTCATATTCAAACTCCACTTAATTGCGCTTTGATGGAAGAATATCCATCAACTTACAAATAATGCCCAACATGATTTCATCTGCTCCACCGCCAATTGAGCCTAAACGACCATCACGATACAGTTGAGAAGCTGGGTTATCCCACATAAAACCATTACCACCCCAAAATTGTAGGCAACTGTCTGCAACTTCACGGGTTAAACGTCCTGCTTTCAATTTCGCCATAGATGCAATTTCTGTGGCATTACCACCATCCACATGAATTTCACATGCGCGATAAGTCAAAGCACGTAATGCCTCTACTTCTGTCATTAACTCAGCAAAACGGAAATGTACATATTGGTTATTGATGAGGGGTTGCCCAAAAGTTGTACGTTCTTTGGTGTATTGAATGGTTTTTTTGATCACAGTCTCTAAACCACCAATCGCATTGGCTGCAGCCCACATGCGTTCTTCTTGGAACTGCATCATTTGCATCATAAAACCCATGCCTTCTGCACCAACCAAATTACGCTGTGGTACACGAACATTGTCAAAATACACTTCAGCCGTGGTCGTTGAGCGCATGCCTAGCTTATTGAGAGGTTCTGAAAATGAAATCCCTTTACTTTTTGCAGGGACAATAATCATGGATTTATTGACATGCGGTTTATCGTCAGAAGTATTAGCCAATAAACAAAAGAAATCAGCTTGTAATGAGTTAGTAATCCACATCTTACTGCCATTGATCACATAATCATCACCATCTTTTTTAGCTGTGGTTTTGATTGCAGCAACATCTGAACCTGCATGAACTTCTGAAACAGCAATCGACGCTACATATTCCCCTGCAATCGCAGGTGTTAAAAATTCATCACGTAATTCTTTGCTACCAAAACGAGCCAATGCAGGGGTTGCCATATCGGTTTGCACACCAATTGCCAAAGGCACACCGCCACATGCAGCACGCCCTAACTCTTCTGCAACCACAAGATTGTAGGAATAATCTAAAGCCAAACCACCATTTTCTTCAGGTTTACAAATGCCGAGTAATCCTAAATCTGCCATCTTTTTAAATACTTCATGGATCGGGAAACGCCCCGCTGCTTCCCATTCAGGAATAAAAGGATCTAATTCTGTTTCAACAAACTGGCGAGTGGTGCGGCGTAAAGCTTCATGCTCTGATGTAAATTTCATTGTTTTTCCTTAAAATTTTAATTGATCCCCCTCACCCATCCCTCTCCCCAAGGAGAGGGTATTTCTTCTACCTTTTCAAAGACTGGGTGAACTGTGGCTAACAGTGCAAGGGAGTTTTCTTAAAGCCTCGACACCCCAAATCGAATTGGATTAAGCTCACGATGTTCTGCTTCATAAATCGTTTCTAGCAAGAAAATCAAAACCTTACGTGTATCACGTGGATCGATAATTCCATCATCATGTAACATCGCCGTATTAAATAAAGCTGTAGACTGTTGCTCTAATTTTGCAGTGGTGCTTTGTTCTAAGAAATCAAGCATCTGCTCATTCGGTTCCATGCCCGAAGCTTTTTGCTTACCTTCCGCAACGATACGTAAAACTTTACCTGCCTGAGCTGAGCCCATTACTGCCACATGCGAATTTGGCCATGCAAAAATAAATTGTGGTGATAATGGGCGCCCACACATAGCGTAGTTGCCTGCACCATAAGAACCTGCGACCACAATCGATATTTTAGGAACGGTGGTATTAGCAACGGCTTGAATGAGTTTTGAACCATGTTTGATAATGCCGTTTTGTTCAGCATCTGTTCCCACCATAAAACCTGTGGTGTTATGTAGGAACAATAAAGGACGTTGAGTCTGCTCACACAGATGAATAAACTGTGCGGCCTTGGTCGCACCTTGCGGTGTAATCGGCCCATTGTTGGTAATAATGCCAATATGTAAGCCACCAATCTTTGCCCAACCACACACGGTTAATGCATCATATTCTTGCTTGACTTCAAAAAAATCAGAATCATCCACTATACGAGCAATGACTTCTTTCATATCAAAAGGTTGTTTAGGGCTTGCAGGAATAACACCTAACAACTCTTCAGCAGAATAACGTGGTTCTTTATAAGTCAAATTTGATTGCTGAGTTTGTTCTTTCCAATTGAGATGCTCAAAAACGTCACGTGCGATACGAATACCATCTGCATCATTTTCCGCTAAAAATTCTGCTGTACCCGCAACTTGAGCATGCATTTCTGCACCACCCAACTCTTCTGCAGTCGCCACTTCACCTGTTGCCGCTAAAAGTAAAGGCGGCCCTGCCAGTAGCATTTCTGTTTGTTTTCGAACAGCAATCACATAATCCGATAAACCCGGTTGATAAGCCCCACCCGCTGTTGCATTTCCATGGACCACGGACACTTGAGGTAAACCTGTTGCTGACATTCGTGCCTGATTGGCAAAGGTCATTCCGCCATAAGTAAATACTTCCGCAGCATAATTTAAATTTGCCCCACCACTTTCAGTGAGCGTCAGCATGGGTAACTTTTGTTCAAAAGCAATTTTTTGTAAGCGTAAAGTCTTCTGCACGCCCATCGGTGACATCGTTCCACCTTTGATAGCACTATTACTTGCCGAGATGATGCAGCGCACACCACTGACAAAACCCATTCCAGCGATGATTCCACCGCCTGCATCTGAGCCATCTTTATCGTCATGCATCGCATAACCCACTAAACCGCAAAGTTCGACAAAAGGTGAATCGGCATCTAAAGCTAAACGTACGCGTTCATGCGGTAAAATTTTGCCTTTCTTATCAAACTTAGGTTTTGCTGCATAAGACTTTTCAATATTTTTATTTTGAACGGCTCTCACTTCTGCAATTTGTGCCAGTAAAGCATCCCGATTCTGTTGATATTGCTCGCTTCCTACTGCAATTTCGGATTGGAGAATAGTCATGCGTTTTCTCCTGCATTTTGGTTATTCGTTTGATTATTCAATTGTTGTTTGAGTACATCTGGAATAAAAGCTCGGTGGAATCCATTAAATGACTCGCTATTATTTGCATCAGCCAATGGATACATACGTGTCCCTAAAGAGGCTGCGCCATCAATACGAATGGTCATTCCTGAAATAAATCCTGCTGCTTCGGACAGTAAATAACAAATCGCAGATGAAATTTCAGACTCCGTTCCCATACGTTTTAGCGGTACATTCCCTGCCAAGCTCGGAATGATGAATTTTGCAAAATCACCTGTGTAATTATCCATACCCGATGAAATTATCCATCCTGGCGCAACACAATTGACTCGAACACCTGAACGTCCCCATTCCACTGCTGCTGTTTTGGTTAAATTATCCACCCCTGAACGTGCTGCACCTGAATGTCCCATACCTGGCATTCCTCCCCACATGTCAGCAGCCATATTGACAATACTGCCCCCATGTTTTGCCATCCATTGGTTATAAGCTTCTTTCATTAAATAGAAAGTTGAATGCAAGTTATTTCGCACCACTGCATCAAAGCCGTTAGCAGAGATCCCTTCTAAATTAGACGGAAATTGCCCGCCTGCATTGTTGACCAAACCATCCAAACGACCAAACTTTGCAATGACTTCAGCAATCATGCTTTGGACTTGTTGTTCTTCACGATTATCACAGACAATAAAATGCACTTTGCCATGATCTTCGGTAATTTCTCTGCTGACATTTTCTAATTTTTCAATTTTACGTCCTGTAATCACCACTTGCGCGCCCAACGCTGCCAGCTCATGAGCAGTACAACGTCCGATCCCTGAGCCTCCACCTGTCACAATGATGACTTTATCTTTAAAAGCATCTGGTCTAAATATTGAGTGATATTGCATTTTTATTTCCACATTGTTTTCTTTAATTTCCATAGCTCCCTCTCTTTCTAGGAGAGGGTTAGCGAGAAGTCCATTTCATAAATTCTTAATAATCCTCTTATCCACCACCTTCTTCAAAAGGAGGATGAGGAAGGAGTCTTTATTCCACCAAATCCTTTGGTACTTTCACAGGCATATCCAACAGTTGTTGCGCAAAAGCTTTACCTTGTGGATCAATTCGTAAACTGGCAATACCGCCGCCTCCTAGTGCATTTTCCAGCATGAAATTTAACGCATTAAAACCTTCAATTTCATATCGAATCACTTGACTGGTTTCAGGGTTCAACAGATGTTGCATATATTTCGCGACATTTTGCGCTGTCAAATTGGCACGAATCCACGGTAAATACTCAGCTTTACGTGCAATCACACCGATATTGCTATGGTTGCCTTTATCACCACTTCGGGCATGGGCAATTTCAATCAACGGAACTTCGATTTCTTGACCTGTAAATTGAGCAACCTCACCTGTTGTATGTTGATGCAAGGATTGATCTGAAGAACCTTGCGGAATTACAACTTTTTGACGTTGACCGTTAATGTCTATTTCCACATCAAGTTTGGTTTTATCCACCAAGAAAGAGAACAATTTAACGACTGGCGAAGCTTTAGGACGCCCTCCAACGATACCAGCCAATGCGGGTGCCATACCTGTTGAAGCTTGTGCAATTTCAGAAGCAAAAAACATACATGCTTCTTTAAACGCATGCTTTACGGCAATTTTGACCACAACTTCACGACTTTGTGTATGAATTGCATTTTCACCATAAGTACTTTCAATACCGAGAATTTCTACAGATTTTTCTGAAAATGGCGGAACTGATCGTAATGCTAAAACACGTTCACATTTGGTTAAAATCGCATTGGCAATCACTTGGGCTTTTTGCGGTGCTTCACGCCCTGCAATTAAAAAACTAACTAGAACACGATAACCATCGGGATACGTTGCACTGACTTTATACTGCTCCGTTGGCGCACGTCCTTTTGCACCTGTCACCAAGACTCGATCCTCTGCAATTTGTTCAAGTTTGACTTGGCTAAAATCAGCGGTCACATCGGGTAATAGATACGTTTGCGGATCACCAATTTCATAAACAATTTGTTCAGCAACTGTTGCTGTAGTCACAAGCCCACCAGTAGCATTGGGTTTGGTGACAATAAATGAAGCATCAGCTTTTACTTCTACAATCGGAAAGCCCATATTGTCGAAGCCTTTGACTAAACGCCAATCGGTAAAATTACCACCTGTGCATTGTGCACCGCATTCGATGATATGCCCTGCCAAAGAGCCTTGTGCAAGTTTGTCATAATCATCGATAGCCCATTGATATTCATGTAGTAATGGTGCAAGTACCACAGCAGAATCAACCACACGACCTGTAATCACAATATCAGCGCCTTGGTCTAAAGCATCTCGAATCGGAATAGCACCAAGGTAGGCATTGCAACTGGCTAGATGTACTGGAAAATCTTCACCACTAAACATTTCTTTGATATTTTGCTTTTGTAATTCAGCTTGTTGGTTTAATAAATCGTCGCCCAAGACCACCGCAATTTTTAAATCTAAACCTTGTGACTCAATAACTTTTTGTAATGCATCACGGCATGCCAAAGGATTTACCCCACCTGCATTGCTAATGACTTTAATTTTTTTATCACTGATCTTTTTGAGTAATGGCGTCATCACACGACTGACAAAATCCAAAGCATAGCCATGGTTTGGATCAGTCATCATCGCTTTCGCCATAATCGACATGGTGATTTCTGAAAGGTAGTCAAAAACTAAATAATCAATATCAGATAAATGTACCAATTGAAATGCGGCCGTATTGGTGTCCCCCCAAAATCCTGAGGCACATCCAATTTTAACTATTCGCTGATCTTCCATTTTCACACCTATCTTCTTCTCATTGTTCTGAATAAAATTTATACTTTAATCTACCAAGCAAGCGCTTGGTTTGTAAAGTGCAAAATGTTATGCTGAATTGGCAAAAGTAATTATTTTTCTAATTATTCAAGGTTTATTACAATTCTAAATAAAAAGGAATTTCTTAAATTATGATTTTTATCAATTTTATACAAAAACATTATTTAGAAATTTCTTTTTTTCTATATGTAAATTTCACCCAAATATTATTTACATCAGGATTAATTGGAGGATTTTTATTAATAAGAGTCTTTAAAAAAGAATGTTTAGGTTTATTTGTTAGTATTGGTAGTTTATTAGGTTTTCTTATATATTTTTTCTACTTTCAAATAATAATCATTCCTAATCATTTTAATAAAGAACGAATAAAAGAAAATTTTCATTATGGATGTATGACATATTATGCAACAACCAAATACAAACCTAAAAATTCAAAAGACTTTTCATACCGTGACTATTTTATTATTAATCATTCCTTTACTGAGGTTTATATTCGAGGTGAAAATTTACCAATAACTAAGCAAATTAATGATTTTAATACTCTTATGAACTCGAACATATGTTACCCAGTGCGCTATTTACAATTTAACTTTTTGTTCTATAAAAAAATTGAAGTTTACGATTTGGTTGAAAATCATGATTGACCTATTATACCGCTGTTCCTTACTAGAGCCCAAAATATGATCGCGACCTCAATTGAAAAAGTACCTAAAATTGCCTGTTTCGATGACAGTCCGAAAGGACGTTTGTTATTGGGTGCGGCTTATCTGTTTCATAAGCAAGGTTATGCCAAAACCACGGTTCGTGAATTAGCAAATTTTATTGGAATTCAATCAGGTAGCCTATTTCATCATTTTAAAAGTAAAGATGACATTCTCGCCAATGTCATGGAACAAACCATCATTTATAACCATGCTCGCCTACTGGATGCGATTCAAAAGTCTGATGATCCTGAGCAACAGTTAAAACATTTAATCAAAGCTGAACTGATTTCAATTAGTGGAGATACAGGTTCTGCCATGGCTGTTTTAGTCCATGAATGGTTTGCGCTTTCGATTGAAAAACAAGAAGAACTATTAAAACTGCGCAATGATTATGAAAATATTTGGTTGGCTGTGATTCAAAAATTACGTGATGCAGGCAAGATTCAACATGATGCTTTTATCTGGCGACGTTTATTGGGTGGTTCAATCTCGTGGACAGTCACATGGTATAAACCCAACGGCAAAGTCGGTGTCGATGAACTTACCGATATGATATGGGAAATGGCTTTGAAATGAGCATAGTTTACTTACGAAAACCCCAAGATTCTGATCTCCTAGAAGTTGAAAATGCTTATAAAAAGAGTGAATCTTTACATCAACCTTGGACATATCCACCCTCTAATTTTCAAAATTATTTACAGCAAGAAGGACGCTATTTTCTTTGCCTTTCAGAAACACATCAAATCATTGGAACTTTTAATATTTCCAATATTGTCAGAGGGCTTTTTCATTCCGCATATTTAGGCTATGAAGTTTTCTATCCTTATCAAGCACATGGTTATATGCGTTTGGGTCTAAACCTACTATTACATGAAGCATTTCATGTTCTAAATTTACATCGTATTGAAGCGAATATTCAGCCTGAAAATCTTGCATCTATCCACTTGGTTGCGAGAGCTGGTTTTGTGAAAGAAGGCTTTTCTAAACAATACTTAAATATAGGTGGTGAATGGAAAGACCATGAACGCTGGGCGATTATTAATGAGGATTGGGCGAGTTAATATTTCTTAAGTTTTATATTGAAATCATTATTAAGGATTTATCAATGCAATATCAAATACGTTACCCAACTCAATTTGCTATACAAACCTTAGCAAAGCGATTTAATTTACCCAATATACCGACAATGCAAGATTGGGAATATATAGTTGCTGATTCAAATCGAATTAATGAATTCTTGAAAGCCTACATTGAAGAACCGTTAACTGAAGATGAAAAATTTGTCTTGATGGAAATATTGATACAATCTTTTGATGATTCAGATCGAAATTTAGCACAAGATATTGATTGGCAATGTTTACTCAAACTCTTAGAAAATAATATAGAACTTCATGCAACAACTATATGCTACTGGGCATGTGGTAATACTACTTATGATTTATGTTGGACAGTAACACCTTATTTACGTGAAATCAGAATTCAAAACCATTTAAAAACTATAGAATAATTTACATATTTTTATTTCCATAAAGTTCTGCTAATCTCTTGTAATCTAAATAATTCTAAATAAATATGAACCCAGTACAACATGCCCATATTTCAGTCAAACGCCGAGGTGGCGAACTCGAAGATTATATTGATATCCATGCTTTAATCGACAGTACTAAAATGCTTTGTACTGATAATCGCCATCGTATTCTGCATACTTTTTGGGGTGTTCAGGAAGTCATTATTCCTATTTTTGGACATTATTTTGAAAATAGCGCGGGTCAAAGTATTGAGGTCAAAGACTTGTGTGAAAAAGATCATCTACTGGTCGATTTTCACCATCGCTTTATTCCGACCCTAGGTGATTTTGTGGCAGCAATGCAAGATATTCCTACAGATGGGTTAGCAAAAAGATTAGAAAAATTCCACTGCAATGTGATTGATGACCCTAAAATATCTGCAACCCTGCTTTCACCATTAGCCGTGACAGGACAATTAAAATCATTATTGATTACGCATAATAGTTGGTTTATCAACACCATTTTACCCATGATGGGCAAAAGTGAAGCTAAATTTATCGACTTTGATATTAGCCCCGATTTTTTCTTTAATCCAATGCGTTTCGAACTTTGGATGGACAATGGTATGGCCGTACCACCGAGTGCAGCTAAATTACAAGACTTAAAAATTAAAATTGCTTAATTCAAGGGGAATATTATGAGCAATATCCAATACGTTATTCGTCAAAATGACTTTGCTTACAATGATGAGTGGCATCTTACCAACCATGTTTCAACTGGCGCAATCAAGGAAATATACACAGACAAAGCCGAAGCTGAAAAGGCATACAAAGCATTGGTCGTTAAAGGCCTATATTATGATGAACTCTGCAATTATGATATTGGTAATGGTGAAGCAGATGACGAAGTCTATGAAAAGCTTGAGGCTTTTATTTTAGAAAAAACTGGAGAAACTTTTAACATAGACGATGGAGAAATCCCCAAACTCAATGAAAATGATGCCTTTGAATTTGCCAAACTTTCAGGGATCGTGTGGTATCAATTACTCGAAGTTGATGCAAGTCAACCATGTTATGTCCTTTGGATCAATTCAGAAGAAAGCTATTTCACTGGATATGAAACTGGCAGCATCATTTCGAGCCAAGATGAGAACTTTAGTGATGTTTCATGGGAATCCAATATCTATGCCATGGACTATGAATTCGAGGCCTTGATGGACAAACCACTCGCTGAATTAAGTGATAGTCCATTGTTATTGAAACAGTTTGTCGAGCAAACCGCAGACATTCGTTACGATGCTGAAAAAGACTGCATTGAAGGCATTGCCTTAGACAATATCAAGTTTATTCATATAAAAGCGCTAAACGCTTTTCTAAAACAACCTATTTTTGAAGTTCGTCAAATCTCCTTAGAAGAATTGGCTGAACTAGAATAAATAACAAAATGAAAAGTGCGGCAATTAACCGCACTTTTTATGTGTACTCGCTTAAACTGATCAAACAATCAATACCCCAGTTGCTTACTAATTAAATCCTTCATAATTTCTTCAGCGCCACCACCAATCATATTCACTTTAACTTCACGATAAATACGCTCAGACTTAGTGCCTCGCATAAAGCCCATGCCACCTAAAGTCTGTACAGCCGCATCCGCACAGAACTGCATGGTTTGCGTAGCAACATTCTTCGCCATACAAATTTGCGCAATTAAATCACTACCTTGTAATTCAGCCTGCCCCATACGATAAGCAGTATCTTCGAGCAAAGCACGTGTTGCAGTTAAACGAGTCGCCATATCGACTAATTTGTGATGTACTACTTGATGGTCAACCAAGCGCTTTCCAAAGGTTTTACGCTCTTTCGACCATTCTAAAGCCTCTTGATAACAGACCAATGCATAACCATAAGCCATGGATGCTAACCAAAAGCGCTCCATATTAAAGTTTTTCATAATCACTTTAAAACCAGAGTTTTCCTCACCTAATAGATTTTCTACAGGGACTTTTACTTGATCAAAATGCAGATGTGCTGTGTCCGATGCCCACCATCCCATCTTTTTCAAAGATGATTTGGTAATCCCCTCGCTATGTGCATCAACCAATAACATCGAAATACCATTTGCACCTCTAATTTCAGGATTAGTACGCACCGCAACCGTGTAATAATCCGCCCGCATTCCAGATGTAATAAAAGTTTTTTCACCACTCACTAGATAGTAATCACCATCTCGGATAGCTTTCGTCTGCAAGGCAGCAACGTCAGAACCACCACTCGGCTCAGTAATGGCTAACGCTGAAATTTTTTCTCCTGAAATGATTTGCGGCATCACTTGGTCACGAATATGTGGTTGAGCAAAATGATGAATGGGTGGCGTCCCAATCGTATGAATCATCAATGAAATATGTACACCGCCTGAGCCAGCTTTGGCTGTTTCTACAGCAGCTAAAAACACATGAAAAGCATCAGCATCTGAAATACCGCCATGCTCATCATCAAAACCTAAACCCAGTAACCCAATATCCGCCGCTTTTCGATACAGTTCTCGTGGAAATGTTCCAGCCTCATCCCATTCATTCACAAAGGGAGAAATTTCCTTTTCAACAAACTTCTTCACACTATCCGCAAATGCGCGGTGCTCTGCGGTGTAATAAATCGGGTTATTTAAATGATCCATATTTTGTTATTCCCTATTTTTCCTATCGTTTGTTCTTTAAAAATCTAGCTTTTATTCATAATAACGCTGTATTAAAACATTAATAGCCCAATTGGCGACTTGCAAGATCTTTCATAATTTCTTCGGCACCACCACCAATCATATTGACTTTAACATCTCGATAAATCCGTTCAGACTTGGTTCCTCGCATAAAACCCATGCCACCTAAAGTCTGCACCGCAGCATCTGCACAAAATTGCATGGTTTGCGTTGCGATATTTTTAAGCATACAGATTTGTGCAATCATTTCATTGCCTTGCATTTCAGGTTTATTTAAGCGATAAGCTGTGTCTTCTAATAATGCACGTGTCGTCGTCAAACGAGTCGCCATATCCACCAGCTTATGTCGAACGACTTGATGATCGACTAACCGTTTCCCAAAAGTTTTACGCTCTTTTGCCCATTCCAAAGCTTCTTCATAACACGTTAATGCAAAGCCATAACTACTCGCAGCTAAGAAAAAGCGCTCCATATTGAAATTATTCATAATCACAAGAAAGCCCATGTTTTCTGCACCTAACAAATGCTTTGCAGAAACACGTACTTCATCAAAATGTAAATGAGCTGTATCCGAAGCCCACCATCCCATCTTGTCCAATTTACTTTTTGTAATCCCTTGACTGTGTGCATCGACCAATATCATCGAAATACCATTCGGGCCTTTCGCATCAGGATCGGTACGGACAGCAACGGTGTAATAATCTGCACGCATACCAGATGTGATAAAGGTCTTTTCTCCACTGATAATGTAGTCATCACCATCACGTACCGCTTTGGTTTTTAATGCTGCAACATCTGAACCACCACTCGGTTCAGTGATTGCTAAAGCAGATATTTTGTCACCTGCTAAAATTTGAGTTAATACCGTTTCTTTGATTTCAGGTGATGCAAAATGATTGATGGGTGGTGCACCAATAGAATGCGAAAGCAATGAAGCACATAAACCACCCGATCCAGTTTTCGCCAATTCGATTGAAGATAAAAGTATATGGAATGCATCTGTGTCAGCAATTCCCCCATAATTTTCATCAAAACCAATACCGAGTAATCCAATTTCAGCTGCCTTTCTATACAGTTCTTTGGGAAAAGTTTCTGCTTCTTCCCATTCATTTATATGTGGCACTAATTCTTTTTGAACAAATTTACGAACTGAATCGGCAAATGCAAAATGTTGATCTGTATAATAAATTGGATTGGCTATCATTTCTTATTTGCATTCCTGTCTTATTTTCAAAGCTCATACTGACAGATTTTAAGTATTTTCACGTTGCAAAAATGATCAATTTATATTGAAGATCATGATACTTTCAGCAAATGTCTTTTGATAAAAAAGTAATTCTTTCTCTAAAATCCGCTACAATCACCCCCTCTTTAATCTAAATTTTATTTTTTAATGATGGTAAGCCTAACTCAATTTTTATCACGTTTTAACGCAACAACGATTCAACGTAGTATGAGTTATGTCAAAAAAATTGATTTAACAACTTTAGAAATTCACCTCAGAAGTGATTATCTTTTTATCAGTGCAGAAATTGAAGGCACTGATTTTTACGAAACAGCCATTCAATTTCATCTTTCAAAAAATAAAATTACAGATACTGAGTGTAGTTGTCCTGTAGGTTATAACTGCAAACATGCTGCCGCACTGGCTCGATATTTTTATGATCATCAATATGAAAAGCCATTTAGACAGTACTTAAATCTTAATCAAACGACCACCAACACTACTCAGCAATCAGATTCAATCCTCACAACATCTTCAACACGTCAATTTTCTACTGCTTCCAGTAGTCCAACGCATCACACTGCTAAAACTTGGCTCAATCAATTTCGACAACAACTTGCGCAAATTAAATCATCGAGTACGATATCGAATCATCAATTGATCTATATTTTTCAGCCTAAAAAAAATTCAGCTAAATTACAACTCAGTGTATATAAGGTTCGTCGTAATAAAGATGGGAAAATTCGGGATACCACACCGTATACCAGTTATGACAATGTGTTGAATGGTCGCTTAAAAGTCAGCAACGAAGAAAAGAAAATTTTTAATCACTTATACTTTTTTGCCAAATTAAATTTTAACAATGCGCATTATTATCCTTCCGCATGGGATATTTCTGGAATCTATCAAGAGCAATTAAAAACAGCGATTGCCAGTGGGGATTGTTATAGTTTAAATGTTTTACAATCTGCTTTGTCATGGTCAGATGAAAACTATCGAATTGAATTTAATTGGCAAACACGCCCTGAACAACAGACTGAAAAATTAAAAGCTCAATTTTTTGATCAATATAATCAAAAGCTTGATGCTGAACATTCTAAACAAATTTATATTATTCACTCTCACCCACTGAGCTATTTAGATACATTAAGAAATCAAATTGGCGTACTGGAATCTCCATATTCAAGTGAAATGATTGAAGAATTGTTGAATATGCCACAAATGCCTGTTGAGCTTCTGGCTGAATTTGAGCAAGTCATTCAGCCTTATTCTATTTTTGAAGATTTACCTCAAGCTCAATCTGCCCAAAATATAGAAATCATCAAGGGACAGCCTTTGGCTATTTTGCGTTTTGGTACATTTCCACAATATGATCGTCTAGGTCAAATGCATCACTATGCGATGGCTGAAATAGAATTTGAATATCCTACTGGACGTATAAAAGCTGGATTTCCAGACGAAAGTTTTATTACCTTTTTTAATAAGCAAACTGTTAAACAGCAACGCGATTTAAATGCAGAAAACGCTCAAATTGAACACTTAAAAAATGCAGTTCCATCATTGCAATGGATCAAGCAAATGAATAAGAATAAACGCCCTGCATTTGATGATATCACTGAAAATTCAGTTGTTTGTGCAAATCCAACAGATTGGATTAACCAACTCCTCCCAGACAACCAACTAGAAAAAATAGGTTGGAAAGTTGAACATACTTCACAGAGTTTATTTCATTTAACAGCTGCACAAAATCTTGAATTTTCATTCACTGAATCTGAAAAAAGACAAGACTGGTTTAATGTCGGTGCAACCATTCAGGATATGCAAGGTCAGACCTATAATTTGATTGAACTGTTAGGCAATCTCGTTGCACGTATGCCGATCATCTTAGAGCCTGAATTTCTTGAACAATTAGATGAGCAAGGCTATTTTATGGTTGATTTAGGTCATAACCATCCTCAACTTGCCTTAAAAGTTGCAGAGATCAAACCGATCTTTATTTACTTAAAAGAAATCTTACAACACCCAGAAACAACCGAATTTGACCGTTACGATGCGGTTCATTTTTTCGACTTACAACATCATTTAGGCATGCCTTGGCAAGGCAATGACCGACTCAAACAATTTGCAGAAAAACTACAACAAAGCTATCAAAATCAAATTCCAACTCCTCTAGGCTTTCAAGGTGAACTACGCCCGTATCAACAACAAGGCTTAGCTTGGCTACAGTTCTTACGTGAAACTGAACATGGTGGCATTCTTGCTGATGATATGGGACTAGGAAAAACAGCCCAAACATTGGCACATCTACTTATAGAGAAACACGCTGGACGCTTAGAACAACACCCAGCTTTGATTATTGCTCCAACTTCATTAATGCATAATTGGCGCAAAGAAGCAGAGAAATTCACTCCAGAATTAAAAGTTTTGGTTTTACAAGGCCATGATCGATTAGAGCATTTTCAGGAGATTAAAAATGCGGATGTCATTCTCAGTACTTACCCACTTTTAGGGCGTGATGAAGAGTACTTGCTGGCCTATGAATATCATTTACTCATTTTGGATGAAGCTCAAAATATTAAAAATCCAAAAGCAAAAGCTTCACAAATTGTCCGCCAAATAAAAGCTCGACATCGGCTGTGCTTAACAGGTACACCAATGGAGAATCACCTTGGAGAGCTTTGGTCTTTATTTCACTTTTTAATGCCAGGATTTTTATACAATCAGGAAGTTTTCAATAAGCAATATCGAAATCCTATTGAGAAAAATGCGGATATTGCTTCAAAAAACAAACTGATATCCCGAATTAAACCCTTTATGTTGCGACGTTTAAAAACAGAAGTTGCCAAAGAACTCCCTGAAAAAACCACGATTGAAGTCAATATTGACATGAACGAACAGCAATCTAAACTGTATGAAGCTGTACGTGCCACCATGCAAAAAAATATTCGAGAGATAATTGCAGCGAAAGGCTTCCATCGTAGTCAAATTCAAATCTTGAGTGCTTTACTTAAACTGCGCCAAGTGTGTTGTCACCCAAGCCTATTACAACTTGAACATATTAAAAATCAGAATGTTGAATCTGCAAAACTAGATTATTTATTGCAGATGGTGCAAGACATGGTTGAAGAAGGTCGTAAGATTCTGATTTTTTCACAATTCACGACCATGTTACAACTGATTGAAGATCAACTAAATATATTGAAAATTCAAAATGTAAAACTTACAGGTCGAACTAAAAAACGTGATGAGGTCATAACTGCTTTTCAATCAGGTGATATTCCCGTGTTCCTCATCAGTTTAAAAGCAGGTGGCGTAGGTTTAAACCTTACTGCTGCTGATACAGTGATTCATTACGATCCTTGGTGGAATCCTGCTGCTGAAGATCAAGCCTCTGATCGTGCATGGCGTATTGGACAAGACAAACCTGTATTCGTTTATAAATTGATTACCAATCAAAGTATCGAAGAAAAGATCTTAACTTTACAAAAAAATAAAGCCAACCTAGCCAAATCTATACTCAGCATTGATCATGAGAATGAGGTGAAACTGTCTGAAGATGATGTGATGAAACTATTGGATTAAGCTTAAATGGCCGCAAACCACCACGTGATTTTAGTTTAACTTCTTTATTTTGAATTCATTGTAATGAATTAATTCAGCATCCGAGTTCGATGACTTTATTTCGCCCTTCTTCTTTCGCTCTATAAAGTTGTTTATCAATGATTTCAATAAAATACTCAGAATTATCACCGAGTTTAGGGAGAACAGTTCCAACGCCTAAACTAGCCGTTAAAAAAGTAGATGAAGCATCATGCTTTATTGAAGTTGTAGCAATACGCAAACGTATACGTTCAGCGATCATCTTTGCATCTATCTGAGAAGTTGCAGGCAATATAATAATAAACTCTTCACCGCCTAATCGTGCCACTAAATCTCTAGAACGTACTTCAGATTTTAAGATCTGTGCAATTTTCCTTAATGCAACATCACCCGCATTATGACCATAGCTATCGTTATATTTCTTAAAGAAATCAATATCAACCAAAATTGCAGAAATTTGAGTTTGATTGCGAATAGCAATATCCCACTCAGATTCTAGGAAAATATTATATGAGCGTCTGTTTGCAATTTCTGTCAATGTATCTTGATAAGATAAGGCTTCTAATTCTTTTTGTAACCTCAATAATTCTTCTTCATTTTTCTTACGCTCGTTAATATCAAACATAAAACCAACTAAGGTTTCTGTTACACCATTATCATCACGAATGACATGTACGACATCACGTATCCAAATATAGTCACCATCAATCGTTAAAGCTCGATAATCCATTTCATGATCAACGCCATCCTTTGATTGTGAAATACAGAAACCAACAACCTTTTCCCTATCATCAGGATGGATACGCTCGGCCCAATCATTTGCACTCGTCCAACTATCAGTAGACCAACCCAATAATGCTTGGATTTGTGGACCGATATAGGTAAATTGCATTGTCGCCCAATCAATTCGCCAAGGAATTGCTTTTGTTGATTCTAAAAGAGTTTTATAAAATGTATCATTAATTTTTAATGTACTTTTTAAAGCATCCTGCTTTCGATCACTCATATTTATCCCTTTAAGCTTTTGATATATGCCAGCTAGACTAATCAAAATATAGATATTTAAAATCTTTCAACAAATCCATTTAATCAGATTTAATAAGTAGATAATCAAGGCAATATATAAAATTGTATTTAATAAGTAAAGATAAACTAGATAACTCTATTTTGTCGACAACCCCCAAGCAAAAAAAAACACCCCCAACTATCGAGTTGGGGGTGTTTTGAATTTAAAAGCTGGCGATGACTTACTCTCACATGGGTAACCCCACACTACCATCAGCGCTAAGAGGTTTCACTTCTGAGTTCGGGAAGGGATCAGGTGGTTCACTCTTGCTATTGTCGCCAGCAAACTGTTATGGACTTGTTCGGGTCTTATTTAAATGCCTTACTTGGTACCAAATGAGTTTAACAGAACATTTGAGTTGGGTATTGTAACTAGCTTTACAACTAAATCAAGTATGATTGATCTTTTATGAATCAAATGATGCTCTATATACAACTGTTTGGGTGTTGTATAGTCAAGCCTCACGAGCAATTAGTATTGGTCAGCTTCATACGTCACCGTACTTCCACATCCAACCTATCAACGTCGTAGTCTTCAACGGCTCTTTAGGAGGCATAAAGCCTCGGGGAAATCTTATCTTGAGGTAGGCTTCCCGCTTAGATGCTTTCAGCGGTTATCCCTTCCGAACATAGCTACCCGGCGATGCGACTGGCGTCACAACCGGTACACCAGAGGTTCGTCCACTCTGGTCCTCTCGTACTAGGAGCAGATCCTCTCAAATTTCCAACGCCCACGGTAGATAGGGACCGAACTGTCTCACGACGTTCTAAACCCAGCTCGCGTACCTCTTTAAATGGCGAACAGCCATACCCTTGGGACCTGCTTCAGCCCCAGGATGAGATGAGCCGACATCGAGGTGCCAAACACCGCCGTCGATATGAACTCTTGGGCGGTATCAGCCTGTTATCCCCAGAGTACCTTTTATCCGTTGAGCGATGGCCCTTCCATACAGAACCACCGGATCACTAAGACCTACTTTCGTACCTGCTCGACTTGTGGGTCTCGCAGTTAAGCGCGCTTTTGCCTTTATACTCTACGCGTGATTTCCGACCACGCTGAGCGCACCTTCGTACTCCTCCGTTACTCTTTAGGAGGAGACCGCCCCAGTCAAACTACCCACCAGACATGGTCCTCGTCCCGGATAACGGGACAGAGTTAGAACCTCAATATTACCAGGGTGGTATTTCAAGGATGGCTCCATTGGAACTGGCGTCCCAATTTCATAGCCTCCCACCTATCCTACACAAGTAAGATCAAAGTTCAATGTCAAGCTGCAGTAAAGGTTCACGGGGTCTTTCCGTCTAGCCGCGGGTACACCGCATCTTCACGGCGATTTCGATTTCACTGAGCCTCTGCTGGAGACAGCGCCCCCATCATTATGCCATTCGTGCAGGTCGGAACTTACCCGACAAGGAATTTCGCTACCTTAGGACCGTTATAGTTACGGCCGCCGTTTACTGGGGCTTCGATCAAGAGCTTCGCTTACGCTAACCCCATCAATTAACCTTCCAGCACCGGGCAGGCATCACACCCTATACGTCCACTTTCGTGTTTGCAGAGTGCTATGTTTTTAATAAACAGTTGCAGGGGCCTGGTTTCTGTGGCTGCCAATAGCTCAAGGAGCAAGTCCTATCACCGTCAGCAGCGTACCTTCTCCCGAAGTTACGGTACCATTTTGCCTAGTTCCTTCAGCAGAGTTCTCTCAAGCGCTTTGGTCTACTCGACCTGACCACCTGTGTCGGTTTCGGGTACGATTCCTGTGTAACTGAAGCTTAGAGACTTTTCCTGGAAGCTTGGTATCAGCCACTTCGCTAGTAAACTAGCTTGTTATCAGTTCTCAGCATAGAGTACCCCGGATTTGCCTAAGATACATGCCTACAACCTTTCACCTGGACAACCAACGCCAGGCTGACTTAACCTTCTCCGTCCTCTCATCGCATTACACAGAAGTATTGGAATATTAACCAATTTCCCATCGACTACGCCTCTCGGCCTCGCCTTAGGGGTCGACTCACCCAGCCCCGATTAACGTTGGACTGGAACCCTTGGTCTTTCAGCGAACGGGTTTTTCACCCGTTTTGTCGTTACTCACGTCAGCATTCGCACTTCTGATACCTCCAGCATGCTTCTCAACACACCTTCATCGGCTTACAGAACGCTCCCCTACCACGTGCACTTAGTGCACATCCGCAGCTTCGGCATATAGTTTTAGCCCCGTTACATCTTCCGCGCAGGCCGACTCGACTAGTGAGCTATTACGCTTTCTTTAAAGGGTGGCTGCTTCTAAGCCAACCTCCTAGCTGTCTATGCCTTCCCACATCGTTTCCCACTTAACTATAATTTTGGGGCCTTAGCTGGCGGTCTGGATTGTTTTCCTCTTGACTACGGACGTTAGCACCCGCAGTCTGTCTCCCGGATAGTACTCATAGGTATTCGGAGTTTGCATCGGTTTGGTAAGTCGGGATGACCCCCTAGCCGAAACAGTGCTCTACCCCCTATGGTATTCGTCCGAGGCGCTACCTAAATAGCTTTCGGGGAGAACCAGCTATCACCGAGTTTGATTAGCCTTTCACCCCTATCCACAAGTCATCCCCTGGCTTTTCAACGACAGTGGGTTCGGTCCTCCAGTTAGTGTTACCCAACCTTCAACCTGCTCATGGATAGATCACCCGGTTTCGGGTCTATACCCAGCAACTAAACGCCCTATTAAGACTCGATTTCTCTACGGCTCCCCTATACGGTTAACCTTGCTACTGAATATAAGTCGCTGACCCATTATACAAAAGGTACGCAGTCACCGAACAAGTCGGCTCCCACTGCTTGTATGCATGCGGTTTCAGGATCTATTTCACTCCCCTCACAGGGGTTCTTTTCGCCTTTCCCTCACGGTACTGGTTCACTATCGGTCAGTCAGGAGTATTTAGCCTTGGAGGATGGTCCCCCCATATTCAGACAAGGTTTCACGTGCCTCGCCCTACTCGTCATCATTATATGTGCACTTTCGTGTACGGGACTATCACCCTCTACGGTCGCACTTCCCAGAGCGTTCCGCTAATACACATATAACTTAATGGGCTGATCCGCGTTCGCTCGCCGCTACTGACGGAATCTCAATTGATTTCTTTTCCTAAGGGTACTGAGATGTTTCACTTCCCCTCGTTCGCCTCGCATGACTATGTATTCATCATGCGATACCTACCTTATGGTAAGTGGGTTTCCCCATTCAGAAATCTCCGGATCACAGGATATTTGCCGCCTCCCCGAAGCTTATCGCAGGCTATTACGTCTTTCTTCGCCTCTGACTGCCAAGGCATCCACCACATGCACTTAATTACTTGACTATACAACCCCAAACAGTCGCTAACACATACAAGTGAGTGTTATCGTTGCAAACTTAATTGCTACTATCTGTTGTTCGTGCACTTAAGCACTGTACAGCTTCAATTTAATTCATATACCAAAACGCTTGATTCAGTTTTATCGCTAGTGCTCATTTCATTCAACATTAACAATTGCTTGTTAATTTGCTTGAAACGAGTTAAACAATTATTTCAACTCAAATTTATTCTGTTAATGATTCACTACCGCCTCGTCAGCAAGTAGTTCACTGTGATAAATCACAGAAGTTAATAAATCAAGACCATGTGATCTTCTTATTCATTAATTTCTATAAACTATCTTTAGGATTTAACTTTCGTTTTCACATTACTTCGTAATGTATGGTGGAGACTAGGAGAGTCGAACTCCTGACCTCCTGCGTGCAAAGCAGGCGCTCTACCAACTAAGCTAAGTCCCCAGCTTAAGATCTTAATATATCTGTTTCTCTGTAATCTTGAATTTCTTCAATTTCAATCAGTAGACTTGGTGGGTCTGACAAGACTTGAACTTGTGACCCCACGCTTATCAAGCGTGTGCTCTAACCAACTGAGCTACAGACCCTCAGATACATCAATGAAGAACAACTTGTTGTGGATTCTTACCAATAACCAATCTTTCGTTAAGGAGGTGATCCAGCCGCAGGTTCCCCTACGGCTACCTTGTTACGACTTCACCCCAGTCGTCGGCCACACCGTGGTAAGCGTCCTCCCTAAGGTTAGACTACCTACTTCTGGTGCAACAAACTCCCATGGTGTGACGGGCGGTGTGTACAAGGCCCGGGAACGTATTCACCGCGGCATTCTGATCCGCGATTACTAGCGATTCCGACTTCATGGAGTCGAGTTGCAGACTCCAATCCGGACTACGATCGGCTTTTTGAGATTAGCATCCTATCGCTAGGTAGCAACCCTTTGTACCGACCATTGTAGCACGTGTGTAGCCCTGGTCGTAAGGGCCATGATGACTTGACGTCGTCCCCGCCTTCCTCCAGTTTGTCACTGGCAGTATCCTTAAAGTTCCCACCCGAAGTGCTGGCAAATAAGGAAAAGGGTTGCGCTCGTTGCGGGACTTAACCCAACATCTCACGACACGAGCTGACGACAGCCATGCAGCACCTGTATGTAAGTTCCCGAAGGCACCAATCCATCTCTGGAAAGTTCTTACTATGTCAAGACCAGGTAAGGTTCTTCGCGTTGCATCGAATTAAACCACATGCTCCACCGCTTGTGCGGGCCCCCGTCAATTCATTTGAGTTTTAGTCTTGCGACCGTACTCCCCAGGCGGTCTACTTATCGCGTTAGCTGCGCCACTAAAGCCTCAAAGGCCCCAACGGCTAGTAGACATCGTTTACGGCATGGACTACCAGGGTATCTAATCCTGTTTGCTCCCCATGCTTTCGTACCTCAGCGTCAGTATTAGGCCAGATGGCTGCCTTCGCCATCGGTATTCCTCCAGATCTCTACGCATTTCACCGCTACACCTGGAATTCTACCATCCTCTCCCATACTCTAGCTTCCCAGTATCGAATGCAATTCCTAAGTTAAGCTCAGGGATTTCACATCCGACTTAAAAAGCCGCCTACGTACGCTTTACGCCCAGTAAATCCGATTAACGCTCGCACCCTCTGTATTACCGCGGCTGCTGGCACAGAGTTAGCCGGTGCTTATTCTGCGAGTAACGTCCAAGCATCTAGGATATTAGCCTAGAGCTCCTCCTCCTCGCTTAAAGTGCTTTACAACCATAAGGCCTTCTTCACACACGCGGCATGGCTGGATCAGGGTTCCCCCCATTGTCCAATATTCCCCACTGCTGCCTCCCGTAGGAGTCTGGGCCGTGTCTCAGTCCCAGTGTGGCGGATCATCCTCTCAGACCCGCTACAGATCGTCGCCTTGGTAGGCCTTTACCCCACCAACTAGCTAATCCGACTTAGGCTCATCATTTAGCGCAAGGTCCGAAGATCCCCTGCTTTCTCCCGTAGGACGTATGCGGTATTAGCATTCCTTTCGGAATGTTGTCCCCCACTAAATGGCAGATTCCTAAGCATTACTCACCCGTCCGCCGCTAGAGATATAACCGAAGCTACATCCCCCGCTCGACTTGCATGTGTTAAGCCTGCCGCCAGCGTTCAATCTGAGCCATGATCAAACTCTTCAGTTAAAATCATTAGTGACTTAAGGTCACAATTCTGGCTCATCAATTTCCTGACAAATTCTCTCAAATAAACTTCGAGTAATTTAAACCTTTCAATCAATGAAATATTTTCGATCAATCAATCAGTAAAAATCCACACAAGTTGTTCTTCATATTCTCTTAATGATCTTCTCAATGCTTCGTCAGCATCAAGCTAGGTCGGCTATATTACTCTCAATCTCTTAAAAGTCAATCGTTAATGTTAATCTTTTTTCTAACAAATCATTCTTTAATCAATTCAACAAATTTCCTTTAGAAATCTATCTAAACCTTTCAAGCTATTGATTTATCAGAAGTTTTATTTAACATCACCGCCGATGGATGTGCATTCTACACCATTCCTAAACCAACACAACCCCTTTCAGTAATTTTTTTTGGTTTTTCGGGTTGTTTGTATAATTATTATTCAAAACCGTCTAAATCGCTATAAATTTAACTAAATTTTGAGCTATTTATATTTGTTATTTTTCTTTAAACTGTACTGGACGGTTTTTATCTTTAAAATTAATTCGAATATGGCCTATTTAATAAATAGAAAAACATTATGTTTAGGAATCTTGCTATTATTTGGCAACTATTCCCATGCCAATTCGCCACACAATTTTTTTATGATGACATTATCCATATTAAGTTATGCGAAATGGAATACTCCGAATCCTCAATTATGTGTTGTTGATAATCCCGATTATGCAACTCAGTTTAGTAGTTATATCAAAACCACTAAATCGCCATTTTCGGCATTGGCAATTCATGCAACCGAATTAAAAACTCGTCACTGTGATGTCGCTTTTTTTTCCAACACCACTGCTCAAGCTGAACAAGCTTTTATTAACAAGTCTTTTAATCCTTCAGTGCTAACTTTTAGTACCAGTAATACTGAATGCGATATCGGTAGCACTTTTTGTTTATTTAGCAATAAATCAGGAAATACCTTCTTTAAAGTAAATTTAGATAGTTTGGCGCAGTCTAAAATACATATTGATCCACGTGTTTTACTACTTGCTAAGAAATCGGATTAAAATAATGATCAACAGTTTTTTTAAATCGACTTCATTACAAACTTTATTCCGTAAATCTCAATTTACGATCTTTGCGATCACTCTTCTGATTTGTACATCTACATTTGTCAGTATTTCTATCTTTACTGTTGAATCTTATGCTAAACAAAATTTGCTCTTAATCAGTAGAACTGTTTCTGAACGTATTCAACCAGCTTTAGTATTCTCTGATAAATATGCAATTTCTCAAATTATTGATGAATTTACACTTCAGCATTCTGTTCGTTCAATTCAAGTTTACGATGCTCAAGGCAATGAAATTGCAAAGAGCTTAAAAACGGTTGAGCATTATTCTTATATTCAGAATTTTTTTGATCATATTTTCCTAAAAGAAGCGATTAAGCTTAATGTGCAACATCAAGGTCAACATGTGGGTAATGTTGTTCTTTATGGTAGTTCCAACGAAATTTTAATGTTTATTTTCAAAATTTTCGTGGGTCTTGCTTTTGGAATGTTGTTTATGATTTTTGCATTATGGTGGTCAGTCAATCTGACCTATCGCCATATTATGCATTCTTTTTCACCGCTTATTCAGATTGCACAATTATTAAAAAGCCAAAAGGCTTACAATTTAAGATTCCCACAAAATGATATAAAAGAGTTTCAAGAGCTAAACACCGTTTTCAACCAATTATTGGATGAAATACAATCTTGGCACACGCATCTGCAAAATGAGAACCATGAACTTTCATATCAGGTCCAGCATGATCATTTAACTCAACTCCCAAATCGCAATTATTTTTTCCAAGTTTTATGTAATTTATTCGAAGATTCAAAACAACGTAACAATCTTGCACTATTGTTTATCGACAATAATAATTTTAAAGCGATTAATGATCAGTACGGACATTTAGTTGGTGATGAAGTACTGAAAGAAATGTCCAATCGACTTAAAGATAATATTCGCCAAAATGATTTTGTAGCACGACTTGCGGGTGATGAGTTCGCTATCATTTTACAATCTGTTGTTAAAGTTGAACATTTAATCTCAATTGCAGAAAATTTGATAAAATGTTGCGAGGAACCTTTGATTTATAAAGGGCAATCTATTTCGTTTAGTTTCAGTTTAGGTATTGCGCTTTCCAAGCATGCTGCTACCCCAGAAGATTTAATTTCTCAAGCGGATCAAGCAATGTATAAAGCAAAATCTTTGCAACATCATTGGTTTATTTATCATTCGTAATTTATTTAAAATGTAGAGTATTTAATATGTCACTTAGAAATTTACAGCTTGCGATCCTCGCTGTGTTCTGTTTAGCACTTTCTGGATGTATGAATCTAGGCGGTTTAAGCTACAAACAAGCTCGTGTTGTAAAACAGGAAGGCTTTACTCTTACAGATGAAGGTTGGAGCTTAGGGCTACCTGAGCGTTTACTTTTTGGTTTTAATGAATCCACCATTAAGCCTGAAAATCAAACTGATATCGCTCGTTTAGCAACACAGCTCAATAAATATAGTTTAGATAAGCTCAGAATCGTGGGGCATACAGATAATGTTGGAAATCCTGATTATAATTTAAAGCTTTCTGAAGAACGCGCGCAGAGCGTTGCCAACGTGTTTATTACACAAAAATTTGATCCACAAAATTTAAAAGTTGTTGGTAAGGGCTCTACTCAACCTATTCACGATAACGAAACAGAAGAACATCGTGCTGAAAATCGTCGTGTCACTGTGATTATTATTCCTTAATTTATAGCTTCCAATCATCTAACTTTTAGAATAGATCTCTTCGGAGGTCTTTTTTATACCCACCGTTTTTAATTGTATTTAATGTTTAGTTCTATTTTAAATACCAAATTTCAGGCATAAAAAAACCGCTTGTTAGCGGATAATTTATATCTAAGCTTTCACTTAAATTGGTCGGAGCAGTAGGATTCGAACCTACGACCCCCTGGTCCCAAACCAGGTGCACTACCAGGCTGTGCTATGCTCCGATTTCTCATAAGAGATTGGGGTGGATGAAGGGGCTCGAACCCTCGACAACCGGAATCACAATCCGGGGCTCTACCAACTGAGCTACAACCACCATAACAGCATTTCAGGATCTATAATATCAAACTACCATAAATGGTGCGCCTGACAGGATTCGAACCTGTGACCATCCGCTTAGAAGGCGGATGCTCTATCCAACTGAGCTACAGGCGCATGACCAATGATACTAAAATATCACATGATTACCTTGCCTTGAAGAATTGGTCGGAGCAGTAGGATTCGAACCTACGACCCCCTGGTCCCAAACCAGGTGCACTACCAGGCTGTGCTATGCTCCGTTCATCTCAGCTTTTTGTATCACACATCGTGCGGTACGGTGTGCATTCTAGGCGTGACGCCCGAAGACGTCAACACCTATCTTGAAAAAAAATTAAAAAAACACTCCAAATGTATATTAATCAAGCATTTCAGATATTTTTTATACAATTCTTAGCGTTTTAATTGAGCACTGAAGTTCAACATACGATCTAAAGGTAATTTAGCACGCTCTGCAAGCGCAGGATCTACAAAAATTTCTTGATCACCTTTTTGTAATACATCCAAAATACCATCTAACTCATTCATGGCCATCCATGGGCAATGTGCACATGAACGACATGTTGCCCCTTCACCTGCTGTTGGCGCTTCAATCAATGTTTTATGCGGCACAGCTTGCTGCATTTTATAAAAAATTCCGCGATCCGTAGCCACGATTAAAGTATCTTGTGGAAGCGTCTGAGCTGCTTTGATTAATTGCGATGTACTTCCGACTGCATCCGCAATATCAATTACAGATTCAGGTGACTCAGGATGAACCAATACAGCTGCATTCGGATACAGCGCCTTCATATTGCCAATACCACGTGCACGGAACTCTTCATGCACAATGCACGAACCATCCCATAACAACATTTCTGCACCAGTTTTCTTTTGGATGTAACGCCCTAAATGCTGATCAGGTGCCCAAATAATCTTTTCACCCAAGCTATCCAAATGCTCAATAATTTCAACCGCACAACTTGATGTTACAACCCAATCTGCACGTGCTTTCACTGCTGCTGATGTATTTGCATAAACCACGACAGTATAATCAGGATGCGCATCACAGAATGCTGTGAATTCATCTACAGGACAGCCCAAATCTAATGAACAGGTCGCTTCGAGTGTTGGCATGAGAATGGTTTTTTCAGGAGAAAGAATTTTTGCTGTTTCTCCCATAAATTTCACACCAGCAACCACCAACGTAGACGCTTCATGATCACGTCCGAAACGCGCCATTTCCAATGAATCAGAAACACAGCCACCTGTCGCTTCTGCAAGCTCTTGCACTTCAGGATCACAATAGTAATGTGCAACCAATACCGCATTACGTTTTTGCAATTCTGCTTTAATTTGCTCAAACTTTTGTTGCTTTAACTCAGGACTTAAACTGTTGTCCTTCGGCTCACCTAAACGATCTAAATGCGCTTGCACAATCGATTTTGCTTCGTTGGCAATTAAATTATTCGCATCATTCATAAGAGGTCTTCTCTTTCCTTGTCGCTGGCGTCATGCTAGCGTTTACACATTTGTGAATTGTACGTTCTACCGCACAGAAATTCACCACGAAAAATGTTTTGTTATAAAAAAGCCTCATAAATGAGGCTTTATTTAAATTTTTAATTAAGAACGGTAATCTGCATTAATCTTGACGTAATCATATGATAAATCACAAGTATAAACCGTATCTTTTGCCTGACCTCGCCCTAAATCAACACGAATCGTCATTTCAGTTTGTGACATCACACGCGCACCAGCTTCTTCTGTATAGTCAGCCGCAACGCCACCATCTTTACAGATTTGCACATCGTCCAGCCATACTTGGATTTTTTCAACATCTAAATCTTGAACGCCTGCATATCCAATCGCAGCAAGAATACGTCCCCAGTTTGGATCTGATGCAAAAATTGCTGTTTTTACCAATGGAGAATGCGCAATGCTATAGGCAATATCACAACATTCTTGCGTGTCATTTCCGCCTTCAACAGTCACCGTAATGAATTTTGTTGCACCTTCACCATCACGGATGATCAACTGTGCTAAGCGCTTCATTACACGTGATAAAACATCCAATACAATTGCATAGCGTGGGTCATCAACTGAACTAATTTCTGTACCACCTGCTAAACCTGTTGCAGCGAAAATACATGAATCATTTGTCGAAGTATCACCATCGACTGTAATACGGTTAAATGATTGATCAACACTAATTTTTAACATTTGCTGAACAAGAGAACGTGCGATCGGAACATCTGTTGCGACAAAGCTCAACATGGTTGCCATATTCGGGCGAATCATGCCTGCACCTTTAGATATACCCGTCATGGTATAAGTCACACCATCAAGCTCAAACTGTTCAGAAGCACCTTTAGGCGTGGTATCCGTGGTCATAATACCCGTAGCAGCATCTACCCACGAATTTTCATTCAAAGTGTTTAATGCAGGTTGTAAACCTTGTACTAACCTTTCGATTGGTAGTTGCTCACCAATCACACCTGTTGAAAATGGTAGCACTTCAAATTCTTCAACGTGAGCAAACTCAGCGAGTTTCAAACAAGTCAGTTGTGCATTTTCCATACCCAACTTACCTGTTCCCGCATTGGCATTACCAGTATTGATGACTAAGTAGCGTGGATTAGCTTGTGCTAAATGTAATTTTGAAACATGTACTGGAGCTGCACAAAAAGCATTTTGGGTGAATACACCTGCAACATTACTTCCTTGCGCAAATTCAAAAATAACTAAATCTCGTCGATTAGGATAACGTACATACGCCTCAGCAGAGCCAATTTTTACCCCTTGTACCACATGCATATGCGGCATAGACACGTCACCAACAGCCATTTTTAAATGTCCATATGAAATAGAATAAGAGCACAGCTTATTAGAAATTTTAATAAAAATCGAGCCTATTAAAATGCTTATCTATTTTTACTATCAGAAATTATTCTTGATTTAAATATAAAATTGAAAAAGCCAGTAAATAGGTACTGGCTTTCGTCGTCTTGAATATCAATAAATGCTTATTGTTGAACAGGTGCTGCTGTGACCGCTGTTGCATTGGCACTTGTTGTATCAACAGCCAATAAAGCCTGTTTTACTTTTTCTTGACTACTTGCAGATAAAGCAGGATTTGAAGCGACAACACGGTTAATGGTAGCAGGTGTTACCGCTGCAATCGCTGCAGTTTTAAGAATAATCGGACGTCCGCCAGTATTTCCTAAGGTATAGCGAATACCTGTACGCGGACTAATCACAGTCGTCGTTTCATTTTTTACTACAGTTTGTGCAGTCGTTACACCTGTTGCAGCCTGTACTTTTTCAACAGTTGTTGTTTGCGGTGCTGTATCTGCAAATGCCAATACTGGAATGGCTAAACTTACAAAAAATAAAGGTTGTAATAATTTTTTCATTGTCTTTCCACAGAACGATCCAATCCAGCAAGTTAATAGCATTTAATTGGCATTCCTGCAATCAAAATTAACTTTCGGTAATAACTTGTAAAAAAAGCAGAACAATTGTCCTGCTTTTTTCATTAACTTCAAAGGTCAGCGCAAATTAGAGTTTGCCATGACATTGTTTATACTTCAAACCAGAACCACATGGACAAGGTGCATTACGGCTTTCTGGTGCTACAATTTTCTTTTCTTCAGTAAATTGTGCATCTACAACCACATTGTTTAATTCGCCCGTTAAACCATCTACTTCATCATGCGCAAAGTTTAAACGCATCGACTCAGCTTGAGCTTGTTGCTGTGCTTCCATTTCAGCCAATTCTTTAGGTGTAGGAATATGTACACGAGAAAGATCCATCACCACATCAGATTTGATGACACCCAACATGTTTACAAATAAGTTAAATGCTTCTTTTTTATATTCTTGCTCAGGGTTTTTCTGCGCATAACCACGTAAATGAATCCCTTGACGTAAGTAATCCATCGCAGCCAAATGGTCTTTCCAATGACGATCTAAAGCACCCAACATGAAATGACGCTCTAGTGTTGCAGCAGAGTCATCTCCCATTTGTTCACGACGGCTTCTATAACGAGCGACAACGTCATCAGAGATACGCTCAACCAAAGCTTCTTCATCTAAGCGACGATCTTCTTCCAACCATTGATTTACAGAAAGGTCGATACCTAAATCATCTCTTAAAGCAACTTCTAAACCGTTGATATCCCATTGATCATGAATAGACTCTGGTGGAATATAATTCTCAATCAAGCCTTTCACAACTTCACGATGCATTTCTTCAATATAATCTTGCAATGTACTTTCTTGAAGAATTTCATCACGTTGAGAATAAATAATTTTACGTTGTTCGTTATTTACATCATCGTATTTCAATAAGTTTTTACGAATATCGAAGTTACGTGCTTCTACTTTACGTTGTGCATTTTCAATCGAACGTGACACCATTTTATGTTCAATGGCTTCATTTTCTTGTAAACCCATTGCTCGCATCATGCCAACAACACGATCACCCGCGAAAATACGCATCAAATCATCTTCTAAAGATAAGAAGAAACGAGACACGCCCGGATCGCCTTGACGACCTGAACGACCACGTAACTGGTTATCAATACGACGCGACTCGTGACGTTCCGAACCGATGATATGTAAACCACCTGAGCTGATCACCATTTCATTGTTACGATCCCATTCCGCTTTGAGCTCAGCTTCATCTTCAGCTGTTGGGTTTTCAATTTTGGCAAGTTTAGCTTTCCAGTTGCCACCCAGTAAAATATCTGTACCACGACCCGCCATGTTGGTCGCAATCGTTACTGCACGTGGTGAACCTGCTTGAGCAATGATATCCGCTTCGCGCTCATGTTGTTTCGCATTCAAAACTTCGTGAGCAATTCCCGCTTCTTTCAACTTATCGGACAAAATCTCAGATGCTTCAATCGTTGCTGTACCAATCAAAATTGGCGCAACGCCTGCTTCGTGGATTTTTTGAATTTCTTCAATGATTGCGTTGTATTTACCATTACGATTTAAATAAATTAAATCGTTCTGATCATTACGAATCATTGGGCGATGGGTCGGAATAAGTACCACATCTAAGCCATAAATTTCTTTCATTTCCGCCGCTTCAGTATCAGCAGTACCTGTCATACCTGAAAGCTTTTTATATAAACGGAAATAATTTTGGAATGTTGTCGTTGCTAAAGTTTGGTTTTCAGGTTGAACGTCTAAACCTTCTTTGGCTTCAACGGCTTGATGCAAGCCTTCTGACCAACGACGCCCTGGCATGGTACGACCAGTATTTTCATCAACGATTACCACTTCATTTTCATGAATAATATAGTGAACATTACGTTGATATAAAAAACGCGCGCGAATTGCAGCGGTCACATGATGCACAAGATTTAAGTTTGACGGAGAATATAAACTTTCACCCTCAGCCAATAACCCCATTTCAATCAGTTCATTTTCAACTGTTTCAAAACCAACTTCAGTCATTTCAACAGAACGTTGCTTTTCATCGATCCAGAAATGACCACCATCAGCAACTTTTTCTTCTTTCTGAGCTTTTAACTTTGGAGGAATACTGTTGATTGCAACATAAAGCTGAGAAGAATCATCACTTTGACCAGAAATAATCAACGGTGTACGTGCTTCATCAATCAAGATCGAATCGACCTCATCGATAATTGCATAAGTGAGACCACGCTGTTTTTTCTCTGCCATAGAGAAAACCATGTTGTCACGCAAATAGTCAAAACCGAACTCGTTGTTTGTACCGTAAGTAATATCGGCACGATAAGCTTCAGCTTTTTCAACAGGTGATTGCATTGAATAAATCACGCCTACTGTTAGGCCTAAAAATTCATACAATGGACGGTTAAGTTCAGCATCACGTTGCGCTAAATAATCGTTCACGGTAATCACGTGTACGCCTTGCCCACTAATCGCATTCAGATATACAGCCAAAGTACCCATAAGGGTTTTACCTTCACCTGTACGCATTTCAGCAATTTTACCTTCATGCAAAGTAATACCGCCGATCAGCTGAACATCGTAGTGACGCATCCCCATGACACGTTTACCGGCTTCACGACAAACCGCAAATGCTTCCGCTAACAACTGATCTAGACTTTCGCCTTTGTTATATCGCTGTTTGAATTCTTCAGTTTTTGCAGATAAGTCCGCATCGCTTAAAGCTGATATCGTCGGCTCGAGCGCATTGATCTTATCGACAATTTTACGCATCCGTTTGAGTTCGCGCTCATTTTTTGTACCGAAGATACCTCCGATCAGACTTGCCAACATATAAACTCTCTAAATCTTTGTGAAATAATTTTTTCTCAAACGATATTATGGTGCTAGAAATTTGAAGTACAAGGGTTTTGCACAAAACCAATAAAAAAAATCTGACAACCAGTTCTAGCGTATATGAGCTAAAGCGCATTAATGTAGCAAATTTGATCGATATTTACAGCGAAGAACAGATCAATTACACGATTTTTTTTGTGCTTTGATTTTACAATATCCATTTTCCTGATAAAGAAATATAAAAACACTATTTTTAATTATAAAAAATCTACGCAATAGTATTTATGACGAGCAAATAGCCACCTACTTTTCTAAATTTTGAGGTTTTAAAATGACTTTACGATTAGGCGATATCGCCCCCGACTTTAAACAAGAATCAAGCCAAGGTACAATCCAGTTTTATGATTATTTGGATAATCACTGGGGAATCTTATTTTCACATCCTGCCGATTACACACCTGTTTGTACAACTGAACTTGGCTACACTGCAAAATTAAAAGATGAATTTGAAAAAAGAGGCGTGAAAGCCATCGCATTGTCTGTAGATGATGTTGAATCACATAAGGGCTGGATTGACGATATCAATGAGACACAAGTGACGCAAGTCAATTTTCCAATCATTGCTGATAAAGACCGCAAGGTTTCAACACTCTATGACTTTATTCATCCCAATGCCAGTGAAACACTCACAGTACGTTCTTTAGTCATTATCGATCCAAATAAAAAAGTACGATTAATTATTACCTATCCCGCATCTACTGGACGAAACTTTAAAGAAATTTTACGTGTTGTGGATTCACTGCAACTGACAGATAAATTTAAAGTAGCAACGCCTGCCAATTGGCAAGATGGTGAAGATGTCGTGATTGTACCTTCGCTCAAAGATGAGACTGAATTAAAACAGCGCTTTCCTAAAGGTTATACAGCAGTTAAGCCCTATTTACGTTTAACGCCACAACCTAATAAAGACTAAAAGTGTTGTACTCAATTATCCTAGTTTGTATTGAAACAGCTTATTACAATACCCCTTAGCTTAAGCCAAGAGTTCGGACATCGTAATAAGCTTTTTTATTGGAAATTTTCCTAAGTTTTTATGAAAATTAGAATAAAAATTAAAGTTAAACCACTATTTACAAAAAAGTTTCTTCACTATAGAACAAAATACATGCAACTCTGTTAATATCTTTTTCAATAACAAATGTTCTTTTATTAACAACAAACATTGAGAAAAATATGAAAGGTACGATTTTAGATTACAGTATACAAAGTAACTCTGGCGTGATTAGCGGAGATGATCAAATCCGTTATCCTTTTACAGGAGCAGAATGGAAAGCCGATGTACCACCAAATCGTGGCATGCGTATTGATTTTGACGTAGACAGCATGGGCAATGCTTTACAGATCTATACTGAACTTAGGACTAATAATACGCTTCAAAGCATTAGTAAACAATTAGATCAAATTTCTAACCTCAACCAAGATGAAGAACAATACAACCCGATCGATTGGTTTGTAAAATGTTTAAAACAATATGTAACTTTTGATGGTCGTGCTCGTCGTAAAGAGTTTTGGTTTTTTATATTGGTATGCATTGGTTTAGGTATAGTAGCGCGAATAATAGATGGAATTGTTGGCACCACACCACTACTCAATGGTTTATTAAATCTAGCGTTATTTTTACCAAGCCTTGCTGTCGGTGCTCGTCGCTTACATGATGTCGGCCGTTCTGGTTGGTGGCAACTGATTGGATTGACAGGGATTGGTCTTATTCTTCTTATCGTATGGTGGGCGACAGATACTAAGCAAGAACAAAATGAATATGGGCCACCTGCACGCTAATTGGTCTTGAAATAAAATTAAGGGCTGTTAGGCCCTTAATTTTTAAATGAATAGATATAGATAATGATCTACTTCTCAAATAAATCTATAACCAACCTTACTTTAAACAGGCTTACAATTATTTAACATTGGAGAGCCAATAACCTCACCACCACCTTCACACTGTAATGTAATTTTTTGTCCTTTTGATAAATTTGCTGCAAAATTATCAAAATTTTCATCACCAGTTGCTGTTACAGAATCAATGCTATACTCATCGCCGACTTTAAATTGAACATTAGCACCATCGGAAATTCCACTATCAATAGCATCTACAGTACCTGATACTTCTAATATTTGCCCTTTGAAATTTCTATCAGCATTTACTTCATTTGCTTTATATGCAGCTAACAATTGATTCGCCGAAATTTGCATAACTTGAACAGGTTGTTGACTTTGCCCATTTGGTGGCTCAGCTATTTGTGTTGCTGAAGAATCTGTATAAGAATTTGAAGTGTTAGTATCATGTCCACCTGAAAAGACAAATATAAGCCCTAAGATTAACCAACCAAAACTCACAATTCTTGCCAATACACTGTATCCACTTTTTAGCGTGAACCAAGCGAAAATTATTGGAAAAAACAAAATACCTATTCCCAAAAGAAATGAGACAGATTTTTTCTGAGCTTGAGGAAGTGAATTAGTATTATTAATTGAGTTATCCATAAAGACCTTATAAAGTAAATATATTATTTCAATAAAATAACATTAAAAAATATATAACAATATAAATCAACATTTTTATTCTCAAATAAGGCAAGGTCTCAATTAGATTATAAACATTTAATTCATTGATTTTAGTTTATAAATAAAAACCCCTTAATGGTTAACTAATTTCAAGATAGGACAAAACATAACAACAGTAACGCAAAAAAGACACTTTCGTGTCTTTTCTACTCTAACTCAGTCTTTACGCAGGAATACGCAAAACTTGCCCTGGGAAAATTTCATCAGGATCTTTAAGCATTGGTTTATTTGCTTCAAAAATTTTAGGATATTTATTGGCATCACCATAAACTTCTTTGGCAATTTTAGATAAGTTATCACCTGATTTAACCGTATAGAACTTACTTTCAGGTTCAGGAGTAACTACTGTCATTTGGTCATCAACCTGAGCAACATGATCAATATTACCTACAGCAAGAATGATTTTTTCTTTATCTGCCTGTGTCTGCACTTGACCTTGAATAGTTGCTAGATCCGTTGCGCCATTATAGCTCACCGAAAGACCTGTTACAGGTAATCCAAGCGCTTTAATATGACCTAATAATTTATTTGCAATTTCCTGAGCAGATGGCTCAGAAGGTGTCGCTGGTGCTGCTTGAGGTTCAGCAGGTGCAGTATTCTTTTTACCAATTCCTTTAATAAAATCAAAAAGACCCATGTGACTACTCCATATAAATAGTGAACTTGTTTTACTGTGAATGATTTCTATTGTGTTATAAAAATTTATAAACCTTATTCTTATAGCTAAAAAACATACTAAATAACGTTGTCATTGGTGACATAAACGTAACGTTATGTAACTCACATTTTTCTTCAAAAACAAATCCATGTCCACAAAATATAAAAAAGCCACCATAACGGTGGCTTTTACGCGTAACAGCAGTCTGTTACACAGTCAACTAATTAACCAAGTTTCTTAGTTACATAGTCGATCGCTGATTGAACAGTCGTGATTTCGTTAGAATCTTCATCAGGAATAGTGATGTCAAAATCATTTTCGAAAGACATAACAAGTTCTACTAAGTCTAAAGAATCAGCACCTAAGTCATCCATGAAAGATGCTTCGTTTTTGATTTCTTCAGCCTTGATACCTAATTGTTCTGCAACAGCTTGTTTAATGCGTTGTTCGATATCGCTCACAGGAATTCTCCTCATTGCTTGTGGCGGCGTTTTAATTGCCTGATAGTTTAATTGAATATTGAGTTTTTTCAAAGTTTATACATCGCATTAAGCCATGTATAAACCACCATTTACGTGTATTACTGTACCAGTGATGTAACTGGCTTTATCAGAAGCCAAAAAACTCACTGCATTTGCAATATCTTGCGGCTCACCAAAACGGTTTAACGCAACTTGATCGCTCATTTTTTTACGAATATCTTCGCTTAATTGTTCTGTCATTTCAGTTGCAATAAAGCCTGGTGCAATCGCATTTACAGTAATCTGACGACTTCCCATCTCTTTTGCAAGACTACGACCAAATGCTTCCATTCCCGCTTTTGCAGCAGAATAGTTGGCTTGACCTGGGTTGGCAAAATGCGCAACCACCGAACTAATATTGATAATGCGACCAAAGCGAGCTTTAGTCATACCTTTCAATACGCGTTTAGACAAACGGAATACTGCTTTAAGATGAATATTCAAAATATCATCCCAGTCATCTTCTGACATACGCAGTAAAAGATTATCTTTGGTAATGCCTGCATTATTTACAAGTACCATCACTGAACCATATTTTTGTTCAATGTCTGAGACCAATGTATCAATTGCGGTAGCATCACGTACATCTAGAACAGCGCCTGCACCATTTTCAGCAAATGTAGCAGAAAGTTTTTCTGCACCTGCCTCTGAAGTTGCTGTACCGACTACAAAAAAACCGTCTTGAATGAGTTGTTGAGCGATGGCTGCACCAATCCCTCTACTTGCACCTGTTACTAGTGCAACTTTTCTTTCTTGTGTCATGCAATTTTCCCTTCAGCCACTAATATAGCATTCAGTGCATCTTCCATACGACTTTGCGTATCGAGTGGAAATGCTTTTTCAATATTGGGTAAGCGTTTTGCTAAGTTTGCCAATACATTACCTGGGCCACACTCTGCAACATATTGAATTCCTTGATCTTGAAGGAATTGCATCGTTTTGGTCCACTGTACTGATTGATACAACTGCGCAGTTAATGCTTGACGTAATTGCACTGTATCTGCCGCAATTTCTGCGTTGACATTTTGTATTACAGGAATGCTAGGTAGCTCAATGGCAGTATGTTCCAAAGCTTCGGCAAACTGTTCTGCTGCTGGTTTCATCAAAGAACAATGCGATGGCACAGAAACAGGTAATGCAATTGCTTTACCACCATTTTCTTTTGCAAATGCCATAACCACTTCAACCAATGCCTTAGTACCCGCAATCACCACTTGACCTTGTGCATTGTAATTTGCTGCTTCAACTGCACCACCACCTTGAGTATTGGCTTGGTTGCAAAGCTCAATCACTTTAGCATCATCTAAACCAAGAATGGCAGCCATTCCGCCTTGACCTTGTGGTACAGCAGATTGCATAAGTTTGCCACGCAAATGAACCAGTTTTACAGCATCAGCCAATGTCATTGAATTCGCTGCGACCAATGCGCTGTATTCACCCAATGAATGCCCTGCAAGATACTTTGGAGCAACACCACCCAAATCCAACCACACACGCCACAATGCAATACTTGCAGTGAGAAGAACAGGTTGAGTATTTTCAGTTTGATCTAAACCTTCGCCACTTTGTGCGATGTGCCATAAATCGAAACCGATTGCGTCCGAAGCTTCGGCAAAAGTTTCTTGCACACCACTAAACTGTTCAGCAAGTTCGGCGAGCATACCCACTTTTTGTGATCCTTGACCAGGAAACAAAAATGCAGTTTTAGTCGCTTGAGCTGCTTGTTCGAGTCGTCTAGCAGACATATAAAAGTCCCTTATTTAATCTTGATCGTTTCCGATGTGGCAATTTTACAGAAAAAAAAAATTATTTTAATTGCGAAATACAACAAAAAACACAGCGGCTAAAACAAAAAAAGGGAGCTTTCGCTCCCATTTTTTCATTAAGCTCACGCTTAATACTGTCTCAATTATTCAGCATCAGCTGCTTTAGCGAATAATTGGCGACCACGGTAGATACCATCTTTAGTCACGTGGTGACGACGATGAGTTTCACCAGTAGTTTGGTCTACAGTTAATGCATTCTCGGTTAAAGCGTCATGTGAACGGCGCATGTCACGGCGAGAGCGACTTTTACGGTTTTGCTGAACGGCCATGATGGCTCCTTACAAATCGAAAAAATGGATCAGAACAAATTCGGTTGTCTTAACTTAACAGTATAACACAAAATTTAGTTAAGTTTACCCTTCAAACTTGCCAAAACATCAAACGGATTATCCCGTTTTTCTTCGACAATGTCCTGAACGGCAGGTTGATGCTTATGCTCACAAGCATCATGCTTAGGAGATAAAGGCATCAACAATAACAATTCATCTTCTAAAAGTGCAAGTAAATCAACAGTTGCAGAGGTATTGGTTACATAATCCCCTTTTGTTGTTGCTTCACTTTCACCTAGCACGATGAAATCAGCATCCTCATCCAAGCGCTCTATCAGTGACTCATCATCCACTAAAGCTATATGCACGTCAGAAACTAAAGGAATTTCAACAGATTCCAAACAACGTTGGCACTCCATTGGAACACTCGTTTCTACACGACCATCTAGCCATACGATACGATGATACGCATCCATTGATAGCTTACAGTCTATGGTGATCAATTGATCATCAATTGGTCCAACAGCTTCACGGGAAATACGAACAAAGCGAGATAATGGCAGTGTACCTGACCATTTAAAGCCTTGTTCAGCCCATTTAAACGGCTCTATCTGTGCCGGAAAGGTATTTGCTGACATAATTAAGGCGGCAATTCTACAAATTCATCGGTACTCTGTCAAAGATTAAGATACAATTTTGTACTTATTTAGACAGATCATTTGGGTAATACAAGTTATGCATCAGTTGCAGCCGCAACCTGAAGTCACCACTTCATCACAGTTCAACACACATTTATCTTCAAATTCTGCTGAAAACTTAGCCCAAGTGCAACGTTTACAGTGGGTAGATTTGCAGAGTGAAGTTCAACAGGTCGACTGGCTTATCTTACACTTTAATCAATGGTTTTCCCACCTAAATGTTGAACTCGTCCGCGGAGACTCCGAACCTGAGTATTTTCCTGCATTAGATCAAATGCCTGCACGTATTCAATTTGCTCATGGCTTTTTCAATAGTGCCTTACATGAAATTAGCCATTGGTCGATTGCTGGTGAACAGCGCCGTCTATTGCCTGATTTGGGTTATTGGTATGCACCTGATGGTCGTACAGCAGAACAGCAAGCTTTGTTTGAACAAGTGGAAATTAAACCTCAGGCGATTGAATGGTTATTCTCTAAAGCCTTTGGTCGGAAATTCCGTGTTTCTTTGGATAATCTAACGGGTGAAGGTGGCAATGGCGCAACGTTTAAGGACAATGTCTTCGCTCAAGTACAGCGTTATTTTGCAGGTGAAGCCCAACTTCCTCGTGATGCAAAACATTTTATTGAATGCATCTGCGCATCAACAAGAAGTGGCAAAACATTACACAGTTCTGAATTTAACCGAAAAGATTTAGATTAATGATTCTCATCATTTCAAAAGCCTGCTTTTTTGATCTTTGACTGATTTTTTAAGCAACTTAAAAAACCAAAGGTTAAATTGGTCTAAATTGTGATGAAAATACTAAATTGATTTTAAATTAGGCTCATTTGATCATGGACTAATCATCTATTCACATTTGTGATATACATTATTTTTAAATATTAATTACAAATAATAGTGTTTTATTTCATCTATTTTCAATACCATATCACTATAGATAATTTGAATCAGGAGAAAAATAATGCTGCATTTAAGAGTACATCCTGACAATCCTCAAACCAGATTAATCGACCAAGCTGTTGAGCGTATTCGCGCGGGCGATGTTATTGTCTATCCAACCGATGCGGCTTATGCCATCGGCTGTCAGATTGGAAATAAAAATGCGATGGAACGCATTGCCCAAATACGTGGTTTAGGTGCAAAACACCAATACGCCATTATTTGTGCAGATTTATCGGATATTGCAACTTATGCAAAAGTCGATAATGCAATGTATCGGTTACTGAAAGCCAATACTCCCGCAGTGACGACATTCATTCTACCTGCGACCAGTGAAGTCCCTCGCCGCTTGATGCATCCTAAGAAAAAAACCATTGGTCTGCGTGTTCCGAGCAATCCTGTATGTCAAATGTTACTTCGAGCTTTAGGTGAACCTTTACTCACCAGTACTCTGATTCTTCCTGGTCAAGATGCACCGATGGATGATCCCTATGATATTGAACAACAGCTCGAAAAACGTATTGATGTGTTTATTGACAGTGGTTTAGGTACTTTAACCACTACCAGTATTGTGGATTTGTCAGGTGTAAATCCTGAAATTATTCGTCGAGGTGTTGGTGATGTAAGCGCTTTTGAATAAGCGCTTACATCTCTAGATAGATATGATTATGATTTTAAAAGCTTTCTATAAAACTTATCATTTAGCTTTTTAAATAATGTTTTCAATGTTGATTAGGGGATGCTATGGATTTACTCACAACACTCTTAAACATCGAAAATCTACAAGATGATCAAATTTTATTTGTAGAACAACCGTGGACACCTGAATCAGAAGCTGAGCTCAGAACGACAACTCAAAATAATGATCGAAAGAATTTTAAATATTTTATAAAAATTTCTGAACTTAGATTATTATTGCTCCGTTTCGAAATGCGCAATGTATGTTTAAGAGATCGTTGTTATTTGATAATTGAGCATGTTATTGAAATAAATAAACTTATTTAACATCTTCTAAATTTAAATATGAATAAACGACTTTATACCTCTGCAATTGTTCTTGGATTGCTTATCAGCATCTGCTACCCCTTTGTAAAATCACCCAAAGTACAAGTTTATAAAGAACGAGATGAAATCCTATTAGAAAATATTTTTCTGGGTGAATATTATTTAGGATTTGATAAGATAAAAATTCAATCTCTGCCTAATCATGCTGTTATTTGTGAAATAGAACATTACCCCAATATTTATCCTGAAGATCAGCAACAAGTTAATACCCTTCAAGAATTCACTCATAGAGAAAATTATAAACAAGCGATCAAACTCAAAAAAGGTAGCAATGATGAGCAAAGTATTTGGGGAATCGCACCCAAACATGCTCAGCAAAAACCATGTTTATTAAAAAAAGGAACTTATACTGTTTCTGTGTGGGGAAACAATGGTTTTGGTTTTTCAACGCTTAAACGCTTAAAAATCACCATTCCATAAACCGTCATTTACAATATAGCAATTACACAACAGTTGCATTTTTAGATTGGTATTTCTTTCAATTCAGTTTATAAACGAAACAACAATCCTAAAAACAAATGCTTAAATTATGATTTACAACGTACATCATCTTCATTGTGGGACTATGTGTCCGATTTGTGCACCGTTATATGGGCAAAAAGGCTTATATGGCAAAATGATTTGCCATTGCTTACTGGTCGAAAGCGATCAAGGTTTAGTATTAATCGATACTGGGTTTGGTATGCAAGACTACCTGCACCCTCAAACTCGCTTAGGGAAAGCCTTTACTAAAATCAGTGGCATACAATCTGATTTTAATCTCACGGCCATTTCTCAAATTCAACAACTGGGTTTTAAGTCTTCAGACGTTAAGCATATTTTAGTCAGTCATTTAGACTTAGATCATGCTGGTGGTATTTCAGATTTTCCAAATGCAACAGTGCATATCTTATCCAGTGAATTTAATGCAGCACAAAAACTCTCTGTAATGAATAAATTACGTTATCGCCCGCAACAGTTTAAAAGTCATCGCTACTGGAATTTTCTTGAACCTAAAAATGGTGAAGCATGGTTTAACTTCCATAAAGTACAAGGCTTTAGTATTTTTAATGATGAAATTTTGCTGATTCCCTTAGTGGGACATACTGTAGGACACTGTGGTATCGCGATCAAACAACAAAATGGATGGTTATTGTTCTGTGGTGATGCCTATTTCAATCACCTAGAGCTCAATCCCAATAACAAATTACGAGCGCTCGATAAAATGGAATATCTGCTAGCAGCAGATAATACATTGCGATTAAAAACATTATCAAAGCTACAATATCTTGCGCAAAATGAACCTAGCATTGAAATTATTTGTGCACATGATCCTATTGAATTAGAACGGTATATTTGACCATGTTAAAATCTAAAGGTTTAAGATATTCAGTTTTATTGGCTATCAGTTTACAACTGACAGCTTGTATGACCACACCAACCATTGCTGAAAATGAACGCCCTCAACAATGGGGAAAACTGGTGAATAAGCAACATAATTTCTATCAAATTAGCCAAACGGTATACCGTAGCGAACAACCCAGCCCTGAGGCTATTTCAGAGCTTGAAAAAAATCGTATCGATATCGTGGTCAATCTAAGAAGCCGTAATAAAGATAAATTTGTACTGGCCAACCAACCTTTTAAATTAGTACATATCCCGATCAATACATGGGCAATCAATCGAAATGATTTATTAGAAGTCATGCAGACGATTCAAACAGCAGAACGTCAAAACCAAAAAGTTCTGCTTCATTGCTATCATGGATCAGATCGTACAGGTGCCAGTGTTGCAATGTACCGAATCATTTTTGAAAACTGGTCAGTAGATGACGCTTTGAACGAAATGAAGCATGGCGGTTATGGCTTTCACCCTATTTGGGCAAATATTGAAAAATTATTTACCCCTGAAAATATAAAATGGATTCGGGAGCAACTCGCGAATCCATCTTAAAAAAAGAGTAAAGCTTTATGGGTGCAATTAACGACGATCTAAAGGCACCCACTCGATGACCCAAGCAGACTTCATTCCCAAACTTGCATCTGAGTTAATTTTCTTACGCGCAGAATCTGCTGTTTCACGGTCTTTCGCAGGCCCCACCATGATACGAATACCTTTAGAAGTTGGGCTTTTCGTGACCTTATAACCTTTGGCACGGAGTTTTGCAGCAACAGCATCTGCATTGGCTTCATTGGCAGCAAGTGCAACCTGTACCATCCATTGCTTATCGCCATTTTCCAATAAGTCTCGTGCTTTTTCAGCTTCTGCTTTTTTCTTGGCATCTTCTTGTGCTTTACGTTTTTTCTCATCAGCTGCTTTTTGCTCTGCTTCTGCCTTTTTATCAGCAGCAGCTTTTTTATCAGCCTCGGCCTTTCGTTGTTCCTCTATCTTGCGTTGCTCTTCTAGTTTACGTTTTTTCTCATCAGCTGCTTTTTTCTCTGCATCCAATAAACGCTTTTTGTCTTCTGCGGCTTTCTTCTCTGCTTCTGCGGTAGCTTGACGCTTCTGCTCAGCTAACTTTTTTTCAGCATCTGCTTTTTGTTTTAATTGTGCATTTTGCTGTTCAAGTTGCTTCTGATCAGCCGCTTTTTGCTGAGCTTTGGCTTTTTCATCTTGCACTAATTCAGGAGGAATATCAGCGCCCTCTTGAGCAGCACCACGCCTTGCATTCATTGCAGCATACTCTTCTGCTGCTTTACGTGCAGCATCAGCCTCGGCTTGTTGCTGCATCCGTAAAAATTCAGCAGCTTTTGCCTCTTGCTCTGCAACAGCTTTTTCACGTGCGCGTTTCTGTTCTTCTAGCAAACGTTTTTCAGTCGCAACATCGACCGTTAAAGGCTGCAATTGAACAGTTTCACCTACAGATGTATTTTTATTTTGCTGAATTTGTTCGACAGGCTGAGTCTCAACCTGTTTTTGATGAATTTCTTCTTTGCCTTTTAGAAGTAATGCCGCTAATAAAACACCACCACTTAATAATACAACGCCACCCATCCAGCGTTGTTTGTTATTCATTGACATTCTTCTAAATACTCCCAGACCGCTTCTAAGGTATGAAACGAACCGCACACCAAAATCAGCTGATTATTTTTTGTATCTGCAAGCGCTGATTGAAATGCTGCTTGTACACAATTGAATTGTTCGACTGTTTCACCCTGCAATGCAGCTTGTAATTGTTCCATTGATGCTGCACGAGGCACAGTTAATGGTGCAATTTTCCACTTTAACACAGTATTTTTCAATGACTTGACCACAGAATTTATATCCTTGTCAGACAGCATTGAAAAAATTGAGACAACTTCTGTGTACTGTTTATTGTATTCTAGGAATTTTCGCAATTGCTTTAACAAAAAATCAACACCATGCGGATTGTGTCCCGCATCAAAAATGACTGTTTTATCGTTTATTTGCCTTATTTCAAAACGACCTTGTAACTGTGCATTTTGAATTCCACGTGCCATCGCCTCTTGTGAAATGTTTAATCCACTCACTAAAATTGCTGCAACTGCGGTCGAAATATTTTCTAACGCCAAAGTACCCAATGGAAGTTTTAACGTCGTACCTGAACTGGCAAAATTCCATGATTGCTGATCTTGATCTGAAAGCGTATAGAAATAATCACGATTCACCGCATAAAGTTGGGCTTGGCATTGTTCTACTTTATTTTGAATGGCGAGTGGTAAGTCTTGCTGACCCGCAAAAATCACTGGAATATTTGGACGAATAATACCTGCTTTTTCAAAAGCAATCTTTTCAATACTATCACCGAGCCAATCGGTATGGTCTAAGCCTATATTGGTAATCACAGCAACATCTGGATCAATCACATTGACCACATCCAAACGACCACCTAAACCAACTTCAAGTACCCACACATCACATTGTTTTTGTTTAAAAATAACAAATGCTGCTAGGGTCGTCGCTTCAAAAAAAGACAACGTTAAATCACATTCACGGCGGGCTTGATCAACTTGTACAAAAGCATCAATCAATGTTTGGTCGTCAACTTCTTGCCCAGCAAGTTTGACACGTTCATTAAAACGATAAATATGAGGCGACTGATACAAACCGATATTTAAACCCTGCGCATTTAAAATTGCAGCAAGCGTTGTTGTCGTTGAACCTTTACCGTTGGTTCCTGCGACAGTCAAAACTTTAGCATTTGGTTTGACTACACCAAGTGCTTCCGCCACAGGAATGACCCGTTCTAAGCCTAAATCAATTCCCGTAACGTGAACATGGCTCCAATAATCGAGCCATGTTTGTAAATCATCAGTATTTAAAGGTGCTGTATTGTTCAAGACAAATTCATCAGTTTCGCCACTATTCTATATACAGTATCACGTAATGCATGACGATGAACAATTTGATCGATTACACCATGATCAAGCAAAAATTCTGCACGTTGGAACGGCTCTTCCAATTTCTCACGAACAGTTTGTTCAATCACACGCTTACCCGCAAAACCAATCATCGCTTTAGGTTCAGCAATATGTACATCGCCTAACATTGCCAATGATGCTGTTACACCACCATACACAGGATGTGTTAATACCACGATATAAGGTAAATGCGCATCTTTCATCTTTTGAATCGCCGCAGATGTACGTGCCATTTGCATTAAGGACAACATACCTTCCTGCATACGTGCGCCACCCGAAGCTGCAAAACAGATCAAAGGTTGCTTCGTCGCAATGGCTTTTTCAGCAGCTTGGACAAAACGGTCTCCCACCACTGTGCCCATTGAACCGCCCATAAAGTCAAATTCAAATGCACAAGCAACCAATGAGATATTTCTTAACTGACCTTGCATCACAACCAATGCTTCAGTCTCGCCTGTTTTATCCTGTGCTTCTTTCATACGCTCAGGATAAGGCTTACTGTCGACAAAACGTAATGGATCTTTCGCAGAAAACTCTTGACCGAGTTCTGCCGTAACATTGTCAAAGAACCAATTTAAGCGATCTCGTGCCTTCATTTTCAAATGTTCGTCGCACGATGGGCAAACATAAGCATTGAAAGACATCGCGGTACGGGTCACCAAAGCATGACACTCAGGGCACTCAATGGTCGGTTCTGTAAATGTCGCTTTGAGTGTTTGTTGTTGATCTGGCATATGAATGCCTGGAATCGAACGATCTGTCCATGGGGTAGTCGGACTGAGAATTTTCCCTGATTTCACTTCTTGATTCATACTAACTCATCGAGCGCTGCTCGAAGCTCCTTGACTTTATTCACCGCTGCTTCCACGGCTTGTTCTGGTGCTAAGTTTGCAAAAGGTTTTACAAATGCACTTCCGACAATCACAGCGTCTGCAACCTGCCCGACAGCTTTGGCAGAACTTGCATCACTAATACCAAATCCTACGCCTACAGGAATCTCTGTAAATGATTTGATTTTTTGAATACGTGTTGCAACTTCAGTGGTATCTAAAGTTGCAGCACCCGTCACACCTTTCAGTGACACATAGTAAATAAAGCCACTTGCTTGCTTTACGACATGTTGAATTCGTTCATCTGTAGATGTCGGTGCCAATAAGAAAATTTGATCCATATCATATTTCTTTAACACGTCATCTAGTTTGTTTGCTTCTTCAGGTGGTAAATCCACTAAAAGCAAACCATCGACACCACACTCATTCGCATAAGCCACGAATTTTTCATAACCAATCACTTCTACAGGATTTAAATACCCCATCAAAACAACAGGTGTAGTCGTATCTTTTTGACGAAATTCTTTGACCATATTCAAAGCATCTAAGGTATTGGTACCTGCTGCTAAAGCACGTTCAGCAGCCAATGCAATCACTGGACCATCTGCCATTGGATCTGAAAATGGCAATCCAAGCTCAAGCACGTCTACGCCCGCTTCAACCATTTGATGTAACAAAGGAACCGTTACATGTGGTTGAGGATCACCCGCCATAACATAAGAAACCAATGCTTTACGCTGTTGAGATTTAAGCTGTGCAAATCGAGTGGCTAAACGTGACATAGGGTTGTACATTCCTTGGATTGTTAAACTTGAGGAGTTTGTTTTGTAAAAATACAAGACATTACATTGTAGCGCTATTTTTTACTCATTGAACAGAGTAACTCAGTAGCACAATGTTATCTCATATTTATACAAAATAACGAACAACCTATGTGCTACATTTAGCGCTATTTTAAAATTTTGGACAATGATCAAAGCTACCTAATTTTTGCTTTTTTCAAATTTATAAATAATTTAATAAACATAAATTAAATCATTCAAATATCACAATAATGAGATACAAAATCGTCTGATTTTAATTTTAATGAAATAGCAAAAGCTGTTTATACTATACGGGCTTATCTCTTTTATTCATATGTTATGACCACTCTCCCACACAGTAAAGTGCAAGCTCATGGGCTTGCGCTATTACCACTTATTGTATTTTTAGCCATCTTTTTAGGCAGCGGTATCTATCACACACTCATTGGAACTGAATTTGCATTTTATCAAGTCAAAGCCCCTGTTGCAGCTTTACCCGCCATTATTTTAGCCATCTTACTCTACCGTGGCAAATTAAATACTGCAATTGAAGAATTCCTCCAAGGTGCAAGCCACCCCAACTTGATTCTGATGTTTATGGTGTTCATGTTAGCGGGTGCTTTTGCGAGTGTCTCCAATGCCATAGGTAGTGTCGATGCAACAGTACAGTTTGGTTTATCAATCATTGCACCTGAGTTTGTGCTTCCTATGCTGTTTGTGATTTCAGCATTTGTTGCAACGGCTATGGGCACTTCAATGGGAACCATCGCCGCTTGCGCGCCAATCGCCTTTGGTTTTTCTCAAGCGACAGATATCCAAGCCATTTATGCAGTAGGTGCTGTGGTCAGTGGTGCAATGTTCGGTGATAACTTATCGATGATTTCGGACACCACCATTGCGGCTACACGCAGTCTAAATGTGGAATTAAGAGATAAATTTCGAGTCAATGTCTGGATTGCACTACCTGCCGCAATGGTGACGATTTTAATTTATATATTCACCAATCACGATTCACAGTCTATTGAATATAAAGACTATAATTTTTGGCTGATTCTGCCTTATCTTGCGGTATTTTTTCTCGCCTTTAGCCGACTACATGTCTTAGCTGTACTGAGTATCGGTGTGGTATTTTCGGGCTTAATGGGACTCATTGAAACACCTCACTTCGATCTGTTAAAGCTGAATAGCTCAATTTACTCAGGCTTCGAAGGCATGTTTGAGGTTGCTTTGTTATCTATGCTGTTGGGTGGTCTTTCTGCGATCATGCAAAAAGAAGGCGGCTTAGAATGGTTAATCCAACGGATCTATGTCATTACACGTTTATTTAAAGTTGGCAAACAACGTGCAGGTGAAATCGGCATCAGCTTCTTGGTGGTATTTTCCAATATCTTTGTTGCCAATAATACCGTTGCGATTATTTTATCAGGCGATATGGCGAGAGAAGTTGCCAAAGAATATGGCGTCGACCCAAAACGTGCTGCTGCATTGATGGATATTTTCTCATGTGTGGTACAAGGGATGATTCCTTACGGTGCTCAACTCCTCTTGGCTTGCTCAATTGCAAAATTATCCCCTGTAGAATTGATTGGTTCTATTTATTACTGTTGGGTCTTGGCTATATTTGCGGTATTGGCGATTATCTTTAGATACCCTAAATTTAAAAACGAATAAAAAACAATCTTCTTAGTAGATAGGTCTATAAAGGGTGAGTGCTTATACTCACCTTTGCCCCATCAGATTGAATTGCTTATTGCTATTTCTATTGCCAATTTTATGACTTATCTTTTAATTGTTGTTTCTTTTGCAATAAAGTCTGCCCACTAAACGCTTTATATGCCCTTGCCAATGCTGACTGATCTGAATAACCCAAACGCATTGCGATTTCAGTAAACTGAATATTACTGCCCAACAATAACTCACAACGCTTCATGCGCTCTACTTCAACAATCTTTTTAAACGAAGTATCAAAATCATTCAACTGACGTTGTAAAGTTCTCGTTGAAATATTTAACTCCAGTGCAATATCTTCAATTTTAGGTGCTTGCTCCTTCAGTCTTAAATATTCCGCCACAATAAAATGCAAATGCTGTGGCAAAGTCTCATGTCGCGGTTTAGATGCAATCGCATCCTCCGCTTGCTTGACCAACAATTGCATCAATGAAGGATCAGCCTGCTGTATTTTTACATTCAGGCCCTCTAAACCTAGAACAAAACTATATTCAGCTTTATTGAAAGTGACCTGACAACCATAAAATTTTTGATAGTGGTAAATTGCCATTTGTGGTGGATGTGCGAAATTCACCCCCTGTAATAGGAACTGATTCGCAGGTACGATTTTACGCGCCAAATGCATCATCAATGCATTGGTCAGCTCATTAATTAAAATATATTTTTCATGATGAAATGGCCAAATCAAATGCACTTGCTGCCCTATGAACTCCATTTGCATCGGAATAATATGGTCGCCATCAATCACTAAACGACTGAAACGTAAAATATTTTGTAATGCTTCAGCAATAGTCGTACTCCGTGAAGCCATATAACCTAAAACACCAAAATGCTCAGGGCGTACATATTCTGCCATTTCAAAAATAATTTGAGGACAGTCTAAAGCCTGTTTGGTTTTTTCAATATTCTGCTGAAAGAAAAAGTAAGAAGATTGAGTATCGATTGGCGATGCTAAAATCACTTTTAACAATGCACGTTCTTCCTTTAAAAAATCAGCAGTCAAAGCATCTATCCCCCGCTCAGACAAATACATCTGCCAGAGGTGAAAATATCCATTCGGTATTTGTAATTCCTGCATAGCGTTATGCTCTGGTCCTATCAGTCATTTTGATATTGGCTTTGACATTTAAAATTTTCATTATGTCGTAAAATGTATAAAAAATGTCAACATCTGTCAAAACAAAGTTGAAAAACACCGACATACTGAAAGTATCAAAGGTGATGCAAGTAAAATAAGATGAATGCATTAGTGAAATATCAAGTAGAACCTGTCGTTCGAACTAAACTCGATTTTAAATTAGGTGAAGTTCCTCGTTTTTGGTTCGGTGGAGACCCTTTCCGCACTCGCATATTTGATGCTCTGAGTCTGACCTTTCCTGATGGTGAGCGTTACTTTATTGAAAGTGTTCGTTTATTTCGCGACAAGATCACAGATCCAGACTTACAGCAACGTGTTGCAGATTTTATTCGTCAGGAAGCGCAACACGGTATTGCGCATGACAAAATGAATCAAGTGATGAAACAGCAAGGTATGCCTGTTGATCAATTTATCACGTTCTTAAATAAACTTTTTAAATTCGAACTCACACAACGTTCACCACAGTACAACATTGCCATGACCGCTGCTGCTGAACACTTGACTGCATTGATGGCTGAAACCTTCTATAGCAAAAAAGAGACCTTAGCAGAAGCACATCCCTACGTACGTGCCTTATTAGCTTGGCATGCGATTGAAGAAATGGAACACCGTGATGTTGCTTTTGATGTGATGCGTGATGTTGGTGAAGTTCCAGACAGTTTACGACGTTTTTCTCTCGCCTTTATTACAGTGATGATGTTTAGCTTCACGTTGTATCGTGCCAATATTATGCTCGGACATGATGGGTTTAGTCGTTTTGATCGCTTTAAAATGGCATATAAAGGCCTCCCTTGGTTCTTTGGTAGAAAAGGGATGCTCACAGCAATGAAAAGTGAGTATTTAGATTGGTTTAAAAAAGACTTCCATCCAAGTCAACATCCTGTAATTCGTCAATATCAAGTTTGGGTCGACACCATGGCTGAAACCAATGATCCTATCAAGGCGGGTGAAGCCTTTTGGCAAGCCGCTTTATAAAAACTGATCTTTGTTTAAGGGGATAATTCACCAATTATCCCCTTTATCTCCTTAAAATTTTAAGTTTGAATTGAGTACGGAGCTAAGCATGGACTCACATATAAAATATCAGGTGAATCCTGTTCTTAAACTCACGTTTTGACACACTGCACCAGCTCAAAATAATAACGATCGTTGAGTAAAATCATCTGCTGATAAATTGATTGACTAAAACTGACATCTTTAAACTTAAAATTGGCATGACATGACGTCATATATAGACTGTATCTTTGTCATAATCGCAATCGAATTAGAATATGTGAAACAAAATAAGATGAATGCATTCACCCAATATCAAGTTGATCCTATCGTTCGAACCAATCTAGACTTCAAGCTTGAGCAAATCCCTCGCTTTTGGTTTGGTGGTGATCCATTTAAAACGCGTATGTTTGATGCACTGAGTCTGACGTTTCCAGATGGTGAGCGTTATTTTATTCAATGTGTACGGTTATATAGAGAACATATTACCAATCCTGATTTACAGCAAAAAGTTGCTGATTTCATTAAACAAGAGGCTCAACATGGCATCGCTCATGACAAAATGAATCAGATCCTCATTGATCAAGGCATGCCCGTTCAAAAATTTACACAGCATGTCAATCAAAGACTTGGCCATGCGCTAAAACGTTATCCTAAACAATACAATATTGCGATTACAGCAGCATGTGAACATTTAACTGCATTGATGGCCGATGCTTTCTTTAGTGAAAAAGCCACAATGCAAGATGCTCACCCTTTTATACGTGCCTTATTTGCTTGGCATTCAATTGAAGAAATGGAGCATCGTGATGTCGCTTATGATGTGATGACTCAAGTTGCTGGGACTTCAAATAGATTGCGTTATGCGGCACTGGCTTTAGTCACCGTACTGATGTTCGGCTTTACCATGCAACGCGCCAATGGCTTACTTAAAGCAGATGGATTTAGTATTTTTGAACGTATAAAAATGGCTCGTCAAGGATTGCCATGGTTTTTAGGACAACAAGGTATTCTCAGTCGTTTAAAATCTGAATATCTAGACTGGTACTCAGCAGACTTTCATCCAAGTCAGCATGCAATTATTCAGCAATACCAAACCTTTGTAGATGAATTAGCAAAAACAAATGACCCTATTTTAGCAGGTGAAGCTTTTTGGCAAGCTGCTTCATAATCTTTATCCTGATGTCAGCTAAAAAGATTTTTGTTTAAGCTATTGACTTGCCAAGTCACTCAATGAAGCAACAGCATTACCATTTGGCATAATGCTGTTCGAGTAATGCATACTCATGTTCTAATTCAATCATTTCACCTGTTTCTGTTTCTATCGTACCACTGACTTTGGACTGCCATTGGCTAAACTGACTTCCAACAAGACGCAGATTTAAATTTTCGAAACGTCGCCAACCTGTTTCTACGACCAACTGTAATTTTTGATTTAAAGAACGAATTGACCAAACATTCTCATCTAATTTTTCAAAAAGTACATCAGAAAGTGGGTAAAGCACACCATTCACCCAAAGACAATTTTCATTACCAAAGCTTTCATTCACACCTGATGCAAGATTTACCCCGATCCGCTGTCCATTTTTATCCCAAAAATTAGTCGACAACCAAAACCATGCAGTTTCAGGTCTTAAGAAACCGCAAGTATCATCTAAAGAAGCCAGTGTTTTTTCATTGAAGTGAATGGTTTCTTTGTTTTTATTAATAAAAAAACCTTCTACAGCCAATGTTGTTTTCTTTTGCGTATACGTCCAACCATTGATTCCATTTGGACTACATAAACTTAAAGGTTCAGTTCCTGCACAGAAAATACGTGCTTTGAGTTGTTCTTCACCATGCCGTGTCACTTGAATATAGCGCACACCATTGGCATGTTGCATTTCAAACTCAAAAGGTGATTTTGTAAAATAACTTTGACTATAAAGCGGTTGCTCATCGACAACAGTGCCACGGCCTAGAATCGTATTGGCATTCCATTCTAAAACCTCATTACTTGCATGGTCATAGATATAGATAAAACCATGCCCTGCCCAACCAATATCTGCAATCGCAATACCAAGGGTATATTGTTCATGCTGTATAGAACAAAATTTAAACTTCTTATATTTTAATTGTTTACGCCATCCAGTTAAGGTTTTCCCGTATGGTGTTTTGTACATATATTGATTCACATCAATCGTTGTAGGCAGATCCTTAAAACGTCCATATCGTGGTTGACCATTACTTTGTATTAAATCCATTGTATTTTTCCCAATCCTTTATCTCAGGGACGTTATAAGACTTTAGTCGAATATTTGATTATTACTATTTTTGCAGATTTAGCAATATGATCTATGACCAAAACAATCTCTATTCAAGTTTTAGATAAACTGTTCTAAACAGAAAGCTTAGAACGATTCAACCTCAAGTTTCTCATTGATATTACTTAGCTTTTATCCATTTTAATCAGAAGATTAAAAAGTTACCAATACAAAAAAAGTAAAATGATTGATGTTTAGCTGATCGAACTGAAATATTTTGACAAGGCTGTTTCAAATTGGACAATCAATTTTTAATATCATTATCTATTGGCTTACTTTGATGTGCTGATTATATTTTCAAATCAGTTTTTGAAATACGTTTGAATAATACAAAGCTCTATTGTTACAAAACCTGAGCTCAGAATAGTTAAAGCATATATTCATGCTTAAATTTTCACTATTTGAACTCAGGTTGATCACTTAAATTTAGCAATAGAGAATGCTAAAAATCACTTTTCTTCATTGAGAAAATACATGTTTCACATATATTTGCCAAACCAATCAAGCATTTGCTTTGGGTTTTCTGAGAAATAGTTATAACCATCAAAACGACGCGTCGTACCTTCAATCCAAAACAATTCTTTTTCAGCAGGAATATTTGCATAAATTGTTTCTACATCAGACGGCTTAGTTAAAATATCTTGATGTACTTGCACAACTAAGGTTGGGACTTGAACTGCTTTGGCATGTTCAATCGGTGAAAGTTCATCAATGTGGAAGCCTGTACGTCTTTGGCTACATAAGTCGAAATACTCTGTGCCTTGCTGAGGATCAATATTGGCACTTTCACATGCTTTTTCAATAAAAGGTCTTGCCGATACGGGCTGTAATGCAATCATAGATTTAATATGACTGAATTCCTCTGGATGCTTATTCATCGCAACCATCGTTGAGTTACATCCTAAACAGATACTCAGTAATGAGGTTTCCATACCTTTGGTATCTGGTCTTGTTTTGGCATAGCGCAGTGAGCCAATCACATCACGATATTCAAATAAACCAATACCAACCTTTCCACCATTGCCTGTATTACTATTGCCATGATTTCTCAAATCATACGCAAGGATATTGTATCCTGCATCATGTAATGCTTTGTATTGCGGGATAAAATTAACTTCAAAGCCACCAAAGTTTTGCCAACCTTCTAGATGTCCAGGATAACCATAACGATTGCCCGGCATAAAATGATTACAGATGATTAATTTATTTGATCCTTTCGCTGGAATAAACCAACCCTCTAAAGAAACACCATCCATAGATGGGAAAAACACATCTTCATATTCCAAATCAAACTCATCAGGTCTACGGAGTACAGGGGTACGATAAGAGTTAGCAAAAAAATCCGCTAGCCCTTCGATTATTTGTTTTTGCTCACTATCCATTTTCGAGTTCCTCTTTTTTATTAGAATGTAATATATATCACGATATTTTTATTTTTTGTATTTTTGCTATCCATTTTTAAAAGTTTTAAATCTCACGCAAAGAATTTAATATTGAATCCGATATTGATACTTATCTTCATTTTTACGATGATGAAGAATGTGTAAAACATTCACATCTAAAATTAAATCTATAATTCTTAATGTAAAAAACCTGAATCCAATGAATTCAGGTTTTTGTTTTAAAACATACAATGACAGCAGTGCTATAAATACCGCAGCATGATCATATAAAATGAATTCATTTAATCAATTTTACCGCTACTCACCTTATCTTTAAGCAACTGCGGTGCTTTAAAACGCTCACCATATTTCGCCTCAAGTTGATTAGCACGTTGTTCAGCTTTGTCTAAACCATATTGATTTAAAAACTGAATCGCTCCACCTGTCCACGGCGCAAAACCAATCCCAAAGATCGAACCAATATTGGCATCAATCACCGACTCAAGGACGTTCTCTTCATAACAACGCAATGTATCTAATGCTTGCACAAATAGGAAGCGGTCGATCATTTCTTGTTCAGAAATATCTACATCTTTTTTCCAGTGGCTCAAACCCTCCCAAAGATGTTTTTTGCCACCTTCTGGATAATCATAAAAACCTGCTCCAGCTGCTTTACCTTTACGGTTAAAAGTGTGAATCATGGTCTGAATGACATCATCTGCACCTGAGCGTGGTAAATCTTTACCCTCAGCTTGAAGTGCTTTACGTGTTTCATTGGCAACATGCTCAGAAAGCGTTAATGCGACTTCGTCCTGAATAGCCAATGGGCCAACTGGCATACCCGCTTTGAGTGCTGCCATTTCAATACGAGCTGGGTGTACACCTTCATGTAGTAAACGTAACCCTTCCTGAACAAAAGTACCAAAAACGCGACTGGTGAAGAAGCCACGGCTATCATTCACAACAATCGGAATTTTGCCAATTTGCTGTACATAGTCATACGCTTTTGCCAAAGTTTCAGCAGAGGTATTTTTACCTTTAATGATCTCAACCAATTGCATTTTATCGACAGGACTAAAGAAATGCAGACCAATAAAGTTCGCTTGGTCTTTCGAGGCCTTTGCCAAACCTGTGATCGGTAATGTCGAAGTATTTGAAGCCATCACCCCGCCATCGATAAGGAATGCTTCAGCTTCTTGAGTGACTTTCGCTTTGAGCTCTTGATTTTCAAATACCGCTTCAATAATTAAATCACAGCCTTTTAAATCTTCCGCAGATGCTGTTGCAGTAATTAAGCTTAAAACCTGATCACGTTTTTCAGCCGTCATACGACCTTGTGATACTTTTTTATCCAGTAATTTTTGGCTATAGGCTTTGCCTTTTTCTGCATTTTCAACAGAAACATCTTTTAGTACAACGGGAATGCCTTTGGTTGCTGTTGAATAAGCAATACCCGCACCCATCATCCCTGCACCAAGCACACCAACTTTGGTCGCTTGCCATTTTGCAACATCTTTAGGACGGCTTGCGCCCGCTTTAATGGCATTTAATCCATGCCAAAAAGTACCGATCATATTTTTTGAAATTTGACCTGTCGCAAGATAGGTAAAATAACGAGATTCAATGGTCAGTGCCGTATCTACATCGACTTGCGCACCTTCAACCGCAGCCGCCATGATCGCTTCAGGAGCAGGATAGCAACCTTTGGTTTTATCACGTAGCATCGCTGGTGCAATCGCCAGCATTTGTGCAACCGCAGGTGTTTTAGGATCACCACCCGGAATTTTATAACCTTTGGCATCAAAAGGTTGTTGTGATTTCGGATTAGCTTTTACCCAAGCAATCGCCTTATCCATCAACTCTTCAGGTGTTTCCGCAGTATCTTGAATTAAACCAAGAGATTTTGCTTTATCCACACCAAACTGCTTACCTTCCATTAAGAATGGAAAAGCATTTTGTAGACCTAAAAGGCGTACCATACGCACGATACCACCACCACCTGGTAGCAGACCTAAAGTCACTTCTGGCAGGCCAAACTTCGTTTTAGGATCATTCAGTGCAATACGTGCATGACACCCTAAAGCGATTTCCCAACCACCACCTAAAGCCGTACCATTCAATGCTGCAACCACAGGGACACCTAAAGTTTCGATATAACGAAACTCTGCTTTCATTTTCTGAATCATTTCAAAAAATGGTGTGGCATCTTCCAAACGTGCTTGGATCAATTCATCCAAATCACCGCCTGCAAAAAAGGTTTTCTTCGCTGAACGGAAAATAATTCCCGTAATCGATGTTTCAGATTTCAGTTTAGAAACAACATTTTCCAAAGCCACACGGAAATCACCATTCATGGTATTTGCTGATTGATTCGGAGAATCTAAAGTTAGAATAATAATGCCGTCGTCATTTTTAAGATATTGAATTGCGCTCATTATTATTCTCCTTATACCAACTCAATAATGGTCGCAATACCCATGCCACCACCTACACATAATGTCGCCAAACCACGCTTTTTGCCTTGACGCTCTAATTCATCCAGTAATGTTCCGAGAATCATTGCACCTGTCGCACCCAATGGATGACCCATCGCAATTGCGCCGCCATTCACATTGACTTTCTCAGCAGGCACTTTTAACTCCGTCATAAAACGCATCACCACAGATGCAAAGGCTTCATTCACTTCAAATAGATCAATATCGTCAATGGTTAAGCCAGCTTTTGCCAATGCTTTACGTGCAGCAGGTGCAGGCCCTGTCAGCATAATAGTTGGATCTGAACCCACCAACGCCGTTGCCAGTACTTTAGCACGTGGTTTTAAACCTTGTTCTTTGACTGCTTTCTCGGATGCAAGTAATACCAGCGCTGCGCCATCGACAATACCTGATGAATTGCCTGCATGATGCACATGATTAATTTTTTGCGCTTCTGGATATTGTTGTAATGCAATCGCATCAAAACCCATTGCACCCATCATTTCAAAACTTGGATTAAGTTTTGCCAAACCTTCCGCTGTTGTTGACGGTTTGATAAATTCATCTTGATCTAAAATGGTCACACCTGCTTTGTCTTTGATAGCAACCACAGATTGATTGAAATAACCCGCAGCTTGTGCAGCAGCAGCTTTACGTTGAGAATTTGCTGCAAAGGCATCGACATCTGAACGGGTATAACCATCCAAGGTTGCGATTAGATCAGCTCCAATTCCCTGAGGAACAAAGTGTGATTTTAAATTGGTTTCAGGGTCTAATGCCCACGGCCCACCATCCGAACCCATTGCTATACGTGACATCGACTCGACGCCACCTGCAACAACCACATCTTCCCAACCTGAACGTACTTTTTGCGCCGCCATGTTGACCGCTTCTAAACCTGATGCACAGAAACGGTTAATTTGTACACCCGCAACATCATTGTCCCAACCCGCAGCAATTGCCGCAGTTTTCGCAATATCACCACCTTGGTCTGCAATAGGCGTGACACAACCCAAGACAATATCATCCACTTTCGAGGTATCTAAATGATGACGATCTTTCAACTCATTCAACAATGTGGTCAATAGCGTAATCGGTTTCACTTCATGCAGTGAACCATCTTTCTTTCCTTTTCCGCGTGGTGTGCGAATGGCGTCAATGATATAAGCCTCGCTCATAGCTGTTCCTTTTTATGACTTCTAGATTGTTATGTGTTTCGAGTGTACTTTATAACGTTGAGAGTGCAATGACGAGAATGGAAAAGTCCATTGATATTTTTTGTCAATTGCACATTTCAAAATCCTGATTATTTATACAATGAATCAAGCTCTTATAGAATTTTTATTGCATAAAAAATGTGTAGAATAAGTGAATTATGAGTATTTAATCCGATATTGATTTAAATTTTTTCAGAGAAGCACTGACTAAAATAAAAGATCATGGATCAATATCACTAAAAGAATAACGTTGAATCGTGATACCTTTCAAATGCCTAATTTTACTTAATGACCAATCGCATTGCACATCGACTTTCTCGAGAAAAACCAAAAGCAACTTCATTGTTTAATGCATTTTGAAGATACATCGGCAAATTACATTGACTGATCATTTGAAAACCCAACTTTTCATAAAAAGGACGATTCCAAGCCACATAGGAAAATGTCGTTAAACTCACCGATACAAAGTCATTCTGCTTAGCATAATCAATTGCAAATTCAATCAGTTGACGACCAATGCCCTGTTTTTGAAAATCAAGATGGACATCCATTTCGATGATATAAAAATCCTGCTCTTGTTTCTTTGCATATAAAAACCCAACAGGTTGATCTTGCTCATTTACGATGACAAATGAGTAGGCATTAACAATCAATTCAAGATGAGTATCTGCTGACAAAACTGGACTTTTAGCAATCCATGCGAATTCAGATACACTTAGAAATGCTTGAGCCGCAGACCGCTCTATTTCAATGAGTTTTTCAATATCTAAAAGATTTATAGCTCGAACAGAATAAGTCATGTTTTAGGTCTATTTACGCTATTGATGTGTAGCCAAATTTAAATGAAAGAATTGATTAAACTCAGAAGCTTGATAATCTGAAAATGCCTCACCTTTGTGAAAACCAAACTTCTTATACAATGCAATGGCAGGCTCAAAAGACACATGCGTGCCTGTTTCTAAACTCACTTGTTGATAATGATTCTGTCGTGCGATCTCTAATAAATATTGCAAAATTTGAGTTGCTGCACCTTTACGTAAATGTTCAGGATGCGTTCGCATAGATTTTAATTCAGCATGTGTGGGAGAAAGTTCTTGTATTGCACCGCAGGCTAAAAGTACATCATCTTGCCAAAGGGTATAAAACTGAATATTCGGTTTTTGCAAACCTGTTAAATCCAATGCAAAACTATTTTCAATCGGTGACGTTGCATGCATACCTTGTAGATGAATACGCAGTAAATTTTGTACCTCTAAATCATTAAAATCGCCCAATTGGATGCTCACCGATTCACTCTCCGTTATTTCTGATTTTTTAATTTTTGAATTGGATGCTTTATCTCAATATCACACGTCTGACCATGAGACACAACAAAAAATTGAGCATAAAAAAGCCCAAGTGGCCTTGGGCAGAAAACTTAAAACTATATCTAAAAATCTAAGACTAAACTAAGAACTTCAATCAAAACTTAGTGATAACCATGTAACTGACGATACAGACCCGGTGTCACGCCTGTCCATTTCTTAAATGCACGGTGGAATGTACTGGTTTCACTAAAGCCAACTTGTTGCGCGACATCTTCCAACGTTAAGTCAGGATTGAGCAATAAATGAATAGCAGCATCACGGCGTAAAGCATCTTTGACACCCTGATAGCTCTTACCTTCCGCAGCCAAACGACGGCGTAAAGTTTGAGGAGATAAATACAACATTGAAGCGACATCGTTCAAGGTTGGCATTTCCTCACCAATTTGACTCTTTAAAACATCACGAATACGTGAAGTCAATGAATTGGTATTTTTAAATTTCACCAACAACTGAGCTGGTGCAGCTTTTAAAAACTCTTCCAAACTCGCTTCGTTTTGACGAATCGGTAAATCGAGATAATCCGCAGCAAAAGTGATTTCTGTACGCGGCATATCAAATTGCATCACGGGTGCAAAGAACAAAGCATCATATTCATCTGCATGATTTGGACGTGGATACCCAAAATGCACACGCTCTAAAGGAATACGGCGCTCGATCAACCAAGAGGCTAAACCATGCCAAATCATCAGCATACTTTCTGTGATGAAATGATCAGGATCCATGGTTTTAGGAATCAATGGAACCAAACGCGCTTCATGCTTATCACGTTCAACAGCAACCGACCATTCATCGCCGAATAATTTATAAAATTGCGATGAAAGCTCCAAAGCTTCACCTAAGGTCTTGGCATGAATGATCAATTGGCACATGATCGCAAAAGAACCCAAGCGTCTTGGTTGAATATCAAAACCAACATGCTCGTCTTGGGTTACAAGCCATAACATTTTAACAAAGCGTGTATATTGCTCTGGAGAAATACGCGCTTTAGGTTGACGAAGTAACTCTGCCTCTATGCCCACGTGTGAAAGTAAGGTGTCAACATCCATCCCTAGACGCTTTACGCCTGTTAGGGCTGCATTCACAAAATGGATACTGATCGTATCACGGCTCATGTTAAATCCTTCAGTTTCTTTGATGTTCACTAGAGTTGACCTAAATGACGCTAAAAAATGTTTAATTGGCGATTTACAACATTGCTTATCGCCTTTTTACATCTTAAATTGCCGAAATGATCAAGGTAAATGGCTGAACATGACATTGTTATATGAGTTTTATATTTCTAATATAAGGTAAAAATCAATCTAAATTTGGTAAAAATCATTATGACAACAGCTTTAAAGGGATTGAAAATACTCGATTTTTCAACATTATTACCGGGCCCCTTTGCGACAATGTATCTTGCAGACATGGGGGCAGAAGTGATCCATGTTGAATCACCGACACGCCCAGATTTAGTCCGTTTATTTCCTCCCTACGCCAATGGACAAGCCACGTCTCACAGTTATCTAAATCGCAATAAACAATCTGTCGCCTTAGATTTAAAAGATCCAAAAAATATTGAACTGATTAAACAAAAAATTTCTGAGTTTGACATTGTGGTTGAACAATTTAGGCCGGGGGTCATGCAACGTCTTGGTTTGGACTATCACACACTTGCAGAAATAAATCCTAGACTGATTTATTGTTCCATCACGGGTTATGGACAAACTGGCTTATACAAAGACAAAGCTGGGCACGATATTAACTATATTGCTTTATCAGGTATCGCAGGTCATAGCGGTCGTCAAGACAGTGGCCCCCCACCCATGGGCATCCAAATTGCAGATGTCGCAGGCGGCTCCTTACATGCTGTGATTGGAATCCTAGCTGCGCTTACAGAACGTCAAAATAGTGGCATGGGACAATACATTGATATTTCAATGACTGACTGTGTTGTCAGCATGAATAATATGGCAGCTGCTGCCAGTCTTGCAGGTGGACAGCATCAAAAAGTAGAAACGGAACAATTGAATGGTGGTACTTTTTATGACTATTACAAAACTCAAGATGGACGTTATATTTCAATTGGAAGTTTAGAACCGCAATTTATGAATGGTTTAGCCACGACCCTAGATTTACCATTACTCCTCGCAAAAGGTGCTTCTTTTGATTCAGATGATCGCAAAGAAGTTAAACAAGCCATTCAGGATAAGATTGCAACAAAAACATGGACGGAATGGAACCAAATTTTTAGCCAGCTTGATTATTGTGTAGAGCCTGTTTTAAACCTCGATGAAGCATTAACCTCCCCGCTCGCCACTGAACGCAATTGGGTTGTAGAAGTTCCGTTAAAAGCCAACTCGGATCAAAAAGAACCACAATTGGCATGTCCAATTAAGTTTTCTCGTTCACAAATGCGTTATGACTATATTGGGCAAGAACTGGGCGAAGGTGATTGGTAATTCAATTTCATTGTTGATGAATGTTCCGATCTAAATGACTGGAACTTATTCTATTTCCAATAATTCACTTCATTTTTTAAGCCAATGATATGTGTAATCAACTCAATCAGTGATTACACATATTCTTTTTAAACATACAAAATTGTGCATTTTTATACTAAAACACTATTTTCACTTAGATCTTTTTCCAATAATAAAAAGCCTTAAAATTACAAAACCCAAACAAGAGGCATTGTGCTCATAAGATGATCTAATTTTATAAAAATTACCAAAAAATAATAACTTAAGATGATTAGCACACCTTAATATAAGTACAAATATTATCAATATACGATAAAATATATACAAAAGTTACATAATAAATCCAAAAATAATGAATCTTTATACAAAACAAGAGTATCATACATAATTAGTTACAAATTGTTATCGAGGTCACCAAATATGAATAAAACTAAAGGTTCTTATTGGGCATTCAGCCTTTTATCATTAAGTTGTTCATTGTCTAACGTACATGCGGCGGAAGCATTTGATGCAAATAGCCCATGGATGTTTGGTGACTGGAATGGTAAACGAACTGAATTGCAGCAAAAGGGTTATGATTTTAGCTTAGGCTATACAGGTGAACTGGCAACACTACTTGATTCAGATCAACATTCAAGCCATGGCACTGAATATGCAGACCAATTTGCTATCGGCGCGCATTTAGATTTAGAAAAAGTTTTAGGCTGGCAAGACACAGAAGCTCAAATCACCATCACTGAACGTAATGGTCGCTCGCTCTCTCAAACCTCAGATGCCTTAGCGGGTCATCTCAGCTCAACTCAAGAAGTGTGGGGACGTGGTCAAACTTGGCGTTTAACTGATTTTTGGATCAAGAAAAAATTCTTAGATCAAAAGTTAGATATTAAAGTGGGGCGTTTTGGTGAAGGCGAAGACTTCAATAGTTTTGACTGTGATTTCCAAAATCTTGCACTATGTGGTTCTCAGGTCGGTAACTGGGTGGGTGATCAATGGTACAACTGGCCAGTTAGTCAATGGGCTGCTCGCGTTAAGTACAACATCCAACCTGATTTATATGCACAAGTGGGTGCTTATGAATACAACCCAGAAAATTTAGAACGTGGTAAAGGCTGGAACCTCAGCACAGATGGTTCACATGGCGCCATCATTCCTGCTGAAATCGTATGGCAACCTCACGTTGGTATTGCCAAACTTCCTGGTGAATATCGTCTAGGTTATTACTACAGCACAGCAGATGCGCCTGAAATTTTACACGCAGATAAAACCTCACATAAACAAGGGCTTTGGGTTGTTGCTAAACAGCAATTAACCACACATAACGACGACAAAAACCGTGGTCTAACAGGTTTTGTCAATGTCACAGTGCATGACTCAGATACCAACCACGTTGGTAATATGCAAAATATTGGGCTTGTCTATAAAGGTGCTTTCGACGCTCGACCTAAAGATGAAATCGCATTAGGTGTAGCTCGAATTAGTATCAATGATGACGTCAATGACACTCAAGTCCTTCAACAAGATGAAGAATACAATGCTGAACTCTATTACGGTGTTCATGCAACAAATTGGCTAACCATTCGCCCAAATATTCAATATATACATCATGTTGGAGCATATAAAAATGGTGAAAATGCGTGGGTTGGTGGCATCAAGTTCCAAACCGCATTTTAGTTTATAGATAATAAATATTTCAGTTGCTTGTCTTTTTAATGTTCACACTTTCTGCAACTGAGATATTTAAAATCTAGAAATTTAAGCAAAGCTCCTCATCAAACTTGTGAAAGATCGATGAGGATTTTTACAATTAAGAAATTATAGGTGGTCATTATGCAAACTCCATCTTCAGGACTCAGAACTTTGACCATTGTGATTGCAATTGTCATGGGTTTGGTCTTATTGATCGGCGGAATATGGCTTGCAGTTTTAGGTGGGTCTTGGTACTACATCATTGCAGGTTTATTCTTTATTGCGACAGCAATTTTATTGCGTAAATTAAACAGCACAGCATTAATTGTTTATGCAGCACTGGTACTCGGAACAGTTGTTTGGGGACTTTGGGAAGTTGGTTCAGACTTCTTTGCCCTTGCACCTCGTTTAGATATTCTAGGTGTATTTGGTTTGTGGTTGCTCATTCCAGCAGTCACGCGTGGTTTTGACGCAAAGAATGCCAAAATTGCCTTATCAGGTACATTGGCGATTACCATTGCCGTTATGGTGTATTCGATTTTCAATGATCCGCAAGAAATCCGTGGGACATTATCAAGTAATCAACCCACACCTGCTGCTATTGATGGTATCGCCGATGGTGACTGGCCTGCTTATGGTCGCACGCAATCTGGTCTACGTTACTCTCCATTAACTCAAATTAATGAAAAGAACGTAAAAGACTTAAAAGTGGCTTGGGAATATCACACCAAAGATTTTAAAACAGACAAAGATTCTGGGGAAACCACCAATCAAGTCACACCCATTAAAATTGGTAATAGTATGTACATTTGTACAACTCACCAAAAATTGGTTTCACTTGACCCAGCAACAGGTAAGGAAAAATGGGTATTTGATCCTAAGTTAAAAGCGGATCATACATTCCAGCATTTAACTTGCCGTGGTGTTTCATATTATGATACTGCCAATACCACAGGTTTTGCAGCCAGCTTACAAAGCAAAAAATCAGCATCAGCAGAATGCCCTCGTAAAGTCATTCTACCTGTGAACGATGGTCGTATCGTTGCAGTGAATGCCGATACAGGTAAAGCATGTAGTGACTTTGGTCGCAATGGCGAAGTTGATTTACAAAAAGATATGCCTTTCCCTTATCCGGGTGGATATATCCCAACTTCTCCTCCAGTTGTGACAGGTACAACCATCATTATCGCGGGTTCAACAACCGATAACTATTCAACAGAAGAACCATCGGGTGTGATCCGTGGTTATGATGTAAATACTGGTGCGTTATTATGGGTATTTGATACAGGCGCAGAAGATCCAAATAAGATTCCTGGACCTGGTCAAACTTATGTACAAAACTCACCAAATGCATGGGCGCCATTGGCTTATGATGCAAAATTGGACATCGTTTATGTACCAACAGGCGTAGGAACACCTGATATTTGGGGCGGTAACCGTACTGAATTACATGAACGTTATGCAAACTCAATGCTTGCGATCAATGCAACCACGGGTAAATTGGTTTGGCATTTCCAAACAACCCATCATGATTTATGGGATATGGATGTACCTTCGCAACCTACACTTGCAGATATTCAAGATAAGACGGGACAAACCGTTCCTGCGATTTACGTATTAACCAAAACGGGTAATGCCTTTGTTTTAGACCGTCGTAATGGTCAAGCCATTGTTCCAATCAATGAAAGACCTGTACCGCAAACTGTAAAACGTGGTCCACAAACCAAAGGTGAACGTTATTCACCAACTCAACCTTTTTCAGATTTTGATTTAGCACCGAAAGAGAAATTGACAGACAAACAAATGTGGGGCGCAACCATGTTTGACCAATTGATCTGTCGTGTATCATTCCACAAGCTAAACTATGATGGTATTTATACGCCACCTTCTGAAAACGGTACGCTGGTTTTCCCAGGTAACTTAGGTGTCTTCGAATGGGGTGGCATGTCGGTCAACCCTGATCGTCAAATTGCTGTAATGAATCCAATTGGCTTGCCATTTGTATCTAAGTTAATTCCTGCAGATCCAAATCGTGCAAAAACAGCGAAAGGTGCGGGTACAGAAGCTGGGGTACAACCAATGTATGGCGTACCTTATGGCGTGGAAATTAGTGCTTTCTTATCTCCTTTCGGCTTGCCATGTAAACAACCTGCTTGGGGCTATGTTGCTGGTGTAGACTTAAAAACACATAATGTGGCTTGGAAACGTCGTATCGGAACGATCCGTGACAGTTTACCGGGTATTCCATTACCACCATTTAAAATGGGTGTGCCGATGTTGGGTGGTTCTATCTCAACAGCAGGAAATGTAATGTTCCTTGGCGGTACACAAGATAATTACATTCGTGCAATTAACGTCAGCAATGGTGATGAGCTTTGGAAAGGTCGTTTACCTGCGGGTGGTCAAGCAACACCGATGACTTATGAAAGTAATGGCAAACAATATGTTGTCATTATGGCAGGTGGTCATGGTTCATTTGGTACTAAAATGGGTGACTCTTTAGTTGCTTATGCATTACCAGATTAAGCATTAAACTGATCATTAAAATAAAAAAACAGGTCTTTATGACCTGTTTTTTTTGCGTTACTTTTAAGCTTTCACTCTGACTAAAATGCCCGACTCTGCACCTGACCATTAAAAGCCATACAATCTTCAACACGAATTTTTTGTACAGATGATAATTCTGCCACATCAAACCATCGGTACTCAGAATGCTCATCACTCAATTGAATGGTTTGCCCTTCAGCAATCTGACAACGGAAAATAAAAGCGTGCGAACTTACCGCTGAATGAAAATAAACACCTGATAAATATTCAATGGAAATATCACAACCTAACTCTTCATAACATTCACGAACTAAAGCCTGATGAATGGTTTCCCCTTGATCCAAACCTCCACCGGGTAAGCCCCATGCACAATCTGCATAAGTTGCCTTCAACAATAAAACTTGATGATATGCATTGAAAATAACAGAATGCGAACTTAAACGATAAAAATCGTGAAACCCCATAAAGCTTACTTCGCTAAAAAATATTTTGAAAAAACTAAGCGTAGAGCGTAAACAACAGCTATTGCAAACACACTATAACCTAAGCTATGAATAAACATGGGAATACACAACACGATAACTGCAGATATTGGATAGAACCATTTTCGAATCCCTTTAAGATAATAAATATCCTGCAATAGCCACAAACATCCGCTATAAACAACGAGAGAAATCGCAATGAAATAGGCGACCAGTTCTGATGAAACTTCCGCTTTATGTGCAATGACATCGACAGCTGCGGCTAAACCCGCACCTAAAGCCGCAATACTCACAAAAATAAAAAAGTGACCATAACCCCAAATAAATGTACGTTTTTTACTATTTAAATGTTCTGCAACACTATGATCAAAATAAGCCCACCACATAGTAAACATGATCAATAAGCCCCCTGCTGTAAGAAACCAGAGCTCTTTACTGAATAATGCATTATTCATTGCATCTGAAATTGCAGCAAAGCAACCAATGATAGACTCGCCCAATACAATAATCGTTAATAAGCCATAACGCTCGACAATATGATGCCGATGCCACGGTGTCATATCATTGGTTTCAGCAAAAAATGGAATACTTAACTCCACCAATGCAAGCAATACAAATAAATAAATCGTGAAATCAATTGGGCTAAATTGAAAAAATAACCAAAGCATTTGAACAGCAATAATACCAAACGCATATTTTAATGCGATCTGCTTTCGCTCAGGATCATGCTTGGCGGCTCGCAGCCATTGCGTGACTAAAGCCAATCGCATAATCACATAACCAATAAAAATCATGTCAAAATTTTGATGCTGGAAAACACGTGGAATACCAGCGGCGACCACTAACGAACCGCTAATTTGGACAAAGGTCATCACCCGATAAAGCGCATCATCATTATCGTAAGCAGAGGCGAACCAAGTAAAATTCATCCAAGCCCACCACAACGCAAAAAACACTGCAAAATAAAGTGTTAGGCCGTGTGACAAATGATTTTCAATAATACTGTGGTGCAATTGTTGCCCTGCAGTAGCAATCGCAACGACAAAGATTAAATCGAATAATAATTCTAGTGGTGTCGCAGCACGATGAGATTCATGCGGATTTCTTGCGTTTAATGGTCTAAGCCATCCGAGCTTTGATAACTGTGAATTTGGCATTTTGTTTTCTTTATGAGATTATTATCATGATTTTTTCAAATCTTAGCGCGACATACAAGCCCCTAATCACGTTTAAATGACTTCACCTATCAATTTTATCGTGTTTATTTTAAATTCTCGTGAATTATATATCATCACCTATCTCAAAGATTTTTAGATTCTATCCCTGAGAAATGTTAGAACTGCGATAGATTAAACCACCAATCTCAATTTTGGATTATCTTTCAAAACTATGGCTTTTCCTGTGATCATATCGACTGGCATTGAAATATGCTGATGCACCACCAACCAATGTCCTTGCTGTTTTTTCAGACAAAGTGTTGTACGACACCAAGGCATTTTTATTTTATCTTTCAATAGATTATTTTCAATTTTAGAGTGACAATGCAAAACGGCTAATGCTTCTGAAGCATAGATTTTAATATCACGGCGAACATGCTAATGTCATCTGCACATTGACCTAACAGATAGTCTACCTGCTGACCAATAACAGCATCATCCCATAACTTAATTTGCAACAATACTTCATCCACAATCTCTCGATCGCCGTCAATTTTAATTTTCATGCAAAAGACTCCGTTATTGTTATTTGTGACTCATTTAACACTATATTATCATTATGAGAATTAATTTGTACATTATTTTAAGCATAATTTTAAAAAATATTTTACCGTTTTGCTTATTATCATTGCTAATATTTTCAAATGCTTATACCACAAACTATCGAAATTACCCCCTATTCTTTAGGATATAAAGGTTTTTTAATTCAGTGATTATTCCTTCAATTAAGACTTTGTTTTTATACAAAATGATAAAAAATAAAGCTGAAATCAAGATCTATATTCAGCTTTAAACTAAAAAAGCATGCCTTTGGCATGCTTTACGTTCAACTCAGTAACAACGATGTGAGTTATGCTTCTAAAGTTAGATCTTTAATTTTTTCTGATGGTCCATTTTTCTTTACAGATTCGATGCCATTATCTCGAGCAGCATCACCTGAATAGAATTGGCTTGTTCCAATAATCTGGTGATTTGCAGCTTTTAAATTGAAATAGGGTTTACCATTCTTTGCTTCTAAACGATCATATCGTGCATCATCACCACTATTTTTCTGTACAGATGCAATCCCGTTTGAAGCTGAAGCTTTTGCCTTATACAACTCACTCGTCAGGATTACTTCCCCATTTCCAGCTTTTAATACAAAACGATATTGACCGTCTTTTGCTTGACTAATTTCATACCATCCCGACATGCTCACTACCTCTTGATTATTTTCAGTTTTTGTATTTCACAGCGTTGTATTGAATATAAGTTACGCCACTTAGCTAAAATATAAATGATTTATCCAGCTTCTAAAGCATATTTTATTGTTTATAAATGTAATTTGAATAAACCCAATCTGGTGATTGTTGTTTAAATTAGGCTTTAAATTTCCAACCTTACAAAACACTCAAGTATTTAAAATATATTTATTTTATTTAAAAATAAAAGCTCAATGTTAGAAGACATTGAGCTTTGGTACAAATACAGATCCGTATTATGCTTTTTTAACAAATTCAGATTTCAATTTCATAGGACCGATCCCTTCAATTTTACAATCGATATCATGTCCATCGCTTGAATCTACAAGTAAGCGAATATTTTTTACTTTGGTGCCTACCTTAACAACAGAGGATGAACCCTTAATTTTTAAGTCTTTAATCACAGTCACTGTATCACCATCCTGCAACGTATTGCCGACAGCATCTTTGATTGTCGTGGTTTCCTCTATCGCTGTTGAGTCTGCCTCTTTCCATTCATACGCACATTCAGGGCAAATCAATACAGCATTATCTTCATAGGTATATTCCGAATTGCATTTAGGACAGTGAGGTAAAGACATAAAAATCTCAAAGACAGTTAAAGGTACTATCATAACATTTTTATGTTTTTCACAGCATTAAATCACATATTTTTTATAGGGAATTTTTACTATTCCGGTTGCTGTAAAATCTGAATGAGCACGGTAACATGGCTATGCCCTATATTTTTCGCAGCAGATATTAACGTCACATTTTCTTTTTGAACCATGTCCCGTAAGGTTTCTAATGCTGTAGTGGCATCGGAAAGTTCAGCTTGATATTTTTGTTCAAATTCTCCCCAACGATTTTCTATGTCTTCGTGATACCATTTTCGTAGCTCATTTGACGGAGTAATTTCCTTCGGCCACCAATCAATTTGGGCGAGTTCTTTTTTTATCCCGCGAGGCCAAAGTCGATCGACCAATACACGCTTTCCATCTGACTCAGATACTGCGTCATACACTCTCTTGGTTTGGATGCTCATGCCTGCCCCGCGATAAAAAATGATGATTTAAAGTTTAAAATGATTTTTCTCAAACATTTTATTGATGAGAAAAATCATATATTTATATATTAAATTTAAATTAAACCTTTATACAATAGAATACTCACAATTCTACTTACTGATCTGGAATGGTTGGATTGACCAATAAACCGAATAATTGTAAAGACTCTTGCCATCCTAAATAACAAGCTTCAACTGGAATCACATCTGGAATACCTGACTGGGTAATATTCACTTCTGTACCGACTAAAACTGCTTTTAATTCAATGATAACTTCAATTCTTCCTGCTAATTCAGGGTTATCAAATTCATCAAAATAACGGATAAGTTGATTAGGGATCAACTCTTCATACATCCCCCCAAATGAATGGGTTGAACCTGTAGAAAAATTGGTGAATGACATTTTATAAGAACCGCCCACTGTAACATCACTATGATGTACTTTTGCCGTAAACCCATGTGGGGGCATCCATTTAACCCATGCATCTGGGTCTAGAAATGCACGATAGACACGTTCAGCTGGCGCACTAAATACACGATGTAGTTTTACAGTATTACTCATTTTCAAATCCTTGAATTTTATTTTTTTGATGAACATTCAGTTTACTGCTCGCTCAAATTTTATCTGTATATTTTTTATTTCTTCTTGCTTTACTCATGAGAGTATTGAGTGCTGAAATCTCCTTTAATAAATCTTTAATAAATATTGTATTTTCAAAAATTCAATCTCTTACTTTCAACTTATAGTCTGTTATTTCAAAGAATTAGGATCATCTCAAAATCTAATTAAAGACAAATCTATTTCACTTGGACACATCAATATATGTTTAATACTTATTTTTATTTTGCAGCATATTACTGAAATTTATAGATATTTATTAATTTAATACAACAATTCTCAGTTCATCATATAAATGAAATGCTTTATTTTTTAGCATGATACTGACGACCATCCATCGCCAATATCATGCTTGATCATTTAAACGTTAGGCTATCAAGCCGATGACTATTTTATAAAACCCTATTCTTCTTCATCTAAATCTTCAAAAACATATGCCGTACAGCCCCAACCGTCATATTCGCCTTCAAATTGCTCAGCAATTTTGGTAAACCATTGTTCTAAATCAACAATATCGTCGTACTCAGGTAGCAAATTAACATAAACGGTAATCACCCATTCATTGGGTTCCACATCTTCATCTAAATAAAGAGAAACTTTTTGCTCTTCATGTAAAAGATAGATAGCACACGTTTCTGCTGCCTGTCGTGTTTTAAAATACATAGAGAATTCAACTTCATGTATTTCTGCGAGATCATCACCATCTTCTTGCATTTGCCAAAGTAAATTACCGTTATCGTCTTCAGGAAATTTTGCATAATCACGAGTCATGGTTTCACCCTCTCTAGGTTTTGATCGTTTGTTTTAGATGTACTTCATTGAGATTAACAATGTTTTATGACAATTTATGAATATTCATGATTCATGGACAAATTACTACTTTTATTTAGCCTAATTTTGTAATTATTATTGATCAAAGCTCAATTCTAAAATGCTAATTTATTGAATATTCAGCATAATCCGTTACCAATTAAGAGCATATGTTATGACGTTATTTTCCGAAAGCCAAAAGCAAAATATTGTTTTACTTCTACAACAAGACCGTAAGATTGAAGCGATTAAATGGGTTATAGATAACTCAGATCTCGGTTTAAAAGAAGCAAAAGATTATGTCGAAAGTTTGGCGATGAATCCATATGAAGCGACGACTCAAAGTTTAACAAACTCATCCATATCACCTATGCATGCGCAAGAGATTTATGCACTCATTCAACAGGGTCGAAAAATTGAAGCAATTAAACTGGTAAAAAAATACTCGACCTTAGATTTGAAGGATGCGAAAGAATTTGTCGAAAATTTAATAACCCATCCAAATTTAGATAATTTAAGTAGCTTAGAGAATATCAAAGCACTTCATCCACGCGCTAATGAATCCACGTCTACGCGGCATACAACAATGACTCAACCGATTGGTATTGAAGATCTAAGCAAAAAAAGAAGAACACCTCTATTTATATTGCTCATTATCATTATCCTGTTCGTTATTTATCAAACGATAGGTCACTAGAACTAATCAATTAGCTCAATTCAATAATATCAATCGTTGGCGGGACTCGAAAACGGAAAGGCACACCCACCATTCCCGTACCGACACTCACAAAAACATCTGCATTTTCATGTTGATACAGTCCTCGTTTATGCCCCAAAATAGACACTTTCTTCATGATATAACTGGTCAACCAAGGTAGTTCAACTTGTCCACCGTGAGTATGACCCGACAACATTAACGGACGTGTAGGAAGCTGCGGAACCATATCAACTGTATCTGGATTGTGTGACAAAATCAGCCATGGTTTATCTTGTGGGAGTTCAGGCATATAGCGCATATCGGCTTTGCCAGCCCACAAATCACCAATACCGATAAGACGAAATTCATCAAACTCGACAATTTGTCCTTCAATATCCATTACATTATTGATCTCTAAAGCATGCGCCAATAAAGTCTGAATCGGTGGCCCAGGATACTGTTCATCATGGTTACCATTGACTGAATATACAGGTGCTTGAATCTCTTTTAATATGGCTAATTCTTCTGCCAATTTATTTTCAGGCTCATACGTCCAATCCCCTGCAACTACAACAAAATCAGGCTGTTCCAAATTCACTTTTTTAACAATTGTTCGGAGTTGGCGCTCATGTCCTGAAAAAAGCCCAATATGCAAATCTGCAAGTAATGCCACTTTTACTGGCTTCTGAAAGGGTTTACTCGCATCAAACTGATACTGTAAACGCTTAACATGTACAGTATGTGGTTCAATAAATCGTGCGTAAATCAATACGCTACTAAGTAAAAAAATAAAAATACTTTCATGGATGGAAAAAATTCCAATCCAACCTGCATAAATGTTAAAAAAGAACAACGGAATTAATAAATAAGATAGGTAAAATGCCAATAAATGAACAAAAGACTTGAAAGGATGAATGGTTTCAGTTCTTGACTGGCTTAACCATGCTTGAGAAATACCCCACATTGCAAGCAAGATAAAGCTCAAATAAAACATTGAAGTAACATTAAAAGTCATGAACATATTCAATCTCTCAGGTATTTAACACCTGTTATCGCTTATTTATCTTTTCAGCCATGCCAATTATACTCTAGCTCAGAGAGTCGCAGAAAATATTATGGAACGAATGCTCAATCACAATACGCAAATACAGCAAAAGTATTACATAGGTTATCTTCGTTCCAAAGGTTTATTGGCGCTGAGTACTTGTTTAGCCTTAAGTTTATCGGCTTGTACAACACTCCCCAAACAACAAAATGTACAGCCTGAATATGCATATGATATCAACACACACGATACTTCTCTTGCTCAAATTATTACACCATTAAAAGAAAAAAATCCCGATCTAACGGGCTATCACGTTTTATATGACCCTTTGGAAGCCATTGCAGCACGTATTCATTTAATTGAGAAAGCCGAAAAAACCTTAGATTTACAATATTATATTTGGGACAACGACAAAATTGGTTCATTGGCTCTCTATAAAATGATAGAAGCTGCAGACCGTGGTGTTAAAATTCGTTTATTAATTGATGATAATAATGCAGGCAAGATGGAAGGTGTGTATTTGGCACTGGATCAACATGCCAATATTGAGGTTAAACTGTTCAACCCCTATCGTTTTAGAGGTATGCGTCCATTAGACATACTGCTCGATTTAAAACGAATTAACCGTCGTATGCACAACAAAACCTTTACCGCTGACAATCAAATTTCCTTGATTGGTGGGCGTAACATGAGTAATCAGTATTACAATGTAAGTGATAGCTATCAGTTTTCCGATGTCGATGTGATGCTGGCAGGGCAAGCTGTAGATGATATTACCCATTCATTTGATGAGTACTGGAATCATAGCTATGCATATCCTGTTAGAAGCATCGTCAATCACAATGCTTACACACTGCGTTATGAAGGTCTAAAAGAACAACTCACCAAGCATTACCAAGAAATTACGACACAGAACTATTTAGACTTAAGTAATCGAACCCATGATTTTGACCAGTGGCTAAATCATAATATTCAATTAGATTGGGTCAAAGCAGAAGTCGTGAAAGACTCTCCTGACAAAATCCAAGCCAAAGCAAAAAAGGAACAGCACCTAAATTTCCAAATGGTGAAACGTTTGGAAGACCCAACTGAAACTGTTGACCTGATTTCCGCTTATTTTGTGCCTCAAAAAAAGGGTGAAGATAAGCTGATTGAACTTGCCAAAGATGACGTGAAAGTTCGGGTATTAACCAACTCTTTCAAAGCCAATGATGTCGCACTAGTACATGCTTTTTATGCAAAATACCGTGACAACTTACTGAAAAATGGCGTGGAACTCTATGAGTTTTTACCTGCAGTGTCAGAAGAAAATTTATATGCCAATAGCAAAGAAATTTCTAAAAAAACCAAGGTCAGTTTAAAAGGATTAAGTCGCTCAAGTTTACATGCCAAGCTCATGGCGATTGATAATAAACAAGTCTTTATTGGTTCTTTTAATTTTGATCCTCGCTCTGCCAATTTAAATACAGAAATTGGGGTCATTATTAACAGTCCACCTTTGGCCAATGCTGTCCATAAAACCATGGATGAAAATTTGAAGAAGTATGCTTATAAATTGGTTTTAGATTCACAAGACAATATCAATTGGCTACGTACCACACCGCAAGGTACCATTACATTTACCAAAGAACCCAAAATGAAATGGTGGCAAAAAGCTGGCATCAAAGTTATTTCATGGTTACCAATCGAAGGCTTTATGTAAGCCTTCGATTGGAAAATGAAACATTAACCCACTAAAACTTCTCTTTGCAAATCTTCCAAGCCTGTTTGCATGGTTTCCTGAACCAGTTTGGTCAGACTTTCTACGCTATGTCCTTCTGTAGAAATCTGAGGAAAAGCCTTCAAATGTGCGGTGACTTTTGGCATTTCTAAAACCGCTTGAATATGTGCAACAAAAGTCGTGTCTCCAATAAATGGCGCAACGGTATCTAATTGACCATTTTTATTGACATAGCAAATCACGCACACTTGTACAGGTTTATTGGCTTCAATTGCCGCACCTAAAATACGACCATGCACTTTTTTAACTTTTGTCCCATCAGTGGTTGTCGCTTCTGGGAAAAATAATACAGGAATGTCTTTACTTAAAAATTCAGCAATTTGCTCACGAATGCGAACCGAATCACCCGAACCACGTTTGATAAATAAGGTTCCACCACCCTTTGCAAGTTTTCCAAAAATGGGCCATTTTTCAATCTCAGCTTTCGCTAAAAAGAAGACCCGTGCGCCTGAGCCTAAAACAGCGATATCTAGCCAAGAAACATGATTACTGACCCACAATGCAGGCTCACGAGGAATGTCACCGTGCACACGTACATCGACATTGAAAACCTCACAGAGACGTCGGCAAAAGTATTGTACATAACGAGTATTATTCGGATTATTCGGGTCTTTATAGAGCTGATGGCGATAAACCAAATAAAAGCCTTCAGATATAGCCGCTGTACCCGTGACTATTTTTTTACTATATAAAAAAAGTTTAGATAACACACTTAAGTTCGATGAATTTGACTTTTTGCTTACTTGTTGTTGAGTCATAGAAGCTCACTAAACTGACTATATTTCATATTAAACCGACAGTATTGTATACGTATATACATAAAGTTGCATTGATCATAAAAACATAGCAAGAACTTACTCAATACCTATTTTATGAATTTGATGCTATCAATAAAATTAAATCAAGAATAATCCGTGTGCAAAGCTGCGCACTATACATGTTGTCTATTTACTAAAAGCTTGAATGACTCATATTCCTCATAATCAACCAAAATATTCAACAAAGGAGAAATAACATGATCGACTTAAAAAAGCATTAAAACCGTGGAATCGGTTAAACCCTCAAACGCTGCATATTAAATTCAATACGCTACTCGGATATGTGATTTTATATTGCGGTGCTTTGGTTATCGTTTCCAAGCTATTTATTGCAATTCTTTAACAGCCAGTTAGGATTTAACAGTCAATTTACTTTAGAATGGTTATTCGCTAATGCTTCTGAGTTTTAAGATCTGTGGAATACTTTGATCAGCATCAAGGTGGTGAAAAAACCATTTTAATCAGTGTAAATGTACAAATATTAGAAAATTTGGACGCTGAGGAGTTTCGATTACTGGCAAAATCCGCAGGTGCTGAAATTTTTGAACATTTAACCGTTCAACGCGTCAAACCTGATGCTAAATTTTTTATTGGTACAGGTAAAGCCGAAGAAATTGCTGAACGTGTTGAAAATGAAGAAATTGAGCTGGTCATTTTTGATCAAGCACTCTCTCCTGCGCAAGAGCGTAACTTAGAAAGAATTTTAAAATGTCGTGTGATCGATCGTACAGGGTTAATTCTCGATATCTTTGCACAACGTGCCCGCACCCATGAAGGAAAACTTCAAGTTGAGCTTGCTCAATTAGATCACCTATCGTCTCGTTTGGTTCGTAGCCGTAGCAATTTGGATAGTCAAAAAGGCGGAATCGGCTTACGTGGGCCAGGTGAAACACTGTTAGAAACAGATCGTCGTTTATTACGCATCCGTATGGAGCAACTAAAAGACCGTCTTGAAAAGGTTCGTAAGACGCGTACACAAGGACGTGCCGCACGCCAAAAGGCCAATATTCCAACAGTCTCCTTGGTGGGTTATACCAATGCGGGGAAATCAACCCTATTTAATATTTTAGCAAATAGTGATGTCTATGCTGCGGATCAACTTTTTGCCACACTTGACCCGACGCTCAGACGTTTGGATTGGGAAGGTATCGGAACGCTGGTTCTAGCAGACACTGTTGGTTTTGTGCGCAATCTCGCTCATTCTTTAGTCGAATCCTTTAAAGCAACCTTGGAAGAAACTTTAGAAGCAACATTACTGCTGCATGTGATTGATTCAAGTAGTCCTGAAATGATGGAACAGATCGAAGCAGTAGAAACTGTGTTAAAAGAAATTGGTGCAGATATTCCAACTTTAAGGGTTTATAACAAAATTGATCAGTCTGGTGAGGAGGCTAAAATTATTTATGCCAAGCCACATCAACCTGAACGTGTTTACGTCTCAGCTCATACAGGGCAAGGCTTAGACTTACTTCGTAAAGCAGTCCATGAATGTTTAATGGGACAAATTCAGAATTTTGAACTGCTGCTAAAGCCTGCCTATGGAAAGTTACGTAACCAACTTTATGCTTTAAATGTTATTCAATCTGAACACTATGATGATGAAGGTCATTTACATTTAATGGTTGCAATGGCACCTCAAAAATTGGAACAACTCATTAAACAAGCACATTTACCGATTGACGAAATTCTTGGAAGTAAAGCACAGCAGTTTAAAAGGCCTTTAGAAGAGTTTGAAATCAAACGCTAAATCGGTTAAAACGTGAAAGGTCAAATTTTATATATCAATACGCATGGATCAGTTAAAACGCATAGATTGGCAAGCTTGGGTATTCACCATTGGACTTATCGTCTTCTTTCGTGAAGCCTCGGTTTGGGTCATGTCACAATTTAATCATCCAGAATTGGGGAACTTAACAGGACTCTTAAGCCTGCTCTTGGTACTGGTCATCTGGCGTAGATTTAAAAAAATTCCACCTCGTTTAGTCGATACCAATAATAAGTTAATGAAAGAAAGTGGTTTTGCTTTCCTCCCGATCTGTGCAGGCTCACTGATTATGCTGGTGAGCATGGGAAAACAAATTCCCTTATTTCTGGTGGTGATGTTTATTAGCACACTGATTCCCTTGTGGATTTACGCCAAAATGGCAAAAAAGTGGTTATAGGAGATTGATATGTTCAGCATTCTGACTGGTTTCCTGATCACTTTAGTTGCGTACCTTGCAGCAAAACCAGTGAATAGAAAATTTCCGCAAGTGCCATTGTTAGTGATTGCAATGTTTTTCGTGATTGGACTTTTAATGATTTTAAAAATCCCGTATGAAAAATATAATAGTGCTATGAATAGTTTATTTAGCCATCTTCTCGGTTATGTCACTGTTGCCCTAGCCATTCCCCTAGCTGCGATGCGCTATGACGATTTACCGCTTAAATCGGTGATAGGCATTCTCGTCTTTGCCAGTATCAGCGCTGTAGCCTTACCTATGAGCTTAGCGTATCTGTTACATATGTCTGAACCGACCATCATGGCGTTTGCAACGCGTGCTGTGACGACCCCAATTGCCATTAATATTGCAACTTTATTGCACTCACCAGTCACTTTAGTGATTTTAATCGTCATTTTATCAGGGGTCATTGGGGCTGCTTTCTCATCGATTATTTTACGCAATATTAATGATGAACGCGCGTCTGGCTTGGCTTTGGGCTTAGCCGCTCATGCAATTGGCACAGCGCAAGCATGGCAACGTGGTGCAGTTGCAGGTCGCTATGCAGCCTTCGGTATGGCAGTCAATGCTGTATTCACTGCGATCTGGTTGCCAACCTTTATTCTTTTTATAAAATAACTGTGATTTACTATACATTTCAAGTGATTGCATAGAATTGTTATTCAAATTAAGATAAATCTTACCCCCATTTTGATAAGGAATGAATAAATGTGGTCAAATAGATTTATTTTAGGTGTTTTATGCTCAGTGCTAAGTTTTAGCAGTATGGCGAAGGATATTACCGGTATTTGGAAAAATATCGATGATAAAACTGGATCATCTAAAGCTGTTCTTGAAGTTCGTAAAGAATCCAACGGAACATACACTGGGAAAATCATTAAAATCACACCACTGCCAGGCTATACACCGAAGGAAACCTGTGTAAACTGCCCAGCACCTTATACAAATAAACCTATTTTAGGCATGGATGTTCTAAAAAACTTAAAACAAACCAATGAAGAAAATTACACTGGTGGGAAAATTATTGATCCGTTATCAGGCAAAATCTACTCGATGAAAGCAAAATTGAGTGCCAACGGAAATCGCTTATCTTTACGAGGATACATCGGTGTTTCAGCACTTGGACGTAGCCAAATTTGGATTCGAGAAAACTGATTTTTCTTATTTTGACTAAATAAATGATTTAGTTAATTCTAAAAGCCCATAATGAATTTATGGGCTTTATTATTTCAGGACTAGACAAGGGCTAAACAAGCACTTCCATTTGAATTGAACCTTGTTCGACGTCCATTTCCAATTGGAACAATTGTCTATTGTGAAATGATGGCTTGCAAATTGCGTTGATCATTTTTATGAATATAAAACAATTTTTAAACTATCATTTCAAATCAAAATCCTGTAAAAATATTCAAAACAGATAACAACAGCAATTCTCGTGTTCAATATTTCAGTCTTTTCAAAATACAAATGACTGAAATAACAATAGAAATAAAAATGACCAGTAACCACTTAAAAGTTAGGGGAATAAAATGTGGACTAAATTTAAATTTTTACTGTCAATTGTCATGCTTTCTCTGAGTCAATTCGCATTTGCAGAAGACATTTCAGGCTTATGGCAAAGTATTGATGATAAAACTGGGGCACCCAAAGGCATTGTTAGAATTAGTAAAGAATCGAATGGCACTTATGTCGGAACGATTACCAAAGTCACACCTCGAGTTGGCTATAAACCTAAAGAGTTTTGTGTAAACTGCCCTGCCCCATATACCAACAAACCAATTATAGGACTCAATGTTATTCACAGTCTAAAGCAGAAAGATGCGGAAAATTATGAAGGGGGTAAGGTTCTAGACCCTAACACAGGAAAAATTTATAGCTTAAAAGCAAAACTTTCTTCAAATGGTAAGAAATTGGTACTCAGAGGCTACATTGGCATTGCAGTCTTGGGTCGCAGTCAAACTTGGATTCGCGCATATTAATCTAACTGAAGCTATCTAAATTGATTTAAATAAAACGCAGCTGTAACCTCAAATGTGTTGCAGCTGCATTCAATTTTTTACTCAATAAACATGATCATTTTAATATTTTTATTTTAATGGTCTTGCGTTAATGATCTTTGGTTAAGTGAGCTAAACCATTCAGTGTCATCGCTAAACCTTCTTTTGCAGGAATGGCTCGACTAAAATTAGTTTGCAAACTTTCAGCAAAATTCCCCTGATATATTTTCATGCCTTGGTGAGTTAGGTTTGAAGTTGCATCGATAAAAATCTTACCCCCAAGTTTTTCCCACAAGCGGCAGAAACCATAATCCTCAGATAAATAACGCCCTGTTTCAGGGTCAACCATCACATCAAATAAACGATAATGCAGACCTTTGTTTTCAACACCAACCGAATCAGGGGTGTATTTTAACTCAGGATAGGCTTGCATCATTTTTTCAAACACGGCACGTTTAATCACCATAAAACCAGTTGGTGCTTCACTCATTTCAATAAAGCCATTGTCCAAGATCGTAATATCGAGATGATCAGCATCACCTTGCACACGAGCATTTACAGTATATCGTTGATAATTCGCTAGAAACTCGGCGAAAGTCATCCCTTGTGGCAAACCTTCAGCAGGCCAATCTTCTCTTTTAAGTGGGTAGACACCTGCTGCAATATCATAATCAGACTGTAATAAGCGCAAGGCAGCATCTGCTGTAAAACCAATATCTGAATCAATCCAAAACAAATGCGTCCATTCAGGATTTTCTAAAAAAGTGGCTACACAATTATTTCTTGCACGGGTAATTAAGCTTTCACCTTGCATCAATAAATATTGTGTCGACATTCCGATTCGATTCGCTTCATGTAAAAAATTTAATAATGAAATGACATAATTATGAAAAAATTTACCATCATGGCTGGGCGTTACAATTAGTGGATAAATCGTTTTTAATTGTTCAGTAGATAACATCTTTTCTCATTTTCCATGATTTTATATCCCACTGAATTTAATCTAAATCATTCAACGATTCAACATCATCTCAAAGCAGTCTTTCAATAAGAATGTGTAATTTGCCACCAAATAAGCATTTGTAAATTAAATTTAATAAAACATGCATTTTATCGTGATTTATTTTGCATTTTTAATTAAATATGCTAATTTTTATACAAAAATCATAAGAGATACTTAAAATGAATAATGATGTAAAAGTTGCATCTATTAGCATAATGTTTGGTTTATTCATACAAAATAGTTTTGCTCAGGATATTGTCGGTATTTGGCAAAGTATTGACGATAAAACCAATGCACCTAAAGCCTTAATTGAAATAAAAAAAGATGCTCTGGGTGAATACTCTGGCACGATTATTAAAGTTACACCAAGTGCAGGTTATAAACCTCAAGAATTTTGCACAAAATGTACAGGTGCATTGAAAAATAAACCTATTTTAGGGATGACGATCTTTTCTAAAGTAAAAGAAGTCAAACCAAATCAATTTGGAAATGGGCAAATCGTAGATCCACTTTCGGGTAAACTCTATAAAGTGAATATCAAATTGAGTTCAAATGGTAATAATATTCGAGTACACGGATATATTGGGATTCAAGCGATCGGTAGAACACAAACATGGGTTAGAGAAAAGTAACTAAAAATCTGCCAAATGGACATTAAAAAGAGGTAAATACTGATGATATTGCTTTAAACATCAATTCATCTCACACTTAAAAAGTGTCATAAAAAGAAATATAAATCACTTAACACAAGAGTGCTATACAGCAGGGGATCAATCGTATTTTGATCATCACAATGCAAAATACCCAATGAATTCATTGGGTATTTTTCACGAGGTACAGAATGATCTTAAAACGAGCTAAACATTGGATTATCTACACTGAAAACTTCTTTATCTTCAAGTCTATAAGCAATCAATTGATGCCCCCAAACACAGCCACCATCTACATTTTGGATTTGAGCATTGATCGTTTTACCTTCTAAGGCAGCCCAATGTCCAAAAATAATTTGATGCGTTTTCGCTGTTTCAGATTCAAATTCAAACCAAGGTTTAAAACCTTGAGGCATTGGCTCATCCAAAGCATCTTTAAAACTAAACTCTAAACGACCATGTGCATCGCTTAAACGCATCCGAGTCAGATAATTGGTAATACAACGCAATCGATCATTTCCAGTTAAATCTTCCGTCCATAGATCAGGTTGAGTGCCATACATTGCTTTTAAGAATGCATCTAAAATGTCAAAATGATCACTTCTCAAAACAGCTTCAACTTCTTGAGCCAGTTCAGCTGTTTGCTGTGCATTCCAAATACATGGCACACCTGCATGAGTCAAAATAGTTTGATCATTTGGAAATAGACATAGCGGTTGTTTGCGTAGCCAATCAATCAACTCGTCACTTTCAAGTGCGTGAATCACATCATCAATTTTGTCTTTATCTTTGGCTTTTTTAATACCACGTGCCACAGCCAGTAAATTCAGGTCATGATTGCCCAAAACTGTTGCGGCTACACCACGGTCTACAAGCTTTTTGATAAAACGTAATGCCCCAACAGAATTTTCACCACGTGCCACTAAATCCCCTGCAAACCAAATAAAGTCTTGATCTGCATCGAACTGGATTTCTTTGAGTAAGGCTTTCAGGGCTTCAAAACAACCTTGCACATCCCCAATGACATAATTATAGCGAATATTCTCATGGGTCATTTAAGCCACCATTTGATCTGACAATGCAACAAACTGAGCCAAGCTAAGTGTTTCTGGACGAGCCATCGGATCTACACCTGCTTTTTCAAAACCATCTTCCGCTAACATGCCTTTTAAACTATTACGCAAAGTTTTACGACGCTGAGTAAAGACATGCGAAACTAAACGAGCCAAAGCTTTCTCATTTTTAGCAACAATTGGCTTCTCAACATAAGGTTCTAAGCGGAACACAGCAGACGTTACTTTTGGCGGTGGATTAAATGAACCTGGTGGTACTTCAAATAAAAAAGTCGGTTTACAGAAATACTGGATCATGACGGATAAACGACCATATTCTTTCGTATTTGGAGAAGCCGTAATTCGATCCACCACTTCTTTTTGCAACATGAAATGCATGTCTTTGACTTTGCCACCAAATTCCAAAAGGTGGAATAACAATGGCGTAGAAATATTATAAGGTAAGTTACCTACAACACGTAAAGGACGACCTTCCTGAAAGAGTTCAGTAAAATCATACTTTAATGCATCTGTTTCAATAATGGTTAAACGCTCAGGATGAGGTACACGACCGGGTAAACCAGCGGCCAAATCACGATCTAGCTCAACCACTGTTAAAGCATCACATTCACCAATCAAAGGGGATGTTAAAGCGGCTAAACCTGGGCCAATTTCAACAATATTGTCGCCCGAACGAGGCGCCACAGAACGTACAATTTTGGCAATTACACGTTGGTCATGTAAAAAGTTTTGACCAAAACGCTTACGCGTATGATGCCCTTCATCTTTTGGGTTTAAGGCATTAATTTGATACATAAAAAAGTTCCAACGTGAATTAATTGCGAGCAAGATCAAGTGCTAAATCGACAGCGACATGCAAACTTGAACCTTTTGCAAGGCCAGTACCTGCGAGGGAGAGCGCTGTTCCGTGATCGACTGATGTCCGAATAAATGGCAAACCTAAAGTAATATTAATGGCTTCACCGAATCCTTGGGATTTTAACACAGGTAAGCCTTGATCGTGATACATCGCTAAAACTGCATCTGCATTTTTCAAATTTTCAGGGGTGAATAGCGTATCTGCTGGCATACTCAAACTCATATCAATGCCTTGCGCACGATAATCTTCCAATACAGGATTAATCGTATCGATTTCCTCATGTCCTAAATACCCCCCCTCACCTGCATGCGGATTTAAGCCACAAACCAAGATACGGGGATGATTGATTTTAAATTTGGTTTTTAGATCGTGAATGAGAATGTCGATGACTTGGTGCAATCGTTGTTTGGTAATCGCATCTGCAACATCACGTAAAGGTAAATGTGTGGTCGCTAATGCAACTCTTAATGTTTTGGTTGCCAGCATCATCACAACACGATCTACACCAGCAAACTCTTGATAATACTCAGTATGCCCACTGAAATGAATGCCAGCATCATTAATCACTGATTTCTGTACAGGTGCAGTGGCAACACCAACACTTTTACCCGACATGGCATAATCAGCAGAACGGCGTAATTGCTCTAAAACATAAGCAGAATTTTGAGGGTTTAATTCACCTAGAACCACGGCTTGGTTTAAAGGCACATGCTCCACATAAAGCTCACCCTGAATTGAAGATTCGGTTTGCCCATTATATTCAACAAAATTAATCGCCTTTTGCAAAATTTCTGCACGTTGCTTGAGCATCTCGAGATCAGCCAAAACCACGATTGGACGCTCATCTATACGGTCAGCCAGATTTAAACAAATATCTGGGCCGATTCCTGCGGGTTCACCACTGGTAACATATAATGGAAGCATGTGCCTTACTTTCAAATTTATTTTGACCTATTTTATACCTAATTCCATCGGCATCCTATGAACAATATGATCGCTAAGCGCAACATTTTACATCTCTGTCTTATTTCCATAAAATGCCAATAGATTCGTGAATGGGCGAATCAGTATTCATTCAATAGACCATGTCCATACAGTTAGCCTCAATTAACACGCTAACCACACTCTCTAGTGGCTGTAATTCCTAATCAGGCAATAAACTAAGATAAGTGACTTTCAATTTAGCCAAAATCCACATATAATAATGCACCTGAAATTCTATATTTTGATTGTGATTCTTCTCACTTTCAGATAGAATTCGGTCTCCTTTTTGTTTGGACAGCTTCCATAGTCCAAACCAACTATAATAGGTAGTGGTTTAATGAAAACTCTCAGCGCTAAGCCTGCTGAAGTTCAACACGACTGGTACGTTGTTGATGCTTCTGGCAAAACTTTAGGTCGCCTTGCGACTGAAATCGCTCGTCGTTTACGCGGTAAGCACAAAACTTCTTATACTCCGCACGTTGACACTGGTGATTACATCGTTGTTATCAATGCAGAGCAAGTTCAAGTGACTGGTAAAAAATCACTTGATAAGAAATACTATCGCCATACTGGTTTCCCTGGTGGTATCCGTGAGACTAACTTCGAGAAGTTAATTGCTCACAAACCTGAAGCTGTTCTTGAAAAAGCAGTTAAAGGTATGTTGCCAAAAGGTCCTCTTGGTTATGCAATGATCAAAAAAATGAAAGTGTATGCTGGTACTGAGCATCCGCATGCTGCGCAACAGCCACAAGTTTTGGACATCTAAGGGATACTGCACATGGCTACTAATTATGGTACAGGTCGCCGTAAGACCGCAACTGCACGTGTTTTCCTATCAGCTGGTACTGGTAAACTCGTAATTAACAACCGTACTCTTGAACAGTACTTCGGTCGTGAAACTGCTCGTATGGTTGTTCGTCAACCGCTTGAGCTTTTAGACGCTACTGAAAAGTATGACCTTTACATCACTGTTGCTGGTGGTGGTATCGGTGGTCAAGCTGGCGCTATCCGTCACGGTATTACTCGTGCATTAATCGCTGCTGACGAAACTTTAAAACCTGCTCTTCGTCAAGCTGGTTTCGTTACTCGTGATGCTCGTGAAGTTGAACGTAAGAAACTTGGTTTACGTAAAGCGCGTAAACGTCCTCAATTCTCTAAACGTTAATTCGTTTACCGAATCGGACAAAAAACCTCGGAATTTTCCGAGGTTTTTTATGCGCTATTTTTATCAACCTTTTACTACTTAAACTCGTTTTTAGTTTGATTCGTTTAAACTTGATTCGTTGCAGTTATTTCTATCTTAAAGATTATTTACGCTTGGTACTTTTTGAACAATCCATTGTTGCATCAGCAGCGCCATCAACAGTCACTTGTTCACTTATCATGCAACCATCCTCTTCATAGGTACGTATTTCTTGAGAGAATTGATGATCCTTTGGAAGCGGTGCATCACACGGTTCATCTGTTTTTTCATCAACCATTTTCACTGGCCCATCATTATAAATCGTGACTTTGCATCCTTTTACAACATATTCTTGTTTAATGCCTCCATACATTTCGTCTTCTGGTACCGCTGTAGCAACATCACAAGCCTCATCAACTAAACATGCAGCTTCCTCAACAGAAATAGCAGCCTGAGCTTGTTCTACACGTTCAGCCGATTGTTGCTTTTTCGCATAACTATTTGAAATATTCATCATTAAAAAAACAAGAATGACTGATTTCATTAATTTTTTTACTAAACTCATGATTACACCCCGATTTTGAATTCTATTTTTAGATTGATACTGATCATAAACATCTTAAAGTTAAGATGATTTTATTGTCTATTTTTAGTATTCTACGCTATTCACTTAACCAAGTTTTGGAATATGTCAGTCGAAAATGCACCTCAACAAGGGATTACGTTGTATAGCCATGAGGATGACTTTCGTTCACACTGGATTAGATTTTTACTCACCGAAAAGCAGATTAAACATCACTTAATTCTTGTAGAAGAAGATGATGAGGATTTGGCGAGCCTGAATCCCTATAATCAGCTTCCCATGCTGATAGAAAATGATTTAAAACTTTTCAATACTGCAATTATTTCTGAATATATAGATGATCGTTATCGTCAAAATAAGTTATATGCAGATGCGCCTGCTCCCCGAGCAGAGCAAAGACAATATATTTGGCGCTTAGAACAAGATTGGTTAAGACTTGCAGACATTATGTTGCGTCATCCAGATACTTTAGACCGTGTTGCAACTCAAAAAGCACAAAAGCAATTACGAGATACTTTAATCTCCCTCACGCCCCTATTTCAGCATTATCCTTATTTTATGTCTGAGAACTTTACAATTTTAGATTGCATGTTAGCGCCAATTTTCATACGGTTAAAGCATATGGGAATTGAGCTACCTAAACAGCAATGCCGTCCAATCTTGCTATATTGCCAACGAATTTTTAGCCGTCCTGCTTTTTTGAAGTCCATGACTTTAAAAGAACAGAACCGATATAGTGAATTGTTAGCAAAGTCCTAGATTGCCAATCAACAGAGTATTTTCCAATGTCTGAACAAGAACTAAACGTAACGCCCACTCGACCATATTTAGCACGTGCAATTTATGAATGGATTTGCGATAACAATTTAACCCCTTATCTTTTGGTTGATGCAACCAAACCTTATACAGATGTACCTCAACAATTTGTACAAGAGGGTCAAATTGTTTTAAATATCGTGCCACATGCTGTGCATATGCTAAATATTAGCAATGAGTCAGTCACATTTTCAGCACGTTTTGGTGGAGTCTCTAAAGACATTTATGTTCCTATGAATGCGGTATTAGGACTCTATGCACGTGAAAATGGACAAGGTTTATTCTTTGATCCTGACGAATATGCCAATGTGCAAATGGATGAAGATGCTTTAAAATCAAATAGTAGTGAATCATCAGAAAGCACTACAGATACACCAAAGAAAAAACCAAGTTTAAGAATTTTAGAATAGAAGAAGGAATACCAAATGGCTTTTGATCTCGTACAATACTTTGCTGAGCAGATTAAGATTCAAAAGCCTCAGCTCTTATCTCAATTAGATGCTGAACAGCGTAAGATTCATATTGAAGAAATCAATGCGTTGACTTTAGGCAAACTGATCAGCTTGTGGCGTCAAAATGATGATGCACTCTACCAAGAAATACTTTCACAAGATCATCTCTATACCCAAGAGATTGCTCGACATCTAACCACATCTAAACAAAATTTATCCAGTTTAGATAAATCTTTACTTGAATCTGCCACGACTGAAATTCTCGAATTACAAATCGCTGAATTAAAACAGTTAGATACAGCAGGAAGTTTAGGCAAAAGAGGTTTACGAGAACTGGTCATTGGCCAAATAGAGCACTTGTCTGGACAAGCAAAAGATTGGGTTTGGTCAACAAATGAACTTGTAGAACTGATTGGCTCTCAACCTGTGCTCGAAGAAGAGATATCATTAGAGGAAACGATGAAGGAGTTTAATCAAATGGTCAATGTTCAAAAATCTGATACACATATAGATCACCATGCTGCGGTTGAAGTCAAAACCATCAATCCAAATTGGGCAAAAATTGCAGAACCTATCGTTGCATTGGTGGTGTTATATATTCTTTTTGAAGCGGCAACTAAGATTTTTGCTTAAAACTGAAATATGATGGATAAACAATTAAAAGCGATCTTTATGATCGCTTTTTTTCATCATAAAATTACTTAAGTAAATATAATCATATTACGTGATTAAAATCACCAATATAATAAGAATATAGAATTTAAATACAAATACACCCTATTAAAATTAAAATAAACTTAATTTGCATTTTATTATATCAAATAACTTATCAATTTAATGTGATTGGCTTATAGATTTTCGACAATAAGCAATGTTAATTTAAGACAAGAAAAAAGATAAACTATTAATATTAAATTAATAATTTATTTAAGAAAAATAATGATGGAGGTAACAAAACAGTCATATTTCCAATACTTAAACAAAAATGGCGCAAGCACATTTTATTAAAACGAGCAGATTTGCAATTAATTTTACTTAACCATTTTAGTTAACATACACCTTGAAATTTTTATTCAAAGATAAGTGGTATTATGAACAATCAATGTATCAATATCGCAATCTCGGGCTTAGGTTTAACCACCTCAGATGAACTTAAAATGCGCTTAAGAAAAATCTTGCCCAATAATATTGGTATAAATTGGACAAATATTTCGGATCAAAATATAAACTGCATTTTAATTAATGAGCATTTCTTTGAACATGACAATATTCAAAATATTATTCAGAATAAAAAAATACCGTATTTAAAAATTTCAAAACATAGTGAACAAGCTGGATGCATAGATGAAAACTTACTGTGCTTACCGATCCATGACGAACTAACACTCAAAGATTGGGTCAATATTAAATTACTGAATCGTTCTAGCCAAATTGAGCAAAAACCACAGGCTCTATACGATGACGGCCCTGCTGAGCAGGATTTAGAGATTAAAGATGTTGCCTTTTTTACGGACATTTACCAACAAGAAATCCGTAAGATTCTGATCAATGATCAATTTGGTACTTTGGCCATTATCGATCATCATGCTCATTTGGCATGGTTAGAACCCACACGTGAAGCCTATAAAACCGATCTTTCTATACAGTATGCTGCTGCAACAACAACCGACTTTATCAAAGTTTCTCGTAAGCAACATCATAATCTAGAAAACTGGCTCTTTAATTTAATTTGGCAGAACCCCTATATAATCACGACGCCATCACAAGATGAAGCCTACCGATTAAATTTTTGGCCTCAACCCAATATGGCGGATAAAAAGATTTTATTACAACTTTCAGCATGTTTTATTTTAGGTGCAGAAATACAGCATGTTGCAAATAAATTAAATATTCCCATTCATACCGTACAGCATTTTATTGCTGCAAATTTAGCCATTAATAATGCTGAATTAATTTCATTAAAAGACTGCCATTTTAATCAAGCATCCAGCACAGAGAATCAAACTGAGAACCAAGGCTTTTTAAAAAGTCTTTTTGGGAAATTAAAAACCAGATTTAAATTCTAATATTGAGATCTATTATGATTATTCAAAAGTACAAAATTGTCTTTGCAGGCTCAATGGGAGCAGGTAAAACAGAAGCCATAAAATCATTATCTGAAGTTCCAGTCCTTGCAACAGAGGCATTTAATACGGATGATCATAGCCATAAAAAACTCAATACCACTGTTGGTATTGATTATGGTGAAATTACTTTAGACGATGGCAATAAAGTCGGACTCTATGGCACACCAGGTCAGGGACGCTTTGATTTTATGTGGGGTGTCATTTGTAAAGGTGCGATTGGAACGATTTTGCTGATCGATCATAGTCTAAAAGCACCCTTGGATGAATTAGATTATTATTTAGATACCTTTAGACAATACAGTGAAAATATCGTCATTGGCATTACCCATATTGATGAAGCGATTAGCACATCAACGCACCAATATCGACAAGCTTTAATGAATAGAAACTTAAATTTTCCTATCTTTTTTGTAGATGCACGTAAAAAAACTGACGTTTTATTACTCCTAGAAACACTCATTATCTCTTTAGAAACAAAATATTTATAGGAATTTATATGATCAATGCACTTGAAACACGCACAGCTCCAGCGACATTGGTCGCATTTGCCAAAAACCAGATTCAACAAATCTTGAGCAATGTGAATAACATTGAATTCATCATGATCTGTTCAACGGATGGTTTTGAATTGGCTTCGATCAGTAAGCGTCATCAATTCCACTCCAGTAAACTTGCCGCTGTAAGTAGTTCAATTTTGGCAATGGTCAGCGCTTTTCTAGGGGAAATTAATTTAACAGGTTGTCAAAGTGTAACTTTGGATGCTGAAAATGGTAAAGCGATTTTGACCTCAGTTCCTTGTACAAAACACCCCATGATCATCGTTACACTCAGTTCAAGAGATGTATTGCTAGGACAGCTTTTGTATCATTTAAAAGAAGCCAGTCAGGCGATTGTTCAACAAGACCTGTAAAGTACAAATATCAATCTTTTTCAATAGATCTATATTTGCGCAAAAATAGTGGTCTGAGACTTACCTCGAGTTTTTGACTGATACATCAGTTGATCAGCTTGATGGGTTGCCTCATCTAGATTATCGGGTAGCTCGGCATAAACACGAATACCCATACTAAAATCAACACCATACTGTTGTTTTAAGCCACTGAGTAGAAACTTATTTCTCAATCTTTTTGCATAATCTTCAATACCTTGTGAATTTGTATCTTGCAAGATCACCACAAACTCATCCCCTCCCATACGTGCCAATACATCAGTCATACGTGTGGTCTCTTTTAATACATGCGCAAACTCTACCAGTACGTCATCCCCCTTACTGTGCCCATAGGTATCATTAACCGATTTAAAACCATCTAGGTCAATGATCCCTACTGCAAGGGTTTGATCTTTTTTAGAATGTCTTTTTTTAAGTGTTTGATATTCCAAATTGAAAGCTCGAGTATTATTCAATGATGTTAAAGAGTCTTTCATCGCCATCAAGGTCATTTCTGTCAGGCTTCTTTTTATTTTAAATAATAAGAAAGCAACCACACTAAAAAATCCCAATCGGGCACAGGCATTCCAATAAGGAATAATTGAATTTGAATAATGATGTCCTGCGCTATAATCCGCGTATAACCAAGTCAATGCAGATAAAATAATGGTGAAAATTGCCATATTTTTATTGTCGTACCAAGCTGCAATTGAAACTGGAACAAGATAAAACACTGAAAATGAATACTCATAACCCGTCGCAAGATCAATCACGCCCCATACTGCGATAATAAGCAACAAAAAAACACGGCGAAGTACTGTATTGCTTGAAAATAGTTGTTCAAATTGATTCATCAGATACACCATCCTGGTCCTCTTCAATCCTTTTTTCTATGTATCAATGTAATCTTTAAAACCATACTTGTCTTGTGCAGTCTGTATCAATATTCATAATATTTTGTTTTGCTATGTTTTTGTTTTCTTATACTTTTAAAATTTTTTGGGGTGTGAGGGAAAACATGTGTTGGTTTACTTCAACTATTAAAACTTTGTAAGTTCTAACCCTATTGCCTATAAACTTTTGATCTATAGCGTCCTAAGCCGAATCGAGACCTTTTGGGTAAGTACTACACTCACGTTATACGCAACTGGTAGCAATCTGCTCTTTTCGATCCCTATCACACCCTTGAAACATACTTTAACCAAAGTGCTTCGGGATTATTTCCCTAAGATTTACCAATTACAGCCATTTTCAGAAAATTTTTTCTCAAAAACAGTAAAACTTAGGATTTTTTATCTTTGAGGCTAAAATAGTGATTTTTTATTTCATAAAAGTCACTAAAAATGGAAAAATTATTTGGTCTTTTCAGGTTTTATTTCCAAATCTGGATTTAAAATAAAAAAGCACTGCTTAAATAGGCTTGGACAAGTAAAACAATAAATATAAGCAAACTGCTTAAATCCATCCGCTAATTTGAAGACTATATGTATAAAAGCAGAAACATAACATCAACTTTAAGATACTTCAGAAATAGGTTTTTCTTTACTCTTCAAATAGATACTTTCTAATTGCTGCTTATCTTGATTTGCAAAAGCTTGCAAACTTTGTTGAGCTTGCTCAAGGCTACCTTGTTTAATTAAAAATGACTCTTTATTTTTTCGAGTCATGAGCCCAAACAATTCACGTTGTGGAAAGATCAGTTGGATATTACTTTCAATCTTAAATTCGAATTGTTCTGACTTGGAAAAAGCGTTTAAGGTGATTTTTAAATATTCATCAGATGCTTTATGCATCACATTAAAAACAGAGTTTTTACCATTCATTTGAAGTTGTAAAACACGTTGTTGACGCCAATTTATTTTTTCAAATTTTTCAAGAATAGATGCAATATCAAGATCATGGCTTTCTTGCATTTCATCATTCAGACTTGCATTGGGTGATTGGATTTGAAGATTAAATGTACTCATTTTTTTTATGACTCATGTCCTTATGGCCTCGTCCTAGTTTAACAAGACTAATCATAATTCATAGCAATTTTAAGAAAAAATTTAAAATTACTCTTTGATTTTAAATACATATTTGTGATTCATTTATCCAAATGTTATATTTTAACGACTTGCTCTATATTTTCAGTTTTTGTTGTTTATTCCTCTTTATTACTTATTCAGCAATGTCCGCTTTGTCTGAAATAAGGAGGTATTTAACCTCCTGATCAATCAGGGATCTAAATCGATTAGATCGCCAAAATGGTTAAGTCATACGGTGCTCTTGCAACATTTTCTTATGCAGCAATTGCTTATATTGTTCAGTCATTGCTTCAATATTTCCTTTTAGAAATAAGTCTAATTGTTCAGAAACTTGACTTTGAGTCAAATTTTTATAAATCAATTCATATTGCTTTTTACGGGTGAACATGCCAAAAAATTCTTTATTTTCCACAACCACCTGAATATTACTATCGATTTCAAAGACAGGCTCTGCTTTCATCGATTGTGTGTTCAATTGAATTGCTAAATACTCTTGTGTATCCACATCTACCACTGCAAATGAAACTTCTGCGCTTTCTACTTGAAGTTGCGTGAGGAAAATACGTCGCCATTGAATACTGTAAAATTTAGCCTGAATCTGAGTCACGTCACTTGTTTCAAAGGATTCTGTTCTTGGAAAATGACCTTGCGCAGGTAAGCTGATTTCGACTTCAAATGTTTTCATTATTTCACCTATTCCGTGTGTTTTTAATATTATGAATAATTATTAACACTGATTTTATTATAATTAAATATTCACATATACGACTTTGGTCGTATTTTAATCAAAAATTAAATCACAAAAGTCTCAGCATTTGAATAATTTGTGACTGAATCTAACTATTTCAAAATTGTGCTATGGCACATCTAATGCATCGAAATCTTTTATCTCTGAAAGAAAAACCGGTTTAATCTTAATTTTTGTCCAAGTCTCTTTAAACCGTGGGTCACCTTCAGGATCTTGATTGAGATTTTCCCGAACTAATTTTTTAGCCGTTAAAAAATTAATACTGGTTTGACTTTCAACATAAGGGCCATGATTATCACTGTCCTCATAGCCAATTAAACGCATATCATTATTTTCTAATCTAAAGCTATACCCCCAAGCACCGTATCGACCATGTGCATAGTGAATGTTTAACACGTTATTTTTAATCTCAAACCATAAATCAGGGGCGAAATACACGCCACCTTCTTCGTTCTCAGAACTAAAGCATGATAAATTTTCAACGACTTTTTTATATGATCCTTTTTGATTGAATAAGACAATAATACCCCGTCGATTTCGATCCAATTTCCCTCGATACTCATGGTTTACCCATTGACTAGGATCAGTCGCTTTTACAATAAGCACTAAATTATTGAGTCCATCTTGATTTAAATCACCTTCGACCGCTTCAAATAAATGAAATGTTTTAGGAATATAGGTTTTATATTTAATTTTGTCTTTTTGCAGTTTGATTTGTTCAGCTGTCAACGGCTCAGCGCAAACCGTTTCTGAAACAAAAAATAGAGAAGACCATACAAGGCATAAGCTGAGAAGCGGCGATTTCATCATTTTATCATTCTCAAAATATTTAACTTAGATTAGCTAAAAACAATCGGTAAAACCACAATAAATATTCACTGTTGAAAATATACACGTATAGAAACAGCGATCAGATACCACACAATAATTGCAGTAATTCCTGTCAGAATATTTAAAGCTATCTTGTAAGCATTTGATAAATTTGACTTATAAATCTGCAGATTGATAAAGTATGCCAAAGCACCTAAACCACCACCGATTGCTCCACCCACAAATGCTAAAATAAAAGGCCAACCACACATCAAATATGCGGAGGTGGATAAGCCCTGATTAAAGAAACCTTTTTTAGTTGCTTGATTTTCCATTCTCGATCCTTTTTAAATTTTTCTTTTGTTAAACGATGATCTTTATTCAAACTTTTCATAAGTTGCTTTTACATTCTTATTCCACTTAAAACCGCATGTCGTATTGTATTCAAGTTCAATTCGGAGCTGGTCAAGTTTTTCAAGAATAAATCCAGTAACTTCTTCTGCGTAAGGGCTTATTTCTTTCTGCTTTAGCATTCCACTAAATCGCAATACCTCTGCAAAGGACGCTAATATTGATTGATAATTCAAATGAAAGGATTCATCAAAGCCCTGATATTGGAGCACTGCAAGCAAAGAGAACATAAATCTTTTATCGGGTGCATGGATCATCAATGTCCCATAGCCATCTGTCTCAATTCGTTGAATTTCTTGCCATCTGATTACTCTATGGGTAGAACCATTTTTGTATTGTAAACCTTCGCTATCGATACAATATTTTCCTGCACCCGTTAAAAAGCAATAAATAGCACAGAATAAGAAAAAACCAATTACTATTCCTGAAAATACCAGAAGTACTAAATTTTTCTGAATATATTCAGCCACTCCCATTCCATTATGCTCGTGAAGAAATGTCAGAATGGTAAGAAGAACAAGACCTATTGTCATCAAAGTAGACAAAAAGCCTACCCCCATAATAAGTCGAATAGATTCACTGACATAGTATATTTTTCGCATCAAAATCCATTTAAAATGAGTTGAGTTTTATCACGACTATTTTATAAAATTAGAATAATTTATAGATAACATCAATCTTTTTTAGCGCACTTTTCATTCATTTTTTACTTAACGATCTATTTAAAAGTACATAAATTTCATCCAATCAAAACGATTCAAATCATCTTATAGTTTTATTTGTTCTTTGCATAATTTACCGAATATAACCTTTAAATTGATTATTTTTCGCTCATATTATGAAATATGACTGGTTTTCATTGTTTTGCTGTAAAGTATTCTAAATGTTCAAATAAAATAGCTTGGCAATGAAAACAAAAACTGTTCTGTTGATTTTATTCACCGCCTTATGTCTTAGTTCATGCAAACTCTTAAAAACGCATATTGTAAAATTAACCAGTTCAAGTGAATTGCAAGCCAATGATGTTTTATTGAGAACCACCAAAGGTTATGTATATCTTTCGACTCAACAAATGACCGATAAGCAGAAAGAGATTTTAAAAAATTTGCGTCCTTTTCAATGCTTAGAAATCAAAACCCCTGAACAATTTGCGATGCAAAATCGAGAAGTTCGTTTCTATGATTTTAAAATCAGAAGTTTAGTAGAAGCCAATAGAGAATGTCGAAAAATCAAAGTCACCACACGAATTGAAATTCATTAATTTTTTAAAATTTATGATCATCATTGAACTATTTTTCATCTAAATCAATTTGAAAAATAGTTCAATTTTATGTGATTAAGACAGAGGGCTGACTGCATTTTCCTGTCTTTTTATACGAATCCAGCGTATTGCAAGTACAATCATAATCAGTACTGCTATAGCAACAAATACAGGTACAACCATTGCCATAATTGAGAGCACTACAGCACTAATCAACTCACCTGTAGCGACGACAAAATTGCCTAATCCACCTGTCGTTGCAGTCGATACGCCACGTGCAGCCACTGTACTCATTTGTACGGCTGTTGCCGTTCCACCACCGACAATAATGGCAGCCGCCCAACCTGCAAATTGTGACATTTCTCCAGTACTCACTGCCATGGTTGTCAATGTTCCTGCAACCATCGCAGCAGGTGTCGCAATCGTGTCTAAGGCATTATCCACCCACGGTATGTAATATGCGCCGACTTCACAGAGTGTCGCGACTGCTAAACCAATACATACAGATGGCATAGCCAACCATTCAAAGCCTTGCATTGGTTCAAACCATCCCGTAAGTGATGCAATACTCATGACAAATAACGGGACAAATACACGAAAGCCACATGCCGCACTTAAACCGATACCAATACATAAGCTCAGGATTATTTCCATAATCATTTCCCTGCCTTCATTTTCTTTTATATTTTGAAACTATTTCTAAATTAACAAAAAGCCCTATCAAGTGATAGGGCTTTTATTTAAAACAGAGGATAACTGTTTTATCTGTGCTGCTTAGGCAATTTTGTTGTTAAATTGATTGCCAAGGCATTTGGTACACGGGGGTAAACGATCTGTACCAATTTCTAAGTAAACGCGATGTCCGCATTGGACACAAAAATAGAAGCCTGTTCCGGGTTTTTCGCCAGCAGTAACCATTTTTGTTCTCCATAGGTTTTAGAAATGGTGAACAAAGTATAGCCTAATTTTGATGTATGTCTACTGTCTATTTTAAAAAATGATGGTATCATTTTTGCAAGAAATGATATTAAGGTTCTTCTCGCTCTTGCGGTGATTGATCTACTCTTTCTTCGGAATAGAAGTCAGAAGGCATTTCAGAAAGTGATTTAAATAGCTTTTCTACGTTAGCTGTTTTCTCTTGGACTGTATTTTCTTCAATTTTAGGAAGTGTTTCTTTTTCTATAGGCATTTGTGACTCCTAATTTTATAGAGTTCTTGCATCATCCTTGTAGGATGGAATACCAAACTGGCCGAGGATCATGAATTGTAAGTTTTTTAATGTTGAAATAAACCAGTTTGGAGTTCCACATCGTAAAGTAGAGCGAATATGAGTTTTATTATCAACTAAGATTTAAGAACTTCCTCACAGCCTAATTCACTCCTAATTCCATCTCCGATAACATCATTTTTCTCAATTTCAGACTGTTCAATACTTGGAGATATTTCTGTTAAGGTTTCCATTGTGGCTTTAATAATAGTTTCATCAGGTAATTCAAGACTTTCTGAAAAATGTTCTCCGTAAATTTCATAATATGCATCATAGAATTCCTGTTGTTCTCTTAAACGCATAAAAAGTGGCCAGATATGATAACTATGTTGAGAAATTAACTCTCCACTTTTACCAATGCTTTTCATAATATCAATTGCCTGAGAGTAATTTTCTTTTAAAACTTCAATAGCTAATTTAAAATCTCTATAGTTTGCAGACCAATCTACAGAATTAAGGGTTTTTTCAGCTTCACTAGAATTATTTGAAAATTTCAATCCTATGCTATAGTTAATTATTCTTATCTTATGAAGAATTTCAGGTATATTATTTAGCATAGGCTTACTAAATATAAAATCGCCTAATTCAGCTACAAATTTCCATTTTTTATTTTGTAGGCAGTCATAAATTGTATTATTTAATGAATCATGTATTTTTTCAGCTTCCTTGGGTGCAACCTTACACCAAAGTGTATAAGTAAGCATTAAACCTACTTTTGAAAGTATCCTGGAAGCACTTATAAAATAATCAAAGCTTACGTTTAAAGAATTTCCTATCTGTATATCTTCTGAAAAGTTATACCCCTCTTTACTACATACATTAAGATATTGTTCACTAATAACTCCTCCATTATGCATAATAATATTTCGACGCTGGGATAATTCTACAAATGCAGACCATTCTTTAAATTTTTTTAGCTCAATTTTAAATTTTTTTTCCAATGTTGAAAATTGCTCTATATAGCTTTCTCTCCTTAAAGTTTCAATTTCTTTATTCAACATAGACAATTTTACAGATTCCAAATCTGTAAACTCCATTATGTCTGATAATGAAATTTCCCTAACAATACCTTTTAAAAGATTTTCATTATTTTGATAAATTACTTTTAATAATTCGCCAATATAAGCATCAAACTCTGCAAATAATTGAGTGAATAAACTTTTTGCTAAATAAGCATCATATTTTTTTGTAATCATACTGTCTAATTGACGAATACATTCTGAAACCTCAGCAAAATCTCGTGCACTTTTTACTTTTAGACCTTTTTTAGATGAATTTTCATTCTTATCACTTTCAAATTTTTTTAATTGATTTTGTAATTTTTCAATTTCTGAAACCTTCCATTCCAAAATATGTGGTAATGCAATTTTTGCTGTCGATGTAATTGCATCAATAGATACCAAATATCTTTTCAATACATTTTCGATATGATCTTTATTATCTGTAGTTTCTTTATCGTTACTCATAATTAGCTCAAGCTTAAAATAAACCCCATCACAAAGATAGGGTCTTTTTACAACAATTTCAATGACTTTAATCTCCCCTAGCCCCTCTTTTTAAAGAGGGGAACTCCCTCCTTTGAAAAAGGTGAGGAATATATTCCGTAAGGGGAGGATTTAAAGAATTACATCAAGCCACATTCCCTTCCAAGAAATCCTGCGCAAAGCGTTGTAATACACCACCCGCTTCATATACAGACACTTCTTCTTCGGTATCCAAACGACAGGTTACAGGCACTTTAATGATCTGCTCTTTACCATCATCGGTAGAACGCTCAATCACCAAAGTTAAGTCAGAACGAGGTGCAATATTACCAATCACGCTATACAGCTCAGTACCATCTAGTTTTAAAGTTTTGCGGTCAACACCCGCTTTAAACTCCAGCGGTAACACGCCCATACCCACCAAGTTAGTACGGTGAATACGCTCAAAACCTTCCGCCACAATCGCTTCAACACCTGCTAGACGCACACCTTTTGCAGCCCAGTCACGGCTAGAACCCTGACCATAATCCTTACCCGCAATGATGATAAGAGGTTGCTTACGATTCATATAGGTTTCAATCGCTTCCCACATACGCATCACTTCGCCTTCAGGCTCAACACGTGCTTTCGAACCTTGCTTGATCGTACCGTCAGAACGAACCACCATTTCATTAAACAATTTTGGATTGGCAAATGTCGCACGTTGTGCCGTCAAATGGTCACCACGATGGGTTGCATAAGAGTTAAAGTCTTCCTCAGGTACACCCATTTTATGTAGGTACTCACCTGCTGCCGAATCCATCATAATCGCATTCGATGGAGACAAATGATCCGTTGTAATATTGTCAGGTAAGATTGCAAGCGGACGCATATTTGACAATGTACGAGGTGCAGCCAAAGCCCCTTCCCAATACGGCGGACGGCGGATATAGGTACTTTGCGGACGCCAGTCATATAAAGGACTTGCTGCTTTTTCAGTAACACCCAAATCAAACATTGGAATGTACACTTTACGGAATTGTTCAGGTTTCACCGCTTCCTTAACCAATGCATCGATTTCTGCATCCGATGGCCAAATGTCTTTCAGGTAAATTGGGTTACCCTCTTTATCTGTACCCAAAGCATCTTTTTCAATGTCAAAACGAATTGTTCCTGCAATCGCATACGCAACAACGAGTGGAGGCGATGCCAAGAACGCTTGTTTTGCATAAGGATGGATACGACCATCGAAGTTACGGTTACCCGAAAGTACCGCAGTTGCATACAATTCACGGTCAATAATTTCTTGCTGTAGTTTAGGATCTAAAGCGCCTGACATACCGTTACAGGTCGTACATGCATACGCCACGATACCAAAACCGAGTTTTTCTAAATCAGTCAATACACCTGCTTCTTCAAGGTAAAGCGCCGCTGCTTTCGAACCCGGTGCAAAAGATGATTTCACCCAAGGCTTACGAGTTAAACCCAATTCATTGGCTTTACGTGCCAATAGACCTGCTGCAACGGTATTACGTGGGTTTGATGTATTGGTACATGAAGTAATTGCAGCAATAATCACAGCACCATCTGGCATTAAACCATCAGTACGATTCTCAACCACGCCTGCAATGCCTTTTTCTTTTAAATCAGCTGTAGATACACGTGCATGTGGGTTTGATGGGCCTGCAATATTACGTGTTACTGTTGAAAGATCGAAGCGAAGGACACGTGGATATTCCGCTTGTTTCATATCTGATGCCCAAAGACCAATTTCTTTGGCATAGTTTTCAACCAGTGCAACTTGCTCGGCTTCACGACCTGTCAGGGTTAAATAATCAATGGTGTTTTGATCGATGTAGAACATGGCTGCAGTTGCGCCATATTCAGGTGTCATATTGGAAATCGTGGCACGATCACCCACTGACATGCTGTCTGCGCCTTCACCAAAGAACTCAAGGTACGCACCGACAACACGTTCTTTACGCAAAAATTCAGTCAATGCTAAAACGATATCGGTTGCAGTAATCCCCGCTTGGCGTTGTCCAATAAATTCAACACCGATAATGTCTGGAAGACGCATCCAAGATGCACGACCTAACATTACATTTTCAGCTTCTAAACCACCGACACCAATCGAAATTACACCCAATGCATCGGTATGTGGTGTATGTGAATCTGTACCGACACACGTATCTGGGAATGCTAGGCCTTCACGATTTTGCACCACTGGAGACATTTTCTCCAAGTTGATTTGGTGCATGATGCCGTTACCAGCAGGAATCACATCAACATTTTCAAAGGCTGTTTTTGTCCATTCGATAAAATGGAAACGATCTTCATTACGACGGTCTTCAACTGCACGGTTTTTCTCAAAGGCATCTGGGTCAAAACCACCGTATTCCACAGCAAGTGAATGGTCTACGATCAACTGAGTCGGTACAACAGGATTGACTTTAGATGGATCGCCACCTTGATCTGCAATCGCATCACGTAAACCTGCAAGGTCAACCAATGCTGTTTGTCCAAGAATGTCATGGCACACAACACGTGCAGGATACCAAGGAAAATCATGGTCTTGCTTACGGTAAATCAACTCTTTTAAAGATTGTTCGAGAATGGCTGGGTCACAACGGCGGACTAACTGTTCAGCCAATACTTTTGAGGTGTAAGGAAGTTTCGCATAAGCGCCTGGCTGGATGTCTTCTACGGCTTGACGCACATCGAAGTATTCGAGCTGGGTGTTTTGCAGTGGTTTACGGTAGTTGTTATTCATCAGGTGTGCCTCTTGCATCATTTTGTACTGCGTGTCTAATGGCTTGAATAGTACACTGTCGAAAACCCATTTCCCAAATCGTTTATATTTCATGTATTTACATATAAAAACAGGGGTTTTAGAAACATTTAGTAACAATTACATGAAAATATTTGCACTAAAACTTCTCTTTTTTGAAAAATAGCGGACAATAAGAACCATTCTTTAGTATTAGATTTAAGACAAGCGAGCATTTCATGAGCGATTTAGCTTTCTCCTCTTTCACATTAATTGGTGTAGATGCACTCAAATTTCTGCAAGGGCAAGTGACTGTAAATGTTGAAGCTTTGGCTGAAAATATTTCTCAATACACTGCGATTTGTGATTTAAAAGGTCGTATTCATTTTGGACTTTGGTTAAAAAAACTGAATCCTGAACATTTTGAAATTGTGACTACACAAGACCAAGCTGAAGAGTTTGCCAAACACATTAAAAAATTTGGTGCATTTTCAAAAATGAAGCTTGAACAAGCAGCTCAAGTTTTCCCTATTTTGAATGGTGCAACCACTGACTTTTCAACGACTGAAACGGATGTGAATGCATGGCAGTTACAAGCCATAGACGCAGGTCAAGCATGGATTTCAGCCGCAACTGAGCACTTGTTCCAACCTCAGGAATTACGTTTACATCAACGTGAAGGCGTCCATTACGACAAAGGTTGTTATTTGGGTCAGGAAATTATTGCCCGTTTATGGTTTAAGGCTAAACCGAAAAGTTGGTTACATTTGGTTTTAGGTGGTGGACATGCCCCTGCTCCTGCGACCTTGTTGAATGATAATACACAGATCGTCAACAGCATCGAATTGGATGATACTTACAAAGCTTTAGTGGTTGCAAAACCTGCTGCTTTGGCAGAACTAAGTTTAGATATTTTAGACTTGCCTGAAAGCTTAAATGGTGATGTGGCGAGACCGCAATAACTTTATATTTTTTATAATGTTGTGATAAATTAGCCTCTAAAACTTATTCTTAGTTTTGGGGGCTTTTTAATGACTGAAAAATTATACTATTGGGCAGAAAATTTAAATGACTATAGCTCTGATAATGAACAAGATTACGATCAAATTATAGAAATAAAACGATTGAACTTTTTTATTGGTAAAAATAATGCGGGGAAAAGTCGTTTTTTAAGGAATTTATTTACAACTTCTCAGAAGTTAAAAGATTACATAATATACGATATACAAAATGACCCTACATTTCATAAATTTTCTAATGACTTCCAAAGAATAGATATAATACGTTATTCTTTACAAGAGGAATTTGCTAGCTTTAAAGAAATACATGGGAAAAAGTTAATACAGACTCCAAAGCGAAATAATTTCCAGTTTTCTGATAATATTTCAACAAAGATATCTAAAGGCACTTTGCCAACAAGACTGGATACAATATCTAATTTAATTAATAATTTAAAAGAACATAAAAAATTAATAACTAATCTGAGCTTTAGTGAAAAATATTATCTCCCAGTTTTAAGAGGAATGCGACCTGTTACAGGAATAGAAAATAAACAACCTTATATTGAACGTGCTCAAAAAGATTATTTTGATGATAAATCAAAGTTCAATACTCAAAATATAATTACAGGTGAATCTCTTTATCAAGAACTAAAACAGCATCTGCTTGGTGAGCCTGAACAACGCGATTTAATTAAAAATTATGAAGAAAATTTAAGCCAATATTTCTTTGATAATGAACCTATTACACTTATCCCAAAACACGACCAAGATGTTGTAAATATTAAAATTGGAAATGATAAACAACGACCTATTTACGAGCTTGGCGATGGACTACAACAAGCAATTATTCTAACTTATGAAACATATATTAAAAAGTATGATGAAGATGGAAATGAGCAAACTCATGCATTTTTTATAGAAGAGCCCGAACTCCACATGCATGCAGGTATGGTTCGACAACTCATGAACTTCTATCTAAATGAAACTAATCATTATTATTTTTTTACCACACATTCCAACCATCTTTTAGATATGGCAGATGAATCAGATCAAGTCATCATCCAAAAATTTGTCAAACAACCAAAAGAGGATTCTAAAGATGGCTTCGATTTTAGAATTCATCGTTGTGATAGAGATCGTGACCTACTCGCTTCATTAGGTATCAAACCATCTTCGGTTTATTTAGCCAATTGTACGATTTGGGTCGAAGGTATTACCGACCGTTTGTATATCATCAAATATATGGAAAAATATTTAGCTGAATTAGAAAAATCTGATTCTGAACAATATAAAAAATACCGTCGTTTTATGCCGAATTATCACTATACATTTGTGGAGTATGCAGGAAGTAATTTAGTCCATTGGAATTTCAGCGAGGAATTCACTGATCACTTAAATGATCAAGGTATGAATGCTTTGCTCACAACAAGCAGCGTACTTCTCATTGCAGATGGTGATATTCAAGGAAAAGGAAATCGTGTCGAACAATTGACTGAATCATTAGGTGAACAATTTTACCTTCTAGCATGTAAAGAAACAGAAAACACCCTTCCTTTTAAAGTCATTAATAGAGTTGCAAAAAGTCGTTTTGAACGGATGAATATCGACACTAAAGAAGATTATGATTTTGATTTAATATCCAATATTAATAGTCAAAATTACTTTGACCACACGGAATACGGTATTGGACGTTTATTAGATGAAGCAATTAAAATACCTAATCAAAACCCTTCTAAAAATCCATTTGCAGACGGTGCTGGAGTGGGTACGATTAAGAAAAAATTAGATTTTTGCCGTGAAATTATTAAAGATTTTGACGAAAACCCTGATTGGCAACTTACACCAAAAGCAAAAGAACTTTGCGAACGAATTTTCCAACATATTGAAAAATGTAATTCTTAAATATGAACTCATTAATTAGCCAAAGTTCAAAACTTTGGCTTTTTTATTATCTCCGCCTCACAAAATAAACCACACCACCCTTATCATCTGAAAAATAAAAGGAATTTGCATCTATACGGTAAATATCCGCAGGTCGACCATTCACCTTATTCCCCACTAAAAAACCATCCATAAATGTCTGTAATTTTTGTCCTTTACGCATAATCACAATTTTATAACCATGACCAATTGTGGCATCCGTAGAACCATGCAAAGCAACTAAAAAAGAATTTTTAATCGTGTCATCTGTGTTTGGATCGTCAAAATAGTCAAAGCCAAGCGCAGATGAATGCGATGGGAAATAGGCATAAGGAGACGGTACATTTTTACAGCCTGTTGGTCGTCTAAATTTAGAGTCCACAAACACTTTACCATTCGACGAATAACAAGATGGCCAGCCATAATCCATATCACGTTTGAGTGCATAAAAAGTTTCATCAGGCTTATTTTTACCCAAATGATCTGAACCTTGATTGGTGGCAAATAAAAACTTACCCACCCATCTTAAACCGACTGCATTGCGTAAACCTGTGGCATAAATCTTTTGTTCCGAACCATCGGGATTCATTTCTAAAACTGTCGCTCTAACCTTCTCTTTCTCCACGCAAGCATTGCAACTTGAGCCAACTGAAACATAAATTTTCCCGTTTCCACCCACTGCAATAGTTCGTGTTAGATGCCAACCCCCATATTTATAACTTAAACCATAATCAGGAAAAGTCGCTAAAACTTCAGCTTTTGCCGTGGGTTTAATTTCATCTTGAGTGAATTTTCGTCGAGTAAGCTGATGAGTTTCAGCTAGATACAACCAATCTTGTCCAGAAGAATCGGTATAAAATTGAACTGAATTTGGATTCTTCAAACCCTTCATATAAGGAATGATTTTGCCGAATTTCCCAGTTTCAGCATTCCATTCATCCAAAATATAAACGACACCTTTTTCATTGTCGGACAAATCGTGCATATCCGTTACAAACATCCTACCATCGGGCGCTTTGCTAAAAAAACGAACTCGTTTTAAACCTTCAGCCGCTGGAATGATTTCGTAATTTGCTGGAAGATTTAAAGAAAAACGCTTCCCATTTTTTAAGTTGATTTGATGAGGAACAAGCTTTGGCTGTTGGGCTAAAACTGCCATTGGGCAAATTAAGTATATGAATAAGATTGAGAATATTTTCATCATTTTAGATCGGTCTCGATTCATCTTATGAATAACAACTTATTTTTTATATTATATAACTTGAATGACGAGTACATAGTCAAATGCTTTTGCTCGCAAAGCAGGTAGGCTTTCTAGATACAAACTTTTTTTTATATTCATTTTTAGCCCAACCACTGCAAACGCCTTTACAGTGGGTGATGACATTTACACTTATTCTGTGAGTACAAACAGTTACAACACAAAAAGAATCACTATAGAAATTCAGAATTACTTTCAATACACGCAATACAAGAAAGATTCATTTAAGTACTTAAACTGTTTTTACAACTCGTTAACAACTCACTCATTTTCAATGAATATTAAACATCAAAACCCATGAAATAATTTATTCATGTCTTTACAAACATAGTCTTTAAAATGAAATGCACGTGCATGTTTTGCATCAAATTTTGCAGTCTGCCCGTCTTTTTCAAAAATATAAACACGATCATCTTTACTGACTAGAAATTCTGCACCAAGTTTCATTAATAACGCGTCAATTTTATCTTCATCGGCAATACTGTCATCTTGACTAATTTTGTCATAATTACGTTTAATGACTTTAATAAACATCAGTCTTCTCACAATTTCATTTAAGGGCAGATTTAACCAAAAGCTGAGCGAAAAGCAAATCTCTTTTCATCATTTTTGAGTAAACTTTGAGAATCTATTGTTTTTAATTGTTAGCAGTGAAATTCCCTAAAAAATCTAAATAGGAAAAGCATTGATTGAACATTCTTTTTATTTGTAGTCGTAACCAATGGCGTAGTCCCACTGCTGAACGAGTTTTTTCCGTAGGTTATGGTGGTGTCTCTACCCGTTCTGCTGGAACCAGTAAACATGCTAAACATACCATTTCTAGCAAAGATATTGCATGGGCAGATCTGATTTTTGTCATGGAACAAAAGCATAAACAAAATATCAAAGAGAAATTTCAAAACCAGTTACAACACAAGCAGGTTATTGTTTTGGATATTCCAGACGATTACCCATATATGGATGAAGAGCTGATTGAAATTTTAAAACAAAGCATGCATTCCTATTTGATTTGAAATAGTTCTCAACCAAACGCTACACTTGATAAAGTTGAGATAATTACATGATCTCAATATATTTTTAATCAGGATTTACGCAAAATAAGTTAGATTATTTTATTGAGTTCAATCATGAAAGCTTGGCTATCAACACTCACATTAAGCCTAATAACACTCAGTTCAGCGCATGCTGATATCAAAACACTTGAGCAGAATTTAAAAATTAAATATCCTGAAATTGCCGTAAAATCAGTAAATAACACCCCTGTTAAAGATATCTATGAGGTGTATATGGGTGGGCGCATTGTCTATACCAATGAAGATGCTCAATATTTCTTTGTCGGCAATTTGATTGATTTAAAACAACAACAAAATTTAACTGAAGCACGTGAACACGTTTTAAATCGTATCGATGTGAAAGCTTTGCCTTTAGAACAAGCCATTAAACATGTAAAAGGCAATGGTGAACGTGTCATTTACTTATTTAGCGACCCTGATTGTCCATATTGCCAACATCTTGAAAAAGAATTCAAAAATATAGACAACCTGACCGTTTATTTATTTTTATATCCAATTACTCGTTTACACCCCAATGCCGCAACTGTTGCCGATCAAATTTGGTGTGCTAAAGACCAATACCAAACTTGGCAAGACTATATGATTGATAAAAAACAACCTGCCAAAGTTAAAGCATGTAAAACGCCAATTGAAAAGAATATTCAACTTGCTAAAAAGCTTGAAATTGATGGCACACCGACATTTTTCTTAAAAGATGGTCGCCGTATTTCAGGATCGCTTGAATCAGGTGAAATTGAGTTATTATTAAAAGCGATGAAATAAAAATTTTCAGTTCTAATTGGTAGATTTAAAATTCGGATCTGCCTTTTCTAACTTAATATTTGATTAATTATTTCTATTTTATAAACAATTTAGACAGAAATACATCAACTTATACAATTGATATATTTACATTTACAATTTTCAATCTATGATAAAACACTGATTCAACAGTGTTCTAAACACAACAACGGAATGATGTTGAAATTAAAAAAGGTACTCAAACACAATGAAAAAAATTCTCTTAGCAACACTACTCAGCTTATCGGCTGCTACTGTATTTGCCGCAGATGCTCCAAAAAGTAATATAGATCCAGCATTTGCTAAAGCTCAAGAGCTTATTCAAGCTAAAAACTTTACTGCTGCGTACCAAGAATTGGATAAACTTGCAAAGACTGGAAATGGTCAAGCAATGTACAATCTTGGCTATTTGACTCAAACAGGTCAAGGTACTACAAAAGACGATAAAAAAGCCCTTAAATATTATCAGGACTCATCTGCTAAAGGTTATCCAGTAGCGAGTTATGTATTAGCCCAAAGCTATGCAACTGGACAATTGGGCTTAGCCAAAGATCCTAAAAAAGTTCGTGAATATTTAGAAAAAGCATCTTCACAAGGTTTTGATGATGCAACTGTTGAATTGGCTGTTTTATTATTTTCAGAAGGCAAACCCGCTTCTGACAAATTAGCGGTACAAAAACTTGACCCATTACTAAAGAAAGGCTTTCCACCAGCCATTCATGCCAAAGCGTTGTATGATATTACCGATGGTCTAAAGGCTAAAAATGCAGCTACAGTGAATCAAGGTTTAAAAGCCATCCAAGGCTTAGCTCAAAAAGGTTATATCCCTGCGCTCATGGCTGTTGCAAATATGATGACCAATGGCAATTTGATTAACCAAAACTTACCTGAAGCACAGAAGATTTTTGGCGAGTTGGCAAAGCAAAACGTCCCTAGAGCGAAAGAATCTTTAGAAGTTGTGAATAAGCTCATTGCAGAAAAAGCGAAGACTCCTGCGCCAGCAGCAGCGACACCTAAAAAGTAAATTTTTTCTTTCAAACTGCACACTATGTAAAATACTCTCTACTGAGAGTATTTTTACCACCACAACCCAATCAATACACTCACCACAATAAAACTAAAAACTGTACTGATCATAAGTGGTGTTAATGCTTTCTCATTTAAACCATAAATTTGCCCAAAGATACCAAATATAGACGGCATCGGTAGTGCAGCAATTAAAGTCCCCGCATAAATCATTTTTTGATCTAAGTCAGTGAAATAGGTTAATCCCAAATAGACCAGTATCGGCATGCATATATTTTTAGAAAAGACTAAATACAATGTCTGCTTATTTACAGATTGAATGGTCAGTCCAACCATTCCCCCACCAATGATAAACAGTGCCAATGGTGCGGCTGTTTGTCCCAACATTTCAAAAACCTGATCTAGACTGTGTGGAATCGGAACCTGAAAAATGGCACAGCTCATCCCAATCACAACCGATAAAAACAATGGATTTTTAAATAAGGTCAAAAAAGTGCTTTTTAAGATTTCAGTGAAATTTGGCTGATGCTGCCGTCCTATTTCCGCTAAAACCAATACAGCAGGAACGAGAAAAACACTCTCAATAATCACCACCAAAGAGATATAGATCATTGCTTGATTGCCCATAAGTAGGGTCAATATTGCTGCACCCAACAAACCCGTATTCGACATGGATGCTCCATGTGAAAAAATAGAAGCATGGGTAATGGTGTTAGAAAATACTTTTAATCCGATAATAAAAGACAGTGTAAATAAAAGTGCTGTAACACCTGCATATACGAAAAAATATGAGGGATACCAAATTTCTTGTAAGTTTTTAGATGCGAGTGCATGTAATAATAGTGCTGGCAAAGCAACTTTAATCACAAATGCACTGAGTGCAGTCATTTGTTCTTTGCTTAATAGCTGGATACGAACCGAGAAAAAACCCAAAAATAACAGGAAAAATACAGGAAAAATTACCGAAAAAATCATCCAATTACGCCCTTTCCTGAAGATGTAAAGAAAGATACACCTTAAAATATATCTTTCAAATACTTAAATATTTTTAATAAATCATTATTGTTGAATAGCAAAATATTAAAACGCTGCAAATAAATCTTTAACACCATGTGGCTGACAACGCAAATATTGTGGTGCTATTTGAACTTTTTCACCCAGTTTTGCAGCGGCATGCCACGGCCAACGTGGATCATAAAGTATTGCTCGAGCTAAACCAATTGCATCAGCTTCTTCATTTAGTAAAATCTGTTCGGCTTGTTCAGCCTCTGTAATCATACCCACAGTTATTACTGAAATATTCACCTGTTTTTTAATTGCATTTGCAAAAGGAACTTGGTAATTCTCACCTATTTTAATGTTTTGCTTTTCATGCAAGCCCCCTGAGGATACATGAATATAAGCAACACCAAGTTGCTCTAAAGCTTTAGATAATTCAACACTCGATTCGATATCCCAAGCACTTTCTGCTTCCATCCAATCCGTTGCTGAAACACGAATCCCTACTGGAAAATCATGTGGTACAACTTGCTGTATTGCTTGCACCACTTCTAAAGTAAAGCGAATACGATTTTCAAAACTGCCCCCATACTCATCCTGACGGTGATTCGATAATGGTGACATAAATTGATGTAGCAAATAACCATGCGCTGCATGCACTTCAATTAACGAAAAACCTGCTTCTACAGCACGGACTGCCGACGCTGCAAAGTCTTGTTGTATTTGCTTTATTTCAGCAATGCTTAATGCATGTGGTAAAACATCATTTGGATTAAACGCAATATGGCTGGCTGAAACTGTTTGCCATCCATGTTCAGACTCAGGTGCAATCTGACCTTTACCATGTTTAACTAACCACGGTTTTTCTGTAGATGCTTTACGTCCTGCATGTGCCAGTTGTATTGCAAAAGGCATCGGAGAAATCGTTTTCACCTTATTGATTAAAGCTTTAATCTGATCACGTTGTGTATCATTCCACAGCCCAAGATCCGCATAACTAATTCGACCATTTTTCTGCACGGCTGTTGCTTCCACAATGCATAAACCTGCACCTGATAAAGCATAATTTGCCCACTGCTGTTCATGCCAGTAGCTGACTTCACCTTGATCTGTTGCAGAGTATTGGCACATGGGTGCAATCACGATTTTATTCACAAGGGAAAGCGAACCAAATTGAATTTGCTCAAATAGTTTTGATTTTACAGACGATTGAACCGACATAGACATGAACACCTTCCCCTAATGGTTAAATAGGATGATTTGATTAAAGATAATTTAATTCAAAGTGACGATTAAAATTGCTTCGTGACACTCAGTCCTGCACTCCAATTTAGACCATCTGCGGGTTCAAAGAAACGGCCATTTCCATCATTTACAATCACTGAGCCCACATAATTTTGGTCAAATAAATTATCTATACGAGCAAAGCTACGGACTTTCCAGTCATTATTTTTCCAAATATAACCGACATTGACACTGCTTAAGGTATAACTTGGTGCGGCATCGCTATTCAAATCATCGACATAGATTTTATCCATATAACGTACATCTATACCTGCATTAAAGCCCGTTTCAGGCTGCCACCCTAAAGCAATATAAGCTTGGTTTTTTGCAATCCCAGGGATGTAATTTCCACTTTTAACCACTTTCTGCGGGTCTGAATTGGCAATATCTGCATCAAATGTTGCATCTAAGAAACTATAGCTGGCTTGTACAGTTAAGTCCTGCCATAGATTTTTATTCCACGATAATTCAATACCTTGGCGTAAAGTTTTTTCTGCATTTTTAAAAGTAGCACGACCATCAACAGATCCCGCAGAAACAATGTCATCTCGTGTATTGCTTTGGAAAACAGCAGCCGTGAAATCACCTAAACGATTCTGCGCTTTTAATCCTAACTCATAGTTATCACTGGTCGATGCTTTTAAAGCAAAGTTGATTCCTGCTGTGCCTTCAGCTGGATAGGCCATTTCTGTAAAAGTCGGTGTTTCAAAGCCTTTGGCATAACTGATATAGCTTGTTAAATCAGGTGTGATTTCCCATGTAAAAGCAGCAGATGGCAAAACTTTTTGATAATCTGTACTACCACTATCATCACCATTTGTACCTTTTATATAGTGGTCTTCAGATTGATAATGCACATTGCTATAACGCAGGCCTGTGTCCAATCGTACGGTTGGTAAAAATTGCCAAGAAGCTTGCAGATAAGGATCTAAATTCCATAAAGTATTCTTTTCATTACGGCGTAAATCACCTTTAACGCCATAATTGGGTTTATTATTTTCTAAAATAAAGTTCTCATAACCTTGACGATCTTCATTCATCGCATCGTAAGCTAAGCCAATGCTCAAACGCGTATTGGGCAATAAATCTTTACCTGTCCAACGTAGATCCGCACCATAATAATCACGTTCAAAATCAATCACACCACCCGCCTGACGTGGGTTATTCTGTGTTGACATTGGAATAGACTGATATTGTGTGACTTCACGATGACCTAAATAGATCATGCTATAAATTTCATTCTGATCATTAATTGGCTTCGTCCAATTAATACCTGTCTGTGTTTGGTTAATATCTTTACGAACATTAAATTGTTTTAAAAATGGCACTTGTTGTTGAGGATCTGCTTTCCATTGGGCACGTGTCAAACCTTGCGGATCATTGGCAGAAATATCAACATAATTCATTAACCAATTGATTTTAGAACCATCAGCTAAATTCCACGTCAATTTGGCATTACTTAAAACTTTTTGCGCATCGCTATGTTCACGATAACCATCGGTATCAAAATACGATGAGCTCACCACATAACTCGGTTCATTGGCTTTGTCTACACCGCCTTGTAAAACAATATCGGCACGGTTTTTATGATGACTACCGCCTGAATAACCAAGTTCGATAGAATCACGGCCTTGCCCTTCTTTGGTTGTGGTTAAAATTGTCCCACCTGAAGAATTTCCATAAAGCGAGGAAAATGGCCCACCGAGCACTTCTATATGATCTAAACTGCTTAAATCAATATTCGAAGTCTGACCTTGTCCATCTGGCATGGTTGCAGGAATACCATCGACATATAAACGAATCCCACGCACCCCAAATGTTGAACGTGCGCCAAAACCACGCATAGACAGTTGTAAGTCTTGCGCATAATTTTCACGATTATTCAGTTGTAAACCAGGAATCCCTTTCAGGGTTTCTGTGAGATTGATTCCTATATTATTTTGATTTTGAGCGTGATCTATACGATACACTGACGCAGGTGTATTCAAAAAACGGGTATCTGAACGTGTTGCTTCAACTTTAATTGTGGGTAAGAGCTGAACGGAATTTTGCGATTCCGTTTCAGCATATAAGTTTTGCACAACACATGCCGTTAAACAAAGTAGCGTCGTTCTAATTTTTAAATGAGTCACTCTTTGCATTGGCGGCTTCCTTTGGAATATTTAGAAAAATAACGTCCCTCCTAAATGACCAAAGCAATACCGACTTGACTTATTTATCAAGCGAACACATACGCTAAACCTTAAGTCAAAGCATGAATCATTTAGTAGGGTACTGAACTGTTTAGCTGAAGATTATACCCTGCATCAACGTTTTCAACTGTCTCAAATTTGTGCCATCAAATTAAGTTCTCCTTTTATATTCATTCTTTAGCAATCAGCCATCCTATTCACTGTAATGATGTTTTTATTTCTTAGATGAGCCTTCAAAAGACTAACCGCTTCTGTTCTCGACCAAAATAACTGACCATCAACCTTCTCGGCTTTATACCAGCACCATTCTCCAATACAATAAGCTCCAATGTTTTGTATTCTGATGATGACATGCCTGAACTTCCAGAAGTTGAAACAACAAAAACCAGTTTGTTGCCTTTGCTTAACCAAAAAGTTGTCGATATCCAAGTCAGGGAATCTCGCCTAAGATGGCCTATTCCTGAAGATATTCACAATTTAAAAGGGCAAATATTATTAAAACTCAGCCGTCGCTCAAAGTATATTTTGGCTGAGTTTGAAACACACAGTATGCTGTGGCACCTCGGTATGTCAGGTAGTTTTAGAATTTGCGAACCGCATGATGAACTGAGAAAGCACGACCACCTGATTATTCAATTTGAAGATATGGAATTGCGCTATCATGATCCACGCCGTTTTGGTTGTATCATTTGGCTCAATGAAGAAAGTCAAACCAAATTGATTGATACGCTTGGCCCAGAACCTTTAAGCGACTCATTTAATAAAGAATATTTAACCAATAAACTAAAAAATAAAAATGTCGGCATAAAAGTTGCAATCATGGATAACCATATTGTGGTTGGTGTGGGCAATATTTACGCTACAGAAAGTTTATTTAATTTAGGGATTCATCCAGCGCAGCCAGCTTCGACTTTATCCGCAGCGCAAATTCAAAAACTGGTTGTAGAAATTAAACGTATTTTGAAGCAAGCCATTGATTTAGGTGGCTCAACCTTAAAAGACTATAGCAATGCAATGGGTGAAAATGGTTATTTTCAACAAACCTTATTGGCCTATGGTCGTGCGGGTGAAATGTGTGTGAACTGCGAAACAACATTGGAAAACTTGAAGTTAGGACAGCGTGCAAGTGTGTTTTGTCCACAATGCCAACCTTTGAAAAAAGTGAACACTTCTCAAACTCAGCGAGGTAAATCTAAATGAAAACTGCAATTGTTCGTCATATTCTCGTCAAAGATAAAGGCTTGGCAGAACAACTTAAGAAGAAGATTTTAGATGGTGCTGATTTTTCAAAAGTTGCGAAACAGTATTCAACCTGTAATTCAGCCAAGCGTGGTGGTGAACTCGGTGAGGTCAAAAAGGGGCAATTGGTTCCTGTGATTGATAAACTGGTTTTTACAGCAGCAGAACATGTTTTGCATGGGCCTGTTAAAAGTCAGTTTGGTTTTCATCTACTTGAAATTAAATTCCGTATGGATTTTTAAACCAACTCTTTGATCATTTGTATCTATTCAAATGCGTTGAAAATACAGCTTAGTTTTCAGGCTGTTTTTCAACTTTATAATCTTCTACAAATTTTGAATACTGATCGATATAAGTTCTGAACATTTCCGCACGTGTGGTGAAGTAAAACACCTCATTACCATTATGTACAATGGTTTCAGGTGATTTACCATTACAAAAACCGTTGTCTGATTCGACTGCTGTTTTTAAGCTGAGAAAATTCTTTTCCGCCTGCTGCGCATCTTCAAAAGCAAAAACCAATAAACTAAAATCTGGACGTACTTGGTTCTGACCAATTTTTACCAGACTCTCTGCTCTATATGAGCGTATGCCATCCCCTTTGACCTGAATAATTTTATTGTTGGTACAATCATTTTCAGACCAAGATCGACCACTTTCTTTCTCAACAAATTCAAATTGATCTTTTAACAATTGGGTTTGCAATGCCACCAATAAAGCATCATTTCCATCAATTGATTTTGCCTCAATCACCTCAAAAGTGGTTTTTTCATTGGGCATATCTGCGAAACTTAAATTCTTAGTTTTATTTTGAATATCATTTTGATTGTTTTGCTGTTCTGAACAACTGATGAGCCCAAAAACCATCATGAATATGATTAAACGTTTTGTCATTATGATATTCCCATCATCCTTTAAACATGATCATAAACGATTCATAAAAAAAACGGCACTGAAAAGTGCCGTTTAATCATGATTATTTATCCATCATTAAGCTTGTGGACGTTTTTTGAGTTCGTCACGAATTTCACGTAATAATTCAATATCTTCTGGAGTTGCTGCTGGTGCTTCTTCCACTGGTTTGCGAATTTTATTTAAGAATTTAACCAGTAAGAATACAACCCACATTAAAATCAGGAAGTTCAATACAATCGTGATGAAGTTACCATAAGTTAAAACGTTCACACCTGCTTTAGTGAGCTCATCCAATGAAGTCAGGTTACTCGGGTTATCGCCAAGTACAATAAACTTCTGAGTAAAATCAACTCCCCCACCAGTAATCACAGAAATTAATGGCATGATGATATCTTTGACTAAAGAATCAATAATTTTGTTAAAAGCGCCACCGATGATTACACCAATAGCCAAGTCCATCATATTGCCTTTGACAGCAAATTCTTTGAATTCTGAAATAATGCTCATTTGTATCTCCACGCGCTCTTTTTGCGTAATTTTTATGTGACGAAGTATACATTAAAATTTAATATATATTTCCACCTAATTTACTCGGTTTTTATAATTTTCCTATATTTTTTTACAATTTATACAAAAAAACCGCAACTCTCTGACGAATTGCGGTTTTTTCTAGAAATTCTTCAAATTTCTATCTGAAACGATTACATACCACGTGCAGCACGTTTACGATCATTTTCAGTTAAGAATTTTTTACGAATACGAACTGATTTAGGTGTAACTTCAACTAATTCATCATCTTCAATAAATTCTAAAGCTTGTTCAAGCGTGAATTTAATTGCAGGTGTCAATGTTAAAGCTTCATCTGTACCAGATGCACGCATGTTTGTTAACTGTTTCGCTTTCGTTGGGTTCACAGTCATGTCGTCTGAACGTGAGTTCATACCAACAATCATCCCCTCATACACTTCTAACTGTGGTTCAGCAAATAGACGACCACGATCTTGTAGAGTGAATAGAGCGAAAGCTAAACATGTACCATTAACCATTGATACAAGTACACCGTTTTGACGCTTCGCAACAGCACCTTGTTTAGCAGGACCATAATGCGAGAAGCTTGAAGTCATAATACCAGTACCAGAAGTAATAGTTAAGAATTCAGAACGGAAACCAATCAAGCCACGTGAAGGTACAGTTGCTTCAATACGCATACGACCTTTACCGTCGACTTCCATATTGGTTAACTCACCTTTACGGTTACCCATTTGTTCCATTACAGAACCTTGGTGTTGTTCTTCAACGTCAAAAGTTACGTTTTCGTATGGCTCTTGAGTTTCACCATCAACTTCTTTCATGATCACTTGCGGACGAGATACACCCATCTCGAAGCCTTCACGACGCATTGTTTCGATCAATACAGAAAGATGAAGTTCACCACGACCAGAAACTTTGAAACGGTCTGGACTGTCAGTGTCTTCAACACGTAATGCGACGTTATGGATCAATTCACGATCTAAACGCTCACGAATATTACGTGAAGTCACGAATTTACCTTCTTTACCAGCAAACGGAGAGTTGTTTACTTGGAAAGTCATCGAAACTGTAGGTTCATCTACAGACAATGCAGGTAAAGCTTCAACATTTTTAGGATCACAAATGGTGTCAGAAATGTTCAATGCATCTAAACCTGTGATACATACGATATCACCCGCTTGTGCAGAATCAACATCAACACGCTCTAAACCGTGGTAACCCATGATTTTTAAGATACGACCGTTACGTGTCTTACCATCTTTATCAATCACTGTTACTGGGGTATTTGTTTTTACTGAACCACGTTGAATACGACCAACCCCGATTACACCGACGAAACTATTATAGTCAAGTGATGAAATTTGCATTTGGAATGGACCATCAGCATCAACTGCAGGTGGTTCAACGATGTCTACGATTGTTTGAAACAACGGCGTCATATCTTCAGCTAATTCTTCTGGAGAAGGACCAGCAACACCACGTAAGCCTGATGCATAAACAACTGGGAAGTCTAACTGTTCGTCAGTACCACCAAGGTTATCAAACAAATCAAATACTTGATCAATTACCCAATCTGGACGAGCACTTGGCTTATCGACTTTGTTAATGATCACGATTGGTTTCAAACCACGTGCGAACGCTTTTTGCGTTACGAAACGAGTTTGTGGCATTGGACCTTCTTGTGAATCTACAAGAAGAAGTACACAGTCAACCATGGACATAACACGTTCAACTTCACCACCGAAGTCAGCATGCCCTGGGGTGTCAACAATGTTAATACGGTATTCAGTGTCAGTACGTTTGTCTAACCATTTAATTGCAGTGTTTTTTGCAAGAATGGTAATACCACGCTCAGATTCCAACGCATTCGAATCCATGACACGCTCGATCTCACCCGCGCGATCACCGAGAGCACCAGATTGTTGCAGAAGTTTGTCTACCAGAGTGGTTTTACCATGATCGACGTGCGCAATGATGGCAATGTTACGGAGAGTTTTAATATCAGACATGTAAATTCGATACGCTTTAAATTTGAGGGCAAATTATACAGAAAAATCTTAACTTTTAGTAGTGACAGTTTATTGACAGTTACAAGTTTTTTTCACAAGGACCTGTTTTTTGTTTTGTAATGGCATGTAAAGCGATTAGAATAGCGCCATCTTGCTGCTTCTCCCATTGTGGTCATGTCTGATTTTAATACCCCTCCCAAACAAACTCAGGGTCAAATCGACCTTGTTTATGGTCTAAATGATCGTCCAAAACCACTTATCGCTTTTTTTGCGGCCTTACAACATTTATTAGCGATTATTGTTCCAATTGTAACACCTGGTTTACTAATCTGTTTAGCTTTAGGTGTTTCGCCACAAGATACCAACATGATTCTTTCCATGTCATTGGTGATTTCAGGTGTCGCAACTTATTTACAATGTAAAAAAATTGGGCCATTTGGTGCAGGCTTACTGATTGTTCAGGGCACCAGTTTTAACTTTATTGGTCCGATGATCGGTATTGGTTCTGCCATGGTTGCCGCAGGTACACCTGTTGAAGCTGTGATGGCTTCTATTTTCGGTGTAGTGATTGCAGGATCATTTATTGAAATGGGTGTATCTCGCATTTTGCCTTGGGTTAAAAAGCTGATCACACCATTGGTGACGGGTATTGTTGTACTGTTGATTGGTTTGACCTTAATTAAAGAAGGCCTCATCAGCATGGGTGGTGGTTATCAAGCCATGTCTGACAAAACTTTTGCCAGTGCTGATAATCTCATTATGTCATGTACTGTACTTGCAATTATTATCCTACTGAATCGTATAAAAGTTGTTTGGGTAAAAAGCTCAGCCATTTTAATTGCCTTAGTCGTTGGTTATATTCTTGCAGGCTTTATGGGGTATTTAAACTTTTCAGGTTTAAAAGACGCACCTCTCATTCAAATCCCATCACCGATGCATTTTGGAATTAGCTTCTCTTGGAGTTTATTTATTCCAATGGCATTTATTTACCTTGTAACCTCTTTAGAGGCCATTGGTGATGTGACAGCGACGTCTAAAATTTCTAATCAGCCTGTTGATGGTCCAGTTTGGATGGAACGTATCAAAGGTGGTGTTTTGGTCAATGGTGCAAATTCTTTCTTAGCAGGTATTTTCAATACCTTTCCAAGCTCTGTATTTGCACAAAATAATGGTGTTATTCAACTTACAGGTGTAGCTAGTCGCTACGTCGGTATTTGGATCGCAGTCTTATTGGTGATTCTTGGTTTATTCCCAGCTGTTGCAGGTGTTATTCAAGCCGTACCTCAAGCTGTGCTTGGTGGTGCCGTAATGGTCATGTTTGGTGCTGTTGCTGCTTCTGGAATTAATATTTTATCGGGAATTCAGTTAGATCGCCGTGCCCTTTTGATTATTGCAATTTCTTTAGGTCTAGGTTTAGGTGTTGCACAAGTTCCTCAAATTTTGGAACATTTACCAGAATTGGCACGTAATATTTTTGGTTCTGGTGTTGCAACAGGCGGTCTTGCCGCTTTGATTTTAAATTTAGTTTTACCTGAAACTAAAAAATAGTAAATCTATTCTTTATAATGCCCAGCTTAGACTGGGCATTATTGTTCAAATTTTTATGATGGATGGTGAATATGGAGCCAAGAAGTGAAGTTGTCATTCGACAGCATGACTATCTTTCTGGACGAGTTTTATTGGTCAATGCGCCAACGGATGATTTACTTTCAAATTTAGCTCATGACATCGAAGCAAGTATTTGGACGTGGAATTACAACGAATTTCAGTATTTTCAAAATCTAAAAGCCAATGTACATTTTGGTACAGATTTACCTGAGTCCAATTTTGACCAAGCTGTGATTTTTGTTCCTAAATCGAAAGAACTGCTCAATTATATTTTGCATAATTTGGTCAGCCGCTTGCCTGTCGGTGCATCTATTTTCCTCGTGGGAGAAAAGAAAGGTGGCGTTGAGCGTGCTGCAAAACAGTTACAAGCTTATGGACAAACCACGAAATTAGACAGCGCTCGTCATTGTCAAATGTGGCAGCTCACGACCAATACTGCGGTTGTAGCAAAACCATTAGCGCAATGGGCTCAACATTATAATGTTGCTACACCTGCTGGTGAACTGACGATTTGCTCTCTCCCAGGCGTATTTAGCCAAAACCATTTGGATATTGGTACAGCTGTTTTACTGCCGTATTTAAAACAAGTGACGTCTGGAAAAATTGCCGACTTTGGTTGCGGTGCTGGGGTAATCAGTGCTTATTTGTCCAAGTTAAATCCTAAAAATCGTATTTTTGCTTTAGATGTCGATGCTTTTGCATTAGCGTCGACTCAAATGACATTTGAAAAAAATAACTTACCATTAGAACAACTTGAAGTTAAAGCAGTTACAGGCATCGAAGATGCACCTTTATTTTTACATGCGATAGTCAGCAATCCTCCATTTCACCAAGGTATACAGACCGATTATAATGCCAGTGAAACTTTGTGTAAGACTGCACGACGCCATTTAAAATCTGGTGGTGAATTATGGATTGTAGCTAACCGCTTCCTCAATTACCCATTACTCATTGAGCAAAGCTTTAGTCAATGTACGACTAAGACCGATCAACAAGGCTTTAAAGTGCTGTTCGCCAACACTCAAAAAAATCTTAAGGAAGAACGATGAGCGAAACAGGTCATCCAGAGCTCAAGCGCAAGCTTGGGGCTCGACATTTAAATATGATCGCCATCGGCGGTTCTATCGGTACAGGATTATTCCTTGCCTCAGGTCAAACTATTGCGACTGCTGGCCCAGGTGGTGCATTACTCGCTTATGCATTGATTGGAATCATGATTTACTTCTTGATGACCAGTTTAGGTGAGTTAGCAACGCACAATCCGACATCAGGCGCATTTTTCACATATGGCAATAAGTATGTTGAAGAAGGCTTTGGTTTCGCACTTGGTTGGAATTATTGGTATAACTGGGCAATTACCGTAGCATTTGAACTGGTTGCCGTCCAATTCATCATGAAGTTTTGGTTTCCAGATATTCCTGGTTTTTGGTGGAGTGCCTTATTCCTTGCTATTATTTTCTTTATCAATGCTTTAACAGTAAAAGGCTTTGGTGAAAGTGAGTTTTTATTCTCATTGGTCAAAGTTGTTGCGATCATCTTCTTTATCGCCATTGGTTTATTCATGATTGGAAAAATCATGCTTGATCCAACTCAATCTGTAACGACAAACTGGACCCTTGGTGAAGCACCTTTTGTGGGTGGTTTCCAAGCTTTGGTCGGTGTAGCCATGATTGCAGGATTCTCATTCCAAGGTACTGAAATGGTTGGGGTTGCTGCGGGTGAATCGAAAGATCCGAAAAAGACTATTCCAATTGCGATTAAACAAATCTTCTGGCGTATCCTTTTATTCTATATCTTGTGTATTTTCATCATTGGTACATTGATTGCCTACACAGACCCAAATCTTGCTTTAGCTGCTGAAGGTGACGGTAATATTACCCTTTCACCATTTACCCTGTTGTATGAAAAAGCAGGTTTAGCATTTGCTGCAGGTTTAATGAATGCTGTGATTTTAACTGCGATTCTTTCAGCAGGTAATTCAGGTATGTATTCGTCTACACGTATGCTATTTGGTATGGCACGTGAAGGTCGTGCACCAAAATGCTTTGGTAAATTAGATATTCGTGGCGTTCCAATGAATGCTTTGTATGCAACCACTGCAATTGCAGCACTTTGTTTCTTAACCACATTTATTGGTGAGAACCAAGTATTTACTTGGCTATTGAATATGTCAGGTATGTGCGGCTTTATCGTTTGGTTGGGTATTGCTATTTCACATTATCGCTTCCGTAAAGGCTATTTAGCTCAAGGTTACAAGCTTGAAGATTTAGCTTACCGTGCCAAATTCTTCCCATTTGCACCTTGGTTTGCTTTCATCTTATGTACGATTGTTGTACTTGGTCAAAATTACCAAGCTGTATTGGATGGTGATTGGATGAGTGCGATCTCGACCTATATCAGTATTCCATTGTTCCTTGCAATTTGGTTAGGCTACAAATGGAAGCATCGTAGTAAGCTTATTTCCTACAAAGAAATGGATGTACAACCATTTGACATTGATAAAGAATAATATTCTAACTCATTGAATTAAAGCAGCTTCCGAGCTGCTTTTTTCATTGCATCTAGACGTCATAAAATTTAAGAATAAATAACCTCACTTTAAAATGATTTTTAAAATCAATTGACAAAATTATTTTTATTTATAGAATAGCCGCCATTGGTTCATTTCCAACCAAAAGATTTTCATTAACCGTGGTTTAACCAAACCCAAAATATAAGGAGTACGACATGCCGAAACAAGAGAGAAATTTTAAATAAGATTAAGCAGTCGTCTACTCACGGGCACTGAGTTAATCCCAAGTGTCCGAATGTCAGTTTCAACCTAGCATTCGCTAGGTTTTTTATGGTCTAAAATTTGAATCTAGTCTTCAAATGAAGCCCTTTTAAAACAAGATCGGACAATAAAAATAATTTGCTTAGAGAAAGAAAATGAGCATACAAATGATTTTAAACGCCAAAGCAGAATATGGCGTTCCAGTAAAAATTTATACTCAAGATGTGGATGAAGAAAGCTTAACTCAATTGCGTAAAATGGCACAATTGCAATTTATTCACTCACATATTGCGGTCATGCCTGATGTACATTTAGGCAAAGGCGCAACTGTAGGTAGTGTGATTCCGACTAAAAATGCCATTATCCCTGCTGCTGTAGGCGTAGATATTGGTTGTGGGATGAATGCTTTACGACTGAGTTTAAAAGCGGGGCAATTACCTGATAATTTAAGCGCTTTACGTAATGCGATTGAAAGAAAAGTACCTGTTGGTTTTGAAATGCACAAACTCGCCAAAGCCAAGGCCTCTACGCTTTCGCCCTTAGATAAAAAGCTAAAATTAATCACAGATAAGCATCCTGCTTTAAAACGTATGCTTCGTAGCTTTGATTCAACATGGCAAAAACAACTGGGCACATTAGGTGGTGGTAACCACTTTATTGAACTTTGCATCGATGAAAATGATGATATTTGGGTAATGCTGCATTCTGGTAGTCGTGGTTTAGGTAATGTCATTGGTACATATTTTATAGAGCGTGCTAAAAAAGAAGCACAGCATCGTTTTGGACATGTGCCAGATAAGGATTTAAGTTACTTTGCTGAAGGCTCAACCAATTTCGATGATTATGTTGAAGCCGTAGAATGGGCACAAGAATATGCTTTTGAAAATAGGCGAGAAATGATGCGTTTGATTTTAGAAGCCATTCGCCCTCTACTACCCAACTTTCAAATGACCAAAGAAGCGATCAATTGTCATCACAATTATGTACAAAAGGAGCTTCATTTTGGTGAAGAAGTTTTTGTAACACGTAAAGGTGCAATTCGTGCAGGACTTGATGAATATGGCATTATCCCTGGCTCAATGGGTGCGCAATCCTTTATCGTCAAAGGCAAAGGAAATCCTGAATCTTTTTGCTCATGTTCACATGGTGCAGGTAGAAAAATGAGTCGCACCAAAGCCAAGAACCTATTTAATCAACAAGACCTCATTGCGCAAACTCAAGGTATTGAGTGTCGTAAAGACAAAGGTGTTGTTGATGAAATACCGAGTGCGTATAAAGATATTCATCAAGTTATGGCGAATCAAAGCGATCTGATTGAAGTCGTACATACCCTGAAACAAGTACTTTGTATCAAAGGTTAATTTTCAAACCCTTTTCAAAGTCTTAAACGTATAACTTTGATAATATCCATTCAACACTACCTCAGTAAATCTCGATTTACTGAGGTAGTTCATCAAAATCAGCTATATCGAATAGGTGCTTGATAATCACCAATGATAATGACCTGCTGACAAATTCCCTCGGCGCGACGCTGTTGCTCAAAAATTGCTGCTGGCATTGCATCAAAGCTATCAAAAAAACAAATTTCCTTTTCATCCATTGAATAGACCAATGAATGATTGCCAACCCCATCTAAAGTATCATAATAGACAATTGCAAAATGTCCTTGTGATACTGCCTTTTGGATATCCTGATAAGCCAAGGTTTGATGTATTGGAATGTTTAAAGCCTTTGCTTCAGCATAACAACTGGTCTCTTTTTCATGGATATCTGGATCATCATCCGTATAAAACATGATATCAAAGCCCAACTTTTTTAATCCAAGTGCTAAACCTATGCTGAAAGTTCCATCCTCTTGATCATAGTTGCAAAGCTTAGTAAGCTGATCGATCTCAATATGGATTGAATAATGTTGTAACACGACCCACACTGCAAATATTCCACAGTTCGCTTCAAGATCAATCAGTTGTTTAGGAAGTTGCAAACTCATGAATTTTCAAACTAAAACCAAGTACAAAGATCATTCATTATAATACGTTTAATTTGATCGCAACGTGATTCAAATCACTCTATCGCTAATTACTGGATCTTTAATGTTACAGTTACCCTTCTATTCTTAGCCCGGCCATCTGCCGTATTATTACTGGCGATTGGTTTTGTTGGCCCCAAGCCTGTTGCAATAAGTTGATCAGGATTCACATGATATTCATTGAGAATAAAGTCTCTCACTCTATTTGCCCGAATGTTAGATACCTTATTATTCGCTGCAAATGAGCCTGAACTATCAGTATGACCTTCTATGTATAAAATAAAGTTTTTATTATTTTTCAGTAACTGCGAGGCAATTAGTAAAGTTGGTTGATATTGCTCATCAATTTCAGTCGATTTATTTTTAAAGTAAATTTCTAAACCTTTTTTTAAAGCCGTTGTTTCTTTCGGATATTCTATTTGAATCGAGTTTGTCGTTACCCCCCTATCTATAGAGTGACAAGCATTTAGCCCAAGCAAGATTAAACCTAGTAATAGCTTACTCATATTGATAGCTGTCCACTTTGTATTCATTATTTTTAATTCATTTAATGTTTAGATATTTTAACTATTATAATTATTTTATAAAAAAAAGCGACTCTGACGAGTCGCTTTTTTATTCTCAATAAATTATTGAGTTACAGTACGGCTACCAGTGATCGTCGCGAATACACGACGGTTCATAGCACGACCTTCTTTAGTTTTGTTGTCAGCAATCGGTTGATCCCAAGCGAAACCTTGAGTAGACAAACGAGATGCATCGATGTTGTATTCGCTTACTAGTGCTGATTTAACAGAGTTAGCACGAGCTAAAGATAAACGTTCGTTTAACTTACGTGGACCAGTGTTATCTGTGTGACCTTCAATACGAGCAGTCGCATTCGGGAATTCAGATAATTTTTCAGCTACTTTCGCAACTTCTGGCTTGTATTGATCTTTGATGTTTGATTTGTTTGTATCAAAGAACACGCGAAGTTCCATGTTCAAATCTTCAGTTAACTGTTGTGGCTCAGGAGCTACAGGAACTGGAGCTGGAACAACTGGAGCAACTTCTACTACAGGAGCAGCAGGCTTCAAGTGACCACCAAGAACTACGTTAAGACCTGCAAGCGCAGTATAGTTCCAGAATTTTTCATCAAAGTTATAAGTACCACGAGCTTCTGTACGAAGAGACAAAGCATCGTTTAAGCGCCAGAAAGCACCAACACCAGCATTACCTAAAGTACCTTCTTCGTCACTATGATAAGACATATCGTCTAATTCATATTTATAATGACCAGCACCTAATAAAACGTAAGGCTTGATTTTGCTGTCATAGTCTTTAGTGATCAAATCAGAAGTAGCATAGAAGTTACCATTGATTTGTTTTTGCTTATATTCAGAACCAGCAACGCCAGTACCGTCTAAGTCACCTTTAACTTGGTTATATTCAGCTTCGAAACCTAACCATGGAGTAAGTTCTACACCAAGAGCAGCACCAACGAATAAATCGTTTTGTAGCTCAGGGCCCATAGTTAACTCACCTTTATCACCACCGTTATTGTGTTGAGAATCTTGGAAAGTGTAACCAAGCATTAAAGGTGTAACAGTTACACCAGCGTTAGCAGCAGCGAATGGCGCAGCAACAAGCATTGCAAGTGCGATACGACTCAATTTCATGGATATCCTCCAGAGATAACAATTGTTTTGTTCAAGCTTAGCCTAAAATTTATCGGCTATCCTGAGATAGAATTTAATACCCCAGTATTATTTTTAAGCTACTCATGTTGAATCATACAAACACTTGATTTTTTTTCCAAGTGCTTGATAACTTTAATCAAGTAAATTATTGACAAAATTACTTACAATTTCCGTTGTAATTCGGTAAATTTTTACTCAATTTTTCTTCATGAATCGCTTATCTTTTTGCTACTTTTATTTTAACAGCAAAAGAATACGATAGTAATAAATATTTTACTACAATTACCTTTGAATCAAATTTAAAAGAAAAAACATTATTTATCAAATAAAAACACACAACAACAGAAGATTTTATTATGTACTTTTATTGTAAAGACTGCGGTTTTACGCTATTTGAGCTCATTGTAACTATTTCAATAATCTCAATTTTAAGCCTAATGTGCATTCCCTATTATCACAATATGATGCAAAAGCAAGAACTTAACTCAATAAGACCCTTGACTCAACAATACTTATCATTTGCAAAAAGTCAAGCCTTGGTGCTGCATACTCCCGTTGTGATCTGTTCATCGGAAAACTTAATCCAATGTGAAAATAACCAATGGGACAATGGTGTGATCATTTTTACTGATAAAAATAGAAATAAATCAGTCGACACAGATGAGCATATACTCTTTAAAACTGAACATAATATTAAATATGGTCACTTGACTTGGGCAGGTAGTTCAAGTAGCACCCATGTGCTTACCTTACAAGGTGATACTGGATTACCCAGAGGTGCACCTGGAAGTTTTTATTATTGTGGTATAGCTCGAAAGGAAAATAAGTTAAGACTTACAATCAGTAGAATGGGTATTATCAATTCTGTACCAAACTCCAATTGTTAAAAACTGGTCACTACAGTCTAGATATATTCAATATTGATACTTTCTTCTGAATCAGTTTTTTATATACTGCTAAGGTTTTTGAAAAAATCATAGAATACTGATTGGAGAATAGAACAATGACTGACATCGTAATTGTGAATGGTGCACGTACCGCAATGGGCGGATTTCAAGGAAGCCTTGCGGACGTTACAGCTCCTGATTTAGGCGCTGTGACGATTAAAGAAGCCATTGCTCGTGCGGGTTTACAACCGAGTGATGTACAAGAAGTCATTATGGGTTGTGTACTTCCAGCAGGTTTAAAACAAGGTCCAGCTCGTCAAGCGATGCGTAAAGCAGGCCTTCCAGATTCTACTGGCGCAGTGACCATCAATAAACTGTGTGGTTCTGGCATGAAAGCTGTGATGCAGGCTGCCGATGCGATCAAAGCAGGTTCTGCAGAAGTCGTTGTTGCAGGTGGTATGGAATCGATGACCAATGCACCATATTTATTGCCTAAAGCTCGCGGTGGTTACCGTATGGGTCATGGTGAAGTTAAAGATCATATGTTCTTTGATGGTTTAGAAGATGCTGAAACAGGTCGTTTGATGGGTTCATTTGCGCAAGATATGGCAAATACTCGCGGTTATACCCGTGAACAAATGGATGATTTTGCAATTCGTTCACTACAACGTGCTCAAAAAGCCATTACAGAAGGTTATTTCGCAGACGAAATCACGCCTGTTACAGTAACTACACGTAAAGGTGATGTGATTGTTGATAAAGATGAACAACCTTTTAATGCCAATATTGAAAAGATTCCAACTTTACGCCCAGCTTTTGCAAAAGACGGTACGATTACTGCTGCAAATGCAAGTTCGATTTCAGATGGTGCATCAGCACTTGTTCTAACATCTGCTGACCACGCAGCTGCGAAAGGCTTAAACCCGCTTGCTAAAATCGTTGCTTATGCATCGAATTCACAACACCCTTCTGAGTTTACCATTGCTCCAGTTGGCGCAATCCAAAAAGTTTTAAACAAAACAGGTTGGGATGCACAGGACGTTGACCTTTGGGAAATCAATGAAGCGTTTGCAATGGTGACCATGTGTCCGGTTGACGATTTCAAACTTGACATCGAAAAAGTTAACATCAACGGCGGTGCATGTGCATTAGGTCATCCAGTTGGTTCAACAGGTTCTCGTATCATTTTAACGTTGATTCATGCTCTTAAACGTACAGGTGGCAAGAAAGGTATTGCTGCGCTTTGTATCGGTGGTGGTGAAGCAACTGCTGTTGCGATTGAACTTTTATAATACGTTAGCAATATCACCCTAATCTTTGTTAAAGCTTTTAATTTTAATAAACTTAGGCAACAAAAATCCTCCATTGATTGGAGGATTTTTTATTTCCGATTACAAAATATTCATCAAATTTTAAGCATCTAACTGCTAGATTAATCTCCTCAAAACAACAAAATGGATTTCTAGCATGCAACTGAATCACTATTTAAATTTTCAGGGTGAAACCGAAGCGGCTTTTAATTTTTATAAGTCAGTATTTGGCGGAGATTTTTCTTTTATTAAACGCTATTCAGAACTGCCCGATGCACAAGTTTCTGAAAAAGAGAAAGATTATATTCTCCATGTTTCTTTACCCATTAATGATTTTACGGTTTTAATGGGCTCAGATATTTCTGAACAATTTTGTGCTCAAAATAGTGCTCCTTTCAACAAAGGAAATAACCATTATATTTCTATCAATTTAGAAGCCCATGAAGAAGATGAAGCACAGCATCTTTTCAATGCCTTGTCTGTAAATGGTGACATTGAAATGCCTTTAGACAAGACATTTTGGGGCGCTTTATATGGTGCTTTTACCGATCAATTTGGTGTGAAATGGATGGTCAACTGCCAGTTAATCACTGAATAATTTTTCTTCACATACAATATAGCCTATTGATTTGAAATCATTTAGGTTATATTGCATCGCATACCTCAACATAATTTATAACAAGATGATGACTGGTCTTACACATACTATTCTGATTATTATCATTACGATTTTGACTTCTATTGCTGCTTGGCAACATCGTAATATCATGAATCGTTTGATTTTTAATATTTCAGCGATTAAACAGGGTCAATATGATCGCTTTCTGACTCATGGCTTTATTCATAATGATGGTGTGCATCTTTTCTTTAATATGTTCACACTTTATTTCTTCGGAAGAAGTGTTGAATGGTTTTTTCGTGACTATTTAAGTGGTATGGGTTTTGTACTGTTTTATTGTAGCGCCATTATTGTGGCTGCAATCCCCAGTTATATTCAGTATCGCAACTTAAATTCTTATCGTAGCTTAGGTGCATCCGGCGCAGTCAATGCTGTACTTTTTAGTGCTATTTTATTTGATCCATGGGGAATGATTTATATCTATTTTATTCCTGTGCCTGCCATTATTTTTGGAACAATTTATCTGTGTTATAGCATGTATGCGATTCGTTCAGGGCATTCTCCATTGATTGATCATCGAGCACATATTACTGGTGCAGTTTATGGTTTCTTATTCCCTATGCTCCTTGCACCATCGCTTGGCACGGCTTTCTTCTATAAGTTTATTGATACGCCGTTATTTTAAATAAGGTTTCAACAATTTTTTAACAATCAGATCCTCAGAAAATTGAGGATACAACAAGATAAATCTAGGTAGCAAATTTTGCATTTGATATTGTTGTTGTTCTGTCCACTTTAGGCCGTATGCCGCATTTTTTAGATGGTTTAATTTTTCTTGTAAGTGATTTTCAAAGAACTTTTGGTCTTGAGTTGTTTGAATATATTGACTTTGCTGAATAAACCAATATAACTGATCTCCAATATTATATCCTTCAACCAGTTTTAATCTTTGTTGAAAATTGACTTCATCCTTCGTGACCATCATCGATAAATATCGATCAAGCTCTTCTAAACTCAGTTGATCCCGTAAATATTTTTTTGCCTTTGACAATTGATAAAAATACAATTTTCTTCCAGATTTCTGATAAAAACTCAAATATTGATCGACTTTAATATATTTTTGTTTTAAGGCAAAAAATAAAACTGAATTTACAATCAGGGACTGATCTATCCTCTCAATAATTTTAAAAAATTCAATTAGATCCCTCTTCAACAAAATCCATTGATAGGCTCTAATTCGAAGATGACTAACTAATAAAACACTCATTGGGTTTTCAGTAAAATATCTTTCAAAATCAAAATGGATTTGACGCAAAGCAAAAGAAGCATAGTCCATCACAGAGATAAATGGACTTTGCCACATCAAAACAAGATCCCCTGTATTTAACGCATTCCTTTTATATAAAATATCAAAGAGACGATACTGTACCTCGCGAAATGAACTACTCTTTAAAATCAAAATCAATGATGGATTAGATTCATATTGAATCATGTGCTCCAACCAATGTGCTCTAACCTTTTGATCCTTCGCATTGCGACATAATTCAAATAATTCTTCAGAATCAATCCATTGATATTTAATGATAAACTCTAATAATATTCGAGGTAAAATGCCTTGTTGTTGAGTTAAAGTTTCTACCAAATATGTTTTATCATTTTTAACTTTACAAAGTAATAGTGTAAATACCTCCTCTTCTGTACGTTCGCGTTTTTGTAGTGTAGCAATTTCATAAAAATGATCTATACAGAGTTTTGAAAATTCAGTTCTTTCACTCCACACTTGAATATGTGTTGCTGCCAATTTTCGATTAATCGGAACATAATCACTGAGTCTATTTAGCACATGCGGAAACAATGCTGGCTGAAAATTTTGCTGAAATTTTTCGAGCATTTCCTGTCGCAAATATCCATCGTAACTTTTTAACTTTAAAATCGAAATATCAAAATCTGAAAGCTGTTTATCAGTCCTTAAATAGCGGTAGCTATAATCATCAATATCATTAACGTCCGTGTAACTTTGATGTATATTCGGCTCCATAGAAAGATTATTCGTTATAATCTGTTCGCTCTGCTTAATATTTAGTACAGGCGATGGATGAGCTGATTTAAAAATATTTTTTAAAAATTTCCACATAGAAATAAATCATTAATTATTGATTTAATTTACTCATATCATAAATTAGCAGAAAAATCTTTATCAATTAAAAAACGCTTTCACAGTCACGGAAACAACATGCTCTTTTATAAAGAGGATAGATAATTCAATTGGAATCAATAAATTACTTAAATACAAAAAAGCCGGACCAAAGTCCAGCTTTTATGCTTAAAAAAACTAAGCACCAGTTTGATAATGTGCCTGAGCAACACCTGTCGAAGCTTGATATGGATTTTTAAAATCATTTAAACCCGCAGCAGCTTCAGTAATATCTTTACCTTCTTTCACCACAAAGGTGTCAAAACCTGAACGTTTTAAATAATTTAAAACATCTTTAAAAATATCACCTGTCGCACGAAGTTCACCTTGATAACCTTGACGGCGTAACAATGCTGCAAATGAATAACCACGACCATCATTAAAACCTGCAAACTCAATAAAGATTGCATCAAGTTGGTCTAGTGGAAATTGATTGACTTCTGGTGAAGCATCAACAGTGATATAGAGTGCTTTTTTACCTGAAATATTGGCAATTTGATCGAGCTGATCAACCAATAAAACCACATCACCTTGCGGTAAAACAGCATCTTCACCCATGATTTGATACGTGTTATCGGTAATTACGCCATCTTTAGAGAGGACTTGAAGTGCTGTATTAAGCATATGCACGCTCCTTAAATGGTTGAATCCCCACACGGCGATACGTTTCGATAAACTCCTCACCTTCAGTACGTAAATCTAGGTAAGTATTTAAGATTTCATCAATCACATCAGGTACAACTTCTGCTGCAAATGAAGGCCCTAAGATGTCACCAATTGAAGCATCATGGTCTGCATTTCCACCTAAAGTGATTTGGTAAAATTCAGCGCCTTTTTTATCTACGCCCAAAATACCAATATTACCAACATGGTGATGACCACAGGCATTCATACAACCTGAAATATTCAAATCGATATGACCCAAATTATAAACCGTGTCTAAATCATCAAATCGACGTGTGATTGCTTCTGAAATTGGAATTGATTTTGCATTTGCCAAAGAACAGAAATCACCACCAGGACAGCAGATAATATCGGTAATAAAACCAATATGCGCACGTGCCATGTTGTTATTTTCAAGGATTTGCCACAATTCAAATAAATCTTTTTGCGGAACATCAACCAATGAAATATTTTGTTCATGCGTAGTACGCAATTCACCAAATGTATATTTGTCAGCAAGATCAGCAATCAAATTCATTTCTTCAACAGACATATCGCCCGGTGCAATACCTGCACGTTTGAGTGAAATCGTTACGATACGATAGCCTTTCACTTTATGTGCATTGGTGTTGATGTTAAACCAGTGTTTAAATTTTGGATGCGCTGCAAATAAAGCATCAAAGTTTTCATCAGGTAAATCTTGATAATCGAATGGTGTGAATTCTTCATCCAATTTTTTCAAAATTTCAGGCTGAATTTTTAAAGTCTGAATGGTATGAGCAAATTCAGCTTCTACTTTTTCAGCAAATACTTCAGGGGTTAATGCTTTCACTAAAATTTTAATACGTGCTTTGTATTTATTATCACGACGACCATGTAAGTTATACACACGAAGAACTGCTTCAAGATAAGCGATCAAATCCTCACGTGGTAAGAAATCACGAATAAAACTACCAATCACAGGCGTACGGCCTAAACCACCACCGACTTTAATTTTATAACCCATTTCACCCGCTTCATTTTTAACGATATATACACCAATATCGTGGAATGAAGTCGCAGCACGATCCGTTTCTTCCAGTGCAGAAACTGCAATTTTGAATTTACGGGGTAAAAATGCAAATTCAGGATGGAAAGTTGACCATTGACGAATCAATTCACATGTAGGGCGTGGGTCTGCTATCTCACCTGCAACGACACCTGCATATTGGTCAGTTGTGGTATTACGAATACAGTTACCTGAAGTTTGAATGGCATGCATTTGAACTGTAGCAAGTTCAGCAAGCATGTCTGGTACATTTTCCAAAGCAGGCCAGTTAAATTGAATATTCTGACGTGTTGATACATGTGCATAACCACGGTCAAACTCTTTTGCCAATTCAGAAATTTTACGAAGTTGGATTGAGTTCATTAGACCATAAGGTACTGCAATACGTAGCATTGGCGCATAGCGTTGTACGTATAAACCATTTTGTAGGCGTAATGGACGATACTCATCTTCAGTGAGTTTACCCGCTAAATAACGTTCCGTTTGATCACGGAATTGTGCAACACGTTCATTGATCAGTTGCTGATCGAAATCAGTATATAAATACATGGCGTACAGCTAGTAGTTTCATTATAACGATGCACAATATAACGAGATTTGACCTATCAACGAAATGCGTTTTTTACATATTTAATAGCGATTTTATTGATAAGCATCATATAACGATTGAATTTACAAAGCTTTCAGCAAAATAACTATTTTTATTCGCGTATTGATGTATTTATTCATTGCTTATATCTTTATGTGATAAGCACTTAATACCAATAGCCCATCAAATCCAACTTAGCATTTTCAATCCATGGTTTCGATCCAATTTGTTTATACATCAAGCAATCATCAAAGAAGCCTTCTTTCATGCCATAGTTAATATGTTCTTCTGTGACTAACCATCGTGCATGTTGCGCGGTTAATTCAAAACCAAATTTTCGATAAAAATCATGTTGATCAGCCACGAGGAATAGAAAATCGATATTTGTTTGGAATTTCTGTGCCAAATGATCAAGTTCATTCAACATTTGAGCAGCTCGACCTTGATTGCGGAATTGTGGATGAATTGCAAAGTCGATAACACCGAGTACATTGATCGGCTCACCATTTAAAGTCATGACTCGATAATCTAGTCCCAACTGTCCAATCAATTGGTTTTGGTTTTTGAGTAATAATCGATAATGCGGCAATTGCTTAAAATAATGTCGACCATGAAAATCTTCTTCTGGAAAACACACTCTCATTAAATCCGCAATTTGTACTTTTGTTTCGGTATCTAATGCAAGCTCATCAATAAATTGAACATTCATTCTTCTTCATTCCTCATTTAATCTTATTCTTAATCAGTATTTTTTCTTTCTTAATTTTTTCACCACTATTTAAGCCATTGATTTAACAAAATATGATATCAACTTTACTTTTAAATTTGTAAATAGGTATTTTCCCAAACACCTTCAGCAAAAGTACCTTCAACCAATTGCACATAACGCCCATGAACATGGTCAATCGCAATACAGTCATCCACGTCTAAAACTCGATCGGTATGTTGTTTTTGCCAATGTGCTGCAAAATACTGTTTACCTTTTTCCTTTGCAACAATTGAATTCTGTGCAACAACAAGAACATAACGATGTAATTCGCCAAATTCACGTGCATCATAACCACCTAAATTGATTAGCCAAAGTTTTTGATCTGCTTGATTGGGCTGTGCATTTGTAAAATGAATGTGATAGTTTTTATTTTCAAATTCTAAACCTTGTAACTTTGCCCATGCATCGATATGCAAACCTTTTTGCTCACCAAACCATGCACTTTTGAGTTGAGGAGAAATGTCTTCAAGCGAATCCCCTACTGCAAGTACGACATCGTGAACTTCAGTATTGGCACGTGCATGACGACCACCAAGCATGACAATAAATAAACTAGACATTTTTGAGCTCAATAAATTGAATCTTGTTAATTAGAAATCTTTTTAAATAATGACTTAGAAGAAATGATAATAATAAAATCTTGTTATCTTTCTAAACCGTAAATCTCCTCCCTTTTTAGAGAGAGGTTGGGTAAGCCTTAAAGCACCTCCCTTTTTAAAGGGAGGCTGGGAGGGATTTTTATTTAAGTGTATTAATATTCAAAAATATCAACCTAAAACCCCTCCAAAAAGCAATTACATCTCAACCATTTCCACGCCATCAATACGTGCCACAGTCATTAAATCCTTATCACCACGACCTGAAACAGTCGCAATAATAATTTGATCCTTAGACATGGTTGGTGCAAGTTTAGTGACATAAGCCATCGCATGAGAACTTTCCAATGCAGGAATAATCCCTTCAATATGGGTTAAATCACGGAAACCTTGTAAAGCTTCATTGTCATTGATTGGCACATATTCAACACGATGCATATCTTTTAGGAAGCTATGTTCAGGACCTACACCTGGATAATCCAAACCTGCTGAAATTGAATGCGTTTCAATGATCTGACCTTGTTCATCAGACATCAAATAAGTACGATTACCATGTAAAACACCGACATGACCTGCGTTTAATGGTGCAGAATGTTTACCTGTTTCAATGCCATAACCCGCAGCTTCAACACCGTACATTTTAACATCTTGGTCATTTAAGAATGGGTAGAACAAGCCCATTGCATTTGAACCACCGCCTACACATGCCACCAAAGCATCAGGTAAACGGCCTGCTTGCTCCTGAATTTGTTTGCGTGCTTCACGACCAATAATCGATTGGAAGTCACGAACCAATTGTGGATACGGATGCGGCCCTGCAACCGTACCAATCACATAATAAGTCGAATCAACATTGGTCACCCAGTCACGCATTGCTTCGTTCATGGCATCTTTCAATGTTTTAGAACCGCTTTCCACAGGAACAACGGTCGCACCCAACAAACGCATACGATAAACGTTCATGGCTTGACGTTTCACATCTTCCGCGCCCATGAACACAACACATTCAAGACCTAAACGTGCTGCGATGGTTGCAGTCGCAACGCCATGTTGCCCTGCGCCTGTTTCAGCAATAATACGTTTTTTCCCAGAAAGCTTTGCCAGTAACGCCTGACCAATGGTGTTATTCACTTTGTGCGAACCTGTATGATTCAAGTCCTCACGTTTTAAGTAAATTTGCGCACCACCCAACTCTTTTGACCATCGCTCAGCATAATACAAAGGACTAGGACGACCTACATAGTAGGCAAGATCACGGTCGAATTCTGCCAAAAACTGAGCATCATCTTTCATACGAAAATAGAGTTTCTCTAAATCCTCTAAAGCAGCCATCAGAGTTTCTGACACAAAACGTCCGCCATGGATACCAAAATGCCCGTTTTGATCTGGGTATTGGGTATAGTCAATCACTTGATCTTGTAAATTATCTTGTTGATTACTTTGCTGATCCACGTTGGACTCCTTGCATAAATTTTTCAATGAGTTGTTGGTCTTTAATACCTTTTGCGGATTCTACGCCTCCGCTGACATCAACCGCATACGCTTGAGTCGTTTGTATAGCGTCTTCAATATTTTCAGGTTTTAAACCACCTGCCAAAATCAAAGGAATATCCAGTTTGGGAAATTGTGACCAGTCAAAACTGTGTCCAGTTCCGCCTTTGAGTTCAGGATGCCATGCGTCTAAGAGCATAGCACTTGCTCCTGCTTGTTGATATTGCCGAATTGTCTGAATGATTTCTAAATTGTCTAAATCAGGTTTGACTTGTATCGCTTTGTACCAACGGCGTTTATTATATTGTGCAATCTGTTGGCACTGTTCGGCCGTTTCATCGCCATGAAACTGAAGAATATCTAAAGGAACTTGCTCTAAAACTTGCGCGACTTGTTCAGATGTTGCATTGACAAATAATCCCACGATATTGACATAAGCTGGAATCAATTGTGCCAATTGTTTTGCCAATTCAATCGATACATTGCGTGGACTTGGTTCATAAAATACGAGACCAATTGCATCTGCACCCGCTTCAACAGCGGCTTGAATATCTTGTGGACGCGTAATTCCACAGATTTTGGCACGAGTACGCATATTCATCACTCTAATTCAGTGTAGTTCACGAATCTAAATCGGTTTAAGCGAATCATTGTAATGCAATTTTGCTCACTTGCGTTAAAGTTCAATAGGATTCTCTATTCAACATTGTTTAATTCCTAATCTGTCTTTATACTGCGCGCAAATGCAACGAGTCTAGCTTAGGCTTAGGGAAGTTGGTGCAAATCCAACACTGCCCCCGCAACGGTAAAATGAACGATTATTCTTTATAAATCTTAGGATTTACACCACTGCAATTTTTTGTGGGAAGGTGGAATAATTTGAATCGATATCGATTCTATATTTGAGTCCGGATACCTGCTTGTTGTGCCCTTTTAACTCAATCATTCACGGGGAGTGAATGTATGGAGCATACCATGTCTGGTTTTTATAAACTTTCAGCTTTTAAGCCTACGACACTTGTAGGTGCTATCGCTATTGCGATGGGGCTCTCTTCTACTGGTTTTGCCGAAACTACATCTTCAAATTCAGAAGTAAAATCTCAGCTCGATACTATTGTAATCACAGCCACGCGTTCTGAAGAAAAAATTGAAAATGTTCCTGCACGTATTTCAATTATTGAACCACATATTTTAGAACAATCACCAATTGCTGAGTTACCGCATTTACTCATGAGCGATGCTTCTATTGATATGATGCAATACGGTGGTTATGGACAAGCTGCCTCTATCTTTACTCGTGGTACAAACTCAACGCACACCTTAGTATTACGTGATGGTGTTCGTCTAAATACGGGTTCTGCAGGTTCTGCGTCATTGGCATTTATTGATACAACAGATATTAAACAAATTGAAGTATTAAAAGGCCCAGCATCCGTTTTATATGGAACAGATGCAATTGGTGGCGTCGTTCAACTTGTTTCAAAAACACCTGAAAAAACGGGTGCATTTGTTACTGGAGAGATAGGTGAACACAATACTTACAAATCTGTAGTTGGTGCTGATTTGGCTGAAAACGGTGTATATGCACAAGTTCGTGGACAACGACTTGAATCAGATGGTACACAAGTAACAGATTTTAAAGATGCCAATGTGAAAGCAGGTTCATATGACCAAAAAGGCTTTAGTGCAAAACTCGGTGTTGAAAAAGAACAATATGCTGCATCTGTAGATTACTCACAGAACCAAGGCACTTCAACCTATGTCGATGGTGTCAATGATGCCAATTGGAACTTGATTGGTTTAAAAAATGTCTCTCAAGATTTTAAGAATGAGATCATTAATGTCAAAGGCCGTGTAAATGTAAACGATAGCCTTTCAATCAATGCGCGCTTGTCACAATTTAAAGATGACTTAGAGCAAAATGATTCACATGATGCGATTTACAACACCACCAAAGAAGCTGAACTTTACAGCAAGTGGCAATTTACACCGACTCAAAATATTTTAGCGGGTGTAGCCACCAAAAATGTAAAGTCTGATGTGCTTTCAGGCAGTGGTTTTTATGGTGTGGATTACGATAAAGAAGTCGACAGCACGGGATATTTTGTACAACACCAATACCAAACAGACAAATTACACACTCAATTGGGTCTACGTGTAGAAGATCATGAAACGTTTGGTACACATACAGTTGGGCAAGCCGCTGCACGTTACCAAATCCTACCGATGACCAGCATTTATACCAATATTGGTACAGCATTCCGTGCACCAACCAATAATGACCTCTATGCACTCAGCTGGGGTGGTAATCCTGACTTAAAACCTGAAGAAAGTATTTCCTATGAAGTTGGTCTAGACCAAAAAATTACAGATAACTTCAGCATGGGGCTTTCTGCATACCGCAATGAAGTAGATGATCTGATTACGTATGTGACTGATCCAATCACTTATGAAGGTCGTTTGTACAATGTGAAAAAAGCCACATTTACAGGGGGTGAATTTAATCTAGATTGGACAAGTGATGAACTATTCACGAACCTTTCATATGCTTATGTACAACCCAAAGATAAAGAAACGGATGAAGACTTGCCACGTCGTTCACGTCAAAGCTTAACCTTGACCACGGGTATCCAAAACGAAGTTTATGGCATCAGCACCTCACTTTCAGCTAAATCAAGACCGAAAAACAGTAAAGTTTCAGGTTATGCCACTGTCGATGTAAATGCGTTTTGGAATATCAATCCAAACGTAAAACTATTCACCAATATTCAAAATATTGGAGATGTTGAATATAAAACAACGTCATATAGCAATGGTTACTATTACATCAATGGCGGCCGTCTTGCTTCAGCTGGGGTAACGTTCCGTTACTAAAATAAAGGGGCTATTGACAGCCCCTTAACTCAAAAAAATTTTAAAACAGCGCAGTTTATGGATAATGTTTTGACCGGCATTATCCTTTTTTTCATTTTTCATACAAGGAAACAATTATGGGCCATCGTTTAAGTAAAATTTATACCCGTACAGGTGATTCGGGAACGACTGGACTGGGTGATGGTTCACGTGTCGCTAAAGATGACCTTCGCATTGCTGCATTGGGTGATGTCGATGAGTTGAATGCAATTATTGGTGTACTCCGGGCTCAAATTACAGCAAGTTCTATTGTAGAAAAAGCGGAATGGGATAAATCACTGAGCTTAATTCAACATTGGCTTTTCGATTTGGGTGGTGAGGTTTGTATTCCAAACTACAACTTATTACAGCCTGTCTGTGTCGAGTTTCTTGAAAAAGACATTGACCGTATGAATGAAGATTTGCCAATGCTTAAAGAATTTATTTTACCTTCAGGAACATTGGTCTGTAGTTATGCACATCAAGCTCGTGCCGTTTGCCGTCGTGCGGAACGCAGCCTAATGACCGTGAACACTCGAGATCAGAATATCCAAGCAACGGCTTTACAACTTCTGAATCGTTTATCCGACTGGTTCTTCGTTGCTTCACGTGCTTTACAACGTGCTGAAGGTGGCAATGAGGTTCTGTGGCAAAAAAACATCAATGAAACGATTTAAATGTGTTTTTATGAATGAATCTTGATCACAGTATGCTCATGATTTAAAAGCGACTACGCTACGCTATTGTAATAGATGATAATAAGCCACTGTTGGTCTAGTTTTGTTCTGGCTTCAATGCATTTCAATACAATGCTTTGAACTGATTCAGAATATCCAACCAACTGTGGTTTTTGCTTTTCTAAAACAATAAGTTTTGCAACACAATTTATAGTTAAATCTAAATTAACTCTAAATATCCTAGTTTTATAATTTATTTCTAAATTCATCACAACTCGTTTAAATTAGATAAATACGACCCAAAAAACTGAGTGAAATATGAGAATCATTGGACATCGTGGCGCACGTGGCGAAGCACCTGAAAATACACTGGGTGGATTTCAATATATCCGCGATTTAGGCATTCGTGCAGTTGAGTTTGATGTCCGACAGTTAAAAGATGATGAAATCATTATTATGCATGATGACAACTTCCTTAGAACCACATCAATAGACCAAGCCTTATATACTTTAAGCAGCACCGAACTTGAACCTTATAATCAAGCCAATATTTGGATGGATTGGGAAAAACAAATCACCCCGACCCTACGTCAAAGTTTGAAAATCATGCACGATTTTGAACATATTGAAGTTGAAGTAAAAACAGTTGAAACAATGCGACACGCTGAAAAACTGGTGATTGAATTACAAAAACAATTAACAGGTTTTGAAAATACGGCAATCATCACCAGTTTTGACTTGAAAATTCATCAAGCACTTCTTCAACAAAACAGTCATTTCAAACAAGGCTTATTGATTGAAACGGATATTGGAGAACAAGCCATTGAACAGGCTTTAGCATTGGAATGCTGTCAAATCGGTTGGATGAATCAATTGGCAACAGATGAAATCATTCAAGCCACTCAAAAAGCCAATTTAAATGTCAGTGTGTGGACAGTCAATGCGCTTGAACGCGCTCAACATTTACGTGATTTGGGTATCAATGGTTTGATTACAGATTTTCCTAAAATGATGCAATCTGGATTAGGTCAAATTAAATAGCAAAATGGTTTGTGAACAATTTAAATTTTATAATTTATTTTATTTATAATCAATAAGTTACAATTGTGCTCGCTATAGAGTTTATGGTTTAATTTTTTTACACTATTTTGACAACTCAATACGACTTTTGAACCATTCTTTTTTTCCGATCAAATCGATAAAATTCATGTTTTATTCTGTTACTGTTTTATACAATACAGATGTACACTAATACTAGTGAACATCTGTTCGCTCATGCTAATATCCACGACTGTATAGCCTAAAAAATACTGAAGCTATGCTTTCGATTTTTACCTAATTATTTTACCTAATTAAGGTTCTTAGGAGTGCTGTTGGAGATGAATGCTCCCCTACCCAAAGCCCCAATAAATTGGATCGGTGTCTTTGCATTGGTGTTGCTACCAATTATTGCAGTGATTGCGATCCCTTTATATGCCTACCATCATGATTTTAGTATGGCGGCTTGGATTAGTTTATTCGTTTTACTTGGTTTCAGTAGCTTAGGTATTACTGCTGGCTATCATCGTTTATGGGCACACCGTGCTTATGAAGCGACATTGCCACTCAAAATCATTTTGATGATTATGGGTACATTTGCAGTACAAAATAGTATTTTGTTCTGGGCTTCAGGTCACCGTACTCATCACCGTCATGTTGATGATGTAGAACAAGATCCATACTCTATTAATAATGGTTTTTGGTTTGCACATATCGGTTGGATGTTACGTAACTATCCATCTTCTGAAAAAAACTATAAAAATGCACCCGATTTGTTGAATGATAAAGTCGTGATGTTTCAGGACAAATATTACATTCCATTGGTGATTGTCGTTCATGCTGCCATCTTAGTTCCACTCGGTTGGGCTGTTGGTGATATGTGGGGTGTTTTATTATTAGGTGGATTATTACGCTTAATTATCAGCCACCACGTCACATTCTTCATTAACTCGCTTTGTCATATGTGGGGCAAACGTCCTTATACTGACGAAAATACTGCACGTGATAACTTCGTTCTCGCTATCGCAACTTGGGGCGAGGGCTATCATAACTATCACCACATTTTCCAATACGACTATCGTAATGGTGTGAAATGGTGGCAATATGACCCGACAAAATGGCTGATTTGGTCATGTTCTAAAGTCGGTTTAGCAAAAAATCTGCGTCGTATTCCAAACTTCAATATTAAGAAAGCCGAATTGGCAATGAAGTTTAAATATGCACAACAAGATCTTGCGATTTACGGGCATGATGTAAGTGCCGATATTATGGCAATGAAACAAAAAGTTGCTCAAGAATATGAAGCATTTACCCATACCTTAAACGATTGGGCTGCTTTAAAAGAGCAAGAACTTCAAGCCAAAAAAGCGGCTGTTGCTGAAAAAATTCACCAAATGGATGTGAAATTAAAAGTTGATTTCCAATTGGTTGAACAAAAGCTGGCTTTCCATCGTGAACGTTTAGAAACGTTAATGCGTGGTATTAAAAAGAACGTAGTTTCTTAATCAAATTTAAATGAATTGAAAAGCTCCGAAATGGAGCTTTTTTTGCACTTTTCATCTTGCAGACCATGCCGAAGCACATCATTCATCAACTTCGATGAGGCAAAATTATTTATTGTTGACTGAAACAGTTGGAATTATCCATACCGATAAAACTTTGCTATATTGGTGAAGTCATGCCTAATCCACTGTGATCAATTGCTATGTATTTCAATTCACGTTATCCATCACTCAATTCAAAACTCTACCATGAGCAAATGCCAGTTCCGCTCAAAGGCGCTAAAGCAGGACATTTTAATGTAGCTTTGGCCGATGAGTTGCAATGGTCAGATGAGGATAAAGCGCAATGGGTCGAAATCTGTAGTGGACAAAAAACCTTTCCTGAATTTCACCCATTGGCGATGGTCTATGCGGGACATCAGTTTGGACAGTGGGCAGGTCAGCTCGGTGATGGGCGAGGCTTACTGATTGCTCAGATTTTAAATCGACAAGGTCAAACCATTGACCTACATTTAAAAGGTGCAGGTTCAACCCCCTACTCTCGCATGGGAGATGGTCGTGCAGTATTACGTTCTGTAATTCGAGAATATCTCGCAGGTCATGCACTTAATTCACTCGGTGTACCATCAAGTAATGCCGTTGGATTCACCACGTCTACACAAGGCGTACAACGTGAAAAATTGGAATTAGGTGCAATGATGTTACGTACATCTGACTGCCATATTCGTTTAGGGCATTTTGAATGGATTAATCAATATCAGCCTGACTTATTGGCAGAATTTACGCAGAAATGTATGGAATGGCACTATCCAGAATGTTTAGAGGTTGAAAAGCCACTGCTCGCATTTGCTACGAAGGTTATTCAAAACACAGCAATCATGATCGCCAAGTGGCAATTGGTCGGCTTTGCACATGGTGTGATGAATACCGATAATTTAAATATCACAGGTTCAACTTTAGACTTCGGCCCTTACGGCTTTATGGAGCGTTTCCGCCCGAATTGGATCAATAATCACAGTGATTACAATGGGCGTTATACCTATCAAAATCAACCCAGTATTGCGCATTGGAATCTTTGGAATTGGTTAAACAATTTAATTCCATTAGCAAAGGCTGACGAAAAAGAACAATTTAAACAAGATTTAGTTGAATGTTTAGAACATTTTGAACCGACATTTTTAGAACATTATACGCTAGGACTTTGCCAAAAAATGGGGCTTCCAAACTTCCATAAAGACAGCCTTGATTGTGGCATGGCCTTTTTAAAAGTACTGCAATCTGAGCAATTAGACTACACCGACAGCTTTATTCGTTTGCAGAATAAACAATATGAAGCCATCAAAGATGATTGTGTCGATCGTCATCAGTTCGAAGTATTTTTAACGCAATACCAAAGTATTCGTGAAAACCAAGATATTGATGCGCTTGATGCTGAAATGGTGAAAGTCAATCCTGTCTATATCCTTCGCAATCACATGGCACAGAAAGCCATTGAACTGGCGGAGCGTGGCGATTTCTCAGAAGTAGAGCGTTTATTTAAATTGCTAAGTCAACCATTTAGCAAACAAGCCGATTTAGAAAAGGCTGAAGATTTAGCACCATTACCAAGTGATGTACCTGAAATATCAGTGAGTTGTTCTTCTTAGTAAATTGTGTGTAAATAACCTAATGCCAAGCAGTTAAGCATTTTTAAATCCTCCCCAACCCTCCTTTTTCAAAGGAGGGATGAGCAGCACAGCTGCGCAAGAGAATCTAAAATTATTTTAAATTCTCAATAGTTCCCCTCTTTTTCCTTGCGCCATATATGGCTCAGGGTTAGGGGAGATTTTTAGATGAGTAAGTACTAAGTTACTCTTAACTGATCCGCATTAGGGCGAAAAAACCATGTTTTTCTATAGCTTATTCATTTTAAAATCAGTTTTTAAAGCCCTATTACCAAAAATATTGAGCATATAAATACGTACTAAAACGATGCGCATCATTGCTGGCTAAATCATCTGTCAAATATTTCAAACCGAAGTTTTTATGCTGTACAGATACACCTAAAGAATGTGTCTGGGGTTCTATATGTATGCCGTATTTAAGTGGCGCAGTCTGCCAAAAGCCATTGAATTGCGCCAAAGTCAAATACTGATTTGAAAAGCTACTCAGGCTGATACTCCAAGGATTTACATCGGATATATAGGTAATTTCAGAACTGATTTTAAACGGTAATTTTTGTTTATATTGCTTGGTTTTACTCAATTGTCCAGACAGATCCATACGTGGGCGACTGTTCTGATCATAAGTAATACTATATTTTGTAAATGGAGCATTGTCCCAATACAAATAGCTAAAAATATCTTCAGCTTGAAAATAAAGATCCCAATTTTTGCCTATTTTACCTTTTAAACCCAAATCCAAGGCATAACCATAACCTTTGTTCGTTTTGCCATTCCAACCCAATTCATCTTCTTTTAATGCAGGTTGATCATAACTATAGTCTAACTGACCATTCAACCAACTGACCCGATCCATCAGTTCAGGCACACTTGTGGTTTGACCGCGTGCCTGAAATGTACCATCGACATAATGACGCCCAATTAATGCGGTAGCTCCCGTCACAACTGTCCAATTGGGGTGAATATCCCAATCATAGCCAAATCGTGTTCCAACGGTATCGACATGTTGTGCTTCTAATTCCAGTGCATAACTTGAATTCGCATCAATCAGCTGATCATTTTGAATTTGATAATATAATTTTGCCATGTCTTCACTAAAACGTAATTGGTAGTCATAAGACCATACCCAACCCATCGTCCAGTGATCCTGTTGCGTTTCAAGTTTCATTTTGCCCGAAGCAAAGGCATTCTTACCCTTTTGCAAATGTGGGCTATCCCAATCATTCAAAAAGGCATGGACTGAAACAGGATCGCTATACAATTCTGCATTCAATGAAAATTGTGCTGATTTTTCTGCAAAACATACGCTAGGAAACAGCATTAGAAATATAAGATTTTTATTCATTTCATATAAAAGAAGACAGCGCATGCTGTCCTCTTCTCACAAGTCTAAATTATGGAGTGATATAAACAACTGTATCGTCAATAAATTTCACAGCATATTGCTCTGAAGAATTTTTGGTAATTGTTCCATAACTTGTCGTTCCGACTTTTACATCAGCCGTGCTAAAGTTTTTAATATCCGCAATTTGAACAAATGCACCATTTTCATGCTTGATCACACTGCTTACTACAGGTTTTTCTTGAGTAATATCTTGTGAAGCAAACTCAATATTCAATGCATTTTTATCAACCGCAACTGCAACATTTGCAGTCCCTTTTAAATATTCAGCACGCTTGGCAGTCACATTGATACTAAATGGTGTTGGCGTTGCATTCGCACCTTTTAATTTACCTGACAATTTAACGGCTAAATCTGCATTAATAAAATTCAACGCAGTTTCATGACCCGCACTAATATCAATGACTTTTGATAAATCATTGTTTAATTTAATACTTGCATCAAGATCCAAGACTTCTTGCAAATATGAAACCTGACCTTTTAAAACCAACTCAGATGGTATTAATTGTTCAATTATCGATTGACCATTAGAGAACTGAACTGTTTTTGCTGAAGATGAAACTTCACTCAATGTTGCTTTTACATCTGCACTTTCAAAGACTAAACCTTTTAATTGTAAAGATGCTTGATTCGGTAAAGCCTCTTGATTTTCCAAAGTATTCGCAACTGGGTACACCAACTTAGCCGTACTGTCTGCAGTGAAACTAAATTTAGCTTTTTGCTGTGTAGCATTGGTGATGTCAATCGCCCCACCATTTGCAATTTTAAAATTATAGGTGCTTTGATTTGCGATAAAGGGAGCTTCAAACACCAGATTGGTCACGTTTACTTTAGCTTGATTCGCATAAATAAAGTTTTCTTTGTTGGTTAACCAATCTGGATTATCCCAATCCCATGCATTTGGCTCTTTAAATTCGTCCCAGTACGCAACATCAGCAGAACCAGTCACTTTGATTGAACTGCCTGTTACCTGAATTTGTAATGTATTATTTTTTAAGTCATATCCTAGCGGATATTGATTTTTAATCGCATCTTCTTTTAACAATAGCTCTAATTCAGCCGCACTGTATTGCTTCGTTTTGCCTTGCGCATCTTCCATAGCAAGCCCTGCAAGCGTAGTCACTATGTCAGCTGCACGACCTAAATCAGAAGCAGTATTATTGATCACTTCAACTGGTGTTTTATAATTATCTGCAATATCTTGAAAACCATCATAATATGAAATAATTGCTTTGGTTGTTTCAATCAGTTGTTTTGCTTTGTCCAAATCAGAAACAGGGGTAGTTACACTCCCTCCGCCTGTATTTCCTCCATTTGAATTACCGCTGTTGGATGAACCACCTCCACCTCCGCAAGCAACCAAAGCTGAACTACACATAATCACAAGCAATGTTTTTTTAAATAACATGAGATACCCTTTTGTTATGAATATATAAAAAGTAATTTTTCGTAAATATAAAGCTTGCTAAAAATATCTCGTAATTCGCATATTTTCAATAAAAATATGCATAAATCACCAAAATTATTTGAATAATAAATAGTTACATAAACCAATCAATTAAAAAATTATAAAATTCATTCAATTTTTTCACAAAGTGCATAACATAAATAAATACTGAATTCATAAAGTCTTCATATTTTATGATTTTAAATTTGATCAATACTCTTCAAAGAATAATTAGACTTACCCACAAATTCTGTGGATAACCATGTGTTTATCCACAGGATAAATCCACAATCACAAATCAACTACAGCTTTTACCTTTAAAATGAATAAAATTTATACAATACAAGTTTTTATATCATTATCAGTAACAATGAATAAGAAATATATCTTTTTCAGCATCATCATTTTTGTACTCATTCTTTCGGGTACGCTGATCTATGAAAAATTTAATCACTTTATCCCGACAGCAGAAGCAAGTATTCAAGTACAGAATTTTACTGATGAGCAAATCAAACACATCCGTCAAACTACACCAATTAGCGAAGTAAAAGTCTATAAAACGGAGCGACTGGTAAAACTGATACATCGTGAGCAAACGATTCAGACTTATCCAATGCGTTTGGGTTTTAACCCCGTTGGGCATAAACTTCAAGAAGGCGATGGAAAAACACCTGAGGGACAATATATTTTAGATTGGCGAAACCCCAACAGTGCCTTTTATAAATCCTTGCATGTGTCTTATCCAAATGTACAAGATCAAAAAAAAGCACAGCAACTCGGTGTTTCTGCGGGAGGCGACATCATGATTCATGGCTCTGCAACCACTGCGCAAATCGAAAAATTACCCAGCTTAATGCGCTATTTACCACGCAATGATTGGACATGGGGCTGTATCGCTGTTAGAAATGTCGATATGGATGAAATATGGAACTTGGTCGATGATGGGACAATCATTACGATTTATCCATAATATACTGTTGATATAAATAGAATGAGAATGTCATGACTGGCGATGAAATAGAAAAATTAGCAATCACTATTGCACTGAAAATGCCCAAAGCAGAACTGGATTATCCATTTGGTGAAGACATCAAAGTCATTAAAGTGATGGATAAAATGTTTATGCTCAGTTCTTCATTACAGGGCAATAAAATCGTTAATTTAAAAGTTCAACCTGATGATGGTGAAATGTTACGAGATGCTTATCCATCTATTCGTACTGGCTATCACATGAATAAAAGACATTGGATTACCGTTTATGCAGGAGAGCTCATTACCCCTGAATTGATTGAAGATTTAGTGCAAAGTTCTTATGAGTTGGTTGTTGATAAACTGACTAAAGCACAAAAACAGGTCTTAGAAATCCACCGTCAAATTAAATAAAGTGATCGAAAATAAAAACGGGCTTAAATAAAAATGATTTTAAATAGACTTCTTGCATAAATCGGGTTGTGATGAAGATTTATTTATAATGAACATTCCCTCTCCTTTAAGGATAAGCGAGGGGGCTCTCAATAATAATTTCGATTATTTTGGACTTTTGTAAGATCTCTAATAATGCAATGATTATATAAATGTTGTTAATCTAACCTGAGTTCAGGATAAGATATGTTCCCAACTATATGATACGCGGAAACGTCAGTCGCATTGTTCGAGGCAGGGCCACATCTGTAATATACTGTTTTTGCGATATATTAGGTACTAGATAGTATCTGTCGAGTTGGCGACTGACAAATGGTTTTGCCTACTTTTCCCGAAAGAAAAGTAGGTCGAACCGAAGGTTAATCCTTGCATTTGACTTTAAACGGTAAGACCCCGCTGTGCCTGATCAATCTTTTCAATAACCTACATCAAAGTTTGTTCCGAACTGACGTTAATCTAAAATCGCTTTTATGAGATAGACAATTAAGCGAAATGGATAGATGATCAAATCAAAGAATCCTGAAATAATCCAATCATCGAGCGGTAAAATATCCCAACCATCAGACCTTCGACTTTGTCGCCCTTGTGCATAAGGCGCAATAAAGTAAGTGAGGATAAAAAATACCACCATCAAAACCAACAAAAGGTAATTCGTCATACCCGTGACAAAGAAACCAATCCCACAAGCAAAACCTGCAATAAAACATAAGATTGCTAAAAAGCGGCGGGTATAATAATAATCGGAAAGATTGGCCATATTCGGTTCTATTGTTATTCTGTTCACTGCATTGTATAGCAGATTATTGTGATGGCTAAGCAAATTTTTCCAGGTTGATACTTACTCAAAAATAAGTGTCGGTTATTATTTTGATAGATTCATTTGAAAAAGTAGATCTACAGAAATGTATACATGCAGTTTTCAACAAACGGAAACTTATTAAAAATTAAAATATATAAATTAACTATTGTTTATATGTTCAGTTCTTCATCAATAAATTTGAGTGTTATACACTTTTACCCACAAAATCTGTGGATAAACCTGTGTTTATCCACAATCTCAAACAGATAATGTTGAAAAGTTAATCTTCTGGATATTCAAAACGATAACCTACGCCATATACCGCTTGTACCCATTCATGACGATTTCCTGTTTCTGCTGCTTCAGAAATTTTACGACGTAAGTTCTTGATATGACTATCAATAACACGGTCTGCAACATCAAAACTATCTGGGTTAATATGGTCTAAAAGTTGCGCACGAGAGTAGACTTGTCCTAAATGTTCGAGGAAAAGCTCTAATAGGCGGAATTCAGTTGGCGTTAAATTCAACGACTTTTGTTGATACCAGATCCGTTGTTGTGCTTTATCAATTCTAAATAGATCATTACTTTCAGGTTCAGCTTTACGTTCTAAACGGCGCAGAACTGCTTGTACGCGAGCCACCAATTCTTTTGGGCTAAATGGTTTACAGACATAATCATCCGCCCCCATATTTAAGCCAAGAACACGGTCAATCTCTTCCGTACGTGCTGTCACCATAATAATTGGCAAATCTGTTTGCTCACGCACTTTACGGCAAATGGTTAAACCATCCATGCGAGGTACCATCAAGTCTAAAACCATCAAACTTGGTTTACGTTGTAAAAAGCTATCATATGCTTCCTGACCATCATGGAACATACTGACTTCAAAACCTGCCGCTTCAAGATAATCTCGTACCAATTGCGCAAGTTCAACTTCATCTTCTACCAGCATGATATGTTTCATGTTGTGCTTTTCCTTTTAACTCTTTATGTGTTTTGAAAATGTCAGTTTGCAACGCAAACCACCTAAAGGTGAATGATCAAACGTGAGTTGACCACCTAAAGCCTGTGCAATTTTACCTGATAATGCTAAACCTAAACCTGTACCACCTGTACTACGAGTTCGTGAATCATCTACACGATAAAAACGCTCACCTAAACGTGCAATTTGCTCATCACTCAAACCAAATGGGCTGTCATCAACAATGACACTCCACGACACATCATCTTGTTCGGTGTGTACTTGAACCTCACCACCCGATTCTGTGTAACGAATACTGTTACTCAACAAGTTGACCATAATTTGCTTAAAACGATCTATATCTAATTGTAATTTTGCACCTTGACCAGTAGCAGAAATCGATAAATTGGCCTGTTCAAATTTAGGTTTAAAATTTTCAATCTCTTGCAAAACCACAGACCACGGATCTATTTCAGCAAAATAACATTTCAATTGTTGCGCTTCTGCTTGTGCTAAATCAGCCAAATCCTGTGTCAATTTTTTCAAACTGGTGACTTGCCTTAACATTGCCTCGAAATGCTCGGGTGTCGGTTTACGAATCCCGTCTTGCATGGCTTCAATTTGAGCTTGTAACACTGCCAATGGTGTTTTGAGCTCATGTGAAGTATCCGCAACCCATTGACGACGTGAAGTTTCATGCTGATCGAGTATCGTTGCAAGTTGATTAATCTCTGTAGATAAATCGCCGAGTTCATCATTCCGATTGACGATCACTTGATGCTGAAAATTACCTTTGGTTAATTCCCGTGTTGCATCAAGTAAGCGTTGAATAGGTTTTCTAAAATAGGTTGCCAATAATAATGCTGCGACCAAACTACTTAAAAAACTGAGAATGTAAATTAAAACCAAATAACGTTTTTGATTACTAAAGAAATTAATACTTAAAGCATCATCCTGATCTAACACAGGTTTTAAACCCAAATAACCCACGATTTTATCATTCACTGTAATTGGGCGATAAGACACTTGATCATCCGAAGGCTCTCCCAAGACAAATTGGTGTTTCACATCATATAAAGACAGACGTGAACTCAGCCCTAAACGGTCAGGCATAGAAATAAAACGCTTCTTTCCATCTCTTTGTTCAGTAGAAATCATATTCGGTGGTTTATTATTCTTAGCGTTCTTATCGGGCGGTCTAAACAAGCCCTCATTTGAGCTTAATGGAAACTTCAAACCCTCAAAAGGTTGGTAAGCTGAAGGTAAATTCTCTTCTAAAATCTTTAATTCATCTTGATCAATTTGTTTCTTAGGGAGTGTCCCCATATTTTGCTCAACTGGATTGAGCATCGTGTGTTCTTTGAAATAACGCTGTTGTAATGCAATATCATACTGACGGCGTAACCACCAACGAGATAATTTATCATAATCGTCAGGTGCAGCCTGCCCTTCGATTTGCAGAATCTGAGCTTGAACAGCATTGCCCCAGTCATGATAAACACCATAAACATCAGCCAAATTTTCAATCAGATGATCGAGTTTTTGCATCTCGACATCTGCAACATATTTGGCAAAGTTTTTCTGCATCGTCCAATGCAAAACACTTAAACTGACCGTAGTAATCAACAAAGTGGTTAACAACACGGTAAGAAAAAGACGCAGTGCGATGGGGACTCGGCGTATTTTCAAAACTGATCTCTCATTTTTCTTCTCATTTCAACATTGTACTCAACACTCGATCAAAATACTCTCCATTGTTTCTACATCATTATTATTTAATCTTTAACGCATCGACAGAATCTAGAAAAATCGTTGGAGAACCACAATGAAAACGATGACAAAAATCGCTTTGGTTACAGCAAGCCTTCTAAGCATGGGCGCGTTAACTGCATGTCAATCAACGCAAGGTCCAAAAGAAGAGCATCAAGGACACATGATGGGTGACCATCGTGGTCATCATAAAATGTCTCCTGAAGAACGTGAGCAAATGGAGCAAATGCGCGCGCAACATAAAGAAATGCGCCAACAAATGCAAAAAGCGTGTGATGGCAAAACAATTGGACAAACAGTTCAAGTCAAAGCAGGCGATAGAACCTTAGAGGGTACTTGTAACATCGTTTTCAAAGCTGACCGTAAAGCAATGGGCGAAATGAAACGTGATTTTGCTCATAATGGTAAAGAACATGGTCGTATGATGCGTCATGATGGACCACGTATGAATGATATGACTGAAGAACAACGTGCGCAAATTCAACAACAATTTGAACAAAAAAGAGCTGAACGTAAAGCGCAATGGGAAGCTGTACAAAAATCTTGTGTAGGGCAACCTAATGGCAAAGCCATTCAAGTGAAATTGGGCGATAAACTTTTAGATGGTCAATGTGTCGTTAAGTTCCAACCTCAATTCAACGCAGACAGTAAAATGCCACCTGTACCAGCTATGCCACCTAAAGCATAATCTCATATTTTCTTACAAAGGTGCTTTTTAGCACCTTTTTTATTGGACATATCTTTTTACGATTTTGACTATGTGTGCGCTTATTTTTCTTTTAAAAGTGTTTACACTCAAAGCACTTACAATATTCAAGCTATTTTTCTTTGACTTTACAGTCACAGAGAATTAACCATCAAATACTTGTACGTGACTACAAGATGTAGCACGATGTAATAGAGCAAATATGTGTCACCGAAGACACGCATCGTATTTATTAGGATTATAAATCTGGTCTAACCAGTATTGAGGAAACCGATATGCCACAATACAAAGCACCCTTACGTGATATGCAATTCGTTTTGCATGAATTATTAAATGCTGAAGAACATTACGCAAAACTCCCTGCATACAAAGATGTCGTAAGCCGTGAATTGGTCGATCAATACCTAGAAGCTGGTGCTGATTTCTGTGAAAACGAATTATCTCCACTCAACCAAGTGGGCGATCGTGAAGGTTGTACGTGGAACGACGGCGTTGTTACTACGCCTACAGGCTTTAAAGCAGCCTATGACAAATATGTAGAATTAGGCTTCCCATCTTTATCTGTTGCTGAAGAACATGGTGGTCAAGGCTTACCAGGTTCATTAGGTACAGCTATTTCTGAAATGGTTGGTGCTGCAAACTGGGCTTGGGGTATGTACCCTGGTCTTTCTCATGGTGCAGTACGTACCATTGAGCACCACGGTTCTGCTGAACAAAAAGCGCTTTATTTACCGAAACTTGTTTCAGGTGAATGGACTGGTACCATGTGTTTAACAGAATCTCATGCAGGTTCTGACTTAGGTATTATCCGTACTAAAGCTGAACCAAATGCAGATGGTAGCTTTGCAATTTCTGGCGAGAAAATCTTTATCTCTGCTGGTGAACACGACATGGCGGATAACATTATTCACATCGTTCTTGCACGTTTACCGGGTGCGCCAAAAGGTACTAAAGGTATCTCGCTATTCATCGTGCCTAAATTTAACGTAAATGCTGACGGTTCTATTTCAGATCGTAACGGCGTACGTTGTGGTTCGATTGAACACAAAATGGGTATCCACGGTAACTCTACCTGTGTAATCAACTTTGATCGTGCAAAAGGTTTCTTGATCGGACCTGAAAACAAAGGCTTAAACGCAATGTTTACGTTCATGAACACTGCACGTATTGGTACAGCGGTTCAAGGTTTGACTGCTTCTGAAGCATCTTTCCAAGGCGCGCTTGCATATGCGAAAGATCGTTTAGCAATGCGTTCACTTTCTGGCCCTAAAGCACCAGAAAAAGAAGCAGATCCAATTATTGTTCACCCTGCTGTTCGTAACATGCTGATGACTCAAAAAGCATTTGCTGAAGGCGGTCGTGCGCTTGTTTACTTCTTGTCTCAATATGCAGATGTCGTTGAGCAAGGTGCAACTGAAGAAGAACGTAAATCAGCAGACAACATGTTGTCACTTCTTACACCTATCGCTAAAGCATTCTTAACTGAAACAGGTTCTGAGTCTGCGAAACACGGTGTTCAAGTATTTGGTGGTCACGGTTTTATTTCTGAGCACGGTATGGAGCAAATTGTACGTGATACACGTATCTCTTGCTTATACGAAGGTACAACTGAAATCCAAGCACTTGATTTGTTAGGTCGTAAAGTCCTTCAAACTCAAGGTGCAATGTTAAAAGACTTCACAAAAATTATTCATAAATTTGTAGAGTCAAACAAAGACAATGCTGAAATGAAAGCATTTGTTGAACCACTTGCTGCGCTAAACAAAGAGTGGGGTGATTTGACCATGCAGATTGGTATGAGAGCAATGCAAAACCCTGATGAAGTCGGCGCTGCAGCTGTAGATTACCTATACTTCTCTGGTTATGTAACACTTGCATACCTATGGGCTCGTATGGCACTTGTTGCTCAACAAACGTTAGCTGAAGGCACTACAGATGCTGCTTTCTACAACGCTAAGCTTAAAACAGCAAACTTCTACTTCAAGAAAATCTTACCGCGCGTACGTTCACACGTAGATGTGATCGCTGGTGGCCTAGATCCATTGATGGCGTTAGATGCTGAAGATTTTGCTTTCTAAGATTCAATTTTAGAGCGTAGTCTTAAAAAACTGTACCCTTGAGTGCAGAAATTGAGAAAGGACAGTCATAGCTTTGATTGTCCTTTTTCTTTATAAATAGAGCATCCTTTGTCTTTGGTCATATAACAACTTTCACAATAGTTGCTTAAACTGACCTCGTACTACAGATTCAAACAAAATCAGGTGAACCAACATGCCAATTTATAATGCACCACTTGCAGATATGAAATTCATTCTAAATGATGTCTTTAATGCAGAGCAATTCTGGCAATCGAATGAAAACCTAGCACACCTCGATGCTGCTACGGCTGAAGCGATTCTTGAAGAAATGGCTAAATTCTCTCAAAACGTTACCCTTCCATTAAACCGTAGCGGAGATGAAGAAGGTGCTCACTTTGAAAATGGTGCTGTGACGACACCTGCTGGTTTTAAAGAAGCGTTTAAACAATATGCTGAAGGCGGTTGGATCGGTTTAGGTGCAGACGAAGAATGGGGCGGTCAAGGCATGCCTAAAATGCTGACTGTACTTGCAGATGAAATGTTATTTGCAACCAATCCATCATTTATGCTTTACCCGCTTCTTTCTGTAGGTGCAGGTATGGCGTTAAACAGCTATGCATCACAAGAACAAAAAGAAACCTATTTGCCAAAAATTTATTCAGGCGAATGGTCAGGGACAATGTGTCTAACTGAACCACATGCAGGTACAGATTTAGGCATTATCAAAACTAAAGCTGAACCGAATGCAGATGGTACTTATAACATTACAGGGACTAAAATCTTCATTACTGGTGGTGACCATGACCTTGCTGAGAACATCATTCACCTTGTTTTAGCAAAAACACCTGATGCACCTGCTGGCTCACGTGGTATCTCATTGTTCATCGTGCCTAAATTCATCGTCAATGCTGACGGTTCTTTAGGTGAACGTAATACTGCTGGTCCTGGTTCAATTGAACATAAAATGGGGATCAAAGCATCTGCAACTTGCGTAATGAATTTTGATGCTGCAAAAGGTTACCTTGTTGGTAAAGAAAACGAAGGTTTAGCAGCAATGTTCGTCATGATGAACTATGAACGTTTATCTATGGGGATTCAAGGTCTTGGTGCTTCTGAATACGCTTACCAAAATGCAGCACAATATGCGACTGATCGTTTACAGGGTCGTAGCGCTTCTGGCGTTCAATCACCAAATAAACCTGCAGATAGCATCTTAGTACATGGTGATGTACGTCGTATGCTACTCAATGCACGTGCTAACAATGAAGCGTCTCGCGCATTTGCAGTATATGTGGGTCAGCAATTAGACATCACTAAATTCTCAACTGATCCTGAAGCTGTTGCTAAAGCCAATAACCGTGTTGCATTACTTACACCAATCGCAAAAGCATACTTAACAGATACTGCTTTCAATGCAGCGATTGATGCACAAATGGTGTTCGGTGGCCATGGTTATATTCGTGAATGGGGTATGGAACAGTGTGTACGTGATTTACGTATTGCACAGATCTATGAAGGCACTAACGGCGTTCAGTCTCAAGATTTAATTGGTCGTAAAACCATTAAATGTAATGGTGAATTTATTGCTGAATATATTTCAGAAATCCGTGATTTTGCCAATGGTTTAGACACTGACCTGAACTTCATTAAAGATGCGACTTTAGATGTTGCAACTGAAGTAGACATGATCACTCAATATGTTTTAGAGCGTGCTAAGGAAAATGTAGAATTCTCAAACGCTGCTGCTGTTGATTATCTACATGCAGTCGGCCTATTGAGCTTCGCTTATATGTTTGCACGTATCGCGAATGCTGCACAGTCTAAAGATGGTCAATTCTATCAAGACAAGTTAGCGCTTACTCATTACTTCATTCAACGTATCTTGCCTGATTTACATGCACGTATTGCAAAAATCAAAGCAGGTTCAGAAGTGATTATGAATTTCAGCGAAGATTATTTTACAACTCAATCTTAATCGTTCGTCATTCTAAAAAACGCCTGTTGATCAGGCGTTTTTTTATGGCTTAGGAAAATATTTCTGGATAGATTGGGCCATTTCAGGCGTTGAACTTTCTAAAGCTTTTGCAACATTTTTGGCATCTGCTTGAGAACGATTCTGACTGACTTTAAACTTTCCAACCATCGATTCGATTTCAATTTCAATCGCAACAATTTGTTCTAACTGCGCTTCAATAAAATCTTGCGGTGCATCCCCTATTTTCCATGGATTTTCTTGAGTTGCTTCATGCGTTCGAGTCAGTCGCGCCAAAATACCGCGTAGATATTTCTCATCTTCTATTTTTCGAATCGTTCCTTGAACATGTACCACACGATAATTCCACGTCGGTACAACCCGATGATGCTCTAACTTCCCCTCATACCAATTTGGAGAAATATAAGCTTGATCTGCATGAAAAATAACATATGCAGACAGAGGCTGATTGATCATGTCTGTTAATGGATTAGATTTAGCAATATGCCCTTTCAATATACCCAACTCACCATGTAAATGATCTAATTCAAAAGGAATATGATTGGCTTCAATCACACCATCATGAATTACCATAAGACTTCCTAATGGATTCTTTAAAATTAAATCAAATAATTCAGAATGATTTTCTTGTTTAAAATGAGTCGGTAGATACATCGTTCTTCCTAAAGAATTCCATCAATCACTTTTAACATAGCATCAATAAAGATCAAAAACAGTTTTCACAATTCTTCATTATTCAGTCATGTGCATGAAACTTGCATAGCTTTTACTGACTCTAAAATGAAAGAAATAGAGGCCGTTATGCATAAAGACCCACGTATTGAAAAAATCGAAAACCTCCTCGACAAATTTGGCAATCTTGCCGTTGAAGCATTTCATTATATTGCGCTGTTTATTATCGGTTGTATGATTGCTTGGTCTGCGGTACATACCATTATTGAAATATTAACCGTAAAACAATATGCCAGTATTGATGATATTTTATTACTTTTCATCTATTTAGAATTGGGTGCAATGGTTGGAATTTACTTTAAAACCAATCATATGCCCGTTCGTTTTTTAATTTATATTGCGATTACTGCACTTACACGATTATTGATTTCAGATATTCAACATGACCATAAAGCAGATATTGACCTCATCATTATCACAGGTTCAGTGTTGATTTTAGCAATTGCTATTTTAATTGTTCGTTACGCATCGTGGACATATCCGTCGGTCATTCGAGATAAACATACTGAACAAACTCTGCCTCATGGTAAAACACCACGTCCTGAAGATGATGAGTTGGCTTAATATTCTTCATTCACATCCTTTTCTAACCAAGAGCAGGATGTGATGAATGAACAAAAACTCAAATTTAGAATAATTTTTAAATAAATATTGATATGAATAAATGACTTAGCGATCATTCGGTATTTGCAAATAACGCCCATTTTCATAAATCCAATGCATGCCTGCTTGTGGCGCAGGTAAGCCATAACGTCGCCAATCACTGATCAAGGTATATTCTGAACTTGAAATACTGCCACCCTGCCCATTCACATAACCATAGCTGTCAGAGTGATATTCAGTCTGTGTCGGAAACTGATGATTATAAATAATCGTCACACCATTCTGCGGTGGGTAAACAGGATAAGGACGGTTTGGGTAACCATGGTTTGGATATTGTGGATAACCTTGATGTGGGTAGTTGGGATAATGAGGATACGGACGATGATACTGTGGCGGTCGTACAGGGATTTCCTGTGTCATCGGACGGCCATATTGATCTTGATATTTATACGTTGTCGTTGGATATTTTTTTTGTGGGCGCTCAACACTACGGTAACCACCCCAATCCTTCCCATCAGCATAGGCAGCGATCGAAAACCCTGAAAGTATCAATGCCAATGCACTTAAACTGAGTACTTGTTTCATTTCAACCTCCAAATTGATCGCTATGAATTATTTTAACGCCTAATTAAAGACAAATAATGGATAAATGATATGCAATTTTTAACCTGACACCTATGTTTATACAGCAAGCTGAGTCAATTCAGTGATCAATCTGATAAGATATAATTTTATTCTGATGGATGCTGTATTGTGGCTGAACTGAGTTTTGACCGTTTACATCAATTCTTTTGCAAAGTGCCAAGTGTGCAAGAAAGCTTTATTGATAGCTATGGCTCAGATGGCAAACAAGCATGGTGGTTTAAATTCCAGATTAATATCGAACACCCTTTAGCTTGGCAAACTGTGCAAGAGCTTGGACATGTTTTGAATTATATTTCTAAAAATGAACGTTTACCGACTCAGTTCCTTCCTGTTTCTCCGCCACCTTATATGAATGGTGAAGCTAAACAATTCCTCGCATGGGTGATTCAATGTAATCATGCAGACTTTCCACCAGATGTGGTTTGTGACTGGTTAGAGGCACGTTTACCTAAACCGGTTGAAGATGAAAGTCAGTGGAAAATTAAAACAGATTTGCATGAATTGGATAAAATTTCTGATAAAGATTTGGATCAGATGATTCCACCCAATCCCGAACATTAAAACTTGAAAGATTAAATCAATAAAAACCCTTCTTTAAAAAAGAAGGGTTTTTTCTCAATTAAGCATAGTGAATTAGAGAGAAATTCGGCATTAGAATGTTGACAAACCACTCCACTCCATAAAACGATATAGCCCGTATTTCAACTTGGAATCATCGGCATATTTCGCATAATCCACACTCATTTGGCGTCCATTCAAGTTTGACCAAGCCGAATTAAAATACTGCTCTGCATCCACAAAAACCTGTTGCTGTGAATTTCCAAGTACTCTTAAATCGGTTTCCAAATTATAATTCTTTAAATTTCGTGCCGTGAAATTTGCAGAACCCAAAATCATTTCCGCAGATTGTGGATTGCGTTTGATGATCATTTTGCTATGACACTGTTCGCCTTGCGTATTACACCAGCGAATATTTATGCCAGCATCATGTAATTCTGAAGCGACTTGGCGATTCGGGATCCCATTCTTTTGACGACCAAAAGCATCTTTATTGGGGTCTAATAAAATACGTAAGCTTGCACCTCGTTGTTTTGCGGCGATTAGCGCTTTAATAATTTTTCGTTCCGACAAATAAAACATCGCTAAATCGATCTGATCATTGGCTTTCGCTGTTTCAAGCATGTTCAAAACTGCTTTATAGATTGCTGCTTCTGTTAATACTTGTACTTGAGGATCATTCGGATTTTCAGGTAATTTTCCAACAACCACAAAAGGCGTATCACCTTCCGACATCTGTGCAACAGGTTGTTCAGACTTTAAAATATCAACAGCTGTCGCGCCTTCTACTTGCAATGCAATATTTGAATGGCGTGAACTGCCATCATGTGGATTTGCAGAAGTGACAATCGCTTTCCAGCCCTCTGCAGTATCTACCACAATGGTTTTACGATGATTGGCTTTGAAATTAAATAAATTCAGATAACTTCGAATCGTGATTGGCTGATTTCCAAATGGATTTTTCAACCATCCTTTTTCAGCATTGTTGCCAATATTTTGACAACATAAGTACCAAAAACCTGACCATGTTGGATTTGATGCACGTAACGGCGTTAAATTGGTTTCAATTACATCAATACCCTGCTGACGCAATTTTCGATATTGCTCAGGTTCAACCCCACCATATACGGAGTTAATCGGATCAGTAATAAATTTGATCTCTAAAGTAGGATTCACTACTTTTTGATTGATGAGCGCTTGTGTCAATTGCTCAGTGAGCGCTCGATGTTGGACTTTCGAATTACCGACTTCACTGTTGAATAAAAACATATCAACCACGATGGTGGTTTTGGCTTCTTTAATCAACTGTAAAATTTGATCAAAAATATGCTGATCGATTTGTTGTTTTCCTTGCGCATCAATATAAGTTTGATCCGCTATAAACTTCACATTACCATGTCTAAGTTGACCTGTAAAATCCAGCCCTTGCGGCATGGGTTTAAAAGTATGATATATCGCAGAAGACAAGTAGCCTAAAGCCAATATACCAACAATGATGCCGAAGTAACGTCGTCGTGACCAACTCAACTTACTATGAATTTTATTAAAGATACGCATAAGAAAAAACCTAATCCAATGTCTTCAGACTAGGTCTAATCTCTTTATTTTTCAATGATGGTTTGGTGAATAAAAGCAATTAATTAGAATTTATAATCTACACCAACAACGAAGTTACGCCCCATCTGTGGAATATTGGATAAAAAAGAAGTGTGTTCATACACTGTTTCATCCAATAAATTATTGGCATTAAAGAAAACTTTAGCTTCTTGTTTATTTGCCAGCGGATATTTATACGCAATCCCTACATTCACCATATTGTAGCCTTGGGTTTCAGTTTCATAAGCTGCAAATTTATCTTGATCAAATACATGTGAATATTCAGCAGAACCTGACCAATGATCATCAAAATCTGCATTTACACGCGTACCTAAACGCCCTGCAGGAATACGTGGTGCATTTTCATTGTCAATTTTGCCTCGTACATAATCACCAAATAAACTTGCTTTGTAGACATCATTGAATTGATAAGCCACTTCAGCCTCTGTACCGTAAATTTTGGCACTGTCTTGTGAATACTTGATTAAACGAAAGTTTTCATACTGATCCAAAGTTTTTGCATAAATATAATTGTCGAACCAATTGTGATACAGATGCACGTGGTAACTGAGTTTGTCACCCTCATAATGCAGTCCCAACTCGACATTATTGGATTTTTCTTTGTCTAATTGGTCATTGCCTAATTCATAAGTATTGGTTGCATAATGCTTTCCATCTGCATAGAGCTCTTGTGCCAAAGGCAAACGTTCCTGATGTGAACCAAGCAATGATAATTTATAATTAGGAGTAAACTCCCAATTTATCGCACCTGAATAGGAAAATGCATTGCCATCAAAATCTTTTTGCGTAGAATCAACATCAATGTCTTGATGATCAAAACGGGTACCTAACTCAAAGTGGAAATCACTCCATTGACGATGCTCTAAAGCAAATAGGCTATACTTTTGAGTTTTATTCGGTGCGAGTACCGCTTCTTCGCCTGTAATATCAAGCTTTTGCTGGCTAGCTTGAACACCCAACACACCTTCCCATTGCGCAACTGGATGATGTACTAATTCCACACGACCTTCATAACCTTTACTTTTAAAGGTCGTCATCGCTTCACTACCTTCAATTTCATCATGCTGATAATCGGTATAACTTGCTTGCGCACGTAATTTTTTAAAACCAGCAAAAGGATCATTTAACTCAGAACGAAAATCATAACGTTCTGTTTTCATATCAATCCAAGGACCTGAAGCACCATGCTCTTCTTCATCATGGTCATGTCCCGAATGATCATCATGACTACCACAATGCAATGTTAAATCATGCAAATGGCAAGATTCATATTCATGATTATGTCCCGGTAAACCATACTGGTCTTGACGATGACTATAAGAAACGCCTGCAAAGCCACGTTCACCAATCCATGATAAACCTAGATTAATATTTTCCGACTCAGAAAAAGTATCGCCTACACGACGTTGTTTCGTACTATGTGTATGATCATCATGATCTTCTGTCACAATATAGTTGGGTGTGATGTAATCATTTGCATCACGTTTTAAGCCCTCAACACGTAATACAACATTCGAACCTAGCCCAACAGTCGCTCCTGCATGTGCCATTTTCTCATCATTACCCGTGTTGTAACGTAGCCCGATATTTCCTTCATAACCGTCTTTTGGCATTTTTGTCGGAATTTTTGTGTCAATTACATTGACCAAACCACCCACTGAACCCGCACCATAAAGTAATGTTGATGGCCCACGAATTACTTCAATTTTTTGCGCCAACTGAGGATCAACAGTCACTGCATGGTCTGGTGATAAGCTAGAAACATCCATGGTTTCGGTCGCATTTTGCGTCACTTTTACTCGTGCACCTTCTTGACCACGAATCACAGGACGACTTGAACCAGCACCGAAAGTGTTTGAATATACACCCAATTCATTTTTTAACACTTCACCTAGCGTTGTTCCGCCTTGCTGTAATTTTTCACGTGAAACAGTTTGGTCTGCAACACCGAAATCAGCACTCGAAGCAACCAATGGATGACCAACAACAGTAATGGTTTCTAACTGCTGAATATGCGGTTCTGTTGTATCCGCTACGCCTGTATCTGCCCAAGTTAAAGTTGAAAAAATTGTTGAAATAGAAAGTGTCAGGGCACTTTTTGCAAAAGTCATGGACTGGCTCTCAAAGCTCGGTATTTTGAATATTTGTTATATTATAACATTTCATTAAATTTGCAATAGAACAACACACTTTGTTTCAGCACTTGTTCTAAGAAGAACATCGTAGCGTTATGCTAAAATCATTGAATGTAATTCTCTTTCAAAAAATTGAGAGAATTGAAAAACTAAGATTTACCATAGAGTTCCATGTAATGTTATCGCTTCAAAAACCTCCTTTAAAGCCCATCATTTTCTTTGGACTCTTGTTTTTTTATTTAAATTTTTTTATTAATCTAATTACAGATGATCGAGCAAGTTGGTCATTAGTCTATATCCCACTGGTTTTATTGATCTTATATCTACTTAAAAATAAAACATTTTACATTCATCCGCTGGTTCTTATTATTGGGATTTCATCTGCGCTCTGTATCACCCTAAATGAATATATTTTTCATACAGGTCAAATATCACCAGATCTTGAGTTTAATAAACAGGCATATAAATATATCTATCAGTTTTTGTATATTATCCCTTTGATTTTTCTCGGGACATTATTTAAGTTTTCCAATTTCAACCCTGAAACATTTAAAAAAATTATCTTTGCAAGTATTGGTTTTTCAGTCATTTTCAATAGTTATTTGAATATTCAATTTAATTTTGATCGAGGTTTATTTGTTGCAGAATTTAAATCAATCATTCTCTACGATTATTGTATTGTCGCATTAAGTTTGATTGGGCTTGTTTTAAGTTGAAAGGAAAACTTGCTTTTTTATACATTAGCTTATGTCTTATCAACATTTCACTGATCGTATTACATGGAAGCCGTGGTGCTTGGTTAGGTATTCCAATAGCACTTCTAATGATCTCAATTTACTTTTATAAGACCCATTTAAAACAAATACTTTTCATGCTTTTTACATCTGCTATTTTAACACTAACTATGGCGATTATGCCGAATTCACCTATTATCGAACGGATTGATCTTTTAAAAAGTGATGCTTCTTTACTGGAGAAAGATAATTATAATACCAGTGTCGGTACTCGATTTGCATTATGGCATTTTGCGATCGGACAATTTCAACAATCGCCCTATGTTGGACATGGTTTTATTCATTTTAAAAATAAAATTTGTACACCCAATGCGGAAAATGAAGTTCCAAATTGCCAACCGCATGCGCACAATATTGTATTTCAAGAGTTGGCTGCACATGGTTTATTGGGGCTTTTGAATATCTTAATATTGGCATTCGCGACACTTTATTATTTTACAAAAAATATGATTCAGAAAAACAGTCCATCAACGCAACTTCTCGCATTTTCAGGTTTAATCAGTACAGTTTATTTAATCATTTGCAGTATGAGTGATTACCTATTGTTTTATTCTTTCCCGAGTATGTTTATCTTCTTAATCACATTAAGTTTAATGAACATTATTTATATTGAAAATTTAAACAACGACAACCATAGTCGCTGATTTTATCATGGTCATATTCAAAGAAACCTAAAAAATGCCCTTTACCCTCTCGCATGCTGTACTTGCCCCACCCATCGCCAAACTGACTGGCAATCGCTTACCGATTGCTGCTTTGGCGATTGGCACAATGACACCCGATCTTTATCGCTTATTGGCCGAAACAGAAATTCTGTTAAATCATCAATGGCAAGGAATTATTTATCCTGATCTGTTGGTTGGTTTATTGTTCTGCTTTTTTTGGTATGCACTTTACCGCCCAATGCTGTTTAAATTCTTAGGTGTTTCTAAGCCTTTAAATATTCAATCATTTTCAACATTTTGTAAATTTTTACTTTCAATCATCATGGCCATTGTTATTGGCACAGCAACGCATATCATTTGGGATGGTTTAACCCATTTGGACTTCAGAACCTTTGCTTTTCATGAGTTTTTGGCACAACCTGTCTTGATTTTGAGTCATGAATATCCAATGCATAAGGTTTTACAAATCGGTTGCTCTGCTATCGCTTTGCCTTTTTTGATATGGATGGGTATTCACTATTTTTTTAAATACCACGTCAAACAAAGTTTAAATCATAAAGTACAACTATTTGGCTACCTTTTATTCATCTGCTCGTTTTTTAGTGGTTGTATTTATTATATTTATTTCGCTCAAAAAACGGGTTTCACAGCCCCAAATACCGATTTATATCATTTAATTGGCTTTTTTATAAAAGCATTTACTCGAGGTGCAATTGTTTGTTTCTCAGTAGGATGCATGATCTTCTCCATTTTAAATCATCGAAAATACTTTGATTAATCGTGAAGTTGCCGATTTGATCACTCATTTTTGATTAAATTCGGCTTAAATTTATTTGAGAATATGCTGCTTTTGAACTCAAGTCCTTGTGACTCATCGCTCAAAGAGGCATAATCTCACATTACATTTTTAGGCGATGCGCTGTTTACGTATTCGCTTCCTTAACCCATATAGTTGGATTTTTAACGCTATGATGCGAACTCATTATTGCGGTTCTTTAACCGAAGCTCAAATTGACCAAACCGTAACCCTGTGTGGTTGGGTACACCGTCGTCGTGACCACGGTGGTGTGATTTTCCTTGATATGCGTGACCGTGATGGTCTCGTTCAAGTGGTCATCGACCCAGATACCCCAGAAGCATTTGCGACTGCCGATAAAGCACGTTCAGAATTTGTATTAAAAATCGTTGGTCGTGTACGTCGTCGCTATGAAGGTACTGAAAATGCCAATATGGTGAGTGGTCAAATCGAAGTTCTAGGTAAAGAAATTGAAGTTCTTGCTGCGTCTGAAACTCCTCCATTCCCATTGAATGATGAAAATTCGAATATCTCTGAAGAAATTCGTTTGAAATATCGCTTCCTTGATATTCGTCGTCCAGAAATGTTAGATCGTTTACGTTTCCGCTCTAAACTAACAAACTTGATCCGTAACTATTTTGAAGAAAATGGTTTCTTGGACGTTGAAACACCAATTTTGACACGTGCGACACCTGAAGGTGCGCGTGACTATTTAGTTCCAAGCCGTGTTTCAAATGGTAGCTTCTATGCGCTTCCACAATCACCACAATTGTTCAAACAATTGTTAATGGTGGGTGGTATTGATCGTTATTACCAAATCGCTAAATGTTTCCGTGACGAAGATTTACGTGCGGATCGTCAACCAGAATTTACCCAAATCGACGTTGAAACATCGTTCATGAGTGACGATGACATTATGGATTTGATGGAAACGTTGACGGTTAAAATGTTCAAAGAACTTCTTAACGTAAACTTCGATAAATTCCCACGTATGACCTATGCAGATGCAATGCGTGATTATGCATCGGATAAACCAGACTTACGTATTCCTTTGAAATTGGTTGACGTTGCAGACATGATGCAAGACGTTGAATTCAAAGTATTCGCTGGCCCTGCAAAAGATCCTAAAGGTCGTATTGTTGCACTTCGTGTACCGGGCGCTGGTTCACTTCCACGTAGCCAAATTGACGAATATACAAAATTCGTAGGGATCTACGGTGCAAAAGGCTTAGCTTACATCAAAGTCAACGAACTTGAAAAAGGCATTGAAGGTCTTCAATCTCCAATCGTTAAATTCATCGAGCCAATCGTGCTTGATTTATTGAAACGTGTTGGCGCTGAAAATGGTGACATCGTATTCTTTGGTGCGGATAAAGCTAAAATTGTAAATGATGCAATGGGTGCTTTACGTATCAAAATTGGTCATGACATGAAAATGTCAACTTGTGAGTGGGCACCGCTTTGGGTTGTTGACTTCCCAATGTTTGAAGAAACAGATGACGGTAAATGGACGTCTGTTCACCATCCATTCACATTACCAAAATCAACTGTTGAAGAAGTGAAGAACAACCCAGGCGCTGCACTTTCAGTTGCTTACGATATGGTATTGAACGGTACTGAAATTGGTGGCGGCTCTTTACGTATCTTCAACTTAGAAATGCAAAAAGCAATCTTTGAAGCTTTAGGTATTAACGAAGAAGAAGCTGAAGAGAAATTCAGCTTCTTGTTAAATGCTTTGAAATTCGGTGCGCCTCCACACGGTGGTTTAGCATTTGGTCTTGACCGTTTGGTGATGTTGATGACAGGTTCATCATCTATTCGTGATGTGATTGCATTCCCGAAAACCAAAACTGCTGAATGTCCATTGACTCAAGCACCAGCACCAGTTGAACCAAATCAATTGCGTGATTTAGGTATTCGTTTACGTGAAAAAGCCAAAGCTGAAGAATCTAAATAATTCGTCATGATTTAGCTAAAAACCCTGCTCCATGCAGGGTTTTTCTTTTTATCTACATGCCATTCACGAATTGAGATAAGCTCTCATTAATGGCATAATATTCATGTTAACTTATGAGGTGAAAACCGATGGCTATGCGTCCTGCTGTTCTTCGTCATACAATTATTATCATTGTATTTTCAGTGGTTCAATGGGGATTTATGCGCTATATCTTAAGCAATCAACTCTTCAATTTAGACACTTATCAGCGTATTCTTTATTTCAGTATGAGTAGTTTTATTGCTGGTTTCTTTATCATTTCAGCATTAATTTACTTGGTATTAAAAGGTAATGCTGATCGAGAGTAATTCTAAATAAATCTATGTACAGCTTACTTAAAAACTTTTCGCGCTTGCCATTAAGGGTTATTCAATCCCTTGCAAGTGCTATTGGGACATTGTTATTTATTAGCAATTCTTCTGCAAAACATACCACTGAACTAAATATAAAAGCAGCCTATCCACAACTGGATGATCAACAACAAAAACAATTGATTAAGTCTAGTTTAAAAAGTCAAAGTATGACTTACGCTGAATCAATCAAAATTTGGGGGTCATCACCTGAATTTGCCTTAGAACAAATAAAACAAGTACACCATCTCGATATCTTTTTAGATGCCCTCAAAAACCCGAATGGTGCTTTGGCAGTAGTGCCACATTTTGGGACGTGGGAGCTGATGAATGCATGGATTAATCAGCATACCAGCCCTGTGATAATGTACAAACCAAGTAAAAATAAAGATTTAGATCGCTTCATGCTTGAATCTAGACAGCGTTTAAATGCAACCCTTGTGCCTACTGATGATACCGGTGTTCGTGCGGTGTTCAAGCATTTAAAACAAGGTGGTTTTTCTGCAATTCTTCCCGATCATATTCCTAAAGCATCAGGAGGAATATATTCTCCTTTTTTTGGACTGAATGTATTTTCATCTACATTGCTGTCTAAACTTGCAGCAAAAACACAATGTTCTGTTGTTGGACTCAGTTGTATTCGTCGTCAAGATCTATCAGGCTATGATCTTTATGTAACTGGATTATCTAAAGATATTTTGTCAAAAGATTTACAACTTTCTGTCGATACTTTAAATAAAGAAATTGAGCGTATGATTGATATGGCACCTGAACAGTACTTATGGGCATACAAACGTTTTCGTAAATTAGAAGGTGGGAAGAATTTATATAAATGACACAAAACGGTATGTAAACTTAATTGCCTTCTCTTCACATTTATATACATTTCTATAATTTTTTTGATATTCACTAAATCAGTAGCCTTTGTAATACATTTTAAACTCATATTTTTATATAAATTCAGGAGTTCAAGTTTGGATAAAATCAAAATTGTGTTAGCTATGCCAAGCCATAGTAACTTCGCAGCCCCCATCCAACAGAATCTTAAACATCATAATTTCGATATTAAATTTATTGACAGTTCTCCTGAGCATTTAAAACGGATAAAGATTCCTTTACTACACTCTATTTATCATTATTTCCGCCAATTCTTTTTATCTGACTCTACATATAAAGCTAAAATTAAAAAGAATTTAAAGCACCAAATGATAAGTCAAAAAATTCAAATGGATATCTCTAACACTCAATCAGACTATACTTTAGTTATTCGCCCTGATTTATTTTCTTTAGAGCATTTGAATACCCTGAAAACAAAAAGTAATCAAAACTTTATTGGTTACCAATGGAACGGTCTAGCCCGTTTTCCTGATACTTTTTTATCTATTAATAAATTTAATCGTTTTTTTATATTTGATAATATGGATTTATCTAATCCTGAATATAAAAAGTACAACCTTATAGGTACGACAAATTTTTATTTCGATATGTACCATCCTCAACCTGTAGCACATCAAGGAACCATTGCCTACTTTGTAGGTTTGCATTTTGATGAACGATCACAGTCCTTGGATCATTGTGCAAAAGTATTAACCGAGCATGGAATCAAATTAGACTTCAACGTTCGAGCGCTTAAAGACGTTAAAAATGCATATGCACAATATAAAAATGCAGAGATTAAATTTATCAAAAAAAATATTGAGTTTGATGAAAATCTAGCTCGTATTAATCAAGCCGATATATTAGTCGACGTTGTTAATCCAGTACATCATGGCTTATCATTTCGTACCTTCGAAGCTTTATACTATGGAAAAAAACTAATTACGAACAACGCTGTAATCCAACATTATGACTTTTATCATCCAGATAATATTCTAATATGGGATGGTCAAGACCTTTCAAATATTACAAGTTTTTTAGCTCGTCCATATGTTCAGATAGATAAAAATATTGTAGAAAAATATAGTTTTGAGAATTGGATCAAAAATATATTAGATCTCCCCCCATACCAAAAGATTGAATTACCAAAGACTGATGTTCAATAGTCTTGACACTACAGCTATCAAATCATTGATGGAATAGAAATGTGCAGGGAAAATTCGATAAGAGCTCAAAAAGCAGTTCCATGACAATTTTTTTTAAAATGATTCTTATTGCTGATAAGAGTTGTTAAGATATAAATACTAAACATCGTTGGCAGTGCATCTATATGACAAATGATACCATTAAAATTTTTGTAGGTTGCGATCCAAACAACTGCGACCTTGAACAGATGATGGTTCTTGACTATAGCATCCGAAAAAACACTCAACATCCTGTAGAAATTACATGGATGCAGTTAAGTCATGACCAAAATAGTCCTTGGTTCTCAGACCAAACTCAGCTTTCAGGGTGGCGCACCGAAAAATGGGCAACACCTTTTTCGGGTTTTCGTTGGGCTATTCCTGAATTATGCAACTTTCAAGGTCGTGCCATTTATATGGATGCCGATGTGATTGTTTTAACTGATATTGCACAACTATGGAATACGCCTTTTGATCATAATGCTATGGTCATCGCAAAAGGCGGGAAAAGCACCGCACGCTTATGTACTTGCGTATGGAATTGCGCTGTAGCTGAAAATTATTTGCCAAAACTACAACAACTAAAACAAGACCCTGATGGTCATAAAAAATTAATGAAACTGATTAAAGAGCAACCTAATTTAGTTCAAAATTATACAGATAGCTATAATTGTATTGATGGAGAAGAACTTCCTATAAATGATATTAAAATACTTCATTACTCAGACATGGGAACCCAATTTAGCCATAAATACTCTATTCCTAGACTCGAATCAGAAGGATTAAAGCACTGGTTTGATGGCGAAATCATGACACACCCTCGATCAGATTTAACTGAACTTTTTGACCAATATTATCAAGAAGCTATCACTGCTGGGTATAAGCTTGAAGACTATAGAATTTCTGCCTATGGCGATTTTTTAAAAGCAACACAAATTAATTATCATGGAAATAAAATCACTCGTCCAAATAATGATAATAATTGGTTTAACCGTACCTTGGGTAAAATCAAATCAAAATTTAAAAGTAACAAATTTACTTTAGATGATTAATGATTTTATTGAACATCATAAGTAATTAAGCTTGAGTTGGTGAAATAAATCTGGTTAGTAAACCAACACTGCTTAATAATAATCCTTGTTTAATTATAATGAGTTTGTTTCATGAGCAATTTCTTTACAGCTGTTTTTTTAAGAAACATATTCAAATATTTATACAAAATTTCCCATCCAAAATCATTTAACCACAATCGTAGATATTGGCCATATTTTAAAGTTATACGAAATAAAGAAGGCCTTTTAAACCAAGTATTTTATAAAAATAATTTGATTGCAGATAACACGATACACCCCGTCTCAAAAAATGATACTTGTATAATCATCGCAACTGGACCATCTATTAATACAACAGATCCAGCCTTATTTATGAAAGATGAATTTGATCATATTGGTATAAATGGAGCTATCAGTTTAAAAAACGCTCATTTTAAATATTATGTGATTATTGACCATAATTTTGCGAAGAATAAAACGGATCTTGTATCAAAGGTTTTGAATAATGCTGAATGTACACTTTTTACAACTGCACGTTGTTTGGAAGTTATTTTAAGAACCTACGATATTGATAAAGTTCAATGCACATTCAAGATTATAGAAATCATTACTGAAACTAAGATTGAACGTTTTATGGGCGCTAAAGCAACATTAGCCTCCCCTCTACCTGATGCTTATATGGAAAATAATATTGGTTTCTCAACAAACATTTTTGATGCTATATATGACTATTACACAGTTGCATATGTCGCCTTACAAATTGCTTATGCATTAAATTACAAAAACATTTTAATTGCAGGGCTTGATATGAGTAATTTCAATCAGCCTCGATTTTATGAATCAGATGACAATAAACAACCTACTCGGTTAGAACAAGATTTTACTGCAATTTCAAGTGCATTTGAAACTGCTGCCCATTTCTTAGAGAAACAGCAAGTTCAGGTTGTTAATCTTTCTACACAAAGTGCTATCCAAGCCTTCAAAAAATTGGATGCTCAAAATTTTGTTTAAGAACAGGTATCTAAAAATCAATATACGAATCTTTGAAATACATACCTTTATCGTAATATCTACATAAATAATTGCGCTCTTTTCCTGCAAGTTTAATTAACTTCGGGTATTCTTCCGCAGGATAATTAACAGCCATATCAATTAAAATCTTTTCTTTTACCCAGCGATTTTTTACTTGATAATAAAATGCATTTTCATCACAATCAATTAGTGTGATGCTTGGAAAAGATTTTCTTAAAACCTTTTGACAAGCAACATAAGCAACTAGATATTCTAAATTACTAATTCTTTGAAAAATATCTTTCGTATTTTTCTCTGTATTTTTAATCTCTTGAATATAAATTTTTGGTGTTTTTTGAATAGCTAGATATAACTCATCAAACCAATTTTTAAAAAAAAGATTATTTTCAATACCTGCCAACAACCAATTTTCTAAAACTGGGTAATTTACATTGGTTGTATTTTTCCGTCGATAGTATGCAAAAACCTCTGTTTTGTTTTTTTGCATAATATTTTCGATCCAATCTAAACTTTCATAAACAATAATACTGGCATCTAACCAAATACCACCATGATGATATAAAAGATCAAATCTTAGCAAATCAGCTTTCTGTTGAGGAGTTGCATCCATCAATTGAGAAAAATCTATTTGGCTATATAGACTCACATTCTCAGGATTGAGTAAATAAACCTCATAACTTGGGTTTTTCACACGAATATTTTCAACGCATTTTTCAACAAAATCAGGAAATTGACCTTCCCAATAAATCCAAATTTTCTTTGGTAATTCAATCATCTTTTCCAAAGGGTTGAAAACCAACATGCCAGCATAATTATCAATCTTATTATTAACATGGCGAATTTTATAATAATACATCAAGTTAAACTTAGCTAAATAAAATAATTTTTTAAAAATTTTCATAACAACAACCTAATTTATTAAATCAAATCTATTCATTAAAATAACCAAATAAGGATCCGTAAAAGACTTTAAAAAAACAGCTTATTTTTTAAACAAAAAATATATTATCTTTATTAAAAATAAAGATGTTTAAATGCATACATTCGATCTCGCCACATACGCTTTTGTTTCTTAAAACCATAAGAACCATCACGGTTTTCTTTGTCTTTTCTGGAAATCCCTTGTGTTGCAACTGTACCTAAAATATCACTATCTAAGCCCGCTGGTTTAACAAAAGCTGGCCAAACACCTAGGCCTTTGCCATTTTTACTCAACCACGTTTGAAAGAAAATATCCACAGGCATGCTCATGGTTTTTCCTTGGGCAATAAATGCTTCCGCACCCTTTCTAGACCAGATCAAACCTAAACCTCGGATAGGAAAATAATAAGCATGCCATAATGTAAACTCATTTAACTTTACGATATCTTTTGCGAGTTTTTTCTTTTTGGCTGCTAAGTTGATAAGATACCAATCTAAATCTTGATGCGTATCTAAATACGCTAAAATCTCATCCACAGATTTTTTGAAATCATCGGTTATTTTCATATCATCTTCTAATACAACAAGATAATCCGCATCACTTTGTAGAAACTTTTCTGCACAACCATAATGACTTAAATAACACCCTAACTCAGAATTCAGTAGGCGTCGTCCCAATGTTTGCTGTGTCAATTGATCATCATAATTTTCAAAAGATGAAAGTGCTTTACCACGACCATCATACGCAGCAAAACGCTCGAACGGCCAGTTTACCGCTTGTAATTGCGCAGTCGCTCTCGCAAGTCGTTCATCACTACCCTCTAAATTAATAAGATAAGTTTCAACTTTCATGCGCTACTTCCAATTACCTACTTTTTAAGAAATTACAGATTGTGGCAAATAGCCCTGTAATTTTTCGATCATTGCATTTCGAACCAAGGCTGCATTTTCAGCATCAAGCTGATCTAGACTTTGAATACAACCATACTGAATATCATTCTGATTTAATGCTTGAATGAATGACACAACACTTTCAGCATTTTTTAAATATGCCAATGCTAAATCAGGCTTTAAGATTGCTTCATTTTTTTGAATTTTTAAATGATTCATCAATGAAATTGGATTCAGTTGCTCTACACTTCTAAATTTATATTTGATTTGTGTTTCCAACAAATCAGGATGGGTTAGAAGATAATCCGCCAATATTTTCCGATCAACACAATGTGGATAATGGTGAATTTCAAAAAATTCTTTGAAACCTAAAATGTCTGCGCCCAACATTTGCGCAATGACATGACCAGGTTGAATCGGTTTATTAAAATTTCGATTTAAAAACTTACGATATTTCAGTTTAGTTTTATAACTCAAACAACGCTTCCAATGTCCATAAGTCACGATTTTATTGGATTCTAAAAAATCTGCTATATTCGCTTCAGAATTGAAAAAGAAATCATCATTTAAATAAATAAAATAATCTGAAAGACCATTAATATTCCAAAGCATACTTTCAATAGATCGAGTATTGAACGTTGGTAGAAACTGCTCATAACCCGAAAAAATTTCACGATGATCTACGACCCGAATTTTATCCGCATCACATAAACCTTGTGAAACAAATTCATTTAAAAACTCAGGTTTTTGATGATCTGTCACAACATAAATACGGCGACAAAAGGGTACATATTTCAATATAGATGCAATGTTGTAGTAAATTTCATCATTACTGGCAAAACGTGTATCACTCACAGCATCAGAAGCATCTTCACCTGTCAGATATTTATGACGTTTCCGTTTTAACTCAACATCATTGCCATCAACCCAAGCAATTACGATATCAAGATTCTGCATCTATATTGTTCTCAAATAGTATCAAATAAAATCGATGAATTACTGCCAAGCATCCTTAATCCAATCAGATGGCAATACATAGCGATACCACTTACCGCCGCCACCAGAAATCGCATCAGGTGGATTAATTTCACCGTGGAAAATGATGATTTTAGCATCTTGAGGTTTTACGGGTGGTTTGAAATACGCCAATGGCAACTTCTGTAAGCAATGGTATTTATAACTCTTACACCAGTCTTTTGGCCAATAGCTCAGTTTTTTCTGCTGATCGACATACCAAGACAAGTATTCTTGTTCATTCCTGAATTTATGACTGATTTCATCGAAATTTTCACGGAAATACGGCAAAATTTCAGGGAATGCACCCAATTTAAATCGGTAAACTGAACTATTGCCTGTCACACGCCAAGGTCGTTTCCAGTCATGGATAATTAAAAATTCACCTGGATAAGTAAAGAAATCATCAATATTGTCTACGATGACAACATCAAGATCCAAAAATAGCAAATTACCCTTTAAGCCGTATAAGTCAGGCTCAAAAGTAGACAGCTTATTCCAACCTCGTTCAGGGCTTCCTTCCGGCAATGCCAATGATGGAATTGGAAAACATTGAACAGCTGGATCGATCCCTTCTGTACGATCAGTCAAACATACCATTTTAAAATCGATGGTGGTATGTCGTTTTACCATGTTGTAAAGTCGATTGACATAATCAGCACCGTATTTGGTGCCCCATTTCATACATAAAACAATATTCTGTTCTGATTCAACTAAATTCGACTGTAAATTTGATTCATTGACCTGCATGCATCAATCTTCCACCTGAGCAATAGGCATATCATACCATTACCATCGCCAAGTTACTGTATCCGATTGCATAAGCTGAACAATTTGTTTATTGAGAATATGTTATGATGCTGTCACGATCTAAACTGATAATGATCATTTTATTTTTCAATATTTCGATAAATCAGTTGTGACAGTCAATACACTTTTGCAAGCACATTTTCTATACTAGGTTTTTATGAAAATAGCAGTCGCTGGAACAGGTTACGTTGGTTTATCCAATTCAATGATCTTTGCACAACATCACGATGTTGTTGCTGTAGATATTATTCAAGACAAAGTTGATTTACTGAATCATAAAATATCGCCAATCCAAGATGCGGATATTTCAATTTTCCTAAAAGAAAAACCGTTAAATTTCAAAGCGACGACCAATCCTGTGGAAGCATATACTGGCGCTGATTTTGTCATTATTGCAACACCGACTGATTATGATACACGTACCAACTACTTTAATACGCAAAGTGTTGAAAGCGTCGTACAACAAGTGCTAGAGATTAATCCTCAAGCAGTGATGATTATTAAATCAACTGTCCCAGTAGGTTTTACTCAGAATTTAAAAGAAAAATTCAATACTGAAAATATTATCTTCTCCCCTGAGTTTTTAAGAGAAGGTAAAGCACTGCATGATAATTTGTACCCTTCTCGCATTATTGTGGGTGAAAAATCAGAACGCGCACAGCTTTTTGCGGATCTGTTGATTGAAGGTGCAATTAAAAAAGACAGCCCTGTTTTATTCACAGATTCTACAGAGGCAGAAGCCATTAAATTATTTGCCAATACTTATTTGGCTATGCGGGTCGCTTACTTTAATGAGTTAGATACCTATGCACAAATTTTTGGTTTAGATACACAGCAAATCATTGAAGGTGTATGTTTAGATCAACGAATTGGCAATCATTATAATAATCCTTCTTTTGGATATGGCGGCTACTGTCTTCCTAAAGATACTAAGCAGCTTTTAGCCAATTACAATCAAGTCCCAAGTAATCTGATTCAAGCAATCGTTGACTCAAATAGCACGCGTAAAGATTTTATTGCAGATTCAATTATTGCAAGGAATCCTAATACAGTTGGAATCTATCGTTTAGTCATGAAAAGTGGCTCAGATAACTTCAGAGCATCTGCCATCCAAGGCGTGATGAAACGTATTAAAGCCAAAGGGATTGATGTAATTGTTTATGAACCGACTTTAGATGAAGAAGACTTCTTTAAATCTAAAGTGGTCAATGATTTAGAACAATTCAAACAACTTAGTGATGTGATCATTGCCAATCGTGTTTCCAATGATTTAAGCGATGTATTAGATAAAGTGTATACACGAGATATTTTCGGAGCAGATGAATGAAAGTTTTAGTTACTGGAGCAGCAGGCTTTATTGGATTCCATGTTGCCAAAAGACTTTTAGAACGTGGTGATGATGTTGTTGGTTTTGACAATGTTAACGATTACTACGACCCTGCATTGAAAGAAGCACGACTCAAAGTTCTAGCAGAAACAGCTGAACAAGTTCAACAATCTTTTATCTTTATTCGAGCAAATCTTGCAGACAAAGCTATTGTTGATCAATGTTTTAAAGATCATCAATTTGACCGAGTGATACACTTAGCTGCACAAGCAGGTGTGCGTTACTCACTTGAAAATCCACTGAGCTATGTTGAAAGCAATCTGATTGGCTTTACCAATATTATTGAAGCATGCCGTTACTCGAAAACACCACATCTTACTTATGCAAGTACCAGCAGTGTTTATGGTGCGAATACGACTATGCCATTTAGTGAGCAGCATGGCGTGAACCACCCTGTTCAATTCTACGCTGCAACCAAACGTGCTAATGAATTGATAGCACATAGTTATAGTCATTTGTTTCAGCTACCGACAACAGGATTACGTTTCTTTACGGTTTATGGTCCTTGGGGTCGTCCAGACATGGCTCTATTCAAATTCACTAAAAATATTATTCAAGATCAACCAATTCCTGTTTTCAATCATGGCAATCATACCCGTGACTTCACCTTTATCTCAGATATTGTGGAAGGTGTGATCCGTTCAAGTGATCAAATTGCACAAGCAAACCCAAACTGGGATAGTAAAAATCCAGATCCATCGACCAGTAATGCACCATTCCGTATTTTTAATATTGGCAATAACAATCCTGTTAAATTAATTGAATATATTCATGCCATTGAAAAGGCTTTGGGTAAAGAAGCCATTTTAGATTTATTACCTTTACAAGCAGGTGATGTTCCTGACACATTTGCGGATAGTACGGCTTTAGAACAAAGCGTAGGTTATAAACCATCAGTATCTGTAGAAGATGGCGTAAAACAATTTGTGGATTGGTACAGAGATTTTTATAAAGTCTAATTTTTTATCAAGTTGAATCAGGCTCTATTGTTTTAGCTAAGACTTTTAGTTAAGAATATTCAAAAACTTATCTAAATTTAGAAATAAAAAAAGGATTCCAACTGGAATCCTTTTTAATATTCAGCCACTTATTTTACATAAGTTAGCCAATGTGCATATTTAGGATCTTTACCCTGAACAGCATCAAAGAATGCTTTTTGAATTTTCTCAGTGATCGGACCACGTGTACCTGAACCAATTTCACGATCATCATACTCACGAATTGGTGTCACTTCCGCAGCTGTGCCGGTAAAGAATGCCTCATCTGCGATATAGAATTCATCACGCGTAATACGACGTTCAATCACTTCGTAACCGAAGTCTTTCGCAATCGTGATTACAGTTTGACGAGTAATCCCTTCTAATGCACCACCTGCTAAATCAGGTGTATGCAATACACCATCTTTAATCAGGAATACGTTCTCACCAGCACCTTGACAAACAAAACCTTGAGGATCAAGCAACATCGCTTCATCATAACCTGAATGAGCAACTTCTTGATGCGCTAAAATTGATACCGTGTAGTTACCAGAGGCTTTCGCTTTGCACATCGTCACGTTTGGATGATGGTGCGTAAATGATGAAGTTTTAACACGAATACCACGTGCCATTGCTTCATCACCAAGGTAAGCACCCCAACTCCATGCCGCAACAGTTGCATGAATTTTATTATCTGTTGCAGCGATACCTAATTTTTCAGAACCAATAAAAATAATTGGGCGTAAATAGCAAGAAGCCAGTTTATTTTCACGTACCACATCAATTTGAGCTTGCTCAAGTGTTGCTTGATCAAATGGAACTTTCATTTGATAAATTTTTGCAGAGTTCAATAAGCGTTTGGTATGGTCTTGAAGGCGGAAAATCGCGGTACCATTCGGCGTTTCATAAGCACGGACACCTTCAAAAACCCCCATACTATAATGTAATGTATGAGTTAAGACGTGAATTTTAGCCTCACGCCAATCAACCATTTGTCCATCTTGCCAAATAAAACCATCACGATCAGCCAAGTTCATGGCGCACACTCCAAATTTTTATACAATTATTCACTTTCCACAACGAAAGTCGCTGTTGGATCAATTAATCTTTGCCACAACTTGCAAACGACCTCTCGGGTATCTTGCCAATCCTTAGCATTAACTTGCATATTATGGTTTGCAAGTGCTAAACGATGGCTTTCGGCACGTTCACTGAGATAAGCTTGAATCAAGGCTGATGCATCATCACTGGATAAGCGATTTGCTTTTGCAGCGTCTTCTAGGATTCGTACATTGTCGGAATAATGGGCGAGATCTTGATTCGTCCCACTCCAGGCTAACACCATATACTGTGCCATAAATTCAATGTCAACGATACCACCTGCATCTTGTTTTAAATGAAAAATACCATCTTTTTTCTGTTCTTTTGATGAACCCAGATGATCTTTCATTTTCTGACGCATGTTCAATACTTCTTGGCGAACGGTTTCCTCTTCTCTCGGTAATGTGAGAATTCGACAACGTAATTCTTCAAACTTTACTCTTAAACTCTGCTCACCCGCAATTGAACGTGCACGAACAATTGCTTGATGTTCCCACAACCATGCATTTTTAAGTTGGTATTGTTCAAAAGCTTTGAGACTTGTAACCAATAAACCCGCCTCACCAGAAGGACGTAGACGAGTATCAATTTCATAAACTCGCCCATCTAAAGTTTGTGTTGTCATTAGCGACAGAAACTTTTGTGCAACCCGTATCGCAAACTCAAAACCACTAATCACTTTATGTCCATCTGTATCCGCTTGCTCATCCATATAATGAATAAAAACAAGATCTAAATCAGAACCATAGCCCAGTTCTATGCCACCAACTTTGCCATAACCAATCACGGTATAAGCCATGTGATCTAGTGAACAGCGTTTACCTTCAACATCAACAGGATAACCATGACGTTTCGCCACAGTTTGGTAAGCAAGATTTAAAGTTGCATTTACAGAGACTTCTGCAATATCTGTTAATGCATCAGATACTTTCATTAAAGGGCTTTCTGCAAGTACATCACTTGCAGCCACCGTTAATACATTGGATTTTTTGAATAAACGTAAAACTCGCATTTGATCTTCAACTTGATCAATCTCAATGCGCAACAATTGCTGACGTAAAGAATCTTCCAAGTCTTTGCGTTTTGGCAATTCAAAATCCATCGATAAAAATTCATCCAGCAACACTGGATAATGTGTCAGTTCTTCACAAATCCATGGACTGACCGTTGCCATTTTAACTAAACGTTGTAATGCGCCTTTACTCTCGATCAGCATCACCAAATACACGGTACGGCGCATGACAGATTCAACCAAAGGCATCAAACGCATCAATGCAATTTGAGGTTTATCGGATTGTAAAATGGCTTCAATCAAATGTGGCCAAAACTCTTTAAGACGTTGTACCGCCTTGGCAGGGAGCTTTTTAATTGCATGCCCAAACCAAAATTCATGAATCAAATTCTTGGCATTATCATCCAATACAGCTTCAAGCTGTTGTTCTAACTGACTAAAGCTTTCTGTTGGTGATTCAAGTCCTTTTTCTTTAATGAGATGCTCAAACTGATAAATGACTTTATTGCGTTTTTGATTTAAAAATTCAGTAAAACTTTCCCACCCCTCAAAACCCAAAGTATCGGTAATACGTTGGCGCAGTTCAGGCTCTGTCGGTAAAGACTGCGTCTGTTGATCATTTAAAGCTTGAATTGCATGTTCAACACGGCGTAAGAACAAATAGGCATTTTCAAGATCCAATACCGATTGATGATCCAATAAACCGACTTCCCCCAAGTGCTGTAAACTGACTAAACACTGGCGGTCTTGTAGTTCTAATTTAGACCCGCCATAAATCAGTTGGAAAACCTGCACAATAAACTCAACTTCACGAATCCCACCTGCACCCAACTTGATGTCATCCGCAATATTACGACGTGCCACTTCTCTTTCGATCATGGCCTTCATTTCACGCATTGCTTCAAAAGCGGTGTAATCTACATATTTACGGAACACAAAAGGTCGTGTCATGTCCAAGAGGTCTGCACCCTCTTTGCCACCTGAAACCACTCGTGCTTTAATCCATGCATAGCGCTCCCATTCACGCCCATGCTGACTTAAATATTTTTCTAAAGCGGCATGACTAATCGCAAGTGCAGAACCATCGCCCCAAGGACGTAAGCGCATATCGACACGGAAAACAAAACCATCTGCGGTAATATGCTCGAGCAGATAAATAATTTTCTGCCCCCAATGAATACAAAACTGTTGGACATCGATACATTTACGTCCATTGGTTTCACCTTGTTCATCAAAGGCAAAGATTAAGTCAATATCACTGGATAAATTCAGCTCTTGTGCGCCTAATTTACCCATGGCAATGACAATCAAATCTTGAATATTGCCACCATAACCAACAGGCTCACCATGCTTGGCGACCAATGGAATACGTGCAAAATCTTTGGCTACATTAATACTGGCATCAGCAAAATCTGAAAGTTCACGGGTCAATGTAACAACATCTGTAAGCTGATTGGCATCTTGCCAAATCCAACGGAACATTAACCGTGCACGTAAAATACGTAAGGTTTTCATCCAAACAATTTCATCTTGGATATTGATCAATTCATCTTGAATCAACTGTTGTATTTGTTGTGTGCTCAGTGGCTTCTGAAATTGGTCTATCGCATAATCTTGTTCTAAAGCAACTTGATGTAAACTTAATACTTGTTCTGCATACTGACTTGCATGTAATGTTTTTTGCAATTGCTCAGCGTTCATCGGGAAAGCTCGTACGTCTATTTTCTCAGTTTATTTATAGCAGTTTGGCTTCACTTTAGGGGAAGATTTTATATTTTTCTTAATCTATAAAGCATGCAAAACAAACAAAGAGGCTTGTTTAGCAAATCGTTTTCTTATTTTGGGAAGATTCTCTTAAGTTTGCTCAACTTCATTCGCAGATAAGGTTAAATGTGGTTCTTTCGCCATCGGCAATAAGACTTTAAATGTAGTTCCCTGGCCTTTACTCGAACTTACTGAAATTTCACCATGATTCAGATCAACAAATCGCTTACACAGCACCAAACCTAGACCCGTTCCCTTTTCTCCTGTTGTCCCTTTAAAGCTGACCTTGATTTTCGGCTCAAAAACTTGGTCTATTTGAGACTGTGTCATCCCAAGTCCCGAATCTTTGATGGTAATTTCAATATTTTGCCCAACACGCTTTGCAGTAACACTAACCTTGCCCGTTCCATCGGTATGGGTAAATTTCAAAGCGTTAGACACCAAGTTTTGAATAATCGATGTCACCATATTCATATCGGCATAGACTGACAAATCAGGTGAAATATCTTCAATCAGCTCTATATTTTTCTTGACTGCTAATGTATTTAACACCTCATAAACAATTCTAGAGGTTTGTTTTAATTTAAAATTAATCGGATGATATTCAAAACGCCCCCCCTCTGACATTGCCCAATTGAGTAAATTCTCAAGTAAAGAATACGTAGACTGCAAAGTCTCATATAAATAATTGGCAATATTCTGAGCATTATCATCATCCAAGGTGTCGCGCTCATTGGCAAGGACATCTGAAAAACCAATTAGCCCATGAAATGGTGCGCGTAGATCATGTGCAATCACTTGAAAGAATTTTGTTTTACTAAAATTCAAGGCACGTTCTTGTTCGTATAACTCATAATAATCTTCGGATTCAAAATTTCTTTGCAATGTTGCAACTAGACCAGTCGTTAATTCTTTTAATAAATCTAACTGTTTAGTGGTAAATTCTAATTGTTGCTGATCATAGAAATAAACATGAGCAATCGATTCCTGCATTTCAAACCGTAAGTCGTAACACAACAACCGAGCATGGTCGATACCCAATTTGAATAAATGTGTTGAGAGCGTTTCATAATGGGGATGTGTTTGCGTAATGACTAAATCATTTTCAAAACAAGCAGCAAAGTTTTTCTTATTTTGTACCAATAATGCTTGAAAATCGGACGCTTCCGATGCGATCCATTTATAAGGTTCATTATGAAACGTAAAAATTGCATTTTCGACATTCAAAACTGCACGTGCAATGCGCATAAAGCGTGCAATTTTATTATCAGCAGTATAAACACCCAAAAGTAAAGACAACTTACAAGCACTGAGCTGGTCTGTTTGATGAGCCTCTAAAAATTCTAATCCCATATTCACCTCATCTTGCCTTTCAGTTAATGAAGTAGCTTTTCTAAAATAGCCCTAAAATATAATGTCGTTTATCCAACCCTTCAAAAATTAAAAAAATTTAATCAACTTATAAAACATAGTATTTACAAATATTCACATAAAATAATATAACAGTTATATTGTTAAATAAAACCAAATCTATTTAAATTTCGATAAAACTCATCCTTTATTTGTATCAATTTAACTAAACATGTGATCACTTATAAGTTTATAAATGAAAATACCAAGCGGGTATCACTTCACTTTTATCGAATTTTGTAGTGTTAAATCTTCAATTTCGAAATTGTTCAAATGGACAAAATAAGGCTTAAAATTAAAACTATTACTGTAGTGCTAATCAACACGCTTAGTACTCACACATACAATCTACTATTTATTGTTTTTATACTTTTCCAAAGATCATCATTATTTTTACCTTAAAAAGATCACCTTTTCACATAAAAAAGCGGCACGACTATAAACATGAATGATGTAGTATTTCTCAGCGAAATGTCGTTATCACAGAACTCACGTTGACTGAAATGCAATGAAGGCTGATACTCTTAGGGTTTATTTTTAGCAAATCGGTTCATAGGAGTTGAGTTGAAAATTCACTCCTAAAAACTTAATTCAACGTAAGGGGCTATATATGGCTGGTGGAAAGTCAACAATCATTTACACACTGACCGACGAGGCGCCATTGTTGGCGACTTACTCGCTGCTGCCGATCATTGAGACTTTTACTAAGCCGGCAGGTGTCGAAATCGTCAAAAGTGACATTTCCGTGGCCGCACGTGTACTCTCAGAATTCACAGATTACTTAACTGAACAGCAAAAAGTACCGAATAACCTTGCAGAACTTGGTCGTCTTACTCAAGATCCTGACACGAACATTATCAAACTGCCGAATATCAGTGCTTCAGTTGCACAGTTAACAGCGTGTATTAAAGAACTTCAATCAAAAGGTTATGCAATTCCTGATTATCCGGAAAATCCTACAACTGATGAAGAGAAAGAAATCAAAACACGTTATGGTAAATGCCTAGGTTCGGCAGTAAACCCTGTTTTGCGTGAAGGTAACTCTGACCGTCGTGCACCTGCTGCAGTAAAAAACTACGCCAAGAAACATCCACATTCAATGAGCGAATGGAAACAGTGGTCACAAACTCACGTTTCGCACATGGAAGAAGGTGATTTCTATCACGGCGAAAAGTCAATGACACTTGATCGTGCGCGCAATGTAAAAATGGAACTGATCACGAAAAGTGGTGAGCACATTGTTTTAAAACCAAAAGTTGCATTGTTAGATGGTGAAGTCATCGATTCAATGTTCATGAGCAAAAAAGCGCTTTGTGATTTCTATGAAAAAGAGCTTGATGATTGCCGTGATGCAGGAATCTTATTTTCATTACACGTAAAAGCAACAATGATGAAGGTTTCACACCCGATCGTATTCGGTCACTGCGTGAAAATCTATTACAAAGATGCGTTTGAAAAACACGGTAAGTTATTTGACGAATTAGGTATCAATGTCAATAACGGTATGGCAGGTCTTTACGAAAAGATCCAAACTTTACCAACATCATTACGTGAAGAAATCATTGAAGATCTTCATGCATGCCAAGAACACCGCCCTGCTCTTGCAATGGTGGATTCTGCAAAAGGCATTACCAACTTCCATTCACCAAATGATGTAATTGTTGATGCTTCTATGCCTGCAATGATCCGTGGCGGTGGTAAGATGTGGGGTGCTGATGGTAAGCAGTACGATTGTAAAGCTGTTATGCCTGAATCAACTTTCGCGCGTATCTACCAAGAAATGATCAACTTCTGTAAGTGGAATGGTAATTTTGACCCACGTACTATGGGTACTGTTCCAAACGTTGGTTTGATGGCGCAAAAAGCTGAAGAATACGGTTCACACGACAAAACTTTTGAGATCACAGAAGCTGGTGTTGCAAACATCACCGATCTTGAAACAGGTGAAGTGTTGATGTCGCAAAACGTTGAAGAAGGCGACATCTGGCGTATGTGTCAGGTTAAAGACGCTCCGATTCGTGACTGGGTAAAACTTGCTGTAACACGTGCACGTAACTCAGGTATGCCTGCGATCTTCTGGCTTGACCCATACCGTCCACATGAAAATGAATTGATTAAAAAAGTACAAAAATACTTGAAAGATCATGATACCAGTGGTCTTGATATTCAAATCATGTCTCAAGTACGTGCAATGCGCTATACGCTTGAACGTGTAGCACGTGGCTTAGATACAATTTCAGTCACAGGTAACATTTTACGTGATTATCTAACAGATCTATTCCCAATCATGGAATTGGGGACTTCTGCAAAAATGTTGTCTATTGTTCCGCTAATGGCGGGCGGTGGTATGTACGAAACAGGTGCGGGTGGTTCAGCACCTAAACACGTACAGCAACTTGTAGAAGAAAACCACTTGCGTTGGGATTCTTTGGGTGAATTCTTAGCTTTGGCTGTTTCTTTGGAAGAATTAGGTCTTAAAGAAGACAATGCACGTGCTAAGTTATTGGCGAAGACATTGGATCAAGCGACTGGTCAATTACTGGATAATGACAAGTCTCCATCACGTCGTACGGGTGAATTAGACAACCGTGGTAGCCATTTCTACCTTGCGAAATTCTGGGCTGAAGCACTGGCTGCGCAAAATGATGATGCTGAATTGAAAGCTAAGTTTGCTCCTCTTGCAAAAGCATTGGCTGAGAATGAAGACAAAATCATTGCAGAACTTGCAGCTGCTCAAGGTAAGCCAGCGGATATCGGTGGTTACTATGCAGTGGATACAGCTAAAGTTGAAGCTGTAATGCGCCCAAGTGCAACCTTAAATGCAACACTTGCAGCAGCTCAATAAGTTAAATACAACGCTGATTGAATCAGTGGTGTAAAAAGAAAGCCGATGTAAATGCATCGGCTTTTTTATTTTCGTTATTTAGAGAACTGTTTTAGGACATCATCAAACAGAATTTAATACGTTAAAAATACACCCTAAACTTACCAAATACACAATTTGAGTCAGTTTATGCCTTGATATAACAAAATCTCGAATAGGCTGAACAACTGCAATTAAGATCTATACCGCCCAATAAGCGAATGCTACTGATGAGAAACTCAAAATAAAACTGAGAAAAATTATAATGAGCAAATTTAAAAAACAAAAAACCCAAGCTGTTAGTACAAGCTTGGGTTTTGTAGAATCATCAGATTCTAAATCTGGTCCCGAGGGTCGGACTCGAACCGACACGTCATCGCTGACAGTGGATTTTGAGTCCACCGCGTCTACCAATTTCACCACCTCGGGAGAGGTTGTGTGCGTATAATAACGCGTTTAACTTTCTTGTCAACGACAAGTTATTATATTTGATTAATTTTAAATCATATCGCGTTTTTTTGGATTATAAAGCATCAATTTCAGCCATTAATTTGAAAAAAGACTATACTAGCCAAAGTTTTTAATTTTTAAATGCCAAATATTCTCTCCATGATGCAACTCTCTGATTTTAAATTTGATCTCCCTGACGAACTGATTGCTCGTTACCCGCTAGAAACGCGTAGCGCATCTCGCCTATTACATTTAAATGCTGATGGTTCTTACCAAGATCATCAGTTTACCGACATTCTCGACTTATTTAACGAAGGTGACTTAATCATTTTAAATGATACCAAAGTCATGAAAGCGCGACTCAAAGGTAAACGTGCTTCAGGTGGTGCAATTGAAGTTTTAGTTGAGCGTATTTTCGACCAGACGATTGCGCATTGTCATATTAAAGCCAGTAACTCTCCTAAAGCAGGTGCAGAGCTTTTTATAGGCCCTGATGAAGTTAAAGTGACCGTCACAGGTCGCCATGAAAATTTATATATTGTTGAATTTTCACAACCGATTTTAAAAGTTTTGGATTTGTACGGTCAGCTTCCTATTCCACCCTACTTTAATCGTGAAGCAGAAGATATTGATACTAAACGCTATCAAACCGTATTTAATGACCCAAAAAAATTAGCGAGTGTTGCAGCACCAACAGCAAGCTTACATTTCGATGAAGCTTTATTAGAAAAACTCGAACAAAAGAATATTCAAAAAGCTTTTGTGACCTTACATGTCGGTGCGGGTACATTCTTACCTGTACGCACAGACAATATTGAAAATCACATCATGCATAGTGAATGGTGTGATGTACCTGCAGAAACCGTTAAGCTCATCCAAGAAACCAAAGCACGTGGCAATAAAGTCATTGCCGTTGGTACGACAGCAACACGAGCTTTAGAAAGTGCAGCACAAGCTTGTGGTGGGAAAATTGGGGCGTGGACTGGAGACACTCAAATCTTTATTTATCCAGGTTATCAATTTTGTGTTGTGGATCGTTTGATTACCAACTTCCATTTACCCGAATCAACTTTGTTAATGTTAGTTTCGGCACTTTCCAAAAGTGATTATATTTTAAATGCCTATAAACATGCTGTAGACAGTCAATATCGCTTCTTTAGTTATGGTGACGCCATGCTGATTGAGAATGCCAACTAAATCAGTTTGACCTTAAGATAGGGCGTTATATACATATTGCGCCTTATCTTAAAAACAACAAAGCGATAACTCATCACAAATGCTGCCCTTCCAACAATGTCACAATTAGATTCTTTTCTGATTAAATTTATTGCATAATCATTCAACTAGAACACATGAAAATAATTTATTTTCAGTTATCTTTGATGTGCGAATCACACCTCAACGCTAATCTCCACGATTAAAATAACGCCTTTTTAGATTTTTATATGCCAATAGAAACTGTTGAACGACTGCTTCACATTCGAACCAAGAAAAATCAGCACGTGATGCGAAATATTGCTCGCCTCTGGGAAATCGGTCAGAAAGCACAGTCTGCACAAGATATTTTGGATGGTTTACATCCGTGGGGAGAAGTTAAGGATTTGTATTTTCATAATATTATTCCGAAACTTTTATTTATTTGTGGTGTATTCACAGCCTTATTTGGGTTGCTGATTCATCACTATATTCCCTATCCACTGAGTTTATTGGCAGGTCTGCTGTGCTGCTTTCTGGCCTATTTAATTTATGAAGAACGTGATCCAATTGATGATGTCATCTATTTTCTAGAACAACGCATCATGTTGCTGCGTTACGATTTACATTACAACAAAACACCTAAGCATATTCCAACAACAACCAATACCTTATTGGTAATGAGTAAGCTCAAACAAAATTTTCCATTCTTCTCTCAAGGCAATCTGTCAAATGAAATAGAACAGTTTGCTTCGACAACATGGTTTGATGGTGAACAAGAGCATCATGTTATGCTTTTTCATTATCACTATGTGGATGAGTATTCACTTCCAAATCGTCAAGGTGAAAAACAAAAAATTAAGGAAATACATAAAAACCAATGGGGTGCTTTTGTATTTCAAATGCCTGCGCTCGGATTTGCTGCCAGCAATCAACATGATGAATTTATTGCACCTTATACTCAAATTTGGAAAACCAGTGATATTTTAGTGAATCAAAAGTTACACATTTTTGGTTTAAATCAACATCAACTTGCACGAACCATTAGCCCAAGTATTACACTCAAACTCATTGATTTTTTTCAATATTATTCAGGTGATATTGTTTATCATTTTGAGGAAAATATGTTGTGTTATATGGGAGATCAGAACCTCTTTTATATTTCACGCAAGAAACAAAATTTAAATGATATTTCGCTTTTGAGGGGACATTTAAGAACATTGACCATGCCTGAATATGAAAAATTCAAACGATGCATGTTAAACTTAATTTCATAATTTATAAGGAATAATCAAAATGGGGTTAATCGTATTTATTGGGATTTTTATCATTCTCATGGTTTGGGGCGTTCTGATCCGAAATAATATCGTGCGTTATTTCAATGCGACTAAGCGTGCGTGGGCAGAAGTTGCCAATTTTGAACGTCAAAAAGTAAAGACTTTGGAAAGCTTAGAACAAACTTTAGCGCAATATACTCAATTTGAAAAATCAACCTTAGAAAAAGTAACTGAATTACGCCAACAGATTTTAAATTTAAACCTGAATAATACAGATGTTTCTCAACTTCAACACATTGAAAAATTAAACCAAGATTTGATGAAAAGTTTGAATGTTGTGGTTGAAAACTATCCTGAACTTAAAGCAGATACGTTGTATGCCAAAATGATGGATGATATCCAAGAACAGAATGAAAATGTGGGCGCAGCAATCACGATTTTTAACCGCAATGTTGAAGAGTTTAATAACACCATTGAAGTTTTTCCGAACAATATGGTCAATACCATCACATTAGCAAAGAAATCGATTCGCCCATTCTCTGATCATGTTGTTACACAAAATTTTGATTATAAACCAAATTTCTAAACGCTCTACTCACTGCAAGCGTCTTCTAAAAAATATCTGTTCTGTACAAATATAAATGGCGGAACAGAATGTTTACACAATTTATTCCATATAATTTTAAAGAAAAACTGAATAAATAGCCAACAATAGTATTTTTTATTTAACAAATTTAATATAAAATGCATACTAAATCACAATTATTCACTTTGATTGTTTTTGGCATTTGCCTTTTCCAAATTTCGACCAAAACAATCTTAAAGCAATATGACTTGTGATCTAAGCCCTTTGAATATAGCAACAACCTGAAATTTATATTGATGATAAGTGCAATGAATACAAATAAATGGAAAGCGTGACTATTTTCAAAAGAAGGATAAGCAATACAAAAGTCATTTATTTGCATACTTTTCCATTGCTTCTATTTCTTAAAAGCTAGTGCAAAAAACTGAAGGTCAATAAAAAAATTTGATCTTATTTTAGAAAAATGAAAATGTTTAAATCATGTAGAGATGGCGATGCCTAACCAAGTAGAAAAACAGCAAGTCCTGCTTAAAACATTGATTATTGATGCCTTTCAGCAATTCTATTATCGTTATAAAAAACATGCACTTTATGCTTTTGTCATCGAAGTGGATGAAAACTCGACTCTACAAAATTTTTTAGTCTCTACAGAAGCTTCTATTTTTAGTGATGTTGAAGATAAACAGCAATATTTGCTTGAACAAGACAAGTGGAATCTAAGCAAATGGAAATATCGCAATAAAATAAGTGAAGAAAATAAACAGATTCTCAATAAAGATCGTCATTTTTCAGAGCAAGATTCTGTTATTTCGCTTATATTTCAAGATATTTACCCACAACAAGATCAACAAGAAAAGCTCAATTTGTATTTAGACATATTTACCCAAGCCATTGTGTATTTGATTAAAATTTATAGTCTCGATCGTTCTCGGATTATTTTCTTAATAAATGTAAAAAATCAACAAAATATAATCTTAGAGACTGCTCAAGAGCTGAATCCGCCATCATCATTATTATTTGAATTTATTGCAGATTTTAAAATTCGGTCTAAAGTAACAAATCAACAGCCGATCAAACTCAATCAAGCGGATAAAGATCTACTGATCGATTTAGCGCAAATCGTAGAAATGGTTGAACCATTCGACTCATTATTTGTCGCGCATCAAGCCTATTTACTGACATTTGAACATGAATTTAATGAAGCAAATCTTCATATTCAAAATTTAGTTCGACATATTTCAACAATAGATAATCATGACTTTGCACTAAGTAAGGAAGATATCATTGAAAGAATTCATTATTTTTATAAAATATAAAAAATGACATCTCGATTTTTTTCTGATATTTTTCCATTGACTAAAAAAACAACTGATTTCTTTACAACAAAACAATCTAAAGATTGGGGAATATTCAATGTTAAAAAAACTATTTATGATGTTATGCCTATGCTTCCTCTGGCAAGCGCCAGCTCAAGCCAAGGGTTTACTGGTGTTTAATACTGGGGATGAAATGTTTAAAGTGGGTGCATTTCCACAACAAGTTTTAAGCCAATATGAAGAACTTAAAGACTTGAATGCTGGGTATAAATGTAGTCATTTTGGTATTCTATGGGCAGATGTCAAAACTTGGGACTGTACACTCGTCGGAATGACCGATGCAGAACCAGATACCTTTTACGAGTTACCTGCAGATGTTGTGACGACATTGAGCACAAACCCTGAGTATCAAGAAAATAAAATGCAACGTAACTTTTGGAATCATTATGGAATTTTCATCATGATTTTATTGGTTGTTGGTTTTATTGTGATTGGACGTTTCTCTAAAAAATAGAATTAAACCAATGAATACAAAACTTATCTAAAAAATAAAATCATAAATAAAGTGAGCAATGGCTTGCTTTATTTGTTTTTAAATATAGCAAAGTAAACGGGTTCATTTACATGATCTTTTCAAGCTTGAAGGATAATAACTTTGCGTTCAATCCATCAAAATTAAAGCATACCGTCCAAGCCTAGTTTTAGAAATTTAAACAGAATCAAAAACAACATGACTGGTATTCGACCACAAAATCAGGGAAAATAGCCTCCTTTTGCTATTATCAATCAGCGGACTGTTTTTCCGCCAGATTTAGGTCATTTATGAAGTTTGAAAAATTAGGTCAGTCGGGGCGTGCCCGTCGTGGTCGTTTAACTTTAGAACATGGTGTGATTGAAACACCTGTTTTCATGCCTGTAGGTACTTACGGTACTGTTAAAGGGATGCTTCCTCGCGATATTGAAGATATCAAAGCACAAATTATTTTAGGTAATACCTTTCATCTTTATTTAAGACCCGGTTTAGATGTTATTCGTGAACATGGTGGCTTACATGAGTTTATGAAATGGGGCAAACCAATTCTCACCGATTCTGGTGGTTTCCAAGTCTTTAGTTTAGGCGCAATGCGTAAAATCAAAGAAGAAGGTGTAACCTTCCGCTCACCGATTGATGGCTCAAAAGTTTTCTTATCGCCTGAAATTTCAATGGATATTCAACATACATTGAACTCAGATATCGTGATGATTTTTGATGAATGTACGCCTTATCCTGCAACTCACGAAGAAGCTCAAAAATCATTGCAGCTTTCTTTACGCTGGGCTAAGCGCTGTAAAACGCAACATCACGATGTATTGAAAAATAGAAATGCCCTGTTTGGAATCATTCAAGGCGGTATGTATGAAGACCTGCGTGAAGAGTCTTTAAATGGCTTAAAAGAAATTGATTTTGATGGTTTTGCGATTGGTGGTTTATCCGTCGGTGAACCTAAAGAAGAAATGATCAAAGTTTTAGATTATCTTCCTGCAAAAATGCCTGAAGATAAACCGCGTTATTTAATGGGTGTAGGTAAGCCAGAAGATATCGTTGAAGCGATTCGTCGTGGTGTCGATATGTTCGACTGTGTCATGCCAACTCGCAATGCACGAAATGGACATTACTTTGTCACAGATGGCTTAGTCCGTATTCGTAACAGTCAATATCGCCATGACCAACGTCCATTAGACCCACACTGTGATTGTTATACCTGTACTAACTTTACCCGTGCTTATTTATTCCACTTAGAAAAATGTGGAGAAATGCTCGCTTCAATGTTAGGTACAATCCATAACTTACGCTATTACCAACGTTTTACCCAAGATATTCGTGATGCATTAGACAATGGAACTTTCGATGAGTACGTTGCAGATTTCTATCAACGTCGTGGTTTAGAAGTTCCGCCTTGTCCTGAGAACTAATGCCCCAATATAAATCTGCATTGAAGATTCATTCAACAGTATTTGCGCTGAACTCCAAGACAAGGTAAATTGCTGAACAAGTCAATTTAAAAGTCATGAAAATGACAAAATTTTTTAACTTTAGGAAACTGAAATGAGCTTATTTATTTCTTCTGCTCACGCTGCTGCAGCTCCCGCTCAGGGGCCAGGTATGATGGCAAACTTATTGATGATTGCAGTATTTGTCGCAATTTTCTATTTTCTCATTTGGCGTCCTCAAGCAAAACGTGCAAAAGAACACCGTACTTTAATCGAAAGCTTAGGTGTAGGTAGCGAAGTTGTATTTGCTGGCGGCTTAATGGGTCGTATCACCAAAATTGATGGTGACTTTGCAGTAGTTGAATTAAGCAAAGGAAATGAAGTAAAAGTTCAACGTGCAAGTGTCATTTCAGTACTTCCTGAAGGCACATTAAATAACCTTTAATCATAAAACGGTCGTGCATGAGCACGACTTTTTCATTTTAAGAAGAAAGCGAATGCGTTACCCTGCATGGAAATATATATTGATCCTAGTTGTACTTGTGATCAGTACATTATACGCACTGCCAAGTCTGTATCCTGACGAGCCTGCTGTTCAAATTTCTGGCGCCAAGGCAGGTACCACGATTGATCAGACTGTGATACAGAAAGCAGAGCAAATTTTAAAAAGCGAAAATATTAGCAGTCATGATAATACTTTCACCAACAACGCTGCTCTTCTACGCTTAAGTACGTCTGAAGCACAGTTAAAAGCCAAAGATGCGTTGAGCAAAGGCTTAGGTGAAAACTATACGGTTGCACTAAACCTCGCGCCAACGACACCTGAGTGGTTGCAAAAAATTGGTGCTAAACCAATGAAGCTTGGTTTGGACTTACGTGGCGGTGTTCATTTCCTACTTGAAGTAGATATGGATAAAGCAATTGCACAGCGTATGGAAACATCTGCATCTGATTTACGTCGTGAATTCCGTGAAAATAAAGTCAAGTTCAACAGCTTAACTTTAAATAACAACACAATTACGATTCAGTTTGCAAATAATGATGACCGCGCTGCTGTCATGGACTTTTTACGTCGTGAAGGTAATAAATATAACCAACAAGCTTTAGCAACTGAATCAGGTTCTACGCTAAAACTGACCTATAACGATACAACTAAACAAGAAATCCAGTCTTATGCACTGAATCAAAACTTAACGACTTTACGTAATCGTATTAACGAACTTGGTGTTGCTGAAGCATTGGTACAAAGCCAAGGTAGCAACCGTATTGTGGTTGAGCTTCCAGGTGTACAAGATACTGCTGAAGCAAAACGTGTTTTAGGTCGTACAGCGAACTTAGAATTCCGTTTGGTTTCTGATTTGAATGATCAATATATTGACCGTTTTACAGGTAAATATAATGGCCAGCCATTACCTCCAGGCACTGAAGTTTTTGCTTATGAGTCTCTGGACAGTGGTAAAGAGCTTTTATTAAATCGTAACCGTATCTTAACAGGTGAACGTGTTCAAAATGCATCGAGTGGCTTTAGCCAAGATACAGGTGGCTCTGAAGTAAACATTACTCTAGACACCGCGGGCGGTAAGTTATTGTCTGATGCAACACGTAATGCTGTTGGTAAACGTATGGCTGTACTGTTTATTGAAAATAAACAGAAAATTACGTCTGTTGCAGATCCTGTAACAGGTGTGATGACGGAAGTTCGTACGCCTTATACTGAATCTGTAGTGATCAACGCTGCAACGATTCAAGCGGTATTAGGTTCTTCATTCCGTATTACAGGCTTAGACTCTCCACAAGAATCAGCAGAACTTGCATTGATGCTCCGTGCAGGTGCTTTGGCTGCGCCAATGTACTTCGTAGAAGAACGTGTTGTAGGCCCGAGTCTTGGTCAAGAAAATATTGATAAAGGTGTAACCTCTACAATTGTAGGTTTCCTCCTTGTTGCACTGTGGATGGTAATATTCTTCCGTCTATTTGGTTTAATTGCAGATTTTGCATTGGTCGTAAACTTGGCCATGTTATTGACCATCATGTCGTGGATTGGCGCATCGCTTACCCTTCCGGGTATTGCTGGTATTGTCATCACCATTGGTATGGCTGTCGATGCCAACGTATTGATTTGTGAACGAATACGAGAAGAAATGCGCTGGGGTGCTTCACCGAAACAGGCCATTATTGCGGGTTATGATCGAGCATATAACACCATTCTCGACTCAAACTTAACCACTTTCTTGGTTGCGTTTATCTTGTTTGCTATTGGGACAGGCCCAATCAAAGGCTTTGCTGTCACATTGATGATTGGTATTGTTTGTTCGATGTTTACCTCAATTACAGTAACACGTGCAATTATCCAATTGATCTATGGCAAAAAACGTAACTTGAATAAGTTGAGCATATAAGGAGATCTATGATGACTGATGTGACTCAAGCGAAAAAGAAATACGGGCGCCCAGATGATGAGCACGTAATTAACTTTATGAAGATTGCCAAACCAGCGGCAATCATCTCTATCATCCTCACGATTGCTAGTCTTTTCTTTATTGTCACCAAAGGACTAAACCTTGGTTTAGACTTTACTGGTGGTGTTTCAGCAGAATTGAATTATCAATCTGCAGCAAAACCTGCTGAAGTGATAGCGACTTTAGATAAAGCTGGCTTTAAAGATGCTGTTGTACAAACCTTGGGAAGTAATAAAGATCTCATCGTGCGTATGCCACCACAAGACGTCAATGTTGAAGATTTAAGCAATTCGTTAACTAAAGCGGTTCAATTACCAAATAACCCTGCTGTCGTGCATAAAGTGGACTCAGTCGGTGGTCAAGTGGGTAACGAGCTGTATTTACGTTCTGCGGGTGCTGTAGCACTAGCTATGCTACTGATGTTGATCTATGTCACCATCCGCTTTGAGTTTAAACTCGCAGTGGGCGCAGTGCTTTCATTACTACATGACGTCATCGTGACCATTGGTATCTTTGCAATGATGCAATGGCCATTTGACTTAACTGTTTTAGCAGCAGTCTTGGCATTAATCGGTTTCTCATTGAACGATAACATCGTTGTATCGGATCGTATTCGTGAGAACTTCCGTAAGATTCGTGGTGCATCACCACTCGAAATCGTCAACATTGCTTTGACCGAAACCTTAAAACGTACCATTCATACGTCTATGACACTCTTGCTGGTTGTACTTGCAATGATGTTCTTGGGTGGCGATGGTCTACATTGGTTCTCTGTTGCAATGTTTATTGGTGTATTTGTCGGTACGTATTCTTCGATTTATATCGGGACTGCATTTGCATTATGGCGTGGTCTAAACCGTCAAGACTTTATTGTACAAGTTAAACCTGAATTTGAAGATGAAGAGCATATTCCTCATTAATTCTCAGTTTTAGGTTAAAAATAGCTCATCTTTGGATGTAATGCTAGTTAAGTATTTTTAATCCTCCCCCTTGCGGAGCATGCTCCTCACCTTTGAAAAAGGAGGGAGTATCTTGGATTCAATACCGCATTGAATTCACGAGTATTCCCCTCTTTTGTAAAGAGGGGTTAGGGGAGATTTATCATCGGTAATAATAAAATTACGCTTAACTAATCGACATTACATCTTCTGATGGGCTTTTTTACGCTTTGAAAGTTTTTAAGTGTTAACAACAATCTTTGAATTTATTTTTATGCATCATCAATGCTGAATAATCTGTATATTTGGAAACGCAAAACCTTTACACGACAAAGCTGTGCGCCAAGACACAGTCAGCATCACATGACCTAAATTAAAGTTTTGATATGCAAAACTACCCAATTGCGGATGGGTACAGATCCCCCCATCGTTTATAGGATGCGCATGCGTATTTAATTCATTCAAACTTAATCGAATTCCCAAACCTGATGCTTTTAATACTGCCTCTTTGGTCGTCCAAACTTTAAACCAAAACGCTGAATCAAAATCTAAATCCTGCCAAGTTTGTAATTCTTCTGGATGAAAAGCATGTTTGGCCAAGGCTTCAAAACGAACGACTCGATCTAAATCTTCCACATCAATACCAACATCCTGCACTCGTAGACTATTGGCAAGTGCATAATGTTTTTGACTATGGGAATGGTTAAAAACAACTTGAGAATAATCAATTAAATACGGTTTGCCATATTCAGTTTTGACAATCGATTGATCATTAATTTCAATTTGAAGTAAGTCTGATAAAATTTGATTACGATATTGATAAATTTGATTTTTTTTATATTGATTATAACTAGGAAAATCTTTGAATTGATCTCGATCTAGTCCGAGTAACTGAGCCAATGCAATCAAATGTATTTGAATTTCATTCTGTTTCATTGACCCAATTACCTTAACATCTATGCCGTCATTAGAACTTTACAATATCGCCTTTCAATGCAACACCTGCAATTGCAGTTCCTTTTGCACAATCATACGTTGTCGTGCTGCGTGTTTCATTCGATTTGTAAAAGCTGACAACATTGGTCACAGCATTTGCACCACGCGTTTTCGCTGTATTTTGGAATTGAATAAGTGCTGAACGCAAAACACGATCACAAGAAGATTCAGCAGATTTAGCAAAACCATTGGTCTTTTTATTGGTCACTAAACCTTTTTCAATGACTTTACCACCAGATTTAGTTCCAGCTAAATAAAACTTCACTGAACCATCTAAAAAACCATCGGCAACAGCACGATTAACTGCTTCTTGAAAGTTAAATTGATGAATTGTATCAGCTGCATGTACAGAAGCCATTCCACTGGTAGTTAAAGCGAAAGCAATGGCGATTTTTTTAATAGATTGAATAGACATGTTATACCCTCGTTAGTGATCTAATTTTTTAAAAATAATCGAAGTATTAATTCCTCCAAAAGCGAAATTATTACTCATTAAAATTTTGGCATTTATTTCTCGATTTTGTCCCACAATATAATCCAAATCACCACATAATGGGTCAATATTTTCTAAATTTAATGTGGGAACAAATTGTTGCCGACGCATCATTTCAATACTCAACCAAGCTTCAATCGCACCACATGCACCTAAGGTATGACCAAAATAACTTTTCAGTGAGCTAATCGGTTTGTAACCTAAAATACGTGCGGTCGCTTGGGTTTCTGCAATATCACCTTGATCTGTCGATGTTCCATGCGCATTGACATAATCAATCTGTTCAGCTGAGATTTGTGCATCTTTTAGCGCTAAAGCCATGCAACGCCCCATCATTTCTGAGTCTGGACGAGTTACATGCTGTCCATCGGTATTGCTGCCATAGCCGATGATTTCTGCATATATTTTTGCACCACGCTTTTTGGCATGTTCATATTCTTCTAAAATTAAACAACTTGCGCCTTCACCAACAACCAATCCATCTCGGTCACGGTCAAAAGGACGAGGAGAGCGTTCTGGATGATCATTCATACCACTGGTTGCCAGTAATACATCGAATACTGCGGCACTTGCGGCACTGAGCTCTTCTGCTCCGCCTGCAAACATGACGGTCTGCTTACCATACTTAATCGCTTCATAAGCCTGACCAATCGCCATTGAACCAGAGGTACATGCACTCGATGTGGGTAATGTCAGTCCTTTTAAGCCAAAGTAAACCGTCATATTGACCGCACTGGTATGCGACATCATACGGATATAAGTCGTCGCATTGATTTTGCTCATGTTATTTTCCAATAACATTGAACCAAACTCAGCAACGGCGTTTACGCTTCCTGCTGAAGAACCAAAGGCAACCCCAGTTTCACTACTTTGTAAAATAGGATCGTTTAATAAGTTGGCATCAACTAAGGCTTTTTCAGCACTAATCACTGACATTAAAGCAACACGTCCCATGCCTCGCGTAACTTTACGATTAAAATGTTTAGGAATTTCAAAATGTTCAACTGGACCCGCTATTTTACAACGTAAATCAGCAAAGACTTCCCAATCAGGCATATAGCGAATACCATTTTTTGCTGCTGTAATTTGCTCAAAAATAGTATCTGCTGTTTCACCTAATGAAGTGATCCCAGCCATTCCAGTTACAACAACACGCTTCATATCAATCCCCCATTCACCGAAATCACTTGGCGGGTGATATAACTTGCATCATCGCTACATAAAAATTTAACCACTTTTGCGACTTCATCCACTTGCCCCATGCGTTGCATCGGGATCATTTTTAAAGCATGTTCCTGAACTTCGTCACTGACCATTTCAGTTTCAATTAAACCAGGTGCAACACAATTGACGGTAATTTTTCTTTTGGCTAACTCTAACGCTAACGCTTTGGTTGCACCAATCAATCCTGCCTTGGCTGCACTATAGTTCACTTGCCCACGATTTCCCATCACACCAGATACCGAAGACATGGTCACAATACGGCCACCTTGTTTTAGGCGAATCATTGGCATCACCAATGGTTTTAATACATTATAAAAACCATCTAAAGATGTAGAAATAACTTCATCCCAATCATTGTCAGTTAAAGCGGGAAATGCAGCATCATGCGTTAAGCCTGCATTTAATACCACAGCATAAAAAGCACCGTGTTGTGCAATATCTTGTTCTAATAAATGTCGTACTTGTTCTCGTTCAGTGACATCAAATAAAAGTGTATGACTCTTGCGACCCAAGGCTTTAATTTCAGCAACCACCTGTTCTGCTTCTATTTTTTTTGAACGTGCATGTACAGTAACATCAAAACCTGCTTCTGCCAGCTGTAATGCTATCGCTTTTCCAATACCACGGCTCGACCCTGTTACTAAAACTCTTCTTGTCACACTTTCATCCTAATCTTTATAAACCTGCTGTTATTCTTCAGGTTCATACACGCTCAACATTGCCGAGATTGTATGGTTTTGATAATAAATTTCACAGGCAAATTGTCCCAATCCTTCGTGTAAATACTGCTTTTCTGCTCGAATCGTAACGGTTTCACCCATTTTAAAAAATGGAATGGGTAAGTGCAATTTGCGTGTTCCTAAAAGAAAACCAATTTTAGGCTGTTGTCCTAGCTTTACACCTTGAGAACCCGCATACAAACTAACCGTTTGTGCCATCAATTCAATACTCGACCAAGTCGGTAAACCTTGTTCTTCACAAAACATCAACTCTGGGCGAATCAATAATTCGGCTATAGCAAAGTTATCGCCTATTTCTACAACACGATCAATAAAAACCATCGGTTTTTCATGCGGAATAAAATCAATCGCATTTAAACTTTTAGACGAATTCATTTTAACTGTGTTCCAAAAATTAAGCTGATATTACTGCCACCAAATGCAAATGAATTGGACATAACATATTGAATTGGTTGATCCAAACGTGGATGGCGTACGTAGTTCGACCCAGTCAATTCACTATCCACAACAACCTGTTGATGCAATGGCAACCAATTTTGATCTTTTAAAATTTGGTTACAAATCATTGCTTCAATCGCCCCCGCAGCACCTAAACAATGCCCTGTTTTATGTTTAGTACTACTCAACGGCACAGCATAATTTTGAAAGGCTGTATGTACCGCTTTAATTTCCATCGCATCGTTTTGTGGCGTCGCCGTACCATGTAAATTCAAATAACCAATCTCTGATGCACTCAAATTTGCCATGTCCAAAGCCGCTTGCATTGCTCTCGCAGCACCATCCCCCTCAGGATGAGGTGCAGAAATATGCCATGCATCCATCGACTCACCTGCTGACATTAACATGACAGGTGCAACTTCTTTGGATAATAAGAATAAAGCTGCTGCTTCACCAATATTAATCCCATCTCGATCTTGTCCACACGGCTGACAAATACCATCAGATAAACTTTCTAGGCTATTAAAACCATTGAGCGTTAATTTACACAAGGTATCAACACCACCGACCAATACTGCATCAGCAAGCCCTGCATTAATTAAACGTTGCCCTGCTGCAAATGCTTTAGCACTAGAAGAACATGCCGTAGAAATGGTATATGCCACCCCTTCCCAGCCCAAATAAACTTGTAAAGCTTTGGCTAAGCATCCCATTTCTTGTTTTTTTTGTTTGATTTGTATGGTGCTATCACCTTGAAAGTGAAGTTTTAATTCGGGTTCATTATCTGCAATACCTGATGTTGAGGTTCCCATCACAATAGCAAGACGTTTATTTTCAAACTGAGCAACATAACGCTGAATATCAGTTTCAATGTGCTGCAATGCTGTCAGTGCAAAACGTAAATTACGTGTTTCAAACATGTTTAAAGGTGCAGGAACCTGTTGAATCAATTCAGCAGAATAAGCCCCCACCCAAACATCTTTTTCGGGAATAAATACGCGACTCAAACTTAAAGTATTTTCAATATTGGTCAGGGTTTGTTTTAATTGCGTTGAGGTGGAACCCAAAGCAGACAATCCAACACTATACTGAATGCCTACTGCTGGATTTTTTTGATCGATAATTTCAGGCATTTTGGCAACTACTCATTATTTTCCAAAGTATTTGGCACTTCACTAAACACCATTTGATATGGCACTTGCACATTATCCAATTCAATATGATCTTGCGTATGTCGAATTGTTAACACCTTATTTTGATGAATCAAAATGTTCTGTATCGTGGTTGAATGGTCTTGTTGCTTAGACTCTACTTGAACATCTTGAGGTGGGTGATTGATAAAATTTGGGTAGGTTGCAAACAAGATATCACGCACTAAAAAATCAAAAGGCAACAGCTTCATTTGATCAATACGCTGTTCTACCTTCACGTTCTGCCCATCAAAACCTAATTTAAAAAGCTGTTGCCCTGTTAAACTCAAAGCCAATAAATCTAAATTCTGCGCTTGCTGTTGTTGATATAACAAAAAACTAAAACTGTGTGATTTCCATTGCACTTCAACCAAATCTTGACGCTGATAATGCTGTGTAATCCACTGAGAATGTGCCAAACCCTGTGCTTTAGGACGTATTTGCTGACATGCCGTTAAAGGCAAAATCAACACTATCGCCAAAGCACAATGTTTCCATTTATTCGACATTATTCAATTCCAATCGAAGCAATCTGTGACTGCTCTTCACGACAATATTCAGCCAAAGTACTTAAACGCTGTTTCGGATTTTTATGAATTGGATTGGTATTATCCCAAGCATAGCCTGCCAATAATGATGCGATCATGCGGCGAATTTTGTCGTTTTGATTCTTGGAGAATACAACATCTTGAAACTCACCTTCATACCATGACTCAACATATGCTCGAAATACTTTAATTCCCGCTCTTAACGGTTTTTCATACGCTTGCATCCAGTCAACAGTCTCGCCCTCTAAAACACGTTCAAGTAAAGGCACAACCAAGCTTGAGGATTTTAAAGCAATCGTCACACCCGAAGAAAAAACAGGGTCTAAAAACTCACCCGCATTACCCAACAACGCATAATTGCGGTCTGCGAGGTGTTTAACATTGGCAGAGTACCCCACCAAGGTTCTTACCGCTGTATCAAACCTTTTATTGCGCAATACCTGAGACAAGGCTGGATCATCTGCAAGAATACGTTCAAATGTTGCCTGTAAAGTTTCTGCGCTTGTATCATCAAACTGATAATTCTCAAAGAAATCCTGTTCAGCAACAATCCCAAACGATGAACGACCGTCTGCAAACGGAATCAACCAATACCATGCACGTGGGTCTTTTTCATGTACCGTAATTAAAATTTTCTCACGGTCAAACTCAGGATCATCCAATATCCCATCTTCTATATGCGTGAATATCGCACGGCGCACAGGGAAGTCTGATGGGCTTTCTAAGTCTAAAAATTTCGGCAAAATCCGTCCAAACCCACTGGCATCCAGTAAAAATTTACCCTGAATTTGATACTGTTCGCCTTGTTCATCTTTCACAGTAAGGATTGGATTTTGAGTTTCAACATCAACAGCCGTGACTTCATGCCCAAAGCGAATTTCAGCCCCATACTGTTCAGCTTGCTGGGCTAAAAGCTGGTCAAAATTAGCGCGACGTACTTGCCATGTGGTACCTGGGCCATCGGTAAACTTCTCAGTAAAATCATAAAAGCTACGCTGTTGCCCTTTTAAAAAAGCAGCACCATTTTTAAACTGGAATGCATATTCATCGACATGATTTTTAACGTTTTCTAATAAACCCGCTTCTTCTAAAAACACCATCGACTGTGGCAATAAAGATTCGCCGATTGAAAAGCGTGGAAAATATTGTTTTTCAATAATGGTTACTGCATAGCCTTTTTTGCGTAATAGTGCGGCTGCCGAACTACCTGATGGCCCTGCACCAATAATTAGTACATCTGTTTGCTGAATTAAACTCATTATTCTCTCTTTGTTTTCAGCTATCTTGCTGATTTTGTAAAATAACCCGATGTTGATCGTCTGCTTTGGTAAAAATCGTGGCATACACAAATGAAAAGATTACGCCAAATAAAACAGTCAAACCAAAACAATGAATGGCATAGGTATGACTAAACGACAACAATCCAAAACCGAGTAAAGTCGACATCATACATAAAAACAGCGCCATTCCAACAACTTGTGGGTGGTCATGGCTATGCCGATAGAAAATAGCGTAGTCCACTCCGATCCCTATAATTAAAAATGTTCCCATAATACTGAATAAGTTGATTTCTACACCTAACCACGCTTGCACAGCAAAGGTACTCAGTAAGGCTAAACTTACAGGTAATATTAAGGCAAAGATTGAGCCAATTCCATAAATAATACTTAAGCCAATCACCAAGACAATCAAAGCATAAAATAATAAAGACTGTGCTTGAATACGATGCTCTTTAAAGAGTTGAGATAACTGAGTAACGGGTTGAAGGAGTTTAATTTGCACAGTTTCAAGTTGTTTTATATTTTGGATATTGTGAATACCTTGTAGCAAAACCAAACGCTCATTTTGACTAGGTTGCAAAAAAGCCAAAGGATGATTTTGAAATGCACCTAAAGTCAACACAGACTGATTTGCCAATTGCTTTTGCCATGTCAAAACATCATCGATATTCAACTGCATTGCCAAAGCATAAGCTTTTAATTCTGTTACTGGAATCTGTTGTAATAACCGAATATTTTCCTGTTGTGTTGCAATAGAGGGTACTGACTGACCAATAGCCTGAAAACCTTGCAACTGACCTTGCTGTTTAAGTTGATTTAATTTGATCAATAATGCTTGTTCTTGTTTTTCGAGCTGCGCTGTATTTTCTGCCCGAATCACAAAATAATCACTCCCTTGCTGCTGACCAAAACGCTCCCGCACATAACGGTCTTCTTGTTTCAACTTCTGATCCATACTCTGTAAATTACGAATATCATCATTGGCTTTTAAGAAATATAAGCTTGTGGTCGACGTTAAAATAATCACAACAATCACGGCATAGCGCAAAAAATCACGCTGTAAAAAATAGTGACGCGCCAATCCAATGAAACGTAATGCATGAATCGCAGGTTGAGCATTCAATGCTTTCAAGCGTGGTAATAGCAAGATACTGGTGACCCATGCAGCACTGAGTCCAACAATTGAAAATACTGCAATTTGACGAAAGCCTGGAAACGGCGTAAAGGTCAAAAATACATAAGCCACTAAGGTCGTCATCAGTCCCATGAACAGGCTGGGTAAAACAGGTTTTAAAATAGTGAATCCATTTGTATTCCGATGCTGCGACTGCAATGCCATGAAATAAAAAGAAAAATCGACACATACACCGACTAAGCTTGCACCAAATACCAAAGTCATTAAGTGGATTTCACCAAAAACCCAATGAGTTACCGTAAAAGCAACCAATATACCGCTACTGACTGCAATAAATTCAGTCAACATCGGGCGTAAAGATCTGAAACCAAACCAGACCAGTAGCAAAACCCCTAAACTAGAACCTAAACCAATGGTTGAAATTTCTTTTTCCGCGGACTGCGTGCCAAAACTTGAAAATAACAGCGTTCCAGTCCAATGCGTTTTAACATTCAACTGATTTAACTCAGCATCAACCTGTTGCATCCAAGCGGATGTACTTTCTTGATAATCAATATTATATGGGCTTTGAGTGAGCTCTAAGCTAAAGAAGCGAGAATGCCCATATTCATCATGAATGGTGGCAAAGCCCTGTTCTAGCTCGATGGTTTGATCTGTTTTTTGATTCGACAAACCCATTGCGAAACGAGGGAACAGTAATAATGGATCATGATTCAACAGGTCTGCGGTAATCGGCATCCCTGGACTCATGACTTGTAATAATGCCTGCTCGGTTAAAGCGGCATAATCTTTTTGTTTTAACAGTTGACTGTCTTCCAGACTCAATAAACCGGCATGATGTTGATATAAAGTTTGAGCAAATTTGTCAGTGTCTAATTGTGGTTTTAAAGGTTGCCATAATTGTGAATTCGTGACTTGCTGTTTAAGAATATCTGTTGCTTGCTGTAGCGCCTGATCATTCGGCGCATCAATCACCAAGAACACTTTATTATTCAATTGTTGATTAACATAGTCTTGCGTCTTTTCTAATTGCGCATCTTGATGTTCTTTGGGTAATAATGCAAAGACATTGGTTTGAATATGAATATCATGTTTAAACCACGAATACGCCAAGCTTAGAGCAACACACAATAAAGTGCTCAGCCAAAGTGCGGTAAATTTATTTGGCCAATTTGAAAAGTGCATCTTCTGAAGCCATAAGTTGAACGGGTTGGGGATTATGCTGACTAAATTGAATGGTCGTCGAATTATTGGCTTTTTCAGTAATCACAATACGGTCGACATAACGTTGCCCTTGAGCCTCTACACGATCAAATAATTTTTTAAATAAACTCGTTTTTGGTGTCAAAGTCACATTCCATTGCGTCGGAGAATACTGTGCTGACACAATATTAAAGTTCTTTGCCAAAGCAACTTCATTACCTGACATTAACTGTAAAAACATGGTTGCTACAGAACCATAAGGCGATTTATCAATTTCAATTTGACTATACGTACGCTGCGTTTTTTGTACCAACTTTTGAGGCGTCACAATCAAACTGGCTTGCACGGGTTTTTGAATTTGCCACAACACGCCATACTGTTTAGAAAATAATACAGTACCATTCGAAACAAAAGTTTTATTTAAAGCAGCAAGTTTCTTCTGCTGTTGAAAATTAGCACGTACTGTGGGTGTTGTAGAAAGTTGCTTGAAAATCTGCCCCACTTGAGTATTTTGAGCCTGCGTAGCATTTGTATAAGTTGCACACAAAACCATACTTAAAACCAGAATCACCAGCTTGCACCAAGTTTTCACCATTTTCGATAAATAAAATGATTTGAGCGCCAATAAAAAATGCAAATCCAAAATCTGTTGCGACATCAGCGTTGTGTTCTGCTTCATGATCATTTCCTATAAAGATTTAGACTAAGCAGGCTGAAACTTTGACCAGTCATTTAAACGATCAAATAATACTTGCGGAGACTGAAAACACATCTCTCGCGTTTCAATATTGACAGCAACTTGCGAGGTAAATCCTTTGGTTAAGCGCTTATCTGTATTGGCATCAAAAATTTGATACTCAATTTTCAAACGATTTTCCCATTCTTTTAAAATGGCACGTACACGAATTTTCTGTTGAAATTCGATGCCTTGTACATAACGTACATAGCTCTCAATCACTGGCCATGCATAACCAGAATCTTTCATTTGCACATAGTTATAATTAAATTCATCCAATAATTTACAACGTGCGATTTCAAAATATTTGATGTAATGCCCATGCCAAACAATATTCATGGTATCTACATCATGAAATGGAATTTCAATTATTACATCAGCATGCATCACTCAGCTCCATTACAGACTAGCTCCATTTCCTATGAGTGCCATTTCAAGCTTTGATCAGTTGGATTCAACAATTCAAATTGCTCAAAACGGTCAACCAAACGTTGCAAATCATGTTGTAAAGCACGATCTTCTTCTACAAAAGTGAAGCTTTCAAGCACCCAATGTTGGAACTGCGTTAACACTTCTCCCAATTGCTCACTCAATCCTCTCAATTGAATCGCTTGCACTGCCGCACAGCTAAGTGCTGCCATAACTTGTTCAGTTAATAAGATCACCCGACTAGCATCACGTGCCGCAATCGTTCCCATACTGACTTTGTCTTGATTGTGACATTCTGTAGAGCGAGAGAAGATTGAAGCGGCAATCGTTTGTTTTAGAGCCTCTGCTGTCCATGCTGATACTCCGATTTGAACCGCTTTAAAACCATGATTTAACGGTAAACGCTCAAGACTTGAACCCGTTAAATTACGCGGTAAACCATGATTCATTTTATGATCTACCAATTGTGCCAATTGACGATCCATCAAATCTGCAATATTAGCGATCATGATTTTTAAACTGTCCATGGCCTGAGCAATATGCCCACCATAGAAATGCCCACCATGCAAAACCCGTAAATTCACAGGATCAATCAGTGGATTGTCATTACTTGAGTTCAATTCATTTTCAATAAATTGACGTAACCACGTTTTCGAATCCTCAAAAACACCGATCACATGCGGTGCGCAACGTAATGAATAACGGTCTTGTAAACGCGGGCTTTGGTGCTCTGTTTGTACTTCACTATTCAACCAATCACGCAGTTGTGCAGCAATATTTTGCTGACCTAGATGTGGCTTTTGTGCAAAGAGAACTTCATCAAAATGACTAGGATTCCCTTCTAAAGCTAAAACATTCATTGCAGTGACTAAAGTACTTACAAGAGAAATTTGTTCAGCTTTTTTATAATTTAAACATGCAATAGCCGTCATCACAGCTGTGCCATTCATCAGTGCCAACCCTTCTTTAGGACGAAGCACTAGAGCATCTAGTTGATATTCCGCATAAACTTGTGCAATCGGTACGATTTTATTTTGTTCTTTTTGATAAACATCACGTTCACCGACCAATGCACCTGCAATATAAGACAATGGCGTTAAATCACCACTTGCTCCGACAGAACCTTCTGATGGAATCACAGGAATAATATTTTCATTGAGCATCCAAACTAAGCGCTCAAGCAAAGCCAAGGATACACCTGAATAACCACGTGCCAGTGAACACAAACGTGTCACCACCACAGCACGTGCGGTCATCAAATCAAGATTTTGTCCTAGTCCACAACCATGGAAGCGAGATAAATGTAATGGTAATTCATGGACTTGATGTGGTGGGATTTCGACTAAACATGAGTCACCATATCCAGTCGTCACACCATAAATAACGCCTTCTTCTTCTAACAATTGATCTAGAAAATCAGCGCCACGCTGAATCAAACTTTGCCATTGTTGCGATGTTGGCAAAGCCACTTGGCATTGATTCTGAGCCACTGCAACAACTTGTTCTATCGTTAAAGGTTGTTCGCCAACAACTAAAACTTTCATATCTTTATTTTTCAACTACTTATTCCAAAAATGATAAAAATTAAACCATTGGTATGGTGCACGTATGCAGTGCTGCTCTAGGACTTCCACATACTTTCGCGTAATATTCTGCATCGCGACCAACCGATTTGTACGTGATAATTCAATCTTTTCTGCAAGTAAATGAATATGCACATCAAACTGTTGATTGTGTCGATAACAAAATACAGCCAATAACGGTACTTTTAATAGACTTGCTAAAATCCAAGCACCTTGTGGCCAGTCTGCATCCTCACCTAAAAAACTCACACGTTGTACACGTTGCGATTGCACAGGAACACGATCCGCAGCCAAAATTACCCATTCACCTTGATCCAGTTTTTCTTGCAAAAGTACTGCTGTTTCAATCCCCAATTCATCAACAGAAATCAGGTGAACATCCGCATTACTGTTAATTTTTTTCAAAAAATCATTAAACTTGGTTGCATGTTTTTGATAGACCAACACATTAATCTTTTGTGGGTTTTCCGACTTAATCGCACGTAATAATTCAATATTTCCAAAATGCGACACAAGAATAATTGCACCCTTTTGATAATGCGCTTGAAAATGCTCATGCCCATGCAAATTCAACTTTTGCTCTGGAATATTTCCCAGCCAGCCTTCTATTTTATCTAAAATACATTCACCAAATTGCATGAAATGTGTATAGCTATTTGCAATTGTCGGCGCTTGTGGAAACGGCGATTGTTTAGCTGAAAAGTTATGTAATCTATTTAGATATTGTAAAGAAGCTTGTTTAGCTGTTATTGAAAATAACCAATACCACATGATCACAAAATACAAAACGACACGACATAACACTCGCCCACCCAAACGGTAGAACCACAACATCAGCATTAAAGGGAACATTCCCCCTTTTTCTTTTAAGTGATTCCATTGTGGTGATTGCGATTCAGTCATGCGCTGAACCTTTATATTTGTTTTTCAGTAAAGTGGGTAACCGTAACAACATTCCAGCAAAAAGTCGTGAATGCGCCTTAGTCATTCCTAAATTGTCACGCCACGCATGGAAATGTGAAATGCCTTGCTCGGGATAAATCACTTTTGTAGGTACATTCACAAAGCAAACATTATCCCATTTTAAACGTACTAAGATTTCACTATCAAAGCCCATACGCAATTGAAATTTAGCCGTTTGAATAACGGGCAATGTTTCAGCCAAAGGATAAACTCGAAAACCACACATACTGTCTTTTATTTCAAAGGATAAACTGTTAATCCACACCCAAATATGTGTTGCATAACGTCCATACAAACGACCTTTAGGTACAGTTTCATCAAAAACTGGCTGACCAATAATCATGGCATGTGGATGTTGTTTTGAAATATCGATAAATTTTGCAATATCATTCCAATCATGCTGTCCATCTGAATCAATCTGTAATGCATGACTCAAACCAAGTTCAACAGCTTTCTTCAATCCAGTAATGACAGCCTGACCTTTACCTTGATTTTGTGCATGTTCAACGAGAATGACTGGCTCAAACTGGACAGCAATATCACGTAAAAGCTGTGTACATTCAGTATCACTACCATCATTGACTAAGATGATCGGCAATTCAAATTGTATTAAATGCTCAATTAAAGCCTGAATATAATGTGGATGATTATAAACGGGGACAATGAATCCGTAATTAGACATGTGTCACCCCAGTCGTAGTATTTTGATCGACCTGATCCTGTTGTTTTAATTCAAATAATAAACGCCCTGAAGCAAGTTTTTGCTCCCCTGAACACATTTCAAAATAAATCTTATGTGACTTTCTCTGTAAGGTCAGTTGCACAACAGCATAAGGCTTAATCAAATCTTGAAATTTCAGTTGCTCATAACCATTACACCAAGCCAAATCTGCCCAAACTTGTTGCGCGAATTGCTGAATAAATCCAATTTGTCCAACCCCAGGATAAATCGGGAAATTGGGGAAATGCCCTTTAAAACATGCGAGTTCAGGTGGAAACTCCAATTGATAGACTGTTTGCTCTTTGTGGTTTTGCTGTTCTAAAACAACAGGTAACAATAAAGGCTTAAACAAATCTTGCATCATTTTTTTATTTAACTTGGATTGAGTATTTCTAGGCAATTGCGACAAAAAACGCCATTGTCTTGGAATCGCAATACTTTCTAATTTATCTTTTAATTGTGCTTTGATTTGTGCAACGAAATTTGCTTTAGCCGCCTGCACTAAGCTTGCTTGTGCATCTTCATTTAAAACTGCCACACAGGTCAAAATTTGACGATGCTCATGCTCTATGAGCAATACATGACAATCTAGCACTTCATTTAAACTCTGAATCTGATGCTCAATCGCATCCAAACTTAACCGTTTTTCTTCTAATTTTATAATTCGATCTAAACGTCCTAAAAGTTTAAGGGCACTTTTGGGATTTAATGCATCCACTAGTTGTACACGATCGCCTGTTAAAATCCAATCATCACTAAATGCATGATTACTTTTTACTGCAAGCTCATCATTTTCAACAACTTGAATATCAACATTGGCAAAAGGTTGCCATAACGCATCGTCCTGTTTCCGATAAGCAATCCCGCCTGTTTCAGAACTACCCAAAACCTCTACAATCGGACGATTTAACCAAGGTCGCACACCCGCATCTAATTTCCCGCCTGAAGAATAGACATATTGGCAATCTTGTAGAATAACCTCAGCTGTCCAGCGTTTCAGTAAAGCAGGACTCGAAACTACATAATTTTTTCTTTGCAATACAGCAAGTTTAGCTTGTGCTTCTACAACATGTTCAGGAAAAGCCAATTGTGAATTATAAAAACTACGTCCACTGGCCAAAGGTAAAAGTAATTTAAACAACAAACCATAAATATGTTGATGGCTGACTGTGGCAATCGCAATAGCTGAGTCGTCTAAATCAAAACTTTGATTTAGACCTTGCACTTCATTCAGCAATTGACGTAACGTCCTTGGAATTTTCTTCGGTTGCCCTGTCGAACCCGAGGTATAAAAATAAACTTGCGCCTGCGTTAGAAAATTTTCATCCAAATTTAATGTTGAATGCTCAAACACTGTTGAAATATTTTTCGTTGCGCGTTGTTGGCGTGTCAGAAAATAAATCCCTTGTTCAGCCAATTCAGTTTCAAGTGCCTTCACTCGATTCGGTGCAAGCAATAATTGCTTTCCTGCTAATAATGTTGCAAAAAATAAAACTAAAAATTCATAACTGTCATTTTCCCAAAGCGCATACTGTTCCGCCTCTAATATGGAAATAAAACATGCTTGTGTGCAGACATCTTGCCAAAAGTCGATGAAACGAATTTGATTCAAATCATCTTGAATACACAATATGTTCTGTGCAGAAACATGCGTTTGAAAATGACACGCTATCATTCTTTTAAATCACTCTTTCTTGAATCCGTCTGATCTAAAGCAATATGCAGATTTAGACGTTGTTGGCGCTTTCGTAAAATAAACTCGCCTAATAATAAAATTCCCATCAATACATAGGAAACAAAGCCATTATAAATCACCCAAATTTTCATGGGTGCAAACAATACGCTATACAGGGCAATCAAAGCATTCATCACAAAAAAGATACACCAAACAATGGTGACTTTCCGTGTCCAAATCACACCTGATTCTGGTAAATCTGGCTCAGCAAGACGTGCAAAACGCTCTATCATCGAAGGTGGTTTAATCAAGGTTGATGCGAAAATCATCCCTGCGCCAACACTCATAAACACAGGGTACATTTTCAACCAAGCATGATCTTTCAAGAGTAGGCTCAAGCCACCACATAAGATTGCAAACCAAGTCAGCGGCATCATGAGCTGATTGCCTTGGCTAAACAAACGAACAACGCCTAGTGCGATCAGAATTACACTCACCCACAGAAAATGCCCGTGTGACAAACTCCATCCCACTAAAAAGGGATAGATAACCATAAGAATGATCACTATCCCTTTAAATACGTGCTTCATCCAGCAAACATATTATGAATAACTGTCACGACATCTTGCACAGTACGTACATTTTTAAAATCTTCAGGTTGTACTTGTTTGCCTGTTAATTCTTTAATTTTTACGACCAAATCAATCGCATCAATACTGTCTACATCAAGATCTGAATAAAGATTTGAATCAAGCTGAATTTCTTCAGGCTCAATTTCAAATAACTCTTCCATCCATTCACGTAATTTTTCTAGAATTTGTTGTTGCGTTAACATCTTAACCTCTTATGCTTTTTGTTGTGCTTCAACCAAAGCAACTAAACTTTGAATCGATTTAAAATGCTGCTTAGTATCAGCAGATTCAGCATTCAAATGAATGTTATAACGTTTCTTCAACGCCAAACCTAATTCTAATGCGTCAATAGAATCCAAACCTAAGCCATCTCCAAATAAAGGTGCTTCAGTGTCGATATCATCTATGCTGATGTCCTCGAGGGCAAGTACATCAATGATCATTTGTTTTAATTCATCAGCAAGATTGCTCATTGTTTAATAACTCTTGATTAAAAAATTGTTGAAGTTTTTGATTTAATTGACGAACCTGCTTTGGAGAAACCTGAGTATCACCTAACACCTCATCAATATAAATCGCATCCAAAACCTTAATTTGAATATGAAATGGTTCAGATGGAATGTGATACCATTTTTCATTCTTGGTTAATGTCGATGGAGTACATCGAATTAAAACTGGGCGGATTGGAACTTGGGCACGCAATGCAATATTCGCTGCACCACGTTGAAATTCATTTAAAAATTTACCTTTTTCTGTGCGCGTACCCTCTGGAAAAATCAATAAAGATGCAGCTTGATCTTCCTGCAAGCGCTCAACACAATCATAAATAAATTGTTCTGATCCCGCATTTAAAATATAACCTGCTGAGCGCACAGGGCCTTTGGTAAATGGATTTGACCACAATGCCTCTTTCACCACGCAATTGGCTTTTTCCATCAACCCGATCAAAACCACAACATCAATCAAGGTCGGATGGTTGGCAATCACTAATTCTTGGCGGCTTTGTGTTAATTTTTCTAAGCCCTCAATCTCATAAGTCATAATGCCCAGCTTAACCATCATTTCAGTAAAGCCTTTAAAACTATACCGAATGACTTGTTGTGTTCTTTGCTGTCTACATTTTGGTTCTTTACTGGATAAATTCACCAATGGCGCAATAACCCCACCAATGGCTACACCACCTAAACCAAAACTTGCGAAACTAAACCCTGTTGCTCCAACACGCCATGCATAATTAACTTTATTGCGTAACTTTTTCATTATTAACATTTTGACCATGCACCATCACTTTGTTGCAAAGTTTGTTTCCAAAATCCATTAAAATGCATTGCATCTAAATACTTGGGTTCGACTTGCTTTAACTTTGTTTCATCGAGCTGTAAATTTGGTGTTTCCAAATCGACCAAAGCCGCCATCGAAAAACCTTGAAAATCTTGATGTTCCGCATACACTTCAGGCAGTGCTTCATCATAATAAACCACCAAAGCTCGCCCCTGCGGATGCATGGTTTTTAGATATGCATAAGCCTCAATCATCGCTTCAGACCAATCTGCACACAAACTCGTGGCTGGCGTTGCGTCTTTATATAAGATTGAATACAAGCCTGCAATCGCATTATGGACAGAAGTAGAAAATTGTGTAGGCGATGGTGTCAAATCCTGTAATACATCTTCTAAAATTTTATAGGTTTTATGCTCATCACCATACTGTGATGCCCAAACGATATAGTCTACTTTTTGTTGATTCAAGCATTCAACGGCACTATTCAAAGCTAATTTAGCAATTGTAGATAAACGTCTACGCTGCATTGTAGGAATATGCTCAAGCGCAGGATAAAGTTCTCCTACACAACTGAATTTAAGTTGTGAAACATTTAACTGAATCATACTCAATCATATTTCCTATAAATCTATTATATTCGTTTTTTGCCATATTCGCATTGCATCGAAATTATAACATTGAGCATAAAAAGCGTATAGAACATCACCTAGGTTCAATTTCAGGCAACACATTCAATCAAAGCAAAAAACCCAAAGATTCCTTTGGGTTTTCGATCTCGCAAAGGCTTTGAAAATTAACGACTAAACTTTTTCTCAGCTTTTTTGAATTTCTGAATATAACGACGGCGACGTGCTGCCGTACGTTCATCCACTTGAGATTTACGTCCCTCAAATGGGTTTTCAGAAGTTTTAAAGTCAATTCGAACTGGTGTACCTTCAAGTTTATACACTTTACGGAATACGTTTTCCAAATAACGACGATAATCTGCAGGCGTTTTATCAACCTTATTACCGTGAATAACGATCGTCGGTGGATTTTGCCCACCCATATGCGCATAACGCATTTTAATTCGTTTACCACTAATCATTGGTGGTTGATGCGCATCAGTTGCATCATTCAAAATTTGCGTTAATTTTGCAGGTGAAACTTTTAAATGTGATGAATCATAAGCACGATGAATCGTAGGGTACATATCGCCTACACCTGTGCCATGCAGTGCAGAGATTAAATGTACTTTCGCCCAAGGAATAAAATCAAAACGGCGATCTACATCTAATTTACATTGCTTACGATCATACTCAGTCATGTTATCCCATTTGTTAATGGCAATAACCATGGCACGCCCTGCTTCAAGTGCATAACCGATTAAGTGTAAATCTTGCTCAACTACACCTTCACGTGCATCTAAAACCACTACGATCACATGCGCATCTTTAATCGCCTGTAAGGTTTTTACAATTGAGAATTTCTCAATCATTTCATCAACTTTACCTTTACGACGTACACCCGCAGTATCAATTAATGTGTATTGACGACCATCACGCTCATAAGGGATATAAATTGAGTCACGTGTTGTTCCTGGTTGGTCAAATGCCACCACACGTTCTTCACCCAATAAACGGTTGACCAAGGTCGATTTACCGACATTTGGACGACCAATAATAGCTAAACGTAAACCGGTTGCTTTATCGTGTTCTTCTTCATTTTCATCTTCAGGAACATCCGTTAAGACCTCCTCAAGCATTTGCTGTACGCCACGACCATGACTTGCAGCAACTTGTAAGGGCTCACCCATACCAAGTTTATAGAATTCAACCAATGCTGCTTCAGCATGCACACCATCTACTTTATTGGCAACAAGGTAAATTTTCTTACCTAAAGTACGAAGCTCACGTGCAATCTGTTCATCAGATGCCAATAAACCTGCACGAGCGTCGACCACGAAAATAATAATATCCGCTTCATTAATCGCAGTTTTTGATTGTTCTGCCATGTAAGAGTCTATGCCACCTTCACTTTCGCCGATACCCCCAGTATCAACAACAATGAAAGATTTATTCTCATATACTGCATCACCGTACTTACGATCACGGGTCAGACCTGCAAAATCTGCAACAAGTGCATCACGACTCTTAGTAATCTGGTTAAATAACGTTGACTTACCAACGTTTGGGCGCCCAATGAGCGCAATTACGGGTTTCATAAATTAACCTTAATTCAAGATCAGCCAGTTGGACTGGTCTGAACATCAGATAAATAGGAGGAAATAGGGTCAAAGCCCTTGTCTTTCGACAATTCAAATAAAAACACGGGGTATTGAATATTCAATCACCCCGAGTTTAGAAAAATAGATGAGGACTAGTTTAACACAAGACTCAATAAATTTGACGATCAGTCTATCGATTCTGCCAAATGCTTAAATCACCTTTGCGAGTCGCAACATAAAGCTGATTATCGATAATTCTTAAAGTACGTACTTCACCACTGGTTTTAGAACGTCCTAAGATTGTGCCTGAGTTTGGATCAATCAGATGTAAATAACCATCTAAATCACCCACAACTAAGTTTTGTCCTAACAATACAGCATTGCTTAAATTACGATTGAGCAGTTGTTCGTTTTTCCAAATCTGCTGACCTGTAATCAAATCATAAGCAACCAACTGACCATCCGTTTGCGACACAAATACTTTGCCATCAGAAACTTCTGGGCGATTGATACTGCTTGAGTTTTCACTCCACAAAACACGTTGTGAAGCTAAATCAAGTACCGTCACCTGACCTTGGAAACTGGTTGTCACGACATATTGTCCAGCAACAACAGGTTCACCATCCACATCAATTAAACGTTGAATATCTGAACGACCTTCAGAAACAGCAACTCGACGTTGTAAACGAGGAACACCCGCTACACTATCAATTGCATAAAGATATCCTGTAGATGTGGTCACAAGAATTGTACGAGGATCTAAACTTACAGGCGATGCTTGACCACGCAGGCTGAATGAAGCATTCGGCAACTTGTAAGTCCAAGCTTGTTGCCCCGTTTCTTCGTCTAAAGCATATACAGTAGCGTCATTTGTAATCACAATAACGCGGCCTGATTGAACTAGAGCCGAACTGATCACAGCACCAGACAGTTGAGCTGTCCACTTTTTTGCACCCGTTGCTTGATCTAAAGCATAGAGCTTACCCTTTGGGCTACCCACAATAACCAAACCATCCGCAGCTTCAATACCAGAGCTTAGGCCAGCTTTAGTGACTTTGGTTTCCCATAAACGTTGTTTACCTTTATAGGCAGCAACTTCACCTTTCGGATCTAAAGCAAAAACAACACCATTTTCTGTATCTAAACGAAGGCGCAACGGATCTTCTTCACTGGTTGAAGAAACATCTGCTGAAAACACTCGTACTAAACTCGTAGCTTGAGCAACTTTAGGTAATGGATTGGGTTTAATTTTTACTTCTTTAACTTTATTACTTGAACAGCCCACTAAAGCTGTAGATAAGATTGCTAAAGCAAAAGGTATTTTAAATTTTCTATCCATTAAGACTCATCCACTTGCGTTTCTAAAATTGGGCGTTCAAGTTCAGGATCATCTACTAATACGCCAACACTTTCGAGTTTAATTTGTAAAATTTGACGTTCCTGTTTACGCTCAATCACAGCATTCCATGCTGCTTGATATGACTTTTTGGCATTATCGATATCATTTTTTGCAACGTAAATATCACCTTTTAACTCTTCAGCAGTTGCTTTAAAAGCGGGTTCATCCACGGCTGACAAGGTTTTCAAGGCTTCATCAAATTTCTTTTGCGCCAATTGCGTATCTGCAAGTTTAATCTTTACAACTTGTAACAGACCAGCATCTTTTAGCTTAGAATTTTCAACTTTTTTCAACTCACGTTCAGCAGTTGCATAGTCATTTTTATCAAATGCTAATTTCGCCATGACAATTTGTGCTTGGATGGCTTGTACTGAATCAGGATTATCTTTGACAATTTTATCTGCCGATGCAACTAAAGCAGTCGAAGCTTTTGGATCGCCTGCAACTGCTTTTACATCATCCATTAATTGCTGAACTTTTGCTGTTTCATTTTGATTTTCAGCCAAAGTTTTCTTCTGCCAATATTCCCATCCGAAAAAGGCAATCAATGCAATGAGGACGCCTGTCACCATAGCTGAGCCATATTTCTTAAAAAATGACTTTAAACTATCTAGTTGTTCTTCATCACTTATTGCGCTCATTTCACTCCCCTTTCCTTATGATTATTGGCTTATTTCGAAGAAAATTTTTCGGTAAAGAATGGTACGATTTCAGATACCACAACTTCATATTGTTCAGCTGTCGCAAGTTCTTTGACTAAAACTTGCTGCGCCTCAGCTTCACGCTCACCAAAGATCAATGCATAAATTGCACCTGATTGGTCTGCTTTTTTCATTTGGCTCTTCATTGAACCCTGAGAACCTGTTTTTAAACGAACGGAGCTATTCACAGCTTCAAGTTGATCACGAAGTTGCTCAGCCAGCATCAATGCCTTACCTTGAGTAGCAGGATCAGAAACCAAAAATAGCTCACACTCACGAACAGGCGTATTATCTTCAACTTGTTCTAGAAGAAGCAATAAACGCTCCATTCCCATCGCAAAACCGACTGCAGGAACAGATTGATCTGGTTTACCTTTCAGTTGTCCAACTAAACCGTCATAACGACCACCAGCACATACCGTTCCTTGAGAACCTAAATGTGTAGTTGTCCATTCAAAAACAGTTTTGTTGTAGTAATCCAAGCCACGAACCAGTTTTGGATTAATAACAAAAGCAACACCTGCATCAGTTAAGTATTGTTTTAACTGATTAAAATGCGCAAGCGTTTCTTCACCTAAAAAATCATGCAATTTTGGTGCATTTTCAAGAATTTGCTGAGTTCGAGTATCTTTAGAATCTAGAATACGTAAAGGATTAGTCGTTAAGCGACGCTGTGAATCTTCATCCAACTCATCTTTATGAGAAGTTAAAAATTCAACCAATGCTGTACGGTATTCCGCACGCTCATCTGACTCACCCAGAGTATTCAACTCCAGTTGAACTTTATCGGATACACCCATGCGTTTCCACAGACGAGCGGTCATGAGAATCAATTCAGCATCTTGATCAGGTGTTGCAACACCAAAAGTTTCCACACCAAATTGGTGAAATTGACGGTAGCGACCTTTTTGTGGTTTTTCATAACGGAACATTGGGCCAACATACCATACACGTGGGTTTGCACCACGGAGTAAGTTATGTTCCAACATTGCACGTACACAACCCGCAGTTCCTTCAGGACGCAACGTTAAAGATTCAGGTGGATTACCTTTATCAAAAAAGGTATACATTTCCTTTTCTACAATATCCGTTGCATCACCAATTGAGCGTTTAAACAAATGAGTTTGCTCAACGATCGGTAGACGAATTTGTTGATAACCATAAGCATCCATTAAAGATGCTAAATGTTGCTCTAGACGTCTCCACGCTGAAGTTTGCGTTGGAAGAACATCATTAAAACCTTTGATCGCGACAATTGAACTCATGACTTACTCAAAAACTTGTACGTATAATCTCTTTAGCTTTAGCTTCTTCAAGCTCTTGCACACGTTGACGAACCATCGTTTCGATTTCATCAACCAACTGATTCGTATCTATTAAATGACTCTTTTCACCATTACGATACACGAGTGAGCGAGGACTTGCACCTACCACACCAATATCGGCTTCTTTGGCTTCACCTGGACCATTTACCTTACAACCAATGACAGATACATCCATTGGTGTACGAATATCTTCTAGACGTTCTTCCAAAGCTTGCATCACTTTAATCACGTTAAATTCTTGACGTGAACAACTTGGGCAAGCAATGAAATTGATACCATTTGAACGAAGACTTAATGATTTTAAAATATCAAAACCAATTTTAATTTCTTCTTCTGGTTCAGCTGCCAATGAAATGCGCATCGTGTCACCAATGCCTTCCATTAACAAACCACCCAAAGCAATTGCAGATTTTACAGAACCCGTGCGATAAACACCCGCTTCTGTTACACCCAAATGCAATGGATTATCAATCTGTTGTGATAATAAACGATAAGCATCCATAGTTAAAAACACATTGGATGCTTTAACTGACACTTTAAACTCATGGAAATCTAAACGATCTAGAATATCGATATGGCGCATCGCAGACTCAAGCAAAGCTTGACCTGTAGGTTCACCATATTTCTTTTGAATGTCTTTTTCCAAAGAACCCGCATTTACACCAATACGCATCGAAATATCGTGATGGCGAGCAGCAGCAACCACTTCACGTATTTTTGCTTCTGAGCCAATATTCCCTGGATTAATCCGTAAACAATCTGCCCCCATGTCTGCAACTTTCAATGCAATTTTATAATCGAAATGAATGTCTGCAACCAATGGCACAGTAACACGTTTACGAATTTCACCAAACGCTTCTGCGGCCTCCATTGAAGGCACAGAAACACGCATGATGTCTGCGCCTACATCTGCACAACGTTGAATTTGAGCAACAGTTGCATCAACATCACACGTTTCAGTATTGGTCATACTTTGAATACTAATCGGGGCATCACCACCGACATACACTGAACCCACACGTATTTTACGTGTAGGACGGCGTTTGATTGGGTTCTCAATCATGATCTTTCCACTCTTTGCCCATTAACGTGACAAACGGAATTCAGCTTTTCCGTTCACTGTATATGGTGACAATGAAATCTGTTCATTATTAAGACTTAATGACACAGCAGTTGCATCATCGAGTCGAATTTCGAATGGTGAAGTTCCGCTGATATTTAAAGTAGACGATTGACGTCCAGTCGCCAAAACTTTACCTGTACTATCAACAATATGCACAGATGTTGGATGGCTAAAATTCAATACCATTTGATCACCAGAAGTTGAAGCTGAATTATTTAAATTCAATACTTCTACATCAGATTCTTGTGGTTTAACATCAGCATCTGCGTTTTTGTTCGATGTCCACTTTTGAATACCCGCAATCAATGCCCAAATCACTGCAATCGCAATCAGCGCAATAAAAATACGCTTCAACCATTTTCTATTACGATCTCGGTTTGAACCTGGGAGTTTCCCCATAATTTTAATTGGGGAATTGTTCAAAGCGTGATTCGGTAAAAGCCCCGTATCATTTTGGTAAATTTCATCGAAGCGTTGAATGATTGCTGTTGCATCGACATTCAAATACTTTGCATAAGAACGATAATAACCCTTAATAAATGTTGCTTCAGGCAATGACTTATATTCATCATGCTCCAATGCTTGTAAAGTTTTTACAGGCATTTTCAATTCTGCTGCAACATCGTTAATGTCTAGGTTCTTAGATACTCGAACTTGACGCAAGTACTCACCTGGACGTTGAACATTTCCTAAACCATTCGATGCTACGTTTGAACCTGTAGGTTGCTGTGAATTAGGATTTACTTCCATACGGCCTCAGTACTGTACTGTAATTGCAGATAACGTTGATATTCTTGACTTTCAGGGAATAAAGCACGTAGTTGATTGACCAACACCTGCATTCCCATTTGGTCATTATTGGCACGTGCGATACGTAAACCAATCCAAAGTGCTCGCGCACCTTGGTTATTCTGACCGACTAAACGAACATATTGCTCATAAAGTTGACTTGCTTGTGCATTTTTTTGCTGTAAATAAAAAAGTTCAGACAATTCCACTAAAGCAATAATCGACTCACGGTTGACTTGCAAAGCTTGCTTGAATGCCTTTTCAGCATTTGCCACATCACCAACTTTAAGATAAACACGCCCTAAATTCTCTAGTGCTTTATAACGCTGATCATAACCAAGCGTCGCTCCAGCAATCTTGAGCTGTTCGATGGCGTCATTATAGCGCTCAATAACAAATAAATATGTTCCATAATTATTACGGGCTTGTGCATTTGTTGAGTCACTGGAAATAGCGCGCTTAAAATAGCCATCCGCTTTTTCCATACTGATTTTACTGCCTTCTTGTTGTAATAAAACACCCATCATCATATTGGCAGTTGAATCACGTGGTTCAGCTTCCAATGCCTGATCTAATGAGCGTTTTGCAGCATCCAAATCGCCAGTGCGAATATATTCAGCGGCAAGTTGAGTTCGAACTTTAACCGCTTTTTCAGGATCTTTTTTAGTAATGGTATCGGAACTTGTCGTCTGACAGCCCTGTAGCACCAATGCAGAGAAGCCGATCGCTAAAATAGCAATTGCTTGTGAATACATCGATTTTCTCAAAGCCTGCCCCCGATATTCAATTGTGTAGTGTTATCCTACAAATAAATTAACCTTGCGAACGTATAATTTCATTGCGTTCTGCAACTTTCTTCTTCCATTGTTCTGCACGGCGTGTTCGATCTGCGACTTGCCCAACCAACTGTCCACAAGCTGCATCAATATCATCTCCACGTGTCTGACGAATCGTACACACAAATCCTGCATCAGACAAAGTTTTTTGGAAAGAAATAATACGATTTCGACTTGAACGACCATACGGTGCATGCGGAAAAGGGTTAAACGGAATTAAATTAATTTTACTTGGTAAATTTTTCAATAACTTAATCATTTGTTGCGCATGTTCAGGTTGATCATTCACACCTTCCAACATCACATATTCAATAGTGACATGTTTGCGTGAGCTTTCATTACCATCTTTCGCAATATAACGCTGACAAGCAGCAATCAGTTGTTCTAATGGATATTTCTTATTGATTGGAACTAATTCGTTTCGTAATTCATCATTTGGTGCATGCAAAGAAATAGCTAAAGCAACATCAATATCTTTTGCTAATTGATCAATCTTTGGTACTACACCCGAAGTCGACAAAGTGACACGGCGCTTAGACATACCATAAGCAAAGTCATCTAACATGATATTCATTGAGCTCAACACAGCATCGTAGTTGAGTAAAGGCTCACCCATTCCCATCATCACGACATTGGTCACTGAACGCTCACGCTCTGCAACAGCAACTTCTTCCATATAGGAATAGTTTGCGACCCACAACTGACCAATGATTTCATCTGGGGTTAAATCACGCTGGAAACCTTGTTTACCTGTTGAACAGAATGAACAATCCAATGCACAACCCACTTGTGAAGAAATACACAACGTTTTACGTGAACCTGTTTTATCTTCTGCTGGGATAAGGACTGTTTCAACCAAAGACCCATCACCATCGCCAACACGGAACACCCACTTACGTGTTCCATCTTTAGAATAATTACGGTGCACTACTTCAGGCGCTTTAATTTCACAAACTCGTTCTAATTTCTCACGTAATTTTCCTGAAATATTGGTCATTTCAGCAAAATCTGTGACAAAAAATTGATGAATCCATTTCATTACCTGTCCTGCACGGAATTTTTTCTCCCCCATTTCTTCGAAGAATTTTTCCAATTGCGGACGCGACATGCCAAGTAAATTCACCTTCTCCACTTGCTCAAGTTGAACAAATTTTGATGATACAGGCTGCTGTTCATCTAAATTTAACGATGAAGCGACAACTTCAGAATTCATGTGATTACTACCTAAAACATGTCATGGGATGAAACATATTGATCAACATTTGAACAATAAATACAACAAAAATAAAAAAACCAGACAAGCAGTATATCACCTATCTGGTTCCGGGTCTGTTATCAATTCATAAATCGGAGATTTAATGCTTGAGTAAAAGTGACCCTAAATACATCGAATTAACGAGTACGTGGGCAAACTTCAGTTTGAGCGAAGAAGTAGTTTACTTCACGATCAGCAGATGCAACTGAGTCAGAACCGTGAGCAGCATTTTCGTCGATGCTTACAGCGAAATCTGCACGGATAGTACCAGGAGCAGCTTCTTTAGGGTTTGTAGCACCCAAAATTTCACGGTGAGCAAGAACTGCGTTTTCACCTTCAAGAACAGATACAACAACTGGACCAGAAGTCATGAATGCAACTAAATCACCAAAGAAACCACGTTCTTTATGTTCAGCATAGAAACCTTCAGCTTCTGCTTTAGAAAGGTGCTTCATTTTAGTCGCAACGATTTTAAGACCAGCTTTTTCGAAACGAGCGAAGATATCACCAATGTGATTTTTAGCAACTGCATCTGGTTTTACGATAGATAAAGTACGTTCAATAGCCATGATCGGCTCCTTAAGTCAAATTGACACGAAATTTTTGGCGCATTATACCGAATAATCGACAGTTTGCTGCTTTTAATCTGTAAAAAAATAGATTTTTCGATGTACAGTGCTTTTACACTGCGATTCAACATCAATTTGCTTCATCAATCCAAGCCATTTGAATTGCTTCGAGCAGACCTTCTGTCGATTTGGTCGGATCATCTTTAAAATCAGGCAAAGCACAAATCCACGCATGTAAATCAGTAAAACGCACCCATTGTGGATCCACATCTGGATGCGCTTCAGTTAGCTCAATAGCGATATCAATTGTATCCGTCCAACGTAAACCCATTTAGGCCGTCCTTCGTTCAAGAGTTGAATTTGATACCGTTACTGTAGCAAAAATCGACGCTTTCAGAAACTCGACGCTTTCAAAATAAATCATTATAAAATCACACCGAGCAAAGGTGCGCTTAAAATGATTAGACTTGCAACACTTGCGCCAATCAACGCACCGACAATCACATCGCTTGGATAATGCAAACCTAAAACCATACGTGACAATGCAACTAAAACCATAAATGGCAACATAATGAACAGCAACAAAGGTTGAATATAGCCAAATACAATCGTTGCCATCACTGCATGCAAGGTATGCCCAGAGGGAAAGCTAAAATGATCCAATGGACGTTCACCCATAATAATCACTTGGTGTACTTGATACGGTCTTGGTCTGACTGTTTTGTGTTTTAAAAACTTGTAAATCGCTGTCCCTAAAGAACCTGCAATAACCACGTAAATAATCTGTATGGCATACGCCAAACCCATTTGCATCCAGATTAAAGCCAGCATGACATACCAAAAGCCACCATCACCTAAACGGCTAATCACCTTAAAGAAAACAGCGATACTTTGAGTATGCGATAAATTATTCAGATATAAACAACCTTTCAGGTCGAGATCGAGCATTTTTATTTTGGTATTTTTAAAATTCATTGTCACTCTCCTCTTTAAATTAGAGATCAACTAAGTCAGCAACAGCGCATCCTGTGTGACTTGATACAGTGCTTGCTCAAACTGCTGCACAGGATGCTGCCATCCCGCATGTTGCACATCTTGCATCGCCATATTTCCCATACGTTTTAGCGTTGAATTATCTGGCAAATCAAAAATGTGCTGAGTCAATTGGTGCTTTTGTCCCAACGGGCTTAACCAACCCGTTTGTTGGTGTTTTACATGCAATTGTGCGCATGCATAATCATAGGCAATAATCGGTAAACCACTTGCCATAGCTTCAAGTACCACATTACCAAAGGTTTCGACTTGACTCGCAAATACAAAAACATTGGCACTTGCATAAGCTTCAGCAAGTTGTATGCCACTCAAGCTCCCCATAAAGACAACTTGATCTGCACCTTGCATTTTTTCTAGTCGTGTACGATCTGGCCCATCACCAACCAGTACCAGTTTTACTTTATTTTGATTGTGCTTTTTTGATGCAGCATAAGCATCAATCAAGACATTAATTTCTTTTTCAGAAGATAGCCGACCAACATACAACAATACCGTTGTCTCTTGATCAACACCCCATTGCTGTCTCAGTTTTCCCGAATAACGTTGCGCTGAAAAGCGTTCAGTATCAATACCACGTCCGACCACAACCAAAGGGCAGGTCACACCAAACTCACGCAACGCCAATTCAGTATCACGACTGGGCACACAAGTCAGTTGCGTTGCGTTGTGAAACCATCGTAAATAACTCTGAATGGGTCGAACCAAGAATGCTAAATCGAAAAAGCGACTAAACTCTTGGAATTGAGAATGAAAGCCACTCGATACAGGAATCTGTCTAGATTTTGCTGCATGTAGAGCCGTAAACCCAAGTGGCCCTTCTGTTACAATATGCACCACATCAGGAGAAAAAGAAGAAATCGCTTGGGATACTTTTAAATATTGAGGCCATCCAAACTTCATCTCTGGATATTTAGGAATGGATTGTCCATTCACCAAACACTCTCGATTTGGAGAAAAGTCATGGCACTTTTGTTTTTGTACAGGACGAATCAATAAAATTTTATGACCTTGATTTTGCAACCCTTTACACAGCTGTAATAATGATAATGCCACACCATTGATTTCAGGTGGCCATGTTTCCGTCACAATGGCGATTTTTAAACGAGGCTTGGTTAAATCACGAATCAAGTTTTCACTGTGCGTCGTGGTGGTTTGCTTTTTTTGTTTAAAATAGAATTTAAAATGATCGGGTACTTCTTGTTGTCTAAACTGCAAGGTTTCTGCGTACGTTTTGTTCATACGACCTAATCTCTTCATTTTTAAACAGATTAGGTCGTATTTCTTACATTTTAATGATTTTTTCGTGACGTTTTTTTGACAATCGGAATAAAAAATACTACATCAGATACAATAATGCCTTAATTTTCAAAAATTAAGGCATTATTTAGTCTTAAAAATCACACTCAATTGCTCACGTCAAAACATTAAGTTCACAAAAATAACATCTCTATATTTACCTGCAGGCACTCGAATAGAAGGTTGATCTTCTAGCTGCACTGCAACTACATATTTGTGCCCTTGATTAGATGCTTGCGCCGATAAAGGTACATTCCAAAGATTTGCATTTGCACCCGTGATGCTCATCCGTGTACGTAAGCGATATTTACCATTACTGACAAAACTATTGCCATCCGCACTATTCAAATTCAAACTACTAAATCGAATTGAATAAGACTGATCGCAACGCACTGAAAAACTAGTTGCTGTTTGGCTTTTGTAGTAACTTCCCAAACGCATATTGGTTTCGCTCATTTCCCCCATACTACACTGGTGTGCATAACCTGATGTTGCCATAAAGATCGTGATTAGCATCAACAAAAATATTTTCATTTTCATCTCCATGCTTGTTCAAAAGCGATGACGAATAAATCATTCACAAATCAGCTCAATTACTTTGGATGCCATTTCATCCAAACGTTCTTGAGGAATATCGAGTTGTGCATTGCAAGTACGCTCACCAGAGGTTTTTACAAATAAGCGGTATTTATTTGGTCGTAACCCATATAAATACACCTTACCATCCGCATCGACTGGAGAGAATTCTTGCCGATTGTCATCAATATAGACTTCTGAAGCTCTTGATAATGTTTTGTGATCAGGGGTCAATAATTTTACAACCATGAGTTTGGTTTTATAAATTGGGAAATTCACCACATAACCACGTTGATTTAACGCAACAAGTTTTTTATCTGCATATTCAATTTTATCCTCTATTGGTATTTGGTCTTGGTCAAAAGAAAGGTCATAGGTAATATAAGGCACGATATTATGGACAAATAAAGAACCATCTTTTCGCGTTGCCCCAATCGGCGATAATGAGCGGAATACGTCTACATCAGCGTAATCACCAACTTTGACTAAAGCAAAAGCATTATCCACATATTTGGTCATTGCAGTATGACCACCCAACAATGTGAGTGCACCACGATAAGTGACTTGAGCATTATAGAAATTTTCTGCATTACGATCATAACTGACACCTAAATCCCCATAAGTAGATTTAAACATCGCATAACTGTTATAAGAAACATCCCCATCTCTTTGATTCACACCCAATGAATAATCAATACCATTTTGAACAGGGGAATTTCTTACCCAACGCAATCGACTTTCATTGTCCGTAGAATGATCCGCGTACACACTTCGGTTATTATCAAAATAATAGCTAAAAGAAAAAAAGGCACCTTCATTACCATCATCTTGAAATTCTTTAAAATAACTGGCTGAAAATGATATTTTCTTTCCAATCATTCTCGTGAAACCAAGATTAAATATTTTGGTATCTGGAAAACTAAATTGCGGATTTTCATGGTAACGTCTTTCCACATAGTTAAAGTTCACATTATTCAAATACGGCACATTATAGAGACTGAGATAAGCTAAATTATCGAATTTGGTGGTTTCGATAAAATCGCTATAACCCAGTGATTTATATTCTGGGTTTGAATATTTACTACTTATACCCATGGAAAGATTACCTACACTTCGTGTAAGTGCAGCACCAATGGAATATCCTTCATCGAATGATGTACGACTTCCGCTGACACTCAGATCCAGTAAAGCAAAGCGGCTAATCCCTTGTGTCCAAAGCAACCCAAAATTTTGTAAGTCTTTACTATAAGATGCATTAAAACCTAAAGTCGTTTGATCACTAATCCCACGTCTAAAGTATGCACTTGAAAAAAACTCACGATAATCATCGTCAGAATATTCATAGTCGTAACGAATTTTCCCCAGTGAAAAACTATACTCATTTAAATCAGGTTTTAATAAGCGACTATTGATATAAACAGGGAATTTTTGAACGGTTCGATTCCCCAATACATCTTCTACAACAATCTGCGCCTCACCCGCTTGTTGAATATTGGCACCAGACTGTAGTGCATAATGTCCAGGGGTCACATTTTGTTGATAAATATTAACTCCGTTAATATAGAGATCAACAGTTGAAGGTAATAAAGCACTGCCTTTTAGTGTCGGCATATTCCAATAAATAAAATCAGGATGCTCAGTAAAGTTAGTACCGTAAGTCACCCCACCAAAACGAAAAGAATTCATCAACGGATTCAATACACTGGTGGTATCTCCCACGGTTAAACGGGTATAACGTTCTGGAAAATCAATATCAATCACGGTATTTAAACGAACAACTTTTTGATCTTCAGCTGAATCACGATAGATCATGGCATTTTTAAATAACCAATAATCTTTAAACACGCCTAACTCAGCCAAAGTACTAAAACTATGCTGATCATTATCTTTACCATAAAACAGATCATAGTTCAGAAAAGCACCGAAATGTGCTGGATCTGGCATCGACTTATCTTGTCCAAAATCACTACCCACAAAATAATCCGCAGGCAGGTCAATTTTGATTGATTGCAATGCCAAATCAACTTCAGCATTGACTTTTCCATCAGTCACCAAACAATATTGCACTTGTTTCGGATGGGTTTGAAGCTTTGTAATCAAAATCTGTAATCTTTCTAAAACAGCACATTCCACATATTTTGATTGATTTTCTTCAAGGAGTAAGGTTTCAGCATTTCGATCAATCCCATTTAACCAAATATTACTGATCGAGATATTTTGAGGCACATCTGTGTTTGCCTGCGTTGCTAACCCACACAACACACATTGGATAAAAAGCAGAGTTCGTGCATACATGGCATCCCCCTACAGCTTCATTTCTAAAGGTTTTTCATCTTTATCTGTGTCAATTTTTAAAGTGTATTGTGTTGAATTATTGAGTTTTACATTACCAAATTTAAAAGTGTATTGCTGTCCATGGAGTAAATATTTCATCTCATTACTAACAGCAACTTCTTTTTGATTCGCATCAATAATCCTAATTTTGAAAATTTGCAGATGAGAGCTGGAATCATTCTTAACATTCATCACCAAATTATCTTGGTTATACGCTGTTTTAATATCGAGTTTCTCTTTATCTTGATTACCTAGAAATAAAGGGACTGAAATATTAAATAAAAAACTCACCGAGGTTTCTTTGGCGACAGCAGGTACCTCACTAAAAATAATACGCCAAGTTTTTTCTTGCGGGGCTACGATTGCAGCCAAGGGTTGACTAAAACCGACACGTACAATCTGCTTGCTCTCTGGCTGAATAACAAAGTTTTTAGGATTAATTAAAATCGTTGGATCGGGTTCAAACACATCTTCACTTTTGTCATTCTGTGTCCATTTTACTGCAGACATTTCAAATATTTTTGCTTCCTTAAGACCACTAGATTCCAGTGTGATTGTCGCACTGCGTTGTCTGGTCTTTTCCGAGATATAGAGTTGGATCGGACTAATTTTTAAACCCGCATAGAGATTTGGGCTTAACAAGACTGTTCCAAGCACTAGCACATTGAATAATTTATTCATAACCTAACCCCTAATTTTTTTTATTTTTCAAATGAGTAGACTCCACCGTAAAGATAGAGCCCACTTTTCACATAGATTTATTTTTACAGCGTGAGTTAGAAATAGACTTTGATGTTGTATTGGTCTGTATACACACCCGCTGGTTTGGTAATTCCAACAGCAGCACTAGTCACATTCACGTTATAAGTATTCCAACCGCCTAGTGCAACGGCGATATTAGTCTGAGCAGTACCTAAAGGAATATTTGTTGCACTGCCTGCTAATTTTGTGGTCACGTTAATTGGGATTTCATTTGTACCCATTTTCACTTTAGAACCATTGGTTGTAGTCACCAATAAGTTATAAGGAGCATTGGCACCCACTTTGAACTGTCCGTTACCGGAACCGCCATCTGTTAATGTAATTTTGTTAGTTAAGACATCCAAGTCACAATGTTTTTGGACTGTTAATTCAATTGGAATACTTCCTGTACAAAGTTCACCACAACCCGCAGGTGGTCGAACTCCTCGATCTGCACTACCATCATCACCTTCAGCATAGATCGCAGTTGAAGCAGCACCCAACACCAATGTAGCAAGCAAAGATTTTGTAAACACGTTCATAATGTTATCCCCAACTTGTTGAATTAATCCTTTCCAATTAAAGGATGATTAATTTATAAAACGAAGAGGCAATAATGAAAATCACTAAAAATAAGTAGAATTTAAAATTAATCAAAAATAAATTTCAATTAAAAATTAACCAATTTTTAAATCACTTAAAAATAAATAAATTTCAATTATTTACACAAAATACTTTAACAACCGTATTAAAAAAATAAATCGATAATTTATTTTTAATAATAAATTTTAAACTACTTAAAATTAAGTATTGTCTAATAATTAAAATAATAGTTTTAAAATTTAAAATAAGCCAAGGTCAAAATAATAAATAAAAAACTCAACCAACAAATACATTTAGCATTAAATACAAAAGCAAATCTCAATCGACAAAATAAAAACAACAAAAATCACAAATATAATAAAAAATACCAATCAAATCACAAATAAAAATCTAAGCAATATGCTGAACAGCTAGAACCACTGAAACAGCAACAGCATTAAAAAGTCACCTGCTTTCAGCCCCCTTTACCGATTTATTTTAGTGTTTATTTTTAACAATAAAGTCAAAACTACTTAAAATTAAGTATTGCCGATTATTTTAAATCGCGATCTTTCATAAAAGATAAAGCTGAATTTAGACATTAAATTCAGCTTGGTTTTCAACATCAATGATCAGTTGCAATACGATGTAACAACCCGTTCTCTACTTGATAAATCTGTCCATTTCCAAAGTTAATCTGTTGTTTTTCACCTTGTAAATTTGGGAAACCAACAATTTTTTCCAATTGTGCTGAGCGCTGAAATTGTTGGGTTTTCGGGTTATACATCCAATAAATATAACGCTTATCTTCCACAGTACGACCTTGGGATAGATCAGAGACGATTACATCGTAATAACCGTCAAAGTTAATATCCATATAGCCCATACTGTTCGGATAAGCGCTAAATCCTGTTAAACTTTGCACAACCTGATTATTATTTTTATTCAACACATCCACACGCTTCAATGTTTTTCCATAAGTGCTATTCGCGTCATCCTGACCATAAAACTTAAAAATAAACACAGGCTTATTCGCAACCTTAAAAGCAGGTTCAAATTGTATTGCTTGCCCGATTAGATTGGATTTATTGGAGAATGTTGCTTTGAATATTCCTGTATTTGCATTCAATAGCCCCGAAAGCTGCTCGCTATTGTTAGCTTTGCTATTTATTTCAGCGCTTGCATTTACATCAACGGATTTCAAAGACAATTGATCACCTTTTTGCGAACCTTTAAATGCGATAGATGAACCTGTCATTAAATCTGTGAGTGTCGCACGTGGTTTATCTACTCCAGCATACAAACTCATAAAATAACGACCTTCACTCGATTTGAGCATACGTTGCATTGAAACACGTACACCATTCAATGGCTTCAGTGCACTGTTTGAACTCTCAATGGTTTCAGCAAAAGTGAAACATGTAGTAAATAATGCAGTCATTGCAACGACAAATTGAGCTTTCATGATTAAGTACAACATTCAAACGATCAAGAATGTGTAATTTATCACAAAAAAGCCCACTCAAAAGAGTGGGCTTTTACAAGAAAACTAAAAATGAGTTCTTTTCTTTACCTACAATCTTGTTTGCTTGAATCCTGAGTAGGGTCTCCTAAGCGAGGAGCGGGAAAATAGGAAAGCAAGGCTTTGCCTCCATGAAGAGTGAAGCCATGCTTCGCTAACGCACACGACATCAGAACTTCCCAACAAAAAAGCCCTTGTTTATTCAAGGGCTTTTTTCAAGATCAAACTAAATCTTAATTCTTTTCTTTGTCTACAATCTTGTTTGCTTGAATCCAAGGCATCATCGCACGCAACTTGTTACCTGTTACTTCGATACCATGAGCAGCATTTTGACGACGACGAGCAGTCATAGATGGGTAGTTCAACGCACCTTCTTGAATGAACATCTTCGCGTATTCACCAGATTGAATACGTTTAAGCGCATTACGCATCGCTTCACGAGATTGTTCGTTAATCACTTCCGTACCCGTTACATATTCGCCATATTCAGCATTATTAGATACAGAGTAATTCATGTCCGCAATACCGCCTTCGAACATCAAGTCCACGATCAATTTAAGTTCGTGTAGACATTCAAAGTAAGCCATTTCAGGTGCATAACCAGCTTCAACTAAAGTTTCGAAGCCCATTTTCACCAATTCTACTGCACCTCCACAAAGAACTGCTTGCTCACCAAATAAGTCAGTTTCAGTTTCTTCACGGAAAGAAGTTTCGATGATACCTGTACGACCACCACCTACACCAGAAGCATAAGAAAGTGCGACGTTACGTGCATTACCAGAAGCATCTTGATGAATAGCGATAAGATCTGGAACACCAGAACCACGTTGGTATTCAGAACGTACTGTATGACCAGGTGCTTTAGGTGCAACCATGATGACATCTAAGTCAGCGCGTGGAACAACTTGGTTATAAAGAATAGAGAAACCGTGAGCAAATGCTAAAGTTGCACCTTGCTTGATGTTTGGTTCAATCACGTCACGGTAAAGTGAAGATTGGAATTCGTCTGGAGTTAAGATCATAACTACGTCAGCTTGCGCTACTGCAGCAGGAACTTCAGCAACTTTAAGACCAGAATTCTCAGCTTTCTTCCAAGATGCAGAACCAGCACGTAAACCTACAGTTACGTCAACGCCTGAGTCTTTAAGGTTAAGCGCATGTGCATGACCTTGTGAGCCGTAGCCAATGATCGCTACTTTTTTAGATTGGATGATAGATAAGTCTGTGTCTTTATCGTAAAAAATTTGCATTGCTGTCTCCGCTAAAATGCTGTGTTTCCTCTTCTTATCCTGAAGATTTTTGTTTGGAATCTTCTAGTCTAAGTCCCTCTCCATTCGTCAGGAGAGGTTATACATGAGGCAATAAAAAATCAAATAATTAATAGTTGGTTCAGATCAAACTAGAGTGAAAGTACTTTTTCACCACGGGCAATACCGGACACACCTGAACGTACAACTTCTAAAATTGTATTTTCAGCCAGCGCATCGATAAAACCGTCGATCTTCTCTGTTGTACCCGCAATTTGAATGGTGTAAGTCGTTGGAGTTACATCGACGATTTGAGCACGGAAAATATCAGCTGTACGCTTAATTTCAGCACGTGCTGAACCCAATGCCTTCACTTTAATCAGCATCAGTTCACGCTCAATGTGTGCACCTTCTGACAAATCAACCACCTTTACAACTTCAACCAATTTATTGAGTTGTTTGGTAATTTGCTCAATTTTGTGCTCATTACCATAAGTCGTTAAAGTCAAACGCGACAATGTTGGATCTTCAGTTGGCGCAACATTCAGTGTTTCAATATTGTAGTTACGCTGACTAAACAGACCAACTAGACGAGAAAGCGCACCAGCTTCGTTTTCAACGAGTACAGAAATAATATGTCTCATTCAGTACGCTCCCCTTTAGACAACCACATATCTTGCATAGATTGACCTGCAATAAGCATCGGATAAACATGCTCTGTACGATCAACCATCACATTGATGAATACACATTTATCATTAATTGCCATTGCTTCTTGAAGCTTAGACTCAAGCTCATCCGCATGGTCAATTTGAATACCGACATGACCGTAAGCTTCCATTAATTTTGAGAAATCAGGCAATGATTCAATATAAGAACTTGAATGACGTCCTTCATAGTTCATATCTTGCCATTGCTTAACCATACCTAAAGCACGGTTATTTAAGCATAAAATTTTAACATTCATGCCATATTGCTTACAGGTTGATAGCTCTTGAATACACATCTGAATCGATGCTTCACCTGTAATACACACGACTTGTTTTTCAGGGAATGCCAATTTAGCAGCCATCGCATAAGGCAAACCTACGCCCATAGTGCCTAAGCCACCAGAATTGATCCATTGACGAGGATGTTTGTATTTGTAATACATTGCACCAAACATTTGATGCTGACCAACGTCTGAAGTAATGATCGCTTCACCATTGGTAATACGATCCAGTGCTTCAACCACTTGCTGTGGTTTCATTACACCATCAACACCCGGCTCATAACGTAAACCATGAACTTTGCGCCATTCATTGATCTGTGCCCACCATGCAGCAATCTCTTCTGGGTTTGGTTTTGAAACATTCATTTGTTTCAATTGAACCAACATCTCTTGAAGAACAGGCTCTACCGCACCTACGATTGGAATATGCGCCATGATTGTTTTTGAAATCGTCGCAGGATCGATATCAATGTGGATGACTTTAGCATTGGTACAGAATTTAGCAGGGTTATTGGTTACACGGTCATCAAAACGTGCACCGATTGCCAAAATAACATCTGCATTATGCATGGTCATATTGGCTTCATAAGTACCATGCATACCCAACATGCCAATGAATTGCTCATCATTACCCGGGAAACCACCTAAGCCCATGAGCGTATTGGTGACTGGGTAATTTAATAAATGAGCTAATTCAGTCAATAATCCAGAAGCATTACCTTGAACAACACCACCACCTGTATAAATAACAGGACGCTTAGCATTGATCAGTTCTTCAATCGCTTTACGAATTTGCCCTGAATGACCTCTTTGAGGTGGCTGATAAGAGCGCATTTTCACTTTATCAGGATATTCGTAAGCAAATTTTTCAGCAGGATTTGTAGCATCTTTTGGAATATCAACAACAACTGGTCCCGGACGACCAGAAGAAGCAATATAGAATGCTTTTTTAATAATTGAAGGAATTTCACTCGCATGACGCACTTGGAAACTGTGTTTTACGATCGGACGAGAAATACCGACCATATCCGTTTCTTGGAACGCGTCTTCACCAATAAGATGTGATGCAACTTGACCAGACAAAATCACCATTGGGATTGAGTCCATATAAGCTGTCGCAATTGGTGTTACGGTATTTGTTGCGCCTGGGCCAGAAGTGACCAGCACCACCCCAGTTTTACCCGTTACGCGTGAGTATGCATCTGCCATATGACCAGCAGCTTGCTCATGACGTACGAGATAATGATTGATTTTATCTTGTTTAAATAGCGCATCATAAATATGTAATACTGCGCCGCCTGGATATCCAAAAACATGTTCAACGCCTTCGTCCGCCAATGCACGAACAAGCATTTCACCACCAGATAAAAGTTCCAACGTATTCACCCTAATCTTTTTTCCACAGCACTATGGGAGACATAGTCCGTGTTTTCATTCATTGATTGTGTGCTCTGTTATAGCACACATATTTAAAAGTTTTTGCAGCAATAAATAATAAAATCTTCACGCAACCGTTTGAGTTGTATGAATCACTGAAATATGTTGGGATAAACATTTTTCGGTTAGGTTCGTTTTCTCGGCTTAGAGAAAACGTTATTGCCTGCTTTGATATTTTTATTCGAAGGGTGATCGAATAAAACATCCGAAACTAAAGCAAGCATTTTTGTAGTTTTAGCGAACAAAGTCAAGGTTTCTCGTTGGGTTTTTATTGATTATTTACCATCCGCTTATTTTTAAAACTATTCCTTTTTTTTGAGTCATTTATAAATAAAATTTCAATCACTTATAAATCAATAAAATTTAGAGAGAATTATTTTAAAAAATACAAAATAGTATAAAATATAGACAAATCTTATAAAATTCACAGATGAGTCTAAAGCGATCCCATGTATATTAGTTATCTGGAAAATTTTAACTTTCTGTCTAGATAAAGTTGACGTAAAGGTCTTTAACAATGAAACAAAAAAATGGTTTGACGCATACGGTTCTCGCAACATTGGTTACAGCAGCTTTAAGCATGACAATGACCTCAACCTATGCAAAACAATATTACAAATGGGTAGACAGTAAAGGTTCTACGCATTACACCACCACACCACCGCCTAAAAGTGCGCGCAGTAAAGCCAAAGTCGATACATATGGTTGGAATGGTAATTCAACACCCGTAAAAACTGCACCCGCTCCTACACAGCCTGTAGCGACTCAGCCGACCGCAGCACAAACTGCACCAGCGACAGCAACACAACCTGTTGCGAATGGGCAAAATTCAGCTCCAATAGTCGATCAACAAAAAGAAGCGAATGCAGCATTACAAAATGCTCAAGGGGCATCTTCAAATACAGAAGTCGCTCGATAATTGAATTAAAGTGTCAAAATAAGAAAACACTTTAATTTTTTCAGTTTTAAATCACACGCAAAATTCACTTTTTAGTGCATTTTGCGCTATGCTGTGCAACACAGTTTTTTAACCATTACTCTCAAAATACGTTTATGACTACTCATATTGACCCTGAATATCAAGCGAGCGCGATTGAGCCTCAAGTCCAAAAAGACTGGGAAGATCGCAAATCTTTTAAAGTTGCCGACACTGTAGAAGGTCCACATCGTTATATCCTCTCGATGTTCCCATACCCAAGCGGCAAACTGCATATGGGTCATGTGCGTAACTACACGATTGGCGATGTGATTAGTCGTTTCCATCGTCTCAAAGGTGAAACAGTGCTTCAACCGATGGGTTGGGATGCCTTTGGTCTGCCTGCTGAAAATGCAGCGATTGCCCATCAAGTTGCTCCTGCAAAATGGACTTTTGAAAACATCGCTTATATGCGTGATCAATTAAAGAAACTTGGTCTTTCTGTCGATTGGGATCGTGAATTTGCAACGTGTACGCCTGAGTATTATCACTGGGAACAATGGTTATTCGTTCAACTGTATAAAAAAGGTCTGATTTACCGCAAACTTTCAACAGTGAACTGGGATCCAGTCGATCAAACGGTTCTTGCCAATGAGCAAGTTGAAAATGGTCGTGGTTGGCGTTCGGGTGCATTGGTAGAAAAGCGTGATATTCCAATGTATTACTTCCGTATCACAGATTATGCACAAGAATTATTAGACGATTTAGATACATTAAAAGACGGCTGGCCTCAACAAGTCTTGACCATGCAACGTAACTGGATTGGTCGTTCACAAGGTATGGACGTCACCTTCCCTTCAGTGAATCCAGACATTTACGCAGATGCATTAACCGTTTATACCACTCGTCCAGACACTTTGATGGGTGTGAGTTATGTTGCTGTTGCTGCTGAGCATCCAATTGCACTAAAAGCTGCTGAAAACAATGATGCTTTAAAAGCATTTATTGAAGAATGCCGTATGGGTTCTGTTGCAGAAGCTGATCTTGCCACTGCTGAGAAAAAAGGCATGGCAACAGGTTTGTTTGTTCAACACCCTGTAACCAATGAACAAGTTCCTGTTTGGATCGCCAACTACGTGTTGATGTCATATGGCTCAGGTGCTGTGATGGGCGTTCCTGCACACGATGAGCGTGACTTTGAATTTGCCAATAAGTTTGGACTTCCAATTACCCAAGTCATCGACAATGCTAAACAAGATGATGGCGAGTACGACGCACAAAATTGGCAGGAATGGTACGGCGTTAAAGAAGGTACTCTAATAAATTCAGGTGAGTTTAATGGTCTTACTATTGAGCAAGCTTATGATGCATTATTGGCTAAATTACAACCGCAAGAATTGGCAAATCCTAAAGTTCAATTCCGCTTACGTGATTGGGGTGTTTCTCGTCAACGTTATTGGGGTTGCCCAATTCCAATGATCAACTGTGACAAATGCGGTCAAGTCACAGTGCCAGAAGAACAGCTTCCTGTTGTGCTTCCAACAGATGTCGTGCCAGATGGCTCAGGTAATCCATTGAATAAAATGCCCGAATTTTATGAAACAAAATGCCCAAGCTGTGGTAGCGATGCACGTCGTGAAACCGATACCTTGGATACATTTGTAGAATCCTCTTGGTATTATGCACGTTATGCATCTCCTGATTTTACGGGTGGTTTAGTAAAACCTGAAGCAGCTCAAACATGGTTACCTGTAAATCAGTATATCGGTGGTGTAGAGCATGCGATTCTACATTTACTTTATGCACGCTTCTTCCACAAGTTAATGCGTGACGAAGGTGTGGTACAAGGCAATGAACCATTCACTAACCTTTTAACGCAAGGTATGGTGCTTGCGGATACATTCTATCGTGAAGCTGATTCTGGTAAGAAGACTTGGTTTAACCCAGCAGATATCGAATTAGAAAAAGACGAGAAAGGTCGGATTATTTCGGCAAAATACACAGGTGATGGCCAAGAGGTTGTGGTTGGCGGTCAAGAAAAAATGTCGAAGTCAAAAAATAATGGTATTGACCCTCAAGCCATTATTGATCAATACGGCGCAGATACCGCTCGTGTGTTTATGATGTTTGCTGCACCACCAGATCAGTCTCTTGAGTGGTCTGATACAGGTGTTGAAGGTTCAAACCGTTTCTTAAAACGTGTTTGGCGTTTAACGACAAGTTTCCTTGAAAAAGGTAACTCTGCCGCTGCAATTGACACTGCAAAATTGTCTACTGAAGCGCAAGACTTACGTCGTAAAACCCATGAAACCATTCAAAAAGTCGGTGATGACATCGAACGTCGTCATGCATTCAACACAGCGATTGCTGCATTGATGGAATTATTGAATGCGAGTAATAAGTTTGATGCAAAAGATGACAATGATGTTGCTGTAGCACGTGAAGCGATTATGACTTTGCTTACTTTGCTTGCACCGTTTGCACCTCATTTAAGTCAAACTTTATTAGCTGAGTTTGGTATTGATTTAACTACGGTGTTGCTCCCTACTGTGGATGAATCTGCATTGACGCGTAATACGCAAACCATTGTGGTGCAGGTGAATGGTAAACTTCGTGGCAAGTTGGAAGTGTCAGTCGATGCATCGAAAGATGAATTATTGGCATTAGCAAAAGCATTACCTGAAGTTCAACAATTCTTGACTGGTCCAACCAAGAAAGAGATTGTTGTACCGAATAAATTAGTGAATTTGGTGGTTTAAAACGCTTTAAAGCTCCTTCTTAAGTGCCCTCTCCTTCTAGAAGAGGGCTAGGGAGAGGTAAATTCCCCTCATCCTAACCTTCTCCCTGAGGGAGAAGGAACTGAAAGCGATAAACAAAACCCAAACAAAGCCCGTTGTCATTCAACGGGCTTTAATTCTAAAATGTCGTGAATTTTAAAAAATTAAATATTCCATAGATTTTGGAATATCAAAGAGGACAAAGCATGCATTTAGTTCAACGTGTTGCCGCTGTTGTATTAACTTTGGGTCTAAGTGCGGGCTTAGTTGGTTGTGGTTTTCATTTAAAAGGTACTAACCCACAAGCTACACCTTTGGTGTATACCAAATTAAATTTACAGCTGCCTAAAAACACAGAAGATCTTGAGAAAAAACTCAGTGTTTATTTAGCTGCAACAGGTGTACAACTCAGTAATGCCAATGATGCTTATGTATTGCGTGTTCTCGATTACAAACCTGTTCGCCACGAATTAAATGGTAAATTGGTTGAAACTTTATTGCGTCTGAGCGTGACTTTCCAAATTGAAGATAGACAAGGCAATCCAATTACTGAACCTCGTACCTTAACTGCTTCACGTAGTTATCAATATGATGTTGCGACCGTGAACACGGATGATCAACAATATAATTATTTAAGCCAAATTTTAATTGATGATATTGCGCAACAAATGACACGCCAAATTGCTGCCAATCGCTTACCAAAAGCAAAATCTGTCAATATCCAACCTGCTGCTGCGGTACAATAAGTTCAATATGAAACTTGACTATTTACAAGCCTTAAAAAGAGTAGATGAGGCTCGTGGAGCTTGGATTTTATATGGTCAAGAGCCATTGTTAGAGCAAAATCTTTTAGATGCCTTCCGTAAAAGTTGGGCATCACATGAGATTGAAAGACAGCGTTATGATTTAAATAGTGTCGCAGACTGGAAAAATGTATTTAATGCATTGAATAGTCTGTCATTATTTTCACAGAATTTAGCCATTGAAGTACATGGCAATATCAAACCTGATGCCAATGGGCTGAAACAGCTCAAACAGTATATTCAGCACAATGAACACAATTTGCTTTTGGTCGTGATGCCAAAGCAAGATGCTGCGAGTTTAAAATCCAGCTTTTTCCAAACAGTAGAAGCCAATGGTGTCGTGGTTGCACTCACAGCAAATTACCCACAAGACCGTCAACGTATTTTGTCTATAGAAGCGGATCAATTGGGTGTGCAACTCAATCAAGATGCATGGACATGGTTAGAACAACACCATGAACATAATCTATTGGCGGCAAAAAACAGCTTAATGCGAGTTGCCGATACATTTCCAGATCAGAAGCAAATTGAAATTGAACATTTGCAAGAATGTCTACAAGATCAGTCTCGCTATAGCACTTTTGATTTGAGTGATGCATTGCTTGCTGGAAACTTAGCATTATCCATTAAAATTTTTCAGTACCTCATCGAATCTGGTGAACCGAATAGTTTAATGCTGTGGACGATCAGTAAAGAAATGCGTCTTTTGATGCAATTGTATGAACAACCGCAAAATGCGCTTCAAATAGGTATTTGGAAAACTAAAGTTTCTCATTATCAACAAGCGCTTAGGCGTTTAAACCCACGTACTTTTTTAAATTGGCCACAACTGCTTTTACGTATCGATGCTGCGATTAAAGGTTTAAGTAAGGAAAATCCTGAACATTTAATTCAACAATGTATTGCTGAACTGTGTGGAAAATCATTATTTATAAGTGCCTAAGCTTAAGTGTGATAGACACTTAGGCTTAATATATAAAATAATTCTCATTTCGATTTATTAAAAAAATTCACGCTTTATCCTTAATTGATCATTATAATTTGATCAATTTTCAAATCAGCCATTCATTCGCTATGCCAAAAATAAAACCTGCAAAAGCCATTCTAATAGCGGTCTGCCTTATCATTATTGCAACGATCTCTTGGTTTATGCTCAAGCCTAAAGATGAGCAGACTCAATACATTACATCAGAAGTGACACGTGCTGATATTGAGAACTCAGTCCTCGCCACAGGGGATTTAGAAGCAACCAAGATGGTAAGTGTCGGTGCTCAGGTTTCAGGCCAAGTGAAAAAGATGTATGTGAAGTTAGGTGATCAAGTCAAACAAGGTCAACTGATTGCACAAATTGATTCAGTTCGTCAGCAAAATGAGTTAAAAACCACTGAAGCTGATATCAAAAATCAACAAGCGCAATTGGCAACCAAACAAGCCACTTTAGCCAAAGCAGAAGCAGAATATAACCGTCAAAAAAACATGTTCGCTCAAGATGCAACGTCTAAAGCAGAATATGAAAGTGCTTTGGCTGCATTTAAAACAGCGCAAGCAGATATTGCTTCGATGAATGCTCAAATTGAACAATCTCGTTTAACTCAAGCAACGGCAAAAGAGAATTTAGGTTATACCCAAATTGTTGCACCAATGGATGGAACTGTGGTGGCGATTGTGACTGAAGAAGGTCAAACCGTAAATGCCAACCAAAGTGCGCCAACCATTGTGAAATTGGCTAAATTGGACACCATGACCATCAAAGCACAGATTTCTGAAGCGGATGTGATGAAGGTTGAAGAAGGTCAAAAAGTTTATTTCACTACTTTAGGTGATAGTGAGAAAAAACGTTATGCAACTTTACGCCAAGTAGAACCAGCACCCGAATCTATAAATACAGAAACCACGACCAGTTCTTCATCATCTAGTACGGCTATTTACTACAATGCCTTATTTGATGTACCCAATGATGATGGCAAATTACGTATCGATATGACTGCTCAGGTTTACATCATCCTCGCTGAAGCAAAAAATGTACTGGCAATCCCCGCAGCAGCATTACAAAGCTCAAATCGTTCACAACGCTCAGGTAATAAAAATTCGAATGGATCAGCAGGTACAACTCCATCGAATGGAACGCAAAAAAACCAAAATAATAAAAATGGTGGCACTGGCAATAGTGATCGTCCCGAACGTCTAGAACTCACTGCCGATGAAAAAGCACTTGTAGACCAAGGAAAGGCTTCTGTCGCTGTCGTTCGTGTACTACTGGATGATAATACGACAAAACGCAAACAAGTTTTAGTTGGGCTAAACAACCGTGTAACTGCACAGATCATTCGAGGTTTAACTGAAGGTGAACAAGTCATCTTGGCTGATGGTTCAGATACCTCGAATGACGCTGCAAAGCGCAGTAACCGCAATGGACCAATGAGATTCTAAGCATGGAACAAAACAATAATCAGGTCGGTCAACCTCTGTTAGAGGTGAATAATCTGGTTCGCGAATTCCCTGCGGGTGAATCTACGATTCAGATTTTAAAAAGCATTCATTTAAAGATCTATGCAGGTGAATTGGTTGCCATTGTTGGACAATCAGGCTCTGGTAAATCAACATTAATGAATATTTTGGGTTGCTTAGACCAAGCAACTTCAGGAAGCTATCAAGTCAATGGGCGAGAAACCCGTGAACTTGAAGCTGATGAATTGGCACAGCTTCGCCGCGAATACTTTGGCTTTATTTTCCAACGTTATCATTTACTTGGCGATTTAAATGCTGCGGGTAATGTTGAAGTTCCAGCGATTTATGCAGGCATGGATCCAACAGTACGCCAAAAGCGTGCACATGAAATATTGACTGATTTAGGGCTTGGGGAAAAAACTCAAAACCGTCCAAATCAGCTCTCAGGTGGTCAGCAACAACGTGTGTCGATTGCTCGTGCCTTGATGAATGGTGGTGACGTTATCCTTGCCGATGAACCCACTGGTGCATTGGATAAGAACAGCGGTATTGAAGTGATGCGTATTTTACGTGAGCTGAATGCCAAAGGTCACACCATTATTTTAGTCACCCATGATATGAATGTTGCGAAGAATGCGACACGTATTATTGAGATTAGTGACGGAAATATTATTTCTGACCGACCGAATACACCTGAATATGACCAAGAGATTGATGTCGTCGTAGACAGCGAGTCAAAAGCTAGCCGTAAAAAATCCTCAAAATGGCGCTCTGCATTAGATCGTTTTGCTGAAGCATTCCGTATGGCGTTATTGGCAATGAATGCGCATCGCATGCGTACATTCTTGACCATGCTCGGGATTATTATTGGGATTGCCTCTGTTGTTTCAGTCGTCGCTTTAGGGAATGGCTCACAAAAGCAAATCCTTGAAAATATTAGCAGTTTAGGAACCAATACCATCACTGTATTTCAAGGTCGTGGCTTTGGTGATAATTCCAAAACAGCACAATTTAAAACCCTTGTTCCTTCCGATGCTGATGCCCTGTCCGAGCAGCCTTATGTCGAAGCTGTAAGCCCAACGGTGAACAGCAGTGTCACGGTTCGATTTAAAGAAGTTGAAGCTTCGGCGACAGTCAATGGTGTCAGTAATGACTTCTTCAATGTAAAAGGTTTGAAATTTACTTCAGGGCAAGCGTTTGATAAGCAAAGCGTGACGCAACGTGCTCAAGATGTGGTGATTGATTCAAATACTAAAAAAACCTTCTTTAGTGATGGTACAGATCCTTTAGGACAAGTCATTTTACTCGGCAGTGTCCCGAGCCGAATCATTGGCGTTGTGGATGCACAACAAGGCATGATGGGAAATTCTGACAGTCTAAATGTCTATTTACCCTATTCAACTGTGATGAGCCGTATGTTAGGTCAAGCCAATGTCCGAAGCATTATTGTCCGAGTAAAAGATGAATATCCAACCGCTGTTGCAGAGAATGCCATTCTGTCCTTACTTGAACAGCGACATGGTGCTCAAGACGTTTTTACTCAAAACTCAGACAGTATTCGTGAAACCATTGAACAGACTACACAGACCATGACTTTACTGGTTTCAGCGATTGCTGTGATTTCACTGGTGGTTGGTGGTATTGGTGTCATGAATATCATGCTGGTTTCTGTAACTGAACGTACTCAAGAAATTGGGGTGCGCATGGCTGTGGGTGCACGTCAAAGCGATATTTTGCAACAATTCCTTATAGAAGCAATTTTAGTCTGCATTTTAGGTGGCATCTTGGGTGTTCTACTCTCTTTAGGAATCGGGCAACTCTTTAGCCAAGTGGCCAAAGGCTCCTTCCAGATGGCCTATTCAACCACTTCAATTATTGCCGCTTTCGTCTGTTCAACTTTGATTGGTGTGGTGTTTGGATTCATTCCTGCACGTAATGCAGCACAGCTCAATCCTGTTGATGCATTGTCTCGTGAATAGTCAAAGAATAAGGAAAATAAAATCATGCAAATCCATTTAACGAAACTTGCAACAGCCTTGATTCTTGGAAGTTCATTGGTCGGATGTGCTGCTGTTGTCAAAACCCCTTATGAAGTACCTGCTGCCCAGATCCCCAATAGCTTTGCTTATGACAAGGCGAAGTCTCAACAGATTCAAGCAGATTTGTACGCAGATCAGTGGTGGACTTTATTTGGAGACACTCAGCTCAACCAATTGGTGGATCAAGTCATTCAACGCAATGCTGATTTAGCTGTTGCTGGCATCAATTTACAAACTGCACGTTTAAAAGCAAGTTTGGCACGTGACCAACAAGGACCTCGTGTCAACTCAGGCGTATCGACAGGACATAGTTTTGATTTAAATTCGGGTGATGATACTGCCAAAGGTCTATCTTTAAATGCAGGTGTGAGCTATGAAGTGGACTTGTTTGGAAAATTGGCTCGTCAAACTGAGGCAGCCAAATGGGAGTCTTTAGCCACTGAACAAGATTTGCAAGCCACTGGGCAAACTTTAGTGGGAACAACTGCAAATTTGTATTGGCAATTGGGCTATTTAAATGAACGCTATAGCGCAGCACAACAAAGTTTAGCTGCAACACAAAAAACCTATGAATTGGTTCGAACACAGTATCGAGCAGGGGCAGTCTCAGGTCTCGATTTGACACAGGCTGAACAATCTGTGCAAAGTCAAAAAGCCAGTTTAAGTCAAATTGAGCAGCAGTTGGTTGAAGCACGGACTGCATTAGCGGTATTGTTGCAAATTCCTGTGCAGCAACTGAATATTCAAGAACCTCAACGTTTACCTCGTATCAATTTGCCGAATATTGCTTCTGGTTTACCTGCAGATATTTTGTCTCGTCGTCCTGACTTACGTGCTGCTGAGTTACGGTTACGTGAATCATTAGCAACCAAAGATGCAACCAAAGCCAGTTACTACCCTTCAATCAGTTTAACGGGGAATTTAGGCTCGACCAGTACATCATTGACCAATTTATTGAAAAACCCTGCTCTGACTTTAGGTGCGAGCTTGAGCTTACCGTTTCTTCAATATAATGATATGAAGAAAGATATCAAGATCAGTGAATTGGACTATGAAAAAGCAATTGTTCAGTATCGCAATACCTTATATCAAGCCTTTGCCGATACAGAAAATGCGCTGTCAAACCGTAGTGAATTAGACAAGCAAGTGACTTTTCAGCAAAAGAATTTAGAGCTTGCTGAAAAAACGGAGCGTTTAACTGAAGTACGTTATCGCAATGGTGCAATCGCATTGAAAAACTTATTGGATGCACAAGAAACAACTCGAAATGCTCGAGTGTCTTTGGTTCAAACCAAGCAAAGCCAATACAATGCTTATGTTACTTTGATGCAAGCTTTGGGCGGCAGTCCAATTAAGCAATTGCCTTAAAACTTAAAAAAGCCCTGTAAAGTAATGCCAGTCAGTTAAGTATCTTAATCCTCCCCTTGTGGAGTCTGCTCCTCACCCTTGAAAAAGGAGGGAGTATCTTGGATTCAATACCGCATTGAACTCACGAGTGTTCCCCTCTTTTGTAAAGAGGGGTTAGGGGAGATTTATCAATCAGTAATAATAAAATTACACTTAACTGATCAGCATTACCCTATTAAGGGCTTTTTTATACGGAATTTAGAATAACTAGAATTAAATGTTATTCACTATCCATCATCGATTGGCTCATACCCACAGTATTAAAACCAGCATCGACATAAAGAATTTCACCCGTAATACCATTTGCCCATGGTGAGCATAGGAATAATGCTGCATTTCCTACATCTTCAATGGTCACATTACGTTTTAATGGTGCAATTTTCTCATTAGCATCCAACATTTTACGGAATGACTTGATTCCTGAAGCAGCCAAAGTACGGATTGGTCCTGCTGAAATTGCATTGACACGGATCCCTTCAGCACCAAGGCTTGAAGCCAAGTAACGTACACCTGCTTCTAATGATGCTTTTGCCATGCCCATAACATTATAGTTTGGCATTACAGTTTCAGACCCTTGATAAGTCAACGTCAGTAAACAACCTTGACGTGCAATCAATAACGGTTTTGCAGCACGTGCCATTGCCACAAAACTATATGCGCTAATGTCATGTGCAACTTTAAAACCTTCACGGTCAGTCACATCAGTAAAGTCACCATCTAGGGTATGTGCCGGTGCAAAACCAATCGAGTGCACTACACCATCTAAACCGTCCCAATGTTTTGCCAATTCAGCAAAAGCATTGTCAATGTCAGCATCATTTGCAACATCACAAGGGAATACCAATTGTGAGCCAAACTGCTCAGCAAACTCATCAACACGTTTTTTTAATTTTTCATTTGGATAAGTAAATGCAAGTTCTGCACCTTCACGGTGTAATGCTTGAGCAATACCAAATGCAATGGATAATTTACTCGCAACGCCTGCAATTAAAAAGCGCTTACCTGCCAATAGTCCTTGTGCCATGAAATTCTCACTTGATAATGTTTGCATGCATAATGCCAAGACTTTGCACAGAACAAAATTGCATAATGCATCTTTTTTTGAAAGTTTACGAAATAATAAAAAATCACGCCCATGAGCGTGATTTTTTGGTACAACCTACATAGGGATGAATTAAATCAAATTAATCATCGCCTTGAAGTAAGCTAAATAAACGCATGAATGAATAATACATCCAAACTAAAGTTGCCAATAACGCAATACCACATAACCATTCAAAGGCTTTTGGCGCACGTTGTGCAGCAGCAGATTCAATCAAATCAAAATCAAGAATCAAATTCAGCGAAGCAATAACAGCAACAAATGCTGCAAAGCCAAGCCCTAACCAGTTACTTTCAAAAATGAATGGAATACTTGAGCCAAAGGCTAAACGCATCACAAATTGCACAACAAACACCAGTGCAATCGCAATCGTTGCAGACATCACAACAGACTTAAATTTCTCAGTCGCACGGATAATCTGAAAACGATATAAAGCGAACATCACCAAAGTCGTTACAAATGTTGCCAAAAGCGCTTGTAATGGCACACCCGGAAATTTCATTTGAAAAATAACCGATACACCGCCTAAAAATGCACCCTCAAAGAATGCATAAGGAATTGCCAATACAGGTGCAGTATTCGGTTTAAATGTGGTAATTAACGCGAGAATCAGACCACCAATTGCCCCGACCATTGCAGCGGCATAAGCAATACCAATATTCAAGGTACTAAAACTATATAAAAAAATGCCTAAACCCAGTACAGCTGCAATCACAGTTAATAAAACTGATTTTTGGATTGCGCCTTGCACAGTCATTGGCTCAGCATAATCTGCATGCGTTTCCGCACGCGTTAAAATTGGGTTATTACTTTGCATAGTCAATCTCTTTGTAATAATTCAAATATATGAGGATATATGAGGATATATGAGGATATATGAGGATATATGAGGATATATGAGGATATATGAGGATATATGAGGATATATGAGGATATATGAGGATATATGAGGATATTAAAACGTTTTATCTGCAAACGATTGGAGTTGCTTGCTATTTTTTGTAACGCATCGTTAAAAATTATTTGTCTGAGTATAACTTAAAAACTCAAAATGAAAAGTGGTTAAAAAAATAAGCTTTTCAGCCTAATGCCAATCAGTTAAGCCATTTAAATCCTTATCCTTAATAGCCATGCCCCTCACCCTTTCTAAAGGAGGAATGAGCAGCACAGCTACGCAAGGAATCTAAAATTAATCTTGATTGGTAATAAAGAAGTACTGACGATAATACTTAAGCTCGGCAATCGAATCACGAATATCATCCATCGCCAAATGCGATGCATTTTTCTTTAAATCATTCATAATTTCTGGACGCCAGCGTTTTGCTAACTCTTTTACAGATGAAACGTCTAGATTACGATAATGGAAAAATTGCTCAAGCTCAGGCATTAAGCGATGCATAAAACGGCGGTCTTGACAGATTGAGTTACCACACATCGGTGAAGTTTTAGGATTTACCCATTTTTTCAAGAACTCTAAAGTTTGCTGTTCAGCATCTTGTGCTGTGAGTTTGCTACGGCGTACACGTTCAATCAAACCAGATTGACCATGTTGTTTGGTGTTCCACTCATCCATTGCATTTAAAATTAAATCAGACTGATGCACTGCGAGCACAGGGCCTTCCGCTAAGATATTCAAATGATCGTCAGTTACAATTGTTGCAATCTCAATAATCTTATCGTTATCTGTATCCAGACCTGTCATTTCAAGGTCGATCCAAATCAGGCGAGTATCAGCGGTGCTGCTCATATAATGCAATCTTATTCGGCTATAAAACAAGAATAGTAGCAAATTTCTAGCATCTTCGCTGTAATTCATTCGCCCATCATGTTATTTTTGCCTTTCAATATGCATGGTTTTTTAGGATATGAATGGCTTTAATTCGTAAACGTCGTTTAACTGAACAGCAGCAACGTCGCATTCAGAAACAACACAAAACACGTCAAGAAGAAATCGACACATCTAACGATCTTGAAGGTCTTGTTGTTCAACATTATGGACGACAACTCGAAGTACAAGCGCTTTCTGCACCAAACCCACATCCTGAAAAACCACAAGTCAAAACTGGCGAACCCGAACCTTTTTGGAAACCGATTGACGTGGGCAGTGTATGGCGTTGCCATACGCGAACCAATTTAGAGTTATTGGTCACTGGAGATAAAGTTAAATGGCAAGCTGACCCAAACACAGGTTTAGGCATTATCACAGCCATTCACCCACGTACCTCTCTTTTAACTCGGCCTGATCGTTATCATAAAGTCAAACCTGTGGCTGCAAATATTAGCCTCATTGTTATTGTTTTTGCTGCTTTACCTGAACCTGCGCCGACCTTAATTGATCGTTATTTGGTGGCGTGTGCAGATGCCGATATTCCTGTTTTATTGGTATTAAATAAATCGGATTTACTCAAAGAAAATGATCCTATCTTAGATTTGCTGAAAGAATATCAAGATTTAGGTTATGAGGTTTTAATCACCCAAGCTGAAGGTGATCTGAGCGAATTGGCACAACGTTTAGACAATGAAACGGTTGCTTTTGTCGGTCAATCAGGTGTGGGGAAAAGTTCATTGATCAATATCATTGTTCCAGATGCAGCACAGAAAACCAATATCATTTCGGAAAACTCCGCATTAGGACAACACACCACCACTTCTACACGTTTAATTCGTTTTGGGGAAAATGGTGCGTTGATTGATTCTCCCGGAATTCGTGAATTTGGACTTTGGCATTTAGATTTAGAGAAAATCGATGCAGGATTTCCTGATATTGGCAATTTCCTAGGACATTGCCAATATCGAAATTGCACCCATACCCATGAAAAGCAATGTGCACTTAAAACCGCTGTTGAAAACGGTGATGTTTTAGCCAGACGACTGGAAAGTTATTTGCGTTTAATTGAAGAAATCACTGAAGCGCAACAAAAAAGTTAAATTTCTTTAAAACTAACCTTGAAGCGGTGATTTTGATCACCATATATATAGGCTATACTCGACACAATTTTTGATTGTAATTAGGTGACTTGTGGAACGTTGGTTAGAGTTTATGGGGAATCACCCCTTTTTGTTTGGTATTTTAGGGGTTCTTGTTGTTTTGTTCTTTATTTTTGAAGGGCAACGTAATGGTCGTAAAATTTCACCACAATCACTTGGTATTTTAGTGAAAGCTAAAAATGCAATGTTGGTTGATTTGCGTGATGCTAAAGATTTCCGTGAAGGTCATATCAGTGGCAGTCGCAATATTCCATATAGCCAAATTTCAAGTCATATTGAAGAGTTAAAAGCTGCGGATCGTCCAATCGTGTTTATCTGTAACTTAGGTCAAGTTGCAGGTTCAGCATTACAACAGGTCGGTCATGCAGATAGTTATCGTCTTGATGGCGGTATTAGTAACTGGAAAGCTCAAGGCTTGCCATTAGTTAAAGCTAAGAAATAAGCGAAAGGAGTTCAACATGACCGCTGAAGTAAAAGTTTATTCAACAACTTTCTGCCCATATTGCGTACGTGCTAAATCTCTACTTGAGCGTAAAGGTGTTGCTTTTACCGAAATCAATCTAGATGAAGAAGCACCTGAAGTGAAGGTTGAGCTGATGCAAAAAACCCGTCACCGCACTGTGCCACAAATTTTTATCAATGATCAATTTATTGGCGGTTTTGACCAGCTTTATGCTTTAGAAAAAGATGGCAAACTCGACGAATTACTTGGTTAACACACGAAAAATTGAAGGAATAAATAATGAGTGAAGAACAACAAACTCAACCACAATTAGCTTTAGAACGTATTTACGCTAAAGATTTATCTTTTGAAGTACCTGGGGCTCAAGTTTTTACAAAAGAATGGCAACCTGAGTTGAATATCAACTTGTCTTCTGCTGCTGAAAAGATTGATGACACACATTTCGAAGTTTCTTTAAAAGTTGTTGTTCAAGCGAATAATGCAGGTGATACAGCATTTATCGTAGATGTTACTCAAGCAGGTATTTTCTTGATTGATGGCATCGAAGAAGATCGCCTTCCTTACATTTTAGGCGCATATTGCCCAAATATTTTATTCCCGTTCTTACGTGAAGCGGTGAATGAACTTGTGACTAAAGGTAGTTTCCCTCAGTTGTTACTTACTCCAATCAATTTTGATGCTGAGTTCGAAGCAAATATGGAGCGTGCTCAAGCCGCTGCTGCTGAAGGTCAAGCTTAATTCTGATTTTCAATCAAATTTTAAGTTTGAAAAGACCGCTTTATGTGGTCTTTTTTATTACGTATGGAAAGCGTTCTAAATTTCAGTGCGAAATCGTGAATGTATCTTTTATTACTTTACTCAACAATCGTTCTAAAGGTCAGATTAACACGTGCTGCAACTACTTTCTTCGTTGGCGCTAAACGATGTAACCAATGTGTTTGGGTCACATCTTTCATCACCAATAGACTGCCATTCTCTAAGAAAATTTCAACTTTTTCCTGAGTTTGCTTATGTTTAAAAGAAAACTTACGTACTGCGCCAAAACTCAATGAAGCAATTGCACCATTCTTCTTTAAATCTGTTTCCCCATCACTATGCCAAGCCATCCCTTCCGCACCCGTATGATAAAGATTGAGTAAACATGAATTAAAAATTTCACCTGTTTTTTGTTCAACAATCGCTTTAAGCTCTAATAATTCCGCTGTCCAAGCGAGTGCATATTTTTGCGTATTTGAATAGGTATACTCAAATGCTTGATCGCCATACCAAGCTACTTTTCTTTTCGTTGTAATGGTTTTTCCGAAAATAATGGCTTGATCATGTTGCCAAGCAATAGTCATCAATAATCGTTCTAGATAATAATTGGCGGTGTGCTCATCAAAAATTTTACCGTAATAATTCGCCGTACCATCTTGGGGTAATAGATTTGTATTTGTGTGAATTTGAGAATTTCCTAAATTTAAACGTATCTGTGGTGATTTTTGTTCGGATTTATTCATAACAATGCCCTGCTTCCCAACCGATCATGGCCATTTTGCGAGTTTTTCCCCAGTGATATTCACCAAAAACACCCGTAGATTGAATCACACGATGGCATGGGATTAAGAATGCGACTGGATTATTGCCAATGGCTGTTCCTACAGCTCTGGATGCTTTCGGTGTTTCTATATGTTTTGCAATTTCGCCATAATTTGAAAGTTTTCCCATAGGAATTTTGAGTAAACATTCCCACACTTTCAGCTGAAAATCAGTACCTTTTAAATGCAATTTAATTTGGGGTAAATCCAAAGGTTTTGATGAAAATATTGCTAAAGCATTTTGTTGCAAGTCATCTGACTGCCAAATAAATTCAGCATTGGGGAATTGCTCGATCAGTGTTGCATAAGCATCTATTCTATTTTCAATAAAAGCCATAAAACAGATACCCTTTGTTGTTGAGGCAATAATCGCTTCACCAAACATCGTTTCAACATATTGATAATTGATCGTTAAATTTTCTCCACCATTTTTATATTCAGCAGGCGTCATCCCCTCAATTTGAATAAATAAATCATGCAAACGGCTGGTGCTAGACAACCCTGTTTCAAAGGTTGCATCCAACACACTTTGATCTTGTTTGAGAATACTTTTTGCATGTTCCAAACTAATATATTGCAAAAATTTCTTTGGACTTGTTCCTGCCCATTCAGTAAATAAGCGTTGGAAATGTGCAGGGCTTAAATGAACATGTGCAGCCACTTCATCTAAATTAGGTTGATCTTTAAAATTTTTCTGAATGTATTCAATTGCCTGAACTATACGTTCAAATTGTTTATGCTGTTGCATCACATTTCCCTCCTTCTACTCATATCACTTTAGCAATAGACAGTTATAGAGAAAATCCAAATCATGCTCAGTTTAAATATCTTGAATATTAAAAGTGAATCTAAAAAAACCGCTAGTGGTAAACACTAACGGTTTTGATTATTTCTAGTCTTAATCATTTCTAGTCTTGATGAATTTATTAATGATAAAGCTTATGTCCTTGATCACGAATGTCAGCCAGTTTTTTGCCTTCCATTTTGGCATGATCTAAATGACCGCCTTTCACCAAAGCTTGAGTTTTGTCAATTTGCGCGATCAGTTGATCAAATAATTGCGTTGATGTTGGCGCGCTTGCATCGCCACGGCCTTTCAACTTCACTTTTTTGGCATCTGTTGCAGCAGCACGCATATTGTCCAAAGCTTTATTGGCATCTGCCGCATTTGTGGTTTGGTTAAATGCTTTATAGTTTTTAGCAAGTGTTTTCATGTTCTGTTCTAAGTCTGCTGCAAAACTCATTGAACTCATAGTAAATGCAGAAACGAACATCATTGTGGCTAAAGTTTTTTTGATCATCGTGATCATCCTTTAAAACTGTGGCTATTGTAGATTACGGTTTATTATCCATTTTCAATGTTAAACATAGTTTAAAACACTAAACAATAGCAAATAAAAAATGCAACGAATTCGTTGCATTTTCATTACTTAAGATGAGCTTCAATCAGTTTCAATTTCATGGTGTAAAGCATCATGAATCGCTTCTACCAATTGTTGTGCAATATCCTGCTTAGAGGCTTTTTCTAAGTCACGCTTTTCCATTTGGTATTGCTCAGCAAAGAAGACTGTCATCGCATTTTGATCCGATGCAAAGCCAATATCTGCACGAGAAACATCATTACATGCGATCATATCTAGCTTTTTCGCAACTAATTTTCCAGCAGCATATTCTTCAACATTGCGAGTTTCAGCAGCGAATCCAACCATGAAGGGACGCTTATCTTGTTGCGCAATAGTCGCCACGATATCTGGGTTTTTAACTAATGAAACATTCAGCTCATCACCAGCTTTTTTAATTTTATGCTCTGAAACTTCTGCTACACGGTAGTCAGCCACTGCTGCTGTAGCAATGAAAATATCACAACCTTCTTCAAGCTGATGCATACTTTCATCCAACATTTTAATTGCCGATGATACATTGATACGGCGTACACCATTCGGCGTATCCAAGCTTACAGGCCCAGCCAATAATGTGACTTTTGCACCCGCACTATAACAGGCCGCAGCAATTGCAAAACCCATTTTACCTGTACTATGGTTTGAAATATAACGTACTGGATCAATCGCTTCACGTGTCGGCCCTGCGGTAATCACCACACGTTTACCTGCCAGTAAACCAAACTTTTCTGCAATTGCTCGCTGTGCTTGATGAAAATAATTTTTGACCTGTTCTGCCAAATCTTCAGGTTCAGGCATACGCCCTAAACCCACATCGCCACACGCCTGTGAACCAGCTTCAGGCATGATCACATGCACACCATCTTCAACCAATGTATTCAAATTACGTTGCGTTGCTTTAGCCGCCCACATTTGTTGGTTCATCGCAGGTGCGACCCATACAGGAGCTTTTGTTGCTAGATATAGCGTACTGAGTAAATCATCGGCTAAACCAGCTGCAAACTTGGCAATCGTGTCACAACTTGCAGGCGCAACAAGAATTAAATCTGCCCAGCGTGCTAATTCAATATGTCCCATGCCAGCTTCTGCTTCTGTATCCAATAATTCGGTATGCACAGAATTTCCAGACAAAGCCTGAAATGTTAAAGGCGTGATAAAGGCTTGCGCACCTTTGGTCATCACCACTCGGACATTAAAACCATAATCTTTTAGACGACGGACGAGGATTGCACTTTTATAAGCAGCAATACCGCCTGTGACAGCAAGAATAATATTTTTATTAGAAAATACACTGAGATCGAAACTCACGATCAGGCCACCTTTCTATTGCAGTGGCGCTCACAATATCATTAAATAGCACATCTCCCAAGCAATTCGAGGGAGAAAAATGAAAAGTAAAATAAATTATAACTGAGAAAATAATGAATCATTCCACGCCAAAAATGCCTTATAGCTTAAGCACTCATCATTCAATTAAACAATGGCCTGAACAAGAACGTCCTCGAGAACGCTTACTTTTACAAGGTGCGGAAAGTTTATCTGATGCGGAGTTACTTGCGATCTTTTTGAGATCAGGCTCTAGACAACATTCAGCAGTAGAATTAGCACGACTGCTGATCCAACACTTTGGCAATTTAAATACAGTTTTCGATGCTTCTTTGGAAGATTTAAGACAATTTCATGGTATTGGGGATACCAAATATTCCCAACTCATGGCAGTTAAAGAGTTAGGGCGGCGCTATTTAAAACATCATCTTCATCAAGGTTTAGACCTAAGCCGTTCAGACTTAATTCGAGATTATTTGAGATATGAATTAATCGGCGAAACCCAAGAAGTCTTTGCAGTTCTATGTTTGGATAGTCAGTTACGTAAATTAAGTTTTAAAAAGTTATTTTTTGGTTCAGTTAACTATTGCAATATTTCAATCAACCAATTGTTGCGGTATGCTATTCAAAAACATGCAACCAATATTGTGATTGCCCATAATCACCCTAAAGGTTTGGCAAAACCTTCACGTGAAGATTACAACCTCACTCAAGAAATAGTAACCGCCTGTCAACTGCTTGAAATAGAATTATTGGATCATATTATTATTGCATCTGAACAAAGTTATTCCTTTGCAGAACACGGCTTGATCAAATCTAAGACTTTCCCTGCAATTGTTATTGACAAGTCTGAATGAAGCAGTGAAGATCACTAAAAAATTATAGACTCAAAAGCATGATTGTCCGCGAGCAAAACGACACCTTTAAACTATTATTCTCATGGCGTGGCACGATTTTACCCAAAGTTTTGCCACCACTCGGCTTTGTGATGCTCATTTCTGCCATCGTTGGTGGAATTGAATATACCGATATCTATCGCTTTCCTGAACTTCCTTTGGTGGGATTCACTTTAATTGGTGTCGTGCTTTCAATCTTTTTAGGTTTTAAAAATACGGCCTGTTATGACCGCTGGTGGGAAGCACGTAAACTTTGGGGAATGCTGATTGCCAATGCACGCCATTTTGACCGTGATTGTCGTATCTTCCCACAAGGTCGCCGTGAAAGAATTATTCAACATGTCATTGTTTTTGCAAATGTGTTAAGAGACCGTCTTCGCCATCAGACTGTTACCCCTGATGCTTTAATCGAAACCAGTGGTATGAGCCAACAAGCGCTCACCCAATTGTACCAACAAGCCAATGCACCGCAGTACACGCTGAGTTTGATTCAATGGGAACTGATGCAAGCGCTTAAAGAAGGTGAAATTTCCGATATTATTTATACTCAACTGAATGAACATGTGAATGAGTTAAGTTTGGTTCAAACAGGTTGTGATCGAATCGCAACAACACCTTTGCCCTTTGCTTATTCAGTTTTGCTGAATCGTACTGTGTACTTTTTTTGTTTTATGCTGCCATTTAGCTTAGGTTCTTTACTCGGTTTGGCTACACCATTATTGGTGGGTATTTTGGCTTATACATTCCTTGGACTTGATGCTTTAAGTACCGAGATTGAAGAACCATTTGGTACACAAAGCAATGATTTACCTTTAGATTCAATGGTCCGCATGATCGAAATTGAGCTATTGGGTACTTTAGGAAAACCAACGCCTCCGCCGATTCAGGCGCAGGATCACAATCTACTTTGATGAGAATAAGTAAGTTTTCTACCCTCCTCTATCCATTCGAAAGAGGATTAGGGAAATATAAAAGGAAAGATTGAATGCATGTATTGGCTAAATAACAAAACTCTCCCAAATGCCCACTTGCCCTTCTTTTACCCGTGGAATATTACCTAGTTTAATCCAAGGCATATTGTCCCCATGAAAATCACTGCCCACAGACACTTTTAAACCATATTGTTCAATCATCCGATCAACCATCTGGCGTGTAGATGCAGGCTCAATCGCAGCTGGCAGTTCAATCGCATCACCACCATGTTGTGCAAATAATTCAATCAGATAGCGAATATTAGTTGCAGATAAGTCATAACGTGTTGGATGCGCCAATACTGCAAAACCTTGACTGTCATGAATCACTTGTATGGTTTCTGCCAAGCCTAAACCATCAAATTTCACGTAGGCTTTTTTACCCTCTTTGATATATTTATCAAAAGCTTGTTGTGGGCGTTGTACGATCCCTTTTTCTACTAATGTTTTAGCAATATGAGTACGGGTAATGCGATCAGGTTCTCCCTCTACTTTTGCCACAACATCTGCATAAATATCCTGATGAATTAAGGGAATAAGTAAGTCACAAATCTGTTTCGCACGTTCAGCTCGGATTTTCTTTTGCTCAGCCAACAGCTTTTGTAAAGGTTCATGATTTTGCATATTTAACGCCACAACATGCACGCCATAACTCTTCTTGACTGAAGGTCTAGACCATTGGCTGGAAATTTCTACGCCAGAAATAATTTGAATTGGTTGATTTTTTGCAACTTGTTCAGCTTGTATTAAGCCATCCATGCTATCGTGGTCTGTCAATGCAAGCGTATGGATGCCTTTTTCAAGCGCAGCCTGCACCAATAACTCGGGAGTCATAGTTCCATCAGAAATATTACTGTGAGTATGTAAATCTACGCCTTGCATCTTTTATACTATCCCATTCACTTGAACAGACTAGATATTTTAACATGAAAGCACTCTTAGACTTTGTGCCCCTCATAATTTTCTTTTATTTGTATAAAACGGTCGATCCTAAAAATACTGATCATCCACTATTACAATTGATCGGATCGGCAGGTGGCGTCAACAACAATAATATTTTAGTCGCAACAACTGGACTGATTATTTCAATGTTAGTTGTTTACGGTGCTTTATTTGTCTTCCAAAAGTTTCGTTTAGATAAACAACAATGGTTTGTTTTATTTATGACCGTGATTTTTGGTGGAATCACTTTGATGTTGAGTGATGACTTCTACATTCGACTTAAAGCTGCGATTTTAAACTTAGCCTTTGCTGGTGCTTTCCTACTTTCACCTTATTTTGGGAAAGATAAAAAGCCCCTTATTCAACGATTATTTGGCCCTGTCCTTGATTTAACAGAACAAGGTTGGAAAAACCTCAACTTCGCTTGGGCTGCTATGTTTATTGTCATGGCCTGCTTACATGTATTCTTTGCTTTTTTATTCGCTGGTGGAAAATATTGGGGCGAATTTACAGCATTTGGTGACATGATCGTGATGTTTTCCTTTATCATTATCCAGTTTATTATTTTGCGTAAACACTTTAAGTCGACCGACGAATAATGTGTTTAGCTGATTAGAGAAGTGAAATGCCTTTATTTTTAATTACTTGTACCGACAATGAAGGTACAGTAGAAAAACGTCTTGCAGTTCGTCCACAACATTTAGCACGTTTAGAAAAACTTGATGCTGAAGGACGTGTCATTGTTGCAGGTGCAATGCCAAAAGATCGTGAAAATCCACAAGCTGGCTTTTATGGAAGTACTTTGATCCTTGACTTTGAAAGCCGTGAAGCCTTGGACGAATGGTTACAAGAAGAACCTTTCTTAAAAGAAGGGATCTATGGTCATATTGATGTTAAACCATTCAATAAAGCACTGCCTAAAGGATAACAAGATGCGCGTTGTAGTCCAAAGCTTACTTGGCTTTACTTTACTCAGTTCATTGGTACTTTCACCAATCGTATCTGCTGAACCTACTCAAACGACAGCCGTCACAGCACAAACAACGACTGCAACGCCTAACACTCAGGCGAATCAACCTGTTGCACCACCTAAGCCAAGTATCATCCCCGCAGTTGCAGGTGCAAATTCAAATACTCAGTCACAAGCTTTAGTACAAGAAAATAAGCCGTTGACTGCTGAACAAATTGTCAAAGAAAAAGCCTCTCAAGAAGCCAAAGTCAAAGCTTTAGTCAAAGATCAAGCAACTCGTTTACAACAGCTTGAAAAAGCCAATCTTGAGGCATTATCACAAAACCAAGAGTTACAATTAAAAAATGATAATTTAGGCGTTCAAGTCCAAGTTTTACAAAGTGAACAAAGTGCCCAAATGTTTTTATACGGCGCAGCAACCATTGCTGTCGGCGTACTGCTTGGCTTTTTAATCGCCAGTTATATTTATACTAAACGTCGTCGTCAGTGGTAATCCGCTGGCGTTTTCCTCCTTGTTTCATATTCTATTTTCTATTCATTTCTTTATTTAGGATTCATAGCATTGTCAAAAGCCATTCAAACAGCCGATTTAGATTGGCAAAGTATTGATGGAATTGAAGTTCCTATTTCCAAACAATTTGGCGATGTTTATTTTTCTAAAGACAATGGCTTACTTGAAACACGCCATGTTTTTTTAAATGGTAATGATTTATCTACACGCTTAGCCAATTTACAAGATTTTGAATATTTCAGTGTGGGTGAAACAGGTTTTGGTACAGGTTTAAATATTTTGGCGCTCTGGCAACTTTGGCAACAAGTTCGCCCGAATAACCACAGCCATTTACATGCAACAAGTGTTGAAAAATTCCCTTTAAGTAAAAATGACCTGATTCGAGCTTTAAATGTTTGGACTGAATTAAAACCATTAGCAGACCAACTGATTGAGCAATATCCTTTACCCATCGCAGGTTGTCATCGTTTAAGCTTTCCAAATGAACGGTTTTCTATTGACCTGTGGTTAGGTGATGCACACGATATCTTTCCAGTCATTCCCAAAACCCATACCGTCAATGCATGGTTTTTAGATGGTTTTGCACCTTCTTGCAATCCTGATATGTGGGAAGAACATGTTTTAAATCACATCGTTCGCCTTTCTGATTATGCAACAACTTTTGCCTCTTTTAGTGTTGCGGGCGTTTTAAAACGTGGCTTAAAACAACATGGTATTTCTATTTCGCGTCCTCGTGGTTTTGGACATAAACGTGAAATGTTAAAAGCCATTTGGAATGCTCCTGAACACCATGGAAATGATCATTGCAATCAAAATTTAGATCACACGACAACTTCAATTCAAAAAAAAACTGAATCAAACCAATTAACCCGTTGTTCAAGCCCTTTTAAGCAACGTCAGATTGCGATTGTAGGCGCAGGAATTGCAGGTTTGAGCTGTGCATGGAACTTTGCTCAACGAGGACACCAAGTCACGATTTATGAGCAATCAGCGCCATTGGCGGGGGCATCGGGAAATCCTTTGGCTTTATTGAATCCCAAATTGAGTCCAATCGAACAAAGTGCTGAACATTTAATGACTTTGGCATGGCAACATGCGCTCAATCATTATCAAAATTTTAAAGCCTTTCGACCGATTGCCGTTAACCAATTGGCGCTTAAAAATCCAGACGAGTTGCTAATACTTGCACAGCAATATCCCCATGGTTTACTCAAAGCACAAACAGCTGATGAATTAGACGTAGAAACAACTTTTGAAAGTTTACAACTGACTCAAGCAGGTTCGATTTATCCAAATCAATTGAAGGATCAAATTTTAGAACATCCTCTAATCACGTTTAAACACGCCGGAATTGGACATATTCAACAACTTGCTCATCAATGCTTAGACCTGATCGATGCTCAACACAACCAGCTTGGGCATTTTGATCATGTGATTATTTGTTGTGCCAAAGAAAGTAAACAGTTTTTTGAAAACTTTCCTGTATTAAAACCCATTCGTGGACAAGTCAGTTGGGTGAGTAATCAAGATCACGCTTTAAATACTGAATCTGCTTATAGTTATGGTGGATATTGTATGCAATTGGATGAGCAAAACTTAATTCTAGGCGCTTCTTTTTATCCAAACCGTGATGACCATGAAATATTGATTGAAGACCATGTGCATAACTACGATCTTATCCACAGTGTCTTTCCAGACTATGCAAAATCTTTAGCACCAGTCGAAGAATGGCAAGGACGAGCTTCAGTTCGTGCTCAAACTTTAGATTACTTTCCTTTGCTTGGAAAAGTTGATGATACGCAAGAAATCTATACTTTCTCAGGTTTAGGCTCTAAAGGTTTTTTATTTGCGCCATTGTGTAGTGAAATTCTCACAGGATTGGTTTTAAATGAAGCTTGTCCGATTCCACAAGATTTACTCAACAAATTGAGTCCAAAACGCTTTCAAAAGAAAGTGAAACAGAAAAAACCATATTATAAACCGTCCAAACAATAAACTACCAAGTGATGCAATCTGCTCACTTTCACTCATTGAATCATGAATGAAAAAATTTTCTTCAATAAAAAAGCGCCTTTCGGCGCTTTTTTATGATTCTTGCTCTAATGGCATTCCTGCATCACGTGCAGCACGAGTACCACCCATTAAAACAACATAATCACGGGAGCTATCAAAACCCTCAAGTTTCTCAGCAGCACGAGGTGCTTTACTGCCACCACCACATAAGATGTAAATAGGCTGATCCGAATTCACTTGAGTTAAGCTTACTGCATCCAAGCTATCAATGGGCTGATTCACAGCGCCTTTAACATGGCCTTCGGCATAGGCTTTTGCATCACGAACATCCCAGATAATTGCATTTTCTGGGAACTCAAATGTTGTAATTTCTTGTTTACGGATCATTGTGCACTCCTTTGATGTAAACAACACTTGGCAAATGAAGAAAACATCCCTAGCATCTCAGATATTCTTTCCATTTGTAAAGGTCTAAACTATGCCATCGTTCGATATTGTTTCAGAATTAGAGATTTTTGAAGTAAATCACGCTGTTCAAAACACGCAAAAAGAAATTGCAACTCGATTTGACTTCCGTGGTCAGGATGTTTCTATCGAAATTAATGAAAAAAATAAAGAAATTAAAATTTCTACAGAAAGTGATTTCCAGTGCGAACAAGTTTATAGCATGCTTGAAAATCATTTCTTTAAACGTAAAGTAGATATCCAAGCACTTGATCCACAAAAAATGACCGCGTCTGGTAAAAACGTGATTCAAGTCATTAAACTTAAAGATGGTCTTGACTCTGATACTGCAAAAAAAATTAACAAAGCCATTAAAGAAAGTGGTGTCAAAGTGCAATCATCTATTCAAGGCGACAAAATTCGTGTAACTGACAAAAAACGCGATACTTTGCAACAAGTTATGGCTTTTCTAAAAGAACAGCAGTTTGGTGTGCCTTTACAATTTAATAACTTCAAGGACTAAGGTCTTCATTGCTATAGGTTGAAATATGACTCAGACCAATCGTTTATCTAAAATCGTTAAAGCAACGTCTAAGTTTCCAAAAGGGATTCAAAGTACCTTGCTCAGCAAAGCTTTTGGTCGTGTCGTACCTATGGTAGGCACTGCAAAACTGCGTTATGTCGAAGTTACGCATAGCCGTGTAGAAGTTAAACTTGAAAACAATAAAAATATGCAGAACCACATTGGCCAAGCTCACGCTTGTGCAATGGCGCTTGTCGCCGAGACTGCTACAGGCTTCGTCACAGGTATGAATATTCCAGATTCATGCATTGTGCTCATTAAGAACATGAATATTCAATTTAAACGCCCATCAAAAGGTGGCTTAACTGCTGTTGCGACATTGACCGATGAACAACGTAAAATGATGCAGGAAGCAGAAAAAGGTGAAACGATTGTTGCGGTGACAGTAACCGATGAATCAGGGCAAGAACCGATCCAATGTGAAATGCTTTGGGCATGGGTTGCAAAATCACATTTGAAAAAGAAGTAAGTTTAAACAAAACTGACTTCACATAGAAATTCAGTGACGATATGATCATGATTATGTCGTCTCTGTTTCAAAAACACTTACAGGTTTTTATTCTTTTATCCATAATCGATGACTACAAGTTTTACTCAAAGCATTCACCAATTTGAAGCTGTTATATTTCTTAAAATATAGAATAAAATTTTAGCAGTTGAATAGCATTTCTATAAATCTATTGAGAATACAAAAACTTAATCCATATCTAAAATAGACATAAAAAATCCCAAACAATGTTGGGATTCTTTATCAAGTATCAATTCAGAATTAAACACTTTGCGAAGCTAAATACTTCTGCTTTACATCTTCAGGGATTTGACGCTTATTACCAGCAACATCAACAGCAACAAAGGTAAAAACACCTTCCGTTACGCGCTTTGGTGCACGTGAGCTATCGTGGCTGTCCCATACTTCAATCTGCATTTGAATTGAAGTATTGCCTACTTTCAATATCTTGGTATAACAGCTAATCACATCGCCAACTTTCACAGGAACCAAGAAAGTCATTTGATTAATTGAAATAGTTGCACAACGTCCTTTACTAAAACGCTCTGCATGAATCGCCCCTGCCAAATCCATTTGTGAAACGATCCAACCACCAAAAACATCGCCACTCCAGTTGGTATCTGCTGGCATAGCAATGGTTTGTAAAGACAGTGTACCTTCTGGTTTTACATGAGAATCTGACACAATAACTCCGAGCCCGTGAATTTATTTAAGGGCATTCAATTGTTGATCTAACCATTCTTGCAATTGGTTAGCACGTAATGCACCGCTTATTCTAGCAACTTCATTGGTTTTATTCATCAAAACTAAGGTTGGAATACTACGAATATTGAATGCACTACTTAAACGAGGGTTTGCTTCGGTATCAATTTTAGCAAAAACAACATTTGGATTAGTTTTTGCAACTTCTGCAAAATGTGGCGCCATCATTTTACAAGGCCCGCACCATTCTGCCCACAAATCGATTAAGATCGGTAAATCACTATTGCTCACAAAATTACTGAAATTTTGTTCATTTAACTCAATCGGAGCAAGTGGAATTAAATTTTGATGACATTGCCCACAACTCGGTTGAGCTGTTAATTTATCTTCAGGAACACGGTTTTTAGCGCCACATGATGGACATACAATAATCATCTAGCTCACTCCAATATGTTGATGTAAGAATTCTAATTGGGTCGAAATCGCTTTTTCCAACCATTGACCATGATAAATATCGAAATGAGACATATCCCATTCATAATATTGCACAAAAGGTGCAATATTGGTCGCTGTTTCACGACTAGATTCAATCGGAATGAAGCTGTCTTTTTTAGCTGCAATGAATAAAACAGGAATGTTAATACTTCGCACTGTTTGAATCGGTCTAAAACGCATTAAATTAAAGAATACACGTGCAGGAACTTCACCACTCCAAAAATAATCGGGGTTTACAATCGACATATAGCCATTGTAACTCTCTTGCGTCGGAATAAAACATAAATCAAAGGGATGCACCACTGGCAATTTCTTTGGCAACATACCAACTTTTGCCCCCATATAATCCTGACTTGAGCGCTTGAGTGCTTTTGGTAATTGTTGGATTGGAAATAATTTAGCAGTTTCCGCCCCATCTACAAAGGGGACTTGAACCATGATGGCGTGAATGTTCTTAATTTCATTGGCTAAATTGAGAACATAGCCGCCACTTAATGATGTTCCCCATAAAACAATCTGACGATGATTGATTTTCTTTTGATTGGAGACATAACTGACCACAGTACGCCAGTCTTCTAATTGTAACTTTAATGAAATTAATTCTCGAGGAAACCCTGTGCTTCCACCCCAATACCGATAATCAAATAAAACAACAGCATAACCCGCTTGTGCAAACTTTTGAGCATAAGCAATCAATCGAAATTGCCTTAAAGCTGCAAAGCCATGCGCCATAATGATAACAGGTGGTTTTTTTATATTTTTAGGTCGATAAAAATCTGCGGCAATGACCTCTTGTCCAATTGGGACATACAGTGGTTCAACTGTATATTCGAACATATACGCTCCATTGCGTTATCTTATTGATATTTTCTTTTATAAATCTTATGCCATTTAAACTCAGTTATGAGCTTAATGCTATCATGTATAGCATATTCGATTTTAAATCATATTGGAGTGACGAAATGAGTGAAATTGTAGGCTTTGCAGGTCAAATTAATCCTGAACATATTCCTCAAGTAGTTGAAAAGGGTTTTAAATCTGTGATCAATAACCGCCCAGATATGGAGGGTGGCCCTGAACAACCTACAAGCGCTCAGATTGAAGAAGCCGCGCGTGAAGCAGGTTTAGATTATGTCTACCAACCTGTTGTAGCTGGCCAAATTACTGAAGTTGATGTAAGAACTTTTGCAAATCATTTCAATGAACTACCAAAACCTGTGCTGATGTTCTGTCGCACAGGTAATCGCTCAAATAATTTATATCAAATCGCAAAACAAATGGATTTACTTGACGATTAAGCCTACTTAGAAATATTCAAAGCACTCATACTTTTGGGTGCTTTTTTATTTAATTACTTAAAACCTTCATTGATTACCATTTAGATCCATTTTTCTGGTCTAGAATATTCTTGATCTTAATTGTTGAGTTTAATTATGAAAATTATCGGTATTGTGGTTTTGTTTTGCATATTGCTTTCCGCTTGTAGTTCGATGAATGTAAGACCTACGGTCGGGGTAAGTATGGGAACGTCTGTTAAATAGAAGACTTAGAAAATAAAAAAACAGCGCCGAAGCGCTGTTTTTTTATTTCAATGTAATAGTTCGTGTAGTTAGTTTATTAGGCGCAGCTATACTGATTTTAATATCATCGCCTACAGCACAATTTTTCATTCTTACACTATAAAAAACATCTTCACTTAAATCTTTAAAAGAGTCTGGCAAGAAAAGATTCATTGTTGAAGGTACGGTTAAACTTCCAGATAAAATTTCAGCTTCACATGATTTATTAGAATACACGACTTCAGGTGCGCCAACTAAAGTACTTGGCAAGTCTGCTAGAGTTCCCACTCCATTTGAATTAATTCCAACAGAATAATAAGAATCATTTAATTTAATTTGTGCTAAAGAATATGGTTCAGCACCACTAACAGAAATAGTTTTTGTAGCGAAACCGTTAGTATTTTTTGAATCTATCAACTGTACGATTGGTTCAAAATCTGTATTATCTTTAGCAATAACACTAACATCTGTACCAGATGGCATTGGGACGGTACGAGCACTATTACCAAAAACTTTAAAACTAAAATTTGTAAAGTTCGTGATCATAGTCATAGGTTGATTAATACCTGATATTCCATAAAATGTTGGTGTATCACTAGCAAAAGAAACAACAATTTGTTTTCGAATTACTGCATCCAAATTATTGTCACATGTGGATTGATCCGATATCAATGGAATATTAGGCTGACTAAATGTAGAAGCTGTACATACATAGCCCGCAGCACCACGTCTATAAATAAATTCTCCTAAATTACTATTATACTGATTATCTTCATTATCATCTCGAAAGAAATCACCAATATTACTTGGCAAACTATCAAGAGCCGCACTATATAAATTATCGCCATCCTTATCAATAAACGTTTTATCTCCTTCAGCATACGCTAAGACAGTGACTCGATTATCAACTGGTCGTGGATTCTGTGTTGTTAATGTTACACTACAAGCCCCATTCATTGATGTACAACTTGGTGTAATACTCCCTCCCTCACTAACAAAACTAACGACTGTGCCATCAGGAACAGGGTTTCCTACTCGATCAACCATCATAGCCGTTATCGTTGCAGTGTCGCCATCTTTATCATTTTGTAAGGAGTTTTTTGAAATAGAAAGACTTAAACCATTTTGAGTAACGCGACCAGTAGAAACTTTTACATCTTTAGAAAGTGCAACAACATTGGTATTGGATTTTAGAGTGGCTTTAATTTCTACTGGGCCAGGTTTATTTCCAGGATAAACCGTAATAATCACTTTACCCGTTGAATCACTTTTTACAGTTTTAGTAATACGATTTCCTAACGAAACAAAACTTAAGTCTTCAGGCCCACGCAATAACTCAATATTTACTTCTTGATTAGTTGCTGGTTTGCCATTTGCATAGACAGTAAAATCAATTTGACCTGTAGAAGCAGAGCCACTACTTTGAATACCTAAATTTATGGCACCAGATGTGTAGACAATTGAATTAGCCTCAACTGAAGCAATATTTACTTTTACTGATTTTGTAACAGACGATGTCGTCCCTGTTGCTATGATCGTTTGCTCACCAGCACATAAATTACCATTTGCATCAATTGCTTTATATGTTGAAGTAACATCACCTTGATTAGACGAAACTACCGTTGGAGGTTCAAATGAGCCACAAGTTGCAGAAAAATTAACAGTAACATTATTCTGACTTTCGCCTGAACTTGCATCTTGTGTTTTAAACGTGATATTTGTTGAACCACCTGATTCCAATGATGTTGTTGAAGCAATCAAATCAGTAAATGTAATATTCGCGGCTTGAAGAGAATAATTATACGATGGAGATGTTGCTGTTAGACTATTATAAGTAGCTGTAGCAGATAGTAAATAACTACCTGTATCGGTAACATTCTCAGGTTTAATCGAGATTGTAGCTTCACCATCAGCATTAGTTAACACAGCACCATTCGATGTCCCAAATACGACACCACTTCCTGCAAAAGTAACTAATGCACCACTAACGCCTTTCCCGCTAGCATCCGTAACTTTCACTTTAGCTGTTACACCTGAAGCTGTTATTGTGTTAGTCAAAGTATTGTTTGTATCCAAAAGGCTGATTGAACTAATATTCACAGCAGAAATTGTAGCCCCACCATTACCAGTCCCTGTTCCATTATCGCTATTATCATAATAGCCACCACCGCCACCACCACAACTTGCTAACAAAATTGAAATAGCTATCGCACTTAACTTTCCAGTAAATTTTCTAGTATCCATAATTTTTTCCAACTTAAGAAACCCCAAAATTGTTGTAGATTATTTTGCATGCTATGTAAACATAGATATCTATATGTGTAAATATACTATTTCGAAATGTTTTTTAATGTAATGTTTAATTATTTAAAATCAGGTTAATACAATGTACGACATTATCATTATCGGTGCAGGAACTGCAGGAATCAGTGCCTACAAAGAGGCAATCAAATATACATCAAATATTTTAATCATCAATGATGGCCCATGGGATACAACTTGCGCGCGCGTTGGATGCATGCCAAGCAAAGTTCTTATTTCTACAGCCAATAGAATGTATGATATTCAACATGCCAATGAGGTCGGCTTAATCGTAAAATCTGAAATAGATACCTCAAATGTAATGCAACATGTTAGAAAATTACGGGATCGTTTTACAAGAGCAACGCTAAAAGATGTCGATAGCTGGAATTCAAAACATAAAATTAATGGCCAAGCAAAGTTTATCAATAAACACACGATTGAAGTTAATGGACAGTCCTATACCGCCAAATCATTTGTTATTGCAGTAGGTTCTACTCCAAATTACGAAGCAGCATGGAAAGAAGAACTTGGAAATAAATTAATAACTTCTGATGAAATCTTTGAATTAGAAACTTTACCAAAATCAATCGCAGTGATTGGAAGTGGTGTGATTGCCATTGAATTAGCCCAAGCTATGCAGCGATTAGGTGTAGAAACAACCGTATTTGCAAGAAGTAAAAAGGTCGGTATTCTCAGCAGTCCCAAATTACAACAAATTGCACAAGTTGAACTCAGCAAAGACTTAAACATCAAGTTTGAAATATTACCCAATTCTGCTGAATCTACTCAGCATGGTGTAAAACTTAATTTTATTGAAAATGCCGAATCCAAACATATTTATGTTGATTACGTTTTAGCCGCGACTGGCCGCCAAAGTAATTTAAAAACATTGAGTTTAGAGAATATAGATTCATCCTTCTCAGATCTAAAAAAATTACCCTTAAATAATGAAACTAAACAACTTTCGAACCTACCGATATTCATTATTGGAGATGCGTTTACACAAACACCTTTACAGCATGAGGCAGCAAGTGAAGGGAAATGGGTTATTTCCAGTTGTCTAAATTTTCCTAAACTAGTAAACCTAAAACAGCTAACGCCTTTGGGCATTGTATTTTCTTATCCTGAAATGGCAATTGTTGGGTCTAGTTATTCAAACTTATCTAAATTAGGAATTGAGTTCATCACGGGTTATGCATCTTATGAAAAACAAGGTCGTGCGATAGTTTTAGGAAAAAATAAAGGGGCTATCGAGATCTATATTGATAAAAGCTCTAGAAAACTACTCGGTGCTGAACTTTTTGTGGAATCAGCCGAACATATGGCACACTTATTGGCTTGGATGATTTCAGAAGAAGTCACACTCGATGATATTTTACAAAAACCGTTCTACCACCCAACTTTAGAAGAAGGTTTAAGAACAGCTTTTAAACATGCACGTAGACAACTTTAATATAGTAAAAGTTTTATCAAATCATTTTTATAAAATGCTAATCAACTTAAATGGTTAGCAGCTTATTTTGATCTTGACTCAACCCTAGCACTAAAAGCCTATTTATGCATGCTATGACAATAATAACAAGAAGAGCGTTGATACAGATTACTCAACATCATTGATCCCCCTTTCACCCAGATATAATAAGACTGATGTGTAGATATTGCATCGAAATAATTCTTTTGTCGACAACCCCCAAGCAAAAAAAAACACCCCCAACTATCGAGTTGGGGGTGTTTTGAATTTAAAAGCTGGCGATGACTTACTCTCACATGGGTAACCCCACACTACCATCAGCGCTAAGAGGTTTCACTTCTGAGTTCGGGAAGGGATCAGGTGGTTCACTCTTGCTATTGTCGCCAGCAAACTGTTATGGACTTGTTCGGGTCTTATTTAAATGCCTTACTTGGTACCAAATGAGTTTAACAGAACATTTGAGTTGGGTATTGTAACTAGCTTTACAACTAAATCAAGTATGATTGATCTTTTATGAATCAAATGATGCTCTATATACAACTGTTTGGGTGTTGTATAGTCAAGCCTCACGAGCAATTAGTATTGGTCAGCTTCATACGTCACCGTACTTCCACATCCAACCTATCAACGTCGTAGTCTTCAACGGCTCTTTAGGAGGCATAAAGCCTCGGGGAAATCTTATCTTGAGGTAGGCTTCCCGCTTAGATGCTTTCAGCGGTTATCCCTTCCGAACATAGCTACCCGGCGATGCGACTGGCGTCACAACCGGTACACCAGAGGTTCGTCCACTCTGGTCCTCTCGTACTAGGAGCAGATCCTCTCAAATTTCCAACGCCCACGGTAGATAGGGACCGAACTGTCTCACGACGTTCTAAACCCAGCTCGCGTACCTCTTTAAATGGCGAACAGCCATACCCTTGGGACCTGCTTCAGCCCCAGGATGAGATGAGCCGACATCGAGGTGCCAAACACCGCCGTCGATATGAACTCTTGGGCGGTATCAGCCTGTTATCCCCAGAGTACCTTTTATCCGTTGAGCGATGGCCCTTCCATACAGAACCACCGGATCACTAAGACCTACTTTCGTACCTGCTCGACTTGTGGGTCTCGCAGTTAAGCGCGCTTTTGCCTTTATACTCTACGCGTGATTTCCGACCACGCTGAGCGCACCTTCGTACTCCTCCGTTACTCTTTAGGAGGAGACCGCCCCAGTCAAACTACCCACCAGACATGGTCCTCGTCCCGGATAACGGGACAGAGTTAGAACCTCAATATTACCAGGGTGGTATTTCAAGGATGGCTCCATTGGAACTGGCGTCCCAATTTCATAGCCTCCCACCTATCCTACACAAGTAAGATCAAAGTTCAATGTCAAGCTGCAGTAAAGGTTCACGGGGTCTTTCCGTCTAGCCGCGGGTACACCGCATCTTCACGGCGATTTCGATTTCACTGAGCCTCTGCTGGAGACAGCGCCCCCATCATTATGCCATTCGTGCAGGTCGGAACTTACCCGACAAGGAATTTCGCTACCTTAGGACCGTTATAGTTACGGCCGCCGTTTACTGGGGCTTCGATCAAGAGCTTCGCTTACGCTAACCCCATCAATTAACCTTCCAGCACCGGGCAGGCATCACACCCTATACGTCCACTTTCGTGTTTGCAGAGTGCTATGTTTTTAATAAACAGTTGCAGGGGCCTGGTTTCTGTGGCTGCCAATAGCTCAAGGAGCAAGTCCTATCACCGTCAGCAGCGTACCTTCTCCCGAAGTTACGGTACCATTTTGCCTAGTTCCTTCAGCAGAGTTCTCTCAAGCGCTTTGGTCTACTCGACCTGACCACCTGTGTCGGTTTCGGGTACGATTCCTGTGTAACTGAAGCTTAGAGACTTTTCCTGGAAGCTTGGTATCAGCCACTTCGCTAGTAAACTAGCTTGTTATCAGTTCTCAGCATAGAGTACCCCGGATTTGCCTAAGATACATGCCTACAACCTTTCACCTGGACAACCAACGCCAGGCTGACTTAACCTTCTCCGTCCTCTCATCGCATTACACAGAAGTATTGGAATATTAACCAATTTCCCATCGACTACGCCTCTCGGCCTCGCCTTAGGGGTCGACTCACCCAGCCCCGATTAACGTTGGACTGGAACCCTTGGTCTTTCAGCGAACGGGTTTTTCACCCGTTTTGTCGTTACTCACGTCAGCATTCGCACTTCTGATACCTCCAGCATGCTTCTCAACACACCTTCATCGGCTTACAGAACGCTCCCCTACCACGTGCACTTAGTGCACATCCGCAGCTTCGGCATATAGTTTTAGCCCCGTTACATCTTCCGCGCAGGCCGACTCGACTAGTGAGCTATTACGCTTTCTTTAAAGGGTGGCTGCTTCTAAGCCAACCTCCTAGCTGTCTATGCCTTCCCACATCGTTTCCCACTTAACTATAATTTTGGGGCCTTAGCTGGCGGTCTGGATTGTTTTCCTCTTGACTACGGACGTTAGCACCCGCAGTCTGTCTCCCGGATAGTACTCATAGGTATTCGGAGTTTGCATCGGTTTGGTAAGTCGGGATGACCCCCTAGCCGAAACAGTGCTCTACCCCCTATGGTATTCGTCCGAGGCGCTACCTAAATAGCTTTCGGGGAGAACCAGCTATCACCGAGTTTGATTAGCCTTTCACCCCTATCCACAAGTCATCCCCTGGCTTTTCAACGACAGTGGGTTCGGTCCTCCAGTTAGTGTTACCCAACCTTCAACCTGCTCATGGATAGATCACCCGGTTTCGGGTCTATACCCAGCAACTAAACGCCCTATTAAGACTCGATTTCTCTACGGCTCCCCTATACGGTTAACCTTGCTACTGAATATAAGTCGCTGACCCATTATACAAAAGGTACGCAGTCACCGAACAAGTCGGCTCCCACTGCTTGTATGCATGCGGTTTCAGGATCTATTTCACTCCCCTCACAGGGGTTCTTTTCGCCTTTCCCTCACGGTACTGGTTCACTATCGGTCAGTCAGGAGTATTTAGCCTTGGAGGATGGTCCCCCCATATTCAGACAAGGTTTCACGTGCCTCGCCCTACTCGTCATCATTATATGTGCACTTTCGTGTACGGGACTATCACCCTCTACGGTCGCACTTCCCAGAGCGTTCCGCTAATACACATATAACTTAATGGGCTGATCCGCGTTCGCTCGCCGCTACTGACGGAATCTCAATTGATTTCTTTTCCTAAGGGTACTGAGATGTTTCACTTCCCCTCGTTCGCCTCGCATGACTATGTATTCATCATGCGATACCTACCTTATGGTAAGTGGGTTTCCCCATTCAGAAATCTCCGGATCACAGGATATTTGCCGCCTCCCCGAAGCTTATCGCAGGCTATTACGTCTTTCTTCGCCTCTGACTGCCAAGGCATCCACCACATGCACTTAATTACTTGACTATACAACCCCAAACAGTCGCTAACACATACAAGTGAGTGTTATCGTTGCAAACTTAATTGCTACTATCTGTTGTTCGTGCACTTAAGCACTGTACAGCTTCAATTTAATTCATATACCAAAACGCTTGATTCAGTTTTATCGCTAGTGCTCATTTCATTCAACATTAACAATTGCTTGTTAATTTGCTTGAAACGAGTTAAACAATTATTTCAACTCAAATTTATTCTGTTAATGATTCACTACCGCCTCGTCAGCAAGTAGTTCACTGTGATAAATCACAGAAGTTAATAAATCAAGACCATGTGATCTTCTTATTCATTAATTTCTATAAACTATCTTTAGGATTTAACTTTCGTTTTCACATTACTTCGTAATGTATGGTGGAGACTAGGAGAGTCGAACTCCTGACCTCCTGCGTGCAAAGCAGGCGCTCTACCAACTAAGCTAAGTCCCCAGCTTAAGATCTTAATATATCTGTTTCTCTGTAATCTTGAATTTCTTCAATTTCAATCAGTAGACTTGGTGGGTCTGACAAGACTTGAACTTGTGACCCCACGCTTATCAAGCGTGTGCTCTAACCAACTGAGCTACAGACCCTCAGATACATCAATGAAGAACAACTTGTTGTGGATTCTTACCAATAACCAATCTTTCGTTAAGGAGGTGATCCAGCCGCAGGTTCCCCTACGGCTACCTTGTTACGACTTCACCCCAGTCGTCGGCCACACCGTGGTAAGCGTCCTCCCTAAGGTTAGACTACCTACTTCTGGTGCAACAAACTCCCATGGTGTGACGGGCGGTGTGTACAAGGCCCGGGAACGTATTCACCGCGGCATTCTGATCCGCGATTACTAGCGATTCCGACTTCATGGAGTCGAGTTGCAGACTCCAATCCGGACTACGATCGGCTTTTTGAGATTAGCATCCTATCGCTAGGTAGCAACCCTTTGTACCGACCATTGTAGCACGTGTGTAGCCCTGGTCGTAAGGGCCATGATGACTTGACGTCGTCCCCGCCTTCCTCCAGTTTGTCACTGGCAGTATCCTTAAAGTTCCCACCCGAAGTGCTGGCAAATAAGGAAAAGGGTTGCGCTCGTTGCGGGACTTAACCCAACATCTCACGACACGAGCTGACGACAGCCATGCAGCACCTGTATGTAAGTTCCCGAAGGCACCAATCCATCTCTGGAAAGTTCTTACTATGTCAAGACCAGGTAAGGTTCTTCGCGTTGCATCGAATTAAACCACATGCTCCACCGCTTGTGCGGGCCCCCGTCAATTCATTTGAGTTTTAGTCTTGCGACCGTACTCCCCAGGCGGTCTACTTATCGCGTTAGCTGCGCCACTAAAGCCTCAAAGGCCCCAACGGCTAGTAGACATCGTTTACGGCATGGACTACCAGGGTATCTAATCCTGTTTGCTCCCCATGCTTTCGTACCTCAGCGTCAGTATTAGGCCAGATGGCTGCCTTCGCCATCGGTATTCCTCCAGATCTCTACGCATTTCACCGCTACACCTGGAATTCTACCATCCTCTCCCATACTCTAGCTTCCCAGTATCGAATGCAATTCCTAAGTTAAGCTCAGGGATTTCACATCCGACTTAAAAAGCCGCCTACGTACGCTTTACGCCCAGTAAATCCGATTAACGCTCGCACCCTCTGTATTACCGCGGCTGCTGGCACAGAGTTAGCCGGTGCTTATTCTGCGAGTAACGTCCAAGCATCTAGGATATTAGCCTAGAGCTCCTCCTCCTCGCTTAAAGTGCTTTACAACCATAAGGCCTTCTTCACACACGCGGCATGGCTGGATCAGGGTTCCCCCCATTGTCCAATATTCCCCACTGCTGCCTCCCGTAGGAGTCTGGGCCGTGTCTCAGTCCCAGTGTGGCGGATCATCCTCTCAGACCCGCTACAGATCGTCGCCTTGGTAGGCCTTTACCCCACCAACTAGCTAATCCGACTTAGGCTCATCATTTAGCGCAAGGTCCGAAGATCCCCTGCTTTCTCCCGTAGGACGTATGCGGTATTAGCATTCCTTTCGGAATGTTGTCCCCCACTAAATGGCAGATTCCTAAGCATTACTCACCCGTCCGCCGCTAGAGATATAACCGAAGCTACATCCCCCGCTCGACTTGCATGTGTTAAGCCTGCCGCCAGCGTTCAATCTGAGCCATGATCAAACTCTTCAGTTAAAATCATTAGTGACTTAAGGTCACAATTCTGGCTCATCAATTTCCTGACAAATTCTCTCAAATAAACTTCGAGTAATTTAAACCTTTCAATCAATGAAATATTTTCGATCAATCAATCAGTAAAAATCCACACAAGTTGTTCTTCATATTCTCTTAATGATCTTCTCAATGCTTCGTCAGCATCAAGCTAGGTCGGCTATATTACTCTCAATCTCTTAAAAGTCAATCGTTAATGTTAATCTTTTTTCTAACAAATCATTCTTTAATCAATTCAACAAATTTCCTTTAGAAATCTATCTAAACCTTTCAAGCTATTGATTTATCAGAAGTTTTATTTAACATCACCGCCGATGGATGTGCATTCTACACCATTCCTAAACCAACACAACCCCCTTTTTTAATTTATTTTTTAATTATTGTATTGTTTGATTATTTATTCAGCAAAATTATCGCTTTTACTATTTTTTTAGCATAATAAGTGCTGGATTGGCTGCTTTATTGAACAATTTATTATCTTTATCTATTTCTTGCCATTTCAAAGGACGGCAATCGATATATTCACAATAGCCACTTTCGCCTTCATAAAATTCTTCATTAATTTTTGCTTGATAGCTAAAGCTTCCTACATAGCCTGCAGCTAATCCAAATTTATAATCACCTCGACTCTGTGCTTGAATATCAATTTGAATATTTTCATCTTGATATTGCCATTCAAATTCTCTAGGTAAATACATTTCTTGCTGGTTTACGGTTTTAACTTTTGGAAACACGCGATGAATTTTAAAATATACACGCTGATCTAACATGCTCAATTCATTATTTTGTAGATCTCGAATGTAAATTCGTGAATGTAGAATGTTATTGAGCTGATCACGACTGTGCATCAAAATTATTTGCCGATCATCCGTCAGTTGAATCAATTGATAAACATATAAGGCATAAGGCAAATACGGGAAATTCACCAATCGAGCGTATTCAAATGCACCTTTCTGCTTTATTTCAAATTTCTGATCTTTATATGTAATCTGCCCTTCGCAATGCGCAAGTACAGACCAGTGTTCAGCAAAACCAAATTTAAGATGTACAAAGTGTGATAACAATGGTGTGGTGGTTATATTTAAATCTAGACTGAATTCATTATCTTGACGTTGTATTTTAAAATCTGGAAATTGCCCAAAGACGCGTTCTCTATCTCCAAATTTAAAATCCGTATTGTTATTTTGGTCGATTTGGAATTTACACTGTTTTTTGATTGAGCACGCATTGAGTTGCCCAACCATATGTGGACTCGAACTACTCAAAGTCGTGACTGTATCCAAGGCAAAAGTCGAAATTTCACTTTGATTGCAAAAAACAGGATTATTCGGCTGCCCAATAAGGCTAAAAAAGTTTATGTAATGTAATGGTGCAGGTAAATTTGCAATCACCAATTTCTGATGGATAATTTTATATTTATCTTTCGGTGGATGATAAAAAAGTTCGACAGGCTTGCGAGCTTGATTCAGTTGTTTAGACTGATCTAAGAAATCTTGAAACAATCGCATATCAAGCTCCTCACCTACTTCGAACTTCTTATGAAGTCATCTCTTATTATTCATTAATAGTATTTTTTCTCGCCAAAAAGGTGGTGATAAAACCTGAAATTGCATAAATAATCGAGATCACCAATATCCCTACTGGAATGTTATAAGTCATTGCTGCCAAAATAAATACTGCAATTGGCAATACAAAAAATGGAACACGTTTACGGTCAACTGTTTTAAATGAATAATATTTAATATTAGAAATCATCAACAAACCAACAGCAACTATTGTTGCAGCATTCAAAGCTTGGATTGCCTTATCTTTTAAATCGAAGATATAAGGGAAATCTTGTCCAACCCAGACCCAAGCAATAATGATAATTGCCGCCAATGGACTTGCAACACCGATAAAGTAGCGTTTATCAACGACACCAATTTGAACATTAAAACGTGCCAAACGGAATGCTGCACATGCGGTATAAACAAAACAAGCTGCTAAACCTATACGACCTAGATCATGCAAACTCCAGCTATACATCAATATTGCAGGCGCAACACCAAATGCCAATAGGTCTGATAATGAGTCAAATTGTTCACCAAAAGCACTTTGAGCGCCAATCGCTCGTGCGACACGACCATCTAAACCATCAAATAAAGCAGCAAGAAAAATTGCATAAATGGCTTGAATATAATCACCATTCATACTGGCAATAATCGAGTAAAAACCTGATAACAACGCAGAGGTTGTGATCAAGTTCGGCCATAAATAGATTCCTCGACGTTTCACCTTCTGCCCTTCATGTGTATGTTCTTCCTCTTCCACTTCAAAAGTAATACCATCAAAAGCATGATTTTGATCTGAAGTATTAGGGCTTTCTGGTTTATTTATATTTGTCATTTTTGAATCCTATCTATGACTCGCTAGAGCTGTTGATATTCTAACTCATTATTTATAGCGTTTATTTCTAAGTAAAATCATGTGAATTACATCATTTATTTATCTAAATTTTGTAATTCACATATGTGATAGTGCCCAATTCGACTACCAATTTTAGCTTAGTTTATTCACCCACTAACCAACGAACTGCAGCATGTCCACCATTTTCACTCATACGTAAATGAGGGAATAACCATTGTAGTGCTTGATCTGCATCCTCAGAAAACTTCCAAGGTGGGTTAATCACCAATAAACCACAACCATTTAAACCGACAGGTGTGTCATCTGGCCATACACAAACTTCACACACCAATTGACGGCGGATTCCTGTTTTGATCATTTTCTTTTCAAAACGTTCAATCATGGCACGATCTTTAATTGGATACCAAATTGCAAAAACACCTGTTGACCATTTCTTATGTGCAGCTGCGATGAGTTCAACCAATTGTGGAAAATCTTTACGCTCTAATTCGTAAGGTGGATCGATCATCACCAAACCACGTTTTTCTTTTGGTGGAATCACGCCAAGTAAGCCTTCGTATGCATCACGCTCATGCAAACCCGCACGCTTGTCACGAATATTATAATAAAGCTGTTGAAATACATCACGTTGCATTTCAAAAATTGTTGCTTTATCAATATCTCGCATACCTTCCAATGCAAACCAAGGTGACCCTGGATAAGCACCTTTACCAGAAGTTGCACGCATATCTTCAACAACTTTCAGGTACTGCTTAACACCTTCAGGCGCATTACGCTTAATCGAATCATCGAGTTTAACCAAACGATGAATACCCGTTAAAAATTCACCAGATTTTTGTGCTTCTGAGGTTGATAAATCGTATTTACCCGCACCACCATGTGTATCTATATAGCGATAAGGTTTGTCTTTGGCATTTAAACGTGTCAAAAGTTGGAGCAATAACACATGCTTCATGACATCGGCAAAGTTGCCTGCATGGTAATGGTGACGGTAATTCATGTTTCAAATCATTCCTGAGTTCAACTGACATTTTAGCACGAAAAAATATTTCTTCACTGCCCATCGTTTGTTCTAAGATAGATCGATAATTTTTTACCTGATCTTTTTGGACATTTATGGAAGCAGCAACACTCCCAAAATCATGGAATATTGATCAAATTTTAGATGATTTGGATCAACATGGCTTTGCTGTGATTGATCATGTTTATTCACATGACTATGTACATCAACTGGTTAATGAATGCACGTCCAATTTAAATTGCTTCCGTGAAGCTGCGATTCAAAATGGTGTCGTGAGTAATATTCGTAGTGACCATATTTTATGGATCAATGAAGATTTAGACATCGCACAACATCATATCGATACCTTAAAACAACTTTCTCAGCTGTTAAATCGTCATTTCTATCTTGGTATTAACGATGTAGAAGCGCATTTCGCGTGTTATAACGCAGGGGAATTTTACGCATTACATCGTGATAATCCACAAAACAAGAATGGTCGAATGATTTCTACGGTCTATTATTTGCACCAAGAATGGCAAGATGACTGGGGTGGTGAGCTTCATTTACAAGATAAAAATGATGTATGGCACACCATACAACCTAAACCTAATCGGATTGCAATGTTTCAAAGTGATTTATTGCACGAAGTCATTCAGGCAAAACACCAACGCCTCTCAATTACTGCTTGGCTTAGAAGCGATCAAGCAATAATTTAATAGGCTGTATTTAGCTTTATTTTTGCAACGCTGAATATCAATAATTCAACCTTTAAATTATGAAAATAGCCTGCATAATATGATTATAAATTAAGAGGATTCAGCACATGTTTGAAAATACAAAACAAATCATCTCGCGTATTGGAGAAACAGATCAATTGTATTTGTCAAACAATACGCCTGAACTCGCACTTGAGCGTGGCGATTTGCGCTTACAACTGGTCACCCTAAGCAACTCTAAGCAAGAACAAGTTCATTTTCTTCAAGAAGCGATTGTTTTACTTGAAACAGCACGCATTGAATATAATGAAATGCCTATGTCATTGTATATAAAGCTGTCGTTACACTTAGCCAAAGCCTATATGATTTATTTCGAACTGACCAAAGAAGCTCGTTATGCTTTGATTACTCAGCAAATTTTAAAACCAATGACACAACATGAAAATGGCGATATTTATTTCATGTTGGCTTATGCTTCAGTCAGTAAAAAAGATTTTGCATTGACTCGCCACTGGTTAAGTAAATATGTGAAATCGGATGAATTTGATTTAGAGTTATATCAACAACACCCTGCTTTTAATACTGTTCGTAATGAAGCTTGGTTTACACAGTTGATTCACAATAAATTGCATTGATTCCAATGGTCGAATGTAATGTGAATATTCGACAAAATAATGTGAATGAACAATGTTCAACACAAAAGAAAAGATGGCTATCACAGCCATCTTTTTTGTTGCACTTGGGAAAATGATAAAACGTTAAGCAATTTGTAATTTGTATGCATCCATATGAAGTTGTTGGTTTAATTCGTCTATCCAAATCGCCCAATCATCATCTTGAACTAAATGACTGATGAGAAAATCACGTTGAGACCGACTCCAAAATGGTGCGTCATGTAAATTTTGATTGGCTGCAAGCTGATGTGTACGCACATAAAGTTCAATTGCTGCAGGGCTATTGGCTAATCCTAACTGCGCAAACAATAATTCTAAGGATGGTTTGTTCGTCCTGAGCATGGCGCACTCCTCATATAAATATAATTGTCATTGATTATGCAAATAACTTATAAGAAAATCAGAAAAAAAAATAGCCCCTGAGCTATTTTTTCTTGTTTCAATTTGTGATGAATTTTTCGCCGCATAAAAATATGCTTTGAGCTTTTATTTCCGCTGTAAATCTTGACTTAACAATTCATTTAATGTGTCTACGACAATCGCCCATTCATCGTCTTTTTGCCAATGACTACTTAAAAATTCACGTTGAGAAGGACTCCAAAAATCAGCTTGATGCATCATCACGTCTTTGGGTAATTGGTGTGTTGCCACAAAATGATCAATCGCGGTTTGGTCTGCATCTAAACCCAATTGTTCAAATAAAAGTTCTAGTGTTGGTTGCTCATCAAACATTTTATTTCCCTCAAGTTATTTGTTTTCAATACATATAAATAAGTCTTAAATTATCGATATTTCTTTTATTTTCCAACGCTATCTTGGCTAATTCTTGTTATTTTTTTGTTGATTTGCTTTGATTTAAATAAAAAAGCACCCCAAGTGGAGTAATGTCCAGTCAGTTAAGCATTTTTAAATCCTCCCCCTTGCGGAGCATGCTCCTCACCTTTGAAAAGGAGGGGGTATCAATAATCTAATATTATTTTAGATTCTCAATAGTTCCCCTCTTTTTTAAAGAGGGGTTAGGGGAGATTCTTAAATAAGTAATCTCTAAATTACGCTTAACCAATCAACATCACCCCAAATGGAGTTCCTTTCAAAATTAATCTTTAGAAGACTAAATTTTTACTTACTTAAGCATGTCAGCAATAGCTGCGCGCTCTTCTTCAAGTTCTTGAAGTGTTTTGTCCATACGTTCACGGCTGAATGCGTCGATTTCTAAGCCTTCAACACGCTTGTACTCGCCATTTTCGCAAGTTACAGGAACACCGTACATCACGCCTTCTGGAATACCATAAGAACCGTCAGAAGGGATACCCATTGTTACCCACTCGCCATTTGTACCAAGTGCCCAATCACGCATATGATCGATTGCAGCATTAGCAGCAGAAGCAGCAGAAGAAAGACCACGTGCTTCGATGATTGCAGCACCACGTTTACCAACAGTTGGAAGGAATACGTTTGCGTTCCAGTCAGCATCGTTGATTTTGTCTTTTAAGCTTTCGCCATTTACTGTTGCAAAACGGTAGTCTGCATACATTGTTGGAGAGTGGTTACCCCAAACAGTCATGTTTTTGATGTCTGCTACAGCAACACCAGCTTTTTGAGCAATTTGTGTTAACGCACGGTTGTGGTCAAGACGTAACATTGCTGTAAAGTTTTTCGCTGGAAGATCTGGAGCAGATTTCATTGCGATGTAAGCATTTGTATTTGCAGGGTTACCTACAACAAGTACTTTAACATCACGGCTAGCAACTTCATTCAGTGCTTGACCTTGACCAATGAAGATTTCACCGTTCACTTTTAACAAGTCAGCACGTTCCATACCAGGACCACGTGGACGTGAACCAACCAATAACGCGTAGTCAGCATCTTTAAATGCAACTTTAGGATCATCAGTACCGATCATGCCAGCCAATAATGGGAAAGCACAGTCATCTAATTCCATCATTACGCCTTTAAGCGCAGCTTGAGCTTTCTCAAATGGAACTTCTAACAATTGCAAAATAACAGGTTGGTCTTTACCAAGCATCTCACCGCTAGCAATACGGAATAATAAGCTGTAACCGATTTGACCAGCTGCACCAGTAACGGCAACGCGAACAGGTTGCTTCATGTAATTATCTCCAATTGAGGATCGTTAATGTGATTAAACGGCTAAATCCGTTTTAATCGAATTATCATAAACGGCAAAGATTGTACTCCAATCTATTGACCGTTGCATGTAAAAGAGAATGCTTTTCAACAAAAGTATGATAGGAAATATAAATAAAATATATAAAAAAGCTTAATAAGTTCCTTTAATCGAGAATGTATTTGGGCAATTTGAAACAATATGATTCGAACATTGTTTATACTGACCATTCACTCGATAGCACACCTGAATCTCTGTCAAAACGGGATTAGTCAATGGATTCTGGCAAGTAAAACGAATGCTGTTGTTATTCATACCAGGATTTAATCTGACAAATTGATTTTTCAATACATTATATTGAACGTTTTTATTTTCAGAACTGGTTAAATCAGCAGGAACTTTTAATTTATCTGCCAAATTAATGACTGTTCTAAAATATTGGCTTGCACTCATTGGTACACAATCACCAATGCTACGCCACAACTGAATCCGTGCATTTTCTTCTGGCATCACCCTTGCAACCACTTTGGCTTGTAAAGGTGACAAGCTTGCAGAGCTATTGGTCGCACAGCCTCGCTCGGTTGTTTCAGGCAATAGCCCTGTAATCGTTAGAGAATAACCTTCCAAACATTTGCGTTGTTTTTGCTTACTTGAATCCAAAGCACATACCGCAGGTGTTAATTGCACCTGCATCACATAACCTTGCAATTGCGGAGCAGCAATCAACTGAGAATTAAACAGAAAGAAACCTGCACAGCATAAAATCCATGCTGTTGCCCGCTTTTTCAATTTACGCAAAAGTTTGAAAATCATTGGCCTACCAATAGCATTCTATATTAAGTTCAAATTCATTCACTACTGTGCTGCACGTGTTGGAATTATAGGCATACGACTTTCAATTGCTTGAGGGCCTTGTCCTAATAAAATTCCATAATGCGCAGCATTGGTCATGACGTTTTTAACATAGTCACGTGTTTCATTCAGTGGTATGGATTCGGTATATTGATCTGCTGATAAATTTTGATAATCAGGCTGCCAGCGTTTTGCACGATTAGGCCCTGCATTATAACCTGCTGTTGCCAATACAGGATTATTACTCAACTGCCCATGAATCATAGACAAGTAAAAAGTACCATAACGAATATTGGTATTGGCATCACTTAAAGCAGCTGGATTATAGGTTTCGCCCATTTGACGTGCGACTAATTTTGCCGTTCCAGGCATAATTTGCATTAAACCGCCTGCGCCGACATGCGAACGAGCAGCTGTCACAAAACGGCTTTCCTGACGCATTAAACCATAGGCCCAAGCAGGATCTATACCTGCATTGCGACTATGGCTCACCACCATTGCCTGATGTGGTGTTGCATAACGATAACTATAATTGTGTTTTTTCTCAGTGCGATCTGCCGCATAAATAGCACGATCATACCAACCCATATCTGTGGCACGTTTTGCCGCAGCAAGTAACAAACCATCATCATGCTTTAAATACGCTTGTCGTACTGCCCAATTCCACTCACGATTGGTATAGGCCGCAGGTGCATCAATATTGCGTAAAGCAAAAGCACGACGGAAATGGATGTCTTGATTTAAACGTTGCTGATCACTACTTGAAGGTTGTTCATTATCAAGGCGTGCATTATATTTTTGCCCGATATGGTCTTTAGCCAATAAGTTGTGATAATCATCCCCCGCCATCGCTAAACGCTGAAAAATATCTCGAGCCACCTTTTTCGATTGCGGATCAGTGCGTTGCTCCGAAGCTCGTGCTAACCAATATTGCCAACGATCTTCTTGCTTTTGCGTCACACTCATACTATCGATTGAGCGAATTACACTTTCCCAAGCACCAAAACGAATCGCTTGTCGTGCATAAATTTCAGCTTCTTCTGCGCTAAACGGCACACCATAACTCGCATCAAAATTTTGTAAAACTTCACGGTTAAAATTATTCTTCATTACCGTGGTTCCACCAATATAACCCACTGTACGATAAATATATTTTTGTACATCGGCAGGAACATCCTGAACCAACTTAGGTACAGATTGTAAAGCACTGGTTAAATCTGTATCAGCCGCGCGCCCCAATGCATAGACCAAATAAGCATAATCTGACACGTTGGCTTTAGGTGCTGACCATAAGTAATTCAAAGGATTGGCTTGAATTTGGTTGAGCTGAGCCAGTGATAAATTGATCCCTATAGATTGTGCAGTGGCAATGGCTTGCCCCGACTGGCCTGCTCTCAATTGTGCATATAAACGCTGTTGGCGGTCTTGGGTGGTCATCAATGGGCTCGACAACATCATCCGACCTAAACCATTACAAGACTCTGGTTGTGCATTGGTTGCCAGCCATACGTCTTTAAATTCTGCAAAAACCAAAACATCACCTGTTTTCGCACGCACTTGTGCAACTGCACAATTTTCAGCTTGATCAGCATTAGTGACATATTGCAATACGGGTTGTGCGCTCGCATAGTCTGCTTGTTTTACTTTTTCTTCAACATAATCTGCAGCAAGTTTTTCAGCCATAGCAGATTGTGGGTAACGTCGTGCAAAACCAACAATATTGGCAGCGGGCTGAAAAGCGAGATTGGCGTTAAGTGACCAATATTCAGGGTAATACCCCAAAGCATCGTTTTGCATAGCAATACGATATTGTTCTAAAGTGCTTGAATCATTTGCACTGCGTAAAGCATCGTTAAATTGCTCTTCTGCTGCGTTAGCGATTTGCAAACCTGTACATGCCATGATCCCTGCAAGGTAAATCTTGAATTTATTTTGCTTAAATTGTTGCTTTAACACCGTTTTTCTCTCGCCCTGCATGACTTGTCTTTCACTAGTTGATGCACTTATTGTGCTTAGTTTAAGTATTCTAATCCATTTCTACTGTTGTGTTATGTAACCTTATGATTCATCTTTTATATTTTTTATTGATCATTTTCAAAGGCAAATCACCCCAAAATAAATATTTTTCCTGAGCTTGTGTGAAATACTGTAAAATGGTGCGCCATTTATGAACCTGATAAAATAACAGGTTCTAAAATATAGAATTCCCTTGTTTAAATTATAGGATAGACGCCTCCATGACGGTTCAAACCTTCATTCCCAATGGTGCCAAAGCTGCCTCAGAAAACACTGTTACCCAGCCACAGCACACCCCAGCCGACGGTGCAGTTAAAAAACTGTATATCGAAACGCAAGGGTGTCAGATGAATGAGTACGACAGTCATCGTATGGCAGATCTTTTAGGCGACTCACACGGTTATGTACTCACAACTGACCCAAGTGATGCAGATATTTTGCTAATGAATACCTGTTCGATTCGTGAAAAAGCACAAGAAAAGGTGTTTTCTGAATTGGGTCGTTGGCGCAAACTGAAAGAAAAAAATCCTGATCTGGTGATCGGTGTAGGCGGTTGTGTTGCTTCGCAAGAAGGTGACAACATTCAAAAACGTGCGCCTTATGTCGACATGGTATTTGGACCACAAACTTTACACCGTTTGCCACAAATGCTTGATCAGCATGTTGATCAAATTGAAAAACCGAAAAAAGATAAAATTAAACTGGTGGATATCTCTTTCCCTGATATTGAAAAATTCGACTTTTTACCTGAACCACGTGTTGAAGGTTATAAAGCTTTTGTTTCAATCATGGAAGGCTGTTCAAAATATTGCTCTTTCTGCGTTGTCCCTTATACCCGTGGTGAAGAAGTTTCTCGCCCACTAGATGATGTATTGGCTGAAATTGCAGGTTTGGCAGAAAAAGGCGTTCGTGAAATTTCGCTTTTAGGTCAGAATGTAAATGGCTACCGTGGTGAAACTTTTGAAGGTGAAATTTGTACCTTTGCAGATTTATTACGTCTTGTTGCAGAAATCCCAGGAATTGGTCGCCTACGTTATACAACATCACATCCGCTTGAATTTAACGATGATTTGATTCAATGCTACCGCGACTTACCTCAAATGGTTTCACACCTTCATTTGCCTGTTCAAAGCGGTTCAAATGATGTGTTACAAGCCATGAAACGTAATCATACAATTGACGTTTATATCGAAAAAATTGCCAAACTACGCAAAGTTCGTCCAGATATGCATTTATCTTCAGACTTCATCATTGGGTTCCCGGGTGAAACAGATGCGCATTTTGAAGAAACCTATCAATTTATCCAAGATTTAGACTTTGACCATTCTTATAGTTTTGTTTATTCAAAGCGTCCAGGCACACCTGCATCAGACCTGCCAGATGACACAACTGATGAAGTGAAAAAAGAACGTTTGGCCAAAGTTCAACATTGGATTAAACAATCAAGTATCCGTAAAACAGATGCAATGTTGGGTACAATTCAACGTGTCTTGGTTGAAAATGTTTCCAACAAAGATCCGAATTTATTGGTCGGTACCGCTGATAATACACGTTTAGTAACATTTGTAGGTGACGCCTCTTGGGTCGGACGCTTTGCAGAGATTGAGGTTACAGAGATTAAGACCCTAAATTTAGTTTACGGAGAACTCTTGAATCTTGAGCCTGACGTGGCGTAATGTAAGGGTATAGACTAAACTTCAAAGAAGGATATCTCTTGACTGCAGCGATTCGACGTACAGTAGCTTTCCCAGGTATTTCAGTTGAGCGTTTAAAAAGCATGTTAGGTGCTTATAATGGTCATCTGAAACAAATCGAACAACGTTTAGATGTCAGCATTTCTCACCGTGGAGATAGTTTCTATCTCGATGGTGAATTAGAGGCTGTTGAGCGAGCAGAGAGTTTATTACAGCGATTACATGCTGAAGCTGAACTCTCTCAGCAAATCAGTGCAGATACCATTCATTTGATGATTCAAGGCAGCCAGACTGACCGTGAATTACAACAAGACCTTTCTGATAATGAACACACCGGCTTAGACGAAGTTTGGCTACAAACCCGTAAAGGCCGCATTAACCCACGTGGTGCAAACCAAAAGCGTTATGTACAACGTATTCTGCAAAGTGATATCTCTTTCGGCATTGGACCAGCAGGTACGGGTAAAACCTATCTTGCTGTTGCAGCTGCGGTAGATATGTTAGAACGCAATGAAATTCAAAGGATTCTTTTGGTGCGTCCTGCTGTTGAAGCAGGTGAAAAACTTGGTTTTTTACCGGGGGATTTAAGCCAAAAAATCGATCCTTACTTGCGCCCACTTTATGATGCCTTGTATGAAATGCTGGGTTTTGAAAAAGTTGCAAAACTAATTGAACGCCAAGTGATTGAAGTTGCACCGCTTGCTTATATGCGTGGACGCACCCTCAATCATTCTTTTGTAATTCTTGATGAAGCACAGAACACCACACCTGAACAAATGAAGATGTTCCTTACACGTTTAGGTTTTGGCTCTCGTGCGGTTATCACAGGTGATATCACACAGGTTGATTTACCTCGTGGTCAACAATCTGGTCTGGCACATGCTTTACGTGTCATCGACAAAATTAAAGAAATTCACATCACTCGCTTCCATTCTCGTGACGTCGTTCGTCATCAGCTGGTACAGAAAATCGTCGAAGCGTATGAAGGATGGGACAGTGAACAATACCGTTTAAGTGCTGAAGCACGTGCAGAACGTAAAGCACGTCAAGAAGCCTTAATTTCTGAAAATGACTCGGCAGCTGACGCTCAACATACTGAGCAAGCAACTCACAGTCAGGAAAATGTTTAAGGACTGGTTTTGAAACTTAACCTCTCGTTACAACAATCGTTTGAAGCACCTGAATTGGTGCTCAAACGTGCTTATTTGAAAAAAGTAATTGAAACAACTTTACGTTATATCGATGTCGATCAAGACTGTGAAATCGGAATTGCTTGTGTCGATCATGATGAAAGTCATAAGCTTAATCTCGAATACCGTGAAAAAGATAAATCGACCAATGTGCTATCTTTTCCCAGTGATATTCCAGAAGAAATTTTACCGATGTTGGATGCTTTGCCGATTGGTGATTTGGTGATTTGCATCCCCGTAGTATTACAAGAAGCCATTGAACAGCAAAAGACACCGATTGAACATTTCACGCATATGCTAGTCCATGGTACTTTGCATTTGATGGGTTATGATCATGAAACATCTGAGCAAGATGCTGAAGAAATGGAAGCTTTAGAAATACAGATTTTGAAAAAATTAGGATTTGAAAATCCTTATACAATCAAAGAAAGCTGATTTATTTAATGAAGAATAGTCCCTTCTTCATGAGATGGGACTATTCAATCTAAGATCAAATACAATTCACTGATAAAGAAAACTCATGAAATACGTCGTTATTTTCAAAGCAAAAATTAAATCTCTTGATCAAGAATATTTTAACACAGCCAATCAATTACGTGAAAAAGCCTTAACTGAGTTTAACTGTCAAAAATTTGAAGCAATTTCTGAAAATAGTTTTGAAATTGCCTTATCTTATTGGAACTCACTTGAAGATATTCAAGCTTGGCATAAAGATGCTGAACATCAGGTTGCTCAGCGTCTAGGTAAACAGCGTTGGTATGAGCGTTTTAGTGTTGAGATTTGTGAGATTTTAAAATCGTATTCAAAATAGGAATAAATATTCTTAACTAGATTGACCAAATTTTAACGCACTTCAAACTCAGCTTCAGCAGGATCAAAACGCCACGTTCGGATAATACGTAATTCTGAAATGTCCTTCATTTTAGAATCAAAGCGTCCAAACGGCGCACCTTTACGAACCGAATTTTTCGCAGCTTCATCCAAGATGCTATGACCTGAACTTTCAATCAATCGAATCGCACGAATACCACCTTCATTATTTAAAATCACCATCAAACGCACTTCACCTGAAAGACGTTGCTGTTTGGCAAGATCGGGATAATAACGATTGCCATACATTTCTACTTTTTCACGGAACTTATCCAAGTACCCTGCCGATGCATCTTGTTTCGCTTGAATACCATCTAACGTTTTAATTTTTTGTTGTTTACTAAAATTTTGCTGTTTTTGTAAATATTGAGCCTCTAAGCTTGCCACCATTGCAGCTTTGGCTTGGAATTGACTCTGCATTTCATCCATAGCTTTTTTACGATCATTTTGTTCAGCTTGTTTTTGCCAACTCAAAACAGTCATCAACACCTTTTCTTCAAAATTTAATTCACGTTTTTGCTGAATTTGTTCCAAAGTTTCAAGTTGCTGATCTCCTGCACTTTGATCCACAGATTGTGCAGGCATGTCACTCGACATACGATGTTCTTTTCTAAACGTTCCAGAGCCTTGCTGGTCTGCTTGCGCTAAAAAATCCGCTTCTTTCACTTTATCTACACTTGGGCGTAATGTAACCGCAATTTCTTTCGTTGCTGCATCATTTTCTTGAGGCATACCAAATTGCATTGATAAAAACAACGCATGTGCAATAGCAGCTGTAGACACAGCTCCGATGAATAATGGATCTTGCCACCAAGATTCAAAATGCTTTGTATTGGCATATAATTTTTTTATCATGACATTAATCCGACAAAATTCCCCAACCGCCAAATTTAAAATTAATTTAATTAGGCTATTCTTACATTTAGCACAAATAATGTGACAGACTTAATGAAAGACTCAACCTAATTTCAAACCATTCAAAATGGTGCAATGTTTTTTGTTAAACTGCAATCGTTAGACTTGCTTTCTTTTAATAATCGACAAGTTTATCGCCTTAATATGATGATGATTTGGGACAATACTTATGCCGACGCTGCTTTCTAACATCGCCAAACGAATTCGACAAGTATACCAAAAAGCTGAAGGTTTTATAGAAGAAGAGCGTGAATTTCCCGTGTCTCAAGTCTTCCTAAACGCCACATTTAAGCGTTATGTCACAGACAATGTCAAAATACTAGAAGATTTACATGCAGATTTACATGATGATTGGCTCAGACTTTATGCAACAATCAATGTCAAAGGCATGCATTTGGTACTTTCTGTCGACCTAAAATTGGTACAGATGGAACTCAATAAGGATATGCAGCTTATTGTTTTTGAACAAATTAGTGATACTCAAGTCATAGAGGCAAGTTACCCCAATATTGGCTATAAAATGGGTGTGACATGTGGTTTGTTTTTCTACCAAAAAATTCTCAAAAAAGATCCTTTGGGGATGATCTTAGAAAAATTTAATGTCATCAAAGTCAAAGATGATCTATTACATCTGGATTTGAATCGTTGGTTAGGTAAAAGTCGTTCTATTATCGATACTTTAGCTAAAGTTCATGTCAATCATGCTGAACTGCGTGAAACTGAACTGGTTGTTTTGGGCAATGTCAATTTAGCAGCTTTACTCAGTAAGTTTAGAGAAAGCCGTGTAGAAGACTGGGATGATGCCGATGATTATATTGAAGGTGAAGTCACCCCAATTGAACAAAAGAAGTAGCGTTATATTTCAAGGTCTAGCATTCAAAATTGATACATAAACTCACAGTTTGTATGGAAAATTTGCTATTTTGTTCGCAATTGAGTTGCATAATGAACACAACATATAAATGATACTTTTAAATGCATAGGACATTTAATTATGGCAAAAACATTATTTAAAACATTCAGTATCGCAACAACGATTTCGAGTGCCATGCTACTCACTGCATTTTCAAGCAATGCACTTGCCATGAGCCCTTTCCAAGCCAGCTATGACTTTGCTTATAATGGGAAAAACCTAGGTTCAGCAACACGTACTTTAAGTAAAAATGGCAACAACTGGACTTATGTTTTTGCAGCGAAAGCCGCAGCGATCGCATCTGCAAGTGAAACCAGCCGTTTTAGCTTTAGCAATGGTCAAATTAATTCAAGCAGTTTCAGTCGTACCAGTAAAGTTTTGGTACATAACGATACGATGACGATTAATTTTAATCCAAGTACCAAAACCATCAATACCAAGAAAAAAGATCAACCACGTTCTTTTGCTTGGAAAGCAGGTGCGTTGGATGAGTTAAATGCTGAATTACAAGTTCGTGAAGATTTAAAAGGTTCAGGACTGAAATCAAATTACTTGATTGCAGATGCCAAAGGCTTAGATTCACGTCGTTTTGTAAAACAAGGGACTGAAACGATTAAAACATCAGCAGGCACTTACAATACAGTTAAAGTTGTATTAACCCATGACAATGGTTCTAAAAGCTCAATATTTTGGTTAGCACCACAATTGGACTATTTACCTGTGAAAATGTCACATGTTGATGGTAAAACATCTTATAACTTGACCTTAACAAGTTACAAAAAATAAGAGATTTTTCACCATTTAGTCAATTTCAGCTTGCATTTTTTTGGGTGCTTTTTAAAATACGCTTTTGCTTGAAAAAGCACCTTGCTCCTAGAGGATTCTCCCTGTGCACGCACTAGAACAGAAAATCTTAGCTGAAGGTATCGTTCTATCTGATCAAGTTCTGAAAGTCGATTCTTTTCTAAACCACCAAATTGACCCTGTCATGATGCAACTGATTGGTCAAGAATTTGCACGTCTTTTTAAAGACGCAGGCATTACCAAAATCATTACGATTGAAGCGTCGGGTATTGCACCTGCAGTAATGGCGGGTTTAGAGCTTGGTGTCCCTGTTATTTTTGCTCGTAAATATCAATCTTTAACTTTAAAAGATGATCTATACCGTTCAAAAGTATTCTCTTTCACGAAACAAGTTGAAAGTACGATTGCGATTTCTAAAAAACATATCAACCAAAGCGATAAAGTTTTAGTAATTGATGATTTCTTGGCAAATGGTCAAGCGGCTTTAGGTTTAGCAGATTTAATTCATCAAGCTGAAGCTGAAGTTGTAGGTATCGGCATTGTGATTGAAAAATCATTCCAACCGGGTCGTGATTTGCTACTTGAAAAAGGCTATCGCGTTGAATCATTGGCAAATGGTACAGTGACTTTTGTGCAGGAATAAACCCGTACAAAGATGTGTGACAAAAAAGAGCACTTTTAGTGCTCTTTTTTATAATTTATAGTCAAAAAGTATAACTAAAATACTAAATTTGCTCTAATCAGTATTTATTTTTATCATTAATAATCACGAGAATAGAATATTATTTAATTTCATTATATTCTAGCTAGAAATCGACAATTTATGGGAAATGATTAAATTCAAAATACATCCCATCGATTTTATACTTTCTAAAACAAATAGCGTTTCAGCCAAGAACTTTTTATTGAGAAATTTAATTAGATGATAAATAAAAAAAAGTTTACTGAGCGAATGTTTGATCCAAATCAACTATCGGGTTTGGATGAAGAACACTATATTCAACTTCCCGTAGACTTTATCCATGATTTAAGCAAAGCAGCATCTTTACAAGATCTGCTGGATAAAATTGCTTTTTGGATATCACATGTTTTTGATGCAGATCGGGCCAGTATTACACTTCAAGAAGATGAAGAATATCTCAAGCTCTATTCTATTTCTGGAAATCAAGCAATTCCTATTGATTTTAAAATTCCAATCAATCAAACCTTTGTTGGTCGAACCTTTGCTACAGCCAAATTAATCATTTGTGATGATGTAACTCAATCAGACGAACTTGACTGCCAAATGCTGGCTCAGCATGGAATGGGCACTTGCATGGATGCCCCCATGATTCACAACGATATTTGCATTGGAACACTAAATGTTGCAGATAAAAGAAAGCATTATTACAGCGAGCAACAAGCGATCCTTTTACAATGCCTTGCCAATTGGTTAGCCATGAATATTAAGTTGCATCTGCAATTTCAGGAAATGGAAGTGCTGGCTTCTACAGATGAATTAACTGGTGCATTTAATCGACGTGTATTTATTCAAGAAAGCAACCAAACCATGTTGCAATTCTTCAAATCCAATATTCCCTTTAGTATTGGTATCTTAGACATTGATCATTTTAAAACGCTGAATGACTGTTATGGTCACAAAGCAGGCGATTATGTGCTCAAACTCATGTCTGAACATATTCAAAAAGTTCTACGTGCCAATGATTTCTTGGCACGTATTGGTGGCGAAGAATTTGCAATTATTTTGCCTGCATGTTTAAGCACAGAAGCAGTTCAAGTTTTTAAACGAATTCTTGCAACCGTTGAAATGATGCAAATTCATTATGATGACAATATTATTTGTCTTACTGTCAGTATAGGTGTTGCTGAAGTCAAAAAACATGATGCGGATATAGAAGGTGTCTTTAAACGTGCTGATAAAGCGTTATATCGTGCAAAGAAATCAGGAAGAAACCAAATCTTTTTGGCTGAATAAAAGCATTGCTTTAAATTAAAATTAGATTTTTGTTTATTTTTAAATTGTTTTGACATCATCAGCTCAATCAAAAGCAAACAAGGTTACAAGTCAGATAAATATTTTCATTTTTAGTTCAGCTAAAATACAAGAATATCTAAACACTTAGTTTATTCACTCACATCTAAAGTAAAACCAAGTGATCGCATTATGATGATTCAATCATTCGTTACATCATCAGACAGGTTGTGAACTTTTAACGGAATATACCCTAAAGGCAAATCCCTCATGGATAAAGAAAATACAGTAAGCTGTCCAAAATGTGGTTCAACAGACCTCGAACGAAGTGACCACGAACAGCTACTTGGAAAAGCAGGTAGCGTATTACTCACCTCTGCGGGAGCGGCGGCGGGAACAGTCGGTGGAGCTGCTACGGGTGCTTCAGTTGGTGCGGCGATTGGAACAGTTGCAGGCCCTTTAGGTGTCATTGTTGGCGGTACAGTGGGCACATTTGTTGGTGCGATCAGTGTTGGAATTACAGGCGGTTTCCTCGGCAGACGTTTTGGTAAAAAAGCAGGCGAAATTGTTGATCAAAATATTTTCTTTGATTATCGATGTAAAAAATGCAAACACCGTTTCAATGTAGAAAGCATCGAAAAACCTGAATAAAATCAATAGAAAAAATAAAGGTTTTATCGCTGTATAATACGATAAAGCCTTTATTTTTAATCTTTTAAATACAAATATCCAGCGTATTTGAGCTAAAAAATTAAACTGCTCCAGCCATCAACTTTTTAACCACTTCACCTAAACGTTTACCCTGCTCTTCACATAATGCTTTTTCATCCTGACTCAAGCCCTGATCATGTCTAGGCCCACTCACATGACTGGCACCATACGGTGTACCGCCCGATTTGGTATTGGATAATGCAGGATTGGCATTGGTCAAACCCATGATCATCATGCCATGATGGAATAAAGGCGGAAGCATGGTCAGCAAAGTACTTTCTTGTCCGCCATGCATCGAACCTGAACTGGTAAATACGCAAGCAGGTTTATTATGCAATGCGCCATTTAGCCAAAGACTTGTGGTTTGATCCCAAAAGTATTTCATCTCAGATGCCATATTACCAAATCGGGTTGGAGAGCCCAATGCCAAACCTGCACAGTTTTGCAAATCATCTAAGGTGCAATAAATATCCCCTTGTTCAGGAATACTGGCTTCCGCCTCTTTGACTACTGTTGAAAGATTCGGTACGGTTCTGATTTTTGTCGCAACACCTGCGGACTCGATTCCATTGGCAATTAAGTGTGCCATATCTTTAGTAGAACCATATTTGCTGTAATATAAAACTAAAACATAAGCTTGCATATTTGTAGATATTCAAATTTGAAAAATAAACTATACGGTATTTTGCTTCATTTTTGGGTAAGCTAGACCATGAAAGTGGAATATATGCTGAAAAAAATTGAGATAAAAGATATATGCTTAAATTACTTAAAAGACTCCCTTTTTATGATCAGATGTGGTTTCAATTTATACTTTTTGTACTTCGTCGTTTTGAAACTGATCGTTGTCGTGAACAAGCAGGATCTTTGACGTATACCACTTTGTTTGCTGTTGTTCCTATGCTGACTGTTTTTTTAGTGATTATTTCGTCAATCAAAGCATTGGAACCTGCTCGGCAGCAATTACAACAAATGATTTATAGTAATTTTCTGCCTAAAACCAGTATTGCCTTTGATAAAGCCTTTAATGTTTTTACAGATAATTCCAGCAACTTAACCATTATTGGTGTGCTGTTTCTGTTTATTACCACAGTAATGATGCTGACCAGTATTGAAACTGTATTTAATCGGATTTGGCGAGTTCAAGAAACACGCAATGGCATCATTGGTTTTATGCGCTATTGGACGATTATTTCACTCGGCCCGATTTTACTCGGCAGTGCTTTTGTCATTTCTTCAACATTGGCGTCTATGAATATCCTGAGCAATAACTTTGCAGGCTATGAAGTTGATGGTGCTGCGGTGTTTTGGATCATTTCTTTTTTACTGACTGTACTTGGCTTTTTTATCTTGTATTGGACTATTCCTAATCGTCGTGTTCCAGTCCAAGCTGCTGCGATTGCAGGATTATTTAGTGCTATTGTTTTTGAATTGCTCAAAAATCTGTTTGGTTTTGTGATGACCAACTTCACCAGTTACACCATTGTTTACGGTGCATTTGCAGCAATTCCAATATTTCTATTATGGATTTTCATGTCATGGAATATTGTCCTTTTAGGCGTTGAAATCAGCTACGCTCTCACTGCCTTCCATACAGGTAAAGTACAGACTCGCCATCCTGTTCTAATGCTTTTGGATATTTTAGAATTATTTTATAAAAAACAACAAACTGGACAGACGGTTACAGATGCCGAGGCACTTGAAATTTTAGGTCGTGGTGAAATTGGTCGTTGGCCAGCATACGTCTTGTTATTGGAAAAACAAAACTTGATCAAACGTACAGATAACGATGAATATGTACTGATTCGAAATTTAGATACCATTGATTTTTGGTCATTTTATAAGGCGTTGCCTTATACTTTGCCAGATCGAGATGATGTTAAAAATATTCATGATGATGATATTTGGATGCAAAAACTTGGCCCATCACTCATAGAGTCTGATGAATATCTAGCCGCTAAATTATCTATACCGCTTTCAGCAATTTTAGATGATAAATAGCGAGTAGTTTTGGCTAATGAACAGCTGTTTAGTAGGTATTGTCTTACTACTTTTCAGCTGTACTTTTCCAACAAATGATTGCGCCTATTGTCACTAAAATTGTGCCAATCCAAAAGGCCAATTGTGGTATTGCATCTAAAATCAGCATCGACATCACAGAGGAAAGTATCGGCATAAAATAGGTCGCTAAAATCAATAATTTCATATCTCCAAATTGTAAACTCTGATTCCAATTGCTATATGCAACACCAATCAAACTTCCTGTAAGCGCAATCGCACCCCACATTTCAAAACTAGGGAAAGTAAAAGGTTCAGCAGAGACAAAATGTACAATCCATAAAGACAGTGCCGTCACAGCAAAAAACAAGGGAACGGCGTTATGCCCCTGCGCGTATTTTTTAGTCAGTACGCTAAAGCAAGACCACAAAATTGCTCCAATCAATGCAAAACTATAAGCCACAGGATTTTTCTGTAATACCGAGAAGAACTTTGAAAGATTGAGAACATCAGGGTTAACCACCATCATCAACCCCAAAATGGCGAGAATAAAACCTAAAATGACGGGCAGCTTATAATTGAGTTGCTTTGCAAAAATTGCCAAGACAACGGTTAACGGCGGCCATAAATAATTAATCATGCCAATAATTAACACTTGTTCATGGTCATGTGAAAAAGCAACTGAGCTAAGAAATAAAATTTCATAGAGGACGAAAAGGCTTCCACATCCCCATAAATAGCTTTTTGGCATGCGACTCATTTGAGGAAAACCATTCAACAATAAAATGCTCAGCGCACTAAAACTATAAATCAATGCAATGGCTAAAATCGGGCTTAAAGACTCAGCAATTAACTTCACTACAGCAACCAAACTTGCCCAGATCAGAATTGAGGATAAACCCATCCATGTATATTTATTCAGTTTATTCAAATACGGCATAGCCAATACACATCGCTCATCTTTATTGCGTTGATTCAGTAAAATGTAATTTCTTTTCAATCCACTGATGTAAACTGACGATCATCACCCCAAACAAGACCAATCCTGTACCGAAAATAAAATTCATTTCTATATGTTCATCTAAAAAAATCACTCCAAAAATCATACCGAAAATTGGTGTGAGGAAGGAAAAAACACCTAAATGATTGGCGAGATAATGACGCAACAGCCAAAACCACAGCATTAAACTCATAAACGACATGATCAAGGTATGAAAAGCCAAACTCCCTATAGCGAGCATAGTCCAATGAATTTCAGCTTGTCCTAGAATAAAAGCCAAAGGGAATAAAAACACAAAACCACCAAGTAATTGATAAAACAAAGTTTGAGTTGGATGTGCATCAGACAATTTGGTCAATCTTAAAGAAATCGTAGTGAGTGCCCACATGATCCCTGCAATCAGCGCTAAAATATCGCCCAACAGCATGTCGGAACCGACAGCCTGATCATCCCGCCCCATAAATGTCACAACAATTCCGAGGAAAGCGATAAAAATCCCTCCCCATTGGATCATCGCCAAACGTTCAGTGGGTAATTTCCAATGCAATCCTAAAGCCACAAAAATCGGCGCGGTATATAACAAAACCACCGTATGAGAAGCTGAGGTAAATCGTAATGCTTCTGCTACAAAAAAGAATTCGGCTGAAAATAAAAAAGCAATCCAAATGCCTGGTATAGAATATTCTTTAGAAAATAAGCTTACCCCTTGTTGCAATTGAATCAAGGGCAAAACCATAAGCGCAGATAAGCCTGAACGGATTGCGATTTGCATAATGGGTGAAATATCAGGTGCAGCGATTTTCAACACCACTTGCTGAATGCCCCAAATCATACATAACACGATCATTAAACTTGATGCCTGAACATCAATTGCTTTGCGCATATCCACAGATCTAACTCAAATAGAAATATCTTGAATACACTATAATCCTGTCAATTTTGTAGGATATACTTCAAAACAGACAACAAATCTTTTTATTCAGGCATTTTCAAATGATAAAAAAAATAAACGCTCAAACTGAATATACAACACAGCTCAAAACCAATGATGTGATTGAGGCGCCGTTATGGCTGCATTTCCGAGATGATCCTGCTTTATCTGTTTACCCTGAGCATGGTCATGCATGGGGCGAATTTGTCTATGCATTTAATGGTGTGATGGAAGTTAATATTGAGCAAATCAATTATATAACCCCACCTCCTTATGGAATTTGGCTACCTCCCAATGTAAACCACAGTGGTTTAAACCGAACTTCGGTCTCGCATGCAACCTTGTATATCCATGAATCTTTATGTGAACATTTGCCACAACAAGCAGGTATTCTTTTATCCTCACCATTGGTCTCTGCAATTTTACAACATCTGAAACGCCACCCAATGGATGAGGCAGAACCTAAGTATTTACGTTTATTACAAGTACTACTTGATCAACTGCATCATGCAGAACGCATAGGAAGTTATTTGCCGCATACAGAACATCCTGCACTTAAACAATTATTAGATTTTTTGCATACCTGTCCTGCGGATAACAGCACTTTAGAAGATTTAGCCAAACAGATAAATATGACTGAACGTACATTGGCACGTTTAAGTTTGAAAGAACTTTCCATGTCTTTGAATGAGTGGCGACAACGTTTAAAAGTGATGAAAGCCATGTCGATGTTAGATGACGGAAGAACAGTTGAAAATATTGCTTTGGATTTGGGCTATGCCAATTCATCAGCCTTTATCAATATGTTTAAGCGTTGGATGAAAATCACGCCTGATCAGTTTAGAAAATTACTACATCGTTGATTTAACTTATTTAACCTGAGTTCGAGATAAGATATGTTCCCAACTATATGATACGCGGAAATGTCAGTCGCATTGTTCGAGGCATGAGGAATATATTCCGCAAGATCTGTAATATACTGTTTTTGCGATATATTAGATACTTGATAGTATCTGCCGAGTTCGCGACTGACAAATGGTTTTGCCCTTGCGTGGCAGTACCACTCATCCCGAAAGCCTTGCGAGGTAGTACCTCTCAGGTCGAACCTGAACAAGGTTGAAATATATTTCAAGCGAAGTGCAAGACGAAGTGGGTTAATCCTTACGTCGGACTTTAGACGGTAAGACTCCGTTGTGCCTAATCTATCTTTTCAATAACTTACATCAGATTTTATCTCGAACTGACGTCATTTATCTATTGATTTAGACATGACCAATCAAATTTATTAAATCATGGATGATAAAAAACGGATTAAAACCTTCGCTTTAATCCGTTTGTGTTCACTATAAATTTGAAATAGCAAACCTTACTTCACAAATGTTTTCCAAACAAAATCTTGGCTTTGACCATTGAGCGTCATGGTTAATTGATCCCCTGAAGCCAATGCCGCGACACCTGATGGCGTACCCGTCATCACCACATCACCGGGTTCCAAAGAGAAAACTTGGCTAATATCTGCCAATAAATAACCAATATCAAAAATTAATAATGAAGTATCCCCTTTTTGACGAACTTGATCATTTACCGCAAATTCAAACGTGATCGCAGACCAATCGTTTACTTCATCTAAGCTTACCCAATCAGCAAGAACACATGCACCATCAAAAGCCTTTGCACGCTCCCAAGGTTGACCTTTTTTCTTCAAGTCATCTTGTAAATCACGTAGGGTTAAATCCAAACCTAAAGTCACTGCACCAATCGCTTCAAGTGCCTTTTCAGGATTGGTTTCGCCTTTTAAAGGCTGATCTATACGTAAAGTTAATTCACATTCATGGTGGCAATTGCCCCAATTTTCATTCCAAGAAATGCCTTCTTCCAAAGAAATCAAGGTACTGGGCGGTTTGATAAATAAGACTGGACGATCTGGAATCGCATTGCCTAATTCTGCGGCATGCGCTGCATAACTACGACCGACACACACAATTTTAGATGGACGTATACTCATATGACTTCCCTATTATCTCATCACCATTAAATAACTGACTTAAATCCATCAAATCACATTGCTTTGATCTTATTTTTTAAATGTATTTACAAAAATGGATTGCTCCGCTGAAGCTTCAAAGGCACGCTTTGGTACGATGATCACCGTTCGGTTTTTCAATTCAATCATATACGTCAGCTTACCTTCTGCAAATTTTTGTACATCTGCATAATGAAAAACTTGTTTCGGACGACCACTACTAAAGATTTCAGCATAATCTTGAAATAGCTCAATCCCTTGTTCGCTTTTACCAAACTGATATTTTACAAATTGTCTTTTAAACATCATCGGTAAAAACCAATAACGCATGAGTATTTGTAAAATAAGGAAAAAACCACCTAAGTAAACGTAGTACTGACCCACACCATCAAAACCGAGGTAAATACCCCACGCGATAATCCCGATACTGATCAAAGGCGTAAGCAATTGACTGATTTGTTTTTTACCAAAAGTGGCAAGCTTAAAACCGTCTTGAGATTCTTCTAAATTAAGATAATAACGTGCTGATAATGCAGGCTTACTGTCTGACATAGTTGTTTCAATACAAATCAATTACGATGCCAAGATATTACACTAGATTTGAATCGGCATGATGCTTTTCGTCCTGAATTACAGAACACCTCTATTGTTATCTGGTAAATCATTTTAAAAATAGCGCTCCCAGTTCCTGTATGGGCCCGAATAACAATAAAGGAAAAATGATGAACACTTTTCACGCAATGATTTGCCTTATTCTTCTGAGTAGCATGAGCTCGATCAGTTTTGCAAAATTAATTTCTTGGACTGACAATATTCCTAGCGGAATAAAACCTTTTGATCACAATGCCCAACAAGTGGCTGCCATTGCGCAAGATAATATTTTAATCTACTCGCATCCTGCGGTAAAAACCGCCCTACCTACATTAAAAAGTAACACTCAACCCATTGCTAAATTTTCTACCGCAGCCATTGTTGTTCCTGTAAATAGTCAAGATGTGGCTAAAATATTGGGCAATTACACCCAATATGTTGGATTATTTCCAACCTTAAAATCAGCAAAAATCATAGAACAAGCTGGAAATATCAGCCAAGTCAAATACAGAATTTCGATCCCAACACCAATCCCAGTTTTAAACTTTAATGAAGATGTGGTCTTTCAACATCAAATCGGGCAAAACAGCATTTCTAGTTTGGTGATTGATGCACCTATTCCCTATGGCCTAGGCAAATTTGAATGGTTTAGTTTGGGGGATAAAAAGACCTTGATTACCCTTACTCAATGGGGAGATTTAAACCAACCTCAAGGCTTCTTGTTTAAACAGATCGTATCGGCGTTCCCTGAGCTTAAATTAGGCGCTCCGCAAAGTACCAATGCTTTTATTTTAGAAGCTTTAAAAAACCGTTTGAGTCCAAAGAAAGTCACGGCGCTTAATGCAGGACAATTCCCAAATCCTCAGCTCAACAGCACTCAAGTGAATAAAATCGCTCAAGTCAGTGCAAATTCACAGCAACCGATTAGTATTATTTTGAATCCAAGCACCGTGCCTTATACTCATGGTCGTGAAATTTTACGCTTTACCACCACTTATCAATATTTTAAAACGCCCCCACAAAATATGCAGAAATGGACACAACCTATGTCCTATAAAGAGGTATTTCCTAAACAAATTAAAAGCATCACCACCACTGCACTCAATCAGCAAGGACAGGATGCCGAATTTAAAGTCAGTGTCGGCCTCGGTGTGATTAATATTCCTTTTGATTTTAAAATGCATTTTACTTACCCCAAACCCACTGAAAATAATTTCTATTCCAATGGTGGAGATTTGCGTTTTCTAAAAGGACAGATTCAGTTTTTCCCACAAGGCAATGACACTTTATTGAAAATGACCACAACCATGAAAGTAGATGAAAAAGCGCCATTTTTACTTAGAGCAGCACGTAGCTTGCCCTACCATGAAATGCTACCTGCTGTAGGTGCAAATGCAATTTTTGTACAGAAAATTAAATAATTTGAGTCACTTGAATTGATGATCTGATTTATTTTTATTCTAATTTAAATCTATATGAATTTTCAGACACAAAAAAACCGCTCATCAGCGGTTTTTTAACTTTTTATCAAGTGGTGCGCTCAGAGAGATTCGAACTCCCGACCCCTTAGTTCGTAGCCAAGTGCTCTATCCAGCTGAGCTATGAGCGCGACATCTTGATGGGACGCATTATACGCCTTTTCACGTTTTTGTTAAGGGTTATTTTAAGGTTTATATACTGAGTGTCTAGTATTTGGACGATCCTTGTTTTGTATTGCACATTAGAAAAAGATTCTCCCAACTACTCTGCCGTTACAATATTAAGAATTTCCATACATTCAGCACAGAAAATCACGTATTCATTTTCAAGACTTTGAATTTTAAGCTCATAAACAAAACCTGTTAAAGTTCGATCACAGCCATCACATTGTTTTAATTCAAGATGACAAATGAAATCAATATGTTCATAAATATAATATCCATCTGTATATTTCGTCATGTTGTTATTTCACATGTCTCTATTCTTAGATCTATTTTAATGGTTTTAAATGAATAATATTGCATGGAAAATGAAGATCACGACAAGTATCGACGCTTAATTGAGTTTACTAAAATGATTATGAAAAATATCTAAGCCAATCTTTATATACGTTATTGAGCCATCAAAACCTATTATTTAGATTAAATAGTCGGTACATAAACTCTAGACACAAAAAAACCGCAATTAAGCGGTTATTTTCATCTTTCGATCTATTCAAGTTGGTGCGCTCAGAGAGATTCGAACTCCCGACCCCTTAGTTCGTAGCCAAGTGCTCTATCCAGCTGAGCTATGAGCGCAATACTTGTAATGTCGTAAACGACTTCGTTACTTTTCAAATACTTAATTAGTTGGTGCGCTCAGAGAGATTCGAACTCCCGACCCCTTAGTTCGTAGCCAAGTGCTCTATCCAGCTGAGCTATGAGCGCATCATAAGTATTCGTTGGCGGTGAGAGAGGGATTCGAACCCTCGATACAGTTACCCGTATGCATCCTTAGCAGGGATGTGGTTTCAGCCACTCACCCATCTCACCGTAACGAGCCGCCATAATACAAAGTAAAACTCGTTTCAGCAAGCCATCAACCTAAAAAAGTTATAGATTTTTGCTCAATTAAATACTTTTTAAACAATTTTCATCATTTTGTTGCTTTTTTATGCTCAAAACGCTGCTAATTAAATGAAAATTTAGAGAAATCCTCATAAACTCAAATTTAAACTGCATTATTGCAATCAATTACGTGCAGTCTGGCACTGTATGACTTATGCTAATCCTATCTTCTGACTAGAAACCAAATACATGATGAAAAATTGGGTCGATCCTGAAGCTAAAGCTGAAGCCGAACGTTACGACAACCCTATTCCCAGTCGTACGCTCATTTTAGAAATTATTGAGCAAAAACAAGAAGCATTATCACATGCAGATCTTGTGGGTCTGTTTGAAATTGCCGATCAAAAAAGTATTGATGCGCTCAGCCATCGTTTAAGTGCGATGGTACGTGATGGTCAGCTCATGAAAGATGGTTTTAAATATCAGCTCATGGCAGATCAACCTACATTAGACGCAACCGTTTATATCAACTCAAAAGGTTTAGGTGTTGCCAGTTTAGATGGTAAAAAAGATGAGTTTTTATTGCCTGAACGTGAGTTACGCCAAGTCTTTCATGGTGATCGTGTCAAAGTCCAACAAACCTCAGTAGATCGTAAAGGCAAAGCTTGGGGTTATGTGACTGAAGTGACTCAACGCCGTATTAAACAGCTGATTGGTAAAGTTGCAGAATTTGAAGGTGAATATTTTATTCAGCCTGCTAATCCGAATGCACATCAACCGATTACTTTAGAAAAAGAACTTATTGAACATGCCAAAGCTAAAATTGGAGATGCGTTACGTGTAGAAATTGACGACTATCCGACTCGCGACAATTTTGCGACAGGGCATATTATTCAATCGATGGCAGACAAAGCGGATACTGAAATCATTATTCCACAAACCATTTTAGAATATGGCTTGCCTTATGAGTTTCCAGAAGAAGTTGTAAAAGAAGCAGAAAGTTTTAAAGAACCCACAGCCAAAGATCATGCAGGCCGTATCGATTTACGTGACTTGCCACTGGTCACGATTGATGGTGAAGATGCACGCGATTTCGATGACGCCGTTTATGCAGAAAAACGTCCAGGTGGCGGTTATCGTGTTGTTGTCGCGATCGCCGATGTGAGTCACTACGTCCGTTCGGGCAAACCATTGGACGATGAAGCACAAGAACGTGGCACCTCAGTGTATTTCCCACATTATGTTTTACCCATGCTGCCAGAAGCACTTTCTAATGGCTTATGTTCTTTAAATCCACATGTTGACCGTTTATGTATGGTCTGTGATTTGAACTTAAGTCGTGCAGGTAAAGTGACTAAATTTGAATTTTATCCATCGGTAATGCATTCAAAAGCACGTTTAACCTATACCCAAGTTGCACAATATTTCGATGGCGACAGTACTGCGGTTCCTGAAGATCATGATGTGCGTAAGTCATTAAATACGTTGTATCAACTGTATGAAACTTTAAAAGGCTTACGTGCTGAACGTCATGCAATGGAATTTGAAACCGTTGAAACCTATATGACGTTTGATGAATTAGGTGGAATTAACGAAATCCTACCTCGTTCACGTAATGTTGCACATAAGCTCATTGAAGAATGTATGTTGCTTGCTAACGTTGCCGCAGCGGAATATTGCTTAAAACATGATATTCCAATGTTGTACCGCGTGCATGAAGCGCCTGAGTTCTCACGTATTCAAAAAGTTCGAGATTTTGTGAAATTATTGGGCTTAAAATTCCCAGAACAGCCAACTCAAGCGGATTATCAAGCCGTTATTGAAGCAACTAAAGACCGTATTGATGCACCAAGTATTCATGCTGTTTTGCTTCGTTCAATGATGCAAGCATTTTACGGCGCAAAAAATGTCGGACACTATGGCTTGGCTTATGAAGCGTATACACACTTCACTTCACCAATTCGCCGTTACCCTGATTTGTTATTGCATCGTGCAATTAAAGCTCATTTACATCAAAAACCATCGCCACTTTCTGGTGCTGCTTTAGACGATGCAGGAGAACATTTTTCTGCAACTGAGCGCCGTGCTGATGAAGCTTCTCGTTCCGTAACATCTTGGCTAAAATGTCACTATATGCAACAACACTTAGGCGAAGAATTTGTTGGTGTAGTGAGTGCGACAGCTGAATTTGGTTTATTTATCACACTCAAAGATTTATATGTCGATGGTATGGTGCATGTCAGCCAATTGGGCGATGACTATTTTGTTTTTGATCAAGCCAGCCAAAGTTTAGTCGGACAAAATCGTGGTCAAACTTTTAGTTTAGGCGATGAAGTCAAAATCAAAGTGGCAGGTGTGAATCTTGAAGAACGTAAGATTGACTTTGAATTGTTACAACAGCTTTCTCATGCAGGTCGTGTCATCCGTAGCCGTGCACCTCGTGTGGCTAAACCCACTGCAAAAGAAGAAGTTTTTTCTGAACGGCCTGCTAAAATAAAATCTGAATCTGGCGATGCAAAAGTCAGTGAAGATGGAGAACGTCCCTTTCGTAAGAAAAAAGCCAAAGGAAAACCTAGTTCTTACAATAAAAAACCTAGCGCAAATGCTTCAACAAAGTCTGAAACGAAGATTAAAGATAAAGTGAAGAAAAAGGCCAAGGCTAAAAAGAAAAAGTCCAATGCAAAGTCTAAAACTGAATAGTTTTTAAATAACGTCATTGGAATAGTTTCAAAATGAGAGAGCTTCGGCTCTCTTTTTTAATTAGACCAAATACAATAGAAAGTATTTGAGAATTAAGATAATCACTTATTGTCAATAAGTTCGATACTAAAAGAATCCCTTCTCCCTTTGGGAGAAGGTCAGGATGAGGGTTTTTACGATTAATTCACTGTTTAAAAATTGATTTATGCAAGAAGCCTAGTGACTTATGCAGTTTTTAAATCAAACCAAACCTCTAGAATTATTATAGATGTATGCAACTCCGATAAAGGTACTTATTTTTAAATACAACATCAAAATGCAACAAGCCTATAGGTTTAACACATCATCTCTATGTTAATTTTATTGTCACACCTTGATTTCCTCTACCAAAAGCCCTACATCTATCTATAACTTAGTAAATGATTTGGTTTACACCACATGGCATTAGAACAAGCAACATTACCCGTACCGCAGTTTGATCAAATTAGCTTAGAACAACTTAAACAAAATATTGAACAAGCCATCCAAAATGGTCAACGCTTTCTAAATGAATTGCCCCAAGTACCTGACAGCATTCAACAACAGCTACAAGTCTTGGAAAATATTGATACTTTAGAAAATGACATGAGTGAATCATGGGGTATTTTGTCGCATTTAAATGCGGTGATGAACAATGCAGAAACCCGTGAAGTGTACCAATCACTATTACCAAGTTTAAGTGAATATTACACACAGCTCGGACAACACGTCCCTTTATATCAAAGCTATCAACATATTCATGACCATGTGATTTTTAGCGACTTACCCAGTGCACAACAAAGCGCAATTAAATTAGCCTTACGTGATTTCAAATTATCAGGTGTCGCTTTAGAAGGTGAGGCTAAAAAACGCTATGCAGAAATTTCAGCACGCTTATCACAACTGTCCTCTGATTTCTCAAATCATGTATTAGACTCAACTCAGGCCTATAGCAAACCATTAAGCGAAGATCAGCTGAAAGGTTTACCTCAAAGCAGTGTTGAGCTATTAAAACAATATGGTCAACAACGTGAGTTAGACCAGTCTGTTGCCACACTCGATATTCCATCTTACTTAGCCATTATGACCTATGCCGAAGATCGTGAATTACGTGAGGAATTATACAAAGCTTATACCACACGTGCATCTGATCAGGCTGATGATCAGCAATATGACAATGCATCCGTGATGGTTGAAATACTCAGTTTACGTCAGGAAATGGCGAAACTTTTAGGCTTTGACAACTATGCAGAATATTCATTGGCTTCGAAAATGGCACCTGATGTTGCTACTGTAGATAAATTCTTAGTTGATCTTGCAGAACATGCTCGTGTTCCGGCTTTAAAAGAAATTGAGGAACTCAAAGCGATTGCCCAATTGGATGGTATTGATACTTTGCAACCATGGGACAGTGGCTATTATTCTGAAAAGCTGAAAGTACAAAAGTTCAATCTTTCACAAGAAGATTTAAAACCGTACTTCCCTGCGCCAAAAGTCATTCAGGGATTATTTAATGTTGTTCAGCGTTTATATGGCATCAATGTGGTTGAGCGTGAAGCGCCGCTTTGGCATGCTGATGCGCATTATTATGAACTTGAAGATCATGGCAATGTCATCGGTGGATTCTACTTTGATCTGTATGCACGCAATGGAAAACGTGGTGGTGCATGGATGAGCCCTTTCCGCTCACGTATGCAAACAGAACATGGGCTGCAAAAACCGATTTGCTATATGGTTGGTAATTTCACACCACCTGTAGGCAACCAACCTGCTTTACTGACCCATGATGAAGTTAATACCTTATTCCATGAGTTTGGTCATGGTTTACATCACATGCTTACAGAAGTGGATAATATTGCTGTTGCAGGTACACACGGCGTTGCTTGGGATGCTGTTGAATTACCAAGCCAATTTATGGAGTTTTGGACTTGGGACACTGAAAGTTTAGCGTTGATCAGTGAGCATATCGAATCTCAAGAAACTTTGCCGAATGACTTACTTTCTGCCTTATTGAATGCTCGTTTCTTCCAATCAGGGATGCAAAGTTTACGTCAGATTGAATTTGCATTGTTTGATTTGACGATTCATAAGCTCACTCCAGCTTTAGATACAGCACAAATCCAAGCAACACTGGATGATATTCGCCATAAATATGCAGTCTTGCCAGCAGCAAGCTACAATCGCTTCCAAAATAGCTTCAGCCATATTTTTGCAGGGGGTTATGCAGCGGGTTACTACTCTTATAAATGGGCGGAAGTTTTAGCCAGTGATGCCTTTGATCGCTTCGAAAATGAGGGTGTTTTCAATACGCAAACTGGACAAGAATTTCGTAAAGCAATTCTAGCAGTTGGCGGAAAAGATACAGCACTTGACGCATTTATCAATTTCCGCGGGCGCGAACCAAAAATTGATGCATTATTACGTCATCAGGGTTGGACGAATAACTAAACAACGCTTAAACTAACGGTCAAAATTGATTTAAGTGTGGTGGGTATATGAATATTAAACGTCGTTTCATAGCTGGCGCAAAGTGTCCAAAATGTGAAGCGATGGATCGTATTGTTATGCTCACCCAAGGCGATGCTGAATGGATTGAATGCATCGAGTGTGGATACTCTGAAAATCGCCCTACGCATGTAGATGCGCCTGAAGAACCAGCCACACCAGATGAGATTGGGGTTATTCAATTCAAGCCTCGTTCTTCAAAATAACTGGACTGAATAAAATGCGTATAGAAAGAGATAACTCTAAGTTAATATGGATCATTGCTGGGGCTTTAATTGCATTAACTGTATTAATTACGGCCTTGTTTTGGCTAAATAACGATCAAAAAAGCAATCAAGTCAACGATCAATTTAACCAACCTGTAGCTGTAAAGAAAAAACCTGAAGCCGCTACGCCACCACTCGCACAGCCTATTCAGGAAAATGCGTCATCTACAGCAACGAATGTGGAGTTAGTCAACGCATCTATTTTGAAAGATCAGGTTCCTCAAAATGCGAGTTTGGCCAAAGAAGAGTTTGCGAAACTGGAAGATATTCAAAAACAATTAGATGAACAGCAACACAACCTCAAGTCACAACATGCCGACGCAGACCAGTTGATTAAATTAAAAGAAGAACAAGTGAAATTACTTGAACAGCAATTAGCACCTCAGTCCAAGGTTTAGATGGTTGTTTAAAGCGTTTATTTTGAAAACCTATCTAAACTAAACGCCTTTTCACATTGAAATATAGCTCCCAATTTGAGCTATATTTTCAATGTGTTAAATAGCAACTTAACAAATCGCTTCCATGATCTTAGCAATTGAATAAATTGTACTTCTATGAACATGTTTGTCATCATAACTTGCAGCATGATCTAGACCTTGCATCACAAAAACTTGTTTTAAATCCCGTCTTGTGACATCTGCACCCGACTCACCACAAACTGTCCCGTCACCTGCAGATGTAGGCATGATCCGCATATTAAACGTGACTCTATTGCCCTCTGTATCTTCAATCGTTCGAAAACTATCCCGATCAAAAAGGTGTTCAAAACCATCATGCCTTTGTCCTGTGACCACTATAGGTTCTAATTCTATGACACCTGCTACGGGTTCTTCTGTATTAGAGCTCGTATTGTTTTGATTTTGTTCTTGAGTTTTGATCTCTTCAGTTTCAGGCTCATTTTCTTCATCATTTATTCTATAACCTCGATATTCGATTAAATCTTCTTCCGTCTCTATCGGTAAAATTTGTTCAGTACTCCATAAAATTTCACTATAAGCAAGGTGTTTTTCATCCTGTCCATAATGGGCATAGGTATTGGGGTGATAACTATCTGCTATTTTTGTATGGAAACTCTCAACCTGAACAATATTATTGAAATAATAATCCATGATGCTACTCTTTCCATCTGCTTCCATTTTTGCGTTCAAAATACCAGCAGGATCTAAGAATGCTTGATTAATCATACTCCACCAAGTATCTGTCCGTGTATAAATATCCCCATAAGGGTCTACTTTGGGTAGCCGAGCCGTGATGACTTGACCATGACGATTTCTTGCACTAAGGGTTAACCATGCTTTGGATTGATGACCTTGTCTATCTTTATGCTGTAAAAAATTTGCAAAAGGTAGTAGTTGCAAAGCACCGGGGGAGTTGGCTAAAACAGGCATAAGTCGTTCAGATGTTGATCCAAATACATGTCGTCCCTTATTTGCTGCGATACTGGCAATCCAGCCATTGACCACTTCACCACCTTCCCAACCCCGACAAATACGCTGATACACGGTTGGTGCGCCACTGGCAGGCATCACTCCGTGCACGACACCTAAAATATCATTTTTAACAGACGCTTCCTGTATCAAAGACCGTGTCACTAAGCCGCCCATTGAATGGGTTACGATGATAAATTTTTTAAACTCCTGCTTTGGAAATTCCTTTTTAATTTGTGCTTTTACATAATTCTCCATCATATGTGCAACATACTGTGCAGAACGATCATTTGACTGTAACCAGTTATAACCGATAGCAAAAACAGGAAAACTATAATTTGCCAACTGACCATGTAACGCTTTGGTTAAGAGTTCGATCTCCTTTTTAATGGGGTTCCAATCATTTTTAATATCTTCCAATTTTGATTGATCACTTGAACCTACACCCAAAAACGATTTAGAACCTGTTGCGACAATTTTTTTCCATTCTTTTGTTCCAGAAAAATGATCTGGATCATTCAGATCTTGTTGGGAGGTATTTTTTTTAACCAAATCTTGGTTTAAATATTTTTCTAAATATATCAAAATCTTAGAATAACCTTGCCACCAAACTGAACCCCATCCACGGCGTACTGCTTTTGCGCGATCAAAGTGATCTATATCTTTGATATCACCTTCATCAATATAACCATCCTGCCCAACACTTGTCGTTTCAGGGTTTAATTCTATCTGTCGCGTTCTCGCATCCCGTTGTTCACCAGCTGAGGCTGCTGCTAACCCTTCTTTGGTACCATTAGGTGGATACCACACATGTTGACCATTCTCTGTATTTTTAATATTTGACCCCATAATCCCCGGAATAAAAATAATTGGAATCACATAGTCAGCGGGTAGGGTTACTCTACACAAGGTTTCTGTTTTGCTTGGTGTGGTGAGTGAAACAAACTTAGCATTATCTTCTGTATTATAAGGATTATGTTCATAGCTCATGATGATAATCCTAAAATTTTCTGATTGAATTTAATACAGCTTCATATAATTCAAGACCAGTATAATTATGTACACTGGCTGTTTGAACATAAGTTGTTTCTCGTGCTGTATCTACTGTCATAGAGAGTAAAGGATCTAATGCTGCGTTTACAGTCCCTGCATGCTCCCATGTTGCAATAATGCCTGTTCCACCTTGCATTGGGACTTGGGTAACCAACTCCAATCCATCGATCGGTGTGCTTGGATTGGCACTTTTTGCACCTTTTCTAAGATCTTGAGTGTGGTTTTTAGTGCTTACATCGTTCGGGCTTTTTTTAAGATTTTTTTCTGTTCGGGTAATTAAATTATCTTCTACTTTATAAATGGCTTCTGTTTCAGCGGTAATCACCACTGAAGGTGCTTTAGCAAAATTAAAACCAACTTTCTGTCGTGTAAATTTATAGTCTTTACCATCATCTTTAATAAAACCATTTTTTAAGCAAATTCCTTGTTCTACTGGGATTGTATTATTATTTCGTGCATATAAGTTTTCTACCAAATATTCGATTCCTTCTCGACTTTCTTGCTTAAACTTTTCTGAGTAATCACCTTTAATAAGAAATAGTGTCCCACGATCAAAAATATAACCAAAAACTTGTGTCGTACCTAAATTAGGTCTTTTTTTGCTTAATTTCCCCCAAAAGATTTTGACCAACTTGTTATTTATATTTCTTACAGGAGTTTCTTCTAAAAATAACTTAAAACCATCATTATATTCTGCAATTCCGCTAGATGTGGCTTGATCAAAATCAGCTTTCGTGGCTTTGATCTTTGATTCAATTTTAAATGAATCATAATTGATGCTTTCATCAATCATTTTGGCCTCTTTTGGCAACTTAAATGTATAACGCCCAACACACCAATCTTGCATATTTTTTAAATTAATCATTGTTTTACCTATATCTGATTCTTTGCTATTTACTGTTTGCCCACACCCTGCAATACCAAGTATCGACGTTAGGACCAAAGTGCTTGTCATTTTTTTAATCATTTTTACTTCCTAATTTTCTTATCGAATTAAGTATTTCTTCATAGATTTCAAGCCCATTTTGATTAGGCACACTGGCCGTTTGAACATAAGCCGTTTCTCTTGCTGTATCTACGGTCATTGAAAGTAAAGGATCTAACGCTGCGTTTACAGTCCCTGCATGCTCCCATGTTGCAATAATGCCTGTCCTACCTTGCATTGGGACTTGGGTAACCAACTCCAATCCATTGATCGGTGAACTTGGATTGGCACTTTTCGCACCTTTTCTAAGATCTTGAGTGTGGTTTTTAGTGCTTACATCGTTCGAGCTTTTTTTAAGATTTTTTTCTGTTCGGATAATTAAATCATCCTCTACTTTATAAATGGCTTCTGTTTCAGCAGTAATCACCACTGAAGGTGCTTTAGCAAAATTAAAACCAACTTGCTGTCGTGTAAATTTATAGTCCTTACCATCATCTTTAATAAAACCATTCTTTAAACAAATCCCTTGCTCTACTGGGATTTCAGTACTATTACGACCTTTTAAATTTTTAACAAGGTATTTAATTCCACTAATGCTTTTATTTTCATTCTTCTTTGAATATGATCCTGTAATTCGAAAGAGTGTCCTAGTTGATTGATCGTATACAAATGCATATACATCAACTGGTAATCTACCATTTGCAAAAGTAGAATGTCCCCAAATAATTTTTGAAGTAATACTGCCATATGTTTCTAAAGGAGTCTGTTCTTTTATAAAATCATCTTTTGTACTATATTTTTTTTCTATTGCTTTAATCTCTTGCTCAAAATCTGCTTTCGTGGCTTTGATCTTTGATTCAATTTTAAAAGTATCATAATTGATGCTTTCATCAATCATTTTGGCTTCTTTCGGCAACTTAAATGTATAACGCCCAACACACCAATTTTGCATATCCTTTACGCTAATCAGTACTTTACCCACATCTGATTCTTTGCTACTTACTGTTTGTCCACACCCTGCAATACCAAGTATCGGCGTTAGGACTAAAGTACTGATCATTTTTTTTATCATTCTACTTTTCCTAATATTGTAAGTTCCGCTTTAAGCATAGAAAGAGCAGTGATTTTTTCTGTTTTGCCTTCTGCGTCTGTTACGCCAGTAATCGTTTTTCCATCATCGGTAACAATTTTGTATTTCACATTAGGCTGTATAACGCCTGCCCGATTTTTTACAATAAATTGTTCGTCGTAAGAAGCCTGAGCTTGTGGCATTTGCCCTAAATCAGTATGTAAACGACTACCTGTTTGGGTTTTAATTTGTCCAGCTTTTAAGGTCAACAAACCAGGGCACACAATATCTATATTTCCATCCGCAATCTTGATATAGCCATCACCAGAAACAATAAGTATGCCTTTCCCACTCTCAATCTTTACCAAATCATCCAGTGCGTAAACATGCATTAACTTTTGGGATGCTAAAGTCATTTCACCATTGTGAGAGTGAACATTTACATTGCCTTGACCTGCCTTAACATCAATATTTTTTTGTTGAGCAAATAAACTAATGCTCCCCAAAGCATTCGTTAAAACACTATTTCCAGTAAAAGTTTGAACATTACGATTTGTTGAAAATTCAATATGATCCGCAGAATGTATAAATGTTCCTTTTAAACTATTTACAATGAATTGATCATTTGAATGTAGAACCAAATAAGGCGTTTCATTATTTGCATCCCATTTTGGGATATCTTGATTTATCCTTTTCTGAATATCTAAATCTGGTTCTTGAACTTCGTTTCTTTTTGCTAGTTCTTGAATATTCTCATTATTATTTTGAGCCATCAATAATGAGCTTTCTAATTCTGACCGCGAGAGTTGATGATTCTCTGCATCACTATCAGCTTCAGTACTAATTAAAATACCCTTTGGTGCTCGAACAACTCCCCAATCATCCGTCCTCAACTCAAAGCCTTCACCACGACCTTCACTTTCAGCCTGTTCTTTAGGATGACTTAAATTTCCCAAATTGAGTTGCGTAGCACCGTGGCTACTTTGAAGTTGAGTGCTAATCTGCCCTGTCGTATCATCAAAACGGAGTTGGTTGAAACCCTCGCCATTAACCTCTTTGGAACGAATACCACTGAGTTTTTTGGTCGCAGGTAATTTGCCTTTAACATCAAACTGGGTTGGAGAACGTCTTCCTTCATGGATTCGCCCTGTCACGAATGGTCGGTCTATGTTGCCGTCAAAAAAGTCGATCACGACTATTTCGTCTTTGCGTGGTAAAAATCGTGCGCCATAACCATCACCCGCCCACGGCGTCAGTACATCCACCCACGCAGAGTCCATCGTCGTATCATTACTTCCTGCTCCACTATCATGCGTATGATCTTCTTTCCGTGTGAATAAGAACCGAACTTTGATCCGTCCCCATTCATCTACACATATTTCTTCTCCATCACTTACGACCTTAGCGCGTTGCACATGTGCAACTGGACGATGTTCCAACGGATCATATTCAGGAACAATCGCGATATTTCTACGTACCAACATCAATTCATTTGCTTGGCGTTCCTCGCTACTGTCCTTATTTTTTTGCCAATGGCTCAACCTGAGTAGTCTCTCAACTTTGTCTTGTATATCTTTGGGGAAGTTATTCTGATTGTAGAAATTTTTATTTAAGATCAAAAATTCCTTATCATTGTCACGATGATTTTGATCAAGTTCAGGATGCCCGCTCAGTTGAAACCAATAACCGACTTGGCTATCTCGGACGCTGCTATGTGCTGTAAAATATTTAGCTTGCAGCGATTGGTATTGACTGAGATGTTTATTCAGCTTGTCTAGTTGATGATTATTCGAAACAGTTGCTTGGTCTTGTCTTTTTAAGTCACTGATCCATGCGGGTGATAAACTCCATGCCTGTTCAAGACTTAAACTTTCATTGTGCCTTTGGTTACTGTGCTTGTGTGAACTAAGTACTGAACCACAGCCATCCTCTTGACTCAAATAGTCTGCCTGCCAACGTTGTAAATGAATCGCTGTTGATTGCAATTGTCGTTGTGCAATAAAGCTGGTGATCGTGTCATATCGTTCTGTTGCATTTGAGCGATGGTATCGAATGACCCTGCGTTCAAGTGCTTTAAATTGGTTATTGTCGTCAATTAAACGGAGTTTTTGTGGTTCTATGCTTTGACTCTGTGCAGATACTATATGCTGAGATTCATCAATCAAGTAATTAATGGATTCTTCACGCATTAGTCTGGTCAAATATGCAAAATCGCTTTCATTCGATTGCATTGAAAAAGGGCGTATATCGTAATCTTTTGTTAAACCACTCAAATCCAGCTTTAAACTACTCGCAAATAAGGCACTCCGCTGCCGCCACTCTTTGAAAATAACAGCAATAATTTCAACAACACTCTTATTCATAAACACACGGCTATTGCGCCGTTTATGCCATAAACTGCTTGCATCTTGCATAGTTAGGCGATAAAGCGTAAATGCTCCATCAGATTGTCCCTGACTCGCACCTGTAATTATCCCTGTGGTTCTAAATAGTTGCCCCATATCTGTGATTTGATCAACAGCCACTTGGCAACCGATAAATTCTTTTAAAGCGATATAAGGATTGGTTGAAAGGCAAATTAACTCAGCAGACAAACCATCGTTAATACCATGATGTCCTTCAATGCGTTGTAACACGACCTGAGCGTTCAATTCCTCATTTGAAAACTGGGCGGTTATGGCACGCTTGCGTGTGCCATAACCTAATTTATCCAAAATACCAAAAATATTATTTATCATTATTATGACCTATTATTAATTAATAAATCTTAATAACAATATAAGAAATACTCAATATTTAAAGCTTTTCATTTTGTTTCAGTTTAGTTAAAAGCTTGCGATAACCCTGAACCGTGTAACGTCCTAGCTGATATTTTTCTTGGAATTCCTCAACACTAAACTGCTCTAAATCATGTTGATGTTCGAGTACCCAAGCTTTTTTCTGATCTTCTATCGAAATATTTAAAAAATCTCTTAAAATCATACGATTTTTAACAATATATTTTTCTTTGCGATCCAATATTTTGGCAATTTCAGGAATGCTTAAATATAATGAAAGTAAAATATCTTGGTTTCGTAACCGCCAAGCTTGAACTTGATCAACATGATTTGGAATATTTAACAGCTTTTTCAGTCTCCCTTTTTTACGATCGACTTGCGATGGTTCAATACCCAATTTATCTGCTAACTCCTCCTTACTGAAATTAGGATTGAGTAAAACCTCTTGGTTCGCCAATAACCAAGTTTCATTTTGTTCGACCAGTTTGGGGATTTTTAAAATTTCTCGAAGTTTGGATTTTGCCCGACGAATTTGTCCAGTGGTTTTATTAAACTGCTCGGCCAATTCAGCTATAGACTTTCCAGAATGCAGAAGCTCTTGTTGATGATCTAAAAGCCATCGTTTTTTGTTTTGTTTATCTTGCTGAAATTGCTCAGAGAAAGTGTTTTCACCTCGCTCTAAGCAAATACGGTTATAAGCATTTTTTGCGATAAATAAACTCACTTGAAATGCTTCTACAATTTCTTGCACAGTCATATTTAGCATTTGTGATTTATGATCATTAAACCATTGTTCACGAAAAATCTCTGTTTTACCTGCTCTGAGTCTTTTTTTCGCAGGAACATCAATCAATTCAGCTAACCACTTTTTATGTTGATAAACCTGTGTTCTCTTGAACCCATATTTATTTTTCAGCTCTTCCAAGCTGCCATATAAAAGCTCATCTTGATGTTCCAATATCCACTGATCATCACGATAAATAAATCTGTTTTGGATGCCCAAAGTTCGTCTAAATTTAGCAACCATGCTGTTACTTAATTCAAGCTGCTGTTCAACTTCAGTAATCGAATGTGTTTTAACAAATTCTGCAATTTCAGAGGTCAAAATGAAACTGAATTTCCCCCCAATACCATCTTTTGGTGTTAAAGAATATGGCCACCCTTGATGAATGATAATACCTGACGGTGTCTCTTTTTCATCATAAACATCCCAATCCTCACCTGACCAATCTTTTATTGTCTTGATTTTATAATATTTATATTTTCCCATTATTTATCCTTTTAAAATGTCTCAAGCAAACGCTACCGTAAAACTTTATTTTCAATAAAATCGTTTATGTATGAGTAAATGCTTACCCATTTTTTAGTTATTTTAAATAATAACCAACTTTATCATTGATGAAAAGGAATGATTACTTTGTATCCGATATAACGGATCAATAACAAAAATAAGTTTAAATTGAAAATCCTAAAAATATCGCCATAAAAAAAAGCACCCGAAGGTGCTTTTTGTCACAACGTTATTTGCCTGGATACCAATTAAATAGGTTGAAGAAATAAGGAACATAAGTCACGATGACTAAAGCTGAGAACAATACCACCATCGGTAAAATCCAACGTTCATAACGATAGTAGAAGCTTGTATATTTGGCTTTTGCTTCTGCATCGGCCGCGGCAACCTCAGCATCTCCAACCGACATTCGCGTCAGTAAGTGGTTCAATGCGACTGGTGGCGTAACATAACCAAACTCGAAAGCAACCAATACCACCATCCAGAAATGAATAGGATGTATGCCATTTGCAAAGGCCACTGGAGCAACAGTTGTAGCAACCAAAATTACTGCACCAAATGGGTCTGTAGTCATACCAATTAAAGCAAGTAATAGCGCCATGAAGCCAAGTGTGATCAAGATACTACCAAGATGTGTTGGTATTAAAGTCACAATTTCACTACGTTCAATCAGACCACCAATACTAACAGACAAGGCCATAAGAATAATTAAGGCACCAATATGTCCAACACTCTCAGAAGTCGCAAAACGGATTGCACTTCCAAAGCTGCGTTTTTTCTCAGCATCTTCACCATGCTCTCGCATGTATTCAGACTTACGCTCATGCTCAAGCTCTAATGCTCTATTCGGGTTTTCAGGTGCAGGTAGCTTATCACCTAAAACTTTATCGAATAAAATAAATGCTAACAGCATGATTGGAAGAATTACAGGTGCTGTAAACTCATCCATTTGCGTATCTAAACCATACTTATAGAATCCTATAACAATGATCGTAATCACAATATATGGAATGACTGGTACAAAGGCACGAAGCATGCCCGGTACAGCAACTTTTGGTGAATTGATACGGAATTTATTTTCAGCTAGTAATAATGAAACACCTAAGAAAATAAATGCCGTTAACCAGAAAACATAAATACCATGATCAAACAATTCATCAGATGTTACATGACGACTATCCAGCATCGAAATCAGAATCACCAGAATACATGGACGTAACACCACACCCAATGAACCTGACATTGCAGATACAGCAAGTGCATACTGACGTCGTGCACCAGAGTTCCACACTTCCTTATAAATAATCGCACCAGCCGCAACAACGAAGATACCCGAAGCACCTGTATAAGCTGTTGGAATAGCAGCACCAATCAAAATGAGCCAAGTCAATGTTTCAGGTGCAAGATTCCATGGACGAAGAATTGCCAAAAACAAATCCATAACACGAGTTTGGGTGAGCAACATACCCGCCCAAATAAACAGTGCTAAGTTTAAGAAAATTCCTGAGAATTCAACCAAAAAGCCAAGGTAAATCCCTTGCCCCATTGGATAATCCATAAAGAAGGTAAATGCAATCCCTGTAATAATCGCCATATTTGCATATAAAGGAATACTCAATAAGGCTAAGCCAAATTTACCACCTTCTTCTGCATTTGCTGGCGTGCGGAACAGCTGGAATAAACTAATAAGGGTTAAGGTGACGAATAAGAACATCCATAACCAATATACAGCTAATGTTTCAAAGGTAGAAATAACCCCTGAATTCAATACTGAACGATATTGGCTAAATACAGAGAAACTCAGGAATGAGTTACCTATGATCATAGCAATCGAATAAACTTTATGATCGAGCTTTGTTCTTACTGGTCTCAGACCAATATGATGCATTTTTAATGATGCTGTAATTGCTGCAATCATCACCATCAGTACAAGAAGAATAACTCGGTTTTCCACGCCCCATTTTAAAATCCAGAAGAACCCTGTTTCCATCGTACGATAAGCACGAATGGTGGTATGTTCTTCCATATATTTCATCGATTTATCGTAGAAAGTAAATTTCCCTTCGCATTCTTGTTGCGCAGCCACAAATGATTGTCTGATATCCGCTTCAGGTGTCACTCCAAAAAATGCCACATCAGGATCATTCGCTTCCTGTTGCATTTTGTCTTTAACAAGCGCATCAATATTTACATTGCGATCACAAGAAGGTTTTTGCGGCTCTGCTCTTAAATAAGAATACTGCATTCCTATTTGTTCATTTCCGTAAAGTTTTTCACCAAAACGGAGCATTTGCCCATGAATCATATCTCCTGTCCCAATAATGAGGGTCAGAAGAAGCAGGATAAGTATGGAAAAGGTTGAGAACCACTCATTCCAGAGATAACTGAGTAGACCTAATCCTGATCTTTTATTTACAGGTTCTTGCATTGTTATTCCAGTTTTTATATATCGCCGTCATACAATGATTTGCATAACGCATATTTTATTTTGGTCAATGGTAAAATCCTTTACCAATACCCATTCCTATTATTACAACTTAAATTTGCCTTAATTTTTCAAAAAAGAATATGACATTGCTTCGATTATTTATGGGACTTTTTGCCAACTCAAGCCATACATAAGAAACTTACATCATCTTTTTGCTTAATCTCGATATTTGATATTGACTCACTAAACTTTTTCACCCACGTGATATGTTACAAAATTTAAAATGAAATGAAATACTACACCTATCACTGTAATCGTAATTGATATATTACTTAGCTTTGTATCAGTTACTAAAATACCTTTAATTGGTAAAGAATCAACCCAAATCAATATTAATTTATAAAAACTGATATCAACTTAATTCTTTAAAATTAATCAAATGATATAATATTTTCAACCCACCAAACACGCTAAGTCTTTATTTTAATAAAACATCTAACATTCAATAAAAATAAAACCCTATTATTCTTTAAAATCTAATGATTGATTTCTTTCAATCACTTTTATATGAAAAATAATGCACAATATTGCCAACAGCGCACCCCATATTACTCCCCATAAATGCGCTTGAGTGAGTACTGGACTACCAATCAATTGTGCCGTTTGAAATGAACCAAAGAAGTATTCCCAAACTATTTTTATCAGTATCAATAACAGAATAAGTGTCGCAAATTTACGTTCTTTTCGCTCTGTTAAACTCACAATAGCACAAAAAATAAATAACCCATGCAAAATCCCTGATAAACCTGCATAAGCAAAAATATTTGGATAAATAAAATACAAAGTAATACTTAATAATACAGGTAATACTATAAGTAATACTATTAAATACCTCTGCCTAATATGAGGAAATAAAAATGGCAAACAGGCAAAGACTAGAATATTTAATAAAAAGTGAATCCACCCCACATGTACCCAATGCCCTGTCCATATGCGCCATGGTTGTGAAAATAGAACATCGTATTGATAAATAAATTGCTGTTGAAAAAATTGAAGAATGCCAAAAAAAATGGCACATCCCAATATCATGAAGCAGCTTAGACGGAGTTGTTGTCTTTCCATTACCCACCAGAAAAAAAGAAGAGCCCTTGCTCTTCTTTTAGTGAAAATTTATTTAAGTCGTATTACTCACTGTTTCCAGTTGCTTCTTCGGCTGGTGCGGCTACATCAGAACTTTCTGTTGGTGCAGGAAAATCATTAAATAATTCGTCATCACCTGAAGTATTTTGCTCATCCCAAAATGTAGACATTCCATCATCAGCAGCACGAACACCTGTGTTTTCTGTCCAATAACGGTCTGCGATACCTTGAATCATATGACCAGCCATACTATCCAATAATCTAAACTCAGGGTTAACAGGCTTATCTTCTGCACGAGACGCTGCATATGCTTTTAATGCATTACGCAATTTAGTATCGTCACCACTCGCTTGTGCAGCAACAGCATTCATCGCAAATGCTAAACGAACACCTTTTTGCTCAGCAATTTGCATCGATTGTTGCAAAGTCTGTGTTGGATCAGGCTTGCCATCCCCAGCGCCAGGTAATAGTGTCCAAATAACTGCACGTGTTGCGTTTGGAGCACCCCAAAATTTATTATTATCCAAACATGCCATACCACGTTCTACAATCGCAGCAATATCCTTCGGTACATTCACAGCACCTCCAGAGTTAATATCATTGGTCATCGCTTGTAAGCCACTCAGCATACCAATTAAATAAACAGTTTGGTCTAAGTCTTTACGCATAGTTGGGCACGAATCACCCAAAGTATATTTATATTTCGCCTGCCAACGTTCAGCAAAAAGTTGATAACCTGTATATTGACGTTCTGCAGCAAGTGCAGCCCAACGCTTCTGCTCTACACGCGCATCTTGAGCTTCTGTCACTTTGCCGTCTTTTGAAGCACGTAAATACCTGAGTTCAGCATCTAAGGCACGGTTTTCTGCACACATACCCGCCGCAGAATATAGAAGCACCGCCATACGGGTCGGATCTGCCCCCATATCCTTTGTTGCCATAATGGCTGGTGTTAATGCATTTCCAGAATTACATGCCATATCTGTGTCCCCACCAGTAAGAATCGGTGGGACAATATGTTTCTCACTAAACCCGATGGCAATATTTGCACCAGATTTCACCACATATGAACAGCCAGATAGAACAGATGAAGCGACAACAGCGGTCAGCATCAATTGACCAAATTTGTGGACCTTAGACATTTTCCTGTCCTCTATATAATTGTGTTTATGTCCTTTTTAACCAACAATATCAGATGAACTCTTCGAATAAAAGAGTAATTGCTCTAATTTTATCGAAACAATGTGCCACAAAGATAAAACAATTCAATTGACCTAAGTTTATATTTATACGAATTTTAGGCAAAAAAAAGTAGCACTGCGACGGTTCTGCACATGCTACTTGTTAAAAGGTAAACTCTTAGGAGAGTTTATTGGTTTTGAGTTTGGTTAGCTTATTTTCATTCGCTTTCTCAATCTGTTCCCTCAGCACAGTTCCTAATCTTCCTATACTAATCGCAAGAACAATTGCGATGATTAGAAACCAAAACGTATGAATTTCACCCATTTGGAAATCCCTCATTCGCTGTTGGTTTTTTTAATTTACAATGAAGTTCTAAAATACATCCAGATAATTGTCTGACAATCTGTATATTTGCTCTTTTTCATTAATTTTCGTCTAACAAAACACTATATTTTATTAAAATTTAAATTAAACCAATGTTTTTTATCATCATAAATATATTTTATCTATTTTAATTTGTTAGACAATCATTAGAATTTACAGCGTGTTTTTAAAGATTTCCATTGATATTGCGTGACTTGATCTTGCCAAATGATGAAAGGTTTTAATTTTTTATCCTCAAAATTGACTGCAATATAAAAAGTATGATCAATAAATCGCTCAATTTTAACATGCTGAATTTTTTGTGATGATTGGTATTGTACTGACCACAATTGATAATCCAATTGTTCTAATTTATAAGCACTATTGCGACGACGGAAAAAATTTAAGCTCAAATACGCGATGATAAAACAGCTTACACTTACCCAAATACCCATCGCAAAATAGATTAAAACGAACATGAATAATAAACATAAAAATTGAAAACCCAGTGCAAATCGACTGGGTTTTAAATGGTAACAATGATGGACGGCTTGACTATCCATGAACATATTTTTTTAATTTAGTGATCAAATCACGCAGCTCAGAACGTGGTGGCTCTGAAACCTCCATGAACCAGTCAAGTAAATCTGGATCTTCTTGATCAACCAATTCTTTAAATAAAGCTCTTTCAGAAGCTTCTGCTTGTAAGTAGTGCTGCTTTACATAAGGATCAAAATAAACGTCGATTTCCTTTAAACCACGTCGAGCACGATAGATCACTTTACGCTCTTCTAATGTTATTTCATCAGACATTATTTTCCCCTTTCTAAATTCAAGCTTAGTTTACCTTATTTCTATTTAAAATTTTCTTCTTTTATCCAAATGACCAAATTCATCATTTTTGGATTTGTTTTGAGCATTCATCTCATTGCGACGGGTTGCAGTTTCACATAATTTCTAAGGACTAAAATTCTATTTGGATATTATAAAAATGCAATCTGGTGCAATTCGACCTTTAGCAAACATGCTACCTCGTAAATTATTTAATGCTGAACATGAAGCATTTCGAGAAACTGTACGTAAATTCTATGAAAAAGAAGTTGTACCCAATATCGAAAAATATGAAAAACAACAATATGTTGATCGTGATTTGTGGAATAAAGCTGGGGCTTTAGGCCTCTTATGTGCAACCATGCCAGAAGAATATGGCGGTTATGGTGTAGACCGCTTATACAGTATGATTCTGATCGAAGAACAAGCCTATGCTATGGATTCTGCAACAGGTTTTTCATTGCATTCAGATATTGTTGCTAATTATCTCAACAACTTTGCAAATGGAGATCAAAAGAAAAAATGGCTGCCTAAAATGGCGTCAGGTGAAGTCGTCACAGCCATAGCGATGACTGAACCGGGTACTGGTTCAGACTTACAAGGTGTCCGTACTACTGCTGTTTTAGATGGCGATGATTACGTGATCAATGGTTCTAAAATCTTTATTACCAATGGTTATTTATGCGATATGGCCATCGTTGTGTGTAAAACTGGTAGCTCGGATAAAGGATCTGCCAATCTGTCATTAATCATTGTAGAAGCTGATCGTGCTGGTTTTAGCAAAGGTAAACCTTTAAACAAAATTGGTATGAAAGGGCAAGATACTTGTGAATTATTCTTTGAAGATGTCCGTGTGCCTAAAGAAAATCTAATTGGCATGGAAGGCATGGGCTTTATCATGTTAATGAAAGAGCTCGCTTGGGAGCGTATGCTGGTCGCCATTATTTGCCAAGCAGGTGCTGAAGCTGCATTTGCCCACACCGTGCAATATACCAAAGACCGTAAAGCTTTTGGCAAGCCGATTGGTGCTTTTCAAAATACCCGTTTTAAACTGGCAGAAATGCGTACAGAAATTGATTTCTGTCGTGCTTATCTCGATCGTTGTATGGAACTGCAACTTGAAGGTACTTTAGGTATAGAAGCAGCGGCAGCAGCAAAATACAAAATTTCTGAATTATTTTCGAATGTTGTCGATGAATGTTTACAATTACATGGTGGCTATGGCTACATGCTTGAATACCCTATTGCTCGTGCATATATTGACAATCGTGCTAACCGTATCTATGCAGGAACCAATGAAATCATGAAAGAACTCATTTCACGTTCTTTATAGTTTTTAATTCATCTTTCAACTAAACAAGAAAAGGAGTCTTTTTACTCCTTTTCTACATATAAAATACCAACTTCGTTATTCAAAAATTTTATGTCTTGAATAAGTTTCTTCTATTTTTAGAGTGAACATAAAAAAAGGAGCTTTCGCTCCTTTCTGTTTTTTACATCTTTTTACATCAATCAAGAAACAAGTTTAGGCTTCTTTTCTGCTTGGGCTGTACGCTTATAAAATTTTAATACACCATCATCAAATCTAGCATTTTTTAGCTCTTTACGATCTGCTAAATAATTATTCGACACTTTCCATGGTGCATGCTTACCTTGTTTCGGCATGACATTAGCTGCGCGAGCAATATAGCCAGAACTGAGGCTACCCATTACTGTATCTTCCATTAATTCAGTCGCATCACCTTGTGGAATCACTTCATCAAAGCCTTTTTGATCCATATAATTCACAAGACGGCAAATATAGTCTGCTGCAATATCCACTTTAAGTGTCCATGAAGCATTAATATATCCAATAATCATCGCCATATTCGGCACATCACTGACCATTACACCTTGATAAAGCATATGTTGTGAAGTATTCATTGGCTTGCCGTCAATTGTCGCCTTAATTCCACCTAGAATCTGAATTTCAAGACCTGTTGCAGATACAATAATATCTGCATCTAGATGCTTACCTGACTTTAATTGAATTCCAGTTTCAGTCATTTTTTCTATTTGATCTGTTTCAACACTGGCCTTGCCTGAACGCAGAATCTTAAATAGATCACCATCTGGAACGACACATAAACGTTGATCCCAAGGATTATAAGTTGGAGTAAAATGCTTCATATCCACTTTACCTTTTAGCTGCATTTCAATTGATTTCAAAAGGAATTTGCGCAGTAATTTTGGTTGCTTCTGAGCAAGTGCATAAATCCCGCGTTGCATTCCAATATTACGTGCACGAGTTAATTTATATGCAACATCTTCAGGCAGAACTTTACGCATCTTGTCATAAACAAAATCAACAGATGGAATAGATGCAATATAGGTAGGTGAGCGTTGCAACATTGTTACATGCCCTGCTCCACCTTTAGACATTGCAGGCACTAAAGTGATTGCGGTTGCACCACTGCCGATAATAACCACTTTTTTGCCAGTATAGTCTAATTTTTCTGGCCAAAATTGCGGGTTGATAAACTCGCCTTTAAATGCATCTTTATTTGGAAAATCAGGTTGATAACCTTGGTCATAATTATAATAGCCTGTACAGCCAACAACAAAATTTGCGACCCAAGTTTGTAATTTTTGGTCTGCACCTTCAATTTCTACAACCCATTTCTTGATCGAAGAATCATAATTTGCTGTGCGTACACGATGATTAAAATGGATTTTATCTTTTAATTTATATTCTTCAACAACTTCAGCCACATAACCTTTGATTGAAGCGCCATCTGCCAAGACATTGGCTTGTTGCCATGGTTTAAAGTTAAAACCAAAAGTCGACATATCAGAATCTGAACGAATACCCGGATATTTAAATAAATCCCAAGTTCCACCAAAACTTTCACGACGCTCAATAATTTCGAACGAACGTTGTGGTGAATTTTTAGATAAATGAGCAGCAATTCCGATACCAGAAATACCTGCACCTACAATGAGAATATCAACTTGTCTTTCCATGTTCTTTTTATAACCTATTCAAGAGTACATTTTTATTAAATCATAAATTTGACAATACGCAATGTCAAGTTTGTATTTTTCTGACAAATTTCATATCAGTTGGGGACAAATTAATATTTTGTCTAACAATTACTAAATTTTAGCCATAAAAAAAGGTCGGTAAAATACCGACCTTTTTCGAACAACCGATTGTTCTATGGCGTGTAAGTAATTAGTTTACTTCACGATCCACAAGCTCTACATAAGCCATCGGCGCAGCATCACCTGCACGGAAACCAGCTTTAAGAACACGTAGATAACCGCCGTTACGTTCTTTGTAACGAGGGCCAAGAACGGTAAATAATTTACCAACTGTTGCTGCTGAACGAGTACGAGCAAACGCCAAACGACGGTTTGCTACAGTATCGTTTTTAGCTAAAGTGATTAAAGGCTCAGCAACACGACGTAATTCTTTTGCTTTAGGCACAGTTGTTTTGATCAACTCATGCTCAAACAAAGAATTAGCCATGTTTTGGAACATCGCTTTACGATGGCTGCTGGTACGGCCTAATTTCACACCACTATTACGATGACGCATGGTGATAGTCCTACTTAATTAACGGCTACGATAGGCGAAACGATCGTCCATACGGAGACTAGCTGGTGGCCAGTTCTCTAAACGCATGCCGAGTTGTAAGCCTTTAGAAGCCAGAACATCTTTGATCTCTGTAAGCGATTTTTTACCAAGGTTAGGCGTTTTAAGTAACTCAACCTCAGTGCGCTGTACTAGATCACCAATGTAGTAAATATTTTCTGCTTTCAAACAGTTAGCAGAACGAACAGTAAGCTCTAGATCATCTACTGGACGAAGCAAAATTGGATCAACTTCTTCACGTGGTTCTTGAGCAACTGGAGCTTGATCTTTCTGAAGATCAACAAAAATTGCAATTTGTTGTTGCAAGATTGTCGCCGCTTTGCGGATCGCTTCTTCAGGATCTACAGTACCATTTGTTTCAAGATCAATGACGAGCTTATCAAGGTCAGTACGTTGTTCTACACGAGCGTTTTCCACTGTGTAAGACACGCGCTTGATTGGGCTATAAGAAGCATCTAACTGTAAACGACCAACAGGACGTGTTTCACCTTCAGGGAAACGAGAGTCAGATGTTTCATAACCACGGCCTTGAGAAACTTTCAGGCGCATTTTCAATGAGCCAGAAGCACTTAAAGTACCAATCAAATGTTCAGGGTTAACCACTTCAACATTATGAGGTAAACGAAGATCAGCAGCAGTTACGTCGCCAGGTCCTTGTTTCTCTAATGTTAAATATGCTTCGTTTTGATCGAACAGCTTAATAGACAATCCTTTTAGGTTCAGCAAGAGCTCGACGATGTCCTGCTGCAAGCCTTCTAAAGTACTGTACTCGTGCTCGACACCTTCTATCTCAACTTCTACCACGGCAGCGCCAGGTAGAGAAGATAATAGGATGCGACGTAAAGCATTACCAAGAGTATGGCCGAAACCACGCTCTAACGGTTCAAGAATCACTTTTGCCGAGGTCCCGCTTGCCGCTTCGACCTTGATCGCTTGCGGAGTTAGAAACTCGTTTGCAGTACGCGTCATTATTGCTACCTCAAGGATTATTTAGAATACAATTCTACAATCAAGCTTTCGTTGATTTCAGCAGGTAAATCAGAACGATCTGGTGCAGCTTTAAATGTACCTTCAAGTTTTGAATGATCTACTTCAATCCAAGAAGCTGTACCACGTTGAGCAGCCAATTCAATTGCGTTTTTAATACGTAATTGTTGTTTAGCGCCTTCGTGAACTGCGATCACGTCACCCGCTTTAACTTGGATTGACGCGATGTTAACGCGACGACCATTTAAAGTGATTGAACGGTGAGATACTAGCTGACGAGCTTCTGCACGTGTAGAACCAAAACCCATGCGATAAACAACGTTATCGAGGCGGCTTTCAAGCAATTTCAACAAGTTTTCACCAGTTGCGCCTTTAACACGAGCAGCTTCTTTATAGTAATTACTAAATTGACGCTCTAAAACACCGTACATACGACGTACTTTTTGTTTTTCACGTAATTGTAGTGAGTACTCAGATTGTTTACCACCACGAGCTCCGCCATGTTGGCCAGGAGCTTTAGCAGCTTTTTTAGTTTTGACGTCAAATGGTTTAACGCCAGATTTTAATTGCAGGTCTGTCCCTTCGCGGCGAGAGAGTTTGCATTTTGGACCAATATAACGAGCCATGAATGTTTCTCCTTACACGCGACGTTTTTTAGGTGGACGGCAACCGTTGTGCGGGATTGGCGTCACATCGGTAATGCTGTTAATTTTATAACCCACTGCACCTAAAGCACGAACCGCAGATTCACGACCAGGACCAGGACCTTTTACAAGGACGTCCAAGTTTTTCAAACCGTAGTCTAAAGCAGCTTTACCAGCAACTTCAGCAGCTACCTGAGCAGCAAACGGAGTTGATTTACGTGATCCACGGAAGCCTTGTCCACCAGAGGTAGCCCAAGCCAGTGCATTACCTTGACGATCGGTAATAGTCACAATGGTGTTATTAAAAGAAGCGTGAATGTGTGCAACACCTTCAGAGACGGTACGAGTGACCTTCTTGCGTGTGCGAGTATCTTTAGCCATCTTTTAGCTTCCAGAAATCTTATTTCTTAATAGGTTTGCGCGGACCTTTACGGGTACGTGCGTTAGTTTTGGTGCGTTGTCCGCGAACAGGCAAGCTGCGACGATGACGAAGACCACGATAGCAGCCTAAATCCATTAAACGTTTAATGTTCATGGAAATTTCGCGACGTAAATCACCTTCGGTCGGAACCTTAGCAACTTCTGCACGAATCGCATCAAGCTGAGCATCATCTAATTCACGGATTTTAGTAGTAGTAGCAATGCCTGCAGCAGCTAAAATGTTTTTAGCAGTGTGACGGCCAATACCAAAAATATACGTGAGAGAGATAACAGCATGCTTGTTATCCGGAATGTTTACACCGGCAATACGAGCCATTCAAATTTCTCCAAAAAGGCAGTAGAGATAATCAACCGCCCCACAAAAATCTTGAGGGGCGGATAATAACCTAATTAGCCTACTGAAATCAACAGGTCTTAATTAAATTAACCTTGACGCTGCTTATGACGAGGTTCTGCGCTGCAAATTACGCGAATAACCCCATTACGACGGATAACTTTACAGCTACCACAAATTTTTTTTACAGAAGCTTGTACTTTCATGATGAAACCTTCTAAGTGCGCTTATCCCTTAGGATGAGCAGTCGTTTTTCTCATTAACGATTGATTATCATACTGATGCGATGTTAAGTGGGCTTGAAGCTGAGCCATAAAGTCCATAACCACTACAACCACAATAAGTAATGAGGTACCGCCCAAGTGGAACGGAATACCAAAAGAACTTTGTAAAATCATCGGCATTAAGCAGATAACAGTGATGTAGATTGCACCAATAAATGTCAAACGATTAAGAATATGATCTAAGTAACGAGCAGTTTGCTCACCTGGGCGAATACCAGGTACGTAAGCTCCGCTGCGTTTCAAGTTTTCCGAAACTTCTTTTGGACTGAAAACCAGTGCCGTATAGAAATAACAGAAAAAGATAATTAACGCACCGAAGAGCACCAAATACAAAGGTTGTCCAGGCGATAATACTAATGCCAAATCTTGTAGCGCACGCTTCACGAATCCTGCATTTGGATCAGCACTACCCAACCATTGACCTAAACTTGCAGGGAACAACAATAACGAACTCGCGAAAATTGCTGGAATTACCCCTGCCATGTTAATTTTCAATGGCAAATGTGTCTGCTGTGCAGTAAATACGCGACGCCCTTGCTGCTTTTGAGCATAGTTAACAGGTATGCGACGTTGAGCTTTTTCAATAAACACAATTGCTGCTAATACAGCAATTGATAGCAATCCAAATATAGCCAAACCAATCAAGCTTGATTGACCATTATCTACAGATGTAAATGCTTGAATCACTAAGTTTGGTAAACCAGCAACAATACCTGCAAAGATAATCATTGAGATACCATTACCAACACCACGTTCAGTAATTTGCTCACCTAACCACATTAAGAACATAGTACCTGCAACTAACGAAGTTAGTGCTGGAACGTAAAAAGCTAGCCCTGACGTCAAAGTAATCCCTTGACTGATCAGACCAGCACACATTCCAATACCTTGAACTAATGCAAGTAATAGGGTGCCGTAACGCGTATATTGATTAATCTTACGCTTACCCTGCTCGCCTTCCTTTTTTAATGCCTCTAGCGAAGGAACAACCGTGGACATTAACTGCACAATAATAGATGCAGAAATGTAAGGCATAATTCCTAGCGCAAGAATAGACATTCGCTCTAATGCCCCGCCCGAGAACATATTAAACAAACCTAAAAAAGTACCTTCATTAGCTTTGAAAAAACGTTCTAGAGCGACGTTATCAATACCTGGCAGCGGAATATGCGCTCCTAGTCGAAAGACAACTAATGCACCAATTAAAAACATTAATCGGTGAATAATTTCACGATATTTCACATGAAATGGTTGACCTTTCATCATGTTCACATGACCTGAAGAACTAGGAGACATAGTCACTCGCGATTACTCCTCGACTTTACCGCCAGCAGCTTCAACAGCAGCTTTAGCGCCTTTAGTCAATGCAACACCTTGTACAGTGAATGCACGAGTGATTTCACCAGAAAGAACGATACGAGCACGCACCATATCTTTACGTACGACATTCGCAGCTTTTAAAGTTTCAAGTGAAATAACATCACCTTCAACTTTAGCAAGTTCAGACAAACGTACTTCAGCAGTTTTCAAAGCCAATTGGCTTGTGAAACCGAATTTAGGCAAACGACGGTATAACGCAGTTTGACCACCTTCAAAACCTGGACGAACGCCACCACTTTTACGTGATTTTTGACCTTTGACACCACGGCCACCGGTCTTACCAACGCCAGAACCGATACCACGGCCTAAACGACGGTTTTCACGTTTTGCACCTTCAGCAGGTGCAAGCTCATTTAAACGCAGAGTCATGGCTTATTCCTCTACACTAACCATATAGTAGACTTTGTTGATCATACCACGGTTAGAAGGTGTATCCACCACTTCTACTGTATGACCAATACGACGCAGACCTAAACCTTGTAGGCAAAGTTTGTGATTTTTCAAACGATGCGCAGAAGATTTAGTCTGGGTAACTTTAATCGTTTTCATGATTGATTACCCTAAAATTTGTTCTACTGAAAGACCACGTTTCGCAGCAACTTTCTCAGGAGAAGTCATATCACGCAAACCGTTGAAAGTTGCGTTTACTACGTTAGCAGCGTTTGTAGAACCATAACATTTAGTCAATACGTTACGTACACCTACAGCTTCTAACACTGCACGCATAGCACCACCAGCAATTACACCAGTACCTTCAGAAGCAGGTTGCATGTAAACGCGGCTTGCACCGTGACGAGCATTGATAGGATGCTGAACAGTACCGTCAACAAGATCAACAGTAATCATGTTACGACGTGCAGCTTCAAGTGCTTTAGAAATAGCAGCTGGAACTTCACGTGCTTTACCACGACCAAAACCTACGCGACCATTACCATCACCAACCACAGTCAATGCTGTGAAAGAGAAGATACGACCACCCTTAACAACTTTGGCTACACGATCAACGGCAACCAGCTTTTCAACAAGACCTTCGTTTTGTTCAACTTTAGCCATGATTAGAACTCCAAGCCGTTTTCACGAGCAGCATCAGCCAAGGCTTTGATACGACCATGATATTTGAAACCAGAACGGTCAAATGCAACTTTAGTAACACCAGCTGCTTTAGCACGCTCTGCGATTAAAGCACCTACTTTAGTAGCCGCATCAACGTTACCAGTAGTACCGCTACGCAAAGATGCATCCAAAGTAGAAGCTTGCGCTAATACTTTGCCACCATCTGCTGAAATAACTTGTGCATAGATGTGACGCGGAGTGCGGTTTACACACAAACGAGTCGCACCCAATGCACGGATGTGCAAGCGTGTGCTTTTGGCACGACGCAAACGGGATTGTTTCTTTTCGTTCATAAGAACCTCGCGCCTTATTTCTTCTTAGCTTCTTTACGAAGCACAACTTCATCCGAATAACGAACACCTTTACCTTTATACGGCTCTGGAGAACGATATGCACGGATTTCTGCAGCCACCTGTCCTAACAATTGCTTGTTAGCTGATTTCAAAATGATTTCAGTAGCAGTTGGAGTTTCTGCAGTTACGCCTTCTGGAAGAGAGTAATCGATAGGATGAGAATAACCAAGGTTAAGGTTAACAATAGTACCTTTAACCGCAGCTTTATAACCAACACCGATCAGTTGTAACTTACGTTCGAAGCCTTCGTTAACACCTTTAACAAGGTTGTTAAGAACAGCGCGAGCAGTACCAGCTTGCATCCAAGAATCGCGAGATTCTTTAACTGGAGCAATATGAAGTTGACCTTCTTCCTGTTTAAGCTCGACCAGCGCATGCAGGTTGAAAGACAAAGTACCTTTACTGCCTTTCACTTCGACCTGCCGGCCGTTCTGAGTAACTGTTACACCGTTAGGTACAGCTACTGGGGCTTTAGCCACACGAGACATGAGGAATCACCTATTAAGAAACAAAAGCAATAACTTCACCACCGATGCCCGCAGCACGTGCAGCGCGATCAGTCATGATGCCTTTGCTTGTAGAAACAATTGCAATACCTAAACCTTGCTTAACGCTCGGTAAGCTATCTTTACCGCGATATTGGCGTAGACCTGGACGGCTTACACGCTTCACAGTTTCAATAACTGGCTTGCCTTCAAAATATTTTAAAGTAATTGTCAAAGTAGCTTTGCCTTCAGAATCAGCAACGTCTACATTTGAAATGTAACCTTCTTGTTGAAGTACGTTTGCAATTGCAACTTTCAACTTAGAATTAGGCATAGAAACAGTTTGTTTCTTTGCCATTTGTGCGTTACGAACACGAGTTAACATGTCGGCAACGGTATCTTGCATACTCATTTATAGTCGCTCCTTACCAGCTTGCCTTAACAACGCCCGGTACATCACCTTGCATTACTGTATCGCGTAATTTGTTACGGCTTAAGCCGAACTTACGGAAGTAACCATGAGGACGACCAGTTAAACCACAACGGTTACGAAGACGCACTGGAGACGCATTACGTGGTAATGCTTGTAACTTCATCATCGCTTCGAAACGTTCTTCATCAGATGCATTTACGTTTGCAATCGTTGCTTTTAATTCAGCACGTTTTGCAGCATATTTTGCAACTGTAGCTTCGCGTTTCAATTCGCGATTAATCATACCTTTCTTAGCCATATCGACCTCTTATTTGAACGGGAAGCCAAATGCACGGATTAGCGCACGGCCTTCGTCATCGGTGCGAGCAGTCGTAGTGATAGTAATATCCATACCACGAATACGATCGATCTTATCAAAATCGATTTCAGGGAACATAATTTGTTCCTTGAGACCCATTGAATAGTTACCACGACCATCGAATGATTTCGCAGAAAAACCGCGGAAGTCACGAATACGAGGGATCGCAATAGAGATCAAACGGTCTAAGAATTCGTACATTTGTTCGCCGCGTAAAGTTACTTTACAACCAATCGGCCAACCATCACGGATTTTAAAACCAGCGATTGATTTACGAGCTAATGTAAGCACTGGTTTTTGACCAGCAATAGCTTGCATATCAGCCAAAGCGCCATCTAACAATTTCTTGTCAGCTGAAGCTGCACCAACACCCATGTTGATGGTGATTTTAGTGATGCGAGGAATCTCCATCACATTACCCAAACCAAGTTCTTCTTTTAACTTAGCTCGGATTTCGTCGTTATAACGTGTTTTAAGTCTGGCCATAGCCTATTTCAACCTATTACTTCGCTACCGCCACTGATTCACCATTTGACTTGTAAACGCGAGTTTTCACGCCTTCAATCACTTGGTAACCAACACGGTCAGCCTTTTGGGTTGTAGCATTTAAAATTGCCACGTTTGAAATATGAAGCGAAGCTTCTTGTGTAACAATAGCGCCTTCAGCACCTGTTGCACGGTTCGGCTTTTGATGCTTCTTCACTAAGTTAAGGCCTTCAACCTTAACTTGGTCATTTGAAACAGACAAAACAGTTCCCTGTTTGCCTTTTTCTTTACCTGCGATCACAATTACTTGATCGCCTTTTCTAATCTTAGCCATGATTGCCTCTATTATAGAACTTCAGGAGCCAATGAAATGATTTTCATGAACTGTTCAGTACGAAGTTCACGAGTCACTGGTCCGAAAATACGAGTTGCAATCGGTGCTTTGTTGTTGTTCAAAATAACAGCTGCATTATCGTCGAAACGAATAACAGAACCATCTGGACGACGGATGCCGAATTTTGTACGTACAACAACAGCATTCATCACGTCACCTTTTTTAACACGTGCGCGTGGAATAGCTTCTTTTACAGTAACTTTAATAATGTCGCCAACAGAAGCATAACGACGATGTGAACCACCAAGTACTTTAATACATTGTACGCGGCGAGCACCACTGTTGTCTGCTACGTCTAGCATACTTTCGGTCTGAATCATTGCCCTACTCCAAAACCGAGCATCACCGGTCGCAATTTCGAAAGGCTCAAAGAGTACTCGAAATTGACCGATGATGCAACAAGAACGTTAATTACTCAGCAGCAGCTTCAATAACTTCCACTAAAGTCCAAGCTTTAGTTTTTGAGATTGGGCGGCTTTCTTTGATGGTTACAACATCACCAGTTTTAGCTGTGTTGTTTTCATCATGAGCATGTAATTTAGTTGAACGGCGGATTGATTTGCCATACAACGGGTGTTGAACGCGGCGTTCAATAAGTACAACAATAGACTTGTCCATTTTGTCACTTACGACTTTGCCTGTTAACGTGCGAACTGTTTGCTCACTCATTGTCCGTTCCCCTGTTTTTCGGTAAGGAGGGTCTTGATACGAGCAATCGTCTTACGAGTAAGCGCAACTTCATGCGATTTACCCAATTGACCAGTTGCTTTCGCCATACGAAGACGGAATTGGTTTAGCTGTTGCTCATCAAGCAAAGCTGCCAACTCTTCTACCGATTTTTCACGTAGATCTTTAGTTTTCATTACATCACCGTCTTAGTAACGATAGTGGTTTTAAATGGAAGCTTAGCCGCAGCAAGCGTAAACGCTTCGCGTGCCAATTCTTCACTAACACCATCCATTTCGTACAAGATCTTACCTGGTTTGATTTGGCAAACCCAGTATTCCACAGAACCTTTACCTTTACCCATACGAACTTCTAATGGTTTTTCAGTAATTGGTTTGTCCGGGAAAACACGGATAAAGATCTTACCACCACGTTTTACACGACGGCTGATTGTACGACGAGCAGCTTCAATTTGACGAGCAGTCATTTGACCACGCTCAACAGATTTAAGTGCAATCGTACCGAAAGATACAGTGCTACCGCGATGTGCTAGACCAGTATTACGGCCTTTTTGCACTTTACGGAATTTTGTACGCTTAGGTTGCAACATGGATTATTCTCCTTTTTCAGCAGAACGATCGTTGCGACGACCACGGCGCTCTTGACCTTCACCACGACCGCGACCACGTTTAGCTGGACGTTCTTCAGCAGGAGCAGGGTTCATGACTTGTTTCATGCCACCTAAAATCTCACCACGGAAAATCCAAACTTTAACACCGATCGTACCGTAAGTAGTCTCTGCACGCATAGTTGCATAGTCGATGTCAGCACGAAGTGTATGTAAAGGTACACGACCTTCACGATACCATTCAGTACGTGCAATCTCTGCACCACCTAAACGACCAGATACTTCAACTTTGATACCTTTAGCACCAGCACGCATAGAGTTCTGTACCGCACGCTTCATAGCACGACGGAACATTACACGTTTTTCTAATTGAGAAGCAATTGCTTCAGCAACTAAACGAGCGTCTAAGTCTGGGCGATCGATTTCGTTGATGCTTACTTGCGCTGGAACACCCATAATTTGAGTAAGTTCGCGCTGTAATTTTTCAATATCTTCGCCTTTTTTACCGATTACGATACCTGGACGAGCAGTGCTAATTGTTACTTTAGCAGCGCCTGTAGGGCGTTCGATAAGAATTTTGCTCACCATCGCGCTCTTAAGTTTTTTAGTTAAAAACTCACGAACTTGAAGATCTTTAAGCAAATATTCAGCGTATTGTTTCGGACTCGCATACCAGTTGGCGTTATGACGTTTTACAACACCAAGGCGGATACCGATTGGATGAACCTTCTGACCCATATCAAACCCCTACCTTAACGGTAATGTGACAAGTACGCTTAGTAATACGATCTGCACGGCCTTTAGCACGTGGCATAATACGTTTAAGGCTAGTGCCTTCGTCAACGTAAATCGTAGTAACCTTAAGGTCGTCTACATCTAAACTGTTATTGTGTTCAGCGTTTGCAATTGCAGATTCCAATGCTTTTTTAACCAAAACTGCAGCTTTTTTGTTGCTGAAGTTAAGAATATTAAGCGCGTGAGCAACAGATTTGCCACGGATTAGGTCTGCAACCAAACGAGTTTTTTGTGCCGAGATAGCGGCACCGCGTAATTTAGCAGTAACTTCCATCATAGCACCTTAACGTTTAGACTTCTTGTCAACACCGTGACCACGATAGGTACGAGTTGGCGCGAATTCACCAAGTTTGTGACCAACCATATGTTCAGATACGATCACTGGAACATGGTTACGGCCATTGTGTACAGAAATTGTTAGACCAACAAAATCTGGGAGGATCATCGAACGACGCGACCAAGTTTTGATCGGCTTACGGTTATTAGCCGCGATAGCCGCTTCAACCTTAGCGAACAAGTGCGCATCGACGAATGGGCCTTTTTTCAGAGAACGAGGCATTGTCAGATTCCTTTACTTGTTACTTAACGCGACGGTCGCGAATGATCATCTTAGTCGTACGCTTGTTGGTACGAGTCTTGTACCCTTTAGCTTTTTGACCCCATGGGCTTACAGGTTGAATACCTTTGTTACGCCCTTCACCACCACCATGTGGATGGTCTACTGGGTTCATCGCCATACCACGAACGGTAGGACGAACGCCACGCCAGCGAGATGCACCTGCTTTACCAAGTGAACGAAGGTTGCTTTCTGAGTTAGATACTTCACCTAACACAGCACGGCATTCAACGTGTACTTTACGCATTTCACCAGAACGTAAACGAACGATAGCGTAAGAACCGTCACGACCCAACAATTGAGCAGAAGTACCAGCAGAACGCACTAATTGTGCACCCTTACCAATTTTAAGCTCGATGTTATGTAGTGTAGAACCGATTGGCATATTACGAAGTGGCAAGCAGTTACCTGGACGAATTGGAGCATCGTTACCAGATTGTACTTTATCACCAGCACGTAAACCTTTAGGAGCAATGATATAACGACGCTCACCATCAGCATAAAGAACTAATGCAATATGCGATGTACGGTTAGGATCGTATTCAATACGCTCAACTACAGCAGGAATGCCATCTTTGTTACGTTTGAAGTCAACGATACGATAGTGTTGCTTATGACCACCACCAACGTGACGAGTAGTAATGTGACCGTTATTATTACGACCACCAGTACGTTTTTTAGCTTCAACCAACGGCGAATAAGGCGCACCTTTGTGAAGATGGTCGTGAACGACTTTCTCTACAAAGCGACGTCCTGGAGACGTTGGCTTACATTTTTGAATTGGCATAATTTTCGTCCTTATTCCGCTGCGCTTTCAGCGGTATCGCCCAAGTCAGCCATTTCAACATCTTGGCCAGCTTTCAGGGTGACGTATGCTTTTTTAACATCAGAACGACGTCCTAATGTTTTACCAAAGCGTTTAGTCTTACCTTTAGTGATAGTCGTGTTAACTTTAACAACTTCTACACCAAATAATTGTTCTACTGCTTTTTTGATTTCAAGTTTGTTTGCATTGATAGCAACTTTAAAAACTTGAACACCAGCAGTTTCACCTAAAACTTGTGCTTTTTCTGAAAAAACAGGTCCTTGAAGGACTTGATAGATACGTTCGTTGTTCATCCGAGTTCTACCTCAATTTTCTTAGCAGCAGCAACAGACATAACAACTTTATCGAACGCGATCAAACCAACAGGATCGATCCCAGCAGCATCAACCACATCAACGTGTGGAAGGTTACGAGCAGCTAAATATAGATTTTCATCTACAGCTTCTGTAACGATTAATGCGCGAGTAGCGTTCAAGCCGTTAAGTTTTGCAAGCAATTCTTTAGTCTTAGGCGCTTCAACAGCAAACTCTTCAACTAATACAAGACGATCTTGGCGAACAAGTTCAGCTAAGATACATTGCATTGCACCGCGGTACATTTTACGGTTAACTTTTTGAGACCAATCTTGTGGACGAGCAGCAAAAGTTTTACCACCACCAACCCAGATTGGGCTACGAATAGAACCCGCACGAGCTCGGCCAGTACCTTTTTGACGGAATGGTTTTTTACCACCGCCAGAAACGTCTGCACGTGATTTTTGAGCTTTAGAACCTTGACGACCACCAGCTAAATAAGCTGTAACAACTTGGTGTACAAGAGCTTCATTAAAATCACGACCGAAAGCTACTTCTGATAATTCAACAGCAGAGCCGGAAACAGTTTTTAAATTCACGTTATTTCCCCTCAGGCCTTGATCGTAGGACGAACGATAACGTCGCCACCAGTAGCACCAGGAATCGCACCTTTAACAACAAGAACTGAACGTTCTGCGTCGATAGATACAATTTCAAGACCTTGTACTGTTACGCGTTCAGCACCTAAATGGCCAGCCATTTTTTTGCCTTTGAAAACGCGACCAGGAGTCTGGTTTTGACCTGTAGAACCTAAAACACGGTGAGATACAGAGTTACCATGTGTAGCATCTTGCGTACGGAAATTCCAACGCTTAACACCACCTTGGAAACCTTTACCTTTTGATTGTCCAGTTACGTCAACAATTTGACCTACTGTGAACAAATCTACACCGATAGTTCCACCAATTTCACGACCTTCAAGATCAGCTTCTGTTGCACGGAATTCGCTAACTAAACGACCAGCAGCAACACCAGCTTTCGCAAAGTGACCTTTCTGAGCATTTGTTACGCGAGATTCGCGACGTTCACCAGTAGTGATTTGAATCGCTTGATAACCATCAGTTTCAAGCGTTTTGATTTGAGTGATACGGTTAGGATCAACCTCAATCACTGTTACAGGTACAGAAACACCAGCATCTGTAAAGATACGTGTCATACCGCACTTGCGACCGACTAAACCAATAGCCATGTGCATAAACCTCTAAAAAAGCGGCCTAATTAACTTAGAGCGTTAATTAACCGAAAGCCTTAACCCAATGCGATCTGAACATCAACACCAGCTGCAAGATCCAATTTCATCAATGCATCTACAGTTTTGTCTGTAGGCTGAACGATATCGATCAAACGTTTGTATGTGCGGATTTCATATTGGTCACGCGCATCTTTGTTTACGTGTGGTGATGTCAAAACGTTAAAACGTTCGATGCGAGTAGGCATCGGGATAGGACCACAAACTTGTGCGCCAGTACGTTTTGCTGTTTCTACGATCTCTTGAGAAGATTGATCAATTAAACGGTGATCAAAAGACTTAAGACGGATACGAATTCTCTGGTTAGACATACCAGTTAACTCCAAGCCAAATATATAAAGAATCACCCTTGACGCATCTCACCCCACTAAATAAGGCAAGTGTCAAAGGCAGTGAAAATCACTAAGGTCATGATCGATGCCACGACTGTAACGATCTGGATGACTTTCTTCGCCATCCATCCCCTTCATATCGAAGGGTCGCTCATTATAACGATTGTTTAACAGTTAAGCAAATGAATTTAAGCCTTTTCATCTATTTTTAAATAATTTATTGTTAATCAAGATGTTTATCTTTTAAACGACTATTTACACGCTGAGTACATAATCAATCGCATTGTTTAACAGCTGATTTCCACATAAGTAATCCGATTTTTGTGTCATTTTGAGCTTATTTAAAGATTGGGCATGGTTTTCACTAAACACCATATCGTCTTCTTCATGCTCTATAAATATTTTTAAGCTATGCGGCGTAATTTCTGGATGAAATTGAAAACCCAATACATTTTTACCAATTTGATAAAGCTGATTTGGGCAGACCTGATTTTCTGCTAAACGAATCGCACCTTTTGGAATATCAAAGGTTTCACTATGCCATTGCATAACTTTAAATTCCTCTGGAAGTTGAAAGTATTCATCAGGCACATAATCGCTTTTATTGACCAAAGTCCACCCCAACTCTTGCATAGGGTTTCGTCTAACATTGGCTCCCAAGGCATTGGCGATCAGTTGCCCACCTAAGCACAATCCTATCGCAGGTTTCTCTTGTGCTAAATAACGTCTAATCCATCGTTTTTCTACTTTCAACCACGGATAGTTCGCTTCATCATTCACACTCATCTCTCCGCCCATGATAATGAGCAAATCTACATCATTCACATGGGGTAAGGCTTCTATATCCAGTTGTGAATCCGTTGGTAAAGCAAAAAATTCTGTCGCGGTAATTTCAGCATCCATTGCTTTTAAATGTTCAAAACAACTTCCAAAACCTTCACCTGCAATATGTTGAAAATAATGCACTTTAAGTTTTTTCATCTTTTCACCTATTCTTGTTGTATCGCTTACGCTAAAAATCTACAAATTACAGAGATGCAAATGCAAAAATGAAGCCAATATCAATTTTAGTTATGAATTTTCACAAATTATTGCTTTTCGCCTTTCAATGATTATGGTTTGCTTATAACAACTCTTTATTGCCCCTTTTTGAGTAATCTTGTGAAATTAAATCCGCAAACTGCGTTAATTCATGCACCCCGAAAAGCACCTCAATATATAAATACGGTTCAGGCTCCCTTATTTCGTGCATCAACGATCATTTTTGAAAATACAAATGCACTATTTAATCGCCATTGGACGGATGATTATGACTATAGTTATGGTACACACGGCACACCAACCACCTATACCTTAGGTGACAGCATTGCGCAGATTGAAGGTGGAAAGTATTGTCTACTCACACCGAGCGGCTTATCTGCAATTAATTTGGTGAATTCATGTTGTTTAAGTCACGGCGATGAAGTCTGGGTTGCTGAGAATATTTATAGCCCAAACATGGAACATCTACGTAATCTTGAAAAGCGCTACGGAATTACTGTTAAAGTTTATAATCCAATTGATGTAGACTCTTTTCAACCTTCAGAACATGCGAAATTGATTTGGTTAGAAGCCGCGGGTTCAATCACCTTAGAATTCCCCGATTTAATCAATTTAGTGAAGAAAGCTAAAGCGCACGATATGCTCACAGCTTTGGACAATACTTGGGGAGCAGGTTTAGCTTTTAATCCATTTGATTTTAGTGCTGAACACTTAGCTGTAGATATTTCCGCACACGCACTGACTAAATATCCAAGTGGTGGTGGTGATATTTTAATGGGTTCAGTAGTCACCAATCATAAAAGTTTACACCAGCAGTTATTGCGCATGCATGCCATTCAAGGCATTGCCATTTCAGGTGATGACGCTGCTCAAGTGCAACGCAGCCTAGCCAGTATGCAAATCCGCTATCAACATCAATCTCAAAGCACTTTGAAAATTTTAAACTGGCTCAAAACCCAAGACGCCTTTGCGCAGGTCTTACACCCTGCTGATCCTGACAATATTAGCCATACTTTTTGGAAACAAACTTGCCAAACAGAACAAAGTGCAGGTTTAGTCAGTGTCATTTTCAAAGCGGAATATGATTTAGCAGCGATTCGTCAATTTTGTGATCATTTAGAACTCTTTAAACTCGGTTTTAGCTGGGGCGGCCCAGTCAGTTTAGTGATGTTATACAATCTGAAAGAGATGCGTCACGCTGAACCATCGCACTTAAAACAAGGCTTATTGGTTCGCTTCTGTATCGGCTTGGAAGATGCTGATGATTTGATTCAAGACATTGAAAATGCATTAAAAGCACTTTAAGTTTAAGTCATTGGGAACTGCGTAAAAAGTCTTCACATAGCAACACTTATAAGATTGCTATGTGGAGATTTACTCAAATATGGATCTTTTTAGCCAAGCACTTTTAAGCCAATAACGCTGTTTAACTGAATCCAAAATTTCAACAATGAAAACAGATTTACAACACTATCATTTCATGCAATTTTGTATAACGAACATGATATAAAAACTGAGTATGCTTCACTCAAACAAAAGCACTCGAATTAAAGCTATAGGAATAAAAATGGGTACACCAATCGTCATTGCAAAAAAAACTTCAGATACAACACAAGATATTGTCTTACATTCACAATTTGCCAATCGTCATGGTTTAATTGCAGGTGCAACAGGAACAGGGAAAACCATTACCCTAAAAGTACTTGCAGAAAGTTTTTCACGTATTGGTGTTCCTGTTTTTTTAGCCGATGCTAAAGGTGATGTATCCAGTATTGCCAAAGCAGGTTCAAGCAATCCTAAGTTTGATGAACGCATTAAAAGCTTAGGGGTTGAAAGCGTTCCTTTTGCAGCCTCACCAACGATATTTTGGGATTTATTTGGCGAACAAGGACATCCTATTCGCACCACAATTTCAGAAATTGGACCTTTGCTTCTAGCGCAAATGCTCAATTTGAATGACACCCAAGAAGGTGTGCTTTCCGCAGTATTCCGTGTTGCAGATGACCAAGGCTTACTGCTGATTGACTTTAAAGATTTAAAAGCCATGCTGACTTATGTCAGTGAAAATGCGGCTGATTTAAAAGCAGAATATGGCAACCTTTCTCCAGCGAGTTTAGGTGCAATTCAACGTAATTTACTGGCTTTAGGTGATCAAGGTGGCGAACGCTTCTTTGGTGAGCCAAGTTTAGACATCATGGATTTTATTCAAACAGATTCTAATGGTCATGGTTATATCAACCTACTCGCTGCTGATAAGTTAATGAATACCCCTAAACTTTATGCAACATTCCTGCTTTGGATGCTTTCAGAACTGTTTGAAAAGCTGCCTGAAGTCGGTGATATGGATAAACCGAAACTGGTGTTCTTCTTTGATGAAGCACATTTATTGTTTGATAATGCAAGCCCTGCTTTACAAGACAAAATCCAACAAGTTGTTCGTTTAATTCGCTCAAAAGGCGTGGGCATCTATTTTATTAGCCAAAGCCCATTGGATATTCCTGAAGATGTGCTTGGGCAATTGGGTAATCGTGTGCAACATGCTTTACGTGCATTTACCCCAAAAGACCAAAAAGCAGTAAAAACTGCTGCCGATACTTTCCGCGCTAATCCTGAGTTTAAAGTTGACCAAGCAATTACTGAATTGGCTGTCGGTGAAGCATTGATCAGTTGCCTAGATGAGCAAGGTACGCCACAAATTGTAGAACGTGCCATGGTAATGCCGCCTTACTCCGCATTTAATCCAATCACATTAGATGAACGTAAAACATTGATGGCACAGAGTATTGTGGCAGGTGTATATGACAAAGAAGTCGATCGTGACAGTGCATATGAAATGCTACAACGTAAAGTCTCCGATAGCGCACAACAACAGATTGCCTTTGAAGCGGCTGCACAACAAGCCAAGCAACTTGAGGAAATGGCAAAGTTTCAGGCCAAACAACAAGAGGCTTTAAATAAAGAACAAGAACGTGCTGCCAAAGCACAACAAAAAGAAGAAGAAAAAGCCGCAGCTGCTCGCGCCAAAATGACTCAAGATGTGATTGGTACTTTTGCTAAAAGTGCAGCACGTAGTCTAGGTGGGTCTACAGGACAAAAAATTGTACGAGGTTTATTAGGCTCATTGTTTGGGAAACGTTAATAACGAAGAACTAAAATGAACCTCAACATTCTGCTGGTGATGTACTACATTTTCAGCAGAATGATCAAATTTAACCAATACCTTAGCCAAGTCAAATATACGCGTTAAGATACTCGCATAAACAATTCATTATTTTCCAAATGGATGTGTTGCATCAGATCAAGCTTAAACGTATTCAGTCCGATATATAACGCTTGCCAAGTATTACATGCACCCGCAGGTGGCGTAATATCATGCGTCAACTTTTCTAACACCTCCAAGCTCTCACCATGTAGTGTATGCTCATATCGCATCATCTCGATCGGATGTACTGCTTGAGGTTGCTGCGCTCGAATCATTGGAAATAGAATCTGCTCCTCTTTCATCATATGACTAAGTAACTCTTGTTGCATCTCAATCAATACGCTTGCCAGCCCTGTCGGACAGTCAGGGTGAGTCTTATGTACTTTTTCAACACGCTCAGCCAATCGAATAAGTTCAGGAAGCTGATGACGATGTACTTCATGATAACGTGCCAAGATATGTTCAATGAGCTCGTCCGTTTGTAATGTTTCTACGCGATCTAAATGTTGTTTTTGATCATCAATCAGTGTTTGTAAATCATTGATTACACCATCAATCTCCACGTTCTTTTTTACACAAGCATCTGCCAATGTAAGATGTCCATTACAACAAAAATCTAGCTTATATTTATGAAATACCGCTGTTGCACCGGCGATGCTTCTCGCAATTTCTCCTACGCTTTGCTGATTCATACTCATGGCTTAAATCTCCATTGTTACGTATTGTATTTAATAAATTATGTTGCATGAGACCCACGTTAGCCCTATTCATATCACGAATAAATCCCCCAAACGGCCTGAGAAAAATCCCCCATTAGGCTGAGTGAACCCACAAAGTTTTCCTGTTAAATTGCTTTTCAATACATTCTTACAAAACAATTCACACCGATTTAACTTAAAAGAAATACACTAGACTAAAGAATCACATAGAATTTTTATGGTTTTATGTTAAAAATATATTGCAAATAAATTTTAAAAGGTATATTTTAAATACATCTTATAAATGATAGCCAAGAGAGATCAACAATGACTCCGCAGCAAATTGACCTTGTAAAAGCAACTGTTCCTGTTCTTCGTGAAAATGGTGTAGCACTAACTGGTTATTTTTATAACCGTATGCTAGGCAACAATCCTGAGTTAAAAGAAACCTTTAACATGGGTCATCAACGTAGTGGCGCACAAGCTCAAGCGTTGGCTGGTGCAGTTTTAGCATATGCTGAAAATATTGAAGATCCATCCGTGCTATTGCCTGTTGTTGAACTGATTGCACATAAGCATGTCAGTCTGAACATTCAATCACCGGACTACAATATTGTTGGTGAGAATCTTTTGCACTCGATCAGTGAAGTATTAAGCATCTCGATGGAAGATCCATTGATTGGTGCATGGGCTGCAGCTTATGGACAATTGGCAGATCTATTTATCAGTACTGAAAAAGCGATTTATGATCAACATCAACAAACTCAAGGCAGTTGGTTAGGTTGGCGTAATTTTAAAATCGCGAAAAAAGTTGTAGAAAGTGATGAGATTACTTCTTTCTATCTTGCACCAGTAGATGGTGGCGCATTACCTAAATATGAAGCCGGCCAATATATTTCAGTACGTGTTTTTGTTGAAGAACTTGGTTTAAAACAACCACGCCAATACACCCTTTCAACAAGCCCACAAGCTGACTATTTACGTATTTCAGTAAAACGTGAAGATGAAAAAGGGGATTTAGCAGGTGGTTGGGTTTCAAGCACTTTACACAGCTTGGCAGAAGGCGCTGAAATTGAAGTGTCTGCACCAACAGGTAACTTCTACCTGATTGATAGTAGTAAACGTAATGTATTCATTAGTGGTGGTGTTGGTTTAACACCAATGATTGCCATGTTGAATCAATTGGTCACTTTAGATATGCCGCAACCTGTTAGCTTTATTCATGCATGTCGTAGTAGCCAAGTACATGCCATGAAACAACATATTCATGAGCAAAAATCTAAATTCCCTCGTCTAAGCACATTTACTGCTTACGAGTTCCCACATACAGGCGATGTTTTAGGTGAAGATTATGATGTTGCGGGTCGTTTAGACTTAGCTACAGTTGATGCTGCATTGTTACCAGCCAATGCAGACTACTACCTTTGCGGTCCAATACCATTTATGCAACAACAGCATCAAGCATTGGTTGCACGCGGTATTCAACCTGAGCAAATTCATAGTGAAGCATTTGGTACAGGTGGCACTGGTATTTAAACCAAATTTCTCTTTCATTCTTTATAAGGCTAGTCTATGTTAGACTGGCCTTATTCATTTTAATACCCAACACATCTTTTTTTTAAATAGATGAGCAGCTTACATGCAACTGAACAAATTTACCGATTATGCACTTCGCATTCTCATGTATATCTCTAGACCACGTGATCTACCCTATACAATTTCTGAAATTGCCGAAGATTTACAGGTTTCACAAAACCACCTTGTTAAAATTGTACATTTCATGGGCAAACAAGGTTGGCTAATTACCAGCCGCGGTAAAGGTGGCGGTATTCGCTTAAATCAAGAAATTCTAAATTTCAGATTAGGCAAAATTGTACGTGCGCTTCAAGGCGATACAGAAATTGTAGAATGCAATACACCACCATGTGTTCTGCGCCCTCAATGCGGTTTAAAAGGTATTTTGGATCATGCTGTCGTACAGTTTTACCAAAGCCTAGACCAATACACGGTTGCCGACGTATTAACTGCGCCAGTAAGTTATCAAAAAGCGGTTCTTTCACCTATCCCAAATCTCAATCTATAAACCTGTGTTATCTAGAAATCTAAGCTAAGCAAAAAGAACATCCAAGCTTAGTTACGTAATAAAAAGCCGTCAAAATTCGCTTGAAAGATCGACTTCCTTTATAATGCACTTTGTTCATCCGTTTATTGAAGTTGAAGTATGCATCGCAGCAGTGGAAAGTCTAAAAACAGTAAGACCTCAAATGCCCCTAAGCAAAAAATTAGCTATGAGAAAAAAGCTGACCCTGCGATTTCAGAGTACTCAACCTCGTCTTTAAATTGGTTGCGCAAAGCTGAATTCTTAATGAGTGCGCCAAAACTCAACTTATGTGTAGAAGACACAGGTTATGAAGTTGCATTTGCTGGACGCTCAAATGCTGGAAAATCCAGTGCAATTAATGCCTTAACAAATCAAAAGCAATTGGCTCGTGCGTCTAAAAGACCGGGACGTACGCAGATGATTAACTTCTTTAGCTTAGGCAATCCTGACCAACGTTTGGTGGATTTACCCGGTTATGGCTATGCAGCCGTACCTGAGGCGATGAAAATCGTTTGGCAAAAAGAACTTGAGAATTACCTTATTCATCGTAAAAGCTTACAAGGCTTAGTTTTACTCATGGATATTCGCCATCCTTTACAACATTTTGATGTGATGATGTTGGAATGGGCTTATTCACGCCATCTGTTTGTCCATGTGCTATTAACCAAATCAGACAAACTCAATCGCGGGCCTGCAAGTAAAGTTCTGCTCGATGTGCAACAACAACTACACAAAATGAAGCTCAACTTCTCGATTCAATTGTTCTCTTCATTGAATAAACAAGGGCTTGAAGAATTGGCATCGATCATGGCTGGTCGTTTAAATTACACCTTAGACAAAACGTTAGATTTTGATATGGATGCTATTCCAGAAGCTTCTGAAGCAGACTTTGATGATGCAGATGAACTAGAACAGGATAATGATCAAAAAGACTTAGAAAATTAAAGCCTCATCAAATTGTCTGACCAAATTCATCACCAATTGATATTGGAATGTCCTAAATTGCTAATAACTATTTAGGACATTTTTTTATACTGATGACATAAATTGTGATATTTACAAATATAAATCAGGACAATGTGATGAAATTATTATCTCGATTAAAAAACAGTAAAATTGGATCTTCCATTCAGTATCAAATCAAACCGCGTAAAGTCAAATTTGAATGGCAAGAAACACCGATTGATTGGATTCCCAATCAACCCTTTGTCAGCTATTTTATTAACGAAATTAATAACATCCTTCCTGCTGGCGAGTTCTGGTTCTGTCGACTATACAACCGTGTGCTGCCTAAAATTACCGATGAAAAATTAGCACAAGATGTGCGTGCTTTTATTCGCCAAGAAGCGATGCATGCTCAAGCGCATGTTTCTGCAAATAAAGAATATTTAACGGTACGAAATATTGATATTCAACGTAATTTAGAGATCATGGATTTTCTATTTGGCAAATTACTCGCAGACCAACCGCTCGGTATGAAAGTTCCTAAAGCCTTAGATCATCAATGGGATTTATTTCGTTTAGGTATCGTTGCAACTGTTGAGCACATGACTTGTGTACTGGGTAAATATGCACTTTATAACAAAAAATGGGCTGAACTTGGTGCAGATCCCAATATGTTAGATTTGGTCAAATGGCACGGCGCAGAAGAAATCGAACATCGTACTGTTGCATTTGATTTATATCGCCATCTTGGTGGTGGTTATATCTCACGTTATTATCAAAGCGTGATTGTGATTATCGCTGTATTGGGTCTATGGGTTGATGGCGCAGCGCATATCATGGGACAAGACCCACGCTTTGCCGATAAAAAACCTGCCTTTTATAAACCGTGGATATGGCGTGAATGGGCGAGCATTGCCCAAACGGATAATCGCTTAATGCCTCATCCATTGTGGTTAGTTTCACAACAGCTTGGCTATTTAATGCCGTGGTATGATCCAGTACATGAAGCCAAAACTGAAGATGCAATTGCTTATTTAGACAGCTCCCCTGCTGCAAAACGTGCATTACCTAAAGTTGCTTAAATCATTTATTTTAAAAAAAGCAGGATCAATAATCCTGCTTTTTTACATTGATCTTTTTTATAGCCTCGCCATATTTTAACGAATAAATAAAAACTAACTCGGCGATCCCATGTCTTTGGTATAACGATCCACCACCACACTAATCATCATATCCCCTTGAACATTAACTACTGTACGTACAGTATCAAGCAAGCGATCAATTGGTAATAGAATCGCAATCGCTTCCGCAGGTAAGCCCACAGATTGTAAAACCATAATCATAGTCACCATACCTGCACTTGGAATTCCTGGCGCACCCAATGACGCAATCATTGCGGTCAAACATACAATCACTTGCTGCCCTAAACTCAAATCAAGTCCCATCAAATTTGCAATAAACAGTGCCGCAGCAGCTTCATAAAGTGCTGTACCATCCATATTCAATTGCGTACCCAATGGAATAACAAAACCTGCCGTTTGGGGACGTACACCTAAATTTTCCTGCGCACACTTCATCGAAAGTGGCATGGTTGCTGAACTAGAACTGGTTGCAAAAGCCGTAATTAAAGCTGCTCTCGTCCCTCTAAAAAAGGTGATTGGACTCATTCGCCCAAAAATCCACAACAATAAAGGTAAAACCACAGCCCCGTGGAAAATGGTTGTCCCTGTGACGACAGCAGCAAACTCAGCCAAACGACTCAGAATAGAAATATCTTCTGTCGAAATGAGTTTTGCCAGTAATGCAAAAATACCGATCGGTGCGAGTTTCATCACCCAGCCAACCATCATCATCATCACTTCAAAAAATTGCGTACTGAGTTTACGAATACTCCTAAACCGCTCACCACCTTTGACCAATGCCACACCAAGCAATAAGGCAAAAACCACAACAGCCAGTACATTCCCTTCAGCAAAAGCCTTGAATGGGTTAATGAGTGTATTTTGAATAAAATTGGTAAAGAATGATGAAGCTGTCAGCGTATCGGGACTTTGATGTTGATTCATTGCATCCTGAAAAAGCGTAATATCAACGCCCTTTCCAACATCGAATAGATGCGCACAACTTATCCCTAAAATCAGTGCCAATGTCGTTGTCGTAACGCAGCAAGCTAAGGTAATTTTCCAAGTGCGACTCAGCTGCCCACCTGCTTGTAAATTCGAAACCCCTACCACAATCGAACTAAAAATCAAGGGAACAAGAAGCATCTTCAACAAGCCAATAAAAATACTACTGGCAATGCTTAGGCCATAAATACTGGCTTCAAAAAACTGAGTATTGGGAAATTGATTGAGTAAAAATCCAAACCCAACCCCGAGAATGGCGGCAATTAAAATTTGCGTATTTAGGCTCATTTTTGCTTACTGTTTTATTTCGAGTATTTTGCAATATGCCATTGAAGTTACATAGAATCGAGCATTATTTTGTGATCAGCTTAGCTCAAAAATAAAAAAGCCATCTGGTTTAGATGGCTTTATATCGTGTCTTTAATGCTTTCATTCAAATTTATTGCGTTTCAATCTCACGCATACGCATCAAACCCTCTTGTACCGTGCTACACACCAGCTCTCCATTCTGCCACATCCGTCCATGACTGAGCCCACGAGAACTTGCCGTTACGGTTGCATCCATATCATAGAGCATCCATTCATCTGCTTTCACTGGCTTATGGAAATACATTGCATGATCTATACTGGCAATTTGAACACTTGGTGTCAGATAGTTGATCCCGTGTGGGCGTAATGCTGTCACCATAAATGAATAATCTGAATAGAACGCCACAATTGCTTGGTTCAAAGCAATATTATCAGCCAAATGTTTAGGCAATTCACCATAGGTTTTCATATACAGCGCATTGGATGGCGCTTCAGGCTGTGGTTGAAATGGATTACCAATATTGATCGGCTTGATATCCACCTGACGTGGGCGCATAAATGCCGCACGAATATTTTCAGGGATAAAATTAATCAAGTTTTCTTTTAATTCTTGCTCAGACTTCAACTCATCTGGCGCAGGATATTCTGGCTCACTGATTTGATAATTCAAACCTTCTTCAGGTGAAGCAAATGACACCATTGCTGAAAATATGGTACGCCCATGTTGAATGGCACGAACTTGTCGACTTAAAAAGCTTTTACCATCACGCAAACGATCAACTTCATAAATAATCGGCGCATTAACATCACCACCATATAAAAAGTAGGCATGTAATGAATGTACAGGTCGATCTGCCGTATATGAGGCTGCCATCAGCGCTTGCCCGAGAACTTGTCCACCGAAAACACGCTTACCAACCAAGTTTCGACTTTGACCACGAAAAATGTGCTCTTCTAATTTTTCAAGCGTTAATAGCTCAACAAGCTCTTGGGTTAAAGTATTCATAAAAGACCTTTTTTATTCCAATTTACGTCATCATAAATGCCGTAAAATATATGTACTTTAGAGGGTTAACTCTATATTGCCATAAATTCTGAGTGATTCGCTAAAGTTTCATAGACTATATTGTCACATATCGAGTTTGCTATACTCTGCCCAAATACGTTTTAAAATGATTAAAACAACCGTTTTTCATGCAAAATGTCTGAAAATGACCTATTGTTTTGTCTTTAAATTATAGAAAATATCGCTTCTTTCATTGACTAATAATGCGATATTCATCATTCGCTAGGAGTATGTATGTCCAAGAGTGGCTTTGGTCAAATGTATCGTCGGCTTTCGAGTAAGCTACTTGACCTTGTGGTAACACCACATGTTCTTGGAGAAGTTCCTACAGAAAACCAAACGTCTGAAAATGAAACTCAAGAGACTTCATCTTCAGAAAATACACATAAAATTACCTGTTATGTTCTGCAAAACTATTCACGTAGTAATGCTTTGGTTGTTGATAGTGAAACTCGCCGTTTAAAGATTACACCTGCTTTAGACCCATTGCATATTGGCAATCACACAGAAAAAGCAGCAGTTGTATTCTTACAGCAACAAGATGAAAGCAATTTATTACACGCTCCAATACATACATTTCCTCCGCGACTGCTCAGACTGATCGATGTTTTAGATCAAAATCCAGACTTAGATATTGAATTGATCCCTGTCACTGTACTTTGGGGTCGCTCGCCAGATAAGGAAGATTCTTTATTTAAATTATTGTTTACAGATACTTGGGCAACGCCGAGTAAAGTTAAACAATTGATGAATATCGGCGTACATGGTCGTCAATCCTTTTTAGAATTCCATGAAACCAAATCGCTGCGTGAATTGGTGCAATACGCCAAAATTCACCACCCGAACATTTCACCAGCAACATACATTGCCAACAATTTAAATGATTATTTAGACCGTCAACGAGAAGTCATTCTCGGGCCTGATTTATCAGATCGCCGTAATGTGATGCAGTCTTTAATCAAAGCACCTGATGTTCAGGATGCTATTCGCAAAGAAAGTATTCGCTCTAAAACCAGCATGATCGAATCTGAGCGTAAAGCGATTGGTTTTGTCAATGAAATTGCTTCCGACTACTCTGCTTCCGCAGTACGTTTTGCCGATATGGCACTGACTCGTTTATGGACTCAGCTTTATGATGGTGTTGAAGTTCATAACTTTAGTACGGTTCGAGAGTTGGTCAAAGACTATGAGGTGATTTATACCCCATGTCATCGTAGCCATATTGATTATTTATTATTGTCTTATGTGATTTATAAACGTGGCTTGATGGTGCCGTATATTGCTGCGGGTGATAATTTAAATATGCCGTTTGTCGGTCAGTTATTGCGTGGTGGTGGTGCGTTCTTTATTCGCCGTTCATTCCGTGGTAATGCACTTTATACTTCTGTATTTAAAGAATATTTATTTAGCATTTTATCTCGCAACACACCACTTGAATACTTTATTGAAGGTGGTCGCTCTCGTACAGGTCGCTTGCTTCCGCCTAAAACAGGTATGCTTGCGATGACGGTACATGGGCACTTGCGTGGTCGTGCCAAGCCAATCGTATTCATTCCAACGTATATCGGTTATGAACGCTTAATGGAAGGCGCAACCTATGTAGGGGAAATGAATGGTAAACCGAAAGAATCAGAATCTATTTGGGGCATCGTTCAAACGCTGAAAAAGATTGAACGCATTTTTGGTAAAGTGCATGTGAATTTTGGTGAACCTGTCTTCTTGGATGATTTACTCAAAGAACATGGCGCGGATAAAATCAAAATTGAACACAATGATGATCCAATTCCTCAAGAAGTTTCCAATGCGGTCAGCAGTTCTGCCAATGCAATTTTAGAAAATATTAACCGTGCAGTGGTGATCAACCCTGTTTCGTTATTGTCGCTGATTTTATTGGCAACACCGAAACATACCCTTGACGAAGAAATCTGCATTAAACAGCTCGATACTTATCGCAAATTATTGACTGCGTTACCATATGACAGTCGCACTCAAGTAACGCCTCTTTCAGGCAAAGAAATTATTGCTTATGGCTTGAAGTTAAAACTGATCAAACGCGTTCAGCATGTATTGGGCGATATTATTGCCATCGAAGATAATCAAGCCGTTTTACTGACTTATTTCCGTAATAATATTTTACATGCCTTTGTTTTACCATCATTGGTCGCAGCGTTAGTTGAACATAACGGTAAAATCAATCTGGCTGATTTAATTAATGTCATTCGCACACTTTACCCATTCTTAAAAGCAGAATTGTTCTTAAAATGGAAAGATGAAGAAATTAAAGATCAAGTTTGTGAATATGTGAAAGCATTAGCTCAAGCCAATTTAATTTTTGTTGATGACGAAGAGTTTATTTACAGTCCAGCACCAAACTCAGAAGATCATAACCAGCTTGCTGTTTTAGCTGCTCCAGTTCGTCAAAGCCTTGAGCGTTATTACATGACTTTAGCGCTGATTACACAACGTGGTTCTGGAAATATTTCAACCAACCAAGTTGAAGTATTAAGCCACTTGTTGGGACAACGTCTTTCTGTATTGTATGAATTCAATTCACCTGAATTCTTTGATAAAGCCTTATTCCAAAGCTTTATCAAAGTACTGACTGAGCAAGGCTATATTGGCAAAAATGAAGAAGGCGCTATTGTTTTTGATGAGCAATTCCGTAATGTTGCGCAATATGCAAACCTTGTTTTAGATGACGTGACTTTGCAAATGCTTCAGCACATCACTTCATTTACCGATGAAGAGTTAAAAGAAGCTTTAGATGCTGTTGCAGCACAGCAAGCCAAGAAACGTTTGATTCGTAAGAAGAAGTAAGCACTTCCATTCGCCCGCTTAAATTAGATCTAATTCAAGTGGGCGTTTTCATTATTTTAGTTGTATAGACTTAATAAAATTTTCACCATATTTTTTAAAATAAGGTTTAATGTATTCAAAGCAATACTTTATCGCCAGCTTGTAATTTTTTTAAATTTAAAATATTTTTATGTAATCTACCATGGTACATAAAACTATAAGTAATATCCGTATCATTGTTTATATTTATGTATGTTGTAATCAACTCAATTCTGCCTGAACGAGACTCATTAATTTCATTGTAATGATCAAAAACTCCACATGATTTATACACTTGGGCATGGTTAAACTGATATTTAGTTATCTGATAGATAAAAAAATCTGATACAGCAACATAGATACCCAAACAAACCATAAAAATTAAAAAAAATTTATTATTGTTCAATGGTCAACCTCAAAATATAAAAATTTCCTAAAATTAATATTAAAATTTCTTCTGTTAAGCTTAAAATCGGAATCTATACTCTCCCCTTATGCAACAAGCATTAAATTAGAAATCCTGTGGGGTTAACCAATAATCTTGAAATAAACCTTGATGTATTGTGATTGAATAACTGTGGTTCAACTCCAAATGTGTATGAGTATTTTGCCATTTCTTTGCAATATAAATTTTAGTTAAGCCAGTTTTATTTATAAATTCTTTTGGAAGTTGCCAAGTTTGATAACTTTGATTCTGTTCAATGAGTTTAAGTTCTACTGTCCAAGTATTTTGTGGTGCTGACTCACTATAAAACCGATTGATTTGTAATGCTAAAAAGTATAGAGATGCCCCCAATATAAACCCAACTAAAATAGAAGTAACCAATGGATAACTTTTTGCTTCTTGGCGAATTATAAAAAAGCTTAGCCCCATCGCAATCATAAAAAAAGGAATCATCCAAAAATAGGATTCAACACCAAAATGTAGAGATTTCAGTACAAATATTGGAGTAAAGAAGGCGATCAGAAAAACGAATAGACTTATAACTAAAAGAACAAGTGCATATTTGCCAATATCATTTTGTACAATTGGTGGAAGTTTGGAGGGAAACTCATCGTTTATTGGAAGTTTTTCTAATTGCCAATCTTGGACTAAATGCTGAATGAGTTGCTTGGCTTGCTCATCAGAAAGCTGTGATAGTGAAATATTCGTTAGGCTCATTTTAAACAATGTATAAATTTTCTCTGAATGGATAAAATGCAATACACCATGTGTATCCCAGTGCTCTGCACTAAATTCTTTATCTTTTTTGCTAAATAACTTTTTAAATAAAATCGGATGCGCTTTTTGCTGCAAGTATTGAGCAGTCGGCGTGATTTTTATGGCTTCAACTTGTGATCTTTGAATTTCGTATCGAAAAAATGGACCAACTTTTTGCTTAATACTATGTGTTGAAAGGATGATTCTTGTACTACTTGTAATGATGAATACAAGTAGGATAATAAAAAGTGGAATAAAATCAACTTTAGAAAAATCGCCTTCAATTATGAATTTCCAGTCAAATATAATACGAATTATGAGTAGTACAACTGAAGCAAAGGCTGTGATTTTAAATAGGCGAGGTTGAAAATTTAAAATTTCACGCTCAGGCACTTGAAGAGACATAGTATTTTTTTTCTTTAAAAGTATTTATTTTTAAAGATTTTATCTGTTTTCTTTCATTAAAGTCAAAAACCTTTTTTATAAAAACTTACATTTTGCATACTACAACTCAAACCCACTCCCAACCATCCTTCTCGCAAAAATCCTTTTCCCCATCTCCCTCTCACCTTCCAAAACCAACTCAGGCAAACCCAACTCACGTTGAATTTTTAAAATCATTTCATGCAAAGGAATCGGTTGGTTATTCGTACAAATATACGATTTTTTAGCACGTTCCACGTGAAGCAAATGCACGAGGAAACGAGCCAAATCATCAATATGAATTCGATTTGACCAATGAATATTGGGGTAAGTTTTTGTCGTTTCAGCAAGTTTTTGCATACGGGCAACTGAAGTGCCGTAAATTCCAGTCGGTCTGACGATGACACATTCTTTAGGATAAGCCTGTTGCCATAACTGCTCCATTTTCAATAACAATCGACCTTGCTCATCACTTGGAATAATTTCAGAATCATCATCAATACGCTCTCCATGACTTTCACCATAAACACGTGTTGACGACACGACAATAATTCGTTTTACAGGATGATCTTTTAAAGCTTGAACAATAGGCTGAACCGAATCGACATAGGTCTGCTGATAATTTTCAATTGGGCTTTGAGAATTGTTACGTGAAGGCGCAAGTAATACATAAACCGCGTCAATCGCTTGAACTTGCGACAAATCCAGTTGTTGAATATCCTGCGTTAGATGTTGAGCAAAATCATCATCTTTCGGACTCCGACTCACTGTGGTAATTTGGTGATCTTGTTGAAATAATTGTTTAGCAACACGCTGTGATGTTTTACCATAACCAATAAATAGAATATGCATCAAGTGACCTATTCTTCAAAACCGATTTTTAAAAATCAATTTAACCTAAGTTGAGGGGACATGGCTGCCGTCCACCAATTACAAGGGCTTGGCAATGCCGCCGCTGCCTTACTTGAAAAGCTCAATATTTTCAGCACAGATGATTTGCTGTTTCATTTGCCACGTGATTATGAAGATCGTAGCACGATCATTCCCATGAACCAATTGCAAGTTGGTCGCAGCTACCTGCTTGAAGGTGTAGTCAAATCCATTGATATGCCACCCGGTAAACGCAAATCGATGGCCATTTTATTGCAAGACGATTTTGGCAAAGTCACTTTACGTTTCTACCATATTTATAAAGCATTGATGGACCGCGCCAAAGCAGGCAATCGTTTAAGAATATTCGGTGAAGTTCGTGTTGGCGCACGTGGTTTAGAATTGTATCACCCTGAAATACAACTGATTACAGAGCACACTCCACTCCCTCAGACACAGCTCACAGCAATCTATCCTGCAACTGAGGGTTTAACACAACCGAAACTCCGTGAGTATGTTAAACAAGCTTTAAAACATCATGCCGATGATTTACCTGAATTACTTCCTGAAAAATTCACCAATGGTTATGCGTTAAATCAAGCACTGGAATATATTCATCATCCCCCTGTAAATGCCAATATGTTGCAACTTTCGCAAGGTTCGCACCCTGCACAGCAACGTTTGATTTTTGAAGAATTGGTCGCACACCAAATTAGTTTACTAACACGACGCGCTTTTATTCAGCAAATTGCAGCGCCTTCATTTTCTCCCAGTAAAACTTTTGCTAAACAACTTTTAGCCAGTTTACCTTTTGAAATGACCAATGCCCAAAAACGTGTTTCAAATGAAATATCCAAAGATTTAAAACAAAACAAACCGATGCTACGTCTAGTTCAAGGTGATGTCGGTGCTGGAAAAACTTTAGTCGCAGGTATTGCAGCATGTCATGCCCTAGAAGAAGGTTGGCAAGTTGCTTTAATGGCACCGACTGAAATCTTAGCCGAACAACATTATTTAAATTTTAAAAAATGGTTTGAACCTTTAGGTTTAAATGTATCTTGGCTTTCAGGCAAACAAAAAGGCAAAGCTCGCACAGCTGCGGAATTAGCCTTAAAAGATGGCACGGCCAATGTGATCGTTGGAACGCATGCTTTATTTCAGGACAATGTTGAATTTGCCAAACTTGGTTTAGTGATTATTGACGAACAACACCGTTTTGGTGTGGATCAACGCTTAGCACTGCGCAATAAAGGTGTGGACAATACCACGCCACATCAATTGGTCATGACAGCAACACCAATTCCCCGCACCCTCGCCATGTCTGCTTATGGTGATTTGGATACTTCTGTGATTGATGAACTTCCACCGGGGCGTACACCCATTCAAACTGTGACGATTCCACTTGATCGACGAGAAGAAGTATTAAATCGTATTGTGACCAATTGTGCTGAAGGTAAACAAGCCTATTGGGTTTGCACGCTAGTTGAACAGTCAGAAACCTTGGATGCTCAAGCTGCCGAAGCAACCTATCAGGAAATTAAACAACGCTTTCCACAGCTCAATATTGGCTTAGTTCACGGCAAGATGAAAGCGGATGAAAAACAAACCGTCATGCAACAGTTTAAAGATGATGAGTTACAACTCTTAATTGCAACGACTGTGATTGAAGTCGGTGTAGACGTTCCTAATGCATCCATTATGGTGATTGAAAATGCTGAACGCTTAGGGCTTTCACAACTGCACCAATTACGTGGTCGAGTTGGCCGAGGTGCGACAGCAAGTTTCTGCGCCCTACTCTATAAAAATCCGTTGTCACAAAATGGGCAAGAACGTTTACGCATCATGCGTGAAACCAATGATGGCTTTATTATTGCAGAAAAAGATTTAGAAATTCGAGGGCCAGGTGAACTACTCGGCACGAAACAAACGGGTGATATGGGTTTTCGTGTTGCAAAGTTAGAACGTGATGATCATTTACTCAATCAAGCACATTATATCGCTGCTCAGGTCTTAAAAGATTATCCTGAAAATGCAGAAGCTTTACTCAAACGATGGTTACCTGAAGCACCACGATATGCGTATGTGTAGTATTTTAATTCTATCAGTTTTGAGTAAATACATTTTCCAATCATAAAAATATAAAAAGCTCCTCCCTTTGAAAAAGGGAGGTTGGGAAGGATTACATCTATAAAAATACAAAATAAACATCATTTAAAATAATACGGATTTGTATTTTCGATTTAAATAGCGATAAATAACATTGCACTCAAATCACAACTATGCAAAATTAACGCTCAATAAAAACAATAATAAAGCGAATTCTATGCTCCAATTTATCAGCCAACTTCTCCATAAAAGTGTGCAAAGTATATCTCCTTGTCTACTTTGTGGAATCGACAAACAACAACAGCATTCACTTTGCACAGATTGTTGGAACCATTTACCGTGGTACAAACAGCACATCGAACGACATGAGCAAAATATTTTATGCGCACATCACTATCGCTTTCCGATCGATCGAGTCATTCAAACCTATAAATACGAACAACAACTGCAATATCAAAATCTACTTGCCTACAGCTTGTTAAATTTAAGACTTTCCAAAGTTCAAGCCATCGTCCCAATGCCGATTTCCACAGAACGCTTAAAAGAACGTGGCTATAACCAAATGTTGATTATTGCCAAAATTATGGCGAGAGAACTCAAAATACCTGTATGGCAACCCGTGATTCGTGCAGCACAACATTCACAAAAAGGCTTAAGCCGTATAGAGCGACTGGAAAATATCGAACAACAATTTCAAATCATCCGAACTGAACGAAGAAAATATAAAAAAGTTTTAATAATTGACGATGTCGTAACGACAGGAAGCTCAATTCATGCCTTAAAGCTGGCACTCGAAAACTTAGGCTGTCAGCAAGTACATACCGCTTGTATCGCAGCTGCGGAATAATCCGCCATACTTCTCTCCCTATAGGAGAGACTAAGAGAGGATTTTTAAATACTTCTCTACCTTTGGGAGAGACTGAGAGAGGATTTTTAAATACTTTTCTCCCTCGGAGAGATTGAGGGAGGATCTTAAATACTTCTCTCCCTCTAGGAGAGACCGAGAGAGGATTTTAAATACCTCTCTCCCTCTGGGAGAGACTAAGAGAGGATTTTAAATACTTCTCTACCTTTGGGAGAGACCGAGAGAGGGTTTAAATACTTCTCCCCCTTTGGGAGAGATTGAGAGAGGGTTTTAAATACTTCTCTCCCTCTGGGAGAGACCGAGAGAGGATTTTAAATACTTCTCTCCCTCTGGGAGAGACCGAGAGAGGGCTATTATGCAAAAATTTGCTTACACCACGGTATCACCACTTCTTTCGTTAATGGCGCAAGTAAAGTCTGATCATCATCTAAGTTAATCCACTTCATCTCAGCAATTTCAGCATCAATTTTAGGTACTTGATCTAAATCAACTTGGTAAATATAACTCACCAATTTATGATTGGCTTCATTGGCAGCCTGTGTTTCAAAACGACCAATAAATTGTTGAATTTTAGCTTGAACACCAATTTCTTCATGGATTTCACGAAGCATGGTCTGTTCAGGCAATTCATTCACTTCAAGTTTTCCACCCACTTGCATAAAAAATTGAGTATTTTTCTTTCTCACCAATAACAATTGATTTTGTTCATTCAAAATCACGGCAGCGGCAACGGTAATCACATTCATATTTTATGAGGAATAAATCCAAACACAACATATTGTGCCATTAATAAAATAAAAAACAATATATAGTGTTCATCTTAAGTATCCATATCAGATTCAGATGATTTAGCCAAACTTCTGATCCACTTGATCTAACTTGACCAATTCTTCGCGATCTTTGACGCCCCATTTCGGTTCAGGCGCTTGATAATTTTCAAATCTATTTAAAATCTCTTCAATAGATGCAGAATGAATCAGTTGATCGGTAAAACGTGCCTTAGAGAAACCTTTATCCGTAGTGAGTTGAATAAATTTAAGCAAATCATCATAAAAACCGTCAACATTTAAAAATGCACACGGCTTCAAGTGAATACCCAATTGCGCCCAAGTCCATTGTTCAAAAATCTCTTCTATCGTCCCTGCACCGCCGGGCAAAGCGATGAATCCATCAGACAACTCTGACATTTTAGTTTTTCGTTCATGCATATTTTTGACAATATACAATTCCGTTAAATCAGGATGAGCCAGCTCACGATCGACCAGACCTTGAGGAATTACACCTAAAACTTGACCACCTGCAGCCAATGCACTGTCTGCAACAATGCCCATTAAGCCAGAACGACCACCACCATAAACCAAGGTTTTGCCTTGTTTGGCGATAGTTTCACCAGTCAGTTGAGCGATATCGGCAAAGATTGGATCTGAACCTAAAGAAGAACCACAAAAAATAGCAATAGAATTCATAAATTTAACCTAATTTTAATTTTGTCATGCTACAGTGACACACGACCAATTAAGATTTTTTTTGCAAAAGAACGATGTAATCAGTGTTTTTCCTGAAATCCTTGTCTAAAATACACACATCGATTGAACACTACAGCGCAAGGGAGAAAAGACACTATGCTTGAAGCCTTTTACGCCACTGAGCGCGGTAGCTTGGAAGATGCAACTATTAATGGAGGATTTGACCTACACCCAGAGTTGGTGTGGATTGATCTCATTGCACCTTCACAAGAAGAACAAGAGTGGGTATTGGATGCTTATGAGCAAAACTTACCAACCCTCAAATCTCTAGAAGACATTTCCTCATCTGCACGATTTTACCGTGATGATGATGGTATTTTACATATCAGTACGTATTTTTTAACGAAAAATAAAAACTATCAAGTTGAAGGCGACGCTGAAGATTCTTCAAATATGTTGGCAACCGTGCAAACTGTTGCATTCATTTTACATAAAGAACGCTTATTCACACTTCGTGGTGAAAAACTGGTTGCTTTCCGTGCCTTTCGAGCACGTGCTCGACGCAATGACTACGATATTGAATATAAAGACCCCACATGGATTCTTTTAGGTCTACTTGAAGCAAAACTGGATGAGCTTGCGGATATCTTGGAAGATATCCACAAGGACTTGGAATTGTACTCAACAGAAGTGCTGAACGTTCGCCATCGTGAAATGATTCTAGACTTAGATGACATGATTACCCGTTTAGCGCAAAAGGAAGATGTTCTAGGAAAAGCACAACTGTGTTTAATTGATTTACGTCGTGTTTTAACATTCCTATCACGCCCACGTGCTTTGGGAAGTCATATCTACGATGCAGATATTCGAGAGCTCAGTGAAGATGTACGTTCACTTGTAGAACACGATGCATTCTTATTCCAAAAGGTTCGATTCTTATTGGATACAACCTCTGGGTTTATTAACACCGAACAGAACGATACGATTCGTCGATTCTCTATTTTACCTAGTATGCTTGCGCCGCCAATGTTAATTGCCAGTATCTATGGCATGAATACCGAAGTATTGCCTTTTGCACATGGTACAACCAGTTTTTATATTGTGATTACCATACTTATTGCATTCTTTGTTGGGCCACTGGTTTACTTTAGATGGAAAAAATGGATTTAATGAGCAAGGTTTTGAAGTACTGCTTCAAAGCAAAGCGCAAGAAACGCACCACATCTACAATCGTGTCTGAGTATTTTTGCATATATTGAATATTGCTAATTTCAAAATTTGACAGATATAAAAAAAAGCACCCTTAGGTGCTTTCTTTTTTCTACATCAATGATTTATATGATTTTTAAATCATCTTGTAAATGACAGGCTTGAATGATTTTCATCATCTTTTCAGGAACGGCTTTAAATTGTAGACCTTGCGTATTTGGAGTATGACGCAACCATTGCACCAATACAGATAAAGCCAAGGTACTACCATTTTCAAGCTGAGCCAGATTTACAGTGATTGGGAAATTCTTTTCATTTCGAATGACCTTTAAACCATTTAAATAATAGTTTTCAGCATTCTCATAAGCAATCTTACCGCTCACATGTAATTCCTGATCTCTAAACTCAATCATTCACTGTCACCTATCCAGTTATCTTATTTTTTGTTTACCGCAGCATCTGCATCAGGTTTAAATGTCGCAATTGCTTTGTCAATATTACCGCCATTACGCTGTACGTTAGCAGCAAACTGGTTACGGAACTGTAGACCTAAATCGATACCTGATACATTCAAATTACGTACTTTCCATTGGTTGCCTACATCAGACAATTGGAAAGATACAGGAATCTTCTCGCCTTTGTTATTAAAGTCAATCGTAACTACAGGAAATTTACTATTGGTCGCTTTATACGGGCGCATTGTATAAGTCTGGCTTGAATACTTTGCAAAAGCAGAGCCATAATTTTCAATCAAAGTATTACGGAAGTTTTGTTCAAACTGAGCACGTTGTGCAGGTGTACTTGCATTTGCATAAGTACCCATGACAATACGAGTAAATGCCTGACCATCTACATAAGGGTCAAGATTTTGACGTACAATGGCTTTGATCGTTGCAGGATTTTGTAATTTACCTTGATCAGCTTTTAAACGGCCAATTAAACCATCTGCTACACGCTTAACAAATACTGGTGGTGCTTCTGCTGGCGCAGCTTGAGCTGCTGTTACAACCATTGTTGCCAATACACTTGCAGCGAAAGTTTGTTTAAAAAGCATATTCATTTAAATCACTCCTCTAATGCTTATTCGACAAATGATGTCTGAGCATCAGTTGCTTCGGTCGTTGCAGCTTCATCTTGAGTTTTTGAAGAATCAGAAGATGATTTTCCTGCGCCACCCGTAATAAATTTGGTAATTAAGTCTTCAAGATCCATTGTACCTTGAGTATTGGCAATACTCTCACCACGCTTGATGTAACTGATTCCACCACCTGGTACAATTTTTAAATACTTCTCGCCCAAAAGACCATTTGTAGCAACCATTATGTAAGCATCTTCATCAATATTGGTGATGGATTTCATGTTACCCAACAGTTGCTGTTCCATTTCTTTTTGTTTCTGAGGTGTTGCCGCTTGATAATCCGCACTGTAACGCAAATCACCCAAAGTATTCTCTTTTACTTTCTTCAACTGTTCTGCATTAAAAGAAGTCAAAGAACCATCTAAATCAAAGTGAACCGTTGCTTGGCGTGTTACTGGATCAAGTGTAATCGATTCAACTTGTCCAATTTTCACGCCACTCATGGTCACTTTAGCACGCGGTTTCAAACCATTGACATTGTCAAAGGTCGCAGACATTTCATAGCTGTCTTTAAGATTCGTACCGACCAATCCACTCACTTTCATTGCCAAGAAAAATAAAGCAATACCGAAAATGATGACAAAAATACCTACGGCCAGCTCACTTGTACGTGATTTCATTAAACACCTCCGAACATGACCGCAGTCAACACGAAATCAAAACCTAAAACACATAACGATGAATACACAACAGTACGTGTCGTAGATGTTGCGATACCTTCAGATGTCGGTTCACAGGCATAGCCTTGATACACCGCAATCCAAGTACAAATTAAAGCAAAAACAAAACTTTTAATGATCGTCCCATTCAGTACATCTTTCATAAACTGTGTACTGCTGAGAATACCACTCCAATAAGAACCTTCGTCAGCGCCAAGAAAATCAACACCAACCATTTTACCGCCCATAATACCAATAGCAGCAAAAATCACAGATAGCATCGGTAAACTAATAATGCCCGCCCATAAGCGTGGTGAAACCACACGTTTTAATGGATCAACACCTATCATTTCCATGCTGGAAAGTTGCTCAGTGGCTTTCATTAAACCAATTTCAGCAGTTAAGGCTGATCCAGCTCGACCAGCGAAAAGTAACGCTGCAACTACAGGCGCAAGTTCTCGTAATAATGTTAAAGCAACTGCTGCGCCTAACATGGCTTCACTACCAAACGTGACCAAAATGTTATACATCTGTAGTCCGAGTACTGCACCAATAAACAATCCAGACACCGCAATGATTAGTAGTGATAACACACCAACTCGATACATTTGATATATAAACAATTTCACGCCTAAAATCGTAGGCATTGAAAATAAAATACGAAGCAACATTGTTGTCGCAACGCCAATTCCCTGAACACGCTCTAGAACGCGTCTACCTAATGAGGCAATAGCATTCATGAACCAACCTCATTTGTTAAATAGGCTTGATGACTAAATTGATAATCTACAGGACCTTCTATAGAACCTGTTAAAAACTGACGAACAAATGGCGATGCATGGTTTCTTAATTGTTCAGGTGTACCCTCACCCTGAACTTTACCTTCTGCAACCACGTAGATGTAATCAGCAATTGAAAGTGTTTCATCAACATCATGCGATACAATAATTGTTGTCAAATCTAAAGCTTCACGTAATGAACGAATTAAGCGAGATAAGACTCCCATCACAATTGGATCTTGACCTGCAAATGGCTCATCATACATGATTAAATCTGGATCTAAGGCAATCGCTCTAGCCAATGCAACACGTCGATTCATACCACCAGAAAGCTCAGCTGGCATTAATTTTTCAGCACCACGTAACCCAACAGACTCCAGTTTTAAAGCCACCAGTTCTGCAATTAAATTTTCAGGTAGTTTGGTATGCGCACGAATCGGAAATGCCACATTTTCATAAACAGACATGTCTGTAAATAATGCACCGCTTTGAAATAACATTCCCATACGGGCACGAGCTGCAAACAATTCACTACGTGACATCGACGCTATATTTTTGCCATCAAGCATCACTTGACCAGCGTCTGGAGTGAGTTGACCACCAATCAATCGTAGTAAGGTTGTTTTACCTGTTCCAGATGGCCCCATAATTGCGGTAATCTGTCCACGACGAATCTGTAAATTCACATTATCATAAATAATGCGTTCACCTCTGTTAAAGCTTAAATTCTCAACCTCAATTAAAGCTTCTGTTTCGGCATGATTTTGCTTATTCATAGCTGAACATTTTCCTGCATTTATCAGCCCACATACTATACTCTTAAATACGTATATTTATGTAATTAAAAGATAATGGAATAGATGAAATTCATTACTTATAGGATCATAAAGTTATTGTTTTATAGTTTTTCTTTTATATTTTTTTAGCTCAAATAACAAAAACACTTAACCCGAGATTAAGCCATAGATTAAGTAGCCAATGTTAGAGACGACCAAAATCGAAAAGATGTATGACATCACCACGCCAAGCGTTAAATTTTCCTGATGTGAATTCATGTTTTTATAACTCATATTTCTCTATTTAGCTTAAAAGTTTGATCAATTACACATTTTTATTTTAACAAATATTTTTGAACTTGCAATAAAAAACCAGTCCGAAGACTGGTTTTTATTTCATTTTATTGAATTAATCGTTAAATTTACGACGTGGGCGGTCAGCGTTAAACTCACGCTTTGGACGATCTTCGCCGCCAAATGTGCGCTTAGGACGGTCTTCACCACCAAAAGTACGCTTAGGACGATCTTCTCCAAAAGTACGTTTTGGACGATCATCGCCAAAAGAACGTTGTGGGCGATCACCAAAACCACCTTCACGACGTGCTGGACGGTCACCAAAATCACGTTTTGGACGATCACCGAAGCTACCTTCGCGACGTGGTTTATAGTCTACGCTATTACCACGGTTGTCATCATTTGAGTTAAAACGCGGCTTGTCGTTAAAACCACCTTCACGACGTGGGCGATCATTGTTGAACTCGCGACGTGGACGATCTTCACCACCGAACGAACGTTTAGGACGGTCTTCAAAACCACCTTCACGACGTGCTGGACGATCACCGAAATCACGCTTAGGACGATCTTCGCCACCAAAAGAACGTTGTGGACGGTCGCCATAACCACCTTCACGGCGTGGTGGACGATCACCAAAGTCACGCTTAGGACGGTCATCACCATAAGATGGACGGTCACCACGAGGCTTGTCATCATAGCTGCGACGTGGACGGTCATCACCACCTTCACGGCGTTTGAAGTTTGATTCACCTTCAAAACGACGACCACCACCGAAACCGCCACGACCGCCATCGCGACCACGACCACCGCCATTACGACCACGGCCGCCACCATCACGACCACCACGAGCTGGAGGTGGAGACGGCTCTAAACCTTCAATTTCAGAAACGCTTAAACGCGCATCTAAATAATCTTCTAAAGCACGGATTTTACCGCGTTCACGATAAGTCGCTAAAGTAATTGCTTTACCAGTACGGCCCGCACGACCTGTACGACCAATACGGTGTACATAATCTTCATTCTTCATAGGAAGACCGAAGTTAATTACGTGAGAAATCGTTGGTACGTCAAGACCACGAGCTGCTACGTCTGTAGCAACAAGGATTTTTGCACGGCCTTCACGAATGCTGCGTAAACGACGGTTACGTACAGTTTGTGGCATAGCACCATGAAGTGCTACAACTGAAAGACCTGCTTCTGCAAGCTCTTCAGCAAGCATATCTGTATCTTCTTGAGTTGAAGCAAATACAACAGCCTGATCTACATCTTCTTCACTTAACCAATGCGTAAGCAATTTTTTCTTATGCTCAAAACCATCAGTCCAATGTAAAGTTTGGGTAATGTCAGTATTTGTAGAATGACCTGTTTCAATTGCAATACGTTGTGGATCATTCATCATGCGTTCAGCAAGATTAATAATACGTGGAGCAAATGTTGCAGAGAACATTAATGTTTGTTTACGGTTTAATGCTAAATCACTGATCGCTTCTAAGTCTTCAGAGAAACCTAGATCAAGCATACGGTCAGCTTCATCAACAATCAAAGCATCAACTAAATCAAGTTTGATTTGACGACGGTTTACAAGATCAAGTAAACGACCTGGAGTCGCAACAACAACTTGTGCACCTTTTAATTGTTGGATTTGTTTACCAAAAGGCATACCACCCATGATTGCAGCAACACGTACACCTTTCATATGGCGTACAAATGCAATTGCATCTTGACATACTTGTTGTGCAAGTTCACGAGTTGGTGAAATAACTAAAATGTTTGGTTGAGTTACCGCTTTCATACGTTCTTTAAAAGGTACAAAAGTTTCTTGACCAGCTAAAGCGTTTAACGTTGGAAGTAAGAATGCAGCAGTTTTACCAGAACCTGTTTGGCTAGATACAAGAAGGTCTTTACCTTCTAAAGCCGCAGGAATAGATTGTTCTTGAACGGGAGTAGGCGTAGTAAAGCCAAGTGATTCAAGTGCTTTCTGTAGTGATTCGTCTAAAGAAAATTCAGCAAAAGTTTTGCTCATAGAGATATTCACCCTAATGTGGGTGCTCCATTAATATATGGTCTGATGGACATCGGCAAAAAGCGGCACAGCAATAATCGCTGAAAATATAGAATCAGCGGCGATCCGAGAACGACGATGCGTATAACGCACATTTGATTACAGCCGCAACCTGAAGGAATCGCTTAAGCGATTGGGTGGGGCGCGAAATAATGTCCTCTCTTTGGACCGGACGCGCATACACAATATAGAAGAGAAATGTTCAGGTAATGAACGAAATTTAGTGCGTGGGCGGAGTATAGCAGAATTTTTAATAATGTCACTAAGTTTTAGTGTTTTATATAAATATTTTCAAAAAACCATCCAAACTAAAAATTTATCTTATTAAAATTCAATATTTTGATTATAAAAATAAATCAAATTATTTTACTAATGAATAAAGTAGAGTATTTATAAATAAAAAGATATGACCGAGATTGGAATAAATAGACTTCTTACGTATGTTAGCTTGTGAAAAAATTAATTCATAATGGGAGTTCCCTCTCCTTTATAAAGGATGAGCGTTATTACGCGCAAGAGGGAGAGGATTTATATGAAGAATTCCCCTCATCCTAACCTTCTCCCCGAGGGAGAAGGGATTTTCAAAATTAATTGATCATACTCATTTTTACTCTTAGAAATTCAGAGGCTTGCTTTAAAAATTGAGACCTTTTAATTTACTCATTGATAAAAGTATATTCATTATCAACCTTACAAAAACAACTATTGAGACCCAAATGAATAAACAACAACTACTCATAGAAATACATAAATTAGAATTTCCAGAAAATGAATTTTTAATTGCCGGGGGTGGAGCGTTGACCGTTCGTGAAATTCGAGATACCAATGATATCGATATTGTTGTCACAGCGCGATTATTTGAAGAACTCAAACAAAAAAATTGGTTATTTAAAAAGCGACCCGACGGGAAGCCTAAATTATATAATGATTTTATAGAAATTTATTTGGATGTTAATACTCAATTTTTTTCAAAAGAGACCTCTTGGCTCATCAAGCATGCTGATGTTTTTGATCACATCCGATTTATTGACCTACATTCTCTCATTGAATTTAAGCAAAGCTATGCACGTGAAAAAGACCTGCACGATATTGAACTCAATCAAACTTATCTTGGACGAGACAAGCAAATCAAATAAACATAAAAAAGCCCTCATTCACATGAAGGCTTTTTAAAACTTAATCTGCTGAAATTATAAATTACTTCGCAGCTTCACCCCAAGCAGGAACAACGGCTTGCATCAATGGTTTTAACATTTTCATAGAACATGCAATCACTTGACCATTTTCCATTGACTCAGAACCACCACGTGCGTCAACCACAGTACCGCCCGCTTCTTTTACAATGAGTTCACCAGCTGCGATATCCCAAGGTTTTAAACCCAGTTCAAAATAAGCGTCAAAACGTCCTGCTGCAACATACGCTAAATCCAATGCTGCTGAACCAGAACGACGGTATTGCGCACCCGCTTCTGTCACATTTAACAATGAGTCAAAATGGTTTTTTGCATAAGAAACAATTTCACCATTACGTTTTGCACGGTAAGCATGACCTACAGCCATAAACGTATTTTCAAGGCTATCTTTAACATTTACTCGAATACGGCGTTGATTCAACATTGCGCCACGACCGCGGCTGGCAGAGAATAGCTCATCTTTCACAGGGTCATAAATAACACCGTGTTGAGTTACACCTTTATGTTGAACAGCAATAGAGACACAGAAATGAGGGAAACCATTGATAAAGTTTAACGTACCATCAAGCGGATCAATCACCCAACACCAATCAGCGTCGTGACCTTTACCTTCTTGTAGTCCAAATTCTTCACCAAGGAAGCTGTGATTTTTATAACTTTTACGAAGCGTATCAATAGTTAACTGCTCAATGTAACGATCTACACGAGTCACAGGACCATCAATACCTTTTTCTTCGACTTGCAGATCGAGTTTATGACGATTTTGATGCGCTTTTAAAAGCTCTTGACCAACTAATTGAGCCGCACGCGCAGCCATCACCACCATAGGTTCCATTGAACACCCACTACAAATTTGAAGATACTGATAAAGAATAATGCATAAAAGCCCCAACATTTTAGCAAATATTGAGGCTTTTAGGGAAATTTTGTTTCTAAAATTTTACAATTTGAATTTTTACAGTCAATTAAACCGTCTGAACAAGTTTCAACCACGCTTGTTCGATTGAATTTTGAATACCATCTGCATCCAATCCACAATCTCTTAGCATTTCAGCATGACTTGCTTGAGCTAAAAACTCATCAGCTAAACCCAAATTTAAAATAGGTTTTACAATTTGAGCCTGTGCAAGAAATTCATTTACAGCACTGCCCGCACCCGCCATAACAGCATGTTCTTCAACGGTAACAAATAGACTGGTTCGATCGGCTAAATCCCCAATCATTTGCTCATCAAGTGGTTTTACAAAGCGCATATTCACCACCCGAATCGCAATATCAAGCTGTGAAGCAAGTTGTTTTGCAGCATCTAATGCAGGTTGAACACGGCTACCAAAGGCTAAAATTGTAATGCTTTCATCATGTTCAATATTCAACTCTAACAATAACTCAGCCTTACCCATTTCAAGTTCAGTCAGCTGTTGTTGAATTTCCACACCTAAGCCATTGCCACGTGGGTAACGTACAGCTGTTGGCCCTTTATGCAAATAAGCCGTGTGTAACATTTGACGACATTCATTTTCATCTTTAGGCGCCATGATCACCATATTTGGTACGGTTCGCATAAATGCATAATCGTATGCACCCGCATGTGTTGGGCCATCTTCACCCACTAAACCTGCACGATCAATACCAAAAGTCACATCTAGATTTTGTAAAGCAACATCGTGAATGAGTTGATCATAACCACGTTGTAAGAATGTTGAATATATTGCAACAACAGGTTTTAAGCCTTCACATGCCATACCTGCCGCTAAGGTCACCGCATGCTGTTCTGCAATAGCAACATCAAAGTAGCGTTCAGGGTATTGTTTTGCAAATTGTACCATTCCAGAACCTTCGCACATGGCTGGGGTAATGGCTAACAACTTATTATCGAGTGCGGCTTCATCACATAGCCATTGCCCAAATACATCTGAGTATTTCGGCGCTGTTTTGATAGGTTCAGCTTTTGTAGGTGCAGTATTTAATTTGCTAATCGCATGATATTTAATTTGATCTGCTTCAGCAGGTGCAAAACCCTTACCCTTCACCGTATAGATATGAATCAGGCGTGGCCCTTTACGCTTTTTAAGCGCATTGAATACTTGTACCAATTGCTCAACATCATGTCCGTCAAACGGGCCAAAATAGTCAAAACCAATGGCTTTAAATAAATTATCCGCAGCATCCGTTGCAGATTGATGTAACCGTGAGTTGTAATTCCACTCAGGATGATCTTGAATAAAAGCTTGACCTTGTTCATCAATATTAACGAACTGTCCTTGCTCCCAAATCGAAGCCAAATGTTTAGCAAAACCACCTGTACTGCATGAAATAGACATATCATTGTCATTCAGTACGACCATCAAATCGGCATCATGCGCAACTGCGTCATTCATTGCCTCAAAAGCCATACCCGCGGTCATTGCACCATCACCCACAATTGCCACAACATCGCATGGGTTTTGTTGATAACGACGTGCCAATGCCATACCTAAACCTGCTGAAATCGCAGTAGAAGAATGACCAACGCCAAAGGTATCAAATTCAGATTCTTCCCGTGCAGGAAAAGCAGCTAAACCATTTTTTGAACGAATTGTTGTCAATTGCTCACGGCGACCTGTTAAGGCTTTATGCGGATAAGCTTGATGACCCACATCCCAAACCAAGCGATCATCAGGTGTATTAAAACAATAATGTAATGCAACAGTAAGTTCGATAACGCCAAGGTTTGCACCAAAATGCCCGCCACTTTGTCCAGCAGCATACAAAATAAATTGACGCAACTCATCTGCGACTTGTGCCAATTGGCTTTGCTCGAGTTGACGTAATTGTTGAGGATGATTGATACCATCCAACAATGGCGTAACAGGACGTTGACTAGGTATTTCGGTATACAACATATGTGGCAAAGCCTTCTAAAGCCTGGCAAATCTAAGCTAGGTACACGGGTTAGCATGATTGTGAAATCGAATCATATCACATTCAATCAGCCACATTTATAACGATGCGTCACTGAACAATATTCAATGCCACATGTGTGCTCTTGGCATAGATTATCCTGAATAATCTATCTATATATCAACTATTATCGTTCGCTTTATACAAAAAAGAAATTTTTAAAGCAAACTTATCCTTAAAAACTTGTTTTACAATTCTACCAATGCCCGATCATTACGCTATACTCTAACCAATTTCTAAACAAATATTGGAAGGTTCTGTGTCAATAGCGTTTGTTGCCACTTCAAATTTACCAACCGCTTACGGTGAGTTTAAAATTTCTGTATTTCAGGATCCTCAAACAGGTGAAGAGCATGTTGCACTTTCCAAAGGTTTGGAAACTGCCCCTACAGAACCTGTACTGGTCCGTATTCATTCAGAATGTCTAACGGGAGATGCCTTCGGTTCGTTAAAATGTGATTGTGGCCCACAATTACACGACACCATGAAAATGATGAATGATGCAGGTCAAGGTGTGATTTTGTATCTACGTCAAGAAGGGCGTGGTATTGGTTTGACCAATAAAATCCGTGCTTATGCATTGCAAGATCAAGGGCATGATACTGTAGATGCCAATTTATTATTAAACTTACCTGCTGATGCACGTACCTATGATATGTGTACGATTATGCTCGATCAATTACAGGTTAAACAAGTCAAGCTTATTACCAATAATCCTTTAAAATTAAAGGCTTTAACTGATTTAGGTATTGATGTTGTTGATCGTGTTCCTTTGACTGTTGGCTTGAATAAATTCAATGAAGATTATTTAAAAACCAAGCATGAGCGTATGTCACATATGTATAAAAAAGATGATTTTTGAGAATAAAAGAGCGATACAGTTTAAAAATAAATGATCTGAAAATATTAAATCCTCCCCAACCCTCCTTTTCCAAAGGAGGGGGCTTCAACTGAGTAAATTGAATTCACTACAGCCAAAAATACAATCAAACTGTCATCGAGAAAATCTGTGTTTCAGGTTTTTTACGCTTTAATCGCAAATCAAAGGCCATACAAATATTACGAACAAAAGGTTTGCCCTGTTCTGTAATCACAATACGATCCTTTTCAATTTGCAATAAACCATCCTGTTGCATCTCAACCAACTGTTGAATCACTTCAGCACGCTCAGGAAAATCCATACTTGGTTCTTTCCAAGATGTTTCAAAAGTACACATCAAATTTAAAATATGCTGACGGATTTTTAAATCTTCTGCATCTAAAACATGCCCTTTAAAAACAGGAATTTCATTATTTTCAAGGCGAGCATAATAATCCTCTAAGACCTTTTCATTTTGAGCAAAGCTATACCAACTATCACTAATCGAAGACACCCCCAAACCAATCATTACTTGGGTTTTAGACGAGGTATAGCCCATAAAATTACGATGTAAAGTACCCGCTTTAAATGACTGATACATCCCATCACGATCTAAAGCAAAATGATCCATACCAATCTCATGATAACCATGCGCTAAAAGTTTGTTTTTACCTGCTTCATATAAGGCACGCTTCACGTCATCCTTTGGAACATCATGGTCTTTGAAACCACGTTGACCATTGCCCTTGATCCAAGGCACATGTGCATAGCTATAAAAAGCCAAACGATCAGGCAATAAACTGTTGGTTAAATCAATAGTATTTAACACATCTTCCAAGCTTTGAAATGGCAACCCAAAAACCAAATCATGTGAAATGGATTCATAACCAACCTCTCTCGCCCACTTGGTCACATTCTCTACATTTTCAAAAGGTTGGATACGATGAATAGCCTTCTGTACTTTCTCATTATAATCCTGCACACCATAGCTGACACGGCGAAAACCGAGATCATACAAGGCTTGTAAATGTGCTTGGGTGGTATTATTCGGATGCCCTTCAAAGCTGAACTCATGCCCTTCGGCAATAGTTGCTTTGGCTAAAATACCCTGAATCAGTTGCTGTAAATGCTCAACTGAAAAAAATGTCGGTGTGCCACCACCCAAATGAATTTCTTTAATTTGGGGAATATCCCCCAATAATTGACAATATAATTCCCATTCTTTTAATACCGCCTGAATATAAGGTTGTTCAACTTCATGGCGTTTCGTGACTTTTTTATGGCAGCCACAAAAAGTACATAAGCTTTCACAAAAAGGTAAATGAATATATAAGCTAATGCCTTCTGTCGTATTCGACTCATCAAATGAACGCTTTAAACTTTGTTTCCATTGTTGTACCGAAAATGAGGCTTCATCCCAATAAGGAACTGTTGGATAACTGGTATAACGAGGACCAGCAACATTGTATTTCTGTATGAGGGAACAACTCATATTCATGACTTAAGGCTCAACTAGCATCCGTTTTTCTTCAGCAATCAAATATCAGCAATCAAATAAATGATTCCTTATGAAGCTATTGTGCTGAGCTTATCGTTTGAATTCAACCTAGCGAAATGATCGGAATTCCAACGGCATTTTCAAAATTTTGAAATAGATTTTCAATTTGTTGTCGTGTACACCACCACTTTTAAGCAATCCACTTAATTTTTTTATCAATTTATGTTTTGATGTATATAGCCTTCCCTGCCCCTATTTAGAGAATTGTCATGCAGAACCCGACTTCAGCAGATATTCAACGAGTTCGTGAATTTCTTGTCGATTTACAAGCACGTATTTGTTCAACCTTAGAACAACAAGAAAAATTAGGTGGTGGTACTGCAACTTTTGAAATCGATGACTGGCAACGCCCCGAAGGTGGTGGTGGTCGCTCGCGTGTCTTACAAAACGGCACGGTGATCGAAAAAGGTGGTGTGATGTTTTCTCACATTAATATTTCTAAATTACCTGCTTCAGCGACTGAACGCCATCCCAATATTGCTGGAGCGAAAGCACAAGCAATGGGTGTTTCTTTAGTGATTCATCCACGTAATCCCAATGTGCCAACCTCGCATGCCAATGTTCGTTTATTTGTTGCTGAACCTGAAGGACAAGATCCGATTTGGTGGTTTGGTGGTGGTTTCGACCTCACACCTTTTTATCCAAATGATGAAGATGTCTTGGCATGGCATCAAACAGCTTCTGATCTTTGTGCACCCTTTGGTGAAGACATTTATGCAAAACATAAACAATGGTGTGATGATTATTTCTATTTAAAACATCGTGATGAACAACGTGGTGTAGGTGGATTATTTTTTGATGACCTAAATCAATGGGACTTTGAAAAATGTTTTGAATATATGCAAGCGGTCGGAAATGGTTATTTACAAGCCATCACACCAATTTTTCAAAAAAATCAGAATAAACCGCATACTCAAGCTCAACGAGACTTCCAGTTGTACCGCCGTGGCCGCTATGTTGAATACAATTTGGTTTATGACCGTGGCACCTTGTTTGGCCTACAAACAGGTGGACGTATTGAATCGATTCTAGTGAGTATGCCACCACTTGCAGCGTGGTCATATCGTCCTGAATGGGATGACAATAGCCCTGAAAAACGTTTAGTCGAATACTATCTCAAACCTCAAAATTGGCTTTCTGAACTGTCCTAAGACAAAAGCATCCGATTTATTGGGAATGATCAGATTTTCGTGCTATTCAAGCTCGGTTTTTTCTCAAAGCTAACTTTTTAATAAAGTTAGCTTTTTCATATCTGTTCTTTTTTTGGAAAGATTTACTCACAATTAATAATGAGAATAAATCACAATAACGACGCTTTTTAATTTTGTTTTAGCTTAAATTTGTTTACTATACAAAACTTAAAATTTGCTTAATTTTTTACTTAGTTTCTATTTTTTGATTTAGTTTCTATTTTATAAATTATTGAATTGATTTCCCACCTTCAACTCGAGGTTCAGTAATGAGAAATTTACTAGAAAATCATAAAGTCACGCTGTCACTCAGTGTTCTTTTTCTATTAGTATGTTCAATTACTGTGACCATCATGTCCAATGACAACCTTTCTGACAGTATTTCGATTACCTCAAGTGTTTTACTTTCTATAGGGTTCCTCGTCATTTTTGCAATGATTTTCTTAGACTTCTTAGAGTCAATTTGTAATCCTTAACCGATTAACCCGCTGAATAAATTAAAATACTTAAAATAAACTGATAAAAGAATGATAAAGACTTTACTCAATTTTTTTTGTTGAGCCCTTCATTTTCACGTATATTGTTGCCACATTCTAGATCAATACATGGACATGTGGCATGAGCAAACAATTCGCAGTCATTGGCAACCCTATTGAGCATTCTCGTTCACCTGAATTACACCATGCCTTTGCAGCCAAAACAGGTGTTGATCTAAATTATGTCAAACGTCTAGCCCCTTTAGATGGTTTTGAAAATAGTGTAAAAGCGTTTTTTGCGCAAAATGGGTTGGGTATGAACGTTACTGTGCCTTTTAAAGAACAAGCTTTTGCTTTATGCCAACAACTCACCGAACGTGCCCAAATAGCCAAGGCAGTCAACACGCTATGGATGGAAAATGGTGTACTACATGGCGATAACACCGATGGTCAAGGTCTAGTGGATGCGATCAAAGCCTTAGATTGGAACTTAAAGCAAAGTAAAATTCTCATCATTGGTGCAGGCGGTGCAACACGAGGCGTTATTTATCCTTTAGTCAAAGCAGGTGCAGAAAAAATTGTCATAGCCAATCGTACATTAGCACGTGCTGAACAATTGCTTAACGATTTAAAAACCGCTGTCCCCGAAGCTGAATTGTCTGTATGTAGTTTAGATGCACTAGAAGGACAATTCGATATCGTGATTAATGCAACATCTGCAAGTTTAAGTGGCGATGCACTGATTCTTCCTGAACAGTTACAATTTCAGCATGCTTATGAAATGGCTTATGGCAAACCATCAAGTTTTCTCGATCAAGCCAAAGCGCGTGGTGTAGCTACATCTGAGGGATTTGGTATGCTGGTTGGACAAGCGATTGAAGCTTTTTATATTTGGAATGGTATACGTCCAAATTTAAAAGATTTTATCTAAATCAAGTTTTCATCTAAGACAGAACAAAGAAATAAAAAGAACCTCGTTCGAGGTTCTTTCATTCATATCAAAATCGACCATACTAAAATCGACAAAACTTCTTTATTTCAATTGCGCATCACTTAACGCTTGATACACTTTTTTAAACAAATCGTAATCAATAAACTCAACAGAATCTTCATTTAAACCAGCAACCAATTGATCATTAAATTTGTTTTGCTTAAGTGCTGTATAAGATTTCGATAAAATATTGACCGTTTTTACGAACTCAGCTCGTTGCTCTTTTTCAACCTTATTCTCAGCTTCAAATTGCTGCGTATAATATTGAACAAAAACAGCCTCTGTGGTCTTATATTGTTTCTGCAACTTTCGAATATCTAAAACATTTTGTTTCGACTTCATTGCATCAGTCACAATATTATTCACACTATTTCCAAGAACATCATCATATTGATGATCATCTTCTAAATGATGCTTTTTCTTTAAAGCCTCAATCTGCTTTAAAGCCTCACCTTTCGGATTATAAATTGCTTCATCCGAGTAAGAGTACGCATAGACTGCAGCAATTTCTTGTAAATCTTGAGCGGAATAGAGTTTGACTAAATCCGGTTTTTTAGCCGTTAATTTAGCAATAAATACTGCTTTGTAGGTTTTATCATAAGCATTGGTTTGTAGAAAAACTTGCTCTGCCAATCGATCTAAGCGCTCATCCAAACTGACATAACCCTGTCCTGATGAATTCGGTAGACTCTTGGTAAAACCACCCACCGCCGCGCCGATAAGACTACCATTAAAGATTTCTTCAAATGATTTAGCTTCTTTTAGTGCTTGGCTGTCTACTTTGCTGGCATTGCCATAATTCAAAAATTGCATATCAAACTTTACATTTAATTTGCGATTGAGCTCGCCTAAATCCATCCCTAGATCATAGTCCACCATCACGGCACGGCCTTTATCATCCAATGTAAGATCAACAACCATCGGGTTTCTCTGCTCTTTAGGTGGTAAACTTGCATCTATATCCGCTTGATGTTGTCCCCACAATTGCTTGAACTCATTGGCATTAACCAAATGATCTTTTTTGCCCAAAGTCGCAAACTTTGTGCTCAGCTCAGCACTTTTTTTCATGTATTTCCCATCAAATGGTGAGCTTTTTTCTGGCCGAGCATTTAATACATCAATCTCGTAATGATAGTCGCAATATTCCACATCACCGAAACGCGTATTGAGCTTGGTTTTTGCCAAATCTTGACATTGCTGTTCAGTCAATATTTTTTCTGCATCTTCTGACTCATCATCTACATCACTATCGTCATATTCATCGTCTGTTGCTGCACTTTCTTCTTCATCTTCATATTCATCTGCTTGTGCTGTATCAGTCGCAAGATTTGCATAATCTGTAGCGTCTTTTTCAGATTCCTCTAATTGAGCATCATCGTCTTTATGACTGCCATAAACCGTTTTGTTGACTGCATCGTAAAGCTTATACATAGCATCAGAAGCATCTTCTGCACCACTTACACTCGTATCTTCGACAGTACTTCCACCCGAACGCTTTTTGGTATTTGTTTCATATTCCGCAGAAATTTTTTCTAATGTCGAAGGATTGAGTCCCAATACTGAATTTACAAAATATTCACGATTGATTGAAGAATACAAATTGGCTTGTAAAAGTAGTTCTTCCAATGAGGTATTTAAACGAATTTTCTCAACACCACCGAGCTGTTTTTCAGCCGCACTCAGTTTAAGCGTTTCGATTTGCTCAGTTGGCGATAAAATATAAGATGTTGCACCAGACTGTTTTAAAAATTCGACAAAAGCTTTGGTATCGACTCTAGAAATTTCATTCTTAAATTTTGAAAAATCATAATAAGCATATTTATTCTGATCTTCTGGCTGAGCTAGATACGGGATAAGCGAGAAAATTTGTGTATAAAACTTATATTCATTGAAATCAATAACGGTGGGAATACGCATCTCAAAAGATAGGTTTGGCTTTTTATATTTAGTTTCCAAATTAAAAGAGGCCATTTTCTGACGATAATTTACCGTTCCATCATACTGAATTTGAATATCATTTAAGATACTTTGTACGACGTCAGCACCTTTGCCCACGAAGCTATTAAAGTCACCCGAATTTTGTTGAGCAAGCGTCTGATATAACTCTTTTTTCTGAGCAGAGGTCAGTTGAATTTTTTGCTGTTTTAAATATTGTTCCAACTTTTTTTCAACCGTTGGATCAAGTTGAGCTGTATCACCATTTTTCGAATTATTTTTGTCTTGATTGGTTTTATTCAATTGAACGCGAACTTGCCCACGATAATCAAAATTTGGATATTCATACAATGCATTTATGCCTTGTATGGCACGCTGAGCAACATCCTGATTTGTATTATTTTTTACAACATGAGTAGAACAAGCCGATAGACTCAAACCCAAAAGACATAAACTTAATTTTGATAATTGCATAAGATTACTTTTCATCCTAATATTTATAATGACAATATAAAATAAATATAAAACATTTAAAAACTAAACTCGCTAAGTTATCAAAAAATAAGCAAACTTACCTGTATCTTTTCTTACAAATTAGCATTTCTGACATTTTTTTTAGATTGTCTTATCAATGCATTCTCAGTTTGATTATGAATAATGAAATCATCGATCGAAGAATCAAAAAATATTTCTAAATTAGGATTAAACCTCATGCCAGCATATAAAGCTCCCATCCGAGATATTCGTTTTTTAATGAACGAAGTTTTTGACTATCCTGCACATTATAAAACTTTGTCTATTGGCGAAAATGCCGATGCAGATACAGTCGATATGATTATCGAAAGTGCAGCAGATTTTTGTGAAAATGTACTTTCTCCTTTGAATCAATCAGGTGATCAAGAAGGTTGTCATTTTAAAGATGGCGAAGTGACAACACCTAAAGGCTTTAAAGAAGCGTATAACCAATTTATCCAAGGTGGATGGCAAGGTCTTTCTTACCCAGAAGAATTTGGTGGTCAAGGCTTACCGATGTCTTTAAATTTGGTTAAGTCTGAAATGATGGGGACTGCAAACTGGTCTTTCACCATGTACCCTGGTTTAAGTATGGGTTGTATGAACACCATTATGCAGTTTGGTACAGATGAACAAAAAAATACCTACATGCCTCACCTCACTGCAGGTACTTGGTCAGGTACGATGTGTTTAACTGAACCACAATGTGGTACAGACTTAGGTCAAGTCAAAACTAAAGCAGAACCAAAAGAAGATGGTACTTATGCAATCACAGGGACTAAAATCTTTATCTCTGCAGGTGAGCATGATTTAACTGAAAACATCATCCATATTGTACTTGCTCGTCTTCCAGACGCACCTGCGGGTACGCGTGGTATTTCATTATTCATCGTTCCTAAGTTCATTCCAACTGCGGATGGCGGTGTAGGTGAACGTAACCCTGTCACGTGTGGTTCGATTGAACACAAAATGGGGATCCATGCAAATGCAACTGCTGTGCTTAATTTTGATGCTGCAACAGGTTACCTCATTGGTGAAGTGAATAAAGGCTTACATGCGATGTTCACATTTATGAACACTGCACGTATTGGTACGGCTGTTCAAGGTATTGCACATGCGGAATTATCATTCCAAGGTGCTTTACCGTATGCGAAAGAGCGTATGTCTATGCGCGCACTTTCTGGTAAAAAAGATCCAGATCGTGTTGCTGATGCAATCATTCACCATGCAGATGTACGTCGTATGCTATTGACCCAAAAAGCAATTGCTGAAGGCGGTCGTTCAATGATTTATCATGCTGCTCAACTTGCTGACAAAATGGCAGATGCACTTGCTCAAGGCGACCAAGCTAAATTTGATGAATATGATGATAAATTAGGTTTCTACACGCCAATCCTCAAAGGCTTCTTAACTGAAATGGGCTTGGAAGCTGCAAACCACGGTATGCAAGTTTTTGGTGGTCATGGTTATATCAAAGAACACGGTATGGAACAGATCGCTCGTGATGCACGTATTTCAACATTGTACGAAGGTACAACTGGTGTACAAGCGCTCGACTTGATTGGTCGTAAAGTTCTACTTTCTTCTAAAGGTAAAGTGGTTCGTGAATACACTGCTGAAATCTTGAAGTTCTGTGGTCAACATGCACGTAATAAATATATGCGTCGTTTTGCATGGGATTTAACAAAAATCTGCGCACAATGGAATGCTTTAACTGTTCGCATCATGCTTGCAGCACGTAAAGACCGTGACATCGTTTCTTCTGCTTCTGTAGATTTCTTGATGTTCTCTGGTTATGCAATGATGGCGTATTATTGGGCTCAACAAGCCGCTGTAGCGTCAGAAAAACTTGCTTCTGGTGAAGGTGCTGAAGTTCCTGAATTCTATAAAGCAAAAATCAAAGTTGCTGATTTCTACTTCGAACAATTATTACCGCGTTCACAAGGTCATGCTGAATCTATGGTTAATCCATCAAAAACCATGATGTCTTTAGAAGCAGAGCATTTTAGCTTTGACTACTAAGTTTTAAACTTTTGATGTAATGAAAGAGCGCTTAGGCGCTCTTTTTGTTTGATTAAAAAATTATTTTGGGTAGAAAAATTGAGGAAGACAACATCTATACTGTTTTTTATAAAAATGATTACTTTTAAATTTTTTAGTCTTTAATACGCTTTTTTGCTTCGTTGTAAACTACGCTATCTGCTCGTTTCCCAACGGTAATCAGTAAAATAACGACTTCGTCATCTTTAACTTGGTAAACCAACCTAAACCCAGCTTTTAGCAATTTAATCTTATAACAGCCAGCGAGATCACCTCTCAGCATATTCTTTGGGATATGTGGTTGCTCTAAGACTTTAACAAGCTTTTTCTTGAATTGATCCCGTATCGTAACAGGAAGCTTTTCCCATTCAGCAGAGAAATCTTTGTGACGTAAAAGCTTATAAGTCATCTAAAGTGATTTCCTCAAACATCTCTTTAGAATCATGGATACGTTTACGTACAATGGCCAACAATTCTGCATCCTCTTGCGAAAGTAGCGCCTTTTGCACGGGAAGTTTTCCAGTTGTCGCAATATATTCAAGCACACTGGTAAAGAACTCAGTAGGAGCAATACCCTGCTCTTTAAGGATCGAGTAGGATTTTTCTTTAAGCGCCTCATCAACTCTGAAATTAACTGTAGCCATATTATATTGTTCTCATTTATTTGCAATATATCAAAATTGTAAGTCATATTGCATTACAAGTAAACTAAGCTTGCATATTGACCATTTTTCTAAAGCCCTAGATCCTACAAAAATACTGTAATAAAAATCACAAATAACTCATGCAATCAACGATTACATTTCACTTAATGCTAAAGAAACGCTTCTAAAACTGAATTTAAAAATACATGCCCTTGCTCAGTACATGCCAAACGATTTTGATCATCTACCATCAGCTTACGTGCACGTAATGAGTCTACTGCTTTATCCAAAGTAGCTAATTTTAAACCTGTCCGTTGCTGATAAAGATCAGCGTGTACACCTTCATTTAAACGCAAAGCATTCATCATAAATTCAAAAGGCATCTCATCATTTTCAATCCGATGATATTGCACATGCTCAGCAGGAATCTTGGCTAAATAATCTTTGGGTAAACGTGTTTTTTGGAAACGATAAACACCATCAGGCTGCGTTACCTTGCCATGCGCCCCTGCCCCAATCGCCAAATAATCACCAAATTGCCAATAATTTAAATTATGTGCAGATGGTTTTTCCTTACGCCACGCAGATACTTCATAATTGATAAAACCATTGGCTTGTAAATAAGCTTCACCTTGCTCTTGAATCCTTTCAAGTACCTCGTCTAGAGGTAAAATCGGTTGAGTGCGGAAGAAAACTGTATTCGGTTCAATGGTCAATTGATACCACGAAATATGCGTTGCACCATTTTCCACAGCCAATTTTAAGTCCAATAAAGCTTGTTCTAAAGTCTGTTCAGGCAGCCCATGCATCAAGTCAACATTGATTCGCTGAAAGCCTGCTTCTTTGGCAAGTTGAATCGCAGAAATTGCATCGTTATTTGAGTGAATACGACCTAATTTTTGTAAATGGTCGGTATTAAAACTTTGTACACCTATCGATAAACGATTAATTCCTGCTTCGAGATATCCTGCAAATGGATCGTGTTCAACTGTTCCAGGATTGGCTTCTAAAGTAATTTCACATCCCTCTTCAAAAGCTAAATAACTTTTTAATTGTGAAAATAACCATTGGTAGCCTTTGGCAGAAATCAGTGAGGGTGTTCCTCCACCAATAAAAACACTATGAATTTTACGACCTTGTGCAAAATCAATTTGCGTTTTAAAGTCCTCAACCAAGGCCTGTAAATATTCTTGTTCTAAATCTAATGATAATTTCCCATCAGGCACGGCATGTGAGTTAAAGTCACAATAAGGACATTTGCGCACACACCAAGGCATGTGAATATATAGAGATAAAGGAACATCTTGAGGAATTAAATCAGCCAAGGAACAAGCTCAAAGCAATATGGAAGAATAAATGATTTTAACATGACTTGAACCTGAGCATACGTACAAGCCATCAATTTACTTTAGAGTAGATTTCCGAGGTAAAAAATAAGGTGAATAAAATGATAAAACTTTCGAGCCAACTATTACTGCTTTTGCCTTTAGCCATGGGAATTGGGATTGCCATGACCTTTCAAACCGCAATCAATGCTCAATTACGTGAATATCTCTACTCACCACTACAAGCTGCCCTTTTATCCTTTTTAGTTGGTACAATAGTGCTCGCCGTATTTGTGTTTTTTCAATCACAGCCTAAACCATCACTTGCGCAATTCGCTCAAATTCCATGGTATCTATGGTTAGGTGGCTGTTTAGGCGTCTATGCGATTAGTATCAGCATTTACGCTGCACCAAAACTTGGATTTTTAACACTTTCAGGGTTAATTATCTTTGGTCAAATTTCCATGTCAATGGTGATGGATCAGTTTGGATTACTGGGCGTAGAAAAAACACCGATCAACTGGCAACGTCTTTTAGGTAGCGTGGTGATTTTTTTTGGTGTGCTTCTCACTCTACAACGCTAACCATCTTTTCATCTAAGCACATTTAAAACGAGTAAATTTTGTGTCAAATACTGCTGTCACAACTACCCGCTTTGAATTAAAGCAACTCTTTCATTTGATGTTTCCAATCTTAATCACGCAATTCGCTGCAGCGGGTTTCGGATTAATTGATACCATCATGGCAGGACACATGTCCGCAGAAGATTTGGCTGCGATTGCAGTCGGCGTAGGTTTATGGATCCCAGTGTTACTACTTTTTAGTGGCATTATGATTGCAACCACACCTTTGGTTGCCGAAGCGAACGGCGCACGTACCCCTGAAAAAATTCCGTCTATCGTTCGTCAATCTTTATGGGTTGCGTTATTGCTTGGCATTATCGCCATGCTTATTTTACAAACCATGCCGTTGCTGTTGCCTTTACTTGGCGTGCCTGAGTCTTTATTGCCTAAAGCCAGTTTATTTTTACATGCCATCGCTTTTGGTATGCCTGCGTACACCATGTATTCAACCTTACGTGGTTATTCAGAGGCATTAGGCTATCCTCGTCCAATTACGCTCATTAGCTTATTGGCACTGCTTGTACAAATTCCTCTGAATTTTATTTTTATGTACGGCATTGGACCAATTCCACATTTAGGCAGTGCAGGCTGCGGTTTTGCAACAGCCATTTTGCAATGGATCATGTTCATTAGCTTGAGTTTGTACATTTTCAAAGCCAAACGTTACCAAGCAACTCAGCCCTTAAAAGTTTTTGAGAAGATGGACAGTGCATTAATCAAACGGATTCTAAAACTTGGGCTTCCTATTGGTTTGGCTATTTTCTTTGAAGTGAGTATTTTTAGCACGGGTGCAATCATTCTCAGTCCGCTTGGTGAAGTGACTGTTGCAGCACACCAAATTGCGATTTCTGTCACATCACAATTATTTATGATCCCGATGTCTTTGGCACTCGCACTGACCATTCGCACAGGGACGTATTACGGTGAAAAGAATTGGATCGCGATGCGTAAAGTACAAAAAATTGGACTGATCACGGGGACATTATTTGCACTAGTGACCATGCTATTGATGTGGTTATTGCGCCCATTGATTGTATCTGCGTACACCAGTGATTACGATGTTTCACAAGTTGCGATTTATCTGATTCTATTTGCGATTGCTTACCAATTGATGGATGCATGGCAAGTGAGTGCCGCAGGTTGCTTACGGGGTATGCAAGACACCAAAGGCCCAATGTGGATCACCATGATTGCGTATTGGGTGATTGCATTTCCAGTCGGTATTTATCTTGCACGTTATACAAACATGGGGGCAGCAGGTGTTTGGGTCGGTTTAATTGTAGGATTAAGTATTGCCTGCATTTTATTGCTGATGCGTTTATATATGAATAATAAGCGCTTGAGTCAGGCTTAATCTGTAACGTTCAAAAATAATGCTGTTGATGACAGCATTATTTTTTATAAAAAAAGCTCAAATCACATTCTTGTCTATGTTCTGAAAGATAAATTAGCAGTCCTAAACTTAAGCAAAATATTAAAGCTATCAGTTGATGTTGCGCTTTGCCCATAGGCTCAAATAATAAATTGATGGTTAATACATAAGCAAAAGCCAAAATAGAATTGTAAATTATGGCATTGATCAACTTATTGTCGGGTGCAAGCTTGGCAATTTGAAATCCAATAAAGATCTGTAAGCAAAGCCCACTTGTCACTATCACTGCATAGAAAATGATTTTCCCTATTTGTCCCATTTCATCTAACACGAATACAACACTGGCAATTACAAAAAAGATAGCAAGTAACAATGCACCTAATTCATAGATCAATGGAAGAAAAATAAACTTTAACCATGTCTTCAATATCTTTTTACTCTTAGGCTGATAATGTTTAAATTATTATATTATTCCAATAATATATAACTAAAACATGACCTAAGCACATCATTTTATTATCAATAGAATCAATGATTCTCAAACTGGCGCTGATATGCATTCTGAAACTGTTCTGATAATTCCGATTCATCAACAGCATCTTTGACAATCGCCTGCCCGACGATTACATCTGTCCCATTAAATGTCATGGTTGGAGCGCCATACAACTCATAACCTTCATTTAAGGCTTTGGTCACTCTTGCACAAAAATGCGTATCATCCTTACCAGTTAAATAACGATAAACTTTCATAAACAACAAATGAATTAAAAGATTGTGAATATTCTAAATCAAAACGATACCAATAAATGAATAAAAGCTCAGTCAAAACTGAACCCATAAGAATAGCCAAACAGAAACAAACATTTAACAATTTAAAGTAGGCAGTTTAAGAATTGTCGCCTATGATCAAAATCAATCACACGCATGATCCAAATTAAAGGATGCTCACGAATGTCTAAAAATACCAGTACACCCGGTCGCCGCTTTATGAAGCTTGCCAGTATGACAGCAAGTATTGCGACAAAAACGGTATCTAATTCAATTCGTAACTTTAATGCAGATGAAGAGCAAAAAAATGAAGCACGTAGCAAGTTGTTTCAAGATATTGGTGTCCAAATTGCAGACACTTTAGGTGAAATGAAAGGCGCTGTGATGAAAGTCGGACAAATTGCATCACAGTACAAAGATATTTTCCCACCAGAAGTAGCCCGAGCAATTGCCAAACTACAACGCCAAGCACCTGCAATGCCCTTTGCGGAAATCAAACAACAAGTAGAAAAAGAACTGGGCAAACCACTAGAACAAACCTTTAGACACTTTGATGAACAACCTTTTGCTGCTGCTTCGATTGGACAAGTACATAAGGCGACTTTACCCAATGGCACAGAAGTTGTGGTTAAAGTTCAATATCCGGGCGTCGACGAAGCCTGTGAAAGTGACCTGAAACAAGTTCGTTTGGCTTTACGTCTCATGGGCGTCTTAAAAGTGGATAAAAAGCTTCAGGATCGTTTGTTTAAAGAAATCCAAGACAGCTTACATGAAGAACTCAATTACGAAATTGAGGCGCAAAATTTACAAGTATTTAAGACTTTCCATCAAGCTTTGGACAGCAAAATTATTATTCCAAAAGTCTACACAGAATATTCAAGTCGTCGGATTTTAACGCTCAGCCTAGAAAAAGGTGAAAGTATTGAAACTGCCAGCACATGGGATCTTGCTGTTCGCAATGATATCGGTCGTCGACTGATTCGAGCTTTGGGACAAGAAATCTTTTTCTTGAAACGTTTTCATTGTGATCCTCATCCTGGCAACTTTGCATTCCGTGAGGATGGTAGCGTGATCATTTATGACTTTGGTGGCGTTAAAACTTTATCCAATGACATTATTAGCCATTTTAAAAGCTTAGTTCGTGCTGCACGTCAGCAAGATATTGTAACTATTGAAAATCATCTGATGGATTTAGATGCGCTTGCAGAAAAAGATAAGTTCCCAGAAGAGCTGTATAAAGCTTGGCTCGAAATTTTATTGCGCCCACTGACCACTCACTATGATTTTGCTGAAAATTCGGCACACCATGATGGTATGAAATTGGTGAAAAAATCACTTAAATATTGGGATGTATTTAAACCTTCACCAGATACATTAATGGTCGATCGAACCATTTCAGGACAATATTGGAACTTAATTCATTTAAAAGTGAATGACAATTTAAACGATCTATTTGAAGAACTCGTTCCATCTATTGATTAGCAACACTTTTTCAGAGGGTTGTTTAAGCAATTTTGTTGTCATCATTCAGCAAGCCTTTTATGAATATTGAGAATGTCGATTTGACATAGTTACACTATAAATGCAATATTATAACATTACATAAATATTTAGGAAGATGAAATGAAAGCGAATATCCATCCTCACTACCAAGAAGTTCTGTTCCATGATACCAATGCAGATGCTTATTTTATTATTGGTAGCACAATACAGACTAAGCAAGCTAAGGAATATCAAGGGAAAACATATCCTTATGTAACACTTGATATCTCTAGCGCATCACATCCTTTCTATACAGGCGAAGTGCGTCAAGCCAGTAATGAAGGACGTGTGGCAAGCTTTAATAAACGTTTTGCTCGTTTTAAACGTTGATTGAGTATTGTTAATGTTGGTTTAAGAATATATTTTTATATAGTGAAGATAGATTCGAAGTCTAAGCAATATATCCTCCTGCTTAGACTTCTTTTTTTATGCAAAGCTTTTTATTATTTTGTAGATAAAATCATTTGGAAAATATAAAAACCAACAGCCAATCCAATGACACCAACCAATACACTTGAAATGCTATAAGCCAAAGCTATAGGCAGTTGACCTTGGCGAATCAATTGAAAAGTTTCTAAGCCAAAACTGGAAAATGTGGTAAATCCACCTAAGATTCCAACCATTAAAAACAGTCGAGTTTCACTTTGTAGCACAGGATATTTTTGAGTAAAGGCAAAAAATACCCCCGCCAAAAAACATCCCAAAATATTGACAGACCATGTTGTCCATGGAAATAAGCTATGTGGTTTTGAAATAATGAATCCTGCCCCATAGCGTAAACTCGCACCTATAGCGCCACCACATGCGACAAGAAGCCAATTCATTTCCACAACACTCCTGAAATTTAATGTGTATAAATACAAACTTATCCACAGATTAGCATGTGAGTCATGGAGAATCTATTTCAATGGATATTCATTTTGCACATAAAAGTCCAATTCAGGTACGACAAAAGCAAAAACATCTTGCTCATTTACACCCCATTCTTTTAACAAAGGACAGTCAATATTGAGAACTTGTGCAGCTTGAATTTGGCTAAAATCAAAAGGCATTTCAATATCACCTTGCGACAATTTTGTCGGCTGATCGACCCATTCCACCCACGCATGGTCTTGATCGACTAGACTTCGTACAGCGTCATCCCAACAAGAAAATAACGGTCGCCATGCTTCAGGTAAGTGCTTTTCAGTGTCTATTTTCACAACGCTATGCAGCTGATATTGTTGATCAATACGAAAAGTCGTATGAATTTTTTGATCTTCGGATAAATGTTCAAATGCTTTTGCATACTGTGCAGGCATTGCATCACTGGCCAATCGTCCACTCAACACATAAAGCATTTGATCAACGATCACTTGTTCAAAAATTACGGTTTTTTCTTGCTGAGCAGGATCAATATAAAATCGCCAATTACTTTGTTTCGGCGATGGCATGAATTTTCTAAACCATCCCAAAAGTGAAAAACCAAAATTTTCATGCTGATAGGTCAATATTGTAAAAATAGTTTTACCTTGTTTTTCCCATAAGGTCACAGATTGCGGATAACGTGAACGCACTTGATCTATGTCGACCAACCACGATAAATACACAATATTTTTAACACGACTTTGTAATTTTAAAAAAGGCAAAAACCGCATCATAAAACGGCGAAAATGGAGTAAAAAACCAAGATCGACAATAAAAGCTATACTCTTTTCAATCCAACCACTACGCTGATTTTTATAAGTATGGCGACTCATCTATAGCGCCCTATAACAAACACATCCGCCAATATATTTCTAAAATAGAATATTATTTGCATGCAATCTGAAAATCTGGATGTCAAATCGGTGAGTTTACTCAGTGCTGAAACGTATTATGTTCAGCGACTTAGCATAATCAATTTAACAAGTAGAAAAATCCAGATAAAAATTAATTTGCGACAACCTTAACCATGAGCAGTAAAGATGGAAATAAGATTGGTGACATTTTATAGAGAATAGATTGAAGTTTAGGCGCATCTTTTTGGCTCTTCATCACTTTGCCTTTATAGTAAAGGCCTGCAAAAAATGAACAAAGAAGAAACATTACAAAGGGGATTGTAAAGAGCTGCGGTTTGTCTGAGCTAAACAACAATAGAGAAAAGAAACCCAGTCCATAAAATATAAAGAATAATTTTTTATACATCAGAAAACCCTCATGCGAATAAATGTATTTGTAATAACGCAGAAATGCTTTGCCCAAGCATTTATTTTTCCAGATAAAATCAATTTTAATTCATTCAAATTATTTATCATACTCAATGGTGATATGTCAAAAATTCACCTATTCCTTTTATTCTTTTCAAATAAAATCATCAATTTAATGCAATCAAAAACCATACCATGGTCATCCAATATTTGGGCACACCCAAAATGAGTATGATCCATATTCATAGACGATGTTGATTCGATAAATTTTCGCTATGATATAGTCACATTTGATTTTAGGAATATTTTGGAAAAGACATGGCTCAACAACTATTAGCACAACTTCAAACTGGTGATGCAAAATTTGCAGATGTAATTGCTTTTATCGAAGCACGTTTTACACATACACCAACAGCATTCCAAAATGGACAACAACACAATGCTGCCACTGAAAACCAAGGCAGTGCTAAAGTATTTTCTTTTGCCCAAATCAACGGTCTAGATCAACAGCAAACTTTAAATTTATTTGCTGAGCACTATGCTGCGGTATTGGCAACACCTGAGGCAACGGATCATCAAAATATTCGTCAATTTATGCAAAATGGTTGGGGTGGTATTCAATTCGAAGGACAAGCTTTAGCTGCTAAATAAAGCATTTTCAATTGACTACGCTCATTCTAAAATAAATAGAAAGGGATCGAAATGATCCCTTTCTTCTGCTCATTGTGCATTTCTATAACGACTTTAGGATTTAAGGACGTTCATCATACTGTGGTAGATCATCACAAATGGTATCCCACTCTGCTTTATGAGCAGCAAAAATATGCATGGTTGGTTTGTGTTCAAGTGGCGTATCCAAAGTCCCTATTCTTAAACGATAGGTGTCTGGTGTTTCTGTTTTAATACTCATAATCGGTGAGCCGCATTCACTACAAAAACAACGTTGTGTCGTCGCTGTCGATACAAATTTCTTGAGTAAAGCCTCACCCTTTACAATTTTAAAATCTGCTTTTTGAATAGGTGCATTGGTTGCAAAAGCAGTACCATTGGCTTTACGACAGCGCTGACAGTGGCATTCAATAATCTCTCCAATTTCCCCATGAATTTCATAGTGAATCCCGCCACACAAACAACTTCCTGTATATAATTTTTCAGCAGACATATATTCATCTCTTGTTTGAAAATATCACTAAACTAGCATAATTTTCTGACTTGATTCGAGGCTTATATCTAGTCTTTTTGTATAGATTCAACCTTGAGGAATTGATATACGCCATGCCCTGCCGCACGTCCAGTTGCAAAACATGCTGTGAGTAAATAACCACCCGTTGGTGCATCCCAATCCAACATTTCTCCACAGCAAAACACATAAGGATTCGATTTAAGCTGTAAATGCTCAGTTAAGCCTTGCTGTTTAACGCCACCTGCACAGCTAATCGCTTCATCTATCGGACGAAAGCCATCAAGCTCTATTTTTAAATGTTTAATCTGTTGAGCTAATTTCTCAGGATGATTCCAAAGCGACTTATCCACCAATTCTCGAATCAGATTCGATTTTGCTGCATCCAATCCCGCCTTGCGCCAAATATTATTGGTCGATTGCTTTTTAGATGGCCGTAATTTTTGAATCAATTGTTCAAAGCTTTGATCAGGCAACAAATCCAAGTTTATTTGTAATTTCTGAGATTTTTTTTGCAAAAGGCGCAAAGCACGGCCTTGCTTATAAATCAGACCACTTTCTAAACCGTAATGGCTAATCACAATATCACCTTGGGTTTTTTCCGCATGATCAACCCACGCTTCAACACGCTTTAACGGCTGCCCAAATACAGGTTGCATAAACGTAGACCACGTTCTAACAACCCCTGCATTACTGGCTTGAAAAGATTCAATTTCAGAAATATCCAACCATTGCTGCCATGCACCATCACTGCCTAAACGTGCCCATGAAACAGCACCACAGGCGAGAATAATCGCATCAAACTCTTGTGTAAAAATACGTTCATCTTTTAAATTTTGAATTTCTAATGTTTGCTTTTTTAAATTTAAAATTTGATGGCGATAATGAAACTGTACATTTTGCTCAGCCAAACGCTTTAACCATGCTCTTAACAATGGCGCAGCTTTCATCTCTACAGGAAAAATTCGCCCTGAACTGCCGATGTAGGAGTCAATGCCTAAACCTTGCATCCAATTTTGGATCCATTGTGCATCCCATTGTTCAATCCACGGTTTCAACCATTCGGCATGATCATAACGTTGAATAAATTGTTCAATCGCTTCGGCATGGGAAATATTCAAACCCGTTTTCCCTGCCATCAAAAACTTACGCGCTGCTGAAGGTTTTTGCTCAAAAACATGTATTTCATAATTTTGATTGGGAAATTGACTCAACACTTCTGCTGCCATCAAACCCGCAGGGCCTGCACCAACGATCGCAATTTTTTTATTTAACATCAGACTTCTCTAGCGAAGTTTGTGCATTTTTACCCTGCAAAGGCTGAAACTCATCAAAACGAGTCGAATAATTTTCAGGTTTTTGAATAATCAGCTGTTGGCATAACTCTCCACGCTCTAAATATTTAATCTCAAAATGCGTTCGTGCAGAATCTTGAGCAATCACCTGTTTTTCATAAGGTAGTTTCCAAACCTCTTTCAGTTGTTGTTCAGCTTCATCAATATATTCTGGAATATTACTGGCCAATGTTACCGTACCATTGCCTTGTAATCTTGAAATTAAAAACTCAAAGAACGGCATATTCAGCCAGCGCTGTGCAGGATTATGTGGTTCAGGGTTTGGGTATAAAATAAAAAACTGCTGTATTTGATTTGGATACAAAGCATGTACCACCCAAGGAATTGCATCTGCATGCAATGGCTTTAAATTGGGTTGTCCTTCAAGCTGATGCTGCTTTTGCATTGCGATGAATTTCTCACGTGTTCTTTCAACTGCAATCAATTTCAAATGCGGATGTTGTCCTGAAAAAAGCAATGCATGTTTGCCTTTGCCTGCGCCAATTTCCACACAAATTGGACTATTTTCAATGGATTGAAAATCACGAGGAGCATGCATACGCTGTGCTTGAAATTGACGAATCGGCATAATCAGATCAAACTAAGAAAAATCAGTGCAAGTTTAACAACTCTTCACGAATTTTGCTTTTAAAATGAGGATTTCAACATGACTAAATCATTCCCATGCCCACGATGCGGAACGCCAACCACATGGGAAAATAATGAATTTAGGCCTTTTTGCTCAGAACGTTGCAAACTGATTGATTTAGGTGCATGGGCAAATGAAGATTATAAACTGCCTACCGAAGATGCCCCTCAAGAAGAAGATTTATAATTTTTATAAGTTTCTTATCATTTTCTTACAATTTTTAAAGATAAGTTTATCATGACATAAACTGAACATCGTTCACTTTACGTCATCATTAAATACATAATTCATATACTATTCATAATAAATAGCTACTTTAACGAGATCAAAAAAATGTGATAATGTTAAACTGTTATCACATTTTAACTATAAAGCTAATTATAGCAATTCATCATTAAACTCAAGCGTAGGTAGGAGTTATAAAATGTATATAGGTCTAAAAATATTGAGTATTATTTTATCTCTATTGTGCATATTTTTCACTTTCATAGGCATTTATGCACTTGATTTATCACTTATCTTTGTAGGAATTTTATTCGCTATTTCTATTGTATTAATTACACTAGAAACCAAAAATAAAGTAAGCAACCCTTTCAGAGGACACTGAAATTTTCATACTTTAATTTGACTTAACATAATTGTTTTAAAAATTTAACCTATGTATAATCACTCACTTAAAGATAAAAATGCCAATTATTTATCAAAAGAGAGTATTAAAAGTGAAACTATACATAACTTTTAAAACAATAATGAGTGTATTTATCGTTATGGGTGCCGTGTTTTTTTTGCTAGGACTGTATAACTTAGATACTGCTTTGATTTCGATCGCTGGTCTATTCGCAATCGCAAGTTTTATCCTTAGATTGGAAATGAAAGATCATTTGTTTGATCCTTTTGCTTGAAATTCCAATCCTGTAGCAACAACAATTATGGTGTGGATATGGCTTCATCTATGTCTAACAAACTCGTTCCGCTATTTCGTTCTTCAGATAAAAAATGGTTCTAATCCTCAATACAGATTAGAACCATTTTTTATGTGGGGTTATTCAAATCAATAACCCCTTAATCACCAATAAATACTTAACCTGCTTTACTTGCAACAAATGGATTATGCTGTTTTTCAAAGCCAATGGTACTCATCGGCCCATGTCCAGAAATAAACTGTGTCTCATCAGGTAAGCTAAAACATTCACGTTGAATTGAATCTAAAAGCTGTTGATGATTACCTTTCGGAAAATCTGTACGCCCAATCGATCCTTTGAACAACACATCACCCGTCCAAAGCACGCCATATTTAGCATTATAAAACATGACATGACCTGGGGTATGACCCGGCGCGAAGCGCACTTCAAATTCTTCTTCACCTAAAGTTAGCTTTTCACCACCTTGGAGCCATTGATCTACATGAACAGGCTCTGGAACTGGAAAACCATAACGAGCCGAGACCTCTTGGATCATATCCAACCAGAACAAGTCTTCTTTATGTGGCCCAATCACTGGAACATTCCACTCCTTCACCAATGCACCCACCGCACCTGCATGATCCAAATGACCATGGGTTAACCACAAAGCTTTAACCTTTAAACCCAGTGCTTCAACTTCTTGTTTCAACTTTTCAGGCTCACCACCTGCATCAATCAATACCGCTTCTTTTGTTTCAGAATCCCAAACGATCGAACAATTTTGCGCAAATGCAGTAACTGGGACAATTTTGACTTGCAACATAATAATTTCCTCAAGAAAGTTCTGAAAATATCAAACCGCCAAATTAGATCGCACTGTATCTAATTGCGCCTGAAGAAGACTTTCAAATAATTGAATATGATCAGAGCGACCATTTAAAGCAGGAATATAAGCATAAGATTGACCACCTTTGCTTAAGAATAATTCAGCATTTTGAATGGCAAGCTCTTCTAAAGTTTCTAGACAATCCGCAGAAAATGCAGGACTAAGTACTTGCACAGAATCAACACCAGACTCTGCCCACTCTAGCAATAACTGGTCGGTATAAGGCTTGACCCATTCTTGTTTACCGAAACGAGACTGAAAGCTGATTGCCCATTCATCATCAGCCAAACCCAATGCTTGCGCAACTTTAAATGCTGTTACTCGGCAACGATCTGCATAAGGATCGCCTTTATCTGCATAAGGTTGAGGAATACCATGAAAAGACATCAATAATTTTTTAGCCTGACCATGTTGCTGTTGGTAATCTCGCACACTATTTACAAGTGATTGAATATAAAGCGGATGTTGATAATAATCACGGATAAAACTTAAGCCCGGTATATTCCGCTGTTTCAATAACCATTGCGCCACAGCATCATATAACGGTGCTGTTGATGTCGCGGAATACTGCGGAAATAAAGGCAAAAGAATAATGTGATCATACAGTTTGTGCGATGCATCTTTGAGCACAGTATCGATTCCTGGCTGACCATAAGTCATGGCTGGAACAATATCTAACTCTAAATCACTATTGCGGCTCAGTAAGCTTTTTTGCAACAAAGCAACTTGTTCAAATAGAATTTCTCGCATAGGAGAGTCGTTTGACCAAACTTGTGCATAAGCTTCTGCAACACGTTTCGGGCGAAAGGGTAAAACAAAAGCATGTAGAATCAATGCCCAAAGCAGCTTAGGAATTTCAATAACCCGTTGATCAGATAAAAACTGCTTTAAAAAAGCACGTACCGCAGGTACGGTTGGCGCATCTGGAGTTCCAAGATTTGCTAAAATAATCAAAACTTTAGGTTTAGATATAGACATTTTTACTCAATTTGAACAAGATCGAAATCTAGACCTTAGCTTAGCAGAGTCTTCTACCAAACAAAATTCTAGATAACCTTCTACAATCAAATATCTTTGCTTATTCAATTAAAAGATTGATGAGCGTTGACCAATTCGCTGATAACTTTCCAATAGTTTGATACATTTTTCAGTCATCTGCCATAACATACGTTGACGATCATCGCGACCTACTGGGGTAATCCAATCATTTTGGCGCATCTGCTGTTTAATGGTATGTAAAGAACGAATATTGATTTGAGCTCTAGACACAGCATGTGCTCTAGGCATAACAACTTGAGCATCTGTTAAGCCTGTATTATTTAAATATTCATTCAACACCTTAGAAAAGAAATCTTCAGGCGTCGGGCGTCGGAATTCAATCGATAAAATCTTTAATAATTCTGCCCAAGTCATTTCACGAACAGGAGACAATTCTTTGAAATTACCGTCCTGATAAGCATGCATTCGATAGTCAAAACTAAATGCTTCATGCAAAGAAACTTTAGGTAGAGTTAAAAATGGATCAGACTCATTCTTGCCTTGTTCAACAGTCACTTGCGCCAATTTGGCTTTTAAACGATCAATTTCATCTTGTAAAACTTGAATATTTTGTGGTCTCACCCAACCAACAACGGGATAACGTTCTAGCATTTGCGGCATATACGAACGCACAGCCAACTCTAAATCACGCAATGTCCGATAGGTTACAACCTGTTCAACTTCTTTTTGAAGTTGGTGTCTAAAATCTTTAAATTTTTCTTTTAGAAGATGCGCTTCATCTTGTAAATGGGCTTCACGTGCATCTGGATTTTCATGCATAAAGACAATGATCGGCTTTTGCTTGGTCACTGCATAAATATATTCCAAGTGCATATAGCTCACACCAGAAACAGACTGCTCACCATACTGACTACCGAGAAGCAATAAGACATAATCACAATCGTCAATCTGACGGCGTGCAAAAGCAGTACTCAATGGTGTGCGTTGTTCTAATCCCCAAGAAAAGAACCCCATACCAATGAGTGTTTGTGAAACAACCATCCGTTCTGGCTGCATATCTTTGCCAGATGTAGTAATAAAAACTTGATAACGTTTATCGAGCATAGGTCAACCCATTCTTGTCATATTACTCGTTTAATTCTTCCATGAATTATTATCGGAGTAATATGCCCTACACTTATATTAAAAATTTAAAAATCTATTCAATATTGAAAGAATTAGATGAGTTTATCAACAATATTTTCTATTGACCATGTAATTTCTGGTTGAATTAAATGTTTTAAAACGTTTTCTAACTCTTTTGCATTTTGCCCACTAACAAAACATCGTAACCGAGTCTTATCATTTGAGATCGTTTTCGATATTAACTCATTTTTAAGTAAAATACGTGCCGTTTGTCGTGCCACTGCCGAACCAGAATCCACCAGAGTCAATTGATTTTCATATAAAGATTGAATTGCTGATTTTAAAAATGGGTAATGTGTACAGCCTAAAACCAAATGATCTGCATTTTTATCGACAATCGGATCTAGAACTCGCTTTAAACTTTCTTTGCATTCTGGACTATTGTGCAAGCCATCTTCCACATACGGCACAAGGTCTAAGCAGGTTACATTCAAAACTTCAACTTGAGACGGCTCCGCAAAACGCTGAATCACATCCTTAATCAATTGCCCTCTAAATGTAGCAGGTGTCGCTAAAACAGCAACGACTTTACTTTTACTTTGTAGTACCGCAGGCTTTAAAGCAGGGACTAAACCAATAATCGGAAAGTTTTCTCCATAGTGCTCACGTAAATAGTCCAAGCTAAATGCAGATGCCGTATTACACGCTACAACTGCAACTTTACACCCTCGGCGATATAGCCATTCAATTGCATTGGCCGTTAACTCACGAATATTTTGATCTGAACGCGGTCCATAAGGCACATGTGCCGTATCTGCATAATAGACAAAATGTTCATTCGGCAAATAATTCGCAATTTCTTGAGCAATGGATAAACCACCTATTCCTGAGTCAAAAATACCAATAGGTGCATCTGCCGAAGCTTTTGGCATTGGGTTTTCTAAAGGATATAAAGGGAGAATGGCGCTCATTTGATCCACTATTTGTATGAGTCAAAAATAATTAATAAGCTTAAACTTCAAGTGCCCAATTGCAAGTGCAAATCACCACTTTGTAGAGATAAAATGGTGTCACCTTGTTCATTTTCAAGTAATTCACCATATTCAATCAAGTGAAAAAAAGCTTGCCTTTGAATCAGTGCGTTGATTCCAAAACGCACATGTACATAAGGACGCATTTCGCCTTGAAAATCACGCATGAAAATAGGATGTTCTTGATCCACAATCACTATATCTTGGTTGGTTGTGATCAGTTGTAAATAAGACTGCCCGTCAATATCAATTTGATCGACCTGATTGACCAACAAAGGTTCATCTTCAACCTCAATTTCAATCTGTTCTACAGGGGTTTTAAGGTAGAACTTACCTGCTTCTTTCCACAACACTTTACTAAACAGGTCTAAAAGCGCTTGACGCTTAATCAATTGACCTTCGTGCCACCATTCCCCATTGGCTTTTACCTTCAAATCCATTTTGCCACAATGCTTTGGATGCCATTGCTCTAAAGGTGGAATTGACCTTTTGTGACCCGAGTGTGCATCTTTTAAGTATTGTGCAATACTCATTAAGTTTTTATTATCAGCACTAGACTGATTTTGAACCTCTGATGTTGAATTATTTTGATTTACCATGGTTTATACCCTGCTGACTAAAAAATAAGACGACTCAGCCAATTGGCTAGATCAAGGTTTGAAACTATACTAACGCAAAATATATTATCGATACGAGCCTTAATTCGTATCACGGAATTTTTAGAACACTCACGGCAGCACCGCTTTATTATTTTCAATAAATGTATACGGTTGCCACCCTTTGAAATATGAGGAGTCCTACATGGAACACATCGAACGTGAATCGATGGAGTTTGACGTAGTCATCGTAGGTGCAGGCCCTGCTGGTCTTTCTACTGCGATTAAAATTCGTCAATTAGCGATTGAAAACAACCTTCCAGACCTTTCTGTTTGTGTGGTTGAAAAAGGCTCTGAAGTTGGTGCGCATATCCTTTCTGGTGCTGTACTTGAACCACGTGCCATGAATGAACTTTTCCCGAACTGGAAAGAAGAAGGCGCGCCTTTAAATGTTCCTGTAACTGAAGACAAAACATATTTCTTAATGTCTGCTGAAAAGTCTCAAGAAGCTCCGCATTGGATGGTGCCGAAGACGATGCACAATGATGGCAACTATGTCATTTCATTAGGTAATGTTGTTCGTTGGTTAGGAACCAAAGCTGAAGAACTAGAAGTCTCTATCTTCCCAGGTTTCGCTGCTGCCGAAGTCCTTTACCATGAAGATGGTACGGTGAAAGGCATCCAAACGGGTGATATGGGCATTGGTAAAGATGGCGAACCAACTCATAACTTTACACCTGGCTATGAATTGCATGCTAAATACACAATCTTTGCAGAAGGTTGTCGTGGTCATTTAGGTAAGCGCCTGATTGCAAAATACAATCTTGATGAAAAAGCTGATCCACAACATTACGGGATTGGTATTAAAGAACTTTGGGAAATCGATCCTGCAAAACATAAACCAGGTTTGGTGATGCATGGTTCAGGTTGGCCTTTAGCTGAAACAGGTTCTTCTGGTGGTTGGTGGTTATATCACGCAGAAAATAACCAAGTAACATTGGGGATGATCGTTGATTTATCTTACGAAAACCCACACATGTATCCATTTGCTGAAATGCAACGTTGGAAAACACACCCACTGATTAAGCAGTATCTTGAAGGTGGTAAGCGTATTTCTTATGGTGCGCGTGCTGTTGTTAAAGGCGGCTTAAACTCTTTACCTAAATTGACCTTCCCAGGCGGTTGTTTAATTGGTGATGATGCAGGTTTCTTGAACTTTGCCAAAATCAAAGGCTCTCACACTGCCATGAAATCAGGTATGTTGTGTGGCGAAGCTGTGTTTGAAGCGATTCAAGCAGGTGTTGGTAAAGGTGGTGATTTAGCCATTGCACGTGTCACTGAAGGCGAAGATTTCTTTGCTAAAGAATTGACCGCTTATACTGACAAATTCGAAAACAGCTGGTTAAAAGAAGAGCTATATCGCTCTCGTAACTTTGGCCCAGCAATGCATAAATTTGGTTTATGGATGGGTGGTGCATTTAACTTTATCGATCAAAATGTCTTTAAAGTACCGTTTACCTTGCATGATTTAGCACCTGATTTCAGCTTATTGAAAACTGTAGATGTTGCTACATTCAAACCAAACTATCCAAAGCCAGATGGTAAATTAACTTTTGACCGTTTATCTTCAGTTTTTGTATCCAATACAGTACATGAAGAAAATCAGCCTGCGCATTTGAAGTTGATTGATCCTACGATTCCAGTTCGTGTTAACTTGCCAAAATGGGATGAGCCTGCTCAACGCTATTGCCCTGCTGGTGTTTATGAAATCATGGAAAATGATGATGGTTCTAAGCGTTTCCAAATCAACGCAGCGAACTGTGTACATTGTAAGACTTGTGATATCAAAGATCCTTCACAAAACATCATTTGGGTAACACCAGAAGGTGGCGGTGGTCCAAACTACCCGAATATGTAATTTATTTTTAATAAAAAATCCCTTCATTGTGAAGGGATTTTTTATTACTCACTATCTATACATTCTAAAAACTCAGTATCAATTAATGCTTGCGTAAAATGATTCCAAAAGTTTTCAAATGATTCAGGAATACTCTTTAAGTCAGTAAAGTTAAAACCTACTCTTTCATTTTTCCAATGCTGCGCAAGTGTTCTACGCGCCTCTGGTAAAATTAACTTACTAGCACTTAAATGATCAGAAAGTAAAATCCCATCTCGCTCACATTCAGCTTTTAAAGTTTTCACTGCTGATAATTGTGCAAAAATATCTTGAAAAAAAGTATGTCTAAGCAAATAAGTCAGATCAAATATATCTTTAAAACGCGGATTCACCATACATTGATGTAACTTCCAAGCTATTTGAGTTGCAAGAGATGGTGTCTGCGTCAATTTAAAATTATGACCCGATAAAGGATGGAACGTTAAATTTTCATAAAAATCATGAATTTCAAGATTAAATGAAACATCTATCTCTAATTCAATTTGTTGCCCCCCTACCCACGCTGAGAGATGTGTACTGACCGTGGGAAAATCTTCGGACATAACATAATCCAACTCCCACCAAAAGTTATCTTTTGAAAATGAGGTGTAACGGATTTCGTCATTTAGTTCTACAGTCGTTAAATAATGTATCCAATCCTTTAGATGATTTTTAGCGTCATGACGATCAACCAATGGCTCTAAACATACCCAGTCCAAATCTTGTGGCTTACGTTCAATATGTAAAGGGAAATATTGCCGTGTTAAAAAACTACCTTTGAGCATAAACGGAAAATATTTATGGCTTTGCGCTGAACGTCGAATCAGTCCTTCATAAGCCCGTTGCGTAATTTCATTCATCATCATTCTTCTTATTTACTTAGCAAGAAGCCAACCACGATCTAAAATAACATTTGTATCATAAATACAACTTTCCAACCGCTCTTTGATAATTATTCTATTTTGATTGAATAATTCAGCTTTCACGTTCTGCAACCGTGTTAAAAAATTTGCTGCCAAACCCGTTTCACGCAGTGTCAAAAACCGATAATTCTCATGTTGCTTTAAAGCATTATAAGAAAGATGAACATGATGTGTATCACACAGCTTTTTAAGTGCTAAAGAATCGTGATACTCAATCAATGCATGCCATTCATAATAATCAATAGTTTGATTTAGTTGATTATTTTGAATCTGAAATGGCACCTCAACTTTTATTCTAATAATCTGGATATTGTGTTGTTTAAATTCTTCAATCCAAGTATCTAATTGCATAAGAATAGATGCTAAATCTATTCCCAAAACAACTTTAGATAACATCATTTGCTGTGGATACTCACCACGTGCAAGTATAATTTCAAGTGGCTTTGCCTCTAACTGCATACATAGCATTTTAAACTGATGATAAAAAATAGAGCTACGATCTAAATCGGCAGTCAGATGCACTTCAAATTCTTGTTTTCGCATCCCCAATCACCTTTACAATTGGTTCACTAGCCCTTCTTCACCAAATAATGAAACTCTTTATTTCCAGCATCATCCAAGACCTCTTCTTGTAAAATCAATTCATGCCCAAGATGCATACAAAATTTAGGAATATCCCATGATGTAGAGTTATCTGTTGCAAACACCTCAACCACATCACCTGATTTAGATTTACGGATTGCTTGATGCAACATCATCACAGGTTCAGGACAACGCAAACCACGAGTATTTAACTGAATGCTCGGTGTAGGCAACTGTTCAGACATGCTAGGCTCTCAAAACGGGAAAAATAGAGCGCAAATTTTAACATAAACTCGAATAATCGATAAGACTTGTATGTCCATTGCTATATGATGCATAGATTCATCACTTTAAGAGATAGACATCTGCATTTTCTTCGGTATGATAAAAATTCATTTATTAGATATTCAGCGTCTTTAGGAAAGATCATGCACGAGGAATCAGGCCCATCATGGGGAATGCGTGGCTTACGCAAATGGTTAGGTACTGCACCCGAAACCCGTGATGAACTGTTAAAATTAGTACAAGATTCACGTCGTTTTTTAGAACCTGACACAGTGGCAATGTTAGAAGGCGTATTAGACCTTCCAGCAACCAAGATTCGTGAAGTCATGACGCCACGAACGGCAATGGTAAGCTTACAAGAAGATGATCAATTATTAGATATTTTGGATATTCTTATTGAATCTGCGCATTCACGTTTCCCTGTATTCTCGGCAGATCAACCTGAAAATGTGGTTGGTATTTTATTAGCCAAAGATCTTTTACCCTTTTTAACAGATCGTTCATCTGTGGTCGATGTACATTCTTTAATGCGCCAACCCTTATTTGTTCCAGAAAGCGCTCGTTCAGACCAAGTCTTAAGAATGTTGAAGAATACACAAACGCATATTGCAATTGTGATTGACGAATATGGCTCAACCGCTGGGCTGGTCACTCTAGAAGATATTTTAGAGGAGATTGTCGGTGAAATTGAAGATGAGCATGACAATGTCGATGAAGAAGCTCAATTTATTATTCCAGATAAATCACATAGCACACCCAACACATGGATTGTGCAAGCGCTTACACCAATTGAACATTTTAACAATGTTTTAGATGCTGATTTTTCTGATGATGAAGTAGAAACTGTTGGCGGCTTATTGCTTCAAGAAATTGGTTTAGTGAGTGATCTACAAGGTCAAGTGATTGAGCTTGATGATTGGCAATTTACCATTATTGAAGCAGATGTCCGCACTATTCATCTGATTCGAGCTGTACGTAAATGATAGCATTCTTCGACAAGCGACTAAATCCATCACAACAACAAGCACAGCTTCCTTTTATATTCCCTTTAATCATTTCACTGGTTTCGGGAGCGGTGTTTAGCTTGGCACTAGCACCTTATTATTGGTGGTGGTTAGCCATTTTGTCCCCTGCATTGCTTTATGCATGTTTAAAGGGAAAATCGCCTAAGCAAGCTTTTGCATTAGGTTGGAGTTATGGTTTTGGCTTATGGTTTGTCGGTGCTTTTTGGCTCTACACATCTATCCATGTTTATGGCGATACCAATGCGGTTTTAAGTGTCTTAATGATTGTCATCATGGCACTTTTAATGGGGCTTTTTACTGCAATCCAAACTTGGGTATATCGACGATTTTTTCCTGAAACACCACTCACCTTCGCACCACTTTGGGTGTTATTTGAATGGTCTAAAACATGGGTCTTTACAGGGTTTCCATGGTTGTTTGCAGGTTATGCCTTTACAGAGCGCTTCTTAGATGGCTACGCTCCTCTTTTTGGGGTATTTGCCGTTTCCTTTGTGGTCATTCTGCTTGCCACAGCACTGGTTGAAATCTTGAATAAAAAAGTGTTTTGGATCGTTCCATCTGCCTTGTTATTACTGGGTGCATGGGGTGCTTCTTATATCACTTTTGTACAACCCAAAGCAGAGAAGCCACTTTCAGTTTCACTCATTCAAGGTAACATTCCACAAGATTTAAAATGGTTGACTGAATACCAAGTTAAAACCCTTGAAATTTATATCAATCTTAGCCGTACCGAATGGGGACGTGATCTAATTGTTTGGCCAGAATCTTCAATACCATTGTTCCAAACAGATATTGAACAGTTTTTGGAACTTATGGATCAACAAGCCAAAGATTCAGGAACAGCATGGGTCACAGGTATCCCCTATTGGGACTTAAAAGAGTCTCAACAAAATGGCTATCCAATGTATTACAACAGTATGATGGCTTCAGGTGCTGATTCTTCTGGGCTTTATAAAAAGCAACGCCTTGTACCATTTGGTGAATATATTCCATTATCAGGCCTATTAAGCTGGGTACTTCCTGCCTTACAAAATGATCCATCCATGAGTGGTTTTTCACGTGGTGCAAGTGATCAAAAACCATTTAATATTAAAGGACATCACCTTGCTGCGGCGATTTGTTATGAAGTTGCCTATCCGAACCTTACACGTCGCAATGCAATCAATAGTGATTTCTTGGTGACTGTTTCCAATGATGCATGGTTTACGGGTACAGCAGGCCCTTTGCAACATCTTCAAATGGTGCAGATGCGTGCTAAAGAAAACGGGCGTTGGTTTATTCGAGCAACCAATACAGGTGTGACAGCATTTATTGACCACAATGGTCATATCGTCAAGCAAGCACCTGTAGACAAAAAGGCCGTACTTCGTGGCGAATTACCAGCTATGCAAGGCGAAACCTTATATACCCGTTTAAGTGATTGGCCAATTCTAGGCTTCTCGTTATTGTTACTGATTTTAGGATGGATCTATCGTCCTAAAAAAGTTGATATTAGCTTTAAATCTAGACGTTAATTCACATAAATCCTCTCTCCTTTTTTAGAGGCGAGAGGATCGATTCAGAATTGAAATTAAATAAAAAAACTAAAGCAACCTGAGTTCGAGATAAAATTGCTCCCAACTATATGATACGCGGTAACGTCAGTCGCATTGTTCGAGGCAGGACTACATCTGTAATATACTGTTTTTGCGATATATTAGGGACTAGATAGTATCTGTCGAGTTGGCGACTGACAAATGGTTTTGCCTACTTTTCCCGAAAGCCTTGCGAGGTAATACCTCTCAGGTCGAACCGAAGGTTAATCCTTACATCTGATTGTAAATGGTAAGACTCCGCTGTGCCTGATCTATTTTTTCAATAACTTAGATCAAAGTTTATCCCGAACTGACGTTAAAGTAATTTCGTCCCCAAAGGCACATCCAAATCAGGGACACACAACGCTACATATCCATCCTTATTATGAAAACCTGTAACTAAACACTCAGACTGAATTGGGCCAATTTGCTTTTTTGGAAAATTCACCACAGCAACGACCAGTTTTCCAATCAAATTTTCGGGCTGATAAAGATTGGTAATCTGCGCACTGGATTTTTTAATACCAAGCTCTTCACCAAAATCGACATGTAAAATATAAGCAGGATTGCGCGCTTTTTCAAAAACCTCAGCCTGAATAATTTTTCCTACACGTAATTCTACTTTTAAAAAATCATTCCATTCGATCTGTTGCATCGCTTCACCATTCGTGTTTTTATCGTTCATTCACATTTATTCTAAATAAATTTTATAACAACAACTTCACACAAAACGGACAAAAGATCATGCTAAAAGGACAATGTTTATGCGCCTCAATACATTTTCAGGTCAATAAAAAAATTGAAATAACATATCAATGCCATTGTAGTTTATGTCGTAAACAATCTGGTACACATGCCAACCATGCAACAATAGTTCAAGCAAATGACTTTGAATGGCTGGTTGGACAAGACAATATTTCTACATATAAAAAAGACACAGGTTTTACCTCATCATTTTGTAAAAAATGTGGCTCACCTGTACCTAACCAGATTGGACAAACCCATTTGATTTGGATTCCATTAGGACTTATTGACGGCGAAATTTACCCGACTCAACAATTAAATTTTTGTTTAAGTTCAAAAGCCAATTGGGAAAAAATTTACTTGGATTCTACTGATTATGAGCATCTGCCAACATGGAATGAAACTATTGATATTTTTAAATAAGATATGATGACCATACACAAAAAACCGAGGACATCCTCGGTTTTTTCAGATCAATAATAGCTTAAATCTGCGTCACTAAATATGACACCATTGCGGCTAAAGACAGCATTGGAATATAACGGTAAATCTTTACCATATATTGTTCTAATAACGATGAGAATTCAGTTTTTAAATGTACAACGGTCATATTCAAAGCACTATAAAAACTTAAAATCGTTAATGCACTAAATACGCTGATTGCCATAAAACCAATCATGATTTGGCTGCTTGCATCTGCATCTTGCCAAATATTCATAAAAAATTGGCTAATGGGTAATAAGCTCAGAATCAAAAGAACAGATTTCAGCATCATCCAATGAAACTGGCTGATTTCATCTGATAATAATAATGCTTTCATCTCATCCTCCTTGGTAATTCAAATTACCTTAGAATCTATTATGCAAGCTTTCTATTAAATAAAAAGTCTATTTTTATCCTTAGTTTAACTTTCTTGTAACTATTAAATATGGGAATAATTCTCATTATAACTCTCAAACAGAAAATTATTTTAAAATTCAATATTTTCAATACTTTATATTATTTTAATCAAATAGGAAAGATTATCACTTCGCTCAATATTTATTAACTCAATCAAGTGAAGTGATTAATCCTATAAAAACAATCTAAATCGCTTTCTAAATAACTTCAATTAAGGTTGGTAATACACATCTGCATCATTTCCTTCACCACCTTCTTTACCATCAGCACCGAAAGAATATAAATCGAATTTGCGTCCTTCAGAACCTGGAATCACGTATTGAATATCATTTTCCCAACTGTCTTTCGGATAACCGCCTTTCACATAACCACCAGGTAACCAGTTTTTTGCAGTCGCAGGTTGGTTTACCAATGCATCTAAACCGCCTTCTTGGGTATTTGGATAATGTCCATTGTCCAATTTATATTGATCTAAAGCGCCAGCAACGCCTTTTAACGTAATTTTAGTGGTATCAACTTTAGCCTTTTCACCACGGCCCATCACATTGGGTACGATTAACGCCGCTAAAACACCTAAAATCACAATAACAACCATCACTTCGATTAATGTGAAACCTGACTGTTTGCTTTTATTTAACATGCGTTGCATTCAAAATCTCTCTCAAATTTCGTTATAAAAATAATAAAATATAGGTCGCTTAGATCATATTGTTCATATTGACGATTGGCAACATTACAGCGATCACAATCACCAAAACAATACCTGCCATGAAAACCAACATCAACGGTTCTAACAAAGCCAGTAAGGTTGAAATAAATGAAGATACTTCACGATCTTGCATATCCGATGCACGACTCAACATTCGGTCTAATTCACCAGAAGCTTCACCGCTCTTGATCATTTGTACCATCATCGGTGGAAAGTAACCACAACGCTCAAGTTGCGTTGCTAGATTTCCACCTTCCGTCACTCTTTCCGCAGCAATATTCACCGCATCACGAATCACCCAATTACTACTGACTGCTGCACCGATTTTCAATGCATCCACCAATGGTACACCTGACTGAGTCAAAATAGACAAGGTACTTGCAAATCGTGCTGCATTTATACCACGTGATAATTTACCAAATAATGGCAATCTGAGTGTTAAACGATCAAAGGCATAATGCCCAGCAGTCGTGCGTAGAAAACGTATTAATAGAAAAATTCCAATCACGCTAGCAACCAGCATGAATGGCCAAGCTTGACGAATGATTTCACTTGCCTTCATTAAAGCCACAGTAATCCACGGCAATGCCTGTTTGCTCTGATCAAATGTTTTGACAATATCTGGAACAACATAGGTCATCAAACCCATGACGATTGCGAAAGACATAAACATCAGAATAATCGGGTAAATCATGGCACCCTGAATTTTCTTTTGCATCGCAAAACGATTTTCTGTGTAATCCGATAATTGATCTAAAATTAAATCCAAATGTCCTGAACGCTCACCAGCTGCTACTGTTGCAATATATAAATCTGGAAAGCTTCCTGTTTGCTGCATGGCTTGTGCTAAAGAATGTCCTTCCAAAACTTTTGAGCGTGCAGAGAGTAATAAATTTTGCACATGCACTTTTTCACTTTGTTTCGCCACAGCACGTAAAGCCTCTTCTAAAGGAATCGCTGCCGCAACTAAAACCGAAAGTTGCCGTGTCATCAAAGCTAAATCATAGGCAGAGAATTTACGTTGAAATAACCCAGACGTTTTGTTTTTGTCTTTTTGCTCCACAGCATCTACAGTTACAGGAATAAGTTCTTTATCCCGTAATTGTTGGCGAATCTGGCGTGCTGAATCTCCCTCTAACACACCTTTTTGCTGTTTTCCAGAAGTGTCTATCGCAGTAAACTGATATGCTGGCATTATTATGCTCTAGTTTTCCAAAATTTTTTGATTACGCTGTTGCGTCAAACCCTAAAAATCATTCATATTTATGTTTATAAATGATGATCACACTCTAACATAAGCCGAATCTGTACACGATACAATTTCATCACTGAGCCATTGAATATTCTATATGCCGAACACAATTGATACGCCACAACACATTCACCGTATTCAGGTTGCTGTTCCTGTCTATTTGAACGACTGTTTTGACTATCAAGTCAGCGCTGAACAATATGCTCAAGCAGAAGTTGGCGCACGTGTAGCTGTCTCATTTGGCAGACAAAACCTTGTTGGCATCATTGTTAAAAAAATTGCACCTGATGAACCTATTGACTCACATTTCAAACTCAAATTCATTACCGAGCTCTTAGATGATCAAGCAATTTTAGACAGTAAAGTTTTAAGTTTATTGACATGGTCTGCACAGTATTATCAATTTCCCATTGGCGAAGTTATTCAAACAGCTTTACCAACTTTATTGCGTCAAGGCAAACCCTATAACCTGTTGGCTCGAACGTGGAAAGTCTTGGATTTAAATGCTGAAGACAAAGTAAAACGTTCTGAAAAGCAACAAGAAGCCTATAAGATTTTAAAATTGCACCCTCAAGGAACGCATGAAAATATTCTGAATTTGAGTGGGATTGAAACAGCGACTTTAAAAGCACTTGAGAAAAAAGAAATCGTTCGTTGCGATTTAGAAGAACAGAATGTAAAACCTGAACCCGTGCAATTGGCACAAATGCCCTTAACACCAAATGAAGATCAAAAGAAAGCCATTCAAACCATTTTAAAATCGCAAAATAAATACCAAGCGTTTTTATTGGATGGTTTAACAGGCAGTGGTAAAACAGAAGTTTATTTGCAAGTGATGTATGAGGTCTTAAAACAAGGCAAACAAGTGCTAGTTTTAGTGCCTGAAATTGGTTTAACCCCACAAACGATTAGCCGTTTTCAATCACGCTTTCATTGCAATATTGCCCTACTCCATTCAGGCTTAAACGATACTAAACGCTTACAAGCTTGGCAGCATGCTCAAACAGGCAAAGCTTCTATCATTCTCGGTACACGTTCAGCAATTTATACGCCTTTACCCAATTTGGGCTTAATTATTTTAGATGAAGAACATGATCTTTCATTCAAACAACAAGAAGGTTTTCGCTACCATGCACGAGATGTCGCCATGTATCGTGCACACCTTGAAAATTGCCCGATTATTTTAGGTTCTGCGACACCGAGTATCGATAGCTATTATCTAGCACGTCAAGAAAAGCTCATGCGTATCGAATTAAATCAACGTGCAGGTTCGGCAGTCATGCCTAAAATGCATTTAATCGATTTAAAAGTCGCTAAAAAACAAAATGGGCTAAGTGATATTTTAATTGCTGAGATCAAAAAACGCTTAGAAAAAAAAGAACAAGTTTTAATTTTCTTAAATCGACGTGGCTATGCACCTGTTTTAATTTGTGAAAGTTGTGGTTGGCAAGCCAATTGTCCACATTGTGATGCGCACTTTACTTTGCATCTCAAACCTTATCAGCATTTACATTGTCATCATTGTGGCACAATTAATCGCTTACCTGATGCATGCCCTAAGTGTAATCAAACCCAATTAAAACCGATTGGCATAGGGACAGCTAAAGTTGAAGAAACATTAAATGAACTCTTTCCGAATTTTCCTGTGTTACGAGTTGATCGTGACTCGACCAGTCGTGTTGGAAGTTGGCAACGGCTTTATGATCAAATCCAAAAGAGTGAACCCACCATTTTATTGGGGACGCAAATGCTCGCCAAAGGACATCATTTTCCTTATGTAACCTTGGTGGCTATTTTAGATATTGATGCAGGTTTATTGAGTGTTGATTTCCGTGCAACAGAGCGCACAGCACAGTTAATCATTCAAGTTGCAGGACGTGCGGGGCGTGGTGAAAAGAAAGGCGAAGTCTATTTGCAAACTTTGCGTCCAGATCATCCCCTCTTAAATACATTGATTGAAAAAGATTATCGTGCATTTGCCAAACAAACCTTAAAAGACCGTCAAGCTGCGTTATTACCCCCATGTCGTTATGCTATTTTGATTCGTTGTGAGTCTAAAAATCAGGATGAAAATCTAAAATTCCTCACCGAAATGACACAATTACTTAGACAAAATTCTGAGGAAAATTTAATTGATATTTGGGGGCCAATTCCCGCGCCAATGGAGCGTAAAGCAGGTCGTTACCAAGCGCATGTTGTATTGTTATCACAAGATCGTGCAAAAATGCATTTCTATATTCGTCAATGGTGGCAAAACCTTTTGCATCAAAAACCATCGAATATGAAAGTGACCATTGATGTCGATCCACAAGAACTGAGTTAGTAACTTAGTATTGTTTTTGCATCAGAATGGTTTAGAACTCATTTTCAAAGAGAGTAATCACAACTGGATTTAGAAGAAAATGACCACATAAATAGCTCAAAATCGCTCACAAAACCAAGTTACAATTTCGATAGAAGAGAAAGACAAAAGGCGCATGGATGTCACTGTTATTACAAATCACCATTTTCCTCGGTGCAGCTCTATTACTGGTTCCTCTAGGTAAAAAACTCGGGATCGCCACAGTACTCGGTTATTTATTTACAGGGATTCTTCTTGGCCCTAGCGTATTTAATATTGCCAATGATCCTGAAGAGATCATGCATCTTGCCGAATTTGGCGTCATTCTACTGATGTTCTTGATTGGTTTAGAGCTTCGTCCTCAACGACTTTGGGAAATGCGTCAATCCATTTTTGTGATGGGAACTTTACAAGTCGTGGCAACAGGCTTGGTTCTAATGGGAACAGCGTATCTGCTTCTGCAACAGTCTCTCTCTGCAAGCTTCGTGATTGGATTTGCCCTCGCCCTTTCTTCAACTGCTTTTGTTTTACAATTACTCGCTGAGAAACAACAACTCAATACCACGCATGGGCAACAGTCTTTTTCAATTTTACTTTTTCAAGATATTGCAGCGATTCCATTACTTGCAGTCATTCCGCTATTGGCAGGTGGTGAGTCCACCCACCACGGCATTGCGTACTTTGCTGCAATCATTGCAACATTCACAGGCTTATTCTTATTCAGCCGTTATGTAATGCGACCTTTTTTCCGCTTTGTCGCAAAAAGTGGTGCAACTGAGCTGATTACAGCGGTTGGGCTTTTTATCGTTCTCGGTGTTGTTTTATTGATGGATTTTATTGGAATCAGCACCACACTTGGCGCATTCCTCACTGGAGTTCTATTAGCAGATTCAGAGTTCCGCCATGAATTAGAAGCCAGTATTGCGCCATTTAAAGGCTTATTACTCGGCCTATTTTTTATGACCGTGGGCATGACCACACAATTGTCTTTAATTGTTGATATGCCGTTATTGATTATCGGTGGAGCACTTACTTTGATCTTGATCAAAGCACTAGTGATGTTAATCATCGCGCGCCTTAAAAATATGAGTTGGTCAAATAGTTTTATGGTTGCTGTGTGTTTGGCTCAAGGTGGTGAATTTGCATTTGTGGTACTCAATGTGGCTAAAAGTGAAAAAGTCCTTTCTCAAGCCATCATAGAACCGATGACTTTAGTCGTCACACTTTCTATGGTGATGACACCGATCTTCTTCTGGTTAGTGAATAATAAAATTGTTCCCTTGCTAAATAAAGGCATTCAACCTGAATATGATGATATTCCCAATCAACATCCAGCCTTAATCATTGCAGGTTTTGGTCGCGTTGGACAAATTGTTGCGCGTTTAGCACGTGTGCAACATTTTAAATTCACAGCGATTGATAATAATTTACAAAGAATCGATTTTGTTCGCCGTTATGGTGGAACATTATATTATGGCGATGTGACTTTGCCTGATCTATTGCGTTCGGCAGGTATTGAACATGCTAAAGTTTTTGTTTTAGCCATTGATGATGTTGAAGACTCCATGAATGTGGCACGGCATATTCGTTTGAATTATCCAAATCTGACATTATTAGCCCGTGCTCGTGATCGTCACCATACGCATTTATTACGTGATTTAGGTGTGAAACATATTTGGCGTGAAACCTATCTGACTTCTTTAGGGATGGGATATCGCATGCTATGTGAATTAGGTCTTTCTAAAGAAAAAGCCTACGACAGTATTGAAATATTTCGAAACTACGATGAGCAATTATTAGCCCGACAGCAGCATATTTATGCAGATGAACAAAAAGTGTTTGAAAGCTATAAGAATTTCTTGTCAGAACTTGAACACTTATTTGAAAGTGACAGCCAAGCATCGACTCAAGACCCAAGCAAATTTAAAGATGATCCAAATCAAGATGAATCTGGGCTTGAACGTATCCAAGTGTCACATAGCAATCAGGATCGAATCAATGTCACACGAGATAACGACAATTCACCCTTATAAAAAATCAGCTTTTTTCCTATAAAATGATTTTTAAATAAGATGAAACTTGTGATTTAAAATATCGTCACCATCTAAGCAGGGATTTGGAGAATTTTATGTCTGATTTACGTCAACGTTTTTATATTGAAGATAGTCCTGTGCGTGGTGAAGTTGTGCATTTGGAACAAGCACTACAAACGATTTTGGCACAACGAAGCTATGCACCTGCTGTGCAAATCCTTTTAGGTGAAATGCTCAGTGCGACTGCATTATTAGCCAGTACATTAAAAATTAAGGGACGTATCAGCTTACAAATTCAGGCTGAAGGTACATTTAAATGGGCAATGGCTGAATGTAACCACTTAGGTGATGTTCGCGCTTTAGCAGACTACGAAGAAGACCCTCGTTTTATGCAAGGTGAAGACAGTCGAACGGTCTTATCCTCTTTGATAAAGCCGATTTTATTTATCAATATCGAACCTGAGTTTGGTGAACGCTATCAAGGGATTGTTGCTTTAGATCAACCGACTTTGGCTGGTTGCTTGATGCAATATTATGATTTATCTGCACAAATCCCAACACGCATTGTTTTAGCAAGTTCTGCACAGCGTTCAGGTGGCTTACTGATTCAATTATTACCACGTAATAATGAAGAAGAACAACAACGTGTAGATGAAGACTTGTGGCCTCGTTTAACCATGCTCACAGAAACACTGAAAACTGAAGAATTGACAGATTTAAGTGCGCAAGAAATTCTATATCGTTTATATAACGAAGAAGAAGTTCGTTTACCTGAAGTTGAGCAGTTGCAGTTTAATTGCACATGTTCACGTGATAAGTGCAAAAATGCTTTAATTCAAATTGGCCTAGATGCTGTTAAAGAAACACTAGAGATCCAAAATCCAATCGAAATGGATTGCCAATTCTGTAATAAGAAATATCAATTTACAGCAAAAGAAGCATTGGATCTTTTTGGTGAGCATTTAAGCTAATGAATCCATACCTTAGCTCTGAAATAAGCGAAACTTGAAGCCGCTTATTTCAGGCTAAGTGTTCAAAATATTGCTGCTATTTTTCTATATATTTTCTGTACAAAAGACAGGACAAATCTCTAGGCTCAGGTCTTTCATCTATTTTCTCTGAATAGATAACTTTTGAAACAATAAGCACACTAAGTCCCTCTTCCATCTGCCCTAAAAAAAGCATAAAAATAGAATAAAGCTAAACAAATAATGACTTTAAATATGGCAAAAAACTTCTATGAAGAATTAGGTGTCGCTAAAACAGCAACGTCTGACGAAATTAAAAAGGCTTATCGCAAATTAGCAAGAAGATATCACCCTGATGTGAGTAAAGAAGCCAATGCTGAAGAAAAAATGCAAGCCATCAATGTGGCTTATGACACGCTCAGCAATGAAGAAAAGAAAAAACAATATGACTTTGAACTAGAACACCCGCAAGGTTTTGCCGGATTTGGGCAAGGCCAAGGTGCAGGTGGTTTTGGTGATGGACAGTATTATCATCAAAGTAATCAAGGGAATGCACAAGACTTTAGTAGCTTTGAAGATTTATTTGGTCGCTTTGGTGGCGGTTTTGGTGGCGGTCAACAACATGATTTTGGTCAACGCAGTTCTAGACAGCAAAGAAGCTATAAAGGTGAAGATCAACACGCCAGTATAGAAGTCCCGATTAATGTTGCATATGAGGGTGCGACACAAAGTATTACCCTGCAAATCCCAACCTATAACGCCTATGGTGAACCTGAGGTTCAACGCAAAACCTTACAAGTTAAAATTCCAAAAGGAATGAAAGAAGGACAACAAATTCGCCTTTCTAAACAAGGTCAAACAGGGGTTAATGGTGGAGAAAATGGTGATTTATACATCGAAATTCAATACCAAGATACAGACCGTATCCGTGTTGAAGGTGCAGATGTGTATTACACGGTTGATGTCACCCCTTGGGAGGCGGCTTTAGGACAAAGTATTGAAGTTGATACACCTGCAGGAAAAATCAAAGTCACTGTGCCTAAAAATGCCAAAAATAATCAGCAGTTACGTTTAAAAGACAAAGGGATTCCCAATAAAACACCGGGACATCTATATTTAGTGATTAATATTGTGTATCCGAAAGCTGAAACAGAAACACAGCAAAAAGCCTATCAAGACTTTGCGGATGCTTTTTCTCATTTTAACCCTCGTTCATAAACCTGTATGCAAATTAACACTGCCAAAGGAGAGCAATCATGACAACTATTCAATATCGTGAGATTGTTTATGACGGTTATCAGGATGCAGAAATCGTTGACGAAAACTTAAATTTAGATCTGAAACACTTTGCTCAAGCCTGTGGTCAAAGCCCTGAGTGGATTTTACAACTGTTGGAATACGAGATATTACCTGCCCGTCCTGAAGAAAGAATCCATCAATTTTTTGGTGAAGATATTTCACGTGCTCGTCGTGCCTACCGTCTACAACGCGATTTTGAAGCCAGTCTTTCCGCCGTTGCAATGATGATGGATTTAATTGACGAAGTTCAACAATTACGCAAACAAGTCAAACATTTTCACTTTGAATCACGCTAATTCATTTCAAAATGTTAATAGCTAGTGACAGGTTAATATTTAACCTGTCATGATCTGTGGCCTATTCTTGATGTTTTGCGAAGTTGTTTTGTTAATCGATTAAAATCTTTTACAAGAGGTGACGTGCTACTATGAATTCCAAGGTGATGAATAAAAAACTTAAACACATGTTTCCTGAACACAGACAGCTGATGTGTACATTAAAACAAGAAGACCCACATTTTGCTAAACTTTTGACAGATCACGATGAATTGGATCGTGAAATTAGTCAGCTTGAACTGGATCCCCTCAATCATATTCATACAGACATTGAGTTACTCAAACGTAAAAAATTAAAATTAAAAGATCAACTTTATCTTATTCTACAAAAGACAGCTCAAATGAATCCTGAAACAGAATAACTGTAAATTATTTCAGTTTTGTGATTTTTTCGACTTCTTTCATGGTTTGCTTAATCGGCTCATAGTCTAAGAACCAAAGCAAATCCACACGTTGATTTTTGTGTTGTTGAGCTAACATATCAATAACACTTCTTTCCCCTCGACCAACCAAATGTCTCCGATAAAAATAAACGATGAGGATCGCAGTACACATCAGCATCACCATTAACATCATCCAAAAGCCAATTGGATTTTTGAGCCCTGGAATAAATTCAAAATTCATCCCATAAACACCCGTTAACAAGGTTAATGGTGCAAATACAGCCGTAATAATCGCAAGTATTCGCATATTCTCATTGGTTTGATTGGCGATTGCAGAGAAATGTAGATCAATTGCGGATTGTATTGCATTACTCAAACGCACTGTATATTTTTGAATACGCTCCACATGGCTCACAAGATCATCCACACGAACCAGCATAATATCTTGTTTTTCTGCCTTTTTCTTACCTTTCAAATGAGAGTAATTTTCTACAATTTCATCTCTCAACTCTTGTAGTGCATCAATCTGTTCTTCACATAAATTTTCAATTTGCTGAAAGCCCAAATTTTCTTGAAAAAGCTGATGCCATTTGGCAAATCGGCGGTTGCCTTGCAATAATTCTTGCTGCCAAAATTCAACACGTTTTGATAGTGGGCCTCGCAGATCCAAATAACCATCAATCATGATATTTAAAAGTCGCAACGCTAAATCGAGTGGTGTAATTGGTAATTTACGTGGCTTATTTTGCTCATCTAAACTTTTATTGGTGATATTGAGAATACGTGACAGATAGCTCTCAAATGTATGATTGCCTTTTTCATGGATGGTAATTAAAACTTGTGAGGTAATAATAAAACTAATCGGTGAAGTCGCTAGTCCATAGACACTTTCATACTTATCCGTTGCGATTTCGCCTTTATCAATTTGATCATCAGGTGTAATCAACTTACGGAAAATGAGTAAATCATATTCTTCCATCGCGTCAAATGCGCAAGGATGGTCTATATTTAAAATATCTCGAATATGATATTCATTTAAATGAATACCCGTGACATCTAAAATTTCTTTTTGCCACTGTTCTGCACGATTGACCACGTCTTCACGGGTACAATCAATCCACATAAATTGCTGTTCCGCTTGTGCATTATTTTCTCGCTGCACGCAGGTATGGTGTTCATCTTGATGTTGAAAAAAATAAAATGTTTGCATAAATCGCAATTATAGTTGGTGTTTACTTGTTAACATCATGCCATAAAAAAAGCCCTGAGCAAGCCAAAGTTATGACTTTGACAATGCACAAGGCGGGCTTTTTTAATCAATCTTATTCACATGAGTGACCCCATGTGAATATTTCAGAAATTATGCTTGGTCTACATCTTTCATGGTTAATTTAATACGGCCACGGTTGTCTACATCTGCAACTTGTACTTTAACATCTTGACCTTCAGCCAATACGTCAGACACGTTTGCAACACGCTCATTAGAAATTTGAGAGATATGAAGTAAACCATCTGTACCTGGCATAATGTTTACAAACGCACCGAATTCAACGATACGAATCACTTTACCTACATAGATTTTGCCTGGTTCAACTTCAGCAGTTAATGCTTGGATTTTAGCAATTGCAGCTTGAGCAGCCGCTTTAGTTTCACCAAATACACGAACTGTACCATTGTCTTCGATATCAATCGCAGCTTTGGTTTCTTCAGTGATTGCACGAATCGTCGCACCACCTTTACCAATCACATCACGGATCTTATCAGGGTTGATATTGATCACTTGGAATGTCGGTGCATGCATTGAAATTTCAGGGCGAGCACGTGAAATCACTTGGTTCATTTCGTTCAAGATATGCATACGACCTGCATAAGCTTGATTCAATGCAACTTCCATAATTTCTTCAGTGATACCTTCAATCTTGATATCCATTTGAAGTGCAGTAATACCGTTTGCAGAACCCGCTACTTTAAAGTCCATATCACCAAGATGATCTTCATCACCTAAGATGTCAGAAAGAACAGCGAAACGCTCACCTTCTTTTACTAGACCCATTGCAATACCTGCAACTGGTGCTTTAAGTGGAACACCTGCATCCATAAGCGATAATGACGCACCACATACAGAAGCCATTGAAGATGAACCGTTAGATTCAGTAATGTCAGATACAATACGGATCACGTATGGGAAGCGGTCAGCAGCAGGAAGAACGGCTTGAACACCACGACGCGCTAAACGACCGTGACCAATTTCACGACGCTTAGGACCAGATTCACGACCCGTTTCACCTACTGAATATGCAGGGAAATTATAGTGAAGCATGAAGTTGTCAGTTTTTGTGCCTGAAAGTGTATCGACCATCAATGCATCACGTGTATTACCCAAAGTTGTTGTTACCAACGCCTGAGTTTCACCACGTGTAAACAATGAAGAACCGTGTGCACGATCTAACACACCCACTTGTACGTCGATAGCACGAACAGTTTTCGTGTCACGACCATCAATACGTGGCTTACCAGACAAGATATTGTCACGTACAGTACGATATTTGAGATCTTCAAAAAGTTCGTTTACTTCGTCAGCAATACCTGTTTCATCATTTTCAGGAACAAACTGTGCAACTGCTTCTGCATAAAGAGCATCAAGCGCTGCATAACGATCTTGCTTTACAGCAATCGTATACGCTTCAGAAATTTTTGCTTCAAAAGCATCTTTCAATTGAGCTAAAAGTGCTTCGTTTTTGCTTGGAGCAACCCAAGTAGATTCAACTGCACCAGCAGCTGCTGCAAATTCTTTAATCGCTTGAATCGCGATTTGCATTTCGTCATGACCGAAAAGTACAGCACCTAACATTTGGTCTTCTGAAAGTTCTTTCGCTTCAGATTCAACCATTAATACAGCAGATTCTGTACCTGCAACAACAAGGTCAAGATCACTTTCTTTCAACTGTTCGTTGTTCGGGTTTAGAACATATTCACCGTTGATTAAACCAACACGTGCGCCACCAATTGGACCACGGAAAGGTATACCAGCAATCGACAATGCAGCAGATGTACCTAACATTGCTGCAATATCAGCTTCCATCGTTTTATCCGAAGAAACAACTGTTGCTGTGACTTGGATTTCGTTGAAGTAACCTTCTGGGAACAATGGACGAATTGGGCGGTCAATTAAACGTGAAATCAAAGTTTCAGCTTCTGACGCACGGCCTTCACGCTTGCCATAACCACCTGGGATACGACCTGCAGCATATTGTTTTTCTTGATAGTTCACTGTTAATGGGAAGAAGTCTTGACCCGCTTTTGCTTTAGGCTGTGCAACGACTGCAACTAAAACAGTTACGCCACCCATAGTCACTAAAACTGTATTTGCTTGACGTGCAACACGACCCGTTTCTAGTACAACTTGATGTTGACCATACTGAAATTCTTTACGAATAACATTAAACATTGACATGTATTTTTATTTCCTAGTTCTTTTGAACAGTTATTCTAGTGGAGACCCCTAAGGTTTGACATTCATTTTAACGACATAAATGACAAAGCTTAGAAGCCGACTTCACTAGAGAATAAACACTAATTTTAAACACAAAGAAGGAGCGAAACATTCGCCCCTTCCAAAGATCTAGTCAAAAGCTAGATCGACTTTAGTTTTCATCAATACAGCATTCAGCATGCAATAATCCGAAAATAAAAGTTTAAATCGAATTAACGACGTAAACCTAAAGCAGCAATCAAATCGCTATAACGAGTAGCATCTTTACCTTTAAGGTAGTCAAGAAGCTTACGACGTTGGTTAACCATACGAATCAAACCACGACGGCTATGATGATCGTGTTTATGTTCTTTAAAGTGACCTTGTAAATCATTGATTTGACCAGTCAATAAAGCAACTTGTACTTCTGGTGAACCTGTGTCATTTTCAGCACGAGCGAATTTTGCAATGATCTCTGCGCGATCTGCGTTTGTTAAAGCCATTCGATTTCTCCGAGATGCTTATAAATATATGATAAAAATCAATTTAATGTAATTCATTAAATTTGATTGCCGTGCATCACTACAGCAGTGGTCTATTTTAAAGGAACTACCTTAAGATTGCAAAATTATCGTGGTGATATTTGTCGCTTATCTTAAATACTTGCCATGATTATTTGCATTACTCTTTTGCTTAAAGTGGTTAGAAAATAAGAAAACTCAAAGTAATTGAATGATTTGCCCAAGGTCATCTAAAATTCATACTTGCAAATTTATGACTAAGCTTGGGCAGTTAGGACACTGACAATAAAATTTTCTAAAGGCAGACTGGCATCTATAAAAAAAACGATGGAATACAACGTGAAAATATTTTCAACCAATACCTGTTATGTGCCTAGGGATTTAAGCACAATTATACAGTCCAAAAATGAAGTTGATGCTGAACTTGGGGGGATGACTCATCCACAAGTGCAAAAAATTTGGCACAGTATTGAATCTTTATACAAAACTGGAAATCACCCGCTGATTAGTGTTTGTATCAGACGTAAAGGTCAAATGGTCTTGAATCGCAGTATAGGTTATGCACAAGGTAATAGTGCCAATGGGCTTGCTAAAAATGCCATTGTTGCTACTCCTGACTCTCCTGTTTGTTTATTTTCAGCCTCTAAAATCGTCACAGCCATGCTGATTCATATGTTAGATGAAACCGGTGAAATCAACTTGCTTGATCCGATTAGTCATTACATCCCTGAATATGCACAAAATGGTAAAAACCGTGCGACGATTTTTCATTTATTGTCGCATCGTGGTGGAATTCCTCGTATTGAAATGGAAGTCACGCCTGAATTATTGTTTGATCGTGAACAGATTTTACGCCATCTCTTTGCTGCAAAACCGCTATTACCTGCTGGCACACACCTTGCCTACCATGCCGTGACTGCAGGCTATGTCTTAGGGGAACTCATTGAACGTGTTACGGGTCAAAATATTCGCCAGTTCCTACATGAACGCATTGAAAAACCAATGGGGATGGACTATTTCAATTACGGCTTAAAGCCAGAGTTTCGTGATCAAGTTGCACAAAGTACAGCAACTGGTATTCATCCAAAATTAGGCACTGACTATTATTTAGATCATGTTTTGGGTGGTGGGCTAGAGCTTGCAGTTGATGTGACCAATGACCATCGTTTTATGGATACCATTTGCCCAGCAGGTAATATTTATACCAGTGCTGAACAGGCCAATCGTTTCTTTGAAATGTTGCTCAATGGTGGCGAGTACAATGGCAAACGGATTATGAGCCCGCAAACTGTTTTCCGAGCAACTTTACCGACCTCACCCACCAGTATCGATCGTACCCTTTTAGCACCAATGCGCTATGCCCTAGGCCCAATGTTGGGCAATAATCCTGTTGGGATTTTTGGTCCACACACGGGACAAGCTTTTGGTCATTTAGGTTTTTCTAATATCCTGTGCTGGGCAGATCCTGAACGTGATATTAGTGTCAGTATTTTAAATACTGGGAAATCCGTTGTCGGTACGCATTTGAAAGCTTTAGCCAATGTGCTGTTACAGATTTCCACCCAATGTCCAAAAATTCCAAAAGAACAGCGTCGTGCTTTGTTTAGTACAGACCGTACCACAATGGATTTGGTCTAGTTTCAATTCGGCAAAACTGAATTTAAATCAAAGTCTCTTTTAAGATGACTTTATTAAGATTAAGAAATTAAGACAGTGAAATCAGTTTAATGAAAAAGCCCTAAGACGAGTCTTAGGGCTTTTCGTTTTACGCTGTAGTTTCTTATTTTGCTTGTTGTTTAATTTATTGTTTTTATTTTCGTGTTTACTCACGTTTTATTAATACGGTCCATGTTCTTAATCTTTTGCATTTCCTTATGCTTTGTATTATGACAGATCTTTTTTCCAACAAAAGTCGTGTTTACCACAATTCGATGTAAGAAATATCCCACATTGAGTAAACATGGAAAGTTTATTTATAAAGAACATTTAAATAAAAATTTTGATTATAAAAAAGCCCTGTAGTCTCTCCCAAAACTACAAGGCTTAGCGGCTGTAAGTTTCCTCTTATCACTTACTTCATGTAAGTTCGCAGTCTCTCGACTTTAACTCGTTATTATTATGCGATTTTACTCAACGATCCTTGCTGAGCTCTTTATGGGGTTCATCATCTCAGAAAGCCATATGAAGCTCTATGCGCTAATATCTCGAATTCATGTAAGCAATTTCGTACATGATGTAAATTAATTACATTTCATTAACAATGAGTTATTTTTATTAATTTTATTAACCAATCCACTCATTCTCAGCGTTCCAATACGCAATGATTGCCTAAAAGCATTTTTATCAACCAGTAAACTTACAACAGATTTCGCACGGGTTATTGCTGTATAAATCAGCTCTTGGCTTAAAAGTTTCGTCGCGGCTTGATCTAAAACCACAGCGGTATGGGTAAATTCTGAACCTTGTGATTTATGAATCGTCAAAACAAAAGCGGTTTGAATGACTTTTGGAAGCCGCGTTGCGGAAATCCATTTATTTAAGCTTGGAAAAAATACTTCAAATTGTTCTGGTTGCTGACGATGTTTAAAGCAAATGCCAATATCACCATTGGAAAGCCCCAGTTGATAATCGTTATAGGTCATCATCACAGGTCGTCCTACATACCAGTCACCTTGTCGGTATAAACTTGGAATCGCTTCAAATAAAGCTTTTTCCATCTCTAAATTCAAAAGATTCAGTCCGAACATACCGTGTCGCACGGCGGTCAGTATTCGATATTGGTCAAATGTTTGCGTGACAACATCTATATAATCATTTGAATTTTCAGCATTTAAATATTGTTTAATACTTTGAAAATAACTTTGGAATCCCCAACTGAGTTTTTGATAATACGAAGCTAAATCAGCCTGTAAAATCTCTTCAGGTAAATATTCCAGTTGAATCATATCTTGCATGTCTTTTTGCAAAACAATCGGTTTTAATACTGAAGCCTGTACCACTTGATCTTCAAAGTCATTTAATAAAGTGCTTTGCTCTAAATCGACTTGTTTTTGCGACTGAATAAATTGTGCCATTTTCCCAATCAAAGCATCACCTTTAAAGCGCTGACTGGTCAGCAAATGGCTTCTATTGTCTTGTAGTGCGGGAACTTGTTGTAAATCTGCCAAAACTGAACCGACATCCACTGAAGCGAGCTGATTGGCATCACCCAATAAAATTAGTCTGCAATGATCTGGAACAGCCTCGAATAATAAAGTCGCCAGATTGAGATCCAGCATCGATGCTTCATCAATCACGATCACATCATAAGGTAAAGGTTGTCTTTGATTAAAACGCGGAAGCTGTTGATTGCCTAAGCCCAATAAACGATGAATTGTAATCGGATTGAATTGCTCTAAACGTAATCTAAACTTTTGTAATTTAGGATCTAACAACGACTTTTGTAAGGCTTCGCCCATACGTTGTGCAGCTTTACCCGTCGGTGCTGCCATAGCAATACGAATATTGGGAATCGCACGATGTAATACTGCAATGATTCGTGCCAAAGTGTATGTTTTACCTGTCCCTGGCCCACCAGTAATGATATTAAAAGCATGATTTGCAACACGATTTAATGCTGATTTTTGATGTATATCTGTCAAAAGATCATCAAACGGTGCAACATCAATAGGGTCTATCTGCTGTTGCTGCAAACGAAGAACTTGCGTGGCTAAGCGTTGCTCTAATTTCCAATAACGATACAAATAAAGATATTGCGCATCATAAACAAAAGGCGCAACCTGATTTTGTGCAGCCTGTTCCGATAAAGCTAAATGTCCTAAGCATTGTAAATTCTGATCGTGCCGAACAATACAGCTATCACCTTGCAAATTTGCTTCTAGCACTTCTTCAATCAGTAACTTTGCTTGATCGATTTGCTGTTGATCTGTGGAAAACTGCTGTAACAGATACTGACTCCACGCCGCGATCCATTGCGGTGTTTGAGTGTCCAAATCTTGTTTATTTTCCACACAGTTATCCTCAGAGTTATCTACAAGGTTTTAAACATGGTTATCCACATGGTAACCTTATGTTAATAAAAAGATAAAATCATTTATCCCATGTTTTGCATATAGGTTTTAAGCATTTTATCCTCAGCAAAATATCCCAAAATTGCATCCAGTCGGAGAATAAACTCCGAACTTGGTCGCCAAAAGTGATAGCCTTGCTCAGCTTGCCCATTCATACCACGTAAATAAAGATAGGTTGCACCACCTAAATCACGCTCGATTTGATAATTTTCAAGTTGTACAGTCAAATAACGATGCAAAGCCACCAAATACAGCGATGCTTGTAACCAATAACTGGCATGTGACATGCTTTCCTGTATGGCTTGTGTCGTATAGTTCTGCTGGTCTAAACCTAAGAAATTACTTTTATAATCGGCAATGTGATATTGCTGACCATCAAAAAAAACCAAATCAATTGAACCATTTAAATAACGAGCTGCATTCGATTCTTTAAACTCAGGCATATGAATATCATATTCATCAAAGAGTTGCTGAATCCGCTTGGTTGCCAATATCCGATCAGACAATGCTAAATAGAAAGGAAATTCGGACAAATACTCATGCCTTTCAAGCTGCCCTAATTGAAAATGATTCAAAATTGCTGTGCTTAATACATCTGCTAACCAGTCCGAAATCCATTGCAATAAAGTGTCTTCAATATGTTGATTGTCTGCGGAACTTTGTTGCGGAAAAGCCAATTGATATTGTGTAATTAATTCAGCCCATAATGATGAATAATCATTTTTAAAACGGCGATGAATTTCAAGTTGCCAATATTGTCGGTCTTTAAAATCCACGTGTTCAAAGATTTCATGTAAAAAATTACCCGCCACTGTTCCTTTTGGAAAATTAGCTTTAATCCATGCGATCGGTTGTTGTGATATTTCATCTGCGATAGCTTGCGCAATAGGCTGTTGAATTTCATCTTCGGCACTTTCTACAACTTGTTCAGAAACAGCCAAAGCATCTTGAATTTGTTGTCGTGTTAAATGCTGTGCTAGCGCACTAAAACTGGTTTTACCACGTGCATAAAAACGTTGTGTCGGAAATGCTTCTGCAATAAAAGGAACATGTATTTCAGTTTTTGGCGCTTCTAATCGTATCGGTCGTTCAAGCAATAAATCCTCTTGAGCACTGTCAGGATGCTGAAATGCTGTGACAGGATAACCTCGCCAAAATGCCAAACCTGTTGTTGATTTTCCAACATTGTCCTGCATCATGGCATAAACACGATAACTGGCACGGGTCAATGCCACGTACCATAAGCGATGATGCTCGGCCAATGCACGTTCATCGTGTTGCGCAATTTCTTCTTTTTTCAGTGTATTGGTATCATTCACAGCTACCACACGTTGTACTTCAACTTTTCCAGTCACAGAATTGAGTTGTTCCATGGTCGAAAAATTCAGTGTTTTGTGCATTTCCTTAAAATCTTTGTCTGCACCCAATAAAAACACGAATTTAAATTCTAGTCCTTTGGATTGGTGAATAGTCATCAGCTGAACCCCTGCCTCATTGGACAGTTTGCGCTCCATTTCCCACTCACGTTCCATTGGCATAGTCAGCTGTTTTAAATACCAATGATAAAGATTTTGTGCCCCTTGATATTGCTCACTGTGCTGGCTTAATAATTCGGTTAAATGACGTAAATTCACCACCACACGTTCATTGTCACGACTTTGTTTTTCAACCAGTTTTGTCCACACCTGAAATTGCGTCAGTGCGTATTGCCAAGCCGTTAAAAAACCTTGATTCAACCACATCTCACGAATCTGATCGAACTGCTCTATATAATGACTTAAGCCATCTACATGTTGTTCCAACTCAATCAGTTGTGTCAATTGAAAGCCCAATAATCGACTGAGTAAAGCACGTTTTATTTTAGCCTCATCATAGGGATGCATAATCGCAGCAAGTACAGCACCCACGTCCTTGGCAATCTGACTTTCAAAAACACTTTTTTTCGAGGGGCGATTTGTACGAATCCCTAAAAACTCTAAAGCGGATTGCGCTTTATCTAAGCCATCATGGTTTTTCGACAAAATCGCAATATCATTTTCATCAAGTGCTCGATTCCCCGATTTTTCTGCAAAATATAAATTGCCTTGAATACCTTGGTTGAGTAAATCACGAATTTTCCAAGCCACTTGTTCTGCTTCTTTATTTTTATCTTCCAGTTGCAGCCATCGTAATGGTTGCGGATTGATTGCACCGTGATCAATTAAATCGGGATGCGGTCTTGAACCTGCTTGAACTGGGGTATAAGCAACTTGCTCACCAAAATCTATTTGTCTTTGAAATAACGCATCAACCACCTCAACCAACGGTTTTACTGAGCGATGGTTATAAATCAAATTGTACTCATGCCCTTCTTTACCAAAAACATCCTGATGTGCTTTTAAAAAAGTCAGCATGTCGCCACCACGAAAACCGTAAATCGCTTGTTTACGGTCCCCAACCATGATCATACAACCGTTTTTTACACGACTTGGATGACGCCAAATTTGCGCCAACATATCATCTTGATCTTGATTGGTATCTTGAAATTCATCGACCAGAATCAAAGGATAAGCAGCATGTACAAATGTCGCAAAGCGTTGCCCTTGCTCACCTTGTAGTGCTTCAGCAAGCGTTCGAATCTGTTGTGAAAATGTCGTTTCACCCTTCTGCTGTAACACTTGGGGTAAACGCTTTTTCACTTGTTGAGCAAGATAATATTTTAAAAATGTATCTGTTCCAGCCAATTGCGCTTCAAACTTTTCAATCTCTTGATAAATATTCAATAATTGTTGAATAATTTGATGCTGATAAAACGTCGTCTGTACATTTTCCGCAGCCGATTTCTTAAAAATTTGCTGTTCTCGCAGTACTTTAACCAAGGTAGCGAAGTCTGATTTAGCATCAGAAAGCGTTTGGCTTAAATAATGTTTTGCACCCGAGCGCTGCAATGTTTGGATAATCTGTGGCAGGCTTTTAGCAAAAATACGATTAAAGCGTCCATTTCTAAACTTGGTGCCATTCACCTGTTTGTAATGTTCACCATCCAATAAATAATAGTCTGCTAAAGACTGTAATTGATCTAGTGGAATGTGTTTAAGTTGTTCAACTGCACTTTGAAACTGCTCAAAATCAACAGTAGAAAATTGCGGTTCAACAAAGTTTGCCGAAGCAAAATTTAAACTTTGTTCAACGGTTGCGACATAGTAATCCACCCCATGCAATTCGCCTGCAAACATCAAACTATCAATGATTGGTTGAGGTTGTTTTTGAATCCATTCACGAAGTACATCATGGATCAATTGGTGGCTATAACTTTTCGCATCATCTGTAATTTCAGCACGTTCAATTTTGCCACTTTCAAAAGCAAATTCACGTAATAGCTTTTGGCTAAAACTGTCTAAAGTCCCAACGAATAACTCATCTAACTGATCAATCACCAATTTTAATCGCTCACATGCATAGGCAATACGTGAGGCAAAAATTTCTAATAACTTGGAAAATAATGGATCAGACTCTTGCTGCGCTTTGGCTAAAACCTCTTGTTCAGTGAATTCACGACAGGATTCAAAATAGTGATAGGTTTCTTGCAGTCGTGACCGAATACGACTTTTTAATTCAGCCGCAGCTTTACGGGTAAAGGTGGTTGCAATGACTTGTTTAGGTAAATATTTTTCTAAAAATATCCGCACCATTAAACTGGATAATGTATAAGTTTTTCCTGTTCCTGCTGAAGCTTCGATCCAATGCAAACCTGAAAATTGCATGTCGGCAATCGGCTGAATAGAGACTTTTTTTGTGGTTGGCACTGCCAATGTTTCAATAGTAGTTTGTGGAGAAATAGTGTTACTCATCATTCTTCCTCCACATATTGATGCTGATAAATCGGTTGATACAAGTCATACGCAAATTGTTCACATGCATGCTTTAACAGTGCTGTCGCATCCTGTTCTTGCAGAATAAATTGCCAATCACGATGAAATCTGGTCGCTTCATTATCTTCAACAGAGAAAGAGCTAAAACGCGCACCTTCTGCATTCCATTCTTTGAATAGATCGCCCAAATTATCAATCACCATTTGTCCCGATTCATTTTCAAACCATTCAAGTGCTTTGTTTTTTTCAGCCAGCTTGAGTAGCAATGCCGCAGGTAAAACCAAAGGCTGTGACTGCGCATAAGCATAGGCTTCAAACCATGCGAGTAAGTATGCTTTGGCCTGTTTGGAAGTGATCCCTGTACTGATCACAGTGACATCGCTAAACAAAGCGATACGTCGCAAATCTAAGGATTGAGCATCATCTAAATCTAAATAACTGAGCCACAATAAATACTCTAACCACACTTTTGTACGACGTTTGGCACGCCCACTGGATGCATCTAAACTGACCCAATCCTTGACAGCTTGCACGGGTACAGTGATGTTAATGACCAGTTGATCTTCAATGCGCCATTGACGTTGCGTGGTTCGGGTGACTTCTGCGGCATAGCTTTTTAAACGAGCATTCAAAGCCTCTTGTTCAGCCAAACTGATTTGCCAAGCACTGTGCTGCACTTTACCGATTGGCAACTGATCTTGTAGCTGATTTTGTAGTTGCTCAATACCATGAATGACCGATTGATCAGCTAGAATGTCTTTGCCTAAATCTTGCTTTTGTAAAAAGTCCCGAATCTGATAACGTGCTAAACCATCTAAAACCAAAGGTTCTATTTGTGTAGGAATATCTTCCGCACTCAAATTTTCAACCCCTAAGGTTTTTAAATATAACCGCGCAGGGAAGCTCACATCATGAATCCACTGCCCTGCATCTAAAACAGTGACCTCATCTTGAGCAACAGGATATGTCGTATTTGCCCAAGCTTCTCTATGCGATAAGTTATCAGCTTGACGGATTTGTTGTGCCACTTGGTACCATTGGTCTTGGTAACGAATATTTTCTGCTGTTTCAAAACCACTAGGATCAAAGGGTTGTAAACTATGAATGTGATATAGCGACTGAATTTGTTCAGGAATTTCAATACCATGCTTTTCAATGATCGTATTTGCTTGCTCAGATGAGCTGGATTCAGATTGACTAATAAAAGCAATATGTTGAATCAATTCTTGCAACACACTGGATGGATCACGAACTTCGCCATCACTCACATCAAAACCATTATAAAATAACCACAAGTTTTCTTGTGCTAACAGCAGAGCATCTAAAAATGCCCCTTGATCGTCTTCCAAACGTGAGCGATCACCCAATTGAGGTTTAAGAATCTCCATTAAATCAAAAGGTAAATGTGTACTTCGATTCGGAAATTTTCCACTATCTAAATTCATCATCACAATCAATTTATAAGGCAATGGACGAATCAAACCAATTTGACTAAAGGTAATCTGACCTGTTGGTAAGGCCTGATCAATTTGACCTTCTAAAATATTTTGAATTTCAGTGAGTAAATACGGTAATGGTAAATGAATATTTTTAAGAATAGAGTTTTCTTGCTCGTCATAGAAACTGGCTAGCGTCAGCATACGTTCTTGTTTTTTGACAATTTCACGAACTGTTTTTAATGCCTCAACACCGGCTTGTTCAAATTCGAGAATATCTTGCATCAACATTTTCAACCATGTTTCAGCATCAGATTTTAGACCTGATTGCAGACCTAATTCATGCGCTGTCATCCAATGGCGACGATCTGCAAAATCTTGATAGATTGTAATTAATGTACTGATCAACTCAAAATCGCTGGGTAAAACTTGCGCATAACTGAGCGTATTTTCAAACATCGCATGTTCAGGTATCGCAACACCCAAAACCAAACGATCTAAAGCAAACTTAAAACTAAAACGGTAATCTTCATCGTCTGGACTTAAACCGCGTTGCAAATGTGCATCATCCAAACCACGCTTAAACCCTGCACTGATCAATAAAGCGATCATACGTTCAGTATTTTGAATATTTAGTGCATAACGTAATTGGGTCGCATTTAAATTTAACCAATCTGCAAAATCTTCAATCGTGAAACGACCTTCCACCAATTCAATTCGCCCCAAAACAGCACGCCATGCATTAACTGCATCCAGTTGCGTCACCCCTGCAATTTTAACAGGTAGATAAACGCCCTCTTGATTGGGTACATGTGGAAATACACTACGAACCAGTGGCTCAATCTGTTTTAAATCAGGGACTAAAACCAGTACATCACTTGGGCGATGTGGATTTTCAACACTGCTTTGCGCTAACCAGTGAATCAATTGGTCTTTTAACACTTCCAGTTGCCGAAGCGAAGAATGACAAACATGGATTTGGATTGAATCGTCCTGCTTTTCTAAGCGATATGCATGTGCTTCTGGCTCAACCAAGTACAAAATATCGGACTGTAACTTGGACAATAAATGCGTCGGTTCTTCATCAACAAAAGCATCGACCCATTGCCCCTCTTCACCTGATGAAAGATTGGATAAAATGGAGAAATGGTCACGGGCTTGTTTACCAAAACGTGTTAATAGCGGATGGCGTGATTCACGAATTTCAGCATTAAAATTTAAAGTAAATTCATCAAAGAATTTTTGAATATCCGCATCGGTCGCTTTAGGATGCTTTGCAATAAAGCGCTCTTTGACTCTTAAATCATATTGCTTTTTCCAATTTGGATCGACACTGTCCGCCCAATATTCTTGCGATGGGTTGTAATGTAAAATCACCACATCTAAATATTGCCCCAAACGTCTTAAAAATTGTAATTGGCTTGGTGGTAAATCCAATAAAGTAAAAACAATCAAACGACTCGGTAATTTTTTTAATGCTTTGTGACGGCGTTCAGGGTCATCCATCACCTGCCAAAAATCAGCATCAATACTCTGCATTTCGGTGAAATCTTCATGAAAAGTATGTTGCCACAACCATCGCTGCCAACGTTCTAATTGCTGCGCCTGATTTAAAGTAAAAGCTGAAATTTGTTGATTGGTCTTAAAAAATTGTTGTTCTAAATCAAGCTCTCGCCCTTGCCCCCATTGTCCTAACCAATTGTTTTGGCATGTACACATTTCAGCATAATTCTGTTCACACCCCCGTAAACAATCGCCACGATATTGCATATAGTTATTGAACAATTTCGAGACTTGTTCAGACACCCAATACAACATGTTTTGTTTTTTCAGCTGCTTGTCTAAACCATTTTCAAGCTGTGAAGCAGAATCATAAATACGCTGGATAATTGAATGAAGCGGGTGATCTTCTGCAACCGTATTTTCATCTGTTTCAATAAAGCTTTTTAAAGTCTGGTAAATTCGCCACTTCATAATCAAACGTGGAATATTGGCTTTACGGACTTTGTCCTTATCTTCTAAAACCTGCTGATAAGCAAACCATTGAAAGCCACGAATACGTTGATGAAAAAAGCTATTGGCGCTAATCCCTTGTTGTTCTGAAATTTTTTGTGTTAGCCATTCCTGAACTGCAGGACTTGGGACAATAAAATGTTGTGTTTGGAGCACAGCAAAAGGATTCTTCGAAGGCTTGACTGTATTTTGCAATAGACCTTGCACCAATACCTCAATGCTTTGACTTTGAATCACATGAATTGCCATAATCCCTCAACTGTTAATATTCAATGATTTGTATAAGTGCACAAAAACATAAACATTCGCCACTATACATCTGGATCATACTATGGCATTTTTAGAGCATTATTTGGAAATAACTTCACAATTTCAAGCTTAAAAGCAGCTTCGCCAGAAATATGATAAAAAGCTTGAATCAAAGGTAATTGTTTTATGAAAATTGATAAAATTCCAGACTCGATCGACCCAAATTTAAACCTAGAACAAATTCGAGAAGAGTGTTTAGAACTGGTAAAAAAACGTTCTTATGTATCGGCAGGTGCGGCGGTTGTTCCTGTGCCTTTCTTTGATGTTGTGATTGATGTGGGAATGCTGTCTTTTTTGATTCCAGAAATTAACACACGTTTTGGCTTAGCGCCTGATCAAATCAGTGTTTATGACCCTGAAACCAAGAAAATCCATTGGAATGAATTGCGTAAACGTGGCTTTGAGTTTTCAGGCTTAGTGGTTGCACGGACTGCAGTAAAATCATCTTTAAATAATATTGCAGCTAAAGTCATTACTAAACAAGTGACTAAGTTTATTCCTTTAGGTGGCTCGATCATTGCTGCCAGCTTAGGCTATATTGTAATGAAAAAGGTTGCCGAAGCACATGTTGAAGATTGCTACAAACTTGCCAAGAGCATTCAGCAGAAACAACAAGCCAGTGTGGTGAAATCTGCTTGATGTAAAATGCAGATAATAAATCTAATGCTGACTATTTAAGAGTAATTTAATGATTACTCATTTAAAATTGGTACTCCCTCCTTTGGAAAAGGAGGGTTGGGGAGGATTTAAAATGCTTAACTAACTGGTATTAAGATGATAAATCCACTTTTTTATGCCCTATCTAATTCTGACCACACACCTTGCCTAGAAAGCCCTTCCATATAAGTGCCAAAATCAATAAACTTATGTAAGCTAATGACTAAATCATCATCAAACCAAATAGCATCACATTCATCGCAAATATAAATAATTTGATTATTGAATTTTATAACTTTTTTTGAATATAGCCTTGTTCACAACGTGGACAAAGTTTTATTTTGCTTTCCATATCAAATACCGATAAAAATTAATTACTTTGCTCTTAAATCATCAATCCGTTTTTAACTGTTTTAAAATCGCTTTTAAAACCTGAATCCGAGCCGAATATTTATCATTGGTTGCAATGATATTCCACGGTGCATAGACTGTATTGGTACGCGCGAACATATCCGCAGCAGCATTCAAATAATCATCCCAATGTCCACGATTACGCCAATCATCAGGGGTAATTTTAAAACGTTTGTGTGGTGTTTCTTCACGAGCTTTAAAACGAGCCTCTTGCTCATCTTTCGTAATCGCCAACCAGAATTTGATAATCACAGTTTGATTATCGGTTAAATCCTTTTCATAGCGATTAATTTCATCATAAGCACGTTGCCATTCAATCGGCTTCGCAAACCCTTCAATTCGCTCAACTAAAACACGCCCATACCAAGTGCGATCAAAAATCGTAATTTCCCCCTTATCTGTTAGCTTAGTCCAAAACCGCCATAAATAAGGACGACGTAACTCATATTTTTCAGGTGCTGCAATGGTATGAATTTCATATTCACGAGGATCAAGCTTTTTCACAATTCGCTTAATTGCACCGCCTTTACCTGCTGCATCCATCCCTTCAAAAGTGATGATCACGTTGCGTGAATCATTACGTAATGCATCGGATACTTTCTTGGTCAGTTTTTTTAATTCAGTTTGGTAATCTTCTTTACTCATTTGCTCAGTGGATGGATTTAACAGCTGCTCTGGAATAGGTGCTTGTCGCCATTTGGTACGGACGGTTGTTCTGTGTTTCGGCAATTGTTTTAAGGCATGTAAAATATATTGTGCAAATTGTTGATCACGAACAGTTTCATCCTCACAATCAATTACATACCAGTCATCTGTAAATCGCTGACGAAGTTTTTGGACATTGTCATATTGCTTTTTATTACGCCAATCTAAACCAAATAATTTATGCCATCGTTGTTGCGAAGCATCCATATCATCCATGCGTTTTTGTAAATTTTTCCAAGGTAAATCAAACCAAACCTTGATCACATCAACATTATTATTTTTTAAATCTTGCTCATAAGAACGCATATTTTCGACATAGGCATCAAATAACGTTTCATCCAAAGGACTAGATACATGCAAAGCTGTGGCCAATAAATCACTGTACCAATTGCCAAAAAACACCTGAATTTGACCTTCGGCAGGAATAAAACGAGAGTACGGTTGCCAAAAAGTTTGCTTACTTTCAAATAAATGTGCAGGATCAGCTTTAACACGTAAATAACGAGGATCAACCCATTCACGCAGTTGCTTTACTGCTTCACCTTTTCCCGCCATTTCAATGCCACTCACCAGAATAACCAAGCTTTTTGCGTTATTTTGATCTCGTGAATTTTTCAAAGCGTACTGTGCTTCAATTAAATCTACTGATAATTCTTCTTCATCACGTACAGATATTTGTAATTGTTGTTCTAACATAAGTTTCACATTCAAATGAGTTATTTCATTTGAGTATAACGACTTCACACATTGAAATTTATATATTTTATGTATAGAAAATTAAAAAATGATCGGATTAAAAATACTGACTGGCATTATTCATGCTTTCTTTTGATTCAATTGTCATAGAGATAGCGTTAAACTGCCTTTATGCTTTTAAAAAATGATATTTAGAGTTTTACATGTCTAAACTTGCAGCACTTGACCAGCTTTTAGAACAATACCAACAACTCAGCTACCATACCGATCCGATTTTAAAAAAACGCTTACATGAAGCGCAAGATTGGTTGAAGATACGCATTCAACACACCCATCATGAAATGTTTAATCAGCCTGAATATCAGTTGATGGCGAAATATTTTATCAATCGTTTATATGGTGGGCCAGAATTTGATGATTTAGCGATTCAAATTGAGCGTCTGCTCAAATATGCTCACAAAGCTGAAAAAATGATTCCTGAAAATGCAATTAAAACAGGATTAAAATCGGTTGGTTTGGCTGTATTGGCAATGCAACTCGATGAAGAGGTTGCCGCTCAACTTCTCAAAGACTATCCAGCCGATCAAGCGATCGACGATGAAATGATGCGTTTAACCTTGATTAAACTCGATCAAAAACAGGCACGTTATCAACAACTACAGTTATTAGATGATTTGGGCGCAGCATTAGATAAATACATGCGTTCATTCATCATGCATGCCGCATTTAAAATGTGTAAAGGCACGGCTACTAAATATCATTTTGAGCTGATGTATGACTTTATTGGCGAAGGCTTTGTTGCAATGAAACCAATGAAATCAGCAGAAAAATTCATTCATGCGTTTACGGTAAAAGAACGTGATATTGTGGAAAAAGTCCATTCAGGGCAAGCGGATCCATTTCGTTAATTCACATTTTTATAAGATATAAGCTTGATTAGGCTGATTTGAAAAGTCATCTACAAAGCAATGAATCAAAAAAACGATGAGTCAAAACCATGGGTGCTTTGACTCATTTAAAATCTTATTGTTCATCTATTTCATATCGTTTCTATTAGGCATATCTTCACGATGTTGCATGTATAAAACATGGCTTTTACTAGTGAAACCTCTCTTAAACGCCATAAAAGTCTTGCCTTTAATCAAATATAAGGCTGGAGAATGAATTTCGTATACAGTAGCAAATGAACCAACAATATTATAATTTTTAAATTATTTCAGGTAATTAGAATGAAGCTTGGATAGCTGTCTCACTTTATTCACAATCATTTTCTGTATATTATTCATAACAATTGCATGATGAACACTGCAAAAATTTACAGAATCTGTCATTATGCAACGCAAGACGAAATTTCTAATTTTTGTGTTCAGGAGTGACTTAAATGTCGAATGAAAACCAAAAGCCAACCCCACAAACAGAGTCGGCAACAAATACAGACAAAGTCAGTCCTTTTTTAAGTGAACCATTACCGCAAGGCACCCCACAAGGTCAGCAACAATCATTACAACAACAGTCGGTAGATACCCCAGTTTCTGGCACTGTGCCTAAATACAATTTGCCACGTGGTGCAAATACAGGAAACGTTGGTGCAACAACTCACTTTGGTTATCAAACCGTAAGCAGTGAAGATAAAGCACAAAAAGTTGCTGAAGTTTTCCATTCTGTGGCAAGCAAATACGACATTATGAATGACTTAATGTCTTTCGGTATTCACCGTCTATGGAAACGCTTTGCAATCAATATGTCTGGCGTGCGTCGTGGTCAGCGTGTACTTGATATTGCAGGTGGTACAGGTGACTTAGCGAAAGTTTTCAGCCGTGAAGTTGGCCCAACAGGTCATGTTGTATTGTCTGATATTAATGAATCGATGCTCAATGTTGGTCGTGATCGTTTAATCGATGCAGGCTGTACCAATGTTGATTTCGTTTTGGCAAATGCTGAAACTTTAGAACCATTCGAAGATAATAGTTTTGATCTTTTAACCATCAGTTTTGGTTTACGTAATGTGACCGATAAAGATGCAGCACTTGCAGCAATGTATCGTGTGCTTAAGCCAGGTGGTCGTTTATTGGTATTAGAATTCTCTAAACCTGTGTTTGAACCTTTCTCTAAACTCTATGATTTGTATTCATTTACAGCACTTCCGATCATGGGCAAAATCATTGCAAATGATGCTGAAAGTTATAAATATTTAGCAGAATCGATCCGCATGCATCCTGATCAACGTACACTCAAAAGTATGATGGAAAATGCAGGCTTCCAGAATTGTGATTACCACAACCTTACAGGTGGTATTGTCGCAGTTCATCGTGGCTTTAAACTGTAATCATTCACAGTCAACGGATCAGGTAAACTATGTGGTCGATTCTGGCACTCGGTGCAGTTGAACGATTAATCAATCAATTCATAAACTTGGATGCGATTACTCGTATCCAATTGAATACATTACAGTCTCAAATGTTGCGTGTGGTGATTGATACACCACAGCTTTCAGTTGATGTTTATTTTGATGAAAATAAAGTTCGCTTAGAACCAACAGTGACAGGTCATAGTGACGTTCCTTCAATCTTTGAACAGCGTCCTTTTGATCAAAAAACGGCTATATCCGAAGCAACGGCAACCCTACATGTAAAGAATGTCGTTGAATTATTAAAACTATTATTATCTGACGATGTGGGCAATATTCCTTTACAAGGTGATTATCATCTTTTACAGGATATTCAACGTATTATCCAACAGGCTGAGCCAGATTTAGCGTCTCAATTAAGTCCTTGGATTGGCCCTGCACTTGCCCATGAAGTTGCTAAAATTCAGCTCGCGCCTAAGCATCTGAAACGTTCTTTGCAAAGCCATTTGTTTTTTGCTGAAGACTTTTTAAAAGAAGATAGCGGTTTATTTGCTCCTCGTTGGCAAATGGATGATCTGCAACACGATACTCGCCAACTTAACCAAAATATTGACCGTTTAGCAGCAAAAATTCAGCAGCTTCAAGCGGCTTTCACTCCTACTCAACTCGGTGATTGATTTTATGATTCCGCACATTACCCGTTTATTCGAACTTTGGCGCATCGCCGCGCACTATAGACTCGACACACTGGTTCCTGCGGATGAACTCCCAGAAAAAGCAAAACATGCTTTAGCATTGATTCGCCTGCACCCTGCGGCTTGGTCAAGTAAAGAACGTAAAAATCCACTGAAGCTGAAATTGGCTTTGGAGGAAATGGGACCTTTGGCAATCAAACTGGGACAATTACTCTCAACTCGCCGTGATTTGATTCCACCTGAAATTTTACAACAGTTGGTACTGTTGCAAGACCGTGTAAAACCCTTTGATTCAAAAGTGGCTAAAGCACGCGTTGAAGAATCATTAAAAGCAAATATCAGCACATTATTTGCACGCTTTGATGACCAACCTTTGGCAGCTGCATCCATCGCTCAAGTTCATACAGCAGCCTTACACGATGGCCGTGAAGTGGTGGTTAAAGTCACTCGTCCTGATATTCGTAGCCAAATTTTGCAAGACTTTGAAATTTTGACTTGGCTCGGTGCAAACCTTGAAAAGCGCTTAGAAGCTGCCCGTGCTGTGCATTTATCTGAGATTATTCAGAACTATCGTCAAGTGATTTTAAATGAATTAGATCTGACACTAGAAGCCGATAATACTCGCCGTATGCGCCATTACTTCACAGGTTCGAGCATGATGTACGTGCCTGAAGTCTATATGGACAGCAAAGAGGTGATGGTCGCTGAGCGTATTACTGGCGTTCCTATTTCAGATATTGAAACCTTTGAAAGACTTGGCATGGATCGTAAAGATCTTGCTGAAAAAGGTTTAACGATCTTCTTTACGCAGGTGTTTCGTGACAATTTCTTCCATGCAGATATGCACCCTGGAAATGTTTTTGTTGAAACATTGAATCCAACTCAGCCGCGTTATATTGCACTAGACTGTGCAATCATGGGGGAGTTGTCTAAGCAAGACCAAATGACTGTTGCTCGCATGTTACTTGCAGTGATGAACAGTGATTTTATGCAACTGATTCAAATTGTGCATCAAGCAGGATGGATTCCACCAGGAACCGATCAAGATGCTTTAGCGCGTGAAATGCGTCGCACTGTAGGCCCGATGGTCTCTAAACCGATGCATGAATTGGATTTTGCAGGGATTCTACTGCAAGTTATGGATATTGCGCGACGCTTCCATTTAGAAATTCCACCACAGTTGATGTTGCTACTTAAAACCCTTGTGCATGTTGAAGGTCTTGGTACAGACCTTTACCCAGAGCTAGACATTTGGAGTTTGGCAAAGCCCATCCTGACCGAATGGATCAAAGCACAGATGAATCCACAAAAAAACCTAAAAGAATTAGGACAGAAAATTCCTGATTTACTTTTAGGTGCGCAGGATTTCCCAACGCTGATCGTAGACAGTTTAAATGGTTTGAAAAATCAGTCTGCTTGGCATGCTAAACAATTGCATGAATTACAAATGATGCGTTTGGAAGTTGAACATCAGCAAAAACGAAGCTGGATTTTCGGCAGTATCATGGCAATTTTATTATCAATTGCGATTATTGCACCGTGGTATGTGGCGATTGTACTGATTATTTTGACCAGTATTTTAGCGCTTTGGCGGATTGCCAAGTAATAGAACACTTCAAACTTTATTTCAAAGCAAGTTCGAATAAATAATCACAATAGCGACAGCAATGTCGCTATTTTTATATAACAATGACTCCAAAGTCACCCACTGAAACCTCTCGCCATTGTCCAGTTTTCTACTCAACTTAAAATAAATCCATCAATTTGAGTGAGTACAGCCATGACCCAAATTCTACAAAAACGCCCTTCTTCAATCAGCATACGAGCAGGCTCACTCGCCAAACAGCTGATTGAAAAAGAGGGTTTTCATGCGCAGCAGGTAGATATGATTCCGGGTGCGGCGGGTGGTCCAAAAGGCATCGGATTGACAGGAATCGATCAAGCAATATTTGGTGAATTTCTCCCTCATGCTAAACAACGTCGCTTCTTAATTGGCTCATCTGTTGGTGCATGGCGCTTTGCAGGAATTGTAGCGCAAGGTGAAAAAATTGGGCCTGAAAAATTGGCTGAATTGTATATCAACCTTCCTTTTCAAAAAGGCATGAAAATTGATGAAATTGAAAAGATTTCAAGAGAAATGCTGGCTGAAATCATCACCGATCAAACGTATAAACTGGTGGATCATCCCGACTATCATTTGACAATCATTGCAGCAAAAGCTCAACATTTATTTCAGAGTGATCAAAGGCTTGCATTGTATGGGTCTTTACTGGGCATTATCGGTAGTAATGCAATTTCACGTGATCATTTAAATAAATTTATGCAACGTGTCATTTGCCAGCCTGCTGATTTTCCACAATTTAAAATTCAGGAGGATGCTTTTAAAACTCATTATGTCAACTTTAATCAGGACAATGTTGCAGATTGGCTCATGGCCTCAGGTTCAATTCCGGGGGTAACTCCAGCAGTAAAAAATATTGCAAATGCACCTCAAGGCGCTTACCGTGATGGTGGCTTAATTGATTACCACATCGATCTCCCTTTTCAAAGTAAAGGTATTGTCTTATATCCACATTTTTCAGATAGCATTACCCCAGGATGGTTCGATAAAATGTTTAAATCACGCAAAGCCAATCCTGAGAATCAAGCACGAACCTTACTCATTTCCCCATCACACAGCTATTTAAACTCCTTACCTTTGGGGCGTTTACCTGACCGTAAAGATTTTGTATTAAAAGGCTTAGATGCAAAGCAACGGATTCAATTGTGGAAGCAATCTGTTGCAGAAAGTCAGCGTATGGGTGATGAGTTTTTAGAGTTGGTTGAAAAGCAGAATTTTGCTGAAATCATGCATGATTTATAAACAAAATTTGCTTATTGATGTAATCTTGATTAATCTGAAAATCAATAAGAATCGAGATTACATTATTTTATATGCTAACAATAAATTTAAGTGAAAATGCATTTTTATTAAATCAAGAAGTGCTTCAATTTCCTGTTCCTACACAAAAATTAGTTTCTATATTAGGTTCTAAACATCGCGTCTTAAACTACGAAGTAAATACAATCTATGTTTGGGATGAATTAGGCATCTCTGCATATGCGCAACAAAATGATCTAATACAAAGCATTGAAATATCTTTTCTACATAAAGATTTTAATGCTTCACCTAAACAGCCATTTTCTGGGCAAATTATTTATCATCAACAGGATGCTATTTCTTTATTTTTTGAGCATCCTGAACTGAGAAAACCTGCTTTTGAAGGTGATTCACACAGCGCATTAGTATCACATCATATTTGTGCATTCTTTCACGGCGATCTAAAGAAAAAACAAATCGATGGGATTAGTTTCTCTGCTTATGTTGAACCTGAGATTCCTGAATCATTACCATTAGCTCCAGAATATGCCCATTTTCATATACTATGGTCAGATTGGCTCAATGCAATTCATCGTACCGTTCCTCAATACAATGAATATTATAATTTAAAGCATGGTATACAAAGTAAAGACATTCAGGATATCCACATGCAAAATGAGATGCATATGCCTGAAATTTTGATTAATTTTTATAAAGTTCATAACATTCATTGGAATGCTGTTACAGCAGTATTCACTTTTTTTGTGAATGGTTGGAATTATGACTTATTGCCTTTTGAAGACATTTATGAACATTGGCAAAATAATGTCGCACTCAATACTGGAGAAAATCTCGATCACTCGAATTATCCAAACTATGATGCTCGAATAAAAATAAATGACTATACCAATTCAAATTGGATTCCATTTGCGGAAGGTAGAAATGGTGACTATCTAATGATTGATCTTGATCCTAGCGAACAGGGACAATATGGTCAAATTATTGAATTACAAAATGAATCTTGGGAAAGAAATGTGATAGCCAACACTTTAGACGATTTCATTCAAATCAACATCGAGCAGCTAAAGAGCCCTGATGACATTCGTTATGAATTTATTTTAGAAAATGGTTAAATCATTCAATCTATGAATTCTAAAAGCCCACCTCACTTCGCTATCATTGGTGCAGGAACAGCAGGATTAGCAACTGCAATTTTACTGGCTCGACAGAATATTCAAGTCAGTATTTTAGAGAAAGCTACAGACCTTGAACCTGTCGGAGCAGGACTTTTACTACAGCCCTCTGGTTTGGCTGTTTTTGAGCATTTAGGCCTTTTAGATGAAGTTTTAAGACTTGGTGCAAAAGTCACTGGGCTAAAAGGTCAATTGCCGAATGGCGATTTACTGGTCAATAGCCATTATCAACAAGCGCATCCTGATTTTTATGGTGTAGGTATTCATCGAGCGACTTTATGCCATGTTTTAGAAAATAAATGCCGTGAATATCCTGAACTCATTACGTGGTATATGAATACCGACATTCAAAAATTAGAAGAAACATCAAATCAAGTTCGAGTTTTGGGTACACAAGATGATGAATCATTTGATCAAGCTTTTGATGCTGTGATCATTGCCAATGGCGCACGCAGCCTGTTAAGGCCAAAAAAATGGGTCAAGGTTGATCAAGCTTATCCTTGGGGAGCTAAATGGACGATTGTTCCTGAATGCCTTGAATTAGATACAGAAATTTTACATCAGTTTCATGACCGTTCTAAAATTATGATGGGAATCTTACCAACAGGTACAGTCCCGCATGAACCCAAGCAAAGACTATCGAGTGTGTTTTGGAGTCTTCCAAGCCATCAACTGAATAACTTTCTACACAATTCACAAGCTCACTCAGACTGGCTAAACGAAGTGTCTAAGCGTTGGAAACCTGCTGCGGATTGGTTAGAACAAGTCATCGCCAAACCTGAACAAAAACCACAATGGTTAACTGCAAATTATCGTGATGTCGTCATGTCTAAGTTTGGTGAGGGTCGTATTGGTGTGATTGGTGATGCAGCACATGCGATGAGCCCACAACTTGGGCAAGGTGCAAATATGGCCCTTTTGGATGCATGGGCTTTGGGGCAAGCTGTTCAAAGCGCAAGAAAAAATGAAAGGATTGATTATGTTCAACTCTGGCAAACTTACCATCAACACCGTAAAAGTTCGACTGCATTTTATCAATTTTTAAGTCGCTTACTCACACCGCTTTACCAGTCTGATCTTTGGTGGGCGGGCAGTTTACGTGATTTAAGCTTTGCTTGGATGTATCGAATCCCCTATTTCCGTAAAGAAATGGCGATCACCGTTTCTGGTTTAAAATCAGGCATGTTAAGCCAAATGAACTATCAAGATATTGCAAAACAAAGCAATAATCCTGTGTAGATTACGGCAACAAAATCATTGTAATCAGCTTTGGATTGGTGGTTTAAAGATGAATTTCTACAATACATCAATTAAACCACTGTGAGATAACTGTAGAAAGTTTCTCCTCAATCTTGTTTAAATCACGTAAACTATAGACCTCTACGTTGACAACGTAGCGCTCTCAAAATTTATTCGCTTGGTGAAATCTTATGAACAATTTGCAATGGCTCGATGAAGTAAAATTTAACGAACAAGGACTTATTCCAGCTATTGCACAACATCATCAAACTGGACGTATTTTGATGGTGGCATGGATGAACCGTGAAGCACTACAACTCACCGCTGAAAAAAACCGTGGTGTTTATTTTTCTCGTTCACGCAATAAGCTATGGTTTAAAGGCGAAGAGTCGGGACATTTTCAAACGGTTTACGAAATTCGTTTGGACTGTGATGCAGACGTTATCGTATTACAAATTGAACAACAGGGCGGAATCGCATGCCATACAGGTCGTGAATCTTGCTTCTATCGCAAACTTACGCCAAATGGTTGGGAAATTGTCGATGCACAATTAAAAGATCCTTCTGCTATTTATGCAGAAAAATCATCAACAAACCCACATACGATTGCCATGAATGCTTCAAATGCGCAAGCGGAACAAATTGAAGTACTCGATTATTTGGGTAAGATGATGGCTGAAAGAAAATCAGCAGATGCCGATTCTTCTTATGTGGCAAAGCTTTATCAAAAAGGTTTGAATAAAATCTTAGAAAAAATTGGTGAAGAAAGTGTTGAAACCATTATCGCTGCGAAAGATTTCAATATAGAAGCCCATGCAGACAACAAAAATGATTTAATTTATGAAGTTGCTGATTTGTGGTTCCATACCATTGTCATGCTTGGTTATTTCGACTTAGACATTCAGTTGGTATTGAATGAATTGGCACGTCGCCAAGGTCTTTCAGGCTTAGTTGAAAAAGCCAATCGTAGTCACTAAACACTTAGAAATCTTCCTCTTGCAAAACATACTCCTCAGCTTTGAAAAAGGAACATATTAAGAATATAAAATAATTTTATATTCTGCGTAGTTACCCCTCTTTCCCTTGCGCCATATATGGCTCAGGCTTAGATGAATATCCTTAAATATCAGAAAGATATCCTTAAATAATTGAATATTCCTCTCAGCTTGAATCATATGTGGTCAAGCTGAGAGCAAAGATTTATATCTCTTAAAACAAATTAAACAGGCTTCTTCTCTACAGAAGGCGCAATCGGATCAGCAGTTAAATACCCCACAGCCGCTGCATAACGATCTTTATAATTGGCACGGATCAATGGATCTAAAGTTGCTTGAACTTTACTGTGCAAAGAACCCCAATCCCCCGGATGCTGGAAATTACTCATAATATAGGTCCAACCATTGATTGAATCGACCGCATGTAAACCTGTAGATTCTGCACCTGCTGGGCAAGAAAGAATTCGATCTAACTTTTTGGTATCAACATTATAAGCCCATAAATAGTTATTCACGTGGTTACCACTGTCTTCACCAATGAATAAGGTACGGAAAGTTTCAGAGAATTTTAAATTATCCGCACTGGCAATCGTATTCGGATTCGCCGTATTACCAATGCCTAATGGATCTGTTGCAGCATCGATATCTTGACCAATCAACAGCATATGGGATTGATAAGGTACCCAATCGCTGATAATTGGACTACCTGATTTATCACTTTTAGAACCAGCAAGATCATGTGCAACAATACCACCTGCGGAAATTTTCTTGGCAAATGTCACATTGTTCGTTTCTGTCCAAGCCGCATGACCTTTAACCATCGAATCTTGAATATTGGCTAAAGCAGAATAAGCCACTTTATCTTTGGCATTGACCGTTGTGCCTTCCATCTTGGTAAATGCCATACTGCCACCCATCAAAGCAGCATAACGATGGGTTTCCAAGAAAGCGGCTGCTTTTTCCATACCTGCTTTGACTTTGACCCACATCGTTTTCTTTTGCAGAATAATTTTAGTGAAACTTGCATCTGCTGGGTCTTTGTCCAAACTTTCCATAATATCAGTCGGTTGAATATTTTTAACATTCACCAAATCTTCAATTTCTTGACTGGTCGCATGACCTAATTTAATCCATTGAATTTGTGCCGTTGAGGTCTCATTCAATTCATTTAAATACTTGGCTACATACAGTGTTCCAGCAGATAAATCTTTTTCTTTATCCGCAACAAACATGAACAGTCCACCATTGGTATAGTCATCCCCCATTAAAGCTGTGCGGTTATCAGGCATGACTTGAATCAATTCATGTGAAATACGACCTAAGCAATAATGCTTTTTCGCAGAACCTGTACCATCTTTGTTCACTGTGATTTCAGGTAAATGCCCATAGTTATATGGTTTTGCAGACGTTTCATCACCATAGACATTTTTGCTGTAGGCTTTCATGGTCGCCATGTCAGTCCCTAAGCCCTGACCAAAAGCATCAGGCTCATATTCTTCACTTGAAAGATGTGTTCCCCATGGCGATAAACTTGCACCACAGGTAATCCATAAACCATGTGCTTTAGACATATCGACATTGTGATATTTCACTAAAGTTAGATGTCCTGTTTTTGGGTCTTGATCTAGCGAAATCACTGCAATTGGCGATGGCAATCTGCCATACATATCATTGCCTGCTAAATCACGAGTTGTATATTCAAATTGCACAACGGCAAAGACTGGGTTGCCTTTAACACCATCAACTTTGGCATCTTTCACAGTTAATAATGAGGTACCATCTGGGCAATCTGAAAAAAACTGGCGCTCTTTGCCTGCAACAGATTTATCCATAATCGCTTTATTATGAATATCATAATAACCTCCTGCTAAAATTTGACCACCCTTTCCATCACTGACCATATCACCTGTTTGGAAAAAGGTTTTATAAGCAAGTTTATATTCAGTCTTGGTATTATCATCCCAAGTTACAGCCAAACCTGAAGCAACAGTAGTGGTTGCCATCGCTGCAGCATTTGCCAATGTTGGCGCATCCATTGGGGTAAATGTCGCTGATTTTAATTTAGCTGCATTTACAGGTGGTTTAACTGCCGTTTCGTTATTATTGTCATCATTACATCCCGCAAGCGTTGCCGAAGTTGCCATAGCCCCAAGTGGAAGAAAAGGTACGCTGGCTAACCATTTTAGAATTTCACGGCGAGTGTGTTGGTTGGCTGAGTTTGTCATCAAATATTTCCAATTTAATTTTAGAATTTTTCCTCGCCTGATTTTAGAAATACAGCATGACAGTTCGATTTCACTTTTAAGTCAATTTAAAGACAAAAACTTAAAAAATTCATATTGTGATAAAAATTATAGGGATAAGCCTTAGATGATTCTCATATAGATGTTTCAAACCGTATCACGCTAGATTTACCCCTTGCATTAAGCAAATTTTGCTATACTCCAAGCTGTATTAAATTTTAACTTATAAGATTTCATAAACCTGTGCCTTATTCCTTTACCCCAACGACAGAACAAAGTTTTGCAATTGCAGAAGCAAAAAAGGGACAATCCTTTAAAGTGATTGCCTATGCTGGCACAGGTAAAACCACGACTTTACAGTTGATTAGCGATGCAATGCCGAATCGACGTGGGATGTATTTGGCTTTTAATAAAGCCATCGCCAGCGAAGCACAGAATAAATTTCACAACAATGTCGACTGTCGAACCTTTCACTCATTGGCGTTTAGAAGCGTGCCACGTGGCGTGACTGACAAATTACGCTTACCTCGTTTAAGTCCAAGTTTTATTGCTAAAGAATATCGTCTCGAACCCATCACACTGCGAAGACTGATGGGTGGTCGCTATGAAAAATATATCTTGATGCCAAGTCGTTTAGCCAGTTTAGTAGCCAATGCTGTCAGTTATTATTGTTCAACCAGCTCGCAATATCCTGCACCGCGCCATATACAAGCGCCAAGTTGGTTACATCCTGACGATGTAGAATCTTTACAAAAACATCTTTATCCTGCGGTCGAAAAGCGTTGGCTAGAATCGATTGATCCAAACCATCAAGCAGGTATTGGACATGATATTTACCTAAAATTATGGGCATTATCAGACCCGTATATTCCTGCGGATTATGTTTTATTTGATGAAGCGCAGGATGCAGATCCTTTGATGCTCGGTATTTTGCTTCGTCAACGTAGCACTCAAGTGATCTATGTCGGTGATGCACATCAACAAATTTACGCATGGCGTGGTGCAGTCAATGCCATGCAAAAAATGCCCTTACCTGAGTCACGTTTAACCACATCTTTCCGTTTTGGTGATGCAATCGCAGATGTTGCCAATCACTTACTTGGCGCTTTAGATGAAACTGTGCCGTTATTGGGCAATCCAGACATGAAATCTAGTGTCGTGAATAAACCACATACCAAAATGCGTGATGCAATTTTGTGTCGTACCAATGCACGAGCGATGGAACTCTTACTTTCAGGTTTAGTACAGGGTGATAAAGTCAGTTTACAAGCTGATCACGTCAAATTAAATCGTTTTGTCGATGCAGCAAGTCTACTCAAACAAGGGAAGCGTGTCACAGATGTGCCTGAATTGGCTTGGTTTAATTCTTGGCATGATGTACATGAATATTGTGAAACCAATGATGGTAGTGATATCAAGCCCTTAGTCAAGTTAGTCGATGATCACGGTACTGAACCGCTCAAAAAAGCACTTGCTAAAATTACCCCAATAGAGCAAGCTGATTATGTTATCTCTACTGCGCACAAAGCCAAAGGTTTAGAATGGAATCGTGTGCATATCGAAGATGATTACCAATTTAAGATCAATGGTCTTGAGCATAAAATCAGTGATGAAGAATTAAGACTTCTATATGTTGCTTGTACGCGAGCAAAAGTCAGTTTAAATATTCATCATATTTATGATTTAGTACAACAACTTAAACAAAAAGTGCCATTCAAAAATAAAGCGACTGCATAACACTGTAGTTTTTTCTTTACAGGTGTCCCATGAAACTACAAAGCATTCATTTTCGACATATTTATCATTTTGCCGATTTAAAAATAAATTTTAACCATTCAAATAAACCCGTCACGATCATTGTCGGCGACCAAGCTTCGGGTAAAACAGCAATTATTAAAAATATTTATCAAGCTTTAACATGGTTTCCTGCACGTTATAAAGACCTGCGCACACCGGGTGTGGTCATGCTTGATCAAGATATTATGATGGATCGAGTTCAAGCAAAAATTGATGTAAACATAAGTATTCCAACTGAATTTGGCACATTACCCGAAAGTGATGGAGCGACTGAAACAGATACACAAAGTTGTCGTTGGCAACTATTTAAAACATTGAATGCCAATGGTGTCGGGATCAGCAAAGTTGAACTAGAACAATTAGAGCAAACCGTGACTTTGTATAATCAAGTCATTAAAAAAGACCCTGTCCAAGGTCTTCCATTACTTGCTTACTACCCTGCCGAACGCTTTGTCAATGAAGTGAACATTCTCAGTAAAAACAATCCTCTTGTTCTACAGCAGTACAATGCTTATGAATTGGTGAGTATTCCATACACTACGTTTGCACGTTTTTTTGAATGGTTTAGAGAAATCAGTGATATTGAAAATGCACAAACGGCGCAACTTTTTCAAAATATTCTTAGACATAAAGAGACATCGAATAAATCGACTCAAGACTTTCAAAATACATTATTTCAAGCCCGTTCGCAGTTACATGCGCCAAGCTTACAAGCTTTAAAAACTGCACTGAAAACAGTGATTCCAGAAATTACGGATATTTTTTTAGAATATCAACCTAAACTCCAATTGATGGTTAGCTATAAAAATCAAATCATCTCTTATCAACAACTTTCGAATACTGTGAAAAATTGGATTGGTTTAGTCGGTGATTTGGTCCGTCGCCTATGTTTACTGAATCCACTCAGCCTATATCCATGTTTAGAAGGTGATGGTGTGCTGCTGATTGATCAAATTGATGTGGATTTAGACCAATATTCTATTCAGGTCATTTTAGATCGTTTGCATCAAGCCTTTCCACTGATACAAATCATTGCTACAGGCAGCCATGAGGAATTACTTGAACAAGCAGATGAATATCAATGCTTCCATTTGAAAAATAAGCAATTACATGAAATTCAAGCTGATTCTGCGTGGCAAGAATATCAACATATTTATGAAAATTTACTCAAAGAAGCATCGCAACAGTCACAACAAGAATTACTTGAGCCCAACGCGGATGCATTGAATGCTCAACAACTCTATTTACAGTTTCAGGCTCTAACCGAAGAACAACAAGTTGAATTAAAACGATTAATTCAACAAGGTGATGACTTATCTCCGCATAAATCATTACTTTAAACATAGTTCTTACACGTTTCAGTCCATACAGCACTGCATTTAAAAACGACACAATATTTCTCAATAGATGATTATCCAGCTGAGATATCCAGTTTTTCTGAATAAAAATATAAATGTTCAATCGAACATTTCATCGTATAGAAATCATTTTCAAACACTATAAAAGTGCGATGAGGCGTATAATTTGGCTTGTTTGCGCAAAAATTGACAAAATAATTTGATGTTATTCCGATCATGTAATAAGATGAAAAAATTGATTTAAATTCGATTTTATCAATCTAAATTGATCTTCTAATCGTTTTATCAAGTTGCGCAACACAACTTGTTTTTGCTTATTAATTTAATTCGGCTTTCAAGATTTAAGTTCTTGGATTGCTCTTTGCGCTCCTCAAGTCCTTGAAAGATAAGATTTACATAGGTTTCTGACCTATTCACGACAATGGATACGCGTGTGCTTCCGATTATTGTATTGTTACCATTAATACTTGGCACAACCCTTGTCCTGTGGCTGAAGCAATTCTCTCGCGGGGTAACAGCTTTAGGAGCGATAGGGGTTAGTCTAAGCAGTTTTATTCTATTACTGACTCAAGCTAAATCAGTATTCAGTGGTCAAACTGTTTTAGAACATTGGCAATGGTTACCTCAAATTGGTATCGATTTCAGCTTTCGCTTAGATGCGCTCAGCCTTATTTTTGCATTGTTGATCAGTGGCATAGGTACATTGATCTATATTTATGCCTATTATTATTTAAATCCTAAAAACTCTCTCAGCAAACTTTATGCCTTGCTCATGATGTTTATGACCGCAATGTTGGGAATTTCGCTGTCTAATAATTTAATTATTCTCTTAGTCTTTTGGGAACTGACCAGTATTTCATCGTTCTTATTGGTGGGGTATTGGAGCAATTATGATGCCGCTCAACGTGGTTCTCGCATGGCACTGACTATCACGGGAATGGGTGGTTTGGCTATGCTTGGGGGTTTCGTCTTATTGGGACAAATCACAGGAACATACCAAATTGACCAACTCACCACGATGGCGACAACCATTCAAAATAGTCCACTCTTTGTTCCTGCTTTATTATTAATTTTACTGGGTGCGTTCACCAAAAGTGCGCAATTTCCGTTTCACTTTTGGCTACCCAATGCCATGGCAGCCCCGACCCCTGTATCTGCCTACTTACACTCAGCAACCATGGTCAAAGCTGGGATTTTCTTATTGGCTCGCTTATTGCCGATATTTGTCGGTTCAGCGCTGTATCACAACCTAGTAACAACAATTGGCCTCTTTACCCTATGCATGGCTGCATTCTTTGCCATATTCAAAGAAGACTTAAAAGGCTTATTGGCATATTCAACCATTAGTCATTTAGGTCTAATTGTATGTTTATTGGGAATGGGGTCACCGCTTGCTGTCGCTGCTGCTATTTTCCACATTATTAACCATGCAACATTTAAAGCAGCACTGTTCATGCTTGCTGGAATTATTGACCATGAGTCTGGGACACGTGATTTAAGAAAATTGAGTGGTCTGTGGCAACTGCTTCCGTTTACTGCAACACTCACCATGATTACCGCAGCAAGTATGGCAGGTGTACCACTCACCAATGGCTTCTTATCTAAAGAAATGTTCTTTACTGAGCTATTGGCGAATTTGTCTGGTGGTTTTGTCGTATTGGCGGCTATTGTCGCAACACTGGCTGGTTTATTTGCCGTTGCTTATTCAGTGCGTCTCGTACATGGCGTGTTTTTTGATGGTGATATCGGAAAAGATGTTCCAAATAAAAATGCACATGAGCCACCTTTAGGCATGCGTGCGCCTGCTATTTTATTGGCAACGTTGTGTATTTTAGTCGGTATTCTACCTGCCTTATTGGTTGAAAATATTGTCAATTCAGGAACGCGTGCCAGTACACAACTGCCTACTTTTGAAGGTATCCATTTAGCCATTTGGCATGGTTTTAATCTTCCTCTGTTGATGAGTTTAATTGCATCATTAGGTGGTATCGCTTTTTATTTTGTTTTGGCAAAAGGCAGTCGTATTCGCCATATCGACCTTGATCCAATGATTGGAAAGCTTCAAGGTAAACTGGTTTTTGAAAATTTCCTGAAAAACTTATTGTTATTCTCTCGTAAAGTTAAACTCAAAACTGAAACAGGTTCATTACAAAATTATCTTTTATGGATCGTTGTATTCAGTATTGCACTGGTTGCTACACCACTGCTGAATCAAAATTTAACCACAGGTACTCGTGAATTAACACATGCCCCATTCATAGCCATTGTGCTGTGGTTATTGCTGTTTTCAGCATGCTGGATGATGCTCTGGTTTCACCACGAACGCATTAAAGCTGTACTGATCAGTGGTGCAGTGGGTTTAGTGGTCACTATGATTTTTGTGACTTTATCTGCACCTGATTTAGCATTGACTCAAATCACAGTCGATGTGGTGACAACGGTTTTACTTTTGATGAGTTTATCGTTATTACCACAACTGACACCCTATGAATCTAGCCAAACACGCCGCTGGAGAGATGCCATCATCGCCATTGGTGGTGGCTTAGGGGTCGGTTGGATTGCATGGTTAATCATGACCCGAGATCACAACTCTATCTCATGGTTCTTTGTACAGCAGTCTTTACCGCTTGGTGGTGGTTCAAATATTGTCAACGTCATCCTTGTCGATTTCCGTGGCTTTGATACCTTCGGCGAAATCACAGTACTCGGTATTGCTGCCATTGGCGCACTGTGTTTAATGGATGGTATGCGTACACATGGTACAACCATTACCCAAGGTTTAAGCTACCGTTTTAACCCATCTCCACTCATGTTCCGTATGACAGCTTCGTGGGTACTGCCTATCGCATTGGTGGTGAGTCTGTATATTTTCTTACGTGGTCATAATTACCCAGGTGGTGGCTTTATTGCAGGCCTCATCACCTCAATGGCTTTGATTATTCAATATATTGCACTTGGGCAAGATCAAGCTGAAAACATGCTCAAAGCCAAATCAGGGCGTTTATATGAAGTGTGGATTGGGCTAGGCCTAATGATTGCAGGATTGACAGGAATCGCAGCATGGCTTTGGAATCGACCATTCCTGACCAGTGCGCATGTCTATGTTGAATCAGGTATTTTTGGGAAATTCCACTTTGCATCTGCAGCAGCATTTGACCTCGGTGTGTATGGCACAGTTGTCGGCGCAACCATGTTGTTAATTTCGGTACTGGGCGACTCTCGACATTCGAGTATGTCTGGTCCTGTACCTAAGGAGTAAACCATGATCAGTTTAGAATTTTTAGTTGCATCTGCGATTGGATTACTCATTTCGACAGGGATTTATTTAATCCTCCGTGCCCGTACCTTTCCAGTAGTTCTTGGTTTGGCAATGATTGGTTATGCAGTCAATATTTTTCTCTTTGCCATGGGCCGATTACAAGTTAGCTCCCCTGCTATTTTATCCGATGCAGCCAAAGTCACCGACCCGCTTCCACAGGCTTTGGTTCTAACTGCCATTGTTATTGGCTTTGCAACCACCGCTTTTATTGTTCAATTGGCTTTACGCAGTCGTTTTGAATCTGGAACCGATCATGTCGATTCTAAAGATGAATTAAATACTTTTGACTCGCGTGAGGATGAGCCTTGATGATGACTTTTCTCAATTTTTGGCATGCTCACACACCTATTCTGAGTATTTTAATTCCTGCTTTTACCGCATTTTTATTGGTGCTATTGGGCAATCCGGGTTCAGGTTCTTTAGCTCGTGACTGGCGTCAACCTTGGCGTCGTGGTCTCAGTTTAACTTCTGCGGTGCTTGGACTAGCAACCGCAATCGCTTATTTGATTCAAGCCAGTTCAGGTAAAATCTTTGTTTATCAACTGAGTGAATGGTCTGCGCCTTTTGGTATTGTCCTAGTATTAGATCGCTTATCGGCTTTGATGGTTGTTTTAACCTACACGCTAGCCCTTCCTGTCCTGTGGTTTTCAAGCAAGCAATGGGATGAACGTGGTCGTTATTTCCATACTATGTTTCATTTTCTGTTAATGGGAATTTGTGGTGCATTTCTAACAGGCGACTTATTTAACTTATTTGTATTTTTTGAAATATTGTTAATGGCCTCTTATGTACTTCTGCTGCATGGACAAGGCAAAGCGCGCTTCCAACTCGGTATTCATTACGTCACCATCAACTTAGTTGCTTCTGCACTATTCCTTATTGGTTTAGGCATGATTTATGGCGCAGTGGGTAGCTTAAACATGGCGGATGTTGCTCGCTTATTACCAACACTTGAAAATGATCAACACCAATTAGCCATTGCAGGTGGTTTACTGTTATTCGCAGTATTTGGAATTAAAGCAGCCATGCTTCCTGTCGGCTTCTGGTTACCCAAAACCTATGCTGTCACTGCAACCCCTGTTGCTGCTATCTTTACCATTATGACCAAAGTTGGTATTTATGCGATTTTACGTGTAAATGGTACAGTTTTTCACGATGACTTAGCACAAAGCTATTTGAACTATTGGTTATTGCCGATTGGTTTAATCACTTCACTCTATGGGGTGATTGCTGCGATGGGTGCAGATCGTTTAAGACGCTTTGCTGGCTTTATGGTGCTGTCATCCGTTGGAACTATTCTGATTGCCATATCGATTATGAATACCTCTGCATGGGCAGCAGGACTTTATTACTTGGTGCATAGTACGCTTATTGCAGCAGCATTTTATTTACTGTGCGGCTGGATCACATCACAACGTGGCGAGTTTAAAGATCATTTAAAAGTTGCGCCAAAAATGAAGCAAGATGGATTGGTCGCTGCAACATTCTTTATTATTGCTTTAATGATGGCAGGCTTACCACCATTCAGTGGTTTCTTGGGCAAAGTCCTGTTGCTCCAATCAACAGCAGCATTCCCTTATCAAGCATGGGTTATTGCAATTGTTCTGATTGTCAGCTTATTGAGTATTATTGCATTTACCCGCGTTGGTTTTATCCTCTTTTGGCGTGCGACTACACCCGAAACAGATGCTCGAAAACCTGCTTTTGCTACCTATCAACCGCTACCTGAAAAAGCGCCACCACGTAATGATAAAAGTATTTACCTTTTACTTTCAGGTTTAATGCTATATGTCATTTGTGCCGCACCTATTCTCAAATATATTGATCAAACAGCATTACAACTGGTAAATAGCTCCGCATACGAGCAAGCTATTTTGAAAAAAGATGCGCAAGGCAATATCATCAGTGTACAACCGTATGATGCACACTATGTTCCTGAAACCAAATATGGTGGGGAAACTGCTGACAAGAATGCACAATATATTCCGCATATGATTGATAAAAATACTTTACAAGGCGAGCATATTTCGCAGTATAAACAACAGCAAATACAGCAGCAGGTAAAGCAAAGCCATACACCTGACGACGCTAAACTCAAACCAATGGAGCAATAAATGAAGCAGAAAATGTCTTTACTTGATCGTTGCTTACCGCATCCATTTGTTTCGGTTATTGTTGCCGTAAGTTGGTTAATGCTGAATCACAGTGCAGAATTATTTGATTTTGTTGTTGCGATTATTCTTGGTTTAATTATTCCCAAAATGATTCAACCCTTTATTGTCAATACACCCAATATTCATTGGAGTTTGGCAGTTCAACTTTTTTTTATCGTACTTTGGGACATTTGTATTTCCAATATTCGTGTCGCAAAACAAGTGCTTGGCCCAACTAAAGACTTACAGCCAAAATGGTTCCGTGTTCCTTTAGATACAGACCATGAACATGTAAATTCACTGCTTGCAATGATTATTACCACAACTCCTGGAACAGTGAGTGCGGGGATCGATCAAGAACGTGGTGATATTCTGGTACATGCCTTGAGTTCAGAAGATCCTGAAGCTGAAATTCAGGAAATTAAAGCACGTTATGAATGCCGCTTGATGGCTATTTTTAGCGTCCAGCAAGGAGAGTCATCATGATGATATTGCCTTATGCACTCGGGATTTGCCTGATTGCTGTAACGATTTCCATGCTGCTTTGCCTTGTTCGCCTCGTCATAGGGCCTTCTATCGTTGACCGATTATTGGCTTTAGATACATTATTTTTGAATGCAACTTGCCTAATTGTGATTCTCGGAATTTATTGGGCGAGTACCTCTATGTTTGAAGGTGCATTATTGGTTGCAATGCTCGGTTTTGTATCTACCGCTGCTTTAGCACGTTATTTCACGACTGGTCATGTTGTGGATTAAAAGGAGAGATAAATGGATAATAATATGCAACTTATTATGGAAGTTATTGTTTCTTTCTTTTTAATCATAGGCGCATTTTTTACCCTTATTGGGGGGATTGGCATTGTAAAACTTCCCGATTTGTTTATGCGTTTACATGCGCCAACCAAGTCCAGTACTTTAGGATTGGGGAGTTTTTTGATCGCAGCCATGATTTATGCGGCATTTAATCACCGCTTTGGTTTTGCTGAATTATTAATTACCTTACTTGCCTTCATTACTGCACCTGTATCTGCAAACTTGATTGCCCAAGCTGCAATACATTTGCGTTTGCGCTCAAGATCTGGAGATGTACCTGAAGCTTTGGATCGACCATTACCATGGCAACGCCAAAAAGTGATCAAACAATTTAAAGATGGTAAATTTTAAGGATTTGGCATCCATATAAAAATAGCTGCAATATAAAGCCAATGTAAATCATTGGCTTTTTGTTCATTTCATCAAGCACACAAACCATTAGCTATATAGCTTTGGATGTATTTCTTCTTGGAAGCTTTCCATACCATATTCATCTGCCAATTTTTCTTTCCAATACGCTACGATTTTACTGTAATCAATTTCATCAGGATGAAAGTCAGCTTTGTAATAAGATAAATATTCAGGAATCAATGAAACCAACATCTTTGAAATCATGTAAATACCATACAGATTCTGTGTCACTTTCGGTACACTCTTTCGCCAATCCTGCATAAACAAACGCGTTGCCGAATAAAAAGTTAAACTTGCAAAACCTGTAGTTACATTACGCATGACTGTTCGACGTGTCCGATCATCCTTATAAATGGCTTGGTAGACATCAAAAGCCACCGCACGATGCTCTATTTCCTCAATCGCATGCCACACCCAAAGCTTGATTGCATCATCATCTAAAGTACTCAATACGTGTGGATTACGTAAAATATATCCACCCAATAAAGCAGTAAAATGCTCAAAAGCGCAGGTCACTGCCAACTGTAATTTTGGATGAACACTTTTAATAAAATCATCACGGCGCGCCAGCCACGCTTGAAAATTATCTAGGTTATAGTCATCACGACGCCATGCATCATTAAATTCTGCATGTGCTTTAGAATGCATCGCTTCTTGACCAATAAAAGCAGCAATCTGAGCTTGTAGCTTTTCATCGCTGATTTTATCACGCACATTGCGCACACTATGCACAAAAAATTGCTCGCCGATTGGAAATGTGGATGAGAGTGCGGTTAATAAGTGAGACATTACTGGTGAATTGGCAAAGAAATGTCTACGAATGGCTTTTGGGTTAAAGCTTGGTTTACGGACTTTAATACCAATGGCTTTTGGACGATTTAAATATGCTTTTTCTGCCGTCGCTTGAGCTACTGTCATAGGTTTAATCCTACATTTGTCTGAATATAAATCTATATTGGCAGAAACTATACATTTGTATATTGCAAAATAGATCTCAGAATGACCAGAATGCTCAGTTTGTCAAAAAAGCAATGATATGAAACTGCAAATACGCACATGAACAAATCAAAACTTAATGATTATTATCAACTTAGCTGTTTATTTTTATTTTCAATGTTATTCACATTTTGTCACTAAAACGACTGAGTATCCGATGAAAAACAAAGCCTGCATATTTGCAGGCTTTGAAAATAAGTTTTGAATACTTACAGTTTAGAATTAAACACCAAGGTAATCTAAAATACCTTCAGCAGCTTCACGACCTTCCCAAATCGCAGTAACGACAAGGTCAGAACCACGAACCATATCACCACCCGCAAAGATTTTTGGATTAGAGGTTTGGAATTTAAATTCTTGCTGTTCAGCTGCAATCACTCGACCCGAACCATCTAAACCAATATTTGCACCTGCAAACCAATCTGCTGGGCTAGTACGGAAACCAAAAGCAAGCAATACAGCATCTGCTGCTAAGACTTCTTCAGAACCCGGAATTGGCTCAGGGCTACGACGACCACGGCTGTCTGGTGCACCCAGTTGTGTCGTCACAACTTTAACACCCGTTACTTTGCCGTTCTCACCAATGATTTCAATCGGTTGGCGATTGAATTGGAATTCAACACCTTCTTCACGTGCATTCTTCACTTCACGACGTGAACCTGGCATATTTTCTTCATCACGACGGTACGCACAAGTAACTGATTCAGCGCCCTGACGAATTGAAGTACGGTTACAGTCCATAGCTGTGTCACCACCGCCCAGTACAATCACCTTTTTACCTTCAACACTGATGTATTCACTTGGATCTTTTTCCCAACCTTGCGTACGGTTAACATTGGCAATCAGGAAATCAAGTGCATCGTAAACACCATCAAAATCTTCACCTGCAAAACCGCCTTTCATATAAGTATAAGTACCCATACCCATAAACACAGCATCATAATCTGCAAGTAATTGATCGATAGTAATATCTGTACCAATTTCAGTATTTAAACGGAATTCAACGCCCATACCCGTGAAAATTTCACGGCGACGCTTCATTACATCTTTTTCCATTTTAAATTCTGGAATACCGAACGTTAATAAACCACCAATTTCAGGACGTTTATCAAATACAACAGGTTTTACCCCATTACGTACGAGAATATCTGCACAGCCTAAACCTGCTGGACCTGCACCAATGATGGCAACTTTCTTATTTGTCCACTTTACAGAAGACATATCTGGACGCCAGCCGAGTGCAAAAGCGGTATCGTTAATATATTTTTCTGCATTACCAATGGTCACTGCACCAAAACCATCATTTAGGGTACAAGCACCTTCACATAAACGGTCTTGAGGACATACGCGACCACAGACTTCAGGCAATGTGTTGGTTTGATGGCAAAGTTCAGCCGCTTGGAAAATACGACCTTCCGCAATCAACTTTAACCAGTTTGGAATGTAGTTATGTACTGGACATTTCCATTCGCAATATGGGTTACCACAGCCCAAACAACGATGCGTTTGGTTTGCTGCCACTTCCGCTGTGAAAGGTTTATAAATTTCCACAAACTCAGCTTTGCGGACAGTTAGATCTTTTTTCTCTGGATCTTGGCGTGCTACATCCAGAAATTGAAAGTCATTGTTTAGGCGCTCTGCCATGTCTCTCTCCGTGGGTAGGTGCGCACTGTTTATTTATCAGCTGCACCTGCCTATATATCTACAGTAGTGGAATTATTGTGGATCAGCTTGAGTTGTTTTCAACAAAGTCTGCAAATTCGCAGCTTTTGGTTTTACTAGCCAGAATTTACGACCATAGAAATCAAACTCATTGCGGATCTTATACGCCCAAGCACTACCTGTTTCTTTAATATGCTCATCTAAGATACGACCTAAGAACGCTTTGTGCTCTTCCATCGATTCTGTAGAAATACGATTTAACTCAATCAGCTCGTGGTTATAATGATCAACAAAGTCATTATCCAAATCAAGTACATAGGCAAAACCACCGGTCATACCTGCACCGAAGTTATGACCAACTTTACCCAGTACAGTCACAATACCACCAGTCATGTATTCACAACAGTGATCACCTGCACCTTCAATCACGGCAAATGCGCCAGAGTTACGTACAGCGAAACGCTCACCCGCAGTACCTGCGGCAAATAGTTTACCACCAGTCGCACCGTATAAACATGTGTTACCAATGATTGCTGTTTCTTGCGTCTGGAATGGTGAACCTTTTGGTGGGAAGATCGATACTCGACCACCTGCCATACCTTTACCAACGTAATCGTTCGCATCACCTTCAAGTTTGATATGCAGACCACCAGCATTCCAAACACCCAATGATTGACCCGCAGTACCTGTTAAATTCACTTTCACAGGATGTGCTTCCATACTCAAGTTGCCATAGCGTTTCGCAATCTCACCTGAAATACGCGCGCCGATTGAACGGTCACAATTACCTACAGTGAAATGATATTCACCACCCGTGCCTGCTTCAATTGCTGGAAGCATTTCAGCAATCATTTTTTCTGCAAGTACACCCTTGTCAAATGGAGCATTGCCCTGAACTTGACAATACTGCGCCTTACCTTCAGCAGATGGATGTGATTCAAGTAAAGCACTTAAATCAAGGTGTGCATGTTTTTCAGTTTCACCAGGAAGAACTTCTAACAAATCTGTACGACCAATCAAGTCTTTCAGTGATGCAACACCTAAAGCAGCTAACCATTCACGTGTTTCTTCCGCAATAAAGTGGAAGAAGTTGATGAGCATTTCTGGCTCACCAATGTAATGCTCTTGACGTAATTTATCTTGTTGTGTTGCAACACCAGTCGCACAGTTATTTAAATGGCAAATACGTAGGTATTTACAACCCAATGCGATCATTGGTGTTGAACCAAAACCGAAGCTTTCAGCACCCAAGATTGCTGCTTTCACAACATCTAGACCCGTTTTCAAGCCACCGTCTGTCTGTACACGTACTTTGCCACGTAAATCATTGACACGAAGTGCTTGATGCGCTTCAGAAAGACCCAATTCCCACGGAGAACCCGCATGGTGAATCGAAGACAATGGAGAAGCTGCTGTACCACCGTCATAGCCCGAAATTGTAATGAAGTCTGCGTATGCTTTTGCAACACCTGCTGCAATTGTTCCCACACCCGGCTCAGATACGAGTTTCACAGAAACCATGGCTTGAGGATTGACTTGTTTCAAGTCAAAAATCAATTGTGATAAGTCTTCAATTGAATAAATATCATGATGCGGTGGTGGTGAAATTAGTGTTACACCAGGAACTGAATAACGTAAACGTGCAATTAAGCCATTTACTTTACCGCCTGGTAACTGACCACCTTCACCCGGTTTTGCACCTTGAGCAACTTTAATTTGTAGAACTTCAGCAGACGTTAAATACGCAGGTGTTACACCGAAACGCCCCGAAGCAATCTGTTTGATTTTCGAGTTACGAATCGTACCGTAACGTGCAGGATCTTCACCACCTTCACCTGAGTTTGAACGACCACCAATCGTGTTCATTGCAATCGCAATCGCTTCATGTGCTTCAGGTGACAACGCACCTAAAGACATACCTGCAGAGTCAAAACGTGGCAAAATCTCTTCCACAGATTCAACTGCTTCCAATGGAATCGAATTATCAGTTTTTAACTTGAATAAATCACGAATCGTTGCAATTGGACGATTATTGACTAATTCCGCATATTCTTTAAAGTCAGCATAGTTACCTGAACGTACAGATTTGTGCAATGCATTAATGACATCAGGGTTAAATGCATGATATTCCTTATCGAAAACGAATTTTAATAATCCACCTTGTTCAATAGGCTTACGTGCTTTCCAAGCCAGCTCAGCTAATTTTTTCTGATCATTTTCAAGGTCAGCAAAAGTTGCACCTTTGATACGACTTGGTACGCCTGTGAAGCATTTATTGACAACTTCTTCAGACAGCCCCACCGCTTCAAATAATTGACCACCACGATAAGAAGCAACGGTAGAAATACCCATTTTCGAAAGTACTTTTAATAAGCCTTTTTCAATGCCTTTACGGAAGTTTGCTTGGGCATGGATTGGGTCGCCTAATAACTCACCTTTGGCAATCAAGTCATTGATCACGTCATAAGCTAAATATGGATAAATTGCAGTTGCACCAAAACCTAAGATCACAGCAAATTGATGCGGATCACGTGCAATCGCAGTTTCTACAATAATGTTAGCATCGGTACGCAAACCAACACTGATCAAGTGATGGTGAATCGCACCAGTCACCATCGCAGTGTTCGCAGGTAAATAACCTTCACGAATTTTTCTATCAGAAAGCACTAGTAACGTTTTACCGTCACGAATTGCTTGCGCAGCCTCTTCGCAAATACGTGTAATCGCCGCTTCTAAACCTTCAGTTTCAGCATAGTTCACATCGATATCAGCAATTTCGTAACCTTTACGACCAATGGTACGAATTTGGTGCATTTTCGAATTTGAAAGTACTGGGCTTGAAATAATCAAACGATCGGCATGTTCTGGGCTTTGCTCAAAGACATTTTGCTCACGACCTAGACACGTTTCCAATGACATGACAATCGATTCACGTAATGGATCGATTGGTGGATTGGTCACCTGAGCAAATTGTTGACGGAAATAATCCGTTACATGACGTACTTGGCGTGACAATACTGCCATTGGCGTATCATCACCCATCGAACCTACAGCTTCCTGACCACTTTCTGCGATAGGGCGAAGGAGTTGATCACGCTCTTCAAATGTCACCATAAACATTTTTTGAGCAGCTTTTAGATCATCACCTTTCAAACCTTGATCACACAAGTATTCTTCAAGCTCTGGGCTACCTTGTAAATGGACCGAATGTTCACGTAACCATTCACGATAAGGACGCATTTTTTTCAAATGGTTGCTAACGTCTTTAGTGTCTAGCATTTTGCCTGTGAATGTATCAACCACAAGGATTTGACCCGGGCCTACACGACCTTTAGACACCACATCTTCAGGCTCATAACCCCATACACCAATCTCTGATGCAAGCGTGATATAACCATTTTTAGTAATAACCCAACGAGCTGGACGTAAACCATTACGATCTAACATACAAATTGCATGACGACCATCTTGGATGACTAGACCCGCAGGGCCATCCCAAGCTTCCATATGCTTAGAGTTAAACTCATAGAATGCACGTAAGTCTGCATCTAAAGTTTCTACGTTCTGCCAAGCAGGCGGAACCAGCATACGCAATGCACGGAACAAGTCCATACCACCACCAACGAGGATTTCAAGCATATTATCCATACTTGATGAATCTGAACCTGTACGATTTACAATCGGATTAAGCTCAGTTAAACCTGGTAATAGTGGGTTTTCAAATTTAGGTGTACGCGCAGCAGCCCAGTTACGGTTTGCTGTAATTGTATTAATTTCACCATTGTGCGCTAAATAGCGGAATGGTTGCGCCAAAGGCCAACGTGGTAAAGTATTGGTGGAGAAACGTTGATGGAACACAACAATATGTGAATCCAAACGCTCATCTGCAAGATCTGTATAGAATTCTGCAATATATGCAGGCATCATCAAACCTTTATAACTAATCACTGTAGAACACAGTGTCGTCACATAGAAATATGGATCATTGGTAATTTGTTGCTCTGCACGACGACGTGCCATAAACAATTTACGGTTGAATTCTGCTTCTGTTACACCCATTGGGCAATTGACAAAAATTTGCTCAAATGCTGGTAGAGACTGCATTGCAATCGAACCCAATGCATCATTATTGGTTGGAACCACACGCCAACCAATCACACGACAACCTTCTTCTTCTATTTCTTTGGTTAAAATCTGTTTTGCATGTGCAGCTAATGCTGGATCTAAATTTAAGAATACAGTTCCAACAGCAAATATTTCACTCAGTGTAATATCACTAATTTTTTTCGCTTCTTCACGGAAGAATGCCTTCGGCATAGCCAAGAGCAATCCGCAACCATCACCGGTCTTACCATCTGCAGCAATACCACCACGGTGCGTCATACAACTTAGACTATGAATTGCGGTCTTGACCAAGTCGTGACTTGCATCACCTTGCATATGGGCGATTAAGCCGAAACCACAGTTATCTTTAAACTCATCCGGTTGGTATAAACCTTGAGCGGGAGCTACAGTGTTAGGCGATGGCATGTGCATAGCGTACCCTTCTTTCTACATAGGCCCATTAAGGGCGAAAAACATTCAAACCTTAAATTACGACTTTTCAGGCATTTTCGTAAGCTAGTAAACCACTTAGTTACAATGAAACACCAGTCTCTTTTCACTTTAATTGAAAAATTGTTTTACAATTTTCGCACTGTATTAAAGCACTTAAATAGACGAATATCGCACACCAATTGAATCATTTCGCGCCAAAATAGGGACAATTAACTCAATTAGCGCAACAATAAAGCAAAAAATATGCCAATTATTATTATTAGTCACCAAACTACTCAAATATATTAAAATAAAAGCCCTGCTATAAATTTACATAAATATTTAATCAATTTTTAAGCACCAATATTGGTCAAAAATAAGTTAATTACTCAAAATTGCACCATATTAGAGCTAAATATTAATTAAATGGATCACTAATTTCATGCTCTGCTGGCTTTTTCTCAGTAGAAGTCACGGCTGGATCTTTGGTCTTGTTCTGTGGTTGTGCAATTGTTGATTGTGATTTTTGTACATCAACAACAGTACCTGATTCATCGCGACGAGTAATTGTTGTTTGGGTGGTATTCTTCAGCGCAGTTGAACCCGTAATCGCAGCAAGCGCTGATTTTGCTTGAGCCAATAAAGACTCATCAATGACTGGAAGTGGTGCTGATTTTAATTTCACTTCATAAAGCTTATTTGCACCCATCATTTCATCCGATCCAAGATCATTAACCAAGGATGCATATTTTTCGAATTGAATCGCTTGAGGATGGATTGTATTGGGAAATTTAAAAGTCAGTTGTTTTAATTGTGCCTGAGCTTGATCATCATTGTTGAACACACCATAAACCAAAACATATTGTTCAGTTTGATTTTCACCGCTTAAACGAAAATAGATAAAGTTCTTACGATCGAGCTGCTTTTGTAAAAAGCCACGAATAATGTCTTCATCTGTGACTTTAAACAGCTCAACTGTCCATGCTTTCTTATTTTCTTGGAAGAATTTAGTCCCACGAAATTCAGCAGTATGATTCCCAGCAGTTACAACACGGGTTGTCATTTCAAGTGGGCGCACTTCATCCATCAAACTTCCCAAATGAGCAGATGCAGCAACTTTTTCAGGCTGAATCTGGACTTGCGTTTCACCAATTGGATTTGTTACCGTAACCAAATCTCTGGTATCTGTAATCGCCCAAAAAATCAAAGCAGCAAGGAGGCACAGCAATCCACCAATTAACCAAATATATTGTCGAATATTTTGCCAATTTGTACGAATTGCTACCATGTGAAACTAACCTTTTTCTATACTTGATTTGCTAAAATCGCTTGTTTCATCAATTCTACATCAAAATCTTTCGTGATAATCGCCTGACCAAGTTGCTTCAACAATACTAAACGAAGTTGCCCATTCAATACTTTTTTATCATGCGACATATACGCTAAAAATTCATCGAGTGGAATTTTAGGACATGCTACAGGCAATTGAGCGCGTTGTATGATTTTTTTTGTACGCTCTAAATCATTTTGCGAAATCCAGCCCATTCGACAAGATAAATCCGCAGCCATCACCATACCCGTTGCAACAGCCTCACCATGCAACCACACCCCATAACCGAGATATGACTCAATAGCATGACCGAAAGTATGTCCAAGGTTAAGTAAAGCGCGCTCACCTTGCTCTTTTTCATCATTTGCAACAATACGCGCTTTATGCGCACAAGAACGATAAACCGCTTCAGCGAGTAATTCAGAATCTTGTGCCACTAAACCATCGATATTGGTCTCTAACCAAACTAAAAATGCTTCATCGCCCAACAAAGCATATTTAATCACTTCAGCCAGACCAGCTGATAATTCACGTGCTGGTAAAGTTTTTAACTGAGCCATATCAGCCAAAACAACTTGAGGCTGCTGAAATGCCCCAATCATATTTTTACCTAATGGGTGATTAATCCCCGTTTTTCCACCTACACTTGAATCCACTTGCGACAATAAAGTTGTGGGCACTTGAATAAAATATACACCACGTTGGAAACATGCAGATGCAAAACCTGCCATATCACCAATCACACCACCACCTAAAGCCAGTACTGTACAATCACGATTAAAACCAGCCTCAAGCAAAGCATCAAAAATAAGATTTAAATGTTCAATGTTTTTATACTTTTCACCATCAGGCAATACGCAAACCGCAACCTGCTTACCCAACTGCTCAATCGCTTCCACATAATGTGATAAATATAGAGGTTGCACTGTAGTATTGGTGACAATCATGACCTGACGCCCATGGATATGAGACTCAAGTAATTGTTGTGGATTCAAATGACTACCAATAAAAATAGGATAGCGACGCTCACCCAGTTCTACATGTAAAGTTTGCATGGTTCTGCCAAATAATAAATAACGCTGATTTATGGATTAAACAATCTCTTTTGAAACAATAAGCTGCAGTATCTTCAAAGCCAAATCTCGCGCAGCACCCTGATTGGTTTCAATAATATAATGTGCAACATCTCGATATAGTGGATCACGGATTTTAAGCAAATCTTTTAATTTCTGCTCTGGATGCTCAACTTGTAATAAAGGACGGTTTTTATCTCGATGTGTACGTAATAATTGAATTTCCACAGGTGTGTATAAATAGATCACAATACCTCTATGCTTGAGATACTCTCGATTCATCACCTGAGTAACAGCACCACCACCTGTTGCGACAACTAAATTTTTCTTAGACGTTAAATCATCTATAACGATGGTTTCTCTTGTGCGGAAACCTTGCTCGCCTTCTTTCTCAAAAATCCAAGGGATTGATGCTCCAGTTTTTCGTTCTATTTCATGATCGCTATCTAAAAATTCACGACCTAATAGTTCTGCCAAATGCCGACCAACTGTTGTTTTTCCTGCTCCCATGGGCCCTACCAAATAAATATTTGGTAGGGTTTCAAACTCTTTGCTTGGCAAGGAGTCACCTATCGAATTGCTTTCATTGAAAGTATATTAATGATTTCTAGTGCGACTGTCATTAACAATTCTAGGTGTCACAAAGATTAATAATTCCTTTTTAGCATCTGATTTAACATCTTTTCTGAACAACCTCCCAAAGTAAGGAATGTCTCCCAAAAAAGGAACCTTGGTTTGGCTATTCTTAGTTTCTTGCTCAAAGATACCACCCAAAACAACGGTTTCACCATTATTAACTAGAACATTAGTCGTAATTTCATTCTTATTAATCGCAATATTTCCATCAGGAGTCGTTTGCCCAGGAGAATCACTTGTTACTAGAAGCTGCATTTGCACCTTACCATCGGGAGTAATACTTGGCGTCACATCCAGACTCAACAAAGCATCTTTAAACTCTGTTGTTGCCTTACCATCGTTATCAGTAGATCTATACGGTATTTGTTGACCAGAGGCCACTTTGGCTTTTTGCTTATCTGCAGTCATAACTTTTGGTGTCGAAATAATCTCTCCATAACCATCTGCTTGTAATGCGGATAACTCTAGGTCCAACATAAAATCAGACATACTAATCAAACCAAAAGCAATTTTACCTGCTGCATTTTCCACACCTAAATCTACATTCAAATTATCTGGACGTGTTATCGTATACTTACCATTTGTGTCTGGAGTCTTTAAATCCCATAGCGTTCGCTCACTACCACCGACTAACAAATCATTATTTTGATTAATTCCTTTAGACAGAATACCCCATTTCACCCCCATTTCTTTGGTAAAATCTGTCGTTGCACGAACAATACGTGCCTCAACCATGACTTGTTTTACAGAAACATCTAGCAAATCAACCATTTTACGAATTTGATCAATTTTCTGTGCCGTGTCCGTAATAATCAAGGTATTAGTTCTAGCATCAACTGTGACAGTTCCTCTAGGGCTGAGCAAACTACCCACATTATTTCCATAAGGATCTAAACTCCTTAGGTCTTGATTATTTGATCCTGTATTATTTGATCCATTGTTATTATTTTTAGAGTTTTTCCCTTCAGTGATCAATTTTTCAATATCTGTTGCTTTAGCATAATTCAACTGAATATATTCAGTTTGAATAGGCGCTAATTTCACACTTTGTGCTAAAGCTTTAGCCTCTTCCTCTTCTGCCTTAATCAATTCTGTTACTGGTGCAATCCAAATAACATTACCATTACGACGTTTATCGAGATTTTTGGTTTTTAAAACAATATCTAGTGCTTGATCCCATGGTACATCTTTTAAGCGCAAAGTAATATTACCTTGTACGCTATCTGAAGCCACCATATTAATACCAGTAAAATCCGCAAGTAATTGCAGTACGCGACGCACTTCAATGTCTTGAAAATCTAAAGATATTTTCTTACCTGTGTAGGATTGGCTAGCACTTGGTCGGGCTAATTTATTCTCAGCAGGACGTTTTAAGCTGACAGTCAACTTATTCTCAGCCTGATAAGCCATATATTCATAACTACCAGAAGACTGAATCGTGATTACACCATTTGCGCCATCGTTATAGGCATCCACAGATGATACTGGTGTTGCAAAATCATTGACATTTAAACGACGAATTAAATGTGCTGGAATTTTATTACCCAAGGTACGAATAACCACCTTACTACCCTGTTGTTGCACATCAATTGGCGTATTCGCTCCAGCCAAGGTTACAAAAACTTGACCTTCACCGACATTTCCTCGTTGAAAACCAATATCAGCAATCCCTTGTTGCGCTTGTTTTGTAGCAACAGGAGTAGAATACGTCGGTAACGCTGCTGCTTGGTTTGCACTATTCATTTTCAAAATAAAGGTGTTGCCTTCAACTCTTGTTGTAAAAGCCCCACTATTTTTTAAATTCACAGTTAAGCGTGAACGCTGATCATCAGCACTTACATCTACTGAAGATGCTTCTTCACTTGCTACTGGTATCGTTGTTTGCGTTAAATTTTGTTTTGCATTATCGAAATCCAAAATTAATCGAGATGGATTTTCCAATTGATATGCTTGGGGTTGTGGTGGCAAACCATTGAACATGACACGAATCTCAGTCCCCTGCCCAGGAATTTTCATTGGCACGATATTGGTCATCGTTGTTTGTGCTGTTGCAACTTGCATTACAGCAATTGATACAGCCGCCATAGTGAATTGACGAAGGTGACTATTCATAAATTGACCATCCCCACTAAACATACTTTTCAAACTATTTTTCATTTTTATTCCTTAATTCAGTTTCAATCCACTGGACCTATTAGAACCAAACTACGTGGTCGCTCTATATAACCGTCCCGACCATCTGGCACTATTTCTAATAAATCAATACGAGTAGGTGTAATCTCGATGATTCGTCCCTGATTCATCCCCATATAATTACCACGTTGTACGCGTTCAATTTCACCATCAGGCGTTTGAATTAAACCAACAATTTGTCCCGTGTTACCTTTCATACTACCTTTCAATGTCAAAGACTCCAAAGGGTAACTTTCAAGGGGTTGGGACTGTCTAGAAAAGTTCGGATAAACACGCTTACCTGACATAATTTTTAATTCATTTGCCAACGAACTTGGTAAAAAGGGACTACGCAACTGCTGAGCTGAATAATTAAAACTCGGAACGGGTGTAAATACAGGAGCAGGCTCAATCGGTAATGGTTGTTCATTCCTAATATTCGCCATTTGTTGATTTACGGCATCGATTCGAGAATCACAACCCACCAATAACGCAGCAAATGAGATCCCACAAATTATTTTATAAACCTTTTTCATTGTGGCTTCCCTCCTTGCGGTGGTGTCGTTGTACCAGGAGCAACATTATTTGTTTGAGCATTTTTTTGATTTTCATCGCTACCGACATAACGATAGGTTTTTGCTTTAATCGTATAATCGATGACAGGCACATCCGATTTCTTATCACTACTTGGTGTTCCAGTGATTGTAAAATCATGGAGTGTCACAATACGTGGCAACACTGCAATACTACTTACAAAACTACCAAATGAATGATAATCACCTGTCGCATCAATCGAAATCGGTTGCTCAATAAAGAACTCTTGCTTAACTTCAGGTTCCAATTTGATATTTTTAAATTTCAAACCAGAGCTCACGCCAGTAACGTTGATATCTTCAACCAAACTTGGAATTTCAGTTTCTTTCGGAAGTTGTTCTAACTGCTGAGTAAAGTTGATTTCCATTTGCTGTAATTGCGCTTGATATTGCTGCAAGTTTCTTAGCTTAGAATCTTTCTCTTTAAACTCATTCAATAAGTTTTGTTCAACCGTGCGAGCTTGATCAATCGAATCCAATTTAGGTTTAATCGCCAAGAAATAACCGATTGCACATACAACAAAGAATAAGAATAACCAACAGGTGATTTTGACGGATAAAGGCCAACTTCCATAGTTATTCATATCCAAGGTATTAAACTGTTGAAAAAATTTCTCAACTGTCATGCTGTTTTTCTTTGGCGCATCTTTGACGGATGAATCTATTTTTTCTAAATCTTCACGATTCATTTCGCACCCCCAGCAGCTGGAACTTGTTCAGCTTTATTAGCAGTATTTTCTTCTGTTGTGGATACTGCAATTTCCCCTAAATCCACAGTGACCACAAAACTTCCATACGACTCTTCAACGCGTGGAATAACAGATGTTGGTGTTTTATTTTTGTTTTCTTCTGCAGCCAAGAAAGAATTCATAAACGCATTACGATACCATTCTGAAGCTTCCAAACCACGCAGAAGCTCCGCAACTGTATTTGGACTCTCAGCTCGGCCTTCGATGGTAAATTTATCGCCTACTCGGCTAAACTTGGTCAAATACATTTGAGCAGGTGTAACGCGCACTAACTCATCAACCAAACGTACCGTTACTGGGCGCTGACCTTGTAAGCCTTGAATCAGCTTCATTCGTTCAATGATCGCATTACGACGCTCTTGCAAGCCATCCAACGTTTTTAATTGGGCATCCAAATTTTGGTTGGTACTGGTAATCAGTTGATTGGCTTGCTCTTGATCTTCCAATTTATGATCAAAATAGAACCAAGCGAGTAACACACTCAATAAACCAATGAGTGCAACCCCGATACAAATTGCAATAAATTGTTTTTTCCGCTGTTCTCTTAGCTCATCACGCCAAGGGAGTAAGTTAATCTTTGCCATTAATCAAAACTCCTCAAAGCTAAGCCGCACGCTACCATCAATGATGGCGCATCATTCTCTATTTTGTTTAAGTCAATTTGTGGAGAGAATCCCATTTGTAAAAAAGGGTTTGCAATAGTGACGCGGTAGCCTAGTTTTTGTTGTAATAATTTTGCCAACCCTGGAATGTTCGCATTCCCCCCAGCCAACAAAATATGGTCAATCTCATTAAACTGAGAAGATGAAAAAAAGAATTGCAATGAACGTGCAGCTTGTTGAACAACAGCTTCAAGAAATGGCATGAGCACTTCAGTTTCAAAATCATCAGGTAAAGTTCGATCTTTTTTAGCACGGCCTGCTTCTTCATAAGATAAACCATAACGATTTTGCACGTCTTGGGTTAATTGCTTCCCACCAAAAACTTGTTCACGTGTATAGATAATCTTGCCATTTTGCATCACAGAAAGTGTCGTCATGGTGTGACCGATGTCCAAGACACCCACCATGTTTGCACCAATCGGTAATGTATCTGAGAACACATCAAAAGCCCGTTCAATTGCATAACTTTCTACATCAGCAATTTTCGGGGATAGACCTGCAATTTCTAAGACTTCAATACGTGAATCAATATTTTCCGTACGTGTTGCAACCAGCAAAACATTGACGCGGTTTGAAACCGCTAATTTGTCTTGAAGAACCTCAAAATCCAAACTCACTTCATCCAATGGAAATGGAATGTATTGCTCTGCATCCATTCGAATCTGAACTTCCCGTTCTTCATCAGACATATCAGCATCCATTTCTATGACCTTATGAATCACCATAGACGTTGGAACTGCAACAGCTACATTTTGCGATTGAGGATTGGCAATATTTACTGCTCTTTCCAACGCATCAGCAACTGCTTCTGGATTGAGAATGTTTTTTTCAACAACACTCCCATCAAGCAAGGGGCTTAATCCATAGCTTTCAACCCAGTAACGACCGTTCTTAACAGAGAGTTCTAATATTTTTACAGAAGTAGAACTAATATCTACTCCTATTAACCCCTTATTTGGCTTACGATATAGTCTAAGCACGATACATTTCCTATTATTTTTTTATCCCCAATACATAACACAAACCGACTGCACTTGGTCTTAATTTTTTACAGATACAATATCCCATCTAACAATCTATCAAATGAAAAGCTATACTGACCAGCAATTAGTTTGCCATTAGCTATTATTAAAACTTACTTGTTATGAAAAAGCTATCTTGTTCAGGTCATATTCATCCCTTTTTTTTGCTGATTATTATTATTTTAGTCGCAATTCCGATGGGCTTTTATGGTATGTATCTATATATTGCCCCATCGCTGCCAGAAATGAGCTCTTTAAAAAAGGCGCCATTGCTTAAACCTATGCAAGTTTATTCAGCAGATAATCAGTTGATTGCGGAATATGGAGGCAAACTTTCTGTACCTGTTGAATACGATCAGATCCCTCCACACTTCATTCATGCATTCTTAGCTGCAGAAGATTCTTCATTTTTTGAACATAGTGGAATTAGCTTCAAAGGCTTAGGTCGAGCTGTGAGTGAAAGTGTTACAGGTTCAAATGTTCAAACTGGTGGTTCGACCATTACCATGCAGGTGGCGAAAAACTATTATTTATCACCCGAACGAACTTTAAAGCGCAAACTCACTGAAGTTTTTTTAGCACGTAAAATAGAACAGAACCTATCTAAAGAAGAAATTTTATCGTTATATGTCAATAAAATCTTCTTAGGTAAAAATGCATATGGTATCGCCGCAGCAGCAAAAATTTATTATAACAAGAACTTAGATCAACTCAGTGTTGCTCAAATGGCCATGATTGCGGGGTTACCTAAGGCTCCTTCAAAATACAACCCTGTTGTGAATCCTGAACGTGCCTTAGAGCGTCGTAATTGGATTTTAGGACGAATGCTACAACTCGGTTATCTTAATCAAGCGGAATATCAAAAAGCCGTTGCTGAACCGATTAATCTGAGTATGCCTGATCGTGGTTTAAGCAATAAATTTCCCTATGTCGGCGAAATGGTACGAACAGAGCTTGTAGAAAAATTTGGTGAGCTTGCCATTGATTCTGGTTATAAAGTTTATACAACCATTGATAGCAAGCGTCAGCAATATGCCGAAGATGCCGTGCAAAAAGGCTTAGAAGATTATGACCGGCGCCATGGCTGGCGTGGCGCAGAAGCACATGACAAGCCTTTAAAAAATTTTGTACCCTATGCAAATACTTATCCTGCTGAGGTTGTGAAAGTAGGTGCAAATAGTTTTGATGCAAAATTGCAAGATGGCTCTACGGTCACTGTACCTTGGTCTGGAATGTCTTGGGCTAGAAAATATATTAATGCCAATGCTGTAGGTGGTGCTCCAAGCAAAGCCTCTCAAATCGTTACAGTCAAAGATATTATCCGCTTGAGACCCAATGAAAATAAAACAGCATGGTCATTGGTTCAAACCCCTAAAGCTCAAGGACAACTCATTGCAATCAATCCAAATGATGGCTCGATTGAAGCTGTTGTTGGGGGCTATAACTTTTATCAATCTAAATTTAACCGTGCAATCCAAGGCTGGCGTCAACCTGGCTCAACCATTAAACCATTCATTTATGCATTGGCACTTGAACGAGGCATGACCCCTTATTCAATGGTCAATGACAGCCCAATTTCGATTGGTCGTTGGTCACCAAAGAACTCTGATGGACGTTATTTAGGAATGATTCCTTTACGACGCGCATTATATTTGTCTCGTAATACCGTCTCTGTTCGATTATTGCAAAGTGTTGGTGTTGAACGTGCTCGACAATTATTGATGGACTTTGGACTACAAGAAGATCAAATTCCACGTAATTTCACCATTGCCCTAGGAACACCACAAGTGTTACCTGTGCAAATGGCAACAGGTTATGCAACCATTGCAAATGGTGGTTATCGTATCCAACCTCACTTTATCAGTCGTATTGAAGATGCTTATGGCAAAGTGATTTATGAAGCCAATCCCGATTATGCATGTATTCCATGTATTAATGCTAAAGATGATAGTGTCGATCCAGAAGTAACACCTGACGATGAAGTGATTGAAGGTGCAACTCAAGATGCTGTTGAACCAGAAACTACGCTGAGCAAAGAAGAACAAAGCAAATACCGCCAAGCACAACGTATTTTAAAATCACAGTCTGCCTTTGATATGGCAAATATTTTACGCGATGTGATTGTACATGGTACGGGTCGTGCAGCTCTTAAAATTGGTCGTGATGATATTGGCGGTAAAACAGGAACCACAAACGATGCTAAAGATGCTTGGTTTGCTGGATTTAACGGCAAGTTGGTTGCCATCGCTTGGGTCGGTTTTGACCAACCAACCACGCTAGGACGTCGTGAATATGGGGGGATCGCAGCATTACCTGTATGGACAAGTTTCATGGGTAAAGCTTTGGATGGCACACCATCTTCATGGGTACATTTTGATAAAAATGCGAAAGCACCTATCTCTCGTGAACAGCGAGGACTGGCTTCTGCTGACCAAAATAATGAGGAATATCGTACAACTCCACCTTTAGCACGCCCTCTTTATCGACCAACACCAACCACGCCAACACGTAATCCATCAAATGACTTTGATGATTTACCTGATGAGGCAGAGCAACCACTTAAACCAAGTAGTGCAACACCTCCATCAATGGATCAAAATCCACCAAAACGTGAAAGTGATGCATTGGAAAACTTAATTAATGAAGTTCAGTAATTAACTCTCATAAAAACGCCATCAAATGATGGCGTTTTTTATTGAAAATCAATTGCAAAAAAATAAGCACATTATTTTTTCTGAAATAAATAAATTTGAAATGCTGCTTTTAATTGAGTCTTTGTTTGAACTTCTAAAGCCAAACGTTTTTCAGGTTTTGCTTTATATGCGTACGGCGTCATTGCAATCAAATTTTTCAATTGAGTTTGATCTAATTCAAAAACCGACTCAACAATAGGATGCTCAAGCAATTCAAAATGTTCTTTTAATTGCTCAACAAACTTATGTGGTTCATGTGCTTTTACTTCTTCAAATAAGCCTTCACGCATGGCTAACAAATGCTCAGGCGCAGGTGTAACTACAATAAGATATGCTTTAGCCTTAAGCACTCGTAAAATTTCTTCCTGAGGAATTGGGCTAAATAAACTGGTACACAAATCAATAGAATGATCTAGCACAGGTAAAGTCGCCCCAGTACCCACAATCCAAGTCACCTCTTTATTGAGCTTTGCAGCAACTTGTACTGCATTTTTGGCAATATCTACACCAACACATTGCATGACTTCTTGTTGCATTGCATGAGTGTAATATCCCTCACCACAACCAATATCCAGCAAATTTTCAATTCTTAAACCACGAATTTTTTCAACGATGGCTTGTTGCAAGGGTGCATAAAAACCACCACTCAAAAATGCACGACGTGCTTGCACAGATTCAGGTGTGTCTCCTGGGTTTTTACTATGTTTATGCTGCACGACATGTAAGTTGACATAACCCTGTTTTGCCACATCATAGCTATGATTGTTTATACAGCGCCACGTTTTATCCGTTAAGCTGAGTGCTTCACGACAGACTGGGCACATCAACACATTCATAACCTTCTCCAAACTCATTTAAAGCCATAAAAAAAGCCGGCAACTGCCGACTTTCTCAAACAACTTTTGCTTAACGCAATTTTAAAGTCATTAGACCTAAAACTACCAGCATAATTGTAATAATCCAGAAGCGAATAACCACTTGGGTTTCACGCCAACCTTTTTTCTCATAATGATGATGCAAAGGTGCCATAAGAAATACGCGCTTATTGCGCATACGCAATGAACCGATTTGCAAAAACACAGAAATGGCTTCAACTACAAACACACCACCCATAATTGCAAATACAATCTCTTGACGAACCATGACTGCAATCGTACCAAGCATTGCGCCCAATGATAATGCACCAACATCCCCCATAAATACTTGCGCTGGATGTGCGTTATACCAAAGGAATGCCAAGCCTGCACCAATCATTGCTGCGCAGACAATCACCAATTCAGAGGTATATTTAACATATGGAATATGTAGATAAGTAGCAAAACGGATATCACCTGCCAAATAAGCAAATACACCTAAACCTGCTGCAACCAATACGATTGGCATGATCGCCAAACCATCTAAACCATCCGTTAGGTTCACCGCGTTTGATCCACCATTAATCACCAAATAAGTGAAAATAATGAAGCCAATACCCAAAGGTACAGCAGATAATGGGATGCTGAGATTTTTAAAGAATGGGATCAACAAATCCAACATATTTGCCGTATGTACAGGATTTTCCTGTTGTACCGCAATGATATATAACGCAATACCCGCACCCAACGAACCTACAGAAGTCCAAAAGAATTTCTTCTTGGCAGGTAATCCAGCATTGTCTTTGTAGCGAACTTTAATCCAATCATCCGCCCATCCAACAGCACCAAAAATCACCATAACGCCCAGTACAATCCATACATAAGGATTAGATAAATCGGCCCAAAGTAAGGTACTAATACCAATTGAAAGCAGGATTAGAATCCCACCCATCGTTGGTGTTCCCATTTTCTTTGCATGATTTTCAGGTGCAAATGAGCTCACAGCTTGCCCATATTTCAGGGCTTGCAATCTACGAATCATGACTGGACCTAGAGCCCAACCAATCGCCAACGCAGTCAATACACTTAACAGTGCTCGAAATGACAAATATCGAACAACTTGGAATGCATTTTCATAACCCGCCAAGTGCTGAAATAACCAAAACAGCATTAAACTTTCTCCATCAAATCAGCCATCAACGTTTCCATATGGGTATAACGAGAACCTTTAAACAGGAAACTCATGGACTGTGGTTGATGCGTTTCAATTAAACTTAATAATAAAGGTAGTGCTTGTTCTTGGTTAAGAAAAGCTTGCATTTTTTTACCATACTGAGTGCTTCTTGCACCCTCTTGTGTTGCAGGTGAAAACTCACCAACAGCAACCACAAAGTTAATCCCTTTTACTGAAACAAGGTCACGTCCCAGCATATAATGCTGTTGAGCAGCCGAATCTCCAAGCTCACCAATATCACCAATCACCATCACCCGAATCCCCTCTTGTTGAGCGAGCACTTCTGCTGCTGCACGCATTGAAGTCGGGTTGGCATTATAAGTATCATCAATAAATAAATAGTTGCCTTTGCGAATAAAGTTTAAACGACCTTTCGCACCTTGGGCAGCCTCTAGACCCAGCACAATGTCATCTAAATCAATACCAATCGCCAAAGCAAATGCTGTCGCGGCTTCGGCATTATGTACATTGTGCTCACCTGCAAAAGGTAGGTTTACTGTACGAACACCTGCTGGAGTATTGATTGTAAATGTTGCAGATTGAGCATGTAATTGGATTTCTGTTGCAAATACTTCACCACTTTGCCCAAAACTCAATACATTTTCAGTCTGTACAGCTTGACGAATAGTAGAAGTAAAATCATCAACCGCAGGAACGATTGACGCTCCAGTTGGATCAATATGCGCATAAATTTCTGATTTAGCACGACAAATGCCATCACGTCCACCAAACTCACCCAAATGCGCAGTGCCGATATTGAGAATACCTGCCACATGCGGTTGAACTAAGTTTGAGGTGTAATCAATTTCACCTTGATGACTTGCACCCAACTCCATCACGGCATATTGATGTTCAGCTCGAAGTTCTAACAACATCATCGGCACACCCAAATCATTATTGAGATTGCCACGTGTAATTAAGGTCGGTGCTAAACGTGAAAGGATACTGCCTAACATCTCTTTGGTGGTGGTTTTACCACTACTGCCTGTCAATGCTATCACTTTCAACCGAGGATGTTGCGCTCGGCGATAAGCACCTAAATACCCCAATGCCAAACGCGTATCTGCTACAACCAATTGACAAATATCAACTTCAACAGGATGGCTGACAATTGCAATTTGACAACCATGGGCTGCAACCTGTACTACAAAATCATGTGCATCAAAACGCTCACCTTTAAGCGCTAAAAATGCATCACCAGACTCTGCATGACGAGAATCAGTTAAAATACGTTTAATTTCACCTTGTGGTGCTTTATCTAAATACCAATAACCTTGAGTCGCTTCAGCAAGTTGCTCTGCTGACCATGGCTCCAAAGGCACAGTACTGGTGGTAGAGGTGTGCATCTCTTTTCCTACTGAGCTGGATAAGCTGAATTTGGTTTATGGTGTTGTGCATCAATCGCTGATTGCACCTCCACGACATCATCAAACCAATGGCGTACACCATCAATTTCCTGATAATTTTCATGCCCTTTGCCTGCGATTACAACAATATCACCTGCTTGAGCATGTTTTACCGCATACTTAATTGCTTCACGACGATCATGGATTTCGTGGACATCATGTTGGCTAAAATCAACATCACGTTTCATATCTGCAAAAATTTGCTCAGGATCTTCTGTTCGAGGATTATCTGACGTCAGCATTACAGGGTTGGCTTGTTCCAATGCTGCTTTTGTCATCAATGGACGTTTACCACGATCACGGTCACCACCACAACCAAATACAGCCCAAAGTTGATTTTCAACATGACGCTTTAAGGTTTTTAGTACTTGTGTTAAAGCATCGGGAGTGTGTGCATAATCAACCACAAATAGACGATCCTCATCACGAATCACCTGCATGCGCCCTGGTGCGCCTTTTAGTTTGGGAACTGCTGCAATTAACTGTTTAAGGTCAAAGCCTGCTTGTTCTGCAACAATTAAACTTGCAACCAAATTTTCAATATTAAAATGACCAAGCAAAGGACTATTCACAGTGAACTCACCTTTCACTGTTTTTAAATGAAAGCTTGCGCCTTCCAAACTGTATTTAATCCCAAAGACTTGATAATCCGCAGCTTTAGACGTTGAATAAGTCAATACTTTAGGGTGTGCAAGATTACTACTTGCAGCATCAAGCATGATATTGGCATATGTGTCATCAATATTGATGACAGCAACTTTTAAGCTTGGAAATTTAAATAAGCGAGATTTAGCTTCTGCATACGCTTCAAGTGTTCCATGATAATCCAAGTGATCACGACTTAAATTACTATATGCTGCAATCTCAATATTACAGCCATTTAAACGACCTTGCTCCAAACCATGCGAACTCGCTTCGAGTGAAACAAATTCCGCACCTTGTTGAGCAAAATCATGTAGTAAATTTTGTAAATGTAATGCATCCAAAGTGGTATGCGACGAGGCTTCTAGCTGAGGTAAAATACCATTCCCAGTTGTCCCCATAACTGCACACTTTTTACCTTGTAACATCAACAACTCAGCAACTAAGCGCGAAATGGTGGTTTTACCATTGGTTCCTGTCACCGCGAGTACATGCGCCACTTGAACTGGATCAATTGCTTGTAAATACTGCTTTTGCCATTGCCCCATGTGTTGACGAACATCAGGACAAATTAAAACATCTACTAGCCCCAAATCAGTTTCACTCACAACAGCTAATGCACCTTTTTCTAAAGCAGATTGTGCAAATTGCAATGTCTTCTCTGGTTGCGAATAACTGGTCAAAGCAATAAAGATTTGACCGTGTTTTATATAACGGCTATCCAAACTAAATCCAGCAAAGGGCTCAGACATCCAAGGTAGTTGTGTTTCGACATTTACAATGTCTTGAAAATGTATCGTCATATTTTACCTATTTGGATACTTGCGCAGTTTCAAGCGGCTTATCTAATGGAACATTCATCAATCTTAATGATTCTTGCATAATTCGAGCAAATACTGGCGCTGCAACCAGACCACCATAATATTGACCACGCGGGTTTTCAACCACAACAATAATCGCTAAACGAGGGTCACTAATTGGTGCAACCCCTGCAAATAAAGCACGATATTCGGTATTTGAATAGCCTCTATGATCAGGACGTAGCTTATGTGCCGTACCTGTCTTACCGCCCACACGATAACCCGGAATATTGGCCTGCTTTGCAGTACCGCCTGGCATTGTCACTTGCTCAAGCATGAGTAAGACTTCATCTGCGATTTTAGGTTCTAAAACTTGCTTACCTTTAGGCTGATCTTCAAGCTTATATAAACTCAATGGGTATTCAACACCATGATTCGCCAACATGGCATAGCCTTGTGCCAATTGTAGAATGGTTGCATTTAGACCATAACCATAAGCCATGGTTCCAATTTGTGAGGAATTGAGTTTTTCAGGTGGAAGAACTAAACCACCACTTTCACCTGGGAATTTGACTGCTGAACGCTGACCAAAACCAACTTTCCTAAAGAAACTTGGTAATGCTTCTTTAGGAAGAGATAACGCAATTTTTGCAGAGCCGACGTTCGATGATTTAATAATCACCCCAGTCACAGTCAATGAACCATAGTTATGCGTATCTCGAATGGTATGAGAACCTAAACGCATAGAACCTGGACCCGTATTAATCACTGTGTTTGGTGTGTACTGACCACTTTCCAAACCTGCAGCAACCGTAAAAGGCTTCATGGTTGAACCGGGCTCAAACATGTCAATTGCACCACGGTTACGCATTGCATCTTTATTGCTTAAGCCATCTTTATCATTTGGATTATAAGATGGCCAACTGGTCATGGCTAAAATTTCACCCGTCTTCACATCGACAGCAATTGCCGAAGCAGAACGTGCGCTATTCGCAACACCAACAGCGGTTAACTCACGGTACATAATATATTGCAATCGTGAATCAATACTCAGTGTGATATTTTCACCTGTTTTAACTTCTTTAACGACTTCAGGTGTCGTGATACGGTTACCGTGCTTATCACGAGAAATTTTTTGCTCACCATCTTCACCAGCAAGACGCGTATTGAGCTGCATTTCCAAACCTTCAATACCTGTACCTTCACTATTGGTCAAACCAATAATTTGTGCATTCGGTTGTGGTTGAGGGTAATAGCGTTTATAGGTTTTTTCCGCATATACACCTGCAAACTTGCGTTGTGTAATTAAATCAGCTTGCGGTGGTGGAACTTCTTTTTTAAGGACTAAATAACGTGAGCGTGGACGATCTGCTAACTTTTTCTTTAAATCAGCTCGGTCGATCCCAACTACATCTGCCAATTCATCTAAATCTAAATTTTCATCGGGTAATTGACGTTTTAATTTACGGCTATTTGGCGTTTTTTGTAATTCAGCCGTAATTTTATTAAATTGTTCTTTCGTTTCAAAATATTCACGTGGATCAATCACCACCTTCATAATCGGTGAACTGATGGCCAAAGGAACACCATGGCGATCACTAATCACGCCACGCATGGCTTTTAATTTTTCAGAACGTAAAATATTAGCATTGGCTTTATTTTGTAAAAAGTCTTTATTAATGACCTGAACATAAAATGCACGCCCAACCAATCCTACAAAGCAGAGTAAAACGACACCCCACAATAAATAAAAGCGCCACATTTCCAAAGAAACTGTATTTTTCTCTGTAATCGATGGCTGCTTTTTACGTGGCTGCCGAGTCTGTTTAGTTTGCTTATCTACCATACAGATGCCTTACTTTTTCTGCTCTGATTCAGACGGTAATGAAATGACAACTGTTTGAGCAGCTGGCGGTGAATACATTCTAAGTTGTGTAACGGCACGAGTACCAATCTGAGCTGTTGCTCCAAAAGTTTGTTGTTCTATGAGCAAACGTCCCCATTCGGCATTGATATCTTCACGCTCACGCATATAACTATTTAAATCACGAAAGTCATGACGATAAGCAAAGACTTGCATGACCACCATAAATGCGCTCGTCAATACCAAAAAAATCAATATGCCATAAACAATAAATTTTTTTATTGTCAACTTCTGCGTTGATTTTTCTACAATTTCTTCTTTCATTCTGCGCCTTTTTGTTCTAAGCGTTCTGCAACTCGAAGCCAAGCACTACGTGAACGAGGGTTTGCTTTCACCTCTTCTTCACTTGCACGAACTCGATCTACCTTTTTCAGTCTACGTGTATCTTGGACTTTTTGTGGTAATCCCCAACCATTATCTTCTGCTAAAGTTGATTCTTTTTGAATGAATTGTTTAATAATTCGGTCTTCAAGTGAATGGAAACTAATCACAGCCAAACGTGCATGTGATTTTAACAAATCTACGGCTTGAGGTAAAAAATGATGAACATCATCGAGTTCTTTATTGATTTCAATACGAATCGCTTGAAAGGTACGCGTTGCTGCATGTTTGTTTTTTTCCCACTTTGGATGGGCAACTTTCACAATTTCAGCCAGTTGAGCCGTGGTTTCAATATAACCTGCATTTTTAATAGCTTTGGCAATACGACGACTATAACGCTCTTCACCATATTGAAAAATCACATTCGCCAAATGCTCCTCCTCAACATCGACCAGCCATTCGGCAGCGGTCTGTCCTTGAGAATTGTCCATACGCATATCCAGTGGTCCATCTTTCATAAAACTAAAACCACGATCTGCTTGATCTAACTGCGGTGATGAAACACCTAAATCTGCCATAACACCATCCACTTGATAAATATCAAGTCGATTGAGTTCTTGTTGTAAATCTGCAAAGCTGGCATGAATAATTTTAAATCTTGGATCTTCTTTTTCGAGTTGATACGCCACTTCTAAAGCTTGAGGGTCTTTATCAAAAGCATATACACGTGCATTTTCATCTAATTTAGACAGTAATAAACGGGTATGACCGCCACGCCCAAATGTTCCATCCACGTAAATTCCTGTATTGCGATCTGCAAGTAAAGCATCGACAGTTTCATGTAGTAATACAGAAATATGAGACATAAGTATGGTTTCAGTTCAAGCAAAAAAGTAACTGCACATTATTACCTTGTTTTGCCAAAGCTCCAAACGACTTTTTGTAGGGAAATATTACTTTTTATAGAGAAAACCGTTTTAGCCTTAGTTTAATCAAATTTAAGGGTAAAAAAACATCAAAATATGACGAAATTGGCATGCTGTTTAATCCATTCTTATCACAATAAAAAACCTCCAAAATGGAGGCTTTTTTAAGATCAGAAATTAACGCTTCGAACTATAAATTTGATCAAACACCCCACCATTTACAAAGTGAGTTTGTTGCGCTTTCGCCCAACCACCAAACACTTCGTCAATCGTGAACGTTTTTAACGGCGGAAATTGCTTTGCATATTTTGCTAAAACTTTTTCATTTCGTGGGCGATAAAAGTGGCGAGCTGCCATTTCTTGTCCCAATGGAGAATATAAATAATTGATATAGCCTGTTGCTAACCATTTATTGCCATTTTTCTCTACGGTTTTATCCACAATCGCGACTGAAGGCTCGGTTAAAATCGACATAGATGGATAAATAATATCGAATTTATTTCCTAACGTTTTCTTACTGATCATGGCTTCATTTTCCCACGTCAGTAAAACGTCACCAATACCACGTTCTGCAAACGTTGTCATTGAAGCACGTGCTGCTGGATCCATGACTTTGACGTTATGGTACATCTTAGATACAAATTCACGCGCTTTGGTATCATCACCACCCGGTTGTTTCAGAGCATAACCCCATGCGGATAAATAAATCCAACGTGGTAAACCACCCGTTTTCGGGTTAGGCGTAATAATTTGCACACCCGGTTTGGTCAAATCAGTCCAATCTTTAATTTTTTTTGGATTGCCTTTACGTACCATAAATACAATGGTTGAAGTATAAGGTGCAGAGTTATAAGGAAATTCTTTTTCCCATCCTGCATTAATTTGACCAGATTTAGCGATTTCATTGATGTCATTTGCCAAAGCCAAAGTCACCACATCGCCTTTTAAACCATCAACAACTGCACGTGCCTGTTTGCCTGAACCACCATGCGATTGTTTAAAATTAACCGTTTTTCCAGTACGTTTTAACCAATATTCACCAAAAGATTGATTAAATTCATCATAAAATTCACGTGTTGCATCATAAGAAACATTCAAGAATTCACGATCAGCAGCATGCGAAGCCGTTGTGGTCGTCAAATTCAAACCAGCGACAAAAAGTGCTGAAGCGAATAACGCTTTAAAATTGGTTTTCATCACCATATCAATCATTCATCTATAATGAACTTCAATATATGAGATTGGCTCATAAACTTCAATTTCATATATTCACAAATGATCAAATACAAAATTTTATAAATCCGACTTTTAGACCCGTTGTTTTTTAATTCATAAAAATATTAATCAATTTATAGCGTTATATTTCTACTACTTTGAGTAATAAGTAATAAATGCAGGAAAGAAATTTAAGACTTCTTCAATAAAGTTTAATTCAGAAGTCTTAAATCAAGTCGTCTTGATTATCTTTCAGCGGTAAATTGGTCGTAAATCCCACCATTCGCAAAATGTGTTTTTTGTGCTTTTGCCCAACCACCAAAAACTTGATCTATGGTGAATAATTTAATTTTTGGGAATTTTCCTGCGTACTTTTTAGCTGCTTGAGCATTTCGTGGACGGAAATTATATTTTGCTGCAAGGTCTTGCCCTACAGGCGAATATAAATAATTCAAATAGCCTTTGGCTAAATTACGATTGCCATCTTTATCTACAGTTTTATCGACGATAGCGACCGATGGTTCTGCCAAAATTGAAATTGAAGGATAAACAATTTGATACTTATCTTTATCAGGCCCTGAGGTTGCCAAAAGCGCCTCGTTTTCCCAAGACAGCAAAACATCTCCAATTCCACGTTCTGCAAAAGTCGTTAATGAGCCTCGTGCGCCCGAATCTAACACTTTGACATTTTTATAGAGTTGTTTTACCAACTCCCTTGCTTTTGCGTCATTTCCACCCGGTTGTTTTAAAGCATAGCCCCATGCAGATAAGTAAATCCATCGAGGCGCACCACCTGTTTTTGGATTTGGCGTAATAATTTCAACCCCAGGTTTTACAAGATCATTCCAGTCTTTAATGCCTTTAGGATTGCCCTTGCGCACTAAAAACACCACTGTCGAAGTATATGGCGCTGAATGATTTGGAAATTCTTTTTGCCAATTTTTATCAATTAAGCCCGCATTGACGATTTCATCAATATCATTCGCCAAAGCCAAAGTCACAACATCTGCTTGCAAACCATCTACAACTGAACGCGCCTGTTTTCCAGAACCCCCATGTGATTGTTTAAACTCTACATCTTGCCCCGTTCTTTGTTTCCAGAAAATACCGAAACTTTTGTTATATTCCTGATAGAACTCACGGGTTGGGTCATAAGACACGTTTAAGAATTCTTTTGCTGCATAACTTTGCCCTACACCAACCAAGCTGATCAAACCCAATACAAGTAATTTTTTCATTTAATTTCTCATTGAAAATCAATTTTTCGACTATTAAATGCACTATATTTTGAATATTTTATTTTAACAATCATATAGTTATAATATTTAAATCTATCAAATTCACGATTCGAGATATCTAAAAAAATGTAAACCTTATCTTTATTTCTTTGAATATTGGCTTAGCAACTTTGATTAAAGTGACATTATTCACAATTGATCCATATTTATATGTTATTTATTAAATTATTACATTTCGTTTCAATGATTGTTTTTTAAACATTTCTTGTATACTATTATTAAGAAATGTGACGTAGTTGTACATTTCGGTAACTAAGTTTGCTACAATTCGTTCGTGGAAAACAATAATCAACCATCTAGGGGAGTTGATGGCATGGACAAACAGTTAATATCTATATTGGGTTTTAGTCTCGCTTTATTTGCACAAACGGGGCATACGGCTGCGATTAAAGACACCAATAAACCGATTCAATCGACCATTATGATTGAAAAGCAATCGCCGATTGAAAAAGCATTAAGCCAGCAAAAGCGTGGCGATTATTTGTTGGTCTCAGATAAAGACCAAATTAAAGTTTTAACATCAATTAAAGTCGCACCAGCACAGAATTTTTTTGCTGAACAACACCAAAAATTTTCACGTTTTGTGCAAGCTTTATTTCAACCACATAGTTCTTAAGATTCTGATTTAAAGAAAATAAATTCGAAACTCCCTAAAAGAATTTATGAGCCCAGTTGTTTATTGGTGAATTAACCGTTAAGCGATTGGGCTTTTTCGTTATAATGGCTTTAATTTACATTCTGAATAATATTTAGTTATGACAGTCCGTACTCGTATTGCACCCTCTCCTACAGGTTTTCCACATGTAGGTACTGCCTATATTGCATTGTTTAACTTATGTTTTGCTAAACAACATGGTGGTGAATTTATTCTTCGTATTGAAGATACAGATCAACTACGCTCAACCCTTGAATCTGAGAAAATGATTTTAGATTCATTACGTTGGTTAGGTTTAAATTGGTCAGAAGGACCTGATATTGGTGGTCCACATGCGCCATATCGCCAATCTGAACGTATGGGCATTTATAAAGATTATGCTTTAGAACTGATTGAAAAAAGTCATGCTTTCTATTGCTTTGCTACAGCTGAAGAACTTGATCAAATGCGTGCGGAACAGCAAGCACGCGGTGAAACACCTCGTTATGACGGTCGTGGTTTAAAACTTTCTCAAGAAGAAGTACAACAACGTTTAGCCAATGGCGAACCGCATGTTATTCGTATGAAAATACCTGAAGAAGGTGTTTGTAAATTTAATGACTTATTACGTGGTGAAGTAGAAATTCCTTGGTCACAAGTTGACATGCAAATTCTACTGAAAACTGATGGTTTACCGACTTACCATTTGGCCAATGTGGTTGATGATCATTTAATGCAAATCACTCATGTGATTCGTGGTGAAGAGTGGATTCCGTCTGCACCTAAGCACCAATTACTTTACCAATACTTTGGTTGGGATATGCCTGTTTTATGTCATATGCCATTATTGCGTAATCCTGACAAATCAAAATTATCAAAACGTAAAAACCCAACCTCAATCAATTACTACAAAGATATTGGCGTGCTTCCAGAGGCTTTGTTGAACTATTTAGGCCGCATGGGTTGGTCTATGCCTGATGAAAGTGAGAAATTCACACTGGCAGAAATGATTGAACATTTCGATATTCAGCGTGTGTCTTTAGGCGGCCCAATTTTTGATGTTGAAAAATTAAATTGGCTCAATGGCCAATGGATTAAAGGCTTAACACCTGCTGAATTGTTAAACAGACTACTTGCATGGAAATCTGATCGTCAAACATTAGAAGAAATCGCAGCAGCAATTCAACCACGTATTCACTTACTGTCAGAAGCTGTGAATTGGGCAGGATTCTATTTCAACCAATTCCCAACCCTGTCAAAAGAACAATTTGAAAGCAAAAAACTGTCTGAAGAACAAGTTCGTCAAAGCTTACAATTTGCAATTTGGCGTTTAGAAAGCTTATTCACTTGGAATAATGACACGGTCAGCCAAACCTTAATGGATCTGGCAAACCAAATGGAGATTAAACTGCGCGATTTCATGCCTGCATTCTTCATTGCGATTGCAGGTTCAACATCATCTACACCAGTGATGCAATCTATGGTGACTCTCGGCCCTGATTTAACTTTTGCTCGTTTACGTCATGCGCTTGAAATTGTCGGTGGACCGAGCAAAAAAGAAGCGAAAGTTTGGGAAAAACTCAATGAAAGCTTAAAATTGCCGAAAAATGATGCAATCGATGAGGCATAATTAAATTTCCTGTTGACGTATGGGCGCAATATCCCTAATATTGCGCTCACACAGACTGGGGTCATAGCTCAGTTGGTAGAGCGCTACAATGGCATTGTAGAGGTCAGCAGTTCGATCCTGCTTGGCTCCACCACTTTAAAATCCTCTGTTGTGTTGCCTCACTTGTCCCTATCGTCTAGAGGCCTAGGACATCGCCCTTTCACGGCGGTAACCGGGGTTCGAATCCCCGTAGGGACGCCATATTCAAGATGGCGACATCTTATGAAAAACCCAAGCAAAATGACTTGGGTTTTTTATTGTCTAGATTTTCTGCATACGCATATTTGTTGGCATGATTTTTCTGTATCCATTTTTCTGCACTCACTTCCCCCATTCTTTACAACTTTTGCATTCTGCTTAATTACGATTAAAATAGCAGGCAGATTAAAAATATGGAGCAACCATGCAATACCAATGTCCAAAATGCCAAAGCCGGAAAATCATTCCTGTTACAAGTGCAAGTGAACCTGCCGCACGCCCAGTTGTGCCAAAGAGCCTTGTATTTTTAATCCCTTTGCTTTTTATTCTACTGTTATTGGTTGTGATTAGTATTGCGATGTGGCTTTTCGGCAATGGTGCAGGACAAACTTTACAAATCGCGACTGTGGTTGTGTTTATTGCAACGGTAATCGCAGGTTTATTGTTTTGGCGTGACCTACCTGATTTTAAAATTTCTATGCAATCTTTTATGCAAGCCAATAAAGAATGGAAATGTCGTGATTGCAATCACCAATGGAAAATTTAATTTTCTAAATGCTTGCTAAAATAGGCCAAGCCAAATCCAACAGCACCAGCTCATCAGGTGCTGTTTTTGTTTATCTCTTTTTATCATGAATTCTTCTTCTCATCGTGATCGTGATCGTGATCGTGATCGTGATCGTGATCGTGATCGTGATCGTCATGCTCCTTCGATTCGTGTGAATACACCATGCACTCATCGTCCTCAATCTGCAACGTCATTTCAGTAATACCATGTTCATGGCTCAATACTTCAATCGCATCTTGATATACTTGATTACGATCTGCAGTAGGTGCAAATAAATGCACCGTTAAATGTATGTTTTTAGAAGTAATCGCCCAAACTTTTAATTGGTGGATACTTTCAACACCATTCACTGTTAATAAATCATTACGGAGTTTTTCTATATCAATTTCTTCAGGCACACCTTCCAATAAAATATTGATACTTTGCTTCAATAAAATCCAAGTTCGGGGTAGAACCCAAAACCCGATTAAAACAGCGATCACCGTATCAACCCACATCCATCCTGTGAAATAAATGATTGCAGCCCCGATAATCACACCGATCGAACCAACCGCATCACTCAATACTTCCAAATAAGCCCCTTTTACATTCAGGCTTTCTTGTGAGCTTGAGAATAGAATTTTCATTGAAATCAAGTTAATGACCAATCCAATGACTGCAACAATCATCATGCCCATACTTTGAATTTCAGGAGGATGACTAAAACGCTGATAGGCTTCGAATAAAATATAAATGGCAACCATGAATAACATACAGGCATTAAACAACGCTGCCAAAATCTCAAACCGCTGATAACCAAAAGTTCGTTTATCATCGGCAGGTAATTTACCAATTTTGATTGCCACCAAAGCAATAGCAAGCGCTGCAGCATCTGTAAACATATGTGCTGCATCTGATAACAAAGCCAAACTCTGTGTCATAAACCCAGCGATGACTTCAATGATTAAAAATGCTGTTGTTAGCGCCAGTGCAAAAGTTAGCTTTTTGGCATTCCCTTCTGTAACAACTGCATGATTATGATCATGCCCTGCGTGCTCACCCATGACATACCTCTTTTGAGTTGTTTATTTTGATGATCATTTAAATTCAAACATTAAAAACAATAATGATAATTATTATCAAACAATAATATTCTCATATATACTCTCCAACCAATGAGCTCTTGTCTAAATAATCGTTTTACACTTATAGGACTATTTCACATGAAAAAATATATCATTCCTAGCATTGTGCTTAGCTCACTTTTTTGCTCTATCGCACAAGCACATGAACCCTATGTTGCACCATTAGGCTATATCACATCGAATACACAAATTCCTATCATCGGTGGTTATGCAGAAGAAGCTTTAAATGCCGAGCATGCACTCGGTAAAATATCTTTCACAATTATCCAGCCAGACAATAGCAAATCTGAAATTCAAACCTCAGAAAATGCAAAAACAGCAACAATTTTTGATTTAACACTAAAAGATCAAGGTACTTATCAGATTTCGGCTCAAACCTCTTACCCATTAAAATATGTTCAACACAATAAACAATGGAAAATGTTGTTTGACATGCCAGCGGATAAATCCTCACCCATCAGTGAACGTGACTACGTCATTCCATCCGACTTTAAAAAAGCCCCAACACCTGTAGAAATTACCCGTGAGTGGTCTATTCAAAGTTTCGTATCTAAAGAGAAAACTTCTCCAGTACACAGCATCACTACTTCACCAATTCAAGTTGAGTTTAAAACCCATCCCAATAGCATTTATGCGCAACAACCAGTGCAAATCATCATTAAAAAATCAGGTCAAATACTGAAAAATGCTGCACTTTTAGTTCGAGCTCAAGGTCAAACAGACAAACAAGCTCAAAAAGTTGCAGTCAATTCAGATGGCTCAGCGACTTTAAATTTTCCTCATTCAGGTCAATATTTAATTGAAGTCAGTGAAACGATCGATGCCACAACAAAACCTGTGAATCAGTACTACACCATTATTAGTTTGGGGGTTTTACCTGTTTCAACACAATAATAAGACTGATGCTTTGAATCATGCTTTGTAGATTCATAACCATCTATCTATTCAAATCTAGCTTACAGAAGTTGCTTCCTCACTGTCTTTTAAAGCAAGCGAGGAAGCTTCTATACACCAATACATCACACTTCGAAAGTGTAAGCTATTCTAGAGTTTAGGTAGATGCTGTCCTCAACCCTAAATCACCATTCACATTAAAATGTCTCTTTACTCATCTTATTTCCTTCATTCATCCAACGATAAATCACTGGCAAAATCAGCAAAGTTAACAATGTTGATGAGACAATTCCTCCAATAACCACAGTCGCCAAAGGACGTTGTACTTCAGCCCCTGTTCCCGTCGCAAGAGCCATGGGAATAAAGCCTAATGAAGCAACACATGCAGTCATCAACACAGGTCTTAAACGCAGGATCGCGCCTTGCCATGTCGCTTGATAAATACCCATTTGTTGACGTAGTTCTTTAATAAAGGTCAGCATCACCAAACCATTTAAAACTGCCACACCTGACAAGGCAATAAAACCAACCCCCGCAGACATCGACAATGGAATATCACGCAACCACAATGCGACCAAGCCTCCACACAATGCAAAAGGCACACCTGTAAAGACCAATAAACTTTCCTTAAAGTTATGGAAAACAGCCATCAGTAAAATAAAGATTGTGATCAAAGCCAAAGGGACGACTAACTGCATTCTGGCTTTTGCAGAAGTTAGATTTTCGAATTGCCCACCGTAATCCAGCCAATATCCTGCTGGCATGTCTTGTTTAGCAAGCTTATTTTGTAATTCCGTGACGAATGAACCTAAATCACGCCCCTCGACATTGACAGTAACCACCACACGGCGTTTACCATCCTCACGACTCACCTGATTAATCCCGAGAATATTTTCAACCTTGGCGACATCTTGAAGCTGAATTAGACCACCATTCGGCGTTTGTATTGGCAATACAGCCAAATGTTCAGGTGTGCGTTGCGCATCATCTAAGCGGATCACGAAGTCAAAACGACGGTCACCTTGTAAAATCTGCCCTACATTTTGCCCACCGACACTGGTTGCAACCAAGTCCTGAATGGCTTTTACAGATAATCCATATTGCGCTGCAACAGCTTTATTCACCTCTACATTGATCAGCGGTAAGCCAGACGTTTGTTCAACATTGACTGCGGTAGCACCTGAAATGGTTTTGATTTGCTGTGCAATACGGTTGGCTTGCTGGTTTAAAACCTCCATATCATCACCGAAGATTTTTACCCCAACATCACTACGGACACCTGAAATCAGTTCATTAAATCGTAATTCAATCGGTTGAGAAAATTCACTATTATTTCCAGGCAATGTCCCTAAAAAAGCAATCATTCGTTGACGTAATTCATCGGTACTTTCTTGGGGATTAGGCCATTGTTCTTGTGGCTTGAGTAATACCACAGCATCAGAAATATTCGGTGGCATCACATCGGTTGCGACTTCCGCAGTTCCAGTACGGGCGAATATGGCTTTGATTTCTGGAAATGTTTTTAAGAGTAACTTTTCCGTATTTTCCTGCATACGTAAAGACTGTTCTAAGCCCGTACTTGGTGAACGCATTTGCTGAACAGCGAAATCACCTTCACTTAAAGTCGGTGCGAACTCACTGCCAATCTTAGTGGCCAGTACACCTGTTAAAATGAGAATGCAAACTGCAAAAGTAACCACGAAGAATTTAAAATCATAAGCGGTATTGAGTAATTTCTCATATTTTTGCTTTAACCACAGCATCCAACGGCTTTCCGTTTCTTTCACCTCGCCTTTGACGAATAAAGCCACGGCAGCGGGAACAAAAGTCACTGAAAGAATAATGGCACCAAGTAATGCCAATACCACCGTCATCGCCATAGGATGGAACAATTTTGCTTCTACACCTGATAAAGCAAAAATAGGCAGATACACGACGAGGATGATTAATTGACCAAAAATCAACGGACGACGTGCCTGTCGAGCTGCAAGAAAAACTTCTTTAAAGCGTTCATTTTTGGTCAATAAACGCCCTTTGGCATGCTGTGCTTCAGCCAAGCGTCGAATACAATTTTCGACAATCACCACTGCACCATCAACAATAATACCGAAGTCTAAAGCCCCCAAACTCATCAGATTGGCACTGATTTTTTGCTCAGCCATACCCGCTAATGTAAAGAGCATCGACAAAGGAATGACACAAGCGGTAATCAACGCAGCTCTAAAGTTTCCTAAGAATAGAAAGAGAATCACAATAACCAGAATCGCACCTTCAACAAGGTTTTTCTGTACGGTTTGAATTGCCCGTTCGACGAGATCTGTACGGTCATAAACGGTTTCTATCACCACACCTTTTGGCAAAGATTGCTGAACTTCTTTGACTTTCGCATCGACTGCTTTGGCCACAGTTCGGCTATTTTCACCCATCATCATCATGGCGATACCTAAAACAGCTTCCTCGCCATTATAGGTTGCACCACCAGTCCGCAAATCATGTCCAATCGATACTGTAGCAACATCAGCAACACGGATCGGGAAACCATTTTTGTGTGCAATACTGACATTTTGAATATCTTCAATACTGTTCAGTGTTCCTGGTACACGTACCGTCATTTGCTGACCGTTATTTTCAATGAAGCCTGCACCACGGTTTTCATTATTTTCAGTTAAAGCCGTTTGTAAATCAGTCACAGGAATCTGTAACTGTTGCAACCGATTCAGATCAGGCGTGACCACGTAGGTTTTGTTAAAACCACCAATTGAGTTGACTTCCGCTACGCCTGCAACACGTTGTAATTGTGGACGCACAATCCAATCTTGGATTTCACGTAAATCCATCTCCGTATAGGAAGTACCATCTGCTTTTTTCGCATTCAGTTCAGCTTTAATGACCCATTGATAAATTTCGCCCAAGCCTGTCGAAACAGGTGACATGGTCGGTGTAATGCTATTGGGTAATTCAGCCTGTGCTTCCTGCAAGCGCTGATTGATCTGCTGTCTCGCCCAATAAATATCTGTACCATCTTTAAAAATAATGGTGACTTGTGATAAGCCATAGCGAGAAATAGAACGAGTTTGCTCTAACTTTGGTAAACCCGCCATCGAATTTTCAATGGGATAGGTAATCCGCTGCTCGATTTCTAAAGCAGTAAAACCTGCTGCCTGCGTATTAATCTGCACTTGAGTATTGGTAATATCAGGCACAGCATCGATGGGAAGTTTTTGATAACTGTAAATACCTACAGCAATCCAAGCGACAATAAACAGCATCACCCAGATTGCATTTTGAATAGAGAATTGAATCAGCCGATCAAATAAACCTTCGGGTTTAGGCAATCTCACATCTAAATCAGCACGGGTATCTGAATTTAAATGGACGTTTGAGTTTGAATGCAGATTTGATTCAGAACTTGGAGAATCATTAGTGCTCATGACTCGCTTCTCCCTTTTCTAATTCAGACTTCAACAAAAAGCTGCCTTGTGCTGCATATTGCTGCTCTTGGGTTAAACCGGACTGAATTTCAATCCATTGTCCATCACCAGAGCTTTGCCCTAAAACCACAGTTTGTGCTTTAAATTCAATTTTTTGATCATGTTCAGATGCAACAAAAACTACATCCTTCCCTTCAACCTTTTGAATCGCACTTTTTAAAACACGAAGCGCTTGAGTTGAACCTGCTTGTTGAAGCTGGACATTCACCATAAGGTTTGGACGTAACTCAGCTGCATTTGATAAGACTTTGGCACGTACTTGTAAACGGCCTGTTTGTGCATCGGCTTCACTGTTTAAACTTTGCACTTGTGCTGTGAAAATATTGCCCGTTTGTAAGGATTTGAATTCGATCTTCTGGTTGGCTGCAAGTGCGGCAAACTCTGCATTTGGCGCAATAAACTCAAGCCATAACTGATCCAATTGATCGATGATAAAAAGCTGATCGGCAAGTTGAACATTCTCACCGACCACCAAATCTTTTTTGCTAATTACCCCTGAAATGGGCGCAGTTAATACATAGCGACCGTTGGAACCAGATACAGCACCAAAAGCAGATAAGCGAGACTTTGCTGCCTGTAGTTGAATCTGCGCTTGCTTATATGCATTGTAAGCACGTTGATAGTCCTGCTTCGCTGAAATACCTTGCGACCACAATTGGCGTTCACGCTCATAGTCTTGTCGAGCGAGTTCCAAATTGGTTTGGACAATGTGCAAATTGGCTTGTTGATCAACCAAATCAGGGACAAGTAACGTGGCTAAAGCCTGCCCCTTTTTCACAGGTTGACCTAGCTCTACATTTACAGCCTCGACATGACCACTAAATGCAGGTGACACATGCGCTTGGCGATCTGTATTTACCGTAACTTTCGCAGGGTATGACGCAGATTGGGGCACCACACCCATTTCAGCTTTTGCTAACTGAACACCTTGTTCCGTGATTTGCTGAGCAGTCAAGGTAATGGTTTCGGCGTGTTCCTCCTCACCTTCAGCATGCTCTTCTTTTCCACTGGCTTCACCTTCTTCATGCGCATGCTCTGCTGTTTCAGCAAGTCCATGTCCATCTTCTTTGGCAGGTTGATCTTTACCTGAAATAAACAAGCCTATCGCCAGTAAGGCAGTGCTGATTAATACAATAATGATCAATAACTTTTGAGAAACTTTACCAGTTTGGATATTCAGTTTTTTTTGTAAATTTCGCATATTAATTCCCCCCGCCAAGGACTGGTAAAGCCTGTGTCTCTTGCCATAAACTTTGATTGATCTGTGCAACTGCATCCTTCGCCATGACCTGACTTGGCTCAATGCCTAAACTTAAACTCTCTGCTTCAATGGCACGTTGCCAAGCCTCTTTTAAAAGTTGTACTTTGCGCATACGCACATCCTGCAATTGCAAAGTCGCTTGCTGTACATCAGTCACTGCAAATTTGCCTGCACTAAACCCCTGCAAAGTTTTATGTTGTACCTGCGTTGCAAGCGGTAGTTGAGTTTGCTCAAGCGCGTTAAATTGCACCTCCAAACCCTGCAATTCAGTTAATAATGCGCCTATTTGTAACGCATTTTGCTTGATATAAAACGACTGCTGTTTAGCCAATAAATCCTGCTTGGCTTGCGCAATCCCCACACCATATTGCTGACGATTAAAAATATTTAACGGAATAGAGACACCCACGACCAATGTATTTTCTGTCGATGTTTCAGGTGATTGAGTTCGATTCATTCCAACATTCACTGTCGGATTGGGACGTGCTGAAGCTTTTAACTGATCCACTGTTGCCTTGGCTTCTAAGACTTGTAACTGACGTGATTTTTCAAACAAGTTATCAGCAAGATACTGTTGTACCTGTTGATGCGTAGACGCAGGCCATAAAGATTGAGGACTTAAACCGATCGCAATAGATTTATCTAACTCTCCCCATAAATTAGACAATTGTTGTGTCGCAACTTGTACCTGCAAATCTGCTTGATGATATAAGCGACCATTTTCAGCATGACTTAAACGAGCACGATCCACGTCAACCTGTGCAATATTGCCCGCCTGATAACGCTTTTGAATTGCATTTAGGTTTTCTTGGCTCACTTTTAACTGTTCTTGAACGATATTTCGCTCAAGTTCAAAAATAGCCAACTGTGACCATAGATATTTCACAGCCAATGAAAGCTGCGCCTGATAAATTTTCTGTTTCAAATCCGTTTGATCTTTCGAGATTTGAGCCAGTTTTTGAGTGGCCTTTCGCTCACCAAACACATCTAAGCGCTGTGAAATAGCAATCGAAAACTCTTTTTCCTGATCCGCATTAAAGCCCGATTGCTCTATGGACAACTCAGGATTTATCCACAGTTTTGCTTGTTTTATATTCGCAGATGCAATTTGCTGTTGAGTTTTCCACACATCTTGTGATTGCTGATACTGCTCAACGCGTTGAATCGCTTGGTTCAATGACAGTGTATTTTGTGCAGTATTTGCATAAATTGAGGATGAAAATATCCCCATCCATAATCCACTGAGTACAGATAATTTAAGCACAGCACCACGTCCGGCTTTGGAACGACATAATTTTTTAGACATTTGAATGCCCCCACTAAATGAAATAATGAGTGGTGGGCAATGTTTTGGCTACCCCACCTTATAGCGGGGCAGATATAGGAGGGGGATTTTGCAAAAATAAATGCGGGGACTGATACAAATTTTCCCAGTCAATAAAAGCAGAATCAAAATAAGCCACCGATTTGGGCTGATCTGCCTGTTGTTGTACATCCGCCACAATAAAATGAGCAAATGAAGGCAAATGATCACGATGATCATCTTGAAAATTATTAAGAAAGTCGGTACTTAGCTGACTATCTGCATATACAGCAGTTTTTTTATGACTTGCATCACTTTCACAATGTAATGCAACATGATGCCCAAAGTGTGATTGGACATTTTGAATAGGGGTGATTTTCAGGTTTTCATGTCCACAAAAAGCTGCAGCCACGTTCCAAAGACTTTGAAACATGAATAAACTCAATATGACTGTAATAAAAAATCCTGAACGCTTCACACGTTTGGCCCAAATTTTGAATCCGCATCAATATAACAAATAAACATATGTAATAAAATTACATCGCCAACATGGCAAAGATAAAGATGTGATAAATCCCATAAATATTCATGACAATTCTACATATTATAAAAAGCATACAAATCGCAATTGACAATTTACATTTAGTTATTTGCAAAGTCTAAAAAACGCGCTAAATTAAGTAGATCTAATCATTTTAGTGATTAGCTGTCTCTTTTACTTTGTTAATGGATTAGCAAGGAGGTTGTATATGTTAGTGCATATTTTGAACCGTTTTTTAGGAGATTCGACATCTCGCTACGCATTTGAAAAAAATGTTTCGGAAGCATCTTTAGAAAAATCTCAAGCACACGATTTTGAAAGTAAAAATTCATTTCAAGAAACGCCATCAAACTCGGTGGATAATCGTAATGCAATGTGGTGTTATCTAAGAGCGGCTTTACGAGGAGATCAAGAAGCACAATATAAAATGGGTTTAAGTTATTTAAATGGACAACTTGGTTTAGACCGTAGTTATAGCCATGCTGAAAAATGGCTTGAACAAGCAGCCCACCAAGGCCATAGCCATGCAAAGGAAGAGCTAAAAAAAGCGTATAATGAACTCGCTTTCTCATAAATTACGAAAGAAATATTACATTATTTGTTTATAAACAGAGTTTGATCTGACTCTGTTTATTTACAAATTTGGATATACTTTATTGAATTTATTTGATTATTTTTTAACCCATTTCACCATATTCATGCTTTGAATTTCGCATTATATATGGTAAAAATCACTTAATAAATGGGAAATTAATAGAGCAATTACTCTAAAAATATTTTGTGAATTCATAAACTTAAGTCTAGTATTTTTATTTTTTTTGTATATTATTGCGCCCAATAAATCTGATCACCTTTTATACAAAGCCATGATCACCCTCGAAACAACAAATACAGCCCATATATTCGTTTAAAGTCAATTAGGGAAACAGCTATGAATCAAAAATTAGAGCAACTTTTTCAATCAAAAGTTCAAGGTAAAATTGCACTAATTACAGGTGCATCAAGTGGTATTGGTTTAACGGTTGCAAAAAAACTCGCTGCAGCAGGTGCACATGTACTTCTCGTTTCCCGTACAGAAGAAACTTTAAAAGAAGTTCAAGCTGATATTATCGCAGCAGGTGGTCAAGCTGACATTTTCCCTTGTGATTTGAATGATATGAATGCGATTGATGAAGTCTCTAAACAGATTATCGCATCTGTTGATCATATCGATATTTTAATCAATAACGCTGGTCGCTCAATTCGCCGCGCTGTGCATGAGTCTGTAGATCGTTTCCATGACTTTGAACGTACGATGCAGTTGAATTATTTCGGTGCAGTTCGTTTGGTTTTAAATGTTTTACCACAAATGATGGTGCGTAAAGACGGTCAAATTATCAACATCAGCTCGATTGGTGTTTTGGCCAATGCAACTCGCTTCTCGGCTTATGTTGCGTCAAAAGCTGCATTAGATGCATTTAGCCGTTGTTTATCTGCGGAAGTTCATTCACATAAAATTGCAATTACATCAGTTTATATGCCTTTAGTACGTACTCCGATGATTGCACCAACCAAGATTTATAAATACGTACCAACACTTTCACCAGAACAAGCAGCTGATTTAGTTGCTTATGCAATTGTGAAACGTCCGAAGAAAGTTGCAACCAATCTAGGTCGTTTAGCATCAATTACTTATTCAATTGCACCTGAAATCAATAACAAATTGATGTCAATCGGTTTTAACTTATTCCCAAGCTCTACAGCGTCTGTAGGCGAGCAACAGAAGTTAAATCTCGTACAACGTGCTTATGCACGCTTATTCCCAGGTGAGCATTGGTAAGTTTTTAATTTATCAATGAATTAAATCAAGTTGGAAAGTTTATTTTTAAGTAGGCTTTCCAACCACTCTATAAAATACTGAAAATACGTCGGACGATATTTACGTTCTAAGAATAAAAAATTAATATCTAGCTTTAAACACTTTTCTTCTTCAAAAACTCTGACTAATTTTTGCTCTCGCATCAACGGTATTGCATCAAAATCAGGTATTTGAAATATTCCTAGACCTTGTAAACCTGCTTTTAAATAGCTCTCGGTATCCTCAACCACCAATTGATAAGGCAATTCGACCTGCCGATCTTGAAACACCAATTCACTTAGCCCAGAATCTGTATTTTTCAACTGATATCCGATGATATAATCATTGTGTAAGTGATCGATATGCATCGCTTGAGTATTGTTATTCAAATACTTTTTGGAAACGACAGTATATAAATCAGCTTTGGCAATCGGCCGTACAATTAAATGATTCTCCATCAGATTGCCAACCCGAACAACACAATCCAAACGCTCTTCAAGTAAATTCGAAAAATCATCACTACTATGAATAATTACTTTTACTTTGGGATATTGTTGATAAAATTCATGGAGATGTGGAATTAAATATTGCGTTGCCATTCTTATTGGTAAGCCAATTTTGATTTGTCCAGTATGTTCTCGGTTCTGAAGCTTAAACTTATTTAATCCTTCAGATTGAATAATCAGTTGTCGAACTTCTTGATAGAATAAAACACCATCATTGGTTAAATTCACTTTTCTGGTTGTTCTATTCAACAACAAAACTTCATATTCTTTTTCAAGTAATTGCACCGCATAGGTAATACTTGAACGAGGAAGATCTAACTGATTTGCGACTTTGGCAAAAGATTGCTTTTCTGCAACTAAACAAAATATTTTTAAGCGTTCAATTTTATCCATACTTATTATTCAATTTATTCGAACAGTCTGTTCAATTTTACTCACTATTTAACATGAAAAATAGCTCATACAATGAATCCTTTTAGCAATAAATTGGAAAATAAAAAATGACTCAACATTCTTTAAACGGTAAAACAGCAATTATTACAGGCGGTGCAAAAAATTTGGGTGGTCTGATTGCCCGCAAATTTGCAGAACATGGCGCAAACCTTGTGATTCATTACAATAGTGCTGCGACATTAGAAGATGCTGAAAAAACACTTGCTGATGTTCAAAGTCTAGGCGCTAAAGCAGTCCTTCTACAAGCGAATCTGTCTGATATACAAGAAATTGAAAACTTATTTATTCAAGCAAAAGAAGCATTTGGTGGTGTAGATATTGCCATTAATACGGTAGGCCGCGTATTAAAAAAACCTTTTGTTGAGACAACTGAACAAGAGTTTGACGAAATGAATGACGTCAACAATAAAATTGCTTATTTCTTTATTCAAGCTGCGGGTAAGCATTTAAATAATAACGGTAAAATTTGCTCAATCGTCACCAGTCTTTTAGCCGCTTATACTGGCTTATACTCAACTTATGAAGGCTTAAAAGCACCAGTCGAGCACTATACTCGTGCTGCGTCTAAAGAGTTTGGCGAGCGTGGTATTTCAGTGACTGCTGTCGCACCAGGCCCTATGGATACACCGTTCTTCTATGGTCAGGAAGCACCTGAAGCTGTGGCTTATCATAAATCCGCTACGGCACTCGGCGGTTTAACCAAGATTGAAGATATTGAACCTTTAGTGCGCTTTTTAGTGACTGAAGGCTGGTGGATTACAGGTCAAACCATTTTCGCCAATGGCGGTTATACCACACGTTAATCCCCCTTCCTTTCAATTTGATAATATTCGGTTCTATGAACATAAAATATGTTGATAGAACCGCTGGAATCACATATGCGTTCGCTGATTATTATTGCTATAGGTCTTTGTATTGATTTAGCTTTAATGGGTTTTATACCTAAAAAATTCCAGATCATCGCAGGTATTATTTTTAGTTTAATTTGGGCTGCTGTGGTTTTCTGGAATTTGTGTATTGGACTATCACATGGTTATACGCTTGCAGAAGAAATACAGATTCAACTTTTGATCTTTTTTATCCCTGTGATTGTGTATTGGGGATACTTTTTGTTTAAAAACTAAAGTCGGCTGAAAGCTTTATCCTCTCCATAGGTAACACCCATTGATTAAGATGGGTGTTACCTAAAATGATCAATGAATATTACCATCTACCCAAACTGTTGTATTTCTGATGGTTTTATCCAAATCATTGACTGGAATTTGCCATTTTTGATTTAAAACTAAAAATGGTTTTATATATAATTTCTCCGTTCTTAAAAAATTTAACGATTCAGAAGACATTTCTAATTTTGTCGCCAAGTATTTACATTTCAAAATTAATTTTAAAATCGATAAAGGGATAAATTGTGTAGGTGCTTTCACATTCAATGTTTCAGCCATGGTTATGATCATTTGCTGTAAAGACATCTGTGTTGGATGAGCAATTAAGATTTCTTGATTGATCGTATTTAGGTCTTGTACTGCATGTACAATTGAATCCACTAACATATTCAAAGAAACAACTGGTAAATAATGTTGTGGTGTTGCAGGTATTGCTGCCATTTTACCTTGTTTGATTTTAGAAATTAAATCTGTAATAGGCTGATTTTCTGTAATTTCACCAGAAACTTCTTCGCCAATTACAGTTGCAGGGTGAATCACCGTCCAATTGATATTCAGCTGCTCCGCAGATTTAATCCATGTGAAATGACCTTCTATTTTTGAAGCTTCATAAGCACCTAAGCGCTTATAGACTTTGTCCCAATTCGTTTGATCTATTTGCCTTAAGTTCACACCAGCCTCTTGTAAATGCTGCGTTAGCGTTAACATATAACCTGATAGATGGAATGCTCGTTTTAATTGACAATGTAAATTCACACAGTTTAATACGTTAATCAACCCTTCAACATTGACCGATCGGGCTTGCTGCATGGACAAATTCCACGTAAATAAAGCGCTCATATTAAAAAGATAATTTACATCTTTAAGCGTTTTCCAATCCTCATCGGATAGCCCTAAATCGGCAGAGCTTACATCGCCCTGTATACATTTTAATTGTTGTGTATCAATATTCTTTTGCTCTAACCAATTTTGTAATGTTTTAGCTTGCTCTACAACATTTCGACAAATTGCAAATACCTGAAAATTATTTTGTAATAAACGTGCAATCAGGAAACGACCTGTAAATCCTGTCGCACCAAAAACCAAAGCAACGTTCTTTATTGTTTGATGATCTTGCATGAAGTTATACCCTTTTGAATGTTTCATACATAAGCTAAACTGTGGAGTATGCTCTATGGTCAAGCCCCAATAATCAAACATTTTGAATAAAAATAGCACTGGAGAATGTAATGCTGATTGGTGAGTTATCAAAATATTTGAACCTGAGTCGTGATACGATTCGCTTTTATGAAAAACTTGATCTTATCCAACCCTTAATTCGAAATAATGGTTATAAAGAATATTCCGAACAGAATATTCAACAACTCAGACTCATCCAAACAGCAAAAAGTTTAGGATTTACTTTAACTGAAGTGAAACAAATCACAGATCTTATGCGTGTTCATGAGATTCCCGCTGAACAATTCCACGAGATTTTGAAAGATAAACTGAGTGTTATTCAAAACAAGATTCTGCAACTACACAACATTCAATCTTTGCTAGAAAACTTAATAACGCAAGAACCTTGTCCTTTTCAAAAGGACTGCGACATTTCAAAGATCAATAAACAATAAAAAACCGCCTTTCGGCGGTCTTTTACTTAGCAATTCTAAAAATCAAAAGTTACTTCGAACCTTTAATCCCTGCTTGCAATAACAACGCACCTAAACCACCAATTTTGTTTTCTTGTGGTTTCGCTGCTTGTGGCTTCTTATCATGACGAGGCGCTTTGTCTTTATTATCATGATTTTTATCATGGTTTGGACGAGCACCCTGCGGACGTTTACCCTGTGGCTTTCGCTCACCGCGTTGTTCATTATTGAACTCACGTTTTTGGCGAGGTGCTTTAGCAGGTGCTTCAGAACCTTCTGGACGCATAGATAAGTTCACGCGATTACGTTCAGCATCTACAGTTAAAACACGCACTTGAACGATTTGACCTGGTTTTACCACTTTATGTGGGTCAGAAACAAACTCATTGGCAAGCTCAGAAATATGGATTAAACCATCTTGATGCACACCTACGTCAACAAAAGCACCGAAGTTAGTCACATTGGTGATCACACCTTCCAATTGTAAACCTTCTGTCAATTGACCTACTTCTGTAATGTCTTCACGGAACTTCGCTGTACGGAATTCAGGACGTGGATCACGACCCGGTTTTTCAAGCTCGCTTAATACATCTTGAATGGTTGGCAGACCAAACTGGTCATCTACAAAACTTTCCGCTTGTACCTGACGAATGATCTCAGTATTACCAATAATATCTTTTACAGTCGTTGCTTTTGCTTCAACAATTTTATTCACCAAACCATAAGATTCAGGGTGAACAGCAGATGCATCTAAAGGCTCAGAACCTGCTTGGATACGTAAGAAGCCTGCCGCTTGCTCAAAAGTACGCTCGCCTAAACGTGGTACATTTTTCAGTGCTTGACGATTGTCAAAACGACCATTTTCTTTACGATAATCAACAATTTGCTGCGCAATCGACTTATTCAAACCTGCAATATAAGACAGAATTGCAGGAGATGCCGTATTCACATCGACACCCACAGAGTTCACACAGTCTTCTACTACTGCTTCAAGTGTTTTCGCCAAACCCGTTTGATTCACATCATGTTGATATTGACCTACACCAATCGACTTAGGATCAATTTTTACCAATTCTGCTAATGGGTCTTGTAAACGGCGAGCAATAGACACTGCGCCACGAATAGAGACATCAAGATCAGGCAATTCAGCAGAAGCCAATTCAGATGCTGAATAAACGGATGCACCTGCTTCAGATACTGAAACACGTGTTAATTTCAGATCACTATTTGCAGTCATCATTTCTGCAACAACAGCTTCTGTTTCACGACTTGCAGTACCGTTCCCGATCGCAACTAAATCGACATTGTAGTCACGGCATAAGCGAGCAAGTTCAGCAATAGAACCTTCTTTATCTTCTTTTGGTGCAAATGGATAGATCGTGCTATGTGTAACCACATCACCTGATTCATTCACAACAGCCAATTTCACACCTGTACGAATACCAGGGTCGACACCCAATGTGCAACGTGAACCAGCAGGCGCAGAAAGCAACAAGTGACGAAGGTTTTCAGCAAAGACATCCATTGCTTCAGCTTCGGCAGCAAGACGTTTTTCTGTGAGTAATGAATGTTCAATCGTCAGACGAACTTTACCTAACCAAAACAGTTTTGCTGTTTGTTTTAAGAAGTCTTGGCGAGTTTGTGGTTGAGCAGTTTCAAGATTGTATTCTGTTTCAACACGAGCCAATGGCGCATCATCTTGACCATCAACTTTCAGACCCAACACATTTTCTTGGCGGCCACGTAACATTGCCAATAAACGATGTGAAGGTACTTTATTGAGATTTTCAGAGAAATCAAAGTAGTCACGGAATTTCTTACCTACTTCTTTTTTCTCATCAGAAGCCACTAAACTTTTTAATACTGCTGTTTTGGCAAATGTTGTTTTCAGTTCTGTGGTTAATCCAATATTTTGAGCCCACTCATCAATGATGATGTGTTGAATCGCATCTAACTGGCTTTCAACATCTGCATAATCTTCGTGACTGAAACCAGCCAAAGCTTCTGTTGGATCAATATTTTCACTGAGAATTTTTTCAGCAATTGGACCTAAGCCTGCTTCTTTTGCTTTAAATGATTTACTGGTGCGTTTCGGGCGGTATGGTGCATAAAGTTCTTCTAATGCATTTTTTGTTTCCGCAGCGTTCACTCGCGCAAGTAAGTCATCCGATAACTTGTTTTGTTCTTTTAAAGATTCGATTACTTTTTCACGACGCTCAAACAAATCACGTAAATAAACAAGGCGTGTATCAAGTTGGCGTAATTGTGTATCGTCTAAGCCCTGCGTTACTTCTTTACGGTAACGTGCAATAAATGGAACACTAGAACCTTCATCAATCAGTTTAATGGCAGCTTCTACTTGGTTTGGACGTACGGCAAGCTCACTTGCCAACTGCTGAACTAAGTCAGTCATCGTGTTTAATTCCACAAGGATAAGGACTAAAAGTTAGTGATTATAAAGACCAAGACCATAAAATCCACAATTGTTTTACAAATTAGCAGTGAAAAAAATGATTAAAGATCATTTTTCTTAAATTTTTATCATGTAAAAGGCGATTTTACGGATATTTCGATGCAAGATTGCTTTGTAAAATAGTTTTTCTGACACTTCTTTCAGCCCTTTTATCTCACTAAAAATAAAAAGCAATATTGCTTTCTTAATCTATTACTTTTTAATTTAAAATTATCGTGTATAACTGATTAAATGACATCAATTTGGACATGATCCAAAAATCACTCCAAACGGTGAATGATCGTCACTTTTATTTCTAATGATAAAAAATGATGAATATATACGCTTAAACAAAAACTTATTGTCAAAATACATCAATTTTTCATTTGCAAATGTTATATCTTTTTATTTATAAACATAGAATGAGCTCGATAATTTCAACATGTTGTTTTTTGGTTTCAAAACAGGCTTAAAATTGTAATTTTGAGCAATTTGATACATAGTCTTAACAAGAACTTAGGCATTATACTGAGATTAACGATCGATATAATTTACAATATTAAGGGAGTGCATCATGAGTTTGGTTGTACCTGCTGAAAATACAGATGTTGTACAAAACGAAACTGACCGTGTCGAACGCATTTTAGTTGTCGATGATGATGTGCGTTTGCGTACCCTTTTACAGCGGTTCTTGGAAGATAAAGGTTTTGTGGTAAAAACTGCACACGATGCAACACAGATGGATCGTTTACTGCAACGTGAACTCTTTTCACTGATTGTTTTAGATTTCATGCTTCCTGTAGAAGATGGTTTAAGCATTTGCCGTCGTTTGCGTCAATCGAATATTGACACACCAATCATCATGCTCACCGCGCGTGGTAGCGATTCTGACCGTATTGCAGGTCTTGAAGCAGGTGCCGATGATTACTTACCAAAACCATTTAATCCAAATGAGTTATTGGCACGTATTCGTGCAATCTTGCGTCGCCAAGTCCGTGAAGTCCCAGGTGCTCCGAGTCAGAACGTAGAAGTTGTTTCATTTGGCCCATGGGCACTGGATCTTTCAACACGTACATTAACCCGTGAAGGTCAAGTGGTTACGCTGACGACTGGTGAATTTGCTGTTCTAAAGGCATTGGTACAGCACCCGCGTGAACCATTAACCCGTGATAAGTTAATGAATCTTGCACGTGGTCGTGAATGGGGTGCAATGGAACGTTCGATTGATGTTCAAGTCTCTCGTTTACGTCGTTTGATTGAAGAAAACCCTGCTCGTGCTCGCTATATTCAAACCGTTTGGGGCGTGGGTTATGTCTTTGTTCCAGATGGCGCTGAATAATATTTGAGTTTATATAAGCCTATCTCGATAGGCTTATTTTATTTTACGAATACAATACTGAACAGCAAAACACGATTTATATAGCACTTTGCTATTTTTAATCAAATCATCTTAAATTCTAAAATATTGATATTTAATTCACACTCAAAAATATCTGGATTCATCAGTGAAATTAGACCCTATAGATCCGCAAGCATTTACAGATTTTGAAACGTACCAAGAAAGGAAACGTACACCTTGGGAACGCTTCTTAGACAAAATCAAACCACGTTCCGCAGCCATGCGTACCACCGTGTTGGTTTTATTTGTGGTGTTTTTTAGTCTGTTTATGTCACTGTGGTTCTTTTGGAAAACACTCTACTTACCTGAAATTCAACAACATGCAAGATTTTTAGCTGTTGAATTGGAAATGATCAATAATCCTCGTTTACAGATTTATCATGATGAAGTGCAGCTCGATATTGACCAATGGTTAAAACAAAGAGTTGGAGTTGAATATGTCACTGACCCTAAAGAATATCCAAATGTTAAAGATAAAATAATTGCAGACTTTTTCACCAACCGTATTGAACGTCAACTTGCCAAAGAGTTGAACATGAAAGATGTCACGGTCTATTTTCAATTTAAACCGAGTCCAAGGATTTGGGTACAAACCCCTGAAATGAATGGCAACTGGGTTCGTGAACCACTAAAAACCTATGCCAATTATAGTCCTGAACTTATTTTAGGCTGGTTATTGGGTATTCCCATGATTGCAGCAGCCATTATTTTGACCTTGGTTCGGCAGCTTAACCGTCCACTGCGCCGTCTACAAAATGCTGCCAATACTTATAGTAAAACAGGTAAAGCTCCTTACTTAGAAACCAACCACGGCCCGCAAGAAATTCGTGAAGTGAATCAGGCCTTTAATCATATGATCTACACCCTTGAACAGACTGAACGAGATCGTCAAATCATGCTCGCGGGAATCTCACATGATTTACGTACACCACTTACCCGAATCCGCCTAAGCGCAGAAATGATGTCGGATGATGACTTTCTTAAAGAAGGCGTCATCTATGATGTAGATGATATGGATGCAATTTTAAGCCAGTTCATTTCCTATATGCGAGATGGTTCAGATGAGGAGCTTCAAGAGACCAATATCAATATCTTGCTACAAGAATTAGTGATTCAATTCAAACCTTTGGATATTCGTTTTACCCCGAATGAATTACCGATCATGACTGCTCGTTCGTTATCTCTGAAACGACTCATTGGAAACTTGATTAATAACGCGAAACGCTATGGCGCTGAACCGATTGAACTGAGTGCTTTTGTTGAAGATGAACATATTAAAATCTGTGTCGCCGATCATGGTGAAGGGATTCCTGAAGACCAAATTGAAGACTTGATGCAGCCCTTTGTTCGTGGAAATTCAGCAAGAACCGTACAAGGTAGTGGTTTAGGCTTGGCCATTGTCAAACGTATTGTCGATATTCATCAGGGTGAATTGTCAATTTCTAACCGTACAACAGGTGGCTTACAAGCAATTATTTCATTACCGATTGCAATAAAAATTGAAGAAGAAGCCCCTATAACCAACCCAATTCAAAAAATTAAGCAAACTTTGAGTGATCGTTTTTAACTACCGGTTATTTAAGCAACATTCGGCTGTGTTGATTTAATGCACAGCCAATATTATTTTATTAATAAATAACAACTTGAAAATCATCATTATTTTTTATACCTGCATTTTTTGAAAAAATTAGACCTTAGCATTAGAGGCATGCACAATTTAGTTTTAGGACGGTACAATCCGTCTAGTTTTGAACAAGAATTGAGCGTAAACCATGTCTTTAGATCGTATCCGTTTAGCATCTCTCCATGACAAAGTCATGAGCGCAGAACAAGCTGCAACTTTTATCCAAGATGGTATGACGGTAGGTATGAGTGGTTTTACTCGTGCTGGCGAAGCGAAAGCTGTACCGTTGGCATTGGTAAAACAAGCCAAAGTGAATCCTTTAAAAATCACGTTAATCACAGGTGCAAGTCTGGGTAACGATCTAGACAAACAATTGACTGAAGCGGGTGTACTTGCACGTCGTTTACCATTCCAAGTGGATAATACGCTTCGTAAAGCGATCAACACTGGTGATGTGATGTTCATCGATCAACATTTGTCTGAAACAGTTGAACAAATGCGTAACCTTCAATTGAAAAAGCCAGATGTTGCGGTGATTGAAGCGGTTGCGATTACTGAAGACGGTGGCATTATCCCAACAACGTCTGTCGGTAATTCTGCAAGCTTTGCAATTTTTGCTGAAAAAGTGATTGTTGAAATCAATACGAATTTAAGCCCTGCATTTGAAGGCTTACACGATATTTATATCCCAACATACCGTCCAACACGTCAAGCCATTCCATTGACTCAAGTTGACGAGCGTATTGGTACGCATGCCATCAATATTGATCCTGCAAAAATCGTGGGTATCGTATTTAACAGCGAATTGCATGACTCGCCATCTACCGTGACCCTACCAGATGACGAAACTCAAGGGATTGCCAATCATTTAATCGCTTTCTTTGAAAAAGAAGTGGCTGAAAAACGCTTACCTGCAAACTTAGGTCCATTACAAGCAGGTATCGGTTCTATTGCCAATGCTGTTTTAACAGGGCTTAAAGATTCTAACTTTGAAGATCTAGTGATGTATTCAGAAGTTCTTCAAGACTGTACTTTCGAATTGATTGATGCAGGTAAAATGAAGTTTGCTTCGGGTTCTTCAATTACACTTTCTGCTAAATACGGCGAAAAAGTGTTTAATAATCTTGAACAATACAAAGATAAATTGGTTCTTCGTCCACAAGAAATTTCAAACCATCCTGAATTGGTTCGCCGTTTAGGCATCATTGGTATTAACACTGCATTGGAGTTTGATATTTACGGTAACGTAAACTCAACTCACGTGTGTGGTACTAAAATGATGAACGGTATTGGTGGTTCAGGTGACTTTGCACGAAATGCACACTTGGCAATCTTTGTAACCAAATCAATTGCGAAAGGCGGTGGCATTTCTTCTGTTGTACCGTTTGCTTCTCATATTGACCATTCTGAGCATGATGTGGATATTCTTGTGACTGAACAAGGTCTTGCTGATTTACGTGGTTTAGCACCTCGTGAGCGCGCACGTGCAATCATTGATAACTGTGCTCATCCGATGTACCGTGATGCATTGAACGACTACTTTGATCGTGCATGTGAAAAAGGCGGCCACACCCCTCACATTCTTCGTGAAGCACTTGCATGGCACTCAAACTTTGAAGAGTCAGGTCATATGCTAGCAACTCAAGATCAAGTGAAAAAGTCTGCATAAGCTTTAAAAGCTGATGTTAAAAAACGCCCAATTGGGCGTTTTTTTATTTGTTTAAATACTCATCTATGATAAAAAATGGTTAGAATACAATCACGACCATCTTTATTCTAAATAAAATAAGCACAATGAAAATATCAATTATTTTAGCAATTTTAGGCTTCATTACCCTCTTGGTATTTTGGGGAGACAAATCAGGAACATCTATTCCGCCTGATACTAGTTCTAGTGAATTTAAGCTCCTACTCACAGGAGAAAATATTAAGGAAGAAAAGACTTTCCCAGCTAATCATTTTTATTATCAGCTCTCTGCATTTGCAAATGATCCTCTCTCTCACATTTATTGGGGTAATAATGAAAACACCATTTCTGGCGATATGCGAGTCAGTCCAAATTCACCGGATGCACATATAGATTTTTTTGAAACAGATCCCCTTAAATTTTATCGACAAAGATATTGGAAAATTCAAAGTAATCTTTCTGCCAGCACTTCAGCATCCAAAACAAGTTACAACATTACAGATGCAAGTCATCAGCATAAAAGTATCCAACTCAATATAAAACAACCCAATAGTTTATATTCAACAACCTTAAACATTCGCCCTCAATTCGTTGAATTCACAGGGTCTGTATCTATCAAAGCACCCACCGATTGGGCGATATTTCAATCTCACCGCTTTCCTATGTTACCTGTACAAGGACAACTCACCTTTAATGGCGAAAATTATCATTTAGTTGGCATCAATTTCGGATTATCCACCCTAAATGCTTCAAACGGAATAAATTATGATTTTACATTTAAACATCAGGATAAAACGTTAACTATTTTCTACAATCAAGCGACGACAAATGCACCCCGAAATTTAACCTTCCAACATGACTATGAGATTTATGAATTAGAACTTAAAACAGATGACCCTCGTTGGCAGGAAACCACGCAAGAAATAAAGGTAAATCTTAGCCCTGTAACAATGAAGACAATAAACAATAAAGCTACAGGCAAAATTTCAGTGCAATTGACCATCCCAAAGAATCATGCACAACTCAAAGCCAACAATCAACCACTCACCTTATTACTTGGAAATTCAACACTATTTGCAACTACTAATAACAATGAAAAAAGCTACGCACTTGTTTTTGCGTTAGGAGAAGAAAATCTAACGCTTTCTATAAACCAAATTGGACAACATCCATTTTATTTATCTTATTATGAGGACAGTACAGAACTTAACTGTGGTGATGGGCATATGCCTTGTTCAGGTTTAAGTATTTCAGAAGACAAAAAAAAATTTACTTTCAATGATGTAAAACTAGGAAAATACAACCTAAATGGGCAAATTTATATTGCAGGCGTTTTATAACGCATCATGATAAGAAAAATGCAGATCGTTCCTTCTCTCCCTTGCAGGCCTAGTGCTTCATCGCCAAGGGAGAAAATTTTTCAATCTAGAGAATCTCAACTTGTAGTGGTCTACTAAATTGCAACACCTACTTTCTCTTTCTTCTGAATAAATGCCACACTGGCCTGATCCTGACGAATCATATCAGCCGCTTTTTCAGCAATCATGATTGCAGGGGCATTGGTATTGCCATTCACCACTTTTGGCATAATTGAAGCATCGACCACACGCAGATTTTGAATACCGTAAACTCGTAGCCGTGCATCGACCACAGCCATATCATCTATGCCCATTTTACAACTCCCAACAGGGTGATACACCGTGTCAGAACGATCTCTGAGCACTTCACGAATTTCTTCATCCGTTTGTACATTGGCTGTAAACAAGTCTTCTTTAACCATGCTTTTAAAAACGCTCGACTCCATCAACTGTTTGGTCTTTTTAAAACCTTTGACCATTTCCTCCAAATCAGATTCATCTCCATAAAAATCAGGGTCTATCAATAATGGATCGTCAATACTTGGCCCACTGATTTTAATTGAACCACGGCTTTTCGGATTGAGTAAACACACATGACAAGAAATACCATGCCCGACATGCATGGTTCGTGCATGATTATCGACCAGCGCCACAACAAAATGTAACTGTAGATTTGGAATACTTTGTTCACTTGAACTTTTCAGAAAACCACCACATTCTGCAAAATTAGTGGTGATCAAACCACGACGTTCTTTGCGATAGCGCTGAATTTGCTTAATGAGATCAATCGAACCTGGTATAGACAGTCCAAAAGTGCCTTGAATATCACGAACTTTATATCCAAAAATAAAATCAGGATGATCATGAAAGTTTTGCCCCACCCCAGGTAAATGCTTTTTCACTTCAATCCCATGTTTCATCAATTCTTGCTGATCACCCACACCTGAAAGCATTAAAATTTGTGGTGACTGCATTGCTCCTGCGCTCAGTAATACTTCACGGCGAGCATATATTTGTTTAAGTTGCCCACCTTGTTTGTATTCCACGCCAACAGCGACACCATTTTCAATCAAAATTCGCTGTGTCTGTGCAAATGTTTCAATGGTTAAGTTGTTTCGATCACGATGTGGAAATAAATAAGCGCGTGCAGAACTGCAACGCTCCCCATTGATATGAGTAACTTGATATACCCCCAGTCCCTCTTGCTGTTCAGCATTAAAATCATCAAGAATGGTATAACCCTGCTCTCGTGCAGCAGTCAGAAATTTTTCCTGAAGCGGATTATCACTGTGTAAATCGGTTACAGATAATGGGCCTGCATTACCATGATATGGGTTGCGAATTCTTTGATTATTTTCAGATTTTATAAAATAAGGCAGCACATCGTCATAAGACCAACCTTCATTGCCCAAAGCTGCCCAATCATCATAATCTTGTCGATTGCCGCGAATGTAAATCATGGCATTAATCGCAGAAGAACCCCCTAGACATTTCCCACGAGGTTGGTAGCCTTTACGACCATTTAGCCCTTTTTGCGGGATGGTTTCAAACGCCCAATTATTGATTTTTGTCGGAATACTGATCACAGCAGCACTCGGAACTTCGACCTTCCATCCATCTCCAGTCCCACCCGCTTCTAGCAAACAAACGGATACCGTTGAATCCTCCGACAAACGCCCCGCGAGTACACAGCCTGAACTTCCACCACCAATAACAATATAATCATATTCCGTCTTATTCACATGAAATCCTTTTTTTGTTTTGTCTTTATATGCTCATTATGCATGAATTTTAGACAGAAAAAATGCTTCTCTACATAGAATCACAACCATACTTTATGAAAAATCTCACAGAAAATTAAATGAATGTGAGCATGTTTTTGTTTAAAAAATAAACTTATCATCACCCCATTTTTATATTAAGCTGATGTAAACTTTCTTTTAAAAACAAGAGATAGAATAAAAGCCATGTTTATTATCCGTCAGTTTCAAGAAACAGATTTAGAAGATGTGATCGCCTTATGGGAAGTCTGTGAGCTTACTCGTCCATGGAATAATCCTGAAATCGATATTTTCCGTAAAGTGGCACAAAAAGATGGCTTATTTTTATTGGCAGTCAAAGATGAACAGCTCATCGCGACCGTGATGGGTGGCTATGATGGTCATCGTGGCTGGGTGAACTATTTAGCAGTACACCCTCATGTTCAACGCAATGGTGTGGCAACAGCGCTCATACAACAGCTTGAAAAGCGTTTGATTGCATTAGGTTGCCCCAAACTACAACTACTGATCCGCAAAGACAATATTGACGTACAAAGCTTTTATGAGCAATTAGGCTATGAGGAAATCGAAGTGGTCTGTTTAGGCAAACGTTTAATCCAAGATTAGAACACGCTTTGCTTGGCGCATTCACAAATCAAGGGTAGTCTATTTTTTGATAAAAAATTACAGACCAATTTTTTTCATAAAACTTTTTTTCTTATGTTTTTTATTCACCTTACCGACTCTTAGGAATATCGGAAATTCTATTGTTAACAGCGCCTGCTCAGCGCTCAGAACTTCTGCCAAATCATGTAAAGGATTGATTTTATTTTGATCAATATAATGTTTTACTGCAGACCATGTAGACAAATATTTTAAGAGCTGTGCAGATGACCACTGATACTGCATTTTTAGTTCAGGCATCACTATTTCGTCAAAAGGAAAAGGAATGGTTTGATATTGTTCATCAATATAACCACGTTCGGCATCCCAATAACCTTTTAAAGTATCAAAATAAAGCTGCTGAATTTTTTGATTGATTAAATGATGTTCCACGTGAATCAAACCATAACCGATCACAGCCAAAATACCATTTGGTTTTAATGTACGATTTACTTCTCGATAGAAAGATTCAAAATCAAACCAATGAATTGCTTGTGCAACAGTAATTAAATCGAAACCCTGAGCAGGAAATGAAGTCTTTTCTGAAGGCTGTACTTGATAGCTGACATTTTCAAAATAAGGGGCGTGTTGTAATTGCTGTTCACTGATATCAGTTGCCACAACATGATCAAAATACGGCGCTAAGAGTTGAGTAAATTGACCTGAACCTGCGCCACAGTCCCAGACAAAATGCTGCTCAGGAACATATTTTAAAATTTCCTGAATAACATCCTGCGGATAACTGGGTCGAGCTTGCTGATAAAGCTGACTAGCTGTTGAAAATAAATCTTTCATTTTTCTTATAACAATCTATTCTTTTCATAAAAATTTATATTACGACATTTCCATTATGTAGGCATATATTTTGTAAGACAATCAGTTCAATTCAATCAGGGTCAATGAGTGATTCATTGATGACTTTTATATACGCAAAAAAAAACCTCAAAAAAATTGAGGTTTTTTCAAATATGGTGGCGAGACCCAGGATCGAACTGGGGACACACGGATTTTCAATCCGTTGCTCTACCTACTGAGCTATCACGCCGATGCCGTGTATTAAGCCGTATCTCAGATCAATAGTCAATATAAATCATGACTTTTTTATTCAACCGAATATTTTTTACGCAAAAAAAATCCCTGATGGGATCAGGGATTGAAATCTTAAAAGATTTTTTAAATATGGTGGCGAGACCCAGGATCGAACTGGGGACACACGGATTTTCAATCCGTTGCTCTACCTACTGAGCTATCACGCCGATGGGGCGTATTAAACAATTTAACCGTAATGCCGTCAAGTCTTGTCTACATGTTTTTGTTCGATAGTCTATTTTTACAGCAAATTAGCGATATTTCGCATTTTTCCAATAGCAAAAATGCATAAAGACAGCCGAAATGACTGTCTTTATGCGATTAAACTGATGTGTTCAAGTTTTTATTCAACAGCAATCATTCAATCTTAAATTTTTCCAAGATGTGCAAGGCAGCGATGTATTGCACCACAACCCGGTTCAAAAACTTTCACACCTTTCGCTTCTTCGATTTTGCAGACTTCTTCAACCAAACGCTCAGCGACGCCTCTGCCTCGATTTGCAGGATGTACCACAATATTTTCTAAAACCTTACTCTCGCCTTGACCACTGCACCACAGTGCACCAATAATCTTGGTATTAAATTCTGCGGTGTAAAGTAAGGTATACTGAGCTAAGTTTTGCTCAAGTTGCTCTATGGCATCTTTGCCATCACCAAACTCGGGACTGGTGTCATATAATCGCTCAAGCTGTTCGCGAACTTCCGCATTTTCGAGTGAAGTTTTAGCATGTATGGTAATAGGCATTGATTAACCCTCCTGAGCAATCTAATATGCTGTCACTTTCGTCACAGCGAAACATCTTTACATCAAACTTTTTTGACGTTTTTGAGGAACGTGTCATGACACAACGTATCAGTGAAGTAGTAAGAAACACTAACGAAACCAAAATTCGAGTTCGTGTGAATCTTGATGGTACTGGTCAGGGCACGCTCAATACAGGTGTTCCCTTTTTAGACCATATGATTGATCAAATCAAGCGTCATGGCTTATTTGATATTGATATTCATTGTGATGGTGACTTAGACATTGATGATCATCACACTGTAGAAGACTGTGGGATCACACTTGGGCAAGCCTTTGCACAAGCTTTAGGTGATAAAAAAGGTTTAAAACGCTACGGTCATTTTTATGCACCGCTGGATGAAGCTTTAAGCCGTGTAGTCGTTGATTTATCAGGTCGTCCGGGTTTATGGATGGATATTCCTTTCACACGTGCGCGTATTGGTACATTTGATGTCGATTTATTTTCTGAATTTTTCCAAGGCTTTGTAAATCATGCCTTGATGACTTTGCACATTGACAATTTAAAGGGCAAAAATAGCCATCACCAAATTGAAAGTGTGTTTAAAGCATTTGCTCGTGCATTGCGTATGGCATGTGAAATTGATCCTCGTGCTGAAAATACTGTTGCTTCTACCAAAGGAACTTTGTAATGACCCGTATTGCCCTTCTTGACTACGGCATGGGAAACCTTCACTCAGCAGCGAAGGCACTTGAACATGTTGGTGCAACAGTTGATGTGACCAATGATCCCAAATTAATTGCTCAGGCAGATAAAATTGTCTTCCCTGGTGTGGGTGCGATGCGTGATTGTATGCAAGGCATGCATGAAGCAGGAATCGATGAAGTCGTACGCCATGCTGCTTTTAATAAACCTGTTTTAGCCATTTGTGTCGGAATGCAAGCCTTACTTGAATCTTCAGAAGAAAATGGTGGTTCAGCAGCATTGGGAATTTTTGAAGGTGCTGTTAAGCATTTCCCAAATGTAGACGGTTTAAAAGTCCCACACATGGGCTGGAATCAAGTGCATCAAGCTGATCCAAGTCATCCAATGTGGAAAAACATTGATCAAGATGCACGTTTTTATTTTGTACATAGCTATTATGTTGAACCTAAAGATCAAAATCTTGTTGCTGCAACGTGTGATTATGGTTTGCCATTCTGTACTGCAATCCATAAAGAAAACTTATTCGCAACACAGTTCCATCCTGAGAAAAGTCACACTGCGGGCTTACAACTGCTTAAAAACTTTGTGGAATGGGATATTTAACTTTTCTTAGATGAGCTTTTAAATATCTTTTAATTTTTAAGGTTAAGTCATTTAAATCAAGCCAATTTTTATTGGCTTGATTGCTTTTTAGATGTGGATTTCTTCCTAACCTTTCTTTTTATTGTTTTTTTCTTTATGATTTGATCGAATTTAATACAAAAATCTCAGAACTGATTAAATAAGCCGTTAAATAGGAAAATAAAATGAATTCTAATTTTCAAACCAATGATTCACCTTTAAGTGCAAGTGGGCGTTTTGGACGTATGTCTTATTTAGGCTGGTCTTTTTTAAGTGCTTTGGTGTTTTTTATCGTTGCGATTGTCGTCGTTGTTCTCATGATTGGAACAAACCCTGAAAGTATTTCAGGACTTTCTATTCCAGCAATGATTATTTTTTTAGTCCTCTATATTGCATTCATTTACTTCACTTTCGTCTTTACCATTCGTCGTTTACATGACAAAAACCAAAGTGGTTGGTTGTCACTTGTCATGCTTGTACCTTTTATTAACTTTTTCTTTCTGGTTTATTTATGCTGTGCCAAAGGTGATGAAGGTACAAACAACTATGGCGCACCACGTGTAACCAAAGCTTGGGAAAAAGTGCTAGCTTGGATTTATATCATCACAATTCCATTAATGGGCGTACTCACTGCGATTTCAATTCCCGCATATCAAAGCTATCTTGAACGTGCGCAATTACAACAATTAGAGTACCAACAAAACATCGAACAATCTGAATAAATGATTGTCACAGCTTGATCTCAATAGCCTTTTATTTACCGAATAAAAGGCTATTTCTACTTTTCAGTATCATCTTCTCTAGTCACAAAACCACCTTCGAGTGGTTGTACGCTAATTTTAATCTCCGCTTTTAAATTCAAAGCACGATAACGCTGTTTAATTTCTTCCATGAGCTGTTCAATTGTGGCTTGGCTTAAATCAACCTCAGAAGCAATATAAGCTTGATTGACGAGATCTGCACGATCTTGCTTATCTTGTTGTTTAGATTCAGCATTCCAGCGTTCAGTCATTCCCACCAAACGTGCTAACTCAATCAAACTCTGCGCACTAGAAGGCGTCGAATTTTGTAGCCATTTACCCATTGTGCCTTTTGATGCTTCTAATACATTCACAATGTCACTGGCTTTAATATTTTTATCCTGAATGAGTTGCTTTAAACGCTTTGCACCTTCAATAAAAAGATCATCATCTTTTTCTACCATCAGTTCTCTTCCCTCTTTTTCATCCCACAAAACTACCACTTTTTAGCTAAAGTTTGTTATAACAAAATGATTAATTTTTTGAATGCTGAAAGATCGTGGATAACCCTGTTCAACCCATTCCAAGCAAAGAGCAAATTCAGACATTTCCTCGTTTTCAAAATCTTTCTCTTGAAAATATTGTAGTGATCAATTCACTCCAGCAATGCAAAAATATTGAAAACACTTTAAAAACTGCGCCTTTATTGGGCTTTGATACAGAATCTAAGCCAACATTTACCAAAGGCGAAGTCCAAACAGGCCCTCATCTTATTCAGCTCGCAACCTCTGAAAAAGCTTACTTATTTCAAGTATCGGCAGAGATTCTAGATTTTTTAAAATCTGTATTTGAAAATAAAGACCAAATCAAAGTTGGTTTTGGCTTAAAAAATGATGCGCATTTGTTTAGAAAAAAAGGCATTGAACTGAATAATATCATTGAACTGTCTAAAAGCTTTTCAAGTTTTGGACTCAATAATCCAGTCGGTATTAAAAATGCCATGGCCTTGTTATTTCAAATTAATTTCCCAAAAAGTAAATCTATTAGCACTTCCAATTGGGCACGTAGAACCCTAACCCAACAACAGATTGAATATGCCGCCGCCGATGCTTATGCACCTGTTTTGATCTTTAAAGAGCTGCTTCGTTTAGGTTTACTCACCAAAACCATTGAAAATAATGCGCTTAAATTGGGAATTCATCCCAATAAAAGCAGCAACTGACACTTAGAAATTGATCAATACTTTGCTAAGATGGGCCACAATGAATTCTCATGAGATTAGGCAAGGAGCGAAAGCATGCTGATCATCCCTGCAATTGACCTGAAAGACGGTAAATGTGTCCGTTTAAAACAAGGTCGTATGGAAGACGATACCGTATTTTCTGATGATCCTGTGGCAACTGCACAGCATTGGGTAAATGAAGGCGCTCGTCGTTTGCATCTAGTTGATTTAAATGGTGCTTTCGCAGGTACGCCGATCCATAAACCTGTGGTAGAAGCCATTGCAAAAGCACAACCTGAACTTCCAATTCAAATTGGCGGTGGTATTCGCTCTTTAGAAACAATTGAACATTACCTTGAGGCTGGTGTTTCTTTTGTGATTATTGGTACGAAAGCAGTCAAAGAACCTGAATTTGTTGAAGAAGCGTGTAAAAAATTCGCAGGACACATCATTGTAGGTATCGATGCGATCAATGGCTTCGTTGCAACGGACGGTTGGGCGAATGTAACGGATGTAAAAGCAACGGATTTGGCAAAGCGTTTTGCCGATGCAGGTGTTTCAAGCATCGTATATACCGATATTGCTCGTGATGGCATGATGCAAGGTGTAAATGTTGAACAAACGGTTCATCTAGCTCAATATTCAGGATTACCTGTGATTGCTTCTGGTGGCGTCACCAATCTTGATGATGTTCGTAATCTCAAAGGCCAACATGGTATTTTGGGTGCAATTACAGGTCGTGCTATTTATGAAGGGACTTTAAACCTTCGTGAAGCGCAATTGTTATTGGATGAGCAAGGTTTTTAATCCGAAGCTTGTCACTGCAATAAAAAAGAGAACGTCATGTTCTCTTTTTAGTTTCTAACGATCATGTGTAGATCATTATCAAAAATGCATTTTCAATACGTCAATCCGATCTATTCTTATAACGTATTTTCAAAATGTTGCATTTCGATCTTACGGGCTAAAAATGGTTTCAGTGCAATAAACCAGTGTTGAAATTCTTCTGTTTTCATAAAAACATCGGTATGGGTTGCCAAATCAGTCCAGTGAATTTGTAAAACATAATTTTGTGGGTTTTCGATTCCACGAATCAGTTTAAATTTTTCACAACCCTGCGCATTTCTAAAAATATCGGATAATTCATAAAATTTCTTTTCAAAAGCCATCTGTTGGCCATCAATGATGTGAAATAAAGCCTGTTCAATCACCATGTTGATCTCCTTTTATGAACCTTTATTTTCTATTCAAACACAAGATCATCTCATTTATATGACACTTTACAAATCACCATGAAAATCGCTGATTTTATTAAAAAAATAGCAGACTATAGCGGCACAGGCTGATTATCATTCAAAGCAATAATGCCCCGAATGGCACGATAAACAATCCATACCCAAGAAACAAATAACACCGCAACACAGAATATCGTCGCACTCACCGCAACACCTGCAAACGCATTGGCATTATCCATCGTAAAAAACAAGAAAAGGAACGGTACAAATGCCAATAATGTCCAAATTAAATACCACCAAAAAGTGCGTATTTGCCATCTAAAATGACTTTCAAAAACAGTACCTCGTACCGAATCTAATTTCACATAGTTAATCACTAAAGCCACAATGGCGAATATTCCACCCGAAAAAATTGCAACGATATAAAGAATATATAAAATTAAAGTCAGTGATTTACTGTTGTTTGGATCTACATAATTATTCATTATCATTCCTCAAGTCATAGGTTCTTTGCCTTTAAGTTCTAAATACATTTAAAGGAGAAATTAACCATAAAATCAATAAAATATTGAAGAATATAGTACAGAAATATACCTTTCTAAAAGGTTGTTTTTGTGTTTTATGTCGTAACCGTTGTTGAGCTAACCAAGCTGCTGGCCAACCGCCTAAAAAAGCAAGTATATGCAAAGTATTTTCAGGAACACGACGTTGATCCAATTGGGCTGCTTCTTTATCTTGAGAATAAAACCAGTAGGTCATCGCATTGATAATACTAATAAAAAGTAATGCCAGACTATTCAACAAACCTGTAACAGTCAAAATAACCAAGGCTAGAATATAAATCACACACAAAATTTGCATCGGCTGTAATTTTGATGGTGATTGAGTGTCTATGCTGTTCGATTTTTTTGATAATTTCTTTGCTTGATTGGCTTTTAAATAAGTCACTTGTTTGGCTTTAAAACGTCCTTGTCCATCCAGTTGCACGACATATTCCAGTGCGCAACCGACCAGTGGACGTGGTCCTTTCTGTGCAAAGTCTTTGATGTGTAAAAATACACGATCTTTAGCCTCATCATTGGGCTGGATAAAGCCATAGCCTTTATCATCAAACCATTCAACCAAACGACCTTGATCACGCATTTATTTATCCCAAATCATTTTGACTTCTTTTATTCATGCTTCAATGATTTCTACATAGCACAACATCATTTGAATAAAAGAAGTCATAAGCTATTAAGCCGTTACAAACTTTAATCTTTCTACCAGCATATTACGCATTTCTAAAGGATTTTTCTGCAAAATATCATCCCCTGTACGTCCTTCTGCTTGATTCATTTGTGCCACTTGCAAACGCATCATCCAAAAACGCCCTGCTGCCATCGCCAAATATAACTCTAAACAAGACTTTTCATCTTGAGTTAAAGGACGAACAGATGAATATGCATTTAAAAAAGCCATTGCTTTGGCTTCATCCAAAGTGACTTCAGGATATTCGGTGCAGAAATCATTTAAAGTAATCGCAATATCAAAGAGTAATTCATCTCGATTCATTTCATAAAAATCAAGAATACCTTTGAGTGTATTGCCTTCAAATAGAGTATTGTCACGAAATAAGTCCGAATGAATAAAACCTTTGGGACGATTTGGATACATGGCTGTTAAAGCTTCATACAAACCCAAAAGATTATTCAGCAATGCGGTATCTGCAACATTTAAAGTCGGTTTAATCTGCTTTGCGACATTGTACCAATAGGCATGATCACGTGCTGTTTTGCGTTGTAAGGGAAAATCTTGTAAAGCTACATGCATTTGAGCCTGAGCAATTGCGATTTGTTCAACTTGCTCCAGTGTTGAAGGCATTGGATGCTGCCCTAACATACGTGGTGCAATTTGTGCAGGTTTATCTTTCAACGTATGAATAGATTGACCACTATGCTTTAACGGTACTGGAACAGCTAAACCTTGTTGTCCTAAATATTCTAAAACTGGAATCAATTCCGCTGCTGCTTGCGTGTCCATATTTTCAAACAATGTTAAAACAAACTGTGACCCATCTGCACAGACAATAAAATAATTGGTATTTTGAATACCGCCTTGAATTGGATTCAGCTCAATAACCTCTAATCCATACGGTGCTGCAAAGGCTTGAACTTCCTTTAAACTCAAAGTGGTATAAACCGACATATAAAACCTGCGAAAAAACTTACATAAGTTTGATAGAATACCCTCTCTGACTCGCGAGGTGTAGCACCAACATCGCTCAGTTTCATAATCGGCTGTTATTTTTGGAAAAAATTATGCTTGCTAAACGTATTATTCCTTGCCTAGATGTAGATAATGGGCGTGTAGTCAAAGGTGTTCAATTCCTTGATATTCGTGATGCAGGCGACCCCGTAGAAGTTGCACGTCGTTATAATGAACAAGGTGCTGATGAAATTACTTTTTTAGACATCACGGCAACCTCAGGTGAGCGAGATACAACCTATCGCACTGTAGAACGCATGGCTGAAAGTGTATTCGTTCCTTTGACTGTCGGTGGTGGGGTTCGTAAAGTTGAAGATATTCGCCTGCTGTTAAATGCAGGTGCAGATAAAGTCAGCATTAACTCTGCGGCAGTGTTTAATCCTGAATTTGTACAAGAGGCTTCACAACGCTTTGGCGCACAATGTATCGTGGTTGCGATTGATGCGAAAAAAACAGCAGATAACAAGTGGGAAATTTTTACCCACGGTGGTCGTAAACCAACAGGGATCGATGCGATTGATTGGGCTGTCAAAATGGCAGACTTCGGTGCAGGTGAACTGTTGATTACATCAATGGATGCTGATGGTACCAAAGCAGGCTATGACATCGAATTAATGCGCCAAATCAATGATCGTGTCACCATTCCAACGATCGCTTCTGGTGGTGTGGGTAATTTACAACATTTAGCCGATGGCATTTTAAAAGGTGGTGCAGATGCTGTACTTGCAGCTTCTATTTTCCACTTTGGGCAATATACCATTCCAGAAGCTAAACAATATTTAGCAGACCAAGGCATTGAAATGCGTCTTTGATTGGCAAATACATACTGATTGATTCAAAGAGTGTTTAAATAACACTCTTTTTTATTGAACTGAAATATATAGGTTATTGCAGTTTTCAACAGTTGATCAATACGCCTAGCAAATTTTGCTGTGAATACATTCTCCTATTCAAATCGTTAAAACAACTTTGCAGCTATGTTGAATATTTCTTAAAATAAAATGTCAATTTAATGAAAATGTTTCACCTTTTAATTTCTTAAAATTACAAAATTATTATTTTTATGCAAATAAATTATCACTAAATTTATAATGAATGATAAATATCACACTTTAAGCAGACTATTTTTATCAATATCAGAATCAGAGTATTTCTTATTCTATTTATTTATTTTAATCTTAGAAATGAAAGCTTTATTGCAAATAGAGTGAGTAGAGGAAAATGAATTTAATAAAAATAATTCGGATGATATGGAAATCAATAATGCCTTTACAACATTATGTGAATAATCATGCCTTTATAGTTTCAGAAGCTCAAAATACCTATCATCGAGCAACAGCTTATGAGCATCTAGCAGCCAATCAAAGATACCGTGTTGATGTTGAAAATGCTTTTAATCATCAACTGCATCATTACCAACGGAATGCAATTTGGCTACTTTTACATGCAGCATTGAAAGGTTATAGCCGAGCGCAGTATAAATTGGGAATGCTGTATTTACATGGGCAGTTAGGCTTAGACAGCAACACCTTAAAAGCGCAAAAATGGCTAGTTTTAGCAGCAAACCAAGGACATGTTGAGGCTCAAAACCAACTCAATGCTTTACCATTATTTAGACAATAAAAAACCAGCTCGAAAGCTGGTTTTTGCTTTAAATCAGCGATTAACCGCCAATTTTTTTGTATTTAGTACGTTTTTGTACAGCATCATCACCTAAACGTGACTGGCGATATGCTTCGTATTCAGCATAGTTACCTTCGTAGAATTCAGGTTGTTCATTTTCAAATGACAAGATGTGTGTTGCAATACGGTCAAGGAACCAACGGTCATGCGATACCACCATTACCGTACCTGGGAATACAAGAATTGCATCCTCAAGCGCACGTAATGTTTCAATATCCAAGTCGTTCGATGGCTCATCGAGTAAGATGACATTTGCACCCATTTGCAGGATTTTCGCAAGTTGTAAACGGTTACGCTCACCACCTGACAACTCACCTACACGTTTTTGCTGATCTTGGCCTTTAAAGTTAAAACGACCAATATAAGCACGTGATGCGATTTCGTATTCACCAATTCTTAAGATATCTAAACCGCCAGAAACTTCTTCCCAAACCGTTTTGTTATTATCCAAAGTATCACGGATCTGTCCGACATAAGCCACTTTAACTGACTCACCTAGAGTCACAGTACCCGTGTCTGGTTGCTGTTCACCGGTCATCATACGGAATAACGTGGTTTTACCTGCACCGTTAGGACCCACAATACCGACAATCGCTGTAGGTGGAACAGTAAAGGTCAAATCTTTATACAGTAAACGACCATCAAATGATTTGCTGATGCCTTCAATTTCTACAACCTTATTACCTAGGCGTGGACCAGGTGGAATATAGATTTCAGAAGTTTCGTTACGCTGTTGGAACTCACGTGAGTTAAGTTCTTCAAAACGCTCCATACGCGCTTTGTTTTTCTTTTGTTGACCTTTGGCATTTGAACGAACCCATTCAAGTTCTTTTTTCAATGCTTTAGCAAAAGATTCTTCTTGTTTCTGTTCCTGCTCTAAACGTGCATTCTTTTGTTCTAACCAAGAAGAATAGTTACCTTGATACGGAATACCCATACCACGGTCAAGCTCAAGAATCCATTCAGCAACGTTATCTAAGAAATAACGGTCATGCGTAATCGCAACAATTGTGCCCGCAAAGTCTTTCAAGAAACGTTCTAACCAAGATACAGATTCTGCATCCAAATGGTTCGTCGGTTCGTCTAGAAGTAACATGTCTGGTTTAGACAACAATAAACGGCACAATGCAACACGACGACGTTCACCGCCTGAAAGCAAGCTTACATCTGCATCCCACGCTGGAAGGTTCAATGCAGCAGCAGCTTGATCCATTTGATTACTTAAATTGTGTGCATCCCAAGAATGGATAATCGCTTCAAGTTTTTCTTGCTCTTTCGCAAGCGCGTCAAAGTCTGCATCTTCAGCAGCATATTCAGCAAAAACCTCATCCAAACGTGCCAATGCATCCAATGGTTCACGTAAACCATCTTCAACGTTACCACGAACGTCTTTATTTGGGTCTAATGGTGGTTCTTGCTCTAGATAACCGATTTTAATACCCGGTTGCGCACGAGCTTCACCTGAGAAATCTTTATCTACGCCAGCCATAATACGAAGCAAGGTAGACTTACCTGCACCGTTTAAACCAAGCACACCAATTTTTGCACCTGGAAAGAATGATAAAGAGATGTCTTTTAGGATTTCGCGCTTAGGCGGAACCATTTTCGACACACGGTTCATCGTGTAAATATATTGGGCCACGTAGGACTCCTCTATAATGAGTAGAAATTCGCAAAACGCGAACAAATAAATGGCAATAATTATACGCTGAATTTATCTATTTTTGTTTAGATTCGCCCAATTTGATCAAGATATTTTCAAAAGATCTCTTGACTATTTTCCAAGCATAACAAACTCAATCATTTGCCTATCTCAAAGTCCATTAAGAACAAAAATTTGGTTGATACTGATAAACAAATTGTGTCTTGGTTTGTGTTGAGCTTGGTGCGTTGTAATTCGACAATGATTTCAAAGCTGAAAAGCTAATCGCAGCACGTTGCACAACTTTATTTGTATAGTTCGCATTTGGATCTTGGTATTTAAATGACACTTCAACCACAGCAGGTTTGAGGCCTGTGTATGGTGCTTGGGTGTACCATAAACTCATCTCCATTTCTGCATCAAATTCGCCCAAATCTATAGTGACACCACTATAATTTCGCTCATAAATGGTTAAATTACCGACTTTATATAAAGCCTGATTGTCACTGATTGCAAAGCTTTCTTTAAACTTTGGAAAATGTGTATGAATATCTAAAAAATCATTCAAAGTCCGCGTGTTGGGAACAGTGGTCGATTTACTTGCTCCCACTAAAAAGCCTTGTGTTGCGGTTTGAGTAATATCATCTTCAAGTTTGGTTTTTGCACCAGACGTTGGACTACTTAAATCCGAAAAATCAGCCAGATAATGATCATAACTTCTAAATTTAAGCGTCACTTCAGATGCGCCATTTTCAATACGTTCTCTAAAACTATAGCCAATAGTATTGAGTAAACAGCTACTTGGAGAATCATAAAAACGAATTTGACGTTGCTTATCTAATGTTAAATTTCCCGTAACGCTACGACCTGTTTGTTGAGCGATAATATTTTTAGCTTGTTGTATATACGTATTAACATTTGCAGATTCATTGGAATAGCTAAACTGATCAGCTTGTAATAGCAACTTATATTCACGTGACGTCACTTGTGGTGCAGCCCAAGTATTTGAAATCACAAAACCACTGCACAATACGAGAAGAAATCTTTTATTCATTTTCAATCCTGCTTTTCTTTTTAAATTTGAAAATTGTTATAAAAAAGCCACCGTTTTTGGTGGCTAATGATGAACTTATTGTGCTTTTAAATTTAATTTATCAACAATGTACAACGTATTTATGTCGATACGAGTTCGGGCAGCATCCAAGTATTTGGGTTCCATCCCTTTGCTGTTAAACCACAGCCCCATATCATCATCATTTAAAATACCTAAAGTTGTATGATTAATCAGCCACAAACCTTCCATTTTGTCATGTGGGTATTTCACAGCTTTCCCCATATCCAAAACCAAGGTCTTCGGTGCAGGTACAATATTTAAGGCTTTTAGCGCGTCCCAACCTTGCTCAAGTTGATATTCTTCTAGGGTCTTTCCTGCAATAGTTAGTCCTAATTTTTCATCTTGTTTAAGATTATTTTGATCTTGAATGCTTTCTAGATTTGTCGCTTTACTGAGGTCGATACGATAGACATTTTTCATAACATTCGCTGAATCTTTATAAAATAGACCATCACGTTCTAAAACTAAAAATTGCGTATCACTTAAAGCCACTATCGCAGAGTTTGAATTCTCTTTTATTTCTTGTTGATACAGATATTGGGCAACTTTTCCTGTTTCCAAATTGATGGTCACAATACGGGTCAGTGTTGATTTATTAACATTTTTATTGGGTAAACTCAAAGTAGATTGCATGATACCCACCAAGGTTTTTTGGTCTGGTGTAATGCTTAAACCTTCCATACCACGGTTTGCACGGCGATAACTGAATTCAGTTGGTAATGTCCAATTGTTACGTTTGTCTGCCTTAAATGGGTTAATACGACCGATTTCCTTACCATTGGCATCGTAGTGCACCATGTGTGGGCCATATTCATCACTCACCCAAAAAGTCCCATCTTTTAAGGCTGCAAGACCTTCACTGTCCAATCCATAATCGTCTAATTTGATTGGATTATTAACCGCATCGAAAGGCTTAGTTGAATCAACTGTAATTACTTTACCATTCACATCATAAGGCGTTTCCCCCGTACCGCCTAAAGCAGAAGTATTGGGCAATCCACTGATCTCTTTACCATTACGATCTTTTAAAGAAATGGTTTTAACCAGTTTCACAGTGCCATTGTCTTGAACTTCAAATAAACCAATTTTAGGTACATAGTCAGCAATCGCAAAAATCTTACCTGCCCCATGCACACCATCATTAAAATCAGCATTCGGCCCACGATCTGTTAAGGCATAAAATTGCTTTTTATTGCTTGGATGTGCTGCAACATCTGAACCAAAACCACCCTGACGGATATCAAAAGCAGTGTCAATAGTTGTCCCATTGGCATTATTTCTCCCCAATACTGTGAATGGAAGTTCCACACCTTGTGTGAAAAGATTCGTTTTACAACTGTCTTCTGTTTTGGTTATTTCATTGGCTTCGAGTTTAGCATTCTCATTCTTATCTAAACCACTTTGAATACGTGTACCGCCCATTGAACATGCGTCATTGCCAAATTCTAAAGTGAGGGTTTCGCTCAAGTTTTTTGGGGAAGATTGAGTGTCATCATCATCTGAACATGCAGTTAGACTCATCAATCCACATAAAGCCAGCGTTAAAGTCGTTTTTTTCATTATTGCAATTTTCATCGTCATTTTTGTTTGTTGTATAGTTTATTGAGTTGCTTATGTTAATCAGGACAAATGACATCATAATGACAGGATTTAAAATGGCGATATAACCGCTCATTTGAAGAAAATGTTTTGAAATAGCTTAAATTTCCAATATGTAACATTGTTACATTTAGTCAATATATATGGCTTGGTGAATTAGAAAAACTTAAGTATTCTTGCTGATAAAGTTAAAAAAAAACCATTCTAATGAAAATTAAATTATTACTCATTTTAACCTGCTCTATACTGATTGTATTGGTTGCCTATGTTTTGTACGCATTCAAAAACTCACCTCAAAATTCTTTAGAAAATCCAAATAATAATATTACAAATCAAAAGAATGATGAAAAAAAGTCTCCTAATAATGTGGGGAAAATAAAAGAAATTAAACTCGATAAGTTTTCGCCAAATCCAAATTGGAAAGACAAGACCTTCATCTTTAATGGAAAAGAATTACATTATAAATTCGGTGAAGGTAATCCTGAGGAAACAGCACTCAAGTCCGAGGATTATTTAGCTAAAGGTGAAAATGATGGTATTCCTTATGTAACCCCAGAAACAGAAAAAAATCTTTACGATTTCTTAACCGACCCAGACCTGCCTACAGTTCTAGATAAGTGTGAAAACTATAATAGACAGCATATGCTCAAATTAAATCCACAGTTTTCAGTTGATCAAATACCAATCCTATTAAGGCCAAGTGATTTTGATATTGAAAATATTATGACAATAAACCCAAATACTGGTCGCAAAGAAATTAATGAAGACATTGCAAATCGCATGAATGAATTTCTAAACATTCTATCCAATCCAATCGCTGGTTCTGAGTTTGGCGATAAATGTGCAGGTACCGCATACCAATCAAGCATTGAACGAATAAAAATAAATTTTTCTAAATTTTCAGAATCATACATCAATGGAGGTGAAGGAGTAAAAGGAAAAGATTGGCCAAAATAATTTAATTTTTATAAAAATACATAAATACATAGATGTTAAAAACCCACTTCACCAATCATCAGCTTTATCATTTTTTATGATTTTAAAATACAAAAACTCATGTTTACTTCATATATTTATTTGATACACTCATTTGAAATTTAACAAAAAAGCTGAAAAAGATGACTTATAAAGATGAAACCCTTGCGATTCATGCAGGTTATACACCCGAAGCAACCACTAAAGCTGTTGCCGTACCCATCTATCAAACCACTTCTTATGCATTTGATAATACGCAACATGGCGCAGACCTGTTTGACTTAAAAGTACAAGGTAATATTTATACTCGCATCATGAACCCAACAACTGCGGTGCTTGAACAACGCTTAGCCGCACTTGAAGGGGGTATTGGTGCATTAGCCTTGGCTTCGGGTATGTCTGCAATCACCTATTCCATTCAGACCATTGCAGAAGCTGGAGATAATATTGCCTCTGTTTCAACCTTATATGGCGGAACATACAACTTATTTGCCCATACCTTACCGAAACAAGGTATTGAAGTTCGTTTCTTTGACTATCAAAACCCTGAAGCTTTACATGGTTTAATTGATGAAAAAACCAAATTGGTTTTTGTAGAATCAATTGGTAATCCATTGGGTAATATCATTGATTTAGAGGCCATTGCCAAAATTGCACATGAATATGGCATCCCTGTAATTGTCGATAATACTGTTGCAACCCCTGCACTACTCAAACCTTTTGAACATGGTGCAGATATTGTGGTGCATTCATTGACCAAATATATTGGTGGTCATGGGAATTCTATCGGTGGAGCAATTGTCGATAGCGGTAAATTCCCTTGGGGTAAATACCCTGAGCGTTTTAAAGTCTTAAATACACCTGACCCAAGCTATCATGGTGTGAACTATGTTGAAGCTTTAGGTGAAGCGGCTTATATCGCACGTGCACGTGTCGTTCCACTGCGTAATACTGGTGCAGCAATCAGTCCACTGAGTGTGTTTTTAATTTTACAAGGATTAGAAACGTTGAATTTACGTATGGAGCGCCATACTGAAAATGCCCAAAAAGTCGCTGAATATTTACAGCAACATCCAAAAGTAAAATGGGTCAATTACGCAGGTTTAACCGATCATCCGCAACATGCTTTGGCACAAAAATATGTGAAAGGAAAACCTTCAGCAATTTTGTCTTTTGGTGTGCAAGATGGACTTGAAGGTGGAACTCGCTTTATTGATGCTTTGCAGCTATTCACGCGTTTGGTCAATATTGGCGATGCGAAAAGCTTAGCTTGTCATCCTGCGACAACTACACATCGTCAGTTGAATGAAGATGAATTAAAGTCAGCAGGTGTCAGTATTGACATGGTTCGCCTATCTGTAGGTATTGAACATATTGATGATTTAATTACAGATTTAGCACAGGCTTTGGCCCAGGTGTAGTGGTTGTTTGAAGTTATAGCCCCCTCGTTCTGAAATAAAGTGACACGTATCTAGACCCATGCCTGATGAATTTCATTGGGTCTTCAAATAAAGCTCTACTAGACTAGCAGGATGGGTGTGTTAGTCTAGATCCATACAAAATATGATACTTCCATATATCAAAAAATGGAGTGCTGATGTCCAAAACTTTTGCAGAGCATATCAAAGCATTTAACCAACAGTTACATTATGTGGGAAAACTGCCAAAAGATTTTCAGGTGATGAATCCCTTTATGGATAACCCTGAAACCATACAAGTCATGCAAGCGTTTTATGATAAATATTATAATGATTCAAATGAGCGAAAATTTATTATCGGTATTAATCCTAGTCGTCATGGTGCAGGCGTAACAGGCATTCCATTTACAGACACCAAACGCTTGGAAGCTGTTTGTGGGATCAAAATGCAATCGGCACATACTCACGAAATTTCTTCTGTATTTATGTACGATGTGATTGCTGCTTATGGTGGTGCAAAAGATTTTTACAAACAATTTTATATCAATTCACCCTTTCCATTGGCGCTTGTACGCGAAACAAGTCGTGGGCAATTATTAAATGCCAACTATTATGATGACGATACTTTGTTTCAAGATGTCAAAGGCTTTATGATTGAATCCTTGCGAAAACAGATCAGCTTTGGATTAAACACCTCAGAGGTATTTATACTGGGGAAAAAGAATGCAACATTTATCAATCAACTGAATCATGATGCAAAATTATTTGATAAGTTAACTGTGCTTGAGCACCCACGCTACATCCAGCAATACAAATCCAAACAAAAACAGCAATATATTGATAAATATAAGTTGCTATTAGGTGATGGGATGAGGAAATGACACCACGTATCATTTATACCATAGGCCATTCTACCCATAGTCTGGAAGATTTTTTGCAGATGCTGCAATCTTTTCAAATAAAATTACTTGCCGACATCCGCAGCTTACCAGGCTCACGAAAATATCTGCAATTTAACCAAGACAATCTTGAAACTACTTTGCCTGAACATGGCATCACGTACATTTATTTGAAAGATTTAGGTGGAAGACGGCGGATGAAAAAAGATTCAAAGAATACCCGTTGGCACAATCATTCTTTTCGTGGCTATGCCGATTATATGGAAAGCGAAGCTTTTGAAAAAGCCATTGAACAGTTAGAGGAAATAGCAACCCAACAAATAACTGCCATCATGTGTGCTGAAGCCGTATGGTGGCGTTGTCATCGCTCTATGTTATCCGATGCTTTAAAAGTCAGAGGTTGGACAGTGCGACATATCATGAAAGTCGGCAAAGCTGATGAACATAGATATACCGCACCTGCGGTCGTTGTTGATGGAAATCTATCGTATGCTAATACCAGTACTGATACAGACCAAACAGAAAACAAAACGGAAATGTGATCATCATGGAAACACAATTTAAAATCGGTGATAAGGTGAGTTGGAATTCTGAGGCGGGGCGAGTTTCAGGTACGATTATACGAATCCACACGAAGGATTTTGACTACAAAGGTTATACACATCACGCCACAGAAAAAGAGCCACAATATGAAATCAAAAGTGATAAATCTGATCATATTGCAGCACATAAAGGTACTGCCTTGACCAAGCTTTGAGAAAATCACAGTAAAAACTCAAAAAAAAGACCTGATAAATTCAGGTCTTTTACGATTCGAATGGTTGATTTTAAATTATTTACTCTGAACTTTTTGTTCAATTTCTTCCACACTGGTATGACGTACATCAAAACCTTTCGCAATATAAATCACTTGCTCAGAAATATTACGTGCATGATCACCAATACGTTCCAATGAACGGAGTACCCACATCACATTGATAACACGGCTAATATGACGTGGATCTTCAATCATATAAGTCATTAAAGTACGTGTTGCTGACTGATACTCACGGTCAATGTCCGCATCTGCCAATAAGACTTTTAAAGCTTGATCAGCATCAACACGTGCAAATGCATCTAAAGCATCATGAATCATCACACGAACTTGGTTGCCAATATGGCGAGTTTCCATATAACCACGTGGGGACTCACCCTCTTCACACAAGGTTTGTGCAATTCGTGCAATTTTTGCCGCTTCATCACCAATACGTTCTAAATCAGTATTGGCTTTGCTCATTGCAATCACCATACGTAAATCAATTGCAGCGGGATGGCGTCGGGCAAGAATTAATGTCAATGCTTCATCAATCTCACGTTCATAACGGTTAACCGTATTGTCCTGAAATTGAACATCGATTGCTAAATTGGCATTGGTGTCTAATAACGCATGAACGGCATTTGCAACTTGCTGTTCGACCAGACCACCCATGGTCATAAATTTGGTATTTACATCCTGCAAATCTTCATTAAATTGAGAAGAAATATGATGCGTCAACACTGGATTACTTGGGCTCAAAGTCTGATACTCCACATACAGCAAAAAGCTTTTTTAGATTTAATATTAAACCATACTAATTATGAATCTTTTATGACAACTATTTCTCTTTCAGACGAAGCTCAAAGCATTCCTCAAGAAATTTATATGCCTAAAAACATCTAAACAAATAAACCGCCAGAATCACAACCATCGATAAATACGAATCCATTGATTTGTTAATTTTTTTAACTGTCTTTGGGCTTGGGCAAAAGCCCTAAAACATCTATTTAAACATAGTCCAATTTTGACCGACGCAGTAAATTTATCACTAATTCATTCAAAATCACCTTCACAAAGCCATAATCCGACTAAAGTATTAACGTTTTATGATCACAAAACTACAAAACATAGCATTTGTTTATATGAGATTAAGCGACAATAACCAAGTACTGAATTAGGTAAATTTTTTTAATGATCGTCTAATGAAATTGTCTTACAAACTTTCTCATCTTATTCTTTGTTGCACCCTGATTGCGCTTAGTAGTTTACTCACCGCTTGTGAAAAACCTGCGGCGGATATCGTGCATGCAGCAAAAGAACCTCAACAAAGCGAACACTCCGTTCCCGATCTCGGTCAAATTTGCCAAAATTTAAAAAAAGAAATGACTGCTATGGATGCGCAAAGAACAACTTTAGCAATCGAGCAAGTCAATCAAGATATTCGTTTGTGCTTACCTTTACTGAAACCTGCTGAACAAAAAGAATTGATGCAACTGTCAAAACAAATGTATCAACAATTCTTACAGTTGGATCGAAGCTCAGAACAGCAACATGCTTTTCAAGCCTATGCTTTAGATCAATCTGCTTATCCTACAATTCAACAAAGCCATTTTGAACAATTGAATATTCGTGACCAATATCTGCTACGTCATAAAGGTCAGGCTTATATCGAATTGATTGATCAAGGGGACAATCAAGTCACTTATCGGAGAAATCCGCAATATTTAGCCAAAGTTTTTGCACCATATTTAGATCAGCCTGAGCAAAAATTTATAGAAAACCTTGCTCAACAAAATGCTCAACCTCTTTTTAAAAATCAGAAACTCAACCTCGATGCTGAAGAAATTGCCAAAAGAGCAATTTTTTGGCAGGAATATGCGCGAAACTATCCTGAAAGCCCTTATATTGGTGATGCCCATTTTCTTGAAAATGCCTATACAAGTTTATTGTTTTTAGGACCTGAACATTCACCTATTTCTTTAAACTTTGAAAGTGCCAATGAAGTGGATAGCGCGAATTGGATGGTCATTGAGCGTTTAGCTGACTCTAATGATGGTGAATTATCCTCAAAAGCTCAAAAATTTAAACAATTTATCAATATGTCGATGGAACAACGCAGGCAAAAAATTCAACTCAGCGTTAAAGAGCAAACCAAACTGGAAAATAATCCACAATTACTCGCCCTTTCTCAACTGAATCAGTTTTTAAATTTAAAACCGATTGATTTTAAAAACCCTAAAAGAGATTGTTTTAGCGATGCAATATGTAGCGCTATATGATGATTTTCAACTTATTTCCTTTTCTTTATTCAACTTTCTTAACAATAAAAACGTCCAAATGATTTAAGCGAATGTTGTGATTGATCCATTTTAATACTGCGATAAATTATACAAATTGCAAATCTAATTCAGGGTGAATATGTTAATATTTACCGCATAGCTTGACGGAGCGCGAGTAATTCCTCGCTGAGATTGAGTCAGTTCTTCAATTGAATGAACTTAAACCCAAGTACCGTTGAACCTGATCAGGTTAAGACCTGCGTAGGAATCAAGCCATCTAAAAACTCTTAGCTTTTTATTGATCTATTTTTGTAGAAATACACCTGTATTATTCGCCATTGAATGGTTCATACAGAATTTAAAAAATAGACTCAATCTGCCACCGTTTTTGGTCGTGCTTGATTCGTTGATATCATTCATAAGGATCATTGCAATGAACCCATTAACGAATCTCTCTTCAAATGAATTATCTGCTCAACATGAGCAAGATGCCAAAGATCTCACTCGAATTTTACCTGCATCTCAAAAAGTTTATATCCAAGGTTCACGTCCTGACATTCAAGTGCCTATGCGTGAAATTGCATTGACAGACACGCCGACAGGTCTAGGTGGTGAGCAAAATCCAGCGGTAATGGTCTATGACACTTCAGGTGTTTATACCGACCCTCAAGTTGAAATTGACTTGAATAAAGGCTTACCCAATGTCCGTGAAACATGGATTGCCGAACGTCAGGATACTGAACGTTTAGAAACATTGAGTTCAACTTTCGGTCAAGAGCGCCTAAAAGATATCCGTACCGCAGACATCCGTTTTGCGCATATTCAAAAACCACGTCGTGCCAAACAGGGGCAGAACGTGACGCAGATGCATTATGCCAAACAAGGCATTATCACACCTGAAATGGAATATATTGCGATTCGTGAAAATCAGCGTCAGCGTGAAGGTGTAGACATGCGTCAGCATGCAGGTCAAAACTTTGGTGCTCGCAATCTCATGGAAATCACACCTGAATTTGTGCGAAAAGAAGTTGCTGAAGGTCGTGCGATTATTCCTGCCAATATTAACCACCCTGAAATTGAACCGATGATTATCGGACGTAATTTCTTGGTGAAAATTAATGCCAATATCGGCAACTCAGCACTCGGCTCTTCAATTGATGAAGAAGTTGCCAAAATGACATGGGCAACACGTTGGGGTGCAGACACCATCATGGACTTATCGACAGGTAAAAATATCCATGAAACCCGTGAATGGATTATTCGTAACTCCCCTGTCCCAATTGGTACAGTTCCAATTTACCAAGCTTTAGAAAAAGTAGATGGTGTAGCTGAAGACCTCACTTGGGAAATTTTCAAAGACACACTCATTGAGCAAGCTGAGCAAGGTGTCGATTACTTTACCATCCATGCAGGTGTGCTTTTAAGATACGTTCCAATGACTGCCGACCGTCTGACGGGTATCGTCTCTCGTGGTGGTTCAATCATGGCGCAATGGTGTTTGGCTCACCATGAAGAAAACTTCTTATATACCCATTTCGATGAAATCTGCGAAATTATGAAGGCTTATGATGTGTCATTCAGTCTAGGAGATGGCTTACGTCCGGGCTGTATTCAAGATGCCAATGATGAAGCTCAATTTTCAGAATTACGTACCTTGGGTGAATTAACCCACCGTGCTTGGAAGCATGATGTGCAAGTCATGATCGAAGGGCCAGGACATGTACCGATGCATATGATCAAAGAAAATATGGATCTGCAACTTGAAGTTTGCCAAGAAGCACCATTTTATACATTGGGTCCTTTAACCACAGATATTGCACCGGGTTATGACCACATTACTTCTGCGATTGGTGCTGCGATGATTGGTTGGTATGGTACCGCCATGTTATGTTATGTCACGCCAAAAGAGCATTTAGGACTACCGAATAAGAAAGATGTGAAAGATGGCATCATCACTTATAAAATTGCAGCGCATGCAGCCGATTTAGCCAAAGGTCATCCGGGTGCTCAAGTCCGTGATAATGCATTATCTAAAGCACGTTTTGAATTCCGTTGGGAAGATCAATTTAATCTCAGCTTAGATCCTGATACTTCTCGTTCGATGCATGATGAAACCATGCCTAAAGAGGCACACAAGTCTGCGCACTTCTGTTCGATGTGTGGTCCAAAATTCTGTTCGATGAAAATTACGCAGAATGTCAGAGATTATGCTCAAAACCAAAAAGATCTAGGAAGTACAGCAGAAAATGAATCTGTGATTGAAAATGGTATGAAAACCATGAAATCCGTTTATCAGGAACACGGACAAAAGTTGTACCACAAAGTGTAAAGATGAAAAAATATATTTGTCTTTAATCATTTCTCAGTTAGGATGAAATGAACACGTTTTATCCTAACTCTAATTCATGAATATCACTCAGCAAGCAACCTACTCTGATAAAGATGTGGAAATTCAATCGCGTGAATCTGCCTATCAAGGATTTGTTCAGATTGAAAAAATTAGCTTGCGACATCGTTTGTTTAATCAATCTGAGTATACGACTGTTATCCAACGTGAGCTTATTCGACGTAAAGAAGCCGCTGGTGTACTTATTTACAATGATCAGCAACGTAAATTTGCTTTGATTGAACAATTCCGAGTAGGTGCAATCGATGACCAAGTGTCCCCGTGGCAACTTGAAATTATTGCTGGCGTTCTCGATGGAGATGAATCTCCAGAAAGCTGTATTCGAAGAGAAAGTATCGAGGAGTCGGGTTGCGAATTAAATCAGATTGAACTGCTATTCAGTTTCTACCCTTCTGCAGGCGCATGTGATGAAATCTTTCATCTCTATGTTGCTCAAGCAGAACTACCTTCTGAAGGCGGAGTCTTCGGCATGCCTGATGAAGGCGAAAATATAAAACTACATATTATTCAATACGCAGATCTAAATCTTTTATTCCAAAGTAATCGTTTATGTAATGCGCCAATCATTATGGCTTTACAATGGCTACAACAACATGTAAACCAATTAGAAAATGTCTAGGGGAAAGGCATGCAATCAGAGCAATCATCGAATCCAATAAATAAAGATATCGTCTTCATCCAGATCACAGATACTCATCTGATGGACCATCCAGACGCAGAATTCGTTGGTATTAATCCTGAAGAAAACTTTCATGCCATTATGGATGATATTCAGCAACGTTATCCAAATATGGATCTTATTTTACATACAGGTGATCTTGCACAAGCTGCTTTTCCTGCGACATATCATCGCTATTTAGCGTATATGCAAAAGTTTGCGGTCGATTTTTATCATATCCCAGGTAATCACGACAATTTGGAGATCTTCCCTTTCCATACTCCAGAGCCTCATCCTACTGTTATCGAATTAGGTCAATGGCGAATCGTTCTCTTAAATAGTGTAATCGCTGGGCAAACGGATGGGTGGATTGAAGCTGAGCAACTACAACATTTAAAGCACATTTTAGAACAACAACAAGACAAGCATGTCATCATCGCTTGTCATCACCATCCATTCGATATGCAGTCTGCTTGGTTAGATCAACATAAATTAAAAAATGCTGATGCATTTAAAACAATATTAGCACCGTTTAAAAATATCAAAATGGTGCTCCATGGTCATGTGCATCAAGAATCTCTAAATGAATGGAATGGAATCCAATTTATTTCAACACCAGCCACTTGCGTGCAATTTAAGCCACTCAGTCAAGATTTTGCTTTTGATGAAATTGCGCCTGGTTACCGTTGCTTACATTTAAAAAACAATGGCGAATTTGAAACCATCGTTCATCGGCTAGATCACTTCAAAGTCACGATAAATGAAGAAATTTCGGGTTATTAGCTTTTCATTTTTGCTTTTTTCCATTAAGTTATTCGACCTATAGAGATATGCTGAAAGTCGAACTAAGGGTGAGATGACTTTCATCTTTGTAAAAAAATCTATATGATGACGCCCCCAATGGATTCATTCTATTGGTAGTGATAAAAATACTTGCATATCACCATATTTTTTACGTATAGAACAGTACGTATATGATGATGAGGAATGCCCTTTATGGCGAATGACAACCAAAATCAAATCTTGGATGAACAAACTGCGGCTACAGATGACAAGTCTGTAAAGCGTGTGCGTAAAACCAAGCCAAAGACGAATGACAACGGTACTACAGCAAGTCTATTTGGTATCGAGCCTTATCAGCCGAAGAAAAACGAAGAATACATGTCTGAGGGGCAGCTCGAACATTTCCGCAAAATTTTGCTCGCGTGGAAAGCAGAGTTAATGTCTGAAGTAGATCGCACCTTGAACACCATGCAAGATGAATCTTCTTCTTTACCCGATGTAAATGACCGTGCAACGCAAGAAGAAGAATTTGCGATTGAATTACGTACTCGTGACCGTGAACGTAAACTCATTCGCAAAATCGAACAGTCGATTGAAGCGATTAAAAACGATGACTATGGTTTCTGTGAAACGTGTGGTATCGAAATCGGTTTACGTCGTTTAGAAGCACGTCCAACAGCGACTTTATGTATTGACTGTAAAACACTTGCAGAAATCAAAGAGAAGCAGAATAACGGTTAATGACGTTACTGAATAATCCTCCTCTCCCCCTTTCTTTCAACAAGGAGGGGGATAGAATGGTTTATACGGGCAGGTTTGCACCCTCACCCACAGGCCCACTACACTTTGGGTCACTGATCACCGCAGTTGCCAGTTATTGCGATGCCAAAGCCAACCAAGGCACATGGATCGTCCGCATAGAAGATACCGATATTCCACGTATCTACCCTGATAGTGAACAACACATTTTAAAATGCTTAGATGCCTTTGAATTTGAATCTGATGTTGAAATTATTTATCAAAGAAACCGCTTAAACCTTTACGATGCAGCTATAGAACAACTCAAACAAAAACAATTGGTTTATGCATGTGAATGTACGCGTAAAATGCTTGGCTCAAATCATATCTATCTCGGAACTTGTCGGGAAAAGCATTTAGATTTTGCAAATCAAGCCATTCGAGTCAAAGTTTCAGATCAAAATATTTGTTTTCAAGACCGCCTACAAGCCCAACATTGTTCCAATCTAATCACTGATTTGGGCGATTTCGTACTTAAACGACGTGATGGGATTATCAACTACCAACTTGCGGTTGTGGTTGATGATTATTTACAAGGCATCACTCATGTCGTACGTGGCGCAGATCTGTTAGATAACACAGAACGTCAAATATGGTTAGGACAGCTTTTAGGCTACCCACAACTTAAATATATGCACCTTCCACTCGCCATGAATGCTCAAGGGCAGAAACTCTCTAAGCAAAATCTTGCACATGCACTTGATATTCAAAATGCACCTGAATTGCTTTCACAAGCGATTTCAGCACTTGGTCAACCGTCTGTCGATATTGACCAACCGCATAAAATGCTCGCTCAAGCTGTAGCACAATGGGACATTCAATTGATTCCTAAAGGGACTCAAGTTCAAGGGATCTTCAAATAACCATTTAAATAGGTTTTTGAATAAATTTGAATAAACATGCAATAAAAAAGGTATTACACCAAGCGATGTAACACCTTCTTCACATTTAGAACTAAACCAATGCAGCTTAGAAGCTTGATTCTTCTCGCGCAGGATTGGCTTCTTTTGTCGATGCATCAATTTTTAAAATCAGGCTAATCATCACAGCACACATGATCAGCGAAGACCCACCATAACTAATGAAAGGCAAAGTCAAACCTTTAGTTGGCAACATTCCCATATTCATTCCAGCATTCACCAGAATTTGTAATAAGAAAATAATGCTGATGCCATAAGCCAAATAGCCTGCTCTTAAATATTGATGAGTGAGCGCACGTTGACCAATACGAATACAGCAAATCACCATTGCAAAAGATAAAGCTAAAACAGTCGCAATACCGAAGAAACCGAACTCTTCACCTAAAATTGCCAGCATAAAATCCGTATGTGCTTCAGGTAAATAAGACATCTTTTGGATACTATGTCCTAAGCCCACACCAAACCACTCACCACGACCGAAAGCCATTAATGCATTGGATAATTGATACCCTGAACCCAGCGGATCTGCCCACGGGTTTGAGAACGACATCAAACGTTCATAACGATATGGCTCGAAAACAATCAGGAAAATAAACGCTGAAAGAATCGCACCAAAAGCAATACCAAATTGAATCAGTGGTGCACCTGCTAAGAAGAATACGCCAAGCATAGAAACGGCTATCACCACTGTTGCCCCCAAGTCGGGTTCAGCGATAATTAAACCCACCGTAAGTAACATCACAATGGCTAGACGCAATAACCCTTTATAGTTACTGCGTACTTCTTGTGCTCTTCGTACAACATAGTCTGCGGTAAAGATGGTCATCATGACCTTTGCCACCTCTGTGGCTTGCAAGGTAAATCCACCTACACGAATCCAACGTGTTGAACCATTGACTTCTGTCCCGACCACCAAAACGGCGAGTAACAAAATAATGGTAATTAACCACAGCGGAAAAGTATTGTTAAACCAAATATTTAACGAAATACGATAGGTGACCAAAGCGGCAACCAATGCCACGACAATCGAAATTGCATGTCGAATCACATAGTGAAATTCATTTTCATGCATACGCTCTGCATAAGGCATCGAAGCCGAAGCAACCATGACTGTACCTATGCATAACAATGAAATGACGCAAAATATCAGTACATTACGAGGTGTAATCTCTGCTGGAAACTTAGGCACCCAGCGTTCATACACCTGATTAATTTTACTTATAGTCGTCTGAGCTAACCCAGCCATACTGTTATCCTTATGATTCTTTTAGTTCAAAGCATTTACATATTCAACAAAGCGCTGTCCGCGCTCTGGATAGCCTGTAAACATATCAAAACTTGCACATGCTGGAGATAATAACACCACATCATGCGCATGCGTATGTTGCTGAGACAAAGCTACAGCTTCTTGCAAAGATTCAGCATGCAACAGTGTTGTTGTACCTGCAATTGCTTTTTCGATAATTGGACGATCTTCACCAATCAAGACAGCAACTTTGGCATATTTTTGTAGTGAATCCCGTAAAGCCGTAAAATCTTGCCCTTTGCCCTGACCACCGAGAATAATCGCGACTTTGCCACCTTGTGCTTCAATCGCAACACCTAAGCCATCAAGCGCTGCCAATGTTGCGCCAATGTTGGTTCCTTTAGAATCGTTATAATAACGAACATTGTTGACTTCTTTGACAAATTCACAACGATGCTCTAAACCTTTAAAGGTTTTTAAAGTTTCTAACATTGTGTCTCTTGGTAAACCAATCGCTTCACCCAAAGCTAAACAAGCCAAGGCATTGGCAACATTATGCGTCCCTTGAATATACATCTCTGAACTTTTCAACAAACGCTCACGACCACGTGCTAACCAAATCGTACCATTGTCTTCTCTGAGAATACCGTATTGATTTAAATCTGGCGCATTTAAGCCAAAGCTTTGCATTGGTGTTACATCTGGAACCAGTGGACGTGTCAGTGAATCATCACGGTTATACACCACCTTTTTTACGCCTTGGAAAATACGATGTTTTGCTGCGTGATAGCCCGCCATATCACCATGACGATCTAAATGATCTTCACTCATGTTCAGTACAACAGCAACTTCCGCCGCCAAATTAGACGTCGTTTCAAGCTGAAAACTCGATAACTCCAATATATAAACATCTGGATCATCATGGGTTAAATCCAATGCAGGACGCCCTAGATTGCCACCTACGGCCACTTTTACCCCTGCATCCTGTGCCATTAAACCAATCAATGTAGTTACTGTGCTTTTGGCATTTGAACCTGTAATTGCAACAATCGGTTTGTCTGTTGCACGGCGTAAAATCTGAATTTCACTGACAACTGGAATACCTTTTGCAATCGCTGCTTGAATTTCAGGAAGTTTCAAATCAAGCCCTGGGCTAATAATAATTTCTTCAGCTTGTAACAATAAGTCTTGATCAAGCATGCCAAAGCTGGTTTGCACAGCAGCAGGAATTTTATCATGTCCTGGTGGGACTTCACGTGAATCTGTGACTGCAACTCGGTAGCCTTGTTCATGTAAGAAATTAACCGCTGAAACACCAGAAATACCTAGCCCAGCAACGACTTTTAAGCCACCACGTTGAATTAACATTATTGTCCCACTCAGAGTAAATTTTGAAACTTGCAAAATGTTAGCACTTTGGCGATTTGAAAGCTTTTTCTGTTTTTGATTTCTTGATAATTTTTTGTGTCAGTCCGTAAAAATATTGTCATTATGCTTTGAGAGAATATCAATAAAAAAGCCATCCTAAGTTCTAGAATGGCTTTTTAAATTTAGAAAGCGTTATTTACTTCCACTTGACTGCTTGAACCTCAGGTTTTTTAGGCACTTCGGCATCATTGCTTGAGCAACCACAACCACCTCCACAACCTGCAACCATCGCAGGCTGCAACCATTTTGCTAAACTATTCCAGCCTTTCGAACGGCAAAACTGAGAGAGTTTCGAAAATACCGAATACGCAGACTTTGGAAATACTTTCTTAAAGACAAAGATCGCACTCCAAACCACCAATGCTGTAATAATCAATAATTCAATCATCTCAAGCTCCTTCGCTTATAGACTTAAACCAAACCTAGCCGTAGCTCAGTAAAACCAATTCAACTTTTATAAACCAAAATAACGCGAAGCAATTTGGTAAGTTAAAAATGCCATCAAGTATGCCAAACCAAATAAATAGGCCGTCATTCCTGCTACAGTTTTCCAAGACCCTGTTTCACGCTTTACGGTTGCTAAAGTCGCTAAACAATGTGGTGCATAGATAAACCACACTAAAAGTGACAAACCTGTTGCCAAAGACCAACTCAAATCACCCTGACTGATCAATTGCGAAAGACCTTGGGTCACAGCATCTTCATCAGTCGCAGACAATGCATAAACCACACCTAACGATGCAACCAAGACTTCACGTGCTGCCATCGCTGGAATTAAAGCAATACAAATCTGCCAATTAAAACCAAGTGGTGCAAAGATTGGCTGCATCAAATGCCCCAACATCCCAGCGAACGAATAATCAATCGCAGGTAAAGTTGCACCTTCAGGGGGTTGTGGGAAAGTACACAAGAACCACAACAAGATAGATAAAGCGAAGATAATACCGCCAACACGCTTTAAGAAAATCTTGGCACGATCCAACAATCCAATCCAAACACTTTGAATATCTGGAATACGATAACTTGGCAATTCCATAAGCAAAGCATGTTGAGATTTATCTTTTTGCAAAAACTTCAACACAGTTGCCACAAGTAAAGCACTGACAATACCTGACATGTAGAGGCCAAACAGTACCAAACCTTGCAAATTAAAGATGCCCCAAACCATTTTTTCTGGAATGAATGCAGCAATTAACAATGCATATACAGGTAAGCGTGCAGAACAAGTCATCAATGGCGCAACAAAAATCGTGGTTAAACGATCACGTGGATCACTGATACTTCGTGTCGCCATAATTCCCGGTACAGCACAAGCAAAGCTTGAAAGTAAAGGAATAAATGCTCGACCACTAAGTCCTGCTTTAAACATCAATTTATCAAGTAAGAATGCAGCACGAGGTAGATAACCTGATTCTTCTAAGACAAGAATAAAGAAGAATAAAATTAGAATTTGCGGTAAGAACACCACAACACCACCAGCACCCGCAATAATCCCATCCACAACCAAGCTCTTCAGCAAAGGATGTGAAATAAATGGACCAATGAACCCACCTAGCCATGCAAAACTATCTTCAATCAGGGTCATCACAGGTTCTGCCCAAGCAAAAACTGCCTGAAAGACCACAAACATCATTAATGCAAGCGTCAGTAAACCTAAAACGGGGTGTAAAAATATTTTATCAAGGAAATCTGTACGCTTATCTTCATGGTCAACAAAAACCACGACATCTTTTAAAATTTGGTCAATCTTTTCATGGTTTGAACCCGATAAATTAACATCACTCAGCTCTGTATCAGGCGTTTTGAATTTTTCATTATCCAAAGCAGCCATCAGGTTTTCGATCCCTGCATTACGCACAGCCACGGTTTCTACGATAGGTACACCTAAACGTTGTGACAATTTTTGCGTATTGATCTGCATACCACGGCGGCGCGCTTCATCCATCATGTTCAAAACAAGCAGAATCGGTTTGCCTTGTTCAATGACTTCTAGAACTAATCCAAGATGAAGTTTTAAATTCGTCGCATCGACAATACATAAAAACGCATCTTGCTCTTGTTCTTCGGCAATTTTACCCATCACCACATCACGAGTAATGGCTTCATCTGGGCTGGTTGCATTTAAACTATATGTTCCAGGTAAATCCAAAACACGCACTGCACGACGAGAGGGTAGATTAAATGTACCGACTTTACGTTCAACAGTTACCCCTGCATAGTTGGCAACTTTTTGGCGCGTTCCTGTTAAATGATTGAAAAGTGAAGTTTTACCGCAGTTGGGATTTCCGACTAAAGCGACTCTTAATGTTTCGCTCATGTCGGAGCTCCTTCCAATACATCATAAATTTCAATTTTGGCAGCCTCAATTTTACGTAAAGCAAAACGAGTAAAACCAACCTGAATCAAAATAGGGTCACCACCAAAAACACCTTTGGTGATGACTTGAACACGTGTGCCAGGTACAAAACCCAATGTTTCCAAACGACTCGCCACTAAATCTGGCTGATTGACATTATCTTCTGAGGTACGATTGACCTTGCTGATAATGGCAGTTTGCTTTACTTTCAAGTCTGACAAACGCACTGCAACTAATCCTAAAATTAATTCGATATATAATTTATTATACATACAAATGAGAATAATTACCAAATAAGGTTTGATTACAATTCTCATTTCCCACAGGATTCGACTTCACTTTATTTTTAGTCTACATTTCAACAATAAACCGAAATTTATATGCTTTAAACTTATGCTGAATAAAAAACCACGGATTCCAACAGCTGTAACAATTCCAGAAAATTTAAGTTTTCTAAATGGTTTTCGTGACTATTTAATTGCACAAACAGTCAGCCCACATACACGTAATGCCTATTTATCCGATTTAATTCAATGCAGTGAAGCTGTGAATTCACACCTACCCGATTGGACTGCGGACGATATTTCTGATGTGCTGATCAATCTCACCAAACAAGGTAAAAGCCCGCGTTCAATCGCACGTACGCTTTCTGCATTACGCTCTTTTTTTAAATTCCTTAGAGAACAAAAAATTCGTCTTGATAATCCTGTCGCAACACATAAAACCCCGAAGCTAGGTCGAGCATTGCCTAAAGATTTATCTGAGCAAGATGTTGACGCTTTGATCCAAGCACCAGACACAGAAACTGCGTTGGGTTTACGTGATCGAGCCATGTTTGAAGTGCTTTATGCATGTGGTTTACGAGTCACTGAATTGTTGAATATAAGATTAGAGTTGATCAATTTAAAACAAGGTTATTTACGCATTACAGGCAAAGGTAACAAAGAACGCTTAGTACCATTAGGTGAAGTGGCATGTGAATGGGTTGAAAAATATTTAACACTTGCTCGACCACAACTATATAAATCTTCTACGGATTACCTATTCCTTACACAGCATGGTGGCATTATGAGTCGCCAAAATTTTTGGTATGCAATCAAGCGTTATGCTTTACAAGCCAATATTCAGTCTGAATTATCACCCCATACACTCAGACATGCTTTTGCGACCCATTTGTTAAATCATGGTGCAGATCTGCGTGTCGTTCAAATGCTTCTCGGACATAGCGACTTATCCACCACTCAAATTTACACGCATGTCGCGCAAGTTCGCATGCAACAATTACATGAGAAATATCACCCTCGGGCTTAAATTTAAATGGATGAATGAGGAATATTTTATTAGGCAGATTCAACTAAATAAGTAGCCCCCGATTTATCCAATGTTATTTGTTTCATTGATACCCTGCTCTTTTCAAAGCCGTAGGTTAGGAGTAATTTTAACTCAGCAATCATTGAATCTCTTTTAAATGAACAGCATTGCGGATATATGTCGGCAATTTCTATCCCTTAATCAAGTTTTAACGAATCTCGTCAAAAATTTTGTTATGCTAATTCCCTCAAAGCGAATTCGCTCAAATCATGCTGAAAAACATAAAGAGTTATTTATGCAATTTAATCGTTCAAAATTGATGCTCGCTTGTATCGTTGCAAGTGCAATGGCATTAGGTGCTTGCTCAAAAAACCAAGACTCAAAAAAAGATGACACCCTAACAGCAACTTCCCCAGCGACTGGTGAAGCATCTAATTTAACTGAGCGAAACAAACAACAACGTTTAATTCAAACATTACAAGCCAATTTCAAAAAAGCAGACATCAATGCCAAAATTTTAGATGTTAAGCCCACTGAAATGCCAAATATGTATTGGGTCAGCATGGAAGGTATGAGTTCAGTCTATGCAACAGCTGATGGTAAATACCTTATTCAAGGCGATGTAATTCGCTTAGGTGATAAAAAACTCAGCAGTATTGGTGACAAAATTCAAGCCACTGAGAACAAGAAACATTTTGCCAGCTTAAAAGTTGAAGACTTACTGGTTTATCCGACACAAGGCAAAGCCAAACATGTGGTTTATGTGTTTACCGATGCAAGTTGCCCGTATTGCCATAAACTGCATGAGCATATGAGTGAGATCACAGCGAAAGGAATCGAAGTTCGCTATATCGCATGGCCACGTGGTGAACAATTCATCCCTGCAATGGAAAGTGTGTGGTGTAGTCCAAACCGCCAAACTGCATTTGACCAAGCAATTGCGGGCGTTGCTCTTCCACCTGCGACATGTAAAAACCCAGTTCGTGATCAATATGCTTTAGGTCTTAAAATGGGCGTCAATGGTACACCTGCGATTTACAGTTCAGAGGGTGAATATCTAGGGGGTTACATGACCGCAGATGAAATTGAAAGCCGTTTAAATAAATAGTTTTTATCAATAAATTTACTATTATTTATACATCAATATAAAGTGCGCCAGACCCTAGAGTCTGGCGCATTTTTTAGCTATGATCTAAGCTTAATATAATTTATATGCATAATTGGAGTGTGACGTGAAACCAGTTCGTCTGGCAATACTCGGTCTAGGTACCGTAGGCGGTGGAGCCCTTAAACTACTACAAGAAAACGCTGCCGAAATTCGACGTCGCACCGGTCGTGAAATCGAAATTACTCATGTGGGTACGCGTCGCCCACGTCCAGATTTAGATCTCCCTGCAACCATTAAACAAAGCGCAGATTTACTCGATATCGTACGTCAACCCGATGTCGATGTTGTGGTTGAAGTCATGGGCGGTATTCACCCTGCTTATGAAGTCATTATGGAAGCCATCAAACATGGCAAACAAGTCATTACTGCAAACAAAGCACTGTTAGCAGAACATGGTAATGAGTTGTTTAAAGCTGCTGATGACCATCATGTCCAAATTGCATTTGAAGCGGCTGTTGCAGGTGGTATTCCAATTATTAAAGTCATTCGTGAAGGTTTAGCAGCCAATAAAATTGAATGGCTTGCTGGGATCATCAATGGTACAGGTAACTTTATCCTTACTGAGATGAGTGAAAAAGGTCGTGCCTTTGCAGATGTACTTAAAGAAGCACAAGAACTCGGCTATGCAGAAGCAGATCCAACGTTTGACGTTGAAGGGATTGATGCTGCCCATAAACTGACGATTTTGGCTTCATGTGCATTTGGTATTCCTTTACAGTTTGACAAAGTCTATACCGAAGGCATTACCAAAGTGACTGCGCAAGATGTGAAATATGCAGAAGAATTAGGCTATAAGATCAAGCATCTAGGTATCGCACGTCGTTCTGCAAAAGGCATTGAACTTCGCGTTCATCCAACTTTAATTCCTGAAGAAGAATTAATTGCCAATGTGAATGGCGTCAAAAATGCAGTATTGGTTCAAGCCAACGCAGTCGGCCCAACATTGTACTATGGTGCAGGTGCGGGTGCAGGCCCTACAGCGTCTGCTGTCGTTGCCGATGTTGTAGATATTGTCCGTGACATTATCTATACCGAAGATGGTGCAGGTACAATTCCACAACTTGCTTTTGAGGCTTTATCTGATCTGCCAATTTTAAGCAGTGATGAAATGACAACGGGTTATTACATTCGCTTAAATGCTGAAGATCAAACTGGCGTACTTGCAGATGTAACAACGATTTTAAGCCGTGCTGGTATTGGTATTGATGCCATTATGCAGCAACCTCGCCTAAAAGATTTGATTCCTATTGTGATTTTAACGGATCCAGTTCAAGAATCGATCATGAACACGGCACTTTCTCAAATTCAAGCTTTACCTGCTATTCATGGCGAAATCGTCAGAATTCGTTTAGAATTGCTCGATAACTAATCGGCTTTTTTAATTCCCCTAAGCTGTTTTATGAAAATCAATTTAGGGGTTACAACAATATCTTTATTTGCTCTACATACAATTGGAACACCATCATGTCTAATGCCAATCGCTATACAGGACTTGTTGATCGCTATCGTGACCGCTTACCAGTATCGAAAACTACACGTGCTATTTCTTTAAATGAAGGTAATACACCGCTCATTAAATTAGACAATATTCCCGGTATTATTGGTAAGAATGTTGAAATTTATGTGAAGTATGAAGGTCTAAACCCGACAGGTTCATTTAAAGACCGTGGTATGACCATGGCTGTGACTAAAGCGGTTGAAGAAGGTTCTAAAGCGATTATCTGTGCATCTACAGGTAATACTTCTGCTGCGGCTGCGGCTTATGCGGCGCGTGCAGGCATTAAAGCATTTGTATTGATCCCAGAAGGCAAAATTGCAATGGGTAAAATGGCACAAGCCATGATGTACGGTGCAATTACCATGCAAATCCGTGGTAACTTCGATGACGGTATGCGTCTCGTGAAAGAAGTTGCAGATCAAGCACCTGTAACGATTGTAAACTCGATCAACCCTTATCGTTTGCAAGGTCAAAAAACCATTGCTTATGAGATTGTAGAAGCTTTAGGTCGTGCGCCAGATTATCACTGCTTACCAGTTGGTAACGCAGGAAATATTACTGCGCATTGGATGGGTTATACCGAAGCTGTTGCAAACCAGCCTGTTGAAGAATTTGAGCAAGTGGTTTATGACGCAGCAACTGACAAGTTCACTGGTCCAAATCCTGAAGGTCGTCCAATCATGGTGGGTTATCAAGCATCTGGCGCTGCACCATTCTTACGTGGTGGCCCAGTTGAAAACCCTGAAACTGTTGCTACAGCAATCCGTATTGGTAACCCGCAAAGCTTCAACCACGCTAAGGCCGTTGTGCGCGACTCAAATGGCTGGTTTGATGAATTAACAGATGCTGAAATCTTAGAAGCTCAACGTCTACTTTCTATGTATGAAGGTGTATTTGTTGAACCTGCTTCTGCTGCCTCTATTGGTGGTGCAATCCGTGATATTAAAGCAGGTAAAATTCCTGAAGGTTCTATGATTGTTTGTACCGTAACAGGTAATGGTCTAAAAGATCCTGATACTGCAATTAAACAGTGTGCTGATGCAGTCATGTTGTCAATTGATGCAACAATGAATCAAGTGAAAGACTCTATCCTTTCAAATATGTAAGAATATAATTTGAAACAAAAACCAGTTGCTTGCAACTGGTTTTTTTATTTTCTAGATTCAAAAATTATTCTTCTTCGTACTCATAATCTTCATCATAGCTATTTTGCTTCGCCAATTCTTTTTCAATTCCGATTGGGCACAAAAAAAGCTCTTCATATAGAAGAGCTTTTGAGATCAAAATATTAAATTCTTTTTGGTAGGTGACTCACCCAATTCAACAAATTAGTTGCATCATTGGTACGTGCTTGAGAGGTACTTGCACCCAGCAATACCACCACAGCTGGACGACTGTTTACAGTGGTGTGCATCACGACACAACGCCCTGCTTCATTAATATAACCTGTTTTTGAAATATTAATGTTCCAACCACCATTACGAACCAATGCATTGGTATTATTCGACTTGAGAACACGATAACCTAAATTAAAATCATAATGTGCTGTTGTTGAAAACTGACGAATTAGCCCGTACTGCGAAGCGGCACTCACGAGAATACCCAAGTCACGCGCAGAAGATATATTACGTGGGTCTAAGCCTGTCGATTCAGCATAATGCGTAGAATTCATGCCCAATTGACGTGCTTTGGCATTCATTGCAGCAATGAATGCCTGACGTCCACCTGGATAAGTCCGAGCCAAAGCTGCGGCTGCAGGGTTCTCAGATTTCATCAATGCAACCAACAACATTTCAGCACGATTCATTGTATCGCCGGCTTTTAATGTTGAACTTGAGTTTTTACCACCTGCACCCGCAAAATCAATTTGCTGCAAAGTGATATCTTCAGACATATCCAAACGTGCATCAGCAGTAATTACAGCGGTCATCAATTTAGTAATCGATGCGATTGGCATCGCTGTATTGGTATTTTTACTAAACAGTACTTCACCTGTTTTTGCATCCATCACCAAAGCAGCACGTGCATTGACTGATGGTTGGTTGCTAAAACTATTGGTATCTGCAATCTGTACAGATTTATTGGTCAAAGCTGTAGGTGCAGCATTTGAAGCACGAATCGTTGTGGTTAAAGTCGTTGAGCCTTGCGGAGACGGCTCATCTTCATCTTCTACAGAGTCATCATTCAACAATTGGCTTGCATCAGAAGAAGACCAACTTACAGTCGCTTGTCCTGCCGCCCCTGGTGAATTCATGACGATGTCAGCAAAACCAGTTGAACTCAAACTGAGTAGTACTGATAAACTCAGTACATTCATTAACGTTTTTTTGGAATTTTTCACGATAATTTACTCATCTCAGGGAGGTTTTCACAAACTTGCTAATTGCCTCAAATATGACTTACATTTACACTCAAACGTGACTATATTAAAACAAATATTTTAATCACAGTATTGTGCATAAATATTTTACGGGTATTAGGAATAGCATTGCCAATTTTGTGATGACATTGCAAGTATTTTTTGCGTTGTGTAACAAAAATATTGATATTAAGAATTGTGAGGAGGTGTACGTGATTACTGTCTTAGTGGTAGATGACCATGAATTAGTAAGAACAGGCATCTGCAGAATGCTAGAAGATCAGACTGATATTCAAGTGATTGGACAGGCCGAATCAGGTGAAGAAGCCATTACAATCGTCAGACAACACCATCCGAATGTGGTTTTATTAGATGTCAATATGCCTGGAATTGGTGGCGTCGAAACAACTCGCCGTTTATTACAAACAGCACCAGATACCAAAGTTTTAGCCGTGAGTGGACTTGCAGAAGAACCATATCCTTCATTGCTACTCAAAGCAGGAGCGAGAGGCTATATTACCAAAGGCGCTCCAATTACAGAAATGGTTCGAGCAATCAAAAAAGTCATGCAAGGTGGTAAATACTTTAGCGCAGATATTGCTGAACAATTGGCGAGCTCATATCTATCAGATACGCAAACCTCTCCTTTTGATGCGCTTTCAGAACGTGAAATGCAAGTTGCGATGATGGTGGTCAATTGTGTGAGTGCTCAAGAAATTTCAGATAAACTTTTTGTCAGTGTTAAAACCGTCAATACCTACCGTTATCGTATTTTTGAAAAGCTCGGACTAGACAGTGACGTCAAATTGACTCATCTGGCTATACGTTATGGCTTGATCAAACCTTAAATCTATTAAAAATATAAAGTTTTATTTGAGTATATTATGCTGCCTACGGTATCTGTTCCTATTTATCAAACGATTTACCGCCTAGGCGCATTGTATTCAATTTATCGAATTGTGATTGCTTGCTGTCTAACAATCATTTTTTTGATTACCTTAGAAAATCAAGAATCTCATTACATCTATCCAAGTCTATATTTTTACTCTGTCGCTGCATATACGGTTATTGCAGCTTTACAGCTGATGTTGCTTAGGTTCTATCCTCATGGGGTCAGTAAACAATTTATTGGCTTTTTTATTGTTGATATTCCTTTTTTAAGCATACTTACTTTTGCACTGGATGGCCCTAATCTTGCAATTAGTATTTTGTTTGTCATTACAGTATTTGTCGCAAATTTCTTACTCACCAAAAAAAAAGCGTTATTCGTAACACTGGTTGCTGTGATCGCTGTTATTTATCAGCAATTTTTTGGAAGTTTTTTTGATTTCTCAAATTTAAACAATATTGGGAATAGTGCTTTACTCGCTTTCTTATTTTTTATGGTTTACGGTATCGGACAAGTTGCCATTAACCGCTTTCAACTGCTTGAATCTTTAAACACCTATCAATCGATTGAATTGTTTAAACTACAAAATATTAATCGCTATATTTTAGAACAAATCGAAGTCGGCTATTTGGTGCTCGATGAGCAATATAAAATTATTGTGAGTAACCCTGCCGCTTGCTTACTGTTAGGTATTCCCCCGCTCTATGCCCATGAACAATATCTGCTTTCTAGTTTTCAACCCGATTTGTTTGAATTGTTAGAAAATACGATGGTCAAAGATAGCGAACGCTTTCAATTTGAATCACATAAATCAGCGTATACGGTTGATATTCGTGTACAAAAATTAATTGTGCCCAATCAAGCACTGACACTTTTGGTTTTAGAGGATGCACAAAAAATCAATCAAAAGGTTCAACAATTAAAACTTGCCGCTTTAGGACAATTATCGGCCAGTATTGCCCATGAAATTAGAAATCCTCTTGCTGCAATTGTGCAAGCCAACGATTTAATTATGGGCAGTAGTGGACAGCAGCAAACCATTCTTCATCAAATGATTTCAAAGCAAGCTGTGCGTATTAACAGTATCATTAAAGATACCTTAGATATGGCAAAAAATAGAAAAACCACAGCGACTAAAATTGTTCTGCAAGACTTTTTAAATGATTTATTACTAAATGATTTACAAGATGCGCGCCAAAAAATTCAACTCGACATGCAAGCTCATCTTTCTGTGTTTTTTGATGACTTACAACTGAGACAAGTACTTATCAACCTGATTCGGAATGCGCTACGTCACAATGATGAATTTGCAGATTATATTCTACTTAGGGCATTTAAAAGTGAGCATCACATTTGTATAGATGTGATTGATTTCGGAAAAGGGGTATCAAAACAAGACCTCTCTCAATTATTTCAGCCATTTTTTAGTACCGAAATCAACGGAACTGGTTTAGGATTGTACCTATCACAAAGTATATGTGAAGCGAATCAAGCGAAATTAATTTACGTAGAGCAAAAACAACAAGGGGCATGTTTTCGAATCGAATGCCCACTCACGGAATAAACTAGGTTTTTGGGGATATGACTACACGACAGCCATTGGTTTTACTTGTAGATGATGAGCAAGATTTATGCATGCTCATGCAGATGAGTCTTTCTCGAATGGGCATCAAAACCCATATGGCACATCATTTACAACAAGCCAAATATTTCTTTAGCGAATATAAATATGATGCTTGTATTACAGATCTTAACCTTCCAGATGGAAGTGGTTTAGATCTTGTGAAACACGTGTCTCAACATTATCCTAAAACGCCGATTGCTGTTTTAACAGCCTATGGCAACATGGAAATTGCGATTGCTTCTTTAAAAGCTGGGGCTTTTGATTTCGTCAGCAAACCGATTAACCAATTACACTTACAACAGCTCTTACAAAAAGCTTTGCATGTCCCTCAATTGGATGCTAATGCTGCAGAAATTCCAATTGAACAATCCATGCTCATTGGTAACTCTCAGGTGATTCGTAATCTAAGAGAGTCCATTAAAAAGATTGCACGCTCACAAGCACCTGTATTCATTACAGGTGAATCAGGTACAGGCAAAGAAGTTGTTGCCAATTTGATTCATAAGCTCAGTAACCGCAGTGATAGTCCTTTTATTGCCATTAACTGTGGTGCGATTTCAGAAGACTTGATGGAAAGTGAACTTTTTGGGCATAAAAAAGGCTGTTTTTCTGGTGCTACACAAGACAAACAAGGTCTGATCCAAGCTGCAAATGGTGGTACATTATTCTTAGATGAAATTGCTGAGCTGTCTTTAGCAATGCAAGCGAAGCTGTTACGTGCTGTTCAAGAAAAGAAAATTCGCCCTTTGGGTAGCGATACTGAGATCGAAGTAGACTTCCGTATCATCAGTGCCAGCCATCAAAATATTGAAGTATTGGTTGAACAAGGTAAATTCCGCCATGACCTATTCTTTAGAATTCATGTTATGGATATCGTACTGCCTCCTTTAAGAGCACGTGACCAAGACATTTTAATCTTAGCGGCACATTTTATTCAGATCATTTGTACTGAATGGCAGATTCCAACCAAACAACTCACTGAAAAAGCCAAAGCTTTTCTGTTAGAACAGCACTATTCAGGCAACGTTCGTGAACTGCGCAATATCATTGAAAAAGCCATCACCATGTGTGATGAAGATCTATTGGATATTCAACACTTACAACCCGCTCCACTTCGTGGAGTCAGCCAAAGTGAAACAATTGAAACGGATGTAAAAACAGCAGTACAAACCGATGTAGCGCTGAAAGGCCAGAAAATTCCTGAAGAAGGTTTAGAGGAATATTTGGAAAAAGTGGAAAAAGAAGTACTTCTTTCTGCATTGAACCAAACGCATTGGAATCGAACTTTGGCAGCAAAAAAACTGGGAATGACTTTCCGTTCTCTACGCTATCGTTTGAAAAAATTTGGTTTAGATACAGATGATGATTAAAATAATCGTTTTCTGATCATTTTAAGCACAAAAAACTGAGCCCGTTGCTCAGTTTTTTTGTTTTTCAGTCTCATTTCTTATTTCTTAAGCAACAAACTTCATATTAACGATGTTTCAGCAATTGATCTGAGACATTATTTAAATAAGTTTCTTCTTTTAAATCTATTGTCCATGGCAGGTCTAAATCAGGACGTATGCCCTGCCCATCGATCATATTGCCGTTCGGCGTATAATAATGTGAAACCGTCATTTGTAATGCTGCACCATTGGGCAATGGAAATAGCTTTTGCACAACACCTTTGCCGTAACTCTTTTCACCAATCACCCAAGCCCGCTGGTGTTCTTTCATTGCAGCAGTAAAAACCTCAGCAGCAGATGCGGAACGACCATTGATCAAAACCCCCAGTTTAATGTTTGGAAATTCATTGCCTGGTAAAGCTTGGAATTGTTGATTACCTTCCGAACGGCTCTTGGTGGAAACAATCGTACCTTGATTTAAAAATAAGTCAGCTATTTCAACAGCTGCAGACAATAATCCTCCCGGATTATTACGCAAATCCAATAAAACAGCCTTCACTTTTTGCGAATTATATTCTTCAATTAAACGTTTAATTTCATTGGCGGTATCTTGCTGAAAAACTTTAACTTTCAAGACTAAAACTTGATTGTGCAACATCATCGCTTCAATATCAGCGACATCTAACTTACGATTTCTGACGATCGTTAATATCGGACTTTTTTCATTCAGTTGTAATTGAAAGGTCGAACCAATGGATCCATGCAATAAATCATCGACTTGTTCAGCATTTAGATTTTTAAGCTCTTGATTTTCAATTTTAAAAATAGTGAATCCATCTTTAAGACCCAACTTTGCTGAATCTGAATTATCACGTAAATTTTTAATTTTCCATTGATGAATATGATTATCGAATGTCAATTCAAAATCTGCTGTTGCAAGATCACTTTCAGTGTATTGCATGAGCTGTTTATATTCTTCAGCCGTTAAATAACGTGAATAGCGATCTAAACCACTCACTAAACCCTTAGTTGCTTGTAAAAACAAAACATCATCAGGTTTTTCTTCTACATAGTTATCCTTAACGATTCCATAAATTTGCACAAATTGCTCGATCGATTCAATCGGTACTTCTGTAATCGCCTGTTCAGTTTCTCCATCAAAATCAGGTGGGGCAGTATGTTCAGCTGCCCATATAGAATGGCTTCCACTGGTCAGTAATCCTGTTAAAACAGCAATATATTTCCAAGCTTGAGCCATTCACACACCTGTATTTTATGTCTTATGTATTGTTATCTTATGCGTTCAACGTAATCAAATTACGTCCTTGCATCTCTGATGGCACTGGAAGATTCATCAGACTCAAAATTGTCGGTGCAACATCTGCCAAAACACCGCCTTCCGCAATGGTCGCTGAGCTTGGACCAACATAGATGAAAGGCACAAGTTCCGTTGTATGCTGAGTATGCACCTGACCACTCACATAGTCCTGCATTTGCTCAACATTACCATGATCTGCTGTAATCAACATATGTCCATGTTTTGCCATCACAGCTTCATAAAGACGGCCTAGGCTTGTATCCACAGCTTCTACTGCTTTTACAGCAGCATCAAATACACCTGTGTGTCCAACCATATCACCATTGGCATAGTTCACGACCAATAAGTCATATTCACCTGAATTAACCGCATCAACAAGTTTGTCTGTCACTTCAGGCGCACTCATTTCAGGTTGTAAGTCATAGGTTGCAACTTTAGGTGATGGAATCAAAATACGCTTTTCGCCCGGATATTCATCTTCACGACCACCACTAAAGAAGAAAGTCACATGTGCATACTTTTCTGTTTCTGCAATACGAAGTTGGGTCTTGCCTAATGATGATAAGTATTCACCAATTGAATTTTTCAAATCTTCAGGCATATACGCCACAGGTGCATCAATCGTGGCTTGATAACGTGTCAACATGACAAATTTAGATAAATTTGGCACAACCTTACGTTCAAATCCTGCAAAATCTTTTTCAACAAAAGCTTTGGTAATTTCACGTGCGCGATCTGCACGGAAATTCATAAACACAATACTGTCACCATCAGAGACTTTCACGATATCGCCAATGCGTGTTGCTTTGACAAACTCATCATTTTCATTGGCTGCATAAGCTTGTTCTAAACCTTCAACAGCTGAATCAACCACACGGAAAGCTTCGCCTTCAGTCATCAAGCGATAAGCTTGTTCAACACGATCCCAACGATTGTCACGATCCATTGCAAAATAACGACCGATCATCGTCACAATACGACCTTGATTTGGATATTGTGCAAAAACTGCATCTAATTTTTCTAGTGATGGTTGAGCGCTACGTGGTGGTGTATCACGACCATCGAGAAATGCATGTAAATACACTTTTGCACCACGTTTTAGAGCAAGCTCACACATCGCAACAATATGATCTTGATGTGAATGTACACCACCTTCAGACAATAGCCCCATGATATGCACTGCACCATTGGCAGCTTTGGCTTTTTCTACAGCATCGATCAGGACTTCATGTTCAAAGAAATCACCCGTACGGATGTCTTTGGTAATCCGTGTAAAATCTTGGTAAAGCACACGGCCTGCGCCTAAGTTCATGTGACCAACTTCTGAATTCCCCATTTGCCCATCAGGTAAGCCCACATCTTCACCAGAACCAGAAATTAAACTATGCGGATGCTTTTCTTGCATCATGGTTAGATTTGGCGTTTTTGCTGCTAAAAACGCATTATCTTCGACCGCTTCACGATGACCCACACCATCCATAATCACAAGAACGTGAGGGATTTTGCCAGCAGTTGCATCCGTCATGATTTACACTCTTTTCTGTTTACAAATTAATCGTGCTATCTTACCGTTTTTTTACGGCAGACTCTATGCTCAGACCATGACAAACATTGATGTTGATGATCTGAATTTCTGATTTATCTCAACCTAACCTATTTAAAAATCGACTAGCGCGCTCTGTAGAGCAAATAACTTCCCGCACCAAACATGAGTACAATCGGTAAAAATACGAACCATGCAGGTGATGGTGCATAAACCAAACTTGCATAACCCAAGAAGTCTTGTAAATAATAAAAACCAAGGCCAACAAACAGCGCGATCACCAAACGGAAACCCATAGATTGTTGACGTAATGGTCCAAAAATAAATGAACACGCAATCAGCACCAAAGCCAATAATGCAAATGGCGATCCAACATTTTTCCAAAAAGCCAGTAAATAGGTTTTCGGAACTTGACTATATTCATGCATGTATTTCATGAAACTAATCAACTGGCTAGGTGCTAAATCTTCAGGATCAATCGTCACCATATGCACATATTTCGGTTGTAACGCCAGTGCTAAATCCTGTTGATTGGTTTTTGCGACCTGAGCCTGACCATTCACAAGCAAGTTCACTTGAGTACTGTTCTGTAAATTCCATTGCCCATCTTGGACAAACTTGCCTTGTTCAGAGTTTAATAAAGATTTCATACGATAGTTTTCGTCGAAATCAATCACTTGAACTTCTTTTAATGTCCCTTGTGAATTGGCATAGTCAATGTAAATAAAACGTTGCCCTTCACGTGTCCAATAGCCTTTGACTTCACCCAAAGCGGCCACACTGCGATGACTTTTAATACTTTTGGCATGTTCATTGGTATAAGGAACCACAAACTCACTCAGTACAAAAGACAATACAACCAAAAGCATGGCTGAGCGCATCACCCAACCCACAATTCGCCATAGACTAATCCCTGATGCACGCATCACGATGAGTTCACTATTGGATGCCATTGAACCTAAACCAAGCACAGCCCCAATTAATGCAGAAATAGGAAGAATCTCATAGAGATAGCGTGGTGCACCCCACAAGACGTATTGCAACGCATTCCAAGCGGTATAGCCTTCTTTTAAATCACCTAACTCACCCAAGTAAGTAAACAAAATTTGCAAGACCGATAACACAGCTGTTGCACCTAACATTGCAAGTGCAGTGGTTTTCGTCACATGCTTGGCGACAATTCTACGTGCTAACATTATGACCTCACTCGCTGAATCTGCTTCTTAATCTTAGGTGCTAATTTCTGCTTTCTAGAGAATAAAGCAGCGGCAATGGCATAGACCAAAAGCACTGCAGGATAAGCCCACATCCCAATCTCTGCTTTACTAACTCGGGTTTTAATCGCCATCAATGCCACAATTAAGCTGGCAAAAATTAATAAGGCTGGAAATAGCTTTAAATAACGACCTTGTCGAGGGCTCACCTCACACAGTGCTGTTGCAAGCATGAGTGCAACAATCATTGAAAATGGTACAAAAATACGCCATCCCAATTCACTCTCAATCACTGGATCATTTTTAACTGCGAGCAGTTTCCCAATCGGTAAGGCTTCCACTTCACCACTTTCAAATTTCGCCTCTTTATCACTTTCTAAACGCAAGCGATAAGATTGAAACTCTGCTTGGCTATACTTTGGCGTACCAGGATAAATTTCATAACGGCGCCCTTGGATTAAATCGACAATACTAGCCGTTTCATTGGCAATTTCAACGCGTGTCGCTTCTTTTGCCAAAATCATGACATCAGGTTTACCTTCTTTTTCAGCACGCTGATAAAAGAAAATATCTTTTAAATTTTTACGGTCTTCGGATAAAGAGCCTGCATAGATGGTATATGCGCCTGAGGAAATAAACTCTTTGGGTCGAACCAGATCAAATCCCGTACGAACTGCTTGCGTTGACACCAGTTGCTCGTACTGACGCAGTCCCCAAGGCGATAACCAAACCATCAAAATCGTTTGTACAAATAAATAAATCACGGTCAGTGGAATGAGCAACCGAGCCAATTGAATACGGCTCAAACCACTACTATTGAACACAGCCATTTCATGGTCGACATACAAACGACCAAAAACCAGCATTAACCCAATAAAAAAACCTAGAGGAAGAATTAATGTTAAAAATTCAGGTAAGCGATAACCAATGATACTAAACAGGATACTGGCATCTAAACGCCCTTGCGCTGCCACGCCAAAATACTTGATCAAACGTCCACCCATCATAATGAGTGTTAATAGCGCAACAACAACCAGTGAAGTTGAAACCACTTGCCTGACGAGATAACGTCGAATAATCAAATTAATCTTCCAAATAAGAGTAAATCGTGAAGTAGTACTAGTTTACCCGAAGTTAAAAATATAAAACCACATTGAAATTCTATCATTGGAAGTGGTTCAATGGTTTAATGAATTGAAACGTTTAAAAGGTACAAATACAGCATATGAAACTTACAATAAACCCATCGTTTTCAACGCCTACGTCTAGCCAATCGTTGTTTATTTTGGTGGATTCTGAAAACCCACAAATAGCTCAAGAAACATATAAAATCAATGACTTAAACTCATTAATTGAAGCAACAGAGTTCAAAGCAAGTTTTAATGAGACTTTACCACTTATCGGAAAACTGACTCAAATTACGCAATGTACTTTGGTGGGTATCGATAAAGCTTCTGAAATAAAAGCAGCGAAATTAGCAAAAATCGCACAAACGATTATCAAAGCTTCACAAAAAAAATCCAAACAAATCAGTATTGATATCTCTGCACTTCCTGTTGAGTTACATTATTTATTTGCTTTAAGTATTACTCAAGTGGCTTATGGTTACGATGAGTTTAAGTCAAAGAAAAATGAATTTAGTTTAGAAAGTGTTGAATTTATTGCAAATCAATCAACATTGACCAATGAGCAATTAAGCTTTGTTGAAGCAGTCCAAAACGGACAAAATTTAGCACGTGATCTTGGGAACTGTCCGGGCAATATTTGTTTCCCAGAATATTTGGCTGAACAAGCGCATGCCTTAGCTGCCGAATTCCCTGACTTATTAAAAGTTACAGTACTTGAAGAGCAACAACTTGCTGACTTGGGTATGAATGCTTTCCTTGCAGTAAGCAAAGGTTCTGATCGCCCGGGTCGTATTGTCACACTAGAATATCAAGCCAATACAGATCAAGCACCGATTGTCCTTGTCGGTAAAGGCGTTACCTTTGATACTGGTGGTATTTCATTAAAACCAGGCGCAGGCATGGACGAAATGAAATTCGATATGTGTGGCGCAGCCTCAGTGTTGGGTACGATCCGCGCACTCTGTGAAGCAAAATTGCCAATTCACGTTGTGGGTGCAATTGCTGCAGCAGAAAATATGCCTTCAGGTCATGCAACGCGTCCGGGCGATATTGTCACAACAATGAGTGGGCAAACTGTTGAGATTTTAAATACAGATGCAGAAGGCCGTTTAGTGCTGTGCGATACTTTGACTTATATCAAACGCTTCAATCCAGCCTTGGTGATTGATGTAGCAACCTTAACAGGTGCATGTGTGATTGCCTTAGGTTCAATTGTTTCTGGATTATTCACACCAGATGATGAATTAGCTGAAGAAATTATTGCAGCAGGTCATACTTCTTTTGACCGTGTATGGCGTATGCCTGTATATGAGGATTATCAAGAACAACTTGATACACCATTCGCAGACATTGCCAATATTGGTGGCCCAAAAGCTGGTGCAGTTACAGCAGCATGTTTCTTACAGCGTTTTACACGTGATTACCGTTGGGCACATTTAGATATTGCAGGCACAGCTTGGAACTCAGGTGCAAATAAAGGTGCAACAGGTCGTCCAGTTCCATTGTTAATGCAATTTATTGCTCAACGTGCGCAATCAAATGGCTAAAATTAGCTTTTATCTGTTTGAAAAAAGCCCTGAACGGCAGGTCGAAAGTGCCTGTCGTTTATGTCGTAAAATTTTACGAAATGCAGCTAAAATTTGGCTGCATTGCCCAGATCCTGAATTACAGCAACAACTCGATGACCGTTTATGGAGCTTTGATCCAATAAGCTTTTTAGCTCACGGCATTGACCAAACGCATGCTCCTATTTGTATTTCAGCACAACTACCCGTAGCACAAGCAGGATCAAGTACAGTTGAATGGATTGTGTTTAATTTTAACAATCAACCCCTTGAACAAGTGACACAATTTAGTCACATTATAGAAATTGTTGAAAATGATGAGTCTGCAAAGCAAATTGGTCGTGAAAAGTACAAAGCGTATCGACGAATGGGCATTACACCTCAAACCTTCAAACTCTAATTTATTGATATTCACATCTAAAAACAAAGGAGATGCGTGGTGACATTAAATGTCGGTCAAGATTTTAAAAAGCGTTGGTTGGATACGCCTGAAGCTGTGCGCCAAACTTTTGTCGATGACCTCAATCGCATCTGTGACCTTTTAAGCCCTGTAACAGATATACAAAATTGGCTCAATAATGACCAACGTCAAATGCAAATTGCACAACTGCAAGTTGAACAAGCATATGCCGATTTAAAAGCCCAACTCATTGAAGAAGCACGTATTCGTAAACAATTGGCATTGGAAAAAGCACTAGCTGAAAAACGTGCACAACAAGATGCTTATAATCAACAATTACAGCAAGATGAAATTCAACAATTTGAAGATCAACAGCTTACATTGCAAAATCTACGACAACATATTGATGTTGAAATTTCTGAATACAGCCAAAAATATACAAAAAATCCAGATATATCCGCAATTGACTATGCTAGCGGTCAATTTAGAGTGGATGAAGCTCAAATTACTTCTGAGTTAGAAAGTGTTCGTTTAAGACTTGAACTGGAAGCTGAAACACTGATTGAGCAAACGGTAAAAGCGTTCCGCTCTAAATTAGAAACGGCAGCCAAAGAAGAAATTGAGTACATTCTCTCCAACTCAAATTTTTCAGCTGAGAAATAGTAAAACTTCCACAGTTTCGTCCTGAAAATTTTTTATTTGTCATGCTAATGCAATATTGATGTCACAAAATAGTCATATTGCTAGACGATGCAATGCAACCGTCCATGTAATGCGGGTAAAATAATTTAAGTGATCAATTTTGTGCTCATCACAAAATTTCTATTGCATCAATCAGGATAAATAAAATGGATCTGTTAAGCCAAATTTCAAACCGAATTGCGCAACTTCATTCAGGGGAAAAGTGGACAGTATCGGTACAAGATTTATTGATTAGCCGTGCTGATTTTCAATCAATTTCTGTATTTCTGACACATGAATCAAAGAAAGGACTGTTTTCACTCGCTTGTGCTGAAAAAGCCAAGTCTAAATTTGATCAAACCTCACTGACCATTATCAAAAATTAGTTCATTAAGCAAAAAAAGCCCATCAGGGCTTTTTTAAATGAATCTATTAACCATAAATAGTAAAACCATCGTCACAACACAACATGCTCATAAAAAAATATCAAAACGAAGCAATCAATAAAGACAGCAAGTTACCTGCCCCGTAACCCATTCCAAGTAGTAAGGCAATCCAAATCCAACCGCCTAAGATGTTATACAACATAAATACAGGCATTTTCATATGCCCTGCGCCTGCTGCAAATGGAGCAAAAGAACGCACGAAAGGAACAAATCGTGCTACAAGAATGGTTTTTCCACCATGCTTTACGAAATAGTGATTGGTTTTCTTGATGTATTCAGGTTTAAACCAACGAGAGTGTGCATGGAAAAACTTAAAACCTAAAACACGACCTGTATAATAATTGACGATATAGCCTAATACAGAGGCAATAAATAAAAGTACCCCCATATAATGTAAATGCACAGACTCAGCTGTAGAGCACAAAGCACCAATAGCGATCAGTAAACTGTCACCAGGTAAAAAAAACATAAATACAGAACCTGTTTCTGCAAAAATAATCAAAAACAGAATCGCATAAATCCAAAGCCCATAATTTTCTAGTAACGTGGGCAGTAATTGTTCTAAATGCAGTAAAAAATCAAGCAATACTCAACTCTCTTCGATGAAGCATTTGTAATATATTAGTCTAATTTAACGATATAAATATAAAAAAGCCTAAATAAATTAGGCTTTTCTTCATAGACTGAGCATATTTTACTTTAAAAAGCCATTGGCAGCCAAGAACTCCATGCTCAACTTTGATTCAGCTTTTTGTTCAGATGCTTTATCACCTAACAATAAGCGCTCGATATAACGTGCCAATACATCCACTTCTAAATTGACTTTAGAACCAACTTTCCATGTACCAATATTGGTACGTTCAGCCGTGTGTGGGATCAAGTTCAGACTGAGAATGTTGCCACGTAAATGGTTAATCGTCAGGCTGATACCATCGACTGTCACAGAGCCTTTTTCAGCCAAATATTTAGCAATCTCGGCTGGTGCTGTCACTTCATAATAAATTGAGCGAGCATCTGAACGAACAACAGTAATTTCACCGACAGCATCGACATGGCCACTCACAATATGTCCACCAAAGCGTGTCGTGGGTAGCATGGCTTTTTCTACATTCACTGGCTGCCCCACTTTCCAATTTTCTAAAGTGGTTCGATTTAAACTTTCACGAGAAACATCGGCCGCATACCAGTGATCCCCCCATTCAATCACAGTGAGGCAAATACCATTGGTGGCGATCGAGTCACCCAAATGGACATCAGACATATCTAAATCGGTATGAATACGTAAACGTACGTCGCCACCGACACTTTGCAAACTTTCTACCTTTCCTAAACTTTCAATAATGCCTGTGAACATATTTTTATCCTACTGCCTCAATGAATGAGCAATTCAAACCCATTCTCTATCTCGTATATTGTGTCATATTGTCTTTTTTAAAGGGTTTTACCAAAGCACCAACTGAGTGCTGACCCCAGAAGTATCAACGCCGCCCAATTCTGCGAAATGATAAAGCTGCCCTAATAACTGACGTAAAGGAGGGCCAGATTTCGCATGTGTATCGGTAATCACAATAAATTCAAGTACACGTGCACGTTCAGATTGACGTTGTTTACTCACTCGATAACGTGGCACATCCTGAGTCAGTAACGTCACTTTGCCCCGCTTTAGGTTGGCAGCCAATAAGTCTTTGGCTTCAATATTTCCATCTGTTGAATAGCTAGTCAAGATATAGCGTGCATTGATAGTTTCCAATAATTTCTCATACGCTTCTTGCGCATGCTTGGATGAATTATATGGACTTGGACGCTCTTTTCGCCACGCTCGATCAATTCCACTTTTAAAACCTTTAGTATCAGGCGTCGGTAAATCAACTTGATCCCAAAGCGTTAAAGAGTTGAGTACATGATAATTACTACTATAAGCATGTTGATTGTATGGTGGGTCTAAATAAGCCACATCAACCTCAAAGCCATTCATTTGATTGGCCAGATGCTGTGAATCTACACACCACATTTCAGCCATTGGTGTCTTTTGCTTATTGTCACCCACTTCACTAAAACGACTCGGGGTAAGCCATAATAAAGACTCAATACGCTCTAAAGCTGTCTGGGTTTTTCCACCCCAACCATGATGAAAACTTTTAAATACACCACTGGTATTACTGACAAAACTGGCTGAATAAAGCAATGGTGCAAGTAAGGCACTCATTTCTACATCATCGATTGCGCCCTGCGCTTGCCATGTCGCAATTTGCTGACGAATTGCATCGATACGCATGCCGTTACGACGTTTGAAGAACAAACGATCACGAGCAGGATCGTAAATTTCATCATTGCGTGGACAAAGATTATGCGTCACCCAGCCCTTAACTTCAGGTAAACGATTTAAGTAATCGATGGCTTTTTGATAGCCACCGAGTTCTTTAAATGCAGGCGCATCTGTACATGCAAGAATGGCATGATTCAATGCATGGCTATACGGCTCCCAATCATTGGCAATCACGCGATAACCATTTTGGCGCGCTAAGCGAGAAACCACACCACTTCCTGCAAAAAAATCTGCAAAAATGGGGGCACGCTTACTGCCTGTATTTAATGTCCCTGTAATTTCAAGTGCTTCAAGAATCAGATGTAACAAACGACGCTTGTTTCCCAAATAAGGAACAAGCTGATGAAAAAGATATTCATCTGTTGTACGTGCAGCATGGCGACGCTTGTGATAAACCGATGATGGTGACTCTGAATTCATACTGACTCTTGTGAAGGGATGAGTCTTAAACGGATATCATCACCCATTTGGATGACGTCAATAAGCTTAAAACGAAGTTGTTGTGCCATAAACTCAAATTTTGCATTGAACATGGCACGTGCTGATTGTCCTAAAAAAGTGGGTGCGACATAGTTGATCATTTCATCAACTAAGCTTTCCTGCAAAAATGCAGTCGATAATGTTGCACCTGCTTCAACCAACACATCATAAATTTGAAAATCTTTTAAAGTCGCAAGCAAATCTTTTAAAGACTGCACAGCTAATTGTACCACGCCTAAATCCGCAAGTTCCTGACGAAATGGTCCCATGACCATCACTGTTTCAGGTTGCTGTAAAATCTGTGCAGTTAAAGGCAAACGTCCTTGACGATCCAAAATAATGCGTTTTGGCTGAACAATATTTTCAAGCTCAATATTTGGCAAAGCACGTACATTTAATTGAGGATCATCTGCCAAAACGGTATCAATACCTGTAATCACAGCCCCTGAAATTGCTCGCCAATGTTGCACATCCTGTCGTGCTTCTGTACCCGTGATCCATTTAGACTCACCCGAAGCCATTGCAGTACGACCATCTAAACTCGATGCAACTTTTAAACGCACATAAGGCATGCCCGTTGCCATGGCTTTTAAAAAGCCTTTATTTTGCACTTCAGCTTCAGCCGTACAAACATTTGTAATCACTTCAATACCAGCGTCTTGCAGTATTTGTACACCCTTGCCTGCAACTAAAGGATTTGGATCTGCACAGGCAATCACGACCTTTGCAACTCCAGCTTCAACCAATCCCTTTGCACAAGGTGGCGTACGCCCATAATGTGCGCAAGGTTCAAGCGTGACATAAGCTGTTGCACCACGCGCTTGTTCTCCAGCTTCTCGCATCGCAAAAACTTCAGCGTGTGGACCACCGACTGGAGCCGTTGCACCACGCCCAACAATCACACCCTCTTTCACAATCACGCAACCCACAGCAGGATTAGGACGGGTTCGATAAATCGCTTTCTCAGCTTCAGCAATTGCTTGACGCATCCAAAATTGATCCGAATGAGACTCTACAAGCTCCACATGCTGACTTAACTCAGACATAGCATTCCTAATAAATAATTTGCAAAAATAAATTAATGGTCTTGCTCACGATGTTGCATTTGCTCAATTTGATGTCTGAATGCTTCTACATCTTGGAAATCTTGATAAACCGATGCAAAACGCACATAAGCAACATGGTCTAAAGCAAATAAAGCTTGCATGACAATCTCACCAATGGTTCTTGAACGAACATCTCGTTCACCTAAACGGCGGATTTGCAATTGAATATCACTCAATACAGTTTCAATCTGCTCTTGAGTCACAGGTCTTTTTTGTAAAGCATGCATTAAAGAACGACGTAGTTTTGCTTCATCAAATGGTTCATTTTTACCATCTGATTTGGTTACACGTGGCATCACCACTTCATAACTTTCAAAAGTGGTGAAACGCTCACCACAATTAATACACTCACGGCGTCGACGAATCTGGCAGCCTTCTGCTGCTAAGCGAGAATCGATAACTTTACTATCAGCGGCGTTGCAAAATGGACAATGCATAGTGGTTTAATTGAACAAAATTCGTGATTTCAGCTAGTGTAGCAAAAAAACTGGTTTTTGTTGAGCCTTTCGCAAGATATGGAAAAAAAACAGCCCATTCGGGCTGTTTTACACAATATATAGTTATTGTTTTAAATTATACAATATTGTATTACTCAATACGTTCACCATGTTGGCTCAAATCTAGACCCATACGCTCATCGTCAGATTCAACACGGATTCCAATCACAACATCGATGATTTTGAGTAGGATGAATGTCGCAACTGCTGAATATGCAATCGTTGCCAATACACCTTCAACTTGTACCCACAATTGATGCATCATATCTGTTGGTGCTTTATCACCCATGATGAATTCACTTGCAAAGACAGCCGTTAAGATTGCACCAACAATACCACCCACACCATGTAGACCAAAAGCATCTAAAGAATCATCTGCTTTCAGAATACGTTTAAGTCCTGAAATACCCCAGAAACAAACCACACCACCGATTAAGCCCATGATCAACGCACCGCCTACAGTAACAAAACCTGCTGCTGGAGTAATGACCACCAAACCTGCTACTGCACCAGATGCTGCACCTAATACAGAGCCTTTGCCTCGAACAACTTTCTCAACAATTAACCAAGAAATTGCTGCCGCTGCCGCTGCAACTTGAGTTGTAACCAATGCATATGCTGCTGATCCATTTGCACCAAGAGCTGAACCACCATTGAAACCAAACCAGCCAACCCAAACAAGGCTTGCACCAAGAACTGTAAGTGCTAAGTTATGTGGTGCCATAGACTCTTTGCCTAGGCCCATACGTTTACCTAACAGATATGCAGCAACTAAACCTGCAACACCTGAGTTGATATGAACAACTGTACCCCCAGCAAAATCAAGCGCACCATCATTCATTAACCAACCACCGCCCCACACCCAATGTGCAATCGGAGCATAAACTACGATGACCCAAACGGTGATGAAAGCAATCCAAGCACTAAACTTCATACGGTCTGCAACAGAACCACTGATGATTGCCACAGTAATAATTGCAAAAGTCATTTGGAAAATAACAAATAGAATCTCAGGAATCGTACCACTCAAAGCATCCGTGGTTATTCCTGAAAGCATGACTTTGTCTAAGCTACCAATAAAGGCATTACCCTCACCGAAAGCCAGTGAATAACCGATCACTACCCAAACAATACTGACGATAGCAGCTGCCGAAAAGCTATGCGCCATAGTACTAAGCACGTTCTTCTTACGAACCATACCACCGTAAAATAATGCTAGACCTGGAATCGTCATGAGTAAAACAAGTGCAGTGGACACTAAGATCCAAGCCGTATCACCTGTATCAGCTTTTGGTTTTTCTTCTTCTACTGCAGCAGTCGGTGCAGGTGTAGCCTCTGGAGCGGCGATTGTTTCAGTTGCTAACGCATCACTCGCAGCAACTGCTGTTGTCGTAGGCTCAGCTACAGTTTCTTCTGCCCACGCAACTGATCCACCAAGAAGTGCGCCAGACAGGCTGAGCGCTAATAGCATTTTTTTCATTCGTATCCCCCAACCTAATTTTGTAAATTATGTATCGATATACATAACCAGCAAACTTCGTGCCAAATTAAACAGCGTCTGGACCTGTTTCACCTGTACGAATACGGATGACTTGCTCTAAATTCGTTACGAAAATTTTTCCGTCACCAATTTTTCCAGTGCTAGCAACACGTGTAATTGATTCAATCACTGAATCCACCATGTCATCACTAATTGCAATTTCAATTTTCACTTTAGGTAAGAAATCAACAACATATTCAGCACCACGGTACAGTTCAGTATGGCCTTTTTGACGACCAAAACCTTTTACTTCTGTTACGGTGATCCCTTGAACGCCAATTTCAGACAATGCTTCACGCACGTCATCTAATTTAAACGGTTTTACGATTGCAGTTACGAGTTTCATATTGTTTTCCTTCGGCTTATTTCACCAGTAAGGTTTTATGTTCAATTTTCATGCCAATCTTCCTAGCGGTTGGGGATGCTCATCGGATTAACATGCATTGCCTTTATAACCTATTCTATCCATATAGGTGAAGTTTGAGCCTCAAAAAACTGAAAAATTATGCATATTTTTTTGTTTTGAATGACTTCTCACACTTTTTTTAGGTTGTTATAAATCTAAAAAAAAGTAATACAACGACATGCTTTTGTTATATTTAAATTAGCGCGTACTGCATGGTATTTATTGTTCTTTATCGTTTTTTGACCCTTGAAATAACTATTCCTAAAGCAAAAAAAAATAAGAGGTGTTACACTCGCCACAGACTATAACACTATCGGATTTCTCATGATTGAAACATTATTACAAGCAATTTTAGAACAAGTCGATCAACCTAAAAAAGATTTAGAACATAATTTACGTGCATTACTCAATGAAACTGTAACCAAAATGGATATCGTTTCCAAAGACGAAATTGAGCGTCAAAAAACTGCACTAAATAATGCCAATTTGCGTCTTAATGAGTTACAGCAGCAAGTCAAAGCACTTGAAGTGTTAATTCAAAAGAATAGCTAACAACATTTGCACATTATTAGTGCAAAAAGAACAATAAAACGATTAAAAATAAAGCAAATTGGAAAATAATAATGTCTTTTGCAAAAATTTATACTCGGGGCCTGCTTGGGCTACATGCACCCTTAATTGAAGTAGAAGTCCATGTCAGTGCAGGACTACCTTCTTTAACAATTGTTGGACTCGCTGAAGCAGCTGTTCGTGAAAGTAAAGATCGTGTCCGTTCAGCGATTATCAACAGTGGTTATCAATTTCCAACCAAGCGCTTAACCATCAATCTTGCTCCCGCAGATCTACCCAAAGATGGCTCACGATTAGATTTACCCATTGCTTTGGGAATACTGATCGCCACAGGGCAACTTCCTGAGAATGTCACAGATGATTTCGAGTTTATTGGTGAGCTTGCATTGGATGGTCACTTGCGTCCTACAACAGGAACGCTGACCATTGCCATGGCATGCCAGATGGCAAAACATCAACTGATGCTCCCTAAGGAAAATGCGGAAGAAGCGGCTCAATTACCTGAATTTCAAGTTTTTGCAGCAAACCACTTAAAACAAGTCTGTGAGCATTTCTTAAGTTCACAAAAGATTGAAGCCGCCATTGTGCAAAAAACCATGCCATCACAGCAGTACAAATTTGATTTGGTTGATGTTAAAGGACAACTACGCCCGAGACGTGCTTTGGAGATTGCCGCAGCAGGTGGTCATTCGATTCTATTTAAAGGCCCACCCGGCACAGGTAAGACGCTTTTAGCTTCAAGATTGCCCAGTATTTTACCGTCATTGAATGCTCAGGAAAATTTAGAAGTTGCCAGTATTTATTCGATAGCCAATATGCAACATCAGTTTGGGCAACGTCCTTTTCGCTCCCCACACCATACAGCTTCCGCAATCGCATTGGTTGGTGGTGGTTGTCAGTTCCACAAATAAATCAGAGTTTACACAAATAAACTAGAGCAAGAATAAAAAGTATATTATCTATATGCTTTAATTCTTCTTTTTGTAAAAATACATGCCTGTTAATAATGAAAAAATAACGACTATTGACTGCTTTCCGAATGACAATATTAGTCGAGTAGTTTATCGATATGGTGGACTTGTCCGAAACGAAGATAACGACTCAACTAATCCTTTTGTTGAAGTGTTATTAATAGAAATTAGAAAGAGTGACCAATGGTTATTTTTAGATAGGTGTTCCACATTCCTAGTTCCAGTACTTGATCTTGATGCTGTTCAACATGGTAGCATTTGGGATGGAAATGTTCTGACCAATCAAACTTATAGATTTTCAGGAAAGTTTGTCACAAAACGATTTTCTTTCGACTTCACCAATAAAAAGCCTAAAAATATAAAACTTACAGATAGAATCCCCAATACATCAGATTACTACATCCCATTGAAGAACTATTTTCTCCCCAACAAAGTTGATTATGTTCTTCAGGGATATCCTTTCACTAAATACACCAGTGATTCATATCGGAAAGTGAATCACTGCTTAATGCATGCTAATGATGGAACTCAAGTCATCACTTCTTCAATTCATGTTTTGGATAGCTTATTCGTCAATCGTAAAGATATTCGTGGACTCTTATTAAGAACTTCAAGCCAATCCATCATTAATCGCTTTTTAGAATCTTATACAACAGAAATTGAGAATGATAATATTGAATATAAAGTAAAAATCAGAAAGCCCTATGAAGATATTGGTGAGACAGCAATTATTTTTCTTGCCAATCTAGCCTTAAATCCGCATGTGCAAATGATAGTTGATAAAATCCAAAGAAGTATGGAGATTACTGAGTTTAATCATCTTCAGCATAGCACAGGAACACGATATCCAATTGTATTTCCGCCACACCCTACAAAGCTTTTTCTAGAAGCAGAAGGAATATGGCTCGATGATAATAAGACACGTTTTTTTATCACTAGAGTGAAAAAGTTTGATCCTATTAATGATCACATCATTGATGTCAACAAAGACCTGACCAATACAATTTCAAAGCCTGATGATAAAAATCCTCAACCTCGTGAAAAAAGTCAAAATAAAAATGAGCATATCAATACACAAAAACCACCATCAAAAACAAGTGGTGAATACCGTAAGCGTTCTGATGTGGAAACTGGAAATACACAAGGTATATTGAAGTATTCTTTTAATGAACCAATCAATGATCCAATTGAAGTTGACACACCCAATCATTCATATTCAGATAAATCAGAAGATGTCGAGACATCATCTGATGAACCTTATGGCAATAAAAATAACAAGATAAAAAAATCTGAAATGACAGATACACCACCTAGCAGAGATGAACGTTATGATATTCAGTATATAGTCCAATCTCTCCAACAACTTACATCAGAAACTGATTCCCAATTAGAACACCTTTCAGCAATTAATGAGCATGGTGAAATGATAGCAAGTATTAATTTACTTCAAATCAAAAAACTTGTGCCTGAACCCAAACACCCTTCATGGATTGATTATGAAAAAGGACGAAAATTATTGTTCTTAAAACTAGACTTAAAAGATCAAAAAGGTTTTTCCTATCTCATCGATATACACAAAAATAAAAATCATGAAGCATTTTGTGCTTTTCTTATCTTTACACAGCATAAGTTAACAAGCGAACAAATCAAAAAAATCTGCATTGAGCTAGAAAGTGCTAAAGGAATCAAAAAATGGGCACTCTACTGTGATAATTTCATTCATAAAATGATTGCAATAAAACACTTATATGCAACACCTGATGAATGGAAAAATCGATTTAAAAATTTATTTTTAAATTTGCAACAATAAAAATTTTATTTGAAAAATATTAAAAATTATTTATAGGCTCTCCATTTAGATAAAAATTTAATAAAAAAACCCATAAATTTATGGGTTTTTTTATTAAATTTTTTCTAACCTATAGATATGCTGCATCCGCTCTTTCTTGGTTTGTAAGTAATTTAAGTTATGCACATTAACACCAACAAGCAGCGGAACTCGTTCAACCACATCAATACCTATTGTTCTTAATGCATCTACTTTTTGAGGGTTATTTGTCATTAACCTAACTTTTCCGACATTAAAATGGTCGAGTATAATTTTACAGATTTCATAATTTCTGGCATCGGCTGGCAACCCTAGTAAAAGGTTGGCATCAACCGTATCATGCCCTTGATCTTGTAGGGCATAGGCTCGAATTTTGTTGGTTAATCCAATTCCTCGCCCCTCTTGTTTTAGATATAAAATAATACCGCCTCCCTCTGATTGAAGCATTTTCATCGCAGCATGTAATTGCGGACCACAATCACACTTTAGCGATGCAAAGGAATCTCCAGTTAAGCATTCTGAATGAACCCGAATAAGCACAGGGGTGTCCTTGTCAAAGCAGGTGCCTACAGATAAGGCAATATGCTCTTCTCTTGTTACCGCATCCTGAAATGCAGTAATGTTAAACTCGCCATATTCTGTAGGCAATTTAGATACAGCAACAAACTGAATAGCCATGTTTTTTCCTACCTGTTCTTAACAGCCTATTTAGAAAACACTGATTTTTTAATTTTAGGAAATAACCCAAAAGAAAAACCAAAAACGATATGTGCTGCCCAATTCCAAAAAATAGGTACTTCTCTATTCCAAATATCAGTACCATGCAGGGCATTCATCACGACTGGAACGAAAATATAAGTATCGACCATACTTAGGATTGCGATTGCTATACCAAGTCCAATAGATGCTTTAACTGTTTCAACATCAAATACAAAACGACCTATAAAAAATACAATTCCCCAAAATAATGCAACAGTTTGATGGAGAACCAGCCCTGCAATAAAAGCACCTAAATGGAAACCGTGTAAGGCACTTTCACCAAAAATTGTGGAGCCAATTACCTGTACGGGGTAAATCGGACCTTTTCCTAAAAAGAGAGTAAAAACAGCCATTACAACGACAGCCATAATTAATCCCGCAATTTGACTGCTCACCACAACAGCCCAAAAATTTTTTGATGTTGATGAGTGTTCTGCATACGCATGTAGAGTTGTCATTTTTTATGTCCTATTTTGAACTTTGTTCTATTATTTAACTTTTAAAATATTTATATGTCAAATGTTTTATAATTATTTTTTTATGCTAGAATAACCTTATATTCCGCATTTATCTGCTCTTTTACATGGCACAAGGTGAGTAATGATTGAGACTCTAGGTAAAACTCAGCAAACATTGTTGCATTCATTACAAGCACATAAGGCTGGTATGACCATGGATCAACTCGCTGAAACATTAAATATTACGAGAACTGCTGTCAGGCAGCATCTTACTGCGCTTGAGGTATCAGGGTTCATCCAAAAGGGGCAAATGCTGTCTTCTGGCGGTCGACCAAGCCAGTTCTATCAGCTCACGAAAAAAGGGTTTGACCTCTTCCCTAAACAATATTCTTTATTTTCAAATTTTTTACTGGAAACCATTTCATTAGAGAAAGGTGAGGATGAATTATCTGAATGGCTTGGACGTATCGGTACTCAAGTTGCTCAAAACCTCCAAAATCAGGTTGAAGATGTGAATTTTCATGGTCGTTTGATTAAAACGGTCAATATTATGAATACGCTCGCATACGATGCCCAATTAGTTGAAGATTCAAAAAGTGATTACGCTATTGAAGCCGTGAATTGTGTGTATCACGATCTGGCTAAAAATCACCCTCAAGTATGTCAATTTGATATTTCTTTAATAACAACATTAACCGATAGTCGGATTATTCATGAAAAGTGTATTCAAAGAGGAGATGATATATGTCGCTTTTGTATTAAAAAAACCAACGATAATCACTAAATCAAAAATATAGTTCAGGAGATGAACATGGACTTCCAATCAAAACAAAAACAAGTTTTAGCTGGGTTGATTCAACCTGTTTTATTCGCCGCATTATTGAGTTCGCCACTCATATCAACCAGTACCTTTGCTCATAATGAGACTAAGCATACGACCATAGCTTGTAATAATTCAAAAACCAATGCCTTACAGGATGCCATGCGAATGTTATGGGCTCAGCATATGGAATGGACTTATGCTGCTGTTACAGCCTACGCAACCGACTCCCCTGCATTTCCAGCCACAGCCAATAGATTAATGCAAAATCAGGCAGATATTGGCAATGCAATTAAACCATTTTATGGTGAGAAAGCGGGAAATGCTTTAACAAAACTTTTACAGGAGCATATTAATGCTGCTGTCAGTGTTGTAAAAGCGGCAAAAGCCAATGATAAACCTGCTCTGGATAAAGCGATTTAACTTTGGATAGAACTAATTGGAAATGGGGAAAACGAGATATTAATATCTTGATGTTAGCCATCGTCTATCGTGGAATAGCGATACCTATTGTTTGGACATTGCTCAATAAACGTGGAAATTCAGATACAAAAGAGCGTATTGCTTTGATTCAACGCTTTATCTCCATTTTTGGTAAAGATCGTATTGTGAATGTGTTTGCAGACAGAGAATTTATCGGTGAGAAATGGTTTACATGGTTAATTGAAAATGACATTAACTTCTGTATACGTGTTAAAAAAACTTTATTGTGACCAATCACTTAGCCAAGAATCATAAAATTAGTGATTTATTTCGCCATCTTCAAGTTGGTCAAACTGAATGTCGTAAACGACGTATTTGGGTTGGTCGAGTGAAACTGTATATTAGTGCGCTACGATTAGAAGATGGAGAGCTTTTACTTGTTGTTTCTCCTATGTTTAATGCTTCTGCTATTCGTGATTATGCATTACGCTGGGAAATCGAAACGTTATTTAGTTGTCTCAAAGGACGTGGATTCAATCTTGAAAATACTCGTTTAACAGACCCTAGACGAGTCAAGAAATTGATAGCAGTGCTAGCTATCGGTTTCTGTTGGTGCTATTTAACAGGTGAATGGCAACATGATCGGAAAAAAGCGATAAAAATAAAGAAGCATGGACGACTTTCAGTAAGTTTATTTCGCTACGGTTTGGACTATGTTCAAATGGCTATTCTACGTTTGATTGGTTTTGGAAAAAAAGAAGAATTTAAGAAAGTGCTAGCAATTTTAAGAAAGAAAAAGCCTGATAGGACAAGGACCCTATGAAATTTGTCGTGTACAGAGAAATAGTCATTATCTAATAGCGACTTTTGGCAACCAAAATGAATATCCTTTAAATCTGATAATATAACCATCATTTACCTCCGTAATCATTTCAGCTTTAACCTTCAAAGTGTCAATGTAAGAAAATTGATGGAAATATCTAAGACCATTTCTGATCCAACTGATGATAGCTTTGCTGCTAATTAAATCAGTCTGAGTTAGAGCAACAATCTTGTTTTCTAGTTTTTGTTTCCGTTTAATTTTTAAAAATTTAGATTTTTTTAACTTTAAATAATCAATGGAAGTACCGTAATTCTCATTTAAAAAGTTAACGAATCCTGTGAGGGCAGGAGCTTGACCCGAATAGTCAGCTAAATACGCTTTGATATGCTCTAAATTTGGTAATTGGGTACTTTCTTGCCCGATTGAAATCATCAACGCAACAGCAGGCTTTATTGCTAACCTAGCTGAACGTATTGAGGTATCACCTCGTTTGATTTTTTCTTCTAATTTATTCTTGTATTCCAGTACAACATCATAAGCCAAAGATGGTTGTATAATACTTTGTACAAGTTTTTCCATCTGATCTCGTTCTGAACAACTTTTTTTATTATCGGTATCTATTAGAATTTCATGCACTTCTTCAAGCCATTGCATCACCAATTCAAATTTTCTAAGCCCACTGCTTCGTAATACTGATAACAACTGTATTGGTGTAGGTACAGATTGATTCCAATGCATTTCTGTTTTTAGAAAAAAATGAGCATGTTTATTTATATATAACGCAGCCTTATGTGATCCAACTTTCTTTTCTAGCCAATCTGTATAATTCTCATACTGCTGTTTTAAGTAACTAGACTCAAATACTTTCTGATTTTGATCAAATTTATTCCATAATTTTTTATGCCAATAGCAATCATCACAGAGAGCAGCACAGCCTGCTGCAATCATACGGTGACATGAGATACAAGATTTCTGAGGATTATCTCTACATTTTTTACAGGCTTTTTGTCCTGATGCGTCAGACTCCAATAACCGATGTTTCTGACACAGTGGACAAGTTTCGTAATCTCTTGTCGAACATTTGGGACATACCCGTAGATCGTCATTAAATCGTGAAATTCGAGTCAATTTTTGTGATGGTGTACCACATCGCTCACAAGGCTCTATTGGTCTAAAATAAACGGAACAACTATTACAGACCACACCATACTCTGTTAGCTTACCAATTGGTTTATTACTCTGATTACATCGAATACAGGGCTGTTTCTTAATACATTCATTACAAACAGCTTGATCATCGTCCCTAGGGAGCCGAGCAAAATCACCACAACTTGGACATATTCTTTTTTTGAAAATTCTGGCATAGCAAGTCGAACAATATTTTTTGCCTTTATATCGCTTTTTTATGTTAGAAGCAGATTTGTTACATCCATGACAGTCATGCTCAATCATGTTTTCAGTCAAATTGCTGAACTCTACCATTGTTTATTCTTCTTAATAAATTTAACCATTGACGCTGTACACTTGCTTTGGATTTTGGCTTAGTAACAGTTATTGCTGCACGAGAGACAGGATAATGTCTTGTAGGCTTAATCATTAAATCTTTCATCTGTTGGAGCTGAACAGGCAGCTTCTTACGCTTATCCCAAAAGTTTGCATGACTAATTCCGTATTCCTTTGAACGCTGTATTAGTAAATTACATGGAATATCCATAATCTGATCCAATATTGAAAGCAAAACTATTCGCTCCTGAGTATTCAGATATTCAAATGCCAAAGGAGTAATTGGTTTTGGAAGATGTAAATTTACGTCAAAACTTTCAAATAATTGAATCACATTTTTATTGGGCGTATTGACCAAAAATCTGATCTCACTAAGCCATGCTCGAGCAATTTCAAACCATACTTGAGAAGTCACTAAGGATTGATTATAAAAACCAAATTTTTGTTTTAAGACTTGCTCTGCTTTATTTTGGAAGTTTAAAGCATTTAAATTGATGTTTTTGCTTTCCTCACAACGCCTTAAATCAAAACCACATGTCGTACAGATCGCTAAACAACCATGTTCCATATCGGCTTTAAATGGTTGGATCGTCACACCACATTCAGGGCAATGGTCAATTAAACTTAACTGATGCTCAACACAACTACAATGCCACCCCATACGCCACATTAAACGCAAATAAGGCGGATTTTCATGACTTTTCAAGCATTCAACACACACTTGCCGACCTGATGTATTTGAGCGGTTTCGTGTGCCCAAGGATAAAACCCAAGGGATATTTTGATTTGGATCATAATTTGGCTGTATCTGAGAAACGACGCTACTCAACATCGATTGCTGTATATTCTGTTTTGACTCCATACTATGAGATAACAGAGCATCGAACCTTTCTGCATCTACTCCTTTGTCTAAATCAATCGTTAAAGCTCTCCATTTCCCCCATAAAGCCTCAATGAGAACCATAGGTGAGCAACCTACATCTAAGGCGGAACGAATCAACCACGATGAAAATACTTCCCCTTGCTGAATGGGAGTTCTGATATACCAACATTGTTCAGGTTGACTCATCTCTACCTCCCTATAATGATTTAGCAAAATTAACTCAGGCTGAGATTTATATTTCTAATATTTCTTAAACCCTCCGTAGGTTTAAGCCATTTAAACTTATGTACGATGTCATAGGTAATTTCTTCATCACCTTGTAAAATGGCTTCTTTAGCACACTCCACCAATAATCGATTTAAATCCCCCAGATTTCCACCTGACACTTCAAAAATCAACGTAGCAATCTCTTTGGATGCAAGATTAGACTGTTTTTTTAACGGCAATAGTCGAACATAGCTCACTAATAATCTTAAAAAATCTTGATTGAGTTCCCATTTGGGTAAATTCACCACGTCAAAACGACTGGCATATTGCGGATCAGTATGAAGTATCGTGATTGCTTCACGAGTACCGACCCCCACGATATTCAGACTCAATTCATTGCTGAGATTCTTAAGGGTATTCATAACTTCAGGAAGCAATTTGGTTGAACCTGTCAAACAATTATGAATTTCATCAATGATCAACATTTTTGTCTCATACTTCCGCATCAAGTGTACGGCTTGATTTCGCAATTTAGCTTCAGGATCACTTGCACGAAATGGTACAAAAAAATGATTTAGAATATTGATATAGAGTTCTTTAACATTGGCTTTTGCAGGGGCAAGTATCGGCAAAACTGGCTTAGTTACCGAGAGCAAGTCCATGTCTGCATCACTTACTGTTTTCGTATAATACTTTTTGGCAAACTCATGAATGATGGTTGTTTTTCCCATATTGGAGTCACCAACAATCAACAAACATTCGGGTCTTAGTTTCCTAGGACGATTCAAAATATCGGTCAATGTATTCATAATGCTCATGGCTTTTTTATAGCCAATCCATCGATCGGTAAATAATGTCTCAATCCGCTCACTATCGCTTAATTGCATGATTTCAAGTACATGCTCTGCAAGATGTTCATATTTTTCCATTGCATCACCTTAAATCTTCAAATGCACTTAAAGGAGTACTCCACAAATCATCACTTGTCTGAAGACTTTCGGACATTACAGCTTTTTTAGACTGTTTCTGTTCGGATAGCTGAGTAATTGCTTTTTCATTTTCCTTTTTTCTTTGGTTTGAGCGACGTTGCTTTCGAGTCAAGCTTCGAGCTTGATTAAGCTGCTCACGTAAATGCAAAATCGCCTTATAAATTTCATCTTGATTCTGAACATCTTGACGCTCATTCTTGAGATAGTTCTGAACCTGTTTATATTCAAATAAACTAATCGGTGGAATCTCTCGCTTTGCAGTGGGTACTTTAAAATAGGTATTTGAAAATGGTTCATAAAACCAAATCAATGAAATATCTCTCGGATCACGCTTGAATAAAAATTTTCTTTTCCGTTTTCGATTACTGTCTTTTGGATCAATGGAATTAACCCATTGTCTTAAGCAGTCGGCAAAATAGAATAAGTTATCTTTTTGCACACCTGTACGTTGAATGGTTGCTTCAAATTCAGGTAGAAAATCAATAAATAAAGTATCCTCATCCGATACACGTTCTTTCAAACCTGTTCCTGCAGTCGTCTTCGTTCCCCAAACACCTTCTTCCCATTTAACTATTGGGGCTGTTCCTAAAGCTGAATGCTTCTTTTGATGGTAGATTTTAGTAATCCAATAAACGATATAGTATTCAAGCTCTTTTAATGTCATACAGGCTTGTTTAGCTGAATCGTATGTTCCACGTTGTTGCACGTTTGAAAAAGTTGTACCATCCAAAACATGCATTTCAAGATTGACAATACCAAGCATACGCTCGATGTGACCGCCAAACCTTGCACCACCAATTGGTCGGTATTCCCAATGAATCCCATACTTTAGACAAGCTTTACTGATGTGATTGGTTCTAAAATCCGACCCATTATCTGTATGAACAGAGTCCATGATCCCTTCAACTTGCCATTCAGCATCAATATCGAGTTCGATCAACTTGCGCTTTTTTGACAAAATACAGGATGCTATACACATCGCCACTGAGGTCGTACTAGGTGCCTCTAGTGATAAGTAATACCCTACGATCATCCGACTGAAAACATCGATTGCCAAGGTTAAGTGAGGTTTTCCAATCGCTTCTCTAAACTCATCGTCCACGATTTCAATGTCTAAAGGGGTATGGTCAATCTGAACATATGCCAATGGATAGTCGGCATTTGGAAATGAACCCGCAGCAGCTTTAAATTTATCTATTGCAGCTTTTGATCCAAGACGTGCTTTTGTTACTTGATAATCATTTAAAGCCTCAATTCTTCTTCTAATAGAGTTTTCATGCGGTGCTTCAAGCTGAAGCCGAGAACATTCTGCTTTTACAATTTCAATTGTTTTGGAAATACTTGGTTTCTTGGCATTCAAATATTCATCGTTGATAGCTTGCTTAATGATATTGCTAACTTGAAGCGACAACCTTGATTTGTCATTCGTCCAACCTCGTTTTTTTGGAATCAACGCCATTAAAGAGTTATTTTCCCGATAATCTTTAAGCCATTTCCACAATGTTGAACGATTCACATCATATTCACTAGCCCTATTTTCGACCAGTTCAGTCGTGGAATACTCAATCAGTGGTTTAATAATTTCATAACGCTGTAAAGCAATCTGCCACGCTTCATTACTGATATCCTGATCACCCTTATTCAGATTTTCAGTGAGCGTATTTTCTCCATCAAAAACCGTCAAACTTTTAGCATTAACCTGTAAGCTACGCACAGAATCCAGACTAGAAATGACAATATCATTTGCGTTCAAAACATTCACAATTTTATAGGGTTGTCCCTCATAACCGACCACCACATTGAGTTTAAGTGTGATACGACTACGATCAATACTGATAGCATTAGATTCAATCATTTAGATATTCCTCGCAATTGCATCATTTTGGTTCATCCATATCGCTGTTTCAGCCGTCAGGGGACAATATAAGTCACAAGCAATCATTCGCTTTGCCACTAACGCCCAAACTTGGTGAATCCCTTTTAAAACATTGGTTTTATCTTTAAAAATATGAGCAGGTAATTGATTAATTGTTGATTGACCTAACTGTCGTAGGGTATCGAGTAATAGTTGTTGATCAACAGCATCTACATGAGAGCGTCTAAACTTTCGTAAAAAGTTAATATTCTCCCAATATTGATCATATAGTCTTGTTTCACTGATAATTTTAAACTTCCATCCTTTATCAGCAGCAAAACGGTGCGCTGCTCTAAATTTTGGTTTTAACTTATCCCAGTCCTCAACAAGCTTTTTCTTAGGCTTAATTTCGATGAGCATTGGTACTGGGAAATCCTCAAAATCATCGCAATTCAAACTTGAAAACTGCACCAAAAAGTCAGGTGTATAGGTAGATTCATTGCCTAATTCGGTAATGTAAGGAATAACTACAGGTTGACCTACAACATCAATCACATTGTTATTAAATTCTTGCTTGAATATGAAATCTCGTTCAAGAGTGGATTCAAACCAAATGGTTTTTTCACCTCTAAAGGCATAATTGCCTGAAATACTCCCATAAACAGTTTGTGCTTTTCTAACAGGAGAGTACTCATCACTCAATTTTTTCATAAAAACCGCCTTACAACCACTCGTGCTTATTAATGTAGTTTTGCAAGCCACTCGTCTCTATTAATGTAAATAATCTAACTTAATTGTGTAAAAATAGAGTAATAACCTGTTGATTCTCTATAATGCCACTCTATTCTATTACTGTAAATGACAGTGGTTCACATCCAAAACCGGGGGAAATAACGCTGGCACATTTAGGCGTATTATTCCTAGATGAATTGCCAGAATTTGACCGTAAAGTTTTAGAAGTCCTACGACAACCACTTGAATCTAAAGAAATCGTGATTTCTCGTGCATCACGACAAATTACCTTTCCTGCCAATTTCCAATTGATTGCAGCAATGAACCCCTGCCCTTGCGGTTATGCATTTAATCAGGACAGTCGCTGTCAATGCTCTGCAGAATCAATTAAGCGTTATCAAAATCGAATTTCAGGCCCTTTATTGGATCGTATTGATTTGCATATCGATGTACCGCCTTTAAAAGCCCAAGAACTGCAAGATCAACAGCCCGTAGAGAATTCTGCAACGGTCAGAGCACGTGTGATTCAAGCTTTTAATTTTCAAATTCAGAGACAAGGTGGATTAAATCATGGACTGTCGCCTAAAGAACTAGAAGTCCATGTCGTATTAGATGAAGCCTCAAAAAAGATGCTCGAAATGGCACAACAGCGTTTAAATCTTTCTGCACGTGCTTATCATCGTATTTTACGTGTGGCGAGGACGATTGCAGATTTAGCCCAAAGTGATGAAATTCAAAGTGCGCATCTCACTGAAGCTTTATCTTATCGAGGAACTCAAGCTTAGGTTTTGGAATTTAAACAGGATAAATATGCTTAATTTAATTTTAAGAAATGAACAAGATCAAGATGTTGATGCTATTTTCAAACTCACTGAATCTGCTTTTAAAAATGCGGAACATACAGATCACACTGAACAATTTATTGTCAATGCGCTTAGAAAGGCACAACAATTAACACTTTCAATTGTTGCTGAACGAGAACAACAGATCATAGGTCATGTTGCAATTTCACCCGTAGAAATTTCCTCAGGCGCATCAGATTGGTATGGTTTAGGGCCTATTTCGGTTGCACCCGAATACCAACAACAAGGTGTCGGCTCAGCTTTAATGCAATACTCCTTACAACAACTCAAACAACTCGGTGCCGTTGGATGCGTGGTCTTGGGTGATCCTGCATATTATTCCAAATTTGGTTTTAACGTGATTCCAAACCTAACTTTAGCGGATGTGCCTGCTGAATATTTTCAAGCACTTTCTTTTACAGGTATGTTTCCACAAGGTGAAGTTACATATTCTCAAGCCTTCTCAGCAACGCAATAAAACACCATCGTTGTTGATCATTTAAAAATACAAAAGGTGACATCAAGTCACCTTTTGTTTAGCACATTGCTTTTATCACTGGTTTTAAAATTAGAATGCTTTAGTCAATGTAAATACTGCACCTGTTTCAACACCACGCTTAGCTGAATCAGTCATATCTTTGGTATCAATATTGGTACCAATTGCAGCAAGCTCAGCTGTTACCGTTGGAATTGACTTAAAGGTATACGTTACACCAGCTTTCCAGTCAACATAGTTATCATCACCATTGAAATCATATTTATCATCGTCAGTAACAACGGTATAGCCAACATTTGCAACACCACCAAAACCAGTCGCACCAAACGGTACAGAATAACCGATATTCACATTCCAACTATTCGCATCTGCACCTGCATAGTCATTTGTATAATTAATATTGGTTAAAATGCTATCACCTTCTGCAAATGCATTTTTAAAGGTTAATTTACCGTACAACTCAACCCAATTAAGATCACTTGCACTTGGATAGCTATAATACCAAACCCCAACATCTAAAATTGGCTTGCTCGCAAAACCATCTAATGATGTTGAATAACCAATGAAAGGGTCAAGTTCTAAATGTGGGTCAGGCGATCCAAAGTTTACATTTGAACCCCAAAGACCAGCATATAAACCTGAATTGTGCGACAAAGTAAAACCTGCTTGTACCGCTGGATCATTCCCTGTTTGTGTGATTCCACGATAACGATAATCACTGGTTACAGCAGCACTACCAGAAAAACTTAAACCTAATTTTGAAAGTGTATTATCTTCTGCCATCGTCATTGTTGTTGCTACTGACAAAACTGCGAATGTGAATGCTTTAGTTGAGAATTTCATCTTGAGTGTTCCCCCATCATACGATGTATATTTGTTTTGCTAAAATTTGATAAACTCGCTAATTGCTTAGCAATAGCTATGCCAAGTTTTTATTCGCATGTTATTAGAAGATTTATAAAATTAAATAAATAACTGTTTTTATTAATTTATTTTTAATTAATATTCATCTAAACCACTTATCTGACCACCGCCGAAATTCTAATTTCAACCATCAACACAGCAATAACTTTTATATCGACTGTGTTAGTAACAAATTTAAGCGTAATTTTTTATTTATACGAAAGCTTATACATATAGGAATAGAAAGAACCAAAACCATCAGAAAACAAGAGAAAAATAGCAGGCTAAATGATGATTTATTTTACTTTTTAATCGTCGATCAATACTTTTCTAAAAATGCATAAAAAAAGTGCATCATTTTCTTAAACAATGCACTTTTAAAGAGATCTATCCACTAAAAATTATAGCTTAGAGCAAAGACCACATTATTCTCAAAGTCTTCGCCTAAACGATCTTTACCACCAAGCACATAATCCAAGCTAGCTGAAACATCAGATTGAGCGATCACTTTACTCACACCGATTCGGGCTTCATTAAAAGCAAAATCCTTTTTGGTTTGGACGATATCATCGTCATGGCTACTGTTATATGCCGAAGCACCATACACCGCAATTAAGCTAAAATCTTGAGGCAAAGGATGGCTATACGCTGCACTAAAGTACACATCTCCTGCATTGGCAGATGCAGCATCAGCCAATATGATCGATGCGCTTAAGGTTAAATTTTTATAGGCTATTTCTCCAAGTACATCAAAAGCTGTCGTTTTACGCTGATTCTCTTGATCTGCATAAACGGTTCCACCATTTTGATAGATATAAGCAGTCGCTTTTAAGTTATAGCTCCAATCTTGTGCAATTTCTTGCCCATAAGCAATGTATAAATTATGTTCAAAACCATGATCTTGTGCTTCATCTGACGGATCATAACTGAGTGTAGAACCCCAATACCCAATAGAAATGCCACTTTTGTGCGCATACTCCAATCCACCTTGTATGGCGATATCATCATTTTCAACACCACCATGATAAATATACTTTGAAACTAAGCCTATATTTCCCGAAATAAGCCCATTTGCAACAGGTTGTTTTGATTCTTCAGCAAACACTGAACAAGAAAGTACACTTACAGGCACAGCCCATAACAGTTTGAGAAAAGTTGATTGCATGGAAAATAAATAAAGCAGGAGAAAAATAAAGTGAAATTTTACTGTGCTTTTTAATTGTTGGTAAATTTTTTGGATGCAAATTAAGCCGCTTATTCAATATTTTTTATATTTCTCTAAATTTCATAAGCTTAGTTTTGTTTAAGCAGTTTTTCTCATAAACTAATAACTTTATATTGGATAAATATATTACAAAAATGAAATATTTTTGAGCAAAAGTGATTCCATTTTTATAGATTAAATATACAATTCATCCATTATCTGCACTAAATTCAGTCAGTGATTACCATATTCTCTCGCTTACGAGGAAACACATGCTTAAAGCTACAAAACTTACTTTAGCGGTATTAATTAATGCTGCCATTATTGCCCCAGCATTTGCTAGCGAACAAAGTGAAGCAAAAGGATTTTTAGAAGACTCAACAGGATCTATTTTATTCCGTACTGGTTATATCAGCCGTGATTACAAAAATGTTGCACCAGATAGAGACAAAAGTTCATTTGCTCAAACAGCAATCGTAACGCTTGATTCTGGCTTTACCAAAGGTATCGTCGGTTTCGGTGTTGGCGCAGTTGGCGACGGTTCTTTTAAAATTGGTGATAACAATCACTCAGGCAACAATATGATTCCACGTGATAATGAGGGTAACCCTTATGATCATTGGGCACGTGGTGGTGCAAACGTTAAAGCGCGTTTCTCAAATACAACTGTACGTTACGGTACACAAGTTCTAGACTTACCTGTACTTGCAAGCAACACAGCTCGTCTAGTTCCTGAATATTTCACAGGTACTTTAGTTACAAGCCATGAAATTCAAAACTTGGAATTAGTTGCTGGTAAATTTACTAAAAACCAATATTCAGACCAAATTGCCACTGACCAAAACAAACTAGATGATGCAGTTGTTTGGGGTGCAAAATATAAGTTTGATGATCAGTTAAGCACTTCATATTATGGTTTAGATTCTAAAAATGCTTTAGAACGTCATTATGTAAATGCTAACTATAAATACCCACTTGCAAATCAAAATTCACTTACTTTTGATTTCAGTGGCTACCACACTGAATGGGATAAAGCGGCTTCTACTTATTCATCAACAAAAGGTGATGCTGACGTAGAAGATCGTAGCAACAACATTTGGGCGTTGTCTGGTACTTATAACCAAGGTCCTCATACTGTGATGTTGGCTTACCAACAAAACACGGGTAATACTGGTTATGACTACGGTGCGAATGCAGATGGTGGTCAGTCGATCTACCTTCCTAACTCATACCTGTCTGACTTCATTGGTAACCATGAAAAATCTGCGCAAGTTCAATATAACTTAGACTTCGGTGGTTACGGTGTTCCAGGTTTAAATTGGACGACTGCGTATGTTTATGGTTGGGATATTAAAGCAGTGAGCAATGGTGTTGTAACTGATAACAATGCTAAAGAAAGCGAATTCTTTAACCAAGTAAAATATACAGTTCAATCTGGTTTTGCTAAAGATGTAAGCTTCCGTGCACGTTATTCACACCTACGCGCAGACCAAACATATAACAACGTTTATATGCCAGACACCAATGAATGGCGTTTATTCTTAGATATTCCTGTGAAATTATTTTAATCTCCTGAATGTCTAGTTATAAAAAAACCTGCACTATTTAGTGCAGGTTTTTTTATTGGCTTAAATATTTCAATATTCAAGCCATAATTCAATACGAATTATTTGTTTGCAGCGTTGTAAGCTTCGATTGAGCTTAGTACTTCTTGTTTTGCAACTTCAGAACCTTCCCAACCACTTAATTTAACCCACTTACCCGCTTCAAGATCTTTATAGTGAGCAAAGAAGTGTTCAACTTGTTTGATCAATAATTCTGGAAGGTCTGTATATTCTTGAACATCTTTATAAAGCGGTGTTAATTTTTCATGCGGAACAGCAATCAATTTCGCATCTATACCACCGTCATCTTCCATGTTCAATTTACCCACTGGACGGCAACGGATTACAGAACCTGGCTCAACTGGATAAGGTGTTACAACCAATACGTCTAAAGGGTCACCATCTAAAGATAAAGTATTTGGTACATAACCATAGTTTGCTGGGTAGAACATTGCTGTACCCATAAAACGGTCTACAAATAATGCATCAGAATCTTTATCAATTTCGTATTTAATCGGTGCTGCATTTGCAGGAATTTCGATAATTACATAGATGTCATTTGGTGCATCTTTACCAGCAGGGATATTACTATAGCTCATAGAATACTCTTTCAAGTGAGGTCTTATTTAAAATCTTGTTGATTATAACGCTAAATTGCGTGAACAGTTGCCGATTATACATTTTGCTTCATGAAAATGAACCTAGCATGAATCAGAAAAGATTTAGATCATCCGAATAATCAATAACAATAAAAGAATCGGACAGGCCATCGATAAAAACCAAATGATCGAACGCAGTGTTGAAATATTGGCAAGATAACAAATAGCGTAAATAATACGCAACACGATATATGCAATTCCTAACATCATAATCAAATGCTGTGAAACCACCATATATTCAGCCATGAGAATCGCGGCAATAAACAATGGTAAGCTTTCAAAACTATTCTGTTGCACAGCATTGGCACGTGCTGCCAAGCCTGTGGTTTTGGCTAAGAATTCACGTGGATTCTGATTGTCTGCAATCGTAAAACCGCCAACAACTTTGGCGATGATGGTAAAAACATAAGGAAGTATGCAGGCAATTAGAATTAAATATATGATGCCATCTATCCCAGCCATGATCTGTTCTCATGAAGTATTAATGCGGGTTATCATAGCATGGCATTCAGCGAATAATTTTTGTTAAATAAAGAGTTTTGCAAAATTCTGCAAAGAGGACATTATCGTGCAGCAAGATCAAAAAGCATTGTTTGAAACTTTGGAAAAGCAACGCCAACAGCAAGCCGAAATTGATCGTATATTGAAAATTGCCCTACCGATTATTGCTTTTTTGCTCTGCGTCATTTGTGCAAACTTTAATTGGCAATCTACACTAGGTACATTCACTATTCTTACAGTTGCTTTTCTCGCTGTGGGGGTAAAACGCATGAATTTGTATCTATGGTTAGCCATTATTGCGGTGTACTGTCTGATTGATATTTATTTTAGCTATGGCAGTATCCCTCCGTCTGCCTTAGGTCGCCAGATGGGTACGATGTTGACCTTTACTGCGATTGTTGGTTATAGCCGTCCTTATATCGATGGTTGGTATATTCGTTCTAAAAACACTCCTTTCTAAAAAATTTCCCTGAAACAACAAAAAAGCGCTACATTTGGCGCTTTTTTGTATTTCAATTAGATCAATTACTTACGTAAATCTTTACGTAAGATTTTACCTACGTTTGATTTAGGCAATTCATCCATAAACTCAACATAACGTGGGCGTTTATAGCCTGTTAAGTTTTCTTTAGCATACTCAAGAACTTCTTCAGTTGTTAAAGATTGATCTTTTTTCACAACAAATAGTTTTGGAACTTCACCAGATTTTTCATCAGGTACACCGATTGCTGCAACTTCAAGAACTTTAGGATGTGTTGCAATCACTTCTTCGATTTCAGAAGGATATACGTTAAATCCAGATACCAAAATCATGTCTTTTTTACGATCTACGATTTTGAAGTAACCACGAGCATCCATGATACCGATGTCACCTGTACGGAAATAACCATCTGCTGTCATCACTTTCGCAGTTTCATCAGGACGGTTCCAGTAACCCTTCATGACCTGAGGACCACGAATCGAGATTTCACCTTGCTCACCTTGTGGCAAATGGTTTCCATCGTCATCCAAAATAGCAACATCAGTTAATGGTAATGGAACACCAATCGTACCACTGAACTCAGTTGTAGCAGGTGGGTTTGCAGTTGCAACTGGAGAAGTTTCAGATAAACCATAACCTTCGATAATGATTGTACCTGTTAACTTTTTCCAAGCATCAGCAGTCGATGGTAATACAGCCATACCACCGCCCATTGCCATTTTAAGATTACTAAAATCAAGCTGTCTAAATTCTTCGTTGTGTACCAACGCATTGAATAATGTATTTACAGCAGGGAAGAAACCAGGCTGATATTTACGTAATTCTTTAATCACTGCTGGTAAATCACGTGGGTTAGGAATCAAAACGTTCGCCTGACCTTTGTACATACCGTAAAGTGCGCAAACCATGAAAGCAAAGATATGGTAAAGCGGTAATGCACAGAAGATACGATCATCTTTCGAACCATCACCTTCACCAAATTTACTTTGGAAAATACCATCACATTGCAATAAGTTTGCAACTAAGTTGCGATGTGTAAGCTCAGCACCCTTAGATACGCCTGTGGTACCACCTGTATATTGCAATACAGCAGTATCACTTAAAGTCATACTTGGACGTTTATAATTACTTGGATTTACTTTAGATAATGCAGCATTGAACTTGATATGCCCAGGAATATTCCATGCAGGGATTTGTTTACGAACATTACGTAAAACAAAGTTAACCAATGTGCCTTTTAATGTACCTAGCATATCACCAACAGAAGCAACAACAACGTGCTTAACTGGTGTTTTCCCCAAAATTGCTTGATAAACAGTTGCAAAGTTTTCAACGATAACAAGTGCTTCCGCACCAGAGTCATTCAATTGGTGCTCTAACTCACGAGCGGTATAAAGTGGGTTAACATTAACCAATACCAAACCTGCGCGGAAAACCGCCAAAGCAACAATAGGATATTGAAGAACGTTTGGCATCATCACTGCAACTCGAGAGCCTTTTGCTAAACCAAGGCTTTGAAGATATGCAGCAAATTTGCGGCTTGCAAGTTCAAGGTCACTGAACGACATCACTTTATCCATAAAGATAAAGGCATCACGTGAACCAAATTTCTGGAAATTACGCTCAAAAATGTCAATCAGTGAGGTATTTTCCGGCGGCAATTCTACTGTCTCTGGAATCCCAGTTTTTTGGTATTCAGCGAACCAAATCTTTTCCATAATGCCACATTCTCCAATCAGTAATCCTTGGTTTTAAACTGTTTTTCAATACTGAGCATCATTTTTTAGTTTATTTCTGCTCAATATTACATCCATATTCACGAATATCTCTCATATATAACGTATTTCGATCATTGGATGCTAGTTTTATCTTTGAACCAACAGTCTATTTGCTTTTTGATATCCACGTGGTAAGAGTTGCCCTTTTGAAGCACGCTTACCTACGTATTTTTGCAGGTCTTCCCCCTTAAGTTTTAATTGTTGATTCCCTGCAAGCACTTGAATTATTTCATTTAAATCTACAGTTGTCATGGATAATATCTGCTCATTGCCTTCAAGTTGTATCAACTTGTTTCCTTTACCTTTATTGAGAACAGGTAATTCTGCCAAATCAATTAAAAGTAAGCGTCCTGCCGAGCTGAGTATAGCCAAATGTGTATGATTTTCAATCATTAACAGTGGCATAGCCTTGGCATCATCCGCCACAGTTAGGAAGGTTTTACCTGCTTTTGCATTTGTATCTAACTGTTTCGCAGATGACCTAAAACCATATCCTTTGGAACTTATTGCAACAATTTCGTGATTATTCTCGCCAATAATCACTTGTAAGAAGCCAACACCATTGGCTGGAGAAAGTTTTGAACTCAACGGTTCTCCTAAGCCTCGAGCTGAAGGTAAGCTGTTAATGGCTAAGGCGTAGCTACGTCCACTTTCATCCAATATATAAACTTTCTGATTAGATTTACCTTGTGCATGGCTTAGGTATTGATCCCCTGCTCGGAAATTCAGGTTTTCAGCATCGACGTCGTGGCCTTTTGCAGCACGAATCCAACCTGCTTCTGAAAGTACAACGGTCACCGCTTCAGCAGGCATTAAATCTTGTTCACTGATCGCTTGGGCTTCTGAACGTTGCACGATTGGCGAACGACGATCATCACCAAACTTTTTAGCATCTTCTTTTAATTCATCAATAATTAAAGATTTCAATGATTCTGGATTTGCCAATTGTTCACGAATCACAGCAGCTCTTGCTTCTAATTCTTCTTGTTCACGACGCATTTCCATTTCTTCAAGTTTTGCCAAATGGCGTAACTTGAGTTCCAAAATGGCTTCAGCTTGAATTTCATCGATATTAAAACGTGTCATTAACACAGGTTTAGGTTGATCTTCCTCACGAATGATTTTGATCACTTCATCGATATTTAAAAATGCGATGATTAAACCTTGTAAAATGTGTAAACGCTTTTCGATCTTATTGAGATGATACTGCAAACGTCGAGTCACAGTATTTTTACGGATTTCAATCCATTCTAATAAAATACGACGAATCGATTTCACTTGCGGACGTCCATCTGCACCAATCATGTTCATATTGACACGATAGCTTGATTCTAAATCCGTGGTTGCAAATAAATGACTCATCACCGCTTCAGCATCAATACGGTTTGAACGTAATACAATCACTAAACGGGTTGGATTTTTATGATCTGATTCATCTCGTAAATCACTGACCAATGGCAATTTTTTTGCCTGCATTTGATCTGCAATTTGAGTGATCACTTTCGAACCTGAAACCTGATAAGGCAGTTCAGTAATCACAATCTCGTTTTTCTCAATCTTATAAATTGCACGAGTACGGTAACTACCACGCCCTGCGATTTGAATTTTTAATAATTCTTCAGGTGGCGTAATAATTTCAGCCTTGGTTGGTAAGTCTGGTGCAGGAATATATTCTGCTACTTTTTCATCTGTTAAATTCGGATTGCGAATTAAGGCAATTGTGCCTTTAATTACTTCACGTAAATTGTGCGGCGGAATGTCCGTTGCCATACCGACCGCAATACCTGTTGTACCATTTAATAGGATATTCGGTACACGTGCAGGTAAATTCACAGGTTCTTTCATTGAACCATCAAAGTTATCTTGCCAGTCACATGTCCCTTGACCTAATTCTGCAAGCAATAAATCACTATAAGGTGAAAGCTTGGCTTCGGTATAACGCATTGCTGCGAATGATTTAGGATCGTCAGGTGAACCCCAGTTACCTTGTCCCTCAATAAATGGGTAACGATAACTAAATGGTTGTGCCATCAACACCATCGCTTCATAACATGCTGAGTCACCATGAGGATGGTATTTACCCAATACATCACCGACGGTACGTGCAGATTTTTTTGGCTTACCACTTGGTTTTAAACCCAATTCGCTCATTGCATATACAATACGGCGTTGTACGGGTTTTAAACCATCACTAATATGCGGCAAGGCACGATCCATAATCACGTACATGGCATAGTTTAGGTAAGCTTGTTCGGTAAATTCTGCTACGGAACGGTTTTCTGTCGCATGATGCGCAAGGCTTGTCATAACAACCTTTTATCCTAAATAAATTCGTTCTAAATAAATGTTTATGTATCTAAGTTCTTATGCTAAGTCGCAGTGTCTAACTACACAAGTGTAACTATGTTCCTCAACGACAATTTACGTCTTTAGATGCTTCTAATGACGTAAAATTATCCATTTTTTAGGAAATGAGCAACTTATTATTTAAGTTTATCTTTTTTAAGTCGAAAACCATTTATCCTCAAAGTGATAATAATCTAAATATTCCTAAACTTATTTAATCTCACAAACCTAGCTTTTACCGACTGAATACAATAGCTCATGATCCAACCAACACAATATAGAAAAAATAAAGTAAGCGGGATAATCAAAACATAAGCCATAACCCAATTCAGCTTCACCAATATGGGTTTTAATCCTAAAAAATCTAATGCTGCTAATTGAGTAGCAATAGGTAACTGTAAGAAAACAAAATTTCCTTTGTTATCTGTCATTGGATCTAAAGCGATATAAAGACAAAATAAAGTCGCTAAAATATATAAAATGCAAAGGCTTATACCTATCTTACTTTTCACTATTTTCTCCTTAATATTTCTAAATTTATCTAAAAATATTTATTATTCATGTTTTCTTAATATTTAACTTTAGAAAAAATTAAACGAATGGATAATAGATGATATAGATCACCTCCCCCCATTCATTTATACACTTTTCTTTTATATTATTTTAAACAATGTCCTACAACCCAATCTCTTCCAAAGTTTTGCCTTTGGTTTCCTCACCCAAAACTAAAATCACCGCAGCTACAGCGAAAAGTACCGCAGTAAACATCATAAATACTGCACTAAAACCATTCGATGCCACCATCATATGCGTCACTACCAGAGGCGCAACAATACCACCGATACGTCCAATCGCAGATGCCCAACCTGAACCAAAAGCACGAATATTGGTTGGGTATTGTTCAGGTGTATAGGTATATAAAACGCCCCACGCGCCTAAATTAAAGAACGACATCAAACACCCCCACAACATAATCATATTGACCGTTGTCGATTGCCCAAAAAAATAAGCGGAAACAGCACACATCCCAATAAAACCTGTCAATGTCGCTTTACGCCCCAGTTTTTCCACCAACCAAGCGGCAACAACATAACCAGGCAGTTGAGCCAAAATCATCCCCAAAACATATTCAAATGACTGCACAATGGTATAACCTTGTTTCACCAACAGGCTTGGTAACCACGTAAAAATTCCATAATAAGAAAACACGATTCCAAACCAAATCAGCCATAACATCAGCGTTCGTTTTGCAAATGGATTTGACCAAAGCTGCGAAAAAGAAACACTCTGCTTTGCCGCAACAGGTTTGACTTCAATTGTTTCTATCACTTCCACACCGCATTGACGTTCTAGGTTTTGTACCAAAGCATGCGCTTCTTGAATACGCCCACGATTGATCAAATAGGGAATTGATTCAGGGACTTTCTTTAAAATAATAAACACATAAATTGCGGGTAAACCACCTATTAAAAAAGCGATATGCCAACCATAATCGGGAATCACAAAATAAGAAATTAAAGCCGCGACTAACCAGCCGAGCCCCCAAAAACTTTCTAAAAGTACAATAAAGCGACCACGCACCTGTGCAGGAATATATTCACTGACCAATGTCACTGCGACAGGAAGTTGCCCACCTAAGCCCAAGCCGACAATAAAGCGGAACACCAAGAGCCATGTTAAATTCGGTGCAAAAGCACATAAAGAGGTCGCAACACTATACGTCACTAAGGTAATTGCAAAAACAGTTCGCCGACCAATTTTATCAGCGAGCCCACCAGAACATACTGCACCTATCGCCATGCCAACAAAGCCGATCGAAACGACCCAACCTTTTTCAGTCGGCGACATCTGCCATTCTTCAGCCATTTTGGTGAGAATAAACGAGATAAGCCCCGTATCCATCGCATCGAACATCCACCCCAAGCCAATCACCCAAAGCAAAGTATAGTGAAATCTGCCAATGGGTAAACGTTGTACTCGTGAAACTAAATCCATAACGATTTCTCTGTATACGATGAAAGTGGGAATACTGATATTGCTTTCACAACAGGATTTCTGATTTTTTTGGTTATTGTGATGATCTTGAAACCAAGATCATCGATTCAATGAGAATTTAAAAACTAAGCATTTTATTATTCTAAATCAAGTCTCATCTTTGGATGACGCAGAGTGTCCGTCATCATCTTTATAAATAAATTTAGGCATTTCTAAACCAAAATAAATAGCGATACAACGTAATGCGAAACCAAAAACTAAGGTTGAAATAACCGTTATTTCTAACGATAAACCGACATCGATACAGAACCAATAGAAAATTACCGCAACAAAAGAGATTGAAGCATAAAGCTCACGGCGGAAAACCAATGGTACGTCATTACATAAAATATCACGCAAAATACCGCCTGATACCCCAGTCAAAACGCCTGCAACGGCTGAAACAACAAAACCATGTCCCATTTGCAAGGCAATCTGGCAACCAATGATCGTAAAACCAATTAAACCTAAAGCATCAAGCAGTAGGAAAATAGAATGCAAGTGCTTCATCCATTTGGCAATCAAGATTGTGACAAATGCAGCACAACATGTCAGTACCAAGTATTCAGGATGTTTAACCCAAGTAAGTGGATAGTGCCCTAATAAAACATCACGGACTGAGCCACCGCCTAATGCAGTGACACAAGCGATCAAAACCACTCCAAACCAGTCCATACTGCGTCGTCCTGCGGATAACGCACCTGTCATGGCTTCTGCGGTAATGGCGATAATATAAATAATGGTGAGTAACATTTCCCTTCATCCACTGATGGGTAAAAGATGCGCGCTATTTTAAGGCATCTTTTGAAAAAAACTACAGGTATCGTGCACAACATTGTTTAAATTTCTTGGTAGACCCGCAAATACAAAGCTGCTTCATCGTGACCTGCTGATCTGTCGTAGGATCTAAGAAGTACCACGTTTCATTATGTTTTACAAAGTATGAAACCTCATGATGAATTTGGGTTTGTTTGGCATCTTTATAATGCGCTTTAAATTCAACCTGAGCGTGATTTTTATCCATTTTTTCATTGGCTTGAACCACTTCAAGTTTTAACCATTGATTGGCTTTGCTCCAATCTGCAATGGCTTTTATATCTAAAGCACGTTGCTGACCAATTGCAGTGGTTTTCACAATATAATCAATTTCATGCTTTGCGAAAGCACTATAACGGGAACGCATCAATTGTTCAGCTGTTTGGGCTTTATCATTACCTAAGTGTAATGGCTGACAACATTCTGAATACTGTGCTGAACCACAAGGGCAAGTTTGATCTGACATCCGAAATCCATAACCCATATTTAATCAACTTTAGCTTAGCAAAATCAAAAATATGCTTCAGCTATATTCGACATTTTTCTTTGCTCTACCTCAATTATTTTCAGCAATGCTACATCCCCATCAAGCTTGTATCACCACAAGTCTTTGATCTATTCACTTGTTGAACTATTCACTATAGATAAGTTGTCTATCCTCTTTTGATTCACTTTTTGATCCGCTTTGGATCTAAGCCTAATCTAATTTAAATCTAAGTCATTCAGCAGCATAAAATCTGCAATACTGATTTTCCCCGAGTCAATGAGTTCAATAGACTCGTAAATGATGTCCATTAAATATTTCTGATCGCGGTCTTGTATCGGTAAAAGCTTAATTTGTTGTTTTAAATGCTGTTGTATGTCTAAACCTAATGATCGGTCATTCTGGATCGCATAAACATAGCCTAATACAGCACCTTTGAGTAAAGCAGCAAATGCTAAATGATGTGCAATATTATAACTCAGTGATGCAAATACTCGCTCTTGTGCTTGCAGTTTCCGTAAAGGATCTCGAGCAACACGCTCACATGGATCTTTATAGGCAAATTGACATGAATCTAGAAAACTTTGTGCTAAACGATCGAGTTCCGAGCGGCGCGTTGGCATTTGCTCAGACAACCCTATTTTGACCTCCGCAACCAATTTCTCAACAAATGCCCGAACTTGTGTATCTCCCATGGCAATACCAATCGTTGAATGACCGAGTAAACTTGCGTACCAAGCCATCATCGCATGCACACCATTCCAAAGTCGGCTTTTAATGGTCTGAATATCTTTAATTTGATCCACAAGCACCATTTGACGCATTTTTTGCAACAATGGACTATTATTTTCCACATAAATGGGCATATCAATTTCAGCATTGAATAAAATCAAATCCATATTTTGTAAAATATGCCCTGACTGGAAATTTTGACGCATATCTTCTATATAAATATTTGCTAGTTGTTGTTGCGCAAAGTTTAATTTAGTCGCATCTTCCACATCAACTTGGTTACTATCATCATCTATTTGATATTGTTTAAAAATATTATATTTAATATTCAACTGACGATAGAGATTTTGATCCGTAAGTTTTGAAACCATTCGGTTCACAACCGTATCACAAAAATAATTTTGCCCAAGAATAATATCGGCAAGCGTAGAATCTGTGATTGTCGTTAAAGCTTCACGCACAGCTTTGAGCAATAACTGTTTTGCACCGACCTTATTTAAAATAATCAGCACAGTTAAGGGACTTGTGACTTGCATATCCTGAGCAAGATAACGTGCATATAATCCTTGAGCAATGATAGTAGCTTCAGTTTTAATCGCATTTTCAGGCAAACAAATCGCAACTAAAACAGACTCGGTATACATTTCTTGGATATGTTGAATATTTTCAGCATCAATAATATTCATATTTTCAATGCGTTCGTCATAAGACAATTGGCCATAACGAATACAATAACTTCCAAACGCATTGACGGCTGAACGAAATAGGGTATTTCGTGTAGAAGCATACATTTTTTTAGGGCGAGTATAGCCGTCCCAATGCGAAAGAATTTGCGCTAAATAACCACCACCAATCGCACCAAAACCATGAATACCCACACTCAGTTGATTTAAAGTTTGTGGAAATGCTTCTGGTACTTTCGGCATATCTAAATGCGCTGTATATGTGTCTAACACGTCTAAATAATCATACATACACGTATAATAATAGTCGGCATGTGACAGCATGGCTTCATTAGGTGCTTTAATATCTTTGAATAGTACACAAATACCCCCTGCATCATGTGCAGAACGAATACCATTTTCAGAGTCTTCAAACATCAGACAATCTTGCGCTGCTAAATTTATTTTTTCTGCTGCACGAAGAAAAATTTCGGGATGAGGTTTTCCCTGCTCAACCTCATCACCACAGACCAAAACATCAAAGAACTTATAAACATTGGCATTAATCAGATATTCTTCTGCAATAGCACGGCGACTAGATGTCGCAACCGCCATACGTAGCCCTGACTTACGTAACCGTTCTAAAACTTGTAATAAACCCTTTTTAATCGGCACACCAAACTGACGTACAGCTTCTAATTCAAGCGCATCTGCACGTTTTCGAATCTCGGTATATGGAATATCCTCCGCATATTCTTGTTGTGCCAGTTTAAGTGCACTCGTTGCACTTAGCCCCAAACATGCCATGAGATAAGAATCTGAAAACTCAACCCCAATCAGCTCTTTCGATGCTTGCTTGAGTGTTTTAAAACGCAATCGTTCAGTATCAAACATTGTGCCATCCATATCAAAAATTGCACCATGAACAATATTGTTTTTAAACTTCAGCATGGGGGTTCCTAGTAATTAATCTTTGGCACAAGCCTATACAAAAATAGAACTAAATTACGAAATGTTAACTTATGAAACAATTTTGATTAAATATTAATCACAAAAGAGCCTTTTCACTCCTTATTTGTATCTAATGAATGCAGTTGTGTAACTGAATTGTATTTCTTGGCACAATATTTAGACGTATTACACATTTAGATCGCATAAAAATTGTTGATTGAACCGCATTAAACTGGGATACATTTCTTTATCTAAATTGAAATCAATATCGGTCAGATGAAGTCTGAAAATAAATCAGACTTATTTTTTTAAAACCAATAAAAAACCTGTCATTTGACAGGTTTCGATAGGCTAATTCAGTCAGAATTATTCTTTATCATCAAATTTTTTTATTTCGACAATATGTACCTTTTCAATTTTATGACCATCCATCGTGACCACTTCAAACTCATAACCATCGGCTTGGAGTTTTTGACCATTTTCAGGTAAATGACCTAAGTGAAACAGAATATAGCCCGATAATGTTGAATATTGTTCAGAATCATCCACCAAATCTCGCCCTAACAACAATGAAACATGGCGAATATCGGTTGAACCTTCAAGAATAAGTGAACCATCTTCTAAACTTTCTGCAGCTGCTTCAAGTTCATCCTCATCAGGGAATTCACCAGCAATCGCTTCCAATACATCAATAGGTGTGGCAATCCCTTCAATTGAACCATATTCATTTAAAACAATCGCCATTTGCAGCGGTGCTTGACGAAGCTGCTCCATCACCATAAGTACTTGCGCATTTTCATGCACAATCACAGGCTCACGCAAATGTTTTTCAAAATCGAGAATGCCCGTTTCAATGTAGTCATTTAAAACTTTATGGGTTAGAACGACACCCGCAATATTGTCTAATTCACCACGTGCGACAATTAAGCGAGAGTGTGTCATTGCCATTAAATGCGCTTTGATCGAAACAGCATCATCATCTAAATCAATCCATTCCAACTCAGGTCTTGGCGTCATAACTGACTTCACAGGACGCTCAGATAGACCTAAAACCCCCTGAACCATGACACTATGATAAACCCCATTTTCAGGATCAAACATCTCATCTGCCAATGCTTGAGTTGCCAGAACATTGTCTGGTTTATGGTTTTGACTATCTGTTGGGCTCAGGCTTTTCCCGCCTAACATTCTCATCACAGCAGAAGCTGTACGGAAGCGCAGATCTGTTGTTGTCACGGTTTTTTCTTGGTTTTTACGCATAGTTTGGTTGAAGAACTCAATCATGACTGAGAAACCAATTGCAGCGTACAAATAACCTTTTGGAATATGATAACCAAAGCCTTCTACGATGAGAGAGAAACCAATCATCATCAAGAAACATAAGCATAAAATCACAATGGTTGGATGCTTATTCACAAACTCCATGAGCGGCTTAGAAGCCCATAACATCACAGCGACAGCAATCACTACAGCAATCATCATCACCGAAAGTTGTTTCACCATACCCACAGCAGTGATAACACTATCTAAAGAGAAAACTGCATCTAAAACCACAATTTGAACGATGACCATCCAAAACGCAGCATGTACGGGATTTTCTTCTTTGATCGGCCCTTGCCCTTCCAATTGTTCACGAAGTTCCATTGTCCCTTTGAACAATAAGAATATCCCACCGAACAATAAGATTAGGTCACGCCCAGAAAAAGCATGGTCAACGATATAGAATAGCGGCTGCGTGAGAGTAATCACCCATGCGATGGATGCCAATAACACCATCCGCATACACAATGCTAAGAGAAGCCCGATAATACGTGCTTTATTACACTGTTCTGGCGGTAATTTTTCCGCAAGAATGGCAATAAATACGAGGTTATCGATACCTAAAACAATTTCTAAAATGACTAAAGTCGCAAGACCAACCCATGCAGATGGATCAGACATCCATTCGAGTATCATTGATCTAACTCCATTGCATTTAATTCTGATTTTGCTTTAAAAATAGAAGATGTGAAGTTGAACTTCAGCAGATTTTGTACTTTTATTATGTCGAAAAATTGAGCACGTTCTAAGCGACTACAACCACTACCCATGTTGATTCATTTGTTGATAAACAAGCGTTCAGTATAGGCAATTCAAATAAAAAATTCATCTTTTTTATGTTGATTTATATGACCAAACGCAAGCTTAAACGATACAAAAAATTGCATATTTAAACTGTAATGACCTGCTATTGTCATATTGTTGTCTTAGAGCAGCCTTAGAGTAGTGTCAAATAAAAGAACATGATAAGTTAAGTTGAAAAAATAATTTATGAATAGTGTATTACCTGTAATGATGAACGAATCTCTTGAACTCAACCAAGCAAATCAAAAAACAACACAAACCCTCATCGCGCTTTATTGTGGTTCACGATTTGGCAATAAACCCATTTATAAAGAAAAAGCAATTCACCTCGCGCAAGGTCTGGCTGAGCAAGGTTTTGGTATTGTTTATGGTGGTGCGAGCATTGGCTTAATGGGACAAGTCGCAGATACGGTGACTGAGTACGGTGGCGAAGTCGTCGGTGTCATTCCAGAGTTTATGTTGGACTATGAAATTGCGCATAACACATTGACCGAACTGCATATTGTACAAACCATGCATGAGCGCAAAGCCATGATGGCGGAACGTGCGAGCGCTTTTGTTGCGCTACCAGGTGGTCTGGGCACTTTTGAAGAGATTTTAGAAGTTGCCACTTGGGGGCAATTGAATCAGCATCAGAAACCAATGATGCTGTATAACGTCAATGGTTTTTATGACCATATGATTGCACAACTTGATCATGCCGTAGAAGAAGGTTTTTTACCTCCTCAGCATCGTGCCAAACTGATTGTCTGTAACCATGCGGATCAAATTATCAATGCGATTAAAAGTTTGAAATCTCCAAAACAATTTATTGCATAATTTTTCTTTTAAATGCATACGCCCTTGTCAAAGGGCTTTTTTATAGATTTCAATAAAGGTATTACATTCGTCGTTAATTCGTTAATTCGTTAATTCGTTAATTCGTTAATTCGTTAATGTTGAAACATTTGCCAACCATAAATCAAACCTGCTGCTGCAACACCCCAACACACTGTTGCAACGCCTAAACATGACCATATAGAGAGTTTTGTTGCTAAAAAATACACCAATAGCAAATAAATAAAATAAGGAATTAAAGACCATAGACCAAATAATGCCGTTTGTTTTAAAGCCTCAGCACCTCTTTCTTGCGCAACAATCACATGAGCAATTAAAGCAAATGTAGGAAATAAAGGCACCAAACCTGCGATGTAAAATGCCTTACTTTTTGAAAGTATTGAAATCAGTAAAACAACCGCAGCACCTAAAACACATTTCAAAAATAAAGACAGCATTAAAAAACTCTGCACTGGTAGAAGTAACAGAGTTTACGCCAAGTCTAAAAAATTAAAATCAAATTCAAGCGAAATTTACTGCAATTTTGACCATGATCATTAAAAACGATGACGTAATTTATTGCGATAGATAAATGCAAAACCAGCAAATACCAATGCAATACCCAAAAACCAAATCAGTTTTAAATTGGAACGTGTCATACTCATATCTGAACGGTAAGTACTTTCAGAAATCATCGGTTTGACTGAGTTTGAATGGTCTGTAATCAGAACTCGATTAAAATCTAACTCATTCAACTGCGCAGGTTTTTCACCTTTACCCACCAAGACATAAGCCGCCACAATATTAAAATCTATTGGATTTTGAATGGCTATTTTTACTTTGGTTTCTTCATAGCTGTTGTACTCAGGAATCCAATCATTAACTTGGCTATAAATACGAATCGTATCTTCTTCTTCCAAAATTGGATCTTCAATTTTTTGTTCTGTTTCTTTTTCAATAAATTGTCTTAATTGTTTAAATTGATTAAGTGAATAATAGTGTGTTTCAGGCAGATCTTCTGCAACCAATTGTTTGGCAATGACATGCTCGCTGGCATTGGCTTTGTTTAATAAACCTTGATTTTCAATTAAAAAATCAACTTTAGAAGTCGGCCCTGGGTAATTTTGCTTTCCAATCAAATAAACTGCTGTCCAAATTTGATCGCTCGCTTGAACATTGTCCAATGCAACTTCATAGCGTTGCTCAGGTTTTATTTTTAGAATTTGTTGAAATACAACTTGTGAGGTTTCATCAGCCAGCACATAGCTAGAAAATGCACAACAAATCACCACAATGATTTTCCGTATATCCATTTCCCACCCCACAAATGTGATTTTATTCGCATATTTTACACAACTAACACCCTGCATCACAACAACATTGTCTAACGATTATTCTTTTTTTTATGAATGATGCCTTGAACCATTCATTAAAATTTGCTAATCGCACAACGATATGACTTGATATACAAATATTCATATTTAAATGAGCGAATGAATCCACTTCATGCCCATGAATCAATTTGCATAAATTCAAATACAATCATTTAATTTAATTAGACTTTCTAAAACAAATTCAATCTAATAGACTTACTATTGATGATTACTGAAAAGTTGTATATCCCTATTTTTAAGTATTTGATTTTCAATTTAGGTCAATAGATGTGTCATAAGATTGATAAAAACTGTATGTAAATGTCTAAAACTCAACAAAGTGCTAAAAGCTATATATTAAGCAATGAATGTTGATCATCATTTGCCAAAACTCAAAAGCAATCCGAACGAGATAGTTTGATGTTGTCTATTTCTCATTGTATAAATATTTGTTTTTATTTAATTTTTAAAAAAGAAAAATATACCCAAGTAAAAGCTATTTAAATTAATGTTTAAATTTTAAATAAAACTTTAATTAACAAATTGTTATAATAAATGATCATTTAATTCATGTGCTTTTCATCATTTAAGAGACACAAATTGTCGCGAAAAAATTATTTTTTACAGCTTGAACAAAATTAAATCGCTATCATATACCACTTCAATTTGCATAATTTCGAGAAAGTTTTATGAGCCAAAGTCATATCCGTATTCGAGGCGCACGAACCCATAATTTAAAAAACGTGTCACTCGATATTCCACGCGACAAGTTTGTGGTAATTACGGGACTGTCAGGCTCAGGAAAGTCTTCATTGGCTTTCGATACCTTATATGCCGAAGGTCAACGCCGCTATGTAGAGTCATTGTCTGCTTATGCACGTCAGTTCCTTTCACAAATGGAAAAACCTGAAGTAGATTCAATTGAAGGTTTAAGTCCTGCGATTGCCATTGAGCAAAAATCAACCAGCCATAACCCACGTTCTACGGTGGGAACCATTACAGAAATTTACGATTATTTGCGTCTATTGTATGCACGTGTCGGGACACCATATTGCCCTGAACATGATTTACCGATGGTGGCGCAAACAGTTTCTGAAATGGTCGATGCGGTTAAAGCGCTTGAAGAAGGAACGGCGCTGATGTTGCTTGCTCCTGTGGTACGTGAGCGTAAAGGTGAGTACAGTAATTTATTTGAACAATTACAGAGTCAGGGCTTTGTTCGTGCACGTGTCGATGGCGAAGTGATTGATATTGATACGCCACCGGAATTAGATAAAAAGAAAAAACACACCATTGAAGTGGTGGTCGATCGTTTTAAAGTGCGTGATGATTTAGGCAATCGTATTGCAGAATCTTTTGAAACAGCACTGCGCTTAGGGGGTGATATTGCTGTTTTATCTTGGATGAATGGTGAGCATCCTGAGCGTGTTTTTTCAGCAAAACACTCTTGCCCTCAATGTGACCGTGCAGTTGCAGAGCTAGAGCCTCGTCTTTTTTCATTCAACAACCCATTTGGTGCATGTCCTGTCTGCGATGGTTTAGGAACACGTAGCCATTTTAGTGCTGAAAAATTGATTCCAAGTCCTGATGTTTCTATCAGCCAAGGCGCAATCCGAGGTTGGGACAGACACCGTCCGTATTATTACAGCATGATTCAAAAAGTCGCTGAACATTTCGGCTTTTCTTTAGATACGCCTTGGAATGAATTGGACGCAGAGACCAAGAAGAAATTTCTATACGGTACAGGTAAAGAAAAAGTTGATTTAAGTTATATCGATGAACGTGGTCGTAAGCATAATCGTGTGCAACCTTTTGAAGGGATTTTGCCACATTTAGAACGTCGTTATCGTGAAACAGAATCAAATTATGTACGTGATGATCTAGCACAGTATTTATCCAATGCTGCATGTGATGCCTGCGGTGGATCACGTCTGAATGAAATTTCACGTCATGTTCGAGTGAAAGACAAAACCATTGCCCAAATTACTAAAATGTCGATTGGTGATGCAGAAAGTTATTATCACGATTTAAATCTTGATGGTGCAAAAGGTGAAATCGCCGATAAGATTTTTAAAGAAATCCGTGAGCGTTTACATTTCTTAGTCTCTGTTGGTTTGAATTATTTAAGTCTCTCTCGTTCAGCAGAAACCTTATCTGGTGGTGAAGCACAACGTATCCGTCTCGCTTCACAAATTGGTGCAGGTTTAATGGGCGTGATGTATGTCCTTGATGAACCATCGATTGGTCTGCATCAACGTGATAATGATCGCTTGCTTGATACCTTAGTTCGTTTACGTGACTTGGGTAATACCGTTTTAGTCGTTGAGCATGATGAAGATGCGATTCGCGCAGCAGACCATATTATTGATATTGGGCCGGGCGCGGGTATTCATGGTGGTCATGTCATTGCTGAAGGGACTTATGATGAAATCCTTGCCAATAATGAATCACTTACCGGTCAGTATTTATCAGGCAAATTGAAAATTGAAGTACCGAAAAAACGGACTGAACCGCCAAAGCCTGAAGAACAAATTAAATTGATGGGTGCTGCGGGTCATAACCTACAAAATGTAGATTTAGTCATTCCTTTAGGTGTGATGACCTGTGTTACGGGTGTCTCGGGTTCTGGAAAGTCAACACTGATCAACCGTACTTTATTGCCTTTGGCTGCAACACAGCTGAATGGTGCAACCACTTTAACTGCTGAAAAGTTTGACTCGATTGATGGTCTGCAATTCCTTGATAAAGTGGTTGATATTGACCAAAGCCCAATTGGTCGTACACCTCGTTCTAACCCAGCAACCTATACAGGTTTATTTACCCCGATTCGTGAATTATTTGCGCAAACACCTGAAGCCAAAGCACGTGGTTATGCTGCGGGTCGTTTCTCGTTTAACGTGAAAGGTGGTCGTTGTGAAGCCTGTGAAGGTGACGGCATGATCAAAGTCGCGATGCACTTTTTACCCGATATGTATGTTCCATGCGATGCATGTCATGGTGAACGTTATAACCGTGAGACTTTAGAAGTGGGTTATAAGGGTAAGAATATTTCCGATGTACTGAATATGACCGTTGAAGATGCAATGCATTTCTTTGATGCGATCCCTGTGATTCATCGTCGTCTAGAAACACTGAATCAAGTCGGTTTGGGCTATATTCGTTTAGGTCAGTCTGCAACGACACTATCAGGTGGTGAAGCGCAGCGTGTGAAATTGGCACGTGAATTGGCCAAACGTGATACGAGTAAAACACTGTACATTTTGGATGAACCAACTACAGGTTTGCATTTCCACGATATTGCAAAACTTTTGGATATTCTTCATGAGCTACGCAATAAGGGCAATACCATTGTGGTGATTGAGCATAATTTGGATGTGATCAAGACTGCTGACTGGGTCATTGATTTGGGCCCTGAAGGTGGTGCAGGTGGTGGGATGATTATTGCGGAAGGCACACCTGAGCATGTCGTGAAATCTAAAGTTTCGCATACGGCGAAGTTTTTAAAGCCGTTGTTGAAGTAATACGATTTAATTCTCCCCTTGCGGAGCATACTCCTCACCTTTTAAAGGAGGGTTGGGGAGGAATCTAAAATAATTTTAGATTCTCAATAGTTCCCCTCTTTATCAAAGAGGGGTTAGGGGAGATTAGAAAAGTAAAAAATAGCACAGTAAATTTATTGGGGAAGAAATGCGCTTTTCAGAAAGATATGGATATAAACCTGTTCGGGAAATTATTCAAAAAGAAAGTATAGATGATGTTCTCAAAAATCTATTATGGAGTGTATTAAATGACTATTTATGGAAAAGAGTTGATCATGGTAGAAATTTTTCATATACAAAATACTCCAATGTTTCTTCCTTATTGAATGCGTATTGGGTCAACCTTTTAAAAAGACCGAATGATACTATTCCTCTTTCTACATCTGACTCAATTAAAAAAATTAGAGAATACTTTTTTTCATGTGAATGGCACGAGATTTATAGCTTAATTGAAGAAACTATTGATAATTTTCCTTATAGTTATAGTTTTACTAAAAATAAAGAATTTTTTATTAAAGCAATCAATACTGTTCTAGAAGGTGAGAATAGTGCTTATAGATTAATTAACCATGAAATAACGCCAATTACATCTGAACAAGAAACTCAATCTATTGAGAAAGCTCTAGAAAATACAAGTCCATACTCAGGTGTCCAAGAACATCTTAATCAAGCTTTAAAACTAATGTCTGATCGTCAAAATCCTGACTATCGAAACTCAATTAAAGAATCTATTAGTGCTGTAGAATCCATTTGCAAAATCGTAACTCAGGATGAGAAAGCTACGTTAGGTCAAGCTTTAAAAATCATTGAAAATAAATATGGACTACATGAAGCTCTAAAGAAAAGTTTAAGTCAACTTTATGGTTACACATCAGATGCTGATGGCATCCGCCATGCCATGCTCGAAGAATCTAATTTAAGTTATATCGATGCCAAATTTATGTTGGTAGCATGTACCAATTTCATCAATTATTTGATTGAGAAAACAAAATAATACTCAGGAGTAAAACTACTTACTCCTTATTAACCTAAAATTATTCAACCCCTCTTATCATTTTAAATGTGTAACATCAGTTACTAAGAGTTCCGTTCAATAAATCGTCAACATCTAAAAAATGCCTCACCCAACCTTTACAACAAATTGCATTCTAAAAATTATTTAATGCTATGATGTATATCAAAGATACATACCAAAAGAGGAAAATGGAAATCGCTAAAATTTTTCAAACAGGTCGCAGCCAAGCCGTTAGATTGCCTAAAACTTTTCGTTTTAATGGTACTGAAGTTGCGATTAAAAGTTTTGGTCGTGGTGTGTTGCTGATGCCTATCGAAAATCCTTGGGACATTATGTTAGACGCAGTGAATGAGTTTGAAACTGGATTTCAACTTGAACGAGCTGATCAAAGTGAGCAAGTCCATGAGGATTTCAGATAATTTAAATACAACCCTTAAAGAACAAATACAAATTCCTCATTTGAAGCCAAATTGTAAAGCCCGATTAAATAGATCTATCTATTTTCCCTCAAGCAAAGGTATTCAATTTTTAATATCTTTTTTACAATTCACACCATATTTTTATCTAGACCACTAGCTGTTCTCAGAAAGACAAATTATTCAGCTCCTCTAATCCGTTCAGCCAACTTCGCCAACTCTCCATCATCCGCTCGCTGAAAATCATGCGAAGAAATATAACCTTCATACTGCTCAAAATATTTATCGACATTCGAATTCACAGCTTGCCAGTTTTCATGCACGTGTTTAGTACCATGCATAGGAAACAATTTGGCATGCACATGATCTACACCAAAACCTTCAAATACCATTGCGGTGCGTCCAACATCTTCAAAAAAGCTATCTAGCTTTTTCGCAATTTTCTTTGAATACAAAATCAAATCACTGAGTACATCATCATCCAAATCAAATGCATAACTAGAATAATGCTTTTTCGGAATAACCACCGTCGCGCCTAAAGTATTGGGAAATATCGTGAGGAATGCCATAAAATCATCATTACTATCAATCAGGTGGTGCGGTAATTCATTTTTTATAATTTTGCAAAAAATACAAGACTCACTCATTTTTCTTACCCTATAACAATATAAAAATTTTAATCACTGAGTCGGTGTGAGTAGATTACACATCATCCCACAACTTTATTTCTACCCTGCGCTTTTGCTTTAAATAGAGATTCATCTGCCTGACTAAACAGCGCTTCCCAATTCTCAGCCCCTGTAGCCACCCCAATACTGACAGAAATTTTTAATTTTTCAGATGATGCAGGTAAAGCAATCTGTAATCGAGAAACATCTGCCAAGATGCTTTCTGCAATTTGTAAAATCCAGTTCCGTTCAGAATTGGCAATTAAAATTAAAAACTCATCACCACCAAAACGTACAATTAAATCTGTTTGAGAAATATTAGCCTTTAAACATTGGGCAATTTCAACGATGACCAAGTCACCTAAAATATGTCCAAATTGATCATTCACACGTTTAAAATTATCAATATCGACAATAATTAAACTCAGTTTCGAAAATTGATCAGGCTTAGCTTGTGCATTTTTTAGAAATGCCTCCAATCCCAAACGATTAGAAACACCACTCAAGCTGTCTGTATTGGCAATATTTTTTAGCTGAAACTCCAGAATATCTCTTTGCTTCAGCATTTCTTTTAATTTATCAATCGCATCGGTTAAATTATGCGCTTCTTTATTTTGCGAAGTGACAGCATCAGCCTGATCACGCTCATAGATTTGAAATAACTCTTCAATCATATGTTGAGCCTGAATTAAAGGCTCAAATAACTTTTTACGCGTATATAACATGGTAAAAAATGCAACGGTAAGCAATAAAATTGAAATCAGCAAAATAAGGAAAAACTGGCGTTGTGCTGATTGCATTTGCCGTTGAGCTTCTAAACTATGCATTTCCAGTAAATAAGCTTGTAAATCGACAATTGAAGTAAATTTATCCACCATAGCATCTGTGACTTGATTAGCTTTTAATGAATATGCTTGCTGATTCTCACTTTGTTGTATAAGTTGATTGATGATTGGAAGTGCTTGATCAATAAAACGAAGTTTAACTTGCTCATGTAGTTCAAGATATTTTTTTGTTTTCAATGATTCTGGCTGGATAGTATCCATCAATCGCCATAAATACTTCACCTGTTCCTGCGTTTGCAATGAACGAATTTTGTTAAATTCGGGAATAGGTTCTACAAAACTCAAAGGTGCCATAATATTGGATGCCACACGACCAGCTTGGTCTCGTAAATCCGCTAAAATCAGTACAATAGAAGCATAGTCCGTCACTTCACTGTTTTTTTGTTTTGAGTCAATAATCAGTTGTTGCAATATCGCTCTACAACTATCCCAAGCGCGAAACATACTGCGAATAGCATGATCCATTGCTGTTGATTGACGTGCGTCTTTTGGTGTGGCGATATAAATATCGACTTGCTTACGCGCAATATTTAAATCATTTCTGAGTTGAACATCGACCTGTTTTGCCAATTCAGGAAAACCTGCTTGTCGCAAAGTAAGTACTGTTAAATCAATCTGTTGATTTACACCAGCCCGATACGCTTTTAATTCTTTGATTCGGCTTGGCAGCTCGTCTATGTTACTCGACATCGCTTTATTGGATGGCGCTCTTTCACGTGATATTTTATTTGAGGTTTCTGCGAATATACGTAAATTTTGAATATCGACCAATGATCGATGTAATTTCACATACTCTTGATAACTTTGAACAATTTGAGGAATTGCGATTAATAATACAGATAAAATAATAACGAACATAAAAATGAGCAGGCGTACACTAATCTGTTCTGAACGTAATTGCGACTCCATCTTCACGATTCCATTGGAAGCTTTATTTTTGATCAATAAAAAACTTATCGCCTTCATCTTACAAGATATTTAGTTCAATGTAGACTAAAATTTTCAGAATTAAAAAGAATGACGATTAACTTAACTATCCAACCAACCATTGAATGAAAAATATACATTTAAACCATCACATTTTTTCTAAATTTTCCCTCTAAACTGAAAAAATAAGCCTGCTTTCATCCACTTATTTAGAGTTTAAATCTAGAATCGTTTTTTTAGATAACCGACATAAGAAATTAACATTTTACATATAAATAGAATGTGCATAGAATGGAAAAACAAACAGAGATATTGAATTAAATATCACTATTTGAAAATGTATACCCTTTTATGCCCAGTTACCCCCAATAAACTGGGCATTTTTTTTAACTTTAAAACTATCTTAAATAATAGAACAATCCCAATTTATCTAATATATCCAATGTCAGTTGCTTTCTTTGAGCAGGATCATCGTCTGGATGCATTTGCATATTCAAAGCAAAAGCAGTCACTTTTCCATTCGGCTGTTCCACCCAACCTGTATACCAACCGACCTGCGGTTCAAGGTCCATTCCCCAACCACTTTTGGCATAAAGTTTGGTTTCACCACGGCTTTCGATATACAACATCTGTTTCACCTGTTGTTGTACGACTGGCTCAAAAGCCAATTGCTTCGTCGCCAATTGATAGGCAAATCGTGCTTCTTGCTCAGGTGTAATCTTTAATGGTCCAACCAACCAAAAGTTGTCAACTTGCGTTCCGATTTGAGCATTTCCAAAATCAAGTCTTTTGACTTCTTTTTGCATCAAATCTAAACCAATGCGCCTTGCAAGCGCTTGATATACAGGAACTGCCGAAGCTTGCATCGCTTCAGCCAAGGTCATGTCTTTTTCCCATGTCGGAAATAAACGCTTTTCACCTTCCCATTTAAAAACTTCTGTATCGCTTGTCTTATGATGCTGTAAGCCAATTAGTGCATTCAGCATTTTAAATGTCGATGCTGGAATATATTGCGTTTTTGCCCTGCTTAAATCGTTGCCATAGCTTTTAAAATGCGAACCGTCATAAGTGACAAAAACCGCTTGCGTATGCACTTCATTAAATAAGGAAGGAATTTGCTGTTGCCGTTCAGAAAGCGGACTTGCATGACTAGATCTTGAATCATACATACAACCTGAAAACATCAGACTCATGAGTATGGTGCATATACATAGCTGGATTCTACGTTTCATTGCTATAAGCGGCTCTGATGAATAAATGCTTATATTCTTATCTTATTCACAAAAATTAACGCTATGTTTTGTATTTTTTTAAGATTATATGTAATCAAACATTTACTTTTGCATCATAATGATGCAAAATGCACTTAATTAGGGCAATTTAGTTTTATTTATCAGCAAAAATAGCTGAATTTTCCTCAGATTTTGGCGAAGAATCCCAGATTTGAATAAAATCTGGGATTTTTTTATAATAAAAATCATATAATTATTACCATTATAAAAATTCTAAATATATTCAACACATGCCATTAAGAATGATGAATAGACCTTGATTTGTCTGTTAAACGATCATTTTATAGGCAAAAAAAAGCTCAACTTTGGGGAAAGTTGAGCATATAAACTTTGAAACTCGGAGAAAATTCTCTTTATACCAGTGAACCTTCTTGATCAATTATGTGAAATATATCCAACTTTGTAAAGGTGATTAAACAAATAAATACTGAATTAATTATCGATATTTTAAATTATTTAGATTTAATTATCATTTTTGTCATTTTATATACAATCACTCACTTATTGTGCCTAAAATATAGAGAAATATCATGAATGATTATCATTAAATAACAGTTATAATTGTTAATACCGATTGATATCTAAAAAATAAACAATAAAACTAATCTTAAAATTTTATTTTTTGTCATCATTTTTTAACTAAATGTAGTTTAGAACGATTTTACTTGGTTGTTATGATTGATTTTTTTATAGGTTGACTTCAAATGATCTGAATGTCTATTTTTCAACCACACTTTTTCTTGGAATTTTTCAAGTGCTCAATGTCCTTAAACATCATTGACTTAATATCTTGTTACAATACAATGCCGTGTGTTTCACCAATTTATCCTCTTGGAAAAGATTATGAAAAAACTCGGTTTAGCCACTGCTCTATTATTAGCCATGACCGGCGCTCAAGCATACCAATTCGAAGTTCAAGGTCAATCAGAGTACATCGATACGACTGTAAATGACAAAGACTTCACTGGTGGTCTTCAAGGTACTTTCTACTTCAAAGATGTTGACTCTTCAAAAGGTCCATTGGCTGAAGCGGCGTTCTTAAACCAAGCATCTAACGTATCTTTAGCGTATAACTACGGTGAATTAGGTTCAAATGGTATCGACGTTATTGCACATAACTACGGTGCAAAAGCAGAAGCTTACCTTCCTACACCATACGTACCTGTATACGCTAGTGCTTCTTATAGCCATACTATTCTTGACAGCAAAAACGACAATGCTTCTGATGATCAAGGCGATCGTTATACATTAGAGTTTGGTGCTTTAGCAACAAACAACTTCTTAGTTGCTGTTGGTTATACAAGCGCTGCTGACCAAGCTGCTATCGATGCATTCAACGTTATGGGTAACGGCGTTGCTAAAGCAACTGCTGAAGCTGCAACGATTGGCGAAGACCAAGATGCGATCACTGCACGTACTAAATACGTTGGTGGTATCGATGGCACAAACATGGCTGTTGGTTTTGAATCTGGCATTATCTATGGTGATGCTACTGCATACCAATTGAAAACAGATTTATATTTAAATCCTAAACTAAGCGTTGGTGCTTCTTATGCTGCTTCTAGCTACGAAGGTACACCTGATTCAGCTTGGGGTGCAAATGTAAACTACTTCATCACTCCTGCAATTGCTGTAGGTGCGAGCTATGTAAATGCAAACTACCAAGCAAACAAAGGCGAAGCTGTTGATTTTGCTGGTGATACGCAAACTGTTGGCGTAAATGCTAAATTCCGTTTCTAAATCATTAGAAATTGAATAAAAATTTGTTATCGATCTTTTTAAACAATATAAAATCCTATTGAGATCATCAATAATTTTATATTTAGGATAGATTGATAAGAAAGACCCAGCTGAATTCAGTTGGGTCTTTTCTTTTATGTGTCTTATCTTAAAAATACATTTCAGATATGAACTTTTAAAAGTAATGTTCACATATTCGATCAATCTTATTTTTCGACCGAACTGCTGTAATTAAATCGTTAAGTAGAAAGAACATTGCTTGTAGATGGATATTGTCCCAAATCATTCAATCGCCAAAAGCGAAGAAGGCTCAATACTTTTGAGGATTGAATGCGCTATAAAATAAATTTAATTTCTCACGATATTTAAGAAATATAAATGGCGTTCATATTGGTCGATAATATCCTGTAGCAAGTCTTCCTGTGTCCATTCCATAACATCATAATTCTGCCCGCCCTCTTTTAAAAAGACTTCTGCTTGATAAAAATCATCATGCTCTTGATGTTGCTCATTCATCATAAAACTAGGCGCTACCGTTTTTCGTGCAATCACTTTGTAAATAAAATTAAACTCATCATGATGATCCACACTCAACTGAACACCATCTTCTACATGGTTAATGATGACATTCAAATCACGGCGTTTAAATTCAAAACGTACACTTTCAAAAGCTTGAATAACATCATGTTGAATATAGTGCTGCACTTCTAGCAAACTATGTGGATAGTGCATGATTAGGCCTAAACGCTGTTGCCAACTTCGTGGGTTTTGCACAGCTCTCGGGGTGATCCTTGCTTCTTGCAAAGCCTGCATTTTGGTCACATCTAAACGTAAAGCTTTGAGTAATCCCCAACACAGTAACAACATGATCAATGTAAATGGCAAAGCACTCATCATCGTGGCAGATTGCAGTGCGCCCAAACCACCAACCATCAAAAGAATGATTGATAATACAGCCATTAACGCTGTCCAAAACAAACGTTGCCATATCGGTGAATGTTCAGTTTTAGCCGTTAAATAATCTGCAACTAAAGCACCTGAGTCAGCAGAAGTGACAAAAAATAGCATCACCAAAACGGTCGCAATTAGGCTAGAAATACCTGCAAATGGCAGATGAGTTAAAAACTCAAATAATGCAACAGATGAATCTTTTTGTACTGCGTCGATCAGCCCGACTTGCCCTTGCTCAAGAATACTGAATAATGCAGCATTGCCCATGAAACCCATCCAAATCAGAGTAAAACCTGTAGGAATAAGTAACACACCAACAATAAACTCACGAATCGTGCGTCCTTTCGACACTCGAGCGATAAACATGCCAACAAATGGTGACCAAGAAATCCACCATGCCCAATACATGATCGTCCAGCCACCAATCCAACCATTTGATTGATAGGCATATAAGTTGAAGGTCATTGTGAAAAGATTGGAAATATATTGCCCAGCACTTTGAATAGTGGCTTGTAGAATATAAATACTTGAACTGGCTAAGAATACAAAACCCAGGAGTAACAATGCCAAAATCAAGTTGAGCTCAGAAAGGCGTTTAATCCCTTTATCCAAACCCAGAAAAACCGATAACGATGCTAAAATACTGACAAAAATAATCAATAAAATTTGGCTAGAAATACTATTTTCCCAGCCAAATAAATAACTTAAGCCTGAATTAATTTGAGTTACACCAAAGCCTAAAGTCGTGGCCACACCGAATACTGTACCAATCGTGGCAAAAGTATCAACAGCATCTCCGATAGGGCCATAAATCCGTTGACCGATAATCGGATACAAACCCGAACGAACTTTGAGTGGCAAATGATAACGAAAGGTAAAATAAGCCAAAGTCAAACCGACAATGGCATAGATTGCCCAAGCATGCAGCCCCCAGTGAAAAAAGGTAATCCGCATCGCTTGTTGGGCAGATTGAATGGTTTGTGGGTCACCTGTAGGTGGATTGACATAATGCATAACGGGTTCTGCAACCCCAAAAAACATTAACCCGATTCCCATACCCGCAGTAAAGAGCATCGCAAACCATGATGCATTGCTATATTCAGGTTGACTATGGTCAGGCCCAAGTTTGATCTTGCCCATATCGGATACAGCAATCACAACGAGAACAATCAAAAACACAGCGACTGATAATACATAGAACCAACTAAATGACGTGGTAATCCATTGGTTCATTTGTTGAGTGATCAGCTCAAAAGCATTCGGCGCAAAAATAACAATTGCTAGAAAAAGCGCAATAATTCCAACAGTACTTAAGAAAACATTTGGATTGACATTCGCAAACCAAGTTGCTTTTTTGGAAGGCATATTTCCCCCAGTTTTTATATTCAACGGACAGACTTTTAAAGTCGAAAAGGCATTCACAGGTGTGAAAAAAGACGAACCCTGTAGAACAGCGATTGGGTTCGAGGTCTATTATAATTTGAATGACAATTTTCAGCAGTTTAGTAAATGTAACAAGACCACAACACTACTGTTTAGGTCGAATGTCTATATATTGCAGAGCAACCATGCGCGAGACAATCAAAGCAAAATACATCACGCCACAAAACATTTGTAGCATCGCAATCACTCGTGCCGCAGGTGCGATGGGCATCAAATCGGATAACCCTGTTGCAGACTGCAAACTAAAACTCAGGAATAAAAGATCTAACCATGTTTGATAATCTGCAACATGGTTTGGATTTTGGAAACTTTGTGGAACAAGCAGTTGGCAAATGCTATATAAAAAAGCAAATCCCCATGAGATTAATGTAAAAACAGCGCCCGCTGCAAACAACTCATCTTTGGTCAGATAACGGTCTGCAAACATATAACGAATCAAACCATAAGCCGCACAAAAATAAGCTGCTGCCTCAAAGCAATGCGTAAAGACCTGTAAAGTGATTGAATGAAACCCGATTAACATCAAAAAAGATAAGAAAAAAGCACCCGTCACAAAGGTTAAACCCAATACGGTATAGGTCGGTGTTTGGCGAATCACTTTGGCAATAATTAATAATGCCAAGACCCCTAATAGCCATGTGAGAATTTGATAGCTTCGACTGTCGTTGATATAGATAGATAAGATTAGGATCAACAATTGCACCAATAACAACCATGCTGAGGGTAGTAATTTAAAGCCTTGCCAAAATTCGATCACTGGACGCATATTTTTAGATTCTGTTTGTTTTTATCGTTTAAGAAACTAACACATTTGGCAAACGACATGAATCATTTTAATTGTAGTTTGTGATAGAAATAATGAACCACCTAACTCTGTGCACGAGTATCTATGAATCTCCGCATGATTTCCTCTATACGAACCCATTCAACGCCTATAACAAAACTACATGCATAAAAAAACACCTCCGAAGAGGTGCTTTTAGAGTTTGATATTGTGATATTTCAATTAGTGATCTGAAGCACCAGAGATACCAATACCTGTTTGTGAACGAACATATTGTGCATCAAATGCTTTACGCTCAGCTTCAGCACGTGCTGATTTATCCGTCACAGAGAAGAACCAGCAACAGAAGAATGCAAGCGGCATAGCGAAGATCGCAGGGCCATTGAACGGGTTAATTGGTGTATCAGAGATTTTTAATGTATCTACCCAAACTGCTTTAGATAAGATAATTAACGTGACTGCTGTTAATAGACCTGCTAGACCGCCAATCACTGCGCCACGCGTTGTTAAACCTTTCCAGAACATTGAAAGTACAAGGACTGGGAAGTTGGCACATGCAGCAACAGAGAACGCTAGACCAACCATGAATGCAACGTTTTGCTTTTCGAACAAGATCCCTAAGATCATTGCAAAAATAGCTAAACCTAAAGTTGCAATCTTAGACATACGTAATTCAGATTCAGGAGTCGTTTGACCTTTCTTAAATACGTTTGCATACAAGTCATGAGAGATTGCTGAAGCACCTGACAATGTCAAACCTGCAACAACTGCAAGAATTGTCGCGAATGCAACTGCTGAAATGAAGCCCATGAACAAATCACCGCCAACAGCATCAGACAAGTGAACTGCAGCCATGTTATTACCACCAACAAGTTCTAACTTGCCAGTGACTGCCATTTTAGCAACGTCAATAAATTGTGGGTTGTTTGATACGAAAAGGATCGCACCGAAACCGATAATGAAAGTTAATAAGTAGAAATAACCAATAAAACCTGTTGCAACAACAACTGATTTACGTGCTTCTTTCGCATCTTTTACAGTAAAGAAACGCATCAGAATATGTGGTAAACCTGCTGTACCGAACATCAATGCAAGACCTAAAGATAATGCATCTAATGGATTAGCAGCTAATTTACCTGGCCCCATGATGTGGCTTGCTTCATCAATACTAATCTCATGTACTTTTGCAAAGACATCAATAGATTGTCTAAACATTTCAGAGAAGCTATAACCTACAGAATGCATCACCATGAACGCCATGAATGTCGCACCTGAAAGCAACATCACTGCTTTAATGATCTGTACCCAAGTTGTCGCTAACATACCACCGAAGATGACATAAGCCATCATCAAAAGACCAACAATCACAACAGCGATGTTATAGTTCAAACCAAATAATAATTTGATTAACTGACCTGCACCTACCATCTGCGCAATCAGATAGAAAGCGACTACAACTAGTGAGCTGATTGCTGCAAGTGTACGTACTGGTTTTTCTTCCAAGCGGAATGAAACCACGTCTGATAAGTTATATTTACCTAAGTTACGTAAACGTTCAGCAACCAAGAACAATACGATCGGCCAACCGACCATGAAACCAAGTGAATAAAGCAAGCCATCAAAGCCTGAGCTAAACACCATTGCAGAAATACCGAGGAACGATGCTGCTGACATATAGTCACCCGCGATCGCTAAACCATTTTGGAAACCTGAAATACCACCACCAGCAGTATAGAAGTCCTGCGTACTTGTGGTTTGTTTTGCTGCCCACTTGGTGATAAATAATGTTAAGCCAACAAAGATGGCAAACATGATAATCGCATGCCAGTTGGTTGCTTGTTGCTCTGCTGCACCCAAATCTGGACTTGCTTGAGCAAGCGTAGAAAATAGCGCAGTAGACGCTAGAGCTGCTTTAGTTTTTAAAGAGTTCCATTTCATCTTAGTGCAGTCCTTTTTCATGTGCGATCGCTTCGACTTCTGCCATTGCATCTTCAGTCAATTGATCCAAATTATTATTGGCAATATATGAATACACACCACATAGAACGAAAGAAAGAACAATGATCCCTAAACCTAAAGGAATCCCCCAAGTGGTCACGCCACCTGCAGAAACTGTTGTTAATAAAAATTCTTTGTTGTAGCCAACTAAAAGCATAAATCCAACATAAACAAACAACATTATTGCAGTTAGTGTCCAGCTTAATTTACTTTTCTTAGCAACCATTTCTTTGAATTTTGGATTGCGTAGAATCGCATCTACCTGTCTCTCATCCATAACCATACTCCTTGTATAAGCGACCAGAACGCGGCTGCTTTTTTAATCATTTTTTACAAGGCTAAAAGTAACAATGTTGTAGGGTTCTCGTAACTTAGACTTTGGTCGTTAAATTTTGATCAAAATGGATGAGTCAGTTGATTGATGCGTTATGATAGAGCCAGATTTTTATACGCTCGTTCTTATGAATAGTTGGTTAATTATAGGGGTTCTGGCCCTTTACATCTTAATTCTCTTCGTTTGTGCCTTCTTTGGGGAAAAGCATGCAAGTCGATTAGGTACACGCGGAAGAATGCTTCTCTTTAGTCTAACATTGGGGGTTTATTGCTCATCTTGGACATTTTATGGAGCAACTGGCGCTGCGGTACGTGAAGGGATTATTTTTCTTCCAATCTATTTAGGACCACTGTTATTCGTTTGGCTTGGCTATGATATTTGGCGACGTTTAGGACGAGTACGTCAGCATCATGCGATTTCATCGATTGCCGACTTTGTTGCCGCTCGCTATGGTAAAAGCGGAACACTGGCATCTTTAGTGACCATACTTGCTGTAATTGCAATTATTCCCTATCTCGCTTTGCAACTCCGTGCGATTGCACTGAGTGCATCGGTCATGCTAGATCACAACACCCAAGTGCTATCGACCACAACCAACGGGGTATTGGCATTAACTGCTGTACTCGCCATACTAGCGATGATCTTTGGTACACGACAAATTGCCAATACAGAACAGCATGGCGGTTTAATGCTCGCTGTGGCTTTCGAATCTTTTGTTAAATTATTTGCCTTACTCTGTGTCGCATTTTTCTTTATTTTTGATCACCCTGAAAATATTATCCAAATTTCACACGACGTACAAAAAACATTCCATGAAGTACAACTATTTGGTGTACCAGACACCTTTTGGATTCAAACACTTTTAGCCGCACTTGCGATTATTTGTTTACCACGACAGTTCCATGTCGCTGTGGTGGAATTACGTGATGAAAAGCATATTCGTGGCGCACGCCGCTGGTTTGCAGCCTATCTCATTCTAACCATTATTGCCATCATTCCAATTGCCAGCTGGGCTTTACATGCTGCACCCAAATATTTAACTATTCCTGACGTTGCAGTTTTATCATTACCCATCAGTTATGACCAAAATTGGCTGTCACTTTTGGCATTTCTTGGAGGCTTCTCAGCCTCAACAGGCATGTTACTGGTTTCCTCGGTCGCATTATCAATCATGCTCAGTAATGACTTGATCATGCCTGCTTTATGGAAATTTAGGCTGTTATCACGTCACGACAAACGCTTACCTCAAGTACTGAAATTCACACGTCGGGTGTGTATTTTAGCCGTGATGTTACTTGGCTTTTTATTCTTCCATTTCTTTAATGATATCGATCAGTTATCAACTTTTGGTTTATTGGCATTCAGTGCGGTTGCACAATTTTCACCTGCTTTAATTGGAGGCTTATATTGGCGTGGAGGTAGCCGTCAAGGTGTCTATGCAGGTTTAGTGGTGGGTTATATTGTTTGGACTTACACCCTGTTACTGCCGACGATTTTGCGCAGTTTACCGATCGAATATAGCCAGTTTGCCCATGAATTTTTGATGTATGGCCCACTTGGCATCGAATGGCTCAGACCTGAGGCTTTATTAGGTTTTGAATCTTTTGCCCCACTTACACATGGCGTGATATGGGCATTGGGTTTAAATATTATGCTTTATATTTGGGTTTCTCGAATTTACCGACCGAGTATTGCAGAACAAATCCAAGCTGAAAGTTTCTTCTACTATGAAACCAAGCCCTTACCTGCGCAAAGTACATCGACAGATATTAATTACTTACATCATGACGTAGCCAAACTAAAAGTCGGTGATCTGATTGCACTGGCAAAACGCATTACAGGTGAAGGGCCAACCAACCATGCATTTCGTCAATTCTGTACCATGAATAATGTGGTTATGAATGAAAATAGCAGTGCCAATGGCATGTGGTGGCGATTTACAGAACAATATTTGGCAGGAACAATTGGCGCAGCGTCTGCACGTACCTTACTCACCACTGCAATGGTGAATAATGGTTTGGCTTTAGGGCAAGTCGCTAATATTCTCGACCAAGCATCACAATGGCAACGTTTTAACCAAAACCTGATTATGACCATGATTGACCACATGACTCAGGGGGTCAGTGTGGTTGATGAAAATATGTGTTTGGTGGCATGGAACAATCAATATTTAAGACTTTTTGATTATCCAAAAGATTTAGTCTATGTCGGCTGTCCAATTGCCGACTTAATTCGTTATAACGCTGAACGTGGTGAATGTGGTCCAGGCTCAGTCGAAGAGCACGTCCGTAAGCGTATTCACTGGATGAAAGCAGGTAGCGCACATGAGTTTGAGCGGATCCGTAAAGATGGTCGAGTGATTCAAATGCGCGGCAACCCCATTGAAGGCGGTGGTTTTGTTACGACTTTTGCTGATATTACTGCATTCCGTGAGAATGAAGCTGTCCTTGAAGCACGCGTATCGGATCGTACTCAACAGCTTGCTAATGCTTTAACTGAACAGCAACTTGCGCGTGAGCAGGCAGATAAAGCCAATATGTCGAAAAGCCGCTTTATTGCTGCAGCAAGTCATGATTTATTACAGCCTATGCATGCTGCACGCTTATTCAGTACCGCCTTAGAACAAAGTGTCCAATCGGATGAAGACCGTAAAACACTACAACAACTTGATCGAGCACTCTATGGTGCAGAGAGTATGCTTTCTGCGCTATTGGATATTGCCCGTTTAGAAGGCGGTTCAATCCAGCCGAAACGTCAAGCATATCCTTTACACGATTTATTGAGTGATTTGGAATTACAATTTAAATCGATTGCAGCACAACGGGATATCCAATTACATGTGCATGATGCTCAATTTTGGATCGATACAGACCCTCAATGGATTCGTCGTATTATTCAAAACTTCGTCAGCAATGCCTTACGTTATACCGCACGTGGTCGTGTAATTGTCGGGGTTTTGCGTCATGCAACGCGTCCAGACTACATCCGTATCGGCGTGTGGGATACAGGCCCAGGTATTGCCGAAGAGCAACGCATTAAATTGTTCCAAGAATTTGAACGTTGTGGACATACCTCGCCTTGGGGTGAACAAGGCCTTGGACTGGGTTTGGCCATTGTTCAACGTATGACCAGCTTACTGGATTATCCTGTTCATGTTTATTCTGAACTGGGTAAAGGTTCATGTTTCATGATTGAAGTTCCAATTGTGGAAGCACCTAAAATAGTGAATGCTCCTGTACAAGCTGTACCGCTCAAAACCAAAGCGTATAAAATTTTGTGTTTGGACAATGATGAAACCATCTTGGAAGGTATGAGTACCCTACTGACAAAATGGGGCTATCAAGTCTTTAAAGCCACTGAACCTGAGCAAGCTTTTGAAATTATTCAGCAAGAAAATATTCAAGTGTGGCTGGTTGATCAGCACTTAAACGATGGAAAAGCGGGTTTAGACTTTATGATCAAGCATCGTCAAGAAAATGTGCCTATGGCACTGATCACTGCTGACTCAGATCCTGAATTGCCACAACGTGTTAAAGACTTAAATGTAGTCTTACTGAAAAAACCACTTAAACCTGCGTCATTACGCGCTTGGTTATCAGGGTTGAAGATTTCTAAGTAATGCCGAGTGAGTTCTTCACAACTCAATCAACTTTATAGAATGTTTTGAAACATTTAGAACCTCCATGAAAACTGTTTATGGAGGTTTTTTTTAAGTGAAATAGCAATTTTTTCCCAACTCTATGCAAAAGCATTCAAAAACCACTCAGAATATAAGAGATTGATTGACCAAAAATTTCAAAAGCGGGTTTTCTATGGCAAAGAAGATCAAAATAGTAACTATACACCTGTATACTTAGTTACAAATTCACAATACATTGATTTATAAAAATAAAAATAAAAATTTAACAACACATACAACTTTAGTCGTATTCATATTGCATCTTAAATAATTCAAGAATTGAAACATCATAAAACCACGCTTTGATATGCAGGGATGCAGTGTTGATGCGTCATCCATTTTTTTAATAGGATTTGAACCATGAATATTTCAGAAGCTGTTCCACATGGAATTCATCAAACTCAACAATTCCATCGTCAATATGGTGCCAACGCCATGTTGCCTACAATCGATTGGCAAGATATTTTCAAGCAAACCAAATTACAAGATGCACAACTCCAAGCGCTAAATACTATTTATCAAAGTGCTGTTCCTTTAGCATTACAGGTTTTTGAAGAATTAAAATTTGATGTATTTGCTCCTGCTGCATTTCATCCACAAGGTTTAGGGCTTTTTGACAAGTTAGCGCAACAAGAAGAGCAGTTTGTGCAACGCTTAGAAGATGAGTGCGATTGCTTAAGCGACGAAGTACGTCATCAAATGTGGAGCATGTTACTGCGTGGTGGCGCAGTACTGGTGTTTAAAGCATGGTTAGGGAAAGTAAAATCGAGTCAAGACACCCTAGACATGACACAGTTTGATGAGCTATCTGACTTACTCTTCATCAAAACATCGCCAACAACCTTAGCGCATCGTTTAAATGTAGATCCGCAAGCAGATTATGATCATATCTTTTTGATGTATGGTAATGATGTGTTCCTAGATCGTTTTAATAGCTTAGAAACAGCAGCTTTATTTGTAGATTTAGGCGTATATGATGCAGCTTTTTTAAGCCTTCGTGATGACCGTGTTGCGGACTATTTAAAATCTAAAGGCTATGTCACCCAAGACCAAATTGATGACTTAAAATGTGCATTAAACCCATTAGGCTGTCCTGATCTTGTGTCTAAACAAGACTGTTTGGCTTAACATTCAATAAAAGCGAATCATAAAAAAAGACCTTCATTTTGAATGAAGGTCTTTTTTTATGTCACTAAATTTCTAGATTTAAAAATTAAACTTTCTTTTCTTCAATATTCAATGCATTGATCGCCAATACCGCTTGAGTACGATTTTGCACACCGAGTTTACGGAAAATCGCAGTGACATGTGCTTTGATGGTCGCTTCGGAAACTTCTAACTCGTATGCAATCTGTTTATTCAGTAAACCTTCAGCAACCATCATCAATACACGGAACTGTTGCGGTGTCAGTGACTGAATACGTTCTGCCAAAGCCGTTTCATCTGCAGCCCGTGGATCAAAATTCATATTGGCTGTTGGTAAATTGGGTGGTAACCAAATATCACCTTCTAAAACTTGACGAATCGCCTCACCAATATGGCTCGGATGTGCAGATTTAGGGATATAACCCATCGCACCATGTGCAATCGCACGCTGAATAATCGAAGCGTCTTCATGCGCTGAAACCACAATAATGGGCAACGAAGGATATTGCGCACGAACATGTACCAATGCAGAGAAACCTGACGCACCCGGCAGATTTAAATCCAACAAGACAAGGTCTGGTTCTGGACCATTTTCCAAGCGTTCATAAAATTCATTTACAGCCGCAGTTTCACTGATTTGAGCCTGTGGCAAACTATAACGAACCGCCTGAATTAACGCATGGCGAAACAGTGGATGATCATCAACGATTAAAATATTCATAAGCGAAGCGAGAGATCTCTAGCACAGTTCTTTCATTCTAACCGCACTATTGCTATTTAAGATACGTAAATATTAACGATTTTTTGGATAATTTGTTTGCTTTGATTAAAATTCCCTAAAAAAATTAAGCTATTTATCGAATTTATGATTTAAATATCACTTTTAAATATAAAATAAAGATATAAAAATGAATTACTTATTTAATTTTATAATATATTTTAGCTTCAAATACTTAAAAGATTTATATGATAATTATTGCATCTAATTTTGATTTATATCAAAAACTGATAACCAATCTGTTTTTGCTTATTTTACAGCATATCCTGCGATGTAGATTAATAAATGGTATTCCGAGATTAACTTGATTAGGTTGCCAGTATGTCTATTTTCACCCAACAAAAACCCTTGAATATCGTTGCTGTTTCAGGGGGGTTAAATAATCCATCCAAGACAGAAAGTCTGGTTCAAGCGATTCTTGATGAGCTGGGTCAAGCCACTCCGATTCATGTGCATTTTATTAAATTCAGTGAAATTGGACAGCTTTTGGGAGGAGCGATTTACCGCAATCAACTTCCGCAACGTGTGCAAGACGATTTAGCTGCGGTTGAAGCGGCAGATGCATTAATCGTCGGTACACCTGTTTACCGTGCTTCATTTACAGGCTTATTTAAGCATTTCTTTGACTTTGTTGAGCAAACCGCTTTGGTTGATGTTCCTGTACTGCTTGCTGCCTCTGGTGGTAGTGACCGCCATGCCTTAGTTCTAGAGCATCAATTGCGCCCTTTATTTAGCTTTTTCCAAGCACAGACCTTACCGATTGGCGTTTATGCAACCGATCGTGATTTCACGCCTGAATACACCATTAAAAGTGAACATATTCAAGACCGTATTACTTTAGCTGTCGCACGTGCTTTACCGATTTTAGAATGGGCACCTGCTAAAGGACAACGTGCTGAGGTTGTAAAAGCCAAAACTGAACAAGCCAATCAAAACTTAGGTATTAACAAACAGATTGAACAAGATGAAGTGCTTCCTTCTGCAGCAGTACCAAGTTTAGACGCTGCTGAAAATCGTTTACATGCCAAAGTCAAAACACCACAGTCTCAGGTTGCCTAGTCATTATTAGTCGTCAGCAATGTAAAACAACAATAAATAATTAAAACGCTTAGAAACTTTCCTTCTTGACTCGGCTTGAAGGATTTTTTTTATTTGAAAATGATCAAATTGCTGGTTTTTCCACCTTTATCTGGTTTATTTTAAGCTTTAAATAGAGCGCTTAACTTTATCATTTTATTGTACTAATTACGGAAAATTACTTAACCCATTCTCTTTAATCATCCTTTACAAAGAAGTCCTTAAAAGGATTAAAACGAAAAAGGTTTAAAACAAAATATGCAAATACGTTTCCCATCCAAGTTAGTCGCAGGGGATTTAATTGCGATCACTGCACCATCCACAGGTGTTCCACCGTCATTACATCCTCGCTTAGATCTTGCGATCAAAATGCTTGAACAAAAAGGTTTCCGAGTAATCGAAGGAAATTGCTTGCGTGCTGTATATAAAAATAAAAGTGCCGATAAAAAATTACGTGCAGAAGAATTAAAGTGTTTCCTCACTAACCCAGAAGTTAAGGCAATTATGCCACCTTGGGGCGGCGAGTTAGCTATGGAGTTGCTCGAACTGATTGACTTTGAAGAAGTCGCCAAACTCGAGCCAAAATGGTTTTCGGGATTTTCTGACCTCAGTACCTTACATGTCCCCATGACGACCATTTCAGGTTGGGCGACTTTGCATGGGCCGAATTTAATGGAACTCGCTGCTGAACCACTAGACTCAATGACGCAAAAAATATGGGAAGTCCTCACCAGTGATAGAGAAACGGTGCTGACTCAACAATCTTCATCGTTTTATCAGGAACAAGAGAATGATTGGCAGGAAAATCCAAAAGCAGGTTTGAATCTCACAGCAGCTACTCAATGGAAACGTCTAGATGGTAAAAGCACTCCTATAGATTTCAAAGGGCGTTTAATTGGTGGATGTTTAGAAACGATTTCGAGATTGGCAGGAACTAAATTTGCTAATCTCCCCCAGTTTTATCAACAACATGAAAATGATGGTGTCATTCTGTATTTTGAAAGTTCCGAATTAAAAGCTTGTGAACTTTCAAGAACCTTACTCAGTCTTAAAATGCATGGTTGGTTTGATCATATTTCGGGATTACTTATCGGTAGAAATATGGCAACTGAAATAATAGATTCCACCCAATTAAATTCCTTTGATGCGCTTCATTCGGTCTTAAGTTATCTCGATATACCTGTTTTGTATGATGTGGATATCGGCCATGTTCCTCCACAATTATCCTTAGTCAATGGAGCGATTGCACACGTCAAATTTAATGAAAATGGCAGTACGATTTCGCAGTATTTATGAACTTTATCTTGTCCTAAAAATGTAATAACTAAAATTTAAAGGACTTTCAGCCAATAAAAAACCCAATCAAATTTGATTGGGTTTTAACAAGATCATTCCATTTATTGGGTTAACTATTTGCTTTAACCTCAGCAATCAGTTGATCTACCACACTTGGATCGGCCAATGTAGACGTATCGCCTAAACTATCCAATTCAGCTGCCGCAATCTTTCTTAAAATACGACGCATGATTTTCCCTGAACGAGTTTTCGGTAAAGCAGGTGCCCAATAAATTGCATCAGGTGTTGCAACAGGGCCTAATACCTTCCGAACCCAAGCGACTAATTCCTTACGTAACTCTTCAGTCTCAGCCTCTCCCGCTTGTAAAGTGACATAGGCAGCGATACCTTGTCCTTTAATCTCATGCGGCATACCCACCACAGCTGATTCAGCAACTTTTTCGTGTGCAACCAAGGCACTTTCAATCTCAGCTGTACCTAAGCGGTGCCCTGAAACATTCAGGACATCATCTACACGCCCTGTGATCCAGTAATAGCCATCCTTATCTCGTCGTGCACCATCACCTGTAAAATACGTTCCCGGATAAGTTGAAAAATAAGCTTCAATAAACCGCTCAGGATCTCCCCAAATTGTACGCATTTGTCCCGGCCAAGAATCTTTAATAATCAGATTTCCTTCCGCAGCACCTTCCAACTCTTGACCATCAGCATCGACTAAAGCAGGCTGAATACCAAAAAATGGACGTGTTGCCGAACCTGGTTTCAAAGGTGTTGCACCTGGCAGTGGAGAAATAAGAATACCGCCAGTTTCAGTTTGCCACCATGTATCTACAATCGGACAACGGCTTTCACCCACCACGGTATAGTACCAATTCCACGCTTCAGGGTTAATCGGCTCACCCACTGAACCCAATAGACGCAAACTACTGCGATCACTTTCTCGTACAAAAGCATCGCCTTCTCGCATCATGGCGCGAATTGCTGTTGGTGCTGTATAGAGAATGGTCACATTATGTTTATCCACAATATGTCCTGTACGTGCCCATGTTGGGTACTGTGGAATACCTTCAGACATCACCGTTGTTGTACCATTTGATAATGGCCCATACAGCACATAGGAATGCCCTGTAATCCAGCCTACATCTGCCGTACACCAAAATACATCATCTTGTTTAATATCAAATACTTCACGAAATGTGGTATTCACATACGTTAAATAACCGCCTGTGCTATGTAACACCCCTTTTGGCTTACCTGTAGAGCCTGAAGTATAAAGAATGAATAATGGGTCTTCTGCATTCATTGCTTCGGGTGGGCAGATGTCTGTAACTGTCATGATTTCCATGTGATACCACAAATCACGACCGTCTTTCATCGTAATTGGATGCCCTGTACGGTGCACCACAATCATTTTCTCAACAGAAGACGTTCCATCAAGTGCTAAAGCCGCATCAACATTTTCTTTGAGTGGAATGGTTTTTCCACCACGCATCCCTTGATCCGTAGTAATCACCAACTTCGCTTGGCTATCATCTATACGACTTGCCAAAGAGTCTGGCGAGAAACCGCCAAAAACTACACAATGCGCAGCACCTATACGCGTACATGCCAACATCGCAATTGCAGCTTCTGGAATCATTGGCATATACAAAATAACGCGGTCACCTTTCCCAATTCCATTCTTTTTCAAGACATTGGCAAAACGACAGACTTCATCATGTAATTCTTCAAATGAAATGATCTTATGACGGGATGGATGATCACCTTCCCAAATGATTGCAGGTTTGAGTGGATGTTCTTTTAAATGACGATCTAAACAGTTAGCACTGACATTAAGCTCACCATCTGCGAACCATTCTATTTTAAAGTTGTCTTTGTCATAGCTTGTATTTTTGACTTGAGTGAATGGTTTCATCCACTCCAACTTTTTTGCAGCTTCTGCCCAAAATTGATTTGGATCATCTACTGACTGTTGGTAACGCTCAAAATACTGTTGTTCATTGGTTCTTGCTGTTTTAACAAATTGTTCAGGAACTGGATAAATTTCATTCATGGTTCTACTTCCTTGATTTGCCATCTCATCACGAGATATATGCCTACGTTCTTGATTTTATTACTTGCATGTACTCAGTATTACGATAGCGCATTTTGTATAACAATTGTGCTTTGGTCGTAGACGCAAAGTTCACTTTAGCTATCGTAATATATTGAGTCATTTGCAAAAACATTCGTTTTTTCAATATTTATGCAGTTTTTTTGATCTTATAATGACTAGAACAAAGTGCCTATGACTTTTTTCAGAAAAAAACATTTTCTTACTGAACACGTCAAACTGACTCATAACACCACACTAACTTAAGAATTTTTAATATTCTTCTCAATGCTTATATTTATACGCGTTTTGCACTTTTTTTTATCAATCTGATCTACATCTCGATGCGGATTACATGGGCGAATGTGATTATTTTATATCTCAACTTATTACACTTGAACTCATAAAATCTGTAATCAAAGCTTAACTTCTTTAAAATTTCAGGCAAAATACGCAGATCATTTCATTGGACATTACTGTGGCTGAAGAAGCAAATAAATTAAGCGAAGTCGCTCAAGATACGACTCAGTTGCTCCATACTGCAGGTGAGAAAACTGCCAAAACAGTCATTGAACACACTGCAAAATATAACGATGCTTATACCACCATCGACAAAATTATGGATGGTTTTTGGGAACGTGTTCCTTATTTTTGTATCGCTCTGGTTGTTTTACTGATCTTTTGGTTACTGTCTAAAGTATTTAAATTCTTTGTCCGTAAAACATTAGAAAACCGCTCATATACTCGCCAAAATTTGGTTTTGGTGTTAAACCGTGTCGGTAGTAGTTTTATTATCTTCTTTGGTTTTCTGATTGCAATGGTCATCGCGATCCCTGGTTTTACTCCGGGTCAGTTGATGAGTGCTTTAGGTATCGGCTCAGTCGCGATCGGTTTTGCATTCAAAGATATTTTCCAAAATATGCTTTCAGGTGTACTGATTCTATTAGGTGAACCCTTCAAAATTGGCGATGACATCATTGTCAATAATATGGAAGGCACCGTTGAAGATATTCAAATTCGTGCAACATTCCTACGCTCACCTGATGGTCGTCGTATTGTGATTCCAAATGCAACGGTTTATACCAGTGCTGTGACTGTGAATACGGCTTATCAACGTCGTCGTTGTGAGTTTATTGTTGGCATAGGCTATGAAGACGATGTACAAAAGGCGAAAAATATTATTTTAGAACTACTAGACAAAGATAGTAGCATTCTAAGCCAACCGGGTTTCAGCGTGAATGTCACTGCTTTAGCTGATTTCTCAGTCAATTTAAAAGTGCAATGGTGGGTAAATACCACTGAAACATCGACTTCGGCATCGATTAGCAAAATTCAAGAAATGGTTGTTCATTCTTTTGCTGAAAATAATGTGTCAATTCCTTATCCCGTACAAGAAGTTAAAATTTATCGTGGTGAAAATGCTGAAGAAGAATCAGCCCGTGCTAAATAATCTTCCTAACACATAAGGAATCACCGTTTCAGTACGAATAATACGGTTGCCTAAGCTCACAGCTTGGCAGCCGTTTTTTACAAGTAAATCAATCTCATAAGGGATAAAACCACCTTCTGGCCCGATCACCACGGTGCATGGATGATCAATCGCAAAAGGCATACTTAGTTCCGCATAAGGATGCGCCACATAGGCTGGAGATTGTGTTGTAATGAATGTTGGAAGAATGTCTTCAGTAAATGGTTTAAAGCGTTTATATAGCTCAATTTTAGGTGCGATTGTATCGCCGGCTTGCTCTAAACCTAACGTGACAAAATGATCAAGCTGTTGCAAAAAAGGCGTTTGCCAATAACTTTTATCAACCCGATAACTGTGGATAAGGATCAACTTATCCACACCCAACGTCACAGCATCCATGATTAAACGGCGTAAAACCTTTGGTCGGGGCAATGCCACAACTAAAGTTACAGGTAATTTTTGAGGTACGATTTCTTCTTGAATCGGTCTAATTTGGATAGAGCTTTCTGTAATGTGAATAATTTCTGTTAGATAACGTTTTCCATTACGAATACCAACTCTAAGCGTATCGCCAACTTGAATATCTACATGGGTTTTTAAATGCTCAATTTGTCTTTTGGCACTAATCGTCCAGATTTCGGATAAGGTTTGACGTTGGTCTAGCAAGACGATATTCATAAGAAAATTTTCTAATCCTGTTTTATGTACAATAATAAAATAGACGAATGAAGTTAGAAATTTTGATGAGCGTGCTATCGCGTTAGGCGACATGGATGCCGCCGTTGGACAAGGGCGATAAGGATATCCCTTTGTCCAACAAAGGATTTTTGTTACTTTTCATCCCTGAAAAGTAAGGCACCGCCTACACAAACAACTTAAAAAACTTCAATATAAATTGTGGCCGTGCAAACCAATTAAATTTCTCATTGCTTTATATTCAATTTTATAAAATCACATACGAAATTATAAATACCCATCAATCACAGCAATATGCTTCTGCAAAGAACCCTTATTACGATTCAAAACTTCTATTGCATGCTGACTCAACTGCTGTGCAAAATTTGCATCTTCCAAACAACGTACCAATAACTCAACAACCTCATCTGTTGTTAATCCAACCCTTACTGCATCCGCTTGTAAAAACTCATCAACAATCACTTGAAAGTTAAAATAGTTTGGGCCAATAATGGTCGGTACATCCAAAACCATCGGTTCTAAAATATTATGTCCACCACCCGGTTCATTCAACGAACCACCGACAAAACATGCTTGGCTAATCGCATACCAAAGCCACATTTCCCCCATACTATCAGCCAAATAAACTTGAGTATCTGATTGAATCGATTGATTTAAACTACGTCTTTGACTATTTAAATTCAGACGCTGTGCAATATGAAACACTTCATCAAAACGTTCAGGGTGACGTGGCACGACAATACATAGCCAATCTGGATGCTGATCTAAATAAGGTTTTAAGCTGGTTAATAACTTTTCTTCTTCAGGAGAATGCGTACTGGCAATGGTGATGATTTTACGTGAATTTAAATTCCAATCTTGTTTTAACTGTTCAGCTTTGTGAATGAATTGCTCAGGTGCTGCAATATCAAACTTAATACTACCCACCACTTCTGTACGACTACTTTCAATTCCAAGGTCAATAAAACGTTGCTGCGTCGCCAAATCTTGCGCCAATAATCGATCTAAATTTTGCAACATTGGACGTGTCAAACTCGGTACTTTTGCATAGCCTTTGGCTGATTTCTCCGAAAGACGTGCATTCACCAAAATACACGGCACCTTAAACTGTTTGGCTTGATCAATTAAATTTGGCCAAAGCTCAGTTTCGACCAATATCAATAATTTAGGTTGATATTTTTGATAAAAATCCGCAATTAAATACTGCTGATCCGCAGGTAAATAGACCGCTTGAAACAATGCTTCATAAGGTGCTTTGAGAAATAGTGATTTGGAACGTGCTTGCCCAGTCTTGGTGGTATTGGTAACGAGAACACGATGACCTAATTTTAAATAATGCTCAATCAGCGGCTGTGCTGCATTGGTTTCACCAAAAGAAACACAATGAAACCAAATGGTTTGTATATTTTTAGGCGTTTGAAATGGGCCAAAACGTTCTAGGCATTCTTGTTGATATTGCTGCATATTCTGTGCACGCTTTTTTATTCGCCATTTATACAACGGTTTGACGATTGCAAGCGCTGCGTTATACCAAAAAGGAGTAGCCAAGCAAAATGCCCCAAAATAAATTCAATCGGCAAATATAACAGAGCCGTATTCAGTTGTTAATGAATAATGTTGTTAGTGAATATTTTTAAAATGAATCCATCAAAAATAAAGCTGTATTCATTCTTAAACAAATACAGCTTTTACATCACAGCAAAACATTCAATAAAACAGTAAAACTGTAAGTTTAGGCAGATAGCTCACTTTCAGACATTTCTGCCAAAGTTGGATAATCAATATAGCCTTCCGCAGTCTGCGAACCGATCATATTTTCAAACACCAATTCATTCAAAGGTGCATCAGCAACTAAACGCTCAAACAAATCAGGATTGGCAATATAAGCCTTACCAAAAGACACTGCATCTGCTTGACCCGTAGCCAATAAGTCAATCGCCTCTTCACGGCTTAAACGCATATTGGCAATATATGGCACACCACCAGAGCGAGCTTTCATATAATCACTGATGCTATCATCTGCCAAATATTCACGAGTAAAGAAGAAAGCAATTTTACGTTTGCCCAATTCTTCCAATGCATAACCAAAGGTTTCACGTGGATCAGCATCACCCATATCATGCTCATCACCACGTGGTGCTAAATGGACACCAACACGTCCTGCACCCCAAACCTCGATTAAAGCATCAACCACTTCAAGAAGGAAACGTGCACGATTTTCTACAGAACCACCGTACTCATCTTCACGCTGATTGGTTGAACTTTGTAAAAATTGATCGATCAAATAACCATTGGCAGCATGCAATTCTACGCCATCAAATCCAGCGGATTTGGCATTAATTGCAGCTTGTTTAAATTGTTGGATAATCTGGTGAATTTCAGCAACTTCTAATGGACGAGGTACCACATATTCACGTTTCGGACGGAGTAAACTCACATGTCCAGCTTGTTGCACAGCACTTGCCGAAACAGGTATTTCTCCATCGAGTAAATCAGGGTGTGAAACACGACCCACATGCCATAACTGCGCGACGATTAGGCCCTGTTTTTCATGTACTGCTTGAGTGACTTCTTTCCATCCCTCAACTTGTGTATCGGTAAACAGTCCCGGTGTATTTAAATAACCATTGGCTTCTTCAGAGATAACGGTCGCTTCAGAAATGATTAAACCTGCACTGGCACGCTGCGCATAGTATTCAGCCATCATTGCTGTTGGTACACGATCATCGGTTGCACGACTACGTGTTAAAGGAGCCATCACCACGCGATTTTTAAGTTTTAAATCGCCAAGAATCAGGGGAGAAATCAGTTCAGCCATGTTAACCTCATGACTCACTTTTCCATTCTATAAATATTAAATAGTGAAAAGGATTTAAAGTGAGTTGTGTAGATATTCAATATATTGCTGAATTAAAGCTTCATTGCGAGAAAAATATGACCATTGACCATATTTTTCTGCCTGAATTAAACCTGCCTGTTGTAATACAGATAAATGATTAGACATCGTTGACTGAGAGACATTACCGAGTTTTTCGATATTCCCTGCACAGACACCACGATTAAAGCCACCGCATTGCTCTTCCGATAAAAACTGTTGTGGATTTTTCAACCACTCCAATATTTGTCGTCGAGTCGGATTTGCCAATGCTTTAAAAATTAAATCAATATCCATCTTAGACACATTCAATAAAAGTGCAAAGCTCTGTTCAGCATCTTGAATACACTATATCGTATTTTTTCGATTATTATATCGAATATTTTAGATATTAATGTAACTAGCTGTTAAAGCTTTGCTTTTGTTAAGTATTTAATTTACAAACTTAAGGCTTATAGGCCTTGTTTTAAGCTTGCTTCAATAAACTTATCTAAGTCACCGTCCAATACAGCACCTGTATTTGAACTTTCTACACTGGTACGTAAGTCTTTGATACGAGAGTCATCCAAAACATAGGAACGGATTTGGCTGCCCCACCCAATATCAGACTTAGTGTCTTCAAGTGCTTTAGCTGCATCATTACGTTTTTGCATCTCTAATTCATAGAGTTTGGCACGTAACTGCTTCCAAGCATGGTCACGGTTCGCATGTTGTGAACGCTGGTTCTGACAAGCCACCACAATACCTGTTGGTGCATGCGTTAAACGCACTGCTGAATCGGTTTTGTTAATATGCTGACCACCTGCACCAGACGCACGATAAGTATCGGTACGTACATCCGCAGGATTAATATCAATTTCAATATTGTCATCGACTTCAGGCGATACAAATACCGCTGAGAATGATGTATGACGACGGTTACCTGAGTCAAACGGCGACTTACGAACTAGACGATGTACACCTGATTCTGTACGCAACCATCCATAAGCATATTCACCTTCAACACGAATGGTTGCCGATTTAATCCCTGCCACATCACCGTCTGATTCTTCCATCAATTCAGCTTTGAAACCATGACGCTCAATCCAACGCATATACATACGCAGTAGCATTGAAGCCCAATCTTGTGCTTCTGTACCACCTGAACCCGCTTGGATTTCGACATAGCATGGATTTGGATCCATCGGATTACTAAACATACGACGGAATTCAAGTTTTGCTAATTCTTCTTCACTTGAATCAAGCTCAGCTTGCACATCAGCCAACAAGCTTTCATCATCAGCCTCGACTGCCAAATCAAGCATTGCTTTGGCATCTTCAAGTTGATTGGCTAAGCCTTCTAGCACATTGATGACATTTTCAAGTTCACCCTTTTCTTTGGCCATCGCCTGCGCGCGGCTTTGGTCATTCCAAATGGCAGGGTCTTCTAACTCGCGGAGAACCTCTTCTAAACGCTCTTTCTTCAGATCGTAGTCAAAGATACCCCCGTAGTGTTAGACCACGGTCATTTAAGTCTTTTAGCTGGTTTAAATAAGGATTAATTTCCACGAGTTTTAATCTCACATTTGACGTCTTTTAATTCGGCAATATTCTACCACAGTGCAGAAAAAGTTGAGATATTGCATTTTTATTTAACAAAACAATTGACCGAACTGTATTTTTTGTGAACAATGGCTCATTATTTTTAAAAACCATTAAACAATAGACAACAATAACCCTTCCATGAGGATTCTATGAAACGTTCTTTTCTTGCTTTGCTCTTAACAGCAATGACCAGCTCAAGCTTTGCCTACATTGCGCAAATCGATGCAGGTTATACCTATACAAATCATGATGATGACTACACAGATTCTGACAACCAACTCAATCTGCTTGGCACATTTTATTTCGCACCTGTGCAATCTAAACAAGGCCCTTTAAATGAAGGTGCTTATTTAACGCATGCCAGTAATGTATACGGCGCATACGATTATACCGAACTTAAAAGTGACCGTTATACCATAGCAGATCAAATGGGCTCTACTGGCACCCAAAAAGATGAATTTCAAAATCATAATTTTGTCGTTGGTTTAGAATATTTTTATGAACAATTCTATTTTAATGCTGATATCGGAATGAATCATGAAAAATACCAAGAGAAAGAACAATTCTCTTATGGTTCTGACTACAATAAAGATGAATACGATCGTACCAATTATCGTGCTTTAGTCGGCTACATGCCGATGAGTAATTTATTGCTTGCTGTTGGTGTAGACGGTTATAACGGCGATGATGAAGACGATGAAGATAATGCTGTTGCACTCAAAGCGAAATACGTCTTCCCCGTAGGCAATGCTGACCAATATATCAATTTAGAAGCAGATGGCGTATTTGGTGATGAAGATAACATCACTGTTGGCGGAGATTATTATTTTAATAAAGCTTTTAGCTTAGGTGCTGCTTATAACTTTGAAGACAATGGCGATGACGATGTAGATTATTTTTCTATTCGTAGCAAATACTTCTTAAATGATATGTTTGCAGTCGGCGGTGCTATTGGTTTTGGTGACGATGTACAAGCATTTAATGTTAATGGAACATTACGTTTCTAATTTTTTGACACTTCAATAGCATAAATTCTAAAAAGGCATTTTTCTTAAAAATGCCTTTTTTATTACAAAATATATTTACTATTCACTTAACTACTATCATTCTCCACACTATCTACACAGTTTTAATAAAATTAAACATAGAATATTTTTATTATTTATCATATATTTAAATATAAAAAGTTACACAAACCTCCAATAACTACAATTCTGTTACGTTGCTAATGTTGACGAGTTTTCTATTCAAACTAGACTCAAGATGTAACAAAAGATTTAAAAACTTTTTAGCCTAATCATTTCCACTGGGGGAAGAATCCATGAAAAAGTTAGCAATTGCATCAGCGCTTCTATCTACTATCGCAATGACAGGTACAGCAGCACATGCGTATCAAGCGGAAGTGGGCGGTTCTTATACCTATGCTGATTGGGACGATTATGACGCAACCCATAATTTCGGTGTAGATGGTACTTATTACTTTAACCCTGTTCAGATTCGTAATTCACCACTCAATGAAGCCGCTTTCCTTGATCGTGCCAGTAATGTAAAAGCCAATGTAGAGTATGCTGATAACGACGGCATCAAAGATACGCAATATGGCGCGGGTCTTGAATACTATATCCCTAACAGCGATTTCTATGTGAGTGGTCGTGTAGCGCGTAATGAGCTTGAAGTTGATGACACCTCGATCGACGCTAAAGTTACAACATACGGCGCAGAAGTCGGTTATTTACCCGCACCTGGTTTATTACTTGCTTTAGGTGTCACAGGTTATGATGAAAAAAATGGTGACGATGGTGCAGACCCAACAGTACGTGCCAAATATGTAACCAAAGTCGGTCAATACGATGCCAACTTTGAAGCTTATGGCGCTTTTGGTGATCTAGATGAATATAAAGTACGTACAGACTTGTATTTAGACAAAACCTTAAGTGTTGGTGCAGATTACTATAACAACGATTTAACTGAACGTGATGAATTCGGTATTTCTGCGAAGAAATTCTTAAATCAACAAGTCAGCCTTGAAGGTCGTGTTGGTTTCGGTGATGACTACAACACCTATGGTGTACGTGCAGGTTACCGCTTCTAATTTACAGCCCTATAAAAAAACCGCTCAATTTGAGCGGTTTTTTATTCAATTCAGTATCGTGAATGATCATTGTTAATGCTCTAAATGCAGCATTCTTAACTGCAAACTCACATTGCCATTAAACTGATTTTTATCTAACTCATAAACAATACGAACATGCTTTTGCATAGGATCAAAATTAAATTTATTCAATGCATTGAAAGCAATCGCATCCACAGATTGACCATTCTCCAAAGCCAATTTTAATTTGAGATGTACCTCTTTTAACCAACGATAATCCAGTATTTGAAATTGACCTTCAAACACAGGTGAAGGAAATTTTTGCCCCCACGGCCCTAAAGCTTCAATGGTATCAACGGTTTGGATTTGAAATGCCTGACTTGGCAACTCACCATCTGTCCATAAGGTGGCTTGAAACAACTCATCTTCTGATTGTGCAATCAGTTGAGTAAATATCTGTTTAAATTCTTCAAAATGTTGTTTTTGAATGGTTAAACCTGCTGCTGCTGCATGTCCACCAAAATGACTGACCAAATGCTGACACTGCTCAGCGACTTTTTCAATACTGTCTCGAATATGAATCCCATCGATTGAACGTGCCGAACCTTTGATATGAACACCATCTTTGTCTGCTGCAAAGATAATACTTGGACGATGAAACTGTTCTTTTAAACGCCCTGCAACAATCCCGATCACCCCTTGATGCCAATGTTCTTCAAACATCACCAATGCCGCAGGTAAATTGTCCTGATCAAGCTGTAATCCATCAAGTGCAAGCAGTGCCTCTTGTTTCATTTGAGATTCAACTTGACGACGCTCTAGATTTAAATCATTCAATTGTCGAGCCAATGCATAAGCTGTTTGCATATCGGTTGCTAATAAGCATTCAATCCCGATATCCATGGTTTCCATACGCCCAGCAGCATTGATCCGAGGGCCTAATACAAAACCTAAATCAGAAGCTTTCAGTTCTGCGGGATCACGCCCTGCAATGTCCAATAATGCACTAATACCAACACGGCATAAGTTTTGCTGAATGCGTTTAACCCCTGCATCAACCAAAATCCGATTGTTATAATCTAGACTCGCAACATCGGCATAGGTTCCCAATGCCACCAAATCTAAATACTGCGGCATTTTTGCAGTCAATTTACCTAGTTTTCCACGATGACTGCTTAAATTTGCCAATAAATAAAAAGCAACCCCAACCCCTGCCAAGGCTTTACTTGGAAACTCACAACCTAATTGATTTGGATTGACCACGGCTTCGGCTTTAGGCGTTTCTTTTGTGGTTAAATGATGATCGGTAATAATCACTTGCATGCCATGCGCTTGCGCTTGCTCAACACCTGCATGACTGGAAATACCATTATCAACAGTAATCAATAAATCTGGTTGAAAGCTTTCAAAAGCTAAATCGGCAATTTTCGGGGTTAACCCATAACCATACTTAAAACGATCGGGTACTAAATATTGAACATTGGCACCCATTTCTCGCAGCGCCAAAATCATCAGTGCCGTACTGGTTGCGCCATCTGCATCATAATCCCCAACGATGACGATTTTTTTATTTTCATCAATCGCTTGGTCAATGATTTGAATGGCTTGATCTAAACCCTTCATTTTTGGTGCAAGTAAATATTTTAATTTTAAATCAAGCTCTTGCTCAGACTGCACACCACGACGTGCCAAAATTTCAGCAATAAAGGGTGACACGCCCTGAAATTGTTCAGGGCGTGTTAGAAATGGACGTTGTTTTATTTGGATATTTTGCATTTATGGCATCAAACGTTGTAGTTTCCATACATGGTCAACACGTTCATAAGTCAAACGGTCATGTAAGCGATTTGGACGACCTTGCCAAAATTCATAGTAGTTCGGTTCTAAACGATAACCACCCCAAAACTCTGGCTTAGATAATGCTTGCTGCTCATCGACTCGATCATGCAGTGTTTGAAAGCGTTGTTGCAACAATTCACGACTTTCAATTACACCACTTTGTGGTGTGCTGATATGTGCCGCAATCTGACTGTCACGAGGTCGTTTATGATAATAATCTGTTGATTCTTGTTCAGAGATTTTCACCACATGTCCAGCGACACGCACTTGGCGCTCAAGCTCTGGCCAATAGAACAATAATTCTGCATAAGGGTTTTCAGCTAAATCCAAACCCTTTTGACTGTCATAATTGGTATAAAAGTCATAACCCGCTTCTGTTGCTCCACGTAATAAAACCGTGCGTACATGCGGGCGACCTTGTGCATTTGCTGTCGCCAATGACATGGCATAAGGTTCATGTAACTTTGCTTCTAAAGCAAGATTGAACCAATTGAGAAATTGCTCATGTGGCTGTTCATCCACCTGTTCCTCATGCAGTTCACCCTTTTGATAAGTCAGTCTCAACTCACTCAAATCTTTAATCACATTATTCATAAACCTTACCTTTTTTAAAGACTAAGCATTGGCATGTTGGCGTACAGAATCTGCTAAATGATTTGCTAAATCAGTCACTTCTTGTAGATTATCACCTTCAACCATAACACGAATTACAGGCTCAGTACCTGATTTACGAATCAGGATACGACCACGACCTTTGAGTTTTTCTTCAACTTGCTTAAATTCATTCACCAACGCAGGAATCGCAAACGGATCAATCATCTGTTCAAGTCGAACATTGACCAATACATTTGGAAAAACTTTGAAATCTGCAACCAATTCATCTAAAGATTTATTTTGCTCAACTAACACGGTCAACACTTGTAATGCGGCAATAATCGCATCACCTGTCGTGCTCTTGTCCAAAGTTAAGATATGCCCTGATGGTTCACCGCCCACCACCCAATTATTTTCTTCTAGGTTCTGAAGCACATAACGATCCCCAACATTGGCACGTATAAAAGGTACACCCGCCTTTTCAAGTGCCAATTCAAGCGCCATATTACTCATCACTGTACCCACAATTCCTGCTGGTTTAGTGCTTGCCTGAGTCGCAAGAATATAAAGAATATGATCACCATCGACCAACTTGCCATAACGGTCAACCAAAACCACACGGTCAGCGTCGCCATCAAAAGCAATACCGAGATCGGCTTGATGCTCAACCACTGCCTTTTGTAAGCATTCAGGATGGGTAGAACCACAATCTTTATTGATGTTTAAACCATCTGGATCGTTGTAAAGTGCAATGACTTTAGCACCTAACTCACGGAACACCGCAGGGCCTACGCTATAAGCTGCACCATTGGCACAATCCACCACGATTTTTAAATGACGTAAGTTAAAATGGTATGGGAATGTTGATTTGCAAAACTCAATATAGCGACCATTGGCATCTTTAACACGCACACTCTTGCCTAAGTTTGCGTTGTCTTCAATAACGATATCTTTTTCAAGTTCTTTATTAATCGCTTCTTGAATTGAATCTGGCAGTTTCTTTCCTTCATCTGAAAAGAATTTAATACCATTATCAAAATACGGATTATGCGATGCTGAAATTACAATACCTAAGTTGGCATGCAATGCACGTGTCAAATGTGCGATCGCAGGTGTAGGTAATGGACCCAATAAGTGTACATAAACACCCGCGGCATTTAAGCCTGCTTGTAAAGCTGCCTCTAAAATATAACCTGATAATCGAGTATCTTTACCCAACACCACAATCGGTTTAGATTTCGGACTAATTTGTTTTAATACTTTTCCTGCAGCAAAGCCTAATTTAAGCGCAAATTCAGGGGTAATTGGGAGCTGACCAAATTGTCCACGAATACCATCTGTTCCAAAATAACTCATTTTTTACCCACTTATTATGTGTTGTATAACAATCAATTTTTCAATTGCACCACTTTACACCAAAATAAAAAAACCGTCATAAATTGACGGCTTTTTTCAATAAAAATACTACGAAAGATTAGCCTACACGATAGTTTGGCGCTTCTTTTGTAATCGTTACATCATGCACATGCGACTCTTGCATACCCGCAGCAGTGATTTTCACAAATTTTGCATTTTGACGTAAATCTTCAATCGTTGCAGAACCTGTATAACCCATTGATGAACGTAAACCACCCATCATCTGATGTACGATATTGCCCATTGGACCTTTGTAAGGTACACGACCTTCAATCCCTTCTGGAACGAGCTTCTCAGCACCCGCTTTAGAGTCTTGGAAATAACGATCCGCAGAACCTGTTGCACCTGCCATCGCACCCAATGAACCCATACCGCGATACGCTTTGTAGTAACGACCTTGGAAAAATTCAACTTCGCCCGGCGCTTCTTCAGTACCTGCCATAAGTGAACCCACCATAATCGTGCTTGCACCTGCACCAATCGCCTTCGCCATATCACCAGAGAAGCGGATACCACCATCTGCGATTAAAGGGATTTGGTCTTTCAACGCATTCGCAACACTGTCAATTGCAGAGATCTGAGGCATACCAATACCTGCAACGATACGTGTTGTACAGATCGAACCCGGACCAATACCGACTTTTACGGCATCTGCACCAGCATCCAGTAATGCTAAAGCAGCATCACCTGTTGCGATATTACCGCCAATCACTTGAACTTGTGGATAGTTGGCTTTAACCCAACGTACACGCTCAATCACACCTGCTGAGTGACCATGTGCTGTATCCACAACAATCGCATCGACACCTGCTTCAACCAATGCTTCAACACGACTTGGTGTTTCTGCGCCAGTACCGACAGCAGCACCCACACGTAAACGACCCAAGTCATCTTTACAGCTGTTTGGATAAGATTCTGCTTTACGGAAATCAGTGACCGTAATCAAACCTTTTAAAGCATTTTGGTCATCAACCACCAGTACTTTTTCAATACGGTGCTTTTGCAATAATGCTTGGATATGTTCTTTAGATTCATTTTCACGCACTGTAACAAGACGATCTTGTCCAGTCATGATATTGCTGACAGGCTGTTCTAAGCTAGTCACAAATCGTGTATCACGACCTGTCACGATCCCTACAACTTTACCGTCCTTCACAACTGGCACGCCACTGATGTTGTTGGCTTGCGTGATTGCGATCAATTCACGAATCGTTGTTTCAGGTGTCACGGTAATTGGATCTTTCACCATACCCGCTTCAAATTTTTTCACACGACGAACTTCCGCAGCTTGAGCAGAAATATCCATGTTTTTATGTAGAATACCAATACCACCATTTTGTGCCATCGCAATTGCCATACGTGACTCAGTCACCGTATCCATTGCTGCTGAAACCATTGGGATATTCAAATTTATGCCACGAGTCAGGCGTGTCTTTAAAGAGACATCTTTTGGGAGAATAGTAGAGTAGGCAGGGAGTAATAAGACATCATCGAAGGTTAGCGCTTCTTGAACGATGGTCAACATAACAGTCTCACTGGTAATTTCCGTGCGCTATTATAAACAAATTTAGAGGTAAATTTCATTTTTATTGTAGAAATAATCGTAAATCATTGTACAAAGATATAAAAACGAAAAAGCGAAAGCCGTCCTTCGCCTTTTAATACTCAATTTATCGTTTTCAAAATCAGATGATTGATTAACAAACTTGATCAAAATTCTCATTATTACTGGGCTGCATCATTTCCACATCAATCAAAGGAATCAACCCATGTGCATGGCGTGCTTTGGCGCATTGGCTATCGCCTGCTTGTACTTCTTTGCATGATGAACTGCGTGATTCATACATACTACAACTGACCTGTTGCCCAACAGTCCCTTCCAATGCAATACAACGGGGTTGTTGCTGATTGGTCCCTTTCATACAAGAGTAAACCGCTGTTAAAGGCTCTACATAATCAGGAGGCATGACTTCCCCTTCAGCCCAATAAAAGGAAACTCGAAAAAAGGCGCAACATGCACCGCAGGTTAAGCACGCATCCTGTGCAGAAATTTGAGACAACATATTTTTAAAATTCTCGAAGTCAAAAGCCTCCTCCATTTTAACCAAATACAGGAGATTTGCAGTAGATTTTAGTCGAGTACAATTAAAAAAATATGTCGAATTTAAAGCAGTATTTTATCGCACTCATTCAGGGCAAGTGAACACGGATTCATCCATCAAATCTACGCCACATTGTAAATTTTCAATCCAATCCAAAAACTGATTTACCATCTCTTTACCCACAAATGGTTTGCCATGTTGTGGCACGATCATTTCAATATCCATTTGGCGAACCATTTTGACCCATAAGCGAATAATACGATTGCTACACATATAGCGCTGATGAAAACCACGCATTGTTGGAATATGCAATGCAAAATTCTCAATAGGCGTAGAAGCATCATCCACAATCGATGCCCCCATGTCACCCGAGAATAAGATCTTTGAAATTGGATCGTAGAATTGAAAATTACCTACTGAATGTAAAAAGTGAGCAGGAACCACAATAATTCGTGTTTCGCCTAAAGGGATTGAACCACCTTGGTCAGGCAACTCAATTAATCGCTCTAACCAGCCGCCTTTCATACGATCACTCATAAAAGCAGAGTTTAAATGCGGTAAAAAACGTGCCCATAATTTTGAAGCAACTACTTTTGCATCGGTATATACAAGCCAACGTGGCATAGAGGTGATAATGTCAGGGTCTTGATGCGATGCCATCACATAGTCTAAATTTTGTAGGCGTGTGTATTTATTCAATTCCATAGTTAATGGTACATAAGTTAAATCCCCACCTGGATCTAAAACTGCCGCACGCTCATTATTGAGAATTAAAAATTGATTGGCTTGTACACCTTCCCCTTTAACCAAACTGGTAAAACTGATGCATTTATGTGTCCCATTATCAAACAATACTTGTGACGTGGTGCGATCTAAAGCCATAAAAAACCTTTTAAAATTAATCTTTAATTATTCCCATACAACATATAAGGTTTTATTCAAACTGACAATGAATATACAACCGAAGTTTAATAATTATTTTCGTGATTTTTAAATTAATATTTTACCCAACAATAAAAAACCCAACATCAAGTTGGGTTCGTTACACGTTAAAAGTAAGACTGGTTTTTATAGAAAATAATGTTGCACCAAAGCTGCAACACCAATAATAAAGAAAATTGCTGCACCAATTTTGTGAATAAGTGAAATCGGTAATTTATCTGCCAATTTATTACCAATAAATACCGCAGGTGCATTTACCAACATTATCCCAAGCGTTGTACCGATCGTCACCCAACCCACACTGTCAAATCGAGCAGCTAAAGCAACTGTGGCGATTTGCGTCTTATCCCCAATTTCAGCAAGGAAGAACAACACGAAAGTTGCCCCAAACACACCATATTTCTGCCATTTATTGATGCTCTCAGACTCATCATCCAACTCATCTGGAATCAACATCCAACCTGCCATTGCAATAAAGCCGAGCGAAACGATCCATAATAAAACAGTAGGACTGAGAACAGTGGTAATCCATTGACCTAATACAGCAGACACACCATGATTGACAATGGTCGCCAATAAAATTGCAAAGAGAATCGGGATCGGTTTTCTAAATTTTGCAGCAAGAAGTAATGCAAGAAGTTGGGTTTTATCGCCCATTTCAGATAAGGCAACAACCACTAAAGAGATGAGGAAAGCATGTAACATATCTTAGTCTCTGGCTAGCAATATATACCGATGACTTATCCCTCCCGCTAGCCTATATGAATAGTTATCTATCCAATGCGGAGTGATAAATCAAAGGTCTTGCCAACAAAAAATAACTGACTAAGTAAATCAGCTAAATTGGTTCTTTGCTATGATGACCATGTTCTGTTGAACAATTATGTTGACCATCACCTATTCACTGATCCAAAAATCGTGAATAGCGGCTACTCCCCAATGAAGTGCTTATAGTCTACAATGCATTGAAAATTTTTTCATCTTTTTATCAAAAAATCATTCCAACTTTATAATGTCTCATTTATGACTTCTCATTTTTACCAATATATTCAAAACAATAAATTTATAGACACGATTTTCATCATTGGTGGTGGCCCATCTATAAAAATGATGAATTTAACCGCATTACGTGATCCTAAACACTTTGTGATTTGCTGCAACCAAGCTTTTGAACTTTTTCCACATGCACAAATTACCCATCACAGTGATTACAGTTGGTGGATCAAATATCAAACACAATTGGAGACTCAATTTAAAGGCGATTTTATAACAGGCTGTGGCTTGGGAAACAATCAGAATTATCCTGAATCAGTCATGCATATGCAGCCCATTCACCATGCCAATCAAGATCAGCTTTTTAAAACAACTGAGCATGTATATGGAAATAATTGTGGTTTACAAGCCTTATCTATTGCACATCTATTTCAACCCAAGAATATTGTTTTAATTGGATTTGATTTTAAACTGCTCGATGGGCAAACCCATGGTTATGCTCAACTAAATACTGACCCAAAGCTCAACTACATGCATCTTTGGACTCTATTTTTAAAAAGCTTTAAAGCATTTGAACAACTCAAAACAACACAATGGCAAGCCATTCATCCTACATGCCAACCACCACAAATCTGGAATTTGAATCCAGATTCGGCTTTAACCCTATATGATCGCAGCAGATCTTTAGACGATTTTTTATAACATTAGCTCTAAAATATGAGCAATAAAAAAACCTCGCCGAAGCAATAATGCCAGTCAGTTAAGAGTAATTTAGTGATTACTCATTTAAGAATCTCCCCTAACCCTGAGCCATATATGGCGCAAGGAAAAGAGAGGAACTATTGAGGATTTAAAAAACTTAACTGGTCAACATTACGCCTAAGCGAGGTTTTAAATTCAAACAAACTCTTTTAAAGCAAAATATTACGAATATCCGCTAAAAGCTTGGTCAATTTATTGCTAAAGCGAGCAGCATCCGCACCATTAATCACACGATGGTCATAAGACAATGACAATGGCAACATTAACTTAGGATCAAAACCTGAACCATTCCAAACGGGTTGCATGGTTGCAGGTGAAATACCTAAAATCGCCACTTGCGGCCAATTCACCAACGGTGTAAATGCCGTGCCGCCAATTGAACCTAAACTTGTGATCGTAAAGTTTGCACCTTGTAAGTCTTTCGGAGAAAGTTTCTTATCACGTGCTTTTTTACTGAGCTCACCCAGTTCAATTGCAATTTGCTTAATTGATTTTTGGTCTGGATTACGTAGTACAGGAACTGTTAAACCATCTGGTGTTGCTACTGCAATGCCCATATGGATTTCATTGCGTAATAAAACACCTTTTTGATCATCGGCCAAATGACCTGCAAAATATGGCTCTTCTTTCAACAAGAAAGCAACTGCTTTGGCAATAAAAGCAAGGATCGTCAAGCTAATACCTTCTTGCTTAAACTTACCTTTTAACTCACCACGCCAAGCTTCTAGCTCCGTAATATCCGCAAGATCAAACTGAGTCACTTGTGGGATAAAGTTGTTTAAAGACAACTGTGGAACAGATACTTGCTGTAAGCGTGTCATCGCCGCAACTTCACCACCACCAAATGCACTGAAGTCTGGTAATGCAGGCAAACCTGATGCAACCGCCGCTGCAACAGCTGGCGCTGCTTTTTGTGGTGCCGTTAAGCGTGATTTCACATAGGCAAACACATCTTCTTTCATCACACGTTGGTGCGGACCAGAAGAATCAACCTGTGCAAGCAAAACACCTAACTCACGTGCAAGCTTACGCACAGCAGGGCCTGCATAAACTTTGGCATTTTCAGCTTGCTGTTCTTTGCTTAACTTATCTGAAGAATGTGCAACATGCGCTTTTGGCTCAACCACTGTTTCTGCCTGAGCTACAGGTTTTGGCTCAGCTTTAGCAGGAGGTTGCGCAGCAACTGTCTTTTGAGCTTGTTCAGACGGCTGTACATCCGCAATACCATCAATCGTGACCAATGGCATACCTTGTTTCACTTCTTGATTAGTACCGACATGAATGGCTTTGATTGTACCTGACACTGTACTTGGTACTTCTACAGAAGCTTTATCAGACTCAACAACAACCAAGCTTTGATCTTTTTCAACACGGTCGCCCACACTGACTAAAATCTCAGAAACATTGGCCTTGTCTACACCCAAATCAGGTACAGCGATTTCAACTGACCCAGACTGAGTTGCTTGCACGGCTTTTGGAGCCTCAGCTTTTGTAGTTTCAGCCACTGCTGCTGATGCAACTTGAGTCGTAGTCGGTGAAACTGTTGCCGCTGAACCAGCCGTTTTAACTGTAATTAAAACCACACCTTCTTGAACACTATCGCCTTCTTTTACGACAACACTTTCAACTGTACCCGCAACCGCACTTGGGACTTCTACTGTCGCTTTGTCTGACTCAACCACAACAATACTGTCATCAATTGCAATTTCATCGCCAACTTTAACTAAGATTTCACCAACTAACGCTTTTTCAACACCAATATCTGGAACTTTAACGTCTACAATTTGAGTTGAACTCGAAGTCGCTGGCACAGATGCAGCAACCGCAGCCTGTACCTCTGGTTTTACTTCTGGCTTAACGTCCACAGCAGGTTCAGCTTTTACAGCGGGTTGAGCAGAAGTAGATGCATCAGCTGACTCAACTTCAATCAACACTGCACCTTCTGAAACCTCATCACCTTCTGAAACTGCAATACTTTTCACCACGCCTGCTGAAGTACTCGGTACTTCAACAGAGGCTTTATCCGACTCAAGTAAAACGATACTGTCATCCACCGCAATCGTATCGCCAACCTTCACTAAAATTTCTGCAACGGTGGCTTTATCTACACCAATATCAGGAGTCTTAATTTGCATGATTATTTCTCCTCAGTATAAGCCGCAACTTCTTGTGTAGATGGATGAGCTTGCGGCAACCACGCGACAGGGCGATCAACATCAAGTTCAAATGTAGAAATCGCATCTTTCACTAAACGTGCATCAACTTCACCTTCGTCTGCTAACTTTTTCAATGTTGCAACAACGATATGCGCTGCATCCACACCGAAATAGCTACGTAAGTTTGCACGCGTATCTGAACGACCATAACCATCTGTACCCAAAGTCACATAAGGACGGTTGTCTGGAAGATAAGCACGAATCTGTTCACTATAAGCACGCATATGATCTGTTGCAGAAACCACGATACCATTTGTATCGCGTAATTGCTGAGATACCCACGACTCTTTACCATCTTCCAATGGATGCAAACGATTAAACTCTTCAACCGCCATACCATCACGAGACAATTCGTTGAAGCTTGTTACACTCCAAACATTTGAGTGGATTTGGTATTCATCACGTAAAATCTGTGCAGCTTTGATTACTTCACGCAAAATCACACCTGAACCAAGTAACTGAACAGTCGCTTTGTCATCTTTTTCAAATAGATACATACCACGCTTAATTCCCTCAACGGCATCTTGAGGTAAAGCAGGCTGATCATAGTTTTCATTCATTAGCGTCAAGTAATAGAACACACGCTCTTGGTTCACATACATGCGTTCTAAGCCATCATGAATGATCACAGCTAACTCATAACCAAAACAAGGATCATAAGAAATACAATTTGGAATGGTATTAGCTAAGATATGAGAATGACCATCCTGATGCTGTAAACCTTCACCATTCAGTGTAGTACGACCCGCTGTTGCACCAAACAAGAAACCTTGAGCCTGTGCATCACCTGCTGCCCATGCAAGATCACCAATACGTTGGAAACCAAACATAGAGTAATACATATACATTGGAATCATTGGCAAGTTATTGGTTGAATAACTGGTTCCCAACGCTGCCCAAGCACTCATCGCACCTGCTTCATTGATCCCTTCATTCAGCATATGACCATCTTTTGCTTCACGATAGTTCATCAACTGTTCTTGGTCTTCAGGGGTATAGTTCTGTCCATGCGCAGCATAAATACCCAACTGGCGGAACATACCTTCTAAACCAAAAGTTCGAGCTTCATCAGGAACAATCGGTACAACACGGTCTTTAATGGCTTTATCTTTTAACAATGCAGCAATTAAACGCACCATCACCATCGTGGTTGATTGTTCTTTGCCACCACTACCTTTGAGAACGCTATCAAAAATTGATAAATCTGGAATGTCTAAAGCCACACTGTCTTTACGACGAGCAGGTAAATAACCACCTAATGCTTCACGGCGTGCTTTTAAATATTTCAATTCAGGTGAATTTTCACTTGGGCGATAAAAAGGAAGCTCTTCTAATTCATCATCTGTAAATGGAAGATTAAAACGATTACGGAAATACTTTAACGACTCCAAATGCATTTTTTTGATTTGGTGTGTTTTATTTACCGCTTCAATTTCATCAGATAAACCATAACCTTTCACTGTTTTTGCCAAGATTACTGTAGGCTGACCATTACTGGTCATTGCAGCAGCATAAGCAGCATAAACTTTGTATGGGTCATGACCACCACGGTTCAAGTTATCGATATCTTCATCACTTAAAGTTTTGACTAACTCTTCAGCTTCAGGATATTTTCCAAAGAAGTGCTCACGTGTATATGCACCACCCTTCACTTGATAACGCTGGAAATCACCATCCAATGCTTCATCCATTCGTGCTTTTAAAGCGCCAGAAGTATCTTTATCCAATAATGGATCCCAATGACGTCCCCATACCACTTTAATCACACGCCAACCTGCACCACGGAACAATGATTCAAGTTCTTGGATAATTTTACCATTCCCACGAACTGGACCATCCAAACGCTGCAAGTTACAGTTCACGACCCAAATCAGGTTGTCTAACTTTTCACGCCCTGCAAGAGAAATCGCACCCAAACTTTCTGGCTCATCCATCTCACCATCACCGAGATAAGCCCAAATTTTGCGATTTTCATCTTTAATCAAACCACGATTGGTCAGGTACTTTTGAATATGTGCCTGATAAATAGACATAATTGGCCCAAGACCCATCGACACCGTTGGGAACTGCCAATAATCAGGCATCAAATACGGATGTGGATAGCTCGAAAGCCCTTGACCACCCACTTCACGACGGAAGTTGTTGAGTTGATCTTCAGTTAAACGCCCTTCCAAATACGAACGTGCATAAATACCAGGCGCACAGTGTCCTTGGTAATAAATCATATCACCGCCAAAGCTGTCGCTGTTGGCACGGAAGAAATGGTTAAAACCTACATCATATAAAGTTGCTGAAGACGCAAAACTTGCCAAGTGACCACCTAAGTCATCACCTGTTTTATTGGCACGGAGTACCATTGCTAAAGCATTCCAACGAATCAATGCACGAATACGACGTTCCATATCTTGATCGCCTGGCATAGCAGGAGATTCTTCAACCGTAATCGTGTTTAAGTAAGGTGTATTTAAACGCTGAATAGGAACATGTTTTGAGATTGCTTGTTGATATAATTTTTCTAATAAAAAAGCAGCACGCTCAGTTCCCATGTGCTGTAACACTGAATCAAAGGCATCTTGCCATTCTTGGGTTTCTTGAGCGTCGCTATCACCATAATACGCCATTTGCCACTTACTCCATGAACTGTTTTCTATATATTATATGTATCATGTTTTGGGCTTGTTAAGTTATCGTTACAGCTGAATGTGGATTGTCACTAATATTTAGGAACTAAATAGTCATTGACCAAACGTTACATGAAACAACAAAAAACCGCCAATTTAGGCGGTTTTTTATACAAACAAAATTTTATTTGGTGATAATGTAAATACTCAATCTAATTCATTGCGACAGATGTTTTAGGTTCAGTATTATGTACACCAGATGACCAAAAAGGACTTAAGGCAACATTGCCAAGTATGAACTTGGATTTTTACGCTGACCATCTTTTACTACTTCATAGTGTAAATGAGGGCCAGTACAACGGCCAGTACAACCGACATTAGCGATATGCTCGCCTGCTTTCACTTGATCACCTACACGTGCAATTAAACGTGAAGCATGCGCATAACGCGTGATATAGCCATTCCCGTGGTTAATTTCAACATATTGACCATAACCTGTACCCCAACCTGATTTGGTTACAATACCCGGACCAGTGGCATAAATAGGCGTACCGCTCGGCGCTGAAAGATCTAAACCTGAATGGTGTTCTGCACGACCACCCATAGTACGACCACCAAAATCAGAGCTTACGCGCTTCATGTCTGGAAGCGGATGCGTCACTAACCATGAATATGGAGCATTTGCTGAATAGCGATTAGTTGAAGTCGTGCTTGAACCGTATTTTTTAGCAATCGTTGCATTATTCAGTTCAATTGGTTTGTCCTGACTACGCAAAGTAATATTTACTTTTGCACTTGCAGGAAGATCAAGGTCATCTGGGTGGCTATAAGAGCCTTGAGATAATGTTTTTGATAATTGTTCTAAACGATCAGGTGTTTGAGAATAACTTGAATCTACTTGTACCAAATCTGCGAATGCAACCGAAGCAGCAGAAGCTGCCAAAGTAAAAGCCAATAAAATACGTCGCGTATGCATAAAAAACCTCTTAAACTGCTCTTAATCAAGTTTCTTGTGTGATCTCATCCTTGATATCAACCGAAATGAGCGCTTAAGATAAGACATGACCATGTAGGAACAATGTATGTCTGAACCGAAAAACGTCTTTCAACCAACAAGACAGCACATAAAAACAGGAAACTTATCGTTTCTTACAAAGCAAGTCACCGAATGGCAAAAACTTACTAAATTAATTCAACCGCTATTACCTCAACCTGAAGTATGGCAAGTTGTCTGTTATCAATACGGTATTTTGACCATCACCGGTGAAAATCAAGCCATGATTAGTCAACTCGGTTATCTTCAAAAACAGTATATTTCTCAATTATCACAAATGAACGAGTTACGTGACTTACAAAAACTACAACTACGTTTACGCACCCCAAACAATAATACCGAAAAAAACCTGCAATCCAATAAAACTGTAAAAAGCATCGAACCAGCAACCTCTGAAATGTTACAAAATGCTGCTAGTTTTGTGAGCGACCCTAAGCTTAGCCAAGCTTTGCTACGTTTGGCAAGCAATAAAAAGTAAACAAAATCGCTATTTTTATAATTTAGATTGCAAAAAATGAGATATTAATCACATTTAAATTTGTTACAATATAACATAGCCTCTAAAAGACAATGACTTATATCACATTCACAAAATGAATTGGACACAACTTCTCGTCATCAAATGTTACAATTTCATAGCTACTTGGATCATTTTTCACATTGCGTAAAAGTTGATTATTGAGTGCATGCCCTGATTTGTAACCATCAAATTTTGCAATAATTTGGTGTCCTAATAAATATAAGTCACCTACAGCATCTAAAATTTTATGTCTTACAAACTCATCAGCAAAGCGCAGTCCTTCCTCATTCACTACACCAGTATCATCCAAACCCACTGCATTATCTAAACTTGCACCTAAGGCTAAATTATTGGCTTTGAGATAATCCAAATCCTTCATAAAACCAAAGGTACGCGCACCACTGACTTCATAAACAAAGGTTTCTGTAGAAAAATCAATGGTTGCAGACTGGTATTCTTTAGCAAATGCAGGATGATCAAAATCGATGGTGAAATTAATCTGAAACCCGTCATGTGGGGTGAAAATTGCTCGTTTATCGTCAATCAACGCTTCAACAGGCTTTAAAATACGAATAAATTTCTTCGGAGCATCTTGTTCAATCAACTCACCTTGCATGAGTAGATAAATGAATGGCCCTGCACTCCCATCCATGATCGGGATTTCTGACGCAGACACTTCTACAATAAGGTTATCAATCCCCAAGCCTGCTATCGCACTGGTCACATGCTCAATAGTTCCTACTTTGGTTTCTTGATTGACCAAATTTGAACACATAAATGCTTCTTGGATCAGCATTGCATCCGCTGGAATATCCACAGGCGGATTTAAATCGATACGACGAAAAACAATACCCCCATCCGCCACATGCGGTAAAAAGTTAATCATGACTTTTTGTCCGCTATGTAGTCCGATGCCACTCGCTTTAACGACTCGCTTCAGGGTACGTTGTTTCAACATGCTGGTTAGGTCTTCATTTTTAAATCTGCTATACGTTAGCACATTTAGCCATTGATAAAAAACAAAAAAGGTAATGAATCTCACTACCTTTTTCGATGATATTTATTCTTTTTAAGAATTATCAATTATTTACGTTGTTGATTTTTCAAATAATCTTGAATACTCATTGGCGTAGAACGTGCGCCAGCACTTGGCGCAGCAGTTGGAATTGCACCTTCTTGGCGCTTATTGATCGCAGGAATATCATCCTCATCGACAACAGTATTTTGCGCAGCTTGCTGGAAATGTGTACTTGTATTGGTCACATGTGTTCTACGTTTAGCATCATTTGCATCTGTTGCATTACGCGTTAAACCTGTTGCAATCACAGTCACACGAATTTCATCACGTGCATCTGGGTCAAATACTGTACCAAAGAACACTTCACCTTCTTCAAGGTCAACAATTTGGTTCACAACATCTGTAATCACTTCTGTTTCACGCAAAGTAACATCAGCACCACCAGTGATGTTAATTAACACCCCTTTAGCGTTCATAATGTTGACATTGTCCAATAGAGGACTGCGAATCGCCAAACGTGCAGCTTCTTCAGCACGGTCAGGACCACTGCTCTTCCCTTCACCCATCATGGCATAACCACGTGTACTCATTGCCGTTTTTAAATCTGCGAAGTCAAGGTTAATATGACCTGGACGAACCACTAAATCAAAAATGCTTCGTACTGCGTTCAATAAAACATCATCCGCTTTACGATAAGCATCTTGCATAGAGATGTCACCATAAACACTGAGTAAACGCTGATTTGGAATGATAATTAAAGAATCTACATGTTGCTCTAAAGCTTCAATGCCTTTTTCAGCCGAACGTTGACGGCGACGACCTTCAAAGTTAAATGGTGTGGTTACCACACCAACAGTAAGAATACCCATTTCTTGAGCAATTTCAGCAACAACAGGCGCAGCACCCGTACCTGTACCACCGCCCATACCTGCGGTTACAAATACCATATCCGCACCTTCAAGGTGTTGACGAATTTGCTCACGGCTTTCTTCAGCAGCAATTTGACCAACATCTGGATTTGCACCCGCACCCAAACCGCGCGTACTTTGCTCACCCAGTTGCATTTTGAATGGTGCATTCATACGATCAAGCGCTTGCTTATCCGTATTTGCACAAACAAATTTCACACCTTTAATATCAGATTGCACCATGTGTTGTACGGCATTACCACCACCACCACCAACACCAAACACTGTAAAACGGGCTTGACCGTTGTTATCGGTTTGTTCATCGTCTAAAAATTCAAATGAAGCCATGACCTATAAATTTCCTAATATATTTGGCAGTCACTTTAAGCCCGTATACTGCCTTGATCTTCAATAATAAAAATTGCTTTTAGGATGCTGTTCATTGCGGAGCTTGTCAAGCGTAGAACGGCTAGCTTACAACTTCCTAACAATATTCCCCAAAGAATTACACCTAAAAAATACCCTTTAATTTGTTATTTAAGGCATTCCAACCACTTACAACGCGATCAGCAAATGATCGACGGCCTGTAACTTCTGGTTCTTCAACTGCCTCTTGCATATCACTTTGACTGAATAATAATAATCCCGCTGCTGTAGCATACATCGAACGACGTAATGATGGTAAGTGCTGATCATCGGCAACAACTTGTAACGGTGGATTGCCTAAATGCGCAGAAACACCCAGTATACGACGAGCCAAGGTCACCATACCTTCAATTTGACAAACATCACCAGTCAATACAACACCATGATACAAACTTTGTAATGCACCACGTTGCTCTAGCTCATGACGCACCATGCTTAAAATCTCTTCATGGCGTGCAATAATAATTTCAGACAGCTCAATACGGCTAATGGTTTGTGGGCCATCAATTGCCTCGAACTGGATCATATGATCAGGTTTGACTTGGTGAATATCAACACAACCATGCAAAAGCTTAATTCGTTCAGCTTCTTCTGTTGTAGTTTGCAACACAGATGCAATATCACGTGTTACATTTTCACCACCACGCTGAATCGTATGCGCCAGAACAAGATGTCCTTCTATATATACCGCAATATTGGTCGTACCCGCACCAATATCAACAAGGCAAACACCATACTCTTTTTCATCTTTCAGCAAACTTGCTTCAGCCGTCGCTAGACATGACACCACCATTTTCTCTACAGAAATATTGGCACCTTTCATGGCACGATCTAAGTTCTGCATCGTGCTGATTGGCATCATCATCAATTGATAATGCGCAGTCATACTGTTTGCAGACAAGTTAATTGGATTCTGCACCCATTCAGATGAATCATCCAGCTCAAAACCCAAAGGCACAGCACTTGCTAAATAATGGTCAGCGGTCATATGACTGGCCTTTGCAAGCTCTAAAGCACGTACCACTTCCGTTGTCGTAATCGTATGTTCAGCATTCGAAATTGGAGTACGCCCGATAGCATAATGGCTTTGTAATTCAGTACTCGGAATTGAAACCCATGCCGAATGTATGCGACATTCTGCCATGTCTTCAGCTTCTTGAACGGCTTGTTTGATTGCATTTGTAACTTTATCAAGGCTAACAATTTTGCCTTTATTCATTCCCTTATTGCGTGCACTAGCCATGCCAATGACCTGAATATGATCAGGGGCATGTACTTTTCCAATCAGTACTGAAACTTTATGTGTCCCAATGTCAATTGCAACAACTGAGGGAACAGCTTCATTCATCACATCACTACCATTATCTTGATTGTTTATGTTTTGGCTTAATGCCTCTTTTTCCAAGCCAACTATTATGGCTTCGCAGTCATCCCACCTGCAACGCCTATGTCATTACTCGTTACAACAAATTGACCATTCACAATTTTTGGTGAAACTGAATTTCTCCATTGAATTGCTAGACCATTTCGGTAACGCAAATCAATTGCAGAAATATTTGACCAAATCGGCTTGAGGTCTGTTTGTGCTAAATGACTTAAGCGTTGAAGCTTACTCATCGTCTGATCTTGATCGACAATAACCCGTAGACCTGAATCAAACTGCATAAACCACGTCATTCGTTCAGTGAGATATAACTCTTTTAAACGTATATTAACTGGGTGAAATAATTGATTAATTTCATTATAGCGACGCATCATGACTTTGGATTGGCTGAGCGGTCCGTGAAGCAATGGCAGATTTGAATGATTTTTCGCCGTTACTTCTGTGTAGACATCTCCAGCATCACTCAATAATCGCCCTGTTCCCCAACGGGCAATCGCATGACGCGGCATAACGCGCACTCGAATACCATTTGGCCATGCCCGTGATACTACAACACGATCCACCCATGATACTTCAAGTGTTTTATCTCGGATTTGTTCTAAATCCGAAGTGAAATAATTCGCCTTCACAACAGGTGCTAAATGTTGTGACATAAACTGGGTTTCTGCCGTTGAATTTGTTCCAACCACTTCTAGGGTTGCAACTCTTGCATCGGTAACGACTTTATAAAATCCGTATATTCCTGCAAGCAAGACAACAACAGCAACCAACATGAGTAACCAACTCCCCACGTTCAGAAGCTTATCCTTACGTGTAGGAGGTTTATCATGGATCGATGTAATCGCTGCGCGTTTACGGCGCATTGAAGCAGGAAGTTGAGCCATAAACTTAGTGTGCTTGTTCCGTTAAAGTTTGCTCAAGAATAGCAACACACAATTCATCAAAGCTATAACCCACTGCTTTCGCTGCTTTTGGTACGAGGGAATGACTGGTCATACCTGGAACAGTATTCACCTCTAACAACCAAAATTGACCTTGCTCATCAAGCATTGCATCAATACGGCCCCAACCACTTGCACCTACAGCCTGAAAAGCACGTAAACACAATTCTTGTAGACGCTTCTCTTCCGACTCGCTCAAACCACATGGAATACCATATTCCACATCATTACGAGTATATTTCGCTTCATAATCATAGAAGGCAACATCTGCTGGTGGTTGTAAACGAATCACAGGCAACGGCAAACCATTCAAGAATGAAATCGTATATTCACGACCTGTAATCCATTTTTCAGCCATCACAACTGCATCATGCACAGTCGCTTTATCAATAGCCGCAGCCAGATCTTCAGCTTTTTCAACCTTACTCATACCGACACTTGAGCCTTCATGTACAGGTTTGATAATTAAAGGTAAACCAAGGCTGTCGATCACTTCTTTTAAATCTGAATCTTTACTGATAATACGATACGGCGCTGTCGGTAAATCAGAACCTTGCCAAATTTGCTTGGTTTTGACTTTGTCCATACCAATGGCAGAACCTTGCACACCCGTACCTGTATAAGGCACATTCATCCATTCCAACGTGCCTTGAATTTGACCGTCTTCACCACCACGACCGTGCAAAACAATAAATGCACGATCGTAGTTTACAAGTTCTGTCACACTACGCTCTTTCGGATCGAAGCCTTCAGCATTCACACCCGAACGTAATAATGCTTCTAGTACAGCTTTACCACTATCTAATGACACCTCACGCTCAGCAGATTTACCACCAAGCAATACCGCTACCTTGCCGAATTTAGAAGCATTTGACACGTTTAAATCCTTAAACTTATAAGTTAGTCAATTCAAATTACGAGATTAAGCGCATGATTTATGCGCTCAACCGAATTCATTATTTTAAATAAAGTTGGTTCTGCGCTAATTCTAGCGAAATTGCTCCAACGTTACCCGCACCTTGTGTTAATAACAAGTCATTTGCTTGTAACACTTTTTGTATCACGTGCTGCAAATTGCCTTCTACAGGATCAATTAGAATCGGTTCAACTTCTCCACGCAAACGAATACTGCGTGCTAATGAACGGCTATCTGCACCAACAATCGGTTTCTCACCTGCAGCATAAACCTCTAACAATAACAATTGATCAACTTGTGACAACACATCTACAAAATCATCAAAACAATCACGTGTACGACTATAACGATGAGGCTGGAACAGCATCACTAAACGACGATCAGGGTGGCTGGCACGTGCAGCTTTAATGGTCGCTTCCACTTCTTTTGGATGGTGACCATAATCATCCACCAACTTGACATTCCCTTCACCCAGTTCAAACTCACCTTGAACTTGGAAACGGCGTCCAACACCACTAAAGCTTTCCAATGCACGTGCAATCGCAGCATCAGATACACCCTCATCTGTCGCAATACCAATCGCCGCCAATGCGTTTAAAATATTATGTAAGCCTGGGAGGTTAATCGTTAAACGTAGTGGTTCACGACCTTTACGTAATACCGTAAAGCTTGATTGCATGCCTGTTTGGTCAATATCTACCGCACGAATATCGTTATCTTCATTAAAACCGTAAGTCACTACTGGACGACCGATACGTGGCATGATTTCACGAATATTTGCATCATCACCACAAACGACAGCTAGACCATAAAACGGCATTTTTTGTAAGAATTTTACAAAGGTATCTTTCAAAACATCGAAACTGCCGCCATAGGTATCCATATGATCTGCATCAATATTGGTGACAATCGCAGCCATAGGCTCTAAGTATAAGAATGACGCATCAGATTCATCGGCTTCTGCAACAATAAAACGACTCGCACCCAATGCAGCATTGACACCTGTACGATTCAACAACCCACCAATCACGTAAGTTGGATCCATATTTTCTTCAGCCAACATACAAGTCACTAAACTTGTTGTGGTGGTTTTACCATGCGTACCCGCAACTGCGATCCCATGACGGTAGCGCATAAGCTCACCGAGCATTTCCGCACGACGCACTACAGGAATACGGTTTTCAATGGCTGCTTTGACTTCTAAGTTTTCAGGGTCAATCGCTGTTGAAACAACTAAAACGTTTGCATCTTTGATGTTTTCCGCAGCATGTCCAATAAAGACTCGAATCCCATTTTCTTCAAGTTTTGCAGTTGTTTTAGATGCTTTAATGTCTGAACCCGAAACTTTATAGCCTTGGTTTTTCAACACTTCTGCAATACCACACATCCCTGCGCCACCAATACCCACAAAATGGATATGTTTGATACGACGCATTTCAGGAATTTTAATCAGGCTTTTTGCTTTATCAGCTGGGCTTGTTGGAGACATAATCAACTCTAACTTACAAATCTTGAATTAAACCAACCACACGCGCTGTTGCGTCTGGTTGAGCTTGTTGACGAGCTTTTACCGCCATTTCCATCAATAATTGACGGTTCATCAACGGGGTTAATACATCTTTTAACGACTCTGGCGTCATGCTACTTTGCGGGCAAATTTTCGCTGCGCCTGTTTTCTCTAAAAATTTTGCGTTGGCAGTCTGATGATCATCCACAGCACTTGGCAAGGGAACAAAAATCGCAGCTACGCCGGCTGTTGCCACTTCAGTGACGGTTAACGCACCTGCACGGCAAATAATTAAATCTGCATTGCTATAAGCTTGTGCCATATTTTCAATAAATGGTTGCACTTCAACCTGTAAGGTTTCAGGTGCATCGGTATATAAAGCTTGGGTTGTTTCTTGCTTGTTTTGCCCACACTGATGAAATACTTTTAATGGTACATTGAGCTGTTTTAACGCTTGTGGCACACACTCATTCAGCGCTTGCGCACCCAAAGAACCACCAACGATCAATACATGTAACGGCTCACCTGCATTTTCACGTTCTTTATAACGAAAAGATGGATTGTAAATTGCCGTGATTTCTGCGCGTACTGGATTACCCGTCGTTACCACTTTTTCGCTTTGAGGAAATGTATTTGGAAATGCTTCACAAACTATTTTTGCTACACGAGAAAGTTGTGTATTGGTAAACCCTGCCACTGCATTTTGCTCATGGATAATCACTGGAATGCCCAATAAGCGTGCAGCTAAACCACCCGGCCCTGCAACATAACCACCAAAGCCTGCAACAGCATCGACTTTGAGTTGTTTCATATAACGCATTGCGCTCAGTGTCGCTCTTAAAATTTTAAACGGCGCACCCAGCTTTCGAATAATACCGTTACCTCGAACACCTTGAATATCAATTTGGTAAATTGGAATATCGTGTTGATGTAATAATCGATTTTCCATGCCCGTTGGTGTTGCCAACCAAGACACCTGACAGCCTTGTTGTTGCAATTCTTTTGCAACTGCAAGCGCAGGGAATACATGTCCACCTGTTCCTGCTGCCATCATCATGACGTGTTTTGGTGTGCTTTGTTGAGGTTTGGTCACGGTCTAATTCTTCAATTCAAAAATAAATGTTAACGAATATTTAAAAAACCAATTGTAATCACAAACGGCTATAGGGGAAAAGTTTATTTACTTTTTTTCACCAAGCGCTTGATTGTTTTTTTCTACTGATTTGAGAGTTTAAACTACTTTTATCATTAATCTGCTAAAAATTGTTTAACTATTCGTTATTTTTTATATTCCACGCATATTTAACACGTTGATAAGCATACAGCGCTTGATCAAAACGCTGTATGCTTTTAGTTGAAATTTACAATTTAAAAATCATTTTAAGATGCGTTTTAAATTAAATCGGTTTACCAGCTTCTAAAACATCAAATAAATCATCTGCAATCGATGTTCCAAATTGTGCATCAATCTCACGGATACAAGTTGGACTGGTCACATTAATTTCAGTCACATAATTTCCAATCACATCCAAGCCAACAAAGACTAAACCTTTTTCTTTTAAGAATGGCCCAACTTTTGCTGCAATCGCTTTATCATTCTCAGTCAATGGACGAGCTTCACCTAAACCACCAGCAGCCAAATTACCACGCACTTCCCCATTTTGAGGAATACGTGCTAAGCAATAAGCAATCGGCTCACCATTGACCATCAAAATACGTTTATCACCTTCCACAATTTCAGGAATATAGCGTTGCGCCATGATTGGCTGCGTACCATTTTCAGTTAAAATTTCAATGGTCGAACCGATATTCACGCCATCTTGATACAGTCGGAAAATGCCCATTCCACCCATACCATCCAAAGGTTTCACAATCACATCGCCATGTTCTTTCAAAAACTCACGAATTAAACTTTGTTGTGATGTAACCAGTGTTGGAACTTGTAATTCGGGAAATTGTGTCGCAAAAAGCTTTTCATTACAGTCACGCAGGCTTTGTGGTTTGTTAATAATCCACGAACCTTCACGTTCTGCTTGTTCTAAAATATAAGTGGTATAGACAAAATTCATATCGAATGGTGGGTCTTTACGCATCAATATGACATCATAAGAAGCGAGTGATTCTTTGGTTCTTTCACCCAACTCATAATAATGATTGTAATCTTCAAAGACTTTTAACGGTGAAATAAGACCAAAAGCTTTGCCTTGATCGATATATAAGTCTTGTTGCAATGCATAGCCTAGCTCATGTCCACGGCGTGAAGCTGCCCAAAGCATAGCCATAGTCGAGTCTTTTTTAAGGTTTACATTTTCGATGGGATCCATCACAACAAGTACGCGCATATTGATGCTCTTATAAAATTTTGGATTGCATGCAGTATAGCGGAGATTCTGGTTTTCTTTTTCTAAATTTCGCTAAACTGTTCGCAATTATTGTGAAGAAGTTATAACGATATGCAACAAAAAATTATTGGCTTTCATTTGGATGATGAACAACATTGGGTTGCTGATCTGGCCTGTGGTCATACACAACATGTCCGTCACACGCCACCTTGGCAGAACCGTCCGTGGGTACTCACTGAACAAGGACGCAAAGAAAAGTTGGGCATGGTATTGAACTGTAAGACATGTGATTGTTTTGAAGAAAATTTAGATGATTAGGAATAAAGTGAAGTCAATATAAAATGTCCTCAAGCTTTCTAAACACATTCAAATGACATCAAAATATAAAGTACCGTAGACCATCCAGTCTCAAAATGTGAACTACAGAACAAATTTTCTACTGTAGAATGAATATGTATTGTACTTTATCTAAACACCTAAGATTTCAATATTGTAGATATTGGCAAAAACCATACATTAGTTTTATAAAAAATAAACAACCGAAGATATCAAATACATGAGTAATTTTATGTCTAATTCAAATCATCAATCCGAGATTAAAACCTATTACAATGAACTTGCTCAAAACTACGATGACAACCGTTTTAACAATAGCTATGGACGATACTTAGACCAGCAAGAAAGAAGCTTCCTTTCTCGAATATTAAAAGATGTTCCTTCTGAAAAATGCATGGATATCGGTTGTGGAACAGGACGCTTACTTGATTACGCACATTATGGTGTAGATTTCAGCCCTGAAATGTTGAAAGTGGCTGCACAAAAATATCCGCATAAAATACTTTTAGAAGGAAGTTTGACCGATATTCCGATTGAAAATAATGTCTTAGAAATAATTTATAGCTTTCACGTCATCATGCATCAAGATATTGAAACAACGAAAAAATTCCTTAATCAGGCACATCAAAAACTTAAACGTGGTGGAAAGCTTATTTTTGATTTTCCATCTGCTCAACGCCGAAAAATCGTTAAACATCAGCAAAAAGATTGGCATGCAGCCAATCAAATGACGCTGTTGGATATTGAAAAATTAGTGGGTTCACAATGGAAAATTAGCATAAGTCAGGGCTTTTTATTTTTCCCAATTCATCGTATTCCCAACACTTTACGTCCCGTATTTAGGCATTTAGATCATTTGATTTGTCGTTCATTGTTTAAAGAATATGCCTCTTACTTAGTCGTAGTTTTAGAAAAACAATAATGCGTTCAAATAAGAAAAAGGAAAGCATATGAAACAATATTTACCTAAATCGTGGAAATTACTTTATCAATTGCTGCGCAGGTATTGTCATGAGCATTTATTTTCTAAGCACAATTTTGCTTTAAAGCATGAACAGTCTTGGCAAACTCAATATCAAATCTCGACGCAGCAAGAGATTAAGATCAATCAATATTTTGACAACAAAGCGCATAATATTGACTTAACCATTCAAGCCTTACACGGCTTAGTGATTGAACCCAATCAGACCTTTTCTTTTTGGCATTTTGTCAAAGCGCCCACACAGAGAAACCAGTATAAAATGGGACGCAATTTAATTCAGGGCAAAGTCACTGAAGATATTGGCGGTGGGATCTGTCAAATCTCTTGTTTGCTCTATATCAATGCATTGAAAACAGGTTTAAGAATTATCGAAAGACATGCTCATTCTGTTGATATTTATCAGGAACATGAACGATTTACACCTTTAGGCAGTGATGCAAGTGTAGTTTATGGTTATAAGGATTTGCAGTTTCAAAATAGTTTAAATTTTCCTATCCAAATTAAAATATTAAGACAACACAATCAATTGCTTGCACTATTTGCGACCAAACTCCCTACACGAACTTATTTATTAGATTTTGTTGTTGAAGATTTCGAACATTATCGAACGGTCAATACCTATGCTGACCATAAACATATCGCAAAAGACAAATATCAATTGCCGAGTCATTTAGACCAATATTGATCTTATTGGTTTTTTTTCTGTTGAATATTTTCAATTATATATCGATCGGCAGTGCGTGGGTCACGTGGTAAATCAAGTCTTACTCGACAACCTAAATCAATATCATCTTTCTCAAAAACAATAATTTCAGCGTTTAATTCAATCGGGCGACCTGTTTCAAAATCCGTTTGTTGTAAATTTCCACCCAATAATTCAGCATATCTTTTTTCTAAACGGCCAATGGTTAAATCTTGGATCATCACTTTAATTGAATATTGCTGATTTGCACATTCAGGCTCACGTTGTACGCGTGCTTTTCTTAAATACCCTGTTTCAGATGCTCTTAACATCAGTGCATTGATCAATTTTTTTTGTGTATTGGCATTGATGTTTAAGACCAATTCAAATTGTTCTAAACCCTTCCACTGAAATGGGTGCTGGCGAAAATACATATCCCGTTCAAATTGATAGCGTTGCCAACGCCGTTGATCGACATGTTTGGCAAAAACGATACCAAGGGCGATAACAGCGATAATGATCACTAAAATTAACATTGACGGTCGATATCCATTCTTAAATGAACCATAAAAATAAGGAGCATGTGCTCCTTATTTTATCTAATTTTATAATTTATACACCATATTTCACGCGGTAGGCTTCCATTTTTGCTAGCGCTTCTTTCTCATTTTTTGCATCTAAATAATTCATAAGATCTTTCATGGTAATCAACGCATGCACAGGAATTTCTAATTCTTTTTGAACTTCTTGAATAGCAGAATACTGACTTTGACCTTTTTCTTGACGATCTAAAGCCACCAATACTCCTGCAATCGTTGCACCTGCATTTTTAAGAATGGTCACCACTTCACGAATGGCCGTTCCCGCAGTAATCACATCATCAATAATCCACACTTTTTTGCCTTCTACCGAAGCACCGACCAACACACCGCCTTCACCATGATCTTTAGCTTCTTTACGGTTAAAGCCCCAAGGCACACTCACGCCATGGACTTGTGACAGGGCCACAGCAGTTGCTGCAACAAAAGGAATCCCTTTATATGCAGGGCCAAAAATCACTTCAACATTGTTACATTGTGTGAGTTTATCTGCATAACCTTGAGCTAAAAGCGATAATGCTTCACCATCGTTGAGTAAACCTGCGTTAAAAAAATAAGGACTCACACGACCTGATTTTAAAGTAAACTCACCAAATTTAAGCACACCTCGTGATAATGCGAGTTCGATAAAAGCTTGCGGGTTAAACTGAGCTGGCGTTGACATGAGGTGCTCCAAAAATTCATACATTGAGGTTATGACTGCACATGATACCAAAGAGTAGCTATCCAAGTGATCAAAAAATTTTAAGAGTCGTCTCAATCAACGTAAACGGTCTGCGTTCATCTGTGACTAAAGGACTTCTTGAATGGATGGAAAAATCAGATGCGGACGTCATCTGCATACAAGAAAGTCGTATTACCCATGAGCAATGGACAGATAAATTTAAACCCGAAGGTTGGTTTACCCATTTATTCCCTGCTGAAAAATCAGGTTATGCAGGTACAGCAATTTATAGCCGCCTGCCCTTCAAATCTGTGCACAATGGTCTAGGGTTTGAACTTGCAGACTCACAAGGTCGCTTTATTACGGCTGAATTTGATCTAGGTTTAGACAAGCCTGTGCATATTTGTTCTTTGTATCTACCTTCGGGTTCATCTGGTGATGAAGCCCAAGCACGTAAAGATCACTTTTTGGAAGAATATACCAAGATATTAAAACAATGGCGTGATGAAGATAAATCAATCATCGTTTGTGGTGACTACAACATTGTGCATAAACGCATTGATATTAAAAACTGGTCGGGGAATCAAAAATCTTCAGGTTGCTTACCACATGAACGTGCATGGTTAGACCATATTTATGATGATTTAGGTTATGTAGATACATTCCGCGAAGTTCGCACTGAAGCTGAATTGTACTCTTGGTGGTCAAATCGTGGACAAGCGCGTGCGAAAAATGTCGGTTGGCGAATTGACTATCAAGCGTGTTCACCTGATTGGAAAGCACGTACCGTCAATGCTTGGGTCTATAAGGATGAATGGTATAGCGACCACGCCCCTGTGATCATTGATTATACGATTTAAATTTCAAAAATCACGCTATTGAGTTTACACTTGTAAACTCAATATGCGCTAAAATCTCACAAAACTTGTCGTGTTATCTTATATTCTCTTCATGCAAATAAGCGCATTATAGCTTCACGGCACAGGGACATTGTCAGGATGACAGCAAAAGGATAGGACGCCGTAGGATGAAAGAAAATAAATATTTTTATATTTGTTTTCCAAGGATGTGACATTGGACGTTGTACTGAGACCCGCATAATCAGGATGATTTGATGCGGGCTTTCTCTTTTTTAAGCCACCATTTTATAAAAATAACTATTTTCAATTTAGCTATTTCTTTTGCTGTGCTCATTTATCTAAAATTTAAGCTTAAAATATGAAAGCTTTATGACAATCGCTACATTCGTTAAAATATACTACCCATTCTCATACATTTTTCATTGGCAAATTTGCTATTCTTTCAGTCAAATCAGACAATTAAATACTTAGGTTTAAATATGCTTAAAATTTATGGAATCAAAAACTGCAACTCAATGAAAAAGGCTTTTGACCTATTGACTGAACTTGGTTTGAGTTATGAGTTTCATGACTATAAAAAACAAGGTATCGATGCGGAAACAATCAAAGTTTGGTTAAAACAGATTCCACAAGATATTCTTTTAAATAAAAAAGGCACAACCTGGAAAAAACTCAGCGAACAAGAACAACAACTCGCTCTTTCAAGCCAAGAAGAATTGATTAAAGCGTTAACCACACACAGCAGCTTAATTAAACGCCCTGTGATCGATCAAGAGGGGCAATTTATAGTTGGTTTTGATGAAGATAAAATCAAAGCTTTAAACTAGTGAATAAAATAATCAGGTTAAAAACAAAAACCCGATCAATCGATCGGGTTTTTGTTCAAACGCAATTCGATTAGTTGGCACGAACCCAAGTTTGGTTACGACCAAGCGCAGCAATACCAATATAACCACGTAATTTCAACTGATTACCAGCAAGCTCGGCTTTTAATTTATAAGTCTTACCATTTTTTGGATCTAGAATAGAACCATTATCATAGTTTTTACCACCAACGTTCTTCAATCCAGTCACAATAGTTACGCCTTTTAAAGACTTATTGTGGTAAGGACCTTCACATTTAACACAAGCATTTTCTTCACCAGGTGTTAACACATTTTGAATGGTTGCATTCAGCGTTCCATTTTTCTGTTCTGTGAATTTCACAACTGCTTTAGGTTGTTTCGTTGTATCGTCAATTGTTTTCCACACAGTTCCATTTAATGGATCTGCAGCATTTGCGAAAACTGTTGCAGATAGTAATCCTAGTGCAAGAGCAATTTTTTTCATTGTTTTGTTTTCCCTAGTCATTTATGACACTATATAGTATTAAAAACTCACAGCCAATTAGCAATTTTTGTCTGTGACTATATAGTGTACCCTTGTAAGAATTGTTGGTAAATCCACAAAAATAATGATCAAATTTCAAAAAAATGGAAGAAACATGAAGATTAATCCTGCCTTGAAACAATATTTTACAGAATCGATTCTGAAAGCGAGCTTTAAATACCCAAGCCGATTTAATCTTTCACCAAGTACCATGCGTTTTAGCATAGAACAACTTTCTCGCATCTTTCCGCAACGTAAAGATGTTCATATTCGCAATTTACGAATTGCAGGCGTTCGTGCTGAAGAAATCAAACCTCAGGCACACGCCACACAAATGATTTTACATATCCACGGCGGCGCTTTTTTTGTGGGTTCTTTAAATACACATCGTGCTTTTTTATCTGAAGTTGCGGCTAGAACTCAAATGCAAGTCTTACATTTAGATTATCCACTTGCACCAGAAAATCGTTTTCCTGAGGCAGGAGATGCTATTTATGATGTCTATCAACAACTTTTAGATCAGGGTATTTTACCTAAAGACATTATTATTTCAGGTGATTCATGTGGCGCAAACTTAGCATTGGCATTAGTTTTGAGAATAAAAGAAGAAAATAAGCAACAACTTCCAAGTGGTTTGATTTTGATGTCACCTTTTTTAGATTTGACACTCACAGGTGAATCCATGCGTTATAACCAAAAGCATGATGCATTATTATCCATAGAAGCACTTGAAACGGGTATAGAACACTATGTACCTAAACATTTAGATCGCTCTTTAGCTCCGCTATCGCCTATTTTTGGTGATTTTGAAGGACTTCCACCGACTTTAGTCCAAATTGGTTCAAAAGAAATTCTTTTATCAGATGCACAACGGTTCGAAGAAAAAGCAAAAGCAGCACATGTTAAAGTAGTTTACAAACTTTACACGGGGATGTGGCACAACTTCCAAATGTTTAGCCCTTGGTTTGATGAAGCAAAACGTTCACTTGCAGATCTGGCTGAATTTGCCCATCACCTTGATCGTGATTAATAACGAAGAAGCTGATCGTTATAATATTTTAATTAAAAATTGTGATATATAAATCATATATTTATATATCACCTTACCGAAATTTATTTATATATCAAAACTTAACTAAAATAGTGAGTCATCATTTTATTTTAACAATAGATTTAATTTTTTAATAAAATTATATTAATAATCAATTATTTAAAAACTCAACATTAAACATAATAAACAACTTCCATTATGATTATATTTTAAATCTATTATTTAGCCTTCCTAATCCCTTTTAATTATTCATTTTTACTGAAAATCTCATCACAATTTTGACTATAATGAATATATCTATCAATATTTTACAAAAAGTTTAATTTGAAACCCAATCAATTAATTGCTACATTTGTACAGCAACACAATAAAAATCGAGTGTACGGGTGGGAAAAAGATGCGAAATAAGGTTTATTCAAACAGACGCCGTAGAATTCACTCATTATTCAATCAAGTATTGAAAACGTCGTTTATTTCTAAATTAATGGGGAAAAATCAACTCGTTAATCACTTAGAAATAGACTCAGTGACGGGTATTTACAATCAATTTGCGATTAATAATTATCTCAAAGAATTGCACCCGCAACCTGAGGCAAATTTTGGTATTATTTTATTAAGCATAGATAATCTCAAGCAAGTAAAAGAAAAATATAACCAAAAGACTGCCGATAAAGCTTTGATTTCAACGGCGCAGCAATTAACACAGCATATTCGTGATACGGATTTAGTTGGCCGTTATAGTGAATCTGAATTTATTATTATTCTTGGAGACGTGACACAGGATCAAGCGGTTGGTATCGCTGATCGGCTCACAAAATTAATCAATAAAAATGCACTAAAAGCAAACCGCAAAAATGTTTCATTGAAAGCCAGTTGCGGTGTATCTGTTTCAGTAAAAGATTCTATCAGCGATCAAGTTCTTCAGCAGGCAGATCAAGCTTTATATCTCGCAAAAACCAATGGCGTTAGTTTTTATTCAAATACTCGCCTTTTGTCTTAATATACTGCTCTACCCTAAAATAAGTTTATATATGAATGACTTATTTTAGGGAATCCTCCCGCTTTGAAATATTTTTTGAAGATCAAGCTTAAATGATCAATATCAAATTATGCTGAATATCTAATAAATCTATACTCATACAAAATAATATACCAACCCTTTAAATTCTAATAAGTTCACTATTTTTTATTTAATTTACAATAAATTAGATAAATTTTTCAAAATATAATACTCTGCGATTTCAACACCATTGTTCTGTTTAGCTTATCTTTTATATACACAATCAAAGCAAACTGTATATAATTCCATCACTATAATTAAATTTACTTAATCAATTGAAAATAAATTTTTTTATTGTTTTTCCAAATTTTAAATGGATTGAAGAGAAATGGCTTTTTTCAACACAAAAAAGAATAAATTCCTCAAAAAGCTACAAAATCAATTTAATTCACACATCATTATGAATTGGAGCAATGTCCATAAATGTATGCTTGTCCTGATGCTTACTTTAGGTATGCATTTTCTATGGATTGGCTGGAAATTATTTATTATTACAAATCCGATGCTTTGGCAATGGGTTGATTTACCTTTACTGAAATCACAAATTTATTTCAATATTTATGCTGCTATTCTTGTTTCCCATCTGATTGTTTTTTGTTATTTTTTTCAAAAAGAAGTATGGGCAAATACCATCCTGCCTCATATTGTTCTTGCTGTTTTTGTGAATGTGTTACTTATTGATGGCTTTTTGGTTGGTATTTACAGCCCCGCCACTATTTTTGCATTTGTCTCCATCTCTGGTTTAGGCCTAATACTATTCGATAGAAAGATTGTTTATATTCAACTCATTATAGCAATCACGGTGTACTGCACACTCATGTATTGTACATACCACAACATAATCCCATATGCGCCTTTATTCAGTGAAAACTTATTAGATCATAAACCTCGTCACAATTTATTTTGGATTGTGAGCATGTTGTATTTCATTATTCCTATACTTATTTCATGCTTTATTTTATGTGAGATCTTACTGACACAATGGCGTCATCGAGAAGCACTTATTAAAAGCTTAAGCCAAACAGATCCTCTCACCAATTTATATAATCGTCGTTTTTTTAATGAAAAACTGGAATATATTCAAAAAAAACAGTCGAATTATGCCATTATCTTAATGGATATTGATCACTTTAAACTAATTAATGATCAATATGGTCATCATTTTGGCGATGAAGTACTGCAACGTGTTGCACATCTTCTTTGTACTCAAACACGAAATACAGATATCGTTGCCCGATATGGCGGTGAAGAATTTATTATTGCTTTACCTGATACTTCATTGGCCGCTGCACAAGAGATTGCCGAGCGTTGTCGTTTAATCATTCAGAATGAAATTTTAGAAACACTTGAGCACCAAAACATTCAATTCACTGCAAGTTTTGGTGTCGCTATTTCTATATATGGAGCCAATATCAACAAAGTCATTCATCTCGCTGATCAAGCTTTATATCATGCAAAACAACTCGGTAGAAACCAAGTCCAGCTTTATACGGAGCTGTACTAACAGAGTTGCAAGATTCCTATACGCCTCATTAATCCTGTTGAGTTCGGTATGGCTCTTCACATGCAACAAAAACATGTTCTGCTTTCGCCTCGGCAATCCATTGTTGTACTGCAGCTAGGTTCAATATGCTTTGCATATAGTGCTGATTCAGATCAGATACAGGAATACCATAACCTTTAAAACGCATGACCACTGGTGCAAAAAAAGCATCAACAATACTAAACTCATCACCACACAAAAAACCATTTTGACTCGGCCGTTCAGCCCATAAGGCTTCGATTCGTTTTACATCTTGTTGTAATTGCGGATTTTCCGACCAAAGCTTAGCACCTACTTCCGTCAAATCTGCATCAAGATTCATACCACATGCGTTACGTAACGCTGTAAAACTGCTATGCATTTCAGCACTCATACATCGTGCACGCGCCCTTTGCGCTACATCCTTGGGCCATAGTTGTTTTTCTGGAAACTTTTCTGCTAAATATTCACAAATTGCCAATGAATCCCAAATCAAAAGTTCGCCATCTCGCAACGCTGGAACTTTTCCTGTTGGGTTGATGGTTAATATTGTTTTTTTAAAAAGACTATCTGGCTGAAAATCATCAAACGCAATCAAATGCTCTTTGAATTGAATATCAAAATGTTTTAAAACCAGCCAAGGACGCATAGACCACGTTGAGTAATTTTTATTGCCAATGAATAAGTCCAACATCAGATCAACTCCCTCAATTTCTTCTCAATTTTTATCTTAGAATAACAATATAAGACCAATTAAATCGTTTTTATACACATATTTGCTATTCAGAATAAAACTCTTCAGCAATAAAAAAGAGCAGCTTAGCTACTCTTCTTCATCTTGTGACTTTAATTTTTACTGCTGTATTGGACTAGAATAAAAATGCAACACCAAAGCCTGCTTTATAGCTACGATCGTCACCACTTAAGTCAACACCAATACTACCATCAAACTGAGTACGATCATTTAAAGCATAGATCAAACCAGACGATAGTCCATATTCATAATCCTGACTCTCAGCTTTATGATAAATAAACTCTGAAAATCCTGACAGATTACCTGCAATTTTATAACCCACTGAAGGAATGGCGGTAATAGACCAGTCACCATCTTGCACAGCATAGTTCATCACGATTCCAGTATTCACTAAATCGTTATATTTATAATCCAAAGCCGATCCAATACTATAGATATCATCTTCTGCTGTGAAACCTTCATTACCCGTTGCAATCAAAGCTTGAGCCAAGATAGCCATAGATAATTTATCATCATCTAAATCAATGGCCTTTTTAATACCGATAGAAACATCACCCAAACCTGAGTCATCTTCTTTATCGCCTTTGTACTTGGTTTGTGTCCAAGCTGGACCTTGCCAACCCAGTTGTAACTCCATACTTGACGTCAAACCAGTACGCAATAACAGATCACCATTGAGTGTAACTGTTTTTGCCTTTGCACCATCGATCTTGGTTTCGGTATAAGCTGCACTTGGTAGACCTTGTTCCCATGCCAATTGCCCGACAGGTGTAATCCCTGTACCAAAGCCTTCTCCAGGACGATCAAAGGAAAACTCTGCCGCCATTGCACTAACACTTAGACTTGAAACAAGGGCTAGGGTTACTGTTTTTAAAATTGCCATAATCTGACTCAAAATTTATGCTAATTCTTTAGACATCTTCGCACCGCGACTACGTAGTAACTCTAAAGATTCTTTCTCTTCAGGTAAAGCCTGTGACCAATCTATTTGATCAAATTCACAATCAAAGAATAAATCACTAATCGAAGATAAGATAGTTTTTCCTTCTTCATCTTTGGTATTTGGATCAACTTTATAGTCTAATAGTTTTTGAATGGCTGGTGTACATGCCGCACTTGCTGCATCCCATAAAGGACCGTAACACTCTTCAGCATCCCACAAATAAAAGTTTGCTTTTGCTTTTATTAATTCATCTAAGATTTCCAAATGTGGCTGTAAATCTTGTACTTTTTGTTCAGCACTGAGTGGTTGTCCTGCTTCATAAGCATCACAAACTTTTTCCCACCATTTAAATAATCCATCCGACCAAATAGAAACAGCTGGACCTTTTTCAGGCTCTATAAAGTTTGGGTCAAATCCATCTGCAAGTAAACGTCGAACTTGAGCAATATCTAAATCTTCCAAAGCCTGAGCAAAAACTTGTTGCTGTGCTGATAACATATTGATCACTCTATTATATTCATATCCCCCATTATGACGAATATTTTCAAAATTACTGAAAAAAATTAATTACCCCTCATTTTTTGATCAAAACAGCATTAATTGTTATTTTCTGACAAAGTTAAACCCTTTTGTAACCACTTACTAAAATCTACATTTACAAAAAAAGCCCCGCAGGGCTCTTTTCTTAAACTTCCTCGTCAACGATTTCAGGTTGACCACCTCGAGGATTCTCTTTTTTCTCAAATACATGTTCTAAACTACGTTTTACTCGCTCTATCGCACCATGTAAGGCTAAATCAATATTTTTTGCTTTATGCGTAACGACAACAGGTTTTAATCCAGCAGCTTTTGCTTCAACCATACAGCGGATGTCATCATCGCCGCCTTTGTCCCCATTTTCATCACTTAAATGAACCGAAAACTGAGTAATACGTTCACTATGACGTTGAAATTCCTGATTTAGCTCTTCTCTCACATATGTAATCAAACGTTCACTATTTTGTATATTTTTATCTGTACGGATTTCAATGTTCATAAAATATTATCCTCACAATCTGAATCTTATTTATTGCGCAAAATGATCAATGAATTTCAATTTTGAGCATGCTTTAAGCTTGCTGTTTACACAGCTGGTCATCTTCAATGAATTGGAACGTGTCACTCCTCAATTGAATAAATGAACACCCTTTTATCTGCAGATTCGTGTTCTTATACATTCAATATCAGGCCATATTGAAAAATATGCAAGCGTATTTTTGAAATTTTTATGAAAAGAATATGAAAATTCACAAGTTGTTACTTTGTTATATAATTTTATGATTTTTATATATTTTTTTAGTTTAATTTTCACTATAATATTGCCTATAAAATTCACTTAGAATGCATTCATATCCACTGTGCTTTCCTCTTCGATTTTTACTTAAAATAAATTTTTCCTTAGAAATTCTAAATGAGAAAGTTTCTCTATCTCAACTTTTACATATTTATTTATCTTTCATCTTATTTTCACTTTATTTTTATTTAAGAATCTGTATCCTTGAAGCGCTTTCTTGGGGGGAGATTTTTCATGAAACTGACACAAATTGCTGCTATCTGTGCAATCGCTTCTACTGCAACTTTGGCTCAAGCTACACCAGTTTGGCAAGATTTTAGTATTACTGGGCTTTATGGTGAAAACTATGAATTAACACCAGATGAGAAACAATCGACAATTACTTTTGAATATGCTGCAAAGCTTCAATATGGTGATTTCTTTGCATTTGCTGACCGTACCAATAGTGATGGTCAATCAGATACTTACTTTGAAGTTTCACCGCGTCTAAGCTTAGGTGCTGTTTCTGGTAAGAAACTTGAATTGGGTCCAATTAAAGATGTGCTAATTGCAACCACTTGGGAAGGTGGCGATGACATGAACAACTACCTGTATGGTGTTGGTGTCGATTTAGCAATTCCATATTTCCAATATGCTCAATTGAATTTCTACCGTGCAAACAATGATATTCAAGAAGACGACTATCAAATGACGTTTGCTTATGGTATCCCGTTCAAATTGGCTTCGGAAGAATTCCTTGTAGACGGTTTCCTTGATTGGTCTACTGCTGAAAAAGATGAAGTTGCACATAAGAGTGAGCTTAACTGGACAACACAATGGAAATGGAATGCTGGTAAGCACATTTCTCCAAGCACTAAGCTTTACTTAGGTATTGAGCATTCTGTATGGCATAACAAATACGGCGTTCCAAATAAAGATGAGAACAACGTAAGTGCTCTAGTTAAATATCACTTCTAAGCGATATTTAAATTACCCATTTAAAAGCAAGGCTTCTGCCTTGCTTTTTTATTGCTCTAAAACATAATTCTTTTTAAAATAATCTTTCAAACTTCACTTGATCGCTTCCATGAATTTCAGACTAAGACCTGCCCAAGTATCCGATTTAGAACATATTATGCAGATTTATAACCATGAAATATCAACAGGTTTAGCGACATGGAATAGTCAACTCAAAACACTTGAAGACTATCAACAATGGTTTGTAGATTTAACCCAACAACAATTTCCAATCGTTGTTGCTGAAGAAATTTCAAGTCAAGCGATTGCTGGTTTTGCAGACTACGCAAGCTTTAGACAAATCAATGGTTATAAGCAAACAGTCGAACATTCTGTTTATATAAACCCGCAATTTGCTCGCCAAGGTTTAGGTAAGGCACTCATGCTGAAATTGATTGAACATGCCAAACAACATCATATTCATGTGATGGTTGCAGCAATTGACTATGAAAATACGGGATCAATTTATCTACATACCCAGCTTGGTTTCAAACAAACAGGCTATATGCCACAAGTTGGGCAAAAGTTTGGGCAATGGCGTGATTTGGTCTTGATGCAACTGAATTTTGATTAAATACTGATATAAAATTCGAGATGATCAAAATGAATAAAACATTACTCAAAACAATATTTTTAACAACTGGGGTTTTATTGGCTTCTCATAGTCATGCTGAATTTTCGTATGAACAAGAATTACAACAAGGCTGTGCCGAAATCAAACAATACCGTCAATCTGGTCAAAAATTTTATCAGCAAAAAAATTATAAAAAAGCTTTAGAGGCATTTCAGAATCAAGCCTCATGGTCAGCATTTTGCCTAAGCCAACAAGATGAAAGTGGTATTCAAATTTCAGAAAAAGAAGTCGATATCGCCAATAATAATGTCGGTCTCACTTATGCAAAATTAGCAAAACCTTTATGGGCGAGGGCTTGGTTTCAAATCAATGCTCAATCCAAAATCAGTCAATTTAATTTGAAACAACTTGCTGTACCAAAAATACAAACTGATTTATCAGGCGAATATGTAAATTATGCAGGCTATGGTGCATGGAACTACATGAGCGTTAAAAAGCTTAATCAAAAATATAAGATTGAATTTAATGGTGTTTATATGGGCATTCGTAGTCTTATCTATGGCCCTAATCTAGGTCAGTTTGAAACCACCATGCCACTTCATCATCAGAAAACTACAACCCAAGAATGTGCTATTGACTTGGCATTTGGTTTTAATGCTCAAGTCGGCAATTTTGTTTCCGTAAACCAAAAGCAAAACTTATCGGATTGTGGGTATTTTGGGCACAATGTTTCTGCAAATGGCATATATCAAAAAGTGGAAATTCGATAATCGAATTTGAAACATACCTCCCTTTTGTAAAGGGAGGTTCAGAAGAATTTAAAATCAAATCGCCACTAAATCCTTAATTCCCTTCTCCGGCATTTCTAAACCAAGGCCTTGAGCAACCACTTGCCCACGTGCCATGACGGTATAATGATCTGCTAGTTCTTCTGCAAAATCATAAAATTGCTCAACCAATACAATTGCCATTTCCCCCCCATCTGCCAATTTACGAATCACTCGACCAATATCTTTAATAATAGATGGCTGAATACCTTCAGTCGGTTCATCTAAAATCAAAACCTTAGGCTCTGAGGCCAAAGCACGTGCAATTGCCAATTGCTGTTGTTGACCGCCTGATAAGTCACCACCACGGCGATATTTCATTTCATCTAAGACAGGGAAGATTTCGTATAAATACTCAGGTACTTTTCGGGTTTTTGCACCTGAAAATTTTGCCATACCAATCAAAATATTTTCCTCGACAGTCAATGTTGAAAAAATATCACGGCCTTGTGGTACATAAGCCAAACCTTCACGTACGCGTTGTTCAGGACTCATTTTGGAAATGTCTTTGCCCTCCAATAAAATTTGCCCTGATTTAATCGGTAAGATGCCCATTAGACATTTTAATAATGTGGTTTTGCCGACTCCATTTCGCCCTAAAATCACAGAACATTCACCTATAGGCGCATTTAATGTCACATCACGTAGAATGTGACTGCCACCGTAAAACTGATTGACGTCTTTAACTTCTAACATGCTGTTCCCCTTAACGGCCTAAATATTTTTCTATCACATCTTCATTGGCTTGGACTTCTGCCAGTGTCCCTTCAGCAAGAATTGCACCCTGAGCAAGTACTGTTACTTTTTCACTGATGGTATCAATAAAACTCATATCGTGTTCAACCACGATTAAGGTGTGATTCTTTTTCAACTCGAGACACAATTCAGCTGTACGCTCTGTTTCTGCATCAGTCATGCCCGCAACAGGCTCATCCAATAAAATCAACTTTGGGCGCTGCATCAACAGCATGCCGATTTCAAGCCATTGCTTTTGACCATGTGACAATAATCCTGCTGGTTTTTGAACAAACTTCTGTAAGCGAATTTGTTCTAAGGACTCATCCAACGCCAATTGTGCATCGGGTGCAAGTTTGCTGAAAAAGCTCTTTTTTACCGTTTTGTCTTTTGGCGCAGCCAATAATAAATTTTCCATCACTGTAAAATTTTCAAATACAGTCGGTTTTTGAAATTTACGACCGATTCCTGCTTCAGCAATTTGTTCGGTACTCATTTTGGCTAAATCATAATTTTGTCCGAAAAAAGCTGAGCCTTGTGTAGGTCGTGTTTTACCCGTAATCACATCCATCAACGTGGTTTTTCCTGCGCCATTGGGACCAATGATGCAGCGTAATTCACCTTCTTCGATATAAAGAGACAAATCATTTAATGCTCGAAAAGAATCAAACCAGACACTGACTTTCTCTAAATACAGCGCAATACCGTGACTGAAATCAGCACCCTCTGCTTTTGGTCGACCATAACCTTCACCAATTTGCCCACCGTGTGGAGCGTTCAAGCCCAAATCTGAAAGTAGTGCTGACATTAGTGATCCTCCTTTTTAAAACGCTCAAATAATCCGATCACACCTTTAGGAAGGAAAATAGTCACGACAATAAACAATGCACCAAGGATCAACAACCATGCTTCTGGATAAGCCACAGTAAAGTAAGTTTTAACAGCATTAATTAAACCTGCACCTAAGATTGGACCAATCAAAGTACCGCGTCCGCCTGCCGCCACCCAGACCGCCATTTCAATTGAATTCACAGGATTCATTTCACTTGGATTGATAATCCCTGCTTGTGGTACATAGAGCGCGCCTGCAATACCCGCAATAACAGCCGATAAAACCCATGCCGATAACTTGTACCATAGCGTACGATAACCGAGATATTGCAACCGATTTTCACTGTCACGAATTGCTCCGAGTACGCGCCCATAAGGTCGATTCATTAAACTCCGTAAACCCATAAAGCACAGTAATAAGGCAAGTGCCGTTAAAAAGCACAATGTTGCTCGCATAGAAGCCGAGGTAATATCTAGACCTAAAATCGTTTTAAAACCCGTAAACCCATTGTTCCCACCAAAACCCGTTTCATTACGAAAGAACAATAAAGCTGCAGCAAAGGTCATGGCTTGAGTGATAATAGAAAAATAAACCCCTTTAATTTTGGAACGAAATGCAAAGAATCCGAAAATAAAAGCGATCACGCCTGGAACGAGCACCACTAAGGCCAAAGCCCAAATAAAGTGCTCAGTTCCAACCCAATACCAAGGTAATTCAGTCCAACTTAAAAAGCGCATAAAATCTGGCAATTGGTCACCTGCCGACTCACGCATTAAATACATACCAAAGGCATATCCTCCCAAGGCAAAATATAAGCCATGCCCTAAACTGAGTATGCCTGCATAGCCCCAAACTAAATCTAAAGCCAAGGCCACCAAAGCTAAACACATGATTTTCCCAATCAATGTGACCCAATATGCTGAAAGATGTAACGCAGAATCCTGTGGTAAAAGGTGAAACCAAGGCAAGATCAACATCACAGCGAAACAGGCTGCGATCGCCATTGCACTATAGGGTTTATCCGAAAGTAATGAGGTGATTTTCATAGGCTTACTCCACAAAACGACCTTTGACGGCAAATAAACCTTGTGGACGTTTTTGAATAAACAAAATCACAAGAACCAAGAGAATAATTTTAGCCAGTACCGCACCCATTCCAATTTCAAGAATCGTTCCACTTACTCCTAAACCTAATGCAGCAAGTACTGCGCCCCATACTTGACCAACGCCGCCTACAACCACCACAAGGAATGCATCGATAATATAATTCTGTCCTAAATCAGGCCCGACATTGCCCACTTGAGCCAAAGCACAACCTGCTAAACCTGCAAGTCCAGAACCCAAACCAAAAGCCATCATGTCAATGCGTGCAGAACGAATACCGACAGCACGCGCCATTTGACGATTTTGTGTTACCGCTCGAACGAATAATCCAAAACGAGTTTTATTGAGTAGATAAATAAGTAGCAAAAGTACAGCAATCGTAAAGACGATGATGGCGATACGGTTATAAGGCAGCATCAAGCTTGGTGTAATTGAAATTCCACCTGAAAGCCATGAGATATTAGAAACTTCAACATTTTGTGCACCGAAAATCATCCGAACCAATTGCATCAAAATCAGACTGACACCAAAAGTTGCCAATAAGGTTTCCAGTTGGCGACCATATAAGGGACGAATCACAGTCCGCTCTATCAGCATGCCAATCAAAGCACTCACTAAAAATGCAACAGGGATTGCAGCAATCAAATACCAATCAACATAGCCACTAAAATGTGTCTTAAAGAACCCTTGCACAACATAGGTGGTATATGCCCCTATCATGATTAACTCACCATGTGCCATGTTAATCACACCAAGCAGCCCATAAGTAATCGCTAAACCCAATGCTGCGAGCAATAAAATACTGGCTGTACTGAGCCCTGAAAATACATGCCCTGCCCATTCACTGGCTTGTAAGCGTGTTTTAATACTGCTTTTGGCATCGACCAAAGTGACTTTTAATTCTGAATTCAAATGTGGTTGTTGTAATTCTTGTTCAATCATGGCTAAAACATCAGGACGATTTGATTCTTTTAAAACTTTAACCGCTTGAATTTTTGTTAAGACATCGGGACTGTTAAAATCCATACGAGCCTTTAACTGCGCTAATTTGGCTTTTACTTTATTATTTTTTTCATCGAGATAAAGTTGATTGACAACTTTTATATCCAGTATATCCAGTTCATCTAAGTTATTTTCTAAAATATCAATTGCAGCCAAACGTTGCGATGCATCCTCTGATTGTAATTTTATTTTCGCCTGCCCAAAACTCAACGCCTTACGAAGTGTATTGACTAAAGTGACTTGATTCAGATCTGCTGGCCAATCGGTAATATTTTGATTTTGAGGATAATTAAACAGCTTGTCGCCACCTTTCATAATGTAGGTATTGCCCGAGCTATCTGTATACAATTCATCATTTTCTACATAAGCAACCAGTTTATCGAGTTCCTCAATACTGGCTGGCCACTGATTTAACATGACACGACGTTGTGCAAAATCTGCTCGTACAAATTTTTGAATCGCATCATCATTGAGATTGACCAATGCTGCCGTTTGCTCAGGCAATTGCTGATTTGTACGAGGAGATTCAGCAAAAATCTGTTGCATGAAAAAAGTTTGGAATATGATCAATACAAGTGCCGCAAAATTCAGTTTAAGAAACATCTGTAACGCCCCCTTTTTGTTTAATTTGCTGAAAAAGGCAATCATTGCCGCTGCAAAGCCTGTTGCGTACATCAGGCTTTGCAGTGCTTATTTATTATTTAGGGATATAAGGGCTCCAAGACTCAGCCTTGATCGGTTGTGGTGTTTTGTAGACCACATCGAATTGACCATCACCTCGAATTTGCCCAATCATCACAGGTTTATGTAAGTGATGATTGCTTGCATCCATGGTCAAGGTATAACCCGATGGTGCTTTAAAGGTTTGACCTGCCATTGCTTCACGAACTTTATCAACATCTGTGCTACCCGCTTTTTCTACGGCTTGCTTCCACATATTGATCCCCACATAGGTTGCTTCCATTGGGTCATTCGTCACCATTTTATTGGCATTTGGCAGTTTGTATTCCACAGCATACTGCTTCATTTTATTCACGAATTCAGTATTGACCGGATTTTTCACTGACATGAAATAATTCCATGAAGCAAGATGTCCAAGTAATGGTTTGGTATCAATACCACGTAATTCTTCTTCACCTACCGAGAAAGCCATGACAGGAATGTCTGACGCTTTAATACCTTGATTACCTAACTCACGATAGAAAGGTACGTTTGAATCTCCATTAATTGTTGAAATGACAGCTGTCTTTTTCCCAGCCGAGAATTTTTTGATATTGCCGACAATGGTTTGATAGTTACTATGACCAAATGGGGTGTACTCTTCCATAATATCTGCATCGGCAATCCCTTTAGACTTTAAAAAAGCGCGCAGAATTTTATTAGTGGTTCGAGGGTAGACATAGTCCGTACCAAGTAATACAAAACGTTGCGCCTTGCCACCTTCATCACTCATGAGGTATTCCACAGCAGGAATCGCTTGTTGGTTAGGTGCTGCACCTGTGTAGAAAATATTTTTAGACTGTTCTTGCCCTTCATACTGCACGGGATAAAACAGTAGACCATTCAACTCTTCAACTACTGGAAGCACAGATTTACGCGAGACCGATGTCCAACATCCAAAAATCACTGCAACTTTATCTTGGGTAATTAACTGACGTGTTTTTTCAGCAAATAACGGCCAATCAGACGCAGGGTCGACCACTACAGGTTCTAACTTTTTACCCATTACACCGCCTTTGGCATTAATCTCGTTAATAGCCATCAGTGCAGTGTCTTTCAATGAAGTTTCTGAAATAGCCATCGTCCCCGACAGCGAGTGCAAAATACCCACTTTAATGGTATCGCCACTCGCAACAGGCGCTTGTGCTTCATTGGTTGGTTTGGACTCCGTTTTATCAGCAGGTTTCGAACAAGCAGTTAATGCAATGCTTCCCATTATTGTTGTAGCAAGTAGTGCTTTTGAAATCATATTATTTTGGAACATCGTTTTTCTCCGAACCTTTTTAAGGCATGCTTATTTATATCTTTGTTATTCAATTTCCATGCCAATGAAATAAGCAATTGTTTTATATTAATATTTAACTATTTATCTGATTTTAATATGCATCTTGTATACAACGTTGCATACAAAATAGAACTTCACTCGTCATAATTTGGTGCATTTATAAACGATTGCTTGCACCTTTATTGCTTTATTCAGCTATTCCTCAGCCCATAAAAAAAAGCCCACACGATGCGGGCTTTGATTAATCTTTAAAATTTAAACGGCTAAATCCGCCAAATTACCTTTCTGCTCTAACCAATGTTTACGATCAGCTGAACGTTTCTTGGCAAGTAATTTATCCAAAAGCCCTGCTGTAAAATGGCTATCATCCAAATCGAGTTGAACTAAACGGCGGGTATTTGGATCCATCGTCGTTTCACGCAATTGGCTTGCATTCATCTCACCCAAACCTTTAAATCGTGTGATTTGCGGATTTTTACTTTTGACTTTCTTTAAGATAGCCTCTAACTCATCTTCATCGAGTGCGTAATAGACATCCTTGCCATCATCAATACGGAACAAAGGCGGCATCGCAACATATAAATGCCCTGCTTCTACCAAGTTTGTGAAATGCTTAACGAACAAGGCACACAGCAAGGTTGCAATGTGTAGACCATCCGAATCGGCATCGGCAAGAATACACACTTTGCCATAACGTAACTCTGAAAGATCATCACTACCTGGGTCTACACCAATCGCAATCGCAATATCATGTACTTCTTGTGAAGCAAGAACTTCGTCAGAAGAGACTTCCCAAGTATTTAGAATTTTCCCACGAATCGGCATAATCGCTTGGAAATTTTTATCTCGCGCCTGTTTAGCAGAACCGCCTGCAGAATCACCTTCGACAATAAATAATTCAGATTCATCAAGCGAATGCCCCACACAATCTGCTAATTTACCGGGTAGCGCAGGCCCTGAAACAATTTTCTTACGCTCAACTTTTTTGGCTGCTTTTAAACGACGCCCTGCTTTCGCAATCGCCAATTCAGCCAGTTGCATGGCCACATCAGAGTTTTGATTCAACCATAGCGCAAACGCATCTTTGGCAATATTTAAGACAATATTGGCCGCTTCTCGGCTAGAAAGACGCTCTTTGGTTTGTCCTGAAAACTGAGGTTCTTGGAATTTAAGAGAAAGGATATAATTAACACCATCCCAAACATCTTCAGCAGATAATTTCATATTCCGTGGCAACAAGTTACGTAACTCGCAGAACTCACGCAACGCATCTGTTACACCTGAGCGCAATCCATTCACATGCGTACCGCCTTGCGCAGTTGGAATCAGGTTGACATAACTTTCTTGGATCTGCTCACCACCATCTGCATTCCAACAAATTGCAAATTCAGCACTGGCACGGTCTGCGTCACCACTGGCTACAAAAGCAGGATCTGGAATAATTTCTCGGTCTTCCAATTCATCCATCAAATAGTCAACAAGACCATTCTCAAACTGCCATTCTATTTTTTCATCATTAATTTGATCGATATAATTAATTTGTAAGCCTGCCGCAAGAACAGCCTTGGCTTTTAAGTTATGTTTTAAGGCTTTAAGTGCAAACTTAGGTGAATCAAAATATTTTGCTTCTGGCCAAAAATGTACTGTTGTTCCTGAGGCACGTTTCGGTGCTTTACCTTCTAAAACCTCTAAAGGAGCAACGGGTTCACCACGCTCAAACGCCATCTTATACAGATTACCCTGACGTTGAACTTCAACTTCTACCCGATCAGACAATGCATTGACCACAGAAATCCCGACACCATGCAAACCACCTGAAAATTGGTAGTTATCTGTGCTGAATTTACCGCCTGCATGCAATTTAGTCAGGATAATTTCGATACCACTTTGTCCATATTCGGGGTGAATATCGACTGGCATACCGCGTCCATTGTCTTCTACAGACAAGGATCCATCTTTATAGACCGTGACCGTGATTTTATTGGCATGCCCTGCAAGTGCCTCATCGACTGCATTATCAATAACTTCTTGCGCCAAATGGTTTGGGCGAGTGGTATCGGTATACATTCCTGGACGCCGACGAACAGGATCTAAACCCGATAAAACTTCAAGTGATTGAGCCGTATATTGAGACACGTTAATGTTTTTCCTTATATTCTACGGAGTAGGATAAAAACTCCAAAATCATCGGTATTTTATCTGCAAAATCTTCCATGGCATGGTTACCATGCATTTCGGTCATGAGCAACGATGTATGTGGAGCGGTACTATAATACTGTTCCGCTTCACGATAATCCAAAACTTCATCACCTTGTTGGAGTAATACCAGTATTTTGTCTGCATCTTGCACAAACGGCACTGCCATACGTTCTAAGTGATCAAGTTGTGCATCATCTAAAGTCCATTGTTCAGTGACTTGATATGGAATTTGCTCAATTCCAAACAAATCTCGAAACAGTTGCCATGGTCGCATAGCAGGATTAATGAGAACAGCAGGAATACCATACTTTGCGACCAACTGTGTCGCATAAAATCCACCGAGACTACTCCCAACCAATACAACATCGTCAAGCTGTTCAATTAAATTCGAAATTTTATCCAAAACATCTTGCGGTTGCATATTTAAATCGGGTAAATAAACATGATGTGATAAATGACAATGGCAATAGTCATTTAGCAATTGCCCTTTTATCGATAAAGCGCTACTTTTAAAACCATGTAAGTAAATAATATTCATGTGCTTAGTTTGCTTTTATGGTCAGTACTGATTTATATTTATGTGAAATCAATCACATTTTGTTTTAATTTGTACATGACAGCATATTGTCAGACAAAAAAATTAAAACTTAAATACAATCAAGAGTATTTTAAACATTGTTCAGGACGAACAGCATAAGCCCGATTGACTAGGAATTTATACATTGATCTTGTCAAAAAATAAAGCTTTGACAAAGGATCAATCAGGATGAGGAAAATAACAATGCCAAGTTTAACCCCTTTACACGAAACCTATTGTAAGTGGGATCGTTCGCCTCCTAGTCAGGCAGACGTATTAGAAGGCTTAGCTCAATTGGTAAGTACGCCTTTGAGTGGTGTTGTTCAAGACTTTATTCTGTCCATTCAACGTGAAATGTTGTTGAGTATTTTTGGTCTAAGTAAGCAAAAAGCCAAGCGATTTCAATCACGTCCCGTGGTCGATAAACTCTATAAGATCGGTTATAACGCATTACAAAACTATGGTAGCCATTTACTCGCACCTATTTTACGAAAAACCATTGAACGTTTTCCAAATCTACATGAAAAACCACTTACCACACATATGACCTTTCTCGTCAGTGCCTTAAATGGTGTACTTGGCGATTACTTACTGGCAACTCATAATCCGTTGGCGCTTTCACCTGTTTTATATGACCATTATGGTGCATTACAGCAAGGCGATTTAGCAGGTCGTGTGGTGATTTTTACCCATGGTCTGTGCATGAATCATTTAGATTGGACCAATCGTGGGAATGGCGGTATCGGTGAAAAATTATTAGCACAACGTGATAACAACACCATGTTGTATTTTAATTACAATACGGGGCGAAGAATTTCTGCGAACGGACGCTCTTTGTCTAATCTGTTAGAAGACTTAATTCGGCGTAACCCACGCATTACCAGTATCGATTTGATTGGTCACAGTATGGGTGGCTTGGTTTCTCGTAGTGCATTATTTTACGGCAAGCAGAATATGCAACAATGGTTCCACATGGTCGAAAATCTGGTGTGTATCGGCTCACCACATCATGGTGCCGTATTAGAACGTTTAGGTTTTGCAATGCAGGACAAAATTGGCAACTTCCCAATTGTTAAAATTATCAGTCATGTGGTGAATATTCGCAGCAACGGAATTCTAGATTTACGTTTTGGTAGTGTCCGTGATGATGATTGGGAACATAATAATGCACGTATTGGTTTAGTCGATGATAATCGTAAACCAGCACCTTTACCGTCGCATATCAATACCTTCTTAATAGCAGGTACATTAGAATTTGAAAATCGTAAGAATCGTACTTTAAAAGTCATTGGTGATTACTTGGTGAGTGTGAAGAGTGCTTTAGGCGAACACCCTAATCCACGTTTCCAATTGAAATTACCTGAATCACATAAAGCTGTTTTCTATGGACTGAATCATTTTGATATTCAGTATCATCCTGATGTTGCCGAACAGATTGCTAAATGGTTTTATCCACACCATGATGAAATTGCCGAAGAACAGATTCGTAAATATTTGATTAAATTAGAGAGTATGCGAGGTATTGTGGAAACTTAATAGCTTTTCACAAGCTGGCTTTATGTTTGGTTTTGAATGCTGATCATGTTAAGCCGTTTTAATCCTCCCCCTTGCGGAGCATACTCCTCACCTTTGATAAAGGAGGGGGGTATCCAGAATCTAAAATTATTTTAAATTCTCAATAATTCCCCTCTTTTTCCTTGCGCCATAAATGGCTCAGGGTTAGGGGAGATTCTTAGATGAGTAACTACTAAATTAGTTTTAGCTGATCAGCATTAAATGAATACTGGCTCTTTTTTGACAATAACAGATTATTTTGGATATTTTCTAAATAATTGCCAAAGGCTAATCAAGGCAAGTACCGTAAAGAAAAGGAATGACCATACAGGTAAAGACTGCCCCAAGAACGTCCAATCGACCATTGCACATTCACCAGAACCTTTTAAAACATTTTCGAATACTGCTTTCAAAGGCAAAGTATCAACCCAGTAATCTAAACCCGGCCCACAACTTGGTACTTGGTCTTTGGGTAGATTTTGCAACCATACATGACGTGCAGCCACACCGACAGACCAGCTAATCGCAACGAACCCTAAAAATGCATAAATTCGTTTAAACGCATTACTTTTAGGATGATGTAAGAATGCAATCAGTGAAACTGTCCCTAGACCAATTAAACCAATCCGTTGAAAAACACATAACGGACACGGCTCAAGCCCCTGAACATGCTCCAGATACAGCGCAAATGCCATCCCAATTACACTTGCTAAAAACAAAAAACCTCTCACGAAGCGATAACTACGCCATTGCATGGAATTTCCTCTAAATTTTTATCTTTGATTATCTAAACTTAGCAAGATATTCGTCAAAACTAATATCTTTTTCTTGCTCAAGTTGCTGTTGGTTTTGCAGTGAAGTCTGCGCAAGTTGCTCAAAATACGCTAAAGTCTCAGCACTTAATACATGTTGTTCGTAAAAATCAAGATGTTGGTTCGCCATAAAACTACCAAAGTTCCATGTTCCACCTTGTTGCATAGTGTCTTCAATGACTTGCGCAGACAGCGTTTCATCTACATCATCAATACGTTTTTGCATTTCAAGTAGTGCTTTACCGTACAAATCAGTCGCGTAACTTTGATTCAAAATATCGGCCAAAGGTTGCATCGCTGTGACATGTTGTTGAATCCATTCATTTAATGGATATTCCTGCCCTTCTTCTCGAATTTTCGCATTTGGGGCACGACCACGATTCACCACTTCAGCTTGATTTAACTCAATCACGTCTTGTTCAGCATCTAAAAGCTCAGGACTGTCTTTGAGTAAGCAATACAATGCTAAAACTTCCAAGAAGCCTGCCGTGTCTTCATTAATCCCAATTGCACTATATGGGTTCACATCTACAGCACGTAATTCCACATAGCCAATACCACGATTTGCCAAAGCTTGAGATGGTGTCTCACCTGCTTGCGGCACTTGTTTAGGACGGACTAGGCTGTAATATTCATTTTCAATTTGTAATACGTGATCATTGATTTGAATCGGTTCAGCATTCTCATCATTTAAACCTAAATGGCTAAACTGGGCATAAGGGGTGTTGACTGCTTTTTGCAGTTCAGCAACATAGCCTTCTAGGTTGTTATAATGAATCCCGAGTTGTTTTTGCGCAGAGTTTTGATAACCAAAACGTCCCATACGCAATGCTGTTGCATAAGGTAAAAATAACGTTCCCTTGATCAAAGGTAATAACTGATGCTCACGCCCTGTCATAAAACATTTACAAACAGATGGACTTGAACCGACCAAATACATGACCAAAGGAGTCAAACGAATAAAGTTACGAACCAGTCCTAAATAACGATGACTACGATAGTCTTGTAAACTTAATTTTTTTAAAGCTTCATCTGTTTCATGTTGCTGTAATTGTTCAAATAAATGATCTGGAAAAGACACATTATAATGCACACCTGAAATGGTTTGCATACGGCGACCATAACGGATCCCTAAACCATGACGATATAAGGTTTTAAATTTACCTATATTAGAACTGCCATATTGTGCTAAACGGATATTTTCTTCTTGATCGTCCAACATACATGGCATAGATAACGGCCATAATTTTTCATCATTTTCTAAACGACCATGCACCACAGCGTGAATATCTGTTAAAAAATTTAACGCCTCTGGAATACTCTCTTTGGGTGGCGTAATAAACTCCATCAACGCTTCAGAATAATCTGTTGTAATATGCGGATGTGTTAAAGCTGAACCCAAACTACGCGGATGATCTGCTTGAGATAAAAAACCATTGCTTTGCATACGCAAGCTTTCACGCTCAATGCCACGTAACATACCCTTGAATAAGGTAGAATCCACCCAACTTGGTAAAATAGATTGGGAAATCACTTCGGGTTGACTCATTACTTACTCGCTTATCTTAAAGAACTTTTTAAAATAAAATATTTTTGATGCGCGCAGTATAACGTGAATTATCGATATACATGTATATCTAGAATACTTTTGAGTTGATAATTCGTCTTATTTCAGACATTTTTTATCACAAATACATGCTACAAGATATTTAAAATTTGTGCTTTTATAGAAAAAAACTTGCTAATCAATTGTAAATATTATGAATTATCAAACTGTTCTCGATTTTTGGTTTAATCCTGAAACTCAACCCTTTTGGTTTGCTAAAAGTGATGCCTTTGATCAAAAATTGCATCAGCAATTCGCAAATACTCTTGAGCAAGCACGTCAATGTGAGCTTTGGACATGGCGTGAAAATGCACAAGGTCGACTTGCTGAAATTATTGTTTTAGATCAGTTTTCTCGTAATATTTATCGAGATCAAATTGCTTCTTTTTCACAAGATCCTTTGGCACTTGCTTTGGCGCAGGAAGCGATTCGCTTAGAAATGGATAAAGACTTACGCCCTGAACAGCGCTCTTTCTTATATATGCCATTTATGCATAGCGAATCTAAACTCATTCATGAGCAAGCATTAACATTATTTGAAGCACTGGCTAATCCGATTAACTTAGATTTTGAGAAAAAGCACAAAGTAATTATCGATCGTTTCGGACGATATCCTCATCGGAATACTATTTTAGGGCGTGAATCGACCACAGAAGAAATTGAATTTTTAAAACAACCAAATAGTCATTTTTAATGCACAAATTGATGTATATTCAATACCTTAATTTTAATGTTTTTGATTAAAATTTGATGATGAAAAATTAATAAATATCAATCACATGAATTGTCTATTTGTTATAGATGGATTATTCATGTGAATTTACAAAAAGATCATATATCAGACAAAATTGCTCAGATATGCTTTGTGAACAATATCAACAAGGACAGAAAAAATATGGCTCAGCCTACAATTGTATTAGTTCACGGATTCTGGGGTAATTCCCTTCACTGGCAACATGTGATTCCACTATTAGTTAAGCAAAATTATCAAGTTAAGGCGGTTGAAGTTCCTTTAACATCTCTCGCGGATGACGTTGAACGAACGAAGAAAATGATTAATCAAATCGAAGGTCCAGTGTTATTGGTGGGTCACTCGTATGGTGGCGCTGTGATTACAGAAGCGGGGAATAACGATAAAGTCGCAGGCTTAGTATATATCGCTGCTTTTGCACCAGATACAGGTGAAAGCCCAGGCATGATTACTCAACAGCATTTACCTGTTGCTGCTGCGAATTTAGCACCAGATAGTGACGGTTACTTATGGGTTGTTGCAGACAAATACCATGAAAGTTTCTGCCAAGATTTGGGTGCCGATGAAGCTATAGCACTTGCAGTTGCTCAAAAAGCACCGCTTGCAAGCACATTTGGCGACAACATCACCACACCTGCGTGGAAAACCAAACCATGTTGGTACCAAATCTCAACTCAAGATCGTATGATTGCGCCTGAAAATCAACGAAACATGTCTGCAAGAATGAATCCTAAAGAAATCATTGAACTTGATGCAAGCCATGCTTCTCTTGCTTCTAGACCAAAAGAAATCGCTGACTTTATTATTAAGGCAGCATCATCATTATAATCATGACTGATCACTTAAATATTGGCTTTCAAACCGCATGAGTCAATACAAAAGTGGGTTGAATCATTGAAGATATAGCAGAAATGGGAGTGAACAAGCTCCCATTTTTTTTGCATTAAACTGTTTAAAACAACAAACCCACTTAAAACAATTTTTTATTTTATCAATCACTTTTGTTGTCAGCTTATCCTTCGTGCTACTCGTCTACTGAGTTTTTCAATACGATATTTGGGAGATCTCTACAGATTTTTAACGCGAGACCTGCTACACACCTTTTTACTTTTACAATAGAACGAATTAACAAAAATCTTCTTGAAATTCATTATAAATCCCTCATTTTAAAGCAATATAGAAGATTAAATGACTGGTCCATCTGAAAGAGTGGAAAGGAGCGACATATGAAAAAAACACTCATCGGTCTGACTATGGTGGCAGTACTCACAATGACGGGTTGTGCAATGTCACCAAGTAAGCCTCGAACCTTTGATCAGCTTGGACAATACTCAACCGTGCCACTCAATGACCACAGTTATCGTGTCAGTTTTCGTGCTAAAAGTGATATGAGTTTTGGAACCGCTGAAGAAATTGCCCTACTTAAATCTGCACAAACAGCAGTATTGAATGGATTCCAATTTTTTAAAGTGCTGGATGATCCAAGTAATCGCAATCAACCGCCACGCAAAGCAGTGGTTTATCCAACCCCGATGTATCCACCTTATGGTTATGGATATCGACGCTTAGGCGGATTCTACGACCCATTTTATGATATTCCGCAAGTGGTAACCGTTGATCCTATTCAAGTGGCCTATAGTATTGAATGTTATAAAGATAAAAAATCCGCCCCTAACGATGCCTTTGACGCTCGTCTGATTTTACAATCTTTAGGACAAAAATACGGTGTTAGTCCGACAGGACAAGTGCTTCAACCCCAACCTGTTGCGGTAACATCTTCTAAATAATTATTTTTAGGCATATGAATGGGCGAAATAGAACAACACAGTATCCCAAGCTTGGATCGTAGTAAACGCTTTGCAACCATCGCTTTAATCGTTGCCGTGGTTGCTTGGATCATTCTCATCATCACCGCCAAACTGATGCCTGAATATGCATGGTTCATTCATATCCTCATGCTCGGTGCAGAGGCAGGTGTCGTCGGTGGCCTAGCAGACTGGTATGCGATTACTGTTCTATTTCGCAACCCATTTGGGAAAATTCCAATTCCCAAGTTTTTACGTGATCACACTGAAATCATCCCTCGAAATAAAGCGCGTATTGCCGAATCTATGGGGAAATTTGTTCAGGAAAATTTTCTATCTCCACAAGTTGTAGAGAATAGTTTAAAAAGTACCGATCTCAGTTTGGCGGTAGGTCAGTGGCTTGCTAATCCACACAATAATGGTCAAGTGGTAGACGTTATTCAACAAACTGTACCTAAAATATTTGAATTTGTGGGACAAGAACAGATTGGGCGCTTTATTCAAAACAACAGTGTGCAATGGGTTCGCAATACCAGAATCAACAATCTCGCCAGTGAAATGTTGCGTGCGGTTTTGGAAAATGATTTCCACCAAGACGTATTGCAGCGTGGCTTAGACTTAGCACATGAATGGATGATGACGCATCCAGACAAAACGCGTGAACTCACTCAAACCTTGTTTAAAGAGCTTGGGGTTTCTCGTCTCGCTAAAGGTGCAAGTTGGATTGGAATCGATGTTGAGCAACGTACTATTGATTCTGTGATTGAAAAAGTTGAATCCATGTTGGCTGATCAGGAGCATCCAATCCGCCAAAAAATTGAAGAAGCCGCCCATCAAGTGATGATGGAACTCTCCGATAATCACAGTACAACTAGTATTCGTTTAAATGAGACCAAGAATGCGCTTTTAGACAGCCCTTCTGTGTTGAACTTTATCACAGGTGCTGTGGTTATTTTATGTGATGCAATTAAGTCTGATTTGATGAAAGCGGATTCAGGTATTGCCATGAATCTACGTGTTGCAATCCAGCAAGTAGGTGAAAACTTAATTCAAAATCAATCTGTTCGTGATTTATTGAATGATCGAATGAGTGGTATTGCAGTAGATCTAAGTGATCAATACAGTGAAAAAGTGATTCGTTTTATCAGCCAGCGTATCCATGAATGGGATTCGACTGAAATGATTGCGAAGATTGAAAATGAGGTCGGTGGTGATTTACACATGATTCGTGTCAATGGTGTGGTGGTCGGTGCTTTTATTGGTCTAACGCTTGGTGTGATTCGTGCTGTGATTGATTTTGTGATTTGAGAATAAAATAAACTGGCTTAAATCTTCAATAAGAGATATCTCATCACTTAAAAGAATCCAAGAAAATCAAATATTAGAGATCAGTTTAAAAATGGAAGCATAGCTTCCATTTTCTATATTATTCACCAAGTACAACCTACCTACTAATCAATTGAATAGTTAATTGTTACGACCACACGAGCAATTTTATTAATGGTTGCTTTGTCATATGCACCACCATAATCGCTATCATCATCAGAGCCACTTTCAGGCAAAATATAAAATGCGCCTTGGCTAGCAGAACGCATAGCACCCACTTTAACATTACCTACTTTTGCAAACTCATTGGCTCGGCTATAGGCATTTTTAGTTGCATTGGCAATCAAAGACATTTTAATTTCTTCTAAATTCGACACTAAATATTGTGGATCTTGCTCAATAGAAATCCCCTTTTCATCCAATAAATAAGCATCTTTTGCCGCTTTTTCAATTTTCTGAATATCACGACTATTAATGATTAAAGATTGCATCGCATTATACCCTCTAAATTCACGGGTCATTTTTCCGTCTTCATTTTCAACGTCTTGATAATAAGGTTGAGAGCTTTTATTTCCTAATTTCATCTCTGTTGCTTTAAACCCATGCTCAACAAAAAAGTTTTGTAATGCTTTTATTTCTTGATCAAGTAATTGGTACGATGCCGAAATCGTGTCCGAAGCCTGACTTGTTCGTAAATTGATTTCCCAACGCGCTTGATCCGCTTGGATGGGTTTTTCAGCTAATCCTTTGACAATAATTGAATTTTTATCACCACCGAACTGCTTAAGTGCATATCCAATGACACCCGCAGAAATAATAAATCCTAAACTGAGGATGAGTGCTGAAAACCATAGGGTTTTATATGTGATTGATTTATTTTCCATTTTTTAATATCACTAAAAATTCTTATCCATTAAGTTATAGTCAGGATGAGAAGACAAGTCAACATTCTTTCAGTCTATAAATCGTACAGCTTTGTGAACTATTCATGTTATAAAGCGTCGATTTATTGCGAATACAAATGAATTATTTTATAGACATAAATTTTGTGGTTATATAAAAACGGCTTGGGTCATTCCCCAAGCCGTTTTAAATTTGAATTTCTAACAACAAGTTTCAATCGATTATTTTGTCCAACCAAATGTTTTAAAAATCGCATGACCTTGTTGAGACTTTAAAAAGTCGATAAAGCTTTTCGCTTCTGCATTTTTTGAACCTTGCTGTGTTAGTGCAACACCTGTATCTCGATAAATGACCAATTGCGGCTCTATAGGAACAATTTGCCCAATATCAGGATTACTCACTCCCCAGATATTAAAAACTAACCATGCATCGTATTGGCTATTTTCTTCCCAAGCTTTTTTAGCCGCACCAGTATTGGGTGCATGCATCACAATATTTTTTCGAAATGCTTTGGTTAATTGAATATTGCCTGTTCTGCCTGCAATATCTTCCCACATACCCACTTGCCCTGCACCATGAGTGACGAGTACTTTGGTATTTGGTTTTGCTAAATCTTTAAAACCTTTAATATTTTTAGGATTACCCTTTCTGACTAGAATCGCAGCAGGACGTAAATATAAAGGTTCTACAGAATCTTTAACAATGTTTTCGGAGAATGTTTTCTCAAAATCAGACATCATCGCTTCTGAACCGCTATAGATAAGATCTGCATCTATTTTGGCTTTTTCAGCCCATTGTGGCGTTGGCCCCGCAGTCACTTTTACCTCTATTCCTGTCTTTTTTTGGAATTGTTTTGCTGCTTCATGCATCGCAGGTGCAGGCCCACCAGGGCCATATACGTTGATATCCGCCATAGTATTCATAGATAAATAACAAACCGTTAGTCCTAACAAATAGCGACTAAATCCATATTTTTTCGACATTTTTCATTTCCATTGTTGTTGTGTGAAATTGCGATATTATTATTTTTACTGATTTATTAATACATTTTATATTTGTTTTTTTGTTAATAAATTTATCGTGAAAAATATAGTATTCTTAGGCTGCACCTATTATTTATTGAGTCTAATCAATCGAGCAGGATATTGATGCTAAGAAGGATGTTTTTAGCATTTCGTATTAAGGTGTATTGTTAGTTTTAGAAAAACTTCATACTAAATCTACAAATCTTAATAAACTATTTTCTATAGCTATCATTTTAGGGGATGTCATAGCTAGTTCATCTATCGCCTCTGAAATTAGCACATTTTTTAAAGCTACATATAAATGAACATTTTGGGAAATTTTAATGATTGCCTTATTGATTACCACATACGCTGTATTTGCGTTTCTAATGACTTTACAGCTCATTGAAGTAAAGCTAACCCTTAACAAAAAAGCACCACACTTTTAAAGCCCGTACTGCTTCAATGCTTAGGAGTGAAGCGCATCCACGGAAACAATTTTAAATAGTTTATTTTCCTACCCTGTATCCGCTATGGAGCAGGGCTTTCTATGTTTCCGTAATTATTAAAAATTTTTTCATTATTTTTTTTATTTAACTTTTCTAATCCTATTGTTCCTTGTAGTTCATTGCATAAAATATTAAAAATCGTACTAAAGTACGGTATTTCTTTAAAATCGACGACCTTATTTCCTTCTTGGCGTGATATTGGTATTTTCTCGTTTTTATTTTCTTCAAATATATAATATCCACTGTATATTAACTCAGAAGATAATTCTTTCGCACTATGTAAGTATGAGTAGTAATTATTTGATTTTCCATTAAATTTAAGGGTTGTTATTGTTTCCCTTTTTACTAAAGGGCATATGACTAATGCTTTACTATTTTCAAATTCAACTCTTTCATCTTTATAAATATCGTAGGGTACAATTATTTTTAAGATGTTATTTTTTTCATCTAATTTTTCAACTTTAGCATCCATTTTTTTTGAATTAAATAGATAGTATTTTTAGGCGCTTACAGGGACTTTATGAACGTTTTTTCCCCCACTAGCTCTGAATTCTAGTTGTTTACCTATTAGAGTATCCTCAATATTAGGAAGATATAGAAAAAAGATATTTTTGAGCTACAATAGATAAATTCTTTTAAACTGTTTTTACATGCCAAAAATATATTCAGAAGACTTACGTCAGAAAGTCATGGAGTTCTACACAAAGAGCAACCATAAATCAAATACCTGCACGACTTTCAACATCGCCCGAACAACATTGGATGACTGGATTCTACTTGAACAGCAGACTGGACAACTGGCTCAGCCTAAACTTGTCAATGTTGGTAGACCATCATCCATTAAGGATTGGCAGGCATTCAAAGTATTCGTGGAAAATACAAAGTTTTCACAGGCAAAAGACTTAGTTGCCTTATTTGAAATTCAGTTTGGATATGCGATTACTTATGATGTCGTGCTTGCTGCACTTCATAAATTAGGTTGGACTCATAAAAAAAGAGTTTCCTCTACAGACAAGCCTGCAAAATAAGCAGAACGGTATTTCAATGGATTCTCCCTCAATGGGAAAGTGAATATGGTCAGGAAAATATTCTGTATGTAGATGAATCTGGAATAAACAGTGCTGAGACAGCAGAATATGGCTGGTCATTTAAAGGGAAACGTTGTCAAGATTTAAAATCAGGTGGTCATGGAAAAAGAATAAGTATGCTCAGTGCCGTGAGATCAAATTCCCCATACAGTTTTTTGTCACCAATAGTTTTTCAAGGTTCATGTGACAGAAAGTTATTCACAGGATGGCTTGATTATTTATTTCAAAATTTACCTAGGTCAAAGTATCTTTTGATTCTAGACAATGCTTCTATTCATAAAGGCAAAGAGATAGTACAGCTTGCGGAAGCGTATAATGTACGAATTGCCTATCTTCCTGCATATAGCCCTGATTTAAATCCAATTGAACAAGCATGGTCTGTACTAAAAAGGAAAGTCAGAAATATTGTAAGTCAGCAGAGTATTTCTATCTCTGAGGCTTTAGATATTGGATTTAAAGAAATGTAGCCTTTAATTTACATGTGGCTATATGTCGATTCTTTTATTAAATCCTTATCAGGAATTTTAGTACTAGTAAGAATTTCTGTTTCATATTCTTCTGCGAATAAAGGTTTAGAAATCGTAATTAATAAAAATGTAAATAATATTTTTTTCATAATCCCTTCAATAATTAATTTTTTAAATTTAGACCCATATTTACATGATGTGTGCTGAAAAAAAACGGAGACTTTAACTTGGTAAAAGTGTGTACAAAATAGGTGGCTATTCAGTAATAATAAATGTTTGTGAATATCCATTTTCATTCTCCCATTTATCACTTTCAACTTTTATTAGCAAACTACCTGATTGTATAGAATAATTTTTCTTACTTTTAATAGCTGCCTTCACAAGCTTTGGAATTTCTTGATTAGTAATCTCGTTATATAGATTATTAGACAATTTAATAAACTCTGATTCAGCCCTTTTCTTATAAGTAGAGTCATTAACATTTAAAACAATTTTCAATTCCGTTACATTGTTTTTAGTACCTTGGACATAGTATGCAAGGTTATTTGGCAATTCTGTGTTTTTAGATTCAGGTGAAATATCAATATAAGTAGAAATACATCTATAGGTTCCATTCCCCATAGAATCATGCCATTGAGTCATACCTGGTAAGTTTAGCATTGAGCATGCTTTATCTACTGAAACAATAGGTTCACTAACAGAGATCATCTGATTTGAAGAGTTATTTTTTGAATTATCTACAGAACTATCATCAGTAGATATAGCTAAAAAAGTTAATAATATTAACCAAGCAAAACTAATAACTCTAGAAAGCTTTGAATATCCAGAACGTAAAGTAAACCAAACAAAAATTAAAGGTAATAAAAAAATGCCTAAGCCAAGAAGAGCAGATACTTTTCTAGAATGTTCCTGAAGTTTTGAATTCATTACTAATTATCAAAAAATATAATTTATTATATAGTAAAACCAATTAGTTATGAAGAGTCTTATTCTTATTTAACATAAAATCTCTTATGCGAAGTCAATGTGAACCGCTTATCATTGCCTCAACTTACCATACAACCATGCACATATCAGCTGAGTCCACATAAAATTATTATGTAATAAAATATTTCAAAACCCATAAAACATACATTCCACCACCTTTTAATTACAAATAACAAAGCCAAATAGAACCTTGTTCCCTCTTCAACAAACTACCCTCCTCATCCTATTTTGCTGTTAAAAACGACCTGTTAAACTGCCTCTAACATATTCATAGAACTTGTCTGGTCATGATCGAAATCCACTCTAAACTTCCTGCACAAGGCGTCACCATTTTCAGCACCATGACTGCAATGGCACAACGCTTAAACGCATTAAATTTATCACAGGGATTTCCAGACTTTCCTGCTCCACCTGACTTACTACAAGCTTTAAGTGATGCCACGTTAGCAGGTTATAACCAATATGCGGCTGGAGATGGTTTAGTTCCGTTAAGAGAACAATTGGCACAGCTTTTTTTAAATCGAGATCAATTAAAACTAGACCCAATCACAGAGATCACCATCACTGCGGGGGCAACCATTGCTATCTTTTCTGCAATCCAAGCCATCGTACATGCAGATGATGAAGTGATTATTTTCGACCCAAGTTATGACAGCTATGCGCCGAGTGTACAATTGGTGGGTGCTAAAGCCATTCATATCTCGCTAAATGCACCTGAGTTTTGTGTCGATTGGAATCAAGTTAAATCTGCAATCACCAATAAAACCCGTATGGTGATTGTAAACACACCACATAATCCAACTGGAGCGATTTGGTCAAAACAAGACTGGCTCAATTTGATTGAACTGATTCAAGATAAAAATATTGTTGTATTGTCCGATGAAGTTTATGAACACCTTATTTATGACGGCGCACAACATTATTCAGCGCTATCATTTCCAGAATTAAGGGATCGTAGTTTCGTAGTCGGTTCTTTTGGGAAAACCTTCCATGTCACAGGGTGGAAAACGGGGTATTGCATTGCCTCACCGCAGTTAATGCAAGTCTTTCGTCAGGTGTATCAATTCGCCAACTTTTGTGGCGTCACACCTGTACAAATGGCTTTAGCCACTTATATGCAACAACATCCTAAACATATCGCAGGGCTATCTGAGTTCTATCAAAATAAACGAGACCTGTTTATTTCAGGCATTCAACATTCAAAGTTTCGTTTCATTCCATCACAAGGCACATTCTTTCAAAATGTAGACTACAGCCTTATTCGCCCAGATTTAGAAGATGTTGAAATGTGTAAGTTTTTAGCCGAAGAACATAAAATTGTGGCGATCCCTGTTTCAGTTTTCTATCAACAAGCCCCTGAAAATTTACGTTTAATTCGTTTCTGCTTTGCTAAAAAAGACGAAACTTTGCTTCAAGCTTGTGAAATTTTAAATCAAATTGAATAACGATCCTAAACCATAATGATTGCAAAAATAACCCGCCTGAGTTACTCAAATACTCAGGCATTTTTTGAGATCTATGTTACTGTCGTGAAAGCAATAAACGTAAAAATTGGACAATAGAAATATAAATGCCAGCACGTCAAAGTTTGATTGATCACCCACAGTTTTGGAAAGCATTTTTAATCTTTCTAGGCCCGCTGATTGTCACCAATATCTTGCAAAACCTGTCGGGTACTGTGAATACAATTTTTGTCGGGCAAATGTTGGGTGTAAATGCGATTGCAGCTATTTCTGTCTTTTTTCCAATCTTGTTTCTGCTGTTGGCATTTGTAATTGGTTTATCTTCAGGTGCAACCGTATTGGTCGGGCAAGCTTGGGGGGCAAAAAATGTTGAAAAAGTCCGCACAATTGTCGGCTCATTATTATTTATGACGCTGATTGGCGGAACAATCATTGCCCTTGTCGGTGCATTTTTCTCAAAGCAAATTTTATTACACTTAGGCATAGATCCGAAAATTATGTATCTATCCTTACCTTATGTGAGATGGATGTTACTCGGCAGTCCTTTCTTATTCATGTACATCACTTACACGTCTATTTTGCGTGGCGTTGGCGACAGCACTACGCCGCTTATTGCATCAGGCTTAACCATTATCATCGGTGTCATCACCACGCCTATTTTAATCGGTGGGTATTTGGGTTTTCCTAAAATGGGGATTGTTGCTCCCGCTATCGCGAGTACTTTAGGTTTTATTGGTGTTTTGATTTTTCTTTATATTTATTTAAATAAGAAAAATCACGTGCTTAGACTTGATGCGAATTTAATCGGGCATATTCGTCATCACCCTGAATTAAGTCGAATTATTTTAAGATTAGGTATTCCGACAGGAATTCAAATGGTCACAAATTCAGTTGCTGGGCTGGTGGTTATTGGTTTGGTCAACCAATATGGGGCACATGCAACTGCGGCTTATGGCGCAGTCAATCAAGTCCTGAATTATATTCAATTTCCTGCACTTTCTATTGCGATTGCAGCTTCTATTTTTGCAGCTCAGGCGATTGGTGCAGGTAAGCCTGAACTTCTCGCCAAAGTAACCAAAACAGCTTTATTAAGCAATATTGCGATTACCGGTGGTTTAGTTCTTTTGGCTTATTTAGCTTCAAAATATTTAATGGCATTGTTCATTACAGATCCGACCGTGATTGAATTAGGGCAACAATTGTTATTTATTGTACTGTGGTCGATTTTATTTTTCGGAGCCAGTGCAATTTTTGCGTCGATCATGCGAGCCAGTGGTACGGTAAATGTTCCTTTGGTTCTCAATATCTTAGCTATTGTGATTATTGAAATTCCTTGTGCTTATTTATTTAGTCACTGGTTTGGCTTACAAGGTATTTGGTATGCGCTTGCATTAACATTTTTTAGTCTATGTCTCATGCAAGGTCTGTATTATCAATTTGTATGGAAGAAAAAAACCATTAAAGTTTTGATTTAATGGTTTTTAATCGTAAAAAAGACCTGAAAAAATCTTCATACAATTCAGCTTTAAATGAACAATATAACTAATCAATCAGGTCTTGAGAATTTCTAAATTTAAGCTTTTGGTTCTAGTTTCTTACTAAACTTTGTCGCAAAACCTGTCAGCTTTTGATAGCCCGTCGGTAAAATACGTTGGATCAAATCTAAAGTTTTCGCATCATTACCAATCAATAAACGACGTTTATCTTTCAGTACCGCATCAAGCATTTGCTGCGCCGCTTCTTCTGGAGGCATGCGTAATAATTTATTGAATACTTTTGCAGATTTATCTGGATTCATTCCCAATGAACGAATGCTGTCACTCATACGTGCATCATTGGCAATATTGGTACGAATTCCACCTGGATGTACACAAAGTGCTGATACACCACAATTTTCCATGTCTAATTCTTGGCGTAAAGATTCAGTAAAGCCACGTACCGCAAATTTAGTAGCATTATAAGCAGACTGCGTTGGTTGCGCAGTTAAACCAAACAAACTTGAAATATTGATGATGTGACCATCACCTGTTTTTTTAATGTACGGCAGAAATTCTTTTGTGCCGTAAACCACGCCCCAAAAGTTAATATTCATAATCCATTCAAGTTCTTCATAGGTTGCGCCCTCAACAGTAGAACCCAACGCCACGCCAGCATTGTTAAAAATCATATTCACAGAACCATGATTTTGTTCCGTTTCAGCAGCCCATGCTCTCACTTCTTCGACATTGGCAACGTTGACTTTCTTGCTTGTTACACGGACGTTATACGGCTTAACCAGTTCAATAGTCTGTAACAAACCTTTTTCATTGACATCACTGATTGATAAATGACAACCTGCTTTTGCCAATAAAACAGCCAACTGTTGTCCCATACCAGAGCCTGCACCAGTAATTGCAGCGACTTTGTTTTTAAAATTTTTCATTGTCTATCCTTTTTTTAAACCCGCACACAACTTGCATGATGTGTAGCTCAGGCCTCCAATATAATTTTGACAATGATTGTTGTCAAATATTATATTATCATTTAACAGATGTTTTTTTATACAAAGTCTCTAAAATAGGTTTCAAGAGCATTTATTGCTAAAATAAAGTCACCTTAGGACAATCTACATATCATACGAGTAATTAACGTCTATGACTGAGCAGCAAATCATTGAAAAAAAATCAATAAAAAAAACAGCCAATGAACGCCAATTTAAGGGCATGTCGCTGACTGAAAGGAAGCTTGCACGTCGTGAAAAGTTAATTGAAGCGGGAATTGAAGCCTATGGAAACCACGGTTTCTTTTCGGTGACAGTGAAAGATATTTGTACTGAAGCCAAGCTGACTGAACGTTATTTTTATGAATCATTTAAAAAGAGTGAAGAGCTTTTTCAGACCATTTTTCTACAGCTGATTGAGAAATTACAAAAAACAGTGATGGAAGGTGTTATGCAAGCAGCACCTGAACCTAAAAATATGATCCATTCAGGTCTCACTGCTTTATTTACACTGCTTAAGGATGACCCGCGTGTCGCTCGAATTATCTATGTCGATGCGATGCTGGTGCAAGAACTGCATAATCATGCCACCATACAAGAAACCATGGGCCGATTTGACCGCATGATTCATGCCTTTGTCATGCTAATGTTGCCTCATATTGACCGCAGTGAACGAGAAATTTCACTGGTTGCAACGGGTCTAAATGGTTATGTCACTCAAATCGCTGTGCGTTGGGTTATGGGTGGATTTAAGCAGTCATTAGAAGAAATCGTCACAGCGTGTGAAGTGGTGTTTATTGCACTGATCGATACTTTTGCACAAAAATAACATGGTCATCAAATGGTCAAAATATGATGATTTGAAGGTGAATCGCTGTTCTGCCTCTCATCTTGAGATTTTTTTTGACTTCAATGGTTATAATTGATGCCTTGAATTTATTATTATTTTTCAATTTTTTTTGCAAAAAAGAGTGCATATACCTTTTTTGCAATGATACTGTCATAATTAATCTTTGTAATAAGCCTGTCATAAATAAAAAACGGTATACCGTTCATACATAGGATATTGCGTTGTGAAAGATGACTATATATTAATCGTCGATGACGAACTTCCAATTCGAGAGATGATCCATACCTCATTGGATATGGCAGGTTTTCAGTGTTTACAAGCTGAAGATGCAAAACAAGCACATCAAATGATTGTCGATCAAAGACCTTCTTTAATTTTATTAGACTGGATGATGCCGGGCGGTGTCAGTGGTGTAGATTTATGCCGTCGTCTAAAACGTGATGAAAATCTATCAGAAATTCCTGTAATCATGCTCACGGCTCGTGGTGAAGAAGACCATAAAGTACAAGGTCTTGACGCGGGCGCAGATGACTACATGACCAAACCATTCTCTACACGTGAATTGGTTTCTCGCATCAAAGCGGTACTGCGTCGTGCCAATGCGCTGAGCGGTGAGAAAACTATTGATGCCAATGGTTTAATTTTAGATCCTGTCAGCCAACGCGTCAGCTTTGGTAATAATATTTTAGAGATGGGGCCTACAGAGTACCGATTATTGGCATTTTTTATGACCCATCCTGAACGTGCTTATACACGTGCCCAACTTCTAGACCAAGTTTGGGGCGGTAACGTCTATATCGAAGACCGTACCATCGATGTACATATCCGTCGCTTACGTAAAGTGCTTGAACCTTATGCTGCAGACCGTTATGTTCAAACTGTACGTGGAACAGGTTATCGCTTTTCAACGCGTGCAGATGTTGCACTAGGCTAACGCTTTCTCAAGGTTAAATTATTTTTTATGTATGAACCCTACCCTGTCCCTGATCTCGCTCGCGAACATCAAAAGTTTCGTTACAGCAGTTTATGGACTTTTGCTAAACAAGATTTACGCTTACTCGCCTTTTTATTGGTTATTGGAGGCTTCATCGGTTTAGGAATTGGGTATTTTTGGATTTGTATATCCATTGCATTTGCTGTTTTTTTTATCTTTCAATTACACTCTTTATACCTTGTAAATGATTGGATTTCGAATCGACCTTATGATTCACCACCCAATTTAGAGGGAATTTGGGGCGCATTACTTTTTAATGTGTATCGGGCACAACGACAAGAACGTGTTGTGCAAGCGGAGATGGTTGGCTTAATTGATCGAGCGCAATCATCTTTAGTTGCATTAGGTGAGGCTGTTGTATTAACAGATGAATTACATCAAATCGAATGGTGGAACCCTGCTGCGGAGAAGCTTCTCGGTATTCAACCACTGGATCGTGGTCGCAACATTTTAACCATTATTCGTCAGCCTAGTTTTATTGAATATTTTAATCATATTGACCAATCACCCGATGGTATAAAAATCAAATCATCGGTTTATGAAGAACATTATGTGCAAATTAAGTTGACTCGTTTTGGTAGTGAAAGCCGCCTAGTGGTCGCTTATGACGTCACACGCATGCATAACCTAGAACAAATGCGTAAAGACTTTGTTGACAATATTTCACATGAATTACGTACACCATTAACCGTCCTAAGCGGTTATATCGAAACTTTTACCGATCAAGAAGATTTAAATCCACGTTGGAAGCGTGCATTTGAACAAATGCAGTCACAAACACGCCGCATGAATGCATTGGTGAATGATCTATTGTTGCTATCACGGCTTGAAGGCAATAAACAAATCGCTAAAAACCAAATTATTGATATGCCAAGTTTAATGAATCAATTGTTTGATGATGCTCAAGCTTACAATGTCGATTATGGGCACACCTTAAACTTAGACATTGACAGTCATTGTGATTTAATTGGTTCAGATGCTGAACTGGCCAGTGCTTTTAGTAACTTAATCACCAATGCGATCAAATACACCCCCAAAGGCGGTACGGTGACCATCGGTTGGCATGATGATGGTGAACATGGCTATTTCACTGTTGAAGATACAGGGATTGGTATTGACCCAAAACATATCCCTCGTCTCACTGAACGCTTTTATCGTGTAGACAGTGCACGTAGCCGTCAAACGGGTGGAACAGGTTTAGGGCTTGCCATCGTCAAACATGTGCTCATGCAACACAATGCTTACTTAGAAATTGATTCCAAAGAAAATCAAGGTTCCACATTTAGAGTTGTTTTCCCTAAAGAACGTCTTGATTTTGCAGGTTAATCATTTCCCACATGGAATAAGTCGATGAAATTGTTTTTAGACTGTGAGTTTAATGGCTTTGGTGGGGAACTGATTTCTTTGGCTTTGATTGATGAAAATAATCAATATTTCTATGAAGTTTTAACATACCAAAACCCTATTCCTTGGGTCGCTGAGCATGTCATTCCTATTTTAAATCAAATACCTATTTCTTTAGAACAATTTCAGAAACAACTACAAGAATTCTTAAATCAATATGATACTGTTGAAATTATTGCCGATTGGCCAGAAGATTTTGCTCTGTTTTCACGTAGTTTAATTGTTTCTGCTGGAAGGTGTTTAAGCCTACCTCCCTTAAAAATGCAACTTTGGATGCAAGAAAGCAATATGAATGTCCCATCACAACAACCACACAATGCTTTGGCCGATGCACAAGCCTTAAAATTATCTTATTTGAATGCGATGACGCTTTGATTTATTCTAAAATTAACCTGAGTTCGAGATAAGATATATTCCCAACTATATGATACGCGGCAACGTCAGTCGCATTGTTCGAGGCATGAGGAATATATTCCGCAAGATCTGTAATATACTGTTTTTGCAATATATTTGGTAATTGATAGTATTTGTCGAGTTCGCGACTGACAAATGGTTTTGCCTACTTTTCCCGAAAGCCTTGCGAGGTAGTACCTCTCAGGTCGAACCGAAGGTTAATCCTTACATCTGACTTTAAACGGTAAGACTCCGCTGCGCCTGATCTATCTTTTCAACAACTTACATCAAAATTTATCCCGAATTGACGTTAAAATTAAAACCAATTTGTATAACTGACTCATTGAATTGCTACTTATGCTATAGCATTCTTACATTAGTTTGCTAAAAACTATTCAAATTTAGGCTTTTAAAATTTGATTATTCATGGTGTTTCTATCGTGTGGTGGCATGGATACCGCCGTTGGGCGGGGGTATAGGACGTACCCCTCGCCCAACAAAGGATTTGCTTACCTTACGGAGCAATGCTCCTCATCCTTCAAAGTAAGAAAACACCTACACAAATTCATTTAATTTTTTTCAATACAATATTAGGCAATTCAAACTTTGTTGTTATATTCATGTGCTTCTTTAGAATGCTATAAAGCTTTCGACTAGGTGACTCTCTACCTACAAAAGAAAGTACACCTCATCATAGAATAAGCAAATTAAACGGTATGACCCAAAGCTTCGCCCATCACCACAACAGAATTCGCTTTAAATTGTGCATCCCAATCCATCTTACCCTGTTCAAATAAAACAACTGCTGTTGAACCGAGATAAAAACGACCTAGCTCATCGCCTTTTGCCAATTTTAAATCATGATGATTCAACTCTAAACGGCCTGTTGGTTTGACTTTACCTGTTGCCACAGTTTCAATCCCTGCAACAATCATTGCACCAACTAAAACCACCGCCATACGGCCCAATTCAGTATCAAACAAGCACACCATACGCTCATTACGTGCAAATAAACCCGGAATATTTTCTGCAGTGGTTTGATTCACGGAGAATAATTCACCTGGAATATATAACGTTTCAGTTAACGTTCCTGCAAAAGGGGTATGTACACGATGGTAATCACGTGGTGATAAATAAACCGTAGCAAATTGACCATTTTTAAATGGCTCTGCTAATTGCGGATCACCAATCAATTTTTCAACTGAGAAGCTTTGACCCTTGGCTTGGAAAACATCACCATTTTCAATTTTCCCTAGCTGAGAAATCGCACCATCTGCTGGAGAAACAATGCTGTTTGGATTGGTATCAATTTCACGAACACCGTCTTTTAATGCACGAGTAAAAAATTCATTAAATGACTTATATTTAAGCGCATCAGCTTGCTCAGCGATCGAAAGATCAATCCCATACTGTGCTTTAAATGCTTGAATTGCGATATTTTTTACAATGAGATTTTCACTTGCTGCAACCTTACCAACAACACGACTCAGCTGTTGCTGTGGAACAACTTTTTGCGCTTGAATAAAAATTTGTTTTTTTAACTTCGATGTAAGACTCACGCAGGTGATTCTCCAGTAATAATTGGACTATCGAGGCGATTGCCCCACTCGCTCCACGCACCATCATAGGCTTGGATATTCCAACCCAATAATCGACCTACAATATAAGCCAGTCCTGAGCGATGATGTGACTGACAATATACCACTACAGGTTGATCCAGCTGAAAGCCTAATTGTTCTAAACGTTGTTGCGTGCGCTCTAATGGATGTAATTTTAAATGATTTTGACGATTAATAGCACTACTCCATTCAAAATGAATGGCGTTTGGAATGTGACCGCCGCGTCTAGCTGCTAAACGCTGACCCGTATATTCATCATCTGTACGGCAGTCCCAAAGTTGAATAGATTGCTGATTCACTTTTTCTAATAGTTGTGAATATTCAATCCGATACTGTTCAATATTGTCTAAATTTACTTGAACCAAGGGCTCAACTTTTGTAAGGTCTTCAACCTCAGAAGATGTAGGATAGCCTGCACCTAACCATGCATGAATACCGCCATTCAACAAGCTGACATTTTTAAAGCCAAGGCAATGTAAATTCCAAATCAAACGCCCTGCCCATGCGCCACCTTCATCGTCATACACCACAACATGATGATCTGGCGAAATATTTAAATACTCGATCAAAGCATTCAAACCTGCTTCATCGGGCAATAAACCCGAAGCCTGCTCTTCCTGACGCACCAAAAATTGAGGTTTCAGGTGTACTGCATGTGGAATATGCAATTGTTCGTAGACTGAACTACGACTCAGGTCAACGATTCTGAGTAATTCATGCCCTAAAAAAGGCACAATCTGTTCCGCTTCTATGAGCAATCCAAAGTTAAAGTCAGTTGCAGTCATACGATTTTTCTAATTTAAGACCATGTATAAAATGATCTTATCACAGTGTTTTTTACCCATATGCTGATTTTTTACTTTCCTTTAGCAAAAAATCAGCTATGAATTTTCAGTTATTCAGCAAGTTCAGTAATTTCAAAGACCTGACGTAAATAAGCCAAGAATGTGTCATTATCCGTCATGGTTTTTCCTGGGCTATCTGAAATTTTCGCCACAGACTGTCCATTACATTCCACCAGTTTTAACACGATATTCAGCGGCTTTTGCCCCATATCATTGGTTAAATTGGTACCAATTCCAAAACTGACTTGGAAACGATCTTTAAAGTATTGATACAAGCTCCAAGCACGCTCCAAATCTAAACCATCACTAAAAGTCAGCATCTTGGTTTTAGTATCAATTTTGAGTTTACGATAATGCTGATAAGCCTTATCGCCCCATTCATAAGGATCACCACTGTCATGGCGCAAGCCGTCAAAGAGTTTGGCGAAATACAAATCAAAATCACGCAAGAATGCGTCCATTCCCACCACATCTGTGAGTGCAATACCTAAATCACCACGGTATTCTTGCACCCAAGTCTCTAATGCAGATTTTTGAAAATCACGCAAACGTACATCAAGTGCTTGAAAGGCTTGCAAAAACTCATGTGCCATCGTACCGATTGGATAAATGTTGAGTTCTTTTGCCAACAAAACATTACTGGTACCACGGAAAACTGTAGGCGCAGCTTGGTGAAAGGTTTGAATCACATGACGTTGCCAATCGAGGCTGTAACGGCGTCGAGTACCAAAATCTGAGACCAATAATGGTGGATCGTTTGGTTTTAAGTCCTGCTCATATTGCTTCAATAATGCAACTTTCGCTTTTAGACGTCGCTCACCTTCAATCAAAACAGCATCTGAACGAATGCGTTGAAAATAAAGCTCATTGACGATTGCCAGTACAAAAATCTCGAACATCATCGCCTGAACCATTGGTCCTTCAACCCAAATGTCCAAACGACCTTCTGCATCTATTCCTGCTTTGATAAAACGGCGTTTTAATTGGAATAATTCTAAATAATCAACAAAATCACTTTTAATAAAACGCAAGCTGCGTAAATAGGTCAATTCATCTTCTTGAAATTTTAAAGTACATAATTGATCAAGTTGATCATTTAAATCATCCAAAATATCCGTCAATGGATACACAGTATCGTCTAAATTGCGACATCTGAAATGGTAGACACTATGCGTTTGCGGAAACTTGTGTAATACCACTTGTAACATTGTGAATTTATATAAATCGGTATCAAGCAAAGATTGAATTATGGGTTGCATAGCCTATCCGTTCGGAATGTTCTTCATTCACTATAAATAACTGAATCCATTGTTGCATAACATCCAGCTTCATTTATTCTTTTTTCTTATCATTTTAACAAAAAAATAATGATTTCAATTATGGAAGATAAATATATCGCTGTAACTTTATGCACAAAACATTATCATATTATTATAATAAAATTTGTTTTTAATAACTTAATATTAATATTAATTGAAATTATATTTGTTTTAAATTACTATTCAATTTCAAATAAAAAGTAATATTATTCACTTTAAAACTAATAGTATTACCCAATAACTCATGTTGGTATGGAGAATAACAATGGCTAAATTAGACTTAAACCCGTTAACTGAAATTGATGGATTAATTGCTGCCGCACTGGTTGATAGCACAAGTGGCTTATCTTTATCTGCGGTAGGTTCTGGATTAGATTTAGAACTTGCAGCTGCGGGGAATACAGAAGTCATTCGCGCAAAACGTAAAGTAGCGAATGCTTTAAATTTAAAAGATAATATTGAAGATGTACTGATTACGCTGGGCAAGCAGTATCATGTATTGCGTCCATTAGACCGCAATAATGAATTGTTTCTCTATCTTGTATTAGACCGTCAAAAGTCAAATCTTGCGATGGCTCGCCATGAGTTGAAAATCTTTGAAAAAGAATTAGATTTCTCATAAGTTTTGATATGAGCCAAAAAGCCATCTTTCATAGATGGCTTTTTTACATCATTTTTTCGATGGATTCTGGACGCCACTTTTCAATTTCGTTGCATAATCTACACCATGTGTATTTAAATACTCACGGATAAGCTGTCGAACGACTTGAGAAGGTTTTAAATCTTGCTGACTACATAACTCTTCAAAAGCTTCTTTTTTTATAGGGTCAATCAAAATTGTCAATCTTGCAGTTTTATTTTCCATAACCTTTTCTATCGCATTATTAACATAAAATGATAATATAATTATCACTTTATTATTACAAGACTAGATTTAAATCCATCTCTGTCTTTCTGAAAATTGAATACCGATTTAGCATAACGTAATCTTAAAAATAAAACCATATTCTTTTTAAGGCTTTAATGATCACCTATTTGCTTTCTTTCCTACTATTAAATCTGAAATCTACAATCTGAGTTTGGTAAACTGGTTTTGTTTTTTTATATTAGTCTTTCCTATGCGCGCATTATTACAAAGAGTTCTTGAAGCCAAAGTCGTTGTCGATGGTGAAACAACAGGTGAAATCCAACACGGGATTTTAGTTTTTCTAGGGCTTGGTAAAGAAGATAATTTAGAAAAAGGCAAAAAGTTGATTGATAAGATTTTAAAATATCGATTCTTTGATGATACCGATGGCAAAATGGGTTGGAATGTCAGTCAAGCTGCTGGTGGAATCTTATTGGTTTCACAATTTACTTTGATGGCACAAACTCAAAAAGGTTTACGTCCAGATTTTGGTCCTGCAATGCCTCCCACAGAAGCCAAAGCACTTTATGGGCAATTGGTTGAGTATGCCAAGTCACAATTTGAAAATGTACAAACAGGTATTTTTGCCGCAGATATGAAAGTTCATTTGGTCAATGATGGACCTGTAACCTTTAATTTAGAGGTTGAATAATGCATTGAGCATTTTTCAGCTTTTAAGCAATAAAAAAGCCCATAATGGGCTTTTTTATTGCTTAAATCTTAGCGACCAGTCTTTTCTTTTAAGAATTGACGTGCCAATTTAATTTTGTCTTTTACTGGTTTTGGCACTTTCGGCGGAATAAGTTTGGCAACTTGGTTAAACCAAACCAATAAACTGAAATCACCTTCCATTTTAATACTGCCATTTTGCATACCCGTCATAAATGCAGTCGGATCACCTTTTACCAATGTTTTTACGCCTTGCTCGCTATCAGCAAATTGTAAAATAAAATCAGCTTTATCCTCAGCACCAGAAACCGTATCAATTTGACCATTGTTGACGATAATTTGGCGAGCTACACCTAAATCTGTACCAATCTGAATACGGAACTGACGATCATGCGTCAATTCGATAAATTTTGGACTAGTACGTGCCAGTTGCTTCATACGAAGTGCTAAACCTAATACAAGAAGATCTAATGGATCCGTGCTTGCATCTACGATTGGTAACTTCACAACTGGAATTGAAGAAAGTTTCATGACATTTAAGCCTGTTGTTTTTAAATTAGATTTGAATTTGCTCATCGTAGCATAACTTGTCATTTCTAAGACACGGCTTTCAGAACAAAGTATAAGGTCAAAAAAAGGTATATCATTTCGATATACCTTTGAATGTCTAAATTCAGTTTTTTCGTGTAATTAAAGTCAGTATCCTTGTTGAAAAAATATAACTTTACTTACTCATCTTCATACACAGGTGTATGTTCAATGTATTGGCGGTTTGCGAGTGCTTTTTGCGCACGGCTATCTTCACGTAGCAACAGTGCAATCAAAGCAGACATCGCAAGCATAATAGCTGTTAAGTAGCTATATGCCATCGAAATTTCAAAAATGTTCTGTACGCTATAGCGAATAGATTCTAGCGCTCCCCAGAAGATCATGCCCGCAAACATGAAACCTAACCAATGACGGTAAGGGGAAAAGAAAACAGTAGCCAACGCTGCAGCAATCAGACCAAATCCAATGAGTGTTGCCAATGTCGCTGATACCATAAAAACCTCCGTCAAAATGATGTCTCTCTATACCGTCTAAATGGTGTTTCACAACACAACAAGCTTTATAATTTTTCTTAAATAATCTTATAAAAGCTTATGCATTGCATTATGTATGGTTTTTATAAGAAGAAAAGAGCTGTTTTCAAGCTAAACGACACACTTTGTCGCAACATTCATTTGTCATTACATTTTTTAAAAATAGGCTTTTGCTCACAATCTAATTCCCATCACTCTTGCAGTGTCATTACAAAAAAATACACACGATCTTCAATCCGAAAAAACTTTTTTTAGTTAGATGGCTCATATTTTTATCGAGCTGTTTTCTTTAGCTTTTATGCAATAGCACGTATTCTTTTTTTGAATAAAAATAGCGGCATTAAAGCCGCTATTTTGTCATGATATTGCAATAAGTTAATTACTCTTTAGGCTCTATTCAAGTCTTTGTCATGTACACCGAGTAAGTACAACACACCATCCAAACCAACGCTTGAAATCGCCTGATTAGCATTCTGACGGACTAAAGGTTTAGCACGGAATGCCACACCTAGACCAGCAATTGAAAGCATCGGTAAGTCATTTGCACCATCGCCCACAGCAATCGCCTGTTCGAGAGAAATACCCATTTTTTCAGCCAGTTCAGTCAGTAATAATGCTTTACGTGCACCATCAACAATATGCCCTTTGACCACACCTGTAACCACACCATCTTCAACGTCAAGGACATTGGCATGCACTTCATCGATTCCCAATTTCTTTTGCAAATATTCTGCAAAATACTGGAAACCACCTGAAAGAATAGCGGTTTTATAGCCGAGTGATTTTAGTGTCAAAATTAAACGTTCTGCACCCTCAGTCACGGTCAAACGCTCCGCAATCTTCGGTAATACTGAAGCATCTAAACCTTTTAACAACGCTACACGAGCACGGAAACTTTCTTGGAAGTCCAACTCCCCTTGCATTGCACATTCAGTAATTTCAGCGACCTTATCCCCTACACCTGCTTCAATTGCTAACTCATCAATCACTTCTTGTTCTATCAGCGTTGAATCCATATCGAAACAAACCAAACGGCGATTACGACGGTAAGCATTGTCTTCTTGTACAGCAACATCAATGCTTGACTCTGCTGACAATCTTAAACATGCAGCACGCATCGCTTGTGCATCAAGCATTTGACCGCTTAAACCAAATTGTACACATGAACGTTTCGGCCCTTCTTGCTCACCATCACGCTCAGGACGACCAGATAATCGCGTCACCGTTTCAATGTTAAAGCCTTGACTTGAAACGATATGGGTCACAGCTTGTAAATGCGCTGCTGTCAGCTCAGGCGCCAAAGCCGTCACGATATAACGTGTTCTACCACCTTCACTTACCCATTGATCGTATTCTGTCGCTGAAATTGGTTTAAAGCGAACAGTTAAACCAATATCATGTGCTAAAATAAGGATATCTTTCATGGCTAAAGCTGTTGCTGTTTGATCGTTTGATGAAACAACAATACCTAAAGTCAATTGATTATGAATAACGGCCTGCCCGACATCTAATATTTGCAAAGAATGTACGGACAATACTTGCATTAATCGAGTAAACTGGTTGGGTTGGTCAGGACCTAAAAATGATATAAGAATGATTTCTCGCATAAATTGACTCAAGTCAGAGCTACAACTATTGTGAGAATCATAATCGATATTGATGTGGGGCTGTTAATAATCCCTATAATTTTCTTTGGAAGTTTAAGTTGAATGCGCCAAGACAAGGGCTATTTGCTAGCCTACTCATTGTAAGTTTTGCATTTCATACCTTTTTATTGGTAGTTGCAACAACACATCAATTAAATGAAAACCGTGCAAGCCAAGGTCAGTTGATGACCAGCCAATTGGTCACTGACAGCCTTGCCGAACTTGAACCTGCCAATACAGTTTCATTGGCGCTTCTCGCAAATCGTTATGCAACCAACCCAAGTGTGGCATCTATACGTATTTTAGATGCGCAAAAACAAGTCTTGGCAACCAGTGGTATGGCGAAAACCCGTCAAGGTGAAGTCTTTGTTCGTGATGCACTGCAAAATGAAAAGAAAGTTGGAACTATTGAAATCACATTAATTAAGCCAAGTATTGGTGAAATTTTGCGAACTCAATGGCTTGCGATTTTGGTGTCATTATTGATTCATGCATTTTTATGGTTGGCTTATCGTGCCATTGCTCGTCCAACACGTAGTGAGTATTTGGCGCGTATCAATAACGAAGCACGCTTGAAGCATGAAATTCAACAGCTCACTGAAGTGCTTGAAGCCGAAAAGGCCAATCGTAGTATTGCCATGGCTCAAGCTCAACAAAACCCAATCAAAGTCAAAGCTGAACCTAAACCAACGATTGCTCCACTTGAAAATAATCAAGACATATTGGCACTGAATATTCAGTATTATGATCCAAAACAATTGATGAATACGGTCAATCAATCTGTTTCAGTCCCATATTTTAAACTTTGCCAAATTTTCCTGAATAAAAGTATTGAACTCAGTGCACAACATTTCAAATTAAGTTCTAAAGATTTCACCATTCATCAGGAATTTGGTCAAAACGGTGCATTAATCAGTATCGATGCTGAAAAACCCGATGCTGCTCAATGTATTTTGATGATTGGCTCCGTTTTTCAATTGCTGTCTGAAGTCTTGTATAAACGTTACCGTGAAGATAAACGCTTTGTTTTGCAAACACGTTGTGCCGTTACAAATGCTGTTGAAGCAATGCAACTCGATGCCTTACAAGCAGCTGAACGTCTAGCCAATCATTTGATTGCTAAAGAAATGGCATTGTATCTAAGTAATGATCAACTCAAACATATTGATGATTGTTATCAACTGGTTGCATTACCAAATCCAAGCAATGTACTTACCCGTCATTCATTTATGATCAATGGTATGAGCAATGATTGCGCCGAATTGGCTCAAAATATTCGTACCGAAATTTTAAAAGCGAAGAAAAATCCTGTCATTTCTGATTCTGTATCAGAGATTTAAGTCAATTTTTAAAAATTAACGCCCTTATTTTCTAAATGAAAGTAAGGGCTTGTTTTTATTTATATACTTTTCACATAAGAGTAGCCAAAACTTTCCCAAATGAATGAACGTTTAATCTTTAGGCGAAAGATACTCAAATCAATTTTTCCTCTCTTTTCATCGTGCTAATCGCTTGTGTATAACTATGTAGCGCAATGGAATATGATAAGCATAGGCAAAATACGTAAAAACACGTTAAACTATGTCTCGATGAATTAAATGAAAATGTCACACGACAGAACAAAAAGGTGAAGCTTGATGCCGCTTAATACAGTTGAAGAGCTTGTAGCAGATATCCGTGCAGGAAAAATGGTTATCCTGATGGATGATGAAGATCGTGAAAATGAAGGCGATTTAGTCATTGCTGCAACTCACGTACGCCCTGAAGACATCAACTTCATGATCACACACGCACGTGGTCTTGTCTGTCTAACCCTCAGCCGTGACCGTTGCCAACAATTAAATCTACCTTTAATGGTCGATGCGAATGGTGCACAACACGCGACTAATTTCACACTGTCGATTGAAGCAGCGAATGGTATTACGACAGGTATTTCAGCAGCTGAACGTGCGCATACCATTCAAACTGCTGTTGCAGCACACGCTAAACCTTCCGATATTGTGCAGCCAGGGCATATTTTCCCGCTTATGGCTCAGCCAGGTGGGGTTTTGCACCGTGCAGGTCATACCGAAGCAGGTTGTGACTTATCTCGTTTAGCAGGTTTAGAACCTGCTTCTGTGATTTGTGAAATTATCAATGATGATGGCACCATGGCACGTCGTCCTGATTTAGAAGTTTTTGCTGAAAAGCATGGCTTGAAAATGGGTACTATTGCAGACCTGATTCACTATCGAATGACCAATGAGCAAACCATAGAACGTTTAGATCAACAGAGCATCGATACTGAATATGGTACTTTTGAGCTCTATCGCTACCGAGAAATCGGAAATCCTGATATTCATTTAGCTTTTGTTAAAGGTGAACCAAAAGACGGTGTTACCACTGTACGTGTACATGGCTTTAATCCTGTACGTGACTTACTCAAGCTAAATAAACAAGATGGCGGAGCGGCTTGGAATTTAGATAAAGCATTAAAAACCATTGCCAACAGTGATCGTGGTGTTTTAGTTTGGATTGGACAACGTCATTTATCTGACTTAGGCCCTGCTTTAGAGTCGTTAGGTAAACCTAAGCCAACCAAATCCAATGCAGCATTATCACAACAATATCAAACCATTGGTGTAGGCGCTCAAATTTTGCGTGATTTAGGTGTTGAGAAAATGAAGCTACTCAGCTCACCATTACGCTTTAATGCGTTATCAGGTTTTAATTTAGAAGTAGTAGAATACATCACTGCCGATCAATAATTTTTGTAAAATCATCGAGGTTGCTATGGCGATTCGCCGAATTGAAGGTTTATTACATCTCGCGAGCGAAGGCCGTTACGCGATTTTAGTTGGACGTTTTAACAGTTTTGTTGTTGAACACTTATTAGAAGGTGCAATTGATACATTGCATCGTCATGGTGTAAGCGACGATAATATCACTGTTGTTCATGCACCAGGTGCATGGGAACTCCCAGTGGTTGCTAAGAAATTAGCTGCATCAGGTAATTTTGATGCTGTCATCGCACTTGGCGCAGTGATTCGTGGTAGCACGCCACATTTCGACTTCGTTGCAGGTGAATGTGCCAAAGGTTTAGGCGTGGTTGGTTTAGATACTGGCTTACCTGTAATTAATGGTGTATTGACAACGGATAGTATTGAGCAAGCAATTGAACGTTCTGGTACAAAAGCAGGTAATAAAGGCGGTGAAGCTGCCCTTACTGCGATTGAAATGGTTAATCTGTTAAAGGCAATTTAAAGCATGTCGCAAACACTCCAAGCTACTTATGCAGCTAAGCGCAAAGCACGTCGTTTTGCTGTACAAGGGATTTATGAATGGCAAATGAGCCACAACCCAGTGCATGAAATTGAAGCACGTACTCGTGCTGAAAATGCTATGCATAAAGTGGATCTCGGCTATTACCATGAGCTGCTCACGCAAGTGATTGCAAATCATGAAGCATTGGATGCTTTACTTGTCCCTGTACTTGATCGTGAGATCGATGCATTGGATGGTGTAGAACTTGCAACATTGCGTTTAGGCGCATACGAACTCAAAGATCATCTTGAAGTTCCTTATCGTGTTGTACTTGATGAAGCGATCGAACTTGCAAAGCATTTCGGTGGCGCGGACAGTCATAAATACATCAATGGTGTATTAGACCGTTTAGCATCTAAGCTTCGTGAAGCAGAAAAACAACAAGCGAAATAAGTTGTTTGATCATGGCTGAGTTTTCAATTATTGATACCTATTTCAACCGTCAACAACAAACAGATGTTGATTTAGGTGTCGGAGATGACTCAGCCCTGCTCACCCCACCTCCACAGCATCAACTGGTGATCTGTACAGATACACTTGTTGCAGGACGACATTTCCCTTCCAATACTTCAGCACATGCGATTGGCTGGAAATCTGTTGCTGTGAATCTCTCTGATATTGCTGCAATGGGTGCAACGCCACACAGCATTCTTTTGGCATTGAGCCTACCCCAAATTGATCATGGCTGGTTAAAAGATTTTAGCCAAGGTTTATATGATTGTTGCGATCAATTCGGGGTACGTTTAATTGGTGGTGATACTACACAAAGCCCTCATTTAACCCTAAGTGTCACTGCATTGGGTTGGATTGAAACTGGTCAAGCGATTGCTCGATCAGGTGCTCAAGTGGATGATTTAATCGTTGTCAGCGGCACTGTAGGTGATGCTGCTTTTGGACTACAACATTTAGGACATCCATTACAACAACGCTTAGACTACCCAACGCCTCGCTGTGAACTCGGTGAGATGCTGAAAGGTCTGGCTTCAAGTATGATTGATGTTTCAGATGGTTTGGCTCAAGATTTAGGACATATTCTCAAAGCATCCAATGTTGGAGCACGTATAGATCTTACATTACTGCCTATAGATGACGCCCTGAAAGTATTGTCTGAACATGAACAATGGAAATATGCGCTGGCTGGTGGCGATGATTATGAGTTATGCTTTACAATAAGCATGCAAAACTACCAAAAACTTTTGCAATTACAACCTCATGTAAAAACTACAATCATCGGTAAAATTACGCAACGATGCGAATTAACATTTGAAAAAGATGGCTTAGATCATTCACTTCAACTTCAAGGGTATCAACACTTTGCATAAACCTCCTATAGTCTTTAAAAATATGACGTGGTCTGAACGCTTTATTGTGTTCTGCGGTGTTGGATTTGGCTCGGGTTTAGCACCCAAAGCACCAGGTACTTTTGGTTCTGCATTTGCACTTCTGTTTATTCCGATTTGGCTTGCAATCGGATTTTATGGCTCCATATTAGCCATTTTAATCATGTCATTGGTCGGTATTTGGATCTGTGGCAAAACTGCTGACATTATTCATGTCCATGATGACGGTCGCATTGTTTGGGATGAATTTGCAGGACAATCCATCACCTTCTTACCCTTGATCTATTTTGGACAGATGAACTGGATATGGGTATTGGCTGGATTTGCATTGTTCCGCTTATTTGATGTGTGGAAACCTTGGCCTATTCGTATCATCGATCAAAAAATCGATGGCGGTTTTGGCATCATGTTTGACGATATTATTGCTGGATTTTGGGCAGCAATTTGCATATTAATTTACTTATATTTTAAAATGGCTTAAGCCAAACTGTAGGGTGTGTTATGTCAACGACTGTGATCATTCTTGCTGCTGGTAAAGGAACGCGTATGCGTTCTCGCTTACCCAAGGTTCTTCAACCTTTAGCAGGACGTCCACTACTTGGTCATGTGATTGAAACAGCAAAACAATTACAAGCAGAAAATATTATTACCATCTTTGGTCACGGCGGCGATTTAGTTCAAAATGCCTTTACAACTGAAAATGTAAAATGGGTAGAACAAACTGAACAGCTCGGTACAGGTCATGCAGTCAAAGTCACTCTGCCTGTGTTACCACAAGATGGGATCTCATTGATTCTTTCAGGTGACGTGCCATGTGTTCAACAAAGCACTTTACAACGTTTAGTGGATGCCTCAACAAAAACAGGTATTGGCTTAGTCACACTAACCCTTGCAGACTCAACGGGTTATGGTCGTATTGTTCGTAAAGACGGTAAAATCCAAGCCATTGTTGAACATAAAGATGCCTCTGAAGAACAACGTCAAATTAAAGAAATCAACACAGGGATTTACTGCGTCAGCAATGCTAAATTGCATGAATGGTTACCAAAACTTAGCAATGACAATGCGCAAGGTGAATATTATCTGACAGATATCGTCGCTATGGCACTTGCTGATGGTATGGACATCGCTTCAATTCAACCTGAATTGGCTTTTGAAGTTGAAGGTGTCAATGACCGAGTTCAACTCGCGGCTTTAGAACGTGAATTTCAAAATTATCAAGCCAAACAGTTGATGCAACAAGGCGTCCACCTGATTGATCCTTCACGTTTTGACTTACGTGGACAATTGACTATTGGACAAGATGTTCGCATTGACATCAATGTCATTATTGAAGGCGTATGTAGCTTTGGTGACAATGTTGAAATTGGCGCAGGTTGTATCATTAAAAATACAACGATTGCAGCAGGTACAAAAGTTCAACCTTATAGTATTTTTGACAGTACAATCGTCGGTGAAAACGTACAAATCGGCCCATTTGCTCGCTTACGTCCAGGTGCGCAATTAGCCAATGAAGTACACATTGGCAACTTTGTTGAAGTCAAAAATACAAGTATCGGTTTTGCCTCAAAAGCCAATCATTTTAGCTACTTAGGTGATGCTGAAATTGGTGCTGAATCAAATATTGGTGCAGGTACAATTACCTGCAACTATGATGGCGCCAATAAACACAAAACGATTATTGGTGATCAAGCTTTTATTGGTACCAATAACTCATTGGTTGCGCCTGTCAAAATTGGCAACGGTGCAACGACTGGTGCAGGTTCTGTGATTACCCATGATGTTGCTGACAATAGTCTAGCATTTGAACGTGCTAAACAGATTTCTAAAGAAAATTATCAACGTCCCCAAAAGGTCAAGAAATAAGAGGATATAAATATGTGTGGTATTGTTGGTGGCGTTGCTGAACGTAGCATTACAAATATTTTAATTGAAGGTTTAAAGCGCCTTGAGTATCGTGGTTATGACTCTGCAGGCGTAGCATTGGTTGATCAAGGTCAAATTTTGCGTGAACGCCGCGTCGGTAAAGTCGCAAATCTAGAGCAGGCTGTTTCAGAGTCCAATATTTTGGGTTCATTAGGGATTGCACATACCCGTTGGGCAACGCACGGTAAACCGTCTGAAGATAATGCGCATCCGCATATATCCGGTCACGTCGCAGTCGTACATAACGGAATTATTGAGAACTATCAAGAACTTAAAGATGATTTGGAAGCTTTAGGTTATGTATTTACTTCTCAAACAGATACTGAAGTTGTGGCTCATCTTGTACATGAGGCACTCAAAACAACACCTGATTTATTAAAAGCAGTTGAACAAGTCGTTCCACAACTCAAAGGCGCTTATGCTTTAGGTATTGTGCATACTGATCATCCAAATGAGCTGATTGCTGTTCGTGAAGGCTCTCCATTAGTGATTGGTGTGGGTATTGGTGAAAACTTTATCAGCTCTGACCAATTGGCTTTATTGCCAGTAACTAATCGTTTTATTTACCTTGAAGAAGGTGAAATTGCACGTTTAACCCGTAATAGCATTGAAGTTTTTGCCAATGGTCAACTGGTCGAGCACCCGATCAAAGAGTTAGATGCTGCTATTAGTAATGCTTCTAAAGGCGAATATAAGCATTACATGCTCAAAGAAATTTATGAGCAACCTGAAGCCATTCAACAAACCATTTCACAAGCCTTGAATGGAAATGCACTACGTGATGATTTCTTGAAAAGTGCTGAAATTGATTTTAAAAATGTCAAACAAGTGCAAATCCTTGCTTGTGGTACCAGTTACCATGCAGGAATGATTGCAAAATATTGGTTTGAACAGCTGATCGATCTGCCATGCCAAGTTGAAATTGCCAGCGAGTTTCGTTATCGCTCGCCAGTGATTGTTGCAGATACACTATACGTATGTATTTCACAATCAGGTGAAACAGCCGATACTTTGGCGGCACTACGTGATACACAAAAACGTGCTGAAGCAAAAAATATTAATATTAGTACGCTGACCATTTGTAATGTTGCAACATCATCAATGGTTCGTGAAACGAATCATCATCTTTTGACCCTTGCTGGGCCTGAGATTGGTGTAGCTTCAACCAAAGCCTTTACTACACAACTTACTGCTTTAATGCTATTGACCTTGAAACTAGGTCAAGTCAAACAAAGTATTTCTGCTGATTGGATCACTGACATCACATCTGCTTTATGGCATATCCCTAAAGTAATTTTAGATACCTTGCAAAATGATAAAGAAATCTTACGCTTATCTGAATTATTTAAAGAAAAACAGCACTGTTTATTCTTAGGTCGTGGTACTGAGTTCCCGATTGCTCTTGAAGGTGCATTAAAGCTAAAAGAGATTTCTTACATTCATGCTGAAGGTTATGCAGCAGGTGAACTGAAACATGGGCCATTGGCACTTGTTGATAATGACATGCCTGTAGTGATTCTTGCACCTAAAGATGACATGTTGGATAAACTCAAATCCAATATGGAAGAAGTACAAGCACGTGGCGGCGAACTTTTTGTTTTTGCAGATGAAAATAGCGGTATTGTCGATAAAGATCGTCAACACGTGGTGCATGTGCCAAGTGTAAATCAATGGTTAGCACCGATTGTTTACAGTGTTCCAGTACAATTACTTTCTTATCATGTCGCAGTTTTACGTGGTACGGATGTCGATCAGCCACGTAATTTGGCAAAATCAGTAACTGTAGAATAATCAATTATTTAGATTGATTTTTTTGTGTAAGCAGACAATAAAGTCTCACACCAAACAATAAAGTGTCATACTAAACAAAAAAGTATCATACTGGATTGTTTGTTTTATGAACACCTGTTATGCTCATTTCAAATGAACACAATAGGTGTTTTTTTATGCTCTCAGTCCAACAACAGCAAAAATGGATCAAAGATGGCCGAGGTGATGGTGAGTTATCATCATATAAACCGTGGTTGACTGTTCGTGATCTATCATCACTTGGTCGCTCTCATCGAGTTTACGGTCATAAAACAAAGCGGACACATCATCTACTCTCAGACTTAGAGCTCGCTATTTTCTTAATTTTAGAATGGAATCCTCTGATTCAAGATATACGAGAACAATTCCCTCTCCGAATAGAACAGACTGAAGAAATCGCCCATTTAACTTGTATTCCACACCCTGCCGTTAGAGGCATTAAGCAGATAATGAGTACAGATTTTTATGTATTTAGTTCCGACGCTATGAATCCTCGATTTAGCATACAAGCTAAATACCAGAAAGATCTTGAAGATATCCGTACAATTGAGAAACTAGAAATCGAACGACGTTATTGGCAAAGCAAAGAAATCCCTTGGCAAATCATCACTGAACAAGAAATTCCTAAAGTGGTTTTTGACAACATTAAATGGTTATATCCTGCCATTAGAGATAATGATCACATCAATCTGTATGATCAAATTGAATTCTATGTAAAGCAGTTCCATAAATATCCAAATTTATCCTTGATTAACTTAGCAAAAAAAATTGATTCATCTTATGACCTTGAGATAGGTACATCTCTATCAGAATTACGTGTACTTTTTGCTCAACGTTATTTTAAATTCGACCTAAAATTAAATTACAAAGATTTAGTCCCACCCAATATTCAATTAGGCAATCTAACGACTTGGGAGGAGGTTCGTTATGCTGCGAATCAATGATGTATATCAGTATCAGGATCTCTCGATCAGAATCCTCAAAATTTTATCTGAACATATTATTTGGATTGATATCAATGATGTGAAAGCACTTCCTGAAATCATCAGCAAAACGGAATTATTTCATGCCATTGAATCTTTTGAGGTATTTCGAATTGAAGATCCATTCCAAGAAATTGCCCTCATCCAGCCCGAAAAAGATTCTATTTCTCAGCTAAAAAGAGATGAAAATTATAATTTAATCAAAGCTATAGTGGACAATGAACAGTTTTATATTCCCAGTATCCGATCTTCACTAATTAATGAAATTATAAATAATAAAAAATCTACTAAACAGACAATATACCGCTTGCTTAGACAATACTGGCAAAGAGGACAGACACCAAATGCCTTAATCCCTAACTACCAAAACTCTGGTGCAAAAGGAAGCAAAAAAGTTGCAAGTCAAAAATTAGGAAGAAAACGCCTCTACAAAGAAGGTACTGGAGCTATTATTACACAAGAGATTGAACGTCTGTTTCATCTCACGATTAGCAAATATTTATTATCAAATAAGAAGCATTCTTTAAAATATGCCAATCGAGAATTTCAAAAGCTATATCGCACACTTTACCCAGATATCCCTGAAAATGAATATCCTACACTACGCCAATTTCAGTATTTTTATCACCGAGAATACAATCAAGTAACTCGTTTACAGAAGCGATCAAACGACATTGAGTACTCTAAAGACTTACGCCAGCTCCATTCTACTGTAAATACACAAGTTCTTGGTCCTGGTTCACGGTATGAAATAGATGCCACGATTGCTGATATCTATTTAGTTTCTAATCTTGATCGAAGCCGAATAATTGGCCGACCAACAATTTACTTCGTCATTGATGTCTTTAGTCGTATGGTTACTGGCTTATATATTGGCTTAGAAAATGCTTCTTATAAAACAAGTATACAAGCTCTTTATTGCGCTTTTACAGATAAAGTCGCTTTATGCAAAAAGTATGGAATAGATATTACTTATGAAAACTGGCCTTGTATCGGCTTGCCTGATGCGATTTTGGCTGACCGAGCCGAGTTATTTGGTCATCAAGTTGAAAATTTAGAAAAAAGTTTTTCGATCAGGCTTGAGAATGCCCCCCCCTATCGTGGTGATCTAAAACCAATTGTTGAAAGCAGATTCAAATTAATACAAGCTGAATTTAAACCCTTTGCAAAAGGAGTGGTTCAAGATGTGATCACAAAGAAACGAGGTGGAAAGGACTACCGTTTAGATGCAACACTTAATCTAGATGAATTCACTAAAATTATTCTTTTATCAGTTCTGAAATATAACCAATTTCATCAAATCAACAATTATGATCGTGATATCGATTTACCACATGACCTACCAGCCGTCCCAATGGCGTTATGGAACTGGGGAATACAGCATCGTACGGGGAAACTACGAACAGCTTCCGATCAGGCTGTTTATGTCGCATTATTGCCTAGAGAAAAGGTAACCTTGTCGAATCGAGGTTTGAAACTTTTTGGTGTGACTTATACCTGCCCAGAATTATATGAAAAGGGTTGGCTACACCGCCAAAATACAATAAATCGACCCAAGTTTTTATATGCTGCCTATGATCCAAGTAATGCAGAAAAAATTTATGTTTTCTATGAACAAAGTAGTCTGAAATATTGGGAGGCAACGATTTCCGACTATTCCCGTGAATTTAGAGGCTATAGTTTTTGGGAAGTTTGGCAAATTAATAGTGTTCAGAAAAAAACTTTTGAAAAACAAGACATAAAAAACAACTTAGCTCAATCTGAGCTAGAACAAAAAATCATGGATATTATTCAACAAGCTAGTAGCGAAACACCATTGTCTACTCAAAGCCAGAAAAGTCGAATCTCTGAAATCAGAAGTAATCGAAGCCATGAAAAAGAGCTTGAACGTTCTAAATTGAAAGGTACGACTTCCAGTATTAATGACACTGCTACAAGGGTTATAAAGCCCGAAATCACACAAGATGCTCAGAGCAATGTCATTCCTATGCCAAAGCGGAAGAAGTCATCTGACGAACTTGATGAGGATTTAAAGTTACGTTTCCCTCTATACCACGATTTACTCAGTGAAGATGATGAGCCATAACTTTATTCACGAATAAGGATGAATAGAATGAGTAATAAAGTCATTGTTAAGGAATATCAACCTAGTATTGGGCATTATGCTGGCAATCCATTCATTGAAGCATTACCTCCTATTCTGGATACGCCTGATATTATTAAAGCACTGAGAGGGAAAGTAAATTTCGATATTACAGACCAATCTCTACCAGCATCACAGCGTATACACCTTATTCCTCAATTACTGAATATTTTTTTCCATCCAATTGAACGACATATTGAACTTTGGACAAAATTTTCAATTATGTTAAGACAAGGGTATGTCGGTCGAAATATATCAAATGGAGAATTGAACAAACATATTCAGAATGGTTATGAGCGAACAATGAAAGGTGATATTTCAGCTTTTAGGTATGAGCCTGCTCGTTCAACAGCTCAAAGTATGAGTATTATCGGATGTTCTGGAATCGGTAAAACCACAACGATCAATAATATTCTTAGTGTATACCCACAAGTTATTTATCACGAAAAGTATAACTTCACCCAAATTGTATACTTAAAAATTGACTGTCCTCATGACGGTTCCTTAAAAAGCTTGTGCTTACATTTCTTTAGAGCCGTTGATATTGCTCTTGATACCAACTATGAAGCTAAATACGCTTTAAAGCGTCATGGTGTTGAAACGTTACTCAATTTAATGCGTCAGATTGCAAATTTTCATGCAATTGGCTTGCTTATTATTGATGAAATACAGCACCTTAATATCAAAAACTCTGGCGGTGCTGATAAAATGTTAAATTTCTTTGTCACACTCGTTAATGTGATTAGCTTGCCCGTCATCATGGTAGGTACACCAAAGGCAAGGTATATTTTTAATGATCTTCGTGGTAACCGTAGGGCTGCTGGATTTGGATCTGTATTATGGGAACCTATAAAAAATGAACCAAACCTTGAGTTAAATAATCGCATATATAAATCTGAATGGAATGCTTTTACCGATGCTTTATGGAAATATCAGTGGTTAAACAAAGCAGATATGCATCTCTCTGATGAGATTCGTGAATGTCTTTATGATCTTAGCCAAGGCATTCTTGATATTGCTGTCAAATTATTTGTACTTGCACAAATTAATGCCATTACTTCTGGCCTAGAACGTATTACCGTTAAATTATTAAAAAAGACTTACCATGATGAACTTAAGCCCATCCACCCGATGGTCAATGCTCTTAGATCTAAAGATCCAGAAAAAATTATACAATTTTCTGATCTAATTATTCCTGAAGTCGATCAGCAAATTCTTAAATTACAAATGATTGTAGATAAGCATACTGAATCTACTGAGTATGATGATTTGAGTGAATACAATGGTAATAAAGAGGCTATACGCTTACATCACCTTTTACTTGGGCTAGACTTTAAATCTGAACTTTTAGTACCAACTATTAAACGAGCCTTTCAGCAACATCCCCATCTCTCAATGCAAGAACTTATGCCAGTTGTCATGATATGGCTGAATGATATAGGCAAAAATATTCAGACTAAACCAAAGCCTAAAAATAAAAGTAAAAGGGTTAAACAAGATCAATGGCATACTTTAGATACTGAGGATTTACGATTCCAATTCTCACAAAAAGATGAGAAACAAAATTTCTATCAACATCTTAAAGAACATACTCAGCTTATTTTTAATATGGAACGCTGGTTTGAGCAGGTGAGTTAGATGCTAAATTTCCCTCTGCCATATCAAAATGAACTCATTTACAGTACTGTGGCTAGGGCTGGAATCCGTCTTGCTTTAAGCAGTCCAAAACAATTATTGGATGAAATTTTTCAGAACCGTAAAGTCATTGCTACAGTTGATCTCCCTTGTCACTTAAACGCTATTATCAACCAATTTCCTAGCAATCAGTTAAGCCTAGAGGATATTGCATATCAACATACGCTCTTCCCTATCTATGCCCCCTTTGTACCTGAGGATAGACGGCAACAGTGTTTACAATGGATGGCTGAAGTATCCCAAGGCTCAATTCATCTTGCTCTGGGTGTTAATGCGTCACGACTTAAACCCATCCATAAACTCCGCTACTGCCCAGCCTGTTTTAAAGAACAGTTAGAATTATATAGTGAACTTTATTGGTCACGCTTATGGCAAATACAAGGTGCTTGTTGTCCAATACATGGTGAACTTATTGACTCAACCATTGAACTAAGATCATTACATCGACATGATTTCATCACACCAACATACCAAACGTGCCCTGAGCAAATTCAGTCGAAAGCGACATCAGATAGCCTATTTATTACAAAGAAATTATTAGAATTATTGTCTCTTCCGCCTTCTGAGTCACCTCATTATGAGCAATGGACAAGGTTCTACCATCAGCTTGCTCAAAAAAATCATTGTATACGTGGTCGAAACCACATTAGTCACGACAAAATCTTAGACAAAATCATTGCTCGATGGCCTTCCAAATTTTTAGGACAATACAATTTAGGCGGCTTAAAATCTGAAACAAGTTGGTTACGAAGTATCTTCAGGAAACACCGAAAAAGTTTTAGTTATCTGGAACATCTCGTTGTGATTGAAGCATTAAGTAATAAAGAATGGACTTTTTCAGCGACTCTAGAACAAGTTAAAAATTTAAATGAAGACTCGAAAGACAATAATAGTCAAAATTTAAATATATGTGTGCACCCCAACCACTTTGAATATAGAGAAAAATGGCTAAAACTGGTCAAAGAATTAGGTATTAAACCCGCTCGTTCTATAGATCAAGCCTTATATGCTTGGCTATACCGTAATGATAAAGACTGGCTATTGAAAATAAATCAAACCTTCCATCAGGGCTTTATTCCACAGGGAGCTAAAGTTGATTGGCGTAAGCGTGATCTTGTTTATGTAAGACAACTTATTCGGCTCTACAATGAGCTCATTTGGGATGTAGATAGTCCTCGACGCTCTGCAAAATGGTGGCTTACACAAATCACCCATGTTTCGACTATTGAAAAAAATTTATATCGTTTACCCATTACTCAATCATTTTTGAAACGCTATAACGAAGATATTAGTAGCTACCAAATTAGACGGTTAACTCAAGTTTTTATTGAAATAAAAATGCAAAGCCAAGACTTACCTCGTTGGAGAATTTTACGCAAAGCAGGTTTGAGTGACGAGCGTATGACCTCTGAAACGACAAAATTTCTAAATATGGCATTACAATATTTAAGGTTAAATTAATGAAAATTAAGAATTTCCCAGAAGATGCAAAAATTACATTCTTAGGTGAAATATTTAAATTTAATCACTTAAAATCTTGGAATATTAAATTAGGAATCCATGCTGATTCTGAACTATCCGTCAAGCACTCACGGCTATCTAATTTACCAGCTTTTGCACGAGGTCGATGTCTGAATCCAAGTGACAGTCAATGTCGTAAAGGTGGGTATAAAATTAATATCAATATTCAATCAAACGAAGATTGGAAAGTTAAAGTTGATCCAAAGAATAGAGGGTATTATTTTGAATTTGATTTTAATAGAGGTAGCGAACAAAACCCAGATCTTCTGCATATCCGTATACCCCAGATTGAATTAGCACGCGTTCTTTTCTTTCACAATGCCTATTTAGCTAGGAACTGTATTGATCAAGGTATCTTAGCAAGAGAGTTTTTTGTTGATCCTATAGATCAGACAACGACCGTTATTCATGTGCTACCACACCGCACATTTCCTTTAGGTCAATTCAATAATGAGGGCATTCGCAGATTACTCTCATGGATATTATTAGATGAAAATGCTAGGCAATCCTATGAAAGTATTGCTCATTACTTCAAATTAGAAGCTAAACAATTTGAAGAAAAAACATCATGGCAATTTCACTTCACGCCACCGCAACTAATAAATATCTCACTCAAAATGCTTGGTCGATTTGATTCTACCACCAATGAATATTTGGTCTTTGAAGTTACCGATCTACATAATATTAAGACCTCTCTGCCTCCAAGCGTTCTTTATGAAAGCCCTGAATTCAAATCAGGCAAATCAACAGGCTCTGGAGGAGGCTCTTCTGGCTCTAATCAAGGGGGAGATGATTCTTCGGTAGATGATGATATTGAAGGTGACTCAAATTCGAAATTAGTACAAATAGAGATCCCTCAAACATCCTTAAGTTTTTCGAATCCTAGTGAAACGAGAAAAGTCGTGAAGAAAAAAACGAAAGGCGGATCAGGTGGACATCATGATGTGACTGAATATGAAGAAGTTGGTGTTGGAACAGGTGAACCAACCATGAATGGAAATGGGCCCCAAGGTGAATTTAACGGATTAGAGGATGACAGCGACGTAATCGCTCTCTATATGCAACGTTTTGATGCTTTTAAACTTCTTATAAAACTGCTTGCCCTAAAACATCATATAAAATATGAAGAGAAACTCCACTACCTGCAAAAAGTTGGACGTTCTCGTTTGCATCGTACACTAGACGGAAATAATCGATGCCTACTTGAGGTTAGATTATTTATCTATAATCAATGGTATGCAATATTAGAAATTGATACCAGTGATAACGCAAAACCACTCTCAACATTAGTTGTACAAATCCATGATCTCAATAAATGGAATCATAATTTTAAAGATATTGCCAAAAAGATTGTTAAAAATTCTCTTCGATGGCCATCTGTTGAAAGCCTACAAGATCTAGGGATTCCTTATACATTGAATCATCCCAAACATTTAGTAGAGTTAACTGAATCTGATGAGGAATTTAGTGGATGGTTACAGAGATTAGAAAGAATGTTAAATTTAAATTAATATTTATATATTCAACCATAAATGCCTAATAGCTATAGGAGTAGCATCGGGCTTAGTTGATAATCTGATTAACTTAAATTTTCTATCATGATTGGTAAAAACTAAATCATTTGGCCTAATTACAGGCACTCCTTGTATCTGTAAGCAGTCACTGTGAGTTTTTCCTTCAGGCTTATTATTCTGAGTTAAATATGTTGTTAATTTTGATGGAGATAGATTTTGATCTCTTACATAACCTATCATATGAGCGTGTTGCATAGCCCATGCGTATTTACCTGTAACAAAACGAGATAATCCATCATATAAATAATTTCTAACAGGATGAGTTTTATCTAAGATTTTACATTCACAGTAAAGCCCTTGGTGTGGCTTACATTGACCTACTAGTTTAAACGTTAAGTCAGGCTGTTTGTCTAAATATGCCCCTGTATAGTCTTCAACAGACTCATTTCTAGAAATACTTTGAAAAATATCTGACGTAAAACCTTCAACAATGGTTCCATCACTTAATATTTCATGAAGAGTATTTTGAATTGATGCTGTTATTTGCTCTTCTGTTGCAACTAATAATTTAGCTTTACCACCCAATAAACTCTCTGCTGATTTAGAAGCTAACCTTAAAGCATCTTCGATCACTAAAATAATATGTGCTGGCCATGCAGGAAATGGGTAATTAGTATCTGTTGGTTTCTTACCTAAACTAGCAAACATACTCATTATTGAATTCCCTCGCAATAATTATATGCTCTTTCCAAATCAGTGTTTAGAATATCTAAAGCTAGTAATCGAGCTTTTGTTTTTGTCCAATATCGATTTTGTGCCAACTGTCCTATAAGCAGTTCACAACCAGTTTCATCGATATGAATTTTTACTTGGGATACCCAGAATTGATCTGCTAATTCTGATAAAAACTTATGGCTTAAATTATTTTTTATGTTTTTAGCTTCACTGAAGCCTATTCTAATAAACTTCCAACCAGATTGATTTCCATTGAGATTTTTTTCAATAGAAGTCCATAACTTTAGATTTAATCTCTTTGTAAATGGACTAATCACACGACAAAGTTCATTCTGAAAACATTCCAAAGTTTCATTTTCAGGATTATTCTGTGCAACTTTTTTATTTTCTGCGTATGGTAAAGACATCTTTAGACTATCTTCAATTACTTGCATTTCATTCTTGTTAAGGCCATAAATTGATGCCATAAATTGGTCTATTTCATTCCAAGGTTCTTCTCTGTTGATTAATTTTTCACTCAAACTTTCTATGAGAGTAAGCTGTTCCTCATTAAAAGAGCCAAAGTCTATTAAAGGAAAAGTGAATATTTCTTTTGTAAGTATTGCATCTCTTTCCACACCAAATTTCGCACTAGTCATAAGAAAATAATAAAGAAATAAATTACTGTATGAAATTAGCTGCAAATATTTAGCCAGTAATAATGGTGATGAATGTTTAGCAGTTGATACCCCAACATAAGATTCTGAATATATTACTTCCTCTATCGAGAGCAGTGCGCCTCGTTGATTCCTAAACGGTGGAGGAGATTCAAGAAATAAAACTAATGGGGCTTTAAATAATTGTGGATTTCTGTTCCCATATATTCGATCATGATAAAAATAATGTAGTCTACTGGTATTAATTATATATTGATGTTTGTTTTTTTCTTTAGAATCAAATAAATACTTCCCCTTGAAAAGAGATGCATCTACTTTTTGGCTACCTAACTGAAAACCACTACCGCAGATAAGTTTCCATTTATCACAAAACTCTTGTAATGTTATCATTTCACTGTTTGTACGAATTTTCTCAATAATTTCATGATCCAACCAAGATCCTCTAAATAAAGTTTTCAATAGATGAGGATTAGCCTGAACTTGAGATTGTTCAACAGGTATAGCCATATGAGGATCCATTCGGAATCCACCTTGCTCATTTAGTGATTTTTCTACATATGGACTCAAATAATAAAATGAACTAAATGAAGAAGGTCTTTTATTTTTAGCTATTAAAAAACAGAAAGGTGCATCATTATTTTCCCAGATAGCTTTTTCTTGTCGTAATGCACTGCCATTAAAAATACCAGTAAGCTCAATACAGTCAAGTAAAGCTGAACGCAATATAAAACTATTTCCATAATTAAATAGTGTATGTTGGGCATGTAATGCATAAGCAATCATCCCATTTGGCTTACACCATTCAATTGCTCTCCAGATAAAAGGAATATCTGGATCACATCCAACATTGAATTGAGATGCAACTTTAGAATCGATGCCTCTTGAAATCGCTATTCTTTCAATTAATTCATTGAATTTCTTACCAACACCTCGGCCTCTTTGCTTAGTCCAAGGCGGGTTACCAACTACTATATCAAATCGTTCATTCAGTTCTACTGGTAGTCTTTCAGAAAGACTACCTAAAGTTTCTTGTAGATCTTCTCCAAAAGAGACATTTATAAGCGTTTTAGTATTCAAACCGTCAAACTTAAGCTCAGATAAAGGCGTAGGATTAGGGTCTAGCTCTAAGGCTGTGAGATATAAACTTAGTGCAGCAAATTTGAGTGATTCTGAATTGATATCTAAACCAACCAACTGGTGGTTTAAAATTCCTCTAATTTGATTACGTGTAGGTCTTTCCCCAGTAATTTTCCATTTTTCTAATACTAGACGTTTAAACGCAAGTACTAAAAAAACACCTGCTCCAGCAGAAGGATCTAGTATTTGAGCCGAGCTTTTGTCTTCTATTTCTAACCCATCAAACGCTGAATCTACTAATATTTTAGCGATGTGACTAGGTGTATAGTGGATACTCGTTTTCCTAGCGAATTCATTTTGGTAAGCATGAGCAAAGTGCTCATAAACTTGACTTAACATATCCGCAGGAACGTGTTGAAATTGGATTCGCCCCCAATCTAAAGACATTTGTCTATTAATCGTTGCTAAAAGTATATCTTGTAGCTCAAAACAAATATGTTCTGACTCATCTCCAATCTGTGAGAAAAATTCATTATAATCCTCTGAATTATAATAAAAATTACCTAAAGGCAACAAGTTACCATTAAATGTTTTATCCAACCATGCGAAAGTATCAGATATAGAGCTAACGCTATTAAATAAGTTATTTAATTTAGATGTTTTATTAGAAATATTACCAACATCAGAATCTACTATTATTTTTCTGTCAATTAGAAATCGTGTAAATAGTGCTCGACCAACTAACGATAAAATTTGATTATCTGTTAGTTTATTTGCAGATATATTTTCTCTTAAATTACGAGCAGTCGTTTGTAAAAGACGAAATAAATAATTTTCAAGCCAGCTCTGTTCAACTTTACGTTGATTATTTTTTTTATAAAGTTTATCAGTTAAATTACCTATTAAAAAATCATGAAGATTAATACTACTCTCTGATAAATCAATTTTTTTAACTATAGGCTGATCATCATTTTCAGAAAAAATCCCTAAAGGATAAATATCAATAACACCAGCTCTCAAGACACCTAAAAAGCGTGCATCAGCACGAGAGGCTAAGATTTCTTTTAATTGCCTTAACTCATCAATTGTAAATATATTTTCTGATACTAAATATAAGGCAGCTCTACCATTAATTTCAACAACGGCATCTGGCCGCTTATCAATCTCATTCGTAAACAAATCTAAATATGATAAATGCACATACAATGGCTCTTTCTCAGAAAACTGAATGAGCATATTTTCTGATATACCATACTTAGTAGGATCTTGTAGAAGAGAGTGTTTCATAGAATCATCCATTCTCAATCATCCCCTAGCTCAAGATCAATTTTTTTATCTCCTCCGAATTTCCCAGCTTTTGCTGAACCACGGGGTTTTTTAGTAGAAATTTCAACTCTATCTAAAATAGAAGAATAATCAATACCTTGTTCATGCATTTCAGATAGAAGTGTTGCAATAATTGCTAGATGCATTGGCACCTCTCCTTTTTTTGCATAGTTACTAAGAGAAGCTGGATTCATTTTTAGCAGTTCAGCAAAAGCTTTCAACGTTAGATTTGCTTTCCGAACAAGCCTATTAAATTCAGTATAGGTCATTGTTTTATAATATCATATCTATATGGCGATTCTACATAAATTTATGTAGAATCGCCATATATTAAGAAATATAAAATATGGTCACAGCCTCAGACAAATATTGCCCTAAGAAGAGGATGTATATTCTTTTATTTGCTAAAATATTCCCAAAGATGAATCACATATAACTTAAAGCCTATGAATGCCGTTGAAATTGAAGCAGCTGTCTCCGAACTTGCTGAAAAACCGTTCGATGCTCAAGAGTTTGCTTATGACTTTTTAAGAGCTTTTGGTAATAAAGAAACAACAATAAAAAAACTACGTGTTGGTCAAAGTAATTCTTCAGACATTGAGAACGGGGTTCTGCAAAGAAATTATATTCACATAGCTGTATGTGATCAGGACTCAGTCACTCAAACTTTAAATGCATTACGAGAAAGTAAAGCTACAGAGAAGGCAAAAGCCAAATTCATTCTGGCTACTGATGGCCTCAGCTTACAAGCTGAAGACCTTATTTCTGGGGAAACCATTAGTTCTGAGTTTTCCAAGTTTGCAGAACATTTTGGTTTTTTCTTACCACTTGCTGGCATATCCACTATTCGGGAAATTAAAGATAACCCGATTGATGTACGTGCAACTGGGCGTTTAAATAAACTCTACATCGAATTACTAAAAGAAAATCCAGATTGGGCTACTGAGGAACGTCGCCAAGATATGAACCATTTCATGGCACGTTTAATCTTTTGCTTCTTTGCAGAAGATACTGAAATTTTCCAACCAAGTGGAATTTTTACTCAGACAATAGAACAAATGTCTGAACGTGATTCAAGCAACACCCATGAAGTCATTGGTACATTATTCCATGCGATGAATGTGGATCATCCTCAACGTGAAGAAAAAAAGCTTCCTGTTTGGGCGAGAAAATTCCCTTATGTGAATGGTGGCCTATTCTCTGGTAGTACAGAAGTACCAAAATTTTCAAAGATTGCCCGTACTTATTTATTACATGCTGGAAAGTTAAATTGGCAAGAAATCAATCCTGATATTTTTGGCTCAATGATTCAAGCTGTTACCAATGATGATGAACGTGGTTCATTGGGGATGCACTATACTAGTGTGCCCAACATCTTAAAGGTTTTAAAGCCTTTATTCCTTGATGATTTAAATGAACAATTAGAAGCTGCTAAAAAAAGCCCTCTAAAACTCTTAAATTTACGTAAACGAATTGCACGTATACGTGTATTTGATCCAGCATGCGGCTCTGGAAATTTTCTTGTTATTGCTTATAAGCAGCTCCGTAAAATTGAAGCTCAAATTAATGAATTAAGAAATGAGAAAGGACGTGCTACAGATATTCCTCTGACTAACTTCCGAGGAATTGAAATTAATAGTTTCCCAGCTGAAATTGCTCGATTAGCACTTGTGATTGCGGAATATCAGTCTAATGTTCAGTACTGTGGCCAGATTGAAGCATTGCAAACCGTATTGCCACTTTCTAAAGAGAACTGGATTATTTGTGGTAATGCTTTACGTTTGGATTGGTTAAGCATTTGTCCTCCAGCAGGCAGCTCAGTAAAAGTTGTTGCTGATGATTTATTTCAAACACCCCTAGAACAGACAGAAATTGACTTTGAAAATGAAGGTGGAGAGACCTATATTTGTGGTAATCCTCCTTATCTTGGCTCTACTTGGCAAACTGATGAACAAAAATCAGACTTAGAAAATCTTTTTAGGAAAGTCAAAAATTGGAAATTACTAGACTATGTTTCTGGTTGGTTCTTTAAAGCTGCTTTGTATAATGCCGTAGATGAGAAGTCCAAGTCAGCTTTAGTATCTACAAATTCTATTTGCCAAGGACAACAAGTTGGTATTTTATGGCCATTAATCTTCGAAAATAATATTAATATTAATTTTGCATATACAAGTTTTACATGGGCCAATTTAGCATCTCACAATGCAGGGGTTACAGTAATTATTGTGGGTTTAGCTAAGGCTCACGGTGGTCTGAAATCATTGTATAGTACTAATAAAGATAACGAAATTTTTGAAAAAAAAGTCAATAATATTAATGCTTACCTTGTTTCAGGTGAAAATATTATTGTTACCAAAAAATCTAAGCCTCTATCATCATTAACTTTTATGGCCTCTGGTAATAAACCTGTTGATGGTGGAAATTTATTGCTTACTTCAGATGAAGTACATCATCTGAATTTAACAAAAGAACAAAAAAACAAATTTATTAGAAAAGTTTATGGATCTGCCGAATTTATTAGAGGGATACAAAGATATTGTTTGTGGATTAAAGATGAAAATTTGAATGAAGCTTTACAGATAGCTCCAATTTTCGAAAGGATAGAAAAGGTAAAACAAATGCGTTTAGCTAGCCCTGATATGAGCGCTAACGAAATGGCCAGTAAGTCTCATCAATTTAGAGAAATGTATACATCTAATAAACATACAATAATTGCTCCAGTAACTTCTTCTGAAAACAGAGAATATTTACCTGTTGGATTAATTCAAAGTAATGAAATTGTTTTGAATACAGCTTGTGCCGCTTATGATGCACCTTTATGGAATTTATCTATAACTGCTTCAAGACTTATGCAAATTTGGGTCGGAACCGTTTGTATTAGAATGAGAACAGATTTTAGATTTACACCAACCTTAGGCTGGAATACTTTCCCTGTCCCAAAGCTAACAGAGAAAAATAAAGCAGATTTAACTAATTGTGCTGAAAATATTTTGTTGGCACGGGAAGCACATTTCCCTGCAACGATTGCAGACCTTTACGATCCAGAAAAAATGCCCGAAAACTTACGTGCTGCTCATGAGCAAAATGATGAAGTTCTAGAACGTATTTATATTGGCCGTCGCTTTAAGAATGATACGGAACGTCTTGAGAAACTATTTTCAATGTATACCGAAATGACTGCAAAACGAGTAGGGAAAAAATAAGCATGACAACTTCAGAAAATCCAACAAATAAACGGACTGTTCCTGCTGTTTCTATCAAAACTGCTTGCACAGGCGCATCCAACAAAGCGAATGAACTAGGCATGCGTCCAATGCAGGAACGTGCCTTTGAAAAACGTGGTGAACAATATCTTTTAATTAAGTCTCCACCAGCGTCGGGTAAGTCACGTGCTTTGATGTTCATTGCCCTAGACAAGTTAGCAAATCAAGGTATTCAACAGGCTTTAATTATTGTTCCTGAACGTTCTATTGGCAGTAGCTTCGCAGATGAAGAATTGACTAAGTACGGTTTCTGGGCAGATTGGAAAGTACAACCCCACTGGAACTTGTGCAATGCTCCAAATGCCGACGATGAAAAAGTTGCTAAATCAAAAGTAAAGGCTGTCGGTGAGTTCTTATCCAGTGATGACAAAGTATTAGTTTGTACACATGCAACATTTCGTTTTGCAGTAGAAGAACTTGGAATCGAGATTTTTGACAATCGACTTATAGCAATTGATGAGTTCCACCATGTAAGCAGCAATCCTGATAATAAATTGGGTAATCAATTAAGCCAATTTATTGAGCGTGATAAAGCTCATATTGTAGCAATGACAGGTTCATATTTTCGTGGAGATTCAGAGGCTGTACTTTCTCCAACTGATGAAAATAAATTTGAGACTGTTACCTATACTTACTATGAGCAATTAAATGGTTATAGCTATTTAAAGGCACTGGATATTGGTTATTTCTTCTATACAGGAAAATATACAGATGCTGTAATGAGAGTATTAGACCCTAGCCTAAAAACAATTATCCATATCCCAAACGTCAACTCCAAAGAAAGTACCAAAATTGGTAAACATCTTGAAGTTGAACATATCATGGATGAGCTAGGCACGTGGAAAGGGGTAGATGATGAGACAGGATTTCATTTAGTCGAAATTACAACCGAATTTGGAAACAAAAGTACTTTAAAAGTTGCAGATCTTGTAGATGATAGTGATGTAGCTAAGCGTTCCAAAGTATTAACAGCACTCAAAGATCCAAAGCAACGTTTTAATCGTGACCATGTTGATATCATTATTGCCTTAGGTATGGCTAAAGAAGGATTTGACTGGATCTGGTGTGAACATGCTCTTACTATTGGTTACCGCAGTAGTTTGACTGAGATTGTGCAAATTATTGGTCGTGCTACACGTGATGCCGAAGGTAAATATCGTGCTAAATTTACCAATTTAATCGCTGAACCAGATGCCTCAGAAAAACTGGTAGTTGAAGCTGTCAATGACATGCTAAAAGCGATTGCTGCAAGCCTATTGATGGAACAAGTACTCGCCCCTCGTTTTGAGTTCACGCCTAAAGATCAGGGTGCATTAAATGGCTTTGATTATGGTGAAGATGGCTATCAGAAAGGTAAAACGAATGTTGGGATTAATGGTAAGACAGGACAAGTCCATGTCGAGATTAATGGCTTAAAAAAACCAGAATCTGAAGAAGCTAATCGTATTTGTAAAGAAGATTTGAACGAAATTATTACGGCTTTTGTTCAAAATAAATCTGCTATTGAACGTGGCCTCTTTGACCAAGAAAATATCGTACCTGAAGAATTAACGCAGTTAGCACTGGGTAAAATTGTTCAGGAAAAATATCCAGAATTAGAGCTTGAAGATCAAGAAGCTGTACGTCAGCATGCCATTGCAGCATTCAACTTAATTCAGCAGGCGAAAAAAGAGCTTGAACAAGCCCAGCAAACACTTGGAGGCACAACCGCTGGCTCTAGTGGAACTGGAAATCCAGATGGTAAACCTGAATCGAACATAGCATTTATTCAGGGTGTTAAACGTTTTATGAATGTACGTGATTTAGATATAGATTTGATTGATCACATCAATCCATTCGAATCAGCGTATGCTGTACTGTCTAAAGCAATGGATGAAGCAACACTAAGACAAGTCCAAGCTCATATTTCAGCTAAACGTATCAATCTAAGCCCTGAAGAGGCAAAGGACTTAGCAATTCGTGCAGTACAATTTAAAAAAGAACGTGGTCGTTTACCAGATATAAATTCTCAAGATGCTTGGGAAAAAAGGATGGCAGAAGGTGTTGCAGCTTTTGCAAGATTCAAAGCACAAGAAAAAGCGAAATCTGATATTTGATAGTGGACAATAAGTAATGAAACGTCTTTCAGATGAAGAGATTCTAGATGAACTAGAAATCGAACTTGAGTTAAAATCTACTAAGGTTTTAACCCCGTTAGAAGAGCGTCTAATTTCTGGGTTTGAGGAGATTAATGTCTTCTATGAAACTCATCAACGAGTTCCATGCCTTAATGATGATGCAGATATCTTTGAAAAATTATGTGCATCTCGTCTTGACAAAATTAAACAGAACTCTGCAATGAGTTCTGTTGTAATCCATCTCGATAAATTCGAACTATTAGGTTAAACAAGGTAAATTTTATGGCTAATATTTCTGATGATGATTTGCTATCAGAATTAGGTATAGATTTAGCACCAGTAAAACAGGTGACCTATACGGCCAAAGAAGAGCGTTTGATCTCTGGATTTGAAGAAATTGTTCAATTCTACGAAAAAAATCATAGAGTTCCATCCAACTCAAATGATACTGATATTTTTGAACGCCTTTATGCTGTTAGGCTTAATCAGCTTAGAAAATTGCCTGAATCCATATCTCTTCTAGAAGACTTTGATCAACATAATCTGTTAAATAGTACTACCTCCGAAGCTTCTGATATATCTGAATTAGAGGATGATGACTTACTTTCTGAATTAGGGATTGAAGTTGAAAGTGAAGATAATATTCTGGTACTACAACATGTTAGATCACAAAAAGAACGTGAAGCAAATGAACTAACAGCGACTCGAAAAGCATGTGCAGACTTTGATGTATTCAAAGGGATATTTGATCAAATCTCTAAAGAGCTAGAAGATGGACTACGGATCACAAAGCCATTTGGTAAAGATGCAAGTATCGAATTACATGATTGGTTTATTGTAGATGGACAAATTGTCTACGTTGCAGAAATAGGTGAATATTTTAAGGCACCTAATGGCGAAAATGATGCACGATTAAGAGCAATCTATTCAAATGGAACTGAAAGTAATTTGTTAATGCGATCGTTAAAAAAAGCATTGAATACAGACGAAGCTGGTCGACGTATTTTAGTTGCAAAAAACACAGGTCCCCTGTTCAGCTCAGCTAATTTATCAGAACAAGATACTGATATTGAAGTCAAAAGTGGTTCTATATACGTATTACGAAGTCTGTCTGATAACGATTTTATTAAAGCAAATAAACATGTACTGCATAAAATTGGGGTAACTACTGGTAGCGTAAATAAACGTATTACAGAAGCAAGAAAAGACCCAACTTATTTACTTGCTGATGTGGAACTTGTCGCAACTTATTCACTTCCTGAAAATATTGTACCTCACAAATTAGAAAAGCTTATTCATAAAGCCTTACATTCAGCGCAACTCGATATTGTCATCGAAGATAGATTTGGAAACCCTGTCAAACCCAAAGAGTGGTTCTTAGTTTCTCTTAACACCATTAATGACATTATTGATCATATTAAAAATGGCTCTATTGAGACCGTTTACTACGATGCAGAAAAAGCTCAGCTGATTTCCACATCTTAGTTAGTATGAAACTTTATTGTCTTCTTTCCCATCTTGAATATCCTAAAACAAAAAACAGTATGAAACTTTATTGTTTTAGGATGAAAGAAACATCAATAACTTATGAAGAGGGTTGGTATGATACTTTATTGTCCGTCGACATTTTGTGTTTGGACAATATAGTTTTAAACCAAACATTAAAGTTCTAAACTGTAACAATATAGTTCTAAACTAGACATTAAAGTTGTAAACCAGATAAACCCAGCTATACTGATTAAAAAGTAGGCTGGGTTTTTCTATGAGTAGAGCACCGAGATTCTTCACACAAGAACAAATTAGCAAAAGAATAAAAGATGGTCGTGGACAAGGTATGGGAAAAGATTACCAACCATGGCTGACCATTCAGGATGTACCCTCTCGTGGGGTCTCTCATCGTATCTACTCTCATAAAACACAAAGAGTTCATCATTTACTTTCTAATTTGGAACTGTATGTTTTTTTGATTTTAGATTGGTCTAGTTCTGTTCAGGACATTCGGGAACAATTTCCTTTGAATATAGATGACACAAAAGAAATCTGTTTAAAGCATGGTTTGAGACATCCCAGCATACAAGGCTCGGAACAGGTCATGACTTCCGATTTTCTGATTGATACAAATGATAAGAAAAAACCTCAATTCGTTATTCAGGTAAAGCCATTAAAAGAACTCATCAAAGAAAGAACAATTGAAAAACTCGAAATTGAACGTCGATACTGGGAGGTTAAAGAAATCCCATGGAGTATTGTGACGGAACAAAATATTCCCACAACTGCCCGAAAAAATCTTGAATGGTTGAGCCCTTTTATTACTGAACATTTAGAGCCTGATATCTGGGATAGCCTACATACAATTTCTTATTATTTTTCAAAAAAACCAGGGATTTCTATCATTAAACTCTGTACAGAAGTAGATGCACAGGAAAAAACTACCTCTGGAACAACCCTACAATATTTAAGAACACTTATAGCAAATCGTTTAATTAAATTTGATATCCAACAGCCATTCCAGAAATTAAAAGGGTCTGACCTGGTGTTTGATTTAGAGGTGTCTTATGTGGCAAATCAATGAGGTCGTTAAATTTGATGAAAGCCACTATCGGATTTTATTCTTTCAATTTGGTGAAATCATATGGATTCATATGGAGGAAGCCAAAGGAGTTCCATCTTTAGTTCTTGCAGAACAACTTTCACAATGGATTGATGAAAAACGCTTATTTAGAAGTTCGGACCCTTTTGAATATCTTAAGTCTATAGAGCCACCCGTAAACTCAGTTGCTTTTGAAAAACGTGCTCAGGCTTACCGAATTATTGAACCAATCGTATATGACACAGGCTGTTTCAATGAAGAGATTAGAGCTAAACGGGTTCGTTTAGTAGAGCAGACAAATATCGCAACTAAGGCGACGATATACAAATACCTACGCCGCTATTGGCAGAGAGGCCAAACTCCAAATGCCTTATTACCAGATTATAGAAATGCTGGTGCACCAGGTAAGCCAAGAACCTTGGCAGGTTCTAAAAAATCGGGAGCAAAGCGTAAATTTGGCGATGGAACTGGTATTAAAATTACGCCAGAAATTGAAAGACTCTTTCGGTTAATCGTTGAATCTGAATTATTAAATGACAAGAAAATTAATATCACATCTGCTCATCGACAATTTGAAGAACTCTTTGTTCAACATTACCCACATATAAAACAGGCTGATATTCCTACACGTAGACAGTTTGACCATTTCTACAAACGTGAATACGAACTTCCACAAAGAATAGAAGCCAGAACTCCTGTCTTGAGTTTCCAAAAAGATGTACGGCCATTAAGTGGAACTGCTACAGCGAATACGATTGGACCTGGTAGTCGTTATGAAATTGATGCGACTATTGCCGATATCTATTTAGTTGCTGATGATGATCGGAGTAAGATTCTAGGTCGTCCTATCCTATATGTAGTGGTTGACGTTTTTAGCAGAATGGTTGTGGGGTTCTATATCGGGTTTCATAATCCATCCTATGTTGTTGCCATGCAGGCGATTGTAAATGCTTGCAGTGATAAAGTCAGTTTATGCAAATTGCTTGGAATTGATATCCAGCCAGAACAATGGCCAACCCTAGGTTTACCTGATGCCATTCTTGCTGACCGTGGTGAAATGATGAGTCATCAGGTCGAACGCTTAGTCCATGGTTATAATGTTCGTATTGAAAATGCACCTGCTTATCGAGGGGATGCAAAAGGTATTGTTGAACGCTATTTTGGAACATTACAGGCAGAATTCAAACCTTATGCCCCTGGCGTAGTTAAAGGGAATCGTATTCAAAAACATGGTGAAAAAGATTACCGTCTTGAGGCGGTTGTACCTATTTCAGCCTTTGCCAGGATAATCATAAAGACCATACTTTATCGTAATCAGTATCATGTATTGGATACTTATGACAGAGATGCAGATTTCCCTCCAGACTTACCCTCAATTCCATTACATATATGGAACTGGGGAATCCAAAACCGTACAGGCCATCTTCGTACTGTAGATCCAGATACTTTACGAATCATGATACTACCTCGCAAGAAAGTTTCCATTTCCACTTCTGGCGTCAATTTATGGGGCCTGTATTACATTGGATCAGAGATACTCAGAGAAGGCTGGTTACATCGTAGTAAAGAAGTCGCTCGCCCACAGGATCTCCAAGCGGCCTACGATCCAAGCTGTGTAGATAAGATATATTTATTCCCAAAACATGATAGTACGATCTATTGGGAATGTTCTTTATCAACCAAAAGTCGTCAATTTGCGGGTATGTCATTTTGGCAAGTGTGGGAGATACAAGATCAAGAAAAGAATCTACATGCAATTGAAAAAGATAACAGTAAAACTGCCCGTAGAGAGTTGGATCAATTTATTCGTGACACCATTGCTGAATCAAAAAAAATGGCGACCAACTCTGGTGTGTCAAATCGCCAGCGTTTATCTGAAATTAAATCGAATAAAAAGTCTGTTCGTGAAAATGAAAAATTATCAAATACTTCCTTAAAAACTGATAAACACCCCAAAGATCAGGGAACCATTATTTCATTTAAGCCAAAACAAGATGAATCAAGCTATCCGCAGTTCGTTCCAGGTCTTTTTGATGATGAGGATGATCAGTCATGACAAATCATATAATAAGAAATGCAGAATATCAGGACACTGGTGTTCATGCTTATAAAGATAACCCTTTCATTGAGGCCCTACCACCCATTCAAGAACCTTTTGAAGATACAAAAAATCTTATCTCAAAAGTAACGCCTACTCTTGATGATCTAAAGCAAAAAAGAGTTATTCGAGCCCATAATATCCACCAGATCACAGGTTCATTTTTCCAGCCTTTGGCAATACATATGTTATTGAGTGAGCGAATTTCTCTCATGATTCGTGGAGGATATGTTGGTCGTAATCCAAATACAGGAAAGTTGCAACAACACCTGCAAAACGGTTATGAAAGATTGCAAACAGGTGACCTGGATGCCAAACGCTTTGATGAAACTGAGTCAACTGCCCATAGCATGGCTATCATTGGCTGTTCAGGTAGTGGCAAGACGACCTCTTTACGAAGAATACTAGGGGCATATCCTCAAGTCATTTTTCATCCAATATTAAATCGCCATCAGATCGTCTACTTAAAAATAGATTGCTCACATGATGGTTCACTTAAAGAACTCTGTCTCAATTTTTTCCGAGCGATTGATAAAATCATTGGTTCAAATTATGAGAAAAAGTATGGTATGAGAAAGCATGGTGTAGAAACTATGCTTGCACTCATGGCTCAAACAGCCAATATGTTTGCTTTAGGCCTTTTAGTCATTGATGAAATTCAACATTTGAGTCGGGCAAAGTCTGGTGGTTCAGAGAAAATGCTCAATTTCTTTGTCACCATGAGCAATACCATTGGTATTCCTGTACTTTTTGTGGGTACACCTAAAGCAAGAAACATCTTTGATCTTGATCTACGTTCTAGTCGACGTGCTGCTGGTTTAGGGTCTATCTTTTGGAACCCAATCCCGCAATACCTACCTGATCAAAAGAGTCAAAATCCTGAGTGGATAGCATTTACCAATACGCTTTGGAAATTGCAGTACTTGCAGAAAAGAGACCCTATCTTAAGTAATGAGATTCGAGATATCTGGTTTGATTTGAGCCAAGGTATTCTCGATATTGTAGTGAAACTTTTTATTTTGGCCCAGTTACGTGCCCTCGCAACAGGAGCAGAAACGATTACTGTAGAGCTACTGAAACGTGTTTATGAGGATGAACTGAAACTTGTCCATCCGATGCTCAGTGCATTACGTTCAGGTGTACCTGAACGAATCGCTCAATTCTCAGATTTGGCTGTACCTGATATGGATAAGAAAATCATCCATCTTATTCAGAAAATCTCCGCTTCTGCCATCGAATCCGAAGAAGACCGAGCCTTAAAACAATTGAGTAATGATGATCAACGTCGTGTATATCTGATACTAAAAGATGAGTTCCCATCAGACTCCATCATCTTTGCTATTCAACAAATTGTAGCGTTAAAACCCGAAATATCTAGACAGCAGCTCTTGGCTGCTATTGTTCAGGCAATGGGGACAGACAATACAACGTCTCAAGTTCCAGCCACTAAAAAGAGAAACCAACGGATCAACTTAAAACAATGGAGTGAGCTGGAGAATACCGATCTTCGTCATATTTTTTCAATGAATCCAACGAGCCCAGAAAGTATTTATACCCAATTAGACCATCACGGTTTAATTCTGCAAATGTCAGAATTGTTGTCATAGTATTGGGATAATAGCCATGTGGAATTTTCCAACACCGCTTCCTGATGAGCTGATTTACAGTACCATCGCCCGTGCTGGATTACAGCATGGCATTCAAAGTCCTAAACAGCTACTTGATGAGGTTTTCCAAAATCGAAAAGTCATTGCTACCTTAGACTTACCCAGTCATTTAAATACTATCGTACATTTATTACAGCGAACTGGTCGTTTTAGTTTACTAGACCTGATTTACAAACATACTATGTTTGGCTTATATGCACCCTTTGTTCAGGAATCCCATCGACAACAGGCAATCGCTTTAATGGCTCAGCAGGCATCTGGTTCTATTCATCTTATGCTTGGTCTGAATGCTTCCAGAGTCCCTAACAACACCAAACTCCATTACTGCCCAATTTGCATACAACAGCAACGAGAAATGTATGGGGAGTATTTCTGGAATAAGGCTTGGTTTGTACCTAACCTTTCAATCTGTCTAAAACATGGTTGTTCACTTCTGTCTCAAGATTATATTCAACAACAGCATCGGCATCTTTTCTTACCCTTATTACCAAATCAAATTCAGGACATGCCTACTCCCTACTTTAAGGAAAACTTCATATTAGGGCAAATGGCTGTAGAGTTATTGCAACTTGAACCTCAACCATCACCAAGCTATGAACAATGGACTAGGTTTTATCTGGAAATTGCTGATGCAAAGAATTTCCGTAGGGGCAATCAGGTTCGCCATCAACAAACTTATGAGCAAGTGATTAATAAATTTAAATATGTATATCTCAACTCTAAGAATTTAGGGATTGATCCTGATCTGGATACTTCATGGCTCAAAACTATTTTTAGAAAGCATCGCAAAGCCTTTAGTTTTTTAGAACATTGTATAGTCTGGTCTTCGTTCGTACCTGAAATGACACCTAAAGACATTCTGCAATATGTCAGCTCTATTTCAGCAAACCCATATTTTGTAAAACGACCTATTTCTACTGAAAATATTCCTCTTATAAAAATAGAGGAGATGAGACACAAATGGCAAGATATTGTGCAACGTCATAGTGTAAAAGCTGGCCGTAACATTAAGCCAGGTTCGGCAATTTATATGTGGCTATATAGAAATGATCAAAATTGGCTACTGACATTTAATTCGAGACATTTATCACAACCTCAAGCCCGAAAAAATAAAGTAAATTGGTCTATACGTGATTTTTCAATAACCAAAGAATTATTCAAAGTTTTATATCGGTCAAATGATGACTTAGCTTGTCCAAGAATGTCAAAAAGTTGGTTTCTCAATCAGTTATCCAAAGGAAATTCCATTTCCAAAAATTTGTACCACTTGCCTCTAAGCTCCAAATTTCTTTCAACTTATTCTGAAGATACAATGACTTATCAAATACGAAGAATTACCCATGCCATGATCAGGCTTGGTTATACCGAATCCAGTACTAAAGATAAATGGCGGATATTGCGACTTGCAGGATTAAGTAAAGAAAGGATTACTCAAGAAGCCCAAATTTTCCTAAATATGATTTGTGAGAAGAAGATTTATGCATATTAAAAGCTTTCCTTTAGATACATTGATTACAAGTATAGGACGACTATTTAAATATGAAAATAAACCTTGGTTTATTAATCTGTGGGGAGAATCTGAAGAAACTAAAAATGGATATTATACCTCTTTTTCCCATATGCATTTGTTGGCTAAACGTCGAATTATCAACTCAACTAAAAATGAGCATCGAAAGTCTGGATTTCACCTAAAATTTAGATGCCCTTTACCCGCAGAGTGGATGTCTTTTGCTCAATCTAAATCACAATTTCATTTTTTTGGATTTGATGCTCTAGCAACGTTTTCAAATGATGCTCAAACCGTTAAGCAAGTCCATATTCAATTGCCACAGCTTGAGTTAGCCAGAGCTTTCTTCTTTCAGAATGCTTACCTCACTCGATCTGCACTTGAGTTGAATGTGCTGGCAGAAGACTTTGATATTCAGAATAAGACGGATCATTACCTAATTAATGTTCTGCCCTCATGCGAGGGTTCACTTGCACTTTCTCATTTCAATAAACCTGGGTTTCGTCGATTTCTTGCATATTTACTCCTAAATAAAAACATAAGAGCTTCATACGAAAGCATCGCTCAACAGTGTCAAGCTTTTGAAAGCATTAATAATACGGTAAAAACATGGAATTTTAGTTTCATCCCACCAAATTTAACAGACGTAAACATTGAGGCGCATGGTTACTATGACAGGTTAACCAATACATTTAAGATAGATGAAATCATTGGCTTTTCTGGGATCTCCACCCATATTGATAAGCCTGTTTATTTTCATCACGATAAATTTTCTAAAGCCTCAAAAAAATCGGGTAATACCAGTACCATACCACCAAAACCGAATCATGCAGAACCCAAACTTAATGATGAGGAAGAAGCAACACCTAGCAATAAGCCTACAATTGTAGATGGTCCAACCACTTTGCTTGATTTTGATGATCCATTTGAAACTGGGAAAGTCGCAGATAAAACTGGTTCAAAAAACGCTGTTATCGTGGATGATGCCCAAGAGTATATTGATGAATTGATTGGCGATGTGAATGCAGATGAACCAGGAATTGGTGGTTCAGTTAAAGCGGGGGATTTTGAGGGAGCAAAGGATCAAACTGATGATGCCCATTTATATCTAGACCGATTCTCTGCTTTTATACAGATGCTTTATAAACTTGAGGAGAAGCATGGGATACAGTATTCACTAACTTTAAAAGTTTTGCCTGAAGTAGAAGGATTTACCAAACACCTAAAAGCAGATGATAATCCACGTTGTATCGCTGAAGTGCATTTTCTGCATCAAGGTCAGCATTTCATTTTACTTGAAGTTGATACATCCGATAATGCGACACGTCTTTCGACGCAATTATTAAGAATAAAAGATATGAATTGCTGGGAAGAAGATTATGAAAAAATTCGTAAATTTGTGGTTCAAAAAACACTCAATTGGCCGCTTGGTTTTATCAAAAAAATAGCAATTCAACAGGTTAGATTCAATCATCCACGTATTGATGAGGGACAACAAGTTGCCATTGAGGATTTAGATAGTTGGGCAAATCGAATTTACAATCGATTAATTAGTCTTCAATAAAAACTTGCTTTTTTATCTAGCTCCAAAAGAATCTTTCTCAATTAAATCTTAAAGTTTCAATGACTAATGACTACCTACTCATTTCCTACGATCACTATGACCATCTAGACTATGCGACGGTAACCCAGCTTAAGGACAAGGTTAAAAATGTCGTTGTACCGCTTGGGATTGGTTCACATTTTGAATACTGGGGTTATCCTTTATCAAAAATCCATGAAAATGACAGGTTTGATACCCTATGAACCCAGAAGAGGCCGTGCAGGCAGCAGTAGATTTAAAGGCTAAAGCCATGATGCCAATGCATATTGGGCGGTTTTCTCTTTCACCACATGCCTGGGATGAACCTTTTAAACGTGTAGTTAAAACCAGTGAGAAAGCGAAGTTGCCAATATATACACCTAAGATTGGGCAACCAATTTGGCTAGATGGTCAAAGAAATGAGTTTTCAGCGTGGTGGGAGAAATAAAGGATTATTCCACTACATTATTCCTAGTTTTCTAGCTGAGTGTTCTATTTTTCATATATCAGCGCAAAAAAGTGAATGCCTCAGCTAGAAAGTTTTACAGGTATAAAATGCGATATAAATCAATTTATAGTTCTATAAACTTTGAAAAATTATATGTATCTATTAGAATATTAAAAGCTTAATGATATAGACTACTATGATGTTTTATAAAGAAAATTTTATTTTTGGTGAACTTAATTCGGCTATATCGCATTTGACTGAAGATGAAGTTACAGAATTGGTCAATCAATACTATACTGGAGTAAAAGTAAAGGAGCTCATTGAACAATACAATATAGATATCCTTGCTTCTAAGCTTGTTTCAGTATTTCCTTTAGTAAAGCTCAATATCAAATGTGAATTTTGTGATGTTCCAATGATCACAAAATTGAATTCAAAGAGTTCATACGAACAGCTAAGTCAAAAAGATATTATTTGTCCAGAATGTCAGCACCTACAAAGCAGGCTATGTAACTGCTCAAAATGTAAAGAAAAATCAAAATTAAAAGAACTAGAAAAAAAACATAAACAAGATAGTTTGAATAAGAAAAAAATTACTTTTCTAGAGCAATTACAAGATACACCTTTCGTAGTAGAAGAAGATTTATCTTTAACCGATAAAATTTACTTAGCAAGCCTGTTACGAGAATGCCTACATGAAGAAGCTGAATATATTGAAAAGATTAATCAAAAAGATATAACCATTACTCCGTACCTAGATTTCACAAGTGAACTTTTACAGCACTTGTTATCTAGAAAGCTTATTATTCCTTATCTTATAAATGATCTTGATCAGTTTATAGAGGAAGAGGATGGCAATATAAGTTATTATATTTACTATATTAATTATCAGATCAACATCCAACCCAAGGATGGAGATTACCAGATGATGTTACATCGACTAATGTACCCTCGCTCAGATGAATTTTTAGAAAATCCAAATTTCTGTTATGAGCTCTGGAAGAAGATAGCATTTTATGAAAGTATGCAATATCTCATGTTTAAGATGAAAAGTGTTCGTTATGACTTTTCTCCTGGCCCCAAAACAACTACCGTTTTCCAAAACTTAGTCAATAATTTCTCTGTAGGACAAATTTACAATATTATTTATAGAGCTATTGCAAATAGTACAGAGCAATATCAGTCAGGGAAAATTACAAAAAATCATGCTCAGAACATGGTTATCTCATCATGTGAAGGTCAAGGTGAAAGAGCTATCGCTAACAACTGGAACCTTACAGCTTACTCAAGGATTAAAGACCTGCCACAGTCCCAAATAAGTAAGATTTTCTTTGATTCAATTCTCCAGATTTCATACCTTGGTTTTTCAGAGAAGCCTACACTCAGTTTATAAATATGGAAGAAATTAACTTAGGTAATAATTTATCAGCATGATTTATTGGTTTCCGTAGGAGATTTGGTAGATCGTGGCCAAGAAAATCTTGAATGCCTGAACCTTATTAATGAGCCTTGGTTTAAAGCAATCCGTGGCAATCATGAGCAAATGTGTATTGAAGCAACCATTGATACAGAAATGAAAGATATGCATTCTTATCATGGTGGGGCTTGGTTATATGAATTGCCAATTCATCAACAACAAACCATTGTTGAGCAATGCCGTAATTTACCAATCATTCTTGAAATCCAGCATAACCAAAAAATTTATGGCTTTGTGCATGCTGATATACATATCAATGACTGGGAGGAATTCAAACGAGAGGTTCTCAAAAATAACTACTTCATTAAAGGTGAACAGTCAGCTATACAAATTGCGCTGTGGCACCGAGGACGTGTTCGATTTAGTAAATATAATCCTGCCTATAAAACTGTGACAGGTGTCGACGAGATCTATTTTGGTCACACCATAGTTAAAGAACCTATCCAGCATGAGAACTGCTTCTTCATCGATACGGGAGCTGTTTTTGGGGGAACATTAACAGTTTTAGAAATTTAATTACTATCTCTTATGTACACGATGAATTGGACGCCAGACCATAGCAGCTTTTGCCAAGTTTATACTTTTGAAACCTCTTTTCCATCCCATACAGTCAATTGCTATCACATCCATTGCTATTAAGTTATATAAAAAACTGTAATCATTGGGCGGTCTCAATTTGAACAAAAATTTTGATGATTCAATTGCATCATCATATAAAGCTTCTACTAAATCTTTTTGAAAAATTCGAGGAGAAAAGTTCATAAGCCACATTTTAAATTCTTCCTCTGAATATCCTTTAAAGTCTGGTATACAATGCTTTAGAACCTCTTTAGCCTCTTCAATTGAAGTAAAAAAATAAATAATATCAAGTGCCGCCATTTTACAATATGGGTATGTTGATATGCCCCAAAAACGTGGTGATGTAATACCATTCACTAATCTGTGCGTTTTATTACTACTTACTTTTAATATGCTACTCAAAGACTTCTTATCAGAAATTGCCACATCAACACACAGATCATCTGACCAGCGATAGCTGGTCATCAGAGCCTCTTTTGCCTCACGTATTAAAGTTTCTCTACTTTGGTATCTGAATCTTTTTAATGCTCTGGATTTAATAGCATTAATTACAATAATATCAGCCTCATCAACAGTATGTTTTATCATTTAACCTTTTCATTAATATGGATTAGAGAAAATTACTTATGTGTGCTATAAATAATTAAATCAATCATTGCCAAACATCTATGGAATAAATAATCAATTTGATCATGACTCTGTAATGTTGCTTGTTTAGGTTCAGAGTGACGAATCCGATATGTATTTCCAATCTCTGTTAATTCTCTCATTTCTTGCTCAATTAATGACTTAAAAGAAAGATTGTCATCAAAAAAACTAAGTATGATCCCGATCGATTTTCTTTTATCAAGATCAAATAAGTTCTTCAATCTCTCCCAAGCATCCCATAATTTTTCTAAAGCATGATATCTATCATTAAAGTTATATGACTTAATTTTACTACACGCATCAAGAATCATCTGATTTAATTCAAGATCGTTAGACTTTCTTAAAAGCACATGTTGTATTAGTGTCTTTGCTTCATCAGAAATAATTTTCTCTATTTGCCCTACTGAATTCATTTCATAAACCATACCTCTTATTCTAAATAAAGTATTAATCTCATCTTTAAATTTGTCTCTACCAGTCTCTTGCTTAAAATCTAAATGATGATGTCCAAAAAATTTATGGAAATGATACTGGACAGGTTCTGACACTTTTAAATATAAGAACTCAAGTATATCAAAAACCTTATATATATCAGGTGTCCATGGTTTATCCTCTTCCCAATGGTTCTCTTTAGGCTCAGTCGTGGCTAATGGCCATTCCATTTCCAAATATGCATTTAAAGTATTATTAAGTTTATGAGAATCCGTTCCACAGTTTTCGCCTGAATCAGGACATGTTTCGGGGAAAGCTTCTGCAAAATAATTTTGACTTTCTAATGTCTCTAGAATAGTTACAATACCCTTCCACATTGATGGACAGATATCTTCTTTTGTCCTTGGTTTTGAACCATTAATACGTTCACTGTATAGCATCATAAGATTACTTTAAAAGTTTATAAATTTCTTACACTTATACTAATTGTTTTGTTGGGTAAATCAATTCAAACAATGAAAGTAAAAGTTACAATGCTGTCTAAACCTTCAAGAAATACAACTACTTTCTATTTAAAGAATATTTATGCTTTTTAATTTATGATAATATCATAAGATGCCTAGACAAAATCATTCCATTGAACAGGTCCATGCCATTTCAATGAGATTTAACACATTAGTTATTGATCATTTGAGGACTAATTATTCTGAACTATCCAGAAGGCTCGGATATGCCAATGCTAGTACCTTACATGCTGTAAAAAAAGGAAAAAGTCTGCCAGATTTTTTAAGGTTGGCTCATAATCATGAAAAATTAACTGATAAGTATGGTCGTAAAGTTAATCTGCACTGGCTGATTACTGGTACTGGTGATCCCATGCTAAAAAATGATCACAATGAAAATAAATTTAATGATATTATCATTAATATAGGAAATTTGAATTTCCAAAAGAAACAAGAAATATTTAATATACTTGCGAATATTCTTTCTTCATAAAGAGTTATTCACTTTTTAACGGGAATATCTAATTAATGAACCTCGACTTTCTCCATCAACATTACGAAGATTCTGATACTTCTGTTTCATGGCAAGGCATTGGTTTATTAGATGGAGAACTGTGTGTAGATTTTTTCTTAAATGACGTTAAACAACGGTTAGAAGATACTGAAGGAAAAGAAGAATTTGCAGATCATCTAAGAGGCTTAGCTCTGACAGGAATGGCAAACGATTGTCTAGAGTCCTTTCTTTCCATTGGAGAGGTAGAGCCTCTAGATTGGGCTGTGGGTGAGGCTCTTGCAGAAGCTTATTTAATCAAGAAACATAATATCATTTTTCCTTGGAATATGGAGAGAGAGAAAAGAAATGTTCACGCCTCGACTGCTGGAGCAGACCTTGTTGGCTTTGTAGAAAAAGATGGTAATTTCTCATTAGTTTTCGGCGAAGTAAAAACTTCCTCTGAGATTAAATTCCCTCCTCAAGTTATTACTGGACGATCAGGTTTATATCATCAGCTTGATGGCTTAGCGCATGACCTTACAAAAATACGTCAACTTTTACTATGGTTGCTTCCACGTATTAAAACATCAGGCATTTTTGTAGAAGCATATAACAAAGCGTGTGGAGCGTTTTTTAGCTCACAATTCAAAGCCATAACTTTGTTTGGAATATTAATTCGTGATACATCTCCAAATCCAAATGACCTAGCTAGTCGAGGACAAAAATTACGAAATACTTTAAGACCGCCAACTCAATGTCATTTAATTGCGCTGCATTTACCATTTACTATTGAGGATCTTGTCAAACGAGTTAATAGTGGAGGTATAGCATGAACCACTGGCTCTTAGACTCGGTTCAAGAACATCGTGCATCTGCCTTAAATTTGGCGAATAAACTGCAATTAAATAAAGAAATTTTATTTACGAATATTGATGTAGATTTCCACCACATTGAGCAAACCGCAAGCTCTCTTGAATTAGCAGTCTTAGACCTCATTTGCTCTAGATTTGAAGTGGATGAAGATAAAGAGCGGTTATTAAAGAGAACTGCTCAAGATGCCTTTAGGTTATATCGTGCATTGCAAATTCCATCTGATCCTCAAATGGCAGGTATTCACCTTTTAAGAACCGCAACACTTGGCGTTATTGCTGATCGTGGTGCAGATACAGCTCGTTGGTTACGCTCACTCAATGATGAAAATGGATGGCCAGCATTAGAACTCGAATCAAACAATTGGGGTAAAAGAACTTGGGCTACTATTATTGATATTTGGTTAAGGCTAATTCGTAAAAAGGGATGGAATGATCGTGATCTGATATTAGAAAGAGTTGCAAAATTACGCACATCTCAAGAAAGCTTTGAAAAAGAATATCTAGAAAGTATTGATAAACAATCAGTTAAAGCGGCAGCCTTAGAGCTTATTGCGCTCTATCATTTGTCCAAAGCGGCAGATGTTTTTGCTCGGTTTATGACAGATGGTGTAGTTGAAGGCAACCACCAAATTCAACATCTACTTGATATGCATTTTGATCGAGCAATCCAAGCTTGTGAACACACTCAACTTATTGAATTAGAGCCCTTAATACGTTTGCTTTCAATTGCAGCCGCTCAAATGGTTAATAATTCAATCTGGACAGTAACTCGTGCTGTTAACTCTAGAGTAACTAAGTTTGTTAAAAGTTTAGTAGATCGAGGTAGAGGTGATAAAGCTATTTTCGATGTGCTTCCACCTCAAAGACGTACTCTTGCTGAAAAAGGTTTGTTAGGTTCTAGTCGTCGTGCAGTAGTCGTTAGTTTACCTACTTCGAGTGGTAAAACTCTCATTGCTCAATTCCGAATATTGCAGGCACTGAATCAATTTGATGATCAAGAAGGATGGGTTGCTTATATTGCTCCTACGAGAGCATTAGTAAACCAAGTTACCCGTCAATTACGTAAAGATTTCAGCCCGCTTAATATTGTTGTTGAGCAGCTTAGTCCCGCCCTAGAGTTTGATAATATTGAGATTGAGCTTTTAAAAGAAAATCAACAAGATGCGAAGTTCCGTGTATTGGTTACGACACCAGAAAAACTTGACTTAATGTTAAAGCAAGGCTGGGAAGAGAAGATAGGTCGTCCATTAACTTTAGTTGTTGTAGATGAAGCACATAACATTAATTCTGATTATCGAGGATTAAAACTAGAGTTGTTATTAGCAACTATTAATAATGAAAGTAAGTATGCTCAGTTCTTATTGTTAACACCATTTATTAACAATGCCAAAGAAGTTGCACGTTGGTTAGGTGGTAGTAATTCCGAAGATGTAAGCCTTGGACTAGACTGGCAGCCCAATGATCGTGTTATTGGAGTTGTTAAACCGGTTCAGGGGCAACAATTAAATAGACGAAGCTTTGATTATTCCTTAAATTTCGAAATGATTCATACTAGCAGAGATACCCTTGCACTAAATGAGTCTTTTTCATTTCCTAGTAATCATAAAGTCGCTAATTCGTATAGCAAAGCAAGCGATCAAGGTCATGTTGCCGCAATGACCGCATCTTATCTAAAAAAACGTGGCCCTGTTATTGTTATGCATTCATCTCCAACAAATGTATGGTCTTTAGCAAAAAAAATCAAAAAGGGTGAAGTTAAGTTAAGTACTATTCATGAAGATATTGCCCTTGTTCAAAAATATCTATTATTAGAATTGGGTGCAGATTTTCCACTTATTGACTTATTAGAATATGGAATAGGTATTCACCATTCTGGATTACCAGAAGAAGTTCGCCAATTAATTGAATGGTTATTTGAAAACGAAAGATTAAATTATCTTGTAGCGACCACGACAATTGCTCAAGGTATTAATTTCCCCGTGAGTGGAGTTGTTTTAGCCTCACATCAATATCCATCTAAAACTAAAGCTCCTATTAATATGCCGCCAGAAGACTTTTGGAATATTGCTGGTAGAGCTGGTAGAGTGTCACAAGGACAATTAGGTGTTATTGCTCTAGCTGCAAAAGATGATGAACGTGCAACAGTACTAAAAAACTTTATCCATAATAATACTGGGGATCTCAACTCTGCATTAATTCAAATGGCAATCACTGCTAATAATGAACTTAATGATTTAGGCAGAATTGTTTACAAATACCCAGAATGGTCTAGTTTTCTACAATATTTAGCTCATACCTACCGGCAGATGAATAAACCAGAAGGTTTTATTGATCAAATTGAACAAGTGCTCCGGGGTACATTAGGTTTTGAAAAGCTACGACTAGAGAATAGTAATATTGCTCGCCAGTTGTTACAGGGTATTCGCCACTATACTGATACATACTTATCAGATCCGAGAGCACCTCTTAAATTAGTAGATAGTACAGGTTTCTCTATACAAGGGATTAGGTCTGTTTTTACCCATAAAGGCGACATCAATAAAAATTCCTGGAATCATGAAACATTATTTTCTGAACAAAGCCCAGTACTAAAGGACATGATGGGAATTTTATTACACGTTCCTGAATTAAGAGATAATTTTAAAGAAGTAATTGGCCAAGGTAATGAGGAAACAGATAAATTAGCTTCAATTATCAAAGATTGGGTGAATGGTAAAAGTATCCCTGAAATTGCTGAAAGCCATTTTAGTAAAGTAAATGAAGAATTTGTAGATTCTATTACTCGATGTGGGCAAAAATTGTTTGGTAAAGTCACTCAAACTACCTCTTGGGGATTAGGTGCTTTATTGGCTATTACGGCTAGTGACCTTCCAGAAGATGAGTTAAAAAAATTGAGCAACTTACCATCTCAAGTATTTTATGGCGTCAATAGTGATGATGCAATTGTCATGCGCTTACTAGGTATTCCTCGTACTGCTGCCAAGCCTTTAGCAGACTACTGCAAAACTAATACTAATGAGTCATTACCCGCTTTACGCAATCGTTTAAAAAATCTAACCGATACTGATTGGAATCAAGCTCTTGGGGAAAATGGCCAAATTTATAGGAAAATCTGGCATGTTTTAGAAGGAGTCTAAAAAGCTCTTTCTTTTACTCCACACAAAAACATTTTGACATTTGCATTTTTGATTATTAATTTAGTATCAAGCATCAATACTATGCTGGTCAGTCCACCGCTCAATTTTAGTTGAGTTGGCGAATATCCCCTTGTGATAATGTATATTTCTCGTCTTGAGATGAATCTTCTTATCCTTATTGTATGCCATAAGGGTGATGTGGACTGCACAATGAAAATGGCGAGCTATAAGGTTAGCACTTATGCAAAACTTAGTTTTCCCATCAGGACTGTCTGTTCAAAGAGCAAAGAAACGTGCCAAAGAACTTGTTAAAAGTGAACAAGCAAAAACGCAAACTGATGCACTTGATGTAATTTCTTTCAAAGAAGTGAATAAACCATGGGCTTTGGCAATGGCTCAACTTCAACAAAATTCAGGCCCATCAAATTATTTAATTACACTTGTTGATATTGCAAGAGTTTTAGAGCAAGAACCTTTATTAACAGCGAATGGCTTTGGTCACGCTGACACTTACCATGAATCTTTTTATAAAAGACGCACTTTCCATGATTCAAAAGCAGAATATATTCAGCACTTTCAAGAAAGTCGAGAGATACTAAGAAATTCACTCGATGAGTGCCAACGATGTTGTATGTACTTACAGCATTTAAAAAAATTAAAGTCTGTTCGTTACCATTTGGGTAGTTATGGATTAAAACATAGCGTCGAAAGATATCATCGGCAGCTAAATCAATTCAAGGATGCGTATGTATCCAATGGGGCATTTATTTGTGCTGCTATTCATATGGGTTTTTCAATCATGCGAAAAGACCATTTAGACCCTAACGCTTGGATTTTTGCTAGCCTACAATCAGACATAATAGTATGGGAAAGGCTACTTGAAGAACAAAAATCTTTCCGTAACTTCACACAGCAGAGACTTTTTGAGAAAGTGAGCAAGAATATCGGACTGTAATAAAATAATATTCTTCAGTAACTATTTTATTAAAGTCTTAAATTAATTTTAAGACTTTAATAAAAAAATTGATATTATATAAAAACTCTAACTCATTTATTCCACTTGATTATTAGTTTATAACTTTACAGGTCAGTCATAACCAAGCATTTAAGAAATATATCCACATACTCTATTGAGAACATCCCCTAAATGTAAGCGGTCCAGTATATTTTCTGTGAAATAAAGCTGCATACATTTAAGTACTACTCCAAAGTGGATCTGTTTCCCAATGTGGGGGGAAACCCATTGAATCCATTTGAGCAGCCAAAGTCGGATTAACGTTGATTAAGTTTGAAAAGAATGGTGCAATCCCATCAGGAATATTTTGACTCTTACACATAACTCGTAACAGTATCAGATTGCTGTATAACCGATTGTTCTGAATTGGGCTAATAGTAACTTTCTTATTGACTGCATTTGGAGCTTGGAGGTTTCTGTTCCATAAACGTGAATGGTGTGCTGCAATATTCCTTAAAGCTTGGATGCACTTAAGATTGGTCAAGAGTGAATCATAACTTGTAAAACCAAATTTAATGGCGCATTCGTGTAACTTATTGTTGCCATTACCAACGGCAAATTTAGTTTTGTCTAATGCTTTCGCTACTGAATTTAGTTGCTCAAAAGTGAATATTTCTGAAATAACCCAAAAAGGTGGAATCCTGCAATAATCAAATGATCTTGCAGTGTAGTATCGACTCAAGTGGTGCAGAGCAAATTCCTGTTTACCCGCCTTGAATCGTTGACCAGCTTTATTCAGAACAGTTTTTACTTGCTCATAATCTTTGAAATTACTTGGGTTAAGATGCCAAAAAGGATCATTGGTAGTTCTGGTAACTTCATTATCAATAACAGCCCGAATTCGGATTTCTAACTCGGCAATGATTGGGAACAGGAAGTCCCGGATCTTTTGATCCGCCTGATACAATTCATAAATTGCACTAAAAGTGGTACCAGGCACAAATACGCTGGAACCATGAACCATAAAAGGTATAAAATATGCTTTAAGGCGAAAGTAGTTATGGCTATAAATGATCCGTTCTGTCTGTTCTCGGTCATGAACTACAACCCCCTCCTGAATTAACTTATTCACCAAATCAGGTGGAGCTTTATATGGTTTAGTATGCTCAATTAGAGTGGGGTATTGGCGATGAAATTCACGCCATCTTGACTGCTGCTGCCAATTTGATATTACTGGCATATATCGATCAGTTAATTTTACAAGTTTGGTAAAATCAAAAGTTAGAATAATTTTTTTATCTTTAGAAATTGAAAAGCCCACACAGTGCATCCGTAAAAACTATTGCTAGCTTACAAAACACCGTGTGGGCGTTGTTAAGTTAACAATAGCGGTTTCCTTTAAATATGTCAAGGAAATCCTGCATTGAAGATATACGAGACATGTTGTATGCCCATTATACTGTAAAAGAATTCAATAATTTAGATGTAAACATGGTGAAATATATATTTCTTTACTCTTTTTATTTTTCTATATTTCCTTAAATTTTGTATCAAGATATCACGTACATTACTAAAGATTCATTTTAGGATGGCAATATGAATAGGCATCAAAAGCGAAGCCTTTGTAAAAGGAACTTCGGCTGAAGAATACTTTCATCAATCAAACAATCTATACGTAAGCTTAAATTTTGATTTTTTCGAGAATATGCTACCATTATTCTAATCAGTAAAGATAACTGCAACTGCCTTCTAAATTGTTAAGTAGATTAAATCTATGGGCAATACATGTAACTGAGTTATTCAATCACATTTGATTGCCTTAAATCGTATTAATAATTAGGTGATTTATGCAAATCTATACTGAAAATGATGAGTTGTTAAAACGTATCAATGCGAAAGTAAAGTTTCATGGTTTAGACCGCAAAGCTTTTATTGAACGGCTAGCTGAAGGTCTGATACCAGCATCTGCCAACAGGGAAACTTATAAACAAGATTTTCTGCAAAACAGGTGCTTTCTTTTAGATAAATTTCTCGTTAGCCCAGTTCAGACTTTTAGTTACCCAACGGACTTAAATGATGTTCTCCGTTGTGTCTATAAAGCCACATTTGGTAGTAAGGCTTATGGCAAACTACTAAAAGACAAGGTGATTGGAGCCGAAAACCTGTGCAGTATCAGTGATATGGCATGTTATGACCCACAAAAAAATGGGCAAAATATCCTTAAACATGGGATACCATTTCATGCAACATACAGTTATTGTGGTGGTCATATCCCTCTTATCACTGTAAATCGAGGGGGTAGGCGGACGATGTTTAGCCGATATTACTATCAGGGTAACAATCATAGTTTTATGTATGCAGAGAAACCTGACCGTGATTTTGACTTTGTCGCCTCTGTATGTGATATACGTCAGGAGGGTGGATTTAGATTCATTAGTAGTAGAGTAATAAACCTTGATGATGATATAAACCATCAGCTTGAATTACTGATCTCGGCTAAGATTCCAGCTACAGAATTAGCTAATTTACGAGCTAGGGCTCTGAATATCTTGCAGAAAAGTACCAGTATAGCGATATAAGCCAAGGCACCAAAAACGACTGACTTCTAAAAAAACTGAACGTAATGCTCAGTTTTTTGCTTGTATATTAGGCTTCTTTCATAAGTCATTTTTTAATTTTTGGAAAAAAGTTAGTTTACAACTATATTGTTAAATCAAAAAATAAAGTCTTAAACCAAGTTTAAGACTTTAATGTAAAAATTGGAATATATTAAATTCTTAAACTATTGATTTTATTTAGTTATAAGTTTACAACTTTATTGTTCAAACACATTTTTAAGAGCACTTATACTAGTACTCAACAAATAAACCCAGCGATGCCGATTAAAAAGCACGCTGGGTTTTTCGTATCTAGAGCAAATAATTAAGGTATAAAAACACGAGAGGTCATGACTCACTATTCAGAATCCGATCCTAAATAAAATAATGTCGAACATTCCATTTTTTGATTTCTTTGACCTGAACTCAGCGCTAAAGACTCCCATTCGGGTACAAAAATAAAACCATATCGAAAATAAAGACTCACTGCTCGCGAATTATTTGGAGACACACTCAATACAATCCTAGAATGCCCTTTTGAAATTGCTTAGTCTTTAATCGCAGAAATTAAAAAATCTGCACCACCACTGCCACGAAACTCAGGATTCACCCTCAGCGCGACCAAATTAAACTCAAGTGTAGCGTTCAGTGTTGCACCAATATACCCACCGCCCGAGTCTCTTGAATTGCTAAAATATATTGATATTGCGTCTTATGTGACGCACGACCATGCTATTGTGACTCACAATATTTCTCAGCCGTGTCATACGTAGCTGAGAAAGCATCTGGACAATCGAATAGGGATACTAAGCGAACAGCTTTAAGAACTTCCCAATCCTCTTCAACAGTAAGACGACGAACCACTAAATCATTCAAACTTTGGCTCATTTCATACTGATCCTAAACACTATTGCGGATCGTCGCCTCACGTTTTTCACACATGGCATGATAACGCTGAATCACTTCATTTATGCCGTGGTGTATACATTCCACTGTAAATGCATGCCCGATCGATACTTCACTGATATTGCAGTGGTTTAATAATCTTTCTAAGTTATCTAAATTCAAATCATGACCTGCATTAACGACCAATCCTGCATTTTCAGCAGCAATACAAGCCTCTGAAATCGATTGGATCGCCAAATATATTTCATCTTGTTGAGTACGACTTGCATAGTATTCTGTATATATTTCAACAGCATCAACTCCAAGCTGTTTTGCCAAAATCACATCTTCTTTATTGGGCTCAATAAATAATGCCAATCTTGAAGGGACATTTCTGAGCTCTTGTATCACAGATTGCAAAAACGTCGGATCTTTCAAATCCCACCCGTGATCTGAAGTTAACTGTGTCGGTGAATCTGGGACTAAAGTGCATTGCTCAGGTACGACTTCTTTAATGAGATCAATAAATTTCCGATCTGGATATCCTTCAATATTCAGTTCTACATCAGGATACTGTTTGATTATCTTAGAAATTTGATAAACATCATCATACCGAATATGACGTTGGTCAGTTCTTGGGTGAATCGTTATCCCTTTAACACCCAGCCTCAATAAATTTTCTACAAAGTCTTCTAAATTTGGGAAATTAGTCCCTCTAGAATTTCGAATGAGCGCAATCTTATTCACATTAATACTGAGTCTGGTCATCTTATTTTTTTGTCCCTATTCAAGAGTATTATTTGCTACACATCATTTATAAATATGTTGTTTTATATATCATAAAGCACAGCTTATTCGCATCAATAAACTATTTACTGATTTTGCTCTAATGCAATCAACTGCATTTTCAACTTTCTACCACACATAATAATTGTTCTGCGATCTGCATCGATAGCACCATAAGCAATCACTAAAATACGCATTTCTAAGGTAATATCATAATGTGGATAAGAGGCCGAATGGTGAAATAATCTCGAATCAATCCCCACAGCTTTTGCAAAAGCATGTAACTCCTCAAGGCTATCTGCCATCAGATGGCACCACTGTTTACCCTTAAATGGAACTTTTGCTCGATCCACATAAATTGCCATAGAAAACACCTTAAGATCCAATATATAACTAGGGGCTTATGATTTGAAAATATTCAGCCTTTGTTTCCAAACCCTATGAATAAGTACTTAATTAGCGCCTGTCTTGTTGGGCAAAATGTCCGTTATGATGCAAAAAACAGCTTACAGCTCAAACTGAAGCAGTCACTTGATACACATCAGGCAGTGGTCATTTGCCCTGAAATTGCAGGAGGGTTATCCATTCCACGACAGCCTGCTGAAATCATTAATGGTGATGGTTTTGTAGTTTTACAAGGACTGGCAAAGGTCATGGATAGCCAAGGGCTTGATGTAACAAATGAATTTATTTTAGGTGCAGAAAAAACCTTAAAACTTACCCAACAACATCAAGTCACACATGTCATTCTCAAGGCCAATAGCCCGTCTTGTGGTTCACAAATGATCTATGACGGTACTTTCTCAGATCAGAAAATTGCAGGAAAAGGTGTGACAGCAGCTTTACTTGAACAACATGGATTTAAAGTAATGACTGAAGAGGCGTTCTTACAACAATTACAGCTTTTACCCATCATGCCGAAATAAAAAGAGCGCCTAAGCGCTCTAAAAAATATCGGTTCGATAAATAACCTATTTTACTGTTTATCTTTAGACATTTTATCCGCTTTTGCTGCCCAATATGTGGCCAAAGCTGGCCCAGAAATATTGTGCCATAAACTAAAAATTGCACTTGGAACGGCAGTTATTGGTGATACTGAAAAATGAATGGCAGCTAACGTCACACCTAAACCTGAGTTTTGCATGCCAACTTCTATCGACACCGCCTTGGCATCTGGATAAGACAAATTAAATAATCGGCTTGCCCAATATCCTAAGAAAAAACCTAAACCATTGTGAAGCATCACTACAACGAGAATCAGCAGACCCGACTGCAGAATAGCAGCCTTACTGGCTGCAATAATTGCAGCAACAATCGCAACGATGGCAATCACTGAGATCAGCGGCATAATCTGAATATACTGTTCTGTTTTTTGCTTAAACAAACTTCTGAGCACAACACCAATGATGATCGGGAAAATAACCACTTTCAGAATGTTGATAAACATCGATCCAGCATCGATTGGGATCCATTGACTGGCAAGCACATAAAAAATAGCAGGTGTTAAAATCGGTGCTAAAAAAGTAGAAACCGTGGTACATGCAACCGATAAAGCCGTATTTGCTTTGGCCATATAAGCAATCACATTGGACGCTGTTCCACCAGGACAACATCCCACGAGAATCACACCAATCGCAATTTCAGCAGGTAACTGAAAAAGTTGACAGAGTAAATAAGCCAGCCCGGGCATAATCACAAATTGGGCAACCACACCTATCACAACAGCTTTCGGATTTTGCAGCACACCTTTAAAGTCATCCACGGTCATAGTCATGCCCATTCCAAGCATGATAATCCCCAAAACCCATGGAATATAAGCTTTCATCCAAACAAATGCAGGCGGAAAACACAATGCAATAAAAGCAAAAAATACCACCCAAAAGGCAAACGTTTTTTGTACGAACTGACTAAACCGTAACATTGCAGACATTATGATTGCTACCTAGATAAACATTTTGAGCATTGTCGATCTGACTTATGTTAATAGAAGCATCAAGTGAATACCTTATTTTTCTCGCGTAGCACTATTTTTCAGTACCAACCGCATTTAAAATTTGATTTGCAACCACTCGCTTCACACCAACTGCGAGCATGTCTTGCCATGCATGTTGTAACGAACCTTGTAGATCAATGGCTTTAGTCGCATCTGAAATCACAAAAGTTTTAAAGCCTAATTTTGCTGCATCCATCGCTGTCCAAGCCACACAGAAATCTGTTGCAATTCCAACGATAAAGACGGTATCTATGCCACGTTCCTTGAGATAACCCGCTAAACCTGTAGTGGTTTGATGATCCGCTTCCATAAATGCCGAATAGCTATCTATTTGAGAATGAAAGCCTTTACGAATAATCATTTGCGCTGTTGGAATATTTAAATCGGGGTGAAATTCAGCATCTTTTGAACCTTGCACACAATGCGAAGGCCACAATATTTGTGTACCGTAATTTAATCGAATCGTGTCATATGGTTTTTTATTGGGATGATTTTCAGCAAAAGAAATATGGTTTGCAGGATGCCAATCTTGAGTCAGGATAATATTTTCAAAATGCTGTGCTAATTGGTTAATGGTTGGAATAATCTGCTCAGCATTTGCAACTGCTAAATTTCCACCTGATGTAAAACCATTTTGTACATCAACAACAATTAAAACACTACGCTCAGATTGCAACATTTCCCCGATTCCCTTTTAAATTGAACCCTATATAAAGATCTTAATGTTGAAAATAAAAATCCTATATGACCCAACATACAATAAAAATGCCTAAAATTGCGAGCTCCTACACATAATCAAAGCACTGAATCACTTTTCAGTGTTTTGAATGGCATCACAGTAAAATTACAAGTACTGATACAGCTAACATAATCAAAAGAATTAAGCCGTTATGACATACTTAGACAGCATAATCATAGCTGCCTTTTCGATCCTAAAAATCCTTTCTAAATCTTCATTCAGTAAGAAAATATTGGAATGGATCACGCCATATTCAAATGCGTTAAAATCTATTTGTTTCTTTTTATAAAGATTTCTCCAGCTTTGAATAAATCGTATTGTTCTCACTCGCTGAATCAGTCATAATTTGCATAAGCATTACTCAATCTCTAAAATGATTGTTTCTCGCTCAAATCAAAATACTGCAACCACCTACATATTATTTTTACACAACGTAAACTGTAGATGGAAAAATAGGATATTTTTTCAAAATGACTCAGCAAGCACAGATCATTCAAGGCTCAATTGTCGCAATCGTCACCCCTATGTTCGAAGATGGCAGCGTAGATTGGAAGGGTCTCGAGAAGCTCGTTGAGTGGCACATAGAACAAGGCACTAATAGTATTGTTGCTGTCGGAACAACTGGCGAAGCATCGACACTTACTTTGGCAGAACACACACAAGTCATTAAAGAAATTATCCGTGTAGCCAATAAACGTATTCCAATTATTGCTGGTACTGGTGCAAACTCAACACACGAAGCGATTGAGCTCACTAAAGAAGCAAAACAACTTGGTGCAGATGCTGCACTGTTGGTTACGCCTTACTATAACAAACCAACACAAGAAGGCTTATTTCAACATTATAAAGCTGTCGCTGAAGCCGTAGAATTGCCAATCATTCTTTACAATGTACCGGGTCGTACTGGTGTAGATATGCACAACGACACAGCAATCCGTCTAGCAGATATTCCAAATATTGTGGGTATTAAAGATGCGACTGGTGATGTTCCACGTGGTAAAGAACTGATCGATGGCCTAAAAGGCAAAAACATGGCGGTTTATTCAGGTGATGATGAAACTGCATGCCAATTGATCGCTTTAGGCGCGCAAGGCAATATCTCTGTAACCGCCAATATTGCACCAAAAATTATGAGCGAACTTTGTGCCGCTGCTTTGGCTGGCCAAACTGATATTGCTCAAGCCAAAGACAGTCAAGTTGCAAAATTAAACAATATTCTATTTTGTGAATCCAACCCAATTCCAGTCAAATGGGCACTCCATGAAATGGAATTAATTGGTACAGGCATTCGCTTACCATTAACGCCACTTGCAGAACAATACCGTACGCCACTGCGTGAAGAACTTAAAGCAGTGGGTATCATTTAATAAGAGCTTAGTATTATGCAATTACGTTTAGGTTTAACTCTTGCCCTTTCAGCTTTAAGTTTGGCGGGTTGTAGTTCACTTGGGATCAGCAATGGTTCTTTAGATTATAAAAATACGACCACAGTAGAGCCGCTTAATTATCCTGAAGGTACAATGGTTAGACCTGCTGCGCCTTTGTATCCAGCACCTATTGTTGACCCTCAAGCGATTCAACATGCGCCTAAGTTTGAAAATAAACGTGGTAATCGTTACGAAGTACCGCGTCCTGAAAGTGCTCAAGTGAATATCTCAACAGATGAAAGCTCAGCGCCGAACGAAAGTGTAGGTCGTCCGCAACTTTTAACTGATGGAAACGGCAATCCATTGATTAAAATTGATGGAAATTCTGCTACAATTTGGCAGTACGCACTTGCCACACTGAGCAGTTTAAATATTAAAGCCAATAGTCAAAGTAAAAGTGGTTTTGAAACAACTTTGAAGGTCGACAATCAAACTTATATTTTAAAACTCAACTCAGTAGGATCAAGCAACACGCTTGCTCTGCTCAATGCTGACAATAGTTTTGCAGACAAAGAAAAAGCTGCAGAATTGTTATCCCAGATTTACCAAAACTGGCCAGCCTAGTCGTTCTAGGCAATTTTTACTTGCAAAAGGTTCCCCCATGTTAAAACAAACCTTGCTCTATACTGGTAAAGCGAAATCCGTTTATGAAACAGATAGCGCAGATCATCTAATTCTCGTTTTCCGTGATGATGCATCAGCATTTAATGGCGAAAAAATAGAGCAACTAGATCGCAAAGGTAAGGTGAATAACCGTTTTAATGCCTTTATCATGGAAAAATTGGCTGCTGCTGGTATTGAAACTCACTTTGAAGAATTGCTTTCACCGACTGAAGTTTTAGTTAAAAAACTAAAAATGATTCCTGTTGAATGTGTTATGCGTAACTACGCTGCAGGTTCATTATGCCGTCGTTTAGGTGTAGAAGAAGGTTTAGAACTTGTTCCACCAACTTTTGAATTGTTCTTCAAAGATGACGCTTTGGGCGATCCAATGGTCAACGAATCTCAAGCGATTGCCTTAGGTTGGGCGACTGCTGAACAATTAGTGCAAATGAAAGAATTGACTCAAAAAGTAAACGTTGTACTGAAGGATTTATTCTCTGAAGGCAATATGTTACTTGTTGATTTTAAACTTGAATTTGGTGTATTCCATGACCGTATTGTTCTTGGTGATGAATTCTCTCCAGACGGTTGCCGTTTATGGGACAAAGACACTAAGAAAAAACTCGACAAAGACCGTTTCCGTCAAGGTTTAGGTGGTGTTGTTGAAGCTTATGAAGAAGTGGCTACGCGTATTGGTGTAGACCTTTCTGATATCTAATTTTAGATAGCAAATTTTTAAAAAACCGAGCTGAATAGCTCGGTTTTTTTATTTTCAAATCAAGGTATTCGCTTTTTACAAAATGAGTTCTTTACGCTTTATATTTGAATACAGTCTAGCAAATCAAAGTGAACCATTATTTTACGACTATTTTCATTGGTGCTGAAAATATCTGGTAAAAATTTTGTGGATCAATCTGATATTTATAACCTGCTAAAACATAAGCTGTGCCTTTTTCAAAAAAATGCAATTGACCATTTTTAAACTCATACTTTGGTGAGCCTGATAAAACTAGAAAATCACGAATTTCTTGGCGAGATTGAGTTTGATCTTGTTGGGTTAATTGTGCCGTCACTTGTACTGGTTGATTCACTTGAATCTTGAGCGTTTGAGGTACTTGAACATCAACCACATAAGCTGAATAAAGCTGTGCAGAATTCGTTGTTATGCTATAACTACCTACAAGATATAATTTTTTAAATGTTTCATCATTCAATGCCCACGGCCAAAAACTAATACCGCGATGTTTTGTTATTTCTAACAACTCAATTAAATCAGCACGATAAGCGGGGTTATAGGATGAATGATACTTTTGCACATCTGCATTAATTTGCTTGGCATTCACCAAGTTATTGTGGTTTTTCGGCATTGTGCCTACCAATAATCCCCGTGGAATATGGGGCAAAAATGTTTGGGCACGAGCAACTTGATCGATGTTAAAAGAGGTCGTGACTACCTGATTTTCAACTTGGTACTTTTTAATTTCATCCTGCATCTTTGGTACCAACTGTGGATCAGCACTCTTCATTTCTATCATTAATACAAAATTCGGATTATTTTTAAACGTTGAAAAATATTCTGCAAGTGTCGGAATTTTATATCCTTTATGCTTTGATTTGAGTTGTTGAACTTGAGCAAGTGTCATCTCCTCAATTTTACCTGTTGACGTTGTAGTACGACCAACAGTTGCATCATGCATCACCACAAGTTGTTGATCTTTCGTTAGATAAATATCATTTTCAACAATATCTGCTCCTAAAGCTACAGCATGTTTCGCACTTTCTAAAGTATTTTCATCTTCAAGACTTGGCACACCACGATGTCCAATAATGAAGGGTTTACGCAATAAAGTATTTTTAGGAAATTGCTTTAAAACGCTGCTGAATAATGTACTTTGCGTTGTAATAACGCCATTGACACCCGCAGTTAAAATTTGCGCTACCTGTTGTGGTTGCGTCGCGGAAGTGTCCATCCAAACCGTCATTAAATGCTGTTGAATAAAGCGGATACTGTCTTTATTGGCCAAAGTCTGTGGTAAGACCACAACTCGGGCATAGGCCTGATTACTACGGCGTATAATTTCAGTAAGACTTTGACGGTTATCCTTTAATTTTTCAGCGCTTAAATCTAAAGCTGTCCGTACTGTAGGTATCATTTGATGTGCTGTTTTAAGCAAAGCATCGCTTTTCGACAATAAGGTGATATCGCTGATATCTTGAGTATTCGCCAATAATTTCAAAGCTTCTAGTGTTTTCGGCTCTTTAATTCCAAGTACGGGAATCGTATTACGCTGAGGCTGTGCTAAGTATTGCGTCAAAGTCCCTATATTTTGCCCATTTTGATTGAATAAATTGAGCTGAGCATCGAGTTGATAATACAACTGATTGGCCGAATTTAATGGTGAACTACTATTTTCAATCTTTTGGATAATCGTCGGTGCTAAAGCAACATTACTTTGAATTTCCTGAACTTGAGTGACTTTATTTTGCAGATTAGGCAAGGCTGCTAATTGTTCAGATACTTGAATATTTTTAACTTTTAAAATAACACCTGCTGCTGATAAACCGATACCACCTTTGGCTGAAAGCTGTTCCAACTCAACATCTTGCATCAGCTGGTCATTTAAATAATGCTGTACGCGTTGCCCTGACACTACGATACTGGCTTTATACCACTGATTCGGTCTGATATTTTCAGAAAATGCTTTGGTTTCAAACAGCTCCCATTGACCATTGGTTTGACGGCGACCAAACTCTGTGCCATTTTTCGCTGTTGTATCTGCGCGCAATGTAAACTGATAATAACGACTTGGAATCACACCTTGTGCCTCTGTCACATCATAAATCACACTACCCCAACGTGATTGGTTGACAGGTTGATCTAAACTCAATTCTAAATCAATTCGATAATTTTGCTGTTTTTCTAAATTCTGTGGTAACAAAATTGAAGTGGTCTGTATCGCATTTGCCCGACCATCAATATTCAAGACGCCATTTTCCACATAGACATTGCCTGCATTATTTCCAGGGATACGCCAACCTTGAGGAATGCTTTTTTGCCGTGTGAAATCTTGTTGATAAAGCACTTTTAATTGAGACACTGAACCATTTTGAGTTTGTTGTTTGGTCGTAATTTTAGTGGAAATTTCTGCGTAACTTAGGGTTGGAAGAAGCGTAACGATCACGAGCGATAAAAAAGATAATTTCATAATCAATTCTGAATCATTGCAAATGTATTTTTCAATTGATGCATAACCTAGCCAAAGCTATGCATCAACCTCACTTTATTGTTGTTGCTGCTCTTGTTGCCAACGACGTTGCTGTAAACGTTCCCCCTCAACTTCACGCTTATTACGTGCAGACTCGTATAATTTCGTGCCTTTAAGTTCAGGTGGTAAATATTCTTGAAGTACAAAATGCTCAGGGTAATTATGCGGATAGAGATAATCTACGCCGTAACCTTGTTCTTTCATCAGCTTGGTTGGTGCATTGCGTAAATGTAACGGTACTGGCAGATTTGCCGTTCTTTCAGCCAGTTCTAATGCTTTATTAATCGCCAAATAAGTGCTGTTACTTTTAGCACTGGTTGCGAGATAGACTGCACACTGCCCAAGAATAATTCGACATTCAGGCATACCAATCGCTTGTACCGAACGGAAACATTCACCTGCGAGAAGCAAAGCATTTGGGTTTGAATTTCCAATATCTTCTGACGCTGCAATCAACATACGGCGGGCGATAAAGACAGGATCTTCACCGCCTTTTAACATCCGCGCCATCCAATATAAAGTCGCGTCAGGATCACTTCCACGGATTGATTTGATAAAAGCAGAAACAAGATCGTAATGTTGCTCGCCCGATTTGTCATAACGCGCAATATTCTGCTGTGCAACTTTAACCACAATCGCATTGGTGACAATATTTTCAACATCTGCTTCAAAAGTACTGGCAATTAAATCAATTAAATTTAACGCTTTACGTGCATCACCAGCGGCAAACTGCACCAATGCATCAAACTCTTCAATTTGAATATAACGGTCTTTTAAAAATTTATCTTGTTGAATTGCACGAAGTATTAAATCTTGAATGGCTTCATTGCTCAGTGCATGTAAGGTATAAACCTGACAACGTGACAATAATGCACTATTCACTTCAAAAGATGGGTTTTCTGTGGTCGCACCAATTAAGGTAATTTTGCCTTTTTCAACAGCATTTAATAAAGCGTCTTGCTGCGACTTATTAAAGCGATGAATTTCATCAATAAAAACTACAGGTGTTAGCAAATCACCACTTTCAGCAATGATTTCACGCAGCTCTTTAACACCGGTATTTAGCGCAGATAAACTCACAAAAGGACGATCTACCGCTTGTGCCAAAAGCAATGCGATTGTAGTTTTCCCAACTCCTGGCGGTCCCCAAAAAATAATTGAAGGTAAATGACCTTGATCGATCATTTGACGTAACGGTGCATTTTCACCAAGCAAGTGATCTTGTCCGATGATTTCTGACAAATCACGAGGGCGTAAACGTTCAGGTAAAGGAATATGCGTATCTGACATCATTATTGGCTTTATGCTGTTTTGTCCTAGTCTATTGTGTCTGACTCAAATCTACAATTTGAATCTGTAATCATGCGACATTCTATTGCGCAGTATTTGTTTGAAGTAACTGCTCTATGACACGGTAGCTTGCGGTGATTCGTGCAGCATTTGGGAAGTTTGTATTAGCGAGCATCACAATGCCAATTTTTTGTTGTGGAATAAAGGCTACATAAGCACCAAAACCATTGGTCGCACCCGTTTTATTAAACAACGTTGCGGCTGGCGCTATTTTAGGCTGCTCGATTGGCGTGACGAGATGACTTTCTAAAGCCATTTTACTGGAGTTTCCCTGCAATAAAGTCTCTAACTGAACAGGATAAGCGTATTGCTCCCAACCTAAACCTTGCATCATCACACCAACTTTAAAATATCCCACATGTGTACTTTCAATCGCTGTACGCATTGGTTGTTTTAATTTTTGTGAGTAAATTTGAGCATCTAAAAATTTCAGCATATCGGAACTGCTACTTTTTACCCCATACGCTTCAGCATCAAACATGCCTGCGGAAACACGGATCGCTTGGTCATTTTTATAACCCCATGCATATTGCGACATCTGCCGCTCAGGCACATGAATAGCACTCTGCGTCAGGCCAAGCTGTGGAAACAACGTTTTTTCAAGCAATTCTGCATATGGCTTTTTCATGGCGAGTGCCGTGACATAGCCCATCAAACCAATACTTGGGTTGGAATATTGGCGAGCAGTGCCAACTTTGGTTTTTGGCTGCCAAGTCTGGAAATATTCAATCATATCCTGTTGTTGGATAATCTCATCAGGAAATTGAAGTGGAAAACCACCTGCGGTATACGTACCTAAATTCAGGATTGTGGCTTTATTCACTGCGGTATTTTTTAATTTAGGGAAATACTTAGCAGGATGATCAGACAATGATAACTGCCCTTGCGCCTGCGCATAGGCTGCCAAAGTGGCATTAAAGGTCTTACTCACTGAACCAAGTTCAAATAAGATACTGTTACTGACTGCTTGCTGGCTTTGCTTTGATGCTCGCCCGTAATTGACAAAATAATGTTTGCCATTCAATGTAACTGCGACCGCTAGTCCAGGAATTTTATATTGCTCTAATAAAGGTTTAAATTGCTGATCTACAATGTCCTTGACTTGTTGCTCGCTGAGCGGCTGCGCCCAAACAGAAGAATGACAAGATAAAAGCCCTACAATTAAAAAAAGCTTTCTGGATGTGGTCATATGTATATTTCCCAAACTCATTTCACTCAAGCAACCTGAAAGCCTTCTACAACAAGGCTTATCTATCAATACTCCTAGTATGAACGTGAATAGAGAAATTACTGTGAAAGTATTGTTTTTATTGTTGAAAATGCTGATTCATAAAAAGAATTCAATATTATCTTACCCAACGCACAATATAATCTTCGATCTCTTCTTCATCGACATCTACTTCAGAAATACAACGCCCTGCCGCAGATTTTCGCGCTTGGATCACGCTGTCTCTCGAACCCGTGTTGAGATAATGCCAAGTCGGTAAAGACTTCCCCTCATTTAAACGACGGTATGCGCAACTTGATGGTAACCAATGGATATTTTGTAATTTCTCAAGCGTCAGCTGAATACAATCAGGCACGTGTGCTAAACGATTTGGATAGTCTGAACAACGTGCCGTTTTACAATCTAATAATTTGCATGACACTTTGGTATAAGCAACTTCATTGGTTTCGTCATCTTCCAATTTAACCAAGCAGCACAACCCGCAACCATCACACAATGCTTCCCATTCCGCTTGATTCATTTCATCAAGAGAATATTCTTTCCAAAATTGTGGACGTAAGTTTTGAGTCATACCATTCAAAATTGTTCATCAAAGATTTGAATGATTATAACAGTTTTAAGAACGTCCACCGTGACATCAGTAACCTAAAAACATAACAGATCAACTACATATCATTGATTTATTCACACTTAGGCCACATAACAACACATTTCCGCTCAAAAAATATGCATATACTGAAATTCGATAAAAACAATATGGAGATTAAATCATGTTTCGTTGGGCGATTATCTTTGCAGTGATTGCACTGGTTGCAAGTTTGTTTGGCTTCGGTGGCGTTGCAGGTATGTCTAAAGACTTTGCGGTGATCCTCTTAGTTGTTGCTGTGATTTTGGCAATTGTGGGCTTTATCTCCAGAGGGAAAGTTTAGTCAACTTAAACTCACATAATGTGCATTGAAACAACGATACTTAAAGAAGGATTTAGATCCTTCTTTTTGCTTTTTGGACATTCATAAATTCTCACATTTCAATCCTCATTTTTAAAAATTATTCATTTGAATCTGATCTATTTATGCTTTAATCAAGTTCATTCTCATTCATATAAGGATTGAACAGATGGTTGCTGCAATCAAAACGCGTGAAATAACCTATACTTCTGCTGATGGTTCAACACTGATTGGTTATTTTGCCGCACCTGAATCTGTAGAACCTGTTGCAGGCATCATCGTGGCACCTGAATGGTGGGGTCGTAATGAATATACGGAGCAACGTGCTCGTGAACTTGCTGAACACGGTTTCGCTGCTCTAGCGATTGATATGTATGGTGATAAAAAAGCAACCACTCAAGTACCTCAAGCCAGTGAATGGATGATGCAAACTTTTCAGGAAAATAGCATCGTTGCGCGTGCCAATGCAGGTTTAACAACGTTGGCAGCACAACCTGAAGTTGATGCGACTCGTCTTGCTGCAATCGGTTTCTGTTATGGTGGTAAAGTTATTTTGGATTTAGCACGTTCAGGTGCTGACTTAAAAGCTGCTGTGACTTTCCATGCGAATTTATCTGCTCAGCAAGTCGCTCAACAAGATACATTCAAAGCTGAAGTCTTGGTTCTGCATGGCGAACTCGACAGCATGGTATCTTTAGCAGATGTTGAATCATTTAAACAAGAAATGAGCAATGCCCATATAACAAATGAAGTGATTGTGCTAAAAGATGCTAAGCATGGCTTTAGTAACCCACTTGCGGACGAGCGTGCCAAAGCCAACAATGTAGATTTAGGCTATAACGCTGAAGCAGAGAAAAAAGGTTTAGCAGCAATGTATGGTTTATTAGATCGTGTACTCGCCTAATTGCATCATGCAATGACTGAGTCTATGGATTTAAATAATATTGAAAGAGGAATGTAAAATGACTGAAAAAAAATGCCCATATTGTGAATTTGACGAATTTGATATTATTGATAAAAATGATTTTGGTGCAATTTTACCTGAACCTAACCCGTTGTCTAAAGGGCATACCGTCATCATTCCTCTACGCCATGCCGATTCTTTTTTTGATTTAACTGAAAAAGAACGCAAAAGCCTGTCAACCTTGCTAGAACTTGCACGCAATGAGTTAAAAATTCGCCATCAACCAGAAGGTTTTCATATCGCATTTAATGATGGTCATGTATTTGGTGATGAACACGCTGAGCATTTCCACATGCACATTATTCCACGTTATAAAAATGAACCGCTTAAACTGGATAAACGTTGGGGTGTGATTAGCGAAGACTAAGCTATTCCTATACATCTATCTAAAAAGACGCTTCGGCGTCTTTTTTACTTTAAAATACACCCGAAAGCTCACTGCGATTCGCTATACTAAACACCCAGTTTTATACGCAGCAACTGTTAATCCATATGTCGCAATTTTCTTTTTCGGATGCTCTACTGACGTGGTTCGATCAACATGGCCGCCATGACTTACCTTGGCAGGTCGCAGATGATCCATATAAAGTATGGGTCTCTGAAATTATGTTGCAACAAACTCAGGTTAAAACGGTACTGCAATATTTTGACCGTTTTATGCAGCGCTTTCCTACCGTCCATGATTTAGGCAAAGCGTCATGGGATGATGTTGCACCCTATTGGGCGGGGCTGGGTTATTACGCACGCGCTCGTAACTTACATAAGGCAGCAACGATCGTCAGCCAACAAGGTCAATTCCCAAAAACTTTGGCAGAATGGATTGAACTTCCTGGTATAGGGTCTTCGACAGGTGGTGCGTTGATGTCGTTGGGTTTACGTCAATATGGTGTCATTATGGATGGCAATGTAAAGCGGGTTTTAGCACGATTTTTTGCCATAGAAGACGATCTGACTAAACCTATCCATGAACGGGCAATGTGGCAACTGGCTGAAAGTCTTTGCCCAGTCGAGCGAAATCATGACTATACTCAAGCCATTATGGACTTGGGAGCCACCATCTGTACGCCGAAAAAGCCGCTCTGCTTATACTGCCCAATGCAACAACATTGTCTGGCGCATCAACAAGGTTTAGAAACTGAACTCCCTTATAAAAAACCAAAAAAACCTGTTCCAGTAAAAACGGCGAAGGTTTTGTTACTACGTTCAAATACACGCTTATCAGATCCATCCGATGAACAATGGTTATGGCAACAACGTCCAAATAGTGGCTTATGGGGTGGTTTATGGAGCTTACCAATCATTGAAGATGATGCGGAATTTAGTCAACTTTGCCAAAGATTGAAACTGGTTTCCACTGCTGAGCCTGTTCAAATTTCACATAGTTTTACTCACTTTACGTGGATATTGAATGCGCACATTTTCCAAGTCGAAGCAGATCAAACAGAATATCTACAGGCTGAACTCGGTGGAGAATGGCTAACGCCACAAAAAGCTACACAAATGGGCATTCCAACAGCAATGAAAAAATTGATCTCTGCGGTAGAGATATGACATAGTCAAACTAGAATGGAAATGTCTAAAATTCCATTCATTCAAAGCGCAAAATTTATAAAACAAGGATTCACCGTGTCTCGTAGTATCCATTTCAGCTTGATTTGCTTATTTATATTTTTTTTAACGGCATGTACAACAACACCTAAAAAATCAACACCTTTACCGCAAAGAACCATTTTGCAGCTCAAGGCAATGCCCTTGCCTGACCAATTGCCTATTCCTGTAGATGGCGTAAAAGCCCAAAATTTAAAAGACACATGGGGTGCTTCGCGTAGCCAAGGACGTCCACATGAAGGCATAGACATCATGGCTTCACGAGGTACAAAAGTGTACAGTACCACTGAAGGTGTGATTGCCAGTTTAAAAAATAACAACTTGGGTGGTAAAGTGATTTGGCTGATTGGGCCAAGTGGTGCATATCACTATTATGCGCATTTGAATGATCATAAACGTGGTTTACAAGAAGGCGATTATGTGAAAAAAGGCCAGCTGATTGGCTATGTAGGTAACACAGGAAATGCACGCCACACTGCCCCACATTTGCACTATGGACTATACTTAAGTGGTAAAGGTCGTGGTGCAGTCAATCCATACCCATATTTACGATGAATTAAGTTAAATTTTAGGAATATTTCATGTCAGAAGCTTTGATCGAGCGTTTAGTTAAGTTTGCAGAATCAGGCAATCAGCAAAAAATTGTGCTCAATGGACAAACTCATCAAGGTTGGATCATGGAAATTACTGAAGATGCCCTCTTGATCAGTACAGGATTTGCAGATAAAACAGGAAAGGATTTTTGGATCAAATTTACAGATTTGCCTCAAGCCGAACTGTCCTATTGGGATACCCAAACAGATCAATGGACCCATTTTCAAATCTAATCAATGATTAAATAAAAAGGAGCATCATTCATGTCAAATAAACGCTGTGGTTGGTGCTCAGATGACCCGCTTTATATTGAATACCATGACCATGAATGGGGAAAGCCGAGCCGAGATGAAAAGCACTTATTTGAAATGCTGTGCTTAGAAGGTCAACAAGCAGGTCTCTCTTGGATTACTGTATTAAAAAAACGTGAAAGCTATCGAGCACACTTCTTTAATCATCCTATTCAAAGCATTGCAGCGTTGAGCGATGATGACTTAGCTGAAAAATGTAAAGATGCAGGTTTAATTCGACATATAGGAAAACTAACGGCAATTCGTGACAATGCCATCGCATGGCAAAATATGAAAACTCAAAACATCGACATGGCAAATTGGTTGTGGGATTTTGTCGACAAACAAGTACAAATCAATGATGTCCCTGATTATAAACAAGCACCTGCCCAAACTGAAATCAGTCAAAAACTTTCAAAAACATTGAAAAAGAATGGTTTTAAATTTGTTGGCCCAACCACGATTTACGCCTTTATGCAGGCGGTTGGTATGGTCAATGACCATGAAAATGATTGCTCATCTCGTTAAACTTTAAATTGGAAAAGAATAGGAAGGATTCAAATGTCTGAAAATACCATCCAAGCCTATGCTGCCTTAGAGGCAGGTGCAGAACTTGTACCCTATCAATTTGATGCAGGTGAATTACAAGCACATCAAGTCGAAGTCAAAGTCGAATATTGTGGGCTATGTCACTCTGATGTTTCTGTGATCAATAATGAATGGGGCAATGCGGTCTTTCCAGTCATTGGTGGACATGAAATTATTGGTACAATTACCCAGCTAGGTTCTGAAGCCAAAGGCTTAAAAGTCGGACAACGCGTAGGTATCGGTTGGACAGCTGAAAGTTGTCAATACTGCGACCCATGTATCAGTGGACAACAAGTGCTTTGTACGGGGCAAAAACAGGCGACCATCGTAGGACATGCAGGTGGCTTTGCAGATAAGGTTCGTGCAGGTTGGCAGTGGATTATCCCTCTTCCTGAAGATTTAGATCCAGAAAGTGCTGGCCCATTATTGTGTGGTGGCATAACCGTCTTTGACCCGATTTTAAAACATCAAATTCAAGCCGTTCACCATGTTGGTGTGATTGGTATTGGCGGTTTAGGTCACATGGCGATCAAATTGCTCAAAGCATGGGGCTGTGAAATCACTGCATTTACTTCGAGTCTCGATAAAACAGATGAGTTGAAAGCCATGGGGGCTGATCACGTGGTCAATAGCCGTGATGCCAATGCACTCAAAGCCCAACGTGGAAAGTTTGATTTACTCTTGTGTACCGTGAACGTCACTTTAGACTGGAAACTTTACCTCAATACCCTAGCACCAAATGGCTCAATCCATATGCTCGGCATGGTTATTGAACCGATGGCGATTCCAGCAGGGAATTTAATTAGTGGAGCAAAATCTGTCACAGGCTCTCCAACAGGTTCACCTTTTGCATTGCGTCAGCTTTTGCAATTTGCTGCACGTAAAAACATTGCCCCGCAAATTGAGCTTTATCCAATGTCGCAAATTAATGATGCTTTAGAACGTTTACATTCAGGCAAGGCCCGTTATCGAATTGTCTTGAAAGCAGATTTTTAATTTTATTGACTCAAATTGCTATTCACACTTTATGTTGTGAATAGCAAAAATTTAAACGATAACGAAGTTAATGTTATTCAAATGCCACCCCCATAAATCGTTTAAACCAATTAAAATAACAATTTTATTCAGTTTTTCAAATTTATAAATTCAGCCTATAGTCAGACCCAAGATAAATCATCACTTTGAGGAACTCTTCATGAAAGATCAAAAACGTAAAGTTGAAATGATTCGTTCCATTGAACAACTACAACTTTCAAATCAACTGATTCAAGCTTTGGATGATGCTCAACTTGCTGAAAACGTTGTTAAAGCGATCAATTGCTTAAAACATATGTCCAATCAATGGCACTAAACTTAAAGCAAAAATTAAAAATAAGTTGGATAATTGATCTGACTTATTTTTATAGTTTTTATAATTTCTTACATTTTTTTGAACTGAATCACAATTTTATAATTCAGCATCATGCCTTATCATATAAGTCTTTGGAATAGATCTTTATTCAAATAAAGAAATATGTTCTTATTATGTCTGTATTTTTAAATGAAAAACTGAACTTTCTTCACAGTTTCTCTGCAATTAAGCAGTACAGTAGTGGTGTGAAAAATCTACACATCGAAAAGCGAGGGCTCTTATGAAAAAGATTTTAGCGATCATCGCAATCTCTTTATCAACACTGATGACAACTCAGATCAGCAGTGCAGGCCCTCATTTTGACAATGGTCGTGGCTTCGACCGTAGTGACCGTGGTAATAAACATGATCGTGGTGATCGTGGACGTCAGTTCCGCGATAATGATGACGAAGACGACATTCAAGAACAGCGTCGTGAACGAGAAGAACGCGGTGTAAAACGCTTACAACAACATCGCTGGCAAACAGGTTATGTGATGCCACAGCACTATCGTGGCAATAGCTATAAAGTCGATTATAAAGACAGTAATCTTCCCAAACCTTCTCGTAATCAACAATGGTACAAAATCAACAACGACTATATCTTAGTCGATTCTGACAGTAATAATATTGTGAGCATTCGCGGAATGTAATCATTGATTGACCGAAATCGTAAAAGCTCAAACTTAGTTTGAGCTTTTTTTATTAGGCATGGTTTTTCATTGATCTTGAGAATTTTAAAGACCGTTACATTCCTTCATCAAGTCTTCATACATTTCACAATTCAACTAAATCCCCCTCACCGTTTATCTAAAATTGTTGAGTAAATTGATTTCATCAAAGGACAAAAGTTCAATTCAGGTGAATCAAATGAAAAAAGTATTAACAGCAATTACATTATCTTTAAGTGCTCTTGTTGCAACATCTGCAATGGCGCATGATGATCATCGAAATGACAATGAGCGCTACCAGCAAAATCATTGGGATCATAAACATGACAATCGTTGGAATAATAATGATCGTTATGACCACAACAACCGATATAGCTATCGAGTGAACCCAAGCCGTGAATGGCGTTCTGGACAATATTTACCGAACCAATTTAACTCGTCACGTTACCATGTCAATTATAAAAACTACCGCCAATTGCCAAAACCAGGTAGATATCAACAATGGTATAAAGTAAATGGTGACTATGTTTTGGTCAATGAACGTAATAACCGCATTATCCGTATTATTGGTTAAGTGTTGATTCATTGAATAGCGACAATTCTTGTATCAATCGATTTATCTTCAAAAACTCAAGCCCAATTTCGATTGGGCTTTTTACATACACATCTAAGTTAAAAATAAACCTTCATGATCTGAAGTTAAAACAATTTGTATTTTAACCTCCATCATTTCTCTATTATTTTCAATTAAATTGATCTTATCAAAACACAACAAGATAAAGTTTTAGGTGATGTGATGAAAAAAATATTTTCTGCACTTGCGGTTTCTATCAGTGTAATGATGGCTGCTTCGACAGCTATAGCTGCGCCTCAAGATCATGCAAATCATCATGACAAGGCGACGCCAACACAGCAACATAAAAACACTCAACAACACCCTGACAATCATGGTGCTGACGTTAAGCGTGTTGCAACTCAAAACAAACCGCATCATAACTGGAATACGGGCAATAAATTTCCAAATGAATATCGTGGTGCGGGCTATAAAGTGAATTATCAGCACAATAAAAAACTGAGTAAGCCAGGCAAAAACCAACAATGGTACAAAGCCGATAATCAATATGTACTGGTCGATACCACCACTTATGTCATTCTAAAAGTACTTGGTCTATAAGTGACTTTGCGATAACACAAACTGAAAATCGAATACCCTCTTTGCACTAGTTCTCCCACGTTCTAGTGCTTTTTTTATTTTTTCTATTCTTCATCCCTATTTTTTGTTTAAACTCTCTTTCATAAATCATCAATTTTGAGATTGGCATGCAAACTGACATTTTAGAAACTTCACAAAGCACAACTCAACAATATGTGCATTGGTTTCGTCATTCTGCACCTTATATCAATGCGCATCGTGGTAAAACATTTGTCCTCATGTTTGGTGGTGAAGCTGTACAGCATGAAAATTTTCAACATATTATCCATGACATTGCTTTATTGCATTCTTTGGGCATTCGCTTGATATTGGTTCACGGCGCTCGTCCACAAATTAATGAGAATTTAAAAGAAAAAGCTATTCAAAGCCCAATCCATATTAATCGTCGTGTCACAACTCGCGAGTCTTTGCCCTGTGTCATGAATGCTGTTGGTTCGATCCGTCTCCAAATCGAGGCACTGCTATCGATGGGATTGGCAAATTCACCGATGTTTGGTGCGCGTATAGATGTCGTATCGGGTAATTTTGTCACTGCAAAACCCTATGGCATTCGTGATGGTGTCGATTTTCAATTGACTGGAGAAGTTCGTACGATCGATACCGAAGCGATTCAACGACATTTAGACAGTCAAAATATTGTCTTGCTTGGGCCAACAGGTTATTCCACCACAGGCGAAGTATTTAACCTGCTTGCAGAAGAAGTTGCCACTAAAACAGCAATCCATATTCAAGCCGATAAACTGATTTTCTTGGGTAATCAGCAAGGTCTAATGGATGAATATGGTCAATTGTTACGCGAAATTACCCCATTGCAATTAGACCAACATATTGAAAAATACCAAGATTCAAATTTTGAAATTGCCTTACATTTACAAAATGCCAAAGAAGCCTCTTTAAAAGGCGTACATCGCGTACATTTGCTGTCTTATGCCTATGATGGTGCGTTGATCGAAGAATTGTTCACACGTGATGGGCATGGCACCATGATTACCGATGCACATTATGAAGATGTGCGTATGGCGAATATTGGCGATGTCGGTGGTCTCATTAACCTACTCCGTCCGCTCGAAGAAGATGGCATTCTGGTTTATCGTTCACGTGAACGTTTGGAGAATGAAATCGATCAATTCGCTGTGATTGAACGTGACGGAACGATTCTCGCTTGCGCTGCTTTATATCCAATTCCTGTCACGGGCAATGAGATTAAATCGGCAGAGATTGCTTGTGTCGCAGTACATCCAAGTTATCGTAAATCCAATCGTGGTAGTCAAATTCTGAATTTCTTAGAAGAGAAAGCGCAACAACTGGAGATTCAACAACTCTTTGTATTGACCACACGTACTGCGCATTGGTTCATAGAACATGGCTTTATTACGGCCAATGTGGATGATTTACCAGAAGCTCGCCAAGCTTTATATAATTATCAACGTAATTCAATGGTGTTTAAAAAACGGATTTAAACATCTGAAAACAACCGATGTGTTATCTTATTTTTTGCTAAGAATATTCGTTATCTCTATAGGAAAATAGAATTTATTCTTAGCAAAATCCTGTCTAAAATTATAAAGATTTAGAATAATAATTATTTAATATATGAATTTCAATGTGTTATGGTTTTTTAATTTCAGCGAGTCTATATTTTCTATTGCACAATTTTAAATAAGTTTCACAGTTTTAATTTTATCTTTTTTTTTCATTAACAATCATCTAAAACTTATTTTTTGGAAATTACAAAGCCCTCTAAGCTGATATTCATTCACTTTTCATTGTTTAAAGTTTAGGAGCAACATGACTCATGGCTAGTTTATTTCAACCTTCATGGAAAAAAGTCACCCTTCTCAGTGCTAGCCTTGCCACGATCATGTTGCTCTCTGGTTGCGCGAAACAACAAGAAGCCACGACTTTAAATATTGGCTATCAAAAATACGGCTTGCTGCCGATTATCAAAGAACGTGGTGATTTAGACAAAGCACTGAAACAAAAAGGCGTCAATATTAAATGGGTCGAATTTCCTGCTGGACCTCAATTGCTAGAAGGCTTAAATGTGGGAAGTGTATCGTTTGGTGAGGCAGGTGAAGCACCACCGATTTTTGCTCAAGCGGCCAATTCAAATTTGGTTTATATCGCCAACCAACCTGCTGCACCTAAAGCAGAAGCATTGATTGTTCCTAAAGATTCAGCAATTCAATCCGTACAAGATTTAAAAGGTAAACGTATCGTACTGAATAAAGGTTCGAATGTTCATTATCTTTTACTCAAAGTTTTAGAGGCGAATCATTTAAAACTTGAGGATATTCAAGTGGTGTATTTACCACCCGCCGATGCACGTGCAGCGTTTGAAAAGGGCGCAGTCGATGCATGGGTGATTTGGGATCCATTCTTTGCATCAGCAGAAAAACAGCTGGGTGCTAAAGTTTTAGCCACAGGTGAAAATCTTGTCAGTAATCATCAATTTTATTTAGCTGACCGTAAATTTGCAGAACAACATCCTGATCTTTTAAAAGCCGTGGTGAATGAATTAAATACTACGACACAATGGGTTTCCCAACACCAAGCAGATGCTGCAAAACTCTTAGAGAAACCAACAGGTTTACCTTTAGATGTCCTCAATACATCGATTTCACGCATGGGTTTTGGTGTTCAACCTATTTCCAATCAAGTTGCTAAAGAACAGCAATACGTTGCCGATGCGTTTTATCAACAAAAGTTAATTCCAAACAAAATCAATATTCAAGCAGCCATTTTGGCAAATTAAAAAGTACGTAAAACAACCCGATTAGATGAGGAAACAAAAATGACTCCAAACATTGCACAACACAAAACACTAACATGGTTCAACGCAAAGGGTCATGGCATGACCGCCATGTTTATCGCTTGTGCAATGTTAGGTTCTACAGCTGTTTGGGCGGTAGATCCGAGTGTAAAACAATTACGTATAGGTTTTCAAAAAAGCTCGATTAATTTTGCGATCGCCAAACAGCAAAAGCTGTATGAAAAAGAATTTCCAAATGCCAAGATTTCTTGGAATGAATTTCCAGCTGGCCCACAAATTTTAGAAGCGCTTGCTGTCGGTTCTGTGGATGTTGGCGTTACAGGTGATACACCGCCCGTTTATGCGCAAGCAGCCAATAAGCCGCTGTATTACATTGCTTACGAAGCAGCGAAACCATTGGCTTCAGCCATTCTCGTTCCTAAAAACTCGCAACTCACTCAATTGAGTCAACTCAAAGGTAAACGTATTGCCTTACAAAAAGGCTCAAGTGCGCATTATTTATTGGTGCAAGCCGTCCGTAAAGCAGGTTTGCAATGGTCTGATATTCAACCGATTTGGCTTACTCCTGCCGATGCGCGTGCTGCATTTCAAAAAGGTGCTGTAGATGCTTGGGCCATTTGGGATCCTTATTTTGCTTCGGCGCAAGTTGAAGATCAGGCTCGTGTTTTGGCCTCTGGTAAAGGTCTTAGTCCAAATTACACCTTCTATTTGGCTTCACCTGAATTTGTCAAACAGCACCCTCAAGCAGTGAAAAGTATTATTCAACAGCTGAATGTCGCCGATAAATGGGTACAAGCGCATCGACCTGAAACAGCGCAATCGATTGGGCAAAGTACAGGTTTAAAACCTCAGGTCAGCCAAGTTTTTATTGACCGTCGTCCAAGACCTTCTGGTGCAGCAGCCCTGACCGCAAAAGTCATCGCAGATCAACAACAACTGGCTGATCGTTTTAGTGAACTTAAAATCATTCCAAACAGCATCAACATTAAACAAGCCGTTTGGACAGGCAAATAATATTTAAATACTTTCTCAGGATTGAATGAAATGAAAATTTTCTGGTTTATTCCCACTCACGGTGACAGTCGTTATTTAGGTACCAGTAAAGGTGCTCGCCAAGTCGATCATGCTTATATGAAGCAGATTGCTGTAGCCGTGGATAATCTAGGTTATGAAGGTGTACTCATTCCAACGGGTCGCTCATGTGAAGACCCATGGATTACCGCGGCGAGCTTAATTGATGCAACCCAAAATCTGAAGTTTTTAGTTGCATTACGCCCGGGTGTAACAACCCCTGCGCTGGCAGCACGTATGGCAGCGACTTTTGATCGTTTATCGAATGGCCGTGTGCTCTTAAATCTTGTCACAGGTGGCGATGAGCAAGAACTGAAAGGCGATGGTATATATGAAGATCATTCAACACGTTATCAAACAGCTGCGGAATACACCACCATTTGGCGTGAGATTTTAAAGCGTTCGCATACAGGTGAATCTTTTACTTTTCATGGTGAGCGATTAAGCGTCGATGATGCCAAACTGCTTTACCCACCTGTGCAACAACCTTATCCACCTTTGTGGTTCGGTGGTTCGTCTGATGATGCGATTGAGCTAGCTGCTGACCAAGTGGATACCTATTTAACTTGGGGAGAACCGCCTGTAGCAGTCAAAGAAAAGATTGCTGTGGTAAAAGCCAAGGCCGATGCCAAAGGTCGTCAGCTCAATTATGGTATTCGTTTGCATGTGATTGTACGTGAAACCAATGAGCAAGCATGGCAAGCAGCCAATGAACTGATTCAATATGTCGATGATGACACGATTGCCGCAGCACAAAAGAAATTTAAGCAAATGGATTCAGTCGGTCAACGCCGCATGGCTGAGTTACATAATGGAGATCGCAGTAAACTGGAAGTATCACCTAACCTTTGGGCAGGTGTCGGTCTAGTCCGTGGTGGTGCGGGTACAGCGTTGGTGGGTGACCCTCAAACCGTTGCAGACCGTATCCAAGAGTATGCTGATTTAGGAATTAACACCTTTATTTTCTCGGGCTATCCACATTTGGAAGAGTCTATTCGTTTTGCAGAATTGGTCTTCCCTTTACTCCCACTCGAAACGCGAAAAAAATTAGCTCAACCCAATTTAACAGGCCCATTTGGTGAAATTGTTGCCAACAACTATACGCCTGAAGAACACAAAGCTCCGCTTAAGGAGTCGGCATGAATGCAACACTAAAAAATATAAACACCTCCAAAGGCAATCTAGTTTCACGTGGAACAAAACAATTCGGGCAGCGTTTGCTGCCGTGGATTGTTCCAATTTTACTGATTGTTGTTTGGCAAATTGCATCTAAAAGTGGTCTATTAGAAAGTCGTGTTTTACCAGCACCTTCAGCTGTTGTTGCTGCATTTTGGACATTACTACTGAGCGGTGAACTTTGGCAACATGTCAAAGTCAGTGCAGGACGAGCTTTGTTGGGCTTATGGGTAGGTGGTGGTTTAGGTTTATTACTTGGACTTTTAAATGGTTCATCTAAAGTCGCCTCGAATCTATTGGATACAACCTTACAAATGATTCGCAATATTCCAGCTTTGGCACTCATTCCTTTAGTGATTTTATGGTTTGGTATCGATGAATCAGCAAAGTTATTTCTAGTCGCTATAGGCGTATTTTTCCCAATCTATATCAATACTTATCATGGTATCCGCTCTGTAGATCCTCAACTGATTGAAATGGGTAAAAGTTATGGACTTAGCCGTTGGCAATTGTACAAAGAAATTATTTTACCGGGTGCGATGCCTTCCATTTTAATCGGTTTACGTTTTTCATTGGGCTTGGTTTGGGTATTGTTAATCGTAGCTGAAACCATTTCTGCTCAGTCTGGTATTGGTTATATGACCATGAATGCACGTGAATTTCTACAAACAGATATCGTTTTAGTGGGGATTTTGCTCTATGCCCTTTTGGGCAAATTGGCAGATGTACTTGCACAATACTTAGAAAAATATTTACTGCGCTGGCACGCAGGTTATCAAAAATAGGAGTAGACCATGACTGACTTAAGCATTAGCCAATATGCAAATGATCTGATTCCTGTAGCAGAATCTCAAAGCAATGATCAAACTCAAGTTGGCGCAGAAATTTCTATAGAACAACTTTATAAATACTATGGTGATGTCAAAGTATTAGAAGATTTAGATTTAAATATTGAAGCTGGAGAATTTGTTGCGATTGTCGGCCGTAGTGGTTGTGGTAAAAGCACCCTACTTCGCTTAATTGCAGATTTAGAACAAGCGAGTTACGGTGAAATTAAATTTAAATCCTTGCGCAATTTCCGTGAAGGCATTACTTCCGATGATATCCGAGTGATGTTCCAAGACCCTCGTTTACTGCCGTGGAAAAGTATTCTGCACAATGCGCAGCTTGGGTTAAAAAAAGATCAGCTTACTAAAGCTAAACAGTTGTTAGAAAAAGTGGGGTTAAAGGAAAAATCTAAATTATGGCCTTCCCAACTTTCAGGTGGACAACGACAACGTGCGGCTTTAGCACGAGCCTTATCACATACTCCACGAATATTATTATTGGATGAGCCACTCGGTGCATTGGATGCATTGACCCGCTTAGATATGCAAAATTTGATTGAAAAACTATGGTTAGAACAAGGCTTTACCACCATTTTAGTGACACATGATGTTAGTGAAGCGGTGCAATTGGCAGATCGTATCATTCTACTTGATCAAGGACATATTGCTCAGCAATTTGCAATTGACCTGCCACGCCCACGTCAAAAAGGAAGCACTTTTGCTGAACTTGAACAACAAGTCTTAACAGCTGTACTTGCAACCTAAGTTCAAAACTAATACGTATGATAAAAATAGTCACTTGCACAAATCCTTTAATTTCTATTTAAGAGTGAAATTAAAGGATTTTAATTTTATAAATAAGAATAGTTATTATTAACTTCAATACAGCACGATTATAATGAACCACGACGACTATTTTATTTCAGCTTAAAAGTGAAATAGATATTCAAACTGTCACAAAGTTAAAATAATGCGTTTTAAACGACAGAATTTAATCAATTATTCTGCGCCAGTTTAGTGCAAAACAATTAAAAAAACCAAGAATCGACTTATTAGTAATACTTCATCATAAATTATCACAAATATTTCAAAATAATGCTGCTTTCTGTGCACAAATCAAACATTTTACCGTACAATTTATGAATCATTTATTTAGTTCAAAGTTGCGATGGAACAAAAGAAGAGTGCTCAGAAACGGCAGCAATTACTCAATGCTGCACTAGATGTATTTTCTGTATATGGTTTCAATGGTGCAAGTTTGGATGAAATTGCACAATTAGCAGATATGCATAAATCCAATATTTTCTATTATTATGAAAATAAAGAGGCTTTGTATGTCGAAGTATTGACGACCGTCATGCAGAAATGGCTTGCGCCTTTACAATCCTTAGAAGCTGAACTAGAACCTGCTGAGGCTCTAGCGCATTACCTCATGACAAAAATTGAAATTTCTCGTGTGCAGCCTAAAGCTTCAAAACTTTTTGCATTAGAAATTATTCAAGGTGCACCGCATATTTTACCTATTTTAAAAGGACCACTTAAAAAACTATTTAAGCGTAAAGCTAAAGTGATTTTAAACTGGCAAGAACAAGGGAAAATATCAGATAAAATTGATGCAGAATTATTGATTATCAATATTTGGGGTTTAACTCAGAACTACGCTGATTTTAGTACTCAATTAGAAATGGTCACAGGAAAAACTTTGCGCAATAAAAGTATGTACCAACGTGCAATTGAACATACAGTACATATGATTTTATACGGTGTAATCCCACGTAAAGAGTAATTCAATAACTCAGGTTATTGGTTATTTTGGCAAACGACCATAGTGCCCTATGGTCGCCAAGATTTTTATTCATCAATATCTAAATAGATTGATATAATTTTAATAACTTCTGCGCACCCAATAATAAATTTTCTTCCCAATCTAAATGCGCAGTATCATTTGCACCATCTGTAATATATTTAATCGAAATCAAACGCACATCTAACTTTTTGCATACTTTGGCCAAAGCATAACCTTCCATATCGACCAAGTTACAATTTACTTTAGGCTGCCCTGTTTCAAAATTATCACCTGTGCCACAAATCCCTTGCGGAAGATCTGTAAAATACGGTTCAAGCTGAATTTCATGCGGAAAATGAACATCCATTGGTGTTACACCCACCTCAAAGCCAAGAGGTGAAACGTCCATATCTCTTTGCACAAAGGTTTTAACTTCGACTAATTCATGTGCATTAAAGAAAGAACTGCCTGCCGTACCCAAATTCAAAATCGTTTTACAGCCTGTTTTTTGAATAACATCGTAAGCCGTAAATGCAGCATTAATTTTGCCAATACCACTATAATGAACGGCAATCTGTGCTTGCTCAAATAAACCTTTTGATTCATTCGGTAAAGCCATAATCAAGGCAAGATCATTTTTCATATTCAGACCACAACAATTTTTAGTCATTAAAATTGAAAAAATGGTTAGGATCAACCACAAAGATGATCTATTTAAACACCATAAGAGACTGGAAAAAATTAAAAACTTGATCATTTTTAGATAAAAGATATACAAATCACTACGATATCGATGAAATGATTTATTCATAATGATTAAAATAAAATCATTGAGCAATAAGCTATGAATATTCAAATCATTGTCGGTAGTATTCGTGAAGGACGTGTTGCAATTAAAGTCGCGGACTGGCTACTTAAAGAAATCCAAAAATTAGAATTTAGTACTTTAAATGTTGAAATTGTTGACCTAAAAGAATGGGACTTACCTTTCTTTGCGGGAAAAAACCCTCCTGCATCGGGTATCTACGATCAACCAAAACAACAAGAATGGGCTCAAAAAGTTGCTTCAGGAGATGCCTTTATCTTTATCACACCTGAATATAATCATGGTTATAGTCCTGTGCTTAAAAATGCGATTGATTATGTGTATAAGGAATGGCAAAGCAAACCCGCCGCATTTGTCAGTTATGGTGGATCAAACGGGTCACGTTCTATAGACCAAATCAAACAAGTCTGTACTGCTATTGGTATGATTGATTCAAATGCGGTGATTGAGATTCGAGATATTGGACAACGTAATAAAACTGAGACCTTTGAAGGTAATGAGTTTGATAATAAAACCGTTAAATCAGTTGTTAATAAGCTGATTCAATACGCCAATACCTAAATTCTGAATGTACTTTGTACGTTCTAGCTTACAACAACTATTTACTTTTTCTTCTTTTATACGACTCGAAACTTCCTTATTCTAACTACATAGGGAACAGGAAGTTTCCCAGACAAAAAACAACAATAATCGGTCTGAGCATCAGGAACGTGAGATTAGACAGGAGTCAAATCTAACTAACCAATACAAAGAAACCCCGTCAGGATGACGGGGTTTCTTTTTATCTATGGGTTTAAGTTTTTCCTAATTACCCCCAACCACTAAATGCTGAACGCCAATACATTTACATCCACAAGATAACGGTGAATTATCTTACTAGCTCTATATGCATTTTGTCTTCCGTAAATAAGCATAATTCTTCACTATCAGACAATTTAACTTACAAGTCATAAGTCAAAGGTTAAGTACCAGCCTATGCTTAGAATGATATGACTACTAAGTATGAAGAGAAAGATTCTTTTCATATTTTGGATTTTGAGTGGAAAAAATTCGAGCAAATAAATCTAAAACATATTCTTTTATACTCGTAATAACTTTAGAAAAAATGATTTATTATTATCATTTTTAAAATCATATAATTCATGTGAACACTTCTGCGATTGATCTACCTTGTAAATCTGATTTTCTTTACTTATACAAACTCTCATTGAGTATGTTTTATCCAATTCAATAAAAATATCGTGTGGCTTATCTCTTTCGAAACTAACTAAAGGTATAAGCACACAATCTTCCACACTTATAGGGACTTTAATATTATAATAAATTTTTTCATAATCATTTGAACGAGAAGCCTTCTCATCCAAATTTGTCGTATATATATGCCCTATTCTGATAACCAAGCTCTGCCTTATCATCTTGAGTAAAAACACATAAATTATTGTTTTTCAGTAAGGCAAATAAGGGGGACTTTCTAGGAGAATTAGCATTTAATTCTCCTGATAATAAACAATAAAATAAAATTTTTAATATTCATCTACTCTGTCTTTTATAGAACCAACTTACTATACCCATTTGATATTGCCATACATAGGTCATCTCATGGATAAAAAAACATTTGGATTCAGCAGTTCAGCTATCATAATCAATCAAATCCAAACCATGATAAAAATATACGCCACCAACTTTTACCTGAATAGTCGTATTCTTCTTTTCCACAATTAAAAACATTTTTCACCTCTGTAAGAACTATCTTATTCTGCTTTCTATCCATACAAACCCTTTGAGAATATGATCTATCAGATTCTAAGTATAAATAATAAGGTACTTTACTCTTAAAATTTTTAACATCAACTAAGATACAATCGCTTTCCTGAATTGGCATATTTTTAAGATTTACATATGTCTTACTATATGAACTTTTAAATTTCTCATTAGAAATAACTTCACCCATATAAAATAATATTTGGTTATCAAAAATATTTTTATAATTTCCTTTAGTAAATAAACAAATGTTTCCACCTTTCACTGAAACAAATAATTTTTCTTCTGGCGAAGCGTAACAATACCCTATTACAAAAAAAAATATGCTATAGAAAATTTTAATATTCATCCTGTTGGCAACTGAAATTTACCTTTGAGCTTTTTTAATAAGTATCAAAAAAGCTCAAAGGTTTATATAAGCCCTTTGCATCTCAGTATAAAAATTTCATCACTTTCTAATTTATCTTGAGTTATAACAGTATTGTTTTTAAAACAGAAAACAATGCTTTTAAGAATCACTCCTGGTTGATTTTTCTCACCACTTATTCCACTCGAGAAAATATATGCATGGTTACTTACCAACTCTGAATTGCTCTTTTTAATGACAATTAATTCTAAAAATTCTTCATTAACATCTTTATTCTCTAAAATTTTTCTGTAAGAACCATTCTGATAATTATAATCCTCCATATCCAAAATCTCATAATCTAGAATTGTTTTTTTATCCTTAAAAATAAATTTTAAATATTTATCACTTAATTCCAATTTAATTTCAGGATCATTTACAGCACAACCAGAGATAAAAATTAATATAAAAATAAAAATATTTTTTACCATTATTTAATTACCTCTGATATTTTATCACTATATGCTTTTAAAATATCTTGATGTTGCCTATTTTTCCAATTATCTCTATTCACTACCAATGAATCCCCCTTAAACCGCCATTATTATCCCCAACCACCAAGTGCTGATCCCCAATACATTTACATCCTCAACTCAAAGGTGAATTATGTTGCTAGCTGTTATAAACTTTTCAAAAAATTAAAAAATAATTCACTTAAAGAAAACTTTGATTCAACACAACGTTTACCATCATAATTAGCTATATTATTTTTATTTTTCACCTTCAATACGCAAAAATCTTTTCCAAAATTTGTATACCCCGTATCAAGAATAACAGTGTAAATAGTTTTGGGTTTAAAAAGATTTTCATTTACTGCAATACATTGACTTTGATCAGGATACATTTTTTCAAACGTATTTGAATAGTGAAATATTTTATCAAAACTTTCTTTTTGAAAAATATTTAATTCATATTGACCTTTAAGACTATCATTTTTCAAATAAAAACAAACTTTTTTATGTTTAATGACAATATCAACCTCACCACCTTTGTACTTCTTAGAGGTCGCATAAGTATTAAGGCTCAACACAAAAAATAATATAAAGATATAAAATTTCATTATCATTTCCAAATTAATAGATTTATTTTGGCGTATGCCAAAATATTTTTCCATAATTATTAGGTAAAAGATTTTTATCTGTTGGATTATTAAAAAAAGGAATAAGAACTTTTTTTAGAGCTGTTAATTGGTTTTTATTGTTTGCATGCTGTTTTGGTAAATCATGGTTTACATTTGATAAATAAACAGCATCAAAATAATGTGAAACAATTTCACCTTGTTGTTCCATATTAAATTCTGAGAATTTTTTATTTTGGTCATTGTACAATAAATCATAATCATAGGCTTTGGATTCTAAAGTATATCCACCTTTAAGACCAATTATAATTCCTGTACCAAAGTTATTGAAACCTAACTGATGCTGCCATACATGCGTCATTTCATGAATAAACCAAATTTTATCACTAGCTTCTTTAGATAAAGAAAAATCTTTTATTTTTAAATAACTTTCTTCAGGTAAATGAATTTCACCAAAAGGTGTCATTGCATTTTTCGTAGCATCAGGTATTCCACCTAATCCACCTCGTCGAATAAATATCTTGCTATAATCAATAGAGTTCCCAAAAATTAATTGAGCAAGAGCAATTTCACCTGAGGTGAGTAATCTTTTAGTATCTATTTTAATGGCTGTTTTGCCATATTTAATACTTAACATTGCCTTAGCGTTTGCAACAGAATTGTTTTCCATCTTCATTTCCTTGGCTGATTATATTAATTTCTATTTCAAGCTCACATACATCTGTTACTAATTCTGTACAGCCATTCTCATCCGTCGTACCATGAATTGCTTCGCCATTTTTAATAATTTCATAACAAACATTTACCAAAGGCTCACCAGTTAATTGATCTTTTAATTGAAACTGATGCCCATATTCTTCCGAATTATTTTTTACAAAACTACTGGCTACAGGCTGACGTAATACTTGAGAGGATGCCCTTGCCCCACCACCATTATCCCCAACCACTAAATGCTGATCGCCTATACATTTACATCCACAAGACAACGGTGAATTATGTTGTGCAGCAGGTTTTCCCATAATAATCATATGATTATCACCAGCGAGAATAGTTGCAATACATTGATGTTTTGGACATGTTGCTTTGTCCCCAACACATGCTATGGCTTTACCATCTATGATAAATGATGAATCTGCTGAGATTATTTTTCCACCACCTGTCGTTGGTGAACCTAAAGTGATATAAGGCAGTGCCATGATTATTTCCTTTATGTCTTTTCTATGTTGTTATTGAGTCAAATCAAGCTTATAGAACATCAAACTCGATACGACGATTCTTTTTACGACCTTCTTCTGTAGCATTGTCTGCTACGGGCTTTGTCGCACCAAGCCCTTCAGTCGTTAAACGTGTCGCTGCAATACTTTTGGCAATTAGATATTGTTTGACTGCTTCAGCACGTTGTAAGCTCAATGACTGATTCTTTTGCGGATCACCTTGACTATCTGTATGTCCAACAATTTTAATATTCTTGTTTTGTACTTTATTTAAAGCGACAACCATCTCATCTAAAATTTGCGTACCCACTAGCGTCAGTACTGCTTTGCCTGATTCAAATTCAATAATCCTATTTTTCAATGTATTATCAATCACCGTTTGTTCAGCAGCATTGACTGTAATTTGTGAATTAAAGCGATAAGGCGGTTGAACCAATGATTGGAATAAAACAGTTGTGGGTTGAATTTCTGCTTGCGCGCCCATTTTCCCAGTTAAATCCACTTGAGTCCCGCGTACAGATAATTTACCTTGGCTAATCTTCTTTAGATCAGGTGTGATGACTCGTGTTACCGATTCACTCCAACCATTCGGTGCAGATACAGGACGAATTTGAATCTTATCGACCACTTGGTCTGCGCCATAGACAGCTCGAAGTTTTTCTAAAATTGCTTGCTTAGCCATATGATTGGGCACTACACCCTCAACAACAATTGGGACAGCGTAAAGATGTAATGCACAAAATAAACTAGAAATAATAACCAGTTTTTTAATTAACCCTTGTTTTCCTTTTTTCATTTTTATTCTTCTATAAATGTTTGTCTAAACAATTTCATGCCTTGAGATAAACTCAACTGACGCTCACATAAAGCCTGTTCTAATGCCGCTAAACCTGCATTTTGTTCTAAATAAGCATCAACCCATTGCGGCTGAACCAATGAAACCCAATGTTCATTTTGCATATTTTGCGTGAAAATATTACTTAATGCCGTAATATCCGCACCTTGAAATCCAAACAATAAGATAGGTGAATCATGGTGTAATATTCCGATCAAAATCTCTGTATTGTTTTTCCCTAAAAAGCGTCCTATCAAACTGACCCAAAATGCAGAAATTTCATAACAATAACTGTGATTATTAATAGGTAGAATCAACACTTTAGATAATTTACTGGTGCCATGTTTAAGTACCGGCTGTAGTAGTAATCCTAAAGCAAGAATGCTTTGCGCCAATTCATATGGGGTAATTTTCATAATCTGGGCAAAGGAATACATGGTGTGATTTTCAAAGAAATCTTGGGCCTTTATTTCAGATAAAACGTGTATTTCACTATCCATTCCCCCCAATTTGGAAATAAGGATTTCAGGATCATTGATGGTGCGAAATACTCTGTTTTTTTGAAATAAATCAATCAACACAGGCTTATATTTATAAGGTGCGTAAAGTAAGTTTTGATAAGGATTTTCAATTTCAAGTAAATGGCTCAATACCATTGGAAATTGGCGTCCTGAACTGTCCTCACTGGCAATCATATTTGCAACAAGAAACATCTGCTCTTTAGGGTTTGCAATAAAGAAATCTAAAGAGGCAAGTGATCGATAAGATTCATTAAAATTTGGATCTCGCATCGCGATTTCCAAAGCTTCTGTAATCCATTGATCGATCACTTGAATCAGGGAATATTGACCTTTGGTCTTTAAAAAATCGCCACGTGCTGGGCATTTTCCATAATACAGAGGTGTAGATTTTATCGTTTGCATACGGTTATCCCTCGCACAAAACTGTTCCATTTAATCACTGTGCAGTCCCTCTTCCAGTCGATGTAGCTGTAGGGCTTATCGGTGTTGTTGTGGGAGTCGCTGGGCCTCCAACTGAAGCCGCAGAATTCGTTGTAGATCCTGTCGTCTGCTGTTTAACTTGACCAGTATTTGACGTTACTGCTGGTGATGAAGGTGTCGTCATTGGCGGGTTTGCTGTAGCTGATGCCTGTTGCGCTGCAACGACCAGTGCTGCTTTCGGACTCGTTACACGTTCAACCAATTTCAAACCAACATAGCTACGATTCGATCCGATTGGATTGGACGTATTTCCACTAATTAAACGAAATTGTAGTTTTACAAACATGGATGGATTTTGTTGACTGACCCAGGTCATTTCGTAGCTACCATTCAACTGTTTACGTTGTGCTCTATCAATCAGTTTATTAATTCCGTATTCACCAGGCTCTTCAAAAATGGTATGCGTTTGACCTTCCAAATCAATCGCAGTGATTCTTGCTCCAGGAATTGCATTTGTATTTGGCCATAAAAAATTCACCCATTGCTGAACGCCATTTTCATAAACAAGACGTTGCCCATCGATATCAAGGGTGTATGACAATAGATTATTGTTTGGGATTGGATAAAATTGGAAGTTGGACTGATTTGTCGCTGCTGGCGCGCCTGATGCATTTCCTGATGCGACCCCATTAATCGGAGTTGTGTACTGTTCAAAATTGGTCACAAATTCTGGGTTTAAACCAATACCCATATTTTTCCAAGTTTTTGATGACAAGGTATAACCACGGCGGATTACAAATGGATCTAGTGTCTCTTTTACAAATTTAGAAATACTGCCATTGTCACCAAAGATTTGACTGATTTCATTACTTGTCGCTTGGATCGTACCTGATGAATTAAACGGTACTTTTTGCGATAAAGTTTGGTTAAAGGGTTGGTATGCCTGCAAAGCCCACAGCTTATTTATTTCATCCTGAGCAGGCGTTAACAAACTATCAAAAGATTGTGTTAATGGGCTGACCAAAAGCTTTTGAACCATCTGCTGATCAAGTTCATTTAAACCAACGATAAGTTTTTCATCTACAACTTTTTGCGTGGTATTAAATACAGAAGTTTGATCGTTAATGGTCAGTTTAGCTAATGCCAAAGCATTTGGACCAAAGTCTCCGGCACTACGTAAATCATTTAATTTACTTCTCACTTGCGCCATGTTTTGAAAATAGTCATCCAAAAGTGACTGATTTTGTAAGTCATCACGCTTACGTACCAATTGATAGAATATTTGGAACTGCTGAGAAATTTGACCTTGAGCCTGATTTGAAGCGCGCTGTATATCCTCTGATTTGCCCTGCCCTAAAACTTTACGTTTAAACCAAGCAACAAAACCTGTTTGTGGTGCAGCGAGTTCCGCCTGTACAACAGGATTATCCCAGCTGGTTTCTTTGGCAACACGATCTATATAAGTACGAATAGGTGAATTTTGTGGTTCGCCCAATACATCCATTATTTTAGTTTGCTGAACAAAATCAGCTCCTTTCGCATAATGTGTTGCATTGATGAATTTTTTCCATTCAGCAATGTATTCTTGCTTATACAATTGCGTTAATTGTTTTCGGATTTGATCTGGACTACCACTAAAAGTTAAATCATCAGATTGTGTGCTATTCAACACCCAATCTTTGGTATCGGTTGGTTTATTTGCAGCATCTTCAATCGCTTTATCCACATATTCATCCCATGCCTTTTGCGTAAATACACCCGGTAACGCATAACCACCCAACATCACACTACGATTCGTCTCTCCTACAATTTGCACAACGGTTACAGCAGGGAATCTTACCGCAGCACGCATCTTAATTTCGTTATACACACGATCACGTGCAGGCATACCACGAACCACAGACAATAACACTTGGCGGGTTTGGTCGACTAACTGCGCATCAGATTCTAAAACAGGGAAAGTTTTATCATTGGCTAGACTCATTGAATAACTCAAGATTTTCTCAGCTTTTTGAATCATTTCTCCACGTGGCATTTGCCCACGATTGGCATCCAACCACGAACGCCAAAAACGTGTGACTTGGTCACTTAAATGACTTGCATCCATGTACTGAGGGTTACTCATCATCAAGTAAGCCTTCAAAGCGTTGTAGGCGTCTTGCGGGTTTGTATCTAAAGGTTCAGATGCTATTTGTGTTGAAGATGTTTGTTTAATTTCTACATTGACATGATTTTGTTTCAATGTTTGCTCATTATTTTTAACTCGTTGTAAATATTGAGCAATATTTTGCTGACTTGGGGTTAAAACAATTTGTTTTATGCCTTTTAAATACTCAGTTTTTAGTTTTTCTTTTAACTCATTCCCTTGATATAAACCAAAAGAAAACTTCAAAGGGCGATGCTGATCAAAATCATCCAATTGCTCTAAACGTTGTTGCAAAATCAACAAAGCATCTATCTGTGTTGCTAGTTCTTGGCCTGAAACTTGTTCCATTTGCACGACTTTATTTAAATCGGCTTGCACATCTGCAATGAGCTGTTGATTATTTCGATATGACCAAACCCACAGCCCAAGAATAATGGACACACCCAACAAAGCAGCAATAAAACCTAAATAACGTCTGCGTTTGGTTGTTGGATTAATATGTTGTTTAACTAGATTTTTGTCTTTTAAAATAACTTCTGAAAATAACCCTTTCAAAAAATAACCATGATTTTGGGAAATCGAATTTTGTGGAACACCATGCTCACTATTCGGTATTTTTGCTAATTGGAAATCCTCAACGATTTGTTCCGTCATTGGGCTTTCAATTACGCCTTCTTGTAAAGCACTGGTGAAATAAAAACCACGGAATACCGGTTTAAACTGGTATGGGTTTTCTTCAAATAAAGTCCCTATAAATGTTTTTAAAACAGGTTTTAAAGTTTTAAATTCCAAAGGGAAAGTCATCACACTAGGAGAAATATTTTGTGCATGACGGCGACTCAAATGTGTTGTACTTACGCCTTTTAAACCATCGTATAAAATACTGTAATGTTTTTCGAAATGCTCAACAGCATTTTGTGATGATTCAGCATCATAAGGCAGTGTTGCACCCCAAACCTGATCAAATTCAGCAGCCTCATAGCACTCAAAAAACTCAGTAAAACCTGCGATCAAATCCATTTTAGAAAACACCAAATAAACAGGTGCAAAAATTTCTAATCGCTCAGTTAAGTCTTGAATACGTGCGCGTAAACTCTTGGCTAATTTAATTGATTTTTCAGGGCTTTGACTGACAAGCTCAGCTACGCTCACTATGACAATCAGACCATTAATCGGCGCTTTCGAACGATTTTTCTTCAAAATATCTAAAAAACCAAGCCATTCTGAATGATCTTCTGAATAAACTGAATATCGTCCAGCAGTATCCAGTAAAACCCCTTCCGTTGAAAAAAACCAATCGCAATTTCGAGTCCCACTCAGTCCAGAAGATACAATTTTCTGATGTGACTCTTCAAAAGGAAATTTCAAACCGGAGTGATAAATTGCCGAACTTTTTCCTGCAGCAGGGTTTCCAATCACCATATACCAAGGCAACTCGTACAGTGCTGCACTGCCCCTTTTATCTCCCAATTTAGACTTCCGAATCAATTGAATTGAATCTTTCATCTGCTGATTAATCAGTTGTAATTCTTCTTTGTCTTTCTGCTTCCCATATTCAGCCGTATTGTCTTGCTGAATCGCCTCAACCAAAGCTTCACCTTGACTGGTATGCTTCCTACGTTGAATAAACCAAAAAATTGCATAAATGATTAACCCTAGTACATAAGCTGCAACCATAATGATAAAAATATGGCGAGGAACAACACTATAGGATGAAATTAAGGCGACAAGAATTGAAAGCGCAATAACCGCCTTGGGATTTGTTACATATTGCCAAACATAACCTAAAATTGTATGTATCATTTTCTCTATTTCTTTCTGTATTTATATGTCATTTCTCTGCATATATTCTTATGCAAATTCGGTCCCAACAATCACTTGGGTCTGTTGATGTTCAACACTATATACATAGCCGTACAGCTCATCTTTAAAATGTAAACCCAGCATAAATCCAAAAATTTTGGATAGCGTCTGGGTCTGCCCTATGCAACTTACGCTATAAAGATAATGCTGTTCTTCAATCATGCTTTCTGCAAAATTTAGCTTTAATTTTTTCGCCAATTGAGTCTCGGTTGGGTCGTCTAGAATCAAGACAAATGGTTCATCTTGGGCGAACTGAGGTGCCTTTTCTAAATTCAAAGCTTTTAATGTTTTAACTGCTTGATCTGAATTTAATGCGATTCGAATGTATTTACTCACAGCTAAATTCTGTAATTCGACATTTGCATTGGTCATACAACATGAACTGGCATATTCAGATGGAATATATTTTTCCAATCCCCATGCTGCATCGGCAATGGTTTCTGGATCAATTTCAGAATCTGCGACAATAAAGAAAGAGACTTCCGCATCTAAATATTGGATTTGTTTTAATCGTTGAATCCAATCTTGATAAGCTGTTTTCGCTCCCAAATAATGATATTGCGTATCTAAGTGCTGAGGAATAATCCCAAGCCCTGTTAAAAATTCATTCACCATTGCAGAAGTAGAAGCTTCGTCCCAAAAATGAAGTAAATTTTCAGCTAAAAGGATATGAATATTTAAACGGTTTAATCTGGGCACAGCCTCAGCAACAATCTGTTGTTCAATTTCCTCATCCTGATGTTCACTATTTGGGTTAATCCATGCTGGATGCATACGGTATTCATGTGCCAACTTAACATCGTAAAATAAAGCTGAATTTTTCAAATGCATTGCTATTTGAGATAAAACATCAGTATTTCGCTCAAGTTGTTGCAGGATCAAAGCAATGATCCGTTTTCGACGGGGAGAAAATACTGCTAATTCAACATCATTATTTACGACATCATCTATTTCTGCGATACGAAACGAAGTCGTTGGTAAATTAAAATGATTAAAAAGTTGTTGATCAAGTTCTGGACTAATTGGGCTTTGAAGAAGATCTATATGCGCCTCATTTTCAGCCAATCCACTTAGGCTAGTTGCCGAAAATACTTGTAATTGAACCCAATCAATCTGACCTTCAACTTGCTTCTCAGCGTCGACTTGCGTTTCCAATGATTGTTCAGCTTCAGCATTCTTTTGCTTTTTCTTCTCTTGATGACGCTCGTAAAATGTTTTGATTAGCATCGGCATTAAAATCAAGAATGTAATTGAAAGTGGAATTAACCCAAAAAATATTAAAAAATCTTGCCCACTTGGATCATGCTTAATATCACGCCAATAAAAGACGATACCTGTAATCACAAGTAATAAAATACCAAAAAATGTTGTTAAGATAATTTTGATCATTTATGACACTCCAATTAGTGCATAACAGGTTTCATCATTATCAATCTGCATTTTTGGCATAACAAAAGCTCCTCGGGCCAAACCTATACGATTTGTTGAACTCAGTTGCAAAGGTTGAATGTCTTCTTTTGCAAGAATTAGACGCAAATCGATAAGCAAAGTTGGACTACACCAACTCTGTAAAATATTTTTAAGTTTATTGCTCAATCTTTGCTTTGGTAAAAACTCTAAATATTGTGAGTATTTCAGTGGACCAATTTGAATCTCAATTTTTCCATCAATTTGTCGAATCGTTTCGCCACAAAAAGTATTTACGCCCAATAGAAATGGATTTTTGCCACCGAGCATCGTTTGTTGTTGTTCTGCTAAACTAAATTTTTCAACAACATATTCTTTTATTTCAACAGACTGATTAAATACACAACTCAACATTGTTTTTAATGCATGTGCAGTATTATTTTGCCCCTGCATCAGCCCCGAAAACTCGGCAAAATAGTCATCTAAATCATGCTGTTGGTGCTGCGTCTGAATATAACCATTCAATGCATGCAAGATTTCTAGATAGTTATTTTCTTTTTCGATTTCATAACGCACTGGCAAATTGTAGCTCAAGCTTGCATCAACAAATTGCGCCGTTAATTTATGATTAAACAATCCTAAGAATTTCTGGATTTCAACACGTTGCTTACGAGAAGATCGTTTGATTTTATTGGTATAGGTATAAGGCATTACACCTTGCATACCTGTTAGCCCCACCACTAAATTAGTCAAATGAATGCATTCATCTTCCTGATTCAATGACTCGATTTCATTCTTTGGAAAGTTCAAATTTAAAGAACTTTCAAAACGAAAATCATCAGACCAATTTTTTAAAACTGATGCTTGAGGTGCATGCCTAAAAAGACGTGTTGTTTGAATAAATTCAAATGCTGTTGGGGTTTTAAACAGCGCATCAATTACAGAAGCTTCTTGCCACCAACGTTCTGCACGCATTGGTATAACTCCTGTTTGCTGTTGATATCTCTAACAAAAACATCGACAAAACTATTCATTTGTACTTTTAAGTTTAAAATATGAGAAATTAATTCACTGAAAATATATAAGCTATGGCCACGAAATATTTGAGCATCGACACACATCAAAACTTTCACACCGCGTACAAACATCGGAAAAGGTTTTGCTTCGACTAGCTTATGGATAATTTCAAAATCTATGGTTTTAATGGCATCAATAACCAGATGATTTTCCTTTGATTTTGGAAGATTATAGAGCTCCAATAACTCCTTAATATGACTTACCGCATCACCTTTCATTAGCGCCAATGTGTTTAGTGAAAGATGGGAAATAATTCGCCATTGTTCATTTTTATTTTGTTGGAATTGAAAGGGTTCTGTTGGTCTTTTCAAAACCAATAGTCGACTGGCAATACCACTATCACCCAAAGTCAATATATTATTGTTTTGTGCAAAGGATTCGTACGGCAAATCACGATTTGAACAAAGCAAACGACAACTAACAAAATCCGATTTAATACTTTGTGGCTCAAGATGTTTTGAAATAATCGAATAACCTGTTTCAACAAATTGATTTTTTAAAATCGTAGGATTCAAAGCATAAAAAAATTGAACATCTTCTCCATGATAATGACTCATCGCAAAAAATGGCAAAATAGGATAAACCACCTGATCTTGATTACTTTTTTCACGAATTAAATTCATATCAAGTATAGAATAAACTTGATAAAATTCAGGATGATGAGCATCTGTAATTAATGGGTATTCTAAGTTTTTATGATTTATTTTTTGAGGTTCCGCCTGCTTTTCAAATAAGTTGACAATAGGGCTCGTGAATAACTTAAAATTCGCAATATTCAATTCTGAATAATTTCGGATCACAGCTTGATCATTCAAATTCAATTTTAAATGGATCTGAACCTCAAAATGCTGAACTGGAGTCTTTAAATATTTTAAAAATGCTAAATTTAAGTTTAGATAACTAAACTTCTCAGGAAAACAAAAAAATTCCATCAGTAATCGATAAGCATGATGAGTATGCTGATCTATAGGCAACAGACTTTCTTGTTCACTAAAGCCCATTACTTCAAAAGGATTTTTAATTTCAATCACTTGCTGCTTAACTTTAAGGCTAAAACTGCTATCCTGATGAAAAATATGATCCAAAACTTGGAGGGGGAAATTTGAGATTGCATCTAAATAAATGGGTAATTTCTCATTTTCTAAATATTTTTGTGCTGAATTAAATAAATCAAATTTTAAACTTAAAGTTGCATTTTGATTCAAATGAATATGTGCACTGGGACTGGTCTGAAAACGTAAACCACCCAACTGAATTGGTAAAAGTTTTACATCAGCACTGGTATTAAATTCACACTGAACGCCTTTAATACTTCGAGACTTTAAAGTCGTTCCTTTAGGAATTAAATACGCATCGGTCAATTGTTTTTGTTTATCAATATCCTCCAAACTGACCACTGAACAAGCAGGGAAATGACGTAAATATTGAGGAAACATGACTTCAAATAAAGAACGCGTAAAAATATCGTAGCTATCCGCTAATTTTTTATCGATACGTGCTGCAATTAATGAGAATGCCTGAATCAAACGTTCGATATGAGGATCATCAATTTGTTCTTGATTTAATGAAAGTCTTTGTGCAATTTTTGGGTATTTATCTGCAAATGCACGTGATTGTTGTCCAAATTCTTGTAACTGCTTTTCATAATACGGTAAAAGTTCTTCTATCACGGCACACCTACTTTATTTTAAGATCGCGCAGAAATGACATATTGCTGTGTCGTTGGCTTAAGTAAGGCATCAAAAATTACAGGTTCATAAAGTGGGTGGATATTAAAAAGAGCTTGGATACTTAAAGACAAGGAACCAACATTGAATTCATCCAATTGCATCTCAACTTTTATTTGTTTTAAGCGTGGTTCATGTGAAACGATTGACTGCTCTATAGACTGACAAATCGTTTGACGATCGGTCGGATTCGCAGTGGATAAACCAACAAAATCAATGATTCCAAATTGTACAATCGACTGCTTTGCCAAATCATATTCATCAATATCTAAATCAAGTTTAGCGATCCGTGTATTGAGTAAGTCTTCTAAATCTCGAGCAATCGATTCCCTCAATTCATGAATTGAAAGACCTTTATCATCTTCAACAATTAGACGATCAAACAGCGTAGACCGAAATCCATATGGGTAAAGTTGATCTAAATTCATAAATTAAATTCTAATGATTTAAAAAGGATAGAAACGCTACCGTCTCTATCCATCTCAGCAAAGAATTATGCAGCGTAAGATGCAGTATTATTTGAAAGAGACCATTTCTTAGTAACGGCACCTTTAGCAGAGCCATTAATATCTTGTTGGTTGTAAGTCCACTCAACTGCAGCATATTTCAAACCAAATGCTTCCGTTGGCACACCTTCTTCATTGACCACTGGAGTTACACTTGAAACCAAAACATGCTTCAACTTGATTTGTAAATATTTGATACGCTTATCGCCATTAGCACGATAAAAATCAATTTGCACTTCATCGAATGTATAACCTGCTGAGCAGGCTTCCCAAAGTTTTGGACTCGTTGCATCCAAATCTTTAACAAAAACCATATCCGAATGCTCAACACGTTCAGCAGTATGACCACCAACACTTGAAGAAGTTGCAGACTTAGGTTGACGGATGTTATGAGACCAAGAATTAACTTCTAACCAATTCTTGTGCTCAGAATCGCGAGACTCACCATCAACTTTATATTTACCTTGGAAGTGAACATAAATATCTTTCATTGGAATTACCCTATTTTTTTAAAGTTATTATTTAGCTGTTCTCTATTTTAATTTGAGGACTGAGGCAACTCAGTAACGAGTCGCAAAGAAACCGACAACTCATCCAGCTGAAAATGTGGTCTTAAAAAAACCACAGACTTGTAGTGCCCTGGCTCAGCAGGATTTTCTACAACTTTGACAGAAGCTTCACGAAGTGGATACTGTGCTTTAGCTTCTTGAGAAGCGCCATCATCAAGTAATACATACTGAGATAACCATTCATTGAGGAATACTTCTACATTCCCAGCTGAAGCAAAACTTCCAACTTTATCTCGCATCATTGCTTTTAGGTAATGAGCGATACGAGAAACAGCCATAATATATTGAATCTGACTCGACAATGATGAGTTTGCATTTGCTGTATCACTGTCATATTTTTTTGGTTTTTGCGTTGATTGCGCGCCAAAAAATGCAGCGTAATCTGTATTTTTACAATGAACTAGAGGAATAAAACCTAAATCACTGAGTTCTTTTTCACGACGATCTGTAATCGCGATTTCTGTTGGACACTTAAATACAACTTCGCCATCATTGGTCTTAAATGTGTGGACTGGTAAACCTTCAACCATGCCACCACCTTCTACACCACGAATTGCAGCACACCAACCATGCATATCAAAAGCATTGGTTAGACGTGTGCCAAAAGCGTAAGCTGCATTCATCCATAGATATTCATCATGGTTTTCACCAGAAACTTCTTCGACAAAATTGAAGCCTTCGGTTGACCAACCCTCTTTAGGATCATAAGGCAAACGTCCCAGTACACGTGGCATGGTCAAAGCGACATAACGAGCATCATCACTTTCACGGAATGAACGCCATTGCGCATATTCAGCAGTTTCAAATACTTTAGATACATCACGCGGGCGATCAATATCCGTAAAAGACTCTAGTCCTAACATATTACTGCTTGCCGCAGAAATAAAAGGTGCATGTGAAGCAGCTGCGACATGTGAAATTTGTTCTAAGAGGTACATATCAGATGGTGTACGGTCAAACTCAAAATCACCAATCAAAGTTGCATATGGCGCACCACCAAAAGAACCATATTCTTCTTCATAAATTTTCTTAAACAAGGTGCTTTGATCAAAATCAGTTGCGCCTTGAAAATCTTTTACCAACTCTTTTTTTGTCGTATTTAACATACGAATTTTAATTAAAGGGTTTGATGGAGACTCCTGACAAAAGTAATGTAAACCACGCCAAGTCGATTCAATTTTCTGAAATTGTTCATGATGCATGATTTTACTCAGTTGAGTCGAAATCAAAGCATCTATTTCAGCAATCCGCTTATCAATAGACAAAGACATATTTTCTGAAACAGTAATTGTTCCAGCCATGACTTCTTTTGCTAATTCACCAATTAAGTTTCTAGCGCGGGCATGCTCTTCATCATTTCTTGCAATTCGACTGCGTTCAACAATTGAATCCAGTAAATTTACTTCTTCGGCAACAACATTAGGGGTTGAGTTGGTTTGTAAATTATTCATTTTCAGAACCCACCTCAGCACTTAATTTGCGTATCTGATCTGTATTTTGTAATACCTCATCTAGCAAATCCTCCAAACGTTCACTATTCGAAATTTTATTTCTTAAATCGGTTAAACGCCCACGTGCCTCAACCAGCTTTTTCAAAGGTTCTACTTGCTGTACAACTTGCTCAGGTCTAAAATCTTCCATTGCTTTGAAGGTTAGATCGACAGACATATATCCACCGTCTTCAGTCAATGTATTGGCAACTTGATACGCAGCGCGAGGAGACAAAGACTCCATGACTTCATCAATGTTATCAAGATCCACATTGACAAATTTCTTATCTTTAAGCTTGGTTTTTTCTAATTCAGATGCAGCAGAAAAATCACCTAACACCCCGACAACAAAGGGTAATTCTTTGACTTCTTTACCATCACCAATTTCAACATCATAGGTAAGTTGAACGCGTGGTGGTCTGATTCGTTGTAATTTCTTTTGTACACTTTCACGTTTAGACATTTTTTATCCTTGACCAAGTATGAGTTGAATTTTTAATTCTTTATAATTTTCCAAATGGATTTTGATTGGTTGAGTTCGTTGTTGATTTAGACTTCACCGACGTTTTAGATTTTGCAGGTACTGCTACTTTACGTACGGATTTTGTAGAACGAGTTGATCGAACTGGCCGAGTTGATTTACTCGTTTTCACAGTCGTCGTACTTACTTCTTGTTGCTTCTCGATCAAAACACTTGATGGGGCTGCTTGTTTGATTGCATCAGAAAGACTTTTTGCAACAGGGTAAGTCCCATCCTCTGACAAATAACGCATTTCGTTATTTCTCATTTTATTCAATGCATCATGAGCCAAACCAATACCAGATAAAAGCTTCACATCTGTCAGCTCATTACTTTGTATGTTCTGTGTTTCCAAATAACTCACTACTTGGATTGCTTTATTATTTTTACCCATTTGTTGAAATTTCTGTGCTGCTAAAATCAGAATGCTGTTCTTATTATCTTTATTTTTTTTATCACAAAGTTGTGAATAAATTGATAAAAGCTCAGGATTAGATTCACCAACCACTTCTGGATAATCCTTTAAACATGACTTTTTAAGCTTTATTTCATCTCCAGCATGGCTCAAACTTGTAACAGATGCCATGAAAACGAAACCACACAAAATTAACTTTTTCAAAATCCAACCTCAATATTTTCTTGATTCACTTTTCTGAATATAGCTACGTTTCTTTGATAGATTAGAGTTTAATTTTCAAAAATCTTAACTGTTTATAATTTAGAAAATTTTAATAATAAGACTAAAGAATCAAAACCATGTCAAGTTTGTTTTTTAATTCTCATTATAATTTACTAATTTATATGGATATTTTTTTTATTTATTAAATCTAAATAACATCAACCTTCACAAATCTTTTTTTTTATGTAAAATATTTAATATATATTTTAACAAAATAAATAAGTATTTGATTTTAATATACTAATTTAAAATACAAATTAAAGTACATGTGATTAAACACATATTACTGAGAGATTAAAGATGACAGATTTAAAGGTTTTAATTAAGAAACTATCGACTCCTTCGCGGACTTCTCTAGAACAATCTGCCAACTTGTGTGTAACTCATCACAATTTTGAAATTGAGATTGAGCATTTTTTTGTCAAATTACTAGAACAACACCCCATTAATGATATTGAAATTTAACTTAATAAATACAACATTTCCAAAGATGCTCTATTATCAGATTTATTGGAATGTATTTCTCAATTGCCGAAAGGAAATACTCGAACTCCCATTTTTTCAAAATCTATCGTTCGACTGCTAGAACAAGCATGGCTCTTAGCTTCAGCAGAACAAAATCCGTTAATTCGAAGTAGTCATTTACTGGTTGCGCTATTAATCTCCTCGGATCTTTATCAAATTGCTATCCGTGCATCAAAGCTATTTGATCTATTTCCTATCGATACGATGAAACATAAGTTTCTCGATATTTGTAGTAAAAGTTCTGAAAATATTCCACCTGTAAACAGCCATGTTGAGCCAAATTTGGATCAACATTTGAACTCTGTGGATCGTCTAGCTTCTTTACAAAAAACACCTGCTCTTGATCAATTTACCATTAACCTGACAAAAAAAGCGTTAGATGGTGGAATCGATCCTGTCATTGGTCGTGAGTATGAAATTCGTCTAATGCTCGATATTTTAATGCGACGTCGTCAAAACAATCCTATTTTGACTGGTGAACCAGGGGTCGGAAAGACAGCTGTGGTAGAAGGATTAGCATTAAAGATTTCACAAAATCAGGTGCCTGATGCTTTAAAAAATGTGCAAATTCATTCTCTCGATATGGGTTTATTACAAGCTGGGGCGAGCGTCAAAGGCGAATTCGAAAACCGTTTAAAACAGGTTATTCAGGAAGTACAGCAATCCGTTCACCCGATTATTCTCTTTATAGATGAAGCGCATACGATGATTGGTGCAGGAGGACAAGCTGGGCAAAATGATGCAGCAAATCTTTTAAAACCAGCACTCGCACGTGGCGAATTGCGTACAATTGCAGCAACGACTTGGGCTGAATATAAACAATATTTTGAAAAAGATGCCGCTTTAAGCCGTCGTTTCCAAGTGGTTAAAGTTGAAGAGCCAACTGAAAAAGTCGCGATTGATATGCTTCGTGCCATGATTCCAGCCATGGAAAATCATTTCAATTTACGTATCGATGATGAAGCAATTATCACAGCTGTTCACGCGTCTCACCGCTATATTAGTGGACGCCAACTTCCTGACAAGGCAATTAGTGTTTTAGACACTGCCGCAGCACGAGTCGCGCTCACGCAGAATGCTCAACCTGTAAAACTAGATCAACTCAAAGCACAGCAACATAATTTAATTTTAGAACTCAATATTTTAGAAAATGAACAACATTACAATCCGATCCATACAGATCGATTAGAGCTATTAAATTTATCTTTGGAAACCCTTAATCGAGATATTAAAAATACCGAACAACAATGGCAAAAAGAACTCGCTTTAGTACAAAAAATTCAAGAACTTGAAAATCTTGAAAACGCTCATGAACAATCAATAAAAACAGAAATCCACACCCTTCGAGATCAATTAATTTCATTTCAAAATCAAGATGCTTTAGTTTTTGAACGAGTAAATGCACAGATTATCAATGAAATTATCTCCGACTGGACTGGTATCCCAGTCGGCAAAATGGTTCATGATGAAATTAAACACGTTTTAAGTTTAGAAGATAAACTTGAACAACGTGTAATGGGGCAAGACTATGCGTTACATCAATTGGTGCAAGGTATTAAAACAGCAAAAGCACGTTTAGAAGATCCCAATAAACCCCAAGGTGTATTCATGTTAGTTGGTCCAAGTGGGGTCGGTAAAACAGAAACAGCACTTGCACTTGCCAATGAACTCTATGGTGGAGAATCACATTTAATTACGATTAATATGTCTGAATACCAAGAGGCTCATACTGTTTCATCTCTGAAAGGAGCACCTCCTGGATATGTCGGCTATGGGCAAGGCGGCGTGTTGACTGAGGCTGTTCGACGTAATCCATATAGTGTTGTTTTATTGGATGAAATTGAAAAAGCACACAGTGATGTTCAAGAGTTATTTTATCAAGTTTTTGATAGAGGGATGCTTGAAGATGGCGAAGGACGCATCATAGACTTTAAAAATACCACCATATTACTCACTTCAAATACTGGTTCAACAGCCATTATGCAAGCTTGTATTAACCAACCTTTAGATGAGTGGCCAAGTGCAGAACAGTTGATTGAACAACTCAAACCTAGCTTATATAAACAGTTTAAACCTGCGTTTCTTGGCCGTATGCGAATCGTTCCTTATTACCCTTTGCACGATGATCTTTTGGTTCGGATTATTGACCATAAATTAAGAAAAATCACCGACCGTTTAAAGCATCAATATGAAACTCAAGTTACTTATAATGATGATTTAATTGAACTTATACTGAGTCGTTGCATTGAAGTTGATAGTGGTGCACGTAACATTGACAATATTTTAAATGCCTCTGTTCTCCCTGCTTTAGCCACGGAAATATTGGTTGCATTAGCTGAACAAAAAATACCGAAAACCATTCATATAGATGTAAATGACGATCAAATTACCTATCTTTTGGATCCTGAACCTAAGCAAGTAAAGAAAAAAACAGCGAAGAAATCAAAAGCTGTAGAAGCATAAGTATTTTTAATGAGCATAAAAATGGATATAAATTTAGAAGCTTTACTTGAGCCAATTTCAAATGACTCCCCTTGCGGTGAAGATTTATCATTTTCTACAGAATTTCATGAAATTAAGAAAGCAAGAATTCATGATGATCCGCTGTTAGATCAGGGAGATTGGGTTTCTGAACATAAACAAGCAGATTGGTCGTTTATTGCTGAAAAATCAGTACAATTACTCACCACCAAAACCAAAGATATCCGTTTATTAACATGGTTAACAGAAGCTTGGTCTAATGTTTATGGCTTCGAAGGTTTAGTAAAAGGACTTGAACTATGCCATAAAATGTTAGAACAATTTTGGCTGAAAATTCATCCTGAAATTGAAGATGATGACCTCGACCAACGCTTAGGTCTATTACAAGGTTTTACCTCGCAACTCCCAAAGCTGATCAAAAGTGTACCCTTAATTAATATTCAGCCTTTTTATTCTCTAGCTCAATATGAAAAACTTTTACATACACAAAATAATCGACGTAAACAAGCCGAAGATACGGAAAGCGTTGAAGCTTCTTTAGAATTAGAGCAATTCAATCAAGCTTTATTCAATACATCTCGGGATTTTCAGTACCAACATTTTCAATATTTTAAAGAGATACTGGAACACTGGAACATTATCAAGCAAGTTTTAGATTCACTGATGGAACTTGAAGCACCCAGCTTTGCAGCCATAGATTCTCAGCTTGAAGATATTCAAATGAATCTCAAAAAAATTTATAAAGCAGATTTATTTAGTACAAATTTGAGTGTATCGAATATCGAAGTAACTGTACCGCCATCTGTTCCAATCACTCCGAGTACGGATCCATCTAGTATTAATCAAACAAAATCTTTTCAGCCTCAACCGCAAAGCCATGTGCAAAATCGTGAACAAGCAATGCAAGTTTTACAAGACATCGCTGATTATTTTCAAACCAATGAACCACATAGCCCCGTAAGTTATATGCTACAGAAAACGATTAAATGGAGTCAGATGCCATTACATGAATGGCTTGCTCAAGTGATTAAAAATGAAAATCCCCTTGAATCTATTCAAGAATTATTGGGGTCAAATCAAAATAATGAATCTTCAGAATGGTAACCATTAATGTTTAAAGCCGAAAAAGTGCTTTGGGGTGAAGGCTTATTTTTAAGACCACAACACTTCCAACTACAAGATACTTATCAAGAACAACGATTAAACCATACAATTCGTTCAACTGTTCCTTATCCTTATGGTATTAAAAATATACGCTTTGACGAAACGCAACTGAGCACACATATTTTAGCATTAGAACAAATTGATATGATTTGGCAAGATGGGGAAATCTACCAAGCGCCAGCTAAAGATTTGCTTCCTAATCCCATTCTATTGGATGAATTAAATTTACGTGGTGAAATGCTCATTTACTTGGCACTTCCTATTTTGCAACCGAACAGAAAAAATCTTTCAGATGACCAAAATAAACAACCGACCCGCTATCATTCTTATCTCAACGAAATACACGACCTCTATACAGATGCGACGCCTACGGAAATTACGCTTCTAAAACGTTGTACCGAGTTTAAGCTATTTGATACTCAAACTGAGCCTAATCAGGATTTAAATGGTTTTTTATATTTAAACATTGGTAAGATTAGACGACTAAGTTCTGGTCATTTTGAAATTGATTCAAAATTTATTCCACCAATCTTGCATATTCAATCCAATGAAACATTACTGGCTAATCTCAAGCGGACATTAAACGTTATTCGAGCAAAAATTCAGACAATTCAATCAAATAATCGTGAAAATGAGCAAAAACTTATCGAATTCCGTTCTGGTGATATTGTATCTTTTTGGTTAGTTAATGCATTAAATACAGCTCATGCGACATTGAATCATCTATTACAAAATCCTCAAATCCATCCAGAAAAATTATTTTTTGAATTATTACGTTTAACTGGCTCTTTGCTGACATTTTCAACTGCCTATGAGGTAGAGAATTTACCGCAATACCAACACCATAATCTTCAAAATAGTTTTAGCCAGCTAGATAAAATCCTAAGAGAATTATTAGATACGATTATTTCCAGTCGTTATATCAGTATTACACTCAAAGAAATTCGTCCATCTTATTGGGTTGGAAGTTTGGAAACAGACAAAATCACAAAGGAAACACGTCTATACATCGCTGTTTCAAGCAGCATGATGCAAACACACGAGCTCATCCAAATCGTTCCGCTTCGCTTTAAAGTTGGAAATACGGTAGATGTGGAACAACGAGTTGTTGCTGCATTACCCGCCATTCCAATTCATCACTTGGTGCAGATTCCGACCGCAATTCCTGTACGTTCAGGGGTGAGTTATTTTGAAATAGAACCCCACCATGAAATGTACCAACGTATGCTCGATTCAGAAACGATTTGTATTTATATTCCCGCTGGTTTCCAAGATATCAGTATCGAACTAATTGCAGTAATGAATGGATAAAATAGAGAATAATAAATGAGTCAAAATAATATCGCCCCATCACTGTTTGATGATGGACAAATTGGAATCGGTTCTTTACCACAACAATCTAAAATTAATCAAACGACTAATTTAGTTGATCTTTTACATGATGGTTTTTATATCGTTTTTCTATTAAGAAACCAATATGTTCCAGATAACGCTGAAAATTTCAAAGAAAAAATTTTAGATTTACTTAATCGTTTTGAGAATCAAGCCAAAAAGCTTCAATTTTCTGCGGAAGACATACATGATGCAAAATATGCGTATTGTGCCTTACTCGATGAAACCATTGTTACACAGCAAGACTCTTCATTTTTTAACCTTCAAAATCAGTGGTTAATTAGCCCATTACAATTAAGTATCTTTGGTTCACAATTAGCAGGCTATCGATTCTTTGAATTTTTAGAAAAAATACGTAGTCGTGGAAAAGAACGATTAGCCTCTTTAGAGGTTTATCATTACTGCTTATTACTTGGGTTCCAAGGCAAATATCGTATTGAGTCAATTGAAAGTTTAAATCATCTCGTTGCACGTATTGGTGATGAAATTGATTTTCTAAAAGGAAAGAAAACTGCATTTTCTCCATTTTCGGCTTTACCTGATCAAATTAAGAATATTATTCACAAAGAGTTGCCTTTTACTTGGATTTTGTTTTTCTTATTACTTTTCGCTTTACTTACATTTTCAGGGTTAAAAATATTACTCAATAAAAATCAAAACACATCCTTGGCAAAATTTAATAATGTAATTTCTACACCAGCCGAACAAGCTCATATTACAATTCACTTGCCTTAATCAGGTAAAACTATGACTCAAGAAAAACAAAACTCGATCCGTATATTACAAAATAAACCAGCTAAAAAAAGCCTGAACAAATCAATTGTTTTTCTGCTTGGTTTATTTATTGGTTTTATTATTTCTTCTATTTTATTTTTAATATTCTTTAACACCAACCAATCGATTAAAGTGGAGGAAAATTCATCTGAAATACTTCACCAAAATGAATCAGAAAAAGTGAATAGCTTTCCTTCTGAGCCGAACCATGAAGATGATGATTCCATAACGTATAGACAGCATGTTAATGAAAAGGATCTAAAGAATCTTTTTAAACATGAAAATAAAAACCTAGATACGAATAGCCTAAACAAAACATCACCATTTGAGCAGATCAATGGATCGGAAAAGAAGAACCTAAAACCAACACAACCTCCTGTTACTAAACCGATTGTAAAAGAGCGGGCTATTGAATCCAAAATAAAAACAATACCTGCTGCAAAGGCTGAAGAAAAACAAATCAGTACTACCAGCCAAGAGCTTGAAGACATAAGTCCCGTAGGTTCTGTTAAGGTTTCAATTGATCGTCGACAAATAGAAAATAAACCATGATTTTTTTAATCATTTTATGCTTTATTTTTTTGGCGTTTTGTTTAGCTTTTTTAATGTCTTATGAACTTAGAAATAAAGCACTAAACTACGTTAAACGACTCCTCCCCCAAGGTAAAAAGAAATTTGTTTCTGCACGAAATTTTGCCGAGCAAATGAATCAAGCAGCTTCAGCCAAACAAACGCAAACCCATTGGCATTTACAACAATGGTGGATCTTGATTGCAGGTTTTTTTTTGCTTTCAAGTATTCTAGTTTTTGCTGTTACACGTCCAGTCGACCCTACCCAGATTGAAGCAGAATATTTAAGAAAGACTGATCCACAAATTTACTCTTTACTGAATGGTGAAGTTTTGAGCCCACCACCTGCAGTAGAAGACAGCTTAATTGATGCAGCAATTGTTCAAGCACAAATATTGGAAAGAGAAGATTCTAATCAAAATCATCAATTTCCAACGATTAGTCCATCAAGTATTGACCATGAAGAGTTTGGAGATCGGCGGAGTAGTTTTGATACGACTATGGTTGACCGTAAATGGGACAAAATGCATCCGAGTTATAAACAACGTTTACTTATGGTTTTTAAAATCATGAAAGAACAACACGGTTATGAAATGGTACTTTTAGAAGGCTATCGTAGCCCTGAACGTCAAACACGATTATCTGGTAATACAGCCACTACTTTGGCAAAGGCCTACCAAAGTTACCATCAATTTGGTTTAGCTGCAGATACTGCCTTTAAAAGAGACGGAAAAGTTGTCATTTCTGAGCGAGATCCATGGGCTTGGAAAGGCTACCAACTTTATGGTGTCGTTGCTGAGTCAGTTGGTTTAACTTGGGGTGGGCGTTGGACAAGAATTCATGACTATGGTCATACTGAATTTCGCATGCCAGGTTTAAGAAAAAATCGTGAATCAGCAGAACGTTTAATTGCTGAAGCACAAGGCCAAGGGCTTATGGGTGAATAATATTAATTTAACTAATTGATTTATATAACTATAAGCAATCAAAAAGTTTGATCCCCTTTCACCCAGATATAATAAGACTGATGTGTAGATATTGCATCGAAATAATTCTTTTGTCGACAACCCCCAAGCAAAAAAAAACACCCCCAACTATCGAGTTGGGGGTGTTTTGAATTTAAAAGCTGGCGATGACTTACTCTCACATGGGTAACCCCACACTACCATCAGCGCTAAGAGGTTTCACTTCTGAGTTCGGGAAGGGATCAGGTGGTTCACTCTTGCTATTGTCGCCAGCAAACTGTTATGGACTTGTTCGGGTCTTATTTAAATGCCTTACTTGGTACCAAATGAGTTTAACAGAACATTTGAGTTGGGTATTGTAACTAGCTTTACAACTAAATCAAGTATGATTGATCTTTTATGAATCAAATGATGCTCTATATACAACTGTTTGGGTGTTGTATAGTCAAGCCTCACGAGCAATTAGTATTGGTCAGCTTCATACGTCACCGTACTTCCACATCCAACCTATCAACGTCGTAGTCTTCAACGGCTCTTTAGGAGGCATAAAGCCTCGGGGAAATCTTATCTTGAGGTAGGCTTCCCGCTTAGATGCTTTCAGCGGTTATCCCTTCCGAACATAGCTACCCGGCGATGCGACTGGCGTCACAACCGGTACACCAGAGGTTCGTCCACTCTGGTCCTCTCGTACTAGGAGCAGATCCTCTCAAATTTCCAACGCCCACGGTAGATAGGGACCGAACTGTCTCACGACGTTCTAAACCCAGCTCGCGTACCTCTTTAAATGGCGAACAGCCATACCCTTGGGACCTGCTTCAGCCCCAGGATGAGATGAGCCGACATCGAGGTGCCAAACACCGCCGTCGATATGAACTCTTGGGCGGTATCAGCCTGTTATCCCCAGAGTACCTTTTATCCGTTGAGCGATGGCCCTTCCATACAGAACCACCGGATCACTAAGACCTACTTTCGTACCTGCTCGACTTGTGGGTCTCGCAGTTAAGCGCGCTTTTGCCTTTATACTCTACGCGTGATTTCCGACCACGCTGAGCGCACCTTCGTACTCCTCCGTTACTCTTTAGGAGGAGACCGCCCCAGTCAAACTACCCACCAGACATGGTCCTCGTCCCGGATAACGGGACAGAGTTAGAACCTCAATATTACCAGGGTGGTATTTCAAGGATGGCTCCATTGGAACTGGCGTCCCAATTTCATAGCCTCCCACCTATCCTACACAAGTAAGATCAAAGTTCAATGTCAAGCTGCAGTAAAGGTTCACGGGGTCTTTCCGTCTAGCCGCGGGTACACCGCATCTTCACGGCGATTTCGATTTCACTGAGCCTCTGCTGGAGACAGCGCCCCCATCATTATGCCATTCGTGCAGGTCGGAACTTACCCGACAAGGAATTTCGCTACCTTAGGACCGTTATAGTTACGGCCGCCGTTTACTGGGGCTTCGATCAAGAGCTTCGCTTACGCTAACCCCATCAATTAACCTTCCAGCACCGGGCAGGCATCACACCCTATACGTCCACTTTCGTGTTTGCAGAGTGCTATGTTTTTAATAAACAGTTGCAGGGGCCTGGTTTCTGTGGCTGCCAATAGCTCAAGGAGCAAGTCCTATCACCGTCAGCAGCGTACCTTCTCCCGAAGTTACGGTACCATTTTGCCTAGTTCCTTCAGCAGAGTTCTCTCAAGCGCTTTGGTCTACTCGACCTGACCACCTGTGTCGGTTTCGGGTACGATTCCTGTGTAACTGAAGCTTAGAGACTTTTCCTGGAAGCTTGGTATCAGCCACTTCGCTAGTAAACTAGCTTGTTATCAGTTCTCAGCATAGAGTACCCCGGATTTGCCTAAGATACATGCCTACAACCTTTCACCTGGACAACCAACGCCAGGCTGACTTAACCTTCTCCGTCCTCTCATCGCATTACACAGAAGTATTGGAATATTAACCAATTTCCCATCGACTACGCCTCTCGGCCTCGCCTTAGGGGTCGACTCACCCAGCCCCGATTAACGTTGGACTGGAACCCTTGGTCTTTCAGCGAACGGGTTTTTCACCCGTTTTGTCGTTACTCACGTCAGCATTCGCACTTCTGATACCTCCAGCATGCTTCTCAACACACCTTCATCGGCTTACAGAACGCTCCCCTACCACGTGCACTTAGTGCACATCCGCAGCTTCGGCATATAGTTTTAGCCCCGTTACATCTTCCGCGCAGGCCGACTCGACTAGTGAGCTATTACGCTTTCTTTAAAGGGTGGCTGCTTCTAAGCCAACCTCCTAGCTGTCTATGCCTTCCCACATCGTTTCCCACTTAACTATAATTTTGGGGCCTTAGCTGGCGGTCTGGATTGTTTTCCTCTTGACTACGGACGTTAGCACCCGCAGTCTGTCTCCCGGATAGTACTCATAGGTATTCGGAGTTTGCATCGGTTTGGTAAGTCGGGATGACCCCCTAGCCGAAACAGTGCTCTACCCCCTATGGTATTCGTCCGAGGCGCTACCTAAATAGCTTTCGGGGAGAACCAGCTATCACCGAGTTTGATTAGCCTTTCACCCCTATCCACAAGTCATCCCCTGGCTTTTCAACGACAGTGGGTTCGGTCCTCCAGTTAGTGTTACCCAACCTTCAACCTGCTCATGGATAGATCACCCGGTTTCGGGTCTATACCCAGCAACTAAACGCCCTATTAAGACTCGATTTCTCTACGGCTCCCCTATACGGTTAACCTTGCTACTGAATATAAGTCGCTGACCCATTATACAAAAGGTACGCAGTCACCGAACAAGTCGGCTCCCACTGCTTGTATGCATGCGGTTTCAGGATCTATTTCACTCCCCTCACAGGGGTTCTTTTCGCCTTTCCCTCACGGTACTGGTTCACTATCGGTCAGTCAGGAGTATTTAGCCTTGGAGGATGGTCCCCCCATATTCAGACAAGGTTTCACGTGCCTCGCCCTACTCGTCATCATTATATGTGCACTTTCGTGTACGGGACTATCACCCTCTACGGTCGCACTTCCCAGAGCGTTCCGCTAATACACATATAACTTAATGGGCTGATCCGCGTTCGCTCGCCGCTACTGACGGAATCTCAATTGATTTCTTTTCCTAAGGGTACTGAGATGTTTCACTTCCCCTCGTTCGCCTCGCATGACTATGTATTCATCATGCGATACCTACCTTATGGTAAGTGGGTTTCCCCATTCAGAAATCTCCGGATCACAGGATATTTGCCGCCTCCCCGAAGCTTATCGCAGGCTATTACGTCTTTCTTCGCCTCTGACTGCCAAGGCATCCACCACATGCACTTAATTACTTGACTATACAACCCCAAACAGTCGCTAACACATACAAGTGAGTGTTATCGTTGCAAACTTAATTGCTACTATCTGTTGTTCGTGCACTTAAGCACTGTACAGCTTCAATTTAATTCATATACCAAAACGCTTGATTCAGTTTTATCGCTAGTGCTCATTTCATTCAACATTAACAATTGCTTGTTAATTTGCTTGAAACGAGTTAAACAATTATTTCAACTCAAATTTATTCTGTTAATGATTCACTACCGCCTCGTCAGCAAGTAGTTCACTGTGATAAATCACAGAAGTTAATAAATCAAGACCATGTGATCTTCTTATTCATTAATTTCTATAAACTATCTTTAGGATTTAACTTTCGTTTTCACATTACTTCGTAATGTATGGTGGAGACTAGGAGAGTCGAACTCCTGACCTCCTGCGTGCAAAGCAGGCGCTCTACCAACTAAGCTAAGTCCCCAGCTTAAGATCTTAATATATCTGTTTCTCTGTAATCTTGAATTTCTTCAATTTCAATCAGTAGACTTGGTGGGTCTGACAAGACTTGAACTTGTGACCCCACGCTTATCAAGCGTGTGCTCTAACCAACTGAGCTACAGACCCTCAGATACATCAATGAAGAACAACTTGTTGTGGATTCTTACCAATAACCAATCTTTCGTTAAGGAGGTGATCCAGCCGCAGGTTCCCCTACGGCTACCTTGTTACGACTTCACCCCAGTCGTCGGCCACACCGTGGTAAGCGTCCTCCCTAAGGTTAGACTACCTACTTCTGGTGCAACAAACTCCCATGGTGTGACGGGCGGTGTGTACAAGGCCCGGGAACGTATTCACCGCGGCATTCTGATCCGCGATTACTAGCGATTCCGACTTCATGGAGTCGAGTTGCAGACTCCAATCCGGACTACGATCGGCTTTTTGAGATTAGCATCCTATCGCTAGGTAGCAACCCTTTGTACCGACCATTGTAGCACGTGTGTAGCCCTGGTCGTAAGGGCCATGATGACTTGACGTCGTCCCCGCCTTCCTCCAGTTTGTCACTGGCAGTATCCTTAAAGTTCCCACCCGAAGTGCTGGCAAATAAGGAAAAGGGTTGCGCTCGTTGCGGGACTTAACCCAACATCTCACGACACGAGCTGACGACAGCCATGCAGCACCTGTATGTAAGTTCCCGAAGGCACCAATCCATCTCTGGAAAGTTCTTACTATGTCAAGACCAGGTAAGGTTCTTCGCGTTGCATCGAATTAAACCACATGCTCCACCGCTTGTGCGGGCCCCCGTCAATTCATTTGAGTTTTAGTCTTGCGACCGTACTCCCCAGGCGGTCTACTTATCGCGTTAGCTGCGCCACTAAAGCCTCAAAGGCCCCAACGGCTAGTAGACATCGTTTACGGCATGGACTACCAGGGTATCTAATCCTGTTTGCTCCCCATGCTTTCGTACCTCAGCGTCAGTATTAGGCCAGATGGCTGCCTTCGCCATCGGTATTCCTCCAGATCTCTACGCATTTCACCGCTACACCTGGAATTCTACCATCCTCTCCCATACTCTAGCTTCCCAGTATCGAATGCAATTCCTAAGTTAAGCTCAGGGATTTCACATCCGACTTAAAAAGCCGCCTACGTACGCTTTACGCCCAGTAAATCCGATTAACGCTCGCACCCTCTGTATTACCGCGGCTGCTGGCACAGAGTTAGCCGGTGCTTATTCTGCGAGTAACGTCCAAGCATCTAGGATATTAGCCTAGAGCTCCTCCTCCTCGCTTAAAGTGCTTTACAACCATAAGGCCTTCTTCACACACGCGGCATGGCTGGATCAGGGTTCCCCCCATTGTCCAATATTCCCCACTGCTGCCTCCCGTAGGAGTCTGGGCCGTGTCTCAGTCCCAGTGTGGCGGATCATCCTCTCAGACCCGCTACAGATCGTCGCCTTGGTAGGCCTTTACCCCACCAACTAGCTAATCCGACTTAGGCTCATCATTTAGCGCAAGGTCCGAAGATCCCCTGCTTTCTCCCGTAGGACGTATGCGGTATTAGCATTCCTTTCGGAATGTTGTCCCCCACTAAATGGCAGATTCCTAAGCATTACTCACCCGTCCGCCGCTAGAGATATAACCGAAGCTACATCCCCCGCTCGACTTGCATGTGTTAAGCCTGCCGCCAGCGTTCAATCTGAGCCATGATCAAACTCTTCAGTTAAAATCATTAGTGACTTAAGGTCACAATTCTGGCTCATCAATTTCCTGACAAATTCTCTCAAATAAACTTCGAGTAATTTAAACCTTTCAATCAATGAAATATTTTCGATCAATCAATCAGTAAAAATCCACACAAGTTGTTCTTCATATTCTCTTAATGAGTAATTTATCACTTCATCAGTGATAAATAAAACGCAATAAACATTTAACAACTTAACCCTCTAAGCTAAGTTCGTTTGCTGTATCGCGTCGGGATGAGCTCATTATAGGGCAATTTCTTAGGCATGCAAGCGCTTTTAACTGGTTGTTTTATTGAGTGTTGTATTTTTATGCACTAATTTGGTTCATTTTTATACTAAGACATATATAAACCCATAATATTAAAGCAGAAATATGAAGAAAATATTTCTGCTTTATTTTTTAATTATTTTTTTGTTTTTACATTGACTGTTTGAATGCTGATTATTTTTACAGCTTGTTTAGGTACGTCTTGATACATACCCACTGTTCCAGTCGGTGTATTCACGATTTTATCGACTATATCTAAGCCTTCAGTAACCTTACCGAACACGGCGTATCCAGGGTTCCCAGCTGCCTTATTTAAAAAGTCATTGTTCGCAACATTAATAAAGAATTGGCTAGAAGCTGAGTTTGGATCATTGGTACGTGCCATAGCCAAAGTTCCTCTAGAATTCTTTAGGCCATTGCTTGCTTCATTCACGATAGAAGGTTGGGTTGCTTTTTCTTTCATATTGCTATCAAAACCGCCACCCTGAATCATAAAGCCTGGAATGACGCGATGGAAAATGGTGCCATTATAAAATTGACTATTTACATAACTTTTAAAGTTTTTAACCGTAACTGGTGCTTTATCATCATAGAGTTCTATTTTGATATTGCCTAAATTGGTTTTAATTTGCATATCTGTATTGGCAAAAGCTTGATTAGCCAACAGTACCAAAGCAAGACTGAATCCTATTTTTTTGATCATTGTATTTTCCTAAAATATTTTAAAATTGATAATGTCTTATATTAGTCTGCTTTTAACAAGAATAAAGATAACATTGTTAGCCATTTAGTAAACATGAGCAGGCTCGTCAATAAAACAAATGAATCTCTGTTGAGCAATTCAGGAAAGAGTCTTTTCTCTTTAAAGTGCTTTCACTTCGTTTTTGAAATAAGTCCATTTATTATTTATGAATCAGATTCAAATATTTCAATGTACTTGATGCAGATTGATCAAATGGATTTGTGTATTTTTCAACCACACATATTTGATCAATAATTAGTCAAATAAAAAGCTTTAGTTTCACGTGAAACTAAAGCTTTTTATAGAATAGAAATAACGATTATTGCTTATCCCAAAACTTACGAAATTCTTTACTCATTTCGATCACATTTTTTTTGGCTTTTTTGGAAATAGGAGTCAGGTTGATAAAGCCATGTGTTTGATCTTCATAATCGTGATAATGCACTTTTACACCATTTTGGCGTAATTTATATGCATAGATCTTACCTTCATCGTGTAGTAGATCATGACCTGCTGTAATCAAAAAGGTCGGTGCTAATTTTTTCAAATGACCATTTGTTGGCGAAATAATGACATCATCTAAAGCAATGTTGAACTTATTTGCATAGAACTCTGTTACATGATCAATATCAATACCCGTTAAAACCAATCCATCTTTATACGCAAAAAATGATGGATGGCGACTTTTAAAGTCTACCGCTGGATAAATTAAAAATTGTGCATGAGGAGCATAAGCCGTATTTACTGCTCTTTGTGCCACGACTGTACTAATATTACCTCCTGCACTATCTCCAGCTACCGCAATTCTGTTTTTAAGAATTTTAAATTGACGACGATTTTGATAAACCCAAGCCAAGGCATCTTCGCAAGACTGAATCAGTTCACGAGGCCCAACTTCTGGTGCAAGTGGATATTCAATACTTAAAACTTGTACTTTTGCATGTATTGCAATCAATCGACAAACTTCATCATGCGTATCTACACTTCCTACAACAAAGCCACCCCCATGATAAAATACAACCATAGGAAGTTTCTTACTTGGGGCTGGGTGATAATGGCGTGCATAAATACTGCCACTTTGTAGTGGTAAACGAATATCTTCAACACATTGAACATGTGTAGGTTTATGAATAATCGACTGCATTTGCGATTCAAATTGCTTTCTTGAACGCTCTACATCGTCACCAATAAATCCTGACTTCCCTTGCTTTAACTGAGCAGCCATTAAACATTTAGTGAAGCTATCTAATTGAGGATACTGGTAAGGATAGCCAAGTATTTTAGCTAAAGACTCTTGAGCAAATGCAGGTAAACGATCTAAGGTTCTGCCCGCCGACCCTTGCCCTTTTTCGATAAGCTCTTGAAGATTATGTTGCAAAGCGCCCATTTATTTTCCTTCCCTAGTATCCAGATTCTTCATATTTTCTACATGATCATAAGTTAGCTGACCATATTCTTATACAAATCTAGCAGTCGATATACAAATATTAATTTTAGATACGCTAAGCTGAGTTATCTCAGTTGTCATTGACTATTTCGCTATTTCTCAGAATTTTTTTTGCTATTCCTTTTCTTGATAAGGAGATCACCATGGCGCTAAAAGCATTATTTATTTCATTAATAACATCTTTGATGGCTGTAGGCTGTGTGGTATTTCCAGAAGATCATTACGACGCTCGGGGTTATGATTATCGAACCAACGGCGGTTATGCTTATCCAAATAACCGTAGATATGATGACCGTTATGATCGTAGATACGATAGACGTTATGACGATCGTCAACGCTGGGAACAAGAACGCGCTTATCGTTTGCAACAGGCTCGAAAAGAGCAAGAACGACGCCAATACCAAATTAAAAAACAGCATTGGGAATATCAACAAACAAAACGTGATCAAGCCAAAAAACAGCAATTTGATCATCCTAAGCGTGGTGCTTGGGGTAAAAAACCTGATTCTAATTCTGGTTGGAATCATAATGCCAATCAAAAACAATGGCAGCAACATCAACGTCACGATAAGCAGCATGAAAAAAAGCGTGATGATCGTAAAAATAGAGAGAATGGTAGGAATTAATTTAAAAAGAATCTGAAGATACTCAGATTCTTTTGTCTTTTAGGTAATGTTTTTACTGAAGCTATATAAAAGGTATTTGATTTATAATGTTTTTCATTGCTTAGTTACTTTTTAAATTAAGCTTATATTTTTGTCATTTAAGTCATTGTACTCAAACTTATTTCAAGTGATCATTTTTACAACATCAATTCATCGCGAACATGAATAGTGGCTTTGAAAAATAAGTTGTTCATATATAGATTAAATCTGATTTAGCACCTCTTTGGTTCTCAATTAATTCAATCTTTTGATGTAAAAAGTTCAGCTATCAAATCATTTAATTTAAAAAATTTAGATAGTATGAATATCAATAATATTGATCATGGAAAGGAAAAAAATAATGAAATGGTCTAATGCGCTTTTTGTTGCTGCTGGTCTATTGGTTGCTACTTCAACAACTCAAGCAAAACAAGTCATGTGTGTATTTGATTTAGTTGGTAAAAATGGTGATGTTTTTACACTAATGAAAGATTACCAACTTGCAGCTAAAAACTGGGGTGCAGATTTAGAGTTAAAGGTAAACAGTAACGAAGCTGTTATTGCCGAAGATTTTAAAGCAGGAAAATGTGATGCGGTCAGTATCACAGGTATGCGTGGTCGCCAATTTAACAGTTTTACAGGATCATTAGATGCAATTGGTGCGATTCCAGATCTTGGTTTAGCAGTTAAAGTGATGCAAGGTTTAGCTAATCCAAATTTCGCAAAATACATGACCAGTGGTCAATATGAAGTGGTTGGCGTCATTCCTGTGGGCGATGCATTCCTGATGGTCAATGACCGTAATATTAATACCGTCGCTAAAGCTGCGGGTAAAAAGATTGCTGTACTCGACTATGACCAAGCTCAAAAAATCATGGTTCAGCAAATCGGCGCTCAGGCTGTAAGTGCTGATGTCACAAATTTTAGTAGTAAGTTTAACAATGGCCAAGTGGATATCATTGGCGCACCTGCTGCAGTATTTAAACCTTTAGAATTACATAAAGGTTTGGGCACTAAGGGCGCGATTGTGAATTACCCACTGTTACAAGTTACAGGTAATATCATCATCCGACCAGATAAATTCCCTGCGGGCTATGGTCAAAAATCTCGTGATTGGGTCAAATCTCAATTACCACGTGCCAATAGCATTATTGGTAAAATGAAAGCAGATATTCCAGCCAAATATTGGATGCAAGTCCCTGCTGGAGATAAACCTGGTTATCAAAAATTAATGCGTGAATCACGCATCAGTTTGACCAAACAAGGCATTTACAACAAAACAATGATGAAAATTCTTTGGCAATTCCGTTGTAAAAATGATCCAAAAAACTTTGAATGCGCATTACAAGATGAGAACTATAAATAAGTCTGTACTAAATCCGATAGATTTAGTCTGAATTTACTTTAAAGTTCATTCACTGACCATATATTGAGTATGCTATACTGAATATGTGGTCTTTTTATTTAAGCCATTTGAAACTGAGGAACATCACCATGAATGCCCAAGTATTAGAGCTGACTGACAACGCTGCAAATAAAGTTCGCCAACTTCGTGATAGCGAAGGTAATCAAGATCTTATGTTACGTGTATATGTAACGGGTGGTGGCTGTTCAGGTTTTTCTTACGGTTTTAATTTTGCTGAAAGCACCAATGAAGATGATGCAGAATTTATCAATGGCGATGTCAAAATGTTGGTTGACTCTTTAAGCTACCAATATTTAGTGGGTTCAAAAGTAGATTATATTGAAGGTTTGGAAGGTTCTCGTTTTATTGTTGAAAATCCAAATGCAACAACAACCTGTGGTTGCGGGTCTTCATTCTCAATCTAATCTCAAAAAATATTTGAAAATGCCCTCAATATTGAGGGCATTTTTATATGCTTAGCTTTTAGGTCATTAAGCTCATGCAATGGTTTCTAAAATAGATTGGCTTAATTCCTTTGCATTCTGCACAGGTATCCAATGGGTTGCGTCCATAATCACTTCTTTGTAAGGCGCTTTGACATAATGTTTATTCAGTTCAACACCTTTAGCACCAATCGCTGAGTCATGCTTACCCCAAATAAATAAAGTTGGTACTTGAACTGGCTGGGTTAAATTTTTATTTGAACTAAAAGGCACACCACGATACCAATTTAAAGCTGAACTTAAACGCTTTTCAGCAACAATATCCTGTTGAAAATCCTCTAGCTGCTTGCTGGTCATGCCTGAATCTTTTAAAAGTGCCAAACCAATTTTAGGAAATTTTTCAAATAAAAATTCTGGAATTTTGGGTAATTGGAACAAACCAATATAATAAGATTTCAACAGTTGATTGCTACTCAACATTGCTTTCATAAAAGCAGCTTTATGCGGTACTGAAATGGTAATGAGGTGTTTTACTTTGTGCGGATAACGTTGTGCGACTTCCCATGCAACGACAGCGCCCCAATCATGCCCCACCAAATACACAGGTTGTTGAACAATGTCCAAGAGAGCATTCACATCCTCAACCAAAGCAGAATTACGATAGTCACGGCGTTTCTGAGGCTGAGCACCCAAACTATAACCACGTTGATTGACCGCAAATGTACGGTAGCCTTGCTGATTCAAAATTTCAGATGTTTCCTGCCAGCTTTTATTGGTTTCAGGAAAACCATGCAATAAAACAAAAATTTGCCCATCTAAAGGGCCTAAGTCAATCACATCAAAAGTTAAACTTTCTCTTTGAAAGGTTTTGATGCGTTGCGTCAATATATTTGGAATTATATTCATTCTTGTCTCGATGAAATTTTATCTATCTTGTAAGTTTAATACGTATTGATGAACAGCAGATGAGGACATTTCACTAGGTTTTAGGGCCGAATATTGTAGAACAATCTTCAAGCCCATTAAAAAATAAAAACACGCCCCTATTTTCAAATGAAAAATGATATCTTCATTTAAGGGAAATTCGTTTGAGCACTAAACCACGGTAATCGTACCTAGAATACGATCGCCAGTCGCACCAGTTACTGCAGGTAAATTACCACTCAGTTTTTGATCAAAACACATGGCCAACCAAGCAAAAGCAGTCGCTTCTACCCAAGTCGGTGCTAAACCTAATGCAGAAGTTGTTTGTACTGACCAATTATGCTTACGTAAGCGCCAACGTAATTGTTCAAGTAAATGTGAATTATAAGCACCACCACCACAGACATAGACCTCACCTGTATCTAAAGGTGAACGATAAATGGCTTTTTTAATTGCACGTGTCGTCAATTTCATTAATGTTGCTTGAATATTTTCAGGCGTATCTTCTAATTCATCATATTCAAGGTCATTTCGCCAATCCGCAATTTGTTCATCTAACCATTCCAAATTAAAGTCTTCACGACCTGTACTTTTCGGCGGTTCTTTAGAAAAATATTCATGTGCTTGCAAGCGTTCTAATAATGAACGAATCGGTTGTCCATAAGCCGCCCAATTGCCATTCTCATCATAAGGTTGCCCTGTATAACGCTGACACCATGCATCCATTAAAATATTGGCAGGCCCAGTGTCAAAACCATAAACAGCTTGAGGATTTCCTGCTGGCAACATACTCACATTGGCAATGCCGCCTAAATTGAGAATCACGCGATGAATGGTTGGATGTTGAAAAAGCGCTTGATGAAAAGCTGGAACTAAGGGTGCTCCCTGCCCACCTGCCGCCATATCTCGACGACGAAAATCTGAAATGACAGGAATCTGAGTCATTTCAGTAATAATATTGGGATCACCAATTTGTAATGTAAAACCATGTTCAGGACGATGTCGAATGGTTTGCCCATGCGAACCAATCGCTTTAATTTGACTGCGATCTAAATGATTATCTTGAATCAGTTGGTTAATCCCATGTCCAATCATCGTTGCAAGCGACACATCTGCTTTACCCATTCGATCAATTTCATTGTCATCAGGTAGGGTCAATGCCATTAATTCATCTCGTAAATCGGGATCAAATGGCACAGTCAAAGTCGCATGAATGTGTAGAGGATCAAATGAAGCAGCAACAAAATCGACGCCGTCCATGCTGGTTCCAGTCATTACGCCAATATAGATTGTTGTCATGAGATATTCTTCGCCTGCATTTCGCTGAAAAAATGTTAGTATATCGCACAAATGAGATAACTGATGTATTGGATTTTGTGATGTCAAATTTCCTGCCCGCGGAAGAACAACTTGCCCTCATTCAACGAGGCACACACGAGATTATTTCTGAAGAGGATCTGTTAAAGAAACTTAAAGAAAATCGCCCTTTAAAAATTAAAGCAGGTTTTGACCCAACTGCACCAGATTTGCATTTAGGTCACACAGTCTTAATCAACAAATTAAAAGTCTTTCAAGACCTAGGTCATGATGTGACTTTCTTGATTGGTGACTATACGGCGATGATTGGTGATCCAACAGGTAAAAGTGCCACTCGTCCACCACTGTCGCGTGAACAAGTTTTAGAAAATGCCAAGACTTATCAAGAACAAGTGTTTAAAATTCTTGATCCAAATAAAACCAAAGTTCGCTTTAACTCTGAATGGTTTGCAACAAAAACCGCCGCTGATTTAATTCAATTGGCTTCACAGCAAACTGTTGCTCGTATGTTAGAACGCGATGACTTTACTAAGCGTTATAACAATCACCAACCAATTGCAATTCATGAGTTTTTGTATCCATTGGTTCAGGGTTATGACTCGATTGCACTTGAAGCCGATGTAGAACTTGGTGGAACTGACCAAACTTTTAATTTATTAATGGGTCGAACACTGCAAGGTCGTTATGACCAAGAAGCTCAAGTCTGTATTACTGTTCCTATTCTTGAAGGTTTAGATGGCGTCAATAAAATGTCTAAATCTTTAGGCAATTATATTGGTGTATTCGATGCGCCTGGAGCAATGTACCAAAAAGTATTGTCTATGCCTGACAGCTTGATTGAACGCTATTTCGAATTATTAAGCTTCAAATCACTTGAAGACATTGCTGTTCTATTAAAAGAAATGGCTGAAGGTCGTAACCCTCAAGACATTAAGAAAATTCTTGCACTTGAGTTGGTTGAGCGTTTCCACGGTGCTGAAGCAGCTGAACATGCACACAAAGGTGCGGGGAATTTAATTACTGAAGGTGAATTACCAGAAGGTACACCAGAAGTGACGATTTCTCGTGGTGAATATGGTGGAGAGGTTTCAATCGTATCGATTTTGCGTGCAGCAGGGCTAACCAAAAACTCAGCTCAATCTAAAGATGCTGTTTCACGTGGAGCCGTTAAAGTTGATTGGGAAGTTGTTGATGCAGGCTTTATGGTCAAAGAAAACGTCACTTTAATTATTCAGGCCAGTAAAAAAGCGATTGCTAAAGTCACATTTGTTGACTAATTGCTTGGTATAAAATAGAGAAAGCCATCGCAGTGATGGCTTTCTTTTATTGGATAAATAATGATAAAAATAAAACACTTAATACTGTTAAAACAATATCACACTTCGATCAGCCTAGTGAAAATCTCACCCTTACATTCCCTGTAAAAACGCTTTAATTGATTGGTGCTTTTTCTAAATTTGATCCATTCATCAAATTTAAATATTTTTAACTGATATTAGTTTGACTGAGAATTTTTGAACTCTGCCATTTTTCCTTTAGAATACCCCACCAAATATTCAATAGTTAATTCACTATGATCCAGCTTGACCAACTTTCAATTCGCCGTGGCGGACGTATTTTATTTCAAAAAGCGTCTATGCAACTTCATCCAGGTTGGAAAATTGGTTTAACGGGTGTTAATGGTGCAGGTAAGTCAACCCTCTTTTCTGCCTTGCTTGGCGGTATGGAATCCGATGGTGGTTCATTAACACGCCCTGCTGTTTGGACTGTTGCGCATATGGCGCAAGAAATTAAAGCGCTACATATGAAAGCCATTGATTTCGTCCTTTCTGGCGATGAAGAATTTTGGGATATTCAAAATAAACTTAATCATCCTGAAAATTTAAATGATGATGAGCTTGCTCATTTATATGGTCGTTTTGATGAAATTAATGGTTATTCTGCGCCATCAAAAGCATCTCAACTTATGGCTGGCTTAGGCTTTTTTGAGCATCAATCGCAATTAGATGTATCGAGCTTCTCTGGTGGTTGGCGTATGCGCTTAAACCTTGCCCGTACACTCATGAGCCGTTCTGACTTATTGCTTCTTGATGAACCAACCAACCATTTAGACTTAGATGCTATTTTATGGTTAGAAGATTGGTTAAAAGCGTATGAAGGTACTTTGGTACTTATTTCACATGACCGTGATTTCTTAGATGCGATTACCGACCATATTTTACATATCGAAAATCAAGAATTGATTTTATATACAGGTAACTATTCAACTTTTGAACGTACCCGTAGCGAACGTTTAGCACAGCAACAACAAGCTTATGAAAAACAATTAGAAACACGAGCACATTTACAAAAGTATATTGATCGCTTTAAAGCGCAAGCAACCAAAGCCAAACAAGCACAGAGCCGTATTAAACAACTTGAACGCATGCAAGAGCTCTCTGCTGCGCATGTGGATACACCTTTTACTTTTAGTTTCCGTGAACCGACCAAAATGAGTTCACCATTACTAGAGCTTGAAAGTGCTGATATTGGCTATGGTGAAAAGCTGATTGTCACTAATGTTAATCTACAGATCACACCCAATAGCCGTATTGGTTTATTGGGTATGAATGGCGCAGGTAAGTCAACTTTGATCAAATCATTGGTCGGTGATTTAAAACTCTTACAAGGTCAGCGCAAAGATTCTGAATTATTAAACATCGGTTACTTTGCACAGCATCAAATGGACGCATTGGATGGAAATGCCAGCCCAATGCTACAGTTAGCGCGAATTGCTGATAAAAAGATCAGTGAAGCCAGCTTACGCTCATTCCTAGGTAGCTTTGGCTTTAGTGGTGAACGTATGGATACACCAAGCGAAAGCTTCTCTGGTGGCGAACGAGCACGTTTAGCATTGGCTTTAATTGTATGGCAACGTCCTAATGTACTCATTCTCGACGAACCAACCAACCATTTAGATTTAGATATGCGTCATGCACTAACGATGGCATTGACCGATTTCCAAGGGGCTGTGGTTTTGGTTTCTCACGAACGCCAATTAATCGCAAGTGTCTGTGATGAACTGATTTTAGTGCATAACAGTCAAAGCCGTGAATTTGATGGTGACTTAACAGCTTATGCTGAATGGTTACGTCAAGCACGTATCGATATGATCAAAAATGGGCAAAAACCTGCTGCGCCAATCAAGTCACAAGTTGAAGTAAAACCAACGATTTCCAAACTGGATAAAGAAGCTCAGCGTAAAGAATTGGCTCGCCAACGTGACTTAAGCCGCCCTATCCGTAAAAATATTGAAAAAAATGAAGGTTTAATCAATAAAATTCAGCCTCGTTTAATCGAAATTGAGGGCTTGTTGGCCGATACTGCACTTTACGAAGCAAACCGTAAAGATGATTTACTAAAGCTGATGAATGAACAAACTGATCTAAAAGCAAAATTAGAGCAAGTAGAAGAACAAATGCTTGAGCTGATGATGCAGCTTGAAGAATTAGAAAATTCATTTGAATAAAATCGTTTAAAAATAGGTTGGAAGTGCTTTATTGTATTTTCAACCTATTTTTTTATTTTAAATTAACAATTAAAACAGTAATTTAATAAGAGTTTTCTAATTTATATTCCAATAACTTTCAAAGTTAGATCATTAAATCAACGCTCATACTTATCTTTTTATTATATTGAAGCACTGCATAAACCTTACATAATTGATATAGCTGTTGTTACGCTAAAATAGCATTAAATAACAATAAATTAGTAATAAAAATCATTTTAGCCGTTGATCAAAGCACCTCAAGTACATTTATTTCTATCTGATCAATCGATATTGAAATCAATACATAGCGACTCAGTTACTCCGTAACCGACTGTAATTTATATTAAAAAACAACACATAACTTTTATTTATGATTTAAAATGAGGTGCGTGGAACATATTAAATTAACTACACAATTCATTTTCTAGGTAATTTATGCAAAAAATTAAAGTTTTGTTTTTAAAATTTAAAAATTTTCTAAGTTTTTTTGTGGATAAGTTCAACAATAAACATGCTTTTGGCGTTGAAAGTTAAATATTGTTTTCATCTTTTCATTTAAATATTAGGGCAAAAAAGTGTATTTTTTTCACAAAAAATAAAGCTGCGAATAACTACAACCTTCACTTATCCACAAAGTTACACACATTATTTTGATCAATAAAACATCAAAATTCAAGCTTATTTTTAATACAACGGCTGTTTTTATTGTTACCCTTTTCGCACTGTCGTTTAAAAATACAACAGCAACTGAAAATATATGCACTTACACATTTGCTCAATATTTAAACATTTTTAAATAAAATATAATAACTTCTGCTTAATTTTTTGATTTTTCTATGTAATTTTTAATTTTCGATTTACATTGAAGACCTATATCTCAATATTTTTCAAAAAAATAACGATATTTGGAGTAAATACTCTATTTTTTTTAAAGAAAGCTGATTAATATTGCGCATATGGAAAGTTCCTCGTGATGAACAAAATAGATAAGGACGAAAAATGAAAAAAATTGCACTCGCTATTGCTGCTACTTCAATCTTTGGAGTAAGTGCAACAACTCAAGCTGCTGTAAATATCTGCGTATTTGATTTACTTGGTAAATCAGGTGAATCATTTCAAATGGCTCAAGAATGGGCGCTTGCAGCTAAATCTTGGGGAACAGAAGTTGTTTTGCTACCAAAGCAAGATGAATCTGTAGCTGATAATGATTTTAAAGCTGGTAAATGTGATGGCGTATTCATGACTGCTATGCGTGCACGTCAGTATAATAAATTTGCAGGCTCTATCGATTCTATCGGTGGCGTGCCAAGCAATGCTATTGCTCAGAAAGCAATTACATTCGCGCTTGATTCTCGTAATGCAGCGAAAATGACCACAAATCTAGGTGGTAAAAAATATGAAGTTGCTGGTATTGCTCCATTAGGTTCAGCGTTCATTTTTGTTCGCGATAAAAGCATCAGCTCGATTGAAAAAGCAGCGGGTAAAAAATTCGCTGTGTTGAGCTATGACAATGCTCAGAAAATTTTGGTACAACGCGTTGGTGCACAAGCTGTACCTTCTGATGTAACCAACTTTGTCGCTAAATTCAACAACGGCCAAGTGGATATGGTTGGTGCGCCTGCTTATGCCTATAAACCATTAGAAATTTATAAAGGTTTGGGTACCAATGGTGCAATGTTTAACTTCCCAGTTTTACAAGTAACTGCTGATTTAGTCATTCGCCCTGAAAAATTCTCTGCTGGTTTTGGTCAAAAATCTCGTGATTATTTCATCAAAAACTTACCAAAAGGTTTTGCAATGATTAATCGTCTTGAAGCGGGTATCCCTGCAAAATTCAAGATGAATCTATCTGCTGAAGATAAATTAAAATACCAAAAGTTAATGCGTGACGGTCGTCTTGAATTAACCAAAATGGGTATTTATGATGCATCAATGATGTCTGTTTTGAAAAAAGCACGTTGTTCTGTTGATAAAGCAAACTTTGAATGTTCACTTGGTGGTGAATAAGATTTAAATCTTATTTCATCCATAAGTTGATACTAAAAATACCAGTTCATTGAACTGGTATTTTTATGTCTGAGTTTTCCACTCAATATTTGACCCAAATAAAAAGGGAAACACTTTTCAGCGTTTCCCTTTTTCTTGAATGGATTTTAATTAAGCATCAATATCTGCATTCAGTGCATTTTCTTCAATGAAAGCACGACGTGGTTCCACATCATCTCCCATCAAACAAGAGAACATACGATCTGCTTCAATTGCATCATCAATCGTCACTTGTAGCATATTACGGTTTTCAGGATCCATTGTGGTTTCCCAAAGCTGTTCAGCATTCATCTCACCCAAACCTTTATAGCGTTGGATCATCATGCCACGACGAGAATCGGTCAGAATCTGCTGCCATACTTGGTGGAAAGTAGAAACATTGATCTTACGATCACCTTTCTGTAAATATGCACCTTCTTCGAGTAAAGTGAACCAACTCTTCGAATTATGCAATAAACGCTTATATTCATTCGACGCCAATAATCCCGCATCCAATAAATAACTATGTGGCAAATTATGTACATAGATCGTAATGCGTGGGAAATAAACCGTAACTTTACTTCCATCAGCATTGTCTTTTTCAAAAGCTTCTAAACTTAATTCAGGACGTAGACTTGGCTGAGTATTTTCAACTGCTGCACGAAGTTTTTCACCCCATTCTTGTACATAATCTACATCATGATTATGATCAAATTTATAAGCATCTAAACTAATCAGACCATCCAACAATGTTGCAGGATAACGAACCGTTAAACGAGCCAAACTTTTCTGAGATGTTTGATAATCTGCAATCACTTTTGCTAATGCATCACCACGAATCGCTGGTGCATCTGCACTTACATGTAATTCCAATTCATCAATGGCATTTGAAATCAGATATGTTTCAAGTGCATCATTATCTTTAATATATTGTTCTTGCTTACCTTTCTTCAATTTGTATAAAGGTGGTTGAGCAATATAAATGTAACCACGCTCTACAAGTTCAGGCATTTGACGGAAGAAGAACGTAAGCAATAAAGTACGAATATGCGAACCATCAACATCGGCATCGGTCATGATAATGATTTTGTGATAACGTAATTTATCGGGATTGTATTCTTCACGACCAATACCACAACCTAATGCTGTGATGAGTGTTCCGACTTCCTGCGATGAAATCATCTTATCAAAACGAGCACGTTCCACATTCAGGATTTTGCCTTTCAATGGAAGAATCGCTTGCATCTTACGGTTACGACCCTGTTTTGCAGAACCACCCGCCGAGTCACCCTCGACTAAGTATAATTCAGAAAGTGCTGGATCTTTTTCCTGACAATCTGCCAATTTACCTGGAAGACCTGCAATATCTAAAGCACTCTTACGACGTGTCATTTCACGTGCTTTACGAGCCGCATCACGTGCACGTGCAGCATCAATAATTTTCCCAGCAATCGATTTGGCAGCTTGCGGATTCTCTAAAAGATATTCAGCAAATGCTTTATTCATTGCTTGTTCAACAGCAGGTTTAACCTCACTCGATACTAATTTTTCTTTCGTTTGTGAAGAAAACTTAGGATCTGGTACTTTCACTGAAACAATCGCTGTTAAGCCTTCACGTGCATCATCACCTGTGACTGCGACTTTCTCTTTTTTCAGTAGATTTTCGTTTTCCATGTAGCTATTCAAACCGCGGGTTAATGCCGCACGGAAACCAGCTAAATGTGTACCACCATCTTTTTGTGGAATATTATTGGTAAAACAACGTACATTTTCTTGATAGGTATCATTCCATTGCAATGCAACTTCAACACCGATACCGTTATCTGCTTGTGTTGTGAAATGAAAAATATCGTTTAGGTGAGTTTTACCCTGATTGATATATCTTACAAATTCAGATAAACCACCTTCATAATCAAAGATATGTTCTAAAGCAACACGCTCATCACGCAAAACAATACGTACACCGGCATTTAAGAATGAAAGTTCACGTAAACGACGTGCCAAAATATCAACATTAAAAATCGTTTGACTAAACGTGTCGGCACTTGGCCAAAAACGTACAGTCGTTCCTGTTGTGGTTGTATCACCAATAACTTTCAATGGATATACAGGATCGCCGTGTTTATATTCTTGTTGGTGAATATGTCCAGCACGGTGGATCGTAAGCTCTAATTTACTTGAAAGCGCATTAACAACAGAAACACCTACACCATGTAAACCACCAGAAACTTTATAACTATTGTCATCGAACTTTCCGCCCGCATGCAAAATAGTCAAAATAACTTCAGCCGCAGATACACCTTCTTCAGGGTGAATGTCTGTTGGAATTCCACGGCCATTATCAGTCACACTTACAGATTCATCTTCGTGAATATTCACAAAAATTTCATCACAATGTCCAGCTAAGGCTTCATCAATGGCGTTATCCACCACCTCAAATACCATATGGTGTAGACCTGAACCATCATCTGTATCACCAATATACATCCCTGGACGTTTACGAACTGCATCTAGACCACGTAATACTTTGATACTAGAGGAATCATAAGCCTTTTCAGTGGTTTGTTCTGTTTGAGAAGCTGCTTGATCTTCTGAACTCATGGTTTCTCCCTAGTGAAAAATAGGTCTTTCCAAAATTGGTTAAAATCTAAAATCATGGCACAACTACACTTACTTGACCTTGATCTACATTGAATAACTGGTATGAAATAGACAAATCATGTAAATGTTTTTTTACTGATTCATGGTCTAGTGTGGTAATAAAAACTTGACTACCAAGTTGGCTCAATCGCTCAATTAAACGTTGCTGTGCACTTAAATCTAATTCTGCTGTCACATCATCTAATAATACCACAGTTTCCTTATTACAGGCGTGTAACATCGCGATTTGTGATAGTTTTAAAGCCATTATTAATAACTTTTTTTGCCCTCTAGAAAGCACAACATCAGCATCCCCCATTGGGGTTTTTAAACGGATGTCAGCACGATGTGGCCCATATTCTGTATAACGCCGATCTACATCTTTTTGATGGTATTGAATCAAATCATTCGCCAAACCTTGTTCCACGTGGAACCCTGCGCTATATTCCATTTCGATGCTTAAATGAGGCAACAGTTGTACTAAGTCTTCCTGCAAATATTGTTTCCATTGTTCTACGATTTCTACACGCTGAGAATGCAGTATTTCACCATATTCACTCAGCATTTTGTTCCACGGTTCCAAGTCTATCAAGCTCAGATTACGTCGTGTTTTAAGTAGACTGTTACGCTGCTTAAGAGCACGTGAGTAATATTGCCATGCATGGTAAAAATCGGGTTCCACGTGAAACATGAGCCAATCTAATAACTGTCTTCTTGGCTTGGCACCATGATCAATAATATCAGTACTTAAAGGATCAATCAGTTGTAAAGGCAAAATTTTTGCAAGTTGTCCCTGTGTTGCAACAGTATCACCATTTACTTTTATAAGCTGTTCACCACTTTGCATTTTTTGCATACCAATCTTTTCTGAGATTGATTGAGCAAAAACAATTGCATCCGTTTGATTGCTTTGAATGTAATTTTTAGGGATATGTGTACGAAAAGAACGTCCTGTCGCCAATAAATGAATGGCTTCTAATATAGAGGTTTTTCCTGAACCATTTTGTCCATAAAAAACATTAAACGGTTGCAACTCATGGAGTGCAACCGCTTTCAAGTTTCGAACACGTTGTATGTTTAAACGCGTGATATGCATAACAAAAGATTTAAATATTCAATCAATTAAACACGCATTGGCATCACAACATAAGTTTGATTTGGCTGTGTAGGATCTTGTACCAACACCGATTGGTTTGCTTCTGACATGGTCATTGCCATATCGTCCCCATCCAAGACACTCAATACATCCAAAATATACTGTGCGTTGAAAGACATTTCTAGAGGCGCACTTGCATATTGAATCGCTAAGTCTTCAATCGCCTCATCTTGTTCTGGGTTATTGGCGCGTAATTGTAATGAATCTGCATTAAAATTAAGGAAAACACCACGTAGCTTTTCATTACTTAAAATTGCAACACGTTGCAAAGATTGTTTGAATACATCATGCGGAATGGTAACCACTTTATCACCACCACGTGGAATGACACGGCGATAATCAGGGAACTTGCCATCAATCAATTTTGTCGTGAAACGAACAGTAATATCTGCTTGTTCTTTATCTTTGCTATGCGTTTGGATTGTGACATTCAATAACTCACGACCAATAAGCAATGTTAATTGTTCGTCTTCAATACTCAATAAACGCTGTAATTCACCTACAGCTTTACGTGGAACAATGGCTTGAACAGGCTGTGTCGTCGTTGAAGATGCTAAGGTTTCACAAAGTGCTAAGCGATGACCATCTGTCGTCACTGCACGTAATTGATTGGCATCAATTTCCAACAATGTTCCCGTTAAATAAAAACGTACATCTTGAACAGCCATGGCAAATGCTGTTTTTTCAAATAAACGTTTAAGTTCACGCTCTGTCACTTGAACCTGAGTACCCTGACTATTTTCATTGGTCAATAATGGATAGTCTTCGGCAGGTAAAGTACCCAATACAAAACGGCTATTTCCAGATTTTAAAATACAACGTTGATCTTCAGTAATTTGCAAATCAATTAATGCCGCTGTTGGCAGTGATTTACAAATATCGACCAATTTACGTGCAGGAACTGTCGTCTCCCCTGCCTGTAAGCAGGCTCCATCAGACAACGTTGTACTTGCAACTAATTCCACTTCCAAATCTGAACCAGTAATAGTAAGTAATTGATTCGTAGCTTGAATTTTAACGTTTGAAAGAATATTTAAAGTATGGCGACGTTCAACTGCTCCAACCACATGGGATAAAACATTGAGTAAGCTCTCTTTCGCGATTTTCAAACGCACGGTGGAATTCCTCTAAACTAAATTTAACTAAAACGGGGATAATAAATTTTTTTAATGACGTACTATGCGGCAGTTTATGCCGCATTGCAAGTGTATAATTTGTTCAAAATTTAGCTTTGTAACAAACGCATGAGGTTTTTATAATCCTCATTAAAAATTGGATCTTCATCACGTAAGCTTTGCACTTTTTCACAAGCATGCATCACGGTACTGTGGTCTCGTCCACCAAAAGCCATACCAATTTCAGGGAAGCTATCACCCGTTAATTCACGAGCCAAACCCATTGCCAGTTGGCGAGGTCTTGCATAAATACGTGTCCGTTTCGGACCAACCAATTCTTTTAACGGGATTCTAAAGTATTCACTGACCACACGCTGAATATTTTCCGTGCTAATGGTGCGTGCACGAATTGCCAAGACATCTTTCAATGATTCACGAACCACGTCTAAATCAATTGCAGAACCTTTAAATCTTGAAATAGCAACAACCTTATTCAATGCACCTTCTAATTCACGAACATTGGCAACCACTTGTTGCGCAATAAATAAAGCACAATTGCGTGGCAAATCGATGCCACTGCTTTCTGCTTTTTTCAATAAAATTTCAATACGAGTTTCAATATCAGGAGGTTCTACCCCAACAGATAATCCCCACGAAAAACGTGATACTAAACGAGGATCTAACTCTGTTAATTCTTTTGGATAACGGTCTGATGTTAAAATAATTTGTTTTGATTCATCCAGTAAAGCATTGAATGTATAGAAAAACTCCACCAAACTTGCTTCTTTACCTGCCAATAAGTGAATATCATCCACCAACAATAAATCTAAAGATCGACAGTTCTTTTTAAACTCTTCAACCTTACCTTTTTGCAATGAACTAACAAAGTCTTGGACAAAGCTTTCAGCCGTCATATACATCACACGTGCATTTGGCTTAGCTTGTAATAAAGCATTGCCTACCGCTTGCATTAAATGCGTTTTACCTAAACCTGTAGGACCATATAAAAACAGTGGATTATGTTGAGATTCACCCAGTTGTGTTAAAACTTTTCGGCAAGTTTCCGCTGCCATCTGGTTTGAACGACCTTCAACAAATAAAGCGAAATTAAATAAAGGGTTCAGTTGGCGTTTTTTGATGTTCTTTGCTGTAACAACATCAGGTTCTTTCTCTTTTTTAACTCTTTGCGGCGTTTGTTGATGTGCAGAATGATCTAATGCTGCCGTTGTAGTCGCAGGTTGCTCAGACACTGAAAGTATAGCGCCAGGTCGAGAATCGACGTGTATTTCTACTTTACGAATACGGCCTTCAGACAATTGTTCAGCAAGAATTGAAATCAATTCTAAATGATGTTCTTGAATATACCGTGTCCAATATGGATTAGGTGCATACAGTCTTAAAGTATCTGCTACTTCTTCTGCAACCAAAGGACGAATCCACATGGCAAAGACATTATCAGAGAGCTCTTGTCGCAAGCGAGTTAAGCAGTCCGTCCAAAGCAT